>NZ_CP102374.1:4800000-7174388 GCF_024610635.1 Pseudomonas sp. T8
GCCCGCGCAATGGGGTCGTCACATCCGCCAGCAAATTCTGTTCCTGCTGATGTTCATCGGTACCTGTAGCCGCTGCCGAAGGCTGCGATCGACCCGAAGGGGCGCAGCGATCTGGCGTCCTCCGAGGTCCTGCGGACCTATCGCAGCCTGCGGCAGCGGCTACAGGGATCGGGTGAGCGCCAGGAAGCGGATCAGACGTACTGCGCGGCCGCGTAACCCGAGGCCCAGGCCCACTGGAAGTTGAAGCCGCCCAGGTGGCCGGTGACGTCCAGCACCTCGCCGATGAAATACAGCCCCGGGCTCTTCAGCGATTCCATGGTCTTGGACGACACCTCGCGGGTGTCGACGCCGCCCAGGGTCACCTCGGCGGTGCGATAACCCTCGGTGCCGGCGGGCACCAGTTGCCAGCTCGCCAGCTTGCTGGCGATGTCCGCCAGCTCGGCGTGGGTGTACTGCTTCATCGGCTTGGAGACGAACCAGCTGTCGGCCAGCAGGCCGGCCATCTTCTTGGTGAAGATCTCGCCGAGCAGGGTCTTGAGCTCGCTGTTGGGACGCTCGGCCTGCTGCTGTTGCAGCCAGCCCGGTACGTCGTGGTCCGGCAGCAGGTTGATCTCCAGCGTGTCGCCGGGTTGCCAGTACGAGGAAATCTGCAGGATCGCCGGGCCGCTCAGGCCGCGGTGGGTGAACAGGAT
This sequence comes from Pseudomonas sp. T8, assembly GCF_024610635.1. Lineage (NCBI taxonomy): Bacteria > Pseudomonadati > Pseudomonadota > Gammaproteobacteria > Pseudomonadales > Pseudomonadaceae > Pseudomonas > Pseudomonas sp. T8. The sequence goes on from NZ_CP102374.1 coordinate 4,800,693, forward strand.
GTTCTCGCGGAAACTCATGTCGTTGCAGCTCACCAGGCAGTCCACCGAGGTGCCGGACAGCTCGCCGCACAGCTCCTTGAGCTGGTCGGTGATGGTGAACGGCACCAGGCCCGCGCGGGTCGGCAGCAGCTCGTGGCCGAACTGCTTGGCGACCTGATAACCGAAGCCGGTGGCGCCCAGGGTCGGAATCGACAGGCCGCCGGTGGCGATCACCAGGGATTCGCACTGGAGCTGGCCGAGGGTGGTTTCCAGCAGGTAGCCGGCGTCGAGCTTCTCGATCTGCTGGATCGAGGTGTCCAGGTGCAGCTGCACGCCGACCTGGTCGCACTCGTCGAGCAGCATGCCGAGGATGTCGCTGGACTTGTTGTCGCAGAACAGCTGGCCGAGCTTTTTCTCGTGGTACGGCACGCCGTGCTTGGCCACCAGGCCGATGAAATCCCACTGGGTGTAGCGGGCCAGGGCCGACTTGCAGAAGTGCGGGTTCTGCGAGAGGAAGTTGCCGGGCTCGGTGTACATGTTGGTGAAGTTGCAGCGCCCACCGCCGGACATGAGGATCTTCTTGCCGGCCTTGTTGGCATGGTCCAGCAGCATCACCTGGCGGCCACGACCGGCCGCGGTCAGCGCGCACATCAACCCTGCGGCGCCAGCGCCAATGATCACGACTTCGGTAGAGCGCAAAACGGTGTCCTCAATAGGGGCGAACGATCCTGTAGCCGCTGCCGCAGGCTGCGATAAGGCCGAAGGCCTTCAGCGATCTCAAGATCCCGCGCCCCTTCGGGGCGATCGCAGCCTGCGGCAGCGGCTACAGGTTAAGCGGTGGTTTTACAGGATGCGCACGCGCAGCGAGCGGCCCTTGATCTTGCCGCTGTTCAGGCGTTGCAGGGCCTGCTTGGCGATGCCGCGGTCCACGGCGACATAGGCCTGGAAGTCGAAAATCGCGATCTTGCCGACCTGGGTGCCGGGGATGCCGGCTTCACCGGTCAGGGCGCCGAGGATATCGCCCGGGCGCACTTTGTCCTTGCGCCCGGCGCCGATGCACAGGGTGCTCATGGCCGGCAGCAGCGGGCCGCCGCCCTGGGATTTCAGGCTGTCGATCTGTTCCCAGTTCAAGGGTGACTTCTGCAACTGCTCGATGGCCTGGGCGCGGTGCGCTTCGGACGGCGCCACCAGGCTGACCGCCAGGCCCTTCTCACCGGCGCGGCCGGTGCGGCCGACGCGGTGGATGTGAATCTCCGAATCCCGCGCCAGCTCGACGTTGATCACCATGTCCAGGGCATCGATGTCCAGGCCGCGGGCGGCCACATCGGTGGCCACCAGCACCGAGGTGCTGCGGTTGGCGAACATCGCCAATACCTGGTCGCGGTCGCGCTGTTCCAGGTCGCCGTGCAGGCCCACCGCGGACATGCCCTTGGCGGTCAGGTGGTCGACGGTTTCCTGGACCTGCTGCTTGGTGAAGCAGAAGGCCACGCAGGATTGCGGGCGGAAGTGGTTCAGCACCTTGACCACCGCGTCGATGCGCTCTTCCGGCGAGATCTCGTAGAAGCGCTGCTCGATCTGGCTGTCGGCGTGCAGGGCTTCGGCCTTCACCTGCTGCGGGTCGCGCATGAACTTCGAGGCCAGCTGCTTGATGCCCACCGGGTAAGTGGCGGAGAACAGCAGGGTCTGCCGGCGCTCGGGGGTGTAGGCGATGATTTCTTCGATCGGGTCGTAGAAGCCCATGTCCAGCATGCGGTCGGCTTCGTCGAGGACCAGGGTGTTGAGACCGTCGAGTTTCAGCGAACCCTTGCGCAGGTGCTGGGACAGGCGGCCCGGGGTGCCGACGATGATGTGCGCGCCGTGCTCCAGCGAGGCGATCTGCGGGCCGAAGGACACGCCGCCGCAAAGGGTCAGGACCTTGATGTTGTCTTCGGCGCGGGCCAGGCGACGGATTTCCTTGGCCACCTGGTCGGCCAGCTCGCGGGTCGGGCAGATCACCAGGGCCTGGCAACCGAAGTAGCGCGGATTGATCGGGTTCAGCAGGCCGATGCCGAACGCGGCGGTCTTGCCGCTGCCGGTCTTGGCCTGGGCGATCAGGTCCATCCCCTTGAGGATCACCGGCAAGCTTTGCGCCTGGACCGGCGTCATCTGGGCATAACCGAGTGAGTCGAGGTTAGCCAGCATGGCGGCGGACAGCGGCAAAGTATTAAAAGCGGTGGCAATGGTGGTCACGGGACGGGCCTGCAAAACAAAATGTCGCGCAGTGTATCAGTCCCGCTCCCTTTACCTGCAATTTCTGGACGAAAAGTAGCCAGAACTCCCACAGGTCCCACGAATCCTGTAGGAGCGAGCTTGCTCGCGAAAAAAACTCCAGGGTAGCGCGAGGTACCTGACCTAGCGCGTTGCCTTGACGCTCATCGCGAGCAATCGAACGTCGACCGGCTGCTCCTACCGAAGAGGGAGATCAGTGCTCGATATGCTCCTGGACCTTCTTCGCCCGCCGGCCGTCCTTGGGCGACAGCTGCAGGAAGATCGCCGCCGCCAGCATCGCCATGATCCCCACCGTGAGGAAGGTCAGCTGGAAGGCGCCGAGCACGGTGTTCACGCCATCGTTGCCGACTTCGGCGGTGAAGCCGCCGAGCAGCGCGCCGGCGCAGGCCACCCCCAGGCTCAGGGACAGTTGCGCCACCACCGACAGCAGGCTGTTGCCGCTGCTGGCGGAGGCGTCGTCGAGGTCGATCAGGGTCACGGTGTTCATCGCCGTGAACTGCAGCGAGTTGATCGCCCCCAGCACCGCCAGCATGCCCAGCAGCAGCGGGTAGGGCGTCTGTTCCGTGACCAGGCCCATGCTGGCGAGCATGATCCCCAGCGCCAGGGTGTTGCCGGTGAGGACGATGCGGTAGCCCAGGTGTTCGATCAGCGGACGGGCGATGGACTTGGCCAGCATCGCCGCGGCGGCCAGCGGCAGCATGCTCATCCCGGCCTGGGACGGTGAATAACCGAGGGCCACTTGCAGCAGCAGCGGCACCAGGAACGGCAGGGCACCGCTGCCGAGGCGGGCGAACAGGTTGCCGAGGATGCCCACGGCGAAGGTCCGCACCTTGAACAGCGAAGGCGCGAACAGCGGATTGTCGACGTGCCCGGCCCGCAGCCAGTACGCCGCGAGGCAGGCCAGGCCGCCGAACAGCAGCAACATCACCCGCAGGTGCGGCAGGTGCAGTTCGCCCAGGCCTTCCATGGCGATGGTGATCAGCACCATCGCCGCGCCGAACAGCAAAAAGCCCAGGCCGTCGAAACGCGTGCGTTCGCTGCCGCGCAGGTCGGGAATGAACTTCCAGACGGCATAACAGCCGATCACGCCCACCGGTAGGTTGATCAGGAAGATCCAGTGCCAGGTCAGGTACTGCACCATCCAGCCGCCCATGGTCGGGCCGATCAGCGGGCCAAGCAGCCCGGGAATGGTGATGAAGCCCATGATCCGCACCAGTTCCGAACGCGGGTAGGCGCGCAGCACCACCAATCGGCCGACGGGCAGCATCAGGGCACCGCCCAGGCCCTGGATCACCCGGGCGCCGACCAGCAGGCTAAGGGAGTTGGACAGGGCACAGAGCAGCGAGCCGATGCTGAACAACAGGATGGCGCCGAAGAAAATCTTGCGGGTGCCGAAGCGGTCGGCGATCCAGCCGGAGGCCGGGATCAGCAGCGCCACGGTGAGCATGTAGGCGATGACTACGCCCTGCATGCGCAATGGGTCTTCCGCCAGGTCGCGGGCCATGGCCGGCAGGGCGGTGTTGAGGATGGTCCCGTCGAGGGATTGCATGAAGAAGGCGATGGCCACCACCCAGGGCAGCCAGCGGGCGGTGTTGGCGTCAAGCTCGGCACGGTTGGGCATGGGACCTCTTTCTTGTTGTGAGCACGCCCCCTGTAGGAGCGAAGCTTGCTCGCGATAGCGGTGTGACATTCAACATCGATGCCGAAGACCAACCGTTATCGTGAGCAATCGAGCATCGGCCGGTTACCCCAGCGACCGCATCGCGGGCAAGCCTCGCTCCTACAGAGGCATGGTTCTCCTGCTGGGGCGAAGTTTGCCCGCGACAGCGGTTACAAGGTCAACGTCAGCCGGCTCACCAGTGCGCCCGGCAGTTGCGCCGAGGCGGTCTGGCGCTGGCTGTAGGTACTGGCCGACAGCAGCAGCTCGCGCTCCTGGGTCAGGCCTTCCAGGTGCGAACCCAGCAGGCTGTAGACGCTGTCATCGAAACGCATGGTGCTGACTGGCGCCTGGATCTCGCCGTTCTCCACCCAGAAGGTGGCGAAGCGGGTCATGCCGGTCAGGCGCGCCGCCGGCTGGTCCGAGTAGTTCAGGTACCACAGGTTGCTGATGTACAGGCCGGTGCCCAGTTGCTGGAGAATGTCCTGCTGCGACAACTGCCCGGGCGCCATGTTCAATGCGCTGGGGTATTCGCCGCTGCCGGCGCCGTTGGTGGCCAGGCTGTATTCGGCGGCGCTGCGCGAGTTGATCAACTGCCCTTGGGCGACGCCGCCGGCGATCAGCGACAGGTCGCTGCGCGGGTAGCCTTCATCGGAAAACGCCGGGCTCAACGAGCCGGTGACCTGCTCGTCCAGCGACACCAGGGGGCTCAGGCGGGCATCGCCGGCATAGAGCTTTTGCAGCGGGCTGTGCTTACTGGCGATGGATTGGGCGGAAAACCCGCCCCAGCTCAGCATGCCCATGATTTCCTCCAGGGCCGCCGGCGCCAGGTAGGCGCGATACTGCCCGGGCGCCAGGGTGCGCAGCGGTCGGCCGAGAAACGCCAGCTGTTCCCGGGCCTGCTGGAAGCGCTGGGCAAAACCCTGGCTGCTCCATTCGTGCCCGGCGTAGCTGGCTTTGACGGCCTGGCCGTTCTCGTGGAACAGGCTGAAGTCGAAGTTGAAGCTGTTGGCCTGATGCCAGCCAAAGGCTCCCGAGGAACTGGCAAAACCCCGGCTGATCGGGCCGGCCGCGTAGAACCCCACCAGGTCCAGCCCGGCGGCGGCCTGGCCGATTTCGGCCACCACCTGCTCGCTGCTGGGCAGCGGGTGCTCCTGCACATTGTGGGTGTTCCAGGCGTCGTGGTTGAGCAGCAGGTACGGGTCCTGAGGCAGCAGCGGCAAGGTCTCGCGCAACTGTTGCAGGCCTTCGGCCAGGCGCTGGATGTCGACCTGCGGGTCGCCGGCGAGGGTGATGCTGAGGTCGGCATGGCGCCCGTCGTCGATCAGCTTGAAGCCGAGGCTGGCCTGCTGCACTTGCCCGGCCTGGCGCACCTTGGCGTGGTTGAAGCGGATGAACTGCGAAGACTCGGCGGCGTAGCTCAGGGTGAACTGCTCAGGCTCGCGCACGGCGTCGCGCAGCCAGTCCACCAGGGCCTTGAACTGCTCGGCCTGATTCAGGGACGTACTCATCAGGCGTCTCCTCCAAATACATCGACATTGCTGAAAACACAGGCCGGCGAGGCATGGCCGACGCGGATCACCTGGTTCGGTTCGCCCTTGCCGCAGTTCGGCGTGCCCAGGACCTTGAAGGTGCTGGCGTCGCCGACGGCGCTGAGGCTCTTCCAGAACTGCGCGGAAATCGCCCGGTAGTTGGGGTTTTTCACCACGCCCTTGAGTTCGCCGTTCTCGATCAACTGGCCCCATTCACAGCCGAACTGGAACTTGTTGCGCGCATCGTCGATGGACCAGGAACGGTTGGTGGACATCAGGATGCCGTTCTCGATGCCGCCGATCAGCTGCGCCAGCGGCTGGTCGCCGGGCTCGATATTGAGGTTGGCCATGCGGTCGATGGGCGGGCGGTTCCAGCTGCAGGCGCGGCTGTTGGCGACACCGTCGAGGCCGGCGCGAAATTGCGAGAGCGCGCCGCCCAGTGGGCGCAACAGCAGGCCCTGCTTGATCAGGAACTGCTTGCTGGCGGCCGTGCCGTCGTCGTCATGGCCGTAGCTGGCCAACTGCTCGGGAATGTCCGGGTCGAAGGTCACGTTGAGCAGGCTGGAGCCATATTGCAGGCTGCCGAAATCGCTGCTTTTCACGAAGCTGGTGCCGGCGTAATTGCGCTCGTCGCCGAGGATGCGGTCCAGCTCCAGCGGGTGGCCGATGGACTCGTGGATCTGCAGCATCATCTGGTCCGGCATCAGCAACAGGTCGCGTGGGCCTTGCGGCGTATTGGGCGCCAGCAGCAGTTGCAGCGCCTGGTCGGCGACCTGGGCGCCGGCACCGATCAGGCCGCAGCGGCTGATCACGTCGGCGCCGCCCTGCTGGCCGAAGTTCTCGCGGCCCAGGCTGCGGGTCTGGCTGTCATTGCCGTCGTAGGCGGTGACGTCCATGCCCGGGTAGACGAAACGCTGGGCCTGACGCAGTTCGGCGCCGGCGCTGTTGAGGTAGATCTGCTCGACGTGGGTGAGGCCGAGGCTGACCTGCCAGTTCACCAGGCGCTCGTCCTTGGGCACGGCCGCGGACTCGTCGCCGAGCAGCTGGTAGCAGTCGCTCAGGGACGGGAAGGGCTGCTCGAGGTTAGGCGAGAAGTAATCGGCGCGGTCGCTGGACACCGCCTGTTCGCGCAGGTCGAGCAGGGCGTGGGCGGCGATCAGCCGGGCCTGTTGCTCGGCCCGTTGCAGGGCGGCCTGCAGACCGTTTTGCGACAGGTCGTTGGTGGCGGCGTAGGCCTCGACGCCATTGACCCGCACGGTGAGCATCGCACCTTCGTCGCGGCTCAGGCTCGGCGGCTCCGCGACGTTCTTGCGCACCGACAGGTACTGGCCGGATTCGCGCACGTAACGCAGGGAAAAGAATTCGGCGCCCGTGCGCAAGGCAGCGAAGCGCTGCTTGAGCTGGGGGTGGAAATCGAACATGTGAGGAACCTCCATGTGAACAGTCCGGCTGTTGCAGGCCTTATCGAGAGCAAGCGAGCGTCGGGCCAGGGTTTTTCTGTAGGAGCAGCCGGTCGACGCTCGATTGCTCGCGATAAAGCCCGAAGGGCTTTGAAGCCAGGTCGGAAAAGGTGCTGGGGAATGCTGCGAGCGCCTAGATTAGGCCGGTGCGGTGGGCGGTATCAAGCGGGGAGGCGCAGGGAAATGTTGGAGAACTGTAGTCGTTGCTAAGGTCTGTGATTCGGCAATCGGGTTCTTGCCTGGTGAATCGGGGTGGCTGGTTTACGTCGGCTGCGCCGCCGATCGCAGCCTGCGGCAGCGGCTACAGGCCGGATACAGCAAAACGGCGCCGATCGTTGCGATCGGCGCCGTTCGACGTTACTGCGCGGTAGCGCTCACTTCACGTACCGGCTTGCCACGTACCGGGGCATCGCCCGCCACGTAGTAGGCCGCCTTGCTGCGTGGCAGAGGCTGACGGCCACGGATCTTGTCGGCGATTTTCTCGGCCATCATGATCGTCGGCGCGTTCAGGTTGCCGGTGGTGATGATCGGCATGATCGAGGCATCGACCACTCGCAGACCCTGCATGCCATGCACGCGACCCTGGCCATCGACCACGGCCATTTCGTCGGTGCCCATCTTGCACGAGCAGGATGGGTGGAACGCGGTTTCGGCGTGCTCGCGGATGAATTTATCCAGTTGCTCGTCGGTCTGCACTTCGATGCCCGGGCTGATTTCGCGGCCGCGGAAGGCGTCCAGTGCCGGCTGTTGCATGATTTCCCGGGTCAGGCGGATGCCGTCGCGGAATTCCTGCCAGTCCTGCTCGGTGGCCATGTAGTTGAACAGGATGCTCGGGTAGTCGCGTGGGTTCTTCGACTTGAGCTGGATCCGGCCGCGGCTTGGCGAACGCATGGATCCCATGTGTGCCTGGAAGCCGTGTTCCTGTACGCCGTTGCTGCCGTTGTAGTTAATCGCCACCGGCAGGAAGTGGTACTGGATGTTCGGCCATTCGAACTCTTCGCGAGTGCGGATGAAACCGCCCGCTTCGAACTGGTTGCTGGCGCCGATGCCGGTGCCATTGAACAGCCATTCGGCACCGATGGCCGGCTGGTTGTACCAGAGCAGCGACGGGTACAGCGAGACCGGCTGGGTGCAGGCGTACTGCAGGTACAGCTCCAGGTGGTCTTGCAGGTTTTCGCCGACGCCCGGCAGGTCGTGGACCACCGGGATGTCCAGGCTTTCCAGCAGCTTGGCCGGGCCGACGCCGGAGCGTTGCAGGATCTGTGGCGAGGCGATGGCGCCGGAGCACAGCAGCACTTCCTTGCGGGCACGGGCTTCGACGCGCTCTTCGGCGGAGCCGACCAGGTAACGCACGCCAACGGCACGCTTGCCTTCGAACAGGATCTTGTCGGTCAGGGCGTGGGTGACGATGCTCAGGGTCGAACGCTTTTTCGCCACGTCGAGGTAGCCGCGGGCGGTGCTGGCGCGACGGCCTTTAGGCGTCACGGTGCGGTCCATCGGACCGAAACCTTCCTGCTGGTAGCCGTTGAGGTCTTCGGTACGCGGGTAACCGGCTTGCACGCCGGCTTCGACCATGGCGTGGAACAGCGGGTTGTTGCCGGCTTTCGGCGTGGTCACGCTGACCGGGCCGTCGCCACCGTGGTAGTCGTTCGGGCCGATGTCGCGGGTTTCCGCCTTGCGGAAATACGGCAGGCAGTCCAGGTAGGTCCAGTCTTCCAGGCCTGGCAGTTTTGCCCAGCCGTCGTAGTCCATGGCGTTGCCGCGGATGTAGCACATGCCGTTGATCAGCGAGGAACCGCCCAGGCCCTTGCCGCGGCCGCATTCCATCCGGCGACCGTTCATGTGTGGCTCTGGGTCGGTCTCGTAGGCCCAGTTGTAGCGACGGCCTTGCAGCGGGAATGCCAGGGCTGCCGGCATCTGCGTGCGGAAGTCGAAACGGTAGTCCGGGCCGCCGGCTTCGAGCAGCAGCACGGTGACGCCTTCGTCTTCAGTCAGACGGGTCGCCAGGGTGTTACCGGCGGAGCCGGCACCGATGATGATGTAATCGTATTCTTGGGACATTGAATGCACCCTCTTTGGAGTTGGTCAGGTCTGGCCATGGCGAGTGCTGCGCACTCGATCGCGGGCAAGCTCCGCTCCTACAGGAGATTTGCGTGCTTCTGTAGGAGCAGGGGGGACGCCTAGTTCTTGCCCGCGAAGGCGGCCTCGCAGGCGAAGCGAATTTCGCCTTAGAACACCGAGGCGTAGTCGCCCAGCTCGACCTGTACCGATTTGATGCGGGTGAAGTTGTTCAGCGAGCTGATGCCGTTCTCACGGCCAACACCCGACTGCTTGTAGCCACCGACCGGCATCTTGGCGTCGGATTCGCCCCAGGCGTTGATCCAGCAGATACCGGCTTCGAGCTGATGAATCACGCGGTGCGCGCGGTTCAGGTCGCGGGTTACCACACCGGCGGCCAGGCCGAAGTCGGTGTCGTTGGCGCGACGGATCACTTCTTCTTCGGTTTCGTAGGTCAGGATGCTCATCACCGGGCCGAAGATTTCTTCGCGAACGATGGTCATCTCGTCGGTGCAGTCGGTGAACACGGTCGGTGCCACGAATGCGCCTTTGGCGAATGCGCCGTCGGTCAGGCGTTCGCCGCCGCACAGCAGGCGGGCGCCTTCTTCCTTGCCCTTGGCGATGTAGCCCAGCACGCTTTCCATGTGGGCGAAGCTGACCAGCGGGCCGAAGTTGGTGTTTTCGTCTTCCGGGCTGCCAACGCGAATGCGCGCGACGCGCTCGACGATCTTGGCTTCGAAAGCGGCTTTCAGGTGGCTCGGTACGAAGACACGGGTACCGTTGGTGCAGACCTGGCCGGAGCTGTAGAAGTTGGCCATCATCGCGGTGTCGGCGGCGCGATCCAGATCGGCGTCGTCGAAGATGATCAGCGGCGACTTGCCGCCCAGTTCCATGGTCACGTCTTTCAGCGAGGAGCTGGAAGCGCTGGCCATGACCTTCTTGCCGGTGTCGGTGCCGCCGGTGAAGGAGACTTTCTCGATGCGCGGGTGTTCGGTCAGCCAGGTGCCGACTTCGCGACCGCTACCGGTCAGGACGTTGAACACGCCAGCCGGAACGCCGGCTTCGGTGTAGATCTCGGCCAGTTTCAGGGTGGTCAGCGAGGTGACTTCGCTTGGCTTGAAGATCATCGCGTTACCGGCCGCCAGGGCTGGCGCGGATTTCCACAGGGCGATCTGGATCGGGTAGTTCCACGCGCCGATACCGGCCACGACGCCCAGCGGCTCGCGACGGGTGTAGACGAACGAAGTGGTGCGCAGCGGGATCTGCTCGCCTTCGATGGCCGGTACCAGGCCCGCGTAGTATTCCAGCACGTCGGCGCCGGTGACGATGTCGACATACTTGGTTTCGGAGTAGGCCTTGCCGGTGTCCAGGGTTTCCAGGGCAGCCAGTTCATCGTTGCGCTCGCGCAGGATATCCACGGCGCGACGCAGGATGCGCGAACGCTCCATGGCGGTCATCGCGGCCCAGATCTTCTGGCCTTTCTCGGCGCTGACGACAGCGCGCTCGACGTCTTCCTTGGTCGCACGTTGCACTTGAGCGAGGACTTCACCGTTGGCCGGGTTGATGGCGTCGAAGGTGGCGTCGCTGCCGGCGTCGGTGTAGCCGCCGTCAATGTAGAGTTTTTGCAGTTCGAAACGGGCCATGTTGATAGTCCTCGCAAGTGCATAAGTGGTTGGCGTTCACCACTGGGCGCGCCGTGTAGCCTGGGCGCGCTGGTCAGTGGCAGTTCAGGGGGCCGAGCGTCTTGTAATGTGCTCTAGCGCTCCTGCTTAGCCAGTTGGAAATCCATGTATTCGTAAGCGATCCGGTGCGCCTGCTCGGTGTCGAAAGAGTCTCCCGACAGCGCGCCGCGCAACCACAAACCGTCGATCAGGGCTGCCAGGCCTCGCGCTGCGCTGCGTGCATCATCCAGCGGCAGGACGCGGCGGAACTGGCAGCACAGGTTGGAATACAGGCGGTGATCGTTGATCCGCTGCAACCTGTGCAAAGACGGGTGGTGCATGCTGGTGGCCCAGAAGGCCAGCCAGGTTTTCATTGCCGGGCCATTGACCTGGCTGGCGTCGAAGTTGCCTTCGATGATCACCTGGAGGTGCGCCCGCGGGCTCTTGTCCTCCAGCGCCTGACGGCGCGCGGTGACGTTCTCGCTGAGGACACTCATCAGATACTGCGCCGTGGCGGCGATCAGGCCGTTCTTGTCCTGAAAGTAGTGACTGATGATGCCGTTCGAGACACCGGCCAAACGGGCGATCAGCGCAATGCTGGCGTCCCCCATCCCGACCTGATCGACCGCCAGCAACGTGGCTTCGATCAACTGCTGGCGGCGGATGGGTTGCATACCGACCTTGGGCATCTTGCACATCTCCTTAGGCCTGCTGGCAGTCGTAAAACGGCTACCGGCGTGAGGGCCAGTCTATTTTGTTTTGATTGAACGTTCAATCAACAAAGAATAAGATCTGCGACAAATCGTCGCTGCCTCCAGGTCCTTCCTGCGTGTAGATGGCGGAAAAGCGACCTCCGAAAAAGCCTGAAACCCAAGCAGGGCATAGCGTGAGCCAGCGAGGACGGATGTGTTGAATGGGCAAGACGCTTAAGGCCAGGTGACGAACTGCACGTTTGCACTCGGCCTTCGACGCTGGTTCTCAACGCAACTCCTGCAGGTTCGGGCTTTTTCGGGGTGTCTTTATATCACCCGTCGGTCGGCTGCCAACTAACCGATTGGTCGGGTGCCGTGTTGCCTTGTGTTCTTCTCTCGCACTGCCTGGAGCATCTGTGCCATGAGTTCTGCCTCTCTTATAAAGACCCCACCGGAAAAGGTGCGGGTCAACGGTTGGGTGTTCTACACCTCTACCGCGCTGATCCTGTTGCTGACCGCCATTCTGATCATCGCCCCGCAAGAGGCCGGCAGACTGCTTGGCATTGCCCAGGCCTGGTTGTCCCGCAGCTTCGGCTGGTACTACATGGTGGTGATCGCCGCCTATCTGGTATTCGTCGTCGGCCTGGCGTTTTCCTCCTACGGCAAGCTCAAGCTGGGGACCAAGCAAGACACCCCGGATTTCAGCTATGGCGCCTGGGCCGGCATGCTGTTCTCGTCCGGTATCGGTATCTCGCTGCTGTACTTCGGCGCTTCCGAACCGCTGGACCATTACTTCAACCCGCCTGAAGGCGTAGCGGGCAGCAACCAGGCCGCGCGCCAGGCGCTGCAGCTGACTTTCCTGCACTGGGGCCTGCACGGCTGGGCGATCTACGCCCTGGTCGGCCTGGCCGTGGCCTACTTTGCCTACCGCCACAACCAGCCGCTGGCGCTGCGTTCGGCGTTGTACCCACTGGTGGGCGAGCGCTGGGTCAAGGGCGCGGCCGGTCATGCGGTGGATGGTTTCGGCATGTTCGTGACCCTGCTGGGCCTGGTGACCAACCTGGGCATCGGTTCGATGCAGGTGTCTTCCGGCCTGGAAAACCTGTTCGGCATGGAACACAGCAACACCAACCTGCTGATCGTGATCATCGTCATGAGCACCGTGGCCACCATCGCTGCGGTATCGGGTGTGGAAAACGGCATCCGCCGCCTGTCCAACCTGAACATCGTGCTGTTCAGCGGCCTGCTGATCTTCGTGCTGCTGTTTGGTCCGACCCTGCACCTGCTCAACGGTTTCGTGCAAAACGTCGGCGATTACCTCAACGGTGTGGTGCTCAAGACCTTCGACCTCTATGTGTACGAAGGCGACAACGCCAAGTCCGACCGCTGGCTGGGCCTGTGGACCCTGTTCTACTGGGCGTGGTGGATTTCCTGGGCGCCATTCGTCGGCATGTTCATCGCGCGTATTTCCCGTGGCCGTACCGTGCGCGAGCTGGTGGCGGGCGTGCTGCTGATTCCGCTGGGCTTCACCCTGGCCTGGCTGTCGGTGTTCGGTAACTCGGCCCTGGACCTGGTGATGAACCATGGTGCGGTGGAGCTGGGCAAGACGGCGCTGGAACAGCCATCCATGGCGATCTACCAGCTGCTGGACCATTACCCGGCGTCGAAGATTGTCATCGGCGTGTCGATTTTCGTCGGCTTCGTGCTGTTCCTGACCCCGGCCGACTCCGGCGCGGTGATGATGGCCAACCTGTCCTGCAAGGGCGGCAACGTCGACGAAGACGCCCCGCACTGGCTGCGGATCTTCTGGTCGGTGGTGATCACCCTGGTGACCGTCGGCCTGCTGTTCGCCGGTAACTTCGAAGCCATGCAGACCATGGTGGTGCTGGCCGGCCTGCCGTTCTCGGTGGTGCTGGTGTGCTTCATGTTCGGCCTGCACAAGGCCATGCGCCAGGACACGCAGATCGAACAGGAGCAAGCGGAACTGGCGGCCCGTGGTCGTCGTGGTTTCAGCGAGCGCCTGACCCAGCTGGACCTGCAGCCGACCCAGGCGGTGGTCCAGCGTTTCATGGACAAGCACGTGACGCCGGCACTGGAAGAAGCCGCTACCCAGCTGCGCAACCAGGGCCTGGATGTGCAAACCCTGCTGGGCAAGTCCAAGCGCTGCATGGGCGTGCGGATCGAGATGGAAGAGGGCAACCCTTTCGTCTATGAAGTGAGCCTGGACGGCTATCTGGCGGCGCCGAGCGAATCGGCCGATGCGCCGGAAGAGCGTGCGCGCTACTACCGCGCCGAGGTCTACCTGCACAACGGCAGCCAGGAATACGACCTGATGGGCTTCACTCAGGAGCAGATCACCCGTGACGTGCTCGATCAGTTCGAAAGCCATCGGCAGCTCCTTGGCCGGGTCTACAGCTAAGAGGTCGCGGTGTAGCCCTGTTACACCGCGTCGCCTTCATCGCGGGCAATCGAGCGTCGACCGGCCGCTCCTACAGAAGACGCACACGCATGCCTCTGTAGGAGCGAGCGGGCGGCGATCCGACTTGCCCGCGAAGCGATGTACCTGGTTCCCCGCAACATCAGCAACGCCCCCATCGCCAGCAAGCGGGCTCCTGCAACAGGGGGCGATCCTACTGAAGACTTTCCCGATAAAACAAAAACGCCGCGATCAATGTCGCGGCGTTTTTGTTTACGTGTCGCTGTTACCCCAGGTTCTTGCCGAGCAGCGCGTGGTAGAGCTCGCTGTCGCCAAGGATCCCCACCACCTTGTTGTTGTCGTGCAGCACCAGCTTGTTGCCGGTCTGGTAGCGGATCTGCAGCGCATCGCGCATGCCGATGCTGGAGTCCACCAGGGTCGGCTTGCGGCCCAGGCCTTCCACCGCCTGGCCCGGGATCCAGTTCTGCAGGTCGAGGCTGGCGCCGTTCTGGCGTGCGCCCTTGATGGTGTTGCCCTCGGCCAGGTCGAGCCAGGAGTCGCCACCCGGATCCAGGCACACGGAGCCGTTGATGCGCTTGCAGTTGTCCAGGGTGCGCATCAGGCTGCGACCGCAGAGCACGTTGAGCGGGTTGGTATGGGCGACGAAGGTGCGCACATAGTCGTCCGCCGGGTTCAGCACGATCTCTTCCGGCTTGCTGTACTGGATGATCCGGCCGTCTTTCATGATGGCGATGCGGCTGCCCAGTTTCAGGGCTTCGTCGAGGTCATGGCTGACGAACACGATGGTCTTGCTCAGCTTGCGTTGCAGTTCCAGCAGTTCGTCCTGCAGGCCCTGGCGGATCAGCGGATCGAGGGCGGAGAAAGGTTCATCCATCAGCAGGATGTCGGCGTCCATCGCCAGGGCGCGGGCCAGGCCGACACGCTGCTGCATACCGCCGGACAATTCGTCGGGCTTCTTGTTGCGCCACTGGGTCAGTCCCACCAGCTCGAGTTTCTCGTCCACCAGCTTGCGCCGTTCCTTTTCCGGCCGGCCCTGCATCTCCAGGCCGAAGCTGATGTTCTCGCGAACGGTCAGCCAGGGCATCAGGGCGAACTTCTGGAACACCATGGCGATGCGCTTGGTGCGCATCATCTTCAGTTCCGCCGGGGTGCAGGAAGCGATGTCGATCTGCCTGCCGTCATGCTCGACGAACAGCTTGCCGCGGCTGACGGTGTTGAGGCCGTTGATGCAGCGCAGCAGGCTCGACTTGCCGGAACCGGAGAGGCCCATCAGCACGCAGATTTCGCCTTTCTCGATGTCCAGGCTGGCCTTTTCCACACCGACGATCTGGCCGGTCTTTTTCAGGATCTCGTTGCGGCTCATGCCCTGATCCAGCAGCTTGAGCGCCTCGCGTGGATCCTTGGAGAAGATAACGTCGACGTTATCGAAGCGGATTATGCTCATGCGTCACCCCCTACTTTGGCTTCGGGTTGTTTGCAGATACGGTCGAGCATGATCGCCAGCAGTACGATTGCCAGGCCTGCTTCGAAGCCCAGGGCGATATCGGCGGTGTTCAGTGCGTTGACCACGGGTTTGCCCAGGCCGTCGGCGCCCACCAGGGCTGCGATCACCACCATCGACAACGACAGCATGATGCACTGGGTGATGCCGGCAGCGATGCTCGGCATGGCGTGGGGCAGCTCGATACGCGACAACAGTTGACGGCGCGAGCAGCCAAAGGCCTTGCCGGCGTCCATCAACTCTTGTGGTACATCGCGGATGCCCAGGTAGGTCAGGCGGATCGGCGCGGCAATGGCGAACACCACCGTGGAGATCAGGCCCGGCACAACGCCCAGACCGAACAGGGTCAGGGTAGGAATGAGGTAAACGAAGGTCGGTACGGTCTGCATCAGATCGAGCACCGGACGCATCATGGTGTAGAACATCGGCTTGTGCGCGGCGACGATGCCCAACGGCACGCCAATGAGCACGCAGACCAGGGTGGCGAACAGCACCTGGGCCAGGGTTTCCATGGTTTCCTGCCAGTAACCCAGATTGAGAATCAGCAGGAAGGACAGCACGACAAAGGCCGTCAGGCCCCATTTGCGTTGAATGATGTGCGCCAGCAAGGCAATCAGGCCGATCAAGGCCAGCGGGTTGAACCAGGTCAGCGCAAACGTCACGCCGTGGATCATCGTTTCCAGGGTCGATGCGATCGCATCGAATGTGTTGGCGCCGTGTTGCGTCAACCATTCAACGAAGGCAGCGATGTACTGGCCTAAAGGGATTTTCTGATCAATGAGCATGGTATTGAACGTCCGCATGCAAGGAATAAACAGCCCGGGCGGGCGAACCCACCCGGCGTAAGCGACCTACTTAATTAGCAGCTTGCGCAAGCTTGGCTTTCACGGCCTCCAGGCCTGGTTTTCCGTCAATGGTGGTCACGCCAGCGAGCCAGGTATCGAGTACCTCGGGGTTTTTCTTCAGCCAGGCCTTGGCGGCCGCCTCGGGCTTCATCTTGTCGTCCAGGACGTTACCCATCAGGGTGCTTTCCATATTCAGGGTGAACGACAGATTCTTCAGCAACTGACCAACGTTGCTGCATTCCTCGGCGTAGCCCTTGCGGGTGTTGGTGTAGATGGTCGCCTGGCCGTAGTTGGGGCCGAAGAACTCGTCGCCGCCGGTCAGGTACTTCATCTTGAAACGGGTGTTCATCGGGTGCGGTTCCCAGCCCAGGAACACCACCGCGGTGCTGCGCCGTTGCGCGCGCTCGACCTGGGACAGCATGCCCGCCTCGCTGGACTCGACCACCTTGAAGCCGGCGTCTTTCAGGCCGAAGGCGTTCTTGTCGATCATGCTCTGGATCATGCGGTTGCCGTCGTTACCCGGCTCGATACCGTAGATCTTGCCGTCCAGTTCTTTCTTGAACTTGGCGATGTCGGCGAAATCCTTCAGGCCCTTGTTGTACAGCTCTTCCGGGACCGCCAGGGTGTACTTGGCGTTCTCCAGGTTGGCGCGGATGGTTTCCACAGTGCCGGCATCGCGATAGGGCTTGATGTCGTTTTCCATGGTCGGCATCCAGTTGCCGAGGAACACGTCCATGTTCTTGCCGTCGGCCAGGGACTTGTAGGTCACCGGCACGGAAATCATCGTGGTCTTGGTCTTGTAGCCAAGTGCCTCGAGAACCACGCTGGTGGTCGCGGTGGTGACGGTGATGTCGGTCCAGCCGACATCGGAGAAGTTTACGGTGCTGCATTGCGCCGGTTCTGCGGCGTGCGCCAGAAGCGGCAGACTCAGCATGGCGGCCAACAACAACGACGGGGAACCTTTCATGGGATGGACTCCTGGGTGTTTTCTGGCGGTGTGTCTGACCGCACTTATAAGTGTTGCGGTTGGGGCGAGTGGGACAGCTCTACCACAGTGCCTTGCAATCGAGTCGAGACTGATCATGTACCAGTGAAAATCTGACGCCTACAGGGTGCGTCGTATCCAGTACAGGGAGGGTCGCATCCAGTGTCGGTAAGGTCGCTTACAGCTTTTTTCAGCACTTTTTGCCCATCTGAACCGCAAAAAAACGGCCAGAACCGGAGGTCGGCGGGCCACGGCGTTGGTGGGCATGAGTGAGTCGGTGTGAGACGTCGAACGACACTGCAAAAGCCTGATGATGCGCGTATCTCGGCGGATTACTGCTTGAGCGTAGCAGCTTCGCCACCGGGCGTTTGGGCGCCCGGCGTGTGCTCATCGAGGAGTTTCGCAGTAATGGCTATCAGTGTTTTCGACCTGTTCAAAATCGGCATCGGCCCCTCCAGTTCCCACACCGTCGGGCCCATGCGCGCCGCGGTGCTGTTCGTCCAGGCGCTGCGGGAAAAAGACCTGCTGGAGCAGGTGCGCCGCATCGAGGTAAGGCTCTACGGTTCGCTGTCGGCCACCGGCATCGGGCACGGCAGCGACAACGCGGTAATCATGGGGCTGATGGGCGAATGGCCGGATGCGATCGATCCGTCGCAGATCGGCGGTCGCATCGAGACCCTGCGCGAAACCAATACCCTGCTGCTCGACAACCGCCTGCCGATCCCCTTCGTCTGGGCGCGCGACATGCTGCTGCTCGACGAGAACCTGCCGTTCCACCCCAACGCCATGACCCTGGTGGCCGAAGGCGAGTCCGGGGAGCTGCACCGCGATACCTATTATTCCGTGGGCGGCGGTTTTGTCGTCGACGAGGCCCAGGCCAGCAGCGGCGTGGTGGACCTGGATCGCACCGAATTGCCTTACGACTTCTCCAGCGCCGTGGAGCTGCTGAGCCTGTGCCAGAAGCACAACCTGCGGGTGGCCGAACTGATGATGGCCAACGAGAAGGTCTGGCGTTCGGAGGAGGAGATCCGCGCGGGCCTGATGAAGCTCTGGCAGGCCATGCAGGATTGCGTCGAGCAGGGCCTCAAGCATGAAGGCATCCTGCCCGGCGGGCTCAATGTGCGACGCCGCGCGGCCAAGCTGCACCGCAGCCTGCAGGAATTGAACAAACCCAATGTGATCGGCTCGACCCTGAGCGCCATGGAGTGGGTCAACCTGTATGCCCTGGCGGTCAATGAAGAGAACGCCGCCGGCGGGCGCATGGTGACGGCGCCGACCAACGGCGCGGCGGGGATCATTCCGGCGGTGCTGCATTATTTCATGCGCTTCAGCGAGGATGTCACCGACGCCAACGTGGTGGACTTTTTCCTCGGCGCGGCGGCGGTGGGGATCCTTTGCAAGAAGAACGCCTCGATCTCCGGTGCCGAAGTCGGTTGCCAGGGCGAGGTGGGTTCTGCCTGCGCCATGGCTGCCGCCGGTCTGGCGGAGATTCTCGGGGCGTCGCCGGAGCAGCTGTGCAACGCCGCGGAAATCGGCCTGGAGCATAACCTCGGCCTGACCTGCGACCCGGTCGGCGGCCTGGTGCAGGTGCCGTGCATCGAGCGCAACGCGATTGCCGCGGTGAAGGCTATCAATGCCGCGCAAATGGCCCTGCGCGGCGACGGCCAGCACTTCATTTCCCTGGACCGGGTGATCCGCACCATGCGCGATACCGGCGCCGATATGCATGACAAATACAAGGAGACATCGCGCGGCGGGTTGGCGGTCAGCGCTGTGGAGTGTTGAGGGCTTAAACAGTGGGGCCGCTGCGCGGTCCATCGCGAGCAAGCTCGCTCCTACAAGGTGCCGCGTTCTCCTGTAGGAGCGAGCTTGCTCGCGATGACGCCCGGTATTTCACCACCATCCACAAGCAGAATTCACCCACCTCAATGGCAATGTTCTGCTCATAAATTGAACACCCCGCGACGCCCTCGCCACCTTTTGGAGCGTCGCAAACAGGTAAGTCCAAGGGCTCATCGGTCAGGTTTTTCACTCACCTCGGCTGAGCGCCCGCCTGTGCTTGCGGTGACACTCTTTTCCCGGGACGTTTCTCGCCGTTCCCACAAGTGCTACCGATTTGCTCACAGCCACCGGCCCAGGGCCCTCCACGGCCGATTCGGCACTGATAACCCGCACATTGCGCACGGCTTATATAGACGCATCGCGACGTCGTTTTCAGGAGTTATTGAATGGCCATTCAATTTTAGGCATGGCAATTGCTCTGTCATCACAAAGCCCGTCTCCCACGTGAGAATGATGGCAATAACAAGAGCCTCCGCCTGAGGCCATCACCTGCTTTGTGTGAGGAGATACCGCGATGACGACGTTCAACTCCGGGGCTCAACCCCAGAACCGTGCGCCTCAATCCATCGGCTTTTTGCTGCTGGACAATTTCACGCTGATTTCCCTGGCCTCCGCGGTCGAGCCGCTGCGCATGGCCAACCAGTTGTCCGGTCGCGAGCTGTATCGCTGGACCACCCTCAGCGTCGACGGCGGCCAGGTCTGGGCCAGTGATGGCCTGCAGATCACCCCCGACGCCTCCATGCACAAAGCCCCCGCCCTGGACACTGTGATCGTCTGCGGCGGCATCGGCATCCAGCGCACCGTGACCCGCGAGCATGTGTCCTGGCTGCAAAGCCAGGCGCGCCAGTCCCGCCGTCTCGGCGCGGTCTGCACCGGCAGTTGGGCCCTGGCCTGCGCCGGCCTGCTCGACGGTTTCGATTGCAGCGTGCACTGGGAATGCCTGGCCTCGATGCAGGAAGCTTTCCCGCGGGTGGCCATGAGCACTCGCTTGTTCACCCTCGACCGCAACCGCTTCACCAGCTCCGGCGGCACCGCGCCGCTGGACATGATGCTGCACCTGATCAGCCGCGATCACGGCCGTGAACTGTCGGCGGCGATCTCGGAAATGTTCGTCTACGAACGCATCCGCAACGAGCAGGATCACCAGCGCGTGCCGCTCAAGCACATGCTCGGCACCAACCAGCCGAAGTTGCAGGAAATCGTCGCGCTGATGGAAGCCAACCTGGAAGAGCCGATCGACCTCGACGAACTGGCGGTCTATGTCTCGGTATCGCGGCGCCAGCTGGAGCGGCTGTTCCAGAAATACCTGCACTGCTCGCCATCGCGCTACTACCTGAAGCTGCGGCTGATCCGCGCCCGCCAGCTGCTCAAGCAGACGCCGATGTCGATCATCGAAGTGGCCTCGGTCTGCGGTTTCGTCTCCACGCCGCACTTCTCCAAGTGCTACCGCGAGTACTTCGGCATTCCACCGCGTGACGAACGCGTAGGATCCAACACCGCTCAACAGGTGGCGATGATGCCGATTCCGCAGGCGCTGGTGCTGGCTGGCCCGATGTCCTCGCTGAGCCAGGCGCGCAACGAATCGACCTTCGCCAGCGTCAGGCTGTAATCACAGGCTTTTCCTGAAGTACACGACGCGCTCGGTTTCCTCGAAACCGAGCGCCTTGTGCACGGTCTGGCTCAACAGGTTTTCCAGGCCGGTATCCGAAGCCATTTCCACGCAGCCCTGGTCCCGTCCCCATTGGGCGACGGCTTCTATCAGTTGTTCGGCAATGCCCTGGCGCCGCTGTTCGGCGCTGACGTACAACCCCTCCAGAAACACCACCGGCGAATGCTCGGTGCCGTTGACGTAGTCGCGCCGCAACGAAGCTTCGGCCAATCCCACTGGCTGGCCCTCGGCGGTATAAGCGAGCAGGTTGATATAGCGCTGCGGGTCGTCCAGCAAGCTGGCGATTTCCTCCAGGTGTTCCTCGGCCGGGCAGTCGGGCCACAGCGCCTGGCGCAATGACAGCCAGCCCGATCGATGGGCTGACTGGCAGGGTTCGATTCGAATCATGGGGGCGGTTCCTTGGTGTGCAAGTACCGCACTCTACGCCGCGATCCGCTCCCGGCGAAGGCTCAGGCGCGGCTGTTCTGGAACTGGGCCAGGGCCGGCAACAGCTGTTTGTCGATGGCCTGGCGCACGGCCGGCAGGATGGTCGCATTGCCGGTGAGCATCTGCTCGACCATGCCCTTGAGGGCCTTGGCCCGGGCATCGCTCAAGCCGCGCACCGCGCACTCGCAGGCCTGGTCGGCCGTGGCGCCGGCTGGCATTTCAAAACCCAGGGCCCTCAGTTGGCCGAGCAGGTCGTCCTGGTCAATCAGATCCGCGTGCATCATGACTCTTATCCTTGTTCAGGGAGCGTGGTCGTGAGCCGATTCTGGTAGCCGTCCGGACAGTCGGCAAGGGCGAATTGTCGCAATGGCCGGGATGCCTATGAACAGGTCGTTTTCGGCTAACTTGGCTTGAGGGCGACTGGGCACACTGGATTCCAGCTCGGTCATCGAAGGTTTGGTCACCCTCGTGTCGGCTCCTCAGAAAACCTCCTCTGCCCCGATCCTGTCACGGCTTGATCGGGGTCTTTTTTTGTCTGGAAAAAATGCGCCGCCTGGGAGATTTTTTCGCGAGCAAGCTCGCTCCTACAGGAAACTGCGCGTACCTGTAGGAGCGAGCTTGCTCGCGATAGAACCGACGCGGTCTAGCGCTGCAACACCAGGATTCGCGACAGCAACTCGTCGCGATCGATGTAGCACCCCTGGAAATGTCGCGCGCCGCTGGCGGGGTCGAAGGCGTTGCGCGCGTGCAGGGTGCGGCGGTTGTCGAAGCACCACAGTTCGCCGGGGTTGAGGCGCTGGATCAGGCGAAAGCGCGGCTCGCGGGTCATGGCGATAAAACGTCGATAGGCGCGGTACAGCCGGGGCATCTCGTCCACCGAGGCTTCGAACGGCCCGCGCAGGAAGTTGGCCATGCGGATCTCCGCGACGTCGCCCACTGCATCCAGGGCGATCACTGGCGCCAGGCAGCGGTAGTCGCTGTGGCGGTCCTTGTTGCGAAACTCCACGGGGATCTCGCACAACGCGCGAAATGCCTCGGGGTCTTCGCGGCGCAAGGCGTCGGCGATGGCAAAACCATCGACAAAAATGCTTTCGCCACCTTCGGCGTTGTTCACCAGGCAATGCAGGAACTGCAGGCCCGGTTGCAGCTCGCGGGTCGGCAGGTCGGTGTGCAGCGGCAGGTTGAAGGCGGTGTAGGCGTTGCTGTCGGCGTCGGCCTTGGACTGTACGTTGAACAGCACGCCGAAATTGCTCTCGCGGATAAAGGCAATACGCTTGGCGACCTGGGCCAGCGACCCCGGTTCGGTGGGCACGCCGCGGACCTGCGTCAGGCCGATATCGCGCACCGCCAGCAGCCATTGCAGCAGCGCCTGCGGGTCCTCCATCAGCGCCTGGTATTCGAATACCGGCAGTTGCAGCCGGCTGTCCCACAGCTGGCTTTGCGGCCGGCGCGCACGGCGCTCGGCGCGGCTTTCATCGTCGTAGGCGTGGGCCCGCAGCCAGCCCGGGTCGAAGCGGCTGAGGTGGCCGTCCTGCCAGGCGATGCTCAGGCAGCCCTGGGCGTCGATCCTGCTGGACGCCGGGGCCAGGTCTTCGGCGACGTCGACTATCTCCAGCACCTGCTCGCGGGTGACGCTGTAGACGCAGTGCGGGCAGGGGCAGTTGTCGCGCAGCCACTGATGATGAAAGGGGCTCGAGCGACCGTCGGCCCACTGCACCTGAACACGGTCCGCCAGGGCTTGTACGGCGGTCAACGCGCTGATCAACGGGTAACTGCGGAAGTCGGCAAAAGCGGTGGAGGTATTCACGGTGCAGTCCTTTTTTAGGCTCTGTACGAAAAGTGGCTGCGCTCGGTCATGCTGCGTTAAAAACAGGCTCGGAATGCTCATGTAGGCCCCTACACTCCGCTTCCTCGCCTGTTTTTGCCTTGCCTGACCTTCGCTCGCCGACTTTTCGTACAGACCCAGGGGTGGTTATTTTTCCGGCGGCAAGGCAATCACCCGGCCGATCCAGGCAGGGGCGGGCAGGTCGGCCTGCTCGGCGGCGATGGCTCGCAACCTGTTCAGCACCGGCTCGCTGAACGGCGCCGAACGCGGGCCGGCGAGGTCTACGTGGAGCAGCATCTGCTCGTTGCCGGCCAGTTCCAGGTCGCCACCGACCTTGTGCAGGCTGTGGTACAGGTGCAGGCGCTTGCGGTCGTGGCCGATGATTTGGGTGCGCACTTCGACCTCGGTATCGAGCTTCACTTCATGCAGGTAATTGAGGTGCAGCTCCAGGGTGAACAGCGAGTTGCCGCTGGCTTCGCGGTGGTTGCTGTCCATGCCCAGCTGGTCCATCAGGGCGTCGGTGGCGTAGCTGAAAATCAGCAGGTAGAAGGCGTCCCGCAGGTGGCCGTTGTAATCGACCCAGTCGGGGCTGATGCGGGTGGTGTAGGTGGTGAGTGCAGGCATGTCATGGGCTCACGAAAATGGCGGGCTGAACCTGTAGCCGCTGCCGCAGGCTGCGATAAGGCTCGAAGAGCCTTCCGAGGGCCGCATGAGCGCGTCTCCTTCGGAGCCGATCGCAGCCTGCGGCAGCGGCTACAGGGATGGGGGTTATTCGCTGAAGCTCATGCCGTGCTTGGCCTTGGTGGTTTTCACCGCGTCGAGCACGGCGAGCAGGCAGTCATCACGATAGCGCTCCAGCGCCGAAATGCTGTGTGTGCCGAGCTGCTCGGCAGTGCCTTCGACCACGTCGTCGATCAGCTTGTCGGTCAGTTCCGGGGCCGGCAGGTAGGTCCACGGCAGCTGCAGGGCCGGGCCGAACTGGGCCATGAAGTGCCGCATGCCGGCATCGCCCCCGGCCAGGGTGTAGGTCAGGAAGGTACCCATGAACGACCAGCGCAGGCCGGCGCCGAAGCGGATCGCGTCGTCGATTTCGCCGGTGGTGGCGACGCCGTCGTTGACCAGGTGCAGGGCCTCGCGCCACAGCGCCTCCAAAAGACGGTCGGCGATAAAACCCGGGACTTCCTTGCGTACATGCAGCGGGCGCATGCCGAGGGATTCATAGATCTTAATCGCCGCCTGCACGGCTTCTGGCGCGGTGTTCTTGCCGCCGACCACTTCCACCAGCGGCAGCAGGTACACCGGGTTGAACGGGTGGCCGACCACGCAGCGTTGCGGGTGGGTGGAACTCTCGTAGAACTCGCTCGGCAGCAGGCCGGAGGTGCTGGAGCCGATCAGCGCATCGGGCTTGGCCGCGGCGCTGATCCTGGCGTGCAGCTCGAGTTTCAGTTCCAGGCGTTCCGGGGCGCTTTCCTGGATGAAGTCGGCGTCTTTCACGCACTCCTCGATGGTCGCGACAAAGCGCAGGCGATCCTGCGAAGCGCCCGGTGCCAGGCCCTGTTTTTCCAGGGCACCCCAGGCATTGGCCACGCGCTTGCGCAGGGCCGCCTCGGCGCCGGGCGCCGGATCCCAGGCCACCACGTCCAGGCCGTGGGCGAGGGCGCGCGCTACCCAGCCGCTGCCGATGACACCGCTGCCCAGGGCAGCGAAGGTTTTGATCTCGGTGATAAAGCTCATGACAGGTTTCCTGAAAGTCAAAAGTGAACATATCTGTAGCCGCTGCCGAGCAACGCGAGGCTGCGTGCGGCTGCGCAGCAGTCGTAAGGCCGGTCGGCGCGGTGGATCAGGTAACTCGTGGTCGCCCTTGTGGCGGCTGCGTTGCAGCCGTGCGCAGCCTCGCGGGCTCGGCAGCGGCTACAGGCAACCGCCTTCGGGTCAGCCGCGCTTGCTCAGGCCCATCTTGGCCCGGCCCTCGGCCGGGGTCAGGACGCGGGCGCCGAGGCGGCTGAGGATCTCGCTGGCGCGTTCCACCAACTGGCCGTTGGTCGCCAGCACGCCCTTGTCCAGCCACAGGTTGTCCTCCAGGCCGACCCGCACGTTGCCGCCCAGCAGCACCGCCTGCGCGGCCATCGGCATCTGCATGCGGCCGATACCGAAACCGGCCCAGACCGCGCCCGCCGGCAGGTTGTCGACCATGGCCTTCATGGTGGTGGTGTCGGCCGGCGCGCCCCAGGGAATGCCCAGGCACAGCTGGAACAGCGGGTCGTCCAGCAGGCCTTCCTTGATCATCTGCTTGGCGAACCACAGGTGGCCGGTGTCGAAGATTTCCAGCTCGGCCTTCACCCCCAGCTCCTGGATGCGCTTGGCGCCGGCGCGCAGTTGCGCCGGGGTGGACACGTAAATGGTGTCGCCGTCGCCGAAGTTCAGGGTGCCGCAGTCCAGGGTGCAGATTTCCGGCAGCAGCTCCTCGACGTGGGCCAGGCGGGTCAGCGGGCCGACCAGGTCGGTATTGGGGCCGAACTCCATCGGGTTTTCGCCGGCGCCGATCTCCAGGTCGCCGCCCATGCCGGCGGTGAGGTTGACGATGATGTCGACGTCCGCTTCGCGGATACGCTCCATCACCTCCCGGTACAGCGCGACGTCGCGGCTGAACTTGCCGGTTTGCGGGTTGCGCACGTGGCAGTGGACCACGGTGGCGCCGGCCTTGGCCGCTTCCACCGCGGCGGCGGCAATCTGTTTCGGGGTGACCGGCACGTGGGGGCTCTTGGCGGTCGTGTCGCCAGCACCGGTGAGTGCGCAGGTGATGATGACGTCGTGGTTCATGGTGCGGGTTCCTTACAGGCGTGGTGAGTCGCTGCGCAGCCGTTTGGCGCTGCGCAGAGGGAGTTCGGGGTGGTTATTGGCTGGTCAGTTTCAGGTTGCCGGCGGCCGGCTTGCCATCGAAGGTGGTGACCCCTTCGAGCCAGCGCGCCTTGTCCTGCGGATGGTCGGCCAGCCATTGCCTGGCCGACTCCAGGGCGTCCTTGTGGTCGAGCAGAGGCTGCATCATGCGGCTCTCGTCCTCGGCGCTGAACGTCAGGTTGCTCAGCAGCCGGCTGACGTTCGGGCACTGTTCGGCATAGGCCGGCGCGGTAACGGTCCACACCGTGGCCATGCCTTCGTTCGGGCCCAGGGCATCGTCGCTGCCGGTGAGGTAGGTCATCTGCACGTTGACGTTCATCGGGTGCGGCGCCCAGCCGAAGAACACCACGGCTTCCTTGCGTCGTACCGCGCGATCCACCGCCGCCAGCATGCCGGCCTCGCTGGATTCGACCAGCTGGAATTTGCCCAGGCCGAACTGGTTCTTGGTGATCATCGCCTTGATCTGGGTATTGGCGCCCGAGCCGGGCTCGATGCCGTAGATCTTGCCGCCCAGCTCTTTCTCGAACTTGGCGATGTCGGCGAAGGTCTTCAGGCCCTTGTCCGCCAGGTAGGTGGGCACGGCGAGGGTGGCGCGGGCGTCCTTGAGGCTGGGCTCGGCCAGCACCTTGACCTGCTTGGCGTCGACGAACGGGGTGATGGTCTGGGTCATCAGCGGGTTCCAGTAGCCGAGGAACAGGTCCAGGCGCTGGTCGCGGATGCCGGCGAAAATGATCTGCTGCGAGGCGCTGGTCTGCTTGGTCTTGTAGCCGAGGCCGTCGAGCAGAACCTGGGCCATGGCGCTGGTGGCGATCACGTCGGTCCAGTTGACCACGCCGAGGCGCACGTTCTGGCAGCTGGCGGCGTCGGCGGCCATGGCGCCGGAGCTGAGAAAGACGGTACCGCTGAGTGCAAGGACGCAACTGCTGATCAGTCGTTTCATGAAGGTTTCCTCGGCAGGTCGTTATTGTCGGTCCCGGCGTCTATGTGCGCCGGTGATGCCACGTTACGCAGCCGGCGGGCGCTGAAAACGCACAGCGGCGACCGGCTCTTGCACTGCAGCGACCTTCGTCTTGAACCCGGCGTGGAAACGGCGTATCACAGTGGCCACGCTGCCCGTCATCCGAGTGCGTTCCATGTCCCAGGATTTCTATTTCTTGCTGATGCCGGGCTTCTCGGCCATCGGGTTCATCTCGGCCATTGAGCCGCTGCGGGTGGCCAATCGCTTTCGCGGCGAGCTGTATCGCTGGCATGTGCTGAGCGCCGATGGCGGCGCGGTATTGGCGAGCAACGGCATGTCGGTCAACGCCGATGCGGCGCTGGAGCCGTTGAAGAAGGGCGCGACCCTGTTGGTGGTGGCTGGCTTCGAGCCACTGAAGTTCGTCACCCCGGCGCTGGTGCACTGGTTGCGCCGCCTGGATGTGGAGGGCGTGACCCTGGGCGGCATCGACACCGGCAGCGTGGTCCTGGCCGAAGCCGGGCTGCTCGAAGGCCACCGCGTGACCCTGCACTGGGAAGCGATCGAGGCGTTCAAGGAGTCCTATCCGCAGCTCAGCGTGACCCAGGAGTTGTTCGAGATCGACCGGCGGCGCATCACTTCGGCCGGCGGCACCGCGTCCATCGACATGATGCTCGACCTGATCGGCCAGGCCCACGGCCCGGAGCTGGCGATCCAGGTCAGCGAACAGTTCGTGCTCGGGCGCATCCGCCCGCGCAAGGACCACCAGCGCATGGAAGTCGCCACCCGCTACGGTATCCGCAACAAGAAACTGGTGCAGGTGATCGGCGAGATGGAGCAACACAGCGAGCCGCCCCTGAGCACCCTGCAACTGGCCGAGTCGATCAAGGTCACCCGACGCCAGCTCGAACGCTTGTTCCGCCTGCACCTGAACGACACCCCGAGCAACTTCTACCTGGGGCTGCGCCTGGAAAAGGCCCGGCAACTGCTGCGCCAGACCGACATGAGCGTGCTGGAAGTCAGCATCGCCTGCGGCTTCGAGTCACCCTCGTATTTCACCCGCAGCTATCGCGCGCGTTTTGCCCAGTGCCCGCGGGAAGACCGGCGCCAAAGCCTGAAGGCCTGAGCGACCTGATCCTGTAGGAGCGAAGCTTGCTCGCGATGCAGGCAACGCGCAGCGTCAGACAAACCGCCATCGCGGGCAAGCCTCGCTCCTACGCAGGGTTATTTTTTCAGCAGCGCCGCACACGCGGTCTTGTACGCCTCATGCTGATACTTGTTCAGCGTCGCCGGCAGGTCGAAGTTGTGCTTTTTGTTCTGCGCATTGATGGTCTGCGGCGATAGCAGGGTCACCTCGCAGTTGTCCAGCAGCTGGAACACGCCTTCGATCTTGAAGGTGGTCGGGCCGCCGGCGAATTCGCCTTTTTTACTGCGTTTCTTGATGGCAATGCGGCTGATGCCGTTGTCGCGGACGAAGGCAGCGACCTGGGTGGCGAAGGCTTTGACGTTGGTGGCCTCGTCATCGTCGTCCAGGGCGATTTTCTTGCAGGCGTTGGCCAGGTGCTGCACCGTGCCGTCTTGCAGGGTGGCCATGGCGAAGATGGCTTCGCTGCCTTTGATTTCGATGCCGCAGATGCTCATGGAAAGACCTTTTCTCGGTGAATGGCGTGCAGCTTACAGTTCCAGCTGGTCGGCGCGAATGCCAAAGGCCGCGGCGATCTTCTCGCGGGTGGCGCGCCGGGGCTTGGCGACGCTTTCCTGCTGGGCGAAGGCCGACTGGGAAATGCCCAGGCGCCTGGCGACCTCGTCCTGGGTCAGGTGCAGGTGTTCGCGCCAGGCGCGGATCGGCGTGGCGCCGTCAACGATGCGGCTGACCACGTCATGGGGGATCAGGTCCGGCTCCTGCTGTTGCGCCACATAGTGCGCATAAGGGATCACCACGAACGCCGGCTTGCCGTCCGTGCCATTGATGATCTGGATGTCAGTAGGTGCGTTCGTCACGTTTCTTGACCTCTTGGATACTGACCACTCGGATAGCGCCATCCCAGTCGAACAGGATTCGATAGTTGCCCACTCGCAGGCGGTAGGCATAGGTGTGGCCGCTGAGTGCCTTGACGTTGCCGGTATCGGGCATGTCGCCGAGCAAGGTCACCGCATCGCGGATCTGTACCTGATGGGCGCTGTGCAATCGCAGCAGTTGTTTGACGGCCTTACGGGTCCACAGGATGCTGTTCATGAACGAATATAAGCCTTTTATAAGATTAAGCAATCTTTGCTTATATTCGCCTGCGGGCCAAGGCGAGAACCTTGTCCAGGTATTGCTCATGGCTTGTTACAGCTGGGGGGAGGGGAAGGTCAGGGGATTTTCGCGAGCAAGCTCGCTCCTACAGGCGTTGCGCCATACCTGTAGGAGCGAGCTTGCTCGCGATGACGTCATGACGGTTGCCGCAGAGGCATCGGTCGGGCCTATTCCTGCCCGATCGACTCCAGAAACTCCGACCGCTCATCGCTCATGCGCGCCAGGCAATCGGCCTGGGCAATGGCGTAGGCCTTGCTGCCGGGTTTGGCGGGGAAGGTGTCGATGGCGCAGTCGGCGTCGCGCTGTTTCTGCCACAGCTGCTGGGCGTTCTGGACCTTGGCGGTGATGTCGGCCAGCTGCGCCTTGTCGCTGCCGTATTGCGTGCCCAGGCGTTCGAGCAGGCCCTGCAGGTTGTCGCTCAGCAGTTGCTCGGCGGTGGTTTTGTTGAAAGTGGCGCATTCCAGAGTCTGTTGGTCCTGTTCGACGCTGTCGCACGGGGAGTTGTCGGCTTCTTCAGCCGCCTGTGCGCCAGTCGCCAGCAGTGCCAAAGCCAGGAAGATCGATTTCATTGCGTCGCAGCCCCCTCTAATCCAGTGATGCGGCGGATTCTGGCCCATGCGCATGACAAAGAACAGATGGGGCAAGGGACGCCTGGCAGACCCTTTGTCGCGGATTGACGCTTTCGGCAATTCCCCTGTCGTTTTTGCACCCGGCTGCCCGGGCACCGAGGCATATGCTGACCCCAAAGCGCCGGCAGACGATTCGGCGCATGAATTGCCAATAAGGGGACTGCCTGATGAGCCCAGCCGAATTGCACGCCGACAGCATCGTTATCGACGGGCTGATCATTGCCAAGTGGAACCGTGAGCTGTTCGAAGACATGCGTAAAGGCGGCCTGACCGCGGCCAACTGCACCGTGTCGGTGTGGGAGGGCTTCCAGGCCACGGTCAACAACATTGCCTCCAGCCAGAAGCTGATCCGCGAGAACAGCGACCTGGTGATGCCGGTGCGCACCACCGCCGACATCCGCAAGGCGAAGGAGCTGGGCAAGACCGGCATCCTTTTCGGCTTCCAGAATGCCCACGCCTACGAAGACCAGATCGGCTACGTCGAGGTGTTCAAGCAGCTGGGCGTGGGTATCGTGCAGATGTGCTACAACACCCAGAATCTGGTGGGTACCGGCTGCTACGAGCGCGACGGCGGCCTGTCGGGCTTCGGTCGCGAGATCGTCGCCGAGATGAACCGCGTCGGCGTCATGTGCGACCTGTCCCACGTCGGCTCCAAGACCAGCGAGGAAGTCATCCTCGAATCGAAGAAACCGGTCTGCTATTCCCACTGCCTGCCGTCGGGCCTCAAGGAGCACCCGCGCAACAAGTCCGATGAAGAACTGAAATTCATCGCCGACCACGGTGGTTTCGTCGGCGTGACCATGTTCGCGCCGTTCCTGGCCAAGGGCATCGATTCGACCATCGACGACTACGCCGAAGCCATCGAATACACCATGAACATCGTCGGCGAAGACGCCATCGGCATCGGCACCGACTTCACCCAGGGCCATGGCCAGGACTTCTTCGAATACCTGACCCACGACAAGGGCTACGCCCGTCGCCTGACCAACTTCGGCAAGATCATCAACCCGCTGGGCATCCGCACCGTGGGCGAGTTCCCCAACCTCACCGAGACCCTGCTCAAGCGCGGTCACTCCGAGCGTGTGGTGCGCAAGATCATGGGCGAGAACTGGGTCAACGTCCTCAAGGACGTCTGGGGCGAATAACGCCAACCTTCCACTGCACACACCAGTAGCCGCTGCCGAAGGCTGCGATCGGCTCCGAAGGAGACGCGTTCTTGCGGTCCTCGGAAGGCTCTTCGAGCCTTATCGCAGCCTTCGACGGCGGCTACAGATGCACCAATCCAAAGAATTCTGGAGTTTTTACCCATGGCCAAGATCGCCCCGCAACTGCCCATCGAAGTCGACAGCGAAACCGGTGTCTGGACCTCCGACGCCCTGCCGATGCTGTACGTGCCGCGTCACTTCTTCGTCAACAACCACATGGGCATCGAGGAAGTGCTGGGCGCCGAGGCCTATGCCGAGATCCTCTACAAGGCCGGCTACAAGTCCGCCTGGCACTGGTGCGAAAAAGAAGCCGAATGCCACGGCCTGGAAGGCGTCGCGGTGTTCGAGCACTACATGAAGCGCCTGTCGCAGCGCGGCTGGGGCCTGTTCAAGATCCAGGACATCGACCTCGACAAGGGCACCGCCAGCGTCAAGCTCGAACACTCGGCCTTCGTCTATGTGTACGGCAAGGTCGGGCGCAAGGTCGACTACATGTTCACCGGCTGGTTCGCCGGCGCCATGGACCAGATTCTGGCCGCCCGCGGTAGCAAGATCCGCACCGTCGCCGAACAGGTCTACGGCGGTTCCGAAGAAGGCCACGACGATGGCCTGTTCACCGTCAAGCCGTTGTAAGCGGAGTTAAGAAAAATGGCTTTCGAAGCGATGTTCCAGCCGATCCAGATCGGCAAACTGACCATCCGCAACCGGGTGCTCAGCACCGCGCACGCCGAGGTCTACGCCACCGACGGCGGCATGACCACCGACCGCTACGTGAAGTATTACGAAGAGAAAGCCAAGGGCGGTATCGGCCTGGCGATCTGTGGCGGCTCGTCCGTGGTGGCCATCGACAGCCCGCAGGAATGGTGGAGCTCGGTGAACCTGTCCACCGACCGCATCATTCCGCACTTCCAGAACCTGGCCGACGCCATGCACAAGCATGGTGCCAAGATCATGATCCAGATTACCCACATGGGCCGCCGCTCGCGCTGGGACGGTTTCAACTGGCCGACCCTGATGTCGCCGTCGGGCATCCGCGAACCGGTGCACCGCGCCACCTGCAAGACCATCGAGCCGGAAGAGATCTGGCGGGTGATCGGCAACTACGCCCAGGCCGCGCGCCGGGCCAAGGCCGGCGGCCTGGACGGCGTCGAGCTGTCCGCCGTGCACCAGCACATGATCGACCAGTTCTGGAGCCCGCGGGTCAACAAGCGGACCGACGAATGGGGCGGCAGCTTCGAAGGCCGGATGAAGTTCGGCCTGGAAGTGCTCAAGGCAGTGCGCGCCGAAGTCGGCGACGATTTCTGCGTGGGCATGCGTATCTGCGGTGACGAGTTCCACCCGGACGGCCTGTCCCATGAGGACATGAAGCAGATCGCCAAGTATTACGACGACACCGGCATGCTCGATTTCATCGGCGTCGTGGGTTCGGGTTGCGACACCCACAACACCCTGGCCAACGTGATTCCGAACATGAGTTATCCACCGGAGCCGTTCCTGCACCTGGCTGCCGGGATCAAGGAAGTGGTCAAGGTTCCGGTGCTGCATGCGCAGAACATCAAGGACCCGAACCAGGCTACCCGTATCCTGGAAGGCGGTTACGTCGACATGGTCGGCATGACCCGCGCGCACATTGCCGACCCGCACCTGATCGCCAAGATCAAGATGGGCCAGATCGATCAGATCAAGCAGTGCGTGGGCGCCAACTACTGCATCGACCGCCAGTACCAGGGCCTGGACGTGCTGTGCATCCAGAACGCTGCGACCTCCCGTGAATACCTGGGCGTGCCGCACATCATCGAGAAATCCACCGGGCCGAAACGCAAGGTGGTGGTGGTCGGTGCCGGCCCTGCCGGCATGGAATCGGCACGGGTGGCGGCCGAACGGGGCCATGACGTGACCCTGTTCGAGAAGAAAGAGGCCATCGGCGGGCAGATCACCACCGCCGCGAAAGCGCCGCAACGCGACCAGATCGCCGGTATCACCCGCTGGTACCAGCTGGAGCTGGCACGGCTGAAGGTCGACCTGCGCCTGGGCACCGCAGCCGATGCCGAGACCATCCTCGACCTGCGTCCGGACATCGTGGTGCTGGCCGTCGGCGGGCATCCGTTCCTCGAGCAGAACGAGCACTGGGGCGCCGCCGAAGGGCTGGTGGTCAGCAGCTGGGACGTGCTCGACGGCAAGGTCGCGCCGGGCAAGAACGTGCTGGTCTACGACACCATTTGCGAGTTCACCGGCATGTCGGTGGCCGACTTCCTCGCCGACAAGGGCAGCCAGGTCGAGATCGTCACCGACGACATCAAGCCGGGCGTGGCCATCGGCGGTACGTCCTTCCCGACCTACTACCGCAGCATGTACCCCAAAGAAGTGATCATGACCGGCGACATGATGCTGGAAAAGGTCTACCGCGAAGGCGACAAGCTGGTGGCGGTGCTGGAGAACGAATACACCGGCGCCAAAGAGGAGCGGGTGGTCGACCAGGTAGTGGTGGAGAACGGCGTGCGGCCTGACGAAGCGATCTACTACGCGCTCAAGGAAGGTTCGCGCAACAAGGGCCAGGTCGACGTCGAAGCGCTGTTCGCGATCAAGCCACAGCCTTCGTTGAGCCAGGCGGGCGACGGTTATCTGCTGTTCCGCATCGGTGACTGCGTGGCGCAGCGCAACACCCACGCGGCCATCTATGACGCCCTGCGGATCTGCAAGGATTTCTAAGCGCTTGTGGATAACCCTGTAGGAGCGAGGCTTGCCCGCGAAAGCAATGGATCTGCCGACATCCACGGTGAATGTCAGCACGTCTTCGCGGGCAAGCCTCGCTCCTACAGAGGACGAGCAAGTCATCCAGGTAGTTAAGCCCGAGGTCTTTGGGAGCTCCACCATGTTGAACACCCTTCTTCCCATCCTGCTGTTCGCAGCCATCGGCCTGGCTGTCCTGGGCGCGTTGCGGCGGGTGGCCATGTGGCGCCGGGGCCGTGCGTCCAAGGTCGACCTGATCGGCGGCCTGCTGGCCATGCCCAAGCGCTACATGGTCGACCTGCACCATGTGGTGGCGCGGGACAAATACATCGCCAACACCCACGTGGCCACGGCCGGTGGCGCGGTGGCGTCCATCGTGCTGGCGATTCTGGTGCACGGTTTCGGCCTGCATAACCGCATCCTCGGCTACGCCTTGCTGCTGATGTCGGCGGTGATGTTCGTCGGCGCGATCTTCGTCTACCTGCGCCGCCGCAACCCGCCGGCGCGCCTGTCGA
The DNA here is from genome assembly GCF_024610635.1 of Pseudomonas sp. T8. NCBI lineage: Bacteria > Pseudomonadati > Pseudomonadota > Gammaproteobacteria > Pseudomonadales > Pseudomonadaceae > Pseudomonas > Pseudomonas sp. T8. The sequence goes on from NZ_CP102374.1 coordinate 4,834,761, forward strand.
AAGGCCCGTGGATGCGCCTGCCGAAAAGCCTGCTGGCGTTCTCGGCGTCGTTCTTCCTGGTGACCCTGCCGGTGGCCGGGATCCTCCCGGAAAACTTCGGTGGCTGGGTACTGGCGGTGATCCTCGGCATCGGTGTGTTGTGGGGCGTGTCCGAGCTGTTTTTCGGCATGACCTGGGGCGGCCCGATGAAGCACGCCTTCGCCGGTGCCCTGCATTTGGCCTGGCACCGCCGCGCCGAACGCTTCGGTGGCGGCCGTTCCACCGGCCTCAAGCCGCTGGACCTGGAAGACCCGAATGCGCCGCTGGGCGTGGAAAAACCCAAGGATTTCACCTGGAACCAATTGCTGGGCTTCGACGCCTGCGTGCAGTGCGGTAAATGCGAAGCCGCGTGCCCGGCCTTTGCCGCCGGCCAGCCGCTGAACCCGAAAAAGCTGATCCAGGACATGGTGGTTGGCCTGGCGGGCGGTACTGACGCCAAGTTCGCTGGCAGCCCGTATCCGGGTAAACCGATTGGCGAACACAGCGGCAATCCGCACCAGCCGATCGTCAACGGCCTGGTGGACGCCGAGACCCTGTGGTCCTGCACCACTTGCCGCGCTTGCGTCGAGGAATGCCCGATGATGATCGAGCACGTCGATGCCATCGTCGACATGCGCCGTCACCTGACCCTGGAGAAGGGCGCCACCCCGAACAAGGGCGCCGAAGTCCTGGAAAACCTGATCGCCACCGACAACCCGGGCGGTTTTGCCCCGGGCGGGCGGATGAACTGGGCGGCGGACCTCAACCTGGCGCTGCTGGGCGAGAAGAAGACCACCGACGTGCTGTTCTGGGTTGGCGACGGTGCGTTCGACATGCGCAACCAGCGCACCCTGCGCGCCTTCGTCAAAGTGCTGAAAGCGGCCAAGGTCGACTTCGCGGTACTCGGCCTGGAAGAGCGCGACAGCGGCGACGTGGCCCGGCGCCTGGGCGACGAGGCGACCTTCCAGCTGCTGGCCAAGCGCAATATCCAGACCCTGGCCAAGTACAGCTTCAAGCGCATCGTCACCTGCGACCCCCACAGTTTCCATGTGCTGAAAAACGAATACGGCGCCCTCGGTGGCGACTACGTGGTGCAGCACCACAGCACCTACATGGCCGAGCTGATTACCGCTGGTGCCCTGAATCTGGGCCAGCACAAAGGCAACAGCGTGACCTATCACGACCCGTGCTACCTGGGCCGCTACAACGGCGAGTACGAGGCGCCGCGGGAAGTGCTGCGGGCGCTGGGGATCGAGGTCAAGGAAATGCAACGTTCCGGTTTCCGCTCGCGCTGCTGCGGCGGTGGCGGCGGCGCGCCGATCACCGACATCCCGGGCAAGCAGCGGATCCCCGACATGCGCATGGACGACATCCGCGAAACCGGCGCCGAGCTGGTGGCCGTGGGTTGTCCACAATGCACCGCGATGCTCGAAGGCGTGGTCGAACCACGACCGCTGATCAAGGACATTGCCGAACTGGTGGCCGACGCCTTGCTGGAAGACGCCGCGCCCGGCAAGCCGGCGACCCCGGCCAAACGTGAACCTGCGGAGGCCCACTGATGAGCGACATTATCCGCCGCGACCCGCGGGCCGAATGGATCGCCCGTAACCGCCTGCACCCGCTGCACGCGGCCCTGCAGCCGGCGCAGCACAGCTGGATGGGGCCCAACGGCATCATCCGCAAGAACCCCCATGGGGTCGGTTTCATCGGCCCCAACGGCATCAAGCGCATCGACCGCAGCGGCGCCCAGCAGGGCGGGGCGGTCAAGCGCAGTGCTGCGGTCGAAGTCCAGCTGCCGTTGCATCAGGTGGCGCAGCCGGCGTTCTACATCAGCGTGGTGCCGGACATGGTCGGCGGCCGCCTGAGCAGCCACGACCGCGACTTGCTGGGCCTGGCCCATCAGTTGGCCGGCAAGGACGGCGCGGTGCTGGCGGTGGTGTTCGGCGAGCACAAGGAAAACGCCTTCGCCACGGCCGGCGTCGACCGCCTGCTGGTGCTGGAAGGCAACGAATTCAGCGGTTATGCACCGGAACAACGGGTCCAGGGCCTGCGGGCTGTGGATAACCAGTTCGGCCCGCGTCACTGGCTGCTGCCCGACAGCCGTACCGGTGGCGGCGAACTGGGCCGACGCTTTGCCGCGGCCCTGGGCGAACGCCCGGCCACGCGGGTCTGGCAGGTCAAGGACGAGCAGTGCATCGGCCGTGCCGGTGCCGGCTTGCAGGACCTGGCCCGGCCGCTGGCACGCTTGATCCTGGCCGCCGCCGAATGCGCCGAGCCGGTCAGCGAAACCCGCCACGAAGCCCTGCCGGTGGAGTTATCCACAACGGTGGCGCGCAGCCTGGCGCGGATCGAAGACCTGGGCGCGGTGGCGGTGGACCCGGCGGCGATTCCCATGGCCGAGGCCGAATTCATTTTCTCCGGCGGCAACGGGGTCAAGGACTGGGAGCTTTTCCACAGGACCGCCGCGGCCCTGGGCGCCACCGAAGGCGCGTCGCGGGTGGCGGTGGACGACGGTTTCATGGCCCGCGACCGTCAGGTCGGCGCCTCGGGCACCTGGGTTACCGCCCGGGTGTACGTGGCGGTGGGGATTTCCGGGGCGATCCAGCACCTGCAGGGCATCGGTGCCTGCGACAAGGTGGTGGCGATCAACCTCGATCCGGGCTGCGACATGATCAAACGCGCCGACCTGTCGGTGATTGGCGAAAGCGCCGAGCTTCTTCAAGCCTTGATCGCGGCGGTAGAGGCCTACCGCAACGGCGCCAAGCGCGATGCGGCTTAAGGGAAGGATAGGGTTATGAGTACTAATGTGATCAGCCTGGTGTCCATCGGCGCCCACCCGACTTCCGGCCGGCCACGGCGTGCCGAGCAGGATGCGCGGGCGGTCGAGCTGGGGCTGCAACTGGCCGGGGACAGGCTGCAGGTGCTGCATGCCGGCGATATCGCCGAACCGGCCCTGCGCGCGTACCTGGGCATGGGCCTGGAACAGATGCACGTGCTGGAGCAGTCGGCCGGTGCCGACGCGCTGCCGGCGCTGACCGATTATCTGCGCGATGCCGGGGCGCAAGTGGTGCTCACCGGCAGCCAGGCGGAAACCGGCGAAGGTTCGGGCATGCTGCCGTTCCTGCTGGCGGAAAACCTCGGCTGGCCGCTGGTGGTGGGCCTGGCCCAGGTGGAATCCATCGACAGTGGCGTGGCCCTGGTGCTGCAAGCCCTGCCGCGTGGCCAGCGCCGTCGGCTGAAGGTGCGCCTGCCGTTCCTCGCCACTGTGGATAACGCCGCGCCCAAGCCACGGCAGAGTGCCTACGGCCCGGCCCGACGCGGGGTGCTGCAGGCGCGGCAGGTGGAAGTGCTCGACGATGAGTTGTTCACCAGCGCCACCCTGCAACCGGCCAAACCCCGGCCCAAGCGCCTGAAAGTGATCAAGGCCAAGAGCGGCGCCGACCGCATGAAAGCCGCGACTGCCAAGGCCAGCGGCGGTGGTGGCCAGGTGCTCAAGGGCGTCAGCGCCGAAGCCGGGGCCGAGGCCATCCTCAAGCTGTTGATCGAAGAAGGCGTGGTCCGTTAGGGCCAGGCCTGTCGCTCCACCGTTATCGCGAGCAAGCTTCGCTCCTATAGGGGAGCGGCTTGCTTGTGACTGATTCCCCTCCTGCATCCACGGTTACCCACAATCCCTGTGCGCGCCTCTGTGGATAAGATGTTCGTCCCTCTCTGCAAGCCTCGCCAATCAAGCGCTACAGCGCGTTGTACGAAAAATGATCAAGCTAAGTCGAGGTTTTTCCGAAGGTTTTTCTGTGGATAAGGAATTCCCTCGCTCCTCTGCTGCTGCCGACTTGCCCCCAAAGTCTGTTGGCCTCTTTGTGGATAAGATGTTCGCTGTCCGCTGAGAGCCTTATAAAAAGCGACTTTCAGAGGGTTGATCAAAAAACAGTCAACTCCGGGGTTTTGTCCTGTCGGCGGTACTGAAGCCTCGATATTTCGCGCTATTCGACGGTTTTCCACAGCCCGATGCCTTTCACAGCGAAGTTGCCCCCAAAGTCTGTTGGCGCTTCTGTGGATAAGGTGTTCGCCTTCGTCTATGGCCCTTTAAATACGTGGCTTACAGGCTGATGATCAAAAAACGATCAAAGCTGTATGGAAAAGGCCTTTCTGGATAAGTCACGGATTTTCTTCAGGTTCTACCAACGAATTCGCCGGCTGAACGCCGAGTTGCCCACATTTGCTGTGGGTGGAGATGTGGATAACTTGTTCGCGGAAGGCTGGGGGCCTTGTCGGCCATGGCCGGGAAGGGGGTAGATCAGATTTTGTACAGCGACTTCGTCCTGGTAGGAGCGAAGCTTGCTCGCGATGAACGATAACCCGGTGTGGCAGATGCACCGTGTCGCGGTCATCGCGAGCAAGGACTCGGGGTCAGCCGTGAACCGGCACGCCCTTGAGGTACGGAGCCGGTTCGGCGCCGAGGTTGCTCAGCATGCGCTCGCTGTACCAGTCCACGAAGTTGACCACGCCGAACTCGTAGGTCTTGGAGTACGGGCCTGGCTGGTAGGCCGTGGAGTTGATGCCACGCTGGTTCTCTTCGGCCAGGCGACGGTCCTGGTCGTTGGTGGCGTCCCACACCTGGCGCATGCGCTCGACGTCGTAGTCCACGCCTTCGACCGCGTCCTTGTGCACCAGCCACTTGGTGGTGACCATGGTTTCCTGGGCGCTGATCGGCCATACGGTGAACACGATGATGTGGTCGCCCATGCAGTGGTTCCACGAGTGCGGCAGGTGCAGGATGCGCATCGAGCCCAGGTCCGGGTTCTTGATCCGGCCCATCAGCTTGGCGCAGCCCTGCTTGCCGTCCATGGTCATGGACACGGTGCCCTTGAGCAGCGGCATGCGCACGATGCGGTTACGCAGGCCGAAGCTGGCGTGGGCGTAAGGGATCTTCTCGGCTTCCCAGGCGGTGGCGCAGGCGCTCACGTGGTCCTTGAACGCCTGGTCGGCGCGCGGGTCGGTGACGTCGTCCCACTCCAGCAGGGTCTTCAGCAGTTCCGGGTGTGAACCGCCGCAGTGGTAGCACTCGCGGTTGTTCTCCAGCACCAGCTTCCAGTTGGCCTTTTCCATCAAGGTGGTTTGCACCGCCACCTTGGTGTTCTCCATGTCGTAGGGTTCCATGTAGTGCGTCAGGGTCGCCAGGAAGTCATCGATGGCCGGCGGGTTTTCCGCGAGGCTGATGAAGATGTAGCCACCGGCGGTCTTCACGTTCACCGGCTTGAGGCCGTACTGCTTCATGTCGAAGTCGGCGCCCATCTCGGTGCCGGCGAACAGCAGGCGGCCGTCCAGCTCGTAGGTCCACTGGTGGTAGTGGCAGACCAGCTTGGCGACCTTGCCCTTATCGCTGGTGCACAGGCGCGAACCGCGGTGGCGGCAGACGTTGTGGAAGGCATGGACTACGCCGTCGGCGCCACGGATCACGATGATCGGGTTCTTGCCGACCTGCAGGGTCATGTAGTTGCCCTTGGTCGGAATCTCGCAGGTCATGCCGGCGATCAGCCATTCCTTCTGGAAGATCTCCTGCATGTCGATATCGAACAGGCGCTCGTCGCAATAGAACGGCTGCGGCAGGGAAAAGGTCCGCTCGCGTTCTTGGAGCATTTGTGCGGTGGCCTTGCGTGCGGGTTCCAGCGGATCGCCCAGGCTCAGGGTTGCGGTGACGTCCATCGTTTTGGTCCTCATGGCCATCTGTGTGGCCGGCGAAAGTGACTACGGTTGCTACGCAAGGCTGAAAGAAAATCAGCGGTTATCAGTTGAGGCGAGTGTGGGGCCGGCGCGGTCCAGAACCTTATCCATGGGCGACATGGCCCAATCTGTTCCCGACGCGCAAGCCCCGGTGGTTGGGGGCTGGTCGCGATAAGTATGTGAATGTCGCAGATAGGTAAATGGGTGTTTATGGGCCTGCGCACAATCGCCACCATAAAGGCCGGCAGTCGGCCGTGGAGATCAGCATGTCCAACAACTTCCTGAACCCGGTAACCACCCAGACCTGGGCCAATGGCCGACACATCGTCCGTTGCGTCAAAGTCATCCAGGAAACCTGGGACGTGCGCACCTTCTGTTTCATGGCCGACCAGCCGATCATGTTCTTCTTCAAGCCGGGGCAGTTCGTCACCCTGGAGCTGGAGATCGAAGGCCAGCCGATCATGCGTTCCTACACCATTTCCAGCTCGCCCTCGGTGCCCTACAGCTTCTCGGTGACCATCAAGCGCGTCCCTGGCGGCAAGGTGTCCAACTGGCTGCACGACACCCTGCATGAAGGCCAGGAGCTGGCGGTGCACGGGCCGGTGGGGCTGTTCAACGCCATCGACTTCCCGAGCCCGAAAGTCCTGTACCTCAGCGGCGGCGTCGGCATCACGCCGGTGATGTCCATGGCGCGCTGGTTCTACGACACCAACGGCAATGTCGACATGGTGTTTATCCACAGCGCGCGCTCGCCGAAGGACATCATTTATCACCGCGAGCTGGAGCACATGGCGTCGCGGATCGACAACTTCAGCCTGCACCTGATCTGCGAGAAACATGGCCTGGGCGAGCCCTGGGCCGGTTATCGCGGCTACCTGAACCACAAGATGCTGGAGCTGATGGCGCCGGACTTCCTCGAGCGCGAGGTGTTCTGCTGCGGCCCGACCCCTTACATGAACGCGGTCAAGCGCCTGCTCGAGGCCAGTGGCTTCGACATGTCGCGCTACCACGAGGAATCCTTCGGCGCGACGCCACCGGAAGCCCGTGCCGACGCCGTGGAACAGGCCGAACAGGCCGCCGAGGCGCCGGAAATCGACGTCGCCGACCTGCACCAGGTGGAGTTCACCGCTTCCGGCAAGAGCATCCGCGTGGCGCCGGGCGAGACTGTCCATGCCGCCGCGGCCAAGCTTGGCCTGATGATCCCCAAGGCCTGCGGCATGGGCATCTGCGGCACCTGCAAGGTGCTCAAGCTGGGCGGTGAAGTGGAGATGGACCACAACGGTGGCATCACCGAGGAAGACGAAGCCGAAGGCTACATCCTGTCCTGCTGCAGCGTTCCGAAGGGGGATGTGCGGGTCGAGTATTGAGCGAACGTTTCCGGTCCCGGGCGTGGCTTGGGATCGCGTTATCGTTCATCGCGAGCAAGCTCGCTCCTACAGGTTCTGCACCTGACCTGTAGGAGCGAGCTTGCTCGCGATTGGCGCCCTGCGTTTTTTCAATCGATAAACAGATCCGTCATCAGCGCTTCGCTGCTGTCGGGATCGAAGCGGTAATGGGCGAAATCGCTCACCCCCTGTTCGCGCAGTATTTCCTCGTCGATCAGCAAGCGTCCGGTGATGCGGCGCTGGCTGCTGGAGAGGATCGTGTGGGCCGCGTCGGCCATGATCGCAGGCGTGCGCGCATGCTTGAACGACTCGCGTGAACCCAGCTGGAACTCGATGGCGGCGGTGGCGATCATGGTCTGCGGCCACAGCGAGTTGACGCTGATGCCGTAGTTCTTGAATTCCTCGCTCATGCCCAGGGTCAGCATGCTCATGCCGTATTTGGTCACGGTGTAGGGGCTGTACTGGGCGAACCATTTGCTCGCCAGGTTCAGCGGCGGCGACAGGTTGAGAATGTGGCCGCCGCTGCTTTTCAGGTAGGGCAGGGCCGCCTGGCTGCACAGCAGCACGGCGCGGGTGTTGATCTGGTGCATCAGGTCGAAGCGCTTGAGCTCGATGTGTTGCACCCCGGTCAGCTTGATTGCCCCCGCATTGTTGACCAGCGCATCGATGCCGCCGAACTGCTCGGCGGCCTTGGCCAGGGCCTGGCGCACCACCTCTTCGTCACGCACGTCCACTTGCAGGGCCAGGGCCTTGCCCCCCAGCGCCTCGACCTCGCGGGCCACGCTGAAGATGGTGCCGGGCAGCTTGGGATGAGGGTCGGCGCTTTTCGCCGCGATCACGATATTGGCCCCGTCCCGCGCCGCCCGCAGGGCGATCTCGCGGCCGATGCCACGACTGGCGCCGGTGATGAACAGGGTCTTGCCTTGTAAGGACATGGAGACGCTCCTGATTATTGTCGTTATCCGAGCGGGTACAGCGGCTCGCCAGTCAATCTAGTTCATGTCTGGCGCGTGTGCGGGGCGGGGGCGAAAAGGCGCTGGGCCGCGGGCCTTGCCCGCGGCAGGGGGAGGACTCAGTACAGCGCCGGACGGCGATCCAGGTGCACGTGGTTATGGGCGCTGATGTGTTTGTGCCGGGCGTCCGCCAGGGGCAGCTCCGCCAGCAGCAGTTGCTGCTGGGGATGACGGGTGCTGCCGGCCAGCGGATAACCGTCGGCGTCGACGATCAGCGAGCCGCCGACCCAGGCCACGCCACGCTCGTCGCCGCAGCGGTCGCAGGCGGCGATGAACATGCGGTTGACCGCGGCGTTGGCCTGGACCCGGACCATTTCCGCCGGGCGCTCGCCCGCGGGGCGCGGCCCGTCCGGCCAGTTGACCGGGGCGCAGAGCAGGGCGGCGCCGGCCAGCGCGGGCAGGCGTACCCATTCCGGGAACTCCAGGTCGTAGCAGATCAGCATCGCGATCGCGCCAAAACGGGTCTCGACCACCGGTGGCGGCTGGTCGCCGACCGTGAATACCAGCTTCTCCCGGTCCCACAGATGGGCCTTGCGATACACCGTCACCCGCCCTTCGGGCTCGACCAGCGCGGCGCTGTTGGCCACTTGCCCGGCATTCAGGCGCTCGCAGAAGCCGCCGACGATCACCACCTGCAGTTCCGCAGCCAGGGCCTTCCACAGGGTCAATGTCGGCCCGTCGAGGGGCTCGGACAGCGCCAGCGCCTCTTGCCGGTCGGCGAACACATAGCCGCTTTGCACCAGTTCCGGCAGCACCACCACCTGGGCGCCCTCGGCGGCGGCCTCGCGAATGGCCCGCTGGCCCAGGTCACGGTTGTAGTCGAGCTCGCCCACCCGCGGGGCGAGCTGTTGGCAGGCGACGTTCAGGGTATGCGGTCCAGTCATTGGCCGACTCCTTCCAGTTGGCGTTCGCTGGCCTGGATCGCCAGGCGCTCGGCATCCAGGTCCAGGCCACGGGTCAGCGCCCAGTAAGCCACGCCGGCCACGGCCAGGCCGATGACAAAGGCAATGTCCGCGCCCTCCAGCGCCCGGGAAACCGGGCCCTGGTAGAAGCTCAGGGACATGAACGGAATCATTGCGATCAGGCCGAGGAAATAGGCGACCAGCCCAGGCATGGCCCAGCGGCCATAAATGCCGGCCGGGTTGAAGATGTCGCTGATGGCGTAGTGACCTTTGCGCACCACGTAGAAGTCCGCCAGGTTGACCGCGGTCCAGGGCACCAGGAAATACAGCATCAGCAGCACGAAGGTGTTGAAGCTCGCCAGGTAGCTGTCGGGGATGTTCATGGCGATCAGGAAAATCACCACCGCCACCAGGGCAATGCCCACCACCCGGCTCTTGAGGTTCGGCTGGATCTGCAGGAAACCGTCGATGGCACTGATGCCGGTGAGCATCGCGCCGTAGCAGTTGACCGCCATGATGCCGACCAGGGCGGGCACGGCGATCAGCACGGTGAAGGTGCCGAAGCCCGGGATCATCTGGTTGCCGACTTCGCGGACGCTGCCGATGGCGTCCGGGGACGGCAGGGCGGACGCCAGGAAGGCACCCAGGGACATCAGCCACAGCGCCGAACCCGCGGCGCCCAGGTAGGTCCAGAAAATCACCTGGCGCGACGAGGTCTTGTGCGGCAGGTAGCGCGAGTAATCCGAGACATACACCGAGTAGCTGATCTGGTAGCCGGCGGCCGCCGACAGCTGGATCAGGAAGGCCGACCAGGAAAAATGCGCGTCGGCCACGGCGGCATCGGCCTGCAGGGTCATCAGCGCGCTGACGGTCAGTACGCTGAACACGCTGATCATGATGTAGGTCAGCCAGCGCTGTACGGCGTGCAGCAGGTCATGGCCGACCACGGCGATGATCACCGCGAGGATGATCATCAGGCTGTACCAGGGCGCCCGCGCGCCGGGTACCACAGTGTTGATCGCATCGGTGGCGAGGATCACGTTGAACACGTTGAAGCCGATGTAGACGAAGACCACGGCGGTGAACGGCACGATGGCGCCGCGCAGGCCGAATTGCGCCCGCGACTGGATCATCTGCGGCAGGCCCATGCGGGGTCCCTGGTTGGCGTGGAAGGCCATGCAGAAGGTGCCCAGGCAGACGCCGAGGACGATGGCCAGGATCGAGTAGTGCAGGCTCAGGCCGAGGGCGGCGCCGGTGAAGCCGGTGACCATGGTGGTCAGGACAAAGTTGCCGGTGAACCAGAACGGTCCCTGGTGCCAGACCTTGCCGTGGCGCTCGTGGCGCGGCACGTAGTCGATGGAACGGGTTTCGATCTTGAGGCTGGGTGACGGGGCTTTTTCCGTTGCCGCGGGCAGGCTGGTCATGGGGGATTGCCTTGTTTTTATAAATTGACCCCGGAGTCTCGGATATACGCCTGTGATGTTGAATCAGTGGAGGGAAATAATCAGTTCAGGAATCTGTGAACTGATGTCACGCAGCGCCGGCCCGCCGCTTCTGGTCGCGACAGGAAGCAGCGGGCCGGCGAAGGCGCTTAGCCGGCCATGACCTGGCGAATGTCCGCGGCCAGTTCGCGGACCCGCGCTTCTTCGGTGTCCCACGAGCACATGAAGCGCGCGCCGCCTTTACCGATGAAGGTGTAGAAGCGCCAGCCCCTGGCGGTCAGCGCGGCGATGGCCGGTTCCGAGAGTTGCAGGAACACGCCGTTGGCCTGCACCGGGAACATCAGTTCCACCCCAGGAATGTCCGCCACCAGCTCGGCCAGCAACTGTGCGCAATGGTTGGCGTGGCGGGCGTATTTGAGCCAGGCGTCGTTTTCCAGCAGGCCGACCCACGGCGCCGACAGAAAACGCATCTTCGAGGCCAACTGGCCGGCCTGTTTGCAGCGGTAGTCGAAGTCTTCGGCCAGCTTGTGGTTGAAGAACAGGATCGCCTCGCCCACCGCCATGCCGTTTTTCGTGCCGCCGAAGCACAGCACGTCGACCCCGGCTTTCCAGGTCAGGTCGGCGGGCGAGCAGCCGAGGAAGGCGCAGGCGTTGGAGAACCGCGCGCCGTCCATGTGCAGGTTCAGCCCCAGCTCCTTGCAGGTGGCGCTGATGGCGCGGATTTCTTCCGGGGTGTAGACGCTGCCGACTTCGGTGGCCTGGGTCAGGGTCACCACCCGTGGCTTGGGATAGTGGATGTCCTGGCGCTTGAGGGCGATGTCGCGGATCGAGTCCGGGGTCAGCTTGCCGTTCTCGGTGCCGGCGATCAGCAGCTTGGAGCCGTTGGAGAAGAATTCCGGGGCGCCGCATTCGTCGGTTTCGACGTGGGCGGTTTCCGAGCAGATGACGCTGTGGTAACTCTGGCACAGCGACGACAGGGCCAGGGAGTTGGCGGCGGTGCCGTTGAAAGCGAAGAACACCTCGCAGTCGGTCTCGAACAGTTTGCGGAAATAATCGGCGGCGCGTGCGGTCCACTGGTCGTCGCCGTAGGCGCGTTCGTGGCCGCGATTGGCCTGTTCCATGGCCGCCCAGGCCTCGGGGCAAATGCCGGAATAGTTGTCGCTGGCGAATTGTTGGCTCTTGTCGGTCATGGCCGTCTTCCGTGCTAAGGGTCCGAAAGGGGAGTCCTTCGATAAAGGGCTCCGGATAAGGCGCTCCTGGGTAAGGAGCTCTTGGGTAAAGCGTTTGCAACGAGGTCTGGGCCAGCAGGACAGCGCAGGCCTCGCAGAGATCGGTGGAGCGCCACTTTACCCAAGATTGACGGGGGAGCACACGCTCTGTTTATGGGTGAAAAATGCACAGGCCATGAGGATATATGCCAGACCCGATGCTGACCCCGCTGACCCCGCTGACCGCCCGGCGCGATGGCGCCCTGGACCTGCTCAAGTGGCTGGCGCTGCTTTGCATGGTGCTCGATCACCTGCGCTACGTCGGCTGGAACCTCGATCTGCTGTATGTGCCCGGGCGCCTGGCGTTTCCCTGGTTCTGCCTGGCGCTGGCGGCCAATGTGGCGCGGGCCGGCGCGGTGGAGCGCGAGGGTGCGGGGCAATGGCGTTACCTGGGCTGGCTGCTGCTGTTCAGCCTGCTCAGCGAAGTGCCGTACCGGCTGTACATTCCCGACCCCGACACCCTGAATGTGCTGCCGACCCTGGCCCTGGGCCTGCTGGTGGCCCGTGCCTGGCAGCGCCGCGGTGGCCTGGCGCTGTGGCTGGGGATCGTCGCGGCCTTGCTGGGCGGGCTGTTCGACCGCTACCTGATGTTCGGCCTGTTTGGCGTATTGCTGCCGCTGGCGCTGTTAATAGTGCTGCAGCGCCGCTGGTACTGGGCGCTGCTGCCGGGGTTGCTGTGCCTGGCGGCCAATCAGTGGGAAAGCCTGCTGCCGGCGGCGCGCCAGGGCAACCCGGTGGCGGCCTGGGCCTTGGTCACCTGCGTATTGGCGCCGTGGCTGGGGCTGGCGATCCTGCGGCGGTTGCGCGGTTTTTCGCCGCCACCGATGCGGCGCTGGGCCTATCTCCTGTACCCCGGGCATTTTCTCCTGCTGCTGGCGCTGCGCAATCTCCTGGCCTGATGGCGAGCATTGTCGCTGTGGCCCTGTAGCCGCTGCCGAGCCCGCGAGGCTGCGATCGGCCGCGAAGCGGTCGTAAAACCAGGCAACCTGTTCTTCCAGGCATATCGCGTGCTCAGGTTTTGCGAGGACTGCGTCCTCGAGCGCAGCCTCGCAGGCTCGGCGACGTGCGAGCAGGAAACCTGCAGCGCCACTGGTCGGCACCAGCGGCTTGCGGTCCGGGGCAAGCCGTGGATATAGAGCCTTCGGCTTGTGGCGCCGGGAAGCATTTGTCTCTCTGCGCCAGGCCATGTCGTAAACGCACCTTTGCGTGGCGTCCATAGGCATTTGACCGGTCAGCGCCGGTCATACCATCGCATCCAAAGGGCACTACCGCAGGGTACGTGCCTCACCGAGACGAAAGGCGCACCGCCGCCGCTGGGAGAGACGCGATGTTCAGCAAGCAAGACCAAATCCAGGGTTATGACGATGCACTGCTGGCGGCCATGAATGCCGAGGAGCAACGTCAGGAAGATCACATCGAGCTGATCGCGTCGGAGAACTACACCAGCAAGCGCGTGATGCAAGCGCAAGGCAGTGGCCTGACCAACAAGTACGCCGAAGGTTATCCGGGCAAGCGTTACTACGGTGGCTGCGAGCACGTGGACAAGGTCGAGGCCCTGGCCATCGAGCGCGCCAAGCAACTGTTCGGCGCCGACTACGCCAACGTCCAGCCGCACTCCGGTTCCTCGGCCAACAGCGCCGTGTACCTGGCCCTGCTGCAAGCCGGCGACACCATCCTGGGCATGAGCCTGGCCCATGGCGGCCACCTGACCCACGGCGCCAAGGTGTCGTCCTCGGGCAAGCTGTACAACGCCGTGCAGTACGGCATCGACACCAACACCGGGCTGATCGACTACGACGAAGTCGAGCGCCTGGCCGTCGAGCACAAGCCGAAGATGATCGTCGCTGGCTTCTCGGCCTATTCCAAGACCCTCGACTTCCCACGCTTCCGCCAGATCGCGGATAAGGTCGGCGCGCTGCTGTTCGTCGACATGGCTCACGTCGCCGGTCTGGTCGCCGCTGGCCTGTACCCGAACCCGCTGCCTTACGCCGACGTGGTCACCACCACCACCCACAAGACCCTGCGCGGTCCGCGTGGCGGCCTGATCCTGGCCAAGGCCAACGAAGAAATCGAGAAGAAACTCAACGCCGCGGTATTCCCTGGCGCCCAGGGCGGCCCGCTGATGCACGTGATCGCCGGCAAGGCGGTGTGCTTCAAGGAAGCGCTGGAGCCTGGCTTCAAGGCCTACCAGCAGCAAGTGATCGAGAACGCCCAGGCCATGGCCGGCGTATTTATCAAACGCGGCTACGATGTAGTGTCCGGCGGCACCGACAACCACCTGTTCCTGGTCAGCCTGATCCGTCAGGGCCTCACCGGCAAGGATGCGGACGCCGCCCTGGGCCGCGCCCACATCACCGTGAACAAGAACGCTGTCCCGAACGATCCACAGTCGCCGTTCGTGACCTCCGGCCTGCGTATCGGCACCCCGGCGGTGACCACCCGCGGCTTCAAGGTTACCCAGTGCGTGGAGCTGGCCGGCTGGATCTGCGACATCCTCGACCACCTCGGCGACGCCGATGTCGAGGCCAATGTCGCTCGTCAGGTATCGGCCCTGTGCGCGGACTTCCCGGTTTATCGCTGAGTGCGGTTTTGGAGTAAATGACTATGCAACGCTACTCGGGCTTCGGCCTCTTCAAGCACTCCCTCAGCCACCATGAAAACTGGCAGCGCATGTGGCGCACGCCGACCCCGAAAAAGGTCTACGACGTGGTCATCGTCGGCGGTGGCGGGCATGGCCTGGCGACCGCCTACTACCTGGCCAAGGAACACGGCATCACCAACGTCGCCGTGGTCGAGAAAGGCTGGCTGGGCGGCGGTAACACCGCGCGCAACACCACCATCGTGCGTTCCAACTACCTGTGGGACGAGTCGGCGCACCTGTACGAACACGCGATGAAACTGTGGGAAGGCCTGTCCCAGGACCTCAACTACAACGTGATGTTCTCCCAGCGCGGCGTCTACAACCTGTGCCACACCCTGCAGGACATCCGCGATTCCGAGCGTCGGGTCAGCGCCAACCGCCTCAACGGCGTGGACGGCGAGCTGCTCAACGCCAAGCAGGTGGCGGACGAGATTCCGTACCTGGACTGCTCCAAGAACACCCGCTACCCGGTGATGGGCGCCACCGTCCAGCGCCGTGGCGGCGTGGCCCGCCACGACGCCGTGGCCTGGGGCTTCGCCCGTGCCGCCGACGCCCTGGGCGTGGACCTGATCCAGCAGACCGAAGTGATCGGCTTCCGCAAGGAAAACGGTGTGTGCATCGGCGTGGAAACCAACAAGGGCTTCATCGGCGCCAAGCGCGTCGGCGTGGTCACCGCCGGTAACTCCGGGCACATGGCCAAGCTCGCCGGTTTCCGCCTGCCGATCGAATCGCACCCGCTGCAAGCACTGGTGTCCGAGCCGATCAAGCCGATCATCGACAGCGTGATCATGTCCAACGCGGTGCACGGCTACATCAGCCAGTCCGACAAGGGCGACCTGGTGATCGGCGCCGGTATCGACGGCTGGGTCGGCTACGGCCAGCGCGGTTCGTACCCGGTGATCGAACACACCATCCAGGCCATCGTCGAGATGTTCCCGATCCTTTCGCGGGTGCGCATGAACCGCCAATGGGGCGGCATCGTCGACACCACCCCGGACGCCTGCCCGATCATCTCCAAGACTCCGGTGCCGAACATGTTCTTCAACTGCGGTTGGGGTACCGGCGGCTTCAAGGCAACCCCGGGTTCGGGCAACGTATTCGCCGCGAGTCTGGCCAAGGGTGAAATGCACCCGCTGGCCGCACCTTTCTCCATCGACCGTTTCCACAACGGTGCGCTGATCGACGAACACGGCGCTGCAGCTGTCGCCCACTAACAAAGGCCTCATGAAAACTACTGCGCTCGGCAATACGGCGTTAAAAACAGGCTCGAAATGCTCACTTAGTAAACTAAGCTCCGCTTTCTCCCCTGTTTTTGCCTTGTCTTGCCTTCGCTCGCTACGTTTTCAAGAGGCTTGATAGGAGAAATCCCTATGTTGCACATCTTCTGTCCTCACTGCGGCGAACTGCGCTCCGAAGAGGAATTCCATTCGTCCGGCCAGGCGCATATCCCGCGTCCGCTGGATCCGAACAACTGCACCGACGAGGAGTGGGGCAACTACATGTTCTTCCGCGATAACCCTCGCGGTCTGCACCACGAGCTGTGGATCCACGCCGCCGGCTGCCGTCAGTACTTCAACGCCACCCGCGACACCGTGACCTACGAGATTCTCGAAACCTACAAGATCGGTACCAAGCCGCAATTCACCGACAAGACCGATAGCCCGAAAGCGGCCACGCAGGCTCTGGGAGAGAAGGTATGAGCCAGTCCAATCGCCTGTCCAACGGCGGACGCATCGACCGCAACAAAGTCCTCAGCTTCACCTTCAACGGCCAGACCTACAAAGGCTTCGAAGGCGACACCCTGGCCGCCGCGCTGCTGGCCAACGGCGTGGACATCATCGGTCGCAGCTTCAAGTATTCCCGGCCGCGCGGCATCTTCGCCGCCGGTGCCGAAGAGCCGAACGCGGTGCTGCAGATCGGCGCCACCGAAGCCACCCAGATTCCTAACGTGCGCGCCACCCAACAGGCGCTGTACCAGGGCCTGGTCGCCACCAGCACCAACGGCTGGCCGAGCGTCAACAACGACATGATGGGGATTCTCGGCAAGGTCGGCGGCAAGCTGATGCCGCCGGGCTTCTACTACAAAACCTTCATGTACCCGCAATCGTTCTGGATGACCTACGAGAAGTACATCCGCAAGGCCGCGGGCCTGGGTCGCTCGCCGACCGAGAACGATCCGGACACCTACGACTACATGAACCAGCACTGCGACGTGCTGATCGTCGGCGCCGGCCCGGCCGGCCTGGCCGCGGCCCTGGCTGCCGCGCGCAGCGGTGCGCGGGTGATCCTCGCCGACGAGCAGGAAGAATTCGGCGGCAGCCTGCTGGACAGCCGCGAAAGCCTGGACGGTAAGCCGGCGGCCGAGTGGGTCGCCACCGTGGTCGCCGAGCTGAAGTCGCTGCCCGATGTGACCCTGCTGCCACGGGCCACCGTGAACGGCTACCACGACCATAACTTCCTGACTATTCACGAGCGCCTGACCGACCACCTCGGCGATCGCGCGCCGATCGGCCAGGTGCGCCAGCGCATCCACCGGGTACGTGCCAAGCGCGTGGTGCTGGCCACCGGTGCCTGCGAGCGTCCGCTGGTCTACGGCAACAACGACGTGCCGGGCAACATGCTGGCCGGCGCGGTTTCGGTCTACGTGCGCCGCTACGGCGTGGCACCGGGCAAGAAGCTGGTGCTGAGCACCAACAACGACCATGCCTACCGTGTAGCCCTGGACTGGCTCGACGCCAGCCTGCAAGTGGTGGCCATCGCCGATGCCCGTCACAACCCACGCGGCGCGCTGGTGGAAGAAGCCCGCGCCAAGGGCATTCGCATCCTCACTTCCAGTGCGGTGATCGAAGCCCGTGGCAGCAAGCATGTGACTGGCGCCCGCGTCGCGGCGATCGACGTCAAGGCGCACAAAGTCACCAGCCCGGGCGAGTGGCTGGACTGCGACCTGATTGCCAGCTCCGGCGGCTACAGCCCGGTGGTGCACCTGGCGTCGCACCTGGGCGGCAAGCCGATCTGGCGTGAAGACATCCTCGGTTTCGTACCGGGCGAAGCACCGCAGAAACGCGTGTGCGTCGGCGGCATCAACGGCGTCTACAGCCTCGGCGATTCCCTGGCCGACGGTTTCGAAGGTGGCGTGCGCGCGGCCAGCGAAGCGGGCTTCAAGGCCGTGGAAGCGGTCCTGCCCAAGGCCCTGAGCCGTCTGGAAGAACCGACCTTGGCGCTGTTCCAGGTGCCCCATGAAAAGGGCACCGCGCGGGCACCCAAGCAGTTCGTCGACCTGCAGAACGACGTCACCGCCGCCGCCATCGAACTGGCGACCCGCGAGGGCTTCGAGTCGGTCGAGCACGTCAAGCGCTACACCGCGCTGGGCTTCGGTACCGATCAGGGCAAGCTCGGCAACGTCAACGGCCTGGCCATCGCGGCCCGTTCGCTGAACGTGAGCATCCCGCAGATGGGCACCACCATGTTCCGTCCGAACTACACGCCGGTAACTTTCGGCGCCGTGGCCGGTCGTCACTGCGGGCACATCTTCGAGCCGGTACGCTTCACCGCGCTGCACGCGTGGCACGTGAAGAACGGCGCCGAGTTCGAGGACGTCGGCCAGTGGAAGCGCCCTTGGTACTTCCCGAAGAACGGCGAAGACCTGCACGCCGCGGTCAAGCGCGAGTGCAAGGCGGTGCGCGACAGCGTCGGCCTGCTCGACGCCTCGACCCTGGGCAAGATCGATATCCAGGGCCCGGACGCCCGTGAGTTCCTCAACCGCATCTACACCAACGCCTGGACCAAGCTCGACGTGGGCAAGGCGCGCTACGGCCTGATGTGCAAGGAAGACGGCATGGTCTTCGACGACGGCGTGACCGCCTGCGTCGGCGAGAACCATTTCATCATGACCACCACCACCGGTGGCGCCGCGCGCGTCCTGCAATGGCTGGAGATCTATCAGCAGACCGAATGGCCGGACCTCAAGGTGTACTTCACCTCGGTCACCGACCACTGGGCGACCATGACCCTGTCCGGGCCGAACAGCCGCAAGCTGCTCAGCGAAGTCACCGACATCGACCTGGACAAGGACGGCTTCCCGTTCATGACCTGGAAAGAAGGCCTGGTGGGCGGCGTGCCGGCGCGGGTGTTCCGTATCTCCTTCACCGGCGAGCTGTCGTACGAAGTCAACGTCCAGGCCGACTACGCCATGGGCGTGCTGGAGCAGATCGTCGAGGCTGGCAAGAAGTACAACCTGACCCCGTACGGCACCGAAACCATGCACGTACTGCGGGCCGAGAAGGGCTTCATCATCGTCGGCCAGGACACTGACGGCTCGATGACCCCGGACGACCTGAACATGGGCTGGTGCGTCGGTCGCACCAAGCCGTTCTCGTGGATCGGCTGGCGTGGCATGAACCGCGAAGACTGTGTGCGCGACCAGCGCAAGCAGCTGGTGGGCCTGAAGCCGATCGACCCGAACCAGTGGCTGCCGGAAGGCGCGCAACTGGTGTTCAACACCAAGCAGGCGATCCCGATGAGCATGGTCGGTCACGTGACCTCCAGCTATGCCCACAACTCCCTGGGTTATTCGTTTGCCATGGGTGTGGTCAAGGGCGGCCTGAAGCGGATGGGCGAGCGGGTATTCGCGCCATTGGCCGACGGTACGGTGATCGAGGCGGAAATCGTTTCTTCGGTGTTCTTCGATCCGAAAGGCGATCGCCAGAACGTTTAACCCTACAACCTTGTAGGAGCGAGGCTTGCCCGCGATAGGCATCACGCGGTGCCTCAGACAGACCGCGACGTATTCATCGCGGGCAAGCTCCGCTCCTACGGGGGTGATGCAAGAATTTCAAGACAGGTGCTCTATGACCGCAGTCAACGTTTACCAACAGCGCCCGACCACTGGCGCCAAAGCCGAGTCGTCGCTGCACCATGCCGACCTCGCCAGCCTGGTGGGCAAGGGCCGCAAGAACGCAGGCGTGACCCTGCGCGAGAAGAAACTCCTCGGCCACCTGACCATCCGTGGCGATGCCCATGACCCGGCCTTCGCTTCCGGCGTGCACAAGGCCCTGGGCCTGGAACTGCCGGTGGCCCTGACCGTGGTCGCCAAGGGCGAAACCAGCCTGCAGTGGATGGGGCCGGACGAGTGGTTGCTGGTGGTGCCGAGCGGTGAAGAATTCGCCGCCGAGAAAAAACTGCGCGAAGCGCTGGGCGACCTGCATATCCAGATCGTCAACGTCAGCGGCGGCCAGCAAATCCTCGAGCTGTCCGGCCCGAACGTGCGCCAAGTGCTGATGAAGTCCACCAGCTACGACGTGCACCCCAACAACTTCCCGGTGGGCAAGGCCGTCGGCACCGTGTTCGCCAAGTCGCAACTGGTGATCCGCCGCATGGGCGAAGACACCTGGGAACTGGTGATCCGCCGCAGCTTCTCCGATTACTGGTGGTTGTGGCTGCAGGATGCCGCCGCCGAATACGGCCTCAGCGTTCAGGCCTGACGCGAATCCCTGTAGCCGCTGCCGCAGGCTGCGATCGACCCCGCAGGGGGTGTCGCTCTTGAGGGCGCTGGAAGGTCCTTCGGACCTTATCGCAGCCTTCGGCAGCGGCTACAGGGATGTGCCGCTTCACCGAGAGATCAATGAACAGGAGTCACCCCGCATGAGCCGCGCACCCGATACCTGGATTCTGACTGCCGACTGCCCCAGCGTGCTCGGCACGGTGGATGCGGTGACCCGCTTTCTGTTCGAGCAGGGCTGCTATGTCACCGAGCACCATTCGTTCGATGACCGGCTTTCGGCGCGTTTTTTCATTCGTGTGGAATTCCGCCAGCCCGAGGATTTCAACGAGCAGGGCCTGCGCGACGGTCTGGCCGAGCGCGCCCGGGCTTTCGACATGAACGTCGAACTGACCCCGCCGCAGCATCGGCCGAAAGTGGTGATCATGGTCTCCAAGGCCGATCACTGCCTCAACGACCTGCTCTACCGCCAGCGCATCGGCCAGCTGGCAATGGATGTGGTGGCGGTGGTGTCCAACCATCCGGACCTCAAGCCCCTGGCTGACTGGCACCAGATCCCGTACTACCACTTCCCCCTGGACCCCAACGACAAACCGTCCCAGGAGCGTCAGGTGTGGCAGGTGATCGAGGAATCCGGCGCCGAACTGGTGATCCTTGCGCGCTACATGCAAGTGCTGTCGCCGGAGCTGTGCCGCAAGCTCGATGGCAAGGCGATCAACATCCACCACTCCCTGCTGCCCGGTTTCAAGGGCGCCAAGCCTTATCACCAGGCCTACAACAAGGGCGTGAAACTGGTGGGCGCCACCGCGCACTACATCAACAACGACCTGGACGAAGGCCCGATCATCGCCCAGGGCGTGGAAGTGGTGGACCACAGTCACTACCCCGAGGACCTGATCGCCAAGGGGCGCGATATCGAGGGCCTGACCCTGGCGCGGGCCGTGGGTTATCACATCGAACGGCGGGTGTTCTTGAACGCCAACAGGACGGTGGTGCTTTAACACAGGCCGCTGCGCGGCCTCGCGGGCAAGCCTCGCTCCTACAGATGCACGCAATCCTCTGTAGGAGCGAGCTTGCTCGCGAAGCGATTTTGAAGACGAAACAGCATCTGTACCCGAGCACTCTACGCGCTGCCTTTTTCCGGCAACGCGGTTTCATAAAAACAACAGCGAGGTGAAAGCATGTCTGGTAATCGTGGTGTCGTGTATCTCGGCAATGGCAAGGTCGAAGTACAGAAAATCGACTATCCAAAAATGCAGGACCCGCGCGGCAGGAAGATTGAGCACGGCGTCATCCTGCGCGTGGTATCCACCAATATCTGCGGTTCGGACCAGCACATGGTGCGCGGCCGTACCACTGCCCAGGTCGGCCTGGTCCTGGGTCACGAAATCACCGGCGAGGTGGTGGAGAAGGGCAGCGACGTCGAGAACCTGAAGCTCGGCGACCTGGTCTCGGTGCCGTTCAACGTGGCTTGCGGGCGCTGCCGTTCCTGCAAGGAGCAACACACCGGGGTCTGCCTGACCGTCAACCCGGCTCGCGCCGGCGGTGCCTACGGCTACGTCGACATGGGCGACTGGACCGGCGGCCAGGCCGAATACGTGCTGGTGCCGTACGCCGACTTCAACCTGCTGAAACTGCCGGACCGCGACAAGGCCATGGAGAAGATCCGCGACCTGACCTGCCTGTCCGACATCCTGCCGACCGGCTATCACGGCGCGGTGACGGCCGGCGTCGGCCCGGGCAGCACCGTCTACATCGCCGGCGCCGGTCCGGTAGGCCTGGCCGCGGCTGCGTCCGCCCGACTGCTGGGCGCGGCGGTGGTGATCGTTGGCGACGTCAACCCGGTGCGCCTGGCCCACGCCAAGGCCCAGGGTTTTGAAATCGCCGACCTGTCCAAGGACACCCCGCTGCACGAACAGATCGCCGCGCTGCTCGGCGAGCCGGAAGTGGATTGCGCGGTCGACGCGGTGGGCTTCGAGGCCCGCGGCCATGGCCATTCCGGTGCCCAGCACGAAGCGCCGGCCACGGTGCTCAACTCGTTGATGGGCGTGGTGCGGGTCGCCGGCAAGATCGGTATCCCAGGCCTCTACGTCACCGAAGACCCGGGCGCGGTGGATGCCGCGGCCAAGATGGGCAGCCTGAGCATCCGCTTCGGCCTCGGCTGGGCCAAGTCCCACAGCTTCCACACCGGCCAGACCCCGGTGATGAAGTACAACCGCCAACTGATGCAAGCCATCATGTGGGACCGCATCAACATCGCCGAAGTGGTCGGCGTGCAGGTCATCAGCCTGGACGACGCCCCGCGTGGCTACGGTGAATTCGACGCCGGCGTGCCGAAGAAATTCGTCATCGACCCGCACAAGCTGTTCAGCGCGGCATAAGCCTTCAGCCATAAAAAAGGGCGACCCTTGGGTCGCCCTTTTTTATGGCTGTTTTCGATGATCAGAAACCTGTGCCTGGATAGTGGAACCAGTACTTTCCGGACAGTATTTCTGCAATGTCGGGTGGAGGGAACACAGACGGTGCATCCCGGTTGAAGCGAGAGCGCCATTGCGGCAGCCACCAATAGTTGAGCGCGGTTCCTCTCGGTTTAAGAACGAACCCCAGCACCGTGTCATCGATCCGCCCCTCTTTATAAAACCTGTGGCTGTGATCCATGAGGCCCAGGTAATGGTCGATTGGCAGATTCAGCATCAGGATCGAGGTATAGACCTTCTCCGACTGCGTGCGTGTCGGGCTTTCAAGCAGACCGAGCGCTTCGCAGTAATATGCTTGCGGCTGCTGGGTGAAGCTGCTGGCCGTGGGTTCGGCGAGGATATCGAAGACGTTGGTGTCTTCTTGCCAGGCTCTTCCATCGCCTTGCTTGAAGTAGTCGGTAACGAAACGGGTCAGCGGGCCGTTGGCTACGGTTTGGCCTGCACAGACCAAATCATCGACCGGCGACCAGACGCGCCAGGTCACGATGGAGATGAGTGCAATGGCCAGGAGTGGATACAGGATTTTTTTCATTGTGGTTTGCTGTGTTTGTAGCGACGGAAAACAGTAAAGTCATGGTCCCCTCTGGAGGCGGTGCCATTGAAGTTTCGGAAACCTGCATCATTGACCTCAACCTTCAACCAGCCTGCAGATACACAAACCCCCTTGGCAACGACAAAACCGACGTGACCACTCGCGTCTGAATAATTGGCGGTGTAAGCACCAATATCGCCAGGTAGCGGTTGTGTCTCGACTTTCCAGCTATTGAGTAACTTGTCAGGATTACCCCACTCGGCAGCCAGGGGCGGACTCAGGCTACCATTGCCTGGAAGCCATGTCAGTCGACCATGTTCAATAAGCGCCACGGAAATACCGACAGAAGTGAGAACGTCGTAAACGAACAGGTTGCATTTGTTAGTGTTTTTCTTGAATGAGGTAGTTTTCTCTAGAGTTGGATGAGGTAGCGATTCTTTTTCTTTTGGTCCTGCCCAATCGGTCGAACCACGATGAGAAAGTGCTTTCATCAATATTTTTCTAGGTATGTCATGAATGGCGATTTTTACCGTTCTGATTTCATTGTTATTATTCTTTACTCCGTACTCTACTGAGTAGAAGTTATCATTCGATGGCGTGTCCTGAGTCGATAGCTGGATTTTTGTCCATGGAGATACCGCAACCAGATTTAACCGATTGCCTGCGGTTAGCGTGGCTTTTCCTATGGCTTTCTTATTGCCTGCGGCACTAACGATAAGCAAGGAAACTTCATATTTCGGCTTGCTTTCAATGGTAGTCAAAACTGCATTGTCAGGACCCCTGACAATCGTCTCGAGTTTACGGGCGGTCAGAGTGTAGGTAATTGTTGACTCTTGTTTTTTGGTGATTTTTTTATCGATGGGTTTGCTATCTATAAGAAGCTCGAAATGCACGCCATCTGGCGTATCCATCAGGAAGTCTTTAAAGACCAATGTGATTTCTGATTTCATTGAGGCACCTTATTCAATAGGTTCTTCGTAGGAGAAAAACTCCCAAGTCGAGTCATCACCCACAAAAACAGTATCGCAGGAGGAATAGTCTTCGACGGGGTGTTCTTTTCCCTCTCCGGTTGTTTGGCAAGTACCGTCGTTGAATAAGGTAAGTTGGTCTTTATCTTTTATCTTGTAGGCCAGCCCAGGTTTCTCTATATCATCCTGGCGCTCGATGATGACTTGTAGGCTTTTTGGAAGGCTTATGCTAGAAAGCAAAGCTATTCCGCTACCCACTGGAGCAGAGTGACCTACGCCAGCAAGTCCGCTGTGTTGTTGTGTGAGTAGGGTATTGGTGAAGGGGGGACAGCCACAGGCAACATAGTCTCCTTCCCGTGCAGCGGGACCCGCCGGTAGGTAGACCGTCCTTTCTCCTACGGCAACAATAGGGCCCTTTCCAGCGGCACAAACCGGGCAACTGGCCAGTTGGCCAACCGAACTGATAATTCGGCCCTCTATGTATATACCGTCGTTTCCCTCAAGAATGACACCGCCAGTAGAGGTAGGACCTCCCTTGGACGCTAGCTTTCGTGGATCAGCTGATGACATGGGCTCCCTCCCATTTAACGAGCCCGGATCTCACACGTCGCTTAATCTATTTTCAAGGCCGGTTTTGTATCTATACGTGACAAATATTCGAGACTGGTGGTTAAGCGAGTGAGAATCGCACCATTCAAAAAAAGCAGTATTCGCTCCAGTTTCAAAAGCGTGAGCTGGTGATGATGTACGCTCAATTGCAGTCCGGGGCACTGCATTTTTCACCTCGTTATATTCACTCGGGGATTTGCTCGCGACCGGGAACATTCCTATTGGCCATCAGTCAAATAGCTGCTTTTTCCCACCCAATATCGGGTGGTTTTCATGCTCAAGAGGTTGTCTCGATGAAAATTTCCCGCAGTGTTGCACTGGCTACGTTGCTGACCCTGGGTGCCAGCCCGGTTTTTGCCGCAGGCTTCAGCCTGAGCGATGCCGCCAATGCGGTGTCCAGCATGCAGGGTGGCGACAAGGCTACCGCTGCCGCTCCAACCTCGCAGACCGCCAATCTGCTCAGTGCCCTTTCGCAACTGGATGTCACGCCGGAGCAGGCCATCGGCGGCACCGGTGCGATGCTGGGTCTGGCGAAGAACCAGCTGAGCAGCACCGACTACTCGCAACTGAGCAAAAGCGTTCCGGGGCTGGACAAGCTCTCGGGCGGCAACGCGCTGGGCAGCCTGGGCGCCTTGAGTGGCCTGCTGGGGCAGAGCGGTGGCAGCAAGACCGCCGGCCTGGAGAGTGCGTTGGGTAACGTGCAGAACACCAATGACCTGAACAGCGCATTCAGCGCCCTGGGCATGGACAGCGGCATGATCGGCCAGTTCGCCCCGGTGCTCCTGCAGTTCCTGGGTCAGCAGGGCGTGGGCGGTTCGCTGCTCAACAGCCTGGGCGGGATCTGGGGCGTCGGCAGCGGCAGCTGATCAACCGCGCTCGGCGCGCAAGGCGTCGATGCGCTGATCCTTCTCGGTCCAGAGCTGGTTGACCCAGTTCTGGACGGTCTGGCGAAACGCCGGATCGTTTTCGTAATCCCCCTGCCACAACGCCGGATCCAGCTCACGGGTCTGGATATCGACGATCACTCGCGGCACGTTGCCGCTGATCAGGTCCCAGAAACCGGGAATCTTCTGCTGCGGATAGACCACCGTCACATCGAGGATGGCGTCGAGCTGTTCGCCCATGGCCGCCAGGACGAATGCCACGCCGCCGGCCTTCGGCTTGAGCAGTTGCTTGAAGGGGGATTGCTGTTGCTCGCGCTTGGCCGGCGTAAAGCGGGTGCCTTCCAGGTAGTTGACCACGGTGACCGGCTGGCGCTTGAACAGCTCGCAGGCGGCCTTGGTGATTTCCAGGTCCTTGCCTTGCAGCTCCGGGTTCTTGGCCAGGAAGGCCTTGCTGTAGCGCTTCATGAAGGGGTAATCCAGGGCCCACCAGGCGAGGCCGAGGAAGGGCACCCAGATCAGTTCTTTCTTCAGGAAGAACTTGAAGAAGGGGGTACGACGGTTGAGGGTCTGGATCAGCGCCGGGATGTCGACCCAGGACTGGTGGTTGCTGATCACCAGGTAAGAAGTGTCGCCTCGCAGGTCGTCGCCGCCACGGATATCCCACTGGGTGGGAATGCACAGGGCGAAGATCAGCTTGTCGATTTCGGCCCAGGTTTCGGCAATCCACATCACCGCCTTCGATGCGTGGTCGCGCAGGCGCCCCGGCAGGACCAGCTTGAGCAGGGCGAACACCACCAGCGGTCCGAACAGGACCAGGGTGTTGAGCAACAGCAGCAGGGTGACGAAACAGCCGGTGAGCAGGCGGCGCATAAGGAACTCTTGCAAGCGTTTGGGCGCGCCATGATAAGCACCTTCGCCAGGCAGGCCAAATCCTGATGTGCTGACGAATGTTTCACTTCTGTGGGGGTATGGTGCAGTCAGCCGGGAAAAACCGTAACTGCGCATCACCCCGTACGGTAGGAGCGAGGCTTGCCCGCGATGCAGACGCCGCGTGCTGTCTGAGCGGACGCCATCGCGGGCAAGTCGGATCGCCGCCCGCTCGCTCCTACAGAAGCATGGCCAATAAACGGTAGCGAACCAATTGCCCGGCCACGGTCTAAAATCCTGCTGCCCACTTCCCAAGGAACCTGCTCACGTGAAATCCGTCCTTGCACTCCTATCCCTGCTGGCGCTGCCGGTCATGGCCGCCGAGCCGACCCTCTACGGGCGCTACGAATACATTCAACTGCCGGAAATCGGCGAAACCCTCAAGGCCAAGATGGACACCGGCGCCCTGACCGCCTCGCTGTCGGCCAAGGATATCGAGACCTTTACCCGCGATGGCGAGGAATGGGTGCGCTTCCGCCTGGCGACCAAGGACGCCGATGGCAAGGTCTACGAACACAAGGTGGCGCGGATCAGCAAGATCAAGAGCCGTGCCGATGAAGACGAAGACAAGGAAGAGGCCCAGGTGGCCAAGCGTCCGGTGGTCGACCTGGAAATGTGCCTGGGCAACGTCAAGCGCACCGTCGAGGTCAACCTGACCGACCGCAGCAGCTTCAACTACCCGCTGCTGATCGGCGCCAAGGCCCTGCGCGAGTTCGGCGCCGCGGTGAACCCGGCCCGGCGTTTTACCGCGGACAAGCCCGACTGCTGATTGACGGCGCATGAGGCATCCGGCACCGTTCTGGCACTTACTTTCCGTGCTTGGATGCCATGCCTCATATCCTGATTGTCGAAGACGAAGCGGCGATTGCCGATACGCTGATTTTTGCCCTGCAGGGTGAAGGGTTCAGCACCACCTGGCTGAACCTCGGGCAGGCGGCGCTGGACTATCAGCGCCATACGCCGGCGGACCTGCTGATTCTCGACATCGGCCTGCCGGACATCAGCGGCTTCGAAACCTGCAAGCAACTGCGGCGCTTCAGCGAGGTGCCGGTGATGTTCCTCAGTGCCCGGGACGGTGAAATCGACCGGGTGGTGGGCCTGGAAATCGGCGCCGACGATTATGTGGTCAAGCCCTTCAGCCCGCGCGAGGTCGCCGCAAGGGTCAAGGCCATCCTCAAGCGCATGGCGCCGCGGATGGTGGTCGAGGCGCCGGCTACGCCGTTCCAGGTCGATACCGACAAGTTCCAGATCAGCTACCGCGGCCAGTTGCTGAGCCTGACCCGCCACGAATTCCGCCTGCTGCATTGCCTGCTGGAGCAACCCGAGCGGGTGTTCAGCCGCGAGCAGTTGCTCGACGCCCTGGGGGTGGCGGCGGATGCCGGCTACGAGCGCAGCATCGATAGCCATATCAAGAGCCTGCGGGCCAAGCTGCGCCTGGTGGCGGCCGACGCCGAGCCGATCCAGACCCATCGCGGCCTGGGTTACAGCTACAGCCCGGGGCACAGCTGATGCCGTTGGGAATCCGGATTTTCCTGGTCTACGTCCTGTTCGTCGGCCTGACCGGCTATTTCGTGCTCAGCACGGTGATGGAAGAAATCCGCCCGGGCGTACGCCAGTCCACCGAGGAAACCCTGGTGGACACCGCCAACCTGCTGGCGGAAATCCTGCGTGACGATTTCAAGGCCGGCACCCTCAGCGAGAACCGCTGGCCGGAACTGCTCAAGGCCTATGGCGAGCGGCAGCCGGCGGCGACTATCTGGGGCCTGCCGAAAAACCAGGTCAACCACCGCATCTACGTTACCGACGCCGAGGGCAAGGTGGTGCTGGACTCCAGCGGCCTGGCGGTCGGCCAGGATTATTCGCGCTGGAACGACGTGTACCTGACCCTGCGCGGCCAATACGGCGCGCGTTCCTCGCGCAGCGTGGCCGATGACCCGAGCTCCTCGGTGATGCATGTCGGCGCGCCGATTCGCGACAACGGCCGGATCATCGGCGTGGTCACCGTGGCCAAGCCCAACAGTTCCCTGCAGCCCTACGTCGACCGCACCGAGCGTCGCCTGCTGTGGTACGGCGCCGGCCTGATCGGCCTCGGCCTGTTGTTCGGCGCCTTGCTGTCCTGGTGGCTGAGCGTCGCCCTGCGCCGCCTGACCGGTTACGCCCAGGCGGTCAGCGAGGGTCGCCGCGCCGAGCTGCCGCACTACCGCGGCGGCGAGCTGGAACAACTGGCCACGGCGGTGGAGCACATGCGCACCCAGCTGGAGGGCAAGGCTTATGTCGAGCGTTACGTGCACACCCTGACCCACGAGCTGAAAAGCCCGCTGGCGGCGATTCGCGGGGCGGCGGAGCTGTTGCAGAGCGATATGCCCGGCGAGCAGCGCGCCCGTTTCGTCAGCAACATCGACAGCGAAAGCGCGCGCATGCAGCACCTGATCGAGCGCTTGCTGAACCTGGCGCAGGTCGAACAGCGCCACGGCCTGGAAGAGCGCGAGGCGGTGCCGCTGGCGGACCTGGCGAACCAGGTGCTGGACAGCCAGAAGGCGCGGATCGAGGGCAAGGGCTTACAGGTCGAACAGCGCATCGAGCCGGGGCTGAAGCTGTCGGGCGAAGCGTTCCTGTTGCGCCAGGCCCTGGGAAACCTGCTGGAAAACGCCCTGGATTTCACCCCCGCCGGTGGCGTGTTGCGCTTGAGCGCCAGCAGAGCGGGCGACCAGGTGCGGTTCAGCCTGTTCAACCAGGCCGAGCCCATCCCGGATTATGCCCTGGCGCGCCTGACTGAACGTTTCTATTCCCTGCCACGGCCTGACAGCGGGCGTAAAAGCACCGGCCTGGGGCTGAACTTCGTCGAAGAAGTGGTGCAACTGCATGGCGGCCAGATGCGGATCGGCAATGTGGAAGGTGGCATTGAAGTCAGCCTAGTGTTTCCCGCCTGATTCACCGGGGGCACCGGTTGCGGGTGCTACGCCCCCGATCGCAGCCTTCGGCAGCGGCTACAGGGTACACGCAGTCCATGTAGCCGCTGCCGAGCCTGCG
This sequence comes from Pseudomonas sp. T8, assembly GCF_024610635.1. NCBI lineage: Bacteria > Pseudomonadati > Pseudomonadota > Gammaproteobacteria > Pseudomonadales > Pseudomonadaceae > Pseudomonas > Pseudomonas sp. T8. Next base: position 4,864,075 of record NZ_CP102374.1, read on the forward strand.
AGGCTGCGCTCGGTTGCGCTCGGTTGCGTAGCGACCGCAGACCCTGAATCCGCGATTTACCTGGAAAAACGCACCGGCTGCCTCCCACAAAGCCAATCTCCACACACTCTCCACACAGCCCCCATAAAACCCCCACATGGGCTGCCCAGACTCTCCCTCATTCGAACAGGGAGAGACTCCATGAACCGCAATCTGACCATAAAGCTGGGGGCGATCGCCCTTTTGATCCTGGGGCTGCTGGTGCCGTTGTTGATGATCGACGGGCTGATCCAGGAGCGCCAGGAACTGCGCGACGGTGTGCTGACCGATATCGCCCGCAGCTCCAGCTACAGCCAGCAACTGAGCGGCCCGCTGCTGGTAGTGCCTTATCGCAAGGTGGTGCGCACCTGGAAAACCAACGAGAAGACCAACACGCGTTACCAGGAACAGGGTGAGAGGAGCGGGCAGCTGTATTTCCTGCCGGAGCACTTCGAACTCGATGGCCAGGTGCGGACCGAGTTGCGCGCCCGGGGGATCTACCAGGCCCGGCTGTTCCATGCCAACAACCGCATCAGCGGCCAGTTTGCGCTGCCCGAGCAATTGGGGATCAAGGAAGACTTCGCCGACTACAAGTTCGAGCAGCCGTTTCTCGCCGTGGGCATCAGCGACATTCGCGGCATCGAGCAGGCGCTGGCCCTCGAGCTGAACGGGCAGAACTTGCCTTTCGCGCCCGGCACCCGGGTTGACTGGCTGGGGGAGGGGGTACACGTCAACCTGCCGCTGCTGGACGGCAAGCGCAGCACCGACCTGGACTTCGCCTTCGACCTGCAATTGCAAGGCACCGGCCAGTTGCAGGTGCTGCCGGTGGGCAAGACCAGCAAGGTACGCCTGCGTGCCGACTGGCCCCATCCGAGTTTTATCGGCAACTACCTGCCGGCGCAGCGGGAGATTTCCGACCTGGGTTTCGCCGCCAACTGGCAGACCTCGTTCTTCTCCACCAACCTGGAAAGCGCCTTGATCAATTGCCTGGCCAGCGGGCAGTGCAAGGAGTTCAAGAACCGCTCCTTCGGCGTGAGCTTCATCGATCCGGTGGACCAGTACCTCAAGAGCGACCGGGCGATCAAATACGCACTGCTGTTCATTGCCCTGACCTTTGCCGGCTTCTTCCTCTTCGAGGTGCTCAAGAGCCTGGCGGTGCACCCGGTGCAGTACGCCCTGGTGGGCGTGGCCCTGGCGTTCTTCTATCTGTTGCTGCTGTCGCTCTCGGAGCACATCGGCTTTGCCCTGGCCTACCTGCTGTCGGCCGGTGCCTGCGTGACGCTGATCGGTTTCTACGTCTGCCATGTGTTGCGCAGCCTGGGCCATGGCCTGAGTTTCGCCGCCAGCCTGGCTGCCTTGTATGGCCTGTTGTACGGCTTGCTCAGCGCCGAGGATTACGCGCTGCTGATGGGTTCGCTGCTGTTGTTCGGCCTGCTGGGTGTGTTCATGGTGCTGACCCGCAAGCTCGACTGGTACGGCGTAGGCCAGGCCAAACCGGCCCAGCCGCTGACGTTCGAAGCGCAGGTGGCCCATGAGTAGGTCGTTGGGCTTGCGCGAGGACCAGCAGCAAGCAGAGGCCTTGTTGGCATGGATAGTCGGGTTGTTGCCTGAAGCACCGTGGGGCGACCATCGCGAGCAAGCTCGCTCCTACATGGGACACCGCGAAACCTGTAGGAGCGAGCTTGCTCGCGATAGGGCCGGCCCGGCCAGTACCCTGCTTCAGGTGATGGTCGCACCCGGAGGCTTCAAGCCGGCGGCTGGGTCGCCAGCATCGAAGGGCGTTGGCTGACCTCGGCGTACCAGGCCGCCAACTGGGGCTGGGCATCGCGCCACTGCAGGTCGGGGTGGCGGAAGTCGAGGTAACCCAGGGCACAGGCAACGCTGATGGCGGCGACGTCGAAGTGGCTGGCCAGTTCGGCGATCGCGTCGGCCTCGAGCACGGCCAGGGCGCGGCGGATCTTGTCGCGCTGGCCATCGAGCCACAGCTCCCAGTGCTTCTCGGGGGCGCGCAGGGCCAGTTCGTAACGGATCAGCACCGAGGCGTCCATGATCCCGTCGGCCAGGGCCGCCAGGGTCAGGCGCCGCCAGCGGGCCGAACCTTCGCGGGGGATTAGCGGGTTACCGACGTGTTGCTGGTCGAGGTAGTCGAGGATCACCCGGCTGTCGTACAGCACGTTGCCGTCGGCCAGGCGCAGGGCGGGAATCTTGCCCAACGGGTTGTCCTGGTTGAGGGCGGTGTCCGGATTCACCGGGGTCAACTGGCTGGCTTGCAAGGCCACGCGGTCCAGCTGGCCGGTCTCGTGCAGCAGCACCATGACTTTGCGCACATAAGGTGATGCCGGGTTGTGGAACAGCGTCATGCTGGGGGTGGACATGAATATTCCTCACGGGTGGAAGTGGAGCGCAGGCTCGCAACCCGGGGGATCTTAACGCAGCCTCTGGCCCCGGCCACAGGGGCGGCATGCAGCACAGACAAGGAGTGATGAATGCGCAGGTCCTATCTTCGACACGGCTTGTACAGCCTGGCCCTGACCCTGTTGGGCGCGCTGGCGGTGTACCTGGCCTTGCAGTACGAGTTTCGCCGCCACGGCGAGGGTGAGCCGGAGCTGATCATGGCGTTCGCCTACATGGCCTGGTACTGGGCGCTGCCGGCGCTGGCCCTGCCAGCCTTGGGCTGTGCGCTGCTGAGCCTGCGCGGCCCCGAACCGCTGACCCGGCCCTGGCGCTGGGGCCTGGCGGCAAGCTATGTACCGCTGCTGGGGCTGGCGCTGTTCTGCGTGCTGGTCGCCGCCGAGGCGCAGCAGGAAAACCGCGTGTTCATCCCGGTGCTGGCGATCGGCCTGGGGCTGTCGCTGTACCTGTGGCGCGGCTTCCCCGCCGCCGGGGTCAGGCCGGAGGCGGGCGGTTGAACAAACCCCGCAGGGCGATCAGCGCCGGAGCGCCCAGGCCGAGCCAGCTCAGGGCGTCCCAGATACCGTCGCCGAGCAGCGCGGAGAACAGCCCCGCGGCACAGAGCACGGCGATGAGCAGCGGCGCGCCGAAGACCTTCCAGAAGTTCGATTGCCGCGGCCTCATGGCGTCACTCCAGAGTGTTCACCCAGCGCCGGCCTGGCCGCGCGGCGGCGGACTATCCACAGGTACAGGCCGCTGCCCAGGACAATGATGGTCAGCCCATCCAGGGTCGCCCAGAGGATCTTCATCGGCATGCCGCCGTAGTCGCCGAAGTGCAGCGGTTGCGACATGCCCATGGCGTCCATGTACCAGGGACGTTCGGCCACCGCCGTGACCTCCAGGGTGCTGGCGTCGATCAGCACCGGGGTCAGCAGGTGCGAGGTCAGGTGGGTGCTGCCTTTCATGAACACCGCGTAGTGATGCTCGCTGGAAAAGCGCGTGCCGGGGAAGGCGATGAAGTCCGGCTGCATCCCCGGTGCTACCTCCTTGGCGATCTCCAGCAGGCGGCTGGCCGGGGCCAGTTGGGTCAGTGGCGGCGCATCGCGGTACGGCTCGATCATCGCGCTGAGGCTGTCGTTGCGCCAGGCGGCGATCAGCAGGTCGGCGCAGGCGCTGATCACCCCGGTGACGCTGACCACCAGGGCCCAGGTCAGGGTCACTACGCCGATCAGGTTATGCAGGTCCAGCCAGCGCAGGCGGGTGGATTTGTCCTGGCGCACCGTGGCGAATGCCAGCCGGCGCATGAACGGCAGGTACAGCACCACGCCGGAGACGATCGCCAGCACGAACAGCAGCCCCATGAACGCCAGCAGCAGTTTGCCCGGCAGGCCGGCGAACAGGTCCACGTGCAGGCGCAGGATGAACATCATCAGCCCACCGTTGGCCGAGGGCGTTTCCACGGCTTCGCCGGTGCGGGCGTCGAGCATGAAGGTATGGGACGAGTTGGGCTCGGTGCCGGCGGTCCTGGCCATGATGGTGAGCACGCCGTTGGGGTCTTCCTCGTCCCAGCCGAAATACTGCATGACCTCGCCCGGGCGATGGGCCTCGGCGGCGCGCACCAGCTGCTGCAGGTCGAGCTGCGGAGTGTCGGCGGGCATTTCCCGCAGCTGCGGCGCGTCGCCCAGCAGGTGATCGATCTCGTGGTGAAAGATCAGCGGCAGGCCGGTCAGGGCCAGCATCAGCAGGAACACCGTGCAGACCAGGCTGCTCCAGGTGTGGATAAAGGACCAGCGGCGGATGGTTTTGCTTTTCATTTCTTAGCCTTCAGACACAGCAAAGCCGTCCTTGGCAGGACGGCCCGGTGGTTAACTCAGCCGATTACCACTGGTAGGTGGCACTGGCGACCACGCTACGCTGATCGCCGAAATAGCAGTAGGAACCATCGCAGGTGGACAGGTAGTCCTTGTCGAACAGGTTGGTGGCGTTGAGTTTCAGCGACGCGCCTTTGAGGCTGCTGTCCAGGCGGCCCAGGTCGTAATGCACGGCGGCATCGAACACCGTGTAGGCATTGGCCTTGCCCAGCCAGGTATTGGCCTGGTCGCCATAGGTATTGCCGGTGTAGCGGGCGCCGGCGCCAATGCCGAAACCGTCGAGCACGCCGCTGTGCCAGGTGTAGTCGGTCCACAGCGAGGCTTGCTGGTTGGGCATCAGTTGCAGGCGGTTGCCTTTATAGATGCCTTTTTGCACCTCGGACTTGGCCAGGGTGTAGGCGGCGATGACCTTGAGGTTGTCGGTCACGTCGGACACCGCTTCCAGTTCCAGGCCTTTGACCTTCACTTCGCCGGTCTGGTTGGTCACCGATTCGCCACCGGCACCGATGCTGGTCACCAGCACGTTTTTCTGGGTCAAGTCGTAGACCGCCGCGCTCAGCAGGGTGTTCGAGCCAGGTGGCTGGTACTTGATGCCCAGCTCCCATTGCTTGCCCTCGGTGGGCTTATACGACTCGGTGGGGGAGACGCTGGCGTTGCTGGCTGGCTGGAAGGATTCGGCGTAGGAGAGGTACGGCACCAGGCCCGAGTCGAACACATAGCTCAGTGCCGCGTTGCCACTGAAGTTCTTGCTGCGGTCGGTGTTGGTCACGTCGTTCTTGTTGAAGTAAGTGGTGCCCTGGTGCACCCAGTCTTCACGACCGCCCAGGGTCAGGCGCCATTGGTCCAGGGCCATCTGGTCCTGCACGTAGAGGCCGGTCTGCACGGTTTTCTGGTTGTAGTCGTAGTAGGCGCTGGAGCGCGCCGGGCGCACGATCGGCTTGCCATAGACCGGGTTGAAGATGTTGGTGGTCCCGCCGTCGCCGTAAATCGACAGATAGGAGGTGTCGGTGCGTTGGTGATCCAGGCCGATCAGCACGGTGTGGGTGATGTCGCCGGTGGCGAAGTCGGCCTGGAAGTTATTGTCGACGGCGAACTGGCTGATGTCCTCGTCCACGTTGGTCGAGGTACGGCTGATATTGCCTGCCGCATCGGCCGGGGAGTAGGCGTAGGAGCCCACGGTCAACTGCTGGAAGGACAGCTCCGATTTGGTGTAGCGCAGGTTCTGGCGGAACTGCCAGACATCGTTGAAGCGGTGCTCGAAGGCGTAGCCCAGGGCGTAGTAGGTGCGGTCGTAGAACTCGTAGTCCGGGTCGCCGAGGTTCTTGTGATGGGAGACGTCGCCCAGTGGCGACTTGATCTTGGTGCCCTGGATCGGCATGAACTGGCTGGTCGCGCCGGTATCGTCACGGGTGAACTGCGAGAGCAGGGTCAGCCTGGTATCGGTGTCGATGTTCCAGGTCAGGCTGGGGGCGATGTTGTAGCGCTTGTTGTCGATGTGGTCGACCTGGGTACCGGCGTCTCGCACCACGCCGCTGAGGCCGTAGAGGAACTGGCCTTCATCGTCGATCTTGCCGGTGCTGGCGAAGTTGATCTGGCGGTAGTTGTCACTGCCGTACTGCAGCTGGATGGCATGGCTCGATTCAGCGCTGGGGCGCCGGCTGACCATGTCCAGCAGGCCACCCGGCGGGGTCTGGCCGTACACCGACGAGGCCGGGCCGCGCAGCAGGGCAAGGCGGTCGAGGTTCCAGGTTTCGGCTTTCGGGTTGGCATACACGCCGCGGGGCAGTGGCAGGCCGTCGAGGAATTGGGTGGGCTCGAAACCGCGCACGCGCATCCAGTCATAGCGGGTGTCGCTGCCGTAGCTGGCGGAAACGATACCGGGCATGTAGCGCACGGCATCATCCAGATTCTGCACGTTGCGGTCTTCCATCTGCTGGCGGGTCGCGACGGAAATCGAACGCGGCGCTTCAACCAGCGAGGTGTCGGTCTTGGTGCCGGCGGCGGTGCGCGTGGCGAGGTAACCGTCCACCGGCCCCCAGGCACTCTCATAAGCCTGCTGGCCAGTGATGCTGGTTTCCGGCAGGGCCACCACACTGTCGGGAATCGCCACCAGGCTGTAGGTGCCGGCGCTGCTTTGTTCCAGTTGCAGGCCGGTGCCGCGCAGCGCTTCGCGCAAGGCGCCGGCGGCATCGAACTGGCCCTTGACCGGGGCCGAGGTCTTGCCGGCGGCCAGGCTCGGGTTGAGGCTCAGGGCCAGGCCGGCCTGGCTGGCGATCTGGTTCAGGGTACTGGCCAGGGGCGCGGCCGGCAGGTTGTAGGCGCGCACGCCGGACGCCTGTTCGGCGGCGATCAGCGGGGTGCTGGCCAGCGGGGCGCAGAGGGCAATGGCCACGGCCAACAGGCTGGGGCGCAACAGGGTGTCTAGCGAGCGGGACATACGGCGGCTCCTGGATGGAAACATTTCTCAATTGCCTATGTGCCGGACGAGATTCAAAAAGTGATAGGGCGGATTGAAAATAATTTCGATTTACGAAAATAAGGGGGGTATTTCAGGTTGGGCAGGCGTTTTCGCGAGCAAGCTCGCTCCTACAGGAACGGCGCCACCCTGTAGGAGCGAGCTTGCTCGCGATAAAAACCGCACCGACACCGCAGGGTTATGGTTTGTCTCTACCCTCGGCCCGCGCCACCAGGGTGACCCACCAGGGTGTGTGTCGCTCGATGGCCACGGGCAGGGTGGGCAGCAACGCGCTCAGGGCCAGGTCGGTGTCGTGCAGCGGGAAGCTGCCGGTGATGCGCAGGTCGGCCACCTCGTCGGCCACTCCCAGATGGCCACGGCGATAGCGCCCCAGCTCGCTGACCAGGTCCGCCAGGCGCGCGTTGTCCACCACCAGCATGCCGCGGGTCCAGGCGTCGGCACCGGGGCTCAGGGCCAGCAGCGGGCCGAGGCCGTCGCGGCGCATCAGCACCTGCTGGCCCTCCTTGAGGATCTGTTCGTCCTGGCCGGACTCCGGCCGCGCGGCCACGGCCGATTGCAGCACGCTCAGGCGGGTGCCCTGTTCCTCGCGCTTGACCAGGAACCGTGTACCCAGCGCGCGCATATGGCCCTCGCGGGTCTCGACGATAAAGGGCCGGGCATCGTTGTGGCCGGTTTCGACCAGGATCTCGCCTGCCTGCAACACGATGCGCCGCTGTTTTTCGTCGAAACGCACATCCACGGCGCTGTGGGTATTGAGGTTGATCAGCGTGCCGTCGGCCAGGCGCAGGGTGCGTTGCTCGCCGGTGGCGGTGCGCTGGTCGGCGAACCAGTAATCCAGCTGGCCGTAACGTTCGCCGGCGAACAGGGCCAGGCCCAGCAGCAGGGCGACGCTGGCCAGCCCGCTGCCGAGCTTGCGCACGCGGCGGCGGAGGCTGTCCCGCGATTGCAGCAGGGCGCTGCGGGCCGGGCCGCTGGCGACGCTGAAACGCTGGTCGAGCATGCCCAGCTGGCGCCAGGCGCGGGCGTGTTCTTCATCGGCGGCATGCCATTTGGCGAATTCTTCGCGGGCCATCGGGTTGCCTTCGCCGGAGTCCAGCGACAGCTGCCAGGCAATCGCCGCGTCCAGCACCCGGGCGGACACCGGCTTGGCGTTGAGCGGGCTCATAGCGGCTCACCGTACAGGGCGATGTAGCACTGGCGAATGCCCTGGGCCAGGTACTGCCTGACCCGCGGCACGGACACACCGAGGCGTTCGGCGATTTCCGCGTGGCCGAGGCCGTCGAGGCGGTTATAGAGGAAGGCGGCGCGAGCCTTGCTCGACAGCTTGCCCAGCAGGCGGTCGATGGCCTTGAGGTCTTCGAGGATCGATTGCTGTTCTTCCGGGGAGGGTTGTTCCTCTTCCGGGATCAGCATCAGTTCGGTGAGGTAGGCCTGTTCCAGCGCGGCGCGGCGGAAGTAGTCGAACAGCAGGCCCTTGGCGATGGCCACCAGGAACGCCCGCGGCTCGCGCGGGGCTTTCAGTTCGTCGCGGCCCAGCAGGCGGACGAAGGTGTCCTGGCTCAGGTCCTCGGCCCGTTGCGGGCAGGCCACGTTGCGTCGCAGCCAGGCCAGCAGCCAGCCGCGATGGTCGCGATACAACGCGCCAACGAGGTCACTGTGGGGGCTTTGGGCTGACAACACCTGGGTATCCCAATCGAGAAGTTGAAACTAACGAGAATTATTCGCGATTGTGGCAGGGCGCAAAGAGCCGCGCAATGGGCGCTGGTCGGCTGCGATTTATCGGATCCCTGTAGCCGCTGCCGAGCGCCAGCGAGGCTGCGATCGGTCTGGGCGGCATTCCGACGCAGTGGCCGCAAAGCCTGAGTTTGCAGTCTGTCAGGCGGAACGCGCTGTCTGGATGGCGAGCGCTACGCGCTCGATCGCAGCCTCGCTGGCGCTCGGCAGCGGCTACAGATCAGAAGGAGTGGGTTTGCTGGCGGCGCTTCCATTGGCTGAGCCGCTGTTGCAGGTTCAGCGGACTATGGATCTGCTGCTGGCGGGCGCGGCTGAACAGGATCAGCGCCAGCTCGGCGGTGGCCAGGGCGTCGGCAGCGGCGTGGTGGCGCTCGCCGGCCTGCAGCTTGAAGTAGCCCATCCAGTCATCCAGCCCGGCTTCGCGGATATGCGCCTGGGGGCAGAGCAGCGGGGCCATCTCGGCGACGTCGAGGAACGGATGCTGCAGGCGATAACCCAGGCTGTCCTTCAGGGCCCGGCCGAGCATGTGCTGGTCGAACGGCGCATGGAAGGCCAGCAGCGGGCTGTCGCCAACAAACTCCATGAAATCCAGCAAGGCTTCAACCGGGTCGCTGCCAGCGGCGATTGCGCTGGGCCCGAGGCCGTGAATCAGCACGCTGGGGCTGAGTTTGTGATCGGTACGCTGCAAGGTGCGTTCGAACTGCTGGCCGAAGTCGATAGCGCCGTCTTCGATCACCACCGCGCCAATGGACAGCACCTGGTCGCGGTTGAGGTTGAGCCCGGTGGTTTCCAGGTCCAGCACCACCCAGCGCTGTTCGCGCAGGCTGCATTCGCCCAGCGGTGGGGCAACAGGCAGGCGCTCGCGGCGTTGTTGCTGTTCGGCGCTGAGTGCCGCGCTGGCCGGGCGCAACCAGGCGAACAGGCTCATAGCTGGTACCTCAGCGCCAGGCTGCTTTGCAGGCGCTGGGCCTGGCGCAGTGACTCGCGCAGGATGCGCCGGTCCAGGTGGTTGAGGCTGTCCGGGTCGACGCGGTTGGAGTAGGGCAGGTTCTGCCGGGTCTGCAATTGGTGCTGTTGCATGCGGGTCTGCTGGATGAAGTGATAGGCCTCTTCATACGCGGCGCCGTCGAGGGTTTCGATGACTTCCCTGGCCACCAGCTGGCGCAAGCGCTCCAGGGTGTTGTTGGCGTCGATGCCATTGGCCAGGGCCAGCAGGCGGGCACCGTCGACGAAGGGGGTGAGGCCCTGGACCTTGAGGTCGAGGGTGGCTTTTTCGCCGTTCTTCCTGGCCAGGACGAATTCACGGAAACGCCCTACCGGCGGGCGCTGGCGCAGCGCGTTCTCGGCCATCATGCGCTGGAACAGGCGGTTGTCGCCGACCTGGTCGAGGATGCCACGGCGCAGTTGGGCACAGCCTTGCTCGTCGCCCCAGACTACCCGCAGGTCGAAATAGATGCTCGAACCCAGCAGGTTCTCCGGCGTGGCCTCCCGGATGAAGGCGGCGAAGCGCCGTGCCCACTCGGCGCGGGACAGGCACAGCTCGGGGTTGCCGGCCATGATGTTGCCCTTGCACAGGGTGAAGCCGCACAGCGCCAGGCTCTGGTTGATCTGCTGCGCCAGGGGCAGCAGCTTGCCGCGGATCTGTGCCGCATGGGCCGCATCGCGGGCTTCGAACAGGATGCCGTTGTCCTGGTCGGTGTGCAGGGTCTGCTCGCGCCGGCCTTCGCTGCCGAAACACAGCCAACTGAACGGCACGCCCGGGTCGCCCTTGTCGGCCAGGGTCAGTTCGATGACCCGGCACACCGTGTGGTCGTTGAGCAGGGTGATGATGTGGGTGATCTGGGTCGAGGACGCGCCATGGGCCAGCATGCGCTCCACCAGCTGGCCGATCTCGCCGCGGATCGCCACCAGGTTGTCGATGCGTGGCGCGTTGCGGATGGTCCGCGCCAGGTGCACCAGGTCGACCCGTTGCAGGGAAAACAGGTCGCGCTCGGAAACCACGCCGCACAGGCGCTGCTCTTTTACCAGGCAGACGTGGGCGATGTGCCGCTCGGTCATGGCGATGGCGGCGTCGAATGCGCTGTGGTCCGGCGACAGGGCGAACGGTGCCTGGGTCATGTGCCGTTCGATGTCCTGGTTGAAGTCGCTGGTGCCGTCGGCCACCACCTGGCGCAGGTCGCGCAGGGTGAAGATACCGAGCGGTGCCTTGTGTGCATCCACCACCACGATGCTGCCGACCTGCTGCTCGTGCATCAGGCTCACGGCTTCGCGCAGCGGGGTGGATGGGCTGCAGGTCACCGGGTGGCGCATCGCCAGTTCGCCCAGCCGGGTGTTGAGGGAGTACTGGGTGCCGAGGGTTTCCACGGCCTTTTGCTGGACCTGCTGGTTGACCTGGTCCAGCAGGCTGCTGACACCACGCAGGGCGAAATCGCGAAACACCGCGCAGAGGGCGAACAGCTTGATGAAGGCCGGCTTGTTCAATTGCAGGCAGAAGGTGTCCTCGGCCGCCAGGTGTTCGGTGCGGGTGGCGCGCTCGCCCAGCAGCGCGGCGAGGGGGAAACACTCGCCGGCGGTGATCTCGAAAGTGGTTTCGGTACCGCCCTTGAGCGCGTGCTGGCGCTCGCCGACCACCCGGCCCTGCTTGACGATATAGAAGTGTTCGACCGGTCCGTCGGCGGGTTTGATGATGCTCTCGCCGGGGCCGTAGAAACGCAGTTGGCATTGCTCGACCAGGTACGCCAGGTGAGCATTTTCCATCTGATTGAAAGGGGGGAACCGCTGGAGAAACTGCATCGTGCCGTGGATGTTCTGCAACACCGCGGTTTTCCCTGCCTGGGTGAAGGCATCCGCTTTACTCATAACCATTACCGCAGTCTTTTTGGATTTGTTGTGGTCGGGTCTTGGGTCATGGTCGGTCCCACGCTGCCGGGTGCCCATTGGACGTAAGTCTAGGTAGCGGGTCTGCACCTGTTAATTCGCTTCAAGCAGGTGTCAAAACCGTGAAAAAAGTACTTATCCGGCCTCTTGGAAAAAAATCCGACGAAGTGCACATTGGAGGCCTGCTTAGCGATGTCTGACCACTGTGCTAGGGGATCGATTTGAATATGTAGAGAACGCCATGTCCGACCACGATATTTTGAGTGATGCCGAGCGCGAGGCGCTGAACGCCGTGATGCTCGAGCCTGATCTGCCGCCCCAGCGCGTGTTGATTGCCGACGATGACAAGGATGCCCGTGAGTTGCTGTCGGAAATTCTGGGGCTGGATGGCATTCGCTGCATGACCGCAGCCAGTGGCAAGGCCGCACTTGAACTGTTGAACTCGAACAAGTCGATCGGACTGCTGATCACCGATCTGCGCATGGCCCCCTGCAACGGCCTGGACCTGATCCGCCAGGTGCGAGAGTCGGAGCGGGCGGCGCTGCCGATCATTATCATTTCCGGGGATGCCGATGTGCGTGACGCCATCGCGGCCATGCACCTGAGCGTGGTGGATTTCCTGCTCAAGCCGATCGACACCGGCAAGCTGCTGGCGCTGGTCAAGCATGAGCTGGGGGTGGTGCGCTAAGTATGTGCCCCACGTCCCCTGTAGGAGCGAGCTTGCTCGCGATAGCTGCCTCGGCCCCAAACAAAAAAGCCCTGATCGTGCGACCAGGGCTTTTTCTTTTACCGCGTTAACGCAGGATCACAGGCCGTTGCGGGCCTTGAACTCGCGACGACGACGATGCAGTACCGGCTCGGTGTAGCCGTTCGGCTGCTTGGTGCCTTCGATCACCAGTTCGACCGCCGCCTGGAAGGCGATGTTGCTGTCGAAGTTCGGGGCCAGCGGACGGTACAGGGTGTCGCCGGCGTTCTGCCGGTCCACCACGGGCGCCATGCGCTTGAGGCTTTCCATGACCTGGGCTTCGGTGACGACGCCATGGCGCAGCCAGTTGGCGATGTGCTGGCTGGAGATGCGCAGGGTAGCGCGGTCTTCCATCAGGCCGACATCGTTGATGTCCGGCACCTTGGAGCAGCCGACGCCCTGGTCGATCCAGCGCACCACGTAGCCGAGAATGCCCTGGGCGTTGTTGTCCAGTTCGTTCTTGATCTCTTCGGCCGACCAGTTGGTGTTGCTGGCCAGCGGAATGGTCAGGATGTCGTCCACCGAAGCGCGGGCGCGCTTGGCCAGCTCGGCCTGGCGGGCGAACACGTCGACCTTGTGGTAGTGCAGGGCGTGCAGGGCCGCGGCGGTGGGCGAAGGTACCCAGGCGGTGTTGGCGCCGGCCAGCGGGTGAGCGATTTTCTGTTCGAGCATGGCGGCCATCAGGTCCGGCATGGCCCACATGCCTTTGCCGATCTGCGCGCGACCTTGCAGGCCGGTGCTCAGGCCGATATCGACGTTCCAGTTCTCGTAGGCGCCGATCCACTTGGCGGCCTTCATCTCGGCCTTGCGCACCACGGCGCCGGCTTCCATGGAGGTGTGGATTTCGTCGCCGGTGCGGTCGAGGAAGCCGGTATTGATGAACACCACGCGCTCGCTGGCGGCCTTGATGCAGGCCTTGAGGTTGACCGTGGTGCGGCGCTCCTCATCCATGATCCCGACTTTCAGGGTGTTGCGCGGCAGTTCCAGCACGTCTTCGATGCGCCCGAACAGCTCGTTGGTGAACGCGGCTTCTTCCGGACCGTGCATCTTCGGCTTCACGATGTACACCGAGCCGGTGCGGCTGTTGGTGCGCGAGGTGTTGCCGTTGAGGTTGTGGATCGCTGCGAGGCTGGTGACCAGGCCGTCGAGGATGCCTTCCGGCACTTCGTTGCCTTGGCTGTCGAGGATCGCGTCGATAGTCATCAGGTGGCCGACGTTACGCACGAACAGCAGCGAACGACCGTGCAGCTTCACACTGCCGCCGTTGGGCGCGGTGTATTCGCGGTCGGCGTTCATGGTGCGGGTGAAGGTCTGGCCGCCCTTGGCCACTTCTTCGGCCAGGTCGCCCTTCATCAGTCCGAGCCAGTTGCGGTAGATCACCACCTTGTCGTCGGCGTCGACGGCGGCGACCGAGTCTTCGCAGTCCATGATGGTGGTCAGGGCCGCTTCCATCAGCACGTCTTTTACGCCGGCGGCGTCGGTCTGGCCGACCGGGCTGCTGGCGTCGATCTGGATCTCGAAATGCAGGCCGTTGTGTTTCAGCAGGACCGCGGTCGGGGCCGCGGCATCGCCGTGGTAGCCGATCAGCTGGGCGTCGTCGCGCAGGCCGCTGTTGCTGCCACCCTTGAGGGCGACCACCAGCTTGCCGTCGACGATCTTGTAGCCGGTGGAGTCGACATGGGAGCCGGCAGCCAATGGCGCGGCCTCGTCGAGGAAGGCGCGGGCGAAGGCGATGACCTTGTCGCCGCGCACCTTGTTGTAGCCTTTGCCTTTTTCCGCGCCGTCGGCTTCGCTGATGGCGTCGGTGCCATAAAGCGCGTCGTACAGCGAGCCCCAGCGGGCGTTGGAGGCGTTGAGGGCAAAACGGGCATTCATCACCGGGACCACCAGCTGCGGACCGGCCGTGCGGGCGATCTCGTCATCGACGTTTTGCGTCGTGGCCTGGAAGTCCGCCGCTTCTGGCAGCAGATAACCGATGTCTTGCAGGAAGGCTTTGTAGGCGATCGGGTCGTGGGCCTGGGCTTTCTCAGGAGCTCTACGGGATTGGTGCCAGGCATCGATACGCGCCTGGAAATCGTCGCGTTTGGCGAGTAGGGCTTTGTTCTTCGGCGCCAGGTCGTGGATGACCTTGTCGGCGCCGGCCCAGAACTTGTCGGCGGTGAGGCCGGTACCGGGAATGGCTTCGTTGTTCACGAAGTCGAACAGGACTTTGGCGACCTGCAGGCCACCGACTTGAACGTGTTCAGTCATTGCTTGCCTCACTCTGCTCAGCTATTTCGCTTTTCAGCTCTTCAAATTAACAATGAAGCCTCTGGCCATTTAAACCACAAACCCCTCTACCAGTACATGCCATCGCGGGCGGCTGGGATGGTTCCAATCAACGGCTTGAAGCCTTGCTGACAGGGCTTTCAGGGTTGCGACTGCGCCTTGGCAGACATCGATCCAACGTTATGTAGTGCGCGCTGCGGCATACTACATGATGAATTGCGGTTGTGAAAATTAGACTAAATACGTCGTTCCGCGACCCAAGTTCGCGGAGCGGTCACGCTGGGGAACAGGATGTTCTCAAAAAACTATTGAATTGTTCCATATAAATCTAAGGAGTTGTACACGATTTATATTCCGGCAGCGGCAGCGCGCTGTTTTCATGCTTTGCGCCTTGCCTGTAGGCGCAAGGGAAGCGGCAGGACGAGCCTTGCCTATACTTGATTTTCTATAACAAAAGTCCTGACAGAGGGTTGCGCCATGGACCACCTCGTACTCACCGTATTCGCCCCGGACAAGCCCGGACAGGTCGAGCGCATCGCCCAATGCATCGCCGCGCACGGCGGTAACTGGCTGGAGAGCCGCATGTCGCGCATGGCGGGGCAGTTCGCCGGCATCCTGCGGGTCGGTGTGCCGGCGGAGGCCTACGACGAGCTGGTGGACGCCTTGCAGGGCTTGGCGGCCCAGGGCATTCGGGTGCTGATCGCCGAAAGCGGTATCGAACAGTCCTGCACCTGGAAGCCGATCTCCATGGAGTTGGTGGGCAACGACCGGCCGGGCATCGTGCGCGACATCACCCGCCTGTTGAGCGAGCAGGGGGTGAATCTGGAGCGACTGGTGACCGAAGTGCGCCCGGCGCCCATGAGCAGCGAGCCGCTGTTCCACGCCGAAGCGATCCTGGCGGTGCCGCTGACCTTGTCCCTCGATGTCCTGCAGTCGCGCCTGGAAACCCTGGCGGATGATTTGATGGTGGAGTTGGTGCTGCGCAGCGAGGTGTGAACCGAAAGGGCAGGTTATCCAGTTTTAGCGTGCATGCGCCTGTGGATAACCTGTAGAGACTCGCCTCTGGCCCAAGCCGGCCGCGGCTTTCCAAGATCTGATCAAAAAACCAGCAGTTTCAAGGGCTTGTGCACAAACGGCGGGGATCACGCTGTGGATAACCTTGGGAAGGATAGATGCAGGCCACGCCAACCGTGGCCTGTAGAGGTTTGTACGTTTATTGATCAGCTGCGTTTGCGCAGGCTCAACCAGGCATCCACGCTGTACACCGCCAGGCCGGCCCAGATAAACATGAACGCCACCAGGGTGCTCGACGACAGGTGTTCGCCGAACAGCAGTACCGCCTGCAGCAGCACCAGGGTCGGCGCCAGGTACTGCAAGAAGCCCAGGGTGGTGTAGGGCAGGTGACGGGCGGCGGCGTTGAAGCACACCAGCGGCACCAGGGTGACGGGACCGGCCGCCACCAGCCACCAGGCTTCGGAGCTGGTCCAGAAGGCCGCCTGGGCACTGGTCGCGGTGGGGTTGAACAAGAGCCAGGCGAGGGCGATCGGCACCAGCATCCAGGTTTCCACCACCAGCCCCGGCAGTGCCTTGACCGGTGCCTGCTTGCGGATCAGCCCGTAGAAACCGAAGGTCAGCGCCAGCACCAGCGAGACCCAGGGCAGGCTGCCGACCTGCCACACCTGCTGCGCCACGCCGACCGTCGCCAGGCCCACCGCCAGCCACTGCAAGCGCCGCAGCCGCTCACCGAGGATCAGCATGCCCAGCAGCACGTTCACCAGCGGGTTGATGTAGTAACCCAGGCTGGCCTCGAGCATGCGCCCGTTATTCACCGACCAGACATAGGTCAGCCAGTTGGCCGCGATCAGGGTGCCGCTCAGGGCCAGGATTGCCAGGCGCTTGGGGTTGTCCCGCAACTCGCGCCACCAGCCGGGATGCTTCCAGACCATCAGCAGCAACGCGCCGAACAGCGCGGACCAGAGCACCCGGTGGATGATGATTTCCACAGCGGGCACGTTGGCGATGGCTTTGAAGTAGATCGGGAACAGGCCCCAGATGATGTAGGCACTCAGGCCCAGGATGTACCCGCGACGCGGGTTGGCGGCTTGCATGCAGAATCCTTGCTTAGGCAGCTAACAAAGGCAGTGATTGTAAGGAGGTTTATCAGGCTGTGTCTTTGTCAGCGTAATCGCGATGAGCTGCTTTTCTGATCGATCCGGCGTCTGTAGGAGCGAGGCTTGCCCGCGATAGGTTCGCCACGGTGGGTCTGATGCACCGCGGTGTCTTGATCGCGGGCAAGCCTCGCTCCTACAGATCCGATAAAGGCTGGGGTCAGAACAGCTTCAAGGGTTCTTCGTTGAGCGCCGAAAGTTGTTCGCGCAACGCCAGCACCTGGTCGCCCCAGTAACGCTCGCTGCCGAACCAGGGGAAGCTGCGCGGGAACGCCGGGTCGTCCCAGCGCCGCGCCAGCCAGGCGCTGTAGTGCATCAGGCGCAGGGCGCGCAGCGGTTCGATCAGCGCCAGTTCGCGCGGGTCGAAGTCGTGGAACTCGCTGTAGCCATCCATCAGCTCCGACAGCTGGCCCAGGCATTCCTGGCGATCGCCGGCGAGCATCATCCACAGGTCCTGTACCGCCGGGCCCATGCGGCAGTCGTCGAGATCGACGATATGGAACACCTCGTCGCGGCACATCATGTTGCCGGGATGGCAGTCGCCATGCATGCGGATGTTCTGGTGCGGCGTGGCCTGGTAGACCTCTTCCACCCGCTTGAGCAGGTCGCGGGCCACCGACTCATAGGCCGGCAGCAGGCTCTTGGGCACGAAGTCGCCTTCCAGCAGGGTGGTCAGCGAGTCGTGGCCGAAATTCTTCACCCCCAGCGCTTCGCGATGCTCGAACGGGCGGGTGGCGCCGACCGCATGCAGGCGGCCGAGCAATTGCCCCAGGCGATACAACTGGTCGAGGTTGCCGGGTTCCGGAGCCCGGCCGCCACGGCGCGGGAACAGGGTGAAGCGGAAGCCTTGATGCTCGAACAGGCTTTCGCCCTGGTGAATCAGCGGCGCCACCACCGGTACTTCGCATTCGGCGAGTTCGAAGGTGAAGCGGTGCTCTTCGAGAATTGCCTCGTTGGTCCAGCGCTGCGGACGGTAGAACTTGGCGATCAGCGGCTCGCCGTCTTCGATGCCGACCTGGTAGACACGGTTTTCGTAACTGTTGAGTGCCAGGACACGGGCGTCGCTGAGAAAACCGATGCTTTCGACGGCATCGAGGACTAGATCAGGGGTAAGGGTTTCGAACGGGTGAGACATGCTGACTCCTGCGCGCAGCAGGCTGCTGCGTCCGGCCAAGCATGGTAGCGCACGAAGGATGACAGGTGGTGACTGTGAGGTCGCTATCGCGGGCAAGCCTCGCTCCTGCAGGTCGGTGCAGGAGCGAGCTTGCTCGCAAAGCGGTGGATCAGGCGCCGACGATGCCGCCGTCTTCCCGGGTGATCACCATCACCGAGGAACGCGGCTTGCCGTTGGGCAGGTGCTCGGGGAAGGTCGAACCGCCGTTCTCGCCCGGATGCTGGATGCCCACGAACAGGCTGCGCTGATCCGGCGAGAAGGTGATGCCGGTGACTTCGCAACCCACCGGCCCGACCATGAAGCGGCGGATCTCACCGGTGTCCGGGTCGGCGCAGAGCATCTGATTGTTGCCCATGCCGGCGAAGTCGCCGGCGTTGCTGGAGTCGCCGTCGGTGAGGATCCACAACCGGCCGGCCTTGTCGAAACCCAGGCCGTCGGGGCTGTTGAACATGTTCTGCGGGGTGATGTTCGACGAACCGCCTTTCGGCTGGCCGGCATGCACGGCCGGGTTGCCGGCGACCACGAACAGGTCCCAGGTGAAGTCCATCGAACCGTGGTCGCCACGGCCGGTCTGCCAGCGCAGGATCTGCCCGTAGACGTTTTTCTCCCGCGGGTTCGGGCCGCCCACTGGCTGGCCGTCTTCACCGCGTTTGGAGTTGTTGGTCAGGGTGCAGTAGACCTGGCCGTCTTTCGGGCTGACCACGATCCATTCCGGACGGTCCATGCGCGTGGCCTTGACCACGCTGGCCGCCAGGCGGGCATGGATCAGCACTTCGGCCTGGTCGGCAAAACCGCTGCTAGCGTCGATGCCGTTCTTGCCATGGCTCAGCTCGACCCATCTGCCCTTGCCTTTCGGGTGGTCCGGGTTGCCGTCGCCATTGTCGAAGATCGCCACGTACAGGGTGCCGTGATCCAACAGGTCGCGGTTGGCCTTGGGGTTGCGGTGGTTGATGCGGTCGCGGCTGACGAACTTGTAGATGAACTCACCACGCTCGTCGTCGCCCATGTAGACCACGGCGCGTCCGTCGCGGGTTTCGGCCAGGGCGGCGTTTTCATGCTTGAAGCGGCCCAGGGCGGTGCGCTTGATCGGTTTGGACTGCGGGTCGAACGGGTCGATCTCCACGACCCAGCCATGACGGTTGAGCTCGTTGGGGTTTTTCGCCAGGTCGAAGCGCGGGTCGAACTGATGCCAGTTGATGTCGCGGCTGCTCGCCGAAGCGCCATAACGCTTCTGCGCGGCATCGAAGGTCTGCTGGGCGTTGCTGCTGCCGAAGCAGTCGGTGAAGTTCTCTTCACAGGTCAGGTAGGTGCCCCATGGCGTCTTGCCGTTGGCGCAGTTCTGGAAGGTGCCGAGGACTTTCCTGCCGCTCTTGTCGGCGCTGGTTTTCATCAGCGCGTGGCCGGCGGCCGGGCCGCTCAGGCGAATCGGCGCGTTGCCGTGGATGCGCCGGTTGTAGCGTGAACCCTGGACGAACTGCCATTGGCCGCTGCGGCGCTGCACTTCGATCACCGACACGCCTTCGCTGGCCAGGGCCTTGCGCACGTCTTCCGCCGACTGCGGCATGCCGCCGTGGGGGTAGAGGTAGCGATAGTTGGTGTATTCGTTGTTGATCGCCATCAGCGCGCGATTCTTGTCGTCCGGGAAGGCGAACAGGCTCATACCGTCGTTGTTGTCGCCGAACTGCACTTCCTGGGCCGCGGCGGTGCCATTACCGCTCGGGTCGAAGGCCGGGCCGTTCTTCTGCAGGGGCTGGCCCCAGCTGATCAGCACCGAGGACTTGTAGCCCGGCGGCAGGGTGATGGTGTCGCTGGTGGCGGCGGCAATGCCTTCAAAGCCCAGCAGCTTGCTGGAACCGGCGCTGACGCTGGCGGCCAGCACGCTGCGGCTCAGCAGGTTGCCACCGAGAAACATGGCCGCGCCGCACAGGGCACCGGCGCTGATGAAACCACGGCGGCTGAGGCCGACCATCTTTTCGAGGTCGGTAGGTTGGTCTTCTTCTAGTAGGCTCATCACAGGCTTCCTGCAGGATTTTGCAGCCACCTTAATCAGCGTCGATGACGAACATATTGCAGCGACGAAAGCATTTCGCCGCTTGTGTAGCCGTTGCCGAAGGCTGCGATCGAGCCGAAGGCTCGCAGGGAGCTTGAGTCAGTCAAGGTCCTGCGGACCTTATCGCAGCCTGCGGCAGCGGCTACAGAGCGGTGATCAGTCTGGTTGGTTACAGCGGCGTGCCGAGCAGCACATTGGATGGCGAGAACTGCACGCGCACCGGCTTGCCGGCGCTCAAGCCAAGGTTTCGCAGGTGCAGCGGTTCGGCCAGGGCGCAGAGGGTCTGGCCGCTGGGCAGGACGATTCTGATTTCGCTGGGGCCGTCGTCGGCGTCAAGGATCGCTTCCAGGGTGCCTTGCAGGCAATTGTGTCCGGGTGTTGCAGGCTGATCGATGGCCAGCAGTTCCAGCCAACCAGCCTTGATCAAGGCCACTACTCCGGTGCCGGGTTCCAGTTCCAGATGCAGGGTGCTGTCATGGGTGATTTGCGCCTGGATCACCAGGTCTTCCGCGAGCGCCAGGCGCACCAGGTCGTTGCGCCCTTGCGCTTCGACGGCCTGCACCGTGCCGTGCAGCTGGTTGCGGGCGCTGGTCCGGAGCATCAGGCGCCCCAGCAGATCGAGGTCGGCGGCGTCTTCGGCGGCTTCCAGCACCTGGGCCTGCAAGGCCTGCAAACGCTGGTAGAGACGCAGCACCCGCTCGCCCTCTGCGGAGAGCCTGGCGCCACCGCCGCCTTTGCCGCCGACACTGCGTTCGACCAGGGGTTTTTGCGCCAGGTTGTTCAACTCATCGATGGCATCCCAGGCTGCCTTGTAACTCAGGCCGGCGCTTTTCGCGGCACGGGTGATCGAGCCCTGTTCGGCGATGTGCTGCAGCAGGGCGATGCGCTGCGGGCGACGGGCGATGTGCTGGGTCAACAAGGTGGGCAAGGGCATGGCGGAACGCTTTGAACGCTGGGAATGGAAAGGGAGTTTGCGGCTTGAGGGCCGAGAGTCAAGTTCAGTCGGGCTCGCCAGGTTTTGGCGTGCGTGCCAGGCAGTAGACATCGACCCGCCGCGCCCCGGCCGTGAGCAACAGCCGCGCCAGGGCGTGGGCGGTCGCGCCGGTGGTGAGTACGTCGTCCACCAGCGCCAGGTGCCGGCCATGGACCGCCGCCTCGGGCATCAGGGCGAAGGCGTGACGCAGGTTGCGTTGCCGCGCCCTGGCATCCAGGCCTTGTTGCGATGGCGTGTCCTGGGTGCGCAGCAACGAGGTTTCGTCACAGGGGATCTGCAGGATCTCGCCCAGCCAGCGCGCGAGCATCGCCGCCTGGTTATAGCCGCGTTGGCGCAGGCGTTTGCGGGCCAGGGGCACTGGCAGCAGGGCGTCGGGCTGTGGCAGGTCCTCACTGAAACGATGTTGCAGCGATTGCGCGAGAAGTTCGGCCAAAAGTCGGCCAAAGGGCCATTTGCCGTTGTGCTTGAAACGGCTGACCAGGCTGTCGACCGGAAAGCCATAACGCCAGGGCGCCACCACCTGGGCAAAGGCCGGCGGTCGCTTGAGGCACTGGCCGCAGGTCAGGCCGGCCGCGGGCAGGGGCAGGGCGCAGACCTGGCAATGATCGCCGAGCCACGGCAGTTCGGTTTCACAGGCGGTGCAAATGGCTTGGGGCGTGTCGGTCGGCTCATCGCAGAGCAAACAGGTTTGTTTGTTTTTTAACCAGATGTAAACCGGCCCTTGGTAATGTGGTTGACACTGCATGACGCTTCCTTAAATATGCCCAACATCCGTGTCGCGGCTGTGGGTATTCCCTTCCCGTCGCCGCTTGCCAAGCATAATCAAGGAATCGCCCATGAGCGCCAGCACCACCGCCAATCTGCGTCATGACTGGACTTTGGCTGAAGTCAAAGCCCTCTTCGTCCAGCCGTTCAATGACTTGCTGTTCCAGGCGCAGACGGTGCACCGCGCGCATTTCGACGCCAACCGCGTCCAGGTTTCCACCCTGTTGTCGATCAAGACCGGCGCCTGCCCGGAAGATTGCAAATATTGTCCGCAGTCCGGTCACTACAACACCGGCCTGGAAAAAGAAAAGCTGATGGAAGTGCAGAAGGTCCTCGAAGAGGCTGCGCGCGCCAAGGCCATAGGTTCGACCCGTTTCTGCATGGGCGCGGCCTGGAAACACCCGTCGGCCAAAGACATGCCGTACGTGCTGGAAATGGTCAAGGGCGTGAAAGCCATGGGCCTGGAAACCTGCATGACCCTCGGTCGCCTGGACCAGGACCAGACCGAAGCGCTGGCCAAGGCCGGCCTGGATTACTACAACCACAACCTCGATACCTCGCCGGAGTTCTACGGCAGCATCATCACCACCCGTACCTACAGCGAGCGCCTGCAGACCCTGGCCTACGTGCGCGATGCCGGGATGAAGATCTGCTCCGGCGGCATCCTCGGCATGGGCGAGTCCCTCGATGACCGCGCCGGCCTGCTGATCCAGCTGGCCAACCTGCCGGAGCACCCGGAATCGGTGCCAATCAATATGTTGGTGAAAGTGGCCGGCACGCCGCTGGAAAACTCCGAGGATGTCGACCCGTTCGACTTCATCCGCATGCTTGCCGTGGCCCGCATCCTGATGCCGAAATCCCATGTGCGCCTGTCCGCCGGCCGCGAAGCGATGAACGAGCAGATGCAGGCCCTGGCATTCTTCGCCGGCGCCAACTCGATCTTCTACGGCGAGAAGCTGCTGACCACCGCCAACCCGCAGGCCGACAAGGACATGCAACTGTTCGCGCGCTTGGGCATCCAGCCGGAAGCCCGCGAAGAACACGCCGACGAGGTGCACCAGGCCGCCATCGAGCAGGCGCTGGTAGAGCAGAAGAGCAGCGAGCAGTTCTACAACGCTGCCGTCTGATCTGCTGCCTCTGTAGGAGCGAGGCTTGCCCGCGAATGGTTCACCGCGTGAGCCAGGGACACAGAGGTGTCTGGATCGCGGGCAAGCCTCGCTCCTACAAGGATGATGTTTCTTTTCTTGCCTGCGAGGCCAGCATGTCTTTCGATCTCCGCGCGCGTCTCGCTGCCCGTCGTGCCGAAAACCTCTACCGTCAGCGCCCACTGCTGGAAAGCCCGCAAGGGCCGCAAGTGGTGGTCGACGGCCAGCCATTGCTGGCGTTCTGCAACAACGATTACCTGGGGCTGGCCAATCATCCGCAAGTGATCGAAGCCTGGCGCGCCGGTGCGTCCCGCTGGGGCGTGGGCGGTGGCGCCTCGCACCTGGTAATCGGCCACAGCACGCCCCACCACCAGTTGGAAGAAGCCCTGGCCGAGTTCACCGGCCGCCCGCGAGCACTGCTGTTCACCACCGGTTACATGGCCAATCTCGGCGCAGTCACCGCGCTGGTGGGGCAGGGCGACACGGTGCTGGAAGACCGCCTCAACCACGCTTCGTTGCTGGACGCCGGCCTGCTCTCCGGCGCGCGCTTCAACCGTTATTTGCACAATGATGCCGAGAGCCTGGCCAAGCGCCTGGAGAAAGCCACCGGCAATACCCTGGTGGTCACCGATGGCGTGTTCAGCATGGACGGCGACCTGGCCGACCTGCCGGCCCTGGCTCGCGAAACCCGGGCCAAGGGTGCCTGGTTGATGGTCGACGACGCCCATGGGTTCGGGCCGCTGGGGGCCAACGGCGGAGGAATCGTCGAGCACTTCGGTTTGAGCCAGGACGATGTGCCGGTCCTGGTGGGCACCCTCGGCAAGGCGTTCGGCACCGCCGGCGCCTTTGTCGCCGGCAGCGAGGAGCTGATCGAAAGCCTGATCCAGTTCGCCCGTCCTTATATCTACACCACCAGCCAGCCGCCGGCCCTGGCCTGCGCCACCCTGAAAAGCCTGGAGTTGCTGCGCAGCGAGCACTGGCGGCGTGAGCACCTGAACACGCTGATCCGCCAGTTCCGCCAGGGCGCCGAGCAGATCGGGCTGACCCTGATGGACAGCTTCACGCCGATCCAGCCGATCCTGATCGGCGACAGCGCGCGGGCGATTCGCCTGTCACAAATGCTGCGCGAGCGCGGCCTGATGGTCACCGCGATTCGTCCACCGACCGTGCCCGCGGGGAGCGCCCGCCTGCGGGTGACCCTGTCCGCCGCCCACAGTGAGGCTCAGGTCCAGCTATTGTTGAATGCACTGGCGGATTGTTTTAGCGAACCAGGACCGGAGCCAAGCCATGCGTGATCGACTGATTCTGCTGCCCGGTTGGGGTCTCGGCGTATCGCCGCTGGAGCCCTTGGCGGCGGCTCTGCAGGGGCTGGACGAACACCTGCGGGTCGAGATCGAACCGTTGCCGGAGCTGGAGTCCAGCGATCTGAATGAGTGGCTCGACGAACTGGACGCCAGCGTGCCGGACAACGCCTGGCTCGGTGGCTGGTCGCTGGGTGGCATGCTGGCTTCCGAGCTGGCGGCGCGTCGTGGCGAGCGCTGTTGCGGTTTGTTGACCCTGGCCAGCAACCCCAGTTTTGTGGCTCACGCTGAGTGGGCGAGTGCGATGCTGGGGGAGACCTTCGACGGGTTTCTGGCCGGCTGCAACGCCGACCCGCGCACCACCCTCAAGCGCTTCAGTTTGCTCTGTGCCCAGGGCGCCGAAGATCCACGCGGCCTGTCGCGCCTGCTGTCGGGCGGCGCGCCGCATACCTCGGGCGCGGTGTTGATGGCTGGCCTGGAATTGTTGGCGCAGTTGGACACTCGCCATGCTCTGCAGGCGTTTCGTGGGCCGCAGTTGCATCTGTTTGCAGGGCTTGACGGACTGGTGCCGGCCGAAGCCGCGGGTGAATTGCTGGCGTTGTTGCCCGATGTCGAAGTTGGTCTGATTGAACAGGCCAGCCACGCGTTTCTTCTGGAGGATCCCCACGGTGTGGCGGGGGCGATCCAGGCTTTTTTGCATGAGTCCGGCGATGACTGATCTGTCCCTTCCCAAGCCCCCCGGCAGCTTGCCCGACAAGCGCCAGGTGGCGGCTTCCTTTTCCCGCGCGGCGTCCAGTTATGACAGCGTGGCGCAACTGCAGCGCGATGTCGGTCACGCGTTGCTGAGCCGCCTGCCGCAAGGTCGCGAGCCTGGCCGCTGGCTGGACATGGGCTGCGGCACCGGTTATTTCAGCCGCCTGCTGGGCGAGCGCTTCCCGGCCAGCGAAGGGCTGGCGCTGGACATCGCCGAAGGCATGCTCGAGCACGCCCGTCCGCTGGGCGGGGCGCAGTATTTCATTGCCGGCGATGCCGAGCGTTTGCCGTTGCAGGGGCAGAGTTGCGAACTGATTTTCTCCAGCCTGGCAGTGCAGTGGTGCGCGGACTTCCGTTCGGTCCTCAGCGAGGCGCATCGAGTGCTGAAGCCGGGCGGCGTGCTGGCCTTTGCCAGCCTGTGCGTCGGTACGCTGTACGAATTGCGCGACAGTTGGCGTCAGGTCGACGGCATGGTGCATGTCAACCGCTTCCGTGAGTTCAGCACGTATCAACAGCTGTGTGCGGCGAGTGGCTTGCAGGTGCTGAGCCTGGAAACCCGTCCGCATGTGCTGCACTACCCTGATGTGCGCAGCCTGACCCATGAGTTGAAGGCCCTGGGAGCGCACAACCTCAACCCTGGACGGCCCGGCGGGCTGACAGGGCGGGCGCGGATCAAGGGCCTGATCGACGCCTACGAACAGTTCCGTCAAGCGCAGGGATTGCCCGCGACCTACCAGGTGGTCTACGCCGTATTGGAGAAGCCGCTATGAGCCGAGCCTATTTCGTTACCGGAACAGACACCGATGTTGGCAAGACCACCGTCGCCGCCGGCTTGCTGCATGCTGCGCGGCTCTCGGGGCTGAGCACGGCGGCCGGGAAGCCGGTGGCTTCGGGCTGCGAGCTGACCCCCAAGGGGCTGCGTAACGCCGATGCGCTGGCCTTGCTGGCCGAGTGCTCGTTGCCGCTGACCTACGATGAAGTCAATCCACTGGCCTTCGAACCGGCCATCGCTCCCCATCTGGCGGCCCGCGAGGCTGGCGTGGCGTTGACTGTGCAGGCCTTGCTGGCGCCGATGCGCCAGGTGCTGGCCAAGGGCGCGGACTTCACCCTGATCGAAGGGGCCGGCGGCTGGCGAGTGCCGCTGGCGGATCAGGACAATCTGTCCGACCTGGCCATGGCCCTGGGTCTGCCAGTGATCCTGGTGGTGGGCGTGCGCCTGGGCTGTATCAACCATGCCCTGCTGACGGCCGAGGCGATTGCCCAGGACGGTTTGCAACTGGCGGGTTGGGTGGCCAACATCATCGAGCCGAAGACTTCGCGGCTCGAGGAGAACCTCGCCACGCTGGCAGAGCGCCTGCCTGCTCCTTGTCTGGGTCGGGTCCCGAGATTGAAGGCGATCAGCGCCGAAGCGGTGGCCGAGCATCTGCAACTGGACCTGCTTGACTAGATTTTGCCTATGATAAGGCACTATGCCATTAGTGTTTTTGACGGGTCTTTTTCTGGCGCGTCTGCTTCAATAGCCGCTGTTCATTCCTTGCAGGGTCGAGTCCTCCCATGGAAATTTCCGGGAATACCGCTTTCTACGCCGGCCTGAGTACCGTGCAGACCGGGCAGAACCGTGTCGATCAGGCGGCCAGCCAGATCGCCAGCACGACCATCGAACGTTCTGTCACCAGCCAGTCTTCCGAAGTCCAGGTCGAGCGCTTACGATCCGTCGACCGCAGCCAGCAATCGGACCTGGCCAGCAACATGGTCGAGATGTCCATGGGCAAGATCCAGGCGGAGCTGGGCGTGAAAGTCGCCAAGGCCGCCGATGAAGTGCTCGGTACGCTGATCGACACCTACGCTTGACCCTCCCTCGGTAGCCCTGGCCGTTTTTGCGGGCAGGGTGGCCCGCGCAAGAACACCCTGCACATCCCCTTCTACCGTCTTGCTGGCCTGCCAGTTCCTACACTCAATTTAGCTTCCGAATATTTCACGGCATTCGCTGTGGGCCTTGGCGTGCAAGGCCTGCAGAGGATCGATGACGAACGGTGTTTGCGTGGTGCTTGACAAGGTTTGGGCGTAAACGTATGTTTCAAACAACTGTTTGACCGCCACAATAAATCAACGCGGTTGTTCATTCCCGGTTACATCAGCAGAGGTTTATCGCTATGCCTGACTACAAGGCCCCCTTGCGTGATATTCGCTTCGTTCGTGACGAGCTGCTCGGCTATGAAGCGCACTATCAGAGCCTGCCGGCTTGCCAGGACGCTACTCCAGACATGGTTGACGCCATCCTCGAGGAAGGCGCGAAGTTTTGTGAGCAGGTACTGGCCCCTCTGAACCGTGTGGGTGACCTGGAAGGCTGCACCTGGAGCGAATCCGGCGTTAAGACCCCGACTGGCTTCAAAGAGGCTTACAAGCAATTCGTCGAAGGCGGCTGGCCAAGCCTGGCTCACGATGTCGAGCATGGCGGTCAAGGCCTGCCGGAGTCCCTGGGCCTGGCTGTCAGCGAAATGGTCGGCGAAGCCAACTGGTCGTGGGGCATGTACCCAGGCCTGTCCCATGGCGCGATGAACACCATCTCCGAGCACGGCACGCCTGAGCAGCAAGAGGCTTACCTGACCAAGCTGGTATCCGGCGAGTGGACCGGCACCATGTGCCTGACCGAACCGCACTGCGGCACCGACCTGGGCATGCTGCGCACCAAGGCCGAACCTCAGGCCGACGGTTCCTACAAAGTCACCGGCACCAAGATCTTCATCTCGGCCGGTGAGCACGACATGGCCGACAACATCGTCCATATCGTTCTGGCCCGCCTGCCGGATGCGCCGGCTGGCACCAAAGGCATTTCGCTGTTCATCGTGCCGAAGTTCCTGCCGAACGCCGATGGCTCCGTCGGCCAGCGCAACGCCGTGAGCTGTGGTTCCCTGGAACACAAGATGGGTATCCACGGCAACGCCACCTGCGTGATGAACTTCGACGCGGCCACCGGTTTCCTGATCGGCCCGGCGAACAAAGGCCTGAACTGCATGTTCACCTTCATGAACACCGCTCGCCTGGGTACCGCGCTGCAAGGCCTGGCCCACGCCGAGATCGGTTTCCAGGGTGGCCTGAAATACGCTCGCGATCGTCTGCAAATGCGTTCCCTGACTGGCCCGAAAGCGCCGGACAAGGCCGCCGACCCGATCATCGTGCACCCTGACGTACGTCGCATGCTGTTGACCATGAAGGCTTTCGCCGAAGGCAACCGTGCCATGGTCTACTTCACCGCCAAGCAGGTCGACATCGTCAAATACGGCGTGGATGAAGAAGAGAAGAAGAAAGCCGATGCACTGCTGGCCTTCATGACGCCGATCGCCAAAGCCTTCATGACCGAAGTCGGCTTCGAAGCCGCCAACCACGGTGTGCAGATCTACGGTGGCCACGGCTTCATCGCCGAGTGGGGCATGGAGCAGAACGTTCGCGACAGCCGCATTTCCATGCTGTACGAAGGCACCACCGGCATCCAGGCGCTGGACCTGCTGGGCCGTAAAGTGCTGATGACCCAAGGCGAAGCCCTGAAAGGCTTCACCAAGATCGTCCACAAGTTCTGCCAGAGCAACGAAGGCAACGAGTCGGTCAAAGAGTTCGTCGCACCGCTGGCTGCGCTGAACAAGGAATGGGGCGAGCTGACCATGAAGGTCGGTATGGCAGCCATGAAAGACCGTGAAGAAGTTGGTGCCGCGTCCGTGGACTACCTGATGTACTCCGGTTATGCCTGCCTGGCTTACTTCTGGGCCGACATGGCGCGCCTGGCTGCCGAGAAGCTGGCTGCCGGTACCACCGAAGAGGCGTTCTACACCGCCAAGCTGCAGACTGCGCGCTTCTACTTCCAGCGCATCCTGCCACGTACCCGCACTCATGTTGCGGCCATGCTGTCGGGTGCCAACAACCTGATGGACATGAAAGAAGAAGATTTCGGCCTGGCTTACTAAGCCTTACCGAGGTTCATTCAGAAGCCGCTTCTCCTTCGGGAGAAGCGGCTTTTTTGTGCGCGGAATGAATCTGAAAATAATCCGACTAAAACGTTAAGAAGAAGTCGATCCCTGCCGTTACAGAGGTGGCAATGTGACATGTGTCACATTTGTGCTGTTTAACTATGCCAGGCGAAGGCATAGTGCCATCAACTGTTTAGCCGCGTCGGAGCTTTACCTTGCCGCGTTCTTCTGCTGTACGTTTCAGCCATTTTCTTCCGTCATTGTTACTCCTGCTTGCGGGGCTTGCGGCCGCCTACGTCAAGGATCTCAACGTCTTCTTCACCTCGCTGTTCAACGTCCTGCCGACCCTGGTGCTGTTGCTCGGCGGCGCCTACTGCGCGGTGTATCGACGCCAGCGTGAACTGTTCCTGATGGTCACGGTGTACATCGCCTATTTCCTGCTCGATACCCAGACCGACTATTACCGCGACAACGGCAAGGTGCGCGAGGATGCGGCCGTGGTGTTCCACTTGGTCTGCCTGCTGCTGCCGCTGCTGTTCGGTCTGTTCGCGGCCTGGCAGGAGCGCACCCACCTGTTCCAGGACATGGTGGCGCGCTTTGCCGTATTGCTTGCCTTTGGCAGTGTGGCGCTCGGCCTGGAGCAGAGTTATCCCCAGGCGCTGCTGACCTGGCTGGCGGAAATCCGTTGGCCGGCCCTGCATGGCGCCTGGATGAGCCTGATCCAGTTGTCGTACCCGGTGTTTCTCGCCGCCTTCCTGTTGCTGGCGATCCAGTACTGGCGCAACCCGCGCCCGCTGCATGCGGCGCAACTGGTGGGGTTGCTGGGGCTGTTCTGGATGCTACCCAAGACTTTCATCCTGCCCTTTACCTTGAACATCATGTGCAGCCAGGTGATGTTGATGATCGCCGCAGCCGTTGCCCACGAGGCGTATCAGATGGCGTTCCGCGACGAACTGACCGGCTTGCCGGGCCGCCGCGCCTTGAACGAGCGCATGCAGCGCCTGGGCCGCAACTATGTGCTGGCGATGAGCGATGTCGATCACTTCAAGAAATTCAACGACACCCACGGCCACGACGTGGGCGACCAGGTGCTGCGCCTGGTCGCCAGCAAGCTGTCGAAAGTCAGTGGCGGCGGTCGCGCCTACCGTTATGGCGGCGAGGAGTTTGCGGTGGTGTTCGCCGGCAAGACCCTCGAGGAATGCATGCCGCACCTGGAGGTCATTCGCGAGACCATCGCCAACTACAACATCCAGTTGCGCAATCAGGAGAACCGCCCCCAGGACGACCAGCAGGGGCGTCAGCGCCGGGGCGCGGCCGCAGCGTCCAGCGTGTCGGTGACCGTCAGTATCGGTGTCGCCGAGCGGCAGATGGAGCACCGCTCGCCGGAAGAGGTGCTCAAGTCCGCCGACCAGGCGTTGTACAGCGCCAAGGGCGCGGGGCGTAACTGCGTCATGGCCTTCGGTCAGAACCGCCGTGGCGCGGTGCGCATGGACACCGCTGCGGGTTGAGTGATAGCGGCGCATTCAGCGTCTGGACTGTGATTGGCAGGTCGGATGAGCGGCAGTAGGTTGGATCGATCTGCTGCCGGAGAAACCACCATGCCCGAGTACAAAGCTCCCCTGCGCGACATGCGCTTTTTGATCGACCACGTCTTCGACTTTCACTCCAGTTACGCCGCGCTGGGGGCCAGCGATGCCAGCCCGGACATGGTGGCCGCGATCCTCGACGAAGGGGCGAAGTTCTGTGAAAACGTACTGGCACCGCTGAACCGCTCCGGCGACGAAGAAGGCTGCCATTTCGACAATGGCGTGGTCACCACGCCCAAAGGCTTCAAGCAGGCTTTCGCCCAGTATGTGGAAGGCGGCTGGCACGGCCTGGCAGCGGACCCGAGCTACGGTGGCCAGGGCCTGCCGCATTCACTGGGGTTGGTGATCAGCGAGATGGTCGGCTCCAGCAACACTTCCTGGGGCATGTACCCGGGCCTGACTCAAGGTGCCATGTCGGCGATTCATGCCCACGGCAGTGAAGAACAAAAGCAGACCTACCTGAGTAAGCTCACCGCCGGCCAATGGACCGGCACCATGTGCCTGACCGAAGCCCACTGCGGCACTGACCTGGGCATCATCAAGACCCGCGCCGTGCCCCAGGCCGACGGCAGCTATGCGGTCTCCGGCAGCAAGATTTTCATCTCGGCCGGCGAGCACGACATGAGTGAAAACATCATCCACTTGGTGCTGGCCAAGCTGCCGGATGCGCCGGCGGGCACCAAGGGTATTTCGCTGTTCATCGTGCCCAAGTTCCTGCCCAACGCCGACGGCGAGGCGGGCGAGCGCAATGCTGTGAGCTGCGGCTCCATCGAGCACAAGATGGGCATCAAGGCCTCGGCCACCTGCGTGCTGAACTTCGATGGCGCCAAGGGGTTCCTGATCGGTGAGGCCAACAAGGGCCTGAACTGCATGTTCACCATGATGAACCACGCGCGCCTCGGTACCGGGATGCAGGGGCTGTGCCTGGGCGAGGCGAGCTTCCAGGGCGCAATCAAATACGCCAACGACCGTCTGCAGATGCGCTCCCTGACCGGGCCGAAGGCGCCGGACAAGGCCGCCGACCCGATCATCGTCCACCCCGATGTGCGGCGCATGCTGCTGACCATGAAAGCCTTCAACGAAGGCAATCGTGCCCTGGCCTATTTCACCGCGCAGTTGCTGGACGTGGCGCACCTGGCCGCCGATGAGACCCAGCGCCAGGATGCCGAGAACCTGTTAGCCTTCCTGACGCCGATCTGCAAGGCCTTCATGACCGAAACCGGGCTGGAAGTGACCAACCACGGCATGCAGGTGTTTGGCGGGCATGGCTTCATCCGCGAATGGGGCATGGAGCAACTGGTGCGCGATTGTCGCATCGCCCCGATCTATGAAGGCACCAACGGTATCCAGGCCCTGGATCTGCTGGGGCGCAAGGTGCTCGGCAGCCAGGGCAAGCTGCTGATGGGCTTCACCAAGATCGTCCATAAGTTCTGTGCGGCCAATGCCGAGCATCCACAGCTCAAGGGGCATGTGGCGCAGCTCAATGGGCTCAACCAGCAGTGGGGCGCGCTGACCACCAAGGTCGGGATGGCGGCGATGAAGAACCCCGATGAGGTCGGGGCCGCGGCGCTGGATTACTTGATGTACAGCGGTTACATCATCCTCGCCTATCTGTGGCTGCGCATGGCGCTGGTGGCCCAGGCCCGGCTCGATGCTGGTGAAGAGGATGCCGATTATTGCCAGGCCAAGCTGGCGACCTGCGAGTTCTACTTCAAGCGCCTGCTGCCGCGCACGGCGTCCCATCAGGCAGCGATCGAGGCGGGCAGTGATTGCCTGATGAAGCTGCCGGCGGAGCTGTTTGCGTTCTAGGTTTCCATGTAATCGTCCATCGCGGGCAAACCCACTCCTGCAGGCTTTTGCGGAGATGGGTTTGCCTGCGATTTGTTGTGACTAAAAATTACATAAAAGTCACTAGTTGACCCTATGTGTCGCAAAAGTTGTTCGGGTACACTCGAGCTTTCGTAAATGGGGCCGTTCGGGCCCACTTGTTTAGATCTTGCGAGGTTTGCCATGGCTGACTACAAAGCGCCCCTGCGCGATATGCGCTTCGTCCTCAATGAAGTTTTCGAGGTCGCCAAACTCTGGGCCGAACTGCCTGCTCTGGCCGACACCGTCGACGCTGAAACCGTCGAAGCGATTCTTGAGGAAGCCGGCAAAGTCACCGGCAAAAGCATCGCCCCGCTGAGTCGCGGCGCGGATGAAGAGGGCTGCCACTGGAGCGACGGCGCGGTCACCACGCCCGCAGGTTTTCCACAGGCCTACCAGACTTATGCCGAAGGCGGCTGGGTTGGCGTCGGCGGCGATCCGACCTACGGCGGCATGGGCATGCCCAAGGCGGTATCGGCCCAGGTCGAGGAAATGGTCAACTCAGCCAGCCTGTCGTTCGGCCTGTACCCGATGCTGACCGCGGGGGCCTGCCTGTCGATCAACGCCCACGCCAGCGAAGAATTGAAGGCGGCCTATCTGCCGAACATGTATGCGGGCGTTTGGGCCGGCTCCATGTGCCTCACCGAGCCCCATGCCGGCACCGACCTGGGCATCATCCGCACCAAGGCCGAACCGCAGGCCGACGGCTCCTACAAGGTCAGCGGCACCAAGATCTTCATCACCGGCGGTGAGCACGACCTGACCGAGAACATCATTCACCTGGTGCTGGCCAAGCTGCCGGATGCGCCAGCGGGGCCGAAAGGCATTTCGCTGTTCCTAGTGCCGAAGTTCCTGGTCAACGCCGACGGCAGCCTAGGTGCGCGCAACCCGGCGAACTGCGGGTCGATCGAACACAAGATGGGCATCCAGGCCTCGGCCACCTGTGTGATGAACTTCGACGAAGCCGTCGGCTACATCGTCGGCGAGCCGAACAAAGGCCTGGCGGCGATGTTCACCATGATGAACTACGAGCGTCTGGGTGTCGGTATCCAGGGCCTGGCCTCGGGCGAGCGTTCCTACCAGAACGCCGTGGAGTACGCCCGCGATCGCCTGCAAAGCCGCTCGCCGACCGGCCCACAAGCCAAGGACAAGGTCGCCGACCCGATCATCGTGCACCCCGACGTGCGGCGCATGCTGCTGACCATGAAAGCCGCGAACGAAGGCGGCCGCGCGTTCTCCACCTATGTGGCGATGCAACTGGATACCGCCAAGTTCAGCGAAGACGCTGTGGTGCGTAAGCGCGCGGAAGATCTGGTGGCCCTGCTGACGCCGGTGGCCAAGGCTTTCCTCACCGATCTGGGGTTGGAAACCACGGTTCACGGCCAGCAGATTTTCGGCGGCCACGGCTACATCCGCGAATGGGGCCAGGAACAGCTGGTGCGAGATGTGCGCATTACCCAGATCTATGAAGGCACCAACGGCATCCAGGCGCTGGACCTGGTCGGGCGCAAGATCGTCGGTAGCGGCGGGGCGTTCTACAAGCTGTTCGCGGACGAGATTCGCCATTTCACCGCAACCGCCAGCGCCGATCTGGCCGAGTTCACCAAGCCATTGAACGATGCGTTGGATAACCTGGACGAGCTGACTGCCTGGCTGCTGGATAGGGCCAAGAGCAATCCGAACGAAATCGGCGCGGCCTCGGTCGAATACCTGCAAGCATTCGGATACACGGCGTACGCCTATATGTGGGCATTGATGGCCAAAGCGGCCCTGGGCAAGGAGTCGCAAGACGATTTCTACGCCAGCAAGCTGGGTACCGCGCGCTTCTACTTCGCCCGGCTGCTGCCGCGTATTCACTCGCTGAGCGCATCGGTGAAGGCGGGTAGCGAATCACTGTTCCTGCTGGATGCGGCGCAGTTCTGAGTATGTGCGCGTCATGTAAGCTTTCTCTTACATGACGTGCTGCTAATCACCCATATCGGCAGATTGGATCCAGAGCTAATCTACTTCACATGGACGTCGCGCAGGAAGCGCAAAGCAATAACACGGACACGTAGGATTCCGCCAGGATGGTGGAGTGAAAAGGATGTCAGGGAAACAGTCTGCAAAGCCCCGCTTCGGCGGGGTTTTCTTTTGCCCGCGTTTTTTATCTGCGCTTGTTCAACCAAGCCCTTCCAGCGTCGCCGGGCCGCTCATTTCTTCTTCCAGCAAGGTTCGCAGCAACGCCAGGGTTGCCTGCTGACGCTGCACATCACGACATACCAGCCCCACTTTCAACGGCACCCTCGGTTCGCTCAGCGGTTTCCATAGCAGGTCCGTATGACTGTGGGTCTGACGCGAGCGCCCCGGCAGGACCGTGGCCAGGCGGGTGTTGGGCAGGCTGTCGAGAATCCCCGCCATATTGTTCAGTTCCGCCTGTACCTGTGGCCGGCGTCCGAGATTGGCCAGTTGCGCCTGCCAGATCTGGCGTATCTGGAACTCCTCGCCCAGCAACAGCATGGGCAGCTCCGCGGCCTGGCTCATGGAGACTTTCTTGAATTCGCGCAGGGGATGTTCGGCGGGAATCACCAGGGTCAACTCATCTTCGTAGAGTTGCACACCGTGTAGTCCCGGTTGGCGCGGGGGCAGGTAACTGATACCGATATCCAATGAGCCATTGAGCAGGCGCCGTTCGATTTCCAGGCCGGTCAGTTCATAGATCTGCACCACCAGATGCGGCTGGGCCTTGCGCACTCGTTCGAGCATCTGTGGCACCAGGCTGCTGTGCACGGTTTGCAGTACGCCGATTGCCAATGTGCGCAGGGCTTGGCCCTTGAAGTTGCCCAGGGCTTCGCGAGCTCGCTGCATGCCGTCGAGCAAGGGTAGGGCATGGTTGTACAGGGTATGGGCCGCCAGGGTCGGTAACAGGCGCTTGCTGCTGCGTTCGAACAGGCTGACGTCGAGGTTCTGTTCCAGCTGACGGATCTGTTGCGAGAGCGCGGGTTGGGAGATCGACAGGCGCTCGGCGGCGCGTCCCACGTGACCTTCTTCATACACCGCGACGAAATAACGCAGTTGTTTAAAATCCATAAGTTCTGCTTATCGAAAAAGCTGGAAAATCGAAATGGCCCGATAGGCCACAGAAGCCTAGTCTAACCCCTATTCACAGGGCTTACAGGGCCAGAAGGCGCGATGAATACCGTTTACGTGGATGGTGTTTACATAGGCAAGGCAAAAAACCTCGGACAGGGTTTGATCAGTGATACGGACAAACGTCCGGTTGCAAACCGACTCTGGTTATGGCCGCAGGGCCTGGGCAGCGACGAACACGGCGACCCGCGGTTTCATACCGGCCCGGAGCGGGCGCTGCACCATTATCCTGCCGAGCACTACCGCTACTGGCGCAAGCGTTATCCACAGATCGACTGGTGCGCCCCGGCCTTTGGCGAAAACCTGTCCACCCACGGCCTGAGCGAAGAGCAGGTCTGCCTGGGCGATATGTTTCGCTGGGGCGGTGCGCTGCTGCAGGTCAGCCAGCCACGCTCGCCCTGTTATCGCCTGAGCCACCGCTGGGGCATCCCCGAGCTGCCACAATTGGCGCAAAACAATGGTCGCTGCGGCTGGTTCTACCGGGTGCTCAAACCCGGCTTCGTCAGTGCCGATCAGCCTTTTGAGCTGATCCAGCGCAGTTATCCGGGGCTGACCGTGGCCTGGGCCCTGCGCTGTTTTTATCGAGAACCTCTGGAGCATGCGGGCTTGAAGAAGCTGGTGGACTGTCCGGCACTGGCGTCGCGTTGGCGCGACATCGCGATCAAGCGCATGCGCACCGGCCTGGTCGAGGATTGGTCTTCGCGCCTGCTGGGCCTGCCGCTGGAAGGGTTGAGCGCATGAACTTGTTCAGCCTGCGTCGCCCTCAGCCAAGCCTCGATGACCTGACGGCCGAGCCCTACCTGTCGCCGATGAGCGACAACCTTTCCAGTGAGTGCCTGATGCCCAGTGTCCAGCGACCCCATCCAGTATTTGTCCGTGGCCAGGGCTCATGGCTGTGGGACAGCGATGATCGCGCCTATCTCGACTTCGTCCAGGGCAACGCCGCCAACAGCCTTGGCCATAGCCCCTCGGTGCTGGTCAAGGCGTTGACGGCTCAGGCCCAGTCGCTGATCAACCCCGGCTCGGGCTTTTACAACCGTGGCATGCTCAACCTCAGCGAACGCTTGTGCCGCAGTACCGGTAGCGACCAGGCCTATCTGTTAAGCAGTGGCAGCGAAGCCTGCGAGGCGGCGATCAAGCTGGCCCGCAAATGGGGCCAGCTGCATCGCGGTGGCGCCTCTAAGATCATCACCGCCAGCGGCAGCTGTCATGGTCGTAGCTTCGCGGCAATGTCGGCGTCGGCCAGCAGCAACATCGCCAACCGCTTCGAGCCACAGCTGGCGGGTTTCAGTCATGTCCCCTTCAACGACCTGCCGGCGTTGCATGCTGCGGTGGACGCGCAGACCGTGGCGATCATGCTCGAGCCGATCCAGGGCGAGGCCGGGGTGATTCCGGCGACCGAGCATTACCTCAAGGGTGTCGAGCGGCTGTGTCGCGAGCTGGGCATCCTGCTGATCCTGGATGAAGTGCAGACCGGCATCGGCCGCTGCGGCACCTTGCTGGCTGAACAGGTCTATGGCGTGCGCGCCGACATCGTTGCCCTGGGCAAAGGCCTTGGCGGCGGCGTGCCCTTGGCGGCCTTGCTGGCGCGTGGCAAGGCCTGCTGCTTCGAGGTGGGAGAGCTGAATGGCACCCATCACGGCAATGCCCTGATGACCGCGGCGGGCATGGCGGTGCTCGATAGCGTGCTGGACAACAGCTTTCTCGAGCATGTGCGGGACAACGGCCAGTATTTGCGCGAAGGGCTGGCCCGCCTGGCTAACCGTTATGCCCAGGGAGAATTGCGCGGGCAGGGCTTGTTCTGGGGGCTGAGCCTGGCCGACGACTCGGCCGAGGCCGTGGTCAAGGCGGCCCGCTACGAAGGTCTGTTGCTGGCCACGACACAGCCGGACTGCCTGCGGTTTACCCCGGCGCTGACGGTGAGCAAGGCGAATATCGACGAAATGCTGCTGCGTCTGGCGCGGGCCTTTTCGCGAGTACGCACAGCGCAGTTGCAATGCCGCAAGGGGCTGGTGGTTTAAAGCCAGCCCTGGGCCCGCCATACCCGATCTTGCCCTGACAGAATTCCTGAACCGTCTCGCGGTATAACGCATCGCCCCGTGTCCGATTTTTCGCACGGGGCGTTTTTTTGTCTCGGGCTTTTGCAAAACCACTAGCAAGTCTTGAAGGCCATCATCCAGAGAGGGTTCCTTAGGCTCATCCGCCAGGACGGTGGGGGCTGCATGGGATGAAAGACCACCGGGCAGCTTGGGTTGAACCTATATACCACTGAGTGGTATGTTTTTGGGAAAGGAAGCCATGACCATCCGGTTGTTCAAAACCAAAGGTTTTGCTGTCGCGGCGAAAAAGGCCTTGATTCATGACAATGAGCTGTTGGCCGCATTCAGCGAGTTATGCCGTGGCCAGGCTGATGACCTCGGTGGTGGGGTCTGGAAAAAACGCCTGAACGCCAACCTCCATCGTTCG
Organism: Pseudomonas sp. T8; assembly: GCF_024610635.1. Lineage (NCBI taxonomy): Bacteria > Pseudomonadati > Pseudomonadota > Gammaproteobacteria > Pseudomonadales > Pseudomonadaceae > Pseudomonas > Pseudomonas sp. T8. Next base: position 4,901,814 of record NZ_CP102374.1, read on the forward strand.
ATCGTCCTGGCCAGGGGCCGACGCTACTGGGTGTTCCAGTTCCTGTTCGCCAAGCAGGACCAGAGCAATATCAGCCACCAGGAGCTGCAGGCGTTCCGTGCGCTGGCCAAGGCTTACGAAGGGCTGGATGGCTGGCAGATCCAGCAGCTACTCGAGATGAAAGCGTTTGTGGAGATCAGACATGAGCAAGCCATTCAAGACTGAAGCCCTTGAGTCGATACACGAGTCGGCCAGTGTCCTGCACGCCATCGGCGCCATTGGCAAAACCACCATGCGCCAGTTCGATGAGGCCTGTATCGCGCCAGTGCCGGCGAGCATTCCCGCGGAGCAGATCAAGCTGCTGCGCGAGCGTAGCAATGTCAGCCAGCCGGTCTTTGCCCGTTACCTGAACACCAGCGCGTCCACGGTGAAACAGTGGGAGTCCGGCGAGAAACACCCGAGCGGGATGGCGCTCAAGCTGCTGAGCATCGTGCAGAAACATGGCCTTGAGATACTGGCGTGAGCCGGTACTGAAACACCGGCTGCCTGAGGATAAAACTGGCCCTTGGCCAGAATCGACTGAACCCTGCCAAACGCCATGGGTCGATTAGCTGTGAGGCTCGTACGAGTCGATTTCTATCAGGAGCTGCCCCATGGACTTTATCCGCATCATCATCGCCATTCTGTTGCCGCCATTGGGAGTGTTTCTGCAAGTGGGGTTCGGCGGTGCGTTCTGGCTGAATATCCTGCTGACCCTGTGCGGCTACATCCCGGGCATCGTGCATGCGGTGTACATCATCGCCAAGCGCTGAGCCTGGCGCCTGCTCCTGCACAGGAGCAGGCTTGTCCCCTTGGGCGCCGACTACTGCGGTGTGCCCGTCAACTCCATTACCCGTCGATAAAACAGCCATTCCTGTTCCAGGGCGTGGGCCTGATTGGCGGCCTTGCGAAAGCCATGGCGTTCATCCGGGTAATAGTGCGCTTCGGCCGCAATGCCGTTGTCCTGCAAGGCCTTGAGCATGTCCCGGGTCTGTTGGGGCACCACCACGGCGTCGAGTTCGCCCTGGAAGAAAACCACCGGTACGCGGATATTGCCGGCATGCAACAGCGGGGTGCGGGCCTTGTAGCGTTCGGCATCCTGTTCGGGGTCGCCGATCAGCCAGTCCAGGTAGTCGCCTTCGAACTTGTGGGTGGCTCGCCCCAGGGCGACCGGGTCGCTGACGCCATACAGGCTGGCGCCGGCACGGAACACATCGGCAAAGGCCAGCGCGCAAAGGGTGGTGTAGCCGCCGGCACTGCCACCGCGGATGAACGCCCGGTCACCATCGATCAGGCCTTGTCGGGCCAGATAGGCGACCACCGCACTAGCGTCCTGCACATCCACCTCGCCCCAGCTCAGGTGCAGGGCTTGCCGGTACTCGCGGCCATAACCGCTGCTGCCGCGGTAGTTCAGGTCGGCCACGGCGAAGCCCCGTTGCGCCCAGTACTGGATGCGCGGGTCGAGTATCGGGTAACAGGCCGAGGTCGGGCCGCCGTGGATGAACACCACCAGCGGCGGCCGGTCGTCATCGCTCATGGCCGGGTAGAAAAAGCCGTGGGCCTCGCCCTGGCCGCTGGGATAGCGCAGGGTTTGCGGACGGCTGATCTGCTCGGGCGGCAGCGGCGCCACACCGCCTGCCAGGACGGTGACCCGCTGCGACTGACGATCGATGGCAACCACCGCAGACGGGCTGACAGGTGAAGCCGCGACGCAATAGATAAACCGCTCATCCAGCGCCAGGTTGCGGAAGCGACTGTAGTCACCGCTGAAGTCCTGCAGTGAACCCTCGGCCAGGCGCAACCCCAGGCGACCGAAGCCGCCTTGCGTCCAGGTGCCCAGCCAGCTGTCGCCACCCAGCGGCAGCCAGGTGCAGCCGCCCAATTGCCAGGGGGCCGGGGCGTGATCGGCAGCGGCGCAAGACAGCGCTTGCAGGCCGTTGGGCGTTTCACCCCAGGGTTGCCAGAACCCGGCGCGGTCGGTCAGGCAATACAGGCGGCCGGCTTCATCGAAGCGTGGTTGTTGCAGCGACTCCTCTGCACCGTCGCCAGCCAGGCACTGTGGGTCATCCCAACGGCCATTGGCCAGGCGCGCGGCGACCATCAGGCGGGTCGAGGTCCAGGGCTGATGCGGTCGGTCCCATTCGATCCAGGCCAGGCGCTGACCGTCCGGGCTCAAGGTGGGAGCGGCATAGAAATCCGCCCCTTCGGCCAGCAGTTGGCGTTTGCCGTTATCGGAGTCGATGGCCACCAGGCGATGCCGGTTGTTGTGTTCTTCCACTGCCAGCACCTGGCCGGCGGCGAACTGCAGGTCGCCATAACGGCACTCGCCGGAGGTCAGGGCTATCGGCGTTTCGCCTTGCAGCGACTGTCGGTAGAGCTGCTGATCCGCTTCGTTGACGAACACCAGCCCGTCATCGCTCAGGCAAAAGGCGCCGCCGCCATATTCGTAGACCCGGCTGCGCACGCTGAAACCTTGCGGCGTCAGGCAGCGGGCCTGGTTGTCGCGCCAGTGCCAGATCCGGCAGGCGGCATCTTCGGGACGGTATTCGTTCCAGAACAGGCCGTTGGCGCCGAGCCGCAGTTCGGCGAAATCGATGCCGGCGGTGACGGCTTGGGCGGCGCTGAAGGATTCAGCCTTTGGCGATGAGGCGCGAGTTTCGTTCATTACGGAAGGCCAGTTGCTCGATGGTCTGGGTGGCGTGCTCGGCTTCTTCGCGGGCCTTGAGGATCACGCCGTGATGGGGCGACTTGCTGCACACCGGGTCGGCATTGCTGGCGTCGCCCGTGAGCATGAAGGCCTGGCAGCGGCAGCCGCCGAAGTCCTTTTCCTTTTCATCGCAGGAGCGGCACGGTTCGGGCATCCAGTCATAGCCGCGGAAGCGGTTGAAGCCAAAGGAGTCGTACCAGATGTGTTGCATGCTGTGGTCGCGCACATTGGGGAACTGCACGGGCATCTGCCGGGCGCCGTGGCAGGGCAGGGCGGTGCCGTCCGGGGTGACCGTGAGGAAGATGCTGCCCCAGCCGTTCATGCAGGCTTTCGGGCGTTCCTCGTAATAATCCGGGGTGACGAAAATCAGTTTGCACGGATGCCCTTCGGCTTCCAGCCTGGCGCGGTATTCGTTGGTGATGCGTTCGGCGCGTACCAGTTGTTCCTTGGTCGGCAACAGGCCGACGCGGTTGAGCTGGGCCCAGCCGTAGAACTGGCAGGTGGCGAGCTCGACGAAGTCGGCTTCCAGGGCGATGCACAGCTCGATGATGCGGTCGATCCGGTCGATGTTGTGCCGGTGGGTGACGAAGTTCAGCACCATCGGGTAGCCGTGGGCTTTCACCGCCCGGGCCATTTCCAGCTTCTGGGCGAAGGCTTTTTTCGAGCCGGCCAGCAGGTTGTTCACCTGCTCGTCGCTGGCCTGGAAACTGATCTGGATATGGTCGAGCCCGGCCTTCTTGAAGTCGCTGATCTTCTGCTCGGTCAGGCCAATGCCGGAGGTGATCAGGTTGGTATAGAACCCCAGCTTGCGCGCCTCGCCGATCAGTTCGGCGAGGTCCTGGCGCACCAGTGGCTCGCCACCGGAAAAGCCCAACTGCGCGGCGCCCATTTCCCGGGCTTCGCGAAACACCTTGAGCCACTGCTCGGTGCTCAGCTCCTTGCCCTGCTCGGCGAAATCCAGCGGGTTGGAGCAATACGGGCATTGCAGCGGGCAGCGGTACGTCAGTTCGGCCAGCAGCCACAGCGGCAGGCCGACTTCCGGCTTGGGCGGTATCGGCGCTGGCGAATCAGCCAAGTTCGATCCAGTGCTGTGCACGGGCGACCTCCATGAATTGCTCGATGTCGTCACCGAGTTCGGGCACGTCGGGGAACTGGACTTCCAGTGCCTGGATGATCGCCGCGACATCCCGTTCGCCGTCGATCAACCCGCCGATCAGCGCGGCGCTCTCGTTGAGCTTGATCATGCCTTCAGGGTAGAGCAGTACATGGCCCTTCTGCGCCGGTTCGTACTGGAAGCGGTAGCCGGGGCGCCAGGTCGGGGTCTTGCTGCGATCGAAGCTCATAGGGTGATTCCTTTATGCCAGACCCGTTGTGCGGTGACGCTGTGGTACGGCGGGCGATTGAGTTCATAGGCCATGCTCATGGCGTCGAGCATGCTCCAAAGGATGTCCAGTTTGAACTGGAGAATTTCCAGCATGCGCTCCTGGCCGGCGCGGGTGGTGTAGTGCTGCAGGGTGATCGCCAGGCCGTGTTCGACATCGCGCCGCGCCTGGCCCAGGCGCGTGCGGAAGTATTCATAGCCGGCCGGGTCGATCCACGGGTAATGCTGGGGCCAGCTGTCGAGACGCGACTGATGGATCTGCGGTGCGAACAGCTCGGTCAGCGAGCTGCTGGCGGCTTCCTGCCAGCTGGCGCGGCGGGCGAAGTTGACGTAGGCGTCGACGGCGAAACGCACGCCCGGCAGCACCAGTTCTTGCGAGCGCAGTTGGTCCGGATCGAGACCGACCGCTTGCCCCAGGCGCAACCAGGCCTCGATGCCACCGTCTTCGCCGGGGGCGCCGTCGTGGTCCAACAGGCGCTGAATCCACTCGCGACGAATTTCCCGGTCCGGGCAGTTGGCGAGGATCGCCGCGTCCTTGAGCGGGATGTTCACCTGGTAGTAGAAGCGGTTGGCGACCCAGCCCTGGATCTGCTCGCGGGTCGCCCGGCCTTGGTACATCGCCACATGGTACGGATGGTGGATGTGGTAGTAGGCGCCCTTGGCCCGCAGGGCCTGCTCGAATTCGGCGGGGGACATTGCTGTGTCAGTCATTGCGGTTCTCCGGGGAACAACCGTGGATAGTGTTGCCTGATCTGGCCTCATCGCGGGCAAGCCTCGCTCCTACGGACAGCGCTACCTGTAGGAGCGAGCGGGCGGCGATCCGACTTGCCCGTAATAGCTCCTGTGGTTACAGCTCGATACTCATGCCGTCGTAAGCCACTTCAACGTTACGCCGCGCCAGCTCCGCACGTTCGGCGGAGTCCTCGTCGAGGATCGGGTTGGTGTTGTTGATGTGGATAAGAATCTTGCGCTGCTCCGGCAGTTGCTCCAGCACTTCCAGCATGCCGCCGGGGCCGTTCTGCGCCAGGTGGCCCATTTCCCGCCCGGTCCGGGTGCCGACGCCGCGGCGCTGCATCTCGTCGTCTTCCCACAGGGTGCCGTCCACCAGCAGGCAGTCGCTGCCGTTCATGATTTCCAGCAGCGCTGCATCGACCTTGCCCAGTCCAGGGGCGTAGAACAATTTGCCGCCGGTACGCAGGTCTTCGACGATCAGGCCGATGTTATCGCCCGGGTGCGGGTCGAAGCGATGGGGCGAATAGGGCGGCGCGGCGCTGCGCAATGGCAGCGGGCTGAAGCGCAGGTTCGGGCAGGCCGGGATGGTGAAGCTCTGGTCGAGTTCGATGCGGTTCCAGCTCAGCCCGCCGTTCCAGTGGGTGAGCATGGTGAACAGCGGGAAACCGCTGCTGAGGTCTTCATGGACCATGTCGGTGCACCAGACCTGATGCGGGCAGCCTTCGCGCAGGCTGAGCAGGCCGGTGGTGTGGTCGATCTGGCTGTCCATCAGGATGATCGCGCTGATCCCGGTGTCGCGCAGGGCGCGGCCCGGTTGCATCGGGGCGAAGCTCTGGAGCTGGGCGCGGATGTCCGGCGAGGCGTTGCACAGGACCCAGTTCACGCCGTCATCGGAAATGGCGATGGACGATTGGGTGCGAGCCTTTGCCCGCAGGCTGCCGTCGCGAAAGCCCGCGCAGTTCGCGCAGTTGCAGTTCCACTGCGGAAAACCGCCACCGGCGGCGGAACCTAGAATCTGGACAAACATGGCCGCTCCATCAGGTTAAAGCTGAAAATAAAAACGCCCCGGCGAGCCGAGGCGTTGCACTGCGCAAGCAATCAACGGCTGGCGAAGTACATGGTGACTTCAAAGCCGATACGCAGGTCGGTGTAAGCAGGTTTGGACCAGGACATAGAGGTGCTCCTTCAGGTGGGTGGGACGGTTGAGATCTATACATATAGTCCACCTCCAACCGGAGATGTTCAGATGCTTAGGGGGCTATCTTACTAAATTCCCCCTGGGGAATGACCGTATTTGTTGAAGAAAGCTCGTTGCAGCCAGGGTAACGATCATTTTCCCGCTTGCCAGGGTTCGCCCGGACAGGCACCGCTTGCCAGGCAGCGCCAGCCGCCTTGCGCCTGCTGCAACTGTTCGGCTGCGAGCAACAGCTGTGGCCGGGTCGCCGCCATCATCTCCTGTTGCAATTGCTCCAGGTAATCCGACGGATGGCCGGCCAGTCGCCCCTGCCAGAGCAGCTCGGCCAGTTGCGCCACGGGCAATGCACGGGCATCGAACTGGGCGGCGAGGTTAGCTTTCAGATCGTCCAGTGAGCTGTCATCCAGTGCTTCGATCAACTCGGGCAACCGCGCCAGGAACGTCCGGATATGCTCGATGATTTCGCTCAGCGAAGCGCTGGGCGATTGCACGCCGAACAGCAGCCCGGTCTGGCCGTTGATCTGTCGCACGCCGCTGAACACCGCATAACCCAGTTGCAACTCGACCCGCAGGCGCTGATAGAACGGCATCTGGCCAAGTTGCCCCAGCAGCCGCCAGCGGGCTTCCTGCTGAAGGGTGCTGCCCGGTGCCGGGCAGAACAGCAGCAGGGCCTGCTCGCCGGAGCCGGTTGCGAGCTCATGCCAGTGCTGCTGCGCGGCTATCGAGGGCGGGGCTGAAAGCTGGCTGTCGGCGGTCCCGGGAGCTTTGCCCAATACCGCACCGATCGCACCTTGAGCATGGCCCAGGCCGATGGCAAGGCCGTCCCAGCGGGCGTCCTCCCACAGCGTTTGCCAGCCTTGTTCATCCAGTGGATGCGGCGCCTGGGAGGCGGGTATGTCCAGGCAGCGCTCGGGCAGCTCCTGGAGCAATTGGCGGATCGGCAACAGCGGCGTGGGAGCCGCCGGGGACATTTGCCAGAACGCCGCGCCGGGTTGGCTCAGTTCCAGCAGAGCCTGTTGGAGCATGGCCGGCATCGGCTCGGGAAGCCCTTTCAGCGTCAACAGACACTGGTTGCCCGAGACGCCGAAGGACAACTCGACGCCTGCTTGTAGTCCGTCGTCCCGCAGGTTGTGCAGGTGGCTTTGCAAGCGGCTGCGCAGCTCCTGCGGCAACCGGCTTTGCAGGCGCCAGCGCAAGTACAGGGCGGCTTCGCCGGTATCGTCGGCGATGGCTTGGCTGAAGGTCATCGCCGAGGATTCGCGACGCTGCCGCAAGCGGTCCTGGGCGAAGGTCCGCAAGCCACGGTGGGCGCTGGTTTGCCCGCGAATCAGGCCGGCCCGGGCGGCTGGCGCCGAGCTGCGCAGGAACGGATTGGGTGCAGGCAGTTGCCAGTGGATACCGCTGCTGGCGGCCTGCGGGGTTTGAAGTTGCGACAGCAAGGCCTTGAGGGCCGTGACGCCGAGGTCGGACAGTTGTGGTTCCAGCTGCTCGTTGTTCAGTCTTGCCAGCGCCAGTGCGCTGGCCACCTGGCGCTTGCGTTGTTGCAGCAGGGCGTACTCGTCGCGCAATGCTGGCCAGTCGTCCTGGCTGCTGAAAAAGGCCAGCCAATCGAAGAACAACTCACTCACCTGCTCCGGCTGTTGGGCGCTTTGCTCGGTCAAGTCGAACTGGATATGCAGCAGCGCCTGACTGGCGAAGTGATACAGCGGCGCGGCCTTCAACCCCTCGGCCAGCTTGCGTTCCTTGAGCGTGGCCAGCAGCCCGCCGGGTTTGCCGGAGGCCAGCCAGGTGCAGAGAAAATCCAGCGCTTCGCGGGCGGCCGTGGGCAGTTGCTCGCAGGCGAACAGCAGATTCAGGTGGTTCCCTTCGAGCTGCTGATAATGCTGCTGCGCAGATGTCAGCAAGGGTACTGGGGCGTCTTGCGGCTGCGCCTCAGCGATGGCGAGGACCGCGCCAAAACGCTCTGCCAGGGCCTTCAATTCTTCCAGCGACTGTGGGCCGGCCAGGCTCAGGGACATTTGCCCACTGTGGTAGTGAGCCTGATAGAAGGCCTGCAGCGCCTGCTGAAACGCCGGGCGCGGCACGTTGAGGCTGTAGCGATTGCCGGCATGGAACGCCCGCAGCGGGTGTTCCGCCGACAGGCCGTCGAGCAAGGCGAACTGCCGTTGCGCCGCGGTATCCCGCGACCAGGCGATGAACTCCGCATGCAGCACTTCGCGCTCGCGTATCTGGTCTTCCTGGCTCATGCGCGGGTGGGCGAGCATGTCGGCCAGGCGCTCCAGCCCGGCGGCGAAATCCGCGGGGGGCAGTTCGAAGAAAAAGTCGGTGTGGCGTTCGCCGGTGCTGGCGTTCACCTGGCCGCCGTGGCGTTGCACATAGGCCATCAGGCCTTGTTCCGCGGGAAAACGCTCGGTGCCGAGAAACAGCAAGTGTTCAAGAAAGTGCGCCAGCCCGGGCCAGGCCAGCGGTACGTCGTGACTGCCGGCCGAGACCCGCAGGGCCGCCGCGCAGCGCTTCAATCGAGGGACGTGGTGCAGTGAAACCCGCAGGCCGTTGGCCAGGGTTTCCTGATGAGGCAGGGGGTGGTTCAGCGCGGGCATGAGCACTTCCAGAACAGTGAAGCGCCCATGCTAGCGGATAACCCCGGATCAGCGCTTGTTCAGGTCGTCGTAAAGCTCCGGGCGCCGGTCATGGAAGTAGCGATTGGCGGCGCGCGAGTCGAGCATCAACTGGCGGTCCAGCGTGCCGGTTATCAGGGCTTCATCCAGCCCGGCGAGGGCAATCCGCTGGCCGTCGGGGGCGGCGATGCTGCTCTGGCCGCAGTAGTGGATCTCGTCTTCGTGGCCGCAGTAGTTGGCGTAGGCCACATAACATTGGTTTTCGAAGGCACGCGAACGCACGGTGACATCGGCGATGAAGTCGTAGGGCAGCATGTTGGCGGTGGGCACCAGAATCAGCTCGGCCCCGGCCAGTGCCAGGCGCCTGGCATTCTCCGGGAACTCGATGTCGTAGCAGATCAGGAAACCGAGCTTCCAGCCATTGAGTTCCACCAGGGGGAAATCGTCCGGGCCGGCGCTGAACATCGAGCGGTCGAGATCGCCGAACAGGTGAGTCTTGCGGTAGTTGCACAGGCGCTGGCCGTTGCTGTCGATCAGTTGCACGGCGTTGTAGATCTGGCCGTCGTCGGCGCGCTCCGGGTAGCCATACAGGATCGCGATGCGCGCCGACTGGGCGACGTTGGCGATGTATTGCGCCGACGGGCCATCCTGGGCCTCGGCCAGCGCGCCCACCGCCTCTACGCCGATGTTGTAGCCGCTGAGGAACATCTCCGGCAGCACCAGCAGGTCGGCGCCGGAAGCTTCCACGGCGATTTTCTGCAGGCGTTGCAGGTTGCCGGCGACATCCAGCGGTTGTGGGGCACATTGATAAAGCGCTACACGCATGGTGATGACTCCTCTGTGCGCTGGACTGTCACTGTAGCCGTTGCCGCGGGCTGTTCAAAAGCCATGAGTGTTGCGCTCGATCGCAGCCCGCGGTGGCTACAGGTTCAGTCGGCCAGGGCGATGGGGCCGATTTCGTGGAACACGTCGCCCGGTCCCGGGTTCTCGGCGTGGGTCTGCCCGCCGAAGTGCTTCATGATGCCCCAGACCGCGTTGAGCGAGGTCTGGACCGCGCCCTCGACCCAGGCCGGGGTCCAGGACACATCGTCGCCGGCGATGAAGATGCCGCGCTGTTCGGCGGGCAAGTCGTCCTGCATGAAGTGCGCGTACATGCGCTGGTTGTAGCGGTAGTGGCCGGGCAGCGCACCCTTGAATGCACCGAGGAAGTGCGGATCAGCTTCCCAGGACACGGTGATCGGGTCGCCGATGATGCGCCCGGCGATATCGACTTTCGGGTAGATCTTCTTAAGGGCGTCGAGGGCCAGCTTGACCCGTTTTTCCACTGGGTGCGGCAGCATCTTCAGGGCGTCGCTCATCCACGAATAGGACAGGCAGATGACCCCCGGCTTGTCGTCGCCGTTGTCGAACTTGCCGTTATCAAAAAGGTACGTGCCGCGGGTCAGGCGGTCGGTGAGGGTCATGCTCATCAGGTCGCGACCGGTTTCCGGATCCTTGTCCTTCCAGAACGGCCGGTCGACCATGACGAAGGTCTTCGACGACTGCATGTAGCGGGTACGGTCCAGGGCCATCCACATCTTCTGCGAGAACAGCGATTCTTCGCATTCGATCTGGGTGGTCAGCAGCCAGCTCTGGCAGGTGGTCAGCACCGCCGCGTATTCGCGGGTATCGCCCCAGTTGTCGGTGACACTGAAGCGGCCATCGGCGGCCCGGGCGATACGTTTCACCCCGGGACGCGGCGCGCCATGGTGCAGCGAACTGAGGCTGGTGCCTTGCGGCCAGTGGGCGCAGCGCTCCGGCACATGGCGCCAGATGCCCAGCGGCACCTGCTCCACGCCGCCGACCACCAGGTGCTGGTGATCGTCGCAGTTGGTCATTACCACGCGGAAGATTTCCAGCATCGAGTTGGGGAAGTCCGAATCCCAGCCGCCGGTGCCGAAGCCGACCTGGCCGAACACTTCGCGGTGATGGAACGACAGCTTGGCGAAGGCTTTCGAGGTGGCGACGAAGTCATAGAAGGTGCGGTCGTCCCACAGCGGTACCAGGGTGTTCCACAGTTCCTTGAGGCGCGGCACGTCGCGCTCGCGAATGGCCTGCTGGATTTCGCTGAAGCGCGAACCGTCTTCCAGGGCATCGGCCCAGGCGTCGGCCACTTCCTGGAACAGCGCCGGCAGGTCGGCGAGCTTCTGTGCGTAGTGAGTCTGGCCTTCGAGGTCGATCACGGTACTGCCGGAAGCCGGCGTCAGCGGGTTGGGAAAGGGTTTGGTCTCCAGACCCAGCTTGTCGACGTAGTGATAGAAGGCCGTAGAGGACACCGGAAAGCGCATGCCGCCCAGCTCGGCGATGATCCCTTCGGCGCCTTCGAATGCCTGGGAGCGCAGCCGGCCACCCATTTTCGACGCTTCGTACACCACCGGCTTGAGGCCCAGTTTCATCAGCTCGTAGGCCGCCACCAGCCCGGCGATACCGGCCCCGACAATCGCCACTTCGGCGCCATGGTTGACCTTGGGAATGCTGCCCAGGCCGGCCGGGTGTTCGATCCAGTCGTCGAAGGCGAACGGGAAGTCCGGGCCGAAAATGGTGATGGGTTTCTTACCGTCTGCAGGATGGCGATTGTTCTTGTTCATGGCTGACCTTGCTGGCGACTCGAGCAGAGCGCTGAGTATAGGAAAAGATGGCTGCCATTCTAGGGAGCGTTGCGCACGTTAATAAGACGCAAAGTGTCGTCGTTTTGAATGATGAGCAATCAATATGACGATTTATCTTTGCAGATTGACGAGTTTCGCATGTCGCAGCGAGGGCAGGCCCTTCAGACGGGGTGTCCACGGTCGATCTTGCTGCTGAGGATGATCGAGGTGGTGGTCTTTTCCACGCCGTCGACGCTGCCGATCTGGTCGAGCAACTGGTCGAGCTGTTCCGGCGAGTCGGTGCGCAGCCAGGCGACATAGTCGAATTCCCCACTTACCGCGCAGAGCTGCTGGACCTGGGCCATGGCGCTCAGGCGCCGCAGTACCTCCTTGCCGGAGCGCGGCTGGACCTTGATCCCCACGTAAGCCTGCAAGCCGCCATCAATGACCCGCTGACCCAGGCGCACGCCATAACCGGTAATCACCCGCGCCTTTTCCAGCCGCGCCAGGCGCGAGGTCACAGTGGTACGGGCGATCCCCAGCTGCCTGGCGAGCATGGCCACGCTTTCGCGGGCATTGATCTGCAGGGCCGCGATCAGTTGGCGGTCGATTTCGTCGAGGACGGGAGGGCGGCTGTCAGACAAGGTGAACTCCGGCGCGGGCAACGGTGGCCGAGCATGTTACAGGCTCGCTGGGGGCGATGCTCGTGGCATGGCGTATTGGCTGCGGGCTGTGCTGTGACGGCTAGGCTCAATGGCGCGGCTGAGATTTTTTGCCACGAATTGCCTGCGACAAGTTGTCATAAGTAACTGGTTAGTACATTCTCTCGCCACGTAAAGAATGGGAGACATTTCCGACATGAATAATTCTGGGGCTGCCACCGGCAGCAAATGGTTACTGGGGGCGCTGGGTGTGCTGATCGCATTGATCGGCCTGGGACTGGCCGGCGGGGGCGGGTACCTGGTCAATCTGGGCGGCAGCTGGTTCTTCCTGCTGATGGGCCTGGCGATGATCGTTTCCGGGCTGCTGATCGCCCGGCGTAACCCACGCGGTGCCTGGCTGTACGGGGTGGCGCTGGTCCTGACCGCGATCTGGGCGGTCTGGGATGCCGGGCTGGAATACTGGCCGCTGGTTTCGCGGGTGCTGACCTTCGCCGTTATCGGCCTGGTGGTGGCGCTGATCTATCCAACCCTGGTACGTGCTTCGGGCGCGACCGCCGGTCGTGGCGCTTATGGCCTGGCGGGTGTGCTGGGCATTGGCGTCGTGGCGACCCTGGCCTACATGTTCGTGCCGACCCATGTGGTCAAGGCCAGCAGCGAGCCGGCCATCAAGCCTGTGGCTCCGGGTACCGAGCAGAAGGACTGGGCCCATTGGGGCAACACCACCGCCGGCAATCGTTTTGCCGCGCTGGACCAGATCAACAAGGGCAACATCGACCAGTTGCAGGTGGCCTGGACTTTCCGCACCGGCGATATTCCGCAAAGCACCGGCGCGGGCGCCGAGGACCAGAACACACCGCTGCAGATCGGTGACACGGTCTATACCTGCACCGCCTACGGCAAGGTGTTCGCCCTGGACGCCGACACTGGCGCCGAACGCTGGAAGTTCGATCCGCAAGGTTCGGCGCCTAACTGGCAGCGTTGCCGCGGCCTGGGTTACTTCGATGCCTCCGCCGAGCCTGCTGCCGAGGCAGCGGTCGCTCCAGCCGCCTGCACCAAGCGTTTGTTCCTGCCGACTGGCGATGCGCGCCTGATCGCGATCAACGCAGAAACCGGCAAGCCGTGCGAAGACTTCGGCGACAAAGGCACGGTCGACCTGAAAACCGACATGGGCGAAGTGAAGCCTGGCTACTACCAGCAGACCTCGACTCCGCTGGTGGCCGGCAACGTAGTCATCGTCGGTGGCCGGGTAGCGGACAACTATTCCATCGGCGAGCCACCGGGCGTGGTCCGCGCCTTCGACGTGCGCAGCGGCGAACTGGTGTGGGCCTGGGATCCGGGCAATCCGAATACCACCAAGCGTCCACCGGCGGGCGAGACCTACACCCGCGGTACACCGAACGTCTGGTCGGCCATGTCCTATGACGCCAAGCTCGGTCTGGTCTATCTGCCGACCGGTAACGCCACGCCAGACTTCTTCGCTGGCCAGCGCACGGAATTCGACGACAAGTGGAGTTCGTCCATCGTCGCCCTGGACGTGAAGAGCGGTCAGGTGCGCTGGCACTTCCAGACCACCCACCACGACCTGTGGGACTTCGACCTGCCGGCGCAGCCGCTGCTGTACGACGTGCCGGACGACAAGGGCGGGGTACAGCCGGCGCTGGCGCAGGTCACCAAGCAGGGTGAGATCTTCCTGCTCAACCGCGAAACCGGCGTGCCTATCGCCCGGGTGGAAGAACGTCCGGTGCCGCAGGGCAATATGCCGGGCGAACGCTATTCGCCGACCCAGCCGTTCTCGGTGGAGATGCCGTCGATCGGCAACCAGACCCTCACCGAATCGGACATGTGGGGTGCCACGCCGTTCGACCAGTTGATGTGCCGTATCCAGTTCAAGGGCATGCGTCATGAAGGCGTCTACACCCCGCCGGGCATGGATCACGCCTTGCAGTTCCCGGGCTCCCTGGGTGGCATGAACTGGGGCAGCGTGTCGGTGGACCCGAACAGCAACTATATGTTCGTCAACGACATGCGCCTGGGCCTGGCCAACTACATGATTCCGCGCGCGAAGATCGCGGCCGGGGCCAGCGGCATCGAAATGGGCGTAGTGCCCCAGGACGGCACGCCGTTCGGGGCGATGCGCCAGCGTTTCCTCTCGCCTGCCGGTATTCCGTGCCAGAAGCCGCCGTTCGGCACCATGTCGGCCATCGACCTGAAAACCAAGAAGCTGGTGTGGCAGGTGCCGGTTGGTACCGTGCAGGACACCGGTCCCCTGGGCATTCGCATGCACATGCCAATCCCGATCGGCATGCCGACCCTTGGCGCATCCCTGGCGACCCAGTCCGGCCTGCTGTTCTTCGCGGGCACCCAGGACTTCTACCTGCGTGCCTTCGATACCGGCAACGGTAACGAAATCTGGAAAGCCCGCCTGCCGGTGGGTAGCCAGTCGGGGCCCATGACCTACGTTTCGCGGAAGACCGGCCGGCAGTACATCCTGCTGACCGCGGGTGGAGCGCGTCAGTCGCCGGACCGTGGGGACTATGTGATCGCTTATGCATTGCCCGAATAACGGCTGATCCTGGCTTACAAAAAAACCGCGCCTAGCGCGGTTTTTTTTTGTGGGCGGATATAGCCCGTCTGTTCACCTGCAACAACTCAGCGGTTAATCAGTTTGCCGAGTTCGTCGAGGCTGATGTTGGGAATGATCGACGTGGGAATACGCGACGTGGGGGACAGGTTGTACACCGAGAAGTCCTTGCCCATGACCTTGTCCGACATCAGCTTCAAGGATGGCAGGATCCGCGATTGCAGGTGCTGGTCCAGGCCGCAGGGTGACTTGAAGCTGTCTGGCGTTTCATAAAAACGCCCCTGGGCAGGACTCAGGTCGACGCCCACCAGGATCGCCGTATCGAAGCCGGCGTGATAGGCGAGTTGCAGCGCCAGATAGGCCACAGTACGGGCATCGAAGAAACCCAGCTCGAGATTCTTGCTGAAGCCGATGGTCCGGCTCCTGTTGCCCGAGAGGAGGGGAGGGCGAACCAGGTCGCGGTTGCTCCTGAGCAACCGCTCCTTCCAGGTTTGTCGTGGCGCCTTCTTCAGCAGAAACAGCTCGCCATGAGGCTGGATCGGAATCGTCCGGGCATGTTCTTCCCAGAGCGCCACGCGCTGACTGATAGCCATCGCCTGGGCGAAGAGTTCGGGTTGCTGGAGGGAAAAGCTGGTGTCGGTGCAGGCATAAAAAAAAGGCCGTATGCCGGTCCCGCGGAACATCGAGATGGCCCCGTTCATGGTGATCATCGGGATGTTCGCAAAGGTTTCGATGGGGAAGTCCTTTGCCGAACTACCGGATGCAATGATGAAAACAGGGCCTTGCTGAATATTCCGGCAACGTGCGAACCCCGTTACCGGGCCAGGCGAAGGCGCCGTAGATACTACTTCCATGTGCTGTGTCCGAATCATCAGGCCACTCTGATTATTAGGGGGTGGCTTAGGTGGTGCATCACGCCGGGGAAAGGACAGGCTCTCCCCCATTGATAGAAATGCAGTCTAGGGTCAAACGGAGGTCATGCGCGACTTCCGCGCGGTTATGACCGTCGCGGTTTTTAATAGTTGTGCGCTAGGGCCGATTTCTTGGAAGAAATGATCGGCTGCTTTGCCGGCCTGGCGGCCTGATCGAGGGATTTGCAGCGCTTTAGATACGCAAAAGCCGCGCAATGCGCGGCTTTCAAGGATGGTGGGCCCACACGGACTCGAACCGTGGACCAAAGGATTATGAGTCCTCTGCTCTAACCGACTGAGCTATAGGCCCTCAGTAGGCCGCGGATTATAGCGACGGTTTCTCGGCTGTGCTATCCGAAAAATCCGAAACGGGAAGGCGCAGAAAGGTCGCGGCGAATTCGTCGGCGCTCAGCGGCAGGCTGATGATGTAGCCTTGGATCTGTTCGCAGCCTTCGTTCCCGAGAAATACCTGCTGGTCATGGGTTTCCACGCCTTCGGCGATCACGGTGAATTGCATGCTGCGGCCCAGGGCGATGATGGCCCGCACGATCGCCACATCGTGCGGGTCATCGGGCAGGCCGCGGACGAAAGATTGATCGATCTTGAGGAAATCCAGCGGCAGGCGCTTGAGGTAGCTCAGGGACGAGTAGCCGGTACCGAAATCGTCGATGGCCAGCTGAACGCCCAGGCGCTTGAGCTGGTGCAGCACCTCCAGGGCCTCCTCGGCCTGGCTCATGATGAAGTTTTCGGTGATTTCCAGCTGCAGGAAGCCGGGTTTGAGGCGGTTGTCTTTCAGCAGTTGTTCAATCCGCCCCAGCAGGTTCGGCTGGCGCAGCTGGGCGCCGGCGAGGTTGACCGAGAGCGGGCCGAAACTCTCGTAGCTCTCATTCCACTTGCGCAGCTGCTGGCAGGCGTGTTCCAGCACCCAGTCGCCGATCTGCAGGATCATGCCGTTCTCTTCGGCCAGGGGGATGAAGTGCTCGGGTGGGACATCGCCGAAGGTCGGGTGATGCCAGCGAATCAGCGCCTCGGCACCCACCAGCGCCTGGTCGCCCAGCCTGATCTTGGGCTGGTAGTAGAGGTACAGCTCGTTACGCTCGATGGCTCGCCGCAGTTCATGTTCCAGGGCCACGCGTTCGCTGGCCTGGGCGGTCAGGTCGCGGGTATAGCTTTCGACCCGGTTGCGCCCCTTGGCCTTGGAGCGGTACATGGCGGCGTCGGCATTCTTGACCAGCGTGGCCACGTCGCAGCCGTCCTTGGGGTAGAGGCTGGTACCGATGCTGGCGCTGATGAAGAACTCATGCTCACCCGCCTGGAACGGGGCAGTGAAGCAGTTCAGCAGCTTGTTGGCGATGTGGTCGGCATCGCTGGGCTGCTGCAGCCCGGGCAGCAGGATGATGAACTCGTCCCCGCCCAGGCGGGCCACGGTGTCGATGTCCCGCAACTGTTCTTTCAGGCGCACGGCAATGCCCCTGAGCAGCAGGTCGCCGACCGGGTGGCCGAGGCTGTCATTGATGTGCTTGAAGCGATCCAGATCGAGAAACAGCACGGCGCCCTGGCCGCCGTTCTCCTGCTGGCTGTTGAGTGCGGTCAGCAGGCGGCTTTCGAACAGGGTGCGGTTCGGCAGGCCGGTCAGCGGATCGTGGTGCGCCTGGTAGTCGAGCTTGGCCTGGGCGTGCTTGAGGCTGGAGATATCGGCGAATACCGCGACGAAGTGGGTGATAAAACGGTCTTTGTTACGCACCGCGCTGATGGTCAGCCAACTGGGGTACAGCTCGCCGTTTTTGCGTCGATTGCAGATTTCCCCCTGCCAATGACCTTCGGCGGTCAGTTGGTGCCACATGGCCGCATAAAAGGCGCTGTCATGCAGGCCGGAAGCCAGCAGGCGCGGGGTGTGGCCCAGGGCTTCGGTTTCGCTGTAGCCGGTGATTTCGGTGAACGCCCGGTTGACCGCGCTGATGTGCTGCTGGGTATCGGTGATCAGTACGCCTTCGGCGGTGCTCTCGAACACGGTGGCGGCCTGTTGCAGCTTCTCCTGCATCAGGTGGCGCTCGGTAATGTCGCGGGCGATGGTCAGCATGCAATCCTCGTCGCCGATCGGCAGCGGCCGGCTGGAGAGCTCACAGAGGCGGATCTGGCCGTCATTGCGGCGAATGTGGCAGCTGAAGTCGCGCACGAAGCCATCCCGCTGCAGCAGGTCGAGCATCTGCCTGCGTTCGTTGAGGTTGACCCAGATGCCCAGCTCCAGCGTGGAACGGTCGACGGACATGGCGCTATTGAAGCCAGTGATACGACTGAAACCTTCGTTGACCTCTATCAGCAAACCGTCGCGCTGACGGCTTAGCAGCAGGCCGTCGGGCGAGGCGTGAAATGCCTTGGCGAACTTCTCTTCGGAGGTTTGCAACTGCTGCTGGGTTTCCTTCAACTGAGTGATGTCGCGGACCACCACGACCAGGGCGGGCGTGGTGTCGAGGTCGAAGGGTTCGGCGGAGATCAGTCCGGTGAACAGCTGGCCATTGCTGCGCCGAAAGGGCATCTCCAGGTTACGGATACTGCCGGCCTGCAAGCGCTGCAGCAGCCCGGGGCCGACGCCCTGGATACCCCAGATGTTCAGCTCGGTAGCCGTTTGGCCGATGACTTGCTCGGCACTCAGGCCGATTTGTTCCTCGAACGCCTCGTTGACCTCCAGCAGGCAGCCATCCGACAGGCGGGCAATGACCAGGATGTCCGGGCATTGCTGGAAAACCGAAGCGAATTTCTGTTCCGAGAGTTGCAGGGCCTCTTCGGTGCGTTTGGTTTCGCTGATGTCGATCATCAGGCCGCGCATGATCGGTTCATGCCCGTGCTCGATCAGGCTGACGATGTCGCGAACCCACAGGCAGCGGCCATCGGCGGTGATCACCCGGTAATCCAGGCTGTGATCGCGCCCGGCCAGGACTTCGTGGTCGCAGAAGTGCTGGGCGCGCGTCAGGTCGGCGGGGTGGATGATGTTTCTCCAGAACCCCGGAATCAGCCAGTGCGAAAGGGGGTAGCCCAACAGTTGCTCGGCATGGGGCGACACGTAGCTGTAGGTGAAGTCGCTGATGCGCGCTTCCCAGGCGATCGCCGAAAGGCTTTCGACCAGGCCGCGGTAATGGTATTCGCTGCTGCGCAGTTCCTGTTCCAGGGCCACGCGGCGGGCGATCTCGGAGCTCAGCCGGCGGTTGATGCGGATCACCGCCGCCAGCACGGCAAACAGCAGGAGCAGCCCTGGCAGGCCATAGAACAGCAGGTCCGACCAGAACGAACGATGGTCGAGCACATTGCCCACCCAGCGCTGCTGGATCTCGTTGACCTCCGCCGGGCTTATGTCGGCCAGCACCTTGTCGAGAATGCTTACCAGTATCTTGCTGTCGCGGGGGACGCCCATGGCCAGCTGATAGCGGTAGGGCGTCTCGCCGCTGACGTAGAGCCCATCCAGTTTCAGTTGTCGCAGGCTCCAGACACTGGAAGCCAGGTCGCCGACCACGGCATCGACCTGATTGAGGGCCAGCGCCTGCAAGGCCGAGCTCACATTGGGCAGGGCGACCAGATTCAGGTCTGGATGGTGGGTGCGCAGCAGTTCGTGGGGGGCGTAATTCTCCACGACGGCGATCTTCAGGCCGTACAGGTCCGGGAGCTTGCGAGGTTGCGCGCCGCCTTTATGGGCCAGGATCACAATGGGGAAATCGAGGTACGGGCGGGTGAACGCCAGGTAGTTTTGCCGTTCCGGGGTCGACATGATGCCTGGCAGCAGGTCCAGATTGCCCTTTTTCGCGGTTTCGAGCACTTCGCTCCAGCTGGCGGGTTCTATCGGCTTGAGCGTGATCGCCAGGCGATCCTGGATCAGGTGGATATAGTCCGCCGCAAGGCCCTGGTAGCGCCCTTCCTCATCGCGATATTCGAAGGGCGGCCATGATGCATCGACGCCCAGGCGCAACTCCGGATGAGCGGAAAGCCAGCCTCGTTCTTCATCGGTGAGCGTCAGTGCGCCAGCCGTTGCGGTCCAGGCGAGCAGCGACAGCATCAGCACGGTCGGCAGTCTGGGCATAACGGTCTCGTTATGGCACGGGGGAATGTTTCGAGTGTAGACGGGCAATTCGGAGGGAGTGAGGCGCGGGGAGTTTTAAACTGCACAAAACAAAACCCCCAGCAGGGCTGGGGGTCTTGGTATTACTCGTCGAGGAAGGAGCGCAGGTGCTCGCTTCGCGTCGGGTGGCGCAGCTTGCGCAGCGCCTTGGCTTCGATCTGACGAATCCGCTCACGGGTAACGTCGAACTGCTTACCGACTTCCTCGAGGGTGTGGTCGGTATTCATGTCGATGCCGAAGCGCATGCGCAGTACCTTGGCTTCACGGGCAGTGAGGCCGGAGAGTACTTCGCGAGTCGCTTCTTTAAGACTCTCGACGGTGGCGACATCGATTGGCGACTGCATGGTCGAGTCTTCGATGAAGTCACCCAGATGGGAGTCTTCGTCATCACCGATCGGGGTTTCCATGGAGATCGGCTCTTTAGCGATCTTCAATACCTTGCGGATCTTGTCCTCAGGCATTTCCATGCGTTCGCCCAGCTCTTCCGGAGTCGGTTCGCGACCCATTTCCTGCAACATCTGCCGGGAAATACGGTTGAGCTTGTTGATCGTCTCGATCATGTGCACCGGAATACGGATGGTGCGGGCCTGGTCGGCGATCGAGCGAGTGATCGCCTGACGGATCCACCAGGTGGCATAAGTCGAGAATTTGTAGCCTCGACGGTATTCGAACTTGTCTACCGCTTTCATCAAACCGATGTTGCCTTCCTGGATCAGGTCGAGGAATTGCAAGCCACGGTTGGTGTACTTCTTGGCGATGGAGATCACCAGACGCAGGTTGGCTTCGACCATCTCTTTCTTCGCGCGACGGGCCTTGGCCTCGCCGATCGACATGCGACGGTTGATGTCCTTGATCTCGGCGATCGTCAGGCCGGTCTCGGTCTCGAGCGCGGTCAGCTTCTGCTGGCAACGGATGATGTCCGGCTGCAGACGGCCGATGGCTTCGGCGTACTTGGCCTTGCCTTTGGCCAGCGCGTCGGACCAGCTTTCGTCCACTTCATTGCCAGGGAACTGGCGCAGGAAGTCGGCGCGTGGCATGCGGGCATCACGAACACAGAGCTGCATGATCGCGCGCTCTTGCTGACGCAGGCGATCCAGGGCGCTACGAACACGTTCAACCAGGCCTTCGAATTGCTTCGGAACCAGTTTGATCGGCATGAACAGTTCAGCCAGGGCCAGCATTTCGGCCAGGGCTTGCTTGTGTTCGCGACCGTGCTTCTTCAGCGCCTTGCGGGTGATTTCCATCTGGTCGGCAACGGCGCCAAAGCGCTGGGCTGCGATGACCGGATCCGGACCGCTTTCGGCTTCTTCTTCGTCGTCACTGGCTTCGGCGTCATCGTCGTCGGTGTCGTCGTCCGCTTTTGCGGCCTTGGCATCGACAGGCGGTGGTACTTCGGCGGCAGGCGGCGCAATACCGTCGTCCGGGTCGATGTAACCGCTCAGGACGTCGGACAGGCGGCCACCTTCGGTGGTGACGCGAGTGTATTCGGAGAGGATGTGCTCAACCGTGCCAGGGAAGTGCGCGATCGCGCCCATCACTTCACGGATGCCCTCTTCGATACGCTTGGCGATTTCGATTTCGCCTTCACGTGTGAGCAGCTCTACCGTTCCCATTTCGCGCATGTACATACGCACGGGGTCGGTAGTGCGACCAATGTCGGTTTCCACAGCCGCCAACGCTGCGGCGGCTTCTTCAGCTGCTGCTTCGTCGGTATCGGCTTCGGCCAACAAAAGGGCATCCGCATCCGGAGCACTCTCGAATACGTTGATCCCCATGTCGTTGATCATGCGGATGATGTCTTCCACCTGTTCCGGATCTGAAATATCCTCCGGCAGGTGGTCGTTGACCTCCGCGTAAGTCAGGTAACCCTGCTCACGACCACGGCTGATCAACTCTTTGAGGCGAGACTGCTGTTGCGCTTTTCCGGACATAACACCCTATCCACTGAAGGTCTTGGCGGGCAAAAAACAAGCCGAGGATTATACCCGAGCTATGACCTCACGCGCCAGTTGAGGTCGGGTTTGATGCGGGAACATTGCGTTTTAAAAGCTCGAGTAGCTGAATTTTTTCTTCGCCACTCAATTCGCTTTGACGCGATTTCCTGAGAAGTTGTTCCAAAACACGCTCACGTTGACGAGCGGACAAGCTTTTAATGGTGTCGAAAAACTGTTGTTCAAGGTTGTCGCCCTCAATCAACCACTCCTTTTCTGCCAGCGCCTTGATCAGGCGGCCCTGTTCAGTGCCGTGCCAGCGCGCCATCAGTTGATGAATAGAGCGTAGCTTAGGATTTTTCTGCACGGCTTCGATCAAGGCGACCAGCAACTGGGTATTGGTGTTGTCGTCGGCAGCGAAATGCCCGGCGTCTTCAACTTTCTCGGCCAGTTGCGGGTGATGCAGCAATGTTCGAAGGGCTGACAGTGTTGGGGGTTCGACGGCGGCCGGGACGCGCGGGGCACGTGGCTGATCACGATCGCCATTGCGCTTGCCCTTTTTGTCCCAGGGCTTGTTCTCCCACTTCTTGCCGCCCGCGCCGCTTTTCTTCGGTGTCCATTCCTGCTGCGGCACATAGGCTTCTTGCGGCTCGTGGTAGTCGACATAGTCCGGTATGCCGTCGTAATCGATGCCAGCGTCATACACCGGAGGTGCTTCTTGTGGGGCGCTGTGCACCAACTGGTTGACGGTCTCGTTGTTGAGCCCGGTAATTTCACTGAGGCGCTGGCGCATCAGGGTCCGCAGGTTGGCTCCGGGGACCTTGTCGATCAACGGTGCGGCGAGAGTGGCCAGGTGAGCCTTGCCCTCGAGCGAGCGTGGATCCGCTTCGTCGGTCAGTTGCTGGAAGAAATAATCGGCCAGCGGTTGAGCGTGTTGATTGATGCGTGCGCGAAAGGCATCTGTGCCCTCGGAACGCACCAGGGTATCCGGGTCTTCCCCTTCGGGAAGGAACAGGAAGCGTGCCCGGCGACCGTCCTGCAGGCTGGACAGGGTCGCCTCCAGTGCGCGCCAGGCGGCCTTGCGTCC
Source organism: Pseudomonas sp. T8 (assembly GCF_024610635.1). Lineage (NCBI taxonomy): Bacteria > Pseudomonadati > Pseudomonadota > Gammaproteobacteria > Pseudomonadales > Pseudomonadaceae > Pseudomonas > Pseudomonas sp. T8. The sequence continues at coordinate 4,924,372 of NZ_CP102374.1, forward strand.
GGCCTGGTCGCCGTCGAAGCAGAACAGCACGCTGGGCACGATGCGGAACAGGCGCTTGAGGTGTTCTTCGCTGGTGGCGGTGCCCAGGGTCGCAACGGCGTTACGCAGGCCCTGTTGGGCGAGGGCAATCACGTCCATGTAGCCTTCGACGACGATGATTTCGTCGAGGTTGCGGTTGTTCTTGCGAGCCTCGAACAGGCCGTAAAGCTCCTGGCCCTTATGAAACACCGGAGTTTCCGGCGAGTTCAGGTATTTCGGTTTGTCGTCGCCCAGTACCCGGCCACCAAAGGCGATGATCCGGCCGCGGCTGTCGCGGATCGGAAACATCACTCGGTCGCGAAAGCGATCGTAGCGTTTACCGGTTTCGGCGTTTTCGATCAGCAGGCCGGCGTCGATCATGGCTTTCTGCTGCAAGGTGTCGCTGCTCAGGTGCTTGAACAGATTGTCCCAGCCGGGCGGTGCGAAGCCGAGGCCGAAATCGCGGGCGATCTCGCCGGTCAGGCCGCGGCCCTTGAGGTAATCGACTGCTGCCTTGCGGGCTGGGTGGCTTTTCAGAGCCTGTCGATAGTAATCGGCGGCGGCGGTCAGCAGCGGGTAGAGCGGCGAATCGGTCGGCTGCCGCGGTTTGTGCGAGCGACCGCTTTCCTCCCGCGGGATTTCCATGCCGGCGGCTTTGGCCAGTTCCTCGACCGCCTGGGGGAAATCCAGGTTGTCGTGGTCCATGATGAAGCCGAGGGCGTTCCCGCCCGCGCCACAGCCGAAGCAGTAATAGAACTGCTTGTCGGGGCTGACGCTGAAGGAGGGGGTTTTTTCCTTGTGGAACGGGCAGCAGGCGGTGTAGTTCTTGCCGGCCTTTTTCATCTGCAGGCGCGAGCTGACAACATCGACGATGTCGGTGCGGTTCAGAAGGTCGTCAATAAAGCTCTGGGGAATCAGCCCGGCCATGGCGTTCTCGTCATCACTGCGCGAAAGAATTGGACCAATGCGAAGGCTTCGAAAATGGGCTGTTCGAGACGCAACGGCTGCGCGTTCGACCATCTGTCGTCGGCTTGATCGCTATCGGGAAGTGTATCTGCCGAAAGTCCACTGACGTTAGTTTCAATCAGTCTTCGACTATTTGAAGATATTGCTCTGAGTCCGACAGGTCTCGGATGGCTCATAAGCGGACGCTGGAGAAGGGCGCCTTGGGCTGAGTCTGTTGAGGAATCAGAATAAAAGTGTGCTCGTCAGTAGCCTTGGAAGGCTCGTCAGAAGAGACGTGCACCGCTGGCAGGAAGCCAGGTCTGACGTGGTGAAGCGGATTGTCTCGGTCGCATGCGCGGCGTTGACGGTGAAGCATCAAGCGTTGTCCGCAAATGCCATTAGCCCGGCTGAGGGCCGGGCTTGGCAGAAGCTTGCAGCGAACGTCTGTGTATTAGTACAGACGTACGGCGCGGCGCTGTTCGCGCTGAACTTTCTTGGCGTGACGCTTAACAGCAGCAGCTGCTTTGCGCTTACGCTCGGAAGTCGGCTTCTCGTAAAATTCGCGGCTACGAACTTCAGCCAGAACACCGGCTTTTTCGCAGGAGCGCTTGAAACGACGCAGAGCTACGTCGAAGGGTTCGTTCTCTTTAACTTTGACGGCTGGCATCCAGAGCTACCTTCATTCATTACCGGGGTCAACGTTCTCGTCGCAAAAATCGCGGCTGAGGTCGTCGGTTTTTAAGGGTTGCGGATGTTAACCCCTCATCGCTCGGAATGCAAAGCCTCTGATCGAAAACCGCTGGTCGGCTGAGGGAGTGGCGACTATTATGCGCGCCTTCGAATTTAGCCTCTACAAGGCGCAAACCCATGCTAGTACTGGGATTAGAAACTTCCTGCGACGAAACCGGCGTCGCGCTTTACGACAGCGAGCGGGGCCTGCTGGCCGACGCGCTGTTCAGTCAGATCGACCTGCATCGGGCCTATGGTGGCGTGGTGCCGGAGCTGGCCTCTCGCGATCACGTCAAGCGCATGCTGCCCCTGATTCGTCAGGTCCTGGCCGAGGCGGACTGCGTACCGACTGAAATCGACGCCATTGCCTATACCGCGGGCCCCGGCCTGGTCGGAGCCCTTCTGGTGGGTGCCTCCTGCGCCCAGGCGCTGGCCTTCGCCTGGGGTATCCCGGCGCTGGGTGTGCACCATATGGAAGGCCACCTGCTGGCCCCGATGCTGGAAGAACAACCGCCGGAATTTCCGTTCGTCGCTTTGCTGGTTTCCGGTGGCCACACGCAGCTGGTGCGGGTCGATGGCATCGGCCAGTACGAGCTGATGGGCGAAACCCTGGATGATGCTGCCGGTGAAGCCTTCGACAAGACGGCGAAGATGATCGGCCTGAATTATCCGGGTGGTCCGGAAATCGCTCGCCTGGCCGCACAAGGCGTGGCCGGGCGCTTTGTCTTCCCGCGGCCGATGACCGATCGTCCGGGGCTGGATTTCAGCTTCAGCGGCTTGAAAACCTTCGCCCTGAACACCTGGCAACAATGCGTCAGCGCTGGGGACGACGGCGAGCAAACCCGTTGCGACATCTCGCTCGCCTTCCAGCAGGCGGTGGTGGAAACTCTGACCATCAAATGCAAGCGAGCCTTGAAGCAGGCGGGACTCAAGCGGCTGGTAATCGCTGGCGGCGTGAGCGCCAACAAGGCGCTGCGTGCGTCGCTGGAAAAAATGCTCGGCGAGATGAAAGGGAATGTGTTTTACGCCCGTCCTGAGTTCTGCACCGACAACGGCGCGATGATCGCGTTTGCTGGTTGCCAGCGTTTGCAGGCAGGTCAGCAGGAAAGCCTGGCGATCAGTGTGCAGGCGCGTTGGCCGATGGAGCAGCTGTCGCCGTTGTGAGTCGGTATCAAGCTGACCTGAGCCCGGTTCATCTTCAGGATTCAGAAATGCCGTTCGCGCCCGGCAAACAGGTCGCGTAGATTGCCGCGGTGGCGCCAGACGATGAGCAGTGTGAGGACGCTCATCGGCAGCAGCGCTGCTGGTGCCTGCCAGGCCAGCAATGGCAAGGTCAGGGGCGTGGCGATCAGGGCCGCCAGCGAGCTGGTGCGGGTCAGGTAGAAGGTCAGGAGCCAGGCGGCAATGGCCAGGAGCGCCGCTGGCGGGTAAAGCCCCAGCAGCATCCCGGCGGCGGTGGCGACACCCTTGCCGCCGCGAAAGCGGAAGTACACCGGGAACAGATGGCCCAGTACGGCGTAGAGCCCGATCCAGGCCTGTTGTTGGAGCGAAAGGCCTGCGAGACTGGCGATCAGCACGGGCAACAGCCCTTTGAGCAGATCGCCGAGCAAGGTCAGTACCGCCAGTTTCTTGCCGGCCAGGCGCAGCATGTTGGTGGCGCCGGCATTGCCCGAGCCACTCATTCGCGGATCGGGTGTACCGGTCAGGCGGCTGAGCAAGATGGCGAAGGACAGCGAGCCGAGCAGGTAGGCGAAGATCGCCAGTAACCAAAACATGCTAACTATTCCGGGCGAGGACGCCCTGATTCTAACGGCGCATTGCGCCCTTGTCGTGCTGCGGAGAAGAGTGCTTGGACAGAGTGTTTATCGAGGGCCTGGAAGTCGACACGGTGATCGGTGCCTACGACTGGGAGCGAGGCATCCGGCAGTGCCTGCGCCTTGACCTGAGCTTCGCCTGGGACAACCGCCCGGCCGCCGCCGGTGACGACCTGACCCTGGCGCTCGACTATGCCAGCGTGTCTTCGCGGATCCAGGCGTTTGCCGAACAGGCACAATTCCAACTGGTGGAAACCTTTGCCGAGCGTCTGGCGGAGGTCCTGATGAGCGAGTTCCATATTCCCTGGTTGCACCTCAAGCTGACCAAACCCGGTGCTGTCGCGGCCGCCAAAGGTGTTGGCGTGGAGATCGAGCGCGGATGTCGCTAACTCAGGTATTTCTTGGGCTCGGCAGCAATATCGAGCGTGAAACCCATCTGCTGGCCGGGCTCGATGCCCTGGCGGGCTTCCTGCTGGATATGCGCTGCTCGGCGGTGTTCGAAAGCCAGCCGGTGGGGATCAAGAGCGGGCCGTTCTTCAATCTGGTGGTTTCGGGCTTTACCGATTTGCCGCTGATGGAGCTGGACCGTCGATTGAAGTTCATTGAAGCGGACAACGGTCGTTATGCCCCGGACCGCAAAGGCTTGCCGCTGGATATCGATGTGCTGTTGTACGGCGATCTGGTGGGCAATTTCGACGGTTTGATCCTGCCGCGTGCAGAAATTCTGAAGAACGCCTTTGTGCTTTGGCCCTTGTCGCTGATGGCGCCGGGGCGGGTTCATCCGCTGGCGGGGCAGGACTTCGCTACCCTCTGGCACGAGGCCCGGATCGACCAGGTGCTGGCGCCCGTGGCATTCGAGTGGCGGGGCAGGCAGCTGACGCCGCCGGAGCTGGGATAGCCCTGGCTGGCGCAGTTCTGGCCGACGGCGATCGGCTGGCGAGCAAGCTGGCTCCTATGGCGGCGCTTGCTCGTGATGTTTCTTACTGTGAGTACTGTTCCTTGTAGGCCTTCAGCGCCTTCAGTCGTTCCCGTTTCAGCGCCTCCCCCAGCTCCGGCCCCTTGAATCCCTGCTCCAGCAGCGGTTGTACCGCGACTGTTCGCGCCGCCGTGGCCGCGCCGCGCAGATAGTCCGCCTGGGGATAGGCTCGCTCCTCCAGGCCGAGACGGCCACGAGCATCCATTTCACAGGCGGCGATAAACTCCTCGAAGCGTTGCGGCCGCCGGTACACGTCAAAGCTCTGCAGCAGTTCTGCCAATGTCGAAGGTTTCAGTTCGAGGGCGCGATGGCCGTGGGTGTGGTACTGACCCACCAGCAGCGCCAGTTCCTGACAGTCGCGTGGCGCCTTGAAGCGTTCATTGACCTGCTTGATCAGCTTCAGGCCCTTGTGCTCGTGCGCGATGTGTTGCGGCCATTCACTTTGCGGTGTCAGGCCCTTGCCCAGGTCGTGCAACAGGCACGCCCAGCGCACGCTCAATGGCTGCTTGTGCAGTGCCGCCTGCTCGAGAACGCTCAGTGTATGCACACCGCTATCGATCTCCGGGTGATGGACGGCGGGTTGCGGAACACCGAACAGCGCCTCCACTTCAGGCAGCAGGACTTTGAGCGCGTCACAATCACGCAGTACCTGGATGAACACTTGAGGGTGATCTTCCATCAGTGCGCGGGAGATTTCCTTCCAGCTGCGTTCCGGCGTCAGAGCTTCCAGCTCGCCTGATCCGCTGAGCTGGCGCATCAGCTCGAGGGTGTCAGGCGCTACTCGGAAGCCGAGTCCTGCGTAGCGGGCAGCAAAGCGGGCAACGCGCAGGACGCGCAGGGGATCTTCGGCGAATGCCGGGGAAACATGGCGCAGCAGGCGGTTTTTCAGGTCCTGCTGGCCGTGATACGGATCCGTCAGAACACCCTGGTCGTCTTCCGCCATGGCATTGATCGTCAGGTCACGGCGGATCAGGTCTTCTTCGAGAGTGACCTCGGGGCTGGCGTGAAAGGTAAAGCCACCATAGCCACGACCGCTCTTGCGTTCGGTGCGGGCCAGGGCGTATTCCTCGCCGCTCTTGGGGTGAAGAAAGACCGGAAAGTCCGAACCCACCGGGCGAAAACCCTTGGCGAGCATTTCTTCGGCCGTGGCGCCGACTACCACCCAATCGATGTCGGTTACCGGTTTGCCCAGCAGGCGATCGCGTACCGCACCGCCGACCTTGTAAATCTGCATAAAAAACCTCCGTTAGCCCGACAGAATAACCCTTGCGCCGAGCTTTCGGAGGTTTGTCATGCGCTCAGAGGTGGATGACCGCCAGGTCCAGGCGGCCATAGTCCCCTTCGTTGTGATCGCTTCTTGGCGGTACGTGATGGGTTTTCATCACCTGGTCGCCCTGCAGGGTTTCCAGATGGATGTCGAACCCCCACAGCCGGTGCAGGTGCTTGAGGACCTCGTCGGTAGAGTCGCCCAAGGGTTTGCGGTCGTGCTGTTGATGGCGCAGGGTCAGCGAACGGTCGCCTCGCCTGTCGATGCTCCAGATCTGCACGTTAGGCTCGCGGTTGCCCAGGTTGTACTGGGCGGCAAGGGTTTCGCGGATGATCCGATAGCCGCTTTCGTCATGAATGGCCGGTACCAGCAGGTCGTCTTTCTGGTCGTCGTCCAGGATGCTGAACAGCTTGAGGTCGCGGATGACCTTGGGTGACAGGTACTGCAGGATGAAGCTCTCGTCCTTGAAGCTGCTCATGGCGAACTTGATGCTGGAAAGCCAGTCGGTCCCGGCCAGTTCCGGGAACCAGCGGCGGTCCTCCTCGGTCGGTTCTTCGCAGATGCGCCGGATATCGCGGTACATGGCGAAACCCAGGGTGTAGGGGTTGATACCGTTGTAGTAAGGGCTGTCGAAGCCGGGCTGGAAGACCACGCTGGTGTGGGAGGCGAGGAACTCCATCATGAAGCCATCGGTCACCAGGCCTTCGTCATACAGGTCGTTCATCAGGGTGTAGTGCCAGAACGTTGCCCAGCCTTCGTTCATCACCTGGGTCTGGCGCTGCGGGTAGAAGTATTGGGCGATCTTGCGCACGATCCGCACGATTTCCCGTTGCCATGGTTCCAGCAGCGGCGCGTGTTTCTCGATGAAATACAGGATGTTTTCCTGCGGTTCGGCGGGGAAGCGCGCGTTGTCCTTGTCGCTGAACTTGTCCGTACCTTTGGGAATGGTGCGCCACAGGTCGTTGATCTGTTTCTGCAGGTGTTCTTCCCGATCCTTTTGCCGGCGCCGTTCTTCTTCCGCGGAAATCGGATAAGGACGTTTGTAGCGGTCCACTCCGTAGTTCATCAGGGCATGGCAGGAGTCCAGCAGGTCTTCCACGGCATCGATGCCATGGCGCTCTTCGCACTGCATGATGTACTGCTTGGCGAACACCAGGTAATCGATGATCGAGCTGGCATCCGTCCAGGTACGGAACAGGTAGTTGCCCTTGAAGAAGCTGTTATGGCCGTAGCAGGCGTGGGCCACCACCAGTGCCTGCATGCAGATGGTGTTTTCTTCCATCAGGTAGGCGATGCAGGGGTCAGAGTTGATCACGATCTCGTAGGCCAGCCCCATCTGGCCACGGCTGTAGGACTTTTCGGTACTAAGGAAATGCTTGCCGTAAGACCAATGGTGATAACCCAGGGGCATGCCGACAGAGGCATAGGCATCCATCATCTGTTCGGCGGTGATCACTTCGATCTGGTTGGGATAGGTATCCAAGGCGTAGCGCGCCGCGATACGGCTGATTTCGCGGTCGTAGGCCTGGATCAGCTCGAACGTCCATTCCGAACCGGTGGAGATAGGCTGGCGTTTCTGCTCTCTGGCGGTCATGTCACTAACCTGCGCTGGAAGAGTTCACGGAAGACCGGATAGATATCTCCGGCCGAGACCAGTTGCTGCTGGGCGAAAGTATCGGAAAAGGCTTCGGCAATGCGCTCGTATTCGAACCACAGGGCCTGATGTTCACGCGGGGTAATCTCCACGTAAGTGTAGTACTGCACGAAGGGCATGATCTGGTTGATCAGGATGTCGCGGCAGATCGGCGAGTCGTCGTTCCAGTTATCGCCGTCGGAAGCCTGGGCGGCGTAGATGTTCCACTCGTTGCTCGGATAACGCTCGGCCATGATCTCCTGCATCAGTTTCAAGGCGCTGGAGACGATGGTGCCGCCGGTTTCCCGGGAGTAGAAGAACTCCTCCTCGTCCACCTCGCGTGCGCTGGTGTGGTGGCGGATGAACACTACGTCGATCTTGTCGTAGTTACGCTTGAGAAACAGGTATAGAAGGATGAAGAAACGCTTGGCGATGTCCTTGGTGGCCTGGGTCATGGAGCCGGAAACGTCCATCAGGCAAAACATCACGGCCTTGGAGCTGGGGTTAGGCTGTTTGACCAGCAGGTTGTACTTGAGGTCGAAGGTGTCGAGGAATGGCACCCGATGAATGCGGGCGCTGAGACGCTCGATTTCCGCTTCCATTTCCTGAATATCGCCGAAGTTGTCCGGTTCTTCGCGTTTCAGGCGTTCAAGCTCTTCTTTGACTTCGCGCAGTTTTGCCCGGCTGCTGCCGGACAGGGCGATGCGCCGGGCATGGGCCGAGCGCAGCGTCCGAATGATGTTGATGCGCGAGGGATTGCCCTCGTTGCTGATCCCGGCCCGGACAGTCTTGAAGGTGTCGGTCCCGGTCAGGTTGCGCTTGACCAGGTTCGGCAGTTCCAGGTCCTCGAACATGAACTCGAGGAACTCCTCCTGGGTAATCTGGAAAACGAACTCGTCCATGCCTTCGCCGGAATTGCCCGCCTTGCCCCGGCCGCCTCCGCCACCCCCGCCTTGAGGGCGTGCGATGTGCTCTCCGGCCGTGAACTCCTTGTTTCCCGGGTGCACCACGGTCTGTTTGCCGCCGCGCCCATGATGGAGCACGGGTTCATCGATATCCCGGCCTGGGATGCTGATTTGTTCGCCATGCTCCATGTCTGTGATGGAACGGCGGCTGACCGCCTCTTCGACGGCCTTCTTGATGTGGTCACGATAACGCCGCAGAAACCGCTGGCGGTTTACCGTGCTCTTGTTCTTGCCATTGAGACGTCGGTCGATCACATAACTCATGACTGCTCCTTAGAAGCGGTCTTGATGCTCGCAAGCGGCCCGGACGGGGAGAGGGGGCGGGTAAGGTGCCTTGCCGCCGGTACTCTGCCCGAGCCTCGCTGCGAACGTTCAAACGCGCTTCCTGAAGCCTGTGTAGCAGAAATCGCTAAGACAGGCTCCTGGCTAACGACAACCGGTGCAACCGGCGGGTTACTGCGATTTTCTGACCCGCAGATACCACTCGGACAGCAGTCGTACCTGTTTGTCGGTGTAGCCGCGCTCGACCATTCGAGTAACGAAGTCGTTGTGTTTCTGTTGATCCTCTTTGCTGGCCTTGGCATTGAAGCTGATGACCGGGAGCAGATCCTCGGTGTTGGAGAACATTTTCTTCTCGATAACCACCCGCAGTTTTTCGTAGCTGAGCCAGGTTGGGTTCTTGCCGTTGTTGTTGGCTCGGGCTCGCAGTACGAAATTGACGATCTCGTTGCGGAAGTCCTTCGGATTGCTGATGCCGGCCGGTTTCTCGATTTTCTCCAGTTCTTCGTTGAGCGCGACCCGATTGAGGATCTCGCCGGTTTCCGGATCGCGATATTCCTGATCCTGAATCCAGAAGTCCGCATACAGCACATAGCGGTCGAAGATGTTCTGGCCATATTCGCTGTAGGACTCCAGGTACGCGGTCTGGATCTCCTTGCCGATGAACTCGATGTAGCGTGGAGCCAGGTATTCCTTCAGGAAGCGCAGGTAGCGTTCGCGGGTTTCCGCCTGGAATTGTTCCTGCTCGATCTGTTGCTCGAGCACGTAGAGCAGATGCACCGGGTTGGCCGCGATCTCATGGGGATCGAAGTTGAAGACTTTCGACAGGATCTTGAAGGCGAAGCGGGTCGACAGGCCGTTCATGCCCTCGTCTACACCGGCGGCGTCACGGTATTCCTGAATCGACTTGGCTTTCGGATCGGTGTCCTTGAGGTTCTCGCCATCGTAGACGCGCATTTTCGAGTAGATGTTCGAGTTCTCCGGCTCTTTGAGGCGCGAGAGCACGGTGAACTGAGCGAGCATTTTCAAGGTGTCGGGAGCGCAATGCGCCTTGGACAGGGAGCTGTTGAACAGCAGCTTGTCGTAGATTTTGACTTCGTCGCTGACCCGCAGGCAGTAAGGGACTTTGACGATATAGATCCGGTCGATGAAGGCTTCGTTGTTCTTGTTGTTACGGAAGGTGTGCCATTCCGATTCGTTGGAGTGAGCCAACAGGATGCCGGTGAAGGGGATCGCGCCCAGACCCTCGGTACTGTTGTAGTTGCCTTCCTGGGTGGCCGTCAGCAATGGGTGCAGCACCTTGATCGGTGCCTTGAACATTTCGACGAACTCCATCAGGCCCTGGTTGGCCCGGCACAATGCACCTGAATAGCTATAGGCGTCGGCGTCGTTCTGCGGGAATTCCTCCAGCTTGCGAATATCGACCTTGCCCACCAGGGCGGAAATGTCCTGGTTGTTCTCGTCTCCCGGTTCTGTCTTGGCGACCGCGATCTGGTTGAGGATCGAGGGATAGAGCTTGACCACCCTGAACTGGCTGATATCGCCGCCGAACTCGGACAGGCGCTTGGTGGCCCAGGGCGACATGATGGTGTTCAGGTAACGCCGTGGAATGCCGAAGTCTTCTTCGAGGATTGCGCCATCTTCCGTGGCGTTGAACAACCCGAGAGGCGACTCGAATACCGGGGAGCCCTTGATGGCGTAGAAGGGCACCTTCTCGATCAGTTGTTTGAGTTTCTCGGCCAGGGATGATTTACCGCCACCGACGGGACCGAGGAGGTAGAGGATCTGTTTCTTCTCTTCCAGGCCCTGAGCGGCATGGCGGAAATAGGAGACGATCTGGTCGATGCATTCTTCCATTCCATGGAAGTCCTCAAAGGCCGGATAGCGACGGATCACTTTGTTGGAGAAGATCCGTGACAGTCTCGAATTGGTCGATGTGTCCAGCAGCTCTGGTTCACCAATAGCCAGAAGCAGGCGTTCAGCGGCCGACGCGTAGGCGCTACGGTCTTTTTTGCAGAGCTCCAGGTACTCCTGTAACGAGAACTCTTCCTGGCGTGTGGATTCGAAGCGTTGTTGGAAGTGGCTAAAAATACTCATGACGTCACCTCGCTCGATACGTGGAGCCGACGCCGGATCAGTCAGTCAAGTGCTGGCATGCAACCGGGAATCCGGCTGCTGTTTACCCCCCAGAACACTTTCAAAGCTATCGACCTTGAAAGCTAGTACCGATGACCCGCACGCCGGTGTACCGGCTCTCCCCTGATTGGATGGCCTGAGGCTAAGGATAGTTCGGAATCGGGGAGATAAAGGTGGAATACGCAATTTGTTCAAGTGACCGTTCGTCGGTCGCGGCGCCAGCCCGCGAATGACGCGGGCTGGAGCACAGAAAAAATTATTCGGCGTTGCCTTGGGCAATTTCCGCAGGGTAGGTGGTTCGCCACAGTTCGAAACCACCGTCCAGGCTGTAGACGTCGGAGAATCCCTGGCTGATCAGGTAGGCCGCCGCGCTTTGGCTGGAGTTGCCGTGATAGCAGACGACCACCAGCGGGGCGTCGAGATCGGCATTGCGGATGAAGTCGGAGATGGAGTGGTTGTCCAGATGCAGGGAGCCGCTGATGTGGTTCAAGGCAAAGGTCTGCGGATCGCGGATGTCGACCACCACGGCGCCTTGCTCGCGCAGTACCTGGGCCTGTTCTGGGGGGATGCGTTTGAATTCGCTCATGGCGGGCTCCTGGGCCTGGTGGCAAGCGCCGTCTAGCGCTTGGCGGTGATTGGCATGGGTTCAGGGGAAGGTTGATTGGCCTGGGGCTTGATGTGGCCGTGGGCGTCGCACTCACATTCGAGGCGTTGGCCGGTGTCGACGTTCAGCAGGGTCAGGGCGCCGCCCCAGACGCAGCCAGTGTCCAGGGCGACGACGCCGGGCTGGTTGCAGTTGCCTTCAAGGGCGGCCCAGTGACCGAAGATGATTTTCACGTCCCGGGTCTTGCGTTCCTTGTGCTCGAACCATGGGGCGTAACCCGGTGGAGCGGTGTCCGGCCCTTCCTTGCCCTTGAGGTCGAGCTTGCCATCGCTGGTGCAGAAACGCATGCGAGTGAAATAGTTGGTGATCACCCGCAGGCGGGTCACGCCTTTGAGTTCGCTGTCCCATTTTATCGGATCGTTGCCGTACATACCGTCCAGATAGGGCTCGAAGCGGTTGTCGTCACGCAATGCCTCTTCGACTTCGGCGGCGTACTTGAGGGCCTTTTTCAGCGACCACTGCGGCGGTATCCCCGCGTGTACCAGGGCGACGTTGCGCTGTTCGTCATAATGCATCAGCTTTTGCTGGCGCAGCCACTGGAGCAATTCCTCGCAATCTGGCGCGTTGAGGATCTCGCTCAGGGTATCGGCTTTCTTCAGGCGCTCGATATTGCGCCAGACGGCCAGCAGGTGCAGGTCGTGATTGCCCAGCACGCACACCAGGGAATCGCGCATGGCATAAAGAAAGCGCAGGGTTTCCAGCGACTGTGGGCCGCGGTTGACCAGATCGCCAACCAGCCACAGGCGATCCTTGGCCGGGTCGAAAGCGACCTTTTCAAGCAGGCACTGCAACGGCCCCAGGCAGCCTTGCAGGTCACCGACGGCATAAGTGGTCATCAGTGCAGGGCTCCGGGCACCGCCAGGCGGAAGGGGGCGATGATGGCGTCGAAGTGTTTGCCGTCTTCGGCGAGCATCTGATAGCTGCCCTGCATATTGCCGACGCGCGTGGTCATGACCGTACCACTGCTGTAGGTGTGGCTTTTTCCTGCGGCGATCAGCGGCTGCTGGCCGACGACGCCGGCACCGCGGACTTCTTCGACGTGCCCGTCGCCATCGGTGATCACCCAGTGCCGGGAGAGCAATTTGGCGGGCAGCAGGCCATTGTTCTGTACGGTGATGGTGTAGGCGAAGGCAAAGCGGTTCTGCTCGGGTTGCGACTGTTCTGCGAGAAAGCGGGTGACGACGCTGACGTCGATCTGATAGCGAGGATCGGACATGCAAGGGGCCTTAAAACGAAGCGGGACGCGGGATAAAACTGATGGAGGTCAGTCTAGGCCAAGTATCGGGTAGTAAACCAGACATGGCGCCTGGCGTCTTACCCGATAACGCTGGTGGCGTGTCAGCTGGCGCTGGCAGTGTCCGCGGCTTGTTCGCCGAGCTTGTCGGCCAGGCGAACGAAGGCTGCCAGGTCCAGTTGCTCCGGACGCAGGCTGCCATCGACACCGGCGGCTTCGATCTCGGCGCTGGAAAGCAGGGCCTTGAGGGTATTGCGCAGGGTCTTGCGGCGCTGGTTGAAGGCTTCGCGGACGATGCGCTCCAGCAGGCGATGATCCTTGGCCGGGTGCGGCAGTACCGCATGTGGCACCAGGCGGACGATCGCCGAGTCGACTTTCGGTGGCGGATTGAATGCGCCAGGGCCGACGTTGAACAGATGCTCCACGCGGCAGTGGTACTGGACCATGATCGACAGGCGGCCCCAGTCACCACCGCCCGGGCCTGCGGCGAGGCGCTCTACCACTTCTTTCTGCAGCATGAAGTGCATGTCGCGGATCAGCCCGGCGTTTTGCAGCAGGTGAAAGATCAGCGGGGTGGAGATGTTGTAGGGCAGGTTGCCGACCACGCGCAGGCTGCCAGGCGCGGCATTCAGGCTGTTGAAATCGAACTTCAGGGCGTCGCCCTGGTGCAGGCTGAAATTGTCCCGGCCGGCGAACTGCTGGTTGAGGATCGGCACCAGGTCCTTGTCCAGCTCGACCACGTCCAGCTGGGCGCCGCTGTTGAGCAGGCCTTCGGTCAGGGCGCCCTGGCCCGGGCCGATTTCCAGCATGCGGTCGCCGGACTTGGCATTGATGGAGCGCAGGATGCGGTCGATCACGCCGGCGTCATGCAGGAAGTTCTGGCCGAAGCGCTTGCGCGCCCGGTGCTGGTATTGCTCGGTCATAAACGGGTCTCGGCCATCTGGTAGGCGGTTTCCAGGGCGACTTTCAGGCTGCCGGTATCGATCTTGCCGCTGCCGGCCAGATCCAGGGCAGTGCCGTGGTCGACCGAGGTACGGATGATCGGCAGGCCCAGCGTCACGTTGACCGCGGCGCCGAAACCTTTGTATTTCAGCACAGGCAGCCCTTGGTCATGGTACATCGCCAGCACTGCGTCGCAGTGCTCCAGATATTTGGGGGTAAACAGAGTGTCGGCGGGCAGGGGGCCGCGCAGGTCCATGCCTTCGTTACGCAGACGCTCCAGGGTGGGTTCGATGATATCGATTTCTTCATGGCCCAGGTGTCCGCCTTCGCCGGCATGCGGGTTGAGCCCGCAGACCAGGATACGTGGCTGGGCGATGCCGAATTTGTTGTGCAGGTCTGCATGCAGAATGCGTGTAACCCGCTCCAGGCGCTCCGGAGTAATGGCGTCGGCAATGTCCCGCAGGGGCAGGTGAGTGGTCACCAGTGCCACGCGCAGGCCATGGGTGGCCAGCATCATTACCACTTGTTCGGTATGCGTCAGGTCGGCGAGAAACTCGGTATGGCCGGAAAAGGCGATACCGGATTCGTTGATCACCCCCTTGTGCACCGGGGCGGTAATCATGCCGTCGAAATGCCCGTCCAGACAGCCTTGGCCGGCCCGGGCCAGGGTTTCCAGGACGAATGCGGCGTTGGCCTTGTCCAGCTGACCAGCGACGACCTTGGCCGACAGCGGGGTATCCCAGACATAGAGGCTACCGGCGGCGGCCGGCTGGTTTGGCCAATTGTCGGGGCCGACCGCAATCAGGCTGACGGCCACACCCAGCTGCGCGGCCCGCTCGGTAAGCAGGTCGCGGCTGGTGATGGCGATCAGGGGGTGTGGCTGTTGTTGCGAGGCGAGCAACAGGCACAGGTCGGGACCTATGCCGGCTGGCTCGCCGGGGGTGAGCGCGAAACGCTTGGGTTTCACTGTGCCGCCTGGTCAGCGCCAGGAAGTTTGATCTCGACGTAGGCTTCGTCGCGAATCTGGCGCAGCCAGGTTTGCAGCTCTTCGTCGTATTTGCGGTTACGCAGCACAGTCATGGCTTGTTGTTCGCGAGCCTGGGTGGTGCTGTCGGTGGCGCGGCGGCCAAGGACTTCCAGTACGTGCCAGCCGTAGGGGCTCTGGAACGGCTTGGACAGTTGCCCTTGCGGGGTCTTGGCCATCACGTCGCGGAACTCGGGCACCAGGGCGTTCGGGTCGATCCAGTTGAGGTCGCCACCGTTGAGGGCGGAACCCGGATCTTCCGAGTAGCTTTTCGCCAGTTCGGCAAAGTCTTCGCCGGCTTCGATGCGCTCGTAGAGCTTCTGGGCCAGGCGCTTGGTTTCTTCTTCGCTGCGAATCTCACTTGGCTTGATCAGGATGTGACGGACATGCACTTCGTCACGCATCTGATTGCCGCCGCCGCGTTTTTCCAACAGCTTCAGGATGATGAAACCGCCTGGAGTGCGGGCTGGCTGGGTGATATCGCCCACTGCCATGGCGCTCAGTTCGCGGTCGAACGGAGGGGGCAGTTGAGCGGCTTTACGCCAGCCCATGTCGCCGCCTTCCAGGGCGTTGTCGCTACCCGAGCGGGCGATGGCCAGTTGAGCGAAGTCGGCGCCTTGCTTGAGCTGCTGATAGATGTCCATGGCCTGGCGCGCGGCGCTCTGAATCGCTTCGGAGTTGGCGCTTTCCGGGGTTGGAATCAGGATATTGGCCAGGTGCAGCTCTTCGGACAGCTGCATCTTGCCCAGGTCGGAGGCGAGGAAGTTCTTCACTTCCTGCTCGGAGACCTGAATGCGTTCGGCAACACGGCGCTGGCGCACACGGCTGATGATCATCTCGCGGCGGATCTGTTCACGGGCGTCCTGATAGGACAGGCCATCACGAGCCAGGGCGGCACGGAACTGATCGGGTGTCATGTTGTTGCGTTGGGCGATGGTGCCGACAGCCTGGTTCAACTCTTCATCGGTAATGCGGATGCCGGAGCGTTCGCCGATCTGCAGTTGCAGGTTTTCGACGATCAGGCGTTCCAGTACCTGCTGGTTCAGAACATCGGCGGGAGGCATGCCGCCGCCGCGCTTGGCGATGGTTTGCTGAACTTCGTGAACCCGTTGGTCCAGCTGGCTCTGCATGACCACGTCGTTATCGACGATGGCCACCACTTTGTCGATGGGTTGTACCGCGGCACTCGCCGCGGTACCCAGGAACAACGCGCCCAGCATCAGCGGGCGCAGACAATCAGAAAGCTTGGTCTTCACGTTCACGGTAACCTTGAATGCCTTTGTCGAGGAAGCTCTCTACCTTGGCGCCGGTCAGGCCGCCGAGTCCTTTCAGGACGATTTGGAGGAAGATGCCATGGTCGCCTTTCTCGTTCTGCGGGGCGTCTTGACTGAATTCGTCATACTTGACCCAGTAACGGTTGATCAGGCGCAGTTTCCAGCAGCAGTTGTCGTATTCGAAACCACCGAAGGCATCGAGAGTACGGTTGCGGTTGTAGTCGTACTGCCAGCGGCTGATCAGGTTCCATTGCGGCACGATCGGCCAGATCACCGAGAAGTCGTGCTGCTTGATCTTGTAATAGTCCTTCACGTAGCCAGGAGTGCCTGGGGTGCCGTAGTCACCACCACCCACCGACCATTTACCCGTGGACTGGTCGTAACGAACCAGGTCGTTGCGATAACGATAACCGGCGTTGATGACCTTGTTCGGGTTGTCTTCCGGCTGGTAGTGGAACATCGCACTGCCGGAGCGCGGGCTGTGGCTGTCCGGATCCCAGTTGTAGTCGGCAGTGGTACGCCAGTCGCGGTTCCAGCGGTACTCGTATTCCAGCGCATAAGGCGAAACATTGGAGTGTGCGTCATCGCGGGTCTTCGCATCGATACCCGGCAACTGGACTTCGCGGTCCTTGAAGTACAAGGCCTGGCCGATACTGATGCGCTGACGTTCGAAGCCGTTTTCTTCGATCCAGCGGTTGGTGACGCCGAGAGACAGTTTGTTTTCGTCGCCTACACGGTCGGAGCCGGTGAAACGGTTATCACGGAACAGCGACGAGTAGTTGAAAGTAGACTCGCTGGTATCGAATACCGGGATGTCGCTCTGGTCTTTCTCCGGTACATAGAGATAGTAGAGGCGTGGTTCCAGGGTCTGACGGTAGTTTTTGCCGAACCATTGGGTGTTGCGATCGAAGTACAAGCCACTGTCGATGCTGGCGATAGGCACGCCACGGTTCTGGTTGCTGCTATAAGTACCGTTCAGGCGGTCTCCTTCCGGGCCTTGGTTAGCAATGTCGAGCTTACCCTGACCGTCGAGATCCAGATCGTACTGGGTGTACTGATACTTGAGCGATGGTTTCAGGAAACCATACGTCCAGTTCAGAGGAAGGCTCACAGAAGGAGCGAGATTGAGACGGTTACCATTGGCACGAGCTAAGCCGAAAACGTTGGTGTCCAGACGATCAGCTACTCCACCATCCTCGTCAGTGTACGTACCTGTTTTAAGATCTCGTTCGAACCGAACAATCTCGGTTTCATATTTAAAGTCCAGGCCGCCCGGATGTTGTGGCAAGAAACCACTCAAAGTGATCTGCGGCAGACGGTTGTAAGGCGTGGTGTTGGATACAGTCGCCAGCTCATAGGCTTGAGCATTGAGGCGTGCGGTATAGGTATCGCCGCGATAGGTCACTGCACCCTGCTGATTCACGAAATCACGACTTTCCACACCGATCTGGTCGGTTTGCAGATCCTGGAAGTAGTACGGGTCGCTGATCTTGGTGTAGTCGACCTCGGTCATCAGACGCGAATCGAGCCCGCCCTTGTGCTGCCAGTTGTACATGTAACGGGTTTTTTCGTAGTCCGACTGCAGCTTGCGGTCGTCGTTTTCGTCGTTGAGGTACGCCGCGCCGAACTGACCTTCGCTGGACTTGGTCAGGTAACGGAATTCGCCTTCCATCAACAGGCCGCGCTTGCTCATGTAGCGCGGGTACAACGTGGCGTCGTAGTTCGGCGCCAGGTTGAAGTAGTACGGGGTAACCAGCATGAAGCCGGTATCGCTGCCGCTGCCGATGGTCGGCGGCAGGAAGCCGGACTGGCGACGGTCGTCGATCGGGAAATAGATGTACGGCGTGTACAGGACCGGAATGTCCTTGACGCGTAACGTCACGTTGGTCGCGGTGCCAAAGCCGGTCGCCGGGTTCAGGGTGATGTTGTTGCCCTTGAGCTGCCAGGCGTTGCTGCTTGGTTCGCACGTGGTGTACGTACCATCCTTGAGACGGATGATCGCGTTCTCGGCACGCTTGGCGTACAGCGCGTTACCGCGGATGCGCGATTTGTGCATCACATATTCGGCGTTGTCGACCTTGGCCTCGCCGGTGTCCAGTTGTACATCGGCATGATCGCCGACCAGCAGGGCGCCGTTGTCGCGCAGGCGGACGTTGCCGTTCAGCTCGCCACGATTCTCGGCCTGGTACAGGTTGGCCTCGTCGGCCTCGACCTGCATGCTGCCCTGGCGCATGACCACGTCACCGGCCAGGGTAGCGATCTGCTGCTCCTGCTGATAACGCGAAGCCTTGGCGCCGATAAAGGTCGGGGCGTCACTTTTATTCGTCTTGTCATTCATGCCAGGACGAATCGGTTCGATATAAGCACCAGCGCAGTAAGGACCGGTCTCGGCCAACTGGGCGGCGGTCAGCTTCTCGCGCGGAACCCAGTCGAGGTGACTGTAGTCTTCGCTGCGGGACTTCAGGCCGCGGCCCTTGGACTCGGTAACCAGCATCGGCTTGGCGCCGGTGTCTTCGCTGGTTTCGCCGCCTTCGGCCGATGTAGCGGTGCTCGAACTGACCGCACTCGCGTCATGCACAGGGCGCGGAGGCAGTTGGGCGGCGCTGGTTTTCGGCGCGCAGTCCCAGCCACCTGAAGCAGAGACTGAGCAGTCATACTGTTCTGCGGCGACCACGAACGAAGTGGCTAGGGGTTGCAGGGCCAGCAGACTGCCAGTAACCAACAACGGAAATTTTTTACGAAACGCGGGGGATTTCAATGCCATCTTATTAGTCCGGGCTTCCTGCGTGCCATCTGCCCGCGGTGTGGGCCGCACGCCTCTCGATGGTCTGAAAAAGATGCTGGATAATAAAGCATGACCCGCTTGACGGCTAGCGCCGTCGGAGACCCTTGCAATGCCTGACCAAGATGTACGCTTGCAACACCTGAAAGTTTGGCTCGATGAGCAGTTGTCGATTGTTTATGCCTCCAACGGATGGGGCCCCGTGCCCCCGGCCACATTGACCGCGGCCAGCAGCGACGCGAGTTTCCGGCGGTATTTCCGCTGGGAAGGCGAAGGCCGCAGCTTTGTGGTGATGGATGCTCCACCGCCCCAGGAAAACTGCAAACCCTTCGTGGATATCGCCCATCTGTTGGCAAAATCCGCAATCAATGTGCCGAAAATTTATGCAGAAGATTTGTCGCGCGGCTTTCTTTTGCTCAATGATCTGGGCAACAAAACCTATCTGGACGTGATCGACGGCGAAAATGCCGACGCCCTGTTCAAGGATGCGCTGCAAACCTTGCTGGCTTTCCAGCAGTTGCCGATGGATGCGCCATTGCCCAGTTATGACGTCGCTTTGCTGCGCCGTGAACTGGAACTGTTTCCCGAGTGGTACGTGGGACGCGAGCTGGGCGTCGAGCTGAATGAGCGCCAGCGCGGCCAATGGCAGCGGGTCAGCGAGCTGTTGATCGAAAGCGCCCTGGCCCAGCCCAAGGTGCTGGTGCATCGTGACTATATGCCGCGCAACCTGATGCTCAGCGAGCCCAATCCGGGCGTGCTGGATTTCCAGGACGCGGTCTACGGCCCGGTGACCTATGACGTCACCTGTCTGTTCAAGGATGCCTTTCTCAGCTGGCCCGAAGCGCGGGTGCGCGGCTGGCTGGAAGGCTACTGGCAGCAAGCGTCCCTGCTCGGGATCGCGGTACAGCCCGATTTCGAGGATTTCCTGCGCGCCAGCGACCTGATGGGGGTACAGCGCCATCTCAAGGTGATCGGGATCTTCGCGCGGATCTGCCACCGCGACGGCAAGCCCCGCTACCTGGGCGACGTGCCGCGTTTCTTCGCTTATATAGAAGCCGTCGTGGCTCGTCGGCCGGAGCTGGCGGAGTTGGGTGAGCTGTTGGCCAGCCTGCGTCAACCTGTCGGAGCCTGTGTATGAAGGCGATGATTCTGGCCGCGGGCAAGGGCGAACGGATGCGCCCCTTGACCCTGACCACCCCCAAGCCGTTGATCCGCGCCGCCGGTGTGCCGCTGATCGAGTATCACCTGCGGGCACTGGCGCGGGCGGGCTTTACCGAAATCGTCATCAACCACGCCTGGCTGGGGCAGCAGATCGAGGATCACCTGGGCGATGGTTCGCGCTTCGGCCTGAGCATCCGCTATTCGCCGGAGGGCGAGCCACTGGAAACCGGTGGCGGTATTTTCCGCGCCTTGCCGTTGCTGGGCGACGAGCCCTTTGTGGTGGTCAACGGCGATGTCTGGACCGATTACGATTTCCGCTCGTTGAACCGTCCGCTGGACGCGCTGGCGCACCTGGTGCTGGTGGATAACCCGGCTCACCACACCGCCGGGGATTTCGTCCTCAGCGATGCCCGGGTGCGGGACGCCGAGCCGGGCGCGCAGACTCTGACCTACAGCGGGATCGCGGTGTTGCACCCGGACCTGTTCCAGGGCTGCACACCGGGCGCGTTCAAACTGGCGCCCCTGCTGCGCAAGGCCATGGCCGATGGACAGGTCAGCGGCGAGCGTTTGCAGGGTCACTGGGTCGATGTCGGTACCCATGAGCGCCTGGCGGAAGTCGAAACCTTGTTAGAAGCGAGTCACTGATATGTTGTGGCCAGGGACTCTGATCGGAGCCGGGGCTGGCTTTGCCATAGCCAGTATCCCGGGGGCCATGCTGGGAGCGTTGCTGGGACAGGCGCTGGACCGGCGCCTGCAACTGCATAGCTGGGCCCAGGTGCGTGAGCGTCTGGGCGGTCGACCGGCGCTGCGCAACGATGAACTGCTATTCGTACTCTTGGGGCGGTTGGCGAAAAGCGATGGCCGGGTGGTCGACGGGCATATCCAGCAGGCGCGTCTGGAAATGCGCTCGCTGGATATGAGTGAGGTCGCACAGCGCCGCGCCATTGCCGCGTTCAATCGGGGCAAGTCGGGTAACGATCGGTTGCGGGGCTACCTGCGACGCCTGGCGGCGCAGCCTCATGCCGCCGAGGGTGTATTGCGCGCATGCTGGCGGATGGTCTGGGCCGATGGCCGGGCCAGCCCCGCCGAGCGTGAGCTGATCCAGCTCTGGGGCAAGTGGCTGGGCTGGACCGTGCAGCAGGTGCAGGCGTTGGCGGCGGACTATGAGCCGAGCAAAAAACCGTTGGCCAACAGCAGTGGCACCTATCAGGACGCATTGCGCCTGCTGGGTGTCTCGGCGACCAGTGAGCCTTCGCAAATCAAGCGCGCCTACCGGCGCCTGCTCAGCCGCCATCACCCGGACAAGATTGCCGGCAGCGGCGCAAGCCCGTTGCAGGTGCGGGAAGCCACGGAGAAAACCCGCGAGCTGCACAGCGCTTACGCGCTGATCCGCGAGCGCCGGGATTTTCGTTAGAGAGATGCGTTAGAGGGAAATGCCTCACGTTTGGCGCCACCCCTGGCAAACAGGAGCGGGGCCGAGCGTGGCGGGATTCAGTCTTGCGCGGGTTGCGGGCTCAGCCAGCCGCGTACGCGTCTGAACAGCTGTTCGTTTTCAGCTGTGCTGTTTCCCGGCAGGGCATTGAGCGAGATCTGGGTGAAGTTGGCGTTCTTCAGGCGCTTGCTCGCTTGCAGGCGTTCCAGGGCGCTCTTACGAGCCTGCGCGTTGTCCTTGTAGAAAAAGTCGGCGGTCGCCAGCTTCAGGGTCGGGGTCAGTTCCGCGAGTCCGGGCTTGCCGATGGACGGAGTCTGGGCAGCCACCAGCACCAGTTTCTGAATCTCCGGCGGCTGTTTTTCGCTCAGGTAGCGTGTGGCCCAGTAGGCGCCGCTGCCATGACCCAGCAGCACAATGCTACGGGCGTTCTGCTGCTGGGCGTAGGTTACCGCGGCGTCGATACGGGCAAAGATTCGCTCGGCATCGGCCTTGGCCTGTTCTTCGCTGCTCTCCACCACCGCGCGATCGGCAATCTCGGCTTCGCCACCGGCGGCCTGTTCGATCGGCTTGGGCGCTGCCGTGGCGGCATCTTTGCTGCTAGTGTCGGCGGCCTCGGGCGCAGGTTCGGCCTCGACGATGCGCGGTTGCGTCGCATCGCTCTGCAGGTCGGGCAAGGTCAGGCTCAGGCTGCTCCAGTCGGCGTCCGGCAATCTGTTGCGCAAAGGGCCGATTGCTTGAGGCCAGTCAGCGGTTTCGCCTGCGCCGGGGATGATAATCACCGCGCCCTTGGGGTCGCTGCTGTTGGCCGGTTTCCACAGGGCCAGAAAGCTCTCGCTGCCGGTTTGCAGTGACTGTTGTTCGCTGGGCGGTATGACGCGTTCGAGGGCCGCGGCATCTTCCTGGCTACGCTCAAGGAGCGGCTGGCGCTCGGCCGGTTTTTCCACGGCAGCCTGTTCTGCCGGGGCGGGTTGCGGATCCTCGGCCTTGACCGAAAAGGCACAAGGCAGGATCAGCGACAGGCACAATGCAGGCAGTGCCGTGCGATGGACAAGGGGCATCGGTTATTCCAGGCCAGAAGTAATCCCGGCAGCCTAATGGGTTGGTCAGTATTTGTCAGTGTGTGAGACTTCAGATGATGCGTTTTCGCTGCCTGCTGGTTATCGGCTGTATCTGCCTTCCCTTGATGGCCTGGGCGGTGCCTGCGCCGCATATCGCCCAGGCGCAGTGGAATCCCGCGCAGCAGCAATGGCTGGAACAGCACCGGGAACTGCGGGTCGGCGTGGTGCTCCAGGCCCCCTACGCCCAGTACGACCGTCGGCTGCAACGCTTGTCTGGCGCCAATATCGAACTGATGCAGTGGCTGGCCCAGGCGATGAAGGTCGAGCTGAGTTGGCGCAACTTTGCCGATCAGGCGCAGCTGGAGGCGGCGGTGCGCGCCGGTGAAGTCGATATGGCCCCGGGCCTGAGCCAGACCCCGGCCGGCCTGCGGCTCTGGCAGTTTTCCGATCCCTACATGCGCGTCCCGCAACTGGTGGTCGGCGAGCAGAAGGGCGCCGGCGCGGTGGAGCTGGAAAAGCTCGACAGCCAGACTCGCGTGGCGGTGCGCATGCCCAGCGCGGTGGCAGACTACCTGCGTGCGACTTACTCCAATCTCAATCTGCAGGGCGTGCCCCTGGAGCGCCAGGCCCTGCAATTGCTGCTCAGTCAGCAGGCGCGTTATGCGGTGATCGATGAGGCGCAGCTCAGTCGTTTGTCGGCGGAACCGGAATTCGCCGGCCTGGCGGTGGTGGGCGATATCGGCCTGCCGCAACTGCTGCGGGTGGCTACCCGGCGCGACTGGCCCGAGCTGGCGGATATCGTGCAACGCGCCTTGCACGGTATCGCCGCCAAGGATCTGGAGCAGTTGCACAATCGTTGGCTGCAGCCCAAGTATCCGCGGCTGAGCGAGTCCCGCGGTTTCTGGCAGAACCTCAGTCTGTTGCTGGCCGTGCTGCTGTTGGCGAGCATGGCCATCGTTATCTGGCAGCGCCGCCAGCAACAGGCGCTCGAGCAGCGGTTGCTGACCACCCGCGAGGACCTGGCCCGGCGCGAGGCCAGTGAAGAAGCCTTGCGCCTGACCCAGTTTTCCATCGACCAGAGCACGGTGGGCATTCTCTGGGTCAACTGGGACAGCCATGTACGCTACGCCAACCGCGCGGCCGAAAGCATGCTGGGTTATGCGTCGGGGGCGGTGGTCGACCGGCCGTTGAGCGACTTCGAACCCAACCTGCACATGGACCGCTGGCTTGGCCTGTGGAAGCGCGCGCGTGCCAGCGAGGACGCGCCGCCCAGCTTCGAGACCCAGTGTGTCCGCGCCGACGGCAGCATCCTGCCGGCCGATGTGTCGCTGAGCTTTCTGCGCTTTCGCGATGGCGAGTACCTGGTGGTTTACCTCACTGACGTCACCGAGCGTCGTCGCGCCCTGGCCGCCCTGCAGGAAAGCGAAGCGCGGTTGCAGGGGATCGCCGCCAACGTACCGGGGCTGGTGTTCCGCCTGGAACGGGCGCCGGTGACCGGGCAGATCGATTTCGCCTACATCAGCGAAGGCAGCGAGAGCCTGGTGGGTTACTCCCCGGCGACCCTCAGCCACCGCGACATAGGGTTGCGCAGCCTGGTGCACCCGGAAGATCGGGCCAGTTACCACCAGACCCAGGACCATGCCCTGGACACCGACAGCGACTGGTCCTGGCAGGGGCGGATCCTGACCCGCCAGGGCGAACAGCGCTGGGCGGAAATCAAGGCCATCACCCGCCAGCTCGAGGACGGCGCCTATGTCTGGGACGGTATCGTCTGGGACATCAGCGAAAGCAAGCGCATCGAACTGGAACTGGCCAGCTCGCGCGAGCAACTGCGCGAGCTATCGGCGCACCTGGAAAGCGTGCGCGAAGAGGAAAAGGCTCGTATCGCCCGGGAAGTGCATGACGAGTTGGGGCAGATGCTCACGGTGCTCAAGCTGGAGACCTCGATGTGCGAGCTGGCCTACGCGCAACTCGATCCGGGGCTGCACGAACGCCTGAACAGTATGAAGCGCCTGATCGCCCAGCTGTTCCAGCTGGTGCGCGATGTGGCCACGGCCTTGCGCCCGCCGATTCTCGATGCCGGCATCGCCTCGGCCATCGAGTGGCAGGCGCGGCGTTTCGAGGCGCGCACGCAGATTCCTTGCCTGGTGCAGGTGCCCGACAACCTGCCGGTGCTCAGCGACGCCAAGGCCATCGGTCTGTTCCGCATCCTCCAGGAGGCGCTGACCAACGTGATGCGCCATGCACAGGCGCATACTGTCGAACTGACCCTGAGCCTCGAGCACAATCAGCTGTGCATGACCATCAGCGACGACGGCCAGGGTTTCGTAGTCGAGGCCGGGCGGCCGACGTCCTTCGGTCTGGTGGGCATGCGCGAGCGGGTGCTGATCATGGGCGGCAGCCTGACCCTGGACAGTCAGCTGGGCGAGGGCACCACCCTGAGCGTTACTGTGCCGCTGGACCTGT
Source organism: Pseudomonas sp. T8 (assembly GCF_024610635.1). Classification (NCBI taxonomy): domain Bacteria; kingdom Pseudomonadati; phylum Pseudomonadota; class Gammaproteobacteria; order Pseudomonadales; family Pseudomonadaceae; genus Pseudomonas; species Pseudomonas sp. T8. The sequence continues at coordinate 4,949,171 of NZ_CP102374.1, forward strand.
AGGCGCGAGCAGACTCGCCGCTGCAGAGATCATCACTAATAAGAAGAGGTACGAGCTGTGATCCGTGTACTGGTAGCCGAAGACCACACCATCGTTCGCGAAGGCATCAAGCAGTTGATCGGCCTGGCCAAGGACCTGACGGTGGTGGGGGAGGCGAGCAATGGCGAGCAGTTGCTGGAAACCCTGCGCCACGTGCCTTGCGAGGTTGTGCTGCTGGATATTTCCATGCCTGGCGTCAACGGCCTGGAGGCGATCCCGCGGATCCGCGCGCTGAACAATCCACCGGCGATCCTGGTGCTGTCGATGCACGACGAAGCACAGATGGCGGCCCGGGCGCTGAAAGTGGGAGCGGCCGGTTATGCCACCAAGGACAGCGACCCGGCGCTGCTGCTGACAGCGATTCGCAAGGTGGCGGCAGGCGGGCGTTATATCGACCCGGAACTGGCCGACCGGATGGTTTTCGAAGTCGGCCTGACGGATACCCGGCCCCTGCATTCCCTGCTGTCGGAGCGTGAGTTCTCCGTGTTCGAACGGCTGGCCCAGGGTGCCAACGTCAACGATATCGCCCAGCAGCTGGCCTTGAGCAGCAAGACCATCAGCACCCACAAGGCGCGGCTGATGCAGAAACTCAACATCACCTCCCTGGCCGAGCTGGTGAAGTATGCGATGGAGCACAAGCTGCTTTGAATGGATCTGTAGCCGCTGCCGCAGGCTGCGATCGACAGCGCAGCTGTCGCTAAACCTGGCCCTGGGGATTTTCAGCTCAATCGCGCTGCCTGGATCACGAGTGCTTCGCCCTCGATCGCAGCCTGCGGCGGCTACACGTACCCATTTGCGACACGAAAACCGGCTTATAGCCATGATCGCCGTCAGGCGTGTGCCGGGACTTGTCCAATCGCGCCATCCTTGTAGGGGGATTCCTACAAGGAACCTTCCATCCGACTGAGGCCAATCTCTCATACCCCCCGATTTGCGCGGCTTGTGGCCTCCACTAGGCTTAGTCCACAGCCGTCAAAAAACAAAAGGTGTGGGTATGAGCGAGGTCGATTCAAGCGCTGGGGCGAGTGATGTACTGGTCAGTTTCCGTGGTGTGCAAAAGAGCTACGACGGCGAAAACCTGATCGTCAAAGACCTCAACCTGGAAATTCGCAAAGGCGAGTTCCTTACCCTGCTCGGGCCATCCGGCTCCGGCAAGACCACCAGCCTGATGATGCTGGCCGGCTTCGAGACCCCGACCGCCGGGGAAATCCAGCTGGCCGGGCGGGCGATCAACAACGTGCCGCCGCACAAGCGCGATATCGGCATGGTGTTCCAGAACTATGCGCTGTTCCCGCACATGACCGTGGCCGAGAACCTGGCGTTCCCGCTGTCGGTACGTGGCCTGAGCAAGACCGACATCAGCGAGCGGGTCAAACGCGTGCTGAGCATGGTCCAGCTCGAGTCCTTCGCCCAGCGTTATCCGGCGCAACTGTCCGGTGGCCAGCAGCAACGGGTGGCCCTGGCCCGGGCGCTGGTGTTCGAGCCACAGCTGGTGCTGATGGACGAACCCCTCGGCGCGCTGGACAAACAGCTGCGCGAACACATGCAGATGGAAATCAAGCACCTGCACCAACGCCTCGGCGTGACCGTGGTCTACGTGACCCACGACCAGGGCGAAGCCCTGACCATGTCCGATCGGGTCGCGGTGTTCCACCAGGGCGAAATCCAGCAGATCGCCCCGCCACGCACCCTTTACGAAGAACCGAAGAACACCTTCGTCGCCAACTTCATCGGCGAGAACAACCGGCTCAACGGCCGCCTGCACAGCCACAGCGGCGACCGCTGCGTGGTCGAGCTGGGGCGTGGCGAGAAGGTCGAGGCGCTGGCGGTCAACGTCGGCGAGACCGGCGAGCCGGTGACCCTGTCGATTCGTCCGGAGCGCGTGAGCCTCAACGGCTCCAGTGAAAGTTGTGTCAACCGCTTCTCAGGGAGGGTTGCGGAATTCATCTATCTGGGCGACCACGTCCGGGTTCGCCTGGAAGTCTGTGGCAAGACCGACTTCTTCGTGAAACAGCCGATTGCCGAGCTCGATCCTGCGCTGGCGGTGGGCGATGTGGTTCCGCTTGGCTGGCAGGTCGAGCACGTTCGCGCGCTCGACCCACTTCTAGAGGCGCATTGATCGCCCCCTTGCTTCACCAACCCTGCACGTGGAGAGAACAATAAATGTTGAGATCCCTGAAATTCACCGCTTTGACATTGGGCCTGATGGGCGCGGCGCACGCGATGGCGGCGGGCCCGGACCTGACCGTGGTGTCCTTTGGCGGGGCGAACAAGGCGGCTCAGGTCAAAGCCTTCTACGCCCCCTGGGAGGCGGCAGGCAACGGCAAGATCGTCGCTGGCGAATACAACGGTGAGATGGCCAAGGTCAAAGCCATGGTCGACACCAAGAGCGTGTCCTGGGACCTGGTGGAGGTCGAGTCGCCGGAGCTGTCCCGCGGTTGCGACGAAGATATGTTCGAGCAGCTCGATCCCGAGCTGTTCGGCAAGGCCGAAGATTACGTCAAGGGCGCGATCCAGCCTTGCGGCGTGGGGTTCTTCGTCTGGTCGACCGTCCTGGCCTATAACGCCGACAAGCTGAAAACCGCGCCGACCAGCTGGGCGGATTTCTGGGACACCAAGAAATTCCCGGGCAAGCGCGGCCTGCGCAAAGGCGCCAAGTACACTCTCGAATTCGCCCTGATGGCCGACGGCGTGGCGCCCAAGGATGTGTACAAGGTGCTGGCTGGCAAGGACGGTCAGGATCGCGCGTTCAAGAAGCTCGATGAGCTCAAGCCAAGCATTCAGTGGTGGGAAGCCGGCGCCCAGCCGCCGCAGTACCTGGCTTCCGGTGACGTGGTCATGAGCTCGGCCTACAACGGCCGGATCGCCGCGGTACAGAAGGAAAGCAACCTGAAGGTCGTGTGGAACGGCGGTATCTACGACTTCGACGCCTGGGCCATTCCGAAGGGCCTGGACAAGACCCGCGCGGAAGCTGCGAAGAAATTCATCGCCTTCTCGGTGCAGCCGCAGCAGCAGAAGACCTACTCGGAAAACATCGCCTACGGTCCGGCCAACACCCAGGCAGTCCCGCTGCTGGCCAAGGACATCCTGAAAGACATGCCGACCACCCCGGAAAACATCGCCAATCAGGTGCAGATCGACGTCAGCTTCTGGGCTGACAACGGCGAGCAACTGGAGCAGCGTTTCAACTCGTGGGCGGCCAAGTAAGGCGTCATGCATGGGCGGCGTCACCTGTGGGTGACGCCGTTACCGTTTAAAGATTTGCGGAGTTCGTCATGGCCATTAGCGTTCCCCTGAACGAGGTCACCAGCCCCAGCCTCAAGCAGCGCCTGGCGCGTGCCGAGCGGGTCAACCGCTGGAAGGCACAAGCGTTGATCGCGCCTCTGGTGCTGTTCCTGCTGCTGGTGTTTCTCGTGCCTATCGCAGCGCTGCTGTACAAGAGCGTCGGCAACCCGGAAGTGGTCGAAGGCATGCCGCGTACCGTGGTCGCCGTGGCCGGTTGGGACGGACGCGGCCTGCCGGCCGAACCGGTGTACAAGGCACTGAGCGAAGACCTGGCCGAAGCGCGCAAGCAGCAAACCCTGGGCGACCTGTCCAAGCGACTGAACATGGAGTTGGCCGGCTATCGCAGCCTGCTGACCAAAACCGCACGTGCCTTGCCGTTCAAGGAGGAGCCGGCTTCCTATAAGGAAGCGCTGGAAGCCATCGACGAGCGCTGGGGCGACCCGGCCTACTGGCAGGCGGTACGCCGCAACACCAGCAGCCTGACCCCGTTCTACCTGCTGGCCGCCGTCGACCATCGGATCGACGACCTGGGGGAGATCGCCCCGGCGACCCCTGACCAGGCCATCTACCTGGATATCTTCGCCCGGACCTTCTGGATGGGCCTGGTGATTACCGGCATCTGCCTGGTGCTGGCTTACCCCCTGGCGTACCTGCTGGCCAACCTGCCGGCGCGCCAGAGCAACCTACTGATGATTCTGGTGTTGCTGCCGTTCTGGACGTCGATCCTGGTTCGTGTGGCGGCGTGGATCGTGCTGCTGCAATCGGGTGGCCTGATCAACAGTGCGCTGATGGCCATGGGGGTGATCGACAAGCCGCTGGAGCTGGTGTTCAACCGCACCGGGGTCTACATCTCCATGGTGCACATCCTGCTGCCGTTCATGATCCTGCCGATCTACAGCGTGATGAAAGGCATCTCGCCGACCTATATGCGCGCGGCGATTTCCCTTGGCTGCCATCCGTTCGCCAGTTTCTGGCGGGTGTATTTCCCGCAGACCTATGCCGGCGTCGGCGCCGGCTGCCTGCTGGTGTTCATCCTTGCCATCGGCTACTACATCACCCCGGCGCTGCTGGGCAGCCCGAACGACCAGATGGTCAGCTACTTCGTCGCCTTCTACACCAACACCAGCATCAACTGGGGCATGGCGACCGCGCTGGGCGGCCTGCTGCTGTTGGCGACCATCGTGCTGTATCTGATTTACAGCTGGCTGGTGGGCGCCAGTCGCCTGCGCCTGAGCTAAGGAGAGAATCGAAATGCTGAGCCCTTACATGTCGCCCGTCGAGCGGGTCTGGTTCTACAGCTTGCGGATTCTCTGCGGCTTGATCCTGTTGTTCCTGATCCTGCCGGTGCTGGTGATCATTCCGCTGTCGTTCAACTCGGGCAGCTTCCTGGTGTACCCGCTGCAAGGCTTCTCGCTGCAGTGGTATCACGACTTCTTCGGCTCGGCGGAATGGATGCGCGCCCTGAAGAACAGCATCATCGTCGCCCCGGCGGCCACGGTACTGGCGATGGTCTTCGGCACGCTGGCGGCGATCGGCCTGACCCGCGGCGACTTCCCCGGCAAGGCACTGGTGATGGCGCTGGTGATTTCGCCGATGGTGGTGCCGGTGGTGATCATCGGCGTGGCCAGCTACCTGTTCTTCGCGCCCCTGGGCATGGGTAACAGTTTCTTCTCGCTGATCATCGTCCACGCCGTGCTGGGTGTGCCTTTCGTGATCATCACGGTCTCGGCCACTTTGCAGGGCTTCAACCAGAACCTGGTACGGGCCGCGGCCAGCCTCGGCGCTTCGCCGCTGACGGCGTTCCGCCGGGTGACCCTGCCGTTGATTGCGCCGGGGGTGATCAGCGGCGCGTTGTTCGCCTTTGCCACCTCGTTCGATGAAGTGGTGGTCACGCTGTTCCTCGCCGGCCCCGAGCAAGCCACCTTGCCCCGGCAGATGTTCAGCGGCATCCGCGAAAACCTCAGCCCGACCATCGCTGCCGCGGCGACGCTGCTGATCGCCTTCTCGGTGATTCTGCTGCTGACCCTGGAATGGCTGCGTGGCCGCAGCGAAAAACTGCGTACAGCACCGGTCTGATCGCCACGGACAGATCGCTCCCGCACCGACCGTGGGAGCGATCTGCTACGCCATTCATTGGCTGAATGGCAGACAACCCCGAATCCCCAGCTACTCTTGTGCCAGCTTCCCCCCTTTATAAGAGGCCGCGCACATGAGTCTTTCCTCTTTCAAAATCGCCCACAAACTGCTCACCGGTTCTGCCGCCATCGAGCAACTGTCCACCGAACTGAGCCGCCTGGATGTCGATAACCCGCTGATCGTCACCGATGCCGCGCTGGTCAAGTCCGGCACCGTGGAACTGGCGTTAGCGCAGCTGGGTGGGCGTGACTACGAGATTTTCGACCGGGTGCTGCCCGACCCGGAAATCGCCATCGTCGAAGACTGCATGCAGGTTTACCGCGAAGGCGGGCACGACGGGCTGATCGGCCTGGGCGGCGGCAGCGCCATCGATATCGCCAAAAGTGTCGCGGCCTACGCCGGTTATCACGGGGCGCTGGAAGACCTGTTCGGTATCGACCAGGTGCCGCGCAAGGGGCCGCCGCTGATCGCCATCCCCACCACGGCCGGCACCGGCTCCGAAGTCACCAATGTGGCGATTCTCTCGGACAAGGTCGCGCAGCTGAAAAAGGGCATTGTCAGCGACTACCTGTTGCCGGATGTAGCGCTGGTCAGCCCGCAAATGACCCTGACTTGCCCGCGCAGTGTCACCGCCGCCAGCGGTGTCGATGCCTTGGTGCACGCCATCGAGTCCTATCTGTCGCTCAACGCCTCGCCCATCACCGACTCCCTGGCCATTGGCGCCATCCGGCTGATCGTCCAGGCGCTGCCCAAGGCCTACGCCAATCCTGCCCACCTCCAGGCCCGCGAAGATATGGCCACCGCCAGCTTGATGGCCGGTATGGCTTTCGGCAACGCCGGGGTCGGCGCGGTGCACGCGTTGGCGTATCCACTGGGCGGGCGCTTCAACATCGGCCATGGCGTCAGCAATGCCTTGCTGCTGCCGTACGTCATGACCTGGAACAAGATGGCCTGTGTCGAGCGCATGCAGGATATCGCCGAGGCCATGGGGGTGAAGACCGCTCATCTGAGTGCAGCCCAGGCTGCCGACAAGGCCGTCGAGGCCATGACCCAGCTTTGCGCCGCGGTGGAGATTCCAGTGGGACTGCGCAGCTTCGGGGTGCCGGAGGAGGCCATTCCGTCCATGGCGGTAGAGGCCGCGGGGATCGAGCGCCTGATGCGCAACAACCCGCGCAAGCTGAGCCCGGGCGACATAGAGAAGATCTATCGCGCGGCTTACTGATCATCGCAGTCACGGTGCGCGCGCCAAAGCATGAGGTATACAATGCGCGCCACCGTGATTCTGCTCAAAAAGGTGCGTCATGCAGCCCTTCGCAATTGCTCCGTCGATCCTCTCCGCCGATTTCGCCCGCCTGGGCGAGGAAGTGGACAATGTTCTCGCCGCTGGCGCCGATATCGTGCACTTCGATGTCATGGACAACCATTACGTACCCAACCTGACCATCGGCCCGATGGTCTGCGCTGCCCTGCGTAAGTACGGCATCACCGCGCCGATCGACGCCCACCTGATGGTGAGCCCGGTGGACCGGATCATCGGCGACTTCATCGAGGCCGGTGCGACCTATATCACCTTCCACCCGGAAGCCACGCTGCACGTCGACCGCTCCCTGCAGATGATCCGCGAAGGCGGCTGCAAGGCCGGCCTGGTATTCAACCCGGCCACCCCGCTGGACGTGCTCAAGTACGTCATGGACAAGGTCGACATGGTCCTGCTGATGAGCGTCAACCCGGGTTTTGGCGGCCAGAAGTTCATTCCGGGCACCCTCGACAAGCTGCGTGAGGCCCGTGCCCTGATCGACGCTTCCGGTCGCGATATCCGCCTGGAAATCGACGGCGGGGTGAATGTGAACAACATCCGCGAAATCGCTGCCGCGGGTGCCGATACCTTCGTGGCGGGCTCGGCGATCTTCAATGCGCCGAACTACCAGGATGTGATCGAGAAGATGCGCGCCGAACTGGCGCTGGCGCGTCCATGAGCGGTTTCGAGCAGCTGTTCCCGGGGCGTCTGCCACGACTGGTGATGTTCGACCTGGATGGCACCCTGGTCGATTCGGTTCCCGACCTCGCGGCGGCCGTGGACGACATGCTGCTCAAACTGGGGCGTCCGCCCGCCGGTATCGAATCGGTGCGTGAGTGGGTCGGCAATGGCGCACAAATGCTGGTGCGCCGGGCCCTGGCCAACGACATCGCGGCGCAGGGTGTCGACGATGTCGAGGCTGAGCGCGGGCTGGAGCTGTTCAACAGCGCCTATGAGGATGGCCACGAACTGACCGTGGTCTATCCTGGCGTGCGCGACACCCTCAAATGGCTGCACAAGCAGGGCGTCGAAATGGCGCTGATCACCAACAAGCCGGAGCGTTTTGTCGCGCCCCTGCTGGATCAGATGAAGATCGGCCGTTATTTCCGCTGGATCATCGGTGGCGATACCCTGCCACAGAAGAAGCCCGACCCGGCCGCCCTGTTTTTCGTCATGAAAATGGCCAGTATCCCGGCCTCGCAATCGCTGTTCGTCGGTGACTCGCGCAGCGACGTACAGGCGGCGAAAGCTGCGGGTGTGAAGTGCGTGGCATTGAGCTATGGCTACAACCACGGACGGCCGATTGCCGAGGAAATGCCGGCCCTGGTGATCGACGATCTGCGCCAGTTAATTCCCGGTTGCCTGGATCCGGCCGCTGAGATAACGTTGCCCGACGCTGTTCAATCCCCTCCTGGAAACGCCATCGTGGTGGTTACTCGCAAACTCTGGATGAAAGTCATCAAGGCCCTGGCCCGCTGGCGTTGGCGCGCCTGACTTGTTCCTGGCCGGTCTTCCGGCGCGTTTGCATACCTGACTGTCAGAACCTCAAGCCACGAGGCACCCCATGATCCGCGAAGAATTCCTGCGTTTGGCCGCTGCCGGCTACAACCGCATCCCGCTTGCCCGCGAAACCCTGGCCGACTTCGACACGCCGCTGTCGATCTATCTGAAACTGGCCGACCAGCCCAACTCCTACCTCCTGGAGTCGGTGCAGGGCGGCGAGAAGTGGGGCCGTTACTCGATCATCGGCTTGCCCTGCCGCACCGTGCTGCGGGTGCATGACCACCATGTCAGCATCACCGTCGATGGCGTCGAGACCGAAAGTCATGACGTGGCCGATCCGCTGGCGTTCGTCGAAGAATTCAAGGCGCGTTACCAGGTGCCGACCATCGCGGGCCTGCCGCGTTTCAACGGTGGCCTGGTCGGCTATTTCGGCTACGACTGTGTGCGTTATGTGGAGAAGCGTCTGGGCAAGTGCCCGAACCCGGATCCGATTGGCGTACCGGACATTCTGCTGATGGTCTCCGACGCCGTGGTGGTGTTCGATAACCTCGCCGGCAAGATGCACGCCATCGTCCTCGCCGACCCGTCCCAGGACAATGCTTTCGAGCAAGGCCAGGCGCGCCTGCAGGCGTTGCTGGAGAAGCTGCGCCAGCCCACCACCCCACGTCCTGGCCTGGATTTCAGCAAGCAGCAGGCGTCCGACCCGGTGTTCCGCTCCAGTTTCACCCAGGGTGACTACGAGCGTGCCGTCGATACCATCAAGGAGTACATCCTGGCGGGCGACTGCATGCAGGTAGTGCCGTCACAGCGCATGTCCATCGACTTCAAGGCGGCGCCGATCGACCTGTATCGCGCATTGCGTTGCTTCAACCCGACGCCTTACATGTACTTCTTCAACTTCGGCGACTTCCATGTGGTCGGCAGTTCGCCGGAAGTGCTGGTGCGGGTCGAAGACAACCTGATCACCGTTCGCCCGATCGCCGGTACTCGCCCACGCGGTGCCAACGAAGAGGCGGACCAGGCGCTGGAGAAGGACCTGTTGTCCGACGACAAGGAAATCGCCGAACACCTGATGCTGATCGATCTGGGGCGCAACGACACCGGGCGGGTTTCCGAGATCGGTTCGGTGAAGCTCACCGAGAAGATGGTAATCGAGCGTTATTCCAACGTGATGCACATTGTCTCCAACGTCACGGGCCAGTTGAAGGCCGGACTGACCGCGATGGATGCGCTGCGGGCGATTCTGCCGGCGGGTACCTTGTCCGGCGCGCCGAAGATCCGCGCGATGGAAATCATCGACGAGCTGGAGCCGGTCAAGCGCGGTGTGTATGGCGGGGCCGTGGGTTATTTCGCCTGGAACGGCAACATGGACACCGCCATCGCCATTCGTACGGCGGTGATCAAGGATGGCGAACTGCATGTGCAGGCCGGTGGCGGCATAGTCGCCGACTCGGTGCCGGCGCTGGAATGGGAAGAAACCCTGAACAAGCGTCGCGCCATGTTCCGCGCGGTGGCCTTGGCCGAGCAAACGCCCGATAGCTGAGTCGGGAAACGAGCCATAAAAAAACGCTGCCTCCTCACGGGGGCAGCGTTTTTTATGGCCTGCGGTTTAGAAGTCGAGACTGACCCCGACGTTGATGCCTTGCTGGGTGAAGTCATCGTCCTTGCGGATGTTGTAGCTGGCACGCAGGGCCAGGTCCTGGGTGAGCTTGTGGCTGACCCCGAGGTTCAGGCGGTTCAGGTTGGTCTGCGGGGTATAGCCTTCGAGGGTGTAGTTGTTGTCCGGCAGGCTGTTGAGGGCCATGGTCAGCTTCTGGGTATCGTCCTCGTATTCCTTTTCGTGGGCGATTTCGCCGAACACCTGGGTTTGCTGGGTGATCTGATACTTGCCTTGCAGGCCGATGCCCAGGCGCCGTGAGGTGCGTTTCTGGTCATCGAAGGTCAGTGCAGTGGAGTCGTTGCCGTCTTCGGAGTAACTGTCGACCTTGGCCCGCGCGTAGTCGGCGCTGATGAACGGCGACAGGTGCCACGGGCTGCTGGCCTGCTGCGCGATGTCGTAGCCCAGGCGAGCGCTGAAGGCCAGGATGTCGCCGCTGGTGTCGCCTTTTTCCCCGCGCTCGTTGGCGCCCAGGTCGAATTTGCGCTTGAGGTTGTCGTAGTCCAGGTGTCCGGCGGTAGCCGCCGCGTCGGCCCACCAGCGGTTTTGCTGGTACTGGACGAAGGCGGTGCCCAGGTAGGTGTTGAGCTTGTAGTCCGAATCGTTGCTGCCCGCTTCGAGCTTCTGCCGATAGGCGCCGGCCAGCACGCCCACTCGCCAGGCCTCGTCGAGCCGGTAGCTGCCGCCGATGTTCAGGTTGAAGCCATTGCCGTCGGCACTGGCGCCGCTGCGTTGGCTGTCGAAGTCCTGATGCTGGCCACCCGCGGCGACAATCGCCCGCCATTGACCGACGCCCTGCCAGTTTTCCCAATCGGCCTGCCATTGGTTGCGCAGCTCATCCTGATGGGCACGCAGGGTGCCCTGGGCCATTTCCGGGAGCAGGGTTATTTCCCAGGGCGCTGCCAGCAGGGAGTAAGCGTAATCGGCGATCAGCCGCTGGCCGGCTTCGGTGGGGTGGACCGAGTCGTTATAGATCAACTTGCTCGGGTCAGGTGTGGCGCTGTGAATGCCATAGCGGGCGTTTTCCGTACAGCCATTGCCACTGAAGCAGGTGGCTGTGAGATTCTGATCGGTGGCCAGGCCGAACTGTGCCGGGTTGGCGAAGCTTTCCTTCAAGAGCACGGGAATATTGAGGGGAATGACTTCGGCATCGACCGTCTGTAGTTGCCGCACCAACTCGGTGTTGAACTGGGCGCTGAGTTGGGAGGTGAACCCTTGCAACGGGCTGCCGTTGATCGCCGGGGTCAGGCCGATATCCGGCAGTAGCCAGACCATGATGTAGCGGGCGCCGGACTGTTGCAGGGTCTGCACGCTGTCGACGAGGCGACCAGCTGCTGCATTGGCCTGGTCGAGGCTGGTGACTCGGCCCTGGAGGAAGTCGTTGCCGCCGCCCGACAGGTAGTACAGGGCATTCGGGTCGGCGCGCAAATTGTTGGCCACCAGATAACCCGGGCGGCTACGGCTGCCGGCGGTCGAGGTGGTGGTAATCGAATCGAGAATCTGGTCGGTGCGATAGCCGCCGACCGCCCAGTTGTTGCCGTCAGGCAGGCCTTCGCTGGCGCGGGTGGCCGAGGTCGAGGCGGCGAGCTGGTCGTCCGAGAACCCCAGTTTGGCACCGAGCAATTGGGTCGAGTTGGCGGAACGGAGTTCTCCGCTGCCATCCAGGTAGACCGGGCCGGTGCGGTTGGTAAAGCGCTGGGTCGCTCCCGCAGGACCGCCTGGATCGGCGAATTGCCCGGCATCGCTGAGGCTGTCGCCGAACACGATAAAGCTGGAATAGGGGGAGGGGGCTGCGATCGCTTGAGTGCAGGCTAAAGACAAAAGACTGCTGGCGAGTGGTACGAACAACGTCTTTTTGATCATGAACAAGTCCGTTTTATTTATTGTTGTAGAGAACGAAACGACAGTACCAAAAACTTTTGTGTCTGAGCTATGGCTATAAGCCATATCGCTTGTTTATCCGGGCGTGGGCCCCGCCATATTGCGCCCTCTGCTCAGCTAAGTTACTGTGCCTGAACGTATGAATGAGACCTTCCCCGTGTTGATCGTCAGCAAACTCTTGATGCGAGTTGTTAAGGCACACGCCCGTTGGCGTTGGCGCGCCTAACTTTTCTCTGCCGGCCCGGCCGGACCTGTACCGTTTCGCCTTCTTTACCCCTGTTCGACTCCGCTTGTGCTGGTTGAGTGATTGCAACCCCCGGCGGGCCTGTCAGCGGGCAATCCACTGAAGGCTGTATTAAAAGTCAGTGAATTCAAGAGGTTGTAATCCCCATGTTGCTGATGATCGATAACTACGACTCCTTTACCTATAACGTTGTGCAATACCTTGGCGAGTTGGGTGCCGAGGTCAAGGTGGTGCGCAACGACGAACTGACCGTGGCTGAAATCGAAGCGCTCAACCCTGAGCGGATCGTCGTGTCGCCCGGTCCTTGCACACCGACCGAAGCCGGTGTGTCCATCGAAGCGATCAAGCATTTCGCCGGCAAGCTGCCGATCCTGGGCGTCTGCCTGGGCCACCAGTCCATTGGCCAGGCCTTTGGCGGCGATGTGGTGCGCGCGCGGCAGGTGATGCATGGTAAGACTAGCCCGGTATTTCACCAGGACAAGGGCGTATTCGCCGGTCTGAACCATCCGCTGACCGTGACCCGTTACCATTCCCTGGTGGTCAAGCACGACACCTTGCCGGACTGCCTCGAACTGACCGCCTGGACCCAGCTGGAAGACGGCTCCGTCGACGAGATCATGGGGCTGCGCCACAAGACACTGAACATCGAGGGTGTGCAGTTTCACCCCGAGTCTATTCTCACCGAGCAGGGCCACGAGCTGTTCGCCAACTTCCTCAAACAGAGCGGCGGCACGCGCTAAGGACTTTCCATGGATATCAAGACTGCCCTGAGCCGTATTGTCGGCCACCTCGATCTGAGCACCGATGAAATGCGCCAGGTCATGCGTGAAATCATGACCGGCCAGTGCACCGACGCACAGATCGGCGCCTTCATGATGGCTATGCGCATGAAGAGCGAAAGCATCGACGAAATCGTCGGCGCTGTTTCGGTCATGCGCGAGCTGGCGGACAAGGTCGAGCTGAAAACCCTCGACGGCGTGGTCGATGTGGTCGGTACCGGCGGTGACGGTGCGAACATCTTCAACGTGTCCACGGCTTCTTCCTTTGTCGTCGCAGCAGCCGGTTGCACGGTGGCCAAGCATGGCAACCGTGCGGTGTCCGGGAAAAGCGGTAGTGCCGACCTGCTCGAATCCGCCGGCATCTATCTGAACCTGACGCCGGTACAGGTTGCCCGCTGCATTGATAACGTCGGCATCGGTTTCATGTTCGCCCAGTCCCATCACGGTGCCATGAAGTACGCCGCTGGCCCGCGCCGCGATCTCGGCCTGCGCACCCTGTTCAACATGCTCGGCCCGCTTACGAATCCGGCCGGTGTGAAACATCAGGTGGTGGGTGTGTTCACTCAGGCGTTGTGCCGGCCATTGGCCGAAGTTTTGCAACGTTTGGGCAGCAAGCACGTGCTGGTAGTGCACTCTCAGGATGGCCTGGATGAATTCAGTATCGCCGCGCCGACCTTTGTCGCTGAACTGAAGGACGATCAGATCACTGAGTATTGGGTGCAGCCCGAAGACCTAGGCATGAAGAGCCAGAGCCTGTTCGGCCTGGTGGTCGAAAGCCCGGCGGCATCGCTCGAGCTGATTCGCGATGCCTTGGGGCGGCGCAAGACCGAGCATGGGCAGAAGGCCGCGGAAATGATTGTGCTCAATGCCGGTGCCGCGCTCTATGCCGCGGACCATGCCAGCAGCCTGAAAGAAGGCGTAGCCCTGGCCCATGACGCTTTGCACACTGGGTTGGCTCGCGAGAAGCTGGAGGAGTTGGGCGCCTTTACCGCGGTATTCAAGCAGGAGAATGAAGGATGAGTGTGCCGACGGTTCTGGAAAAAATCCTCGCCCGCAAGGTCGAGGAAGTGGCTGAGCGTAGCGCACGGGTAAGCCTGGCCGAACTCGAAGGTCTGGCCCGCGCCGCGGATGCGCCGCGCGGCTTTGCCAAGGCGCTGCTCGACCAGGCCAAGCTCAAGCAGCCGGCGGTGATCGCCGAAATCAAGAAAGCCTCGCCGAGCAAAGGCGTGATCCGCGAGCATTTCGTGCCGGCGGAAATCGCCAAGAGCTATGAGAAGGGTGGCGCGACCTGCCTGTCGGTGCTCACCGACGTCGATTATTTCCAGGGCGCCGACGCCTACCTGCAACAGGCGCGCGCCGCCTGTTCGCTGCCGGTGATCCGCAAGGACTTCATGATCGATCCGTACCAGATCGTCGAAGCCCGCGCCTTGGGTGCCGACTGCGTGCTGTTGATTGTGGCGGCGCTGGATGATGCCAGGATGGCCGAACTGGCTGCCGTGGCCAAAGGTGTGGGTCTTGATGTGCTGGTTGAAGTGCATGACGGCGACGAGCTGCAACGCGCCCTGAAAACCCTCGACACGCCGCTGGTGGGCATCAACAACCGCAACCTGCACACCTTCGAGGTCAATCTGGAGACCACTCTCGATCTGTTGCCGCAGATTCCGCGCGATCGTCTGGTGATCACCGAGAGCGGCATCCTCAACCGGGCCGATGTCGAGCTGATGGAAATCAGCGACGTCTACTCCTTCCTGGTGGGCGAGGCCTTTATGCGGGCCGAGAGCCCAGGTCTGGAACTGCAACGCCTGTTCTTCCCGGAACGTGGCGTGCCGGTGAGCGGTTCGACCCTGGACTGAACCTGAGTTGATGAAGAAGCCGGCGCCGCCGGCTTTTTTATACCTATCGCAAAGGACCTTTACTGTCATGACCCAGCCCCTTTCCCTGACCGTCGAAGCCGGTCTGCAGGCCGAACAGGATCTGCTCGCCCAGGTATGCAGCGGTGACCAGGAGTACGGCCTGTTGTTCTGGCAACCGAGTGACAGGGCGCTGGTGATGCCGCGGCGCTTGAGTCGTTTGCCGGGGTTTGAGCAGGCTTGCGAGGCACTGGCCGCCAGTGGCTGGCCGGTGTTGCTACGGGAAACCGGCGGGGAGCCGGTGCCGCAATCGGCTGCGACGATCAATATCGCGCTGGTCTATGCGCCGCCTCGCAGTGAGGGTGACCAGAACCGGATCGAAACCGGCTATCGCCGTTTGTGCCAGCCGATCTGCGACCTGCTTTCCGAGCTGGGGGGCGAACCTTCCCTGGGTGAAGTCGAGGGCGCTTTCTGCGATGGCCGGTTCAACGTCAATCTCAACGGGCGCAAGATGGTTGGCACCGCCCAGCGTTGGCGTCAGAGCAAGGGTGGGACGCGTCCGGTTGGATTGGTGCATGGCGCGCTGTTGCTGGATGACGAGCGGGAAACCATGGTCGCGGCGGTCAATCGGTTCAACCAGGCCTGTGGCCTGGAGCAGCGTTGCCGTGCCGAGAGCCATATCGCCTTGCATGAGGCGTTCGCCGCGCCGAATGCCATCGAGCGCCTGGATACCCTGTATCGGCAGATGCTGGCGCAGTTCCTGCCGCTCTAGCGGGTGCCGAACACCACCATGGTCTTGCCTTTGACATGGACCAGGTTGCGTTCTTCGAGGTCCTTGAGCACCCGGCCGACCATTTCCCGTGAGCAGCCGACGATTCGCCCGATTTCCTGACGGGTCACCTTGATCTGCATGCCGTCCGGGTGGGTCATGGCATCCGGCTGCTTGCACAGTTCGAGCAGGCAGCGGGCTACGCGCCCGGTGACATCGAAGAACGCCAGGTCGCCGACCTTGCGGGTGGTGTTGCGCAGGCGCTGGGCGATCTGGCCGCTGAGCACATACAGAATGTCCGGGTCCTGTTGAGACAACTCACGGAATTTCGCATAGCTGATCTCCGCGACTTCGCATTCGACCTTGGCGCGTACCCAGGCGCTGCGCTGCTGCTCATGCCCGGCCTGTTCGAACAGGCCCAGCTCGCCGAAAAAATCCCCGGCATTGAGATAGGCGATGATCATTTCCCGACCGTCATCGTCTTCGATCAGGATGGTGACCGAGCCTTTGATGATGAAGAACAGCGTGTCCGACTGGTCACCGGCGCAGATGATGTTGCTCTTGGCCTGATAGCGGCGGCGCTGGCAGTGCATCAACAGCTTGTCGAGGTTCTTGATCTTGGGTGTAGGGGCAAGAGCAACCATGGTTGTATCCCGAAAAGACAGCACGGTGTGATTTGGTTTTTTTATGGGGCGGTCAAGCAGGATCGCCGATAGCTGGCAATGCGCCAGCGATTTGGCGCCAGCTTAACAGACACATCCTTTGGGTAATTAAGAATTTTCCTATCAGAACTGAGTGTGGCACCGGAACAGGCAAAGCGCTGCCGTCCAAGGCCCTGTGCTAAGCTGGCGACCCTTTTTTAGCAGTGGAGTCTTGGCGATGAAGGCACGCATCCAATGGGCTGGCGAAGCCATGTTCCTCGGGGAATCGGGCAGCGGTCATGTGGTGGTAATGGATGGCCCGCCGGAAGCCGGCGGTCGTAACCTGGGCGTGCGCCCGATGGAAATGCTCCTGCTCGGCGTAGGCGGTTGCAGCAACTTCGACGTGGTCAGCATCCTGAAAAAGTCCCGCCAGGCTGTCGAAAGTTGCGAAGCCTTCCTCGACGCCGAGCGTGCGACCGAGGACCCCAAGGTTTTCACCAAGATTCACATGCACTTCGTGGTCAAGGGCCGCGGGTTGAAAGAAGCCCAGGTCAAGCGCGCCATCGAGCTGTCGGCGGAAAAATACTGCTCGGCATCGATCATGCTCGGTGCGGCCGGGGTTGCCATCACTCACGATTACGAAATCGTCGAGCTCGGTTGAGTCGCCATCCGACTATCCTGAATTCGTGGCAAAAGAAAGGGCGCTGAAAAAGCGCCCTTTTTTTGCCTGCGATTTGTATCGATCAGATCCGGTAAGTGCTTTTGGTCATGACCTTGGCCAGCAGGCTCATGCCGAACTTCACCGGCGTGGGGAAGCGGAATCCCCCTGCGTCCAGCGCGCTTTCGGCGTGTTGTTCTTCGTCGATGCGCATCTGCTCGAGAATCGCCCGGGACTTTTCATCCTCGGCTGGCAATTGCTCAAGGTGTTCGTTGAGGTGTTTGCACACCTGATCTTCAGTAGCAGCCACGAAACCCAGGCTGACCTTGTCGCTGATCAGCCCGGCTACCGCGCCGATGCCGAACGACATGCCGTAAAACAGTGGGTTGAGCACACTGGTGTGGCTACCCAGCTGGTGAATGCGTTGCTCGCACCAGACCAGGTGGTCGATTTCTTCTTCCGCGGCGTGCTCCATGGCGGCGCGCACGTGCGGCAGCTTGGCGGTCAGGGCCTGGCCCTGGTACAGCGCCTGGGCGCAGACTTCGCCGGTATGGTTGATGCGCATCAGGCCGGCGACATGCTTGGTGTCCTCTTCGCTCATCTGCACCTCCGGCTGCACGATGGCAGGGGAAGGGCGATAAGGCTGGCCACTGAAGGGCAGCAAGGTACGCATTGCCGCATCTGCCTGCAGCAGTAGACGGTCAATCGGCGAGTAGTGACGTTGGGTAGTCATGCTTACCTCCGGGAAGAATCACGGCGGCCAGTTTACCCCAATCGATGGGCAGAGGCCTGCGCTGGATCAGCACACTCTCGGCAAACCGGGCGAGAAGTGTGCTGTCGCGCACTTTGGGCGGGGATCAGCCCGGCGGCCAGTGCATCTGGCGCTGACCCAGAACGTGCATGTGAATGTGATACACGGTCTGGCCGCCGAGTTCATTGCAGTTCATGACGACGCGGAAGCCTTCCTCGCAACCCAGTTCCCTGGCCAGGCGCTGGGCGGTGAACAGGATATGTCCGGCCAGCAGCTTGTCGTCTTCGGTCAGGTCATTGAGGGTGCGCACCGGCTTTTTCGGAACTACCAGGAAATGCACGGGGGCCTGTGGGGCGATATCGTGGAAGGCCAGAACCTGGTCGTCCTCGTAGATGATCTTCGCCGGTATTTCCCGGTTGATGATCTTGGTGAACAGAGTATCCACAGCTGTTTCTCCGTTGTGTTGGTCCGGGCTGAGTGTACTCAGGCAAGCCGAGTGCGCCCAGCCTTAGATGATTGCCCGGTCAGCGCGGGCAATAGGCTTTGTTGACGGCGCCGGAAATCTTGCGGGTCAGCCAGCGCGAACCCAGGCGCGGGCTGAACGCGAACCAGCGGTTGCGGCGGCCGGGGATGATAATGGCGCGGTTCTTTTCCAGGGCGCGCACGGTGTACAGCGCGACTTCTTCCGGGCTCATCAGCAGCTTGCTGTCGTTGAGCTTGCTGGTGTTCAACTGGGCGGTATCAAAGAAACCGGTGCGGGTCGGGCCGGGGCAGAGTACCGAAACCTTCACCGCATTGTTTTTCAACTCTTCGCGCAGGCCTTCGGAGAAGTGCAGCACATAGGCCTTGCTGGCGTAGTAGGTGCTCATCCAGGGGCCGGGATAGAAGCCGGCGATCGAGGCGACGTTGAGAATCTGTCCGCCGCCCTGCAAGGCCATGCTGTTGCCCAGGGCATGGCAAAGCCGGGTGAGGGCGAGAATGTTCACTTCGATCAGGTCCTGTTCGGTCATCCAGTCCTGGGCGAGGAACGGCCCGCAGGTGCCGATGCCGGCGCAGTTCACCAGCAGGTCGATCTGCCGGTCGCCTTCCTCCAGCTCCAGCAGAAAGCCCGAAAGCCGCAAAGGCTCGGACAGGTCGCAGGCGCGGAACAGCACCTCGACGCCAAAACGCTGGGTCAACTCGATGGCGATGCTTTCCAGCTGATCACGCTGCCGGGCCACCAGGATCAGGCTGCGGCCACGCCGGGCCAGTGCTTCGGCCAATGCCAGGCCTATGCCGCTGGAGGCGCCGGTGATCAGAGCGTAACGGGTCATGCGGTTCTCCATTGCAACGGTCGGTCGCCTGTGGGGAAAGTCCCAGGCACCGGCGCGTTATTTCAATCCGATAGTCTACAGGTGGCCAGGGCGGGCTTGCTGCTTTCGCTGCTGCCATCCTGGGCGCCTTAGACCGAGCTGAGCCCGCCAATGAAGGACAGCAGCAAAACGATTATCCACAGCGCGGCAAGCCCCTTGACCGCTCCACTGTTTGGCGGAGGCGGCGCGCCGTAACGATTGGCGCCGGTGTTGCCCGGCAGGACCGCCAGCAGCAGCGGAAACACCGCGTACACAAATGGCAGCAAGTTCAACAGCCAGAGCCAGCCCGACCAGCCCAGGTCATGCAGGCGCTGAACGGAAATGGTGATGTTCAGATAGGCGAAGGCCAGTGCTACGACGCCGAGGAAGATCATTCCCGTCACCTGCAGGCCGTTGCCGACCAGAGCCGCGGTCAGGAAGCCGCCGACGAGGGTAGTCAGCAGGATCAGCACGAGGGTCCAGGCGAGATAGCGCAGGCGCCCGATGCGGCCATCGACGGTATAGAACTTCAGCTCGCCAAACTCGGGAAGGGGATCACCCACTGTGGCTTGAGGCGGGGTATAGGGCGAAGTGTCCGCGCCGGCCATGGGTTCTGGCGCTGGTGTCGGTGTCGGGCGTTGCCAGTCACTTGTCGCGGTGGGGCCTGCTTGAGGCAAGTCCACCGAAAGCGAAGGGGCTGGCGCCGGGGGAGCAGGTTGAGGTGTCGGTTGGCTGGCGCCTGGGGCAAGATCCGGTTCTACGCGTGGGGCGATACCGGCCTGGTTCAGCGCGGCGAGATAAATATCCGCATCCTGCTGGGAGAGGTCGCGCTTGAGGGTAATGTTTTGCCCCTTGAACAGAGGCTCGATCGCGGCGATATCGCTTTTGAACAGCTTGGCGATTTTCTGCTTGGCATGTTCGATGTCGACACCCGGAAGCAGAGCCCCGTCAAATACGATCTTGAAACGGTTTTCGCTCATGCAGGGCTTCCTTGTCGGCTTTATAGAGAGGGCTTTCGCAGGGCGATAGTTTAAGGCCAGCCGTCCGTTGCTGGCCAAAAAACATCAGCGATTCAGCGTGGCCAGCGTTGCGGCAGCCGAGCGGCCAGTTCCTGTGCGGCACGGTATTCGGCGTCCAGGCGGGCGACCAGTTGATCGACACTCGGCAAGTCATCGATTTCGCCGACGCCTTGTCCGGCGGACCACACGGTTTTCCAGGCTTTGGCTTCGTCGCTGAGCGGCTTGAGTTTCGAGCCGAAGTTGACTTCGCCTTTACCCTGCAGGGCGGCAAGGTCGAAGCCGGCGTTTTCCAGGCTTTGGCGCATGAAGCTTGCCGGAACCCCGGAGACCGCTGCGGTGTGGACGATGTCGGCGGCCTTGGCGCTCAGTAGCATCTCTTTATAGGCTTCCGGCGCGTGGCTTTCCGTGGTGCCGATAAAGCGCGTGCCGAAGTAGGCGAGGTCGGCACCAAGCAACTGTGCGGCGAGTATCTCGTGGCCATGGTTCAGGCAGCCAGCCAGCAGCAGCGTCTTGTCGAAGAACTGGCGAATTTCGGCGATCAGGGAGAACGGGCTCCAGGTCCCGGCGTGACCACCGGCGCCGGCGGCTACTGCGATCAGGCCGTCGACCCCGGCCTCGGCAGCTTTTTCCGCGTGGCGTCGGGTGGTGACGTCATGGAAGACCAGGCCTCCATAAGCATGCACCGCATCGACCAACTCCTTCACCGCCCCGAGGCTGGTGATGACGATAGGCACCTTGTGTTCGATGCAGATCGCCAGGTCGGCGTTCAAGCGTGGGTTGCTGTGATGCACGATCAGGTTGACGGCATAGGGTGCGGGGTTTTCCAGGGTCGCAAGGCCTGCTTCGATTTCTTCCAGCCAGGCCTTG
This sequence comes from Pseudomonas sp. T8, assembly GCF_024610635.1. Lineage (NCBI taxonomy): Bacteria > Pseudomonadati > Pseudomonadota > Gammaproteobacteria > Pseudomonadales > Pseudomonadaceae > Pseudomonas > Pseudomonas sp. T8. The sequence goes on from NZ_CP102374.1 coordinate 4,969,878, forward strand.
AAGCCACTGCTTTCACGCTGGTTGAGGGCAGGGAAACTGCCCACTACACCGTTGCGGCAGCACGCCAGAACCAGTTGTGGGTTGGAAATCAGGAACATCGGCGCAGCCACGACAGGCAAGCGCAAGCGTTGTTCGAGCAGAGCGGGCAGCGACATTGGAAGTACCCCGAATAATGAACGGCTAGTTGGAGTTAGAACGGCCGGACGACGACCAGAATTACGATAGCCAGCAATACCAGAACTGGCACTTCATTGAACCAGCGGTAAAAGACATGGCTGCGGGTGTTTTCGCCACGGGCAAAACGTTTCACCTGGGCGCCGCACATGTGGTGGTAGCCAATCAGGATGACTACCAGGGTCAGCTTGGCATGCATCCAGCCACCCTGGCCGAAGTAGGCGCTGGGGTTCAGGCTCAGCAGCCAGATACCGAAAACCAGCGTGGCGATCATCGCCGGCCCCATGATCCCGCGGTACAGCTTGCGCTCCATGATACTGAAGCGTTCCTTGCTGATCGTGTCTTCGCTTTGAGCGTGATAAACGAACAGGCGTGGCAGGTAGAACAGACCGGCAAACCAGCAGACCAGACTGACGATGTGAAAGGCTTTGAGCCACAGATAGAGCATTTAGGTTATTCCCAGGTTCACGGTAGCGCAGATAGTAGAGGCAGGAGCGTCCGCACGTCACCTTGACGGTTGTCGCAGGGTCTTTCGGCCCCTATCATCGACGGCTTTCCAGTGGGTTCGTTGAGGGCAGGTTTATGGTCAAGGTCGGTATCGTCGGCGGCACGGGTTACACCGGTGTCGAACTGCTGCGTCTGTTGGCACAGCATCCGCAGGCTGAAGTGGTAGTCATCACTTCCCGATCCGAGGCAGGCCTTGCCGTTGCCGATATGTACCCGAACCTGCGAGGCCACTATGACGGCCTGGCATTCAGCGTTCCAGACATCAAGACCCTCGGTGCCTGCGATGTGGTGTTCTTCGCGACGCCGCACGGCGTTGCCCACGCCCTGGCGGGTGAGCTGCTGGCTGCGGGTACCAAGGTCATCGACCTGTCGGCGGATTTCCGTCTGCAGGACGCCGATGAGTGGGCCAAGTGGTACGGCCAGCCCCACGGCGCCCCTGAATTGCTCGACGAAGCCGTCTATGGCCTGCCTGAAGTCAATCGCGAGCAGATCAAGCAGGCGCGTCTGATCGCTGTTCCGGGTTGCTATCCGACCGCTACCCAGCTCGGCTTTCTGCCATTGCTGGAAGCTGGGCTGGCCGATACTTCGCGGCTGATCGCCGACTGCAAGTCGGGTGTCAGTGGCGCCGGCCGGGGGGCCAGCGTTGGCTCCCTGTACTCCGAGACCTCGGAAAGCATGAAGGCCTATGCGGTCAAGGGGCATCGTCACCTGCCGGAGATTCGCCAGGGGCTGCGCCGTGCGGCGGGCAAGGATGTCGGCCTGACGTTCGTGCCGCACCTGACGCCGATGATCCGCGGCATTCACTCGACGCTCTATTCCACTGTCGTGGACAAGTCTGTGGACCTGCAGGCGCTGTTCGAGAAACGTTATGCCAACGAGCCGTTCGTGGATGTGATGCCGGCGGGCAGCCATCCGGAAACCCGCAGCGTGCGAGGCGCCAACGTCTGCCGGATTGCCGTGCACCGTCCGCAGGATGGCGATCTGGTGGTCGTGTTGTCGGTGATCGACAACCTGGTCAAAGGTGCTTCGGGCCAGGCCGTACAGAACCTGAACATCCTGTTCGGTCTGGACGAGCGCCTGGGCCTGTCCCACGCTGGCATGCTGCCTTAAGGCGCCTGCCTGCTTCAGCAAAAGGCCCGTTACGGGCCTTTTTGCATTCTGCGGTGAGCCCCGGGCTTATTGATATACCGTAACAATAGTTGACCGCTTTTCTGGGAGAAGCGGATAATGCGCGTCATCACGCATTATGGCGGCGTAACGCCGGGAGATAGTCAGCATGAGCGTCGAATCCTTCACCCCCACGGCTTTGCAATTCACCCACGGTGCCGCGCACAAGGTGAAGAGCCTGGTCGATGAAGAGGGTAATGATCGCTTGAAGCTGCGCGTATTCGTTACGGGCGGCGGTTGTTCAGGGTTTCAGTACGGCTTCACTTTCGATGAAGAAGTCGCGGATGACGACACCATCGTCGAGCGCGAAGGCGTCAGCCTGGTGGTCGATCCGATGAGCTTCCAGTACCTGGCGGGTGCCGAGGTGGATTATCAGGAAGGTCTGGAAGGTTCGCGCTTCGTGATCAAGAACCCGAATGCCACGACCACCTGCGGTTGCGGTTCTTCGTTCTCGATCTGATCGCTGGTCAAGGTTTTATCAGGCGCCGCAGGGCTTTCGGGCTCTGCGGCGTTTTGCTGTCTGGCGATCAGGCGGGGTAGATCGCGCCCAATACACGCAGGCCGCGGGCACCGGTGACGCTTGGGCGGTTGGCGGCGATGCCTTCGAGGCAGCAGTGGGCCAGCCAGGCGAACGCCATGGCTTCAACCCAGTCCGGATCGACGCCGTGGGTGGCGGTACTGCTGACCTTGGTGTTGGGCAGTAGGCTGGATAGGCGACTCATCAAGGCTGCGTTGTGAGCGCCGCCGCCGCAGACCAGCAGCTCCTGGGTATCGTTCTGTGCGACTTGCAGCGACTCGACGATGGTCAGTGCTGTCAGCTCCAGGAGCGTTGCCTGTACGTTTTCGGGGGCAAAGGCCGGCAAACGAGCCAGATGCCCCTGTAGCCATTCCAGGTTGAACACCTCGCGGCCAGTACTCTTCGGGCCTTGAGTGGCAAAGAACGGGTCGCTGAGCAGCGCGTTCAGCAGCATCGGCTCAACATGACCACTGGCGGCCCACTGGCCGTCGCGATCGTAGTTCTCGCCACGTTGGGCATTGATCCAGGCATCCAGCAGAACGTTGCCTGGACCGCAATCGAAGCCGGCAACCGGCTTGTCGCTCTCGATCAGGCTCAGGTTGCTGAAGCCGCCGACGTTCAAGACTGCACGCTTGCCGGCACTTCGATCAAAGAGCGCCTCATGAAAGGCCGGCACCAGTGGGGCGCCCTGGCCGCCAGCGGCGACGTCGCGGCTGCGGAAGTCGCTGACCACAGTGATTCCAGTGAGCTCTGTCAGCAGGGCCGGGTTGCCGATCTGGACCGTGAAACCGCGGGCTGGCTCATGACGGATGGTCTGGCCATGACTACCAATAGCGCGAATATCTGCGGGTTTCAGCTGTTGTTGAGCAAGGAGGCTATGAATGCCCTGGGCGGCCAGCTTCACCCAGTTCTGTTGGGCGATGGCAGAGCGGGCGATTTCATCGGGGCCGCTGGCGCACAAGCCAAGCAGCTCGGCGCGCAGGGATTCGGGCATGGGGATGTAATGCGTGGCGATCAGCCTGATCGCCGGGGTTTGCTCGATGAGTGCGATATCCAGGCCATCAAGGCTGGTCCCGGACATCACACCTATATAGAGCGCCATGCTTAACGCTTGTTCGAAGCGAGCAGGGTGGCTTTTTCCTGATCCATCCGCGCCATCAGCGGCTGGCTTTGTTGCAGGAAACGCGCGCGTTCCGCTTTGGCAATCGGGTCAGCCATCGGCAGCTTCTGGCCCAGTGGGTCGACGTGAACGCCATTGACCTGGAACTCGTAATGCAAGTGCGGGCCCGTGGAAAGCCCGGTGGTGCCAATGTAGCCGATCACCTGGCCCTGCTTGACGGTTCCGCCGGTCTTGACGCCTTTGGCGAAGCCTTGCATATGGCCGTACAGCGTGCGGTAAGCGTTACCGTGCTGGATGATCACGGTGTTGCCGTATCCGCCACGACGCCCGGCCAGAAGCACCTTGCCATCGCCGGCAGCCTTGATTGGCGTGCCGCGAGGGGCTGCGTAGTCGACGCCTTTGTGAGCGCGGATCTTGTTCAGGATCGGGTGTTTGCGGCCCATGGAGAAACGCGAGCTGATACGTGCGAAGTCCACTGGCGTACGGATAAAGGCCTTGCGCATGCTATTGCCGTCAGCGGTGTAATAACTGCTCATGCCTTGTTTGTTGGTGTAACGCACCGCGGTGTAGGTCTTGCCACGGTTGGTGAAACGCGCAGAGAGAATGTTGCGGGAGCCCACGGCTTTGCCATTGACGACGGTCTGCTCGTAGATCACGTCGAACTCGTCGCCCGGGCGAATATCCTGGGCAAAGTCGATGTCGTAGCCAAAGACGTTGGCCATGTCCATCGTCAGGCTGTGAGAGAGGCCGGCACGGGCTGCGGATTGCGACAGCGAGCTGTTGATCACGCCATGAACGTAGGCCGTGCGCACCATGGGCTTGGCGGTGATACGGCTGAAGGCGAAGCCTTTTGGCCCTTTGGTCAGGGTGATGCTTTCCAGGTCGTTGACCTTGCTGTGCAAGTTGTTCAACTGGCCGTCCGGGCCCAGTTCGAACTCAAGTTTCTGGCCGCGCTTCAACTGGGTGAACTGCTTGGCCTGCTTGTCGCTGGCCAACACTTCGTGCACCGAGGTGGCTGGCAGGCCGACCTTCTCGAATAGCGTGGAAAGGGTGTCGCCCTTGGCAACAATGACTTCCCTGTGATTAGCCGTCTTCTTTTCTTCTGCTAGGGCTGGAGCAGGCTGTTCTTGAGCGGTTTCAGCAGTCTTTGCGGTGTCTTCGGGGCTGTTTTCGATTTGCGCGAACGGGGACGGTACGGCTTCATTTGTGGCTTGTACGGCGTCTGCAGCGTCTTGATCTTGTGTCAGTTGCTCGGCTGGGCTTTCCAGATCAAGACTCAGAGTTGTTCTTTTGGCTTCTACATCACTGGAAGGGAATACCAGGAGCACCAGGCTGAGGAGGGCGGCGATGCCACTTGCGGCGAGCAGGTGGGTCTTCGGATAAAGCGGCGGGGCTTTAGGCGGTTCTGTGGTCATAGGTAATTTTGACTTTGAAAAAGATGAATTGGAAAAGATGAATGACATGATGAAGATGAAATAACTGTATAAAATATAACCAAATCATCTGTTAAGCAAGCCTGCGGACGTTCTGTTCGTGGAAAACCATCCATACGCCGGGCAAAACTTGTAATTGGGCGCTGATCTTGTATGGTTGGTTCCCTTTGAATCTGAGCCTTGCGGGTCTGTTATGAAGTCGGTTGAAGAGCAGCTAGCGCTGATCAAACGTGGTGCGGAAGAGTTGTTGGTCGAGTCCGAGCTGATCGAAAAGCTCAAGCGCGGCCAGCCGCTGCGTATTAAGGCTGGCTTCGACCCGACGGCGCCGGATTTGCACCTGGGTCACACCGTGCTTATTAATAAGCTGCGCCAGTTCCAGGATCTGGGGCACCAGGTGATCTTCCTGATCGGCGATTTCACCGGGATGATCGGTGATCCGAGCGGCAAGAGTGCAACCCGCCCGCCACTGACTCGCGAGCAGGTCCTCGAGAATGCCGAGACCTACAAGAGTCAGGTGTTCAAGATTCTCGATCCGGCGAAAACCGAGGTGGCCTTCAACTCCACCTGGATGGACAAGATGGGGCCTGCGGACTTCATTCGCCTGACTTCCCAGTACACCGTTGCTCGCATGCTCGAGCGTGACGATTTCGACAAGCGCTACTCCACTAACCAGCCAATTGCCATTCATGAGTTCCTCTATCCGCTGGTTCAGGGTTATGACTCGGTAGCGCTGCGTGCTGATGTGGAGTTGGGCGGTACCGATCAGAAGTTCAACCTGTTGATGGGGCGCGAGCTGCAGCGCGGTTATGGTCAGGAAGCTCAGTGCATTCTGACGATGCCATTGCTCGAGGGGTTGGATGGCGTCAAGAAGATGTCCAAGTCGCTGGGTAACTATGTGGGTATCCAGGAAGCGCCAGGTGTCATGTACAGCAAGCTGGTTTCCATTCCGGATGCCTTGATGTGGCGTTACTTTGAGCTGCTGAGCTTCCGCTCCATGGAGGAGATCCTTTCCTTTAAGGCGGATGTCGAGGCAGGTGCGAATCCGCGGGATATCAAGATCAAGCTGGCTGAAGAGATCGTTGCGCGCTTCCATGGTGAAGAGGCTGCGGCGAATGCTCATCGTGCGGCGGGTAACCGTATGAAGGATGGTGAGCTGCCGGATGACCTGCCTGAGATCGAGCTGGCTGCTGCTGAAGACATGCCGATCGCGGCTGTCCTTAATAAGGCCGGCTTGGTAAAGAACTCGGCGATGGCGCGTGACCTGCTTGGCTCAGGTGGGGTGCGTGTGGATGGTGAGGTGGTTGAGCGTTCCTTTATATGGGCGATCGGCTCGACTCATGTTTGCCAGGCCGGAAAGAAGGCTTTTGCACGTATTACGCTTAAATCCGAATAAAACTGAAAATAGGTGTTGACGGCGAATTATATCTCTCTATAATTCGCCCCACTTCCGGCGCAGTCGAAACGGAAAACTCCTTGAGATTCAACGAGTTACGCGGTTTTCGGCAGCGGTACACTTCAGTTCATCGAGGCCCGAAGGAGTCGGTTCGGCAGTGTGTTTTCGCCGGATTGACGGTTCGATCTTCTCGGTCGAAAGCGGAGAAAAAGAGGTGTTGACAGCAGCGTGTAACGCTGTAGAATTCGCCTCCCGCTGACGAGAGATCGGAAGCGCAAGTGGTTGAAGTTGCAAAGGAAACTTTGAAAACTTCTTAAAATAACCGCTTGACAGATACAGAGGCTGCTGTAGAATGCGCGCCTCGGTTGAGGCGAAAGACTTAACCAACCGCTCTTTAACAACTGAATCAAGCAATTCGTGTGGGTGCTTGTGGAGTCAGACTGATAGTCAGAAAGATTATCAGCATCACAAGTTACTCCGCGAGAAATCAAAGATGTAACCAACGATTGCTGAGCCAAGTTTAGGGTTTTCTCAAAACCCAAAGATGTTTGAACTGAAGAGTTTGATCATGGCTCAGATTGAACGCTGGCGGCAGGCCTAACACATGCAAGTCGAGCGGTAGAGAGAAGCTTGCTTCTCTTGAGAGCGGCGGACGGGTGAGTAATGCCTAGGAATCTGCCTGGTAGTGGGGGATAACGTTCGGAAACGGACGCTAATACCGCATACGTCCTACGGGAGAAAGCAGGGGACCTTCGGGCCTTGCGCTATCAGATGAGCCTAGGTCGGATTAGCTAGTTGGTGAGGTAATGGCTCACCAAGGCGACGATCCGTAACTGGTCTGAGAGGATGATCAGTCACACTGGAACTGAGACACGGTCCAGACTCCTACGGGAGGCAGCAGTGGGGAATATTGGACAATGGGCGAAAGCCTGATCCAGCCATGCCGCGTGTGTGAAGAAGGTCTTCGGATTGTAAAGCACTTTAAGTTGGGAGGAAGGGTGCTTACCTAATACGTGAGTATTTTGACGTTACCGACAGAATAAGCACCGGCTAACTCTGTGCCAGCAGCCGCGGTAATACAGAGGGTGCAAGCGTTAATCGGAATTACTGGGCGTAAAGCGCGCGTAGGTGGTTCGTTAAGTTGGATGTGAAATCCCCGGGCTCAACCTGGGAACTGCATCCAAAACTGGCGAGCTAGAGTATGGTAGAGGGTGGTGGAATTTCCTGTGTAGCGGTGAAATGCGTAGATATAGGAAGGAACACCAGTGGCGAAGGCGACCACCTGGACTGATACTGACACTGAGGTGCGAAAGCGTGGGGAGCAAACAGGATTAGATACCCTGGTAGTCCACGCCGTAAACGATGTCAACTAGCCGTTGGGAGCCTTGAGCTCTTAGTGGCGCAGCTAACGCATTAAGTTGACCGCCTGGGGAGTACGGCCGCAAGGTTAAAACTCAAATGAATTGACGGGGGCCCGCACAAGCGGTGGAGCATGTGGTTTAATTCGAAGCAACGCGAAGAACCTTACCAGGCCTTGACATCCAATGAACTTTCCAGAGATGGATTGGTGCCTTCGGGAACATTGAGACAGGTGCTGCATGGCTGTCGTCAGCTCGTGTCGTGAGATGTTGGGTTAAGTCCCGTAACGAGCGCAACCCTTGTCCTTAGTTACCAGCACGTAATGGTGGGCACTCTAAGGAGACTGCCGGTGACAAACCGGAGGAAGGTGGGGATGACGTCAAGTCATCATGGCCCTTACGGCCTGGGCTACACACGTGCTACAATGGTCGGTACAGAGGGTTGCCAAGCCGCGAGGTGGAGCTAATCCCATAAAACCGATCGTAGTCCGGATCGCAGTCTGCAACTCGACTGCGTGAAGTCGGAATCGCTAGTAATCGCGAATCAGAATGTCGCGGTGAATACGTTCCCGGGCCTTGTACACACCGCCCGTCACACCATGGGAGTGGGTTGCACCAGAAGTAGCTAGTCTAACCTTCGGGAGGACGGTTACCACGGTGTGATTCATGACTGGGGTGAAGTCGTAACAAGGTAGCCGTAGGGGAACCTGCGGCTGGATCACCTCCTTAATCGACGACATCAGCTGCTTCATAAGCTCCCACACGAATTGCTTGATTCATTGAAGAAGACGATTGGGTCTGTAGCTCAGTTGGTTAGAGCGCACCCCTGATAAGGGTGAGGTCGGCAGTTCGAATCTGCCCAGACCCACCAATTACTGGTGCACCCTGTAGCGATACGGGGCCATAGCTCAGCTGGGAGAGCGCCTGCCTTGCACGCAGGAGGTCAGCGGTTCGATCCCGCTTGGCTCCACCATTACAGATTGGTGTCCATCGTTTAAAGCTTAGAAATGAGCATTCCGCTGATTGGCGATGAATGTTGATTTCTGATCTTTATCAGAATCGTTCTTTAAAAATTTGGGTATGTGATAGAAAGATAGACTGGATAGCACTTTCACTGGTGTTTATTCAGGCTAAGGTAAAATTTGTGAGTTTAATCGCGAATTTTCGGCGAATGTCGTCTTCACAGTATAACCAGATTGCTTGGGGTTATATGGTCAAGTGAAGAAGCGCATACGGTGGATGCCTTGGCAGTCAGAGGCGATGAAAGACGTGGTAGCCTGCGAAAAGCTTCGGGGAGTCGGCAAACAGACTTTGATCCGGAGATGTCTGAATGGGGGAACCCAGCCATCATAAGATGGTTATCTTGTACTGAATACATAGGTGCAAGAGGCGAACCAGGGGAACTGAAACATCTAAGTACCCTGAGGAAAAGAAATCAACCGAGATTCCCTTAGTAGTGGCGAGCGAACGGGGACTAGCCCTTAAGTGGCTTTGAGATTAGCGGAACGCTCTGGAAAGTGCGGCCATAGTGGGTGATAGCCCTGTACGCGAAAGTCTCTTAGTCATGAAATCGAGTAGGACGGAGCACGAGAAACTTTGTCTGAATATGGGGGGACCATCCTCCAAGGCTAAATACTACTGACTGACCGATAGTGAACTAGTACCGTGAGGGAAAGGCGAAAAGAACCCCGGAGAGGGGAGTGAAATAGATCCTGAAACCGTATGCGTACAAGCAGTGGGAGCAGACTTTGTTCTGTGACTGCGTACCTTTTGTATAATGGGTCAGCGACTTATATTCAGTGGCGAGCTTAACCGAATAGGGGAGGCGTAGCGAAAGCGAGTCTTAATAGGGCGTTTAGTCGCTGGGTATAGACCCGAAACCGGGCGATCTATCCATGGGCAGGTTGAAGGTTAGGTAACACTGACTGGAGGACCGAACCGACTACCGTTGAAAAGTTAGCGGATGACCTGTGGATCGGAGTGAAAGGCTAATCAAGCTCGGAGATAGCTGGTTCTCCTCGAAAGCTATTTAGGTAGCGCCTCATGTATCACTGTAGGGGGTAGAGCACTGTTTCGGCTAGGGGGTCATCCCGACTTACCAAACCGATGCAAACTCCGAATACCTACAAGTGCCGAGCATGGGAGACACACGGCGGGTGCTAACGTCCGTCGTGAAAAGGGAAACAACCCAGACCGTCAGCTAAGGTCCCAAAGTTATGGTTAAGTGGGAAACGATGTGGGAAGGCTTAGACAGCTAGGAGGTTGGCTTAGAAGCAGCCACCCTTTAAAGAAAGCGTAATAGCTCACTAGTCGAGTCGGCCTGCGCGGAAGATGTAACGGGGCTCAAACCATACACCGAAGCTACGGGTATCACGTAAGTGATGCGGTAGAGGAGCGTTCTGTAAGCCTGTGAAGGTGAGTTGAGAAGCTTGCTGGAGGTATCAGAAGTGCGAATGCTGACATGAGTAACGACAATGGGTGTGAAAAACACCCACGCCGAAAGACCAAGGTTTCCTGCGCAACGTTAATCGACGCAGGGTTAGTCGGTCCCTAAGGCGAGGCTGAAAAGCGTAGTCGATGGAAAACAGGTTAATATTCCTGTACTTCTAGTTATTGCGATGGAGGGACGGAGAAGGCTAGGCCAGCTTGGCGTTGGTTGTCCAAGTTTAAGGTGGTAGGCTGGAATCTTAGGTAAATCCGGGGTTCTAAGGCCGAGAGCTGATGACGAGTTACCTTTTAGGTGACGAAGTGGTTGATGCCATGCTTCCAAGAAAAGCTTCTAAGCTTCAGATAACTAGGAACCGTACCCCAAACCGACACAGGTGGTTGGGTAGAGAATACCAAGGCGCTTGAGAGAACTCGGGTGAAGGAACTAGGCAAAATGGCACCGTAACTTCGGGAGAAGGTGCGCCGGTGAGGGTGAAGGACTTGCTCCGTAAGCCCATGCCGGTCGAAGATACCAGGCCGCTGCGACTGTTTATTAAAAACACAGCACTCTGCAAACACGAAAGTGGACGTATAGGGTGTGACGCCTGCCCGGTGCCGGAAGGTTAATTGATGGGGTTAGCTAACGCGAAGCTCTTGATCGAAGCCCCGGTAAACGGCGGCCGTAACTATAACGGTCCTAAGGTAGCGAAATTCCTTGTCGGGTAAGTTCCGACCTGCACGAATGGCGTAACGATGGCGGCGCTGTCTCCACCCGAGACTCAGTGAAATTGAAATCGCTGTGAAGATGCAGTGTATCCGCGGCTAGACGGAAAGACCCCGTGAACCTTTACTATAGCTTTGCACTGGACTTTGAATTTGCTTGTGTAGGATAGGTGGGAGGCTTTGAAGCGTGGACGCCAGTTCGCGTGGAGCCATCCTTGAAATACCACCCTGGCAACTTTGAGGTTCTAACTCAGGTCCGTTATCCGGATCGAGGACAGTGTATGGTGGGTAGTTTGACTGGGGCGGTCTCCTCCTAAAGAGTAACGGAGGAGTACGAAGGTGCGCTCAGACCGGTCGGAAATCGGTCGTAGAGTATAAAGGCAAAAGCGCGCTTGACTGCGAGACAGACACGTCGAGCAGGTACGAAAGTAGGTCTTAGTGATCCGGTGGTTCTGTATGGAAGGGCCATCGCTCAACGGATAAAAGGTACTCCGGGGATAACAGGCTGATACCGCCCAAGAGTTCATATCGACGGCGGTGTTTGGCACCTCGATGTCGGCTCATCACATCCTGGGGCTGAAGCCGGTCCCAAGGGTATGGCTGTTCGCCATTTAAAGTGGTACGCGAGCTGGGTTTAGAACGTCGTGAGACAGTTCGGTCCCTATCTGCCGTGGACGTTTGAGATTTGAGAGGGGCTGCTCCTAGTACGAGAGGACCGGAGTGGACGAACCTCTGGTGTTCCGGTTGTCACGCCAGTGGCATTGCCGGGTAGCTATGTTCGGAAAAGATAACCGCTGAAAGCATCTAAGCGGGAAACTTGCCTCAAGATGAGATCTCACTGGAACCTTGAGTTCCCTGAAGGGCCGTCGAAGACTACGACGTTGATAGGTTGGGTGTGTAAGCGCTGTGAGGCGTTGAGCTAACCAATACTAATTGCCCGTGAGGCTTGACCATATAACACCCAAGCAATTTGCTTAAGAGCGAGTTGCGGTGTGTGAAGACGAAACGAACCGAAAGTTTGCACTACTCACAAAAGCACCACAAAGCTATTACATACCCAATTTGCTGAAGCGTCGAAAGACGACTCGGCACACCGAATTTCTTGACGACCATAGAGCATTGGAACCACCTGATCCCATCCCGAACTCAGAAGTGAAACGATGCATCGCCGATGGTAGTGTGGGGTTTCCCCATGTGAGAGTAGGTCATCGTCAAGATTAAATTCCGAAACCCCAATTGCGAAAGCAGTTGGGGTTTTGTTTTTGTGCGCAGAAAAAACATTCTGAATTGCAGGCGCTAGCTGCTTGATTGTGCCTGTCACGCTTTCTATGCAACAGCCTTAGGCATGGCTATCATGCCTGCCTCATTGTGAGGCGAGATCTGCATGCTGACATTGTTGGAGCTTCTGAAGGACGGGCGGTTTCACTCGGGCCAGGCCCTTGGTGCTGCCTTGGGTATTAGCCGTAGTGCCGTGTGGAAGCAGTTGCAGCAGTTGGAGGCTGATCTGGGGCTTTCTATCCATAAAGTCCGCGGTCGCGGTTATCAGCTGGCGGCTCCGCTGATGCTCCTGAGCCCGGCAGATATTTGCGAGCAGTCAAAGGATTGCCCTTGGGCTGTGTTGGCTTTCGATTCCATCGACTCTACAAATGCTGAAGCTCTGAGGGCTGTCGAGCGCGGCGTGCCTGCGCCGTTCCTGGTGCTCGCTGAGCGTCAGACGGCGGGGCGTGGTCGGAGAGGTCGCAAATGGGTGAGCCCTTTTGCAGAAAATGTTTATTACAGTCTCGTGCTGCGTATCGATGGTGGAATGCGTCAGCTTGAAGGGCTCAGCTTGGTGGTCGGGCTGGCAGTCATGCAGACCTTGCGTGAGTTTGGAGTTGCTGGTGCGGGTCTGAAGTGGCCAAACGATGTTTTGGTTGGGCGCAAAAAAATCGCTGGAATCCTGCTGGAGTTGGTTGGGGATCCTGCCGATGTTTGTCATGTGGTTCTGGGTGTGGGTATCAACGTCAACATGCAGAAAACTGACGAGGTTGATCAGCAGTGGACTTCTATGCGGCTTGAGTCCGGTAAGCAGGTTGATCGCAACCAGTTGGTTGCTCGGCTGAGTATGATGCTGAGGGCTTACCTGGAGCGTCACCAAGCCCAGGGCTTTTCCTCTATTCAAGAGGAGTGGGAGCAGAATCACTTGTGGCAAGGTAATGCGGTGTCTCTGATTGCTGGGGTCAATAAAATAGACGGTGTTGTTATGGGCATCGATCAGCAAGGGGCATTGCGATTGGAAGTAGATGGGGTTGAGAGGGTCTACAGCGGTGGTGAGCTCAGCTTGAGGTTGCGCGATGATTCTTGAGCTTGACTGTGGAAACAGCTTCATTAAGTGGCGTGTTCTGAATAATGCCGCGCTTGGGGTATTTGCTGAGGGTGTGGTTGGTTCCGATGACGCCTTGGTCGGGCATCTGCGTGCGCTAAACGGCTTGGTCTTGAGCCGCTGCCGTTTGGTCAGCGTTCGCACGGTCGAAGAGACGAACAAGCTTACTTCTATGTTGGTACAGGCTTTTGGTGTATCGGTGGTCTGTGCTGCGCCTGCGAAAGAAATGGCAGGCGTACGAAATGGCTATGAGGAGTTTGAGCGACTTGGTCTGGACCGCTGGCTTGCCATGCTGGGGGGCTTTCGCCTGGCAGCTGGTGCTTGTCTGGTGCTCGATTTTGGGACAGCTGTTACTGCGGACTTCATTGCGGCGGATGGGGAGCACCTGGGGGGCTTTATCTGCCCGGGGATGCCATTGATGCGTAATCAGTTGAGAACTCACACTCGTCGGATTCGGTACGACGATTTGTCTGCCGAGCGCGCCTTGGAGAGTCTGTTGCCGGGGCGTACGACGGTTGAAGCGGTAGAGCGCGGCTGCTCATTGATGTTGAGAGGGTTTGTGCTGACTCAGCTGGAGCTGGCGCGCGACTATTGGGGGGAAGATTTCGTGGTGTTCCTCACTGGTGGTGATGCTGAGCTGGTTTCTGGTGTCGTGCCGCAGGGGCGAGTGGTCCCTGATCTGGTTTTTGTCGGATTGGCTATGGCTTGCCCATTGTCCTGAGGTTTTTATGCGCTGGTTGTTCCTGCTGCTCCTGGTTCTCAATGTGTTCTATTACGTCTGGCATCAGCAGGAGGCGCCTTTGCGTGCGAAGGAGGTAACGCCTCTGACGCTTTATAAAGGGGCTCAGCAGGATATTCGCTTACTGAGTGAGTCGTCTGGCTCGCTCTCCAGGCGTGACAAGGGGGGCGAGGCTCAAGGCGATTGCCTCTATATAGGTGGTTTTGCTCGCCGTGATCAGGCTCAAACGCTTGAGCAGCGCCTGTCGGTATTGGGTGTGGAGGTTCGGTTGAAGTCTTTGGCTCTGCCTGATGCTTCTGGTTACTGGTTGCGTGTGGCCCCTGAAAGCAAGCATTTGCTGGATGATTCGTTGCTGCAGAATCTTGCTAAAGAATTCAATGAGTTAAAACATAAAATAATGTCATGCGAAGGCATTGCAACTGCCGAATAGTTTGCATAGAATGGCGCCCGCTCCGCAGTGAAGACCTCTAGAGGTAGACGCAGCGAAGCAAGGTCAATGCAGCTAACCTCAGGTTTTTAATGAGAAAATGCTTGACAGAAGGGTGGCATAGTATAGAATGCTGCCTCGCTTAGGAGGGGTTCCCGAGCGGCCAAAGGGATCAGACTGTAAATCTGACGTCTACGACTTCGAAGGTTCGAATCCTTCCCCCTCCACCAGATTTAAGCGTGAGCTGCAAGCTCCGCGGGTATAGTTTAGTGGTAGAACCTCAGCCTTCCAAGCTGATGATGCGGGTTCGATTCCCGCTACCCGCTCCAAGTTTGCAGGTTGTGCAAAGTGTTTCGCTCTTGTAGCTCAGTTGGTAGAGCACACCCTTGGTAAGGGTGAGGTCAGCGGTTCAAATCCGCTCAAGAGCTCCATATAACAAGGCAGATATGAAAATATCTGCCTTTGTTTTAATGGCTTGTGTGACTTGCTCAATTCTTCTCCTAGGGGTGATTTCGATGGCTAAGGAAAAGTTCGAACGTAATAAGCCGCACGTCAACGTTGGTACCATTGGTCACGTTGACCACGGTAAAACCACTCTGACTGCTGCTCTGACTCGCGTCTGCTCCGAGGTTTTCGGTTCGGCTCGTGTTGACTTCGACAAGATCGACAGCGCCCCAGAAGAAAAAGCTCGTGGTATCACCATCAACACTGCGCACGTAGAGTACGACTCGAACATTCGTCACTACGCGCACGTTGACTGCCCAGGCCACGCCGACTACGTCAAAAACATGATCACTGGTGCTGCCCAGATGGACGGCGCGATCCTGGTTTGTTCGGCTGCCGATGGTCCGATGCCACAAACTCGTGAGCACATCCTGCTGTCCCGTCAGGTAGGCGTTCCGTACATCGTTGTCTTCCTGAACAAGGCTGACATGGTTGACGACGCTGAGCTGCTGGAACTGGTTGAGATGGAAGTGCGCGATCTGCTGAGCACTTACGACTTCCCAGGTGATGACACTCCAATCATCATCGGTTCGGCTCTGATGGCTCTGAACGGCCAAGACGACAACGAAATGGGCACTACCGCTGTTAAGAGGCTGGTAGAAACTCTGGATACCTACATCCCAGAGCCAGAGCGTGCTATCGACAAGCCGTTCCTGATGCCTATCGAAGACGTGTTCTCGATCTCCGGTCGTGGCACCGTGGTAACTGGCCGTGTTGAGCGTGGTATCGTTCGCATCCAGGAAGAAGTTGAGATCGTTGGTCTGCGCGAAACTCAGAAAACCACCTGCACCGGCGTTGAAATGTTCCGCAAGCTGCTCGACGAAGGTCGTGCTGGCGAGAACTGCGGCGTTCTGCTGCGTGGCACCAAGCGTGACGATGTTGAGCGTGGCCAGGTTCTGGTTAAGCCAGGTACCGTTAAGCCGCACACCAAGTTCACTGCTGAAGTGTACGTTCTGAGCAAAGAAGAAGGCGGTCGTCATACTCCGTTCTTCAAAGGCTACCGTCCACAGTTCTACTTCCGTACTACTGACGTGACTGGTAACTGCGAGTTGCCAGAAGGCGTTGAAATGGTAATGCCAGGTGACAACATCCAGATGACTGTCACTCTGATCAAAACCATCGCGATGGAAGATGGTCTGCGTTTCGCTATCCGTGAAGGCGGTCGTACCGTCGGCGCTGGCGTCGTGGCCAAGGTCATCGAGTAAGTTCTTGATATATCTCCATCGGGCCGGCATAATGGTCGGCCTGATTTGTTTTTAGGTCAGTAGCTCAATTGGCAGAGCGACGGTCTCCAAAACCGTAGGTTGGGGGTTCGATTCCCTCCTGACCTGCCAGATTCACTCGGTGTGTCTGGCTTTCTTTTCACAGGATCTTCATAGATGACTCCTAAAGCTGAAGCTCAAGGCTCTCGCTTCGATCTGCTCAAGTGGCTTGTAGTAGTTGCTTTGGTGGTCGTTGGCGTTGTCGGTAATCAGTATTACTCTGCTTCGCCGATCCTGTACCGTGTGCTCGCTTTGCTTGCCATTGCTGCTGTAGCTGCCTTTGTAGGCTTGCAGACGGCCAAGGGCAAGTCTTTCTTTGTACTGGTTAAGGAAGCTCGCACCGAGATTCGTAAAGTCGTATGGCCAACTCGCCAAGAAACCACGCAGACCACGTTGATCGTAGTGGCTGTTGTTCTGGTTATGGCGTTGCTGTTGTGGGGGCTTGATTCCCTGCTCGGCTGGCTCGTTTCCTTGATTGTTGGCTAAGGGTGTCCCGTGGCTAAGCGTTGGTACGTTGTGCATGCTTACTCGGGTTATGAGAAGCATGTAATGCGTTCGTTGATCGAGCGCGTAAAGCTGGCTGGCATGGAAGATGGCTTTGGCGAAATTCTGGTTCCCACTGAAGAAGTGGTTGAAATGCGTAATGGCCAGAAACGCAAAAGTGAGCGCAAGTTCTTCCCTGGTTATGTGCTGGTTCAGATGGATATGAACGAGGGTACTTGGCACTTGGTCAAGGATACTCCTCGGGTGATGGGCTTCATTGGTGGTACAGCCGACAAGCCTGCGCCAATCACGGACAAAGAGGCAGAAGCGATTCTGCGTCGTGTCGCTGATGGTAGCGACAAGCCTAAGCCGAAGACTCTGTTCGAGCCGGGTGAGGTTGTTCGTGTTACCGATGGTCCGTTCGCTGACTTTAACGGCACTGTCGAAGAAGTTAACTACGAAAAGAGCCGGATCCAAGTGGCTGTGCTCATTTTCGGTCGCTCTACTCCGGTAGAGCTAGAGTTCAGTCAGGTCGAAAAGGCATAACTGAACGAGAATCCCATACCCCGCAGCCCAAGGCTGTGGGGTTTTGTCGTCACTGGGATAAACGCGCAAGTAACCGGGGAGCCTTTCTAGGCGTTTGAACCCGTAATTGGAGTGCCTCATGGCTAAGAAGATTACTGCTTACATCAAGCTGCAAGTGAAGGCCGCACAGGCCAACCCAAGTCCACCCGTCGGTCCAGCTCTGGGTCAGCACGGCGTGAACATCATGGAATTCTGCAAGGCCTTCAACGCCCGTACCCAGGGTCTTGAGCCAGGTCTGCCGACTCCTGTGATCATCACTGTTTACAGTGACCGCAGCTTCACTTTCGAAACTAAGAGCACCCCTGCTTCGGTTCTGCTGAAGAAAGCTGCTGGCCTGACCAGCGGTTCCGCTCGTCCGAACACCGTTAAGGTTGGCACCGTTACCCGTGCTCAGCTGGAAGAAATCGCGAAAACCAAAAACGCGGATCTGACTGCAGCTGATATGGATGCAGCCGTGCGTACTATCGCCGGTTCTGCTCGTAGCATGGGCCTTAACGTGGAGGGTGTGTAATGGCTAAGCTGACCAAGCGCCAAAAGGCTATCGCGGGCAAGATTGAAGCGGGCAAGGCCTACAGCTTCGTAGACGCAGCTGCTCTCCTGACCGAGCTGTCGACCGTCAAGTTCAGCGAGTCTGTCGACGTCGCTGTAAACCTGGGCGTTGACCCACGTAAATCTGACCAGGTTGTTCGCAGCGCTACCGTGCTGCCACATGGCACTGGCAAGACTGTACGTGTAGCTGTGTTCACCCAAGGTCCAGCTGCTGAAGCTGCCCTGGCTGCCGGCGCTGATCGCGTAGGTATGGACGACCTGGCTGCCGAAATGAAAGGCGGCGACCTGAACTATGACGTGGTTATTGCTTCCCCGGATGCAATGCGCGTTGTAGGTCAACTGGGTCAGATCCTCGGTCCACGTGGTCTGATGCCTAACCCTAAGGTTGGTACCGTAACTCCAGACGTAGCAGGCGCTGTTAAAAACGCCAAGGCTGGTCAGGTTCGTTATCGCACCGACAAAAACGGCATTATCCACACCTCCGTTGGCAAGGTTGGCTTCGACGCCATCAAGCTGAAGGAAAACGTTGAAGCCCTGATCGCTGATCTGAAGCGTATCAAGCCAGCTTCTTCGAAAGGTATCTACGTCAAGCGCGTTACCCTGAGCACCACTATGGGCCCAGGTCTGGTCATCGACCAGGGTTCGCTGGACGTATAAGACACAGGTTGACGCAAGAGATTGCGTCAATTGAAAGATTGGGGTCCCTGCCTGGCGGGGGCTATCCAAGACCGTAGGCGACGCAAGTCTTAAACCACAAGCCTACGCAGATGGTGCTCCCGGTTCCTTACCGAATCAGACACCAAAACGACATCCGGCCTCGGTTGGATGAAACGGTAACAAGCAGGAGTTGAACCCGTGGCAATTAAACTCGAAGACAAGAAGGCCATCGTCGCTGAAGTCAACGAGGCTGCCAAAGGCGCTCTGTCCGCTGTCGTGGCTGATGCCCGTGGTGTGACAGTAGGCGCTATGACCGGACTCCGTAAAGAGGCCCGCGAAGCTGGCGTGTATGTACGTGTCGTACGTAACACCCTGCTCAAGCGCGCAGTTGAAGGCACTCAATATGACGTGCTCAACGACGCGTTCGTCGGCCCTACCCTGATTGCATTCTCCAAGGAACATCCGGGCGCTGCTGCTCGTATTTTCAAAGAGTTCGCAAAGGGTCAGGAAAAGTTCGAGATCAAGGCAGCTGCGTTCGAGGGCAAGTACCTCGCAGCAAACGAGATCGACGTGTTGGCTTCGCTGCCAACTCGCGACGAAGCTATTGCGAAGCTGATGAGCGTGATCCAAGGCGCTACCAGCAAGCTGGCTCGTACTCTGGCGGCCATTCGCGACCAGAAAGAAGCTGCTGCTGCCTAAGGCACTGCAAGCCCTTTCAAAATCATATGTTTAATTTGATGGCTGCGTAGGCTGTCACCCCAATACAGGAATTTATAGTCATGTCTCTGACTAACGAGCAAATCATCGAAGCAATCGGCCAGAAAACCGTTCTGGAAGTTGTTGAGCTGATCAAAGCAATGGAAGAAACCTTCGGCGTTACCGCTGCTGTTGCCGCTGCTGGCCCAGCTGCTGCTGCCGCTGTTGTTGAAGAACAAACTGAATTCAACGTCATGCTGACCGAAGCTGGCGAGAAGAAAGTTAACGTGATCAAGGCTGTACGTGAACTGACCGGTCTGGGCCTGAAAGAAGCCAAGGCTGTAGTTGACGGCGCTCCTGCCATGGTTCTGGAAGGCGTTGCTAAAGAAGCCGCTGACAAAGCCAAAGCAGCTCTGGAAGAAGCAGGCGCTAAAGTCGAGCTGAAGTAAGCATCGACTTTGTGTCTCCAGCCCAAGCGTTAAGCTGAGGCTGATGGCTGGTGGCTCTTGCCACCGGCCTTTTTCCGTTATTGGCAGCCGACTGGGTCGGTGCTTCTAACGTGCTGTAACCACCCTGTGCGGTGGCGCAAACCAAAGGGTTTGCACGATTTTCTGGCTGCTCCCGTCGGGAGGGGCCAAATAAGCAGGTGACCAAGCTGGGGAACGCTGATGGCTTACTCATATACTGAGAAAAAACGTATCCGCAAGGACTTTAGCAAGTTGCCGGACGTCATGGATGTGCCGTACCTCCTGGCCATCCAGCTGGATTCGTATCGTGAATTCTTGCAAGCGGGAGCGACTAAAGATCAGTTCCGCGACGTGGGCCTGCATGCGGCCTTCAAATCCGTTTTCCCGATCATCAGCTACTCCGGCAATGCTGCGTTGGAGTATGTCGGTTATCGCCTGGGCGAACCGGCATTTGATGTCAAAGAATGCGTGCTGCGCGGTGTAACTTACGCCGTACCTTTGCGGGTAAAAGTTCGTCTGATCATTTTCGACAAAGAATCGTCGAACAAAGCGATCAAGGACATCAAAGAGCAAGAAGTCTACATGGGTGAAATCCCCCTGATGACTGAGAACGGTACCTTCGTAATCAACGGTACCGAGCGTGTAATCGTTTCCCAGCTGCACCGTTCCCCTGGCGTATTCTTCGACCACGACCGTGGCAAGACGCACAGCTCCGGTAAGCTGCTGTACTCCGCACGTATCATTCCTTATCGCGGTTCCTGGTTGGACTTCGAGTTCGACCCGAAAGACTGCGTATTCGTGCGTATCGACCGTCGTCGCAAGCTGCCTGCATCGGTACTGCTGCGTGCGTTGGGCTACACCACTGAGGAAGTGCTGGACGCTTTCTACACCACCAACGTATTCCACGTGCGCGGCGAAAGCCTGAGCCTGGAGTTGGTGCCTCAGCGCCTGCGTGGTGAAATTGCGGTCCTCGATATTCAGGATGACAAAGGCAAGGTTATTGTCGAGCAGGGTCGTCGTATTACTGCTCGCCACATCAACCAGCTGGAAAAAGCCGGGATCAAAGAGCTGGAAGTGCCTCTGGACTACGTCCTGGGTCGTACTACCGCCAAGGTCATCGTGCATCCGGCCACCGGCGAAATCCTGGCAGAGTGCAACACCGAGCTGAACACCGAGATCCTGGCGAAGATCGCCAAGGCTCAGGTTGTGCGCATCGAAACGCTGTACACCAACGATATCGATTGCGGTCCGTTCGTTTCCGACACTCTGAAGATCGACTCCACCACCAACCAGCTGGAAGCGTTGGTCGAGATCTATCGCATGATGCGTCCTGGCGAGCCTCCAACCAAGGATGCGGCCGAGACCCTGTTCAACAACCTGTTCTTCAGCCCTGAGCGTTATGACCTGTCTGCGGTCGGCCGGATGAAGTTCAACCGTCGTATCGGTCGTACCGAGATCGAAGGTTCCGGCGTGTTGTGCAAGGAAGACATCGTTGCGGTTCTGAAGACTCTGGTCGACATCCGTAACGGCAAAGGCATCGTCGATGACATCGACCACCTGGGTAACCGTCGTGTTCGCTGCGTAGGCGAGATGGCCGAGAACCAGTTCCGCGTTGGCCTGGTGCGTGTAGAGCGCGCGGTCAAAGAGCGTCTGTCGATGGCTGAAAGCGAAGGCCTGATGCCGCAAGACCTGATCAACGCCAAGCCAGTGGCGGCGGCGGTGAAGGAGTTCTTCGGTTCCAGCCAGCTGTCCCAGTTCATGGACCAGAACAACCCGCTGTCCGAGATCACCCACAAGCGCCGTGTCTCTGCGCTCGGCCCAGGCGGCCTGACTCGTGAGCGTGCAGGCTTCGAAGTTCGTGACGTACACCCGACTCACTACGGTCGTGTATGCCCGATCGAGACGCCGGAAGGTCCGAACATCGGTCTGATCAACTCCCTGGCCGCCTATGCTCGCACCAACCAGTACGGCTTCCTCGAGAGCCCGTACCGTGTGGTGAAAGAAGGTCTGGTGACCGACGAAATCGTGTTCCTGTCCGCTATCGAAGAGGCCGATCACGTGATCGCCCAGGCTTCGGCGACCATGAACGACAAAGGTCAGCTGATCGACGAGCTGGTAGCTGTTCGTCACCTGAACGAATTCACCGTCAAGGCGCCAGAAGACGTCACCTTGATGGACGTTTCGCCGAAGCAGGTAGTTTCGGTTGCGGCGTCGCTGATTCCGTTCCTCGAGCACGACGACGCCAACCGTGCGTTGATGGGTTCGAACATGCAGCGTCAGGCTGTACCAACCCTGCGTGCCGACAAGCCGCTGGTAGGTACCGGCATGGAGCGTAACGTTGCCCGTGACTCCGGCGTCTGCGTCGTGGCTCGTCGTGGCGGCGTGATCGACTCGGTTGATGCCAGCCGTATCGTGGTTCGTGTTGCAGATGACGAAGTTGAGCCAGGCGAAGCCGGTGTCGACATCTACAACCTGACCAAATACACCCGCTCCAACCAGAACACCTGCATCAACCAGCGTCCGCTGGTGAGCAAGGGTGATCGGGTTCAGCGCAGCGACATCATGGCCGACGGTCCGTCCACCGACATGGGTGAACTGGCTCTGGGTCAGAACATGCGCATCGCGTTCATGGCATGGAACGGCTTCAACTTCGAAGACTCCATCTGCCTGTCCGAGCGTGTGGTCCAGGAAGACCGCTTCACCACGATCCACATCCAGGAACTGACCTGTGTGGCCCGTGACACCAAGCTTGGCCCAGAGGAAATCACTGCGGACATCCCGAACGTGGGTGAAGCTGCACTGAACAAGCTGGACGAAGCCGGTATCGTTTATGTCGGTGCTGAAGTAGGCGCAGGCGACATCCTGGTCGGTAAGGTCACTCCGAAAGGCGAGACCCAGCTGACTCCGGAAGAAAAACTGCTGCGTGCAATCTTCGGTGAAAAAGCCAGCGACGTTAAAGACACCTCCCTGCGCGTACCTACCGGTACCAAGGGTACTGTCATCGACGTACAGGTCTTCACTCGTGACGGTGTAGAGCGTGACGCTCGTGCCCTGTCGATCGAGAAGAGCCAGCTCGACGAGATCCGCAAGGATCTGAACGAAGAGTTCCGTATCGTCGAAGGCGCCACTTTCGAACGTCTGCGTTCCGCTCTGGTCGGCCACAAAGCCGAAGGCGGCGCCGGCCTGAAGAAAGGTCAGGAAATCACCGACGAAGTACTCGACGGTCTTGAGCATGGCCAGTGGTTCAAACTGCGCATGGCTGAAGATGCTCTGAACGAGCAGCTCGAGAAGGCCCAGGCCTACATCGTTGATCGCCGCCGTCTGCTGGACGACAAGTTCGAAGACAAGAAGCGCAAGCTGCAGCAGGGCGATGACCTGGCTCCAGGCGTGCTGAAGATCGTCAAGGTTTACCTGGCAATCCGTCGTCGCATCCAGCCGGGCGACAAGATGGCCGGGCGTCACGGTAACAAGGGTGTGGTCTCCGTGATCATGCCGGTTGAAGACATGCCGCACGATGCCAATGGCACCCCGGTCGACGTCGTCCTCAACCCGTTGGGCGTACCTTCGCGTATGAACGTTGGTCAGATTCTCGAAACCCACCTGGGCCTCGCGGCCAAAGGTCTGGGCGAGAAGATCAATCGCATGGTCGAAGAGCAGCGCAAGGTCGCGGAACTGCGTAAGTTCCTGGACGAGATCTACAACCAGATCGGTGGTCGTAACGAAGATCTGGATAGTTTCTCCGATCAGGAAATCCTGGATCTGGCGAAAAACCTGCGCGGCGGCGTGCCGATGGCCACTCCGGTGTTCGACGGTGCCAAGGAAAGCGAAATCAAGGCCATGCTGAAACTGGCGGACCTGCCAGAAAGCGGCCAGATGCAGCTGACCGACGGCCGTACCGGCAACAAGTTCGAGCGCCCGGTTACTGTTGGCTACATGTACATGCTGAAGCTGAACCACTTGGTAGACGACAAGATGCACGCTCGTTCTACCGGTTCGTACAGCCTGGTTACCCAGCAGCCGCTGGGTGGTAAGGCGCAGTTCGGTGGTCAGCGTTTCGGGGAGATGGAGGTCTGGGCACTGGAAGCATACGGTGCTGCATACACTCTGCAAGAAATGCTCACAGTGAAGTCGGACGATGTGAACGGTCGGACCAAGATGTACAAAAACATCGTGGACGGCGATCACCGTATGGAGCCGGGCATGCCCGAGTCCTTCAACGTGTTGATCAAAGAAATTCGTTCCCTCGGCATCGATATCGATCTGGAAACCGAATAACACGTGACGCGAATCGAGAGCGGGGCAGGATTGCCCGCTCTCTGCTCCGCCAGGAGGAAAGGCCTTGAAAGACCTACTGAATTTGCTGAAAAACCAGGGTCAAGTCGAAGAGTTCGACGCCATCCGTATCGGATTGGCCTCGCCTGAGATGATCCGTTCGTGGTCGTTCGGTGAAGTTAAAAAGCCGGAAACCATCAACTACCGTACGTTCAAGCCTGAGCGTGACGGCCTGTTCTGCGCCAAGATCTTTGGCCCGGTAAAGGATTACGAGTGCCTGTGCGGTAAGTACAAGCGCTTGAAGCATCGTGGCGTGATCTGCGAAAAGTGCGGCGTTGAAGTTGCACTGGCCAAGGTTCGCCGTGAGCGCATGGCGCACATCGAACTGGCTTCGCCAGTTGCCCACATCTGGTTCCTGAAATCGCTGCCGTCCCGTATCGGCCTGCTGATGGACATGACCCTGCGTGATATCGAGCGTGTTCTCTACTTCGAGAGCTATGTCGTTATCGACCCGGGCATGACCACTCTGGAAAAAGGTCAGTTGCTCAACGACGAGCAGTACTTCGAAGCACTGGAAGAGTTCGGTGACGACTTCGACGCCCGCATGGGTGCCGAGGCTGTCCGCGAGCTGTTGCACGCTATCGACCTGGAACACGAGATTGGCCGTCTGCGCGAAGAGATTCCGCAAACCAACTCGGAAACCAAGATCAAGAAACTGTCCAAGCGTCTGAAGTTGATGGAAGCCTTCCAGGGTTCCGGCAACCTGCCAGAGTGGATGGTGCTGACCGTTCTGCCGGTTCTGCCGCCAGATCTGCGTCCACTGGTCCCGCTGGATGGCGGTCGTTTCGCGACTTCCGACCTCAACGATCTGTATCGTCGAGTGATCAACCGTAACAACCGCTTGAAGCGCCTGCTGGATCTGTCCGCTCCGGACATCATCGTGCGCAACGAAAAGCGTATGTTGCAGGAAGCTGTCGACGCACTGCTCGACAACGGTCGTCGTGGCCGCGCTATCACCGGTTCCAACAAGCGTCCTCTGAAATCCCTGGCTGACATGATCAAGGGTAAGCAAGGTCGTTTCCGTCAGAACTTGCTCGGTAAGCGTGTTGACTACTCCGGTCGTTCGGTAATTACCGTAGGCCCGACCCTGCGTCTGCACCAGTGCGGTCTGCCTAAGAAAATGGCTCTCGAGCTGTTCAAACCGTTCATTTTCGGCAAGTTGGAAATGCGTGGCCTGGCTACCACCATCAAAGCCGCGAAGAAGATGGTCGAGCGCGAGCTGCCAGAGGTTTGGGACGTTCTCGCCGAAGTGATTCGCGAACACCCAGTGCTCCTCAACCGTGCACCGACCCTTCACCGTCTGGGTATCCAGGCGTTTGAACCGGTACTGATCGAAGGTAAGGCTATCCAGCTGCACCCTCTGGTCTGTGCTGCGTACAACGCCGACTTCGACGGCGACCAAATGGCCGTGCACGTACCGCTGACACTGGAAGCCCAGTTGGAAGCGCGTGCGTTGATGATGTCGACCAACAACATCCTGTCGCCAGCCAACGGTGAGCCAATCATCGTTCCGTCGCAGGACGTTGTATTGGGTCTGTACTACATGACTCGTGAAGCGATCAACGCCAAGGGCGAAGGTCGTGTGTTCGCGGATCTGCAGGAAGTTGACCGTGTGTTCCGTGCCGGCGAAGCCGCACTGCATGCCAAGGTCAAGGTGCGGATCACCGAAACCGTCAACGATCGCGATGGCGGCAGCGTGACCAACACCCGTATCGTCGACACCACTGTCGGCCGTGCGCTGTTGTTCCAGGTTGTGCCAAAAGGTCTGTCGTACGACGTCGTCAACCTGCCGATGAAGAAGAAGGCGATCTCCAAGCTGATCAACCAGTGCTACCGCGTGGTTGGTCTGAAAGAGACCGTGATCTTCGCTGACCAGTTGATGTACACCGGTTTTGCTTACTCGACCATTTCCGGCGTTTCTATCGGTGTTAACGACTTCGTTATCCCGGATGAAAAAGCCCGCATCATCGGTGCTGCCACCGACGAAGTGAAAGAGATCGAGAGCCAGTACGCCTCCGGCCTGGTGACCCAGGGCGAGAAGTACAACAAAGTGATCGACCTCTGGTCGAAAGCGAACGACGAAGTCTCCAAGGCGATGATGGCCAACCTCTCGAAAGAGAAGGTCATCGACCGTCACGGCGACGAAGTCGAGCAAGAATCTTTCAACTCGATGTACATGATGGCCGACTCGGGTGCGCGGGGTTCCGCAGCACAGATTCGTCAGCTGGCCGGTATGCGTGGTCTGATGGCCAAACCGGACGGTTCCATTATCGAAACGCCGATTACTGCGAACTTCCGTGAAGGTCTGAGCGTACTTCAGTACTTCATCTCGACTCACGGTGCTCGTAAAGGTCTGGCGGATACCGCGTTGAAAACTGCGAACTCCGGTTACCTGACTCGTCGTCTGGTAGACGTGGCGCAGGATCTGGTTGTAACCGAGATCGACTGTGGCACCGAACACGGCCTGGTAATGACTCCGCACATTGAAGGCGGCGACGTTGTAGAGCCGTTGGGTGAGCGCGTGTTGGGTCGTGTTATTGCCCGTGACGTATTCAAGCCAGGTACCGAGGACGTCATCGTTCCTGCCGGCACTCTGGTCGACGAGAAGTGGGTTGAGTTCATCGAGCTGAACAGCATCGACGAAGTGATCGTGCGTTCGCCGATCAGTTGCGAAACCCGCTACGGCATTTGCGCCAAGTGCTACGGCCGCGACCTGGCTCGTGGTCACCAGGTGAACATCGGTGAAGCTGTCGGCGTTATCGCTGCTCAGTCCATCGGTGAGCCGGGTACCCAGCTGACGATGCGTACGTTCCACATCGGTGGTGCGGCAAGCCGGACCTCCGCGGCCGACAGCGTTCAGGTGAAGAATGGCGGTACCGTCCGTCTGCACAACCTGAAGCACGTTGAGCGAGTGGATGGTCATCTGGTTGCTGTGTCCCGTTCCGGTGAGCTGGCGATTGCTGACGACTTCGGTCGTGAGCGCGAGCGTTACAAGCTGCCGTACGGTGCTGTGATTTCGGTTAAAGAGGGTGACAAGGTCGACGCTGGCTCTATCGTGGCCAAGTGGGATCCGCACACCCACCCAATCGTTACCGAAATGAAAGGTACCGTGACCTACGTGGGCATGGAAGAAGGCATCACGATCAAGCGTCAGACTGACGAATTGACCGGTATGACCAACATTGAAGTTCTCGATGCCAAAGACCGTCCGGCTGCAGGTAAGGACATCCGTCCTGCAGTGAAGATGGTGGGTGACGATGGCAAAGATCTGCTGTTGCCAGGTACCGACGTACCGGCCCAGTACTTCCTGCCAGCCAACGCCCTGGTCGGTGTTGCGGACGGTGCGCGGATCGCGATCGGTGACGTTATCGCGCGTATTCCGCAAGAAACTTCGAAGACTCGTGACATCACCGGTGGTCTGCCGCGTGTTGCCGACCTGTTCGAAGCTCGTCGTCCGAAAGAGGCCTCGATCCTGGCTGAAGTCAGCGGCACCATCGCGTTCGGTAAAGAGACCAAAGGCAAGCGCCGTCTGGTCATTACCCCGAACGACGGTAGCGATCCGTACGAAGAGCTGATTCCGAAGTGGCGCCACCTGAACGTCTTCGAAGGCGAACAGGTAAACCGCGGCGAAGTTATCTCCGACGGTCCAAGCGATCCACACGACATCCTGCGTCTGCTGGGTGTGAGTGCGCTGGCCAAGTACATCGTGAACGAGATCCAGGACGTTTACCGTCTGCAAGGCGTGAAGATCAACGACAAGCACATCGAGACCATCCTGCGTCAGATGCTGCGTAAGGTTGAGATCGCTGAATCCGGCGATTCCAGTTTCATCAAGGGCGACCAGATGGAACTGACTCACGTACTGGTAGAGAACGAGCGTCTGAACACCGAAGACAAGTTTGTCGCCAAGTTCACCCGCGTTCTGCTGGGTATCACCAAGGCGTCGCTGTCGACCGAATCGTTCATCTCGGCGGCCTCTTTCCAAGAGACCACTCGCGTACTGACCGAAGCGGCGGTAACCGGCAAGCGCGATTACCTGCGCGGCCTGAAAGAAAACGTCGTCGTGGGTCGCCTGATCCCGGCTGGTACCGGCCTGGCGTATCACAGCGAGCGTAAGCGTCGTCGTGATGCCGACAAGCCGCTGCGCGTAAGCGCAAGTGAAGTTGAAGCTGCACTGACCGAAGCGCTGAACTCCAGCGGTAACTGAGGTCTGCAGTAGATTGAGATAGGGCCCTGGCTTTTCCGCTCACGAATCAAGACGATTTTGTCGGAGTTCGCTGATCGGGGAGGCCGGGGCCTTGCCTTGACTGGGGACAAGATCCTCTTTAGACTCTTGTACCCCTAAATTTGGTGGGGCTTGCGCCCTGCCATTTTGTTTATGTCGAAAGACAACAGTGGAGCTAGTAGATGGCAACTATCAACCAGCTGGTACGTCAGCCGCGTAAGCGTATCGTCGAGAAATCCGACGTACCTGCGCTGCAGAACTGCCCGCAACGTCGTGGCGTGTGCACTCGCGTGTATACCACTACGCCGAAAAAACCTAACTCGGCACTGCGTAAAGTATGCCGTGTGCGTCTGACCAACGGTTTCGAGGTTTCCTCGTACATCGGTGGTGAAGGCCACAACCTGCAAGAACACAGCGTGGTACTGATCCGCGGCGGTCGTGTAAAAGACTTGCCAGGTGTTCGTTACCACACCGTTCGCGGCTCCCTGGATACCTCCGGCGTTAAAGGTCGTAACCAAGGTCGTTCGAAGTACGGTACCAAGCGTCCGAAGTAATCGGCCGTTTTGCAGTTAATTATTTTATTGAGTCGATAAGAGTAAGGTCGGGCACGAGTCCTTTGGATCAACTGTCCCGAGCTAACCTGAAGACCGTTTGAGGGCTTATCATGCCAAGACGTCGCGTAGCAGCCAAACGTGAGATTCTGGACGATCCGAAATACGGAAGCCAGATCCTCGCCAAGTTCATGAACCACGTAATGGAAAGCGGCAAGAAAGCCGTTGCCGAGCGTATCGTTTATGGCGCGCTGGAAAAAGTTAAAGAACGCAAGAACAGCGATCCCCTGGAAATCTTCGAGAAAGCTCTCGACGCCATCGCTCCGCTGGTCGAAGTGAAGTCGCGCCGTGTTGGCGGTGCTACTTACCAGGTTCCGGTCGAAGTTCGTCCGTCCCGTCGTAACGCTCTGGCAATGCGCTGGTTGGTAGACTTCGCCCGTAAGCGCGGCGAGAAATCTATGGCTCTGCGCTTGGCTGGCGAACTGCTGGACGCTGCCGAAGGCAAAGGTGCTGCAGTTAAGAAGCGTGAAGACGTACACCGTATGGCTGAAGCCAACAAGGCTTTCTCGCACTACCGCTTCTAATATCGGCATCATTCATTTTGCGAGGGCTTTATGGCTCGTACTACAGCAATCAACCGCTACCGTAACATCGGTATCTGTGCCCACGTTGACGCGGGCAAGACTACCACTACCGAGCGGATCCTGTTCTACACAGGTCTCAGCCACAAGATGGGTGAGGTGCATGACGGTGCTGCTACCACCGACTGGATGGTGCAGGAGCAGGAGCGTGGTATCACCATTACCTCCGCTGCTGTAACTACCTTCTGGAAAGGTTCGCGCGGCCAATACGATAACTATCGTGTAAACGTTATCGATACCCCAGGCCACGTAGACTTCACCATTGAAGTAGAGCGTTCGCTGCGCGTACTCGACGGCGCGGTCGTTGTGTTCTGCGGTACTTCCGGTGTTGAACCTCAGTCCGAAACCGTATGGCGTCAAGCCAACAAATACGGCGTTCCACGTGTTGTTTACGTGAACAAGATGGACCGTGCTGGTGCCAACTTCCTGCGCGTTGTTGCTCAGATCAAAAACCGTCTGGGTCACACTCCGGTTCCAGTTCAGCTGGCTATCGGTGCAGAAGATAACTTCGAAGGTCAGATCGATCTGATCAAGATGAAGGCTATCTACTGGAACGACGACGACAAGGGTACTACCTATCGCGAGGAAGAAATTCCTGCCGATATGCTGGACCTGGCTAACGAGTGGCGCTCCAACATGGTTGAAGCTGCTGCCGAAGCCAACGAAGAGCTGATGAACAAGTACCTTGAAGAAGGTGAGCTGACCGTCGAAGAGATCAAGGCAGGCCTGCGTGCGCGCACCCTGGCCAGCGAGATCGTTCCGGCTGTCTGCGGTTCCTCGTTCAAGAACAAGGGTGTTCCGCTGGTTCTCGACGCTGTCATCGACTTCCTGCCGGCTCCGACCGAGATCCCTGCGATCAAGGGCGTTCATCCGGACAGCACCGACGACAACGAAATCGTTGACGAGCGTCACGCTGACGACAACGAGCCGTTCTCGGCTCTGGCGTTCAAGATTGCCACCGACCCGTTCGTGGGTACTCTGACCTTCGTTCGCGTTTACTCGGGTTTCCTGAGTTCCGGCGACTCCGTGATCAACTCGGTCAAGGGCAAGAAGGAGCGTGTTGGTCGTATGGTGCAAATGCACGCGAACCAGCGCGAAGAGATCAAAGAAGTACGTGCAGGCGACATCGCTGCTCTGATCGGTATGAAAGACGTCACTACTGGTGACACGCTTTGCGATATCGACAAGCCGATCATCCTTGAGCGTATGGACTTCCCTGAGCCGGTGATTTCGGTTGCTGTAGAGCCGAAAACCAAGGCTGACCAGGAGAAGATGGGTATTGCTCTGGGCAAACTGGCTCAGGAAGACCCGTCGTTCCGCGTCAAGACTGACGAAGAAACCGGTCAGACCATCATTTCGGGTATGGGTGAGCTGCACCTGGATATCCTTGTTGACCGTATGCGTCGTGAATTCAACGTAGAAGCCAACATCGGTAAGCCGCAGGTTTCCTATCGCGAGAAGATCACCGTCGGCTGTGAAGTTGAAGGTAAGTTCGTTCGTCAATCCGGCGGTCGTGGCCAGTTCGGTCATTGCTGGATTCGTTTTGCTCCGGCAGACGTCGACGAAAAAGGCAATATCACTGAAGGTCTGGTGTTTGCCAACGAGGTCGTTGGTGGTGTGGTTCCGAAGGAATACATCCCGGCAATCCAGAAGGGTATCGAAGAGCAGATGAAGAACGGCGTTGTCGCCGGCTATCCGCTGATCGGCCTGAAGGCTACCGTGTTTGATGGTTCTTACCATGACGTCGACTCTAACGAGATGGCGTTTAAGGTAGCGGCCTCCATGGCGACCAAGCAGCTGCGTGAGAAGGGCAAGGGCGTAGTTCTTGAGCCGATCATGAAGGTTGAAGTAGTAACCCCTGAGGACTACATGGGTGACGTGATGGGTGACCTGAACCGTCGTCGTGGTCTGATCCAGGGTATGGAAGACTCGGTCTCTGGCAAGGTTATCCGTGCTGAAGTGCCGCTGGGTGAAATGTTCGGTTATGCGACCGACGTTCGTTCCATGTCCCAGGGTCGCGCGAGCTACTCCATGGAGTTCTCCAAGTACGCCGAAGCTCCGTCGAATATCGTCGAAGCACTCGTTAAAAAACAAGGCTAATCCAGCCCTTTAGGCAAGAGGTTCACTGTCGTGGCTAAAGAAAAATTTGAACGTAACAAACCGCACGTCAACGTTGGCACCATCGGTCACGTTGACCACGGTAAAACCACTCTGACTGCTGCTCTGACTCGTGTTTGCTCCGAGGTTTTCGGTTCGGCTCGCGTTGACTTCGACAAGATCGACAGCGCCCCAGAAGAAAAAGCTCGTGGTATCACCATCAATACTGCGCACGTAGAGTACGACTCGAACATTCGTCACTACGCGCACGTTGACTGCCCAGGTCACGCCGACTACGTCAAAAACATGATCACTGGTGCTGCCCAGATGGACGGCGCGATCCTGGTTTGCTCGGCTGCCGATGGTCCGATGCCACAAACTCGTGAGCACATCCTGCTGTCCCGTCAGGTAGGCGTTCCGTACATCGTTGTCTTCCTGAACAAGGCTGACATGGTTGACGACGCTGAGTTGCTGGAACTGGTTGAGATGGAAGTGCGCGATCTGCTGAGCACTTACGACTTCCCAGGTGATGACACTCCAATCATCATCGGTTCGGCTCTGATGGCTCTGAACGGCCAAGACGACAACGAAATGGGCACTACCGCTGTTAAGAAGCTGGTAGAAACTCTGGATACCTACATCCCAGAGCCAGAGCGTGCTATCGACAAGCCGTTCCTGATGCCTATCGAAGACGTGTTCTCGATCTCCGGTCGTGGCACCGTGGTAACTGGCCGTGTTGAGCGTGGTATCGTTCGCATCCAGGAAGAAGTTGAGATCGTTGGTCTGCGCGAAACTCAGAAAACCACCTGCACCGGCGTTGAAATGTTCCGCAAGCTGCTCGACGAAGGTCGTGCTGGCGAGAACTGCGGCGTTCTGCTGCGTGGCACCAAGCGTGACGACGTTGAGCGTGGCCAGGTTCTGGTTAAGCCAGGTACCGTTAAGCCGCACACCAAGTTCACCGCTGAAGTGTACGTTCTGAGCAAAGAAGAAGGTGGCCGTCATACTCCGTTCTTCAAAGGCTACCGTCCACAGTTCTACTTCCGTACTACTGACGTGACTGGTAACTGCGAGCTGCCAGAAGGCGTTGAAATGGTAATGCCAGGTGACAACATCCAGATGACTGTCACTCTGATCAAAACCATCGCGATGGAAGATGGTCTGCGTTTCGCTATCCGTGAAGGCGGTCGTACCGTCGGCGCTGGCGTCGTAGCCAAAGTCATCGAGTAATCGACGACTCATGAAAAAGCCCCCGCTTGCGGGGGCTTTTTTATTGGGTTGACACTCTGTGGGACCGTCTATAGAATTGCGCCTCCTTTTAACGGGCGTATTGCGCCCGGTGGGAATAGCAGCCTGGAGTCTGAAATCCAATGCAAAATCAGCAAATCCGTATCAGGTTGAAGGCTTTCGACCATCGCCTGATCGACCAATCCACCCAGGAAATCGTGGAAACCGCGAAACGTACTGGTGCTCAAGTGCGTGGTCCTATTCCACTGCCTACCCGTAAAGAGCGGTTCACCGTTCTGGTCTCCCCGCACGTCAACAAAGACGCGCGTGACCAGTACGAGATCCGTACTCATAAGCGCGTACTGGACATCGTCCAGCCAACGGATAAAACCGTTGATGCACTTATGAAGCTTGATCTTGCGGCAGGTGTGGAAGTGCAGATCAGCCTCGGCTAAGACTCGGTCTTGGTCGTGTAACGCTCTGAAATGGGCGGCCATAGCGGGTGAAAGCCCCGTACACTCATGAGGTTTACAACATGACTATTGGTGTAGTCGGTCGTAAATGCGGTATGACCCGTATTTTCACCGAAGAAGGTGTCTCCATTCCGGTCACGGTCATTGAGATCGAGCCGAATCGCGTCACCCAGTTCAAAACTGAAGAAACCGATGGCTATCGTGCAGTGCAAGTCACTGTAGGTGAGCGTCGTGCTTCGCGCGTGACTGCTGCTCAAGCAGGTCACTTCGCTAAAGCGAACGTTGCTGCCGGTCGTGGCGTTTGGGAATTCCGTCTTGAAGAAGGCGAGTACCAAGCTGGCGATCTGATCAATGCAGAAATCTTCGCAGCTGGCCAACTGGTAGATGTTACCGGTCAGTCGAAAGGTAAAGGCTTCGCCGGTACCATCAAGCGTTGGAATTTCCGCGGTCAAGATAACACCCACGGTAACTCCGTTTCCCACCGCGTCCCGGGCTCTATTGGCCAGTGCCAGACTCCTGGTCGTGTATTCAAGGGCAAAAAAATGTCCGGTCATATGGGCGCTGAGCGCGTGACCGTGCAGTCCCTGGAAGTAGTGCGCGTCGACGCTGAACGCAATCTGTTGTTGGTCAAGGGTGCTGTTCCTGGCGCTACTGGCGGCAACCTGGTTGTACGTCCGGCGGCCAAGGCTCGCGGTTAAGGGGAAGCTGACATGCAATTAAATGTAAATGACGCTCAAGCGATCGAAGTTTCCGAACTGACATTTGGCGGCGAATTCAACGAGACGCTGGTTCACCAAGCAGTCGTGGCCTACATGGCCGGCGGCCGTCAAGGTAGCAAGCAGCAAAAGACCCGTTCCGACGTTTCCGGTGGCGGCAAGCGCCCGTGGCGTCAGAAAGGTACTGGCCGTGCTCGTGCCGGTACTATCCGTAGCCCAATCTGGCGTGGCGGCGGTACCACTTTCGCAGCTCGTCCACAGGATCACTCCCAGAAGCTGAACAAGAAGATGTATCGCGCAGCAATGCGTTCCATCCTTGCTGAGCTGGTGCGTACTGATCGTCTGGTCGTGGTTCAGGATTTCGCTGTTGAAACTCCGAAAACCAAAGATCTGCTGGGCAAGCTGAACAACATGAGTCTGACCGACGTTCTGATCGTGTCTGACGCTGTTGATCAGAACCTGTACCTGGCTGCTCGTAACCTGCCACACGTTGATGTACGTGACGTACAAGGTTCCGATCCAGTTAGTCTGATCGCATACGACAAAGTGTTGATCACTGTGTCGGCCGTGAAGAAATTCGAGGAGCTGCTGGGATGAACCAGGAACGCGTATTTAAAGTTCTGCTTGGCCCGCACGTTTCCGAGAAGGCTACGGTTCTGGCAGACAAGAAAGGCCAGTTCGTTTTCAAGGTTGCTACTGATGCAACCAAGCTGGAAATCAAGAAGGCCGTCGAAAGCCTGTTCAGCGTGAAAGTGGAGCGCGTTACTACCCTGAATGTTCTGGGTAAGAGCAAGCGTACCGCTCGCGGTCTGGGCAAGCGTAATGACTGGAAGAAGGCAGTTATCTCCCTTCAGCCAGGCCAAGATCTCGATTTCAGCAGCAGTGCTGAGTAAGGAAGGGGTGCATCATGGCAATCGTTAAATGCAAACCGACTTCCCCTGGCCGCCGTTTTGTGGTCAAGGTGGTCAACCAGGAGCTGCATAAAGGCGCTCCTCACGCACCGCTGCTCGAGAAGAAATCGAAGTCTGGTGGTCGTAACAACAATGGCCGCATTACCACTCGTCACGTTGGTGGTGGTCATAAGCAGCACTACCGTCTGGTCGACTTCCGTCGCAACGACAAAGATGGCATCGCTGCCACTGTCGAGCGTATCGAATACGATCCAAACCGTACTGCTCACATCGCTTTGCTGCTGTACGCAGACGGCGAGCGTCGCTACATCATCGCCCCTAAAGGCGTGAGCGCTGGCGACCAGCTGATCGCAGGTGCTCTGGCGCCGATCAAGCCGGGCAACGCTCTGCAACTGCGTAACATTCCAGTTGGTAGCACCGTACACGGCATCGAACTGAAGCCAGGTAAAGGCGCGCAAATCGCTCGTTCCGCTGGTGCTTCGGCTCAGCTGATCGCTCGTGAAGGTGTCTACGTGACCCTGCGTCTGCGTTCTGGTGAGATGCGTAAAGTCCTGGCTGAATGCCGTGCGACCTTGGGCGAGGTCTCGAACTCCGAGCACAGCCTGCGTTCGCTGGGTAAAGCTGGTGCCAAACGCTGGCGTGGCGTTCGCCCAACCGTTCGTGGTGTTGCCATGAACCCGGTTGACCACCCACATGGTGGTGGTGAAGGTCGTACCTCTGGTGGTCGTCATCCGGTATCGCCATGGGGCTTCCCGACTAAGGGCGCGAAGACTCGTGGTAATAAGCGTACCGACAAAATGATCGTCCGTCGTCGCAAGTAAATAGAGGGATACGACAGTGCCACGTTCTCTGAAAAAAGGTCCTTTTATTGATCTTCACCTACTGAAGAAGATCGAAGTGGCGGCGGAAAAGAACGATCGCAAACCAGTTAAGACCTGGTCGCGCCGTTCCATGATCCTGCCACAAATGGTCGGTCTGACCATTGCTGTGCATAACGGTCGTCAACATGTTCCAGTTCTCGTGAACGAAGACATGGTCGGCCACAAACTGGGCGAGTTCGCCGGTACCCGTACATATCGCGGGCACGTGGCTGACAAGAAAGCCAAGCGTTAAGGGGTAAGGAACGATGGAAGTAGCCGCTAAGTTGTCGGGCGCTCGAATCTCCGCCCAGAAAGCCCGCTTGGTCGCCGACCAGATCCGCGGGAAGAAGGTGGGCGAAGCGCTCAACCTGTTGGCTTTCAGCAGTAAGAAAGCCGCCGAGATCATGAAGAAAGTGCTGGAGTCGGCCGTAGCCAACGCCGAGCATAACGAAGGCGCAGACGTTGATGACCTGAAGGTCTCCACCGTTTTCGTCAACGAAGGGCGTTCGCTGAAGCGCATCATGCCACGTGCCAAAGGCCGTGCTGATCGCATCGTCAAGCGGTCTTGCCATATCACTGTCAAGGTTGCTGACAAGTAACGGAGTCGAAGAGATGGGTCAGAAAGTACATCCCATTGGCATTCGCCTGGGAATCGTCAAGGAGCACACCTCCGTCTGGTACGCAGACGGTCGGACTTATGCGGACTATTTGCTCGCAGATCTGAATGTGCGTGAGTACCTCCAAGACAAACTAAAAAGCGCGTCCGTAAGCCGTATCGATATCCATCGTCCGGCTCAAACTGCACGCATCACCATCCACACCGCTCGTCCCGGCATCGTGATCGGCAAGAAAGGTGAAGATGTTGAGAAACTGCGTCAGGACCTGACCAAGCAAATGGGTGTGCCTGTGCACATCAATATCGAAGAGATCCGTAAGCCGGAGCTCGACGGTATGCTGGTTGCCCAGAGCGTAGCTCAGCAGCTGGAGCGTCGTGTAATGTTCCGTCGCGCTATGAAGCGCGCAGTACAGAACGCCATGCGCATTGGTGCCAAAGGCATCAAAATCCAAGTGAGCGGTCGTCTCGGCGGTGCTGAAATCGCACGTACTGAATGGTATCGCGAAGGTCGTGTGCCACTGCACACCCTGCGTGCCGATATCGACTATGCCACCTACGAAGCTCACACCACTTACGGTGTGATCGGTGTGAAGGTTTGGATCTTCAAAGGCGAAGTAATTGGTGGTCGCCAAGAAGAGCTGAAGCCACAAGCACCAGCGCCTCGTAAAAAAGCTGCTAAGTAAGGGGTACGCCAAATGTTGCAACCAAAGCGTACGAAGTTCCGCAAGCAAATGACCGGCCACAACCGTGGTCTGGCATTGCGCGGTAGCAAAGTCAGCTTCGGCGAGTTCGCGCTGAAGTCTGTTGCTCGTGGTCGTCTCACCGCTCGTCAGATCGAGTCAGCGCGTCGTGCTCTGACCCGTCACGTAAAACGTGGCGGCAAGATCTGGATCCGTGTATTCCCGGACAAGCCTATTTCCAAGAAACCACTCGAAGTTCGGATGGGTAAAGGTAAGGGTAACGTCGAATACTGGGTTGCCCAGATTCAGCCAGGCAAAGTCCTGTATGAAATCGAGGGTGTTTCTGAAGAGCTGGCGCGTGAGGCTTTCGCCCTGGCTGCTGCAAAGCTGCCGCTCGCCACCTCCTTTGTTAAACGGACGGTGATGTGATGAAAGCGAATGAACTTCGTGAAAAATCCGCACAGCAGCTGAACGAGCAACTGCTCGGCCTGCTGCGCGACCAGTTCAATCTGCGTATGCAGAAGGCAACTGGCCAGTTGGGGCAGTCTCATCTGCTCTCGCAAGTTAAACGTGACATCGCTCGCGTGAAGACTGTGCTCAACCAGCAGGCAGGTAAGTAATCATGGCTGAAGCCGAAAAAACTGTCCGTACGCTGACTGGCCGTGTTGTCAGCGACAAGATGGACAAGACCATCACCGTTCTGATCGAGCGTCGCGTTAAGCACCCTATCTACGGTAAATACGTTAAGCGTTCGACTAAGCTGCACGCGCACGACGAAACCAACCAGTGCCACATCGGCGACAAAGTCACTATTCGTGAAACTCGTCCGATGGCCAAGACCAAGTCTTGGGCTCTGGTTGATGTTCTCGAACGCGCTGTGGAAGTCTAAGGGCTAAGGGTCGGAGAAATTATATGATTCAGACTCAATCCATGCTCGATGTGGCCGATAACAGCGGCGCTCGCCGCGTTATGTGCATCAAGGTGCTGGGTGGCTCCCATCGTCGTTACGCTGGTATCGGTGACATCATCAAAGTTACCGTCAAGGAAGCAATTCCTCGCGGTAAGGTGAAGAAAGGTCAAGTGATGACTGCTGTTGTAGTCCGCACTCGCCATGGTGTCCGTCGCGCTGACGGCTCCATCATCCGCTTTGATGGCAACGCTGCTGTTCTGTTGAACAACAAGCAAGAGCCGATCGGCACCCGTATCTTTGGGCCAGTGACCCGTGAACTTCGTACTGAGAAGTTCATGAAGATCGTCTCGCTCGCCCCAGAAGTGCTGTAAGGAGATCCGACATGCAAAAGATTCGTCGTGACGACGAGATCATCGTGATCGCCGGCAAAGACAAGGGTAAGCGCGGTAAGGTGCTTAAGGTTCTCGCTGACAACCGTCTGGTTGTTGGTGGTCTGAACCTGGTCAAGCGTCATACCAAGCCTAACCCGATGTCGGGCGTACAGGGCGGTATCGTCGAGAAAGAAGCGCCACTGCACGCTTCCAACGTCGCCATTTTCAACGGCGAAACCAACAAGGCTGACCGCGTTGGTTTCAAAGTAGAAGACGGCAAAAAAATTCGTGTCTTCAAGTCGACCCAAAAAGCGGTTGATGCTTGAACACTGCTAGGTAGAAGACCATGGCACGACTACAAGAGATTTACCGGAAGGAAATCGCTCCGAAACTTAAGGATGAACTTAAGCTTTCGAACGTGATGGAAGTTCCGCGCGTTACCAAAATCACCCTGAACATGGGTCTGGGCGAAGCGATCGGCGACAAAAAAGTCATCGAGCACGCTGTTGCTGACCTGGAAAAGATCACCGGCCAGAAAGTCGTTGTGACCTACGCTCGGAAATCCATCGCTGGCTTCAAAGTCCGTGAAGGTTGGCCGATCGGCGTCAAAGTGACCCTGCGCCGTGAGCGTATGTACGAGTTCCTGGATCGTCTGCTGTCGATCTCCCTGCCTCGGGTTCGCGACTTCCGCGGCCTGAATGCCAAGTCCTTCGATGGTCGTGGCAACTACAGCATGGGCGTGAAAGAGCAGATCATCTTCCCGGAAATCGACTACGACAAGATCGATGCTCTCCGCGGTCTGGACATTACCCTGACCACCACTGCCAAGAACGATGATGAAGGCCGCGCTCTGCTGCGTGCTTTCAAATTCCCGTTCCGCAACTGATTGGAGTAGGAAAATGGCCAAGAAGAGCATGAAAAACCGTGAGCTGAAGCGTCAGCTCACCGTTGCCAAGTACGCCACCAAGCGTGCAGCGCTGAAAGCTATCATCGTCGATCTGAACGCAAGTCCAGAAGCGCGTTGGGAAGCTACCGTAGCTCTGCAGAAGCAGCCACGTGACGCGAGCGCTTCGCGCATGCGTAACCGCTGCCGCCTGACTGGTCGTCCGCACGGCGTTTACCGCAAGTTCGGCCTCGGCCGTAACAAGCTGCGTGAAGCTGCAATGCGTGGTGACGTACCAGGTCTGGTTAAAGCCAGCTGGTAATAGCTATCAAAGTCGCGGTGTTCGGGGTCGCAAGATCCTGACCACCGGTGACCTTGAACATGAATCAAGCCCCTTTTGGGGCTTGATTCATTTCTAGGGTGTGTCTAGAATGACCGGCTCGCCTGAGCCCGTGTTTTTTGCCCGGAATTTCTCGGCGACAAGCTGTAGCCGCAAGGCTCATTTTTTTTGTATCAGGAGCGTCTAGCCCATGAGTATGCAGGACCCGTTAGCGGACATGCTAACTCGAATCCGTAATGCCCAGATGGCTGAAAAGTCCGTCGTAAGCATGCCGTCTTCCACGCTGAAGGTGGCTGTAGCAAAAGTCCTGAAGGACGAAGGTTACATCGCGGGTTATCAGATCAGCAGCGAAACCAAGCCACTGCTGTCCATCGAGCTGAAATACTTCGAAGGCCGTCCGGTCATCGAGGAAGTGAAGCGCGTTAGCCGTCCAGGCCTGCGTCAGTACAAGTCCGTTGAAGATCTGCCGAAAGTTCGTGGCGGTCTCGGCGTGTCTATCGTCTCCACCAACAAAGGTGTGATGACTGATCGTGCTGCGCGCGCTGCCGGTGTCGGCGGCGAAGTTCTTTGCACTGTGTTCTAAGGGGGGATAAGCATGTCTCGCGTCGCTAAGAACCCCGTTAAGCTGCCAGCTGGTGTTGAAGTTAAATTCGCCGGCCAACAGCTTTCGGTGAAGGGTGCCAAGGGCACTCTCGAACTGAACGTACACTCGTCCGTTGAAATTGTTCAGGAAGCTGGTGAGCTGCGTTTCGCTGCTCGCAATGGCGACCAACAAACTCGCGCAATGGCCGGTACCACTCGTGCGTTGGTAAACAACATGGTCCAAGGCGTAAGCCAAGGCTTCGAGCGCAAGCTCCAGCTGGTCGGTGTTGGTTACAAAGCGCAAGCAAAAGGCACAGTGCTGAACCTGGCCCTTGGCTTCTCGCATCCAGTGGACTACGAGCTGCCGGAAGGCATCACCGCTGAGACTCCTAGCCAGACCGATATCCTGATCAAGGGCATCGACAAGCAGCTGGTAGGTCAAGTGGCCGCTGAGATCCGCGACTTCCGTCCACCAGAGCCTTACAAAGGTAAAGGTGTGCGCTACGCGGACGAAGTCGTCCGTCGTAAAGAAGCCAAGAAGAAGTAGGGCATAGCAAATGACCGACAAAAAAGTTACTCGACTGCGTCGCGCTCGCAAAGCACGCCTGAAAATGCACGAACTCGAAGTCGTGCGTCTCTGCGTGTTCCGCTCTTCGCAGCACATCTACGCCCAGGTCATTTCGGCCGACGGCAACAAAGTCCTGGCAAGCGCCTCGACTTTGGATAAAGAACTGCGTGATGGCGCCACTGGCAACATCGACGCGGCCACTAAGGTTGGCCAGCTGGTCGCTACGCGTGCAAAAGCCGCTGGCGTCTCGCAGGTGGCTTTCGACCGCTCTGGCTTCAAGTACCACGGCCGCGTCAAGGCGCTGGCTGATGCTGCTCGTGAAGCTGGGCTGGAGTTCTAAGTTATGTCAAATAACGACCAAAAGCGCGACGAAGGCTACATCGAGAAGCTGGTTCAAGTTAACCGCGTAGCCAAAACCGTAAAAGGCGGCCGTATCTTCACTTTTACCGCGTTGACCGTGGTTGGTGATGGTAAAGGTCGCGTTGGCTTCGGCCGTGGCAAGTCGCGTGAAGTGCCTGCTGCGATCCAGAAGGCAATGGAAGCTGCTCGCCGCAACATGATCCAGGTTGATCTGAACGGCACCACTCTGCAGTACGCAATGAAGTCCGCTCACGGCGCTTCGAAGGTGTACATGCAGCCTGCTTCTGAAGGTACCGGTATCATCGCTGGCGGCGCTATGCGTGCTGTCCTCGAAGTTGCTGGCGTTCAGAACGTTCTGGCCAAGTGCTACGGCTCGACTAACCCAGTAAACGTGGTTCACGCCACTTTCAAGGGTTTGAAAGCAATGCAGTCCCCTGAATCCATTGCCGCCAAGCGTGGCAAAAGCGTCCAGGAGATCATCTGATCATGGCTACCGTTAAAGTAACGCTGATCAAAAGCATGACCGGCCGTATCCCTAACCACAAACTGTGCGTTAAGGGTCTGGGTCTGCGTCGCATCGGTCACACTGTAGAAGTCCAGGATACTCCCGAGAACCGCGGGATGATCAACAAGGCTTACTACATGCTGCGTGTCGAGGGTTAATCGATGAAACTCAATGATCTGAGTCCAGCGCCGGGTTCCCGTCGCGAAAAGCATCGTCCGGGCCGTGGTATCGGTAGTGGTTTGGGTAAGACTGGTGGCCGTGGTCACAAAGGTCAGACTTCCCGCTCCGGTGGCACCATTGCTCCAGGCTTTGAAGGCGGGCAACAGCCGCTGCATCGTCGCCTGCCGAAGTTCGGTTTCGTATCCCTGAAAGCCATGGACCGCGCAGAAGTGCGTCTGTCCGAGCTGGCTAAAGTGGAAGGCGACATCGTCACCGTGCAGTCCCTGAAGGATGCCAACGTGATTAACCAAAACGTACAGCGTGTGAAAATCATGCTGTCCGGCGAAGTTACTCGCGCTGTGACTATCAAGGGCATCGCAGCCACCAAAGGTGCGCGTGCGGCTATCGAAGCAGCTGGCGGCAAGTTCGAGGAATAAATGGCTAAGCAAGGTGCTCTCTCTGCGCTCGGCAAAGGCGGTATGTCTGAACTCTGGGCTCGTCTGCGTTTTCTGTTCTTGGCGATTATCGTCTACCGAATAGGCGCACACATCCCGGTTCCAGGTATCAACCCTGACCGACTCGCAGACCTGTTTCGACAGAATGAGGGGACCATTCTTAGCTTGTTCAACATGTTTTCCGGCGGCGCGCTGGAGCGGATGAGCATCTTTGCACTGGGGATCATGCCGTACATCTCGGCATCGATCATCATGCAGCTGATGACCGCCGTCAGTCCGCAGCTGGAGCAGTTGAAGAAGGAAGGTGAAGCTGGCCGTCGCAAGATCAGCCAGTACACCCGCTACGGCACTGTCGTCCTAGCTCTTGTTCAGGCCATCGGCATGTCCGTTGGCCTGGCAGGGCAGGGCGTTGCGTTCACTGGTGACTTTGGCTTCCATTTCGTCGCGGTATCCACTTTTGTGGCTGGTGCGATGTTCATGATGTGGCTGGGTGAGCAGATTA
This sequence comes from Pseudomonas sp. T8, assembly GCF_024610635.1. Lineage (NCBI taxonomy): Bacteria > Pseudomonadati > Pseudomonadota > Gammaproteobacteria > Pseudomonadales > Pseudomonadaceae > Pseudomonas > Pseudomonas sp. T8. The sequence goes on from NZ_CP102374.1 coordinate 5,012,389, forward strand.
CTGAGCGTGGTGTTGGCAACGGTATCTCGATGTTGATTTTCGCAGGTATCGTCGCCGGTCTTCCGAGAGCGATCGGGCAGTCTTTCGAGTCTGCGCGTCAGGGTGATATCAACATTTTTGCCCTGGTTGCCATCGGTTTGCTGGCAGTAGCGATTATCGGTTTTGTGGTGTTCATTGAGCGTGGCCAGCGTCGTATTGCTGTTCACTATGCCAAGCGTCAGCAGGGCCGCAAGGTGTTTGCTGCGCAGACTAGCCACTTGCCGCTGAAAGTGAATATGGCAGGCGTTATTCCTGCTATTTTCGCGAGCAGCATTTTGCTGTTCCCGGCTTCGTTGGGTGCCTGGTTCGGTCAGTCTGAAGGTATGGGCTGGTTGCAGGACATCTCGCAGTCGATCGCTCCTGGTCAGCCGTTGAATATTCTGCTGTTTAGTGCAGGGATTATTTTCTTCTGCTTCTTCTATACGGCGTTGATGTTCAATCCGAAAGACGTAGCGGAAAACCTGAAGAAGTCCGGTGCCTTTATTCCGGGCATCCGTCCAGGTGAGCAGTCGGCGCGCTACATTGATGGCGTTCTGACCCGCTTGACCATGTTCGGTGCTCTATATATGACGGCCGTCTGCCTGTTGCCCCAGTTCCTGGTGGTTGCAGCAAACGTTCCGTTCTACCTTGGCGGGACCTCGTTGCTGATCGTGGTCGTGGTTGTTATGGACTTTATGTCGCAAGTACAATCGCACCTCGTTTCGCACCAGTACGAATCCCTGATGAAGAAAGCCAACCTGAAGGGTTACGGCAGCGGCATGCTGCGCTGACCCATAAGGTTCGAGGAGTTGGTGATGAAAGTTCGTGCATCGGTGAAAAAGCTGTGCCGTAACTGCAAGATTATTCGCCGCGAAGGTGTTGTTCGAGTAATTTGCAGCGCGGAACCGCGTCACAAACAGCGCCAAGGCTGAGTGTGATTGTGCTTCAAGCCCAGCAGCTAGTGCGCTGCTGGGTTGATTATTTGTTATTACAGCGATATTATCTCGCGCCCTATTTCTTGGCTTCCGGGGCGTAGGTAGCTGTCAATTGGAGTCCCACTGAATGGCCCGTATTGCAGGCGTTAACATTCCAGATAACAAGCATACTGTTATCTCGCTGACCTACATCTATGGTGTTGGTCGCACGACTGCGCAGAAAATCTGTGCAGAGACTGGGGTCAACCCAGCCGCAAAGATCAAGGATCTGAGCGACGAGCAAATTGAACAGCTGCGTGGCGAAGTGGCGAAGTTCACCACTGAAGGTGACCTGCGTCGCGAAATCAACATGAAAATCAAACGCTTGATGGATCTGGGCTGCTACCGCGGTCTGCGCCATCGTCGTGGTCTGCCAGTACGCGGTCAGCGTACCAAGACCAACGCGCGTACTCGCAAAGGTCCGCGTAAGCCGATCCGCAAGTAATCGCACCAGCGAATCGACAGGAATTTAGTCATGGCAAAACCTGCTGCTCGTCCTCGTAAAAAGATTAAAAAGACAGTGGTTGATGGCATCGCCCACATCCACGCGTCTTTCAACAACACCATCGTGACCATCACCGACCGTCAAGGTAACGCTCTTTCCTGGGCAACCTCCGGTGGTTCGGGTTTCCGCGGTTCCCGCAAGTCCACCCCGTTCGCTGCTCAAGTAGCTGCTGAGCGTGCTGGTCAAGCTGCGCTGGAATATGGCCTGAAAAACCTCGACGTTAACGTCAAGGGCCCAGGTCCAGGTCGTGAATCCGCAGTCCGCGCTTTGAACGGCTGTGGCTACAAGATCGCCAGCATCACCGACGTGACGCCAATCCCGCACAACGGGTGCCGTCCGCCGAAGAAGCGCCGCGTGTAATCCAGGAGATTGTAAAGAATGGCTCGTTACATTGGTCCAAAATGCAAACTGGCTCGTCGCGAAGGCACCGATCTCTTCCTGAAGAGCGGCGTGCGCGCTATCGAATCCAAGTGCAACATCGAAGCAGCACCTGGTATCCACGGCCAGCGCCGCGGTCGCCAGTCCGACTACGGCACCCAGCTGCGTGAAAAGCAGAAGGTCCGTCGTATCTACGGCGTTCTCGAGCGTCAATTCAGCGGCTACTACAAAGAAGCTGCTGGCAAGAAAGGTGCAACCGGTGAAAACCTGCTGCAACTGCTCGAATGCCGTCTGGACAACGTTGTATACCGTATGGGCTTCGGTTCGACTCGTGCCGAATCCCGTCAGCTGGTATCGCACAAGTCGATCAGCGTAAACGGTCAGACCGTTAACGTTCCGTCCTACCAGGTTCGTGCTGGTGACGTGGTTGCTGTTCGCGAGAAAGCAAAAAACCAACTTCGCATTGTCCAAGCTCTCGATCTGTGTGCCCAACGTGGCCGCGTAGAATGGGTAGAAGTAGACACTGAGAAGAAGTCGGGCGTTTTCAAGAACGTTCCAGCTCGCAGTGATCTGTCCGCCGACATCAACGAAAGCCTGATTGTCGAGCTCTACTCCAAGTAAGGGCTAGAAAATAGGTGCATCCATGCAGATTTCGGTAAATGAGTTCCTGACACCCCGCCATATTGATGTGCAGGTTGTCAGTCCAACCCGCGCCAAGATCACCCTCGAGCCTCTCGAGCGTGGTTTTGGCCACACCCTGGGCAACGCGCTGCGCCGCATCCTGTTGTCCTCAATGCCCGGCTGTGCAGTAGTCGAGGCCGAGATTGACGGTGTGCTCCACGAGTACAGCGCCATCGAAGGTGTACAGGAAGACGTAATTGAAATCCTGTTGAACCTTAAAGGTCTGGCTATCAAGCTGCACGGCCGTGACGAAGTTACGCTGACCTTGTCGAAGAAGGGTTCGGGGGTGGTTACCGCTGCCGATATTCAGCTGGATCATGATGTCGAGATCGTTAACCCCGATCACGTAATCGCTAACCTGGCGTCTAACGGCGCCCTGAACATGAAGCTCGTAGTAGCTCGTGGTCGTGGTTATGAACCGGCAGACTCGCGTCAGAGCGATGAAGACGAAAGCCGCAGCATCGGTCGCTTGCAGCTTGACTCTTCGTTCAGCCCGGTTCGCCGTATCGCATACGTGGTGGAAAACGCCCGTGTCGAGCAGCGTACCAACCTGGACAAGCTGGTTATTGATCTGGAAACCAACGGTACCCTGGATCCTGAAGAGGCTATCCGCCGTGCTGCAACCATCCTGCAACAGCAGTTGGCTGCGTTCGTCGACCTCAAGGGTGACAGTGAGCCAGTGGTAATCGAGCAGGAAGACGAGATCGATCCGATCCTGCTTCGCCCGGTTGACGATCTGGAACTGACTGTACGTTCGGCTAACTGCCTTAAGGCGGAAAACATTTACTACATCGGCGACCTGATTCAGCGTACCGAAGTAGAACTGTTGAAGACTCCGAACCTTGGCAAGAAATCCTTGACTGAAATCAAGGACGTTCTGGCCTCCCGCGGTCTGTCCCTCGGCATGCGCCTCGACAACTGGCCGCCTGCAAGTCTTAAGAAGGACGACAAGGCGACTGCCTGATCGTCGTAATCACCGAACGTTGTGTTTGGTAAGGAATGAACCATGCGTCATCGTAAAAGTGGTCGTCACCTGAGCCGCACCAGCTCGCACCGCAAGGCCATGTTCCAAAACATGGCGGTGTCGCTGTTCGAGCACGAGCTGATCAAAACTACACTGCCGAAAGCCAAAGAACTGCGCCGCGTTGCTGAGCCGCTGATCACTTTGGCCAAGACAGACAGCCTGGCTAACCGCCGCCTGGCTTTCGACCGTACTCGTTCGAAAGCTATCGTTGGTAAGCTCTTCAACGACCTGGGCAAGCGTTACGCTACCCGTGAGGGTGGCTACCTGCGCATCCTCAAGTGCGGTTTCCGCGCTGGCGACAACGCGCCTATGGCGTACGTCGAGTTGGTTGATCGTGCTGTCGGCGGTGAAGCTGTATCCGCTGAGTAAGACGTCAAATACAAAGAACCGGGCCTAGTGCCCGGTTTTTTGTGTCTGTTGTATTAGAAAAATACTATCGATAGTAATCATTTAATGCATTTGATGCTGTCATCTTGATGGTCGATACTCCTCGTCAGCCGATTAGCCGGCAGTTCCAAGACTGACAGAGGAAGATTGAGCATGAGCCAAAACAAAACGCTTACCACCGCAAGTGGCGCTCCAGTCGCCGATAACCAGAATTCCCGTTCTGCTGGCCCTCGTGGCCCGCTGCTGCTCGATGATTTTCATCTGATCGAGAAGCTTGCCCATTTCAACCGTGAAAATATTCCTGAGCGTCGCGTGCACGCCAAGGGTTCGGGTGCCTACGGTACTTTCACCGTGACCCGGGACATCACCGAATACACCAGCGCCAAGCTTTTCGAGTCCGTGGGTAAGCAAACCCCTACGTTCCTGCGTTTCTCGACCGTAGGTGGCGAACGCGGCTCGGCTGATACCGAGCGCGACCCGCGCGGCTTTGCCCTGAAGTTCTATACCGAAGAAGGTAACTGGGACATCGTTGGCAACAACACACCTGTGTTCTTTATTCGCGACCCGCTGAAGTTTCCCGACTTTATCCACACCCAGAAACGTCTGCCGCAGAGCAACCTGAAGAGCGGCCAGGCAATGTGGGACTTCTGGTCGCACTCGCCTGAAGCGCTGCACCAGGTCACCATCCTGTTCTCGGATCGCGGGATTCCGGACGGCTATCGTCATATGCACGGCTTTGGCAGCCACACCTACAGCCTGATCAACGCCAAAGGCGAGCGTCACTGGGTGAAATGGCACTACAAGACCAAGCAAGGCATCAAGAACCTGGCGCCGGCCGAGGCTGCCCGCCTGGCGGGTACCGACCCGGATTACGCCCAGCGTGACCTGTTCAACGCGATCGAGCGCGGCGACTTCCCGAAATGGAGCGTGTGCATTCAGATCATGACCGAGGCTGAGGCTGCCGCTCATTACGAGAACCCGTTCGACGTGACCAAGACCTGGTCGCAGAAGGAGTTCCCGCTGATCGAAGTCGGTGAGCTGGAGTTGAACCGCAATCCACTGAACTACTTCGCGGAAGTCGAGCAGGCTGCCTTTGGTCCTAGCAACATGGTTCCGGGTGTCGGCCTGTCGCCGGATCGCATGCTGCAAGGCCGCGTATTCGCTTACGCCGACGCTCATCGCTACCGTGTTGGCACCAACCACCAGCAACTGCCGGTCAACGCCCCACGCAGCCCAGTGAACAGCTACCAGCGTGACGGCGCCATGGCCTTTGGCAGCAATGGCGGCGCGGCACCGAACTACGAGCCGAACAGCTACGCCGACGCGCCGAAACAGGCTCCTCGCTACGCAGAGCCGGCCTTGGCACTCAGCGGTGCGGCGGATCGTTACGATCACCGCGAAGACACCGACTACTACAGCCATGCAGGCGCTCTGTTCCGCCTGATGAACGATCAGCAGCAAGCCCTGTTGATCAACAACATCGCCGGTGCGATGGCGGGTGTCAGCTCGGATGTGGTTCAGCGTCAGCTGCAACATTTCTTCAAGGCTGACCCGGCTTATGGAGAAGGTGTCGCAAAGGCGTTGGGTGTACAGCTTAACTAAGTCTAAACGATAAGCAGAACCGCCCTCATTTGGGCGGTTTTTGCGTTTTTTCGGCTACTTTTCTCTGGAATTCTTCACTTTATTAGCGTTTTTACAGTGACCTGCAAGTCAGCTTGGTTCAAAATACAGACTTTCAAGCAGGGAGATGTAGGGCGATGCAAGGTCACCCGGACGTAATCGATTACCTCAACACGTTGCTGACGGGCGAGCTGGCAGCACGTGACCAATATTTCATCCACTCGCGTATGTATGAAGACTGGGGCTTCAGCAAGCTCTACGAGCGCATCAATCACGAGATGGAAGAAGAGACTCAACACGCCGATGCATTGATGCGCCGCATCCTGATGCTCGAAGGCACGCCACGCATGCGCCCTGACGATCTGGATATCGGCACCACCGTGCCGGATATGTTCGCCGCTGACCTGCGCCTGGAGTACAAGGTCCGCGCAGCACTGTGCAAGGGCATCGAGCTGTGCGAGAAGCACAAGGACTATGTCAGCCGTGACATCCTGCGTGTGCAGTTGGCCGATACCGAAGAAGACCATACCTACTGGCTGGAAAAGCAGTTGGGTCTGATCAAGTCGATCGGTCTGGAAAACTACCTGCAGTCGCAGTTCTGATGCGCTAGCCCTTTCCTGCAGGCAACTGCAGGGTTCTGACGGGCACAAAAAAGCCCCTGCCATTTCCTAATGGCAGGGGCTTTTTCATGGGGCTCAGGCCCGGTCGCGGGTCAGCAGTGGCTTGAGGTAGTAACCGGTATGGGATTGCGGCATCTCTGCCAATTGCTCCGGTGTACCCACGGCAATGATCTGGCCGCCCTTGGAGCCGCCTTCCGGCCCCAGGTCCACCAGCCAGTCGGCAGTCTTGATCACATCCAGGTTGTGCTCGATCACCACCACAGTGTTGCCGTGGTCGCGCAGGCGATGCAGAACGTCCAGCAACTGCTGGATGTCGGCGAAGTGCAGGCCGGTGGTTGGCTCGTCGAGGATGTAGAGGGTCTTCCCTGTATCGCGCTTGGACAGCTCGCGAGACAGCTTGACCCGCTGCGCTTCACCGCCGGACAAGGTCGTCGCCGACTGTCCCAGCTTGATATAGGACAGCCCCACGTCCATCAGCGTCTGCAGCTTGCGCGCCAGCGCCGGCACCGGGTCGAAGAACTCCCGCGCTTCCTCGATGGTCATTTCCAGGACCTCGTGGATGCTCTTGCCCTTGTATTTGATCTCAAGGGTTTCGCGGTTGTAGCGCTTGCTCTTGCACACATCGCACGGCACGTAGATGTCCGGCAGGAAGTGCATTTCCACCTTGATCAGACCGTCGCCCTGGCAGGCTTCGCAGCGGCCGCCCTTGACGTTGAAGGAGAAGCGGCCCGGACCGTAGCCGCGCGAGCGCGATTCGGGAACCCCGGCAAACAGTTCGCGAATCGGCGTGAACAGCCCGGTGTAGGTCGCCGGGTTGGAGCGCGGTGTACGACCGATAGGGCTCTGGTCGATATCCACCACCTTGTCCAGGTGCTGCAGGCCGTTGATGCTGTCGTGCGCAGCGGCTTCCAGCGTGGTCGCGCCGTTCAGCGCCGTGGCACTGAGGGGGAACAGGGTGTTGTTGATCAGGGTCGATTTACCCGAGCCGGAGACACCGGTCACGCAGGTCAGCAGGCCGATCGGAATCTCCAGGTCGACGTTGCGCAAGTTGTTGCCGCGGGCCCCCTTGAGGGACAGCGAAAGCTTCTTGTTGCGTGGCGTACGCTTGGCCGGCACGGCGATTTTCACCCGACCGGAGAGGTACTTGCCAGTCAGTGAGTCGGGATGGGACATCACCTCGTCGGGTGTACCTTCGGCGACGATCTGCCCGCCATGCACGCCGGCGCCCGGGCCGATGTCCACCACATAGTCGGCCAGGCGAATGGCGTCCTCGTCGTGTTCGACCACGATCACCGTGTTGCCGATATCCCGCAGGTGTTTCAGGGTGCCCAGCAGACGGTCGTTGTCGCGCTGGTGCAGACCGATGGAGGGTTCATCGAGGATGTACATCACTCCTACCAGGCCGGCGCCGATCTGGCTGGCCAGGCGGATCCGCTGCGCCTCGCCGCCGGACAGGGTGTCGGCGCTGCGATCCAGGGTCAGGTAGTCCAGGCCGACGTTGACCAGGAACTGCAGGCGCTCGCGGATCTCCTTGAGGATCTTGTCGGCGATCTCGCCACGGCGTCCGGTCAGCGACAAGGTGCCGAAGTAATCGGTGGCATCGCCGATCGGCAGGCTGGTGACGGCCGGCAAAGTCTTCTCGCCGACCCACACGTGGCGTGCTTCACGACGCAGGCGGGTACCACGGCAGTCCGGGCACGGCTGGGTGCTGAGGAACTTGGCCAGCTCCTCGCGCACGGTGGCCGATTCGGTCTCGCGGTAGCGACGTTCCAGGTTCGGCACGATGCCTTCGAACGGGTGGGAGCGCTTGACGATATCGCCACGATCGTTGAGGTACTTGAAGTCGACGTTCTGCGTGCCGCTGCCGTTGAGGATGACCTTCTGCTGGTCGGCCGGCAGCTGGTTGAACGGTACTTCCAGGCTGAAGCCGTAATGCGACGCCAGCGAGCCGAGCATCTGGAAGTAATAGACGTTGCGCCTGTCCCAGCCGCGAATCGCCCCTTCGGCCAGGGTCAGCTCGCCATTGACCAGGCGCTTGATGTCGAAGAACTGCTTGACCCCCAGGCCGTCGCAGGTCGGGCAGGCACCGGCCGGGTTGTTGAAGGAGAACAGCTTGGGTTCCAGTTCGCTGATGGCGTGGCCGCAGATCGGGCAGGCGAAGCGCGCGGAGAAGATGATTTCTTCGCCGGGTTCGTCGTCCATTGGCGCCACCAGGGCGATACCGTCGGCCAGCTTCAGCGCGGTCTCGAACGACTCGGCCAGACGCTGCTGCAGGTCGGTGCGGACCTTGAAGCGGTCGACCACCACATCGATCGAGTGTTTTTTCTGTTTATCCAGCTTCGGCAACTCATCCAGCTCGTAGAGCTTGCCGTTGACCCGGGCGCGAACGAAGCCCTGGGCACGCAGTTCCTCGAAGACCGACAGGTGCTCGCCCTTGCGCTCGCGAATCACCGGCGCCAGCAGCATCAGCTTGCTGCCTTCCGGCTGGGCCAGCACCAGGTCGACCATCTGGCTGACGGTCTGGGCTTCCAGCGGGATGTCGTGATCCGGGCAGCGTGGCGTACCCACGCGTGCATACAACAGGCGCAGGTAGTCGTAGATCTCGGTGATGGTGCCGACGGTGGAGCGCGGGTTGTGCGAGGTGGATTTCTGTTCGATGGAAATCGCTGGCGACAAACCTTCGATGGTGTCGACGTCGGGTTTTTCCATCATCGACAGGAATTGCCGGGCATAGGCCGACAGCGACTCGACATAACGGCGCTGGCCTTCGGCATACAAGGTGTCGAACGCCAGAGACGATTTGCCGGATCCGGACAGGCCGGTGATGACGATCAGTTTGTCCCGTGGCAGGGTCAGGTCGATGTTCTTCAGGTTGTGGGTTCGGGCCCCACGAATCAGGATCTTGTCCAAAGTGGCCTCGCTCGGCGGGCGTCGAAAACGTAGGAGTATAAGGGCAAATACTGGATGGATGCACACTATCAAATGAGGTCTGTGCAGCCGTAGATGAAACCTGCGCGGCAAAGCGTCGCCATATACCCCGTCAATCGATCGGACTGGTAGAATCGCCGCCGGTTCACACGAGGTTTTTCCATGCATGATCCCCACAGCGAGCGCATGAGTGGCGCCGAGACCCGCGCGGCAAGCGGTCTGGCCCTGGTGTTCGCCTTCCGTATGCTTGGCATGTTCATGGTGTTGCCGGTCCTGGCGACCTATGGGATGGATCTGGCAGGAGCGACCCCGGCCCTGATCGGGTTGGCGATCGGCGCTTACGGCCTGACCCAGGCGATTTTCCAGATCCCGTTCGGGATCATTTCCGACCGTATCGGTCGTCGTCCGGTGATTTACCTGGGGCTGATCGTCTTTGCCCTGGGCAGTGTGCTGGCGGCCAACGCCGACTCGATCTGGGGCGTGATCGCCGGGCGCATCCTGCAGGGTGCCGGGGCGATTTCCGCGGCGGTCATGGCGCTGTTGTCGGACCTGACCCGCGAGCAGCACCGCACCAAGGCCATGGCCATGATCGGCATGACCATCGGCCTGTCCTTTGCCGTGGCCATGGTGGCCGGCCCGCTGCTGACCCGCGCTTTCGGTTTGTCCGGGCTGTTCTTCGCCACCGGCGGCATGGCGCTGCTGGGCATTTTCATCGTTGCCTTCATGGTGCCGCACTCGACCGGCCCATTGCAGCACCGTGAGTCCGGGGTCGCGCGCCAGGCGCTGTTGCCGACGCTCAAGCATCCGGACCTGTTGCGCCTGGATCTTGGTATCTTCGTGTTGCATGCGATGCTGATGTCGAGCTTCGTCGCCTTGCCGCTGGCCCTGGTGGAAAAAGCCGGCCTGCCCAAGGAACAGCACTGGTGGGTCTACCTCACCGCGCTGTTGATCTCCTTCTTCGCCATGATCCCGTTCATCATCTACGGCGAGAAAAAACGCAAAATGAAACGAGTTCTGCTGGGCGCGGTCAGTACGCTGCTGCTCACCGAGCTATTCTTCTGGGAGTTCGGCGACAGCCTGCGGGCGCTGGTGATCGGCACGGTGGTGTTCTTCACCGCGTTCAACCTGCTGGAAGCTTCGCTGCCGTCGCTGATCAGCAAGGTTTCACCGGCCGGCGGCAAGGGCACGGCCATGGGGGTCTATTCCACCAGCCAGTTCCTCGGTTCGGCGCTGGGCGGCATTCTCGGCGGCTGGTTGTTCCAGCATGGCGGTTTGTCGGTTGTGTTCCTGGGGTGTGCAGGACTTGCTGCCCTGTGGTTGGCCTTTGCTGTTACCATGCGCGAACCTCCTTACGTGACGAGCCTGCGCTTGCCGTTATCGCCCGAAGCGATCCGCGAAGCCGGTCTGGTCGAGCGCCTGAAGGCCGTTGTTGGGGTAACAGATGCAGTGATGGTGGCCGAAGAAGCCGCCATTTACATCAAATTGGACACCGAATTATTGGATCGCGCGACCCTCGAGCAGCTGGTCAACCCAGCCCGATCGGCGTGCGAAGCCTAGGAGAACGTTATGGCCCGTGGGGTTAACAAAGTCATATTGGTCGGCACTTGCGGCCAGGATCCTGAAGTTCGCTACCTGCCTAACGGTAACGCCGTGACCAACCTGAGTCTGGCCACCAGCGAACAGTGGACCGACAAGCAAACCGGTCAGAAGGTCGAGAAGACCGAGTGGCACCGTGTGTCGATGTTCGGCAAGGTCGCGGAAATCGCCGGCGAATACCTGCGCAAAGGTTCGCAGGTCTACATCGAAGGCAAGCTGCAGACCCGCGAGTGGGAAAAAGACGGCATCAAGCGCTACACCACTGAAATCATCGTCGACATGCAGGGCACCATGCAGCTGCTGGGCGGCCGTCCACAGGGCGACCAGGGCCAGGGCATGGGCAACTCTGCGCCACGTCCGCAGCAGTCGCGTCCACAGCCTTCGCAGGCGCCACAACGCGAATCGCGTCCAGCGCCTCAGCAGTCCTCGCCACAGCCGGCGCAGAACTTCGACGACAGCTTCGATGACGATATTCCGTTCTAAGAGAGCCCTCTCGGCAACGGCATGAAAAAGGCCCGTAGCGCGCAAACGCTACGGGCTTTTTGCTTTCTATCTATCGCAAGTTCGGTGCTGGGGACTCCGTTGTCCCAGAGCCTCCAGCAAGGAAGGGCCCGACAGAATCAGCGGCTGCCCGCCAGAAACTCATCGGTGGACACCACGCTGGCGTAGGCGAACCCCAGGGACGACATGAATGCAGCGTGGACCTGGGCCGCTGGCACCACCACACCATTGAATTCGAGGTCGCGGGTGGCGCAGGCGTCATGGATCACTGTGACGCCATAGCCCAGGTCGGCGGCAGCGCGGGTGACGCCGTCGATGCACATGTGACTCATGCTGCCGACCACCACCAGGTGTTCAATGTCGTGTTGGTCGAGAATGGCTTCGAGCTCGGTTTCGCGGAACGAATTGACGAAGTGCTTGAGCACCACCGGTTCGTCGGCGCGGTTGCTGACCTTGGGATGCAGTTGTGCGCCGCTGGAGCCGGGGGTGAAGAACGGCGCGCTGTCGGAAGTGAATTCGTGGCGGATGTGCACCACCTGCTGGCCGCTGTCACGGAAGGCTTGGATCAGCCGCGCGGCGTTGTCGGCGGCGGCTTCGACGCCCACCAGGGGCCACTTGCCGTTGGGGAAGTAGTCGTTCTGGATATCGACTACGATGAGCGCTTGCTTGGCCATGGGTGTGTCCTCTGAAGTAGTGGCTGGCTGTGGAGTCCAGTATTGGCTCCGGCGGGCCGGTCGAGGATTGGCCGCACCGACAATAGCAGGGGGAAAACTGACAATGGGTATGGAAAGCGCAGTCGCCGAGCTGGGCGTGCTGATCTATCCCGGGGCACAGATGGCCGCGGTGCATGGCTTGACCGACCTGTTCGGGGTCGCCAACCGTATCGCCGCCGAACAACGCAGTACGCAGTTGCCGCTGTTGCGCATCAGCCACTGGCAGGCGCAGGCCGACCAGGCGCCTATACGGGTATACGACAGTCACCCTGATGTTGAGGGGCCATTGCTGGCGGTGCTGATCCCACCCTCGGTGGCCGGCTTCTCCCGGGCGCAGGCACCGCAGGCGCTGACCCAATGGCTGCGCCAGCAGCATGCCAATGGCGCGACCCTGGGCGGGGTCTGTGTCGGCTCGATCCTGCTGGCCGAAAGTGGCCTGCTCGACGGTCGCAGTGCCACCACTCACTGGACCTCGGCGAAGCAGTTCGCCGAGCGCTACCCGAACATCCGCCTGAACGCCGACAAGCCGATCGTCGACGATGGCGACCTGATCACCACCACCGGCCTGATGGCCTGGTCCGAACTCGGGTTGCGCATGGTCGACCGCCTGCTAGGCCCGAGCATCGCCAGCGGCACCGCGCGTTTTCTGGTGATCGAACACAGCGACAGCGCCAGCCAGTGCGGCAGTAACTTCGCGCCGATCCTCGGCCACGGCGACGCGGCGATCCTCAAGGTGCAGCACTGGCTGCAGGCCAATGGCGCGGTGGACGTTTCCCTCGCCGTCATGGCGCAGCAGGCCGGGCTGGAGGAGCGCACCTTCCTGCGGCGCTTTCGGGCCGCCACCGGGCTCAAGCCCACCGAATATTGCCAGCACCTGCGGGTGGGCAAGGCCCGGGAAATGCTCGAGTTCACCAACGGCACCATCGACCATATCGCTTGGACGGTCGGTTACCAGGACCCTGGGGCGTTCCGCGCCACCTTCAAGAAGATCACCGGGCTGGCGCCCAGCGAATATCGCGCGCGTTTCGGCGTGACGCCGCCGACACCGCTGGCACGGGCCGGGCAGGGCTGACCTCCGCGAGTCGTGCAAAATACCGGGCGGCGCCGGCCGATCGTGCAAAATAAGACAGGCCCAATGCCAGCAACGATGGCGTAGAGCGCTTATCCAGGGGCTATTCGACTCCCCCCGGGCCTTGGCGTGATCCCTGCACCCTTTCTTGTACATTCACCACGCCGATGACGAAGGGGGACGCATGGCCCCGACGCAACGCAAGAAACGGGTGGTCGCCCACTCGGTCCACCCTGGGGCCTCGCAGCATGTCGTGGAGACCAATCGCGCGCTGGCCCGGTGGCTGGCACAAATCCTCGGGCTGGAATTCGCCGGTGACTACGACCCGCTCGTGCATGGCCAGGACGAGCTGTACCTGTTGCCGACGCAGACCATCGTCGGCCCTGCCGCGGCCCGGCAATTGCGGGTCACGGGGCCGGACGACCTGTGGGGCGGGTATGTCGAGCATGATTTTATCTGCACCAAGGCTATCACCCATGGCCTGCTGAACAAGAACGCCGTGGCCCCGCCGGGCTGGGCGCCGCTGTTCTCCCGGCGGGTGCGCAATGTGGTGCTGGACGGCCTGAGCGTGTTTTCCCTGAACGATGCCCGGCCAGCGGCCAGCCATTTGCTTTACAGCGGACCGATCCGCATGAAGCCGATCCATGCCTGCGCCGGTCGTGGCCAGCAGGTGATCGAGAGCCTGGAGCACTTCGACGAGCTGCTGACGCAACCGGAGGTCGCCCGGCAGTTCAATGAAGGCGTGGTCCTGGAGCAGGATCTGCAACAGGTGGTCACCTACAGCGCCGGCCAGTCCTTTATCGCCGGCCATGTCCTCAGCTACTGCGGCCAGCAGTACCTGACCGAGGACGCCGACGGCGAGCAGGTCTACGGTGGCTCCGAGCTGTTGGTGGTGCAGGGGGGCTACCCTGAGTTGCTGGCGCTGCCACTGCCGACGGACGTGCGCCAGGCGGTGCAGCAGGCCCGGGTTTTCGACGCCGCCGCCGATGAGGCCTATCCGCGGTTTTTCGCCTCCCGGCGCAATTACGACATCGCCCAGGGCCTGGACGCCGAAGGCCGGCAGCGCAGCGGCGTACTCGAGCAATCGTGGCGCATGGGCGGTGCCAGCAGCGCCGAAGTGGCGGCTTTGCAGGCCTTTATCGACCATCCGGGCATGCGCGCGATTCGTGTGTCCGCGGTGGAAACCTATGTCGACCAGCCTTTGCCGGCCGATGCCATCGAGGTCTATCGCGGGCCCGCGGAGCACAGTGACTTTCTTCTCAAATATGCAACGGTCCAATCCTATGACGGCTAGAAGCGAAAGCATTCAAATCGACATCGATGACGAGCAGATGAGCGGGACTTTCCTCACTCCCAGGTCGAAAGTCCCCGGCGTACTGTTTGTCCACGGCTGGGGCGGTAGCCAGGAGCGCGACCTGGAGCGCGCCCGGGGCATCGCCGGGCTGGGTTGCGTGTGCCTGACCTTCGACCTGCGGGGCCACGCCGGCAGCGGTATTCCGCTGAACCGCGTGAGCCGCGAAGACAACCTGCGCGACCTGTTGGCGGCCTATGACCGCCTGCTGGCCCACCCGGCCCTCGACACCTCGGCGATCGCCGTGGTGGGCACCAGTTACGGTGGCTACCTGGCGAGCATCCTGACCTCGCTGCGACCGGTGCGCTGGCTGGCGCTACGGGTCCCGGCGCTGTACCGCGACGAAGCCTGGAACAGCCCCAAGCGTGACCTGGACAAGGCCGACCTGCTGGATTACCGCAGCAGCCTGGTGCGCATGGACAGCAACCGGGCGCTGCATGCCTGCGCGGCGTTCACCGGGGATGTGCTGCTGGTGGAGTCGGAGACCGACGAGCATGTGCCACACGCCACCATCATGAGTTACCGCGCGGCCTGCCAGCAGACCCATTCCATGACCCACCGGATCATCGACGGCGCCGACCATGCCCTGAGCGATCCCGTGTCGCAGCAGGCCTACACCTCGATCCTGGTGGACTGGATCACGGAAATGGTGGTGGGAGAACGGTTGAGCATCATTCAGTCGCAATAGTCGGGAGCGCTGGTTGAATGAGGTGCGCAAGCTCGCTCCCGGAGAGGAACGCGCGCGTTTGTCGCGATAGCGTCAGCCGCCTTTGCGCGGCTTTTTCTCCACGCGCAACGCCTTGGCCCTGGCCTCTACCAGCAGGTACATCAGCAGCGCGATCAGCAGCGGCAGGATGAAGTAGATCGCCCGGTAGGCGATCAACCCGGCCAGCAGGCTGCCGCGGGACACCTCATGTTGCAGCAGGGCGATGAACACCGCCTCCAACACCCCCAGCCCCGCCGGAATATGGGTGATGACCCCGGCGATGCTGCTGATCAGCAGCACCCCGAGCACCACCGGGTAATCGAGCTTGCTGGGCAGCAGGGTAAAGATCACCGCTGCCATCAGCGACCAGTTGAGCGCGCCCAGGGCCAGTTGCAACAGGGCCATGTGCAACGAGGGCAGGTTGATCTCGACCCCGCGTATCGACCACTCGCGCCGCCGGGAAAACCGACAGGCCGCCAGGTAGCCCACGCCCAGCACCAGCAGCAGGACGCCCACCCCCTGTAACGCGCCGTTGCTGAGCTGCCAGCCGGGCGGCAACTTCATCAGGCCACTGGCGAACACGGTGCCGGCCAGGGCCATGTAGCCGAACCAGTTAGTGGCCAGGCTCAGGCCGAGGATCTTGGCGATGTTGCCGGTGCTCACCCCGAGCCTGGAGTACAGCCGGTAGCGCATGGCGATCCCGCCGACCCAGGCGCTGAGGTTGAGGTTGAAGGCATAGCTGATGAACCCCACCGGCAGGATCTGCCGCCAGCCGAGGTTCTGCCGGATGTAGGTGCGCCCGATCAGGTCGAAGCAGGCGTAGACCAGGAAGCTGGCCAGGGTCAGGCTCGCGGCGATGACCAGGGTACGCACCTTGAAGTCGGCCAGGGTGCCAAGCACTTCGCTCCAGTCGATGCGCCGGGCCAGCAGGGTGAACAGCACGATCAGCAGCAGGAAGAAGGCGATGGTCAGCGGTTTCTTCAGGCGTTGCCAGCGCGACCGGGCATGCGACGCGGCGGGCGTCGAACCATGGGCGTCAGTGCGGCTCATGGGGCGACTCCCGCTGGGGGGCGGCCTGGCCGAAGGGCTTCAATAGCGGCTTGTGGGCGGGCAGCCAGCCGGCCCAGGCCGGAAAGTGACGCAGGATGTGAAACACCAGGAAGCCCACGGTCAGGCGCCACAGGCGGCCGCGGCCGGAGCCCTTGGCCGGCATGGCCTGGCAGTGGTCGCGGCTGAGCCGGTCGAGGCGCTCGAACAGGTCGTGATTGAAGGCCCGGTCGCGGATCAGCACATTGGCTTCCAGGTTCAGCGACAGGCTCAGCGGGTCGAGATTGCTCGAGCCCACGGTGCTCCAGTCGTCGTCCACCAGCGCCACCTTGCCGTGCAGTGGCCGTTCGCAATATTCGTAGATGGTCACGCCATCCTTGAGCAGGTAGTCATAGAGCATGCGTGCCGCCAGCCTGGCCACCAGCATGTCCGGCTCGCCCTGCAGGATCAGCCGTACCTCGACGCCACGGCGCGCGGCGTTGCGGATCTCGCGCAGCAGCCGATAGCCGGGGAAGAAGTAGGCATTGGCGATTACCACCCGCTGCCGGGCCCCGCGCAGCACCAGGCGGTAGACCTCTTCGATATCGCTGCGGTGCAGGCGGTTGTCGCGATAGACCAGGCGTACCTGGCCGTCATGGTCGGTCAGGGCCAGCTGCGCGCGGCGCTGCCGGCGGCGTTGCCACCAGTAGCGGGCGCGGGCCGGGCGGTCGCCTTGCAGCAGGGCGAAATGGTGGATATCCACCACCGCCGGCCCCTGGATCTCTACCGAGTAATCCTGTTTGGCCTGGGGGCCGAAATCGGCCAGGTGATCGGCGGAGAAGTTGATCCCGCCGACAAAGGCGATGGCGCCGTCGACCACCACTATCTTGCGATGCAGGCGGCGGAACCAGTTGGTGCGCACCCCGAAAATCGGTTGCGCCGGGTCGAATATCTGCAAGCGCACCCCGGCGTTGCTCATGGCGGCAAGGAACTCGGTGCTCAGTTCGCCGCAACCGAAGCCGTCCAGGCTGACGGTGACCCGTACGCCACGCTGTGCGGCCTCGATCAGGATAGCGTGCAGCTCCTGGCCGACCTTGTCCTCGAAGAGAATGAAGGTCTCCAGCAGGATCTCGCTCTGCGCCTGGCGCAGGACTTCGAACACCCGGGGGAAATAGGCTTCGCCATTTTCCAGCAGCACCACCCGGTTGTTGCTGTGCCAGCCATATTCGAGGTCCATCCGTGGTGGTTCGTGGGCCAGCCCGGCATCGGGCAGGCTGTCCACCGTGGTTTTTTCCAGGGGCATGTCGTTCATAGCTCGACCTCGACCGACAGCGGCGCGTGATCGGAGAGATGGGACCAGGGATGGGTGTCCAGTACCTGGGGCCGGTGGACCTTCAGATGACGCACGTAGATCCGGTCCAGCCGCAGCAGCGGCAGGCGCGCGGGGAAGCTGCGCGCTGGCTTGCCGTGCAGGCTGACAAAGGCCTCCCGCAAGCCACTGGGCGCGAGCCGTGCATCGGCGCGCAGCCGCCAGTCGTTGAAGTCGCCGGCGACGATCAAGGGCTCATCGCCGGGCAGCTCGGCGATCAGTTGCAGCAGCAGATCCAGCTGTTGCTGGCGATGGCTTTCGCGCAACCCCAGGTGCACGCAAATGGCATGCACTTCCAGGGCATCGCCGGGCAGGCGCAGCACGCAATGCAGCAGGCCGCGGCTCTCGTGCCCGGACAGGGAGATGTCGAGGTTGTCGTAGCGAATGATCTGGAATTTCGACAGCAGTGCATTGCCGTGGTCGCCAGCCGGGTACACCGCATTGCGCCCATAGGCGAACTGCGGCCAGATGCTGTCGGCGAGGAACTCGTATTGCGGCATGCTCGGCCAGTTGTTGTAGCGCTGCGGGTGCTGGTCGTGGGCGCCGTGCACCTCTTGCAGGAACACCACATCCGCCTCCACGCTGCGCACCGCCTCGCGCAGCTCGGGCAGGATGAAGCGCCGGTTCAGGGCGGTGAAGCCCTTGTGGGTGTTCACCGTCAGCACCGTGAAGCGGCGCGCGGCGGCAAGCCCGATCGCGGGTGGTATCGGGCTGTTGGCCGACTCGTCATGGCTCATGGCAGCACCCCGGGCGGGGCGGGCTCGCCGGGCGCCGTCGCCAGCGCCTTGTCGAGCCCGAAGCGCTGCAGCAACCGGCGGGCATCGAAGGGTGCGCGGACCTTGAGGTCATTGTCGAAATAGCAGAACACCTCCCGGCTCTTGCGCGCCCTGGGGGTATGCCGGGCGTCGATCAGCCGGGCATCGGCGGGTTGTTTGCCGTTGTGCCAGGCCTCGATCCGGTCGCCCCAGCGCTTCAGGGCCTGGGGCGTATAGCCGCTGGCATACAGCTCCTTGTCGCCATGCAGCCGCAGGTAGACGAAATCGCCGGTCAGGTCCTCGCAATAAGGCCACTTGCCGGCGGTGTCGGCCACCACCAGCGCCACACCGTGCTGGCGCAGCAGGTGCGGGAATTCGGGCACGGCAAAGCTTGCATGGCGGATTTCCACGGCATGGCGCATGGCTTTTTTGCCGTAGGCCTTGGTGCTGGCGTGGCCGTTCAGGCGTGGTTCGTGCTGGCGGGTGAGGGCGGCGGCCTGTTCGGTATCGGCGGGCAATTGCTGAAGAAAGGCGCCGAACAGCTCGGCGTCGAACTGAAAACTCGGTGGAAACTGCCAGAGGATCGGCCCGAGCTTGTCCTTGAGCTCCAGCACGCCCGAGGCGAAGAAGTTGGCGATCGGCTTGTGCACGTCCCGCAGCCGCAGGATATGGGTGATGTAGCGCGGCGCCTTGACGCTGAACACGAAGCCCTTGGGGGTATCGGCATACCAGTCGGCATAACGCTCGGGGGTCTGCAGCGCGTAGAACGAACCGTTGATTTCGATGCTGTTGACCGCGCGCGAAGCGAATTGCAGCTCGCGCTTGTGCGTCAGCCCCTCGGGGTAGAAATCTCCACGCCAGGGCTTGTAGCGCCAGCCGGAAATACCGATATGAATCGCCGCCATGTCCGCTCCCGTCTCAGGGTCTTCGAACCGCCTCTGTCTTTTGATGACTGCCCGGCTGGCGGGAAAGTTTCGACCTTCCTACGGACGGCACTTTCCACCTTTGTAGGAGCGAGCTTGCTCGCGATGGACGTTAACGATAACGCGTGTTGAGTGGATGAACGCGGCGCTCTCAGGTCCATCGCGAGCAAGCTCGCTCCTACAGTGGCGCCACTATCGTCCTTAACTGATCGGCACTAGCCGGCCAGGGCTGCGTTTTTCTGCTTGGGGCCTGCTGGCGGGCTCAGTGCCCGACCACCACCCGGCTCGAACCCTCGGCCGGTTCGGCGTACACCGGGCCGAGGCGATCCAGGCGCCCGCTCCAGGCGGTCAGGGCCAGGGCGCCCAGCACCACCAGGCCACCGATCCAGGCGGTGTGGATCAGCCCCAGGTGGGCGACGATCAGGCCGCCACCCCAGGCGCCGCCGGCGATGCCGAGGTTGAAGGCGGCGATGTTCAGGCCCGAGGCCACGTCCACCGCCTGCGGGGTGTGGTGTTCGGCCTGGCGCACCACGTAGACCTGCAGGCCCGGTACGTTGCCGAAGGCCACGGCGCCCCACACCAGCACGGTGGCCAGTGCCAGCCACGGGTTGCCGGCGGTGAAGGTGAGCAGCAACAGCACGCCGGCCAGCAGGGCGAAGATGATCTTCAGGGCGCTGATCGGGCCGCGCTTGTCCGCCAGCTTGCCGCCCCAGATGTTGCCGACGGCGACCGAGATGCCGTAGACCAGCAGCACCAGGCTGACGGTGCTGGCGTTGAAGCCGGAAATGTCCTGGAGAATCGGCGCGAGGAAGGTGAAGGCGATGAACGAGCCGCCGTAGCCCACCGCGGTCATGGCGTACACCAGCAGCAGGCGCGGTTGTTTCAGCACTTGCAGTTGTTGCAGCAAGGACGCCGGTTTGCTGTGGGCGATGTTTTTCGGCACGTAGATCAGGCTGCCGATAAAGGCGATCACACCCAGCGCCGACACGGCGAGGAAGGTTTCACGCCAGCCGAAATGCTGGCCGATAAAGGTCCCCAGCGGCACGCCGGTGACCAGGGCCACGGTCAGGCCGGTGAACATGATGGCAATCGCGCTGGCGGCTTTCTCCTTGGGCACCAGACTGGTGGCGATGGTCGAGCCGATGGAGAAGAACACGCCATGGGCCAGGCCGGTGACGATGCGCGCCAGGACCAGGGATTCATAGCTGGGCGCTTGCCAGGCCAGCAGGTTGCCGAGGGTGAACAGCACCATCAGCGACAGCAGCAACAACTTGCGCGGGACCTTGCCGGTCAGCGCGGTGAGCACCGGCGCGCCGACGGCGACGCCCAGGGCGTACAGGCTGACCAGCAGCCCGGCGGACGGCAGGCTGACGCCGAGGTCGGCGCCGATGGTGGGTAACAGGCCAACGATGACGAACTCGGTCGTCCCGATGGCGAAGGCGCTGAGGGTCAGCGCGAGCAAGGCAATGGGCATGGCTGCAACTCCGGTGGATTCGATAATGGAGCGCAGTGTCCGGATTCGACTCGTGCGGAAAAATAGCGGTTTCGGTATTTGATATTTGACCTGCGAGCAAATATCGAATGGCCAGGCTTCTGTAGGAGCGAAGCTTGCTCGCGATAAAACCGACGCGATGCCCCAGGCCGTCCGTGGCCCAACGTCAGTGGCGAATCAACCGGGTCCGCAGTTCAAGGCTGGCCTGCGGCTCGAGGTCCAGCCAGAAATGCTGTTTGCCGGCGATCTCGGCGGCCGCGGGCAGGCCGTCGCGGTACACCAGCCGGTTGCCGGCCAGGGCCGGAACCTTCGGCCCGGGCAGCAGGGTGCCGGCGAGGTTCAGCGGGTCGACGCCACACACCGCGGTCAGGCCGCCATCCAGCGGGCGCCGGCGAACTTCGCGCAACAGGGCGATGGCCTCGGGCAGGGCGAACTGCTCGCCGGCCAGGCCGCTGACAAAACGCCCGCCGCGGATTTCGCCGCGGGCCTCCAGCCGATGGAAAGTGCGCAGCAGTTCGCGCCAGCTCGGCAGCCAGTCGGCCTCGCGCTCCAGCAGGCGCCAGAACACCACGCCATAACGTCGCAACAGGGTCATGGCGATGTGTTCCAGGGTGTCCGGTGGGAGTGCCTGCGCATGGCTGCCGACGCCCTCCAGCACCTGCGACGGGCGCCGTAGCAGGGCCCAACGCCCCGCATCGTCCATGCCGCCGACCAGCGCTCCGCGCCCGCGTCGGCTGCTGCGGGCCTGGCGCTTGCTGGCCGGGGTGATCAAGGCGCGCAGGCCGGCAAAACTGTCGGCATTCACCAGCCCGGCGGCCACCAGTTCCTGCAGGGCGATCTCCAGTTCGGTGCGCAGGACATGGGCTTCGTGCTGTAACTCATCGAAGAACAAGGCGCCGTGCTGGCTCAAGGCTTCATGGACCTTCTGTGCCTTGGGCGACAGCTCGCTGCTGTCGGGTTGCGCGCCCAAACCGCTCCACAGCGCGACCTGGCTGCGGGGCAGCAACACGATCGGCGTGTTGCGCAAGGTTGCACCAGCGGCTTTGTGCGGGGCGCTGAGGCGGCTCCAGACCACCTTGCCGTTGCGGCACAGCTCATCCAGCCAGGTGGCGGAGTAATCCTTGATCCGCGCCGGCAGCAGGTCGCTGTCCCAGGCACCGGCCGCGGCGGCATAACCCTCGAACTGGGCGACCGTCTGCGCCAGCATGGCGCTGCCCTGGCCCTGGGTGGCGCTGGACAGGTGCTGCCAGTCGAACAGAAAGCGCATCAAGTCCTGCAGCGATACCGGTTCGATCTCCCGGCGCAGGCGTTTGACGGTGTAGCGATGAATCCGCGCCAGCAGATGCCGTTCGCACCACTCCTCCCGGACCTCGCCGGGGCTGAAGCGGCCGCGCAGCACATAACCTTCGCTTTCCAGTTGCGCCAGGACCTGGGCGACCTCGCTGGCGCTCAGGCCCAGGGGCGCGGCGATGCTCTCCAGCGGCAAGGGGCCGAAGCCGCTGAGCCGGGCTCGAATCACCTCCAGCAGCGCTTCATCGCGCTGCCATTGCTCATCGAAGCCGGGCGGAGCCTCGAGGACCGGTTGCAGCGGCGCCTGTGGATAAATCGCCCGCAGGCAACCCAGGCGCTCGACGGCCAGCCACAGGGCCTGCTTGTCGTCGATCTGCAACCGGCTGGCGCGGCCGCTGTCCGCCAGGGCTTGCAGCCAAGCGCTCCACTGCGGGTTGGCTTGGGTCTCGTGCTCGCCGATGCAGGCCAGGCTTATCAGCGCTTCATGCATTTCATCCGGGTTGCCGGGGGCGGGCCAGGCTTCCTCGCGCACCGACTGGATGGCCTCGGCATCCAGGGCGCCGAGGTCGTCGCTGGATTCGGGGTCGCTCCAGCGACGGCTGAGCACGGCCTGGGTCCGCCGCTCTTCCAAAGGCGCATCGTCGAGGAAGGTGTAAGGCCGGGCGCTGAGGATCTCCGCGGCCAGGGGCGAGGGCGCTGGCAGGTCGCGGCTGATCAGGCGCAACTCGCCGCGTTCCATGCGCCGCAACAGCTTCAGCCAGCCCTCGCTGTCCATGGCTTCGTGCAGGCAGTCGTCCAGGGTCTGCTCCACCAGCGGGTGATCGGGAATCTGCCGTTCGCCGGCGAGGTTTTCCAGGCAAGCGATCTGGTCGGGAAACACGCTGGCGATCAGGTCTTCGCTTTTCATCCGCTGGATCTGCGGCGCCACCTTGCGCCCGCCGACAAAGCGCGGCAGCGCCAGGGCCACCCCGGCATTCCAGCGCCAGCGCACGCCGAACAGCGGCGCGTCCAGCACCGCCTGGACCAGGATGTGTTCGGCGCCGTTGCTGTGCAGGTAACGCCAGACTTCGTCGAGCTCGAAACTGTGGCTGGTGGACAGCGACAGCACGATGGCGTCTTCGCTGGCGGCGGCCTGCAGTTCGAAGTTGAAGGTGCGGCAGAAGCGCTTGCGCAGCGCCAGGCCCCAGGCGCGATTGATCCGGCTGCCGAACGGCGTGTGGATGATCAGTTGGGTGCCGCCGGACTCATCGAAAAAGCGCTCCATGATCAGCGTGTCCTGGGACGGCAGCGCGCCCAGGCTCTGGCGTGCGCGGGCCAGGTAGTCGACCAGTTGTTCGGCGCTGGCGGCGTCCAGGCCAAGGCTGTCGCCGAGCCAGTCGAGGGCCGGCTGCAACTGGCCGGGCGTGGCGCCGAGCAGTGCGTCGAGCCGGGCCAGCAGGCGCGCCACGGCAAACGACAGTTCGGCGCTGCGCCCGGGGGCTTCGCCGAGCCAGAACGGAATGGTCGGCGGTTGACCGTGGGCGTCCTCGACCCGCACCCGGCCGGTTTCCACCCGCAGGATGCGGTACGAAGTATTGCCCAGCTGGAACACATCGCCGGCGATGCTTTCCACCGCGAAGTCTTCGTTGACGCTGCCGATATTCAGCGCCTGGGGCTCCAGCAGCACGGCGTAGTCGGCGTTGTCGGGGATGGTGCCGCCGCTGGTCACCGCCGTCAGCTGGCTGCCCCGCCGGCCGCGCAGGCTACGGTTGACGGCATCGCGATGCAGGTAGGCGCTGCGGATGCCCTGGCGCCCGTTGTAGCCCTCGGCGAGCATGCGCAGCAGCGCCTGGAAATGCCCTTCGTCAAGGTCGCTGTAGGGCGCGGCGCGGCGGATCATTGCCAGCAGCGGCTGCTCCTGCCATTCCTGGTTGCTGACTTCGGCGACGATCTGCTGCGCCAGCACATCCAGTGGTGCCTTGGGGATCTGCAGGGTATCGAGCTCGCCGCGGTGCACGCAGTCGAGCAGGGCGGCGCATTCGATCAGGTCGTCGCGGGTCAGGGCAAACAGGCGGCCCTTGGGCGTGCCGCCGACCTGGTGCCCGGAGCGCCCGACCCTTTGCAGGAACGCCGAGATCGAGCGCGGCGAGCCGACCTGGCACACCAGATCGACATCGCCGATATCGATGCCCAGCTCCAGCGAGGCGGTGGCGATCAGCACCTGCAAATCGCCGCGCTTGAGGCGTTGTTCGGCGTCCAGGCGAAACTCCTTGGCCAGGCTGCCGTGGTGGGCGGCCACCGCGTCCTTGCCCAGGCGCTCGCTCAGGTGACGGCTCAGGCGTTCGGCCAGGCGCCGGGTGTTGACGAACACCAGGGTGGTGCGGTGTTCCCGCGCCAGCTCGGCGATGCGTTCGTAGACCAGCTCCCAGACGTCGTTGGCCATGACCGCCGACAGCGGCACGGGCGGCACTTCGATGGCCAGGTCCCGGGGCCGGGCGTGGCCGATGTCGACGATCTCGCAGGGGCGTTCATGACCGACCAGGAAACGCGACACCGCTTCGATGGGCTTCTGCGTGGCCGACAAGCCGATGCGCGTCAGTGGTTCGCCGCACAGCGCTTGCAGGCGCTCCAGGCTCAACGCCAGGTGGCTGCCGCGCTTACTGGCGGCGATGGCGTGGATCTCGTCGACTATTACCGTGCGCGTGCTGGCCAGCATCTGCCGGCCAGAGGCCGAGCCCAGCAGCACATACAGCGATTCGGGGGTGGTCACCAGGATATGCGGCGCGCTCTTGCGCATGGCGCTGCGGTCTTTTTGCGGGGTGTCGCCGGTGCGCACCGCGGTGCTGATGCGCAACTGCGGCAGGCCCATGCGTTCGAGCTGTTGGGTAATCCCGGCCAGCGGGTCTTGCAGGTTGATCTGGATATCGTTGCTCAGGGCCTTGAGCGGCGAGACGTACACCACCAGGGTCTGCTCCGGCAGCGTGCCGCCGTTTTCCAGGCCGCGATGCACCAGTTCGTCGATCACCGCGAGGAAGGCGGTCAGGGTCTTGCCCGAGCCGGTGGGCGCGGCGATCAGGGTCGAGCGGCGCTGGCGGATCAGCGGCCAGGCCCGGGCCTGGGCGGCGGTCGCCGCCGGGAAGCAGCTGTTGAACCAGGCGCTGACCGCGGGGTGGAAACCCGGCAGGGCGTCGGTGGGGATCTGGGGAAGGTTCATGCACAACGTTATGCGACCGCCGGGGCGAAGTTGCAAGCCTGCCTCGTCAGTGGCTACACGGACACCACGTGCTCTGTAGCCGCTGCCGCAGGCTGCGATCGAGCTGGGTGGCATTCCGACGTAGCGGTCGTAAAACCAGCCAATGCGATTTTCCAGACAGATCGCGGACTCAGGGTTTGTGGCAACTGCGTTGCCGATCGCAGCCTCGCGGGGCTCGGCAGCGGCTACAGAGGGGCGGTATGACCGACGGCGCTACACTTTCTCAGTGACGGTTGCGCCGGAAACCCGCAAAATGCAACGATTCTGAGCAATATTCATGGCCAAACCCGCGGGTCTGGCCGACTCAAACCATCGTTCCGAACAGATTGGGCCTGCTGACTCTATGCGAATGCGCCTTATGTTACTGGGCGGCGGAAATGCCCTTGGGCAGGCGCTGATTCGCCTCGGTGCAGAGGAAGACATCGGTTTCCTCGCCCCCCGTCCGCCGCAAGACGGCTGGGATGCCGCGAGCCTGACGCAACTGCTCGACGACACCCGTCCGGATGCCTTGATCAACCTTGCGTACTACTTCGACTGGTTCCAGGCGGAGAGTGTCCCCGAGGCACGCCTGGCCAGCCAGGAACGGGCGGTCGAGCGGCTTTCCGAGCTGTGCCAGCATCACAACATCATTCTTCTGCAGCCTTCCAGCTACCGCGTGTTCGACGGTTCGCGGGCCACCGCCTACAGCGAAAAGGACGAACCGGTACCGCTGGGCCTGCGTGGCCAGGCCTTGTGGCGGATCGAGCAGAATGTGCGCGCCACCTGCCCGCAGCATGTGCTGCTGCGTTTCGGCTGGCTGCTGGACGACAGCGCCGAAGGCACCCTGGGGCGTTTCCTGGCGCGTGCCGAGCAGCCCGAAGAGCTGCTGCTGGCCGACGACCGCCGGGGCAACCCGACGCCGGTGGACGATGCTGCCCGGGTGATCATTTCCGTGCTCAAGCAACTCGATTGCGCCGCGCCGCTGTGGGGCACCTACCACTACGCCGGCCATGAGGCGACCACGCCGCTGGCGCTGGGCCAGGCGATCCTCACCGAGGCCCGCAGCCTGCATCCGCTGGCTATCGAGGCGCCGACCGCCCAGGCCCACGCTGCCCGGCCGGACGCCGCCGAAGAGCCGCAGCACGCGGTGCTGGCCTGCAAGAAAATTCTGCACACCTTCGGGATCAAGCCACGTGCCTGGCGCGCGGCGCTCCCGGCTCTACTGGATAGGTTTTATCGTCATGGCTGATGGCCCAATTCTGATCACCGGCGGTGCCGGTTTCATCGGTTCGCACCTGACCGACGCTTTGCTCGCCAAGGGTTACTCGGTGCGGATCCTCGACGATCTGTCCACTGGTAAACCCAGCAACCTGCCGCTGGACAACCCGCGGGTCGAACTGATCGAAGGCGACGTCGCCGATTCGGCCCTGGTGGCACGGGCGATGAGCGGCTGCCGTGCGGTCGCGCACCTGGCGGCGGTCGCCTCGGTGCAGGCTTCGGTGGACGACCCGGTGCGTACCCACCAGAGCAACTTCATCGGCACCCTCAACGTCTGCGAGGCCATGCGCCAGGCCGGCGTCAAGCGCGTGCTGTTCGCCTCCAGCGCGGCGGTCTATGGCAACAATGGCGAGGGCGAATCGATCGACGAAGACACGCCCAAGGCGCCACTGACGCCCTATGCCTCGGACAAGTTGGCCAGCGAGTACTACCTTGATTTCTATCGCCGCCAGCATGGCCTGGAGCCGGCGATCTTCCGTTTCTTCAACATCTTCGGGCCGCGCCAGGATCCGTCCTCGCCGTACTCAGGGGTCATCAGCATCTTTTGCGAGCGCGCGCAGAAAGGCCTGCCGATCACCGTATTCGGCGATGGCGAGCAGACCCGTGATTTCATGTATGTCGAAGACCTGGTGGACGTGCTGGTGCAGTCCCTGGAAATGCCGCAGCTGGAAGTCGGCGCGGTGAATGTCGGCCTGAACCAGGCCACCACCCTCAAGCAATTGCTCGAGGCCCTGGGCGAGGTGGTGGGGCAGTTGCCACCGATCAGCTACGGCCCGGCGCGTTCAGGGGATATTCGCCATTCGCGGGCGAACAACCAGCGTCTGTTGCAGCGCTTCAAGTTCCCCGAGCCGACCCCGATGAGCGTCGGGCTGGCACGTTTGCTGGGCCTCTGAGCTTTCCCCCAGCGATGAAAAAAGGCGCCTTTGCAGGCGCCTTTTTTTGTCTGGCCGATTTAGAACTTGTAGCCCAGGCCGACCATGTAGACCCATGGATCGACGTCCACGTCGACCTTGGCCCGGGTGCCGCCGGCGACCGCGTTGTTGTTCACGTAGGCGGTGGTGTCGATGTCCACGTAACGCACCTGGGCGTTGATCATCACGTTGTCGGTCAGCATGTAGTCGGCACCGACCTGCCAGGCCAGGCCCCAGGAGTTCTTCGCCCGGAAGTTGTCGAAACCGGCGGCGCTGGCGCGGCTGCCGACGTGTTCGTCATAGATCCAGGTGTAGTTGATACCGGCACCCACGTAAGGCTGGAAAGCGGCCTTGTGGTCCAGCGGGTAGTACACGACGCTCAGGGTCGGTGGCAGGTGCTTGAGGGTACCGAGCTTGCCGTTGGCGGCGTCCAGCGCGGTGCCCTTGAGCTTCACGTCATGCTCGAACGGGGTGGCCGCGAGCAGTTCGATGCCGATGT
The DNA here is from genome assembly GCF_024610635.1 of Pseudomonas sp. T8. Lineage (NCBI taxonomy): Bacteria > Pseudomonadati > Pseudomonadota > Gammaproteobacteria > Pseudomonadales > Pseudomonadaceae > Pseudomonas > Pseudomonas sp. T8. Next base: position 5,040,214 of record NZ_CP102374.1, read on the forward strand.
TGTTGGTCAGCATGTAGGCGAAGTTCAGGCCCAGCTGGGTGTCGCTGCTCATGGTCGCCTTGCCGCCGAGGTTGGCACCGGCCAACGGACCGCGGTCGACCTTGACGTCGCCGCTGTCGGCTTTCGGATTGACGGTGATGGCACCGGCGCGAACGATGATGTCGCCCGCTTCGTGGGCGTGGGCGAGCGGGGCGGCGAGCGCGAGCGCGAACAGGGAGGCGCTGAGCAGGGACTTGTGCATGGGAGCTCCAAAGGACGATTCGAGTTGGCTAGGTCCAATGGTAAGGATCGTCAAGGAACAGGCTTTGACTCAGCTCAATGAAAACCGGATCAGCGTGGGAGCGAGACGCTCGGGGGGCGCTCCGGGCGCTTTGGAATCGATCGCGAGCAAGCTCGCTCCTACATGAACAATGCAGTTCCCTGTAGGAGCGGGTTGGCTCGCGATGAGGTCATGTACGGCACTGCAGAACCGGTGGTTTCACTCCTGCAATTCGTACACGTAGATCTTCTGCGCTTCCATCTGGTAACCCGCGTCGGCGATGTCGCTGGTGGACGCCTTGACCTGCATCGGCCCCTCGATCCAGTACGGCTGATACAGCTCGTCGAGCTTCACGCCGACCTCGCTTTTCACGTGCACGATCTGGTTCGAGGGCGGTGGCGGTACGTGGATACAGGCGCCGAAATACGGCACCAGCAGAAACTCCGTGGTGCGGCCTTCCTCACTGACTTCCAGCGGCACTATGTAGCCGGGCAGGCGCACCGACAGGCCGTCCAGGCTCTGCACCACCGGGGCGTTGGGCATGTCCTGCTTGGCCGCCGGGGCGGACTCGGCGGCCAGGGCGTCGCTCATCTGCGACAGGTCGTGCAGCGGCTTCATGTTCGGCACTTCCGCCGGCGCGTCCGGCGGGATCATTTCCGACCAGGCCAGGTCCCGCGGTTCGGCGGCCCACAGTGGCAGGGCGACCAGCATCAACAGCGCAAGCAGGGCACGGGGCATGCCGGAGCTCCTCATGACTAGAGACCTCATAAACGGATGGACAGGCCATCGGCCAGCGATTGTCGGTAGGCGCGCCAGGCCGGCACGCTGCCCATCAGCAGGGCGGCGATCAGGATACCGCCGAGCAGCGTCCACTCATACTCGCTCGGCCAGGCCAGCGGCAGGTACAGGCCGTAGGTCGACTGCACATAACCCTGGGCCAGGGCGATGCCCAGGTACAGCAGGCCGAGCCCGGCGAGCACGCCGAACAGCGCCAGGGCGAAGGCTTCCAGCACCAGCAAGGTCGCGATATGCCAGGGGCGGGCGCCGACCGAACGCAGGATCGCCATCTCCCGGCGGCGCTCGTTGAGGCTGGTGAGGATCGCCGTGAGCATGCCGATCAGGCCGGTCAGCACCACGAACAACGACACCACGAACAAGGCCTTTTCCGCGGTGCCCATCAGGCTCCACAGTTCTTGCAGGGCGACCCCGGGCAGGATCGCCAGCATCGGTTCGCCGCGGTATTCGTTGATCTCGCGCTGCACGGCGAAGGTGGCGATCTTGCTGTTCAGGCCGAGCATGAAGGCGGTGATCGCTTGCGGCGTCAGGTCCATGTTGCGTGCCTGGTCGGCGCTGATGCGGCCGTTGCCCTGGGCCGGCACGCCGTTGTGCCAGTCGATGTGGATCGCTTCCATGCCGCCGAGGCTGATGTGCAGCGTGCGGTCCACAGGGGTGCCGGTGCGCTTGAGGATGCCGACCACGGTGAAGGGTTTGTCGTCGTGCTTGACCAGGCTGATGGCCGCCACGCCGTGGGCCAGCACCAGCTTGTCGCCGAGCTTGTAATGCAGGGCCTCGGCGACTTCGGCGCCGAGCACCACTTCGAACGGATCGCTGGCGAACTCGCGGCCGCTGGCCAGTTGCAGGTTCTGCTGGTGGCCGTACTGGTAATGCTCGAAGTAGGCCTCGGTGGTGCCCATCACCCGGTAGCCGCGATGGGAATCGCCGAGGGAAATCGGGATTGCCCATTTCACTTTCGGGCTATTGGCGAAATGCTCGAAGCTGTCCCAGCGAATGTTGTTGGTGGCGTTGCCGATGCGGAACACCGAATACAGCAGCAGGTTCACCGAACCGGAGCGGGCGCCGACGATCAGGTCGGTGCCGCTGATGGTGCTGGCGAAACTGGCGCGGGCTTCGGTGCGCACCCGCTCGACCGCCAGCAGCAGGCAGACCGACAGGGCGATGGCGAAGGCGGTGAGGATCGCGGTGAAGCGGCGGTTAGCCAGGCTGGCCATGGCTAGACGGAACAGATACATCTCAGACCTCTGCGGGCGTGGCGGCGCGATTGAGTTCGGCCAGCGACAGGTTGCGATCGAACAGCGGCGCCAGGCTCTGGTCGTGACTGACGAACAACAGGCTGGCCCCGGCCTCGCGGCATTCGGCGAACAACAGGCGGATAAAGGCTTCGCGGGCGTCGTAGTCCAGCGCCGAGGTCGGCTCGTCGGCGATCACCAGTTCCGGCTGGCCGATCAGTGCGCGGGCGGCGGCGACCCGTTGTTGCTGGCCGATGGACAGCGAGTCGGCGCGGCGTTCGAGCAGGTCGGGGTCTTTCAACCCCAGGTGGGCGAGCAGGGTGGCCGCTGCCTGGTCGACACTGCCGTGGCGCTGCACGGCGCGGCCGGCGCGCAATCTGGAGAAGTGGCAGGGCAGCTCGACGTTCTCGCGCACCGACAGAAACGGCAGCAGGTTGAACTGTTGGAAGATGTAGCCGGTGTGATCGACCCGGAAGCGGTCGCGGGCGCCGGCCGAGAGTTCGGTCAGCTCCTGGCCCAGCAGGCGGATGCTGCCGCAATCGGGTTTCTGCACGCCGCCGAGCAGGCCGAGCAGGGTGGTCTTGCCGCTGCCGCTGGGGCCCTTGAGGAACAGCGTTTCACCTGCTTCCAGGCGAAATGTCGGTATATCCAGCAACTGCGGATGGCCGGGCCAGCTGAAGCCCAGGTCGGACAATTGGATAAGTGCTTGGGTCATGTTGGGCCGATCATGGTGTGAGTTTTGTAGCCGCTGCCGAAGGCTGCGATAAGGTCCGCAGAACCTTCCGGGGGCCTCAAGAGCAACGACCCCTTCGGGCTCGATCGCAGCCTGTGGCAGCGGCTACAGGAGTCGCGGTCAGAACTTCAGGCTGGCGGCCTTGGAGGTCGCTTCCACGCCTTGCTGGCCACTTGGCGAGATGAGTTGTACCTGAATTTTCTGGGTAGCGGGGAAGGTCTTGAACACCCCGGCCAGGTCCAGGCTCTTCAGCGCGCCCGGCGTGGCACAGGTGAACTGGTAGTGCGCATGGATCTCGCTGTGTTCGTGGTGATGCTCGTGGCCGTTGGCATCCTTCGCGTCGTCATGGTCTTCGTCGTGATCCTCGGGCTTGTCGCCGAACAGCGGGCTTTCCAGTTCCTGTTGCGCCACCACGCAACCGGCGGCGGGCGGCAGGCTGAACAGTGCCAGCGGTTTTTCCAGCTGGGCCCGTACGGCGGCGACCTTGGCCTTGTCCGCGTCGGTGCTGGCGGCGTGTTCGAAACCCACCAGGTTCATCGCCGGGCTTTCCAGTTCCAGCTCCAGGGTCTGGCCGTCCAGCGCGGCGTTCAGGCGGGCCACGCCATGCTCGTGAGCGCCGAGGCTGCCGTGCTCATGGTCGTGATCGTGTTTTTCGGCCGCGTGAGCGATGGCCAGGGGCAATAGGGCGAACGGCAGGGCGAGCAGCAGACGACGCATGGCAAGTCTCCGGAGCGAACATGAAAAAAATGTTATGTAATCTTATAACAAGAGTGGCGAGAGTTTGACCGCCTGCTTGGCGTTGCGCAAGACGCATGGGAGCATGCTCGTCAGAAAAGATCGGGAGCAGAGCGATGGTGCGGATTCGTGGAAGCATCGGCGAATGGCCGGTGGATTTGACCCTGGAACTGGACGAGGCCGACTGGGATCAGCTGAGTGCCCGGCTGGGGGCGCCGTTGCAGGCGGCCAAAGCCGAAAGCGGTGCGCCCGTGGCCAAGCCGGCGAGCCAGGACGATGCGCTGTGGCAGATCGCCAGGGACTTGCTGCGCAAGGCCGGGCAATTGAGTGGCCCGGACCTGCTGGAGCAATTGGAAGGCCTGACCGGCAGCGCCGCGGCGGGCAAGCGCCTGCTGGTGCGCCTGCGCCATAGCGCACAGGTCAAGGTAGTGAGCGGCGGCGATACGCCGCTCTACAGCTGGATCGAGTAGGCGAGGGCTGAGCCGGCTTGCGATAAGCCGGCGCGGCTACCAGTTATGAATCAGTACAGCGCGGCAAACAGCTTGCGGCGGTAGGTGGTCACCAGCGGGTGATCGTTGCCCAGCAGTTCGAACACTTGCAGCAAGGTCTTGTGCGGCAGGCCTTCGTTGTAGCCGCGGTTGCGAATGAACAGCTTGAGCAGGGCATCCAGCGCCGCGTCGTACTGCTGGCGCGCCAGTTGCTGGATGGCCAGCTGATACGCCGCCTCGTCGTCCTGCGGGTTCTGCGCCAGGCGGCTTTTCAGGTCGGCGCTGTCCGGCAGGTCGGCGGCCTGCTTGAGGAAGGTGATCTGCGCCTTGGCCCCGGCCAGCGCGGCTTTGTGCTCATCACCGGTGACCGCGTCGAGCACGGTCTGGGCTTCACCCAGTTCACCGCGTTCGGCCAGGCAGCGGGCGTAGAGGATCAGTGCTTTGGCGTTGCTGTTGTCTTCGCCCAGCAGCACTTTCAGCGTGGCCTCGGCCTCGGCGATGCGGCCTTCGGCGAACAGCGCTTCAGCCAGTTCCAGCGGATCGGCGGCCTTGGGCGGCGGCATCTGCACATGGGGTTCGAGCATGGTGCGCACCGCGGATTCCGGTTGCGCCCCGGCAAAGCCGTCCACCGGCTGGCCGTCCTTGAACAGCACCACGGTCGGCAGGCTGCGAATGCCGAAGCGGGCGACGATGTCCTGCTCGATATCGCAGTTGACCTTGGCCAGCAGCAGCTCGCCCTGATAGCTCTCGGCGATCTGTTGCAGCATCGGCATCAGCGCCTTGCAGGGCGCGCACCATTCGGCCCAGAAATCCACCAATACCGGCTTGTGGAACGAGTTCTCGATCACCGACTGGTCGAAGTCGGCGGTGCTGGCGTCGAAAATGTACGGCGTGTCCTGACTCATGGGGGATCTCGAAAAAACGTGAATGGAACCACTATAAGGCTTGGCGGGGGGCGGCTGAAAGCGGGGCATGGGGTGACCGCTAGATTGTTTCGCGGGCAAGCCTCGTTCCTACAGGCGGCGTTTCTTTTGTAGGAGCGAGGCTTGCCCGCGATAGGCCACAACGTGGCCCGTCCTCTATCAATCACGCTGCGCGTGATACAGGCTCACCTCGCGGAACTCCCAGGGCTCGGCCAGATCCGGCAGGGTCAGGGCGTGGAGCATTTCCAGGCGTCGGTACAGCGGATGCTGGAAGTCCTTGACCCGGGAGTCCGCCACCAGCGCCTGGCGTCCGCGGCTGAGGAATTCATCCAGCAGCGGCAGGTTGGCACGGTCATAGAGCACGTCGGCCACCAGGATCAGGTCGAAGCGGTCGGCTTCCGCGAAGAAGTCCGTGGAGTAACCCAGTTCAACCCCATTGAGCGCGGCATTCGCCCGGCAGGCGGCGATGGCCAGCGGGTCGAGGTCGCAGGCCACCACTTCCAGCGCGCCGGCTTTCAGTGCAGCGATACCGGCCACGCCGGAGCCGGCGCCGAAATCCAGTACCCGCTTGCCTTGCACCCACTGCGGCCGCTCGGACAGGTAGCGCGCCAGGGCCAGGCCGCTGGCCCAGCAGAAACTCCAGTACGGCGGTTCATGGAGAATTCGCCGGGTTTCTTCCGGGGTGAAGGCGCGGTCCATGTTGTCGGCATCGATCAACCACAGCTTCAGCTCGGTTTCCGGCAGTTCGCAGGCCACCAGTTGGGCATCGCCCAGCAGTTCGCTCAGGGCGCGTTGCAGGTCGAGCGGTGGGGTCATGGTGCTTTGACGAATTGCAGCTGGCCCACGGCCTGGGTGGTCGGCTGGGTGATGAGTCGCGCCGGCAGGTGCAGGATCAACTGGCCGGACTGGCTGGCGCGGCCGCGCAGTTCGACGCGGGCGCCCACCGGGAAGACGTCGGGATTGAAGCGCAGGCGAAACGGCAGGACCTTGTTGTTGCCAATCAGGTTGCTGCTGGCCAGCAAACGTTGCGGCCGGCCGCGCTCGTCGATCACCAGCAGCGCCAGTTCCACTTCGGCGCCCGCCGGTACGCCTTGCAGGGTCCCGCTCAATTCACGCTGATAGGCCGGCAGGGGGCCGAGGTCGGTGGATTCCTGGGCTTTTTTCACACTCTGCTGGGGCGGCACGGTGGAGGCGGCCGGTTTCGGGGCGTCGCTGCTGCAAGCCACCAGCAGGCTGAAAAGGCTGAGCAGAACGAGCGGTCGTAGTGGCATGCGAAGCTCCAACAAGGCGAAATTCCATGTGCAAAACATAATAGTCGGTCTGTATACCGTAAAGGCTATGGCTTGTCTTGCCAGTGGGATGCGCTACCATGGCCCTCCCTTTTTTTGTTGCCTGCCACCATGCACTGTCCCTTCTGCGGTGCCAACGACACCAAGGTCATCGACTCGCGTCTGGTCGCCGAAGGCGAACAGGTGCGCCGCCGGCGTGAATGCCTGGCCTGCGGTGAACGTTTCACCACTTTCGAAACCGCCGAACTGGTGTTGCCGCGCCTGATCAAGACTGACGGCAGCCGTCAGCCCTTCGACGAAGAAAAACTCCGCGCTGGCATGCAGCGTGCCCTGGAAAAACGTCCGGTCAGCGTCGAGCGCCTGGAAGCCGCGCTGGTGCATATCAAGCACAAGCTGCGCGCCACCGGCGAGCGCGAGGTCAAATCCCTGGTCGTTGGCGAACTGGTGATGGCCGAGCTGCAAAAGCTCGATGAAGTGGCTTATATCCGCTTCGCCTCGGTCTACCGGCGCTTCCAGGATCTCAACGAGTTCCGCGAAGAGATCGACCGTCTCGCCCGCGAGCCGGGCAAAGAATGAACATCTCCGGCGAACAGGCGGTACTCGACGCCCACTATATGGCGCGAGCCCTGGAGCTGGCCGCCAAAGGCCGCTTCAGCACTCACCCCAATCCGCGGGTCGGTTGTGTGATCGTGCGCGACGGCCAGGTCGTCGGCGAAGGCTGGCATGTGCGGGCCGGCGAGCCCCATGCCGAAGTCCACGCCTTGCGCGCCGCCGGTGCCAACGCCCGCGGCGCCACTGCTTACGTGACCCTCGAACCCTGCAGCCATCACGGCCGTACGCCGCCGTGCGCCGATGCTTTGGTGGACGCCGGCGTGGCGCGGGTCGTGGCGGCGATGCAGGACCCCAACCCGGAAGTCGCCGGCCGTGGCCTGCAGCGCCTGGCCCAGGCCGGCATCGCCACCCACAGTGGGGTGATGGAGCAGGAAGCGCGGGCGCTCAACCGGGGTTTCCTCAAGCGCATGGAACACGGCCTGCCGTTCGTGCGGGTCAAGCTGGCCATGAGCCTGGACGGGCGCACCGCCATGGCCAGCGGCGAAAGCCAGTGGATCACCGGCCCCGCCGCGCGTTCCGCGGTGCAGCGCCTGCGGGCCGAGGCCAGCGTGGTGTTGACCGGTGCCGACACGGTGCTGGCGGACAACGCCCGACTGACCGTGCGTGCCGAGGAACTGGGGCTGGATGCGGAGCAGACCGCCCTGGCCATGAGCCGTCCACCCTTGCGCGTATTGATCGACGGCCGCCTGCGGGTGCCGCTCGATGCGCCGTTCTTCAAGGCGGGGCCGGCGCTGGTCGCTACCTGCGCCGCGGTGGAGGAACAGTACGCCAACGGTCCGGAGTGCCTGATCGTGCCGGGTGCCGATGGCCAGGTGGACCTGCGTCGGCTGCTGAGCGAGCTGGCCGCCCGTGGCGTCAACGAGGTGCTGGTGGAAGCCGGCCCGCGCCTGGCGGGCGCATTTGCCCAGCAAGGCTTGGTGGACGAGTACCAGATCTTTGTCGCCGGCAAGTTCCTTGGTTCCTCGGCGCGACCGCTGCTCGACTGGCCGCTGACGCAGATGCGCGAGGCACCGCAGCTGAAAATCATTGAAATGCGCGCCGTAGGCGATGACTGGCGAGTCATTGCCATTCCTCTGCCAGCAGCGAGCGTATAATTTCGGGCCTTCGCCACGCGGCGACCCTGTTCTCGAGGAGGACTCCATGTTTACAGGCATCATCGAATCCATCGGCAGCATCCGCGCATTGAGCCCCAAAGGCGGCGATGTGCGGGTGTATGTGGAAACCGGCAAGCTCGACCTGGGCGACGTGAAGCTGGGCGACAGCATCGCGGTGAACGGCGTCTGCCTGACGGCGGTGGAACTGCCGGGCGACGGCTTCTGGGCCGACGTCAGCCGCGAGACCCTGGATTGCACCGCTTTCCATCAATTGAAGGCCGGCAGCCGGGTCAACCTGGAAAAGGCCCTGACTCCGACCACCCGCCTCGGTGGTCACCTGGTCAGCGGCCACGTCGACGGTGTCGGCGAGGTGGTGGCCCGGGAAGAAAATGCCCGCGCCATCCAGTTCCGCATCCGCGCGCCCAAGGACCTGGCCAAGTACATCGCCCACAAGGGCTCGATCACCGTCGACGGCACCAGCCTGACGGTCAACGCGGTCAATGGCGCCGAGTTCGAGCTGACCATCGTCCCGCACACGCTGGCCGAAACCATCATGGCCGACTACCGGCCGGGTCGGCAGGTCAACCTCGAGGTCGACCTGCTGGCGCGTTACCTGGAGCGCCTGCTGCTGGGCGACAAGGCCGCGGAGCCTTCGAGCGGCGGCATTACCGAAAGTTTTCTGGCCGCTAACGGCTACCTCAAATCCTGAACCTCAAATTTTGAAAGAAGGGGGGTGCCGCGTGGCGCTCAACAGCATCGAAGAACTGGTTGAAGACATCCGCCAAGGCAAGATGGTCATCCTCATGGATGACGAAGACCGCGAGAACGAAGGCGACCTGATCATGGCCGCCGAGTGCTGCAAGGCCGAGCACATCAACTTCATGGCCAAGCACGCCCGCGGCCTGATCTGCATGCCGATGAGCCGCGAGCGTTGCGAGCTGCTCAAGCTGCCTTTGATGGCGCCGCGCAACGGTTCCGGGTTCGGCACCAAGTTCACCGTGTCCATCGAGGCCACCACCGGCGTGACCACCGGCATCTCCGCCGCCGATCGTGCGCGCACGGTGCAGGCGGCTGCCGCCAAGGACGCCAAGGCCGAAGATATCGTCAGCCCGGGCCATATCTTCCCGCTGATGGCCCAGCCGGGTGGCACCCTGGCCCGTGCCGGCCACACCGAAGCCGCCTGCGACCTGGCGCGCATGGCCGGTTTCGAGCCGAGCGGGGTGATCTGCGAAGTGATGAACGACGACGGCACCATGTCCCGTCGCGCCGAGCTGGAAGCCTTCGCCGCCGAACACAACATCAAGATCGGCACCATCGCCGACCTGATTCACTACCGGATGATCCACGAACGTACCGTTCAGCGGATTGCCGAGCAGCCGCTGGACAGCGAATTGGGCCAGTTCAACCTGGTGACCTACCGTGATTCGGTGGAAGGCGACGTGCACATGGCGCTGACCCTGGGCAACATCTGCGCGGAAGAGCCGACCCTGGTTCGCGTGCACAACATGGACCCGCTGCGCGACCTGCTGATGGTCAAGCAGCCTGGCCGCTGGAGCCTGCGGGCCGCGATGGCCACGGTGGCCGAGGCCGGCAGCGGCGTGGTGCTGTTGCTGGGCCACCCGCTGGACGGCGACGTGCTGCTGGCGCATATCCGCGAAACGGCCGAGCACGCGCCTGCGAAAAAACCGACCACCTACAGCATCGTCGGTGCCGGTTCGCAGATCCTGCGCGACCTGGGCGTACGTAAAATGCGCCTGATGAGTGCGCCGATGAAATTTAATGCGATATCCGGTTTCGACCTGGAAGTTGTAGAATACGTGCCCTCCGAATAAAAGCCGGTTGTTGCGGGCTTGAAATTCGCGGTTCAAATATCACTAGTGAGCGCGTAGTGAACGCGCTCCGGCTCTTTAAGAGATTTGTCGAATGACCCTGAAGACCATCGAAGGTACCTTCATCGCCCCCAAAGGCCGCTATGCCCTGGTGGTCGGCCGTTTCAACAGCTTCGTCGTCGAAAGCCTGGTCAGCGGCGCCGTTGACGCCCTGGTCCGTCACGGCGTGAGCGAAAGCGACATCACCGTGATCCGTGCCCCTGGCGCCTTCGAGATTCCGCTGGTTGCGCAGAAAGTCGCGCAGAAGGGCGAGTTCGCGGCGATCATCGCCCTGGGCGCGGTCATTCGTGGCGGCACTCCGCACTTCGAATACGTGGCGGGCGAATGCACCAAGGGCCTGGCCCAGGTGTCCATGGAGTTCGGCGTACCGGTCGCCTTCGGCGTGCTGACCGTCGACTCGATCGAGCAAGCCATCGAACGTTCCGGCACCAAGGCCGGCAACAAAGGTGCTGAAGCTGCCTTGTCCGCTCTGGAAATGGTCAGCCTGCTGGCGCAGTTGGAGGCCAAGTGATTAGCGACGAAAGCGATCGTTTCAACCCGCGCGATCCGAAACCTGCGGACGCTGGCAAGCCATCCAAGAGCGCCAAGCGTCGCGAAGCCCGTCAGCTCGCGACCCAGGCGCTGTACCAATGGCACATGGCCAAGCACTCGCTGAACGAGATCGAAGCGCAGTTCCGGGTCGACAACGATTTCACCGACATCGACGGTGCCTACTTCCGTGAGATCCTGCACGGCGTTCCGGCCAACAAGAACGAGATCGACAACGCTCTCGCCCCTTGCCTGGACCTCACCATCGAAGAGCTGGACCCGGTCGAACTGGCGGTCCTGCGCCTGTCCACCTGGGAACTGCTCAAGCGCGTCGACGTGCCGTACCGCGTTGTGATCAACGAAGGTATCGAACTGGCCAAGGTCTTCGGTTCCACCGACGGCCACAAGTTCGTCAACGGCGTACTCGACAAGCTGGCCCCGCGTCTGCGTGAAGCTGAAGTGAAGGCATTCAAGCGCTGATCCGCGCTTGCAGCTGCCATGGGCGAGTTTGAGCTGATCCGTAACTTCTTCGCTGCCGCGCCTTGTGCGCAGGGCGGCGAGGGCGTTGCACTGGGGATTGGCGACGACTGCGCCTTGCTGGCTGTTCCCCCCGGCGAACAGTTGGCGATTTCCACCGACACCCTGGTGGCCGGTGTGCATTTCGCAGACCCCTGCGACCCTTTCCTGCTCGGCCAGCGCTCGCTGGCAGTGGCGGTCAGCGACCTGGCGGCCATGGGCGCTGCGCCCGTCGCCTTCACCCTTGCCCTGACCTTGCCGACGGTTGAAACCGATTGGCTGCAAGCCTATGCCAATGGCCTGAGCGCCATGGCGCAGAGCTGTGGCGTACGCCTGGTAGGCGGCGACACCACGCGTGGCCCGTTGACCCTGACCATGACCGTGTTCGGTCGCGTACCCGCCGGCCAGGCCCTGACCCGCAGCGGTGCCCGTCCGGGCGATCTGCTGTGTGTGGGTGGCGAACTGGGCAATGGCGCTGGGGCCTTGCCCCTGGTGCTCGGACAGCGCAGCGCCGATCCGGATATCGCCGAGCCCTTGCTGGCCCACTACTGGTCGCCGCAACCGCAACTGGCCCTGGGCCAGGCGCTGCGTGGCAAGGCCAGCGCGGCCCTGGATATCTCCGATGGCCTGCTGGCCGACTGCGGGCACATTGCTGCGGCTTCGGCTGTCGGCTTGCTGATCGAAAGTGAAAAACTGCCGATGTCCCGGGCGTTGTTGAGCTTTCTCGGTGAGAATGAGGCCCGCTCGGCGGCCCTCAGCGGCGGCGACGACTACGTGCTGGTCTTCACCTTGCCCGAAGCCGAGCTGGCGCCGCTGCTCGCCGCCGGCTGGCCGGTGCATGTGCTGGGCCGGGTCGTGGCCGGGCAGGGCGTGGTGCTGCTGGATGCCGAGGGGCGGGACATCACCCCGAGCACTCGGGGCTATCAACATTTTCGGGAGACACCGTGACAGATCATCCCAAACAGGTTCCGGCAGAGTTCGTGCCGCCCTCCGTCTGGCGTAATCCCTGGCATTTCCTGGCCTTCGGCTTCGGTTCGGGCACCTTGCCCAAGGCCCCGGGGACCTGGGGCTCGCTGGTGGCGCTACCGTTCATTCCGCTGTGGCAGATGCTGCCGGACTGGGGCTACTGGCTGATGCTCGGCATCACCATGCTGTTCGGCTTCTGGCTGTGCGGCAAGGTGGCCGACGACCTGCGGGTGCATGACCATGAAGGCATCGTCTGGGACGAAATGGTCGGCATGTGGATCACCCTGTGGCTGGTGCCGGAAGGCTGGCAGTGGTTGCTGGCGGGCTTCCTGATGTTCCGCTTCTTCGACATTCTCAAGCCCTGGCCGATTCGCTGGATCGACCGGCATGTGCACGGCGGTATCGGGATCATGCTCGATGACGTGCTGGCCGGTGTCTTCGCCTGGTTGGCGATGCAGGGGCTGGTGTGGTGCTTTGCCTGAGGAATCAGCCATGCCGGTCGCTCGCGCTCTGCTGGTAGCGCTCTGTGTCTTGACCGCCGGCCTGGTCCGGGCCGCAGAGCCAGCGGCGCTGCCCGGGGAAATCCGGGTGGCCAGCGAGGAGTGGGACAACTACACCCAGGCCGATGGCCAGGGCATGGCCTGGGATATCCTGCGCGAAGTCTTCGAGACCCAGGGCGTGAAGCTCGACATGCGCAGTGTGCCCTACACCCGCTCGGTCGGGCTGGTGCAGCGGCGTGAAGTCGATGCCCTGGTCGGCTCCTATCGGGACGAAACCGATGGCGCCCTGTATCCGCGCTGGAACTACGACACCGACCATATCTACAGCCTGGGCCTGGCGACGAGTTCGCCGCCGACCCTGGCCACGCTTGGCAACTACCGCCTGGTCTGGGTGCGCGGCTACCGCTACCAGGACTACTTGCCCAATATTCAGCGTTTCAATGAAATCCGCCGGCGGGTCGGTATCTTGCCGATGCTCCAGCAAGGTCGCGCCGACTTCTATATCGATGCCCTGACCGAGGTCGATTTTGTCCTGTCCCAGGCCGAGGACCGCTCACAGTTCCGACGCACCCATCTGGCCGAACTGCCGCTGTTCCTGGGCTTTGCCGACAATGAACGGGGCCGGGTGCTGCGCGCGCTGTTCGATCGGCGGATGGACGAGTTGGTGAAAAACGGCCGTTTGCGTCCGATTTTCCAGCGCTGGCAGCAGCCCTATCCGTTCGATACCGGGCGTCCGCCTGAAGACCGTTGATCTAACTTCTCGATCTTTATGTCCGATAATTCAGCCTAAGCGTCTGTCGGAAGCTGCTGTTACAATGCCGCCTCTGCGAATCTCCAGTCCCATACAGATCAGGAGCACAACGGTGCCCGTCGTTTTTGTTGCCGCTTCCAAGCTGCCCACCCCTTTTGCGCAATTCACCATGCACGGTTTTCTCGATGAAGCCACCGGCCGCGAGCACGTCGTGCTCAGCCTGGGTGATATTGCCGATGGCGCTCCGGTGCTCGGCCGGTTGCACTCCGAATGCCTGACCGGCGATGCCCTGTTCAGCCAGCGCTGCGACTGCGGTTCGCAACTGGAAGCCGCCCTGCAGGCAATCGCCCGCGAAGGCCGTGGCGTGCTCCTGTACCTGCGTCAGGAAGGCCGCGGCATCGGTTTGCTGAACAAGATCCGCGCCTATGAGTTGCAGGACGGCGGCGCCGACACCGTGGAAGCCAACGAGCGCCTCGGTTTTGCCGCCGACCAGCGTGACTACGCCATGTGCCTGCCGATGCTCGAGCACCTGGGGGTGAAATCCCTGCGCCTGATGACCAACAACCCACGCAAGGTCAAAGCCCTGACCGAGATGGGCATAGTCGTCGCCGAGCGCGTGCCGCTGCATACCGGCCACAACCCGCACAACAAACTCTACCTGGCCACCAAGGCCAGCAAGCTCGACCACATGATGGGCAACGAGCACCAGGGCGAGGTAGACCGGGCGTGACCCGCGGTCAGGTCCGGCGGCGCCTGGCCGTCAACTGGTGGCAATACTTGGCGCTGGCGCTGCTGCCGCTGTTCGTGATCAACCTGGTGTTTGGTCAGGGCGAGCCGCTGCTGCCGATCCTGGCGATGCCGTTTTTCATCGCTGGCGTGGCCTCGATGTTTGTCAGCCTGCGTTTTTTTGGCGGCTACAAGCGCGCGTTGATCGCCACCCATAAAGCCCTCGATACCCCTGAAGAACCGGCTGCCTGGATCGAGCTGGCGGCCCGTCGTCGTGCGGCGTTCCTGGCCGCGGCGCTGCCGGCCTGGATCGGCGCCCTGGCGGTGTTCGTCGGCCTGGAAGCGGTGCCGCTGATCCTGCTGGCGCTGTCCACCGCCGTGCTGTTCTACCTCTACCGCATTCCGCGTCAGCTCGGTTGATGTCTCGCTGGCTGGCAGTCCTGCTGCTGGCCCTCGGCGGCCCGGCGCTGGCCGTGGAGCGCGTGGTCAGCCTGGCGCCTTCACTGTCGGAAATCGTCGTCGAACTGGATTCCGCCGATCTGCTGGTCGGCGTGCTGGATGCTGGCGAGCGTCCCCCTCAATTGCACAACCTGCCGTCGGTGGGCCGCTACGGCCAGCTGGACATGGAGCGGCTGCTCAGCCTCAAGCCGGATCTGCTCCTGCTCTGGCCCGGCAGCGTCGGCCCGGCCCAGCGCGAGCAGCTCAGCCGGCTGGGTATCCCGACCCTGGTGGCCGAGCCCCACAGCCTCGACCAGCTCATCACCCAGATCGAAACCATCGCCGCCCGGCTAGGGCGCCCACAACGCGGCCTGGAACGTGCCCATACGTTACGGCGGCAGTTGGCCAACCTGCGTCAGCGCTATGCCCGCAGCGCGCCTCTGGCGGTGTTTTATCAAGTCTGGGATCAGCCGCTGTACACCGTGGGCGGCGGGCAAATCATCAGTGATGCCTTGAGTGTGTGCGGCGCGCGCAACGTGTTTGCCGACCTGCCGCTGCCGGCGCCCCAGGTCAGCGTCGAGGCGGTGCTGCAGCGCAACCCTGAAGTGATCCTGGCCAGCACCCAGGCCCAGCTGGATGCCTGGAAAGCCTGGCCGCAGCTGAAGGCTGTGGCCCAAGGCCGGTTGTTGCTGATCAGCGATAAAGGCCTGGAGCGGCCGAGTGGGCAGATGATCGCCGCGACGGCCAAGCTCTGCCAATTGCTTGATCCTGAGTAGCCGCGGCTAGCGCATCGCGGGCAAGCCTCGTTGAGTCTGTAGGAGCGAGGCTTGCCCGCGAGCGCCCTCACTGGCGCCGCATGACTAAAGCTCCGGCGTCCAGGTCACCCCGAACATCCAGGCCCGGCCTGGCTCCCGATACCCGTATTGCGCGCCGTCATGGCTGTACAGCACCCGGCTGTAGGACTTATCCAGCAGATTGTCGACCTTCAATTCCAGCCGGACCTCGCGATTCAGCGCCCAGCTGCTGCGCAAGCCCAGCAGGGCATAACCGCCGAGGCGTTGCTGGTTGGCCAGGTCGTCATAGCTGCTGCTCACCGCCTGCCAGCTGGCGCCGAGGCCCAGGCGGTCGAACTGCCGATCCAGGTCCAGGCTCAGGGTGCGTCGGGCACGGCGGGCCAGGGTGTGGCCGGTGTCACGGTCGCGGGGATCGATGATCGCCAGCCCCAGATTGCTCTGCCAGCCAAACAGCTCCTGGCGCAGCGCCGCCTCGAAGCCGTTGATGCGTGCCGAGGCGACGTTCTGCGGGCGCGAGTTGCTGCCGAAGATAATCGCGTCTTCCAGGTCGGTGCGGTACAGCGAAGTTTCCAGGCGCGTGCTTTCGCTCAACTGGCTGCGCCATTGCAGCTCGTAGCTTTTCGAGGTCTCGGGCTTGAGGTCGGGGTTGCTGAAGTCGGGGTAATACAGGTCGTTGAAGGTCGGGGCGCGGAAGCCTTCGCTGTAGGTCAGCAGGACATCGTTGTCGGCATTCAGCGGCAAGGTGAGGGTGCCGCTCCAACTGTTCTGGCCGCCGAACTGCTGGTTCTGGTCGCGACGCAGGCCCAGCTCGGTGGAGAAACTGTCGGCCTTGAAGCGATGCTGGACAAAGGCCGCGCGGTTCCAGCGGCTGTCCTCGGCGAAGGCGGTGCTGCTATTGACCCGGTCTTGATACCAGTCGCCGCCGACGATCAGGCTGTTGCGTTCGTCGAGGCTCAGGTCGTTCTGCCAGTTGACCGAGTCGCGGTAGGTGTTGAACACCGTGCGTTCGTCGCTGAGCTTGTCGAAGGTCTTCTCGCGGTTCTCGCTGTGGCCCAGCTCCAGGCGCGACTTCCAGGCTTCGTTGATATGGCCGTCGATATAGCTGCTGAAGCTGCTGACCGCGAATTCGCTGTAGGGCTTCTGGGGAAGGCTCTCGAAGGTGCGGCTGTCGAAGCGCCCGAAGGGGTTGTCGAACTCGCTTTTGCCGCGGTTATCCAGCAGGTTCAGGCCGGCTTCCCAGTCGTCGTTGAAGGCGTGGCTCAGGCTCAGGCTGAGGGCCTGGTTGCGGTAGGCGTCATCATCGCGATCGCTGGCATAGGACTCATGGGTGCGATTGCTCCCGGCGGTATCGTCGAGGCTGGCGCCCAGGTTGAAGCGGGTCTTTTGGTCGCCGCCGGACAGGCCGATGCTGCGCTCCCAACTCCGGTGGCTGCCCACCCCCAGGTGCAGGCGCGGTTGCAGGCCCTGCTCGGCGCTGCGCCGGGTGAAGATCTGGATCACCCCGCCAATGGCATCGCTGCCGTAGATCACCGAACGCGAACCGCGCAGCACTTCTACCCGTTCGATCTGCTGGATATTCAGGTGCTGCAGGTTGCTGTCGCCGGAGCTCGAACTGCCGATGCGCTGGCCGTCCACCAGCACCAGGGTCTGGGCCGACGAAGTGCCGCGGATATAGATCCCCGGCACGCTGCCCCGGCCGCCGCTCTGCGCCACCTGCACGCCAGGCACCCGTTGCAGCAGGTCGGTGACGCTGGAGGGTTGCAGGCGGTCGATATCGTCGCGGGTGAACAGGGTGTTGGCGGCGCTGCTGTCGTTGCGCGCCTCTACCTGGCGGTTGGCGCTGATCAGGGTGTCGGGCAGCTTGAGGGCCTGTTCGCGATCGAGGTTGTCGGCCAGCAGTTGGCCGGTGGGCAGCAAGGCAAGGGGCAGGGCGAGGAGGGCGGGTTTCATCGACAATCCGTGGCGCTTGGCGAGCGAGGCAGGGGCCGGGGATAACTCCTGTAGCCGCTGCCGAAGGCTGCGATCGGCCCCGAAGGGCCGTCGCTTTTGAGGCTTACAGGCCGAGCAGGCGCAGGCGTTCCCGCACGGCGGCTTCGATGCCGGCTTCGTCCAGGCCGCATTCGGCCAGCATCTGCGCCGGCTTGGCGTGCTCGACATAGAGGTCCGGCAAGCCCAGGTGCAGGATCGGCTTGAGGATCGCCTCGCGCGCCAGGAACTCGCTGACCGCGCCGCCGGCGCCGCCCATGATGGCGTTCTCTTCGACGGTCACCAGCAGTTCGTGGCTGGCAGCGATCTCGCGCACCAGGGCTTCATCCAGCGGCTTGACGAAACGCATGTCGACCACGGTGGCGTCCAGCTTGTCGGCGACTTTCAGCGCCTCGGCCAGTTGCACGCCGAACACCAGCAGGGCGACTTTGCTGCCCTGGCGGCGCACCACGCCCTTGCCGATCTCGATCGGCTGCAGGTCTTTCTCGATGGTGGCGTTCGGGCCGGTACCGCGCGGGTAACGCACGGCGGCCGGGCCGTTGTACAGGTGGCCGGTGTTGAGCATCTTGCGCAGTTCGTTCTCGTCGCTCGGGGTCATCACCACCATGCCGGGGATGCAGCGCAGGAACGACAGGTCGAAGCTGCCGGCGTGGGTCGGGCCGTCTTCGCCCACCAGGCCGGCGCGGTCGATGGCGAACAGCACGTCGAGGTTCTGCACCGCTACGTCATGCACAAGCTGGTCGTAACCGCGCTGCAGGAAGGTCGAATAGATCGCCACCACCGGCTTGGCGCCTTCGCAGGCCATGCCGGCCGCCAGGGTCACGGCGTGCTGCTCGGCAATCGCCACGTCGAAGTAGCGCAGCGGGAAACGCTCGCTGAAGGCCACCAGGTCCGAGCCTTCCTTCATTGCCGGGGTAATGCCCACCAGGCGCGGGTCGGCGGCGGCCATGTCGCACAGCCATTCGCCGAACACGCCGGAGTACTTCGGCCCACCGGCCTTTTTCGGCGCGGCGGCGGGGCTGTCCAGGGGATCGAGCTTGGTGATGGCGTGGTAGCCGATCGGGTCGACTTCCGCCGGGGCGAAACCCTTGCCCTTTTTGGTCACCACGTGCAGGAACTGCGGGCCCTTGAGGTCGCGCATGTTACGCAGGGTGGCGATCAGGGTTGGCAGGTCGTGGCCATCGATCGGGCCGATGTAGTTCCAGCCCAGTTCTTCGAACAGGGTGCCGGGAACCAGCATGCCCTTTGCGTATTCTTCGGTGCGACGGGCGATTTCCCAGGCGCCGGGCAGGCGCGACAGCACCTTCTTGCTGCCTTCGCGCATGCTGGCGTAGGTGCGGCTGGAGAGGATCTTGGCCAGGTAGTTGGACAGGCCGCCGACGTTACGCGAGATCGACATGTCGTTGTCGTTGAGGATCACCAGCATGTTGGCGTCCACTTCCGGCGCGTGGTTCAGCGCCTCGAAGGCCATGCCCGCGGTCAGGGCGCCGTCGCCGATCACCGCGATCGCCTTGCGCTCGCTGTTCTGCAGGCGGGCGGCAATGGCCATGCCCAGCGCCGCACTGATCGAGGTGCTGGAATGGCCGACGCCAAAGGTGTCGTACTCGCTCTCGGAACGCCGTGGGAAGGCGGCCAGGCCGTCCTTCTGGCGCAGGCTGGCCATGCGCTCGCGGCGACCGGTGAGGATCTTGTGCGGATAAGCCTGATGACCCACGTCCCACACCAGACGGTCGTCCGGCGTGTCGAAGACGTAATGCAGCGCGATGGTCAGCTCGATGACGCCCAGGCCGGCACCGAAATGCCCACCGGTCTGGCCGACCGTATAGAGCAACTCCAGGCGCAACTCATCGGCCAGGGTTTCCAGCTCGGCTTCGCCTAACCGGCGCAGGCCGTCCGGCGTGTTGGCACGGTCGAGCAGGGGCGTGGTCGGGCGCTTGCGGGGAATCTCATGAAACGTCGTGGGCATCAGGCGAATCGTTATAGGTATAAAAGAGGCGGCAGTTTACCTTATGCATCGCAAGCTGCCCACGCAGAGCGCGGAACTTGGCCGATATGCGGTCTGCCGCGCCGGGGTCGATCAACTGCGTCGTTCGACGATATAACGCGCCAGCTCCCGCAGGGGCTCGGCGCCCGCGTCAAAGGGTCGCAGTGCGTGCAGGGCCTGATCGCGCAGCTCCAGGGCATAGGCCTTGGCCGCTTCCAGGCCGAGCAGGGCCGGGTAGGTCGGTTTGTCCCGCGCGATGTCGGCACCCTGGCGTTTGCCGAGGGTCGCGGTATCGCTTTCCACGTCGAGAATGTCGTCCTGCACCTGGAACGCCAGGCCGATGGCCTGGGCATAGGTCTGCAGGGACTTGAGTTCGTCTTTCTCTGCCCGGCCGCTGGCCAGGGCGCCGAGCTTGACGCTGGCCTCGATCAGCGCACCGGTCTTGTGCCGGTGCATGTATTCCAGGGCTTTCTGGTCGAGCTTGAGGCCCACCGAACCGAGGTCGATGGCCTGGCCGCCGACCATGCCCGCCGGGCCCGCCGCCAGCGCCAGGGCGCTGACCATCTGCAGGCGGATCTCGGCGCTCGAATCGCTCAGGCGCGGGTCGAGCAGGGCGCTGAAGGCCAGGCTCTGCAAACCGTCGCCGGCGAGAATCGCGCAGGCTTCATCGAAGGCTTTGTGGGTGGTCGGCTGGCCGCGACGCAGATCGTCGTCGTCCATCGCCGGCAAATCATCGTGCACCAGGGAATAGGCGTGGATCAGCTCCACCGCGCAGGCGGCGCCGTTGGCTTGCTCCGGCCGGGCGCCGAGGGCTTCGCAGGCGGCGTAGGCCAGCAGCGGGCGTACGCGCTTGCCGCCGTTCATCACGCTGTAGCGCATGGCCTCGTAAAGACGGGCCAGCTCCGGGCTTGGCGCGTGGAACAGGGTTTCCAGTGCAGCATTGACCCGGGCCTGACTGCTGGCCTGATAGGCCGCGATCATTCTGGCTGTTCCGCGTCGAAGGGTTCTTCGGCCAGCTCGCCATCGCGTTCCAGCAGGATCTGCACCTTCTGCTCGGCCTGGGCCAGCGCCGCCTGGCAATCGCGGGTCAGGCCGATGCCTTGCTCGAAGGCGGTCAACGAGTCTTCCAGCGACAGCTCGCCGTTCTCCAGACGCTCGACCAGCGTTTGCAGGTCGGCGAGGGATTGTTCGAAATCTAAGGCAGCTTTTTTGCGGGCCATGGCGGCTATCCCGGTTGACGTTAAACCGGCGCGACACTAGCAGACATGGGGGTTTGGGGCAAATGAGCGGCGCCTGCCGAACGGGTCGAGAGGGCGATTTTCTGCCCTGGGTCAGGGGACGGTGCGCGGGTTGACCTTCTGTCGCCATTTCTTGCTTTACGACAAGGAAAGTTGCGCGCACTTGCCTTGCAATGCCCCATCGTTGATTGGCAAGGAGAAGCTGCAATGAGTGTTTTTCGAAGTGTATTGGGGGCCTGTGTGCTGCTTGGCAGCTGTGCCAGCAGCCTGGCGCTGGCCGGTGGGGCCGAGGGTTTGCAGCGGGTGAAGGTCGACCTGGTCGCGCCGCCGCTGGTGCATCCCCATGAGCAGGTGGTCAGCGGGCCGCCCAAGGTGGTGCAGTTCCGCATGAGTATCGAAGAGAAAAAAATGGTCATCGACGACCAGGGCACCACGCTCCAGGCCATGACCTTCAATGGCTCCATGCCCGGCCCGACCCTGGTGGTGCACGAGGGTGACTATATAGAGCTGACGCTGGTCAATCCGGCGACCAACAGCATGCCCCACAATGTCGACTTTCACGCGGCCACCGGCGCCCTGGGCGGGGCGGGCCTGACCCAGGTGGTGCCAGGGCAGGAAGTGGTCCTGCGCTTCAAGGCCGACCGCAGCGGCACCTTTGTCTATCACTGCGCGCCGCAAGGCATGGTGCCGTGGCACGTGGTGTCGGGCATGAACGGCGCGCTGATGGTGCTGCCCCGTGACGGCCTGCGCGACCCGCAGGGCAAACCCCTGCATTACGACCGCGTCTACACCATCGGCGAGTCCGACCTGTATATCCCCAAGGACAAGGACGGCCACTACAAGGACTACCCGGACCTGGCGTCCAGTTACCAGGACACCCGCGCGGTCATGCGCACCCTGACCCCGAGCCACGTGGTGTTCAACGGCCGTGTCGGCGCCCTGACCGGGGCCAACGCGCTGACCTCCAAGGTCGGGGAGAGCGTGCTGTTCATCCACTCCCAGGCCAACCGCGACAGCCGTCCGCACCTGATTGGCGGCCACGGCGACTGGGTCTGGACCACCGGCAAGTTCGCCAACCCGCCGCAACGCAACATGGAAACCTGGTTTATCCCCGGCGGCTCCGCGGTCGCAGCGCTCTATACCTTCAAGCAGCCGGGGACCTACGTGTACCTCAGCCACAACCTGATCGAGGCCATGGAGCTGGGGGCCCTGGCCCAGATCAAGGTGGAGGGGCAGTGGGACGACGACCTGATGACCCAGGTGAAAGCGCCGGGGCCGATCGTCGAGCCCAAGCAGTAGTAAGAGGGGCGGGGATATTGCTCAGGTCTTGATCATTTCGTAAAAGTCCGTAATATCCCCGCCATGCTCATCGATCAAATCAAAGCGCTGGCCAGCGACATCCGTATGCAGATGCTTGAATGGCTGAAGGACCCGGAAGGCAACTTTCCGCCCCAGGGGCATGACGCACCGAAAGAAATCGGCATCTGCATGACTCACCTGCAGCACAAGGCCGCGCTTTCGGCGTCCAGCACCTCCAGCCATTTGGCGATCCTGCAGCAGGCGGGTCTGGTCGAGGCCACGCGCATTGGCAAGTGGACTTACTTTCGCCGTAACGAAGCCGCCATTGCGGCCTTTACCGAGCAACTGAAGCGCGAGCTCTGAGTTTTTTTACTTGAACATTTCGTTATTTTTCGAAATGAAAAGGCAACCCAGGAGGATCTGTTCATGAAAGCAATCTACGTACAACCCGGTGGTGGCTACGACAACGTGGTGGTCGGCGAGGCTCCGGCCGCGGCGCCACAAGCGGGCGAAATTACCGTGCGCCTGCGCGCCAGTTCCCTCAACTACCACGATTTCGCGGTGGTCAGCGGCATGTGGGGGCCGACCGAGTCGCGCATCCCGATGGCCGATGGCGCCGGTGAAGTGATCGCCGTGGGCGAGGGGGTCAGTGAATTCGCCGTTGGCGACTCGGTGGTCAGCACCTTTTTCCCCGAATGGCTGGATGGCAGGCCTAATGTCGTCGGCTTTGCCACGGTGCCGGGCGACGGCCTGGATGGTTACGCCCGTGAAGTCGTTACCGCTCGCGCCACCGCCTTCACCCGTGCGCCCAAGGGCTGGAGCCACGCCGAAGCCGCGACCCTGACCACTGCCGGTCTCACTGCCTGGCGTGCGCTGGTGGACGACGGCCGGGTGACTGCTGGCGACACCGTGCTGGTGCAAGGCACCGGCGGCGTGTCGATCTTCGCCCTGCAATTCGCCAAGATGCTCGGCGCCACCGTGATCGCCACCTCGTCCAGCGATGCCAAGCTGGAACGGCTGAAAGCCCTCGGTGCCGATCACCTGATCAACTACCGCGAGGACCCTACCTGGGGCGAAACCGTGCAGAAACTCACTGCCGGCCGTGGCGTCGACCACGTGATCGAAGTGGGCGGCCCGGCCACCCTGGAACAGTCGATGATCGCCGCCCGGGCCGGTGGCCATATCTCGGTGATCGGCATCCTGACCGGCGTGGCGGGTGAGTTCCCGATCGTCACCGCGCTGGTCAAGCAACTGCGCCTGCAAGGCGTGCTGGTCGGTAACCGCCGGCAGCAGCAGGACATGGTCCGCGCCATCGATGCCAACGGCATGCATCCGATCCTCGACAAGCATTTCGCCCTGGAGGCGATAGTCGATGCCTTCCGCTACCAGGAAAGCAACCAGCACTTCGGCAAGATCATTCTCGATATCTGACCCTGCCTGGCCGGCCGCCGCGGATCACTCGCTCTGATCCGTGGTGGCCAGCACCTCGTTGATCTTCCAGCAGCCTTTGTCCTTGACCAGCAGCAGGTCGACGATCTGCGTGGTGTCCGGCGTATTGCCCAGGGTCACCGACTCGCGCGCCGAGGCGCCTTGCACCTGCGGTTCGCTGACCTTGATCTGGGTCAGCCACTCATCCATGTAGTCCTGGGTCTTGAGGAAGTAGTCCTCTTCAAGCCCTTCGGGACTGCTCATCTGCTTCTTGATCCGTTCGATCAGCGTTTGGGTGACGTACTGCTGCAGGTGCGGCAGGTCATCGGTGATCGGGTCTTTTTCGTTGCTGAAACTTTCCAGGTACCAGTTGTAGAAGGCCTCGGCCACCGGCTTGGGCGAGCTGGCGCAGTCGGCGAGGGCGAGGGGTTGATGGAAAGCCGCGGCGAGGAGCAGCAGGGGGAACAGCTTTCTCATGGGGACGTCCTTACAGGAGTTAAGACATTGAGCCGTTGAGACATCAGGTTGTGGCCGAGTGCTCGATTTCAACACGCTGTGGCCCGGATCGCTATCGGCCTGTGCGCTGGCAGTGCTTTGCAATACAAATACGCTTTCAAATGCCGTAGTCTTTAAACTACAGTCGCGGCATGATCGAGATCAAACAGACCGCGACCTTTATGGAGTGGGAAAACAGGCTCAAGGATTCCAGAGCCAGGGCGTTGATCGCTGCGCGGATTTTTCGCCTGGCCAATGGCCTTGCCGGTGACGTGCCACCGGTGGGCGAGGGCGTCAGCGAGTTGCGCATCCATTACGGGCCGGGCTACCGAGTTTATTTCCAGCAGCTTGGTTCGCAACTTGTCATTTTGTTATGCGGCGGCGACAAGAGTCGCCAGAGCCGCGATATCGAACTGGCCAAATACCTGGCCCGTCGTTGGAGCCGATCATGAACGAACCGCTTTTCGACTATGACCCCGCCACGGCCTTGCGCGACCCGCAAGCCATTGCCCTGTTCATGGCGGACGCCTTCGAGACCGGCGATGCCGGCTACATCGCCAAAGCCCTGGGCGTGGTGGCGCGGGCCAAGGGCATGACCGAACTGGCCCATGAAACCGGGCTGTCCCGCGAGCAGCTGTACCGCTCGTTCAGTGACAAGGGCAACCCGACCCTGAAGACCCTGCTGGCGGTGATGCGCGCCCTGGGGCTGGAGATGACGGCGCGGGTGCATGGGGCGTCTTGATGAGAGTGGCGGTCGCATCCAGGCCCATAAAGGTTTTACTTCAGGCTTGCAGAGGGCCGATCAATAAGAGCGCCTCTATAAAGAGGGGCGAATGAATATTCGCCCCGTTCCTGCCTTCGGCTACTTGAGCCTTTAACGCAAGGCAGTGGCCTCGGTCGGCCGATTGGCATCGAGCAGTGCGTTCACTACGGCATTGGCCATTTCCACCGAGTGGATCATCGACCAGATCAGCCCGCGTTCCACACCGCTGGCGCGTTCGCTGATTTCATCGCTGACCTGTACCGCGCAATCGAGCAGCAGCGACACATGGACCAAGGCTTCTTCGGCGCTGATGCCGGGGCGGACATTGAACAGAGAGTCACGGCCCACGGCGGTGGAGGCGGTGTCTCTCAGGCTATTGAGAATCGAAGGCTCATGATTGTTCGAGGCCAGGGCCAGGCGGATGCGCTGGGTGGCGAGGTCGTGTTCGGGGGTTCTGAATTGCCCGGGCAGGGGCATGGGTGGATCGGGGACCAGCTTTTTCATGGTGCATCTCCAGTGTAAGTGGAGCTGCCAGTTGTCGCTGCTAAACGAGTGGGTGGCAGCTGTACGCAGGTTAGCAGACCGGACACTAGAAACCGGCGCACCCTAGGGTGCCCTGCGCACAGCCACCATGACGTGCTGACTCGGTCAGACGGTAGGTGATGCTATGCGCCTAGTGTGAAGCTCCGAGCTGCTAAACCCGGTCACTGAATGGGCAGTGACAGGTCGAGCCTAGAGAGCAGGTTTTATAGGCGCAAGCAGGTGGGAGTTTCTAGGAAAAGTCGCTCAATAGAAAGCGAAGAACCTTACGTCGAGCGGGCTGAATGGCGCAGGTAGGGCTGCCTCATTGTTCTGAACCGCACGCTGGCCAACCCTCACCCCCGCCCCCCGCCGTCACAGATAAAGTCAATGAACGCCCGCAGTTTCGGTGTGAGGTGGCGGCTCGATGGCCATACCACCTGGATGTTCAGGGTGCGCTGCACCCGATCGGGCAGGATCGATTCCAGTTCGCCGGCATCCAGTGCCTCGCACACCGCGAATTCGGGGACGCAGGCGATGCCCAGGCCTTGCCTGGCCATGTGGATCAGCATGTCCAGGTTATTGCAGACCATGGTCGCCGGCACTTTCAGCTCGGCGCCTTCGGCGAGGCCCGTCAGCGGCCATTTTTCCAGCTTGCCTGTCGACGGCAGTTTGTAATGCAGGCAGTGGTGTTCCTGCAGCTGCTCGACCGTGGCCGGGTAGCCGTGGCTGGCAAAGTAGCTGGGGGCGCCCACCAGATAGAAGCCGAAGCTGTCGAGTTTCCTGGCCATCAAGCGGGAGTCGTGCAACTGGCCGGTGCGCAGCACGGCGTCGAAGCCTTCCTCGACCACGTCCACCAGCCGGTCGGTGAAGTCCAGCTCCAGCTGGATGTCCGGATAACGCTGCATGAAGCGCGACAGGTGCATGAACAAAACGTTGCCCAGCAGCGGCAGGCTGATGCGCAGCTTGCCGCGTGGCGTCTCGCTGGAGCTGGAGAGTTCCTGCTCTGCGGCTTCCAGCTCGTTGAGCACCCGGCGGCAGCGTTCCAGGAACAGCGAGCCCTCGCTGGTCAGGTTGATGCTGCGGGTATTGCGGTGGAATAGCCGGGTGCCGAGTTTCTCTTCCATGCGGGCGATGCTCTTGCCCACGGCCGAGGCGGAGATCCCGAGCAAGCGGCCCGCCGCAACGAAACTGCGGCTTTCGGCGACCTGGACGAACACGGTGATGCCATTGAGCTTATCCAACACTCACTCCTTTGATTGCGGACAAAAATGTCCGTGGACCCCGGAATTGTAACCTCTGTTTCCCTACCGTGGCCGGTTCTACCATCGCTGCATCCAGTTCAACCATTCAGCAATTTGGGGTCAGCTATGTCAGTCAACGAACCGCTTCGCCCGCTACAGTCTCTTCGCTCGTTCGAGTCCACCCAGGTGGCCTCACGGATCGATGCCGTGCTCGAGCAGACCCTGCACGACCAGCGCCTGGTGGGCGCCGTGGTGCTGGTGGCTCATCGCGGCGAGCTCATCTATCGCCGCGCGGCGGGCCTGGCCGACCGGGAAGCGCAAGTGCCGATGCGTGAAGATGCCTTGTTCCGGCTGTCTTCGGTCTCCAAGCCGATCGCTTCGGTGGCGGCGCTGGTGCTGGTCGCCCAGGGCAAGATCCAGCTGGACGATGACATCAGCCGCTGGTTGCCGTATTTCAAGCCAACCCTGAACGACGGCCAGCCCGCGACCATTACCCTGCGCCAGCTGCTGAGCCATACCGCCGGTCTTTCCTATGGCTTCCTGGAAAGCGCCGAGGGCGGCCCTTATCACGCCGCCGGGGTGTCCGACGGGCTGGAGCGCAGCGAGCTTTCGCTGGAAGAGAACCTGCGCCGCCTGGGCCAGATTCCATTGCAGTACAAACCCGGCAGCAACTGGGGCTACTCGATCGCCACCGACGTCCTGGGCGGGCTGATCGCCGCTGTGCATGGCACGACCCTCGCCGTGGCGATCGATCAATTGGTGGTCCAGCCACTGCAGTTGCACGACACCAGTTTCAAGGTTTCAGACGTCAGCCGCCTGACCGCGGCGTACCTGAACGATCAGCCACGGCCGCATCGTATCGAGGCGCTGGAAGTGGTCCCGGTCTTCGAGGGCACCGCGGGCATCAAGCTGGACCCGGCCCGGGCCCTGGACCCGCATGCCTATGACTCCGGTGGCTCGGGCCTGATCGGTAGCGCCGGTGAGTTCCTGACGCTGCTCGAAACCCTGCGCAAGGGTGGCGCGCCGCTGCTGCCTCAAGCCCTGGTCGATGAAATGACCAGCAACCAGACCGCCGATCTGGAGCTGGAAAACTGGCCCGGACGCGGCTTTGGCCTGGGCTTCACGGTGCTCAAGGACCCGGCGGCGGCGCAGACCGCCGAGTCGGCCGGCAGCTGGCGGCTGGGCGGCGCCTATGGGCATTCGTGGTTCGTCGACCCGGCCGAGCAATTGACGGTGGTCGCCTTCACCAACACCGCCTTCGAAGGCATGTTCGGGCAGTTCACTGTCGACCTGTGCAACGCCGTCTACGGCCAGTGAACAGGTGCCGGCCCCTGCCAGCTGGGGGCCGGCACGCAAACATCGAATAAAGACGGTTCGCTCAGCGATCTGCATTGCCGTACCCCTCGCAACATTGCCTGCAAGTTCGCAACGCCATTGATGGTTTTTATCGGGAGCACGCTCGGCACGCGCACGCGTCGTCGGGCGCGCCGTGACTCTATGGGGATCGGATAATGAAAAAAGCAGAGTTCTACCATTCGCATGTGCACAGCAAACTCGATTCGCTCACGGGAATACGCTTTTTCGCCGCGGCTATGGTGTTCATGTTCCATGCGTCGCTGACCCGGATCATCGGTTTCAACCCCTACGCCGACAGCGACGTGATCGATGCCTTCCAGCGCATCTTCAGTGGTGGCGGCTGGCTCGGCGTGTCGTTCTTTTTCGTGCTCAGTGGCTTTGTCATCACCTGGTCGGCGCGCAAGGGCGACAGCCTGACCGGCTTCTGGAAGCGCCGCTTACTGAAGATCTACCCCAACCACATTGCCACCTGGCTGCTGGCGATGCTGCTGTTCAGCGTGCCGGCGGCCAGCGTGGCGATCTGGCTGCCCAATCTGTTGCTGGTGCATTCCTGGATTCCACGGATGGACACCTTCCTCAGCGTCAACGGCCCGTCCTGGTCGCTGTGCTGCGAGATGTTCTTCTATCTGCTGTTTCCCCTGGCGCTCAAGCTGGTCTGGAACATTGCCGAGCAGCGGCTGTGGCGCTGGGCCTGGGCGATGGTCGCGGGCCTGGCCCTGACGCAAGTCGCCATACGTCTGCTGGCCCCGGCCACGCCACTGATCAACGAGTACCCGATTTCCCTGAGCCAGTGGTGGTGGGCCTACTACTTCCCGCCCGCGCGGCTGTTCGAGTTCGTGCTGGGCATGCTTATGGCGCGGATCCTCATGGCCGGCCGCTGGATCGACCTGAGCGTGCCCTGGGCCTTCGCGCTGCTGGTCGGCAGCTACGTGGCGGCCATGTATGTGCCTTTCCAGTACAGCCTCAACCTGGTGACGCTGGTGCCGGTCGCGGCGCTGATCACCGCGATCGCCGCCAGCGACCTGAAGGATCGCAAAGGGTTGCTCAACACGCGCTGGATGGTCTGGCTGGGGGAGATCTCGTTCGGCTTCTACATGATCCACCTGCTGATCATGACCCTGGCGACCCAGCTGCTCGGCGGCCACCTGTTCGATAACGGCAGCGCCACGCTGATCGTCGCGCTCACCTTCGCGCTCTCCATCTTCGGCGGCTGGCTGCTGTTCAACTTTGTCGAGCGCCCCGTCATGCAGCGTTGGGGCCGGACCGGCAAGGCCAGGGTGCTGGGCGGCAGCCTGGCCCAGCCCGAAGCCACGTCCTGACCCTCTCTCAACCGATGGCCTCATAACAGGGAAGTTGTTTTATGGACTCGATACGATCCGGGCGCTCGGGCAGCGCTCTCATGATTCGCGCCACGCTGGCCTGCGCCGTGGTGGTCGCGCTGGTAGTCGTGCTGCGCGGCGAACCGTCCACCACCGCGAAGGCCAGCGTGGCGCCGCCGGCCGCCGAAGTCGACGTGGCCATGGTGCTGTCCAGGCCCGTGACGGACTGGCAGAACTATTCCGGGCGGCTGGAGGCGGTCGAAAAGGTCGTCATCCGCCCCCTGGTGTCGGGGACGATCGTCGCCGTGCATTTCAAGGACGGGGCGATCGTCAAGGAGGGCGACCTGCTGTTTGAAATCGACGCCAGGCCCTATGCCGCCCGGGTCGAGGAAGCCCAGGCGAGCCTGGCCGCGGCCAAGTCGCGAAGCCAGTACACCGCCACCGACCTGGGCCGGGCCCAGCGGCTGATCAACTCCAATGCCATCGCCATGCGCGACCTGGACGAAAAGCAGAACGCCGCCAGCGAAGCCCAGGCCAATGTCAGGCAGGCCCAGGCGATACTCGACAGCGCTCGGCTGGACCTGGCCCACACCCGGATTACCGCCCCGGTCAGCGGGCGCATGTCCAATGCCCTGGTGACGACAGGCAATATCGTCAGCGCCGGTGAAAATGCCGCGCCGCTGAGCACCCTGGTATCGCTGTCGCCGATCTACGCCGCGTTCGACGTCGACGAGCAGACGTTCCTGCGCTACCTCAACCAAAGCAGTGCCCGGCCGGATGCGGTGCCGGTCATGCTCGGGCTGTCCAACGAAACGGATTTCCCGCGGGTGGGCAAGCTGGCCTCGCTGGACAACCAGCTCGACCTGCAGTCGGCCACGTTGCGCGTGCGCGCCAGTTTCGACAACGCCGACGGCCTGCTCAGGCCCGGCATGCTGGCCCGGATCAAGCTTGGCGGTGGCCCTGAGCGCCAGGCGGTGTTGATCGATGACAGTGCGATAGGCACCGATCAAGACAAGAAATTCGTGCTGGTGGTGACCGCCAATGATCAGGTGGAGTACCGCCGTATCAGCCCCGGCAACCTGGTCGGCAATCTGCGCATCATCGATTCCGGCCTGCAGCCCGGCGAGCGGGTGGTGATCAACGGCCTGCACCGGGCACGGCCTGGGGATACCGTCAGGCCGCTGCTGGCCCAGCGCGCGGACGCGAGCACCCAGCCATGAATTTCTCCCGTTTCTTCATCGATCGGCCGATCTTCGCCGGCGCCCTGTCGACCCTGATCCTGCTGGCCGGGATCATCTCGCTGTTCCGCCTGCCGGTCTCGGAGTATCCCGATGTGGTGCCGCCGCTGATCGTGGTCAACGCCCAGTACCCGGGCGCCAACCCGGCGGTGGTGGCGCAGACGGTCGCGGCGCCGCTCGAGGAGCAGATCAACGGTGTCGAGGACATGCTGTACATGCAGTCCCAGGCCAACAGCGACGGCAACCTCACACTCAGCGTCACGTTCAAGGTCGGCACCGATCCGGACAAGGCCCAGCAACTGGTGCAGAACCGGGTCTCGCAAGCGCTGCCGCGGCTGCCCGAGGACGTGCGCCGGCTGGGGGTGGTGACGATGAAGTCGTCGTCGACCCAGACGCTGGCCATCCACCTGGTTTCCCCCGATGACCAGTACAACGCTACCTACCTGCGCAACTACGGCATTCTCAATATCAAGAACCAGCTGGAGCGTATCCCGGGCGTCGGCGAGGTGCGCATCTGGGGCGGTGGCGACTACGCGATGCGCATCTGGCTGGACCCGCAGAAAGTCGCCCAGCGCGGCTTGAGCGCCAACGATGTGGTCGCGGCGATCCGCGAACAGAACGTCCAGGTGGCCGCCGGGGTCATCGGCGGTCAGCCGATGCGCACGGATGTCGCGCAACAACTGTCGGTCAATACCCAGGGGCGCCTGAAATCGGAAAAGGAATTCGGCGACATCATCCTCAAGAGCTCTGCCGGCGGCGCGGTGACGTTCCTGCGCGATGTGGCCCGGGTCGAACTGGCGGCTTCGGACTACGGCTTGCGCTCACTGGTCGACGGCAAGCCGGCGGT
Source organism: Pseudomonas sp. T8 (assembly GCF_024610635.1). Classification (NCBI taxonomy): domain Bacteria; kingdom Pseudomonadati; phylum Pseudomonadota; class Gammaproteobacteria; order Pseudomonadales; family Pseudomonadaceae; genus Pseudomonas; species Pseudomonas sp. T8. Next base: position 5,071,198 of record NZ_CP102374.1, read on the forward strand.
GGGTTTCGGGGTGTTCCAGATGGCCGGCGGCAATGCCCTGGCGATCTCCGCGCAGGCGCGCGAAATCATGCGCCAGGCCAAGGAAGACATGCCCGCCGGGGTCGACTACAAGATCGTGTTCGACCCCACCCAGTTCGTTCGCTCCAGCATTCTGGCGGTGATCCAGACCCTGCTCGAATCGACGCTGCTGGTGGTGCTGGTGGTCATCCTGTTCCTGCAGACCTGGCGCGCCTCGATCATCCCGCTGCTGGCCATGCCCGTGTCGATCATCGGCACCCTGTCATTGATGCTGGCCTGCGGTTTTTCGATCAATGCGCTGTCGTTGTTCGGGATGGTGCTGGCCATCGGCATCGTGGTCGACGATGCGATCGTGGTGGTCGAGAACGTCGAGCGCAACATTGCCCTGGGCCTTACGCCCAAGGCCGCCTCCTATAAGGCGATGGACGAAGTCAGCAAGCCGATCATCGCGATCACCCTGACCCTGGTGAGTGTGTTCGTGCCGCTGGCGTTCATGCCTGGGTTGACCGGGCAGTTCTATCAGCAGTTCGCGTTGACCATCGCCATCTCGACCCTGATCTCGGCGTTCAACTCCCTGACCTTGTCGCCCGCCCTGTGTGCGCTGCTGCTCAAGGGGCATGACCAGCCGCGGGATCGGCTCAGTCGCGGGATCGATCGGCTGCTGGGACCCTTGTTCAGCCGCTTCAACCGGCTGTCGGCGCGAGGCGAGCAGTCCTACGGCAATAACCTGGGCCGGGTTATCCAGCGCAAAAGCATGACCCTGGGCCTGTACGCCGTGTTGCTCGGCCTGACGGCCTGGCTCGGCCATTCGTTGCCCGGCGGTTTCGTCCCGGCCCAGGACAAGGAGTTCCTGGTCGGCCTGGCCCAGCTGCCCAACGGCTCCTCGCTCGAACGCACCGAGCAGGTGATCCAGCGGATGAACGAAATCGCCCTGAAACAACCGGGCGTGGCCCACACCCTGGAATTTCCCGGCATGTCGGTCAATGGCCTGATGAACTCGTCAAGCGCGGGCATCATCTTCGTCATCCTCGAACCGTTCGCCGACCGGCACGGTTCGCAAACCAGCGCCACGGCCATCGCGGCGGCGTTGAACCAGCAATTCTCCGCCATCAAGGAGGCGTTCACCGGGGTCTTTCCGCCGCCTCCGGTGTTGGGGCTGGGGACCCTGGGCGGGTTCAAGCTGCAACTGGAAGACCGTGGCGCGCTGGGCTTCGAAAAGCTCGATGCAGCGGTACGTGCCTTCCTCAAGCAAGCCGCGCAGGCACCCGAGCTGGGGCCGAGCTTTTCCAGCTACCAGATCGACGTTCCGCAACTGAAGGTCGATCTGGACCGGATCAAGGCCAAGCAATCGAATGTCGCGATGACCGATGTGTTCGACACCTTGCAGGTCTATCTGGGCTCGCTGTACGTCAACGATTTCAACCTGCTGGGACGGGTCTACCAGGTGCGGGTGCAGGCCGATGCGCCGTTCCGGGCCCATGCCGACGACATCGGCCAGCTGAAGGCGCGCAATGCCGACGGCAACATGGTGCCGCTGGGCAGCCTGGTGGAGGTCCATCCCACGTACGGGCCGGAAATGGTGGTGCGCTACAACGGCTACACCGCCGCCGACCTGAACGGTGGCCCGGCCCCCGGTTATTCGTCCGGCCAGGCCCAGGCCGCGGTGGAACGGATTGCCGCCGAGACGCTGCCCAAGGGCATCAAGTTCGAATGGACCGAGCTGACCTACCAACAGATCATTTCCGGCGACTCCACCGTGTGGATCCTGCTGATCTGCATGCTGCTGGTGTACCTGGTGCTGGCGGCGCTGTACGAAAGCCTGCTGTTGCCGGTGGCCATCCTGCTGATCGTGCCCATGGGCATCATGTCGGCGCTGCTGGGTGTCTGGCTGACCCAGGGCGACAACAACATCTTTACCCAGATCGGCCTGATGGTCCTGGTGGGGCTGGCCAGCAAGAACGCCATCCTGATCGTCGAGTTCGCCCGGGAACTCGAACTACAGGGGCAGGGCATCGTCCGCGCCGCCGTCCAGGCCAGCCAGCTGCGCCTGCGCCCGATCCTGATGACCTCCATCGCTTTCATCATGGGCGTCGTGCCCCTGGTGCTCTCCACCGGCGCCGGCGCCGAGATGCGCCATGCCATGGGCGTCGCGGTGTTCTTCGGCATGCTCGGGGTAACCCTGTTCGGGCTGTTGTTCACCCCGGTGTTCTATGTCGCGCTGCGGCTGCTCGCCACCCGCCGGACCCCTGCGGTCCAGGCCGCGCCCGAGCCGCCCATTGCGGAGCTGACGGTCCGTTGAGAACGGAACGGGAGGCGGTTTTTCAGGATTCGCAAGCACTCTACAGTCATCTGCAATCAATGAAACAAGGGGACAGTCAATGACACGCGTCGTGCGTTTTAGCCAATACGGTGGTCCTGAAGTACTCAGGATCGATGACATCGAGGTTCCCGCTCCGGGACCCGATGAGGTACGGATCAGCGTCAAGGCGATCGGCCTGAACCGGGCGGAGTCGATGTTCCGTTCCGGCCAGTACCTGGAACAGGCCGAGTTTCCTTCCCGACTGGGGTATGAGGCGGCGGGCATCGTCGAGGCCGTCGGGGCCCGGGCCGGCGAGTTCGCGGTGGGCGATATCGTCAGCCTTGTCCCGCCGATCTCGATCGCGCAGTGGGGCACCTATGCCGAACTCGCGGTGCTGCCGGCCGCCATGCTGGTCAAGCATCCCGCCAGCCTGTCGTTCGCCGAGGCTTCGGCGGTCTGGATGCAGTACGTCACGGCCTGGGGCGCGTTGATCCAGGTTGCCGCCCTGCAGCCGGGGGAATTCGTGCTGATCACGGCCGCTTCGAGCAGTGTCGGCCTGGCGGCGATCCAGATTGCCAACCAGGTCGGGGCGATCCCGATCGCCGTCAGCCGCACCGCGGCCAAGCACGAACAGTTGCTGGCGGCCGGCGCGGCGCATGTGCTGACCAGCGAGCAGGCGGACTTCAATCGACAGGTCGAGCGGATTACCTCGGGCCAGGGCGCCCGGGTGATCTTCGATCCGGTGGGCGGGCCGTTCCTGGAGCAACTGGTCGATGCCGCGGCCCGTGGCGGGATCATCCTGGTGTATGGCGCCTTGAGCAGCGAGCCGTCGCCTTTCCCGCTGTTCAAGGTCCTGAGCAAGAGCCTGACGCTGCGCGGCTACCTGCTGCATGAGATCACTTCCCGGCCTGAGTTGCTCGAGGCCGGCAAGGCCTATGTGATCGCCGGCCTGGAGGCGGGGACGCTGCGCCCGGTGATTGCCCGGACCTTCGCCTTCGAGCAGATCGTCGATGCCCACCGCTACCTGGAGGCCGGCGATCAGTTCGGCAAGGTGGTGGTCACGCTGGAGTCCGTGTCATGAAAATGCTCCATCCGATCTACTTCCTGGCCCTGGGCCTGTTCGGCGTCTACACCATCGAGTTCGGCGTGGTCGGGATCCTGCCGGTGATCATCGAGCGCTTCGCCATCAGTGCTTCGCAGGCGGGGCTGCTGGTAGGGCTGTTCGCGCTGATCATCGCGGCCTGCGGCCCGATCATGGTGTTGCTGCTGTCGCGCTTCAACCGCAAGAAGGTCCTGACCCTCGCGCTGTTCGTCTTTGCCGGCACCAGCGTGTTGTCGGCCTATGCGCCGAACTTCGAATCGCTGATGGTGCTGCGCATCATCCCGGCGCTGTTTCACCCGGTGTATTTTTCCCTGGCCTTCGTCGCGGCCACCTCGCTCTATCCGCCTGGAGAGTCGACCCGTGCCGCGGCCAAGGCGTTCGTCGGCACCAGCATGGGCATGGTGCTGGGGGTGCCGCTGACGACGCTGGTCGCCGCGCAATTCTCCTACGAGGCGTCGTTCCTGTTCTGCGCCCTGGTCAACTGCATCGCCGGCCTGGGGATCATCGCCAGGCTGCCGGACGCGCCCGGCAATCGGGCCGTGTCCTATGGCGACCAACTGGCCATCCTGCGCAAATTCCCGCTGTGGCTGAACATTACCGCCTCGACGCTGATCTTTGCCGCGATGTTCTCCGTGTACAGCTATTCGGCCGAGTACCTGGCCCGGGAAGCCGGGATGAGCGCGCAACTGATCAGCATCCTGCTGGTGGTCTTCGGTATCGGCGGCGTTGCCGGCAACCTGTATGCCGGCAAGCTGATCGGCCAGAACATGGTCCGCACGACGATCCTGCACCCGATCCTGCTGGCGGGCGCCTACGGCTTGCTGTACCTGTTCGCCGGCCCGTCGCTGCTGACCATGCTGGTGATCGTGGTGATCTGGGGCGCGACCCATACCAGCGGGCTGATCGTCACGCAGATCTGGCTGACCTCCGAAGCGCCGGAGGCCCCGGAGTTCGCCACCGGCATCTATATCTCGTTCATCAATCTGGGCGTGACCATAGGGTCGACAACTGGCGGCTGGTTCCTGGCGCGCCTGGGCTTGCAGGGCACTCTCTACAGTGGTTTGCTGTTCGCCGCGCTGGCCTTGATGGTCATCGTGGTCAAAGTCCTGTTTTTCAGTGCCGCACCGCGCAAGGGAGGCGCGCCCGTCGCGGCAGACTGAGTTCTACGATGCAGGGTGGCCCGCACGGATGAGGGTTTTTTCATCCGTGCGCGGCTGGCATCGGCTTTACGTTCCCAACCAAGGATCTCCAGGATGGAAGCCTTTGGGTCGACCGCCTGGGTTGTTTTTCCATTGAGAATCGATCGAGGCCTCATGAATCCCTTGACTGTGTCCAACCCCTCCTGCAACTGGCCCACGGGGCTGGAGTCGCGCGACAGCAGCATGTTCGACTGGGAAAACCTTCGCCATTACGTCACCTTCGCCCGCACCCAGTCGCTCAGCAGCGCGGCACGCGAGCTGGGCGTCGAGCATGCCACGGTGGCGCGACGGATAGCGGCGCTGGAATCGTCGCTGAACCTCAAGCTGGTCGACCGGCGCAAACGCAACTACGAGATCACGCCGTTCGGCCACCGCATCGCGGAAATCGCCGGGCGGATGCAGAAGGACGCCAAGGCGATTTCCAAGGTGGCGCTCTCCGTGCAGACCGAGATGGTCGCCGATCTCGCGGTCAGCGCGCCGCCGTTGCTGACCTCGGAATTCATCGCCCCGCACCTGGGGCGCCTGCGCCGTGAACACCCGTCGATCAATGTCAGCCTGTTGATGCAGGACGATATCGGCACGCTGTGCAATCCCGAGCCGGACCTGATGATCCGCCTGTGCCGGCCGACCCAGATGGACCTGGTGGCGCGCAAGATAGGGACGGTGTCTTTTGGCCTGTACGGCAGCCAGAGCTACCTGGCGGAGCACACCAGCGAGCAGTACGAATACATCGTCTATGACGACAGCATGGAGCACTCCCGGCAACAGATGTGGTTGCGCGAGGTTGCCGGGGAGCGCCCGGTGGTGCTGCGCGCCAGAAGTCTCGAAGTCCAGGCCTCGGCGGCCCGCGCCGGCATCGGCATTGCCTTGCTGCCCAACTTCTATGGCCTGAAAGACCCCGAATTGGCAAAGGCGCAGTTTCATTATGCGGACTTGATGATCGATATCTGGCTAGTGGTTCATGAGGATTTGCGCAAAGAGGCACCCATTCGTTCGTTAATGGACTTCCTGGTCAGCTGCTTTCCAACTGAGCAATTCTTTTAAAAGCGTTTTTACAGGGGGGCGTAGTTCAGTCTGGTGTTAACACAAGGTGAATTTTTTAACCCCCCAGGGTAAATACGGGGAGTTTACAAACAAGCGGGCAGATTTCAGTATCAGCCCCATAACAAGAAACATGCTTGCTCCCCCGACGGTTGAAAACCCATGCCAGGGTTTTCAAAAGTCCCCCACCCGGATACGGCACACGCTTCTCCGGTTGCGGTCTGAAACCATAATAAAAAAAACAGCGAAGAATTCGATTGTCCAACGATATTGATTCGCTGGCCGTCGAAGCTCTGATGTTGAAAAAACATTTATCAAGTTCTGCTCTTGGCCTCTCTGGCCCTCGACTCATGCCTGTAAAAAGCGTTTGGGAATAATCCTGCATTACGGTCACGTTACTACTAACGAAACCCGGGACGTACTTGCGTGCGCTTCCAGAGTTTTATAGCGAGCTCACAGAAGGAATTGGGATCATGAATAACGTAAAGATTATTGATGTAACGCTCCGTGATGGTGGTTATCGTAACAACTTCGAGTTCACCACCGATTATGCCGCCAATGCCGTCGGACACCTTGTCGACGTGGGGGTTGGGCATGCCGAGATCGGTTATTGCAACGGTTCTTTCATACGCAAGAAAGAACACGGACTGAGCAGTTCGGTCAGCCCTGAATATATTGAATCGCTGCGTCGTGCCGCGCGCGGTCAACTAGGGCTGTGTGTCATGGTGCATCCGCGTAATGTGACGGGCGAAGACTTTGAAATGCTCGCCGAACATGGCGTCGGAATGATCCGGGTGTGTTTGCGTGCCGAGCAACTTGAACAAGGCGTGGCAACTATCGAGTTGGCCAAGTCGTTCAACTTTCAGGCCAGCGCCAATATCACCCATATCACCACGCAAACACCGGGAACCGTGACGGATATGGCATTGCGCGCGGAAGGCGCCGGGGCCGATGTCATTTATTTCGCCGACTCTAATGGCAATATGATTCCGGATGATGTCGAACGGCTAGTCAGTCGGATATCCAGAAGAGTCCATGTGCCCCTGGGGTTCCACGCGCACAATAATCTTTCCCTGGCGCTTTCCAACTCCATCGCGGCCGTCGAGGCCGGTGCCGAATATATCGACACTTCGATTTGCGGCATGGGCAAGGGCGCGGGCAACTTGCACCTGGGCATGTTTATCGCCTATCTGGAACGGGTCGGAAGTGCCAATGGCTACGACTTGGTCAAGGCCCTGCAGTTGTCCGAATACACCGCGCAGAGCGTTCCATTGAGCAGCCTGCCGACCCCGCTCATGGATGTGATGCTGGGTGCCTACAACTTGCCTTTCGATGTTCAGCAGCGGCTGGAGGACACCATGTCCCGGCTGCAGATCAGCTCGACATTCCAGGCGCTCCGGGCGATGCACGAGCAGGACCTGATCCAGCGGCACGCGGTACGGCCGCTGGTGATTTCCCGGTCCAGCTTCCCGGCTCATCTGTCCGCCGAAGGAAAAATGTGATGAGCGCACTCCAGCAATCGGCGCAGTCGGGCAAACCGACGCGTCATCGAGTCTGCGTGCTGCCCGGGGACGGCATCGGCAGTGAAGTCGTCGAGGCCATACTGCCGATCTTCGATGCCCTGGAGCTGCCCATCGACCTGGACTTCGGCCAGATCGGCTGGGAGTGCTGGCGCACCGGCGGGGATCCGGTCCCGGCCGAGACCTGGGCGAAGATCGCCGCGGCCGACGCCACGCTGCTCGGCGCCATCACCAGCAAGGCCCTGCAGGAAGCCGAGAAGGAATTGCCCGAGGCCCTGCGCAACACCTCGCGGGTGTACGTCTCGCCGGTGATCCAGCTACGCCAGCGCCTGAGCCTGTATGCCAACGTGCGGCCGGTCACCGATGTACTCGGTGAGGGGCGGTTCCGTTTCACGGTGATCCGCGAGAACACCGAGGGGCTTTACGCCGGTCTCGACTTTGCCTCGATCCCCGCCGAGTTCGAGCCGTTGCTCAAGGCACGGGAGCTGGCCGGGGCGCCGTGGAGCCGCGATAGCGCCGAGGACGCGACCATGACGGTGCGGCTGCAGACCCGGGCCGGCCTGACCCGGCTGTTCCGCTTCGCCTTCGAATACGCCCGCCAGCATGACTACCAGCGCGTGACCCTGGCGGACAAGCCCAATGTGCTGCGCTACAGCGGTGCGTTCGCCAGGGGGATCCTCGAGGAGGTGGCCGCGCACTACCCGGATATCGCCTACAACATCGACAACGTCGACGCCGTGGCGCTGTGGATGATCCGTCGTCCGGAGCGCTTTGGAGTGATCGTCGCGGAGAACATGTTCGGCGACATCCTTTCCGACCTCGGGGCCGGGGTCATGGGCGGGCTGGGGTTCGCCCCCAGCGCGAACATCGGCGACGCCGGGGCCTACTTCGAGCCGGTGCATGGCAGTGCCCCGGCCCATGTCGGCCAGGACAAGGCCAACCCCAGCGCGATGTTCCTGTCCCTGGCCCTGCTGCTCGAACACCTGGGTTACCACGCCCAGGCCCAGGCCATCGAGCAGGCGGTGACGCAGGTGGTCAGGCACGACTGCCAGACCTACGACAGTGGCGGCCAGGCGACCACCGGGCAATGCGCCGCGGCCATCATCCGACGGAGCGTGGCCAACCTTCGCCAACTCATCCCGAATACCGAAAACGCTCGGGCTTTGCCCGCAAGGAGTCATGCATGAGCACCTCTTCACTCTCGGAGCAACAACGCGCCTCCCTGCTGGAACAATGCGCCGCGCTGGATACCGCCTCGCTGAGCGATGCCCTCGACAGCCTCGGCATCGACGCCGGGTTGCTGGGCATCATCCAGCAAGTGCCCGGCACCCGGTGCAGCGGCTTCGCCTTTACCGTGCTCTACGAGCCGGTCAACCAGAACGATGGCTTCAAGAACGCCGCCAACTACATCGATGAGGTGCCGCCTGGCTCGGTGGTGGTTTCCAGCAACGCCGGGCGGCTGGACGCCACGGTCTGGGGCGACATCCTGACCCACGTGGCAGTGCAGCGGAACGTGCGCGGCACCTTGATCGACGGGGTCGCGCGGGATATCGACACCGTGACCCGCCTCAATTACCCGCTGTTCAGCCGCGGGCGGTTCATGCAGTCGGGCAAGAACCGCGTGCAGCTCAAGGCGACCCAGGTGGCGGTCGAGGTCAGCGGCGTGACCATCCATCCCGGCGATCTGATCGTCGGCGATGCCAGCGGTTGCCTGGTAATCCCCATCGACAAGGCCGAAGAGGTCATCAAGCGCGCCATTGCCGTGGAAAAGACCGAGCGCGACATCATCGCGTCGGTCAGCCAGGGCCTGTCGCTGGCGGAGGCGCGCCGCCTGCACCGCTATGACCAGCCATGGCTCGCGGCCGAGGCGAAAACCCCGAGCGCCGCCTGAGCGGCAACCTGCGTGCGATGCACAGGCGTGATGCGAAACGACGCGTCACGTTCCTCGATCAAGGAGAGCAGTAATGACTTCGAATCATCCGGCAAAGATCAAGACCAACCCGATGCGCAGCAGCACCAACAAAATCAAGCTGGGGGTCTTCGCCCTCAATATCGAGGGTGGCTGCACCCTGACCACGGTCCCGGAGCGCCTGGACGCCTCTGACTGGAGCGGCAACCTGGAAGTCGCCAGGAAAGCCGACAAGGCCGGCCTGGAACTGCTGCTGCCGGTGGGCCGCTGGCGCGGCTGGGGCGGTGCCAGCGATCCGATGGGGGTGTCGTTCGAAACCTATACCTGGGCGGCGGGGCTGGCGTCGGTGACCGAACAGATCGCGCTGTTCACCACCTCGCACCTGTCGACCGTGCATCCGCTGTTCGCTGCCAAGCAGGCCGCGACCATCGACCATATCAGCGGCGGTCGCTTCGGCCTGAACATGATCTGCGGCTGGTACGGCAAGGAGATGGGCATGTTCAACGGCGGGGTGCAGCTGGAGCATGACCGGCGCTACGACCACGCCGACGAGTGGCTGAAAATCGCCCGGCTGGCCTGGAACGAACCGGGCAACTTCGACCACAAGGGCGACTTCTTCAATATCGCCCAGGGCTTTGCCCAGCCCAAGCCGCTGAACCAGCCGTTCCTGATGAATGCCGGGGGTTCCGAGCGCGGCCGCAGGTTCTGCGCCGAGCATTGCGACGCGGCGTTCCTGATCCTCAAGCACGAGGATGACGACGACACCATTCGCGCGCAGATCAAGGCCTACCGCGACCTGGCTCGCCTGGAATTCGGCCGCGAGATCCAGATCTGGGTCTACTCCTACGTGGTGCAGAAGGACACCCTGGAAGAAGCCGAGAAGTACCTCGACTACTACGTCAATCAGCACGGCGATGAAGTCGCCCTGGATAACGTCACTTCGGAGATCGGCATCCAGAGCGGCATGTTCGCCAACACCGAGGACGCCGAGCGCTTCCGCTTCCACTTCAAGGCCGGGTTCGCCGGGGTGCCCCTGGTCGGGACCGCGGAAATGATCACCGAGCAGTTCCAGCGCTACAGCGACCTGGGCATCGATGGCATCTGCCTGACCTGGCTCGACTACAAGAGCGGCCTCGACGAGTTTCTCCAGGACGTCCTGCCACGCATGGAAGAGGCCGGCCTGCGCCAGCCCCATAACAGCTCCAGGGTCATCATCGGAGCGGTCGCATGAGTGCCCGCAGCGCTTTGGCGCTGGCCGTCGAGCCCTCCGAGCAGGCGCTGGCCGAGGACTTCAAGCGCGCCATGCGGCGCCTGACCAGCACGGTTTCCATCATCGCCACCGGCGTCGATGGCACGCGCAGCGGCATGGTCGCCACGGCGGTCAGCTCGCTGTGCACCGAACCGCCGTCGCTGCTGATCTGCATCAACCGCACGGCCAGCCTGTACCAGCCACTGCTGGCCAACCAGCGTTTCAGCGTGAACCTGCTCGATGCCACGCAAAGCCGGCTGGTCGGCATCTTCGCCGGCCAGCTCAAGGGCAGTGCGCGCTTCGAACATGGCCAATGGGAGTCTGCCGACGACCTGCCGTATCTGTCGGATGCCCAGGCGACGCTGTTCTGCAGCGTCGATGCGCGGCTGTCCTACGCCACCCACGAGGTGATTGTCGGACGGGTCGAGAAGTCGCGCGTCAACGAGCGCATTTCGCCCCTGCTCTGGCAGGACGGCAAGCCGGCCCAGTCCTGCGAGCTGATTCACTGATCTGGCCCCGACCATTCTGTTTTTTCCTGGAGGCAACATGAGCAACCTGACTGCATTCGATGCACCTACCGCCGATGAGAGCGATGCGATTTTCCTGGTCAACGTCGTACATGTATTCGAGGGGCAGCAGGACGCCGCCCTCGATGTACTGCGCTCGGCCGTGGGTTATGTGGCGCAGAACTATCCGTCGTTCCAGTGGAGCCGCCTGTTCAAGAGTATCGACGGCAAGACCGTGATCAATCAGGCGCAATGGAGCAGCAAGGAGGAGTTCGACTCTCTGTTCTCCGATGAGCAGTTCATGTCGCGTTATTCCCGGCTGAAGGAAACCGGCACCTGGGAGTTCCACCTCTACAAGGTCAACGACTACATCCCGGCCGCCACTGCCCCGGTGGCCGCGGCACTCGCCTGAGGGGAAGGCGGGCCCGCCCATGCTGGGTGTCGCGGGCCCGTCGTTCAGCGACTTTTATCGGTACATCAAGGAGATACACCGTGAGCAATTTTGATTCCGCGCTGACCCGACTGTTGAACATCAGCCATCCGGTGGTGCTGGCGCCCATGGGCGGTGCTGCTGGCGGGCGACTCGCCGCCGCGGTTTCCCGGGCCGGCGGGCTTGGCCTGGTCGGGGCCAGCTATGGCGATCCGGACTGGATGAAAACCGAGCTGGCGCTGATGAGCGATGTCGAGGAACCCTGGGGCGTCGGCCTGGTGATGTTCACCGTGGCCAAGCGCTTCGAACTGCTGGACCTGGCCCTGTCCTATGGGCCCGACGTGGTCGCCTTGTCGTTTGGCGATGCCCGGCCCTTTATTGCCCCGATCAAGGACAGCGGCGCGCTGGCCATCGTTCAGGTGCATGACGTCGATCAGGCGCTGGCCGCGCTGGATGCCGGGGCCGATGCCTTGATCGTGCAGGGCGCCGAAGCCGGCGGGCATAGCTTGCGGCGAGCCTCCTTGCCTTTGCTGCCGGCCGTGCGCGATGCGGTGGGCGAGGATGCGGTACTGATCGCCGCCGGCGGCATCGCCGATGGCCGGGGGCTGGCCGCGGCACTTTTGCTGGGGGCTGACGGGGCCATGCTGGGCACGCGTTTCCTGGCCAGCGACGAAGCGCTGCCGTCCGCCAAGGTCAAGCAGTGCCTGCTCCAGGCCACCGCTGGCGACCTGGTGCGCACCCGTGCGTTCGATCTGGTGCGCGGTATCGAATGGCCCGAGCAGTACAGCGGTCGGGCCCTGGCCAACGACTTCACCGCGCGCTGGGTGGGGTTCGAACAGGAACTGGTGCGGGCACCGGCCAGCGTGGCCGAGGACTACGCGCAAGCGCTGCGCGAAGACAACACCGACGTGCGCGCCATCTGGACCGGTGAAGTCGCCGACCTGATCAACGATGTCCTGCCCGCCGCCACCATCGTCGAGCAGACCGTGCGGGGCGCGGAGCAGGCGCTGCGTGTTGCCGGCCGACGGTTCGCCTGAGTCGCACGTCCTGTGTTCTTGCCCAAAGGAATCGATATGAACAGCAATGCTCCCGTACATGTGCAGTTTGGCCTGGGCCCGGAACTGGTGGTGGTGATGTCGCCGGTCATGCCCACCTGGGACGAAGGCCAGTTTTTTGCCCCCCTGACCCAGTCGCTGGTCGATAAAGGCTATCGGGTGGTCATCTTCGACACGCTCTCGCTGCTGACCGACGACGATGAGCCGTTCACCGACTTCACCCAGCGCTGGGCCGGGGTGCTCGAACCGTTGGGGCCGATCGCCCTGATCGCCGGGTCCGCCCTGGGCGGTGCGGTGGTCCAGGGGCTGCTGGCGACCGCTGTGGGCCGGCAGGCGGCGCAGGCGCTACTGATTTCCTCGCCGACCCGGGCCGACAAGATCCTCGACCGGCGCCTGGGGGCGATGGCCGACCTGGCCAGCGCCGGGGATGTCGATACCGCCCTGATGCTGCTCGATCAATGGGTGTTGCCGGCCCGGGCGAAACCGGCGGCGCGCCAGCCGGCGTCAGCGGCGACGGCCGACGAGCAGGCCGGGCGGCGCCTGAACCAGGGGTTCCGCCTGTTGAACGAACTCAATGTGGAGCCGCAGGTCTCGGCCTGGCCGGGGCGCTTGTTGAGCATCTTCGGCGAGAGTTCGCAGCTGGTCAGGGCGACCAATGTCAGTTTCCAGGCGTCCGCGCAGCATCTGGCGGTGGGCGTTCCCGGTGCGGGCATGCGTCCGCTGCTGGATGACCTGGCGCGGGTGCGCGCCAGCGTGCGCAGCCATCTGGGGATCGACCTGGAGGCCCATGCATGAGCGCGTCGACAGCGGTAACCGAGCCCGCCCGGGCACGCTTCATCGATGTCCATTACCATGCCGGCCCTGATGCTTATCTGCGGCGTCACAGCGCGCTGCGGGCCGGTAGCGAGTATCAGGCGCAGGACGGCTGGGTGGTGCTCAAGAACCACCTGGGCTGTACCGCGGCCCAGGCCTGGGAGGCCCGCCAGCAAGGGCTGCCGGTGTCCGGTTCGATCGTGCTCAACGAGATTGCCGGCGGTATCGACTGGCGGGTGGTCGAACGCTCGCTGTGCCAGCATGGCGCCGCCGACCTGCGTTTTATCGTGCATTTGCCCACCGTGACGGGGCGCTCGCATACCAGCCGGCTGGCTCGGGAATTGAGTCACCCGATCCTTGGCCAGCGCCCCGTGAAGCCGCTGACCGTCAGCGATGACCGCCAGCGATTGAACCGCGCCACCCTGGATGTGTTGCGGATGAGCCGGGATTACCCGGTGGTGATCTCCACCGGCCATGCCAATCGCGAGGAGGTGCTTTTGCTGGTAGAGGCGGCGGATCGGCTGCAGGTGCCGCGGTTGATGCTCAACCAGCCGGCCAATCCGCTGACCGGGCTGAGTGCGGCCGACCTTCTTGAGCTCAAGAGCCTGCCTTCGCTCTACATCGAGCAGACCGCGCTGACCTACTTGCTGGGCTACCAGAGCAAGGAGGATTTCGGCGAGGTATTGCGCGAGTTGCCACGGGTGGTCTACAGCTCGGACCTGGGCCAGACCAGCCAGCCGGACATTCGCCCATGGCTGGACCTGAGCCGGCAATGGTTCAAGGAGTTCGGGCTTGGCGCGCAGCGCATAGAGTCGATTACCCGCAGCGCCCCGTTGCAGATGCTCAGCCATTGACGGTCAACGGCTCGCAGGAACTGCCGCTCCGGGCGCTGAGGGCCGTTCGCAGGGGAGGGCAAATTCCAGGCATTAAAAAGCCGGCTTGTGGCCGGCTTCTCGGGGACTGGCTTGGTTCATTTTTGGTAAACCGCACCAGCCTGCAAAACGTACACCCAGCTCTTGCGGCTGGCTGTGGGACTTGGCGAGAAAATCATCTGCCGCGTCGGGCGGATCTGACCGGTTGAACAGGTCGATGCGCAAAGGTGGGGCGCAGCATACTGATATTCGAGGAGAATTCCCAGCGCGAAGAGCTGTTGGCGGGTAGAAAACCCAGGTGTTTGGCGTCTGAGGGAGGGGCAATATTCGGCAGGCATAAAAAAGGTTCTTCACGGAATACCGGGAAAGACGCTCTTGATCTTCATGAAAAAGAATTCGCTATCCCGGTAACCGTACGCCATTCGTTTGATGACCTTTATGCGATTGTTTATTCCTTCCAGCTGACCGGTGTGCATCGGCCAGCGAACGCGGCTGACGATGCCCCGCCAGTAACTCTTTAGCCGTTTGGCGAACTGGATCAGTGCCGGTATTTCGCTTTCATGAGCATGGCGCAACCATTGCTTCCAGGCCGATCTCCAGCTCCAAGCGGTATTCGGCGTCCAGAGCGTTTTGAGTTCAGCCTTCATCAAGTAGACCGTCATCAACGCCTGGTTGGCCGCCAGTAAATCCTGCAAGTGAACCTGTTGTTCCGGCGTTTTCAGATTCTGTGGATTGCGTAGCAGTAGCCATCGCGCTTGCTTGATGACCTTACGAGCAGGCTTGTCGTGGCGTAGCCGATTAGCCTCGTCAACGCGGACCCGATCAATCACCTCTCGGCCATATTTGGCCACCACATGGAAGAGGTCGTAGACCACGCGCGCTTTGGGGCAGTGCCGGCGAACCTCCAGGTCAAAGGCGGTGTTCATGTCCATCGCCACCGCTTCGATTCGAGCGCAACCCTCTGGCCCCAACTCTTCGAAGAACGGCCTGACCGCCGCACGGCTGCGGCCTTCGCCGATCCACAGCACTCGTCGTGTATCCGCATCCAGCACCACACTGGCGTAACGATGGCCCTTGAACAGAGCGAACTCGTCCATCACCAGACGCCGTGGTTGCGCCTTCGGCAGATCGCTCAATGCCGTTTGCAAGGCGCGACGCTCTAGCAGCCGAACGGTGTCCCAATGCAACCCAAACAGTTGAGCCACGTGTAACGTGGGAAGGCGCTCGCAGGCTTGAATCACCGCATCGGCCAAGCGGCGCGTCATACGGGCATAGCGATCCAGCCAACTGACAGTCTCCATGCGTTTGCCGCAGTCACGACAGCCAACACGTCTGAGCAAAACGCTGAGGCGCACTGCACGGCCGAGAATGGGCAAATCACGAACGACTCGCTCGCAATACTCGTGAGTGGTTGAGCAGGGCTTTTGGCATCCACCACAGGAAGGGAATCGGGTGGTGTGGGGCGTCAGATCGATCTGTAGGGCATCGCCATCAGGCTTGATCGTGACGACAGAAAAGCCCTCCCAAAAAGGAAGGAAAGTATTAATATCGTGCATAAGAACGCCGGTTTTTTAGATGTGTTTGCTCGCACGAACATCATCAATCAAATCGGCGTTCTTGTTTCTGTGTTTCCCGGAATTCCGTGAAGAACCATAAAAAAGCCCCGGATGACCGGGGCTTTTTCTTGAGGCTTGTCGCTGCAAGCGTGCAGCTGCTTTTTAGCCTTTGTAGGCGGCAACCGACTTCGTGATCGCGGCGCGGGCGGCGTCTGCGCCGTCCCAGCCTTCGATCTTCACCCACTTGCCTTTTTCGAGATCCTTGTAGTTCGCGAAGAAGTGCTCGATCTGCTGAATCAGCAGTGCTGGCAGGTCGGTGTATTCCTTCACGTCGACATACAGCTGGGACAGCTTGTCGTGAGGAACAGCGATGACTTTGGCATCGCCGCCGCCGTCGTCGGTCATGTTCAGGATGCCGACCGGACGGGCGCGGATCACCGAGCCTGGAGCAACCGGGTAAGGAGTGACTACCAGTACGTCGAGGGGGTCACCGTCGTCGGCCAGGGTGTTCGGGATGTAGCCGTAGTTGGCCGGGTAGAACATCGGGGTGGCCATGAAACGGTCAACGAACAGGCAATCGCTGTCTTTGTCGATTTCGTATTTGATCGGCGCGTGGTTGGCCGGAATCTCGATTGCGACGTAGATGTCGTTCGGCAGGTCTTTGCCAGCCGGAATCTTGCTGTAGCTCATTGGGCGATGCCCCCGTTAGTTGACCAAAATGTCTTGGCCGGATTGACCAAAAAGTGGCGGCGATTATAGGCATATTCCAAGGGCTATGCCACGTACCGAAGGACGTATGGACGCCTTGGGCCAAACGCCGAAAACCCTGCGCAGGAGCGGCTCGCGACGCTCGATTGCTTGCGAAAAGAAGAGTCGCTGCGGCGCGTTTAGTTCAGCGGCACTCGTCAGGGCCGGCGATTATTTCGCCAGCAGACTGGCTCTGGTGGACACCTCAGTGTTGCTGGTAGTGCGGGTCGCTGGCCTGCAGTTGCTGGAGCCGGGCCAGGGGATTCTGCCGGTAAAACAGCTGCAGTTGCTCGTAGACCTTCGGATAGGCCTCATGGAGCAGGTCCGGGGCACTGAAGAAGTATTCGCTGGTGACGGCGAAGAATTCCGCGGGGTTTTCCGCGGCGTAAGGATCGATGGCGGTTTCGGCGTCCGGGTTGTGGTCGAGCTGGCGATTGAGGTCGTCGTAGGCCGCCTGCATCACCTGCGCCCAGTCGCTGATGCGCATGTCGCTGTGCAGCGGCGGCAGGCCGTTGGCATCGCCGTTGAGCATGTCCAGCTTGTGCGCCAGCTCGTGGATCACCAGGTTGTAGGCTTCCCAGCCGCCGCTGGCGAGCACGCCGGGCCAGGCCAGGATGATCGGCCCCTGTTGCCAGGCTTCGCCGCTGTGTTCGCCGTCCCATTCATGTTCGACACCGCTGGCATCGCGATGGCGCTGGGGGCTGAGGAAGTCGTCGGGGTAGAGGACGATTTCGTGAAAGCCCTGGTACCAGTACAAATCCCCCAGGTGCAGCAGCGGCAACTGGGCCTGGGCGGCCAGCAGCAGGCGCTCGAACTGGTGCAGCTCGACCCCGGGCAGGGCGCTCAGGTGCTTGTCGGCGAGAAACAGGACGCTGGTTTCCCGCAGCCATTGGTCCTCGGCAGCGCTCAGGCCATCGAGAAAGGGCAGGTGCTGGCGCACCCGTTGCCACATTTCATCGGCAATCGGGTGCTTGGCCAGCCGACGCCGGCGGCGCCAGGTGCTGAGGGGCCACATACCGATCAGTGGCTTTCGGCCTTTGCTGCCGAGCGGCCCAGGCGGCTGCGCACCACGCCGATGATCATCGGCACCAGCGACAGCAGGATGATGCCCACCACCAGCAGCGACAGGTTTTTCTTGATGAACGGTACGTTGCCGAAGAAGTAGCCGAGGGTCACCAGGCCGCCGACCCAGAGGATGGTGCCGGCCACGCTGAAGGCGAAGAAACGCGGGTAAGGCATCTTGGCCACGCCGGCGACGAACGGGGCGAAGGTGCGGATGATCGGCAGGAAACGCGCCAGGGTCACGGTTTTGCCGCCGTGGCGGTCGTAGAAATCGTGGGTCTTTTGCAGGTAGTCGCGGCGGAAGATCTTCGAGTTCGGGTTGCTGAACAAACGCTCGCCCACCGTTCGGCCGATGATGTAGTTGGTGCTGTCGCCGAGGATCGCCGCCAGCATCAGCAGGCCGCCGAGCAGCACCGGGTCCATGGCGCCACCGGCGGCGACCGCGCCGGCGATGAACAGCAGGGAGTCGCCAGGCAGGAACGGCGTCACCACCAGGCCGGTTTCACAGAAAATCACCAGGAACAGGATGGCGTAGATCCATGGCCCGTAGTTGGTCACCAACATGTCGAGGTAAACGTCGAGATGGAGGATGAGGTCGATCGGGTTGAAATCCATTAGGGCACCTGTGGTGACGGCCCGACTCGGCGGGTCTGTGCAATGACTGGGGCAAAAACTTACAGCTGGCGCAGATTCATCTTACGCCCCGAAAAGGTCGGCATTATAAGACCTGATAGGTGAAATGGGCGTTGAGTTTGTAGCGGGGAGTGTCTTGGCGGCGCTGACTGGCCAGAGGCGAAAGAGCATGGCCTTCGACAGCGTCTTGGCGGGCGCTGTCGAAGGGGGGGATGGGGGTGTTCCAGATGGGGGCTTAGTCGTCGCTGATCGGCAATATGTAGTTCTTGAACTCGGTATCTTCGCGAAAACCGATGGATTCATAGGTTTTCTGCGCCACTTCGTTATCACTGCTGGTGGAAACACGCATGCGCACGGCATGGGTGTCCTTGGCCATTTTCTTCGCGGTGCGGATCAGGTTGTCGGCCACCAGCTGGCGGCGAGCGTCTTCGGCGACATAGATGTCGTTGAGGATCCATACGCGCTTGAGGGACAGGGAGGAGAAGCTGGGGTAGAGCTGGCAGAAACCGAGGAGTTTCTTGTCGTCATCGTCGGGCAGGGCCAGGTAGATCACCGACTCCTTGCGGCGCAGACGCTTTTCCAGGAAGGCCCGGGACGAGTCCGGAAAAGGCAGGGCGCCATAGAACTCGCGGTATTTGACGAACAGGGGGGTCAACAGATCCAGGTGTTCGAGGGTCGCTTGAGTAATCCGCATGAGTTGTCCTCAACTTCGAATGGATACGACGGCAAACGGTTCATTACTCGGGCAGCCGTGTTTCGATGCTGCCTAAAGCGTGGAAAAAGCGCAATCGTCTCGAAAAGTCACGGCTTTGCAGGCCCCAGCAGGAAATTGCCCTTGAGGGTGTCGGGCGCGTCGCTGTCCAGGGTGTTCACCTGGGCCTCGTCTTTCAGGTTGACCCCCGAGAGCTGCCGCCTGCAGGCCTCGCGCATCAGGTACAGCAAACGGTGGGCCGCCATACCGTAGCTCAGGCCTTCCAG
Organism: Pseudomonas sp. T8; assembly: GCF_024610635.1. NCBI lineage: Bacteria > Pseudomonadati > Pseudomonadota > Gammaproteobacteria > Pseudomonadales > Pseudomonadaceae > Pseudomonas > Pseudomonas sp. T8. Next base: position 5,090,187 of record NZ_CP102374.1, read on the forward strand.
GCGCACGTTGGAGATGCAGTTGCGATAGGCATCGGTGAGCCCGACCTTCGGGTTGTAGGTGAAATACAGCCCCAGGCTGTCCGGTGAGCTGAGCCCCGGGCGTTCGCCGATCAGGATCACGGTCATTTTCGCGCCGAGCAGCTCGCCGATTTCGTCGGCCACCGCCACCCGGCCCTGTTCCACCAGGATGACCGGTGACAGCGACCAGCCTTCGGCCTCGGTCTGCTCTTCAAAACGGGCGAGAAACGGCAGGGTATGGCGATGCACTGCCAGTGCCGACAGACCGTCTGCTACCACCACCGCCAGATCCACCCCGCCCGGGTTGGCGCAGGCGTGCTCGCGCAGGGCCTGGGCCGACGCGTCGCTGAGCTTGCGCCCCAGGTCCGGGCGTTGCAGGTAGCTGTGGCGATTGCTGGCGGCGCTGTGCAGCAGCAGGCTGTCGCGACCGCGTTCGGCCAGTTGGCTGCTCAACCCGGCATGGTCGAAGGGCAGGTGCACCGCATCGCGGGCCTGGGCGTGGGCGAACTGGAAGTCCAGCTGGGCGCCGGTGGGCAGGCTGGTGCCGGTGCGGCCCAGGGCGATGCGCGCCGGGGTCAGGCGGCGCAGCTCCAGCCAGGGGTTCTGGCTGTCGGTCGGGTGTTTGTCCATAAGCCTGTCCTTACTGAAGCTGCGCCAGCGCCTGGCGGAAGGCCGGCGGCAGGTTGTGGCCGAACTGCACCTTGCCGTCGGGCTGGGTGAAGATGCCGGTTTTTGCCAGCCACTGCTCGAACTCCGGCGCCGGTTTCAGGCCCAGGGTCTGGCGGGCGTAGAGCGCGTCGTGAAAGGAGGTGGTCTGGTAATTGAGCATGATGTCGTCGGAGCCGGGGATGCCCATGATGAAGTTGATCCCGGCTACGCCCAGCAGGGTCAGCAGGGTGTCCATGTCGTCCTGGTCGGCTTCGGCGTGGTTGGTGTAGCAGATGTCGCAACCCATGGGCACGCCCAGCAGCTTGCCGCAGAAGTGGTCTTCCAGGCCGGCGCGGATGATCTGCTTGCCGTTGTACAGGTACTCCGGGCCGATGAAGCCGACCACGGTGTTCACCAGGAACGGCTTGAAGTGCCGGGCCACCGCATAGGCGCGGGTTTCGCAGGTCTGCTGGTCGACGCCGAAGTGCGCGTTGGCCGACAGTGCGCTGCCCTGGCCGGTTTCGAAATACATCAGGTTCTGCCCCAGGGTGCCGCGCTTGAGGCTCAGGCCAGCCTCGTAGCCTTCCTGCAAGACATTGAGGTTGATGCCGAAACTGGCGTTGGCCGCCTCGGTGCCGGCGATCGACTGGAACACCAGGTCCAGCGGCACGCCACGGTTGATCGCCTCGATGGAGGTGGTGACGTGGGTCAGCACGCAGGCCTGGGTGGGGATTTCATAACGCTGGATGATCGCGTCGAGCATTTCCAGCAGGGCGCAGATCGAGGCGATGCTGTCGGTGGCCGGGTTGATGCCGATCATGGCGTCGCCGTTGCCGTAGAGCAGGCCGTCGAGAATGCTCGCGGCGATGCCGGCCGGTTCGTCGGTCGGGTGGTTGGGTTGCAGGCGCGTCGATAGGCGTCCGCGCAGGCCCAGGGTGCCGCGGAACCGGGTGACCACGCGGATCTTCTGCGCCACCAGCACCAGGTCCTGGACACGCATGATCTTCGACACGGCGGCGGCCATTTCCGGGGTCAGCCCGGGGGCCAGGGCACGCAGGCTCTGTTCGTCGGCGGCGTCGCTGAGCAGCCAGTCGCGGAAACCGCCGACCGTGAGGTGGCTGACGGTGGCGAAGGCGGCCTTGTCGTGGGTGTCGATGATCAACCGGGTGACTTCATCGGTTTCGTAGGGAATCAGTGCTTCTTCGAGGAAATGCTTGAGCGGAATGTCCGCCAGGGTCATTTGCGCGGCGACCCGCTCGCCGTCGTTGAGGGCGGCGACGCCGGCCAGGAAGTCCCCGGAGCGTGCCGGGCTGGCCTTGGCCATGACGTCCTTGAGGCTGTCGAAGCGGTAGGTCTGGGCGCCGACGGTGTGGGCGAAACTTGCCATACAGGTTCTCCGTGACGACGCAGGGAACCAACCCTGCGTCGAGGTTTTCGGCGGTTAGTGCAAGGCTTCTTCAGCTTTCTGAATGGCCGCGAATTCTTCTTCGGGCGTGCCTGCTACCAAGTGATGCCGACTGTAGAAAGCAAAGTAAGCAATTAATACTCCATAGATGATCGCGGCGCCAATGACCACCCGCGGATCCACCAGGAAGCCCGCCACCACGGCGATGCAGGCCAGTACCAGGGCCACGCCGGAGGTGAAGATACCGCCCGGGGTGCGGTACGGACGATCCATTTTGGGGCGACGGATGCGCAGGGTGATGTGCGCGGCCATCATCAGCACGTAGGAGATGGTCGCGCCGAACACCGCCACCAGGATCAGCAGGTCGCCCTGGCCGGTCAGCGACAGGCCGAAACCGATGATCCCGGGGATCACCAGCGCCAGGACCGGCGCCTTGCTCTTGTTGGTTTCCGACAGCTTGCGCGGCAGGTAGCCGGCGCGGGACAGGGCGAAAATCTGCCGGGAGTAGGCGTAGATGATCGAGAAGAAGCTGGCGATCAAGCCGGCCAGGCCCACCAGGTTGACGAAGCTGCCCATCCAGGTCGAACCGCCGTAGGCCTTGGCCAGGGCTTCCACCAGCGGGTTACCCGAGGTCAGCAAGGCGTTGGCCCCCGCGCCGCCCGGGCCGATCACCAGGATCAGCAGGGCGAAGCTCAGCAGCACCAGCATGGCGCCGATCAGGCCGCGGGGCAGGTCGCGTTTGGGGTTCTTGGTTTCTTCCGCGGCCAGCGGCACGCCTTCGACCGCCAGGAAGAACCAGATGGCGTAGGGAATCGCCGCCCACACGCCGACATAACCGAACGGCAGGAAGCTGCTGGCGCCCACGGCCTCGGTGACCGGGATATCCAGCAGGTTGGCGACGGAGAAGTGCGGCACCATCGCCACCAGGAACACGCCCAGGGCCAGGGCGGCGACGGCGGTGATGATGAACATCAGCTTCAGCGCCTCGCCGACCCCGAAGATGTGGATGGCGATGAACACGATGTAGAACGCCAGGTAGATCATCCAGCCGCCGATGCCGAACAGCGACTGGCAATAGGCGCCGATAAACACCGCGATCGCCGCCGGGGCAATGGCGTATTCGATGAGGATCGCGGTCCCGGTGAGAAAGCCGCCCCAGGGGCCGAAGGCGCTGCGGGCAAAACCGTAGCCGCCGCCGGCGGTGGGGATCATCGAGGACAGTTCGGCCAGGGAAAAGCACATGCACAGGTACATGGTGGCCATCAGCAAGGTGGCGAGGAACATGCCGCCCCAGCCGCCCTGGGCCAGGCCGAAGTTCCAGCCGGCATAGTCGCCGGAGATGACGTAGGCCACACCCAGGCCCACCAGCAGGACCCAGCCTGCCGCGCCTTTTTTCAGTTCGCGTTGTTGGAAATAGTCGGAGCCGACTTTTTCAAAGTCGACCGAAGAGCCAGCCGGCTGCACGCCGGTATGTTCGCTAGGCATAAGGGTTCACCTGTTCTTATTGTTGTGCCCGGTCGGCAGACCGGATCGGTGTTGCAAGGCGATGGTGTGTTTTGCCTTGAGGCCGTCATCGCAAGCGTGTTCGCGACCGGCCCCCAAGGGTGAAGCCGCACTGGCGGCTCCACCCTTGTCCCTGGCTTGATTGGCTTTAGAAGAAGCCCAGCGGATTGATGTCGTAGCTCACCAGCAGGTTTTTGGTCTGCTGGTAGTGGTCGAGCATCATCTTGTGGGTTTCACGGCCGACGCCGGACTTCTTGTAACCGCCGAACGCCGCGTGGGCGGGGTACAGGTGGTAGCAGTTGGTCCACACACGACCGGCCTTGATCGCCCGGCCCATGCGGTAGGCGCGGTTGATGTCGCGGGTCCAGAGGCCGGCGCCGAGGCCGAACTCGGTGTCGTTGGCGATGGCCAGGGCTTCGGCTTCGTCCTTGAAGGTGGTGATGCTCACCACCGGGCCGAAGATTTCTTCCTGGAACACGCGCATCTTGTTGTTGCCCTTGAGCAGGGTCGGCTGGATGTAATAACCGCTGGCCAGGTTGCCCTCGAGTTTTTCCACCTTGCCGCCGGTCAGCAGCTGCGCGCCTTCGCCCTTGGCGATTTCCAGGTACGAGAGGATCTTGTCGAACTGCTGCTCGGATGCCTGGGCGCCGACCATGGTGTCAGTGTCCAGCGGGTCGCCGCGCTTGATCTGCTCGACCTTTTTCATCACCACTTGCATGAACTCGTCGTAGATCGACTCTTCCACCAGGGCGCGGGACGGGCAGGTGCAGACTTCGCCCTGGTTGAAGAACGCCAGCACCAGGCCTTCGGCGGCCTTTTCGATGAAGCTCGGTTCGGCCTGCATGATGTCGGCGAAGAAGATGTTCGGCGACTTGCCGCCCAGTTCCACGGTGGACGGGATGATGTTCTCGGCGGCGCATTTCATGATGTGCGAGCCCACCGGGGTCGAACCGGTGAAGGCGATCTTGGCGATGCGCTTGCTGGTCGCCAGGGCTTCGCCCGCTTCCTTGCCGAAGCCTTGCACTACGTTGAGCACGCCCGGCGGCAGCAGGTCGCCGATCAGTTCCATCAGCACGCAGATGCCCAGCGGGGTCTGCTCGGCCGGCTTGAGTACCACGCAGTTACCGGCGGCCAGGGCGGGCGCGAGTTTCCAGGCGGCCATCAGCAGCGGGAAGTTCCACGGGATGATCTGCCCGACCACGCCCAGCGGTTCGTGAATGTGATAGGCCACGGTGTTGCCGTCGATTTCCGCGGCGCTGCCTTCCTGGGCCCGCAGGCAGCCAGCGAAGTAACGGAAGTGGTCGGCGGCCAGGGGGATGTCGGCGTTGAGGGTTTCGCGCACGGCCTTGCCGTTGTCCCAGGTTTCGGTGATGGCCAGCAGTTCGAGGTTCTGCTCGATGCGGTCGGCGATTTTCAGCAGGATCAGCGAGCGGGCCTGTGCCGAGGTGGCACCCCAGGCATCGGCGGCGGCATGGGCGGCGTCCAGGGCTTTCTCGATGTCTTCGGCGGTGGAGCGCGGGAATTCGGCGATCGGTTGGCCGTTTACTGGCGAGGTATTGGTGAAGTACTGACCTTTGACAGGCGCGACGAATTCGCCGCCGATGTAGTTACCGTATTTGCTCTTGAACGAAACGATAGCGCCTTCAGTACCGGGGTGTGCATAACGCATGGTGGGTATCTCCTGGCTTTTGTGCTTATTGGGAGGACGCGCTGTTGCGCTTGTAAAAGCGTAGAGCAAAGCCCGGGCCACTGCGTTGCAGGCCAGGTAAATCAAGGGTTTGCGAATGTTTCAGCGGCCCTGCGCCGAGTGTCTGTGGCAGTTGTGGCACAGGGCGGGTGACACTTTGTACCCTTTATGGCACAGCCCGTGACTCATTGGTCGAAGCGGCATTGCAATGCATCCATGGCTGGAGGATGCTGGGCTTCGCCTTGATCTGAAGGGGTCGATGTAGCCGCTGCCGAAGGCTGCGCAAAGCGGGCGTCGTTCTGGCAACCGCTAAAGGCCCTGCGGACCTTATCGCAGCCTTCGGCAGCGGCTACAGGGTTCACTTGACGAGCGATCCGGGTCTTACCTCTCGGGGAGAACAATAAGAAATGCACAGCAATCACCTCACCCGGCACGCCCAGCAAGTGCTGACCGTGACCCAAGGCAAGGCCCATCTGCAGGGGCCTGGCAGCGATCCTTCCATCGCCCGTTCCTGGCTGCGTTGCCTGGAGGACTATCACCTCGACCCGGCCCTGAGCATGGCGCCTACCGTGCTCGAACATGGCCGCCTGCTGGAAAGCCGCGAACGCCTGCAGCAGGTGCTGCAGATCGCTGGCAATGAGATGACCAGCCTGCACCAGCAGCTGTCTGGCGCTGGCCATGCGGTGCTGCTGACCGACGCCCGCGGGGTGATCCTCAACTGCGTCACCGCGCCCACCGAGCGCAAGATTTTCGAACGCGCCGGGCTCTGGCTCGGCGCCGACTGGAGCGAGGCCTGCGAGGGCACCAACGGCATCGGCACCTGCCTGGTGGAGCGCCAGTCCCTGACCATCCATCAGGACGAGCATTTCCGTGGCCGTCACACCGGGCTGACCTGCTCGGCCAGCCCGGTGTTCGACCCCCACGGTGAACTGCTGGCGGTGCTCGACGTTTCCTCGGCGCGCCCGGATGTGTCGCGGCAGAGCCAGTTCCACACCATGGCCCTGGTCAATCTCTCGGCGAAGATGATCGAGAGCTGCTATTTCCTGCGCTATTTCGACAATCAATGGTTGCTGCGTTTTCACCTGCAGGCCGAGTCCGTCGGCTTGTTCAGCGAAGGCTTGCTGGCGTTCGACGGGGAAGGGCGGATCAGCGCGGTGAACCAGAGCGCCTTGAACCTGCTGGGGCATATTCGCGGTGGCTTGCTGGGCAAACCGGTGGAAGCCTTTTTCGACTGCTCGCTGGACGAGTTGCTGGGCCGCGCCAGTATCAATGCCAGCGCCAGCTGGCCGCTGCGTACCCGCGATGGCCGGCATCTGTTCGCGGTGTTGCGCGGCCAGCCGCGCAGCGTGCCGAAACCGTTGCCGCCGAGGGCGCTGGTGGAAGAGCGGCCGCGCCTGTCCGGGATCTGCCTGGGCGATGCGGCCCTGCAAGAAGACTTCCGCAAATCCTTACGGGTGTTCGAGCGCGATGTGCCGCTGCTGATCAACGGCGAGACCGGCTCCGGCAAGGAGGCGTTCGCCAAGGCGGTGCACCAGGCCAGCCAGCGGGCGGAGAAAGCCTTCGTTGCCTTGAACTGCGCGGCGATTCCCGAAAGCCTGATCGAAAGCGAGCTGTTCGGTTATCGCGGCGGCAGCTTCACCGGGGCGCGCAAGGAAGGCATGCGCGGCAAGTTGCAGCAGGCCGATGGCGGCACGCTGTTCCTCGATGAAATCGGCGATATGCCGCTGGCCTTGCAGACCCGTCTGCTGCGGGTGCTGGAAGATCGCATGGTGGTGCCTATCGGCGGCGAGCCGCAGGCGGTCAACGTGCGCATCATCAGCGCCACTCACCGGGACCTGCTGGAGCGGGTACGGGATGGCAGCTTCCGCGAGGATCTGTATTACCGGCTCAATGGCCTGGAAATCAGTTTGCCGGCGCTGCGCGAGCGCAGCGACAAATCCCAGTTGCTGGACTTTCTCCTGGCGGAGGAAGCCGGCGATCAGCAGGTGTCGCTCGACGGCCCGGCGCGCCAGGCCCTGCTGGACTTCCATTGGCCAGGCAATGTGCGGCAACTGCGCAACGTGTTGCGCACCCTGGCGGCGCTCTGCGACCACGGGCGAATCGGCCTGGAGGATATACCGGCGATGATTCGCCAGGGCCGCCCGGCGCCGGTGCCGGCAGCTGTCGAGGAGGCGGGCGAATACCCGCTGGACGATGCCGAACGCCTGGCCTTGCTCAACGCCCTGGAACAACAGCGCTGGCATATGACCCACACCGCCGAGCAGTTGGGGGTGAGCCGCAACACCCTCTATAGAAAGCTACGCAAGCATGGGATCGCTCGCTAGGCGCGGTACCGCGTTATCGTTCATCGCGGGCAAGCCTCGCTCCTACAGAAGATGCGCATTCCTCTGTAGGAGCAGCCGGTCGACGCTCGATTGCTCGCGACAGGCGGCGCAGCCGCCGATACACCGGTAACCGCGGTCCAAGCCTCCAGCCGCGTTCGGGCGATTCCCCGGCAAAAGCCCCACAGAACTCGTCATAGCCTCCGGCAGTGACAACCGCGTGTTCCCCCATCAGCTAAAGAGTGCGATTTGCAGCCCTCTACGCTAACCTGCCTCGATGTTTTACGAGGTCGACTATGCACATTCATATTCTCGGTATTTGCGGCACCTTCATGGGCTCGATGGCGGTTCTGGCCAAAGAGCTGGGCCATCATGTCACCGGCTCCGATGCCAACGTCTACCCGCCGATGAGCACCCAGCTCGAAGCCCAGGGCATCGAGTTGACCCAGGGCTACGACCCGGCCCAGCTTGACCCGGCGCCGGACCTGGTGGTGATCGGCAACGCCATGTCCCGCGGCAACCCGGCGGTGGAGTATGTGCTGAACAAGGGCCTGCCCTATGTTTCCGGCCCGCAATGGCTGGCCGACCATGTGCTGCAAGGCCGCTGGGTCCTGGCGGTCGCCGGCACCCACGGCAAGACCACCACCAGCAGCATGCTGGCCTGGGTGCTGGAGCATGCGGGCATGAGCCCGGGCTTCCTGATCGGCGGCGTGCCGCAGAACTTCTCGGTGTCGGCCCGCCTGGGCGGCACGCCGTTCTTCGTGATCGAAGCCGATGAATACGACAGCGCCTTCTTCGACAAACGCTCGAAGTTCGTGCACTACCGTCCGCGCACGGCGATCCTGAACAATCTCGAGTTCGATCATGCGGATATCTTCCCCGACCTGCCGGCTATCGAGCGGCAGTTCCACCATCTGGTGCGGACCATCCCGAGCGAAGGCCTGGTCATCCACCCGACCACCGAGCCGGCCTTGTTGCGGGTGATCGACATGGGCTGCTGGACTCCGGTACAAACCACCGGCGCGGGCGGCCAATGGCAGGTCAAGCTGCTCAGCGAAGACGGCTCGAAGTTCGAAGTGATGTTCGAGGGCGAGGCCCAAGGCGTGGTCGAGTGGGACCTGACCGGCCAGCACAACGTTGCCAACGCCCTGGCCACCCTGGCCGCGGCACGCCATGTCGGTGTGGTGCCGGCCATGGGCATCGCTGCGCTGAGCGCATTCAAGAGCGTCAAGCGGCGGATGGAGAAGGTCGCTGAAGTCCATGGCATCACCATCTATGACGACTTCGCTCACCACCCGACCGCCATCGCCACTACTCTGGACGGCCTGCGCAAGCGCATCGGCGATGCGCCGTTGATTGCGATCATCGAGCCGCGCTCCAACTCCATGAAGCTCGGCGCTCACCGTGACGGGCTGCCGGAAAGCGTCAACCAGGCCGATCAAGTGGTCTGGTATTCGCCGGCCAACCTTGGCTGGGACCTGGGTGCCACCGCCGCGCTGTGCACCGTGCCATCGATTGTCAGCGATTCCCTGGAAGGCATCATCGAGCGGGTGAAGAGCCAGGCCAAGCCGGGCACTCACGTGGTGATCATGAGCAATGGCGGCTTCGGTGGCCTGCACGGCAAACTGGCCGAGGCACTGCGATGAACAACGGCCCGGAACGCATCACCCTGGCGATGACCGGCGCCTCGGGCGCCCAGTATGGCCTGCGCCTGCTGGATTGCCTGGTGCGCGAAGACCGTGAAGTGCACTTCCTGATCTCCAAGGCCGCGCAGTTGGTGATGGCGACCGAGACCGACGTGACCCTGCCGTCCAAGCCGCAGACCATGCAGGCCTTCCTCACCGAGTACACCGGTGCCGCTGCCGGGCAGATCCGCGTGTATGGCAAGGAAGACTGGATGTCGCCGGTGGCCTCGGGCTCCGGCTCGCCGGCGGCGATGGTGGTGGTGCCTTGCTCCACCGGCACCTTGTCGGCCATCGCCACAGGCGCCTGCAACAACCTGATCGAGCGCGCGGCGGACGTCACCCTGAAGGAGCGCCGCCAGTTGATCCTGGTGCCGCGCGAGGCGCCTTACTCGAGTATCCATCTGGAGAACATGCTCAAGCTGTCGAACATGGGCGTGACCATTCTGCCGGCCTCTCCGGGTTTCTATCACCAGCCGCAGACCATTGACGACCTGGTGGATTTTGTCGTGGCGCGGATTCTCAACCTGCTGAACATCCCGCAGGACATGTTGCCGCGGTGGGGCGAGCATCATCTGAGCAGCGATGAGTAAGTCGCTGCTGATCCTGCTGGTCGCCCTGCAGCTGGGCGGTTGCGCCACGGCGCGTACGCTGAACGCGGCCAAGCCGGGGGCGCCGGTGGTGTATTCCGGGACGCGCCTGGATCTGTATGTGATGCAGGGCGGCTGTTGCCCGATGGATCGTTTCGGGGCTGAAGCGCCGAGCTATCCGGGTGTCGACCTGCCGGCCAGCGCCTTGCTCGACACGCTGCTGTTGCCGCTGTCGGTACTGACGGTATTGGGGGTTGGGTTTCAGGCTACAGGCGGGTTGTAGTTCCTTCGCGGGCAAGTCGGATCGCCGCCCGCTCGCTCCTGCAGAAAAGCATATGCTTGTGTAGGAGCGGAGCTTGCCCGCGATGCTGTCTGATGCTCGTTATTTACCCAGCTTGCGCAATTCGTCGGACTCAACGATCCGCACGCCATCCTGTTCTTCCAGCGCCAGGCGCCACATGGCCCGGGCCAGATGACAGGCTTCGATGCCATGGTATTTGCCGGGAATCAGCTTGGACAGCGGCCCGGCCAACTGTTCGGCGAGACGCGGTTCGATACGTTCGCCGAGCAGCAGCGATGGCCGGCAAATGGTCAGTTGCGGCCAGTCCTGGGCCTTCAGCGCCTGTTCCATTTCGCCTTTGACCCGGTTGTAGAAAATCGAGGATTTCGCGTCCGCGCCCAGGGCGCTGATCACGACCAGGTGCCGCGCGCCCATCTCCCGTGCGCGCTTGCCGAAGGCCACCACCAGGTCCAGGTCGACGGCACGGAACGCCTGTTCGGAGCCGGCTTTCTTGAGGGTGGTGCCCAGGCAGCAGAACGCCAGGTCCACCCGGCCGCTGAGTTGCGGCAGGAGTACCGCCGGGTCGCCGACCGGGTTTTGCAGGCGTGGGTGTTCGCTCAAGGGACGCCGGCTGGGCGCCAGTACGCGGGTTACCGTGGGTTCGTTGAGCAGGCGGTCGAGCAAGTGCTCGCCAGTCAGGCCGGTCGCGCCGGCGAGCAAGATATGCTGAGGCGTCAAGTACATAGTGTTTCCCCCTTGATACTGTTTCAGCTTAGTTGCTCTTTGCTTCCTTGCTGTCGTTGGCGGCGCTTTGCAGCGCCTTTCGTGCTTGCTGCTTGCGCAGATGCTGCCAGTGCGCCAAGACCCCCTTGGGCGCCCAGATCTGCGGTTCGGAGGCTTCGAAGTTATCCGCCAGTTCGCGTTCGGCCACGGTCGCCCGGGCCAGTTTGAAGGCCTGTTCCAGGTCGTCGGTCTGGTTCAGCGCCTGGGCGAACAGGGCATCGCCGAAGTAGGTGAAGTCGGCCTCTTCTGAGCAGCCGAACGATACGCGGTCGGCCTGTGAAGCGGTCATGATCAGGGTCCGCTCATCCTTGAGCGCGGGAATGAATCCGCCGGAATAACAGGCCGAGATCACGATGATCTTGTCGCGGTTTTTCAGGGGCGCCAGCACCGCGGCCAACTCGTCGGCCGGCAGGTCGGCCAGCTCCAGGCGTGGCTGGTCGAGCACCAGTTCGTGTTCGCTGGTACCGTGGCTGGTCAGATAGATGAACAGCAGGTCTTCCGGGCCGCTGCGTTCGGCCAGGACCTGTACCGCGCGCCGCAGGTTTTCCCGGGTAGCCATGGGCCGGCTGTCGAGGCGGTCGCGGTGGTTGACCAGGCGGATCTGCCCATAGGCGCCGAAGCGGGTGGCGAGCATGTTGCTGACATAGTCGGCCTCGCGCAGAAATACGCTTTGCTTGCCATCGCCGGCCAGCGTCAGGCTGTAGAGCTCGATGGCGGGCGTCGACGCCGGCACCGCGCCGAGGGCGTCGTCGAGCAGGCGGCCCTGGGCCAAGAGGCCGGTCTCCAACGGGTCGGGCAACAGTCGGCCGTCGGCATCGCGAACCCGCAGGCCGTTGATCCAGTCGCCGCTTTGCACGGTGCCATCGCGCAGTACCAGCACGCCGTGGCCCTGGTAGTTGTCGCCTTCGAAGCCACCGATATAGAAGCTGCCGTCGCTGAGGTTCAGGCGGCCCTGGCCGCTGAAGCGCCAGTCGCTGAAACGGCCAATGTAATGGCTGCCGTCGACGCCGATCAGTTCACCCTTGCCACTGAGGGCGCCTTCCTTGAACTGGCCGATCCAGACATCGCCGTCGGCGTTTTCGTAGCGACCCTTACCGCTGAGCTGGTTCTGTTTGAAGCCGCCAACGTAGAGATCGCCCTCGGCGCTGCTGAAAGTGCCGTTGCCTTCCAGCTGGCCGTCGACGAACTGGCCGCTGAACTGGTTGCCGCTGGCATCGCTGCGCTGGCCCTGGCCGTTGGGCTTGCCGCGGGAGAACTGGCCCTGGTACTGGCTGCCGTCTTCCAGCTCGAGGCGGCCGAGCCCGGAATACAGGTCGGACTTGAATTCGCCGCGGTAGGTCATGCCGCGTTCCTTGAGGGTGCCTTCACCGTCGCGCCGGCCCAGTTTGAAACCACCGGTGTAGCTGCTGTCCTTGGTGGTCAGGCTGCCCTGGCCGTGGAACAGGCCCTGCTGGAATTGTCCGCGGTAGACCTCGCCGTCGCTGCCGTGCCATTCGCCCTGGCCATGCCACTGGCCGCTGTCGAACTGGCCGGCATACCAACTGCCGTTGGGGTAGTCGATGCGGCCTTGTCCCTGCAACAACCCGTTGACCACATCGCCGCGGTAGCGACCACCGTCCGGCAGACGGGCATCGGGAGGCAGCAGCGATTCGCCGTCTCCACATGCGGTGAGCAACAGGGTCAGAGCCAGAGGTACAAGTGGGCGCATAGCGGGATCCGGATAATTAGGGGACCGAGTATGCCGCAGCAACGAGGCTTATATATAGAGAGGCTGCGCGAAACAGCATGAGCTGTTTCGCATCAGGAAGGTTTCAGACAAAGCAGAGGGACAATGGCTCGGCGATGTAGGCTGGTTTTTCCTGGCCTTCGATTTCCAGTGTGGCGGTGGCCTTGAGCAGCCATTGGCCGGGTTTCTTCTCGGTGACGTCCACCAGGTCGACCTTGAGGCGGACCCTGGAATCGACCTTGACCGGCTGGATGAAGCGCACGCTGTCCAGGCCGTAGTTGACCACCATCTTCAGACCCTCGGGCAGGATCAGGATGTCTTCCATCAGTTTCGGGATCAGCGACAGCGACAGGAAACCGTGGGCAATGGTGCCGCCGAACGGTGTCTGGGCGGCTTTTACCGGGTCTACGTGGATGAACTGGAAGTCACCCGTGGCTTCAGCGAACAGGTTGATACGCTGCTGATCGATGGTGAGCCATTCGGAACGTCCTAGTTCCTTTCCGACATAATCTTTGAGCTCTGCAACAGGAACATACGGCATTGAGACTCTCCTTGGGTTCATCGGTTTTATCGTTCTAAAGGGGCGGGGGCGTACCCCCTGACAACCCACTGTAGATCATCATGGGGGTTTGCTCCGGTCAACCTTCCATGCTTTTGGCGAATGCCGGTGCATAGCGTTCGCGTGCTTATAATGCCCGGCGTTTTTTCGGGGGGGATGAGAGATGTTGTTACGCGGTCTGACATGGCTGGTGCTGTTTCAATTGCTCGGCACGGCGATCAATCATCTGTTCCTGCCGATCCTGCCGGGGCCGATTGTCGGTCTGCTGTTGCTGCTGATCTTCCTGGTGGCGCGCGGCGAGGTGGGCGAGCCGCTGAACCTGGCCGCCTCCAGCCTCCTGCGTTACCTGCCGCTGTTGCTGGTGCCGCCCGCGGTGGGGGTGATGGTGTACGCGGCGGATATCGCTGCGGATTTCTGGGCGATAGTCGGCGCCCTGGTGTTGTCGCTGGTGATCTCCATGGCTTTCGTCGGCGTGTTGATGCAGCGACTGGTCAAGCGCCACGGACATCGGGAGGGCGGCCAATGATGTTCGACTGGCAGGGCGCCTGGGCGTCGGTGATCCACCATCCCTTGTTCGGCATCGGCATTACCCTGGGCGCCTATCAACTGGTGCTCGCGGCCTTCGAGAAAACCCGCTGGATCTTTCTGCAACCGGTGCTGGTCTCCATGTTGCTGGTGATCGGTGTGCTGCTGGGCTGTGGCTTGAGCTATGCCGAGTACCGCAAGAGCACGGAGATCCTCAGTATTCTCCTGGGCCCGGCCACAGTGGCGCTGGCCGTACCGCTGTACCTCAACCTGCGGCGGATTCGGCAGTTGTTCTGGCCGATATTTACTACGCTGGTGATTGGAGGGGTGGTCGCCACCGGCCTGGGCGTACTGCTGGGGTGGTGGTTCGGTGCCGAGAACATGATCCTGATGACCATGGCGCCGAAATCGGTGACCTCGCCGATCGCCATGCTGGTGGCCGAACAGATTGGCGGGGTCGCAGCGCTGGCCGCGGTGTTCGTGTTGATCACCGGGGTGATCGGGGCGATTTTCGGTCCGGCCATTCTCAACCGCCTGCAGGTGCACAGCCCGGAAGCCCGAGGCATGGCGCTGGGCATGACGGCTCACGCGGTGGGCACTTCGGTGGCCTTGCAGGAAAGTGATGAGTGCGGTGCTTTCGCGGCGCTGGCGATGAGTCTGATGGGTGTGGCCACGGCGGTCTTCCTGCCGTTGGCGGTGTCGTTGGTGGTTTAAGGAAACCTGTATGAGCCTGGCGCTTTTCCCGCTGAACACGGTGCTGTTCCCCGACTGCATTCTCGATTTGCAGATTTTCGAGGCGCGCTACCTGGACATGATCGGTCGCTGCATGAAACAGGGCAGTGGCTTCGGCGTGGTGTGCATCCTTGAGGGCGAAGAGGTGGGCATCGCCCCGGAAGGTTTCGCGCGGGTGGGCTGCGAAGCGCTGATCACCGACTTCCATCAGCAGGACAACGGCCTGCTGGGGATCCGGGTCAAGGGCGGGCGGCGTTTTCGGGTGCTGAGCAGCGAAGTGCAGCGCGATCAGTTGCGGGTGGCTGAAGTCGAGTGGCTGGGCGAGGCGCCGGAGCGGCCGCTGCAGGAGGAAGACGGGGACCTGATCGCCTTGCTCAAGGCGCTGGCCGAGCACCCGATGGTCGAAGCCCTGAACATGGGCACCGAAGCCACCGGCCAGCAGTCGCTGGCCAACCAACTGGCTTATCTGTTGCCGTTCTCAGAACTGGACAAGATCGACCTGCTGCAACTGGACGATCCGCAACAACGCCTGGATGCGATCCAGGCCTTGCTGGACGAATTGCAGGGCGAGCTGTTCGCCTGATCCTCGCGGCTACAACACCTCAATACGCATAACGCAGCATGGCGTGCGGTAGATGCCTGACTGCCTCGAAACCGAACAACGCGATCAGCGCCGGCAATACCAGCCACCAGATCTTGGCCGGCATGGGTTCCAGCGGGGTCTGGCGCTGGGCGACCCACAGGCTGGCAGCGCACACGCAGGCGGCAAGCATGGCGCCGGCGAGGATGTCGGAGGGCCAATGCGCGCCCAGGTAAATCCGCGACACGGCAATCGCGGCCGCCGGCAGACAGCCCAGCAGCAGCCAGGTCAGGCGCATGCGTGGCGGTTGGCCGCGACCGGCGAGCACCGCCAGGGTCAGGAACAGGGCGAACGAACCGGAACTGTGGCCGCTGGGCATGCTGTAGCTGGTCAGTGGGTCGGTCAGGACTTCCGGGCGCATGCGGGCGAAGAACAGCTTGGTGCCGGTGTTGGCCAGCGCAGTGCACAGCAGCGTGGCGCCCGCAAAAATCGCCTGCCGCCATTGCCGGGCAACCAGCAACAGCAGGGTGACCAGGGCGCTGGCGAGCAGCATGGTGCGGAATTCGCCGAACTGGGTGAGCACCACCATCACCTCGTCCATTGCCGGGCTGCGGTGCTCCTGGACCAGCGCCATCAGGCCCTGGTCGAAATGGTTCAGGTAGGGGTAACCGATGAACAGGCCTGCCAGGATCGCCAGGCTGAGGCCGGCCACCAACGGGCTGGCCTTGCGATGGCGGCGCACGGTGCTGTTGATGCTCAGGCCCAGCAGCACGGCGATGCTGGCGGCGACTATTCCCGCTTGCGGCCAGAAACCTTCAGGCAAGGGCAGGCGGATCGCCGCGCCCGTGGCCCAGCCCGGCAGCAGGTAGGCGACTGTCCAGCCGGCCGCGGCCAGCAGGCTGACGGCGAAAAAACGCGGGAACGACATGTCGAACATGCCGGCGACCATCGGCAGCATGGGGCGCAAGGGACCGATAAAGCGTCCGACCAACAGGCTGGCGATACCGTAACGCTGGAAATAGGCTTCGGCGCCGTTGATCCATTCCGGGTGATGGCGCAGCCCCGGCAAGCGGCGGATGTTCTGGTGAAAACGCCGGCCCAGCAGGTAGGACACCACGTCCCCGAGCAAACCGCCGAAGAACCCCAGCGCCAGGGTTTCACCCAGGGACAGAGCGCCGCTGCCGGCCATCACGGCAATGGCGAACAGCAGCACGGTGCCAGGCACGATCAGGCCGGCAATCGCCAGGCATTCGACGCAGGCGACGATGAACACGGCTGCCGCCAGCCATTGGGGATTCATCGTCAGCCAGCCGGTTATTCCGTCGAGCCATTGGCCCATAGGTTTTCAACTCCGATTATTCGGTGGGTTAACTGTAGAAGCGGACTTGCTCGCGATAAAACCATCCGCGGGCACGCCGGTTCCTGCGAAAGGGATCAATCGAGCAGCAAATAGTCGCGACCTTCGACCTGCCCGCGACGTAGCGGGTTCCGGGTGCAGTAGGGGGCGTAGGCGGCGTCGACAAAGCGGTACATCAAGTGCTCATCGCGGCCGTGAGGGATGCCCAGGCGGGTGGTCTGGATGACGCTGGCGACGGGCGTGCCGACATCCTCGACGAACAGCACTTCATGGTCGAAGCGCTTGGCATCCCACACCGGGACTTTCAGGCCCAGTGCCTTGCACAGCAGGGTCTGGCCGGCGCAGAGCTTCTGCGAGGGGCGCGGCCGGCCGCTGGCGTCGGGATTGTTCAGGAGCATCTGCGCCAGGCTGGCGGGGCCCGAGACTTCGTCGACCCAGGGGTAGGCCGACTTGATCAGCACCGCGTTGCCCGGCCCCTGGGCGCTGAAGTTCAGCGAGTCGCCGCCGCGGGCGTAGTACATATAGATGTGGCCACCGTCCAGAAACAAAGCCTTACGCTTTTCTGTGTAGCCAAGGGAGGCATGGCTGCCTTTTTCCTCGCAGTAATAGGCTTCTGTTTCGATAATGCGCGCCGACAGCCACAGGTCGCCGACCCGATGGCGGATGATTTTGCCGAGCAGTTCACGGGCCAGGACCTGGGCGTCTCGATCGAAAAAGCTGTCGGGCAGGGCCTTGGGCAGCGTCGGAGTGGACAGAATGGACATGGTAGCCAGGAGCGATGACGGGAATTGGGTCGGAATAATATCAATTCCAGGCTTAATTCAGGCTGAACGAGAGGTATTTGCCGTCCATTTCGACCATCCGCCCGTGACCGCTGTCCGTGGACCGGCGCGACAGCTATAATCAGCCGCTTTCCTCTTTGCCAAGACCACAGCAGACCATGACTGAGTCCGTTCTTGACTACATGACCCGTTTGGGTCGCGCTGCCCGCGAAGCCTCGCGGGTAATCGCCCGTGCCACCACTGCGCAGAAAAACCGCGCATTGCTGGCGGCTGCCGATGCATTGGACGCTGCTCGCCCCGAGCTGAGCGCGGCCAATGAGCAGGACCTGGCCAACGGCCGGGCCAATGGTCTGGAACCGGCATTGCTCGATCGTCTGGCGCTGACCCCGGTGCGTATCGACGAAATGATCGAAGGCCTGCGTCAGGTGGCCAAGCTGCCTGACCCCATCGGTGAAATCCGCGATATGCGCTACCTGCCTTCGGGCATCCAGGTCGGCAAGATGCGCGTGCCCCTGGGCGTGATCGGCATCATCTACGAGTCGCGTCCCAACGTGACCATCGATGCTGCCAGCCTGTGCCTGAAGTCCGGCAACGCGACCATCCTGCGTGGCGGCTCCGAGGCGATCAATTCCAACCGCGCCATTGCCACCTGCATCCAGCAAGGGCTGGCGGTGGCCGGCCTGCCGGCGCAAGTGGTGCAGGTGGTGGAAACCACCGATCGCGCGGCCGTTGGCGCGCTGATCACCATGCCCGAGTTCGTCGACGTGATCGTGCCGCGTGGCGGCAAGAGCCTGATCGAGCGGGTCAGCCGCGATGCCAAGGTGCCGGTGATCAAGCACCTGGACGGCGTCTGCCATGTGTTCATCGACGTGGCGGCCGACCTGGACAAGGCGATTCGCATCGCCGACAACGCCAAGACCCAGCGTTACGCGCCCTGCAACACCATGGAGACCCTGCTGGTCCACGCCGGTATTGCCGAGCGCGTATTGCCGCCGCTGGCGGCGATCTATCGCGACAAGAAGGTCGAGCTGCGCGGTTGCCCGCGTACCCGTGCCTTGCTGGGCGACGATGTGATCGAGGCCACCGAAGAAGACTGGCGCACCGAATACACCGCGCCAATCCTGTCGATCCTGGTGGTCGACAGCCTGGACGCGGCCATCGAGCACATCAACACCTACGGTTCGCAGCACACCGACGCCATCGTCACCGAGAACTTCACCGACGCCCGGCGTTTCCTCAACGAGGTGGATTCCAGCTCGGTGATGGTCAATGCCTCGACCCGGTTTGCCGACGGTTTCGAATATGGCCTGGGCGCGGAGATCGGTATTTCCACCGACAAGCTGCACGCCCGTGGTCCGGTCGGCCTGGAAGGGCTGACCAGCGAGAAATATGTCGTCTTCGGCGACGGCCATGTGCGCACTTGATGAGCAAACGTATCGGTCTGCTGGGCGGAACCTTCGACCCCGTGCACATCGGTCACCTGCGCAGCGCGCTGGAGGTGGCCGATTCGCTGGGGCTCGATGAGCTGCGGCTGACGCCCAGCGCGCGGCCACCGCATCGCGATACGCCGCAGGTGTCGGCCCTGGACCGTCTGGCGATGGTCGAGTGCGCGGTGGCGGGCGTTTCACCCCTGGTGGTGGACGACCGTGAGCTGAAACGGGACAAACCGTCCTACACCATAGACACCCTGGAACAGATGCGGGCCGAGATGGCCGCGGATGACCAGTTGTTCCTGTTGCTGGGCTGGGACGCTTTTTGCGGCCTGCCTACCTGGCATCGCTGGGAAGAGTTGCTCCAGCATTGCCACATCCTGGTGCTGCAACGCCCGGATGCCGATAGCGAGCCGCCGGATGCGTTGCGCAACCTGCTGGCGGCGCGCTCGGTGAGCGATCCCCTGGCCCTGCAAGGGCCTGGAGGACACATTGCATTCGTCTGGCAGACACCGCTCGCGGTGTCCGCCACCCAGATCCGTCAACTGCTGGCCAGCGGTAAGTCGGTACGTTTCCTGGTGCCTGATGCGGTCCTGGCCTATATCGATGCACACGGTCTTTACCGTGGGCCGAACTGAAGGCGCGCTGCCGGCCGATGCCGTGCAACGCGCCAAACATACGAGCTGAACGAGTTTTATATGACTAACCAAGTAATGAAAGGCGAAGATCTGGTCAAGGTGGCAGTCGCCGCGCTGGAAGACGTCAAGGCCCAGGACGTCCTGGTGATCGATGTTCGCGACAAGCAGAGCATCACCGACTACATGATCATCGCCACCGGTACTTCCAACCGCCAGATCGGCGCGATGCTGGAAAAGGTCCGCGAGATGGTCAAGGCCCAGGGCGTCAAGCCGCTGGGTGAAGAAGGCAAGGGCGACAGCGACTGGGTGCTGCTGGACCTGGACGACGTGATCGTGCACATGATGACCGCCTCCGCACGCCAGTTCTACGACCTGGAACGCCTGTGGCAGGGCGCCGAGCAGAGCCGTGCGGCCGATGGCAAGCACCACAGCCCGGAACACACCCATGAGCACTTCACCAAGCTCAACAAAGACCAGCAATAAGGGACGGCTGTGCGCCTGCGTCTGATCGCTGTCGGTTCACGCATGCCCAAGTGGGTGGAAGAGGGTTGGCACGAGTATGCCAAGCGTCTGCCATCCGAACTGGCGCTGGAACTGGTGGAAATACCGCTCAATACCCGTGGCAAGAACGCCGATGTGGCCCGTTTCATCCGTCAGGAAGGCGAAGCCATGCTGGCCAAGGTCGGCCAGAGCGAGCGGATCGTCACCCTCGAGGTCCACGGCAAGCCCTGGAGCACCGAGCAGCTGGCGGTGGAACTGGATCGCTGGCGCCTCGACTCGCGCACCGTGAACTTCATGGTCGGCGGCCCCGAGGGGCTGGCGCCGGAAGTCTGCGCGCGGGCGGACCAGCGCTGGTCGCTGTCGCCTTTGACCTTGCCGCACCCGCTGGTACGGATCCTGATCGGTGAACAGCTGTATCGCGCCTGGACGGTCCTGTCCGGGCACCCTTATCACAAATAGCCCGCGCCCCTAATGTCCCAGCCGATCCGTATCAAGGACCACGAAAAAGACGCCCGTCTGGTGCGTGGCCGGGTCGTGTTCGGGGCTATTGCCGTGGTCTGCCTGATCGGGGTGCTGATCGCGCGCCTGTATTACCTGCAGGTGATCCAGTACGACTATCACTCGACCCTGTCGGAAAACAACCGGGTCCACGTCCAGCCGATTCCACCGACCCGCGGCCTGATCTTCGACCGTAATGGCGTAGTAGTGGCCGATAACCGGCCGAGCTTCAGCCTGAGCATGACCCGCGAGCGTTCCGGCGATTGGCGCCAGGTGCTCGACGTCATTGTCGAAGTGCTGGAGCTGACGCCGGAAGACCGGGTGCTGTTCGAGAAACGCATGAAGCAGGGACGCCGGCCGTTCGAGCCGGTGCCGATCCTATTCGAGCTCAACGAAGAGCAGATCGCCCGGATCGCGGTCAACCAGTTCCGCCTGCCCGGGGTGGAAGTGGTGGCGCAGTTGGTCCGCCATTACCCCCAGGGCGCGCACTTCGCGCACTCGGTGGGCTACATGGGGCGGATCAACGAGAAAGAGCTGAAGACCCTGGACCCGGTGAACTACAGCGGCACCCACCACATCGGCAAGACCGGTATCGAGCGTTTCTACGAGCCCGAGCTGCACGGCCAGGTGGGTTACGAAGAGGTCGAAACCAACGCTCGCGGCCGCGTGTTGCGGGTGCTCAAGCGGACCGACCCGATTCCCGGCAAGGACATTGTCCTGAGCCTGGACATCAAGCTGCAGGAAGCCGCCGAGGCTGCCTTGGGCGGGCGGCGTGGTGCGGTGGTAGCGCTGGACCCGAACACCGGGGAAGTGCTGGCCATGGTCAGCCAGCCGAGCTTCGACCCGAACCTGTTCGTGACCGGCATCAGCTTCAAGGCCTATGCCGAGCTGCGCGACTCCATCGACCGTCCGCTGTTCAACCGGGTGCTGCGCGGCCTGTACCCGCCGGGTTCGACCATCAAGCCGGCGGTGGCGATCGCCGGCCTCGATTCCGGAGTGGTGACGGCCTCCACGCGGGTCTATGACCCGGGCTACTACCAACTGCCCAACTACGACCACAAGTACCGTAACTGGAACCGCAGCGGTGACGGTTACGTCGACCTCGACACCGCGATCATGCGGTCCAACGACACCTACTTTTATGACCTGGCCCACAAGCTGGGGATCGATCGGTTGTCGGCCTACATGAACAAGTTCGGTATCGGCCAGAAGGTCTCGCTGGACATGTTCGAGGAATCGCCGGGCCTGATGCCGTCGCGGGAATGGAAGCGCGCCACCCGCCGCCAGGCCTGGTTCCCGGGTGAGACGCTGATTCTCGGGATCGGCCAGGGTTACATGCAGTCCACCCCGTTGCAGTTGGCCCAGGCCACGGCGCTGGTGGCGAACAAGGGCAAATGGAACCGTCCGCACCTGGCCAAGACCATCGAGGGCGAAAAGCCGGTGGATGAAAACCCGATGCCGGACATTGTCCTGCGCGATCCGTCGGACTGGACGAAGGTCAACCACGGCATGCAGCAGGTGATGCACGGTGCCCGTGGTACGGCGCGCAAGGCGGCCATCGGCTCGCAATACCGGATCGCCGGCAAGAGTGGTACGGCCCAGGTGGTCGCGATCAAGCAGGGCGAGAAGTACGACCGCTCCAAGGTCCAGGAGCGCCATCGCGACCACGCCCTGTTCGTCGGCTTCGCGCCGGCGGAAAACCCGAAAATCGTGGTCTCGGTCATGGTCGAGAACGGCGAGTCCGGCTCCGGCGTGGCGGCCCCGGTGGTGCGCCAGGTGATGGACGCCTGGCTCCTCGGCCCGGATGGCCTGCTCAAGCCTGAGTTTGCCGGCCCTATCAGTGCGGAGGCTACGGCCCGTGAAGAGTAATTTCGATCGCATCCTGTCCAGCGAGGATGTGATGCGTCGCCGTGCGACGCTGTTGCAGCGCATGCACATCGACGGTCCATTGCTGATTCTGTTGCTGACCCTGGCGGCCGGCAGCCTGTTCGTCCTGTATTCGGCGAGCGGCAAGAGCTGGGACCTGCTGGGCAAGCAGGCGACGTCATTCGGCATCGGCCTGGTGTCGATGATCATCATTGCCCAGCTCGAACCCCGGTTCATGGCGCGCTGGGTGCCACTGGCCTATGTGCTCGGCGTGGTGCTGCTGGTGGTGGTGGATGTCATGGGACACAACGCCATGGGCGCCACCCGCTGGATCAACATCCCCGGGGTGATTCGCTTCCAGCCCTCGGAGTTCATGAAGATCATCATGCCGGCGACCATCGCCTGGTACCTGGCCAAGCGCAGCTTGCCACCGCAGCTCAAGCATGTGGGCATCAGCCTGATCCTGATCGGAATCCCGTTCATTCTGATCGTGCGCCAGCCGGACCTCGGCACCTCGCTGCTGATCCTTGCCGGTGGCGCCTTCGTGCTGTTCATGGGCGGCCTGCGCTGGCGCTGGATCCTCAGCGTGCTGGCTGCCGCGGTGCCGGTGGCGATCGCCATGTGGTTCTTCATCATGCACGACTACCAGAAGCAGCGGATCCTGACCTTCCTCGATCCGGAAAGCGATCCGCTGGGCACCGGCTGGAACATCATTCAGTCCAAGGCGGCCATCGGTTCCGGTGGCGTCTTCGGCAAGGGCTGGTTGCTGGGCACTCAGTCCCACCTGGACTTTTTGCCCGAGAGCCACACCGACTTTATTATCGCGGTCATGGGCGAAGAGTTCGGCCTGGTGGGCATTTGCGCCCTGCTGCTGATCTATCTGCTGCTGATCGGTCGTGGGCTGGTAATCACCGCCCAGGCGCAGACGCTGTTCGGCAAATTGCTTGCTGGCGCCCTGACCATGACGTTTTTTGTTTACGTTTTCGTCAACATCGGTATGGTCAGTGGCCTGTTGCCGGTCGTGGGGGTGCCGTTGCCGTTCATTAGCTACGGAGGAACTTCGCTGGTGACGCTGCTGTCAGCGTTTGGGGTTTTGATGTCGATCCATACCCATCGCAAGTGGATCGCGCAGGTTTGAATAAGGTGAAGAATTCAATGCAAGCAATGCGTGGCTGGACCGCTCGGTATGCGCCGTGGGTCGGTCTGGTAGGCATCCTTGGTGCAGCGCAGGAAGCGCTGGCCGGCGGCGAATACGAAGGTTCGCCCCAAGTGGCCGAGTTCGTGGGCGAAATGACTCGCGACTATGGCTTCGCGGGCGAACAGCTGATGGGGGTGTTTCGCGAGGCCGAGCGCAAGCAGTCGATCCTCGACGCCATTTCCCGGCCCGCCGAGCGGGTCAAGCAGTGGAAAGAATACCGGCCGATGTTCATTACCGACGCGCGTATCGCCCGCGGTGTGGACTTCTGGCGCCAGCACGAGGCGGTACTGGCCCGTGCCGAGCAGGAATACGGGGTTCCGGCCCAGGTGATCGTGTCGATCATCGGTGTCGAAACCTTCTTCGGGCGCAACACCGGTAACTATCGGGTGATCGATGCGCTGTCGACCCTGGGCTTCGATTACCCGCCACGTGCCGAGTTCTTCCGCAAGGAATTGCGCGAATTCCTGCTGCTGGCGCGCGAGGAACAGGTCGATCCACTGACCCTCAAAGGCTCTTACGCCGGCGCCATGGGCTTGCCGCAGTTCATGCCGAGCAGTTTTCGCGCCTATGCTGTGGACTTCGACGGCGACGGCCACATCAATATCTGGACCAATCCAGACGATGCCATCGGCAGTGTTGCCAGCTATTTCAAGCGTCACGGCTGGGAGGCCGGGCAGCCGGTGGTCAGTCGGGCCGAAGTGCGTGGCGATCAGGTCGACGAGGGCCTGACCACCGGTATCGAACCGACGAAAACCGTTGGGGAGTTGCGGGCGCTGGGCTGGTCGAGTCATGATGCGCTGCGCGATGATATGCCGGTCACGGCTTTTCGCCTGGAAGGTGACAATGGCCCCGAATACTGGATGGGCCTGAAGAATTTCTACGCGATCACGCGTTATAACCGCAGCGTGATGTACGCCATGGCCGTACATCAGCTCTCTGAACAGCTGGTCCAAGCACGGGGCGTCAAGTAATGCTGGCATCGCCAATCCGCAAACCCCTGAAGCTGGTGGCTCTTGCCGCGTTGTCCTTGCTGGTGGTCAGTTGTTCGTCAACCCAGGCGCCGAAACAGAAAGGCCCGGCGACGGCCGCACGTTCGAAACCGGTCCTGGACATCAACCGCGCCCACAAAGACGGCGCGCCCTGGTGGGACGTCGATGTATCGCGTATCCCTGACGCCACGCCGACCCTGCACACCGGCCCGTACAAGGCCAACCCTTATACGGTGCTGGGCAAGACCTATTTCCCGATGGCCGAATCCAAGCGTTATGTCGCTTCGGGCACGGCTTCCTGGTACGGCACCAAGTTCCACGGGCAGAACACCGCCAATGGCGAGGTGTATGACCTGTACGGCATGAGTGCCGCGCACAAGACCCTGCCCTTGCCGAGTTATGTCCGAGTGACCAACCTGGACAACCACAAGAGCGTGATCCTGCGGGTCAACGACCGTGGGCCGTTCTATTCGGACCGGATCATCGATTTGTCCTATGCCGCGGCCAAGAAGCTCGGTTATGCCGAGATCGGCACTGCCCGGGTCAAGGTCGAGGGCATCGACCCGCAGGAATGGTGGGCCCAGCGCGGCCGGCCGGCGCCCTTGATGCTCAACGAGCCGAAAGCCGCGCCAGTGATGACGGCGTCCACGGGGACCGTCGAGCAATGGACTCCACCTGCGCAGCAGCACGCCGCGGCCGTCGTGCCGGTGCAGCTGGATGCAAAAAAAAACGCTTCTGCGCAAGCCTCTGGCCAGTATCTGCAGGTGGGCGCCTTCGCCAACCCGGACGCTGCCGAGCTCCTGCGCTCGAAGCTGAGCGGGATGGTGAGCGCTCCGGTGTTCATCAGCTCGATCGTGCGCAATCAACAGACCCTGCACCGGGTACGCCTGGGGCCGATCGGCTCGCAGGGTGAGATCCAGCAAGTGCAGAACAGTGTCCGGCTGGCCAATCTGGGGCAGCCGAGCCTGGTAACCGCCGAGTAATCGGATTCTGATTCATGGTTCACCCGCGGTATTTGGGGGGGAACCCAGGTTGTTGGCTCGTCGTACAACAAAAGCCCGGCAAGGGTCGTGAGTGAACAACTGAACACGCGACAGCCCTTTAGAAGGCTGTCTGAATAGTTTTGTCCGCGAGGACAAGTTTCCATTAGCAATTTCGAGAGACGGATGAACATCACCACCTTTGCCAAACGCCTGTGTCTGCTTGTCCCGCTGATCATCACGCCTGCCGCCTGGGCGGTAGAAGTGATGCCGTCGCCACCGCAGCTGGCCGCCAAGTCCTATGTGCTCATGGAGGCCAGCAGCGGTAACGTGCTGGTGGAGAACAACGGTGACCAGCGTCTGCCGCCAGCCAGCCTGACCAAGCTGATGACGGCCTACATCGCGACCCTGGAAATCCGTCGCGGCCAGATCGGTGAGAACGACCCGGTGACCGTCAGCGAGAACGCCTGGCGTACCGGCGGTTCGCGGATGTTCATCAAGGTCGGTTCGCAGGTCACTGTCAGCGACCTGCTGCACGGCATCATCATTCAGTCGGGTAACGACGCCAGCGTCGCGGTTGCCGAGCACATCGCCGGCAGCGAAGACGCCTTTGCCGACATGATGAACAAGACCGCCGGCGACCTGGGCATGACCAATAGCCACTTCATGAACCCGACCGGCCTGCCGAACCCCGAGCACTACTCGTCGGCGCACGACATGGCGGTCCTGGCTCGCGCCATCATTCACGAAGACCCGGCTCACTACGCGATCTACTCGCAGAAAGAGTTCTTCTGGAACGGCATCAAGCAACCTAACCGCAACCTGTTGCTGTGGCGTGACAAGACCGTCGATGGCCTGAAAACCGGCCACACCGACGAAGCCGGCTACTGCATGGTGTCCTCGGCCGTGCGTGACGGCATGCGCCTGATCGCCGTGGTGTTCGGTACCAACAGCGAGCAGGCTCGTGCAGCCGAAACCCAGAAGCTGCTGACCTATGGTTTCCGCTTCTTCGAAACCCAGACCTTCTACCAGAAGGGCACCGAGCTGGCTCAGGCGCCTGTCTGGAAAGGCACTGCCTCCCAGGTCAAGGCCGGTCTGGCCCAGGACCTGAGCATGACCATGCCAAAAGGCCAGCTGAAGAAGCTCGCGGCCAGCATGACCATGAATCCACAATTGATCGCGCCTATCGCCAAGGGCGACGTGATTGGTAAAGTCGAAGTGAAACTGGACGACAAGGTGGTGCACAGTGCCGACCTGATCGCTCTGGACGCGGTCGACGAAGGTGGTATCTTCCGCCGCATGTGGGATAGCATCCGCCTATTCTTCTACGGCTTGTTCAACTGATATTGTCGACCCGCGTGGCCCTCGCTCTGAAGTAGAGCGGGGCCGCGTCCGTCGCCACGGCTTACGAGGCCGTTACGCCATGACAGACACCGAAGTAAAGGCGCCAAAGATCGAATTCCCCTGCGCGGATTACCCGATTAAGGTGATCGGCGACACCGGCGTGGGTTTCAAGGACAAGATCATCGCGATCCTTGAAAAACACGCGACCGTTGACCACAAGACCCTGGCCGAGCGCCAGAGCACCAACGGCAAGTACACGACCATCCAGCTGCACATCATCGCCACCGGTCAAGAACAGCTGTACGACATCAACAGCGAGTTGCGGGCCACCGGTTTCGTGCACATGGTGCTGTGATGCCACAAACGCTGGGCTTTCGCGAGCTCGGCCAGATGGCCTACGAGCCGGTCTGGCAGGCCATGCAACGCTTTACCAACGAACGCGGCACCGACGCTCCCGATGAAGTCTGGCTGGTGCAACATCCACCGGTCTTTACCCAGGGCCAGGCGGGCAAGGCCGAACACCTGTTGCTTCCCGGGGATATCCCGGTGGTGCAGGTCGACCGGGGTGGCCAGGTGACCTATCACGGTCCTGGCCAACTGGTGGCTTATCTGCTGCTGGACGTGCGCCGTTTGGGTTTTGGCGTGCGAGACCTGGTCAGCCGGATGGAGCAGTGCCTGGTCGAGCTGCTGGCCAGCTACGGCGTGGCTGCGGCGGCCAAGCCGGATGCCCCCGGCGTTTACGTCGATGGCGCGAAAATCGCCTCCCTGGGCCTGCGGATCCGCCATGGTTGTTCCTTTCATGGCCTGGCCTTGAACGTGGACATGGATCTGCAGCCGTTTCGACGGATTAACCCCTGTGGCTATGCCGGGCTGGCAATGACCCAGCTGAGCGACCACACAGGACCGATTGAATTTGCCGAGGTAAGTGCCCGGCTGCGTGCGCAGCTCGTCAAACACCTCGACTATGCTGAGCAGACGACCCTAACGGGCGGAATCGACTGATATGACTACTGCGCAAGACGCTGTGCAAACCCTGATCCCGACGCTGGATGTTTCCGAGCGCCCGGCCCGTGCGAAAGTTGAAACCGGCGTTAAATTGCGCGGTGCCGAGAAAGTCGCACGTATCCCGGTGAAGATCATCCCGACCACCGAACTGCCGAAGAAACCGGACTGGATTCGCGTGCGAATTCCGGTGTCCCCGGAAGTCGACCGGATCAAGCAATTGCTGCGCAAGCACAAATTGCACAGCGTCTGCGAAGAAGCCTCCTGCCCGAACCTGGGCGAATGCTTCTCCGGCGGTACCGCCACCTTCATGATCATGGGCGACATCTGCACCCGTCGCTGCCCATTCTGCGACGTCGGTCACGGCCGTCCGAAGCCTCTGGACGTCGATGAGCCGATGAACCTGGCGGTAGCGATCGCCGACCTGCGCCTGAAGTACGTGGTGA
The DNA here is from genome assembly GCF_024610635.1 of Pseudomonas sp. T8. Classification (NCBI taxonomy): domain Bacteria; kingdom Pseudomonadati; phylum Pseudomonadota; class Gammaproteobacteria; order Pseudomonadales; family Pseudomonadaceae; genus Pseudomonas; species Pseudomonas sp. T8. The sequence goes on from NZ_CP102374.1 coordinate 5,118,257, forward strand.
TTACTTCGGTCGACCGCGACGACCTGCGCGACGGCGGTGCCCAGCACTTTGCCGACTGCATCCGCGAAATCCGCAAGCTGTCGCCGAACGTGCAGCTGGAAACCCTGGTCCCGGACTACCGTGGCCGCATGGACGTCGCGTTGGAAATCACCGCCGCCGAGCCGCCGGATGTGTTCAACCACAACCTGGAAACCGTGCCGCGCCTGTACAAGGCCGCGCGTCCGGGTTCGGACTATCAGTGGTCGCTGACCCTGCTGCAGAAGTTCAAGCAGCTGGTGCCGCACGTACCAACCAAATCCGGCCTGATGCTGGGCCTGGGCGAGACCGACGACGAAGTCATCGAAGTCATGAAGCGCATGCGCGAGCACGACATCGACATGCTGACCCTCGGCCAGTACCTGCAACCGTCCCGCAGCCACTTGCCGGTGCAGCGTTTCGTGCACCCGGACACCTTCGCCTGGTTCGCCGAGGAAGGTTACAAGATGGGCTTCAAGAACGTCGCCTCGGGCCCGCTGGTACGTTCCTCCTACCACGCCGACGAGCAGGCGAAGCTGGCCAAAGAAGGCCTGGTCTCCTGATGTAATGCGCCCGCAAGGTCTTTCCTTGCGGGCGTCATCTTCCGTTACGCCCGCGCCTCCCTCCCTTCATAGACTTTTCCTGCAAGCGCCGTGGCGTTTCGGCACTTCTGTTTGCCCGCTTTCATGGCTACTGTGCACTAGAGAATCCACACAGGGAGAACCATTGGATGACCCTCCAACCGACTGACGTCCTTTGTGCGCAACGGCCGGTGCCGGCGCTGCTTTCGCAAGGGCTGATCGGCTTGATTGCACCCGCCGGGCCTGCAGCCCTGGATACCGAGCAAGCCGCCCGCTGGATGCGCGCTCGAGGTTATTCGCTGCGGATCTACCCCGGAGTCCAGCAGAAGGACGGCTATCTGGCCGGTAGCGACGAGGTCCGCCTGAACGACCTGCACGCCGCTTTCGCCGATGACGATGTCGATGCGATCCTGTGCCTGCGGGGGGGCTACGGCAGCCCACGCTTGCTCGACCGGATTGATTACGACCTGTTGCGCCGCCACGCCAAGCCGTTTGTCGGCTACAGCGACATCACTGCGCTGCACCTGGCCATCAATCGTCATGCCGGTTTCGTGACCTTTCACGGGCCGATGCTCAATGCCGACCTGCTGGGCGACAAGCAGCCACCGACCGAGTCCTCGCTGTTCAGCCTGCTCAGGGGGCAACTGAAGGCTGGCAGCCTGCTGGCGCATCCGGCGGCTTATCCCTTGACCACCATCGAACCTGGCATCGCCTGCGGCCAGTTGCTGGGGGGCAATCTGTCGTTGATCGCCGCGACCATGGGCACGCCGTATGAGATCAATGCTGACGGCATCATTCTGTTCATCGAAGACATCAACGAGCCGCTGTACCGGATCGACCGTCTGCTGACGCACCTGCGCCTGGCCGGCACGCTCGACAGGCTTCGTGGTGTGCTGGTGGGAGATGTGGCGGGCGTGGAGCCCCAGGCGCTTGCCGGGCTGCTCAAGCAGACCTTCGAACCCCTGCGCATCCCGGTGCTGGCTGGATGGCGCAGTGGTCACTGCGATCCGAACCTGACCCTGCCGTTGGGAGCGATGGTCAGGCTGGATGCGGGGGAGAAGCAGTTGATCCTGGAACAGGACGTGGTGTTCGGCTGATCAGCCCGTGCCCGATCCCCTTGTGGGAGCGAGCGTGTCCAAGACGATTACCCTGATGATTGGCGCGCAGGCCGGCTCAGCGCGAGCGCAGGCTCTCCAGTAGCTTGTGGGTCGGGTAGCCATCGGCAGGCCAGCCCAGCGATTGCTGCGCGCTGCGAATCGCCTTGCGGGTATTGGCGCCGATAATGCCGTCCGGGTTGCCAGCATCGTAATTGTTGGCGCTGAGCAGGCTCTGCAACTCGATGCGCTCGGAGCGGCTGAGGGGCATGTCGTCTTTCGGCCAGACGCCGTTGATCAAGCCTGAACCGTTGAAGCGTTGCGACAACAGGTTCACCGCCAGGGCATAGGACGAGGAGTTGTTGTACTTCAGAACGGCGCGGAAGTTGTCGAGGATCAGGAACGCCGGCCCGCGATAACCCGCTGGCAGTAGCAAGGCCGCCGAAAGCTGCTCGGAGCCTGGCGGAACGCTGGCGCCGTTGGGCAGCTTCATGCCCAGGCGCAGCCACTCGGCCACCGGTTTGCGGATCGCACCGTCTGCCAGCGCATAGTCGAAGCCGCTCGCCAACTCCACTTCGAAACCCCATGGCTGGCCTTTCTGCCAGCCGGAGCTTTGCAGATAGTGCGCAGTCGAGGCCAGGGCGTCGGCCGGGCTGTTCCAGATGTCGCGGCGGCCATCGCCGTCGAAGTCCACAGCGTGGGTGTTGTAGGTGGTTGGGATGAACTGGGTCTGCCCCATTGCGCCGGCCCAGGAGCCGAGCATCTTCTCGGGTTGAATATCGCCGTGCTGGAGAATCTGCAGGGCGGCCAGCAGCTGGCTGTTGGCAAAGGCCGGGCGACGGCCTTCGTAGGCCAGGGTCGCGAGGGAGCGGATGACTGATTTGTTGCCCTGGAACTCACCGAAATTGCTTTCCATGCCCCAGACCGCCACCAGCGCCTGGCGATCGACGCCATAACGCTGTTCGATCTGCTGCAGGATGTCGGCGTACTGATTGATCAGCGCCTGGCCTTTGCGCACGCGCAGCGGCGACAGGGCGCCGTCGAGGTACTCCCACACCGGCCGGGTGAATTCCGGCTGGCTGCGGTCGGCCTTGATCACGCCCATGTCCGGGGTGATACCGGCGAACGCCCGGTCGAAAAGATCGGCGCGGATCCCCGCGTTCAGGGCTTCGACACGGAAACCTGCCTGCCATTGGGCAAAGGTCTGGGTTGGCTGGATGTCCAGGTTGTCGACGGCCAGCGGAGCGACGGTTGCAGGCGCGGCGAGAGGGGCGGCTTGAATGCTTTGGAGTGGCTGGGCATCGGCGGCGGTGGGTTTTTCCGCGCAGGCGACGAGCAGGGCAAGGCTGGAGGCAGCGATCAGTTGGCGCAGGTGCCAACGACGGGAAAGACAGAAGGGCATGCACAGGTCCAGAGAATACGAATCAGATACAGACCTTATCACGCCGGCGGGGTTCTCCGCTTTATGCAGCCAGAAAGTAAGAAGCCTCCCAGCTTTTAGACTGGAAGGCTTCGCGGCGGTAGCTGCCTTTGCCCTTGGCGGGTCGTTCCTGACGGCTGCGGAACAGGGGCTGGGCGATGATGGATTTGGCCTTGTTGGGGCCATGCTTGGATGGCTTGCTCATTTTGGGTTCTCGCTTGAGGTGGGTTTGCGCGGCAGATGATCGTCCAGCTTTACCCTGCTGTCCAGCCCTGTGATGTGTAGGACTTTTCAGTGTCTTTCGTTGGATCTCCCGAACCTGTAGGAGCGAGCCTGCTCGCGATAGCGATCGGCCAGGAAACCGCGGTACCGGCTGGCGCTGATCGCGAGCAAGCTCGCTCCTACAAAGTGTCAGGTTATTCGGCGGGGAGAGGCAAGCGTTGTCCGGCCATCAGCAGCGACAGGCGGCTCAGGCTGCTCCAGGGCGAGCCAGCAGCCTGCCCCTTGATCTGCGCATCGATGCGCTGGGCATCGAGCAGCAATTGCGCCCAGCGTGGCGCGGAATAGCGCTGCAGGGCCTTGCTCATCAGCGGCTTGCGTTTGTCCCAGACGGGCGGGCGGGCCTGGCTGAACACTTTATCCAGCGGAGTGCCCTGGCTGTACTGCAGCGACATATTGGCCAGCGACCGCAGTTCCCGGGACAGTGCCCAGAGAATCACCGGAGGCTCGACACCTTCGCCGCGCAGGCCTTCGAGCATGCGCAGGGCATGCGCGGCCTCACCGTTGAGGATCGCGTCCACCAGCCCGAAAACGTCGAAGCGCGCACTGTCGGCGACTGCCGCTTGCACGGTTTCCACCGTGATCTGGCCACCCTCGGCCATCAGCTTGAGCTTTTCGATTTCCTGGGCCGCGGCCAGCAGGTTGCCTTCTACCCTGGCCGCGATGAGTTCCACGGCGTCCTGGCTGGCGGAAAGCCCGGCCTGGGACAGGCGTTGGCGAATCCACTGCGGCAACTGGCTGGCATCCACCGGCCAGATCTGGATGAACTGGGTCTGCTCGCCATCGATCAGGGCCTTGCCCCACTTGGTCTTTTGCGCGCTGCCATCGAGCTTGGGCAGGCTGATCAGCAGCAGGGTGTCTTCGGCCGGCCGTGAACAGTATTCGATGAAGGCCGCTGCGCCTTTGTCGCCGGGCTTGCCCGAAGGCAGGCGCAGTTCCAGCAGGCGTTTTTCGGCGAACAGCGACATGCTCGCACCGGCTTGCAGCAGGGTGCCCCAATCGAAATTGGCGTCGGCGCTGAATACCTGGCGTTCATCGAAGCCCTGCTGGCGGGCGGCGCTGCGAATGGCATCGGCGGCTTCCTGGCACAGCAACGGATCATCGCCACTGATGACGTAGACCGGTGCGAGCGTGCCTTGCAGGTGTTTGCCGAGTTGAGCGGGGGCGAGTTTCATAAGGAAGGGCAAGCGGGGCGCTTGCGCGCCCCACGAGACTTACTGGTTCGGCAACTGCATGGGCGACTGTTGCGGGGTTTCCGCCTCAGCCTTCTGCGCGGCTTCCAGCGCCTCGGCCTCGGCCTTGGCACGAGCATCCGCGGTCTGCTGCAGTTGATCCAGCTGGGTCGGGGTCAGCAGTTGCAGGCGCAGCATCATGTTCTGCACCAGGTCGCGACGCATTTCCTTGCGCACTTCCAGCGACTCCTGGTCGGAGCCCACCAGGTTGTTGCCGTCGTGGATGTAGACCTTCTGCACTTGCAGTTTGTCGCTGAGCAGGGACAGGTTGTTCTGGCCCTGGATTTCGTAGTTCAGCACGGTGGTCATTTCATACTCGGCCGAACGACCGGCACCGGCGTAGCTGAGGCTGCGCTGGGATTCCTGTTCGCGGGTCAGCACCAGCTTGTAAGGCGCGCCGGCATAGACCTTGACGCCACTGCTCTGCAGGACCTGGCGCAGTTGGGTCACGGTTTCGCCGTAAGCGTTGCGGGCGCTCAGGTCGAGTTCCTTGATCGCCAGTTCGGTGGTGCCGGTACCGCGCAGCTGAAAGCCGCAGGCGCTCAGCAGTACGGCCAGGCCGATCACCAGGAGGTTGCGTTTGATCATCTTGTTGCTCCCCTTGAAACCATGTGGGCCGACAGGGCGGCCCTGGAGGTTTTATTCGGCGTCAGCCTTGGGCTGACGCCTGATCCAATTAGCTAGCGACGATATTGACCAGCTTGCCAGGCACGACGATCACTTTACGAATCGTCAGGCCTTCGGTGAAGCGCAGCACGTTCTCGTTGCTCCGAGCGGCAGCTTCGATCTCTTCACGGCTGGCGCTGGCTGGCATTTCGATCTGGCCACGCAGTTTGCCATTCACTTGAATGACCAGTTGCAGGCTGTCCTGAACCAGCGCGTTCTCATCCAGCACCGGCCAGCCGGCGTCGATGATGGCGCCGCTGCGACCCAGCTGGCTCCACAGCTCGTGGCTGATGTGCGGGGTGATCGGCGCCAGCAGCAGGGCCACGGTTTCCAGGCCTTCCTGCAACAGGGCACGGTCCTGCGGGGTGGCTTGCGGTGCTTTTTCCAACACGTTCATCAGCGTCATGACCTGAGCGATGGCGGTGTTGAATTTGTGGTTCTGGCCGACATCCTGGCTGGCTTGCTTGATCGCCAGGTGGATGGCGCGACGAATGACTTTCTGTTCGTCGTTCAGCGCACCCAGTTCCAGTGCGCCCGGCAGGCCCTGGGCTACGTGAGACTGGGCCAGGCGCCAGACGCGCTTGAGGAAGCGATGGGCACCCTCGACGCCGGAGTCGGACCATTCCAGGCTCATGTCAGGTGGCGAAGCGAACATCATGAACAGGCGGCAGGTGTCCGCGCCGTACTGCTCGATCATCGACTGAGGGTCGACGCCGTTGTTCTTCGACTTGGCCATTTTCTCGGTACCGCCGATTTCCACCGGCAGGCCGTCGCTGATCAGCTTGGCGCCGACGATCTTGGCCTTGCTGTCACGCTCCAGCTCGACATCGGCCGGGTTGTACCAGGTGTAGGCACCGTTGGCTTCGCGGCGGTAGTAGGTCTCGGCGACCACCATGCCTTGGGTCAGCAGGTTCTTGAACGGCTCGTTGGAGCTGACCAGGCCCTCGTCGCGCATCAGCTTGTGGAAGAAGCGGGCGTAGAGCAGGTGCAGGATCGCGTGTTCGATACCGCCGATGTACTGGTCCACCGGCAGCCAGTGGTTGGCCGCGGCCGGGTCGACCAGGCCACCCTCGTATTTTGGCGAGGCGTAGCGGGCGTAGTACCACGAGGACTCGACGAAGGTGTCCATGGTGTCGGTTTCACGCTTGGCAGGCTTGCCGCATTTCGGGCAGCTGCACTCGTAGAACTCGGGCATGCGCGCCAGTGGCGAACCGGCGCCGTCCGGCACCACGTCTTCCGGCAGTACTACCGGCAGCTGGTCTTCCGGTACCGGTACATCGCCACAGCTGTCGCAGTGGATGATCGGGATCGGGCAGCCCCAGTAGCGCTGACGGCTGATGCCCCAGTCGCGCAGGCGGAACTGGGTACGGGATTGGCCAAGGTTTTTCTTCAGCAGGGCCACTTCGATGGCGTCGAAGGCACCGGCAAAATCCAGGCCGTTGAACTCGCCGGAATTGATCAGTTCGCCGTGCTCGCCGTAGGCGTCCTGCCAAGGCGCAGGCGTTTCGTCGCCAGCGCTGGTGCGCACCACGTTCTTGATCGGCAGGTTGTACTTGGTGGCGAATTCGTAGTCGCGCTCATCGTGCGCCGGAACAGCCATTACCGCGCCATCGCCATAGTGCATCAGCACGTAGTTGGCGACCCATACCGGGAGTTTTTCACCGGTCAGCGGGTGTTCGACGAACAGCGAAGTCGGCAGGCCTTTCTTCTCTTGAGTGGCGATATCGGCTTCGGCGACGCTGCCGCCCTTGCACTCGGCGATAAAGGCTTGCAGCGCCGGATCGTTCTGCGCCGCCAGGGTGGCCAGCGGGTGCTCGGCGGCCACGGCAACGTAGGTCGCGCCCATCAGGGTGTCAGGGCGGGTGGTGAAGACTTTCAGTGCGCCCGCTTCGCCGATGGAGGCCTGGTCGTAGGGGAATTGCACTTCCATGCCACGGGATTTGCCGATCCAGTTGCGTTGCATGGTCTTGACCTGCTCGGGCCAGCCCGGCAGCTCGTCGAGACTCTCCAGCAGCTCATCCGCGTAGGCGGTGATCTTGAAGTAGTACATCGGGATTTCGCGTTTTTCGATCAGCGCGCCGGAGCGCCAGCCGCGACCGTCGATCACCTGTTCGTTGGCCAGGACGGTCTGGTCGATCGGGTCCCAGTTCACGGTGCCGTTCTTGCGGTAGATCACGCCTTTTTCGAACAGGCGAGTGAACAGCCACTGTTCCCAGCGGTAGTAGTCCGGCTTGCAGGTAGTGACTTCGCGGGACCAGTCCACCGCCAGGCCCAGGCTGCGCAGCTGGGACTTCATGTAGGCGATGTTTTCGTAGGTCCACTTGGCCGGTGCGACGTTGTTCTTCATCGCGGCGTTTTCCGCCGGCATGCCGAAGGCGTCCCAACCCATGGGTTGCAGCACGTTCTTGCCTTGCATGCGCTGGTAGCGGGAGATCACGTCGCCGATGGTGTAGTTACGCACATGCCCCATGTGTAGCTTGCCGCTGGGGTAAGGGAACATCGACAGGCAGTAGTAAGTCTCCTTGCCTGGCTGTTCACTGACTTCAAAGGACTTTTGCTCATCCCAGAACGACTGGGCGGCGGCTTCGATTTCACGGGGCTGATAGTGTTCGTGCATGGCTACTTTTGAACTGAATAGGGGTGGCCTAATCCTCTTCAATGCAACGTTGGGCGGTGATGACGCCAAATGTGGCGTTTTCGCTACCCAGTCGAGCTGGAAGTGGAGTTACAGGAAGCGCCGTAGCATACATGACCGCGCTCTACCGAGGGAAACCCTGATTACGCGCCGTGGGCCGTTGGTCGCGGCACCCGGCCGGTTTCGGCAGTGCGGCTAAGCTCAAAAAGGGGAGTGAGTCTTACTTTCATGAGGTGAGTGGATGGTTGAGTCGCAGCGGAAAGTTACAAAACCCGAGTTGTACGAACGATTGATAGATCGTCTGGCTTTGGCCCTGGATACAGCGAGAACAGCAGGAAGCTTGCGTAATGAGCGTCCTGCGGAGTTGGAGTTGCGGGGCCTGAGTCATGCCGAGCTCGAGGTGATCAAAGCCTATCTGGATCGTAGCGAACGTGAGACGCAATTGAGCGTGCTCGAATGCCTGAGGCACGAAGTGACTCCACATTCGGCCAAGGTCATCTGGTTGAAAGACAAGGTGCCCGCCCGGGATGCGGTAAAGGTCCGATCCCTGCACTTCAAGTGAGTCTGCGCAGCCCATTCGGGCATCTGCGCAGCGTCAACGCCGCGTACCTTGTGCGCAAAATCTGTTTCGTATCTGTTGTTGCTTTGCTTTTACCCACTTAGGCTTCGAGCATCTTTGGAGATGCTCGATGCCTTTTCGTTATTTCGTCAAACAACTACTCCTGCCGCCCGGCCTTCTGTTGCTGTTGCTTCTGTTCGCCTGGTGGTTTCGCCGCTCGAGGCCACGATTGGCTGGTGTGTGTTTTGCCCTCGGCCTGGGCGGGTTCTGGCTGATGAGCCTGCCTGTGATGGTGGAGTGGGGCGCGGGTGCCCTGGAGAGTGAGCCGGCGCTGACGCAAAGCCAGTGGTCGACCCTGGCCGAACAGGCCGATGCGATCGTGGTGCTGGGCTCGGGACGGGAGCGTGGCGATCCGGCCTGGGGGGCCGACCAGCCGACCGGGGTCGGGCTCGAGCGTCAGCGTTACGCGGCGCGCCTGGCCAAGGCTTCCGGGTTGCCGATCCTGACCAGCGGAGGCCTGCACTACGGCACGCCGCCTACGGAAGCGGCGCTGATGGCCGAGTCGTTGCTGAACGATTTCGACGTGAAGGTGCGCTGGCAGGAAGGGCGTAGCCGCACGACCTGGGAAAACGCCCAATTCACCGCACAAGTGCTGGAGCCGCAAGGTGTCAAACGCATAGTGCTGGTCACCCAGGCCTGGCATATGCAGCGGGCTGTCTGGAGTTTCGAGCAGGCAGGATTCACCGTGGTGCCGGCCCCCGTGGGATTCCTCGGGGTGGATAACGCCAGGCCGCTGGGCGGCTGGATGCCGGAGTTCAAGTCGATCTGGCAGAGCGGCCAGTTACTGAACGAGGCGGTGGGGCTGGTGGGCTACAAGCTGTTTTATCGTGGAGAGGACTAGGTTCATCTCGAGCCAGTCCGCTCCCACGGGAATCGCAAATCCCCGGCAGGAGCGAGCAGGCTCGCGATGAGGTCAGACGGTCTTGGCGATCCGGCTGGCCAGCAGGGCCCAGCCGAATAGCAGGACGCTCAGGATGATCAGTGGCCAGGAGCGCCACTGCAGGTAAGGCGTCAGGTTGTGCATCGGCACCACTTCGCCGTACAGGATTCCGCGTTCGAACTGCGGAATCTGCACGGTGATCTTGCCGAACGGGTCAATCAGGCCGGTCACCCCGTTGTTGGTAGCGCGGATCATCCAGCGGCCGGCTTCCAGGGCGCGCATCTGGGCCATCTGCAAGTGTTGCAACGGGCCGATCGAAGTGCCGAACCAGGTGTCGTTGCTGATGGTCAGCAGCAGGTCGCTGCGGGCTGACAGGCCGGCGGCGAATTCCGGATACACCACCTCATAGCAGATGAACGGCGCGATCTGGTAGCCCTTGGCTTGCAGCAAAGGCTGGTCGGCAGGGCCGCGGGCGAAGTCCGACATGGGCAGGTCGAAGAACGCGATCAGGCCGCGCAGCAGGTCTTGCAGGGGCACATACTCACCGAAGGGCACGAGCTTCTGCTTGAGGTATTCGCCATCGCCTTCGCCGACCACGGTAATGCCGTTGAAGTAGCGTTTCTGGTGGTGCACTTCCTGGCGGATCGGTACGCCGGTGATCAGCGCCGAATGCCGGTCGGCGGCAAAGTTGCCCATCATGTTCAGATAACCTTCGGCCGACTCCTTGAGCACCGGCACCGCGGTTTCCGGCCACACCAGCAGATCCACGCGCTTGGAGCCGAAGCTCATGTCGCGGTACAGCGCCAGTTGGGAGTTGAGCTGTGCGGGGTCCCACTTCAGGCTCTGTTCGATATTGCCCTGGATCGCCGCTACGGTCAGCGGCTCGCCCGACGGGCTGGTCCAGGCGTGTCCCTTGAGCGCGATGCCGATCACCCAGGGGGCGACCAGCAGCACTAGGCCGGCGGCGATAAACACCTTGCGTCCGGCGCGGATCAGGCCCGGCAGGTTGTAGAGCAGGGCGGCGGTCAGCGCCAGGGTAAAGGAGATCAGCCACATGCCACCCAGCGGGGCCAGGCCGGCCAGAGGGCCGTCGAGCTGGCTGTAGCCGGAGTAGAGCCAGGGGAAGCCCGTCAGGAACCAGCCGCGGAAGGCTTCCTGGCCCACCCAGAGGGCGGCGAAGGCCAGGGCGTCGGCGAGGGGCGCCTCATTGCGCCGCAGCCAGCGCGCCCAGAGCCAGGCCGGCAGGGCGAAAAAGAAGGCGATGGCGGCAATGAAGGCCAGCATCAGCAAACTGGCCAGCAGCACCGAGGCGCCACCGTAGGTATGGATGCTGACGTAGATCCAGCTCGTGCCGGCGGCAAACAGGCCGAAGCCGAAACACCAGCCGCGCCACAGCGCCTGACGCGGGCTCAGCTCGCGCAGGCCGGCATAAAAGAAGCCGACCGCCAGCAGTGCCAGCGGCCAGATGTCGTATGGCGCCAGGGCCAGGGTGGTGATTGCGCCAGCCGCCATGGCCAGCAGGTTACCGGGCCAGCCGGGGCGGGTTAAGCGCAGCATGTCGATCCTTAACGGGGGATAGGCGTTAGTCGCAGCAGATGAATCCGACGGCTGTCGGCATTCAGGATACGGAAGCGATAGGCACCGATTTCGGTGATTTCGTTGCGTTTAGGCAGGTGCCCGAACGCGCTCATCACCAGGCCGCCGACGGTGTCGAACTCGTCGTCGGAGAACTCGCTGTCGAAGAACTCGTTGAAGTTCTCGATCGGCGTCAGCGCCTTGATCAGGAAATCGCCGCTCGGCAGGGGCTTGATGTAGCTGTCTTCCTCGACGTCGTGCTCGTCTTCGATGTCGCCGACGATCTGTTCCAGCACGTCCTCGATGGTCACCAGCCCCGCCACGCCGCCGTATTCGTCGATGACGATGGCCATGTGGTTGTGGTTGGCGCGGAACTCGCGCAGCAGCACGTTCAGGCGCTTGGACTCGGGCACGAAGGTCGCTGGACGCAGCAGGTCCTTGATGTTGAAGCTGTCGCCGTTCTCCTTGAGGATCAGCGGCAGCAGGTCCTTGGCCAGCAGAACGCCCATGACGTCGTCATGGCTTTCGCCAATCACCGGATACCGCGAGTGCGCGGAATCGAGGACGGACGGCAGGAATTCGCGGGGAGTCTGGGTCGCCTTGATGCTGATCATCTGCGAGCGCGGAACCATGATGTCCCGTACCTGCAGGTCAGCGACCTGGATGGCGCCTTCGACGATGGCCAGTGCTTCGCTGTCCAGCAACTTGTTCTGATGGGCTTCGCGCAGCAGCTCCAGCAGCTCCTGGCGGTTTTTCGGCTCATGGGCAAAAGCCTGGGTCAGTTTTCCCAGCCACGACTTTTGCCCGCTGCTCGATCGGTCTTCGCTCATAGCGATTACTCTAAATCCTTGGTTGTTACAGATGGATGTTCTTCGGTTTCGTCGTCCGCATAAGGGTCGGGATGACCCAGTTCTGCAAGCAACGTTCGTTCCAGTGCTTCCATTTCTTCGGCTTCGTCGTCATCTATGTGGTCGTAACCCAATAGATGCAAGCAGCCGTGAATCACCAGATGGGCCCAGTGGGCCTGGAGGTCCTTGCCTTGTTCGGCGGCTTCGCGCTCGACCACTTCGACGCAGATCACCAGGTCGCCGAGCAATGGAATGTCCAGCAGCTCGTCCGGCACATCGGCGGGGAACGACAGGACGTTGGTGGCATAGTCCTTCTGCCGCCAGGTGCGGTTCAGTTCGCGGCCTTCAGGCTCGTCCACCAGACGGATGGTCAGTTCCGAGTCGGCGGTGCGCTGGCGCAGGGCCAGCTCACACCATTGGCGGAACAGGGCTTCGCTGGGAGCAGGCTTGTCGCTTGCCAGTTGCAGATCAAGCTCAAGCATCGTGGCGATTGCCTTTTTCCGCGGCGGGCTGGGCGGACTCGTCGGCCACGCGCTGTTCGAAGCGCTCGTAGGCTTCGACGATGCGTTGCACCAGCGGATGGCGCACCACGTCCTTGGGCATGAAGTGAGTGAAGCTGATGCCCGGCACATCCTTGAGGACGTTGATCACATGGGCCAGGCCGGACTTGGTGCCCTTGGGCAGGTCGACCTGGGTGATGTCGCCCGTGATCACGGCGGTGGAGCCGAAGCCGATCCGGGTCAGGAACATCTTCATCTGCTCGACGGTGGTGTTCTGGCTTTCGTCGAGGATGATGAAGCTGTTGTTCAGCGTACGGCCGCGCATGTAGGCCAGCGGCGCAATCTCGATGACCTGGCGCTCGATCAGCTTGGCGACATGTTCGAAGCCGAGCATTTCATACAGGGCGTCATACAACGGGCGCAGGTACGGGTCGATCTTCTGGGCCAGGTCGCCGGGCAGGAAGCCGAGTTTCTCGCCAGCTTCGACCGCTGGACGCACCAGCAGGATGCGTCGTACCTGTTCGCGCTCCAGTGCGTCTACCGCGCAGGCCACGGCCAGGTAGGTCTTGCCGGTACCGGCCGGGCCGATGCCGAAGTTGATGTCGTTGCCGAGGATTTCCTTGACGTAGCGCTGCTGATTCAAGCCGCGTGGGCGAATCATGCCTTTTTTGGTGCGCAGGGCCACGGCCGCTTCGGCGACAGGGTGGTTGTTCAGCTCTTCGACGGCGGATTCCTGGAGGAACAGGTGCACCATGTCCGGCGACAGCTCGGTACCCTTGGTTTCCCGATACAGGCGGCGCAGGAGGTTTTCCGCGGAGGTGGTGTGCTTGGGTTCGCCGATCAGCTCGAACTGATTGCCGCGGTTGCGGATCTCGATGGTCAGGCGCTGTTCGATCAAGCGCAAATGCTCGTCGAATTGCCCGCACAGATTGGCGAAGCGGCGAGCCTCAAAGGGCTCGAGGATAAAACGATGTGGTTCTATGGGTGCGTTCAAGGTCGTTTTTTAGCCGCCCAACGGCAATAAAGGATGAAATCAAGGATAACGCCAGAGGCCTGGGTGCGAAAGCTCTTATACGAAGCAATGTCTTTCGCCACATTTTTTCCTTGGAGGCCGGCTTCCCGGCGATGGCGTGCCCGAGGCCGCTACCGCTGGTCAGCCAGCATCGGCAGGAGGTTATTGCAGCAGCGATCCGCGCAGCGAGTGAGGCTGGGCCGAGTCGATATGCACGTCGGCAAACTGGCCGATCAGGGTTGGATTGTCGCAGCGGAAGTTGACGATACGGTTGTTCTCGGTCCGCCCCTGCAGTTCGCCCGGATCTTTCTTCGAGTAATCGGTAACCAGGATGCGCTGGATCGAGCCGACCATCTGTCGGCTGATTTCGAATCCTTGCTGGTTCAGCCGGTGTTGCAGCGCGTTCAGGCGTTCCTTTTTCAACTCTTCCGGGGTGTCGTCCGCCAGATCTGCCGCCGGGGTGCCCGGGCGCTGGCTGTAGACGAACGAGTAGGAGAAGTCGAAGCCGACGTCTTCGATCAGCTTCATGGTTTGTTCGAAGTCTTTTTCGGTCTCACCGGGGAAACCGACGATGAAGTCCGAGCTGATGCAGATACCCGGCACGGCGGCGCGCAGTTTGCGCAGCTTGGACTTGTATTCCAGCGCCGTATGGTTGCGCTTCATGGCTGCGAGAATCCGGTCGGAGCCCGACTGCACCGGCAAGTGCAGGTGTTTCACCAGTTCCGGAACCTCGGCGTGGGCCTGGATCAGGCTGTCGGAGAACTCCAGCGGATGGGAGGTGGTGTAGCGGATGCGCTCGATGCCATCGACCGCCGCGACCACGCGGATCAGTTCGGCGAGGTCGGCCAGGCGGCCGTCATGGGTCTGGCCCCTGTAGCCGTTGACGTTCTGCCCCAGCAGGGTGACTTCGCGCACGCCGTTTTCCGCCAGGTGGATGATTTCGGAGATCACGTCGTCGAACGGCCGGCTGACTTCCTCGCCACGGGTGTAGGGCACCACGCAGAAGGTGCAGTACTTGCTGCAGCCTTCCATCACCGAGACATAGGCACTCGGGCCGTCGATGCGCGGCTCTGGCAGGTGGTCGAATTTTTCGATTTCCGGGAACGAGACGTCGACCTGCGGCAGCTTGCTGCTGCGGGCTGCATCGATCATTTCCGGCAAGCGGTGCAGGGTCTGCGGGCCGAAGACCACGTCGACGTACGGTGCCCGGTCACGGATCGCCGCGCCTTCCTGGCTGGCCACGCAACCGCCGACGGCGATGACCATGTCCGGGTTGGCCAGCTTCAGCTCGCGCCAGCGACCCAGTTGGGAATACACCCGGTCCTGGGCCCGCTCGCGGATCGAGCAGGTGTTGAGCAGGATGACGTCCGCGTCTTCGGCGCGGGCGGTGACTTCCAGGGCCTGGTGTTCACCCAGCAGATCGACCATGCGCGAGCTGTCGTACTCGTTCATCTGGCAACCGTGGGTTTCTATGTAAAGCTTCTTGGCCATGGAAGGGGTCATCACGTGATTCAAAGAACCGCGCATTATAGGGAACATGGCCTTAGGTTCCTACCGCTGCGCGTCCGGTGGCTATGCTATAGTTCGCGCCCTCTTTTATATCCCCGATGTGTTACCCGCCCACCATGACCAAACGTGAAGCTCCAATCTACAAGGTGATTTTCCTCAACCAGGGACAGGTGTTCGAAATGTACGCCAAGCAGATCTATCAAAGTGATCTGTGGGGTTTCCTGGAGGTGGAAGAGTTCGTCTTTGGCGAGCGCACGCAAGTGGTCGTCGATCCGAGCGAAGAGAAGCTCAAGGCCCAGTTCGAAGGCGTGGTGCGCAGCTTTGTACCGATGCATTCGATCGTGCGTATCGACGAGGTCGAGCGCCTGGGCACGCCGAAGATCAGCGAGGCGCGTGGCGTGAGCAACGTCATGCCGTTTCCGATGCCGATGCCTGAGAAGTAAGGGCTGTATCGAGTGTGTTATCGCGAGCAAGCTTGCTCGCGATGTCATCAAGGCAGGGGGGAGAAGGGCGAACGCCCGTCGGCGCTCTGCAGTTCCATCAGGTATTTGCGGAAAATCTGCCCCAGCACCTGGGTGGCGACTTCCAGCTCATCGCGCTGCATGTGCTCGGCCACTTCGTCGGCCGTGTCCAGTGCCTCTTCGGCGCCATTGACCGCCGCCATCTTCAGCACGATATAAGCCTGAACGTTGTTGGCCGGTACACCTTCGCCACGGAAGAACATGGTGCCGAGCTTGAATTGCGCCTGGGCGTGGCCTTGCAGCGAGGCCTTTTCAAAGTAGCTCAGGGCCTGATTGAGATCGCGCGGGGTATTTTTACCTTCGTAGTAGAACTCGCCCAACTCGTATTGCGCTTGCGCATCCCCTTCGTCAGCCGCCTTCTGGCAGACCGCCAGGGCCTCGGACAGATCCTGTGACTGAGTATTGAGGGTGCAGCGACCCATCGCTGGGATCAACAACGAGTTGCCGCCTGCTTGTGCGTGCGCGAGCAGGGGCTGAAGGAGCAACAGGCAGCCCAGTGCAAGGGCGCGGCCGGTGCGGTTCATGGGAATCGACTTACCTCTGAAGGGCGCGCGGACCCATCGAGGGATCCAATAAGCGCGCATTATGAAATAAGCAGGGCCAACCTTACAAAGTCTTTACTCGTTTTTCTGCTGCGCGGGCGCGATATCCGCCGCTTTCGGGGCTGTTTCGGGAGTTGGGGCGCGAATGCCGCGTAAAACCGACGCCAGGAAGTGCTGGAGCCGGTTTTACGGGGAGGGTTACTTCAGGGCGGCGAAAGCGCGTTCGGCCGCGTCCAGGGTCAGTTTCAGCTCGGCGTCGCCGTGGGCGATCGAGGTGAAGCCGGCTTCGAAGGCGCTCGGGGCCAGGTAGACACCGCCTTCGAGCATCAGGTGGAAGAAGCGTTTGAACAGGTTGGCATCACTGGCCATCACGTCGTCGAAGGTGACGATGTCGTCGGCGCCGCTGAAGTACAGGCCGAACATGCCACCCGCCTGGGTGGTCACGAACGGGATACCGGCGGCGTCAGCGCGTTGCTGCAGGCCGTCGAGCAGGCGGCTGGTGTAGTCGCTCAGCTCGGCATGGAAGCCCGGGCGGCTGATCAGGCGCAGGGTGGTCAGGCCGGCGGCCATGGCCAGCGGGTTGCCCGACAGGGTGCCGGCCTGGTAGACCGGGCCCAGCGGCGCGATGTGTTCCATGATCTTGCGCTTGCCGCCGAAGCAGCCCACCGGCATGCCGCCGCCGATGATCTTGCCAAAGGTGGACAGGTCCGGGGTAACGCCGTAGTGCGCCTGGGCGCCGCCGAGGGCGACGCGGAAGCCGGTCATCACTTCATCGAAGATCAGCACCACGCCGTGCTTGTCGCACAGGCTGCGCAGGCCTTCGAGGAAACCCGGCGCCGGTGGCACGCAGTTCATGTTGCCGGCCACGGGCTCGACGATGATGCAGGCCACTTCCTGGCCGACTTCGGCGAGCATCTTCTCGACCGCGTCGATGTCGTTGAACGGCAAGGTCAAGGTGTGTTTGGCGAAGGCCGCCGGTACGCCGGCCGAGCTAGGCACGCCCTGGGTCAGCGCGCCGGAGCCGGCCTTGACCAGCAGGCTGTCGGAGTGGCCGTGGTAGCAGCCTTCGAACTTGATGATGCTGTCGCGGCCGGTGAAACCACGGGCCAGGCGGATCGCGCTCATGGTCGCTTCGGTACCGGAGCTGACCATGCGCACCATTTCCATGGACGGCACGATGGAGCAGACCAGGTCGGCCATTTCGGTTTCCATGGCGGTCGGGGCGCCGTAGGACAGACCGTGTTCCAGCTGTTTGCGCACCGCGTCCAGCACGTCCGGATGGCTGTGGCCGAGGATCATCGGGCCCCAGGAACCGACGTAGTCCACATAGCGCTTGTCGTCTTCGTCGGTGACGTAGGCGCCTTCGGCGTGCTTGAAGAACAACGGCGTGCCACCCACGCTCTTGAACGCACGCACGGGCGAGTTCACGCCACCGGGGATGTGTTTCTGGGCATTGGCAAACAGGGTTTCGGAACGAGACATGATCGGGCTCTCGGAAATCAGCGGTTAGAAGAGGGCGTTGAAGGCGCGGGCACGGCGGGTCACTTCCTGGGCGCTATCGGCGCCGAACAGGCCATGGACCACGGCCAGCAGGTCGACACCATGGGCGACCAGCGGCGCGGCGTTCTCCAGGGTGACGCCGCCGATCGCGCAGATCGGCAGGTGCAGCCGGGGGCGGGCCTGGTCCAGCAGCTCCAGGTTGGCCGCCGGTGCGCCGGGCTTGGTGTTGGAATTGAAGAAGCGACCGAAAGCGACATAGCTGGCGCCTTCTTTGGCGGCTTGCTCGGCCAGTTCCAGTTGGGCGTGGCAGGTCGAGCCGATGATCGCCTGGCGGCCGAGCAGGGCGCGGGCCGGAGTCAGCGGGCCGTCGGTCTGGCCCAGGTGCACGCCGACGCCGATGCGCGCAGCCAGTTCGGCATCGTCGTTGATGATCAGTTGGGTCTTGTAGCGCTCGCACAAGCTGTGCAGGGCTTCGGCTTCGCGCAGGCGGCGGGCTTCGTCGCTGCTCTTGTCGCGGTATTGCAGGAGGGTCACGCCACCGTCGAGCGCCGCCTCCACGTACTGCAGGAATTTGCCGGCCAACAATTGGCTGTCGGTAATGGCATACAGACCACGTAGTTTCATCGAGCGGGCCTCATGGCTTACGAGCAGAAGTCCAGCGGCAGACGGCGCGGTACGAACTGGCCTTGGCCCAGTTGCTCGGCGTCGCGCAGGGTGCGCCAGGTGTAATCGAGGGCCGACTTCACGGCGCTGGCCAGGCTTTCGCCCTGGGCCAAGCGTCCGGCCAGGGCGCTGGCCAGGGTGCAACCGGAACCGTGATAGCTGCCCGGCAGCCGCTGGCAGGTGTAGGTGTGACGACTGCCATCGCGGCTGTACAGGCGATTATGCACTTCATGCTCGTCGCCATGACCGCCGGTGATCAGCAGGTGCTTGACGAACGGCAGGAGCTTTTCCGCGCACTGATCCGCGCTGCCTTCGGGCAACTCGGCGAGGATTCGCGCTTCCGGAAGATTCGGGGTGGCGATGGTCGCCAGTGGCAGCAGGCGTTCACGCATGGCGTAGCCGACCTCGTCCTTGCCCAGGCGTCCACCGCCGCCTGCGCGCAACACCGGGTCGCAGACCATCGGCAGATGCGGGTGCGCCTGCAACAGCTCGACCACGGTGTCGACCATTTCCAGCGAACCGAGCATGCCCAACTTGACCGCGGCGACCGTGGAGTCGTTGAGCACCGCGTTGGCCTGGGCCAGCACCCACTCGCGATCCAGCACACGGAAGTCGCTGACGTTGACCGTATCCTGCACGGTCAGCGCGGTCACAGCGGGAGCTGCATGGCAACCCTGGGCGAGCAGGGCTTCGATATCTGCCTGCAGGCCGGCGCCACCACTGGGGTCGTGGCCGGAGAGACAGAGGACAACGGGGCGAGAGCTGTAGATATTCATGGTGCGCGAGCTTACCACCAAACGTCTTTTTTGCACGGCTCCTCGCGTGTCGGCCGGGGCTGGATTTTCCACCTTGCCGACAAGTTGACCGAGGCAACAGCTCTAGATCAACGGATAGCGCTGAAACGCCCGTTCTAGAGCCTTTAAACTAAAACTTTTCATGGTGTTCTTTGGCCACCAACGGCTATGCTAGAGTGGATCCAAACCAATAACAGGTCATGCCGGTTTCACGTCTACTCAAAGGGAAATGGGGGGCTTCCTGACACCACCGGACAGGCCACGCTGGGGCTTTATGCGCTATTTGCTGATGTTGCTGTTGAGCTTGCCGATGCTGGCTGGCGCGGTCGAGTTCGACGAGTTCACCCAGAGCCTGCCCTTGGGTCGGGTGATGCAAGTGTTTGAAGACGCGAGTGGTCAGGCAACGATCGCGGATGTCAGTTCACCGGCCATGGCCGGCAGTTTCAAAGCCCATGACAAGCCCACCCTCAACGCCGGTTACTCCCGCTCGGCATTCTGGCTGAAAATCGACCTCGGCTACCGTCCCGCGAACCCATCCATACGACACACCTGGCTGCTGGAACTGGCCTATCCGCCGCTCGATCATCTGGAGCTGTATCTGCCCGATGAGGCCGGTGGCTACCGCCTGGCCCAGCGTACCGGCGATGCCTTGCCGTTCGACAGCCGGCAGATCCGCCAGAACAATTACCTGTTCGACCTGAGTTTTGCGCCCTACGAGCAAAAGACCCTGTTCCTGCGCCTGCAGAGCCAGGGCTCGGTCCAGGCGCCGGTGACGCTCTGGTCCAGCACGGCGTACCTGGAAGCGCAGCCGGTGCGCCTGTATGTGCTCGGCCTGATCTACGGCGTGCTGCTGGGGATGCTGGTCTACAACCTGTTCATTTACCTGAGCGTGCGCGACACCAGTTACCTCTATTACATCCTCTACATCGCCTCGTTCGGGCTGTACCAGGTGTCGGTGAACGGCGCCGCGGTGGAGTACTTCTGGCCGGACAACCCGTGGTGGGCCAACGCGGCGACGCCATTCTTCATTGGCGCGGCGGCCCTGTTCGGCAGCCTGTTCGCCCGCAGCTTCCTGCAGACCGCCCGCCACAGCCGATGGGTCGATCGCCTGCTGCTGGTGCTGATCCTGTGCAGTGCCGTGGTGGTGGCCCTGTCGCTGATGACCAGCTACGCCCTGGCGTTGCGCCTGGCCACGGCCCTGGCGCTGATCTTTACCGTGGTGATCTTCGTCTCCGGCATCGTTGCCTGGTGCCGCGGCATGCGTGTGGCGCGTTACTTCATCATCGCCTGGTCGGCGTTCCTGGTGGGAGGGATCATCAATACCCTGATGGTGCTGGGCTATCTGCCGAATATGTTCCTGACCATGTATTCCAGCCAGATCGGTTCGGCCATCGAAGTGGCGCTGTTGTCACTGGCCCTGGCCGACCGCATCAATTCGATGCGCGAACAGCAGGCCCAGACCCTGTTCGATGCCGGGCAGAAGCTCGAAGTGCTCAACCAGCAGCTGGCCCACAGCAACCGGCTCAAGGATGAATTCCTCGCCACCCTGACCCACGAACTGCGCACGCCGATGAATGGCGTGATCGGTTCCCTGGAGCTGATGCAGACCGTCGATCTCGACCCGGAGCTGGAGCAGTACCAGCAGACCGCCGCCGGTTCGGCCCGGGACATGATGCGCATGGTCAACGGCATCCTGACCCTGACCGAGCTGCAGGCCGGCAAGCTCAGCGCCCAGCGTGAGACCTTCAGCCTGCGTTCGCTGCTCGATGCCTTGCGGGGCCAGTTTTGCGCCAATGCCTCGGCCAAGGGATTGGGCTTCGATGTCGACCTGGCCGCCGGGCTGCCTGACCGGCTTTTAGGCGATCGCGGCAAGTTGAGCCAGTGCCTGGAGTGCCTGTTGGACAATGCCATCAAGTTCACCCGGGTGGGCGGCCTGGTCCTGCGAGTGACCGGCAAGCCGACGGCGCCGGGACGGCTGGCGATGACCTTCGCGGTGATCGACACCGGCATCGGTTTCGTCAATCTCGATGAGGCTTCGCTGTATCAGCGTTTCTTCCAGCTCGATGGTTCGATGACCCGCGAATATGGCGGGCTGGGCGTGGGGCTGGCGATCTGTCGGCAACTGGTGGATCTGTTGGGTGGCCATCTGACCCATGAATCGGAGCCGGGGCGCGGCAGCTGTTTCCGCCTGGAGGTGACCTTTGATCTGGACGGCGAACAGCCGATGGCGTCCCAGCCGGCCTTGCGGGTCCGCTCCGTCCGGCGCCTGCCGCAGGATTGCAGCGTGCTGCTGGTGGACGACAACAGCATCAATCAGCTGGTGATCCGCGGCATGCTGCTCAAGCTGGGGTATCAGGTGCGCACGGCGGAGAATGCTCGCGGGGCGTTGGCGTTGCTGCGCCGAGAGTCGGTGGATGCGGTGCTGCTCGATTGCCAGATCGAGCAGGCCGAGGCGCTCAAACTGTGCGGCCAGGTGCATGGCATGCCGGGTTGCGCCGGGTTGCCGGTGCTGCTGGTGTCGGCCTCGGCACATGGCCTGGAGGCTGAGCGCTGCCTGCTCGATTACCTCTCCTGGCCGGTGAAATTCGAAGAGTTGCAAAGCGTTCTGGCGCGTCGTGTGCTGGCTCCGGAACAGGGCGAAAGCGCCGGTATTTAGGCGGGTATGCCACTTTGTTCGTCGGGGAGGGGGTGCTTAACTGAGGTTCTGGCACACCCCTCAAGGAGCCCCCGAGATGAACCTGCACCAGTTCGCCGAGACCCACGAAGTCACCAACCAGCCACCTTCCCTGGACGGTACCAACCTCTATCGAATCGATCTGCCGTTGCAGGAGTGGGCACGGCGTTTTGGCGCCGGCTGGGCCGAATCGCGGATTGACGCCTATGGTGCCCTGGCCGGTGGGCCGCTGATGGAAGCGGGGTTCCTGGCCAACCAGAACAAACCGGTGTTCACCAGCCATGACCGGTATGGGCATCGCCTCGACCTGGTGGAGTTTCATCCGGCGTATCACGAGCTGATGCGTACCGCTATCGAGCATGGCCTGACGTCCTTGCCCTGGGCTCATCCGCAGTCTGGGGCGCATGTCGCCCGCGCCGCCATGTCCTATCTGCACAGCCAGGCCGAAGCCGGCAGCGGTTGTCCGCTGACCATGACCTTCGCCTGTGTGCCGGCGCTGAAGCTGCAGCCGGACCTCGCCGAGCAATGGCTGCCGAAAGTGCTCGCCACCGAATATGACCCGCGCAATGTCGGCATGGCCCACAAGGCCGGCGTCACCATCGGCATGGCGATGACCGAGAAACAGGGCGGTACCGATGTGCGCGCCAACACCACCAAGGCATATCCGGTGGGCGCTACGGGGCCGGGGCAGGCCTATGAACTGGTGGGCCACAAGTGGTTCTGCTCGGCGCCGATGTGCGACGCCTTCCTGACCCTGGCCCAGACCGAAAAAGGCCTGACCTGCTTCCTGTTGCCTCGCCACCGTCCGGACGACAGCCGCAACCAGTTCTATATCCAGCGCCTGAAAAACAAGCTCGGCAACTGCTCCAATGCCTCCAGCGAAGTGGAGTTCCGCGGGGCTCTGGCGTGGATGGTCGGGGAAGAGGGGCGCGGTGTGCCGACCATCATCGAGATGGTGGCCATGACTCGCTTCGATTGCATGGTCGGTTCCAGCTCGCTGATGCGCCAGGCCCTGACCCAGGCCAGCCATCACTGCGCCCATCGGCTGGTGGGCGGGCGGGTGCTCAGCGAGCAGCCCTTGATGCAGAACGTGCTGGCCGACCTGGCGCTGGAAAGCGAGGCGGCGTTGGCCTTGAGCCTGCGTATGGGTCGCGCGCTGGACAATCTGGATGACCCGCAAGAAGCAATGTTCTCGCGACTGGTGACCGCGGTGGGCAAATACTGGATCTGCAAGCGGGCCCCGGCGATGATCAACGAGGCCGCCGAGTGCATGGGCGGCGCCGGTTATGTCGAGGAGAGCATCCTGCCGCGGCTGTACCGCGAAGCGCCGGTCAACTCGACCTGGGAAGGCTCCGGCAACGTGCAGTGCCTGGACGTGCTGCGCGCCTTGTCCAAGGAGCCGGGTGTGCTCGATGCCTTGTTCGCCGAGCTGGGCGACGGCCATGGCGACAGGCGCCTGGCCGCGCATATCGCCAACCTGAAAGGCGCCTTCCAGGACACCGACGACATTCAGTACCGCGCCCGCCAACTGACCGAGGACATCGCCCTGGGCCTGCAGGCCAAGCTGTTGCTGGAAGCCGGCAACGCGGTGGTCAGCGATGCCTTTATTGCCAGTCGCCTGGGTTCGGGAGGAAGGGTCTACGGCACCTTGCCGCGGGGGCTGGATGTCGAGGCGATAGTCGCGCGCTCGACCCCGGCAGGCTTCTGACGCCGCCAGGTGTAGGAGCGAGCTTGCTCGCGATAAATATTCCGGGCCACCGATTCCTTGGGGCTTGAAAGGTCTTTCGCGAGCAGGCTCGTTCCTGGCAGATATTCCACTGTTCCCGTGAGACGGCGTTGCAGGCAAGATGAAGGCCTGCAAGATCAGAACACAGGATGCTTACCGTGACCGAAGCTTTTATTGTCGTTCAAACCGCCGAGCAAGCCGTGGACCGGCTTGCCGCTTTGCATGAGCGGGCCACCACGTCGCTGAGCCAAGCGCTCAAGCGTTACCTCAAGGACCGCGTCGAACCCGACGCCGAACAGCGCGCCCTGTTTCGTTACCCGCAATTGCGCCTGACCTATCACTGCCAGGGCGAAGTCCCGCAGACCACCCGGGCCTACGCCAAGGTCCAGTTGCCGGGCACCTACAGCGTCACGGTCACCCATCCCGCCGCCTTCCGTAAGTACCTGCTGGAGCAGTTGGTGCCACTGATGCACGACTTCACCGTGACCGTGGAAGTGGGCGTCAGCGAGCAGAACATCCCGTATCCGTACGTGGTCGAGCAGGGCGATGAACTGGCTGGTTCCGGTGTCACCGCCGCGGTGCTGGCGCGGGTGTTCCCCAGCACCGACCTGTCCGCCGCCACCGATGGCATCGCCGACGGGCTGTACGATTGGGAAAACACCAACCCGCTGCCCCTGGCGCTGTTCGATGCCGCGCGGGTGGATTTCTCCCTGCGCCGCCTGGTGCACTACACCGGCAGCGACTGGCGCCATGTGCAGCCATGGATCCTGCTGACCAACTACCACCGTTATGTCGACCAGTTCATCACCCACGGTCTTGAACAGCTGCGCAGCGATCCGCGGTTCGTGCGCATGGTCCTGCCGGGCAATGTGATCATCGAGAAGGGCATGGACCACGGCGAAGCCTCGTCGATCGCCGCCGGGGTGGTCTGGCACCGCTACCAGATGCCGGCTTATCACCTGCTGGCCAGCGACGGCCACGGCGTGACCCTGGTGAACATCGGCGTCGGCCCGTCCAATGCCAAGAACATCACCGACCACCTGGCGGTATTGCGTCCGCATTGCTGGTTGATGATCGGCCACTGCGGCGGCCTGCGGCAGTCGCAGACCATCGGCGACTACGTGCTGGCCCACGCCTACATGCGTCGCGACGGCATTCTCGATCGCGTGGTGCCGCCGAACATTCCGATTCCGGCCCTGGCCGAAGTGCAACTGGCGTTGCAGCAGGCCGCCGCCAACGTCACCGGCGAGAAGGGCGACGACCTGAAAAAACGCCTGCGCACCGGTACCGTGCTGACCTACGACGACCGCAACTGGGAGTTGCGCTGGGCCCAGGAGCGTCCGCTGATCAACCTGTCCCGCGCCGTGGCGGTGGACATGGAAAGCGGCACCATCGCCGCCCAGGGTTATCGCCTGCGGGTGCCGTACGGCACGTTGCTCTGCGTCTCGGACAAGCCGCTGCACAGCGAAATCAAGCTGCCGGGTTCGGCCAACGCCTTTTATGAGCGCGCGGTCAGCCAGCACCTGAAGATCGGTATCGCCGCGGTGGACCTGCTGCGTACCGAGCTCAATTCGCTGCACTCGCGCAAGCTGCGCAGCTTCGACGAGCCGCCGTTCCGCTGATCGCGGGATGGTCATTTAACGGTCGGGCCACTAGCATGGTCGGCCCTGACCGTTAGATGTTCTGTCCGCCATGTCTCGTCCTCCGCGTCCCGCTTCCCGCCGCCCTGGCGTGAAGAGTCCTTCGTCTTCCTCCGCGCCGCGCCGTGTTGCCAAAGCGCCACCGGCCGAGCCGAAGCTGATCCTGTTCAACAAACCCTTCGATGTGCTGACCCAGTTCAGCGACGGCGAAGGGCGGGCGACCCTCAAGGACTTCATCGCGATACCCGGCATCTACCCGGCTGGCCGCCTCGACCGCGACAGCGAAGGCTTACTGCTGCTGACCAACGACGGCCAGCTGCAGGCGCGCATCGCCGATCCCAAGCACAAGCTGGCCAAGACCTATTGGGTGCAGGTGGAAGGCGAGCCCACGGCTGAGCAATTGCAGCGTCTGCGAGATGGCGTGGAATTGAATGACGGCATGACCCTGCCGGCCGAAGCCCGGCAGCTGGAGGAGCCGCAGCTGTGGCCGCGCAACCCGCCGGTGCGCTTTCGCAAGAGCGTGCCCACCAGCTGGCTGGAGTTGATCATTCGTGAAGGGCGCAATCGCCAGGTGCGGCGCATGACGGCTGCCGTGGGTTTGCCGACATTGCGCCTGGTGCGGGTCAGGATCGGCGACTGGACGATCGAGGGGCTCGATCAGGGCCAGTGGAAGGAGGTTCCGGCGCGTTTATAAGGCGCCGGATTCGATCAGGCCGATCACCACGCTCTTGATGATGAACGCGGCCACGCCCAGGCCCAGGACGAAGAACAGGATGAACGAGCCGAAGCGTCCGGCCTTGGACTTCTTCGCCAGATCCCAGACGATGAAGGCCATGAAAATGATCAGGATGGTTACCAGGCCGGTCATCATCCACTCTTCGAATACTGCAGGATCCATCGAATATCTCCAGCACAGGCAAGGCTAAAAGGCGCGGGCGAGTATACGCCAAGGGGCCGCGGCCGGGCATTGATCCGGGTGCGCTTCGTCGTCACATCATCGGGATCTTCTGTAGGAGCGAAGCTTGCTCGCGATAAATGTTCCTGACTACACATCGGCTGCGGCCGAACGCCCCTATCGCGAGCAAGAACTGGGCGTCCCCCTTGCTCCTACAGATACAGATCAGTTGCGCAGGTGGGTCAGCGGCAATTCGGTGCTGTTGAGCACCTGGTTGAGCACGAAGCTGGAGCGCACGCTGGTCACGCCTTCGATGCGGGTCAGATGGCCCAGCAGCAGTTTCTGGTAGTGGTCCATGTCCGGCACCACCACCTTGAGCTGGTAGTCAGCGTCCATCCCGGTCACCAGGCTGCATTCGAGGACCTGCGGCAGGCTGCGGATCGCCGCCTCGAAGTTCTCGAAACGCTCGGGGGTGTGGCGGTCCATGCCGATCAGCACGTAGGCGGTCAGGCTCAGGCCGAGCATCTTGCGGTCCAGCAGGGCGACCTGGCGGGAAATGTAGCCGTCGTCTTCCAGTTGCTTGACCCGACGCGAACACGGCGAAGGCGACAGGCCGATACGTTCGGCCAGTTCCTGATTGGAGATGCGGGCGTCGCGCTGCAATTCCGCCAAAATGCTGAGGTCGTATCGGTCGAGTTTGCTCATGGATCAGGCCTTTTTCATAACTATTGCGCGATATTATCTATCTTGAGTTAAAAATTGCGCAAGTCATGTTTGTCAGAGCAATCTTCGCAATCCTCTGCCGGCGCCCCAGGCCTATTCTTATCACCAGAATCACTGCCCGGACATAGAGTCCACTGCGGCCCGCCGAATCAGGCCTGCCGCGGCCGCCAATCCCACAGGGTTGAGCCGGCCCCCGGGCTACACACTGTCCAGAAGACGGCGTGAGGTGAGCCGGCGTCATAAGCGTCGAGCACGGACGAAATTCTCAAAGGGGGGCCGACGGGTCCCTCTTTTTTATTGCCTGCGCGCCAGGAAATATCCCGTGGCACCCTCAATAAATAAGTGTTGCGACTGATAACCTGTGGCAGAACCGGCCTGGGCTTTTCCAGTCTTATCTACAGGCCCCTATCCGTAGTGAGGAATAGCATGAAATCGCGCATCTGGCGTTTGGCAGGTGTTGGTTTGCTCTGTGTGGGCGTCAGTGCGCAGGGGCTCGCCGATGACCGCAATGACGGCCGTGGCTGGTCCAATGGCGGCCAGCGCAGTGACGACGGCTATCCGGGCAACGGCCAGGGGCGAGGCGAAAGCCATCAGTCGCGCCAGCAGACTGAAATCATTCGCGGCGACAACAGCCAGCAGTTCGAGCGCAACGTCGAGAACGGGCGCTGGCAGAACCACGGGCCGAATGATCAAGGGCGGGGACGACTGGCACAGCCATCCGCCAACCTGCCGATCCAGGGCCGCCCCGATACCGTCCGCCAGACCCAGGAACCGCGCCAGGGTTATTACCAGGACATCCCGCGCCGTAACGACTACAACCCGCATTGGCAGGCCGGCGGACCGGGCTCGCGTCCTTACGACTATCGCTGGCCGGGCCGTCCGGAGGGGCGTGGCAATGGCTGGGGGCCAGGTCCGCAATATCGGCCGGGTTATGTGATCGATCGCTTCCCGGACCGGCATTACCGCGTTCCTTATCGCGGTCGGGACTATTACTTCTCCGGTGGCTATTGGTACCGCCCGCAAGGCCCACGGTATGTGGTGGTGCGCCCACCCTACGGGATCCGTGTGGCCTACCTGCCGGACTACGCGCGGGAAGTGTGGATCGGCAGCGCGCTGTTCTTCCTGGCCGCGGGTGCCTACTACAGCTACGAGGCCAGTACCCAGCAGTACGTGGTGGTCGAGCCGCCTGCGGCCAGCCCGCCACCGCAGGCCGGCAATGATTACAACGTGCTGGCCTACCCGGTCAGGGGGCAGAGCCCGCAGCAGATCAATCAGGATCGCTACGACTGTTATCGCTGGGCGGTGCAGCAGAGTGGCTTCGATCCGGCGGCGATGACCTATCCTCCGGCGCCGGAAGTGGTCCAGACCTACCGCCAGGCCCAGGGTGGTTGCCTGAGCTCGCGCGGCTATCAGGTGACTTACTGAGCCCGGGAGGCCTGCACCACTTCCTGCGGGTCGGCGTGCACCAGCACTTCGGCCCGCGGATAGGCCGCATGGATCGCCTCGGCGGCCTGATCGCTGATGCCGTGGGCCACCGACAGGGTCAGCTCCCCGGGTAATTCCAGGTGCAGTTGCACGAACCAGTGGTTGCCGGAAATCCGCGTGCGCAGATCATGGGCGCCGAGCACCCCGGGCACCGCGCATACCAGTTCCAGCATGTGCTGGCTGACCTCGGGCGGCAGCTCCTCGTCCATCAGCACCGCCACGCTTTCGCGGGCGATCTGGATCGCGCTCCACAGGATGTAGACGGCAATCGCCAGGCCGAACCAGGCGTCCAGTTGCTGCCAGCCGAAACTGGCCAGCACCAGCGCCAGCAGGATGCTGCCGTTGAGCAGCAGGTCGGAGCGATAGTGCAGCGAATCGGCACGCACCGCCGTGGAGCCGGTTTCGCGGATCACCCGGTGTTGCACCATCAGCAGCGCCACGGTCAGCGCCAGGGACAGCAGCATCACGCCGATACCGACCCACGGCGCGCCCAGCGGTTCCGGGTTCTGCAGGCGCTCGACGGCCTGTACCCCGATCAGCACCGCGCTCACCGCGATGAACAGCGCCTGGGCCATGCCCGACAAGGACTCGGCCTTGCCATGGCCGTAGCGGTGATCGGCGTCGGCCGGGCGCAGGGCGTAATGCACGGCCAGCAGGTTGAGGAACGACGCGGCGCCATCGAGCAGCGAGTCGGTGAGGCCCGCCAGCAGGCTGACCGAGCCGCTCAGCCACCAGGCGATGGCCTTGGCCACGATCAGGATACTGGCCACCGCCAGCGAGGCGCGGGTCGCCAGGCGCAACAGGCGCGCGTGTTCCGGGCTACTGCTCATACAAGGCTTGTTCCTTCAAGAAACGCGAGGGTCAGGCTGCCGGTTGCAGACCGTACAGGGCCAGCTGCTGCGCGCTGCCCTTGTACTGGATCAGGCGTGGATCGTCCAGCGGGAAGCTGCGGCCCAGCTCGCTTTCGAGGATAGCCTGCAACTTGTGGTTATCGACCTGGCCGTCGGCGCCTATGGCTTGCTGCAGCTTGTGCGGGTCGATCTGCGCGGTCTTGCCCGGTTCCAGGTAGATGGCGCCGGTGGCGAAGTCGACGCCAAAGGCGATCAGCCCCGGGATCACATAAAACAGCAGGCCCACGGCGTCGAGCACGGCTACCAGCGGGTCGATCTTGCCGTCGATCTGGCCGCGCCGGTCGGGGAAGAAGATCGAGCCGCAGGCGGTGAGCTGAGTCAGCAGGGTGGCAACCAGGACGCCACCGATGATGCGGAAAGGAATACGCATGTAAATCTCCTGAACAGACACGAAAGAGCAAGGCTGAAGCGTTGCCGGTATGAATTCAGACCGTGATTAACGCCAGGCAGTTCGCCGTTATACTCGCGCCTCTGTTTGGGAGCCAGTATGAATTCTTTGCCAATTGATGAAGTTTTACCCGCCCTGCGTGAAGCCCTGGCGACACGCCACGAGGCCGTGCTCGAAGCACCGCCCGGCGCCGGTAAGACCACCCGCGTGCCTTTGGCCCTGTTGAACGAACCCTGGCTGGCCGGACAACGCATTCTCATGCTCGAACCACGGCGCCTGGCGGCGCGGGCGGCGGCCGAACGGCTGGCCAGCGAACTGGGGGAAAAGGTCGGCGAAACCGTGGGCTACCGCATTCGCCTCGACAGCAAGGTCGGCCCGAACACCCGCATCGAGGTGGTCACCGAGGGGATCCTGACCCGCCGCCTGCAGGACGATCCGGCGCTGGAAGGCGTCGGCCTGCTGATCTTCGACGAATTCCACGAGCGCAGCCTCGACGCCGACCTGGCCCTGGCCTTGAGCCTCAATGGCCGTGATCTGTTCCGTGACGAGCAGCCGCTGAAAATCCTCCTGATGTCGGCGACCCTGGAAGGCGAGCGCCTGGCCGGGCTGCTGGACGACGCGCCGATCCTGCGCAGCGAAGGCCGCATGTTCCCGGTCGATGTGCGCTGGGGGCGGCCTTTCCAGCCGGGCGAGTTCATCGAGCCGCGGCTGGTGCAGACCATCCTTGAAGCGTTGAGCGATGAAAGCGGCAGCGTCCTGGTGTTCCTGCCGGGGCAGGCCGAGATCCGCCGGGTGCATCAGCAGTTGGCCGATGTCGTGGGCGAGCGCCCGGAGATCCTGCTCTGTCCGCTGCACGGCGAGCTGGACCTGGCGGCGCAGCGCGCGGCCATCGAACCGGCTCCGCCCGGCAAGCGCAAAGTGGTGCTGGCGACCAATATCGCCGAGACCAGCCTGACCATCGACGGCGTGCGCGTGGTGGTCGATGCCGGGCTGGCGCGGGTGCCGCGTTTCGACCCGGGCAGTGGCATGACCCGTCTTGACACCCAGCGTATTTCCCGGGCCAGCGCCACCCAGCGCGCCGGTCGGGCCGGGCGCCTGGAACCGGGCGTGTGTTATCGCCTGTGGTCCCAGGACCAGCACGAACAGCTGGCGGCCTATGGCAGCGCGGAGATTCTCCAGGCGGACCTGGCGGGCCTGGCCCTGCAATTGGCGCGCTGGGGGGTGACGCCAGCGCAACTGGTGTGGCTGGATGTGCCGCCTGGCGCGGCCTATGCCCAGGCCCAGGATCTGCTCGAACGCCTCGGCGCCCTGACCGCCAAAGCCGGCGAAGACTGGAAGCTGACAGCCCATGGCCAGGCGATGGCCGAGTTGCCGGCCCATCCGCGCATTGCCCATCTGCTGTTGCGCGGCCAGGCCCTGGGGCTGGCGAACATGGCCTGCGACGTCGCCGCCTTGCTCGGCGAGCGCGACATCCTGCGCGGCGGCGGTGCCGACCTGCATAGCCGTCTGGTGCTGCTGTCCGGCGAAGAGCGCGCGGCCCGCGGCGCCCAGGGCGGCGTACAGCGGGCTCGGCAACTGGCCCGGCAGTACCGCGGTTATCTGCGTGGGCAGCCGAGCCAGGCGGTGGCGGACCCGGACCATCCGCGCTGGCTGGGCGCCTTGCTGGCGCTGGCCTATCCGGATCGGGTCGCCCAGCAACGCCGTCCTGGCGGTGCCGAGTACCGGCTGGCCAACGGCCGCGCGGCATTGTTCAGCGAAACCGACAGCCTGATGAAGCAACCCTGGCTGGTGATCGCCGACCTGGGCAGTCGCCAGGGGCAGCGGGAAGAGCGCATCTACCTGGCGGCGGATTTCGATCCGGCGCTGTTCGACTCGGTCCTGGCCGAGCAGGTGCGCAGCGTCGACCAGCTTGATTGGGACGAGCGCGAAGGCGTGTTGCGTGCCGAGCGCCAGCGCAAGGTCGGCGAACTGGTGCTCAGCCGTGAGCCGCTGACCGGGCTGGACGAGGCGGCGCGGTGCCAGGCCCTGGTCAATCTGGTGCGGCGCAAGGGCCTGGAGCTGTTGCCCTGGACCCCGGAACTGCGCCAGTGGCAGGCGCGGGTGGCCTTGTTGCGCCAGCTCGATCTAGAGGCCACGGGCGAAAGCCAGTGGCCGGATGTCAGCGACGCGGCCTTGCTCAAGAGCCTGGAGAGCTGGCTGTTGCCGTACCTGGGCAAGGTTTCGCGCCTCAGCCACTTCGCCAACCTGGAGCTGGCCAGCATTGTCCACAACCTGCTGCCATGGCCATTGCCGCAGCGCCTGGACGAGCTGGCGCCGCACCACCTGACGGTGCCGTCCGGCTCGTCGATCCGCCTCGACTACAGCGAGCAGCCACCGATTCTCGCCGTGCGCCTGCAGGAGTTGTTCGGCCTGGCGGAAACACCACGGATCGCCGGTGGCCGGCAGGTGGTCAAGCTGCACCTGCTGTCCCCGGCGCGGCGGCCGGTGCAGGTCACCCAGGACCTGGCGAACTTCTGGCGCAGCACCTACGCCGAGGTGAAGAAGGACCTCAAGGGCCGCTACCCGAAACACTACTGGCCGGATGACCCGCTGGTGGCCGAGGCCACGGCCCGCGCCAAACCGCGTAAGTAACCTACCGTGTAGCCGCTGCCGCAGGCTGCGATAAGGCCGAAGGCCTTCAGCGGTCTCAAGATCCTGCACCCGCGTTGTCGGAATGCCGCCCAGGTCGATCGCAGCCTACGGCAGCGGCTACAGTGTGGCGGGCAGCAGGAAGCGCGCGATCAGCGGCAGGTGGTCGGAGATGCGCAGGGTGTCGTCCTGCCGTACCTGGGCCTCGACCCGTTTGATCCGTGGGCTGTGGAACAGGTAGTCGACGGTGCGATCCGGGCCGCTCAGGGCTGGGTCGTTGGGGTAGTGGGTCAGCCACAGGGCGCGGTCGATGCCGCTGGCTTCGTTGTTGGTGGGGATCATCGGGTACTTGTCCCAGAGGCTGTGCAACGCGCTGTCGGCGGAGTAGGGCGTGCGTTGCTCGGGGGCGAGCCGCTGGTACTGGCCCAGGGGCAGCAGATTGAAGTCGCCGCCGATCAGCCAGGGCGTGCCGCGGGCTTCGAAACGGTCGAGGATCCTGGTTACCGCGTTCACCTGGGCTTGCAGGGTACCGTCGGGTTTTGTCGCGCGGTCCAGGTGGGTGTTGAGCACCGCCATCTGTCCGCCATCGCTTAACGGCAGGTAGCTGACCAGCACGGCGTTTTTCGGCTGGAACTGGCGGCTGATGAAGTTGGCTTCGGGCACCGGCAATTGCAGGCGTTCGGCGTGTTCGATGTTATAGCGGCTCAAGGTCGCCAGTTGCCGGCCGACGCTGCCGAAAATGTGCGGGGAGGGTACGAAATCGGCCTTCCAGTCGAAGGCCCGGGTACTGCAGGGATACAGGTCGGTCAGGCGTTCCTGCAGCAGCTTGAGCTGGTCCTGGTAATCGCTGGCCTTGGCGCCGTCGTCCAGTTCCTGCACCAGCACGATGTCCGGCTGCTCGTCGCGAATCACCCGGGCCACCTCGTCCAGGCTGAAGGCCATGTCCTCCGGGGTCGGGCGCTCGTCCGGCCCCCGGGCCTGGTCGTTCCAGAACACATAGCGCTTGCCCGCCAGGTACTGCACGTTCCAGGTCATCACCTTCAGCGCCTGGCCCGGCACCAGGCTGGGCACCTTGCCCGTGCAGGCGACTGGCAGCGGCTCCTTGGCGTCGGGGCGCCAGGTCAGGCTGTAGACCAGGGCTGACAACAGGCCTGCGCTGATCAGCAGGCCCAGGAGGATGAGGCGAAGTGGACGGGGCATCGGCTCGGCTTATGGCGTTGCAAGATTGAGCCCGAGCATAACCGAGAGCGGGGCCGCGGCCCAAGGGGTAGAGCGGCCGGACCTTGGCGTCACGCCTGTTCGGGCGAGTCACCGATCAGCATGAACAGCCGGAACACCACCACGCTGGTGAACAATTGCAGGAAGCTGTGGGCGCTTTCGATCAGCAGCGACAGCATCGGACCCGGCTCGGGATACGCCGCCAGGCTGGCGCCCTTGAGCACCCACAGCGGGGCCATCACGGCCAGGATGCAGACCAGGATCCGCAGGAAGTGCCCGCGGGTCAGGCGGAAGCTTTCCTTGATCGCGGCCAGTGGTTGCAGGCCCTTGAGCACCAGCAGGTATTCGGCGAAGGCCAGGGTCACCATCAGCCACAGCCCGGGCAGGAAATACAGCGACAGACCCAGCAGGATCAGCAGGGTGTTGATGGCGGTCAGCAGGGCAAAACGCGGCCACAGGCTGACAGTCGCGGCGAGCAGGTCGCGGGCCAGTGGCGATTCGCCACGGCTGCGGGCATCGAGGAACAGGATCAGCACCCCGGTGTACAGCGGGTAGATCAGCAGGCCGACGACCACGCTATAGCCGGGAAAGGCCTCGGGGCCCAGCGAGCTGTCCACCGCCTGCTGCAGCAGAGCTTCGAGGACCACCAGCGGCAGGCACAGCTGGACGATGCGCCCCAGGTTGCGCTGGCAGAAGTACAGGGAGTCGCGCAGAACGGTTAACGGATTCATCAGTGGTTATCGCAGATCACAAAAAGCGGTTGGACACTTTAACCGATGCAGCCCCCGGGCGAGCAAACGTAAACGTTAGGTAAAGGCTATTGAAAGCCCGCTGGGCAGCCCCATTACTGGTTGCACCTTGTGCATGACAGGCAAGGCCCAGTTTTTTACCGGCAATCTAAAGAGGTCGCCATGAACAGCGAAGAGCAAACCCTGATCGATGGACTGTTTTCCCGGTTGCAGCAAGCCGAGAAGGATTCAGCCCCGCGCGACGCCCAGGCCGAGACGCGGATCAAGGAGCATCTGGCCCGGCAGCCTGCCGCCGGGTATTTCATGACCCAGGCGATTCTGGTGCAAGAGGCGGCAATCAAGAGCCTCGACGAGCAGAACAAGCAACTCACCCAGCAGGTCCAGCAACTGCAGGCCGAGCTGCAACAGGCCAGGTCCCAGGCCGCGGCACCGGCGCCCAGCAGCGGTGGCGGGTTCCTTTCGAGCATCTTCGGTGGTGGTTCCCGCGATCCGCAGCCGGCGCCGACGCAAAGTGCTCCGGCCTCGTCCGGCGGTGGCTGGCGCGAGCCGGCGCGGCCGGCGTTCAACCCGCAGCCGCAGCCGCAGCAGAATTACCCGCAACAGAGCTATCCCCAGCAAAACTATGCAGCGCCCCAGCAGGCTCCGGCCGTGGCTGGCAGCAGCTTCCTCGGCGGCGCGCTGAAGACCGCCGCCGGTGTGGCGGGTGGCGTGATGCTGGCGCAAGGCCTCAGCAGCCTGTTCCACGGCAACCAGCAGCCGCAGGAAATCGTCGAAGTGATCAAGGAAGAACCGGCACCCGCCAGCGACAACGCGGGTGGCTGGGGCAATGACGAGCAGCGCATGGCCAACAACGACTCCTGGGGCAACAACGACCAGGGCGGCTTCAGCGATGCCGACTACGGCAACGACGACAGCTCGTTCTTTTCCGACGACGATTCCTTCGTCTGATCCGCCATCGGTCCGGAACGCCACTGCGTCCCGGACCGATTATTCGCGGAACCTTCCTTCTGGCTGGCATACTGGGCGACTTTTCAGGGTTTGAGTCCCGGCCCAGTTCGCGCGCGTGAGCGCCATGAGGATAAGCGGTGAAAAAAATCGCTGTGTTCGCCGATGTCCAGAATCTCTATTACACCGTGCGCCAGGCCTATGGCTGCCACTTCAACTATGCCGCCCTGTGGGCCGACATCAGCCAACGCGGGCAGATAGTCGAGGCCTATGCCTATGCGATCGACCGGGGCGACAGCAAGCAGCAGCAATTCCAGCAGATCCTGCGCAACCTGGGCTTCACGGTAAAACTCAAACCCTATATCCAGCGCAGCGACGGCTCGGCCAAGGGTGACTGGGACGTGGGTATCACCATCGACATCATGGACGCCGCCGCCCATGTCGACGAAGTGGTGCTGGCCTCCGGTGATGGCGATTTCGACCTGTTGCTGGAGCGCATCATCAGCAAGCACGGCGTCGAAGCGGTTGCCTATGGCGTACCGGGACTCACCGCCAATTCGCTGATTCGCGCGGCCACGCGCTACGTGCCGATCGAAGGCGCGCTACTGCTCAAAAGCTGAGCTGACTATTTTTTGGATGGAGCTGGACAGGTTTGGAACGCATCGCAGTCATCGACTTTGAAACCACCGGGATCTCCCCGAGCAGCAGTTGCCGGGCCACGGAAATCGCCGTGGTGATCCTTGAGCAGGGGCGCATCGTCGAGCGTTACCAGAGCCTGATGAATGCCGGCGTGCGGGTGCCGGCCTTCATCGAACAGCTGACCGGCATCAGTAACGCCATGCTGCGCAGCGCGCCGCCGGCCGAGCAGGTGATGAACGAGGTCAACGAGTTCGTCGGCACCACGCCGCTGCTGGCGCACAACGCCGCGTTCGACCAGAAGTTCTGGGACTACGAGCTGGGCCGGATCAAGCGCACCCGCTTGCAGAACTTTGCCTGTTCCCTGTTGCTGGCGCGACGGCTGATGCCGGCGGCGCCCAACCACAAGCTCGGCACCCTGACCACGTTCGCCAGCCTGCCCCATACCGGCCAGGCTCACCGGGCCATGGCCGACGCGGAAATGGCCGCCAACCTCACCGCGCACCTGGCGCTGGAGCTGCGGCAGAAACACGGGCTGCGCGAGCTGTCCCACGACTTCCTGTGCAAATTGCAGAAAGTGCCGGCCGCCAAGATCGGCGAACACCTCAAGCGTCATCGCGACGCCTGATCCGTAATCCCTGTAGCCGCCTGTAGCCATCTGTAGCCGCTGCCGAGCCTTGGCGAGGCTGCGATAAGGCTCGAAGAGCCTTCCAAGGCCCTCAAGAGCGCGTCTCCTGCGGAGCCGATCGCAGCCTCGCTGGGGCTCGGCAGCGGCTACAGGCGGCTACAGGCGGCGTGGATTGGCTTATTTGCCGTTGCTTTCCAGATGCCCCAGCGGCACGCGCTGTTCGATGGCGCTGGAGAGCACGATCGAGGTCTTGCTGAACCCGAACTGGGCAACGCGGTTGATCAGCTCTTCCAGCTCCGGCATCGAGCCGACGGCGGCGCGCATGATCACGCACGGATCGCCGGTGACCCGCTGGCATTCGGTGAGTTGCGGGATCCGGCTCAGTTCGTCATAGGCCTTCTGATTGCCGTGCTGGGCCATGCGCAGTTCGATCACGCACTGGATCGGCAGCCCGAGCTTGGCCAGGTCGACCTTGGCCTGGTAGCCGGTGATCACTCCGCTGGCTTCGAGCTTGGCCACCCGTTCGGCCACGGCCGGAGCGGAGAGGTTCACCTTGCGCGCCAGCTCGGCGTAGCTCGCCCGGCCATTTTCCAGCAGGGCGGCGAGGAGCATGCGGTCATATTTGTCCATGATAAGGCTTCCAAATACAGCGACTTTCGAAAGCATGGGTTATAGCCACAATCTCCGTGTTTTGAAAAGTGTACTGGCGCTTTAAACAGGTTTTGTAACTTAAGTTCCGCCGGCCGGCTTTCTAGAATAAGCCCTCTCCCTTGCCTGTCTTCGAGCTTCCCATGCCTGGTCTACGCCGTTTTCCCTTGCCTTTGATTGCCGCTTTTTTTGCGCTGTACGTGATCTGGGGGTCGACCTACCTGGTGATCCGTATCGGTGTCGAATACTGGCCGCCGCTGATGCTCGCGGGCATCCGTTTCGTCATCGCCGGCAGCCTGATGTACGGCTTCCTGCGCTGGCGCGGGGCACCGGCGCCGACCTGGGCGCAATGGCGGGCGGCAGGGGTGATCGGCATCCTGCTGCTGAGCTGCGGCAATGGCGCGGTCACCGTCGCCGAACACATGGGCGTGGCGTCCGGAGTGGCAGCCCTGGCGGTGGCCACGGTGCCGCTGTTCACCCTGCTGTGCGGTTACTTCTGGGGCGCGCGCAACACTCGCCTGGAATGGGCCGGGATCGTCCTCGGGCTGATCGGCATCGCCATGCTCAACCTCGGTTCCAACCTGCAGTCGAGCCCGACCGGCGCGGCCTTGCTGGTGTTCGCGGCGGCGGCCTGGGCCTTCGGTTCGGTGTGGAGCAAGCACCTGCCGTTGCCGCAAGGGGCGATGGCCAGTGCCGTCGAGATGCTGGTGGGTGGCGCGGTGCTGTTGATCGGCAGCTGGTTGAGCGGCGAACAACTGGCCGCCGTTCCGCCGATCGAAGGCTGGGCGGCCCTGGCGTACCTGACCGGCTTCGGCTCGATCATCGCCTTCAACGCCTACATGTACCTGCTCAAGCACGTGCGCCCGGCGGCGGCCACCAGCTATGCCTACGTCAACCCGGCGGTGGCGGTGCTGCTGGGGATAGTGTTTGTCGGCGAGACCATCGGCCTGGAGGAGGCGCTGGCGATGGTGGTGATCATCAGTGCCGTGGTGTTGATCGGCCTGCCGCAATGGCGCAAGCCAAAAGCCGCCGCGATACAGGAAGAAGCCACCGCTTGAAGTGGCCGGTTGGCGCACGATCGAAAACGCCGGGCATTGCCCGGCGTTTTTGTTCCAGCCTGTCGTACTCAGGCCGGGTTGAACAGCATCACCAGCGGTATCAGCGCCACGACGAAGGCCAGCATGAACAGCAGGCTGATCCCGGCGACGCGCCACAAGGAGAAGAAAGGCCCCTTGCTGAGTTTGTATTCGATGACGACCGGACCGAAGAGCTGGCGCGCGTAGGTGTTCATCGCAAAAAGCGGTGGCAGTACGAAGACCACGGCTGGAACGCTTTCCGGCAACACCGCGCTCAACACCATCATCAGGACGAGCAGGCCGATACCGACATACCAGGCCTTCTTCACTTCGCTTTCGCGGCCGAGCGCCTTGAGGTTGGCGGCGATGATGTAGGACCCCGCCAGGGAAGTGCCGAGGAAGGTGGCAAGGCCGACGGCGTTGATGCTGTACAGGCGCAATGGCGCGGTCGATGCAGCCGGGGTCTGCAACTCGGCGGCCGGTGTCTGGAAGGGGTTGGGGGTGTCCATACGGGTCAGGCTCCTGGATCTTCGACGGGGCGATGGGGATAAAAGAACTGAATCCTCTCCCGGCAGCTCCAGGCGCGTCTACAAAGATTATCGCTGCTCACCGCCCGGGGCCCCGTAACGGCGGGAGGCAGGGCAACTCGTCAGCCCGAAAGAAACCCGCCTGAATTAGGGTAAACTGCCGCCCATTGCACACCTGCGCTGACTTTTTTCCCTACGGTATCCCCATGACATTCGCCACTCTTGGCCTGATCGAACCCTTGCTGCGCGCCCTCGAAACGCTTGGCTACCAGACCCCGACACCGGTGCAGGCGCAAGCCATTCCGGCGGTGCTGGGCGGTCGCGACCTGATGGCCGCGGCGCAGACCGGCACCGGCAAGACCGCCGGCTTCGCCTTGCCGCTCCTGCAATCGTTGACCTTGGAAGGGCCGAAAGTGGCCAGCAACTCGGTGCGCGCGCTGATCCTGGTGCCGACCCGCGAGCTGGCCGAACAGGTGCACGAGAGCGTGCGCCAGTACGCCGAGCACCTGCCGCTGAGCACCTACGCGGTGTACGGCGGCGTCAGCATCAACCCGCAGATGATGAAGCTGCGCAAAGGCATCGACCTGCTGGTGGCGACCCCGGGTCGCCTGCTCGACCTGTACCGGCAGAACGCGGTGAAGTTCAGCCAGTTGCAGACCCTGGTGCTGGACGAAGCCGACCGCATGCTCGACCTGGGTTTCTCCGAAGAGCTGAAGGACATCTACGCGGCATTGCCGAAAAAGCGCCAGACCCTGCTGTTCTCCGCGACCTTCTCCGACGCCATCCGCCTGTTGGCCGGGCAGATGCTCAACGATCCGCTGAGCATTGAAGTCAGCCCGCGCAACGTTGCCGCCAACACCGTCAAGCAATGGGTGGTGACGGTGGACAAGAAGCGCAAGCCGGAGCTGTTCAGCCACCTGCTGCGCAAGAATCGCTGGAAGCAGGTGCTGGTATTCGCCAAGACCCGCAACGGCGTGGACGCGCTGGTGGAAAGGCTGCAGGGCCAGGGCGTGAATGCCGACGGCATCCATGGCGACAAACCCCAGGCCACCCGCCAGCGTGCGCTGGACCGCTTCAAGGCCAGCGAGATCCAGATCCTGGTAGCCACCGATGTAGCGGCCCGTGGCCTGGACATCGAGGACCTGCCGCTGGTGGTCAACTTCGACCTGCCGATCGTCGCCGAGGATTACATCCACCGCATCGGCCGTACCGGCCGCGCCGGCTCCACCGGTGAGGCGATCTCGCTGGTGTGCGCCGATGAAGTGAACCTGCTGTCGGCCATCGAGATGCTGACCCGCCAGACCCTCAAGCGCCATGACGAGCCGGACTTCATTCCCGATCACCGGGTGCCGGAAACCGACGCCAGCGGCCAGGTGATCAAGAAGCCGAAAAAGCCGAAGAAGCCCAAGGCTTCCGGCGGTGGCGGCAAGCGCAACCTGGGCAAGTGGGTGGACAGCGGCGAAGTGGCCGAAGCCCCGGCGGTGAAACCGGTGCGCAAGGTGCCGGCGTTCAACACCGGGCCGCGCAAGCGCAAGCCGTAAGCCTTGGCGAGCGTTCAACACCGCTCGCTTCTGTAGCCGCTGGCGTAGCCTGCGATCGAGGACGAAGTCCTCGCAAAAACGAACGCCCCGGTTTTCCTGGAAAACCGGGGCGTTTGGTTTTACGCCGTTACGTCGCAATGCCGCCCAGACCGATCGCAGGCTGCGCCAACGGCTACACGAAAGGCCTCAGGCCTTTTCCCGCAACCACTCGATCATCCCCAATCCCGCCGCCCGCCCGCTGGCGAAACACGCGGTGAGCAGGTAGCCGCCGGTGGGCGCCTCCCAGTCGAGCATTTCTCCGGCGCAGAACACGCCGGGCAATTGCTTGAGCATCAAGCGCTGGTCCATGGCCTCGAACGTCACGCCGCCGGCGCTGCTGATGGCTTCGTCCAGCGGCCGGGTCCTCACCAGGGTCAACGGCAGGGCCTTGATCGCCTTGGCCAGCAGCGCCGGGTCGGCGAAGCAATCGGCAGTGGTCAGTTCGCGCAAGAGTGCGGCCTTTACCCCGTCGATGCCCAGCTGGCTGTGCAGGTGCTTGGCCATGGAGCGCGAGCCCCGTGGCTTGCTCAGCGCGGCCTGGATCCGGTCATGGGGTTTGCCCGGCAGCAGGTCGATATGCACGGTGGCCGAGCCGTGGCGGTTGATCGCGTCCCGAATCGGCGCCGACAGCGCATAGATCAGGCTGCCCTCGACCCCGGTGGTGGTGATCACGCATTCACCGAGGCGGGGGATGTCGTCGTTCAGGCCAATGGCCACGTTCTTCAGCGGGGCGCCGGCGAACTTGCTGCGCAGCAGATCGCTCCAGTCCTGCACTTCGAACCCGCAGTTGCTCGGTTGCAGGGGCGCCAGTTGCACGCCGTGCTGTTCCAGCGGCAGCATCCAGGCCCCATCCGAACCCAGGCGTGCCCAGCTACCGCCGCCCAGCGCCAGCAGCAGGGCGTCGGCCTGGACCGACTTTTCACCTTCCGGACTGTGGATGCGCAGGCTGCCATCGACATTCCAGCCGAGCCAGCGATGGCGGGTGTGGATAACCACGCCGGCATCGCGCAGGCGCTTGAGCCAGGCGCGCAGCAGCGGCGCGGCTTTCATATCGGTGGGGAACACCCGACCCGAGCTGCCGACAAAAGTCTCGATGCCCAGGCCGTGAATCCATTGGCACAGCGCCTCGTTGCCGAACTCGCGCAACAGCGGGGCCATCTGCGGAGCCCGTTCGGCATAACGCGAGAGAAAGACCGGGTAGGCCTCGGAATGCGTGATGTTCATGCCGCCGACCCCGGCCAGCAAAAACTTGCGGCCCACTGACGGCATGCCGTCATAGAGATCGACGCGGATGCCTGCCAGGCTCAGCACCTCGGCCGCCATCAAGCCGGCGGGGCCGCCACCGATAATGGCGACGTGATGGGGCAGGGTGGTGCTGGATAAAGTCATGGCGGGCGGCGGCGTGGCGGAATAAGCCAGGCATTCTACCCGAGGCAGGCCCGCCGCCAATGCTCCATGCGCCCCGCAGTGGCTTATACAAGGGGTGATCAAAAAATGTTCAGTGCTCTGCAGGGCTTGTACGGCATGGCCTGCAGCCCCTTGCACTCAGGTTATCCACAAGCGGCTCCACAGAGATTGGGGGTAAGGCGCCCACACTTTCATGACCACCTGATGAAGCTTTTGTAGCCGCTGCCGCAGGCTGCGAAAGGTCCGCAGGACCTCCAGCGGCATCACTCTTCATGTTCCCGCTTCGCAGCATTCAGCGATGCTTACCGGGCCTGATCAAAAAACGATCACCGATCTGCAGGGCACAGCCAGCCTAACCTACAGCCGCTTGCACTCAGGTTATCCACAAGCAGCTCCACAGAGATTGGGGGTAAGGCATCCACACTTTCATGACCGCCTGATGAAGGCTCCTGTAGCCGCTGCCGCAGGCTGCGAAAGGTCCGCAGGACCTCCAGCGGCATCACTATTGGCGCTCCCGTTTTGCCGCGCTCAGTGGTGCTTATAGAGTCTGATCAAAAAATGATCGCCTGTCTGTAGAGCACAGCCAACATGGCCTGCAGCCGCTTGCACTCAGGTTATCCACAAGCAGCTCCACAGAGATTGGGGGTAAGGCATCCACACTTTCATGACCACCTGATGAAGCTTTTGTAGCCGCTGCCGCAGGCTGCGAAAGGTCCGCAGGACCTCCAGCGGCATCACTATTTATGCTCCCGTTTTGCCGCGCTCAGTGGTGCTTATCGAGTCTGATCAAAAAATGATCGCCTGTCTGTAGAGCACAGCCAACATGGCCTGCAGCCGCTTGCACTCAGGTTATCCACAAGCAGCTCCACAGAGATTGGGGGTAAGGCATCCACACTTTCATGACCGCCTGATGCAGCTTTTGTAGCCGCTGCCGCAGGCTGCGAAAGGTCCGAAGGACCTCCTGCGCTATCACTGTTGGCGCTCCCATTTCGCAGCATTCAGCTGTGCTTATCGGGCCTGATCAGAAAATGATCACCTGTCTGTAAGGCACAGCCAGCATGGTCTGTAGCCGCTTGCACTCAGGTTATCCACAAGCGGCTCCACAGCCATTGTGGGTAAGGCGCCCAGCGTTCAGTGACAACCTGATGACGTCCACACCCGTTGCGCACTGTGGTGGAGGATGCCGTGGCGGCGGGCCAGGGCCTGGCGGTCCTTGCTGTAGCCGCCGCCGATCACCCCGAGCACCGGGATGTCGCGGCCCAGGCAATGGCGCATCACCTGTTCGTCGCGGGCGGCGACGCCCTGGTCGGTCAGCTTCAGGTAACCCAGGGCATCGTCCTTGTGCACATCCACCCCGGCGTCGTACAGCACCAGGTCCGGCTGGTACAGCGGCAGCAGGTAATTGAGGGCATCGTCGACCACCTTCAGGTAATCGGCGTCGCCCATGCCCATCGGCAGGGGGATGTCCCAGTCGCTGGTGGCCTTGCGTGCCGGGAAATTTTTTTCACAGTGCAGCGAGACGGTCACGGCGTCCGGGGTATGTTCGAGAATCCGCGCGGTGCCGTCGCCCTGGTGCACGTCGCAGTCGAAGATCAGCACCCGGCCGACCCGACCGGCTTCGAGCAGGTAGTGGCTGATCACCGCCAGGTCGTTGAAGATGCAGAAGCCCGCCGGGTGGTCGTAGTGGGCGTGATGGGTGCCGCCGGCCAGGTGGCAGGCCAGGCCATGCTCCAGGGCCTGTTCGGCGGCCAGCAGCGAGCCGCCGACGGCGCGCACGGTGCGTCGGGCCAGGGCTTCGTTCCAGGGCAGGCCGAGGCGCCGTTGGTCTTCCCGCGACAACTCGCCGGCCATATAACGTTCGATATACCCAGGATCGTGGGCCAGGGCGAGAATCTCCTTCGGGCACAGCTCCGGGCGCATCAGGTCGGCATCGCGGGTCAGGCCGCTGTCCACCAGGTGGTCGCGCAGCAGGCGAAACTTGTCCATGGGGAAACGGTGCTCCGCCGGGAACTCGGGGCTGTAGTCGTCGTGGTAGATCAGCGGCAGTGGCATGGCAATTTCATGTAGGAATCCGAAAAGGATCCTACCAGCGATGTAGACTGGCACGCATGGAAATGGAGGGGACGATGGAGCCGATACTGCAACTCGAAAGTGCTCGACTGCTGTTGCGCCAGTGGCGCGATGAGGATTTGCCGGCGTTTGCGGCGATGTGTGCCGACCCGCAAGTGATGCGTTACTTTCCGGCCCCCTTGAGCCGCCTGGAAAGCGCCGCGTTGATCGGGCGGATCCGTGGGCATTTCGCCGAGCACGGTTTTGGCACCTGGGCGCTGGAGCGCAAGGACACCGGGGCCTTCATCGGGTTTACCGGGCTGGGGGTGGTGGGCTTCGAAGCGCCATTCACCCCGGCGGTGGAAATCGGCTGGCGCCTGGCGCGCGAGCACTGGGGCCTGGGCTACGCCAGCGAAGCGGCCTGGACCGCGCTGCGCTGTGGCTTCGATCGCCTGGCCC
Organism: Pseudomonas sp. T8; assembly: GCF_024610635.1. Lineage (NCBI taxonomy): Bacteria > Pseudomonadati > Pseudomonadota > Gammaproteobacteria > Pseudomonadales > Pseudomonadaceae > Pseudomonas > Pseudomonas sp. T8. The sequence continues at coordinate 5,162,134 of NZ_CP102374.1, forward strand.
TGAAGGAGATCGTTGCCTTCACCACCACCAGCAACCTGCCGTCGCAGAAAGTCATGCAGGCCATCGGCATGCAACACGATGGGCACGACGATTTCGATCACCCAAAGCTCGGCAGCGAGCATCCGCTGCGTCATCATGTGCTGTATCGCATCAACCGCGAACAATGGTTGGAAACCTTGCATGGATAGCAGGTCGGGGGCATCTGGAGTGTGCCCATGTGTGTGAACCCGATTGAATCGACCGCGACAGCCAAGACTGCGCGGCATTGCTCTGTGTGAGGAGAGTCTGAATGAGCCACGTGTTGGATGATCTGGTCGACCTGTTGACCCTGGAACCGATCGAGGAAAACCTGTTTCGCGGTCGCAGCCAGGACCTGGGCTTCCGCCAGTTGTTCGGCGGCCAGGTATTGGGCCAGTCCCTGTCCGCGGCCAGCCAGACTGTCGAAGAGGCCCGCCATGTGCATTCGCTGCATGGTTATTTCCTGCGTCCGGGCGATGCGGCGTTGCCGGTGGTGTACCAGGTCGACCGGGTGCGCGATGGTGGCAGCTTCAGCACCCGCCGGGTGACGGCGATCCAGAAGGGCAACCCGATCTTCACCTGCAGCGCCTCGTTCCAGTACGACGAGGAAGGCTTCGAGCACCAGGACACGATGCCCCAGGTGGTCGGCCCGGAAAACCTGCCGTCGGAGCTGGAGATCACCCAGCAGCGCGCACACCTGATCCCTGAGCACATGCGCGAAAAACTGCTGTGCCCCAAGCCCATCGAAGTGCGCCCGGTGACCGAAAAAGACCCCTACAACCCGCAGCCGGCGGACCCGATCAAATACGTCTGGTTCCGCGCCGACGGCGAGCTGCCGGACATTCCCGCGCTGCATAAATACCTGCTGGCCTACGCCTCGGACTTCGGCCTGCTGACCACCTCGATGCTGCCCCACGGCAAGTCGGTGTGGCAGAAGGACATGCAGGTCGCCAGCCTCGACCACGCCCTGTGGTTCCATGCCGACCTGCGTGCCGACGACTGGCTGCTGTATGCCATGGACAGCCCGTGGGCCGGCAATTCCCGTGGTTTCTCCCGCGGCAGCGTGTTCAACCGCGCCGGCCAGCTGGTGGCGTCGGTGACCCAGGAAGGCCTGATCCGCCACCGCAAGGACTGGGCATGAGCCTGGCCGAGGTGCGTCACTGGGTGTTCGACATGGACGGCACCCTGACGGTGGCCGTGCATGATTTCGCGGCCATCCGCGAAGCGCTGGGGATCCCGCCGGAGCACGACATCCTGACCCACCTCGCGGCCTTGCCCGCCGCCGAAGCCGCGGCGAAACACGCCTGGCTGCTGGAGCACGAGCGCGACCTGGCCCTGGGTTCGCGCCCGGCGCCGGGGGCGGTGGAGCTGGTGCGGGAACTGGCGGCGCGGGGCTATCGCCTAGGCATCCTGACCCGCAATGCGCGGGAGCTGGCCCATATCACCCTGGAGGCTATCGGCCTGGCCGACTGCTTTGCCGTCGAGGATGTGCTGGGGCGCGACGAAGCACCGCCCAAACCTCACCCCGGCGGCTTGCTGAAACTGGCCGCGGCCTGGGAGGTGGCGCCGGCCGAGATGGTGATGGTCGGCGACTACCGCTTCGATCTCGACTGCGGTCGCGCGGCGGGCACCCACACGGTGCTGGTGAACCTGCCGGATAACCCGTGGCCGGAGCTGGCCGACTGGCATGCCGAGGATTGCAGCGTTCTACGGCGGATGGTGTTGGCTTAAAAAGCATCGCGGGCAAGCCTCGCTCCTACGGATCTGCGGTGTAGCCCTCTGCCGGGTACGACAACGAATCTGTAGGAGCGAGGCTTGCCCGCGATAGCGTCCTTCCAGACACCACTACATCTACTGGCCGAACAACGCCTTCTGCCCCTCGGGCGAGGTGAACATCTTGTCGCCGTCATGCCCGACCCCGGGCACTTCGATCAGTTGCTGTTGCAGCCCCTGGGGATGGCGCTGTTTCAGGTAGTCGAAATAGTTGTGCCCGCGAATCAACCGGTAGGCGCCCTGGGCCTCGGCGGTGCAGCGGGTGTCCAGCGCCGGGTGGTGCGGGTCGGTGTCCTGTTTGCCCAGCAGATAGGTGATATCGCGTTTCACGTAGCGCTGTTCCAGTTGCTGCGCGGTCTGGCCGGCGGCGTAGGCCGGCAGCTTGAGCAGGCCGTACTTCCAGTGGTTGAAACCGGGGCACGCATTGGCGTCGACCTTCACCGGGCGCTGCTCGTCGAAGTAGGCATAGGACGACGGGTTGGCGATGACGTAACGCAGCTTGATGCCGTCATCCACCAGGCCCGGATGATGCTGGCCGAGCAGGGCAAAACGCTGCACCACTTGGGCGCCACCGGAGTGGCCGGCGATGACGATCTCGGTCAGGGACGGAAACCGCTGGCGATCGCTCAGCCGCGTGATGATCGCGTCCAGCACTGCATAAGAGCTTTGGGGCTTGGGCCCGCTGGACGGCTCGCCGGCCATCCAGTCATTGCCCTGCCAGCGCAGCAGCGAACCGGGCAACTGGTGACGCTCGATATCGTTCTGATTGAGAAACTGCGGCGCAATCACCAGGGTGGTCGCGCTTTGCCCGGCCTGGCTGGCGGCCTGTTCGGCGCTGTGCAGGTAGGTCTGGGCGTTGCGCAGGCGCCCATGGACGATGATCAGTGCCCGCTGGATCTCAGGCAGCGGCTGTTGCCAGTCCTGGCTCAGGCCGACGGCCAGTTCGCCGCCTTCCAGGTTCAACCGCGCGGGGCTGATCGTCTTGACGCCACTTTCCGCTGCCTGCGCGCCGGCGCAGATCATCCATAACGTGAGCAGCACCAGTCCCCGGCGCATTACAGACTCTTCGCCGCGAAGGTGTCGCATTGGCCGATCTGGCCCTGAGTGAAGCCGGCCTTGAACCAGCGCACCCGTTGCGCCGAGCTGCCGTGGGTGAAGGAGTCCGGTACCACGCGGCCCTGGCCTTGCTGTTGCAGGCGGTCGTCGCCGATGGCGTTGGCGGCGTTCAGGGCTTCTTCGATATCCCCCGGCTCCAGCCAGTTCAGGCGCTTCTGCGCATGGTTGGCCCAGACGCCCGCCAGGCAGTCGGCTTGCAATTCCTGGCGCACCAGCAGGCCGCCGTCGCCTTCCATCTGCCGGCCCTGTTGGCGGGCCGCCTGGATCTTCGCCGAGACGCCGAGCAGGGTCTGTACGTGGTGGCCGATTTCGTGGGCGATCACGTAGGCCTGGGCGAAGTCGCCGGCGGCCGAGAAGCGCTGGTCCATCTCGCGGAAGAAGTCCATGTCCAGGTACACCTGCTGGTCGGCCGGGCAATAGAACGGGCCGGTGGCGGAAGTCGCCGAGCCGCAGGCGGAATTCACCCGGCCGCGAAACAGGATGAGCTTGGGTTGCTGGTAGGCGCGTCCGGCCTGCTGGAAGATCTGGCCCCAGGTGTCTTCGGTGTCGCCGAGGATGGAACGGACGAATTCCGCCTGCTCGTCATTGGCTGGCGGCGCCTGGCGGGTCTGCTGGGTGGTGGCGGGCGCCGAGGACTGATCCATCTGCCCGACGAGTTGTCCGAGGATCTGCAACGGGTCCTGGCCGGTGACCCAGCCGATGCCGACGATCAGGATGATGGCGGTCAGGCTCAGGCCCTTGCCGCCGCCAAAGCGCAGACCGCCGCCACCGCCGCCACTGTCATCGCGAGCATCCACCACGTTGTCGCTGCGCCGTCCTTTCTTCCAAAGCATGGGTGAATCCTCGTTTTAATGTGCTGATCAGTGTTGCTGGTGAGCAGGGCCGACGCCAGTCCGATCGTCAGCCTTTTGCATGCACGCTACCATTGCCCGCAGCCGCATCGATTCTGTCGCGACACAGCCGGGGCCTCCTTTGAACATCGATACCCGTATCAAATTCCGTCACCTCGTATGTTTTCTTGAAATGTCTCGTCAGGGCAGCCTGGCGCGGGCGGCGGATGTGCTCGCGGTGAGCCAGCCGGCAATGTCGAAAACCCTCAAGGAACTGGAAGAGTTGCTCGACACCCGGCTGTTCGCCCGGAGCAAGGCCGGGCTCAGCCTGACCGAGGCCGGCATGGCCTTTCTGCGTTACGCCGGGCCCTCGGTGCAGGCCCTGCGCGAGGGGGTGAGCACCTTGCGCGGCGGCGAGTATGCCGCCGGCGTGGTACGCCTGGGTGTGCTCTCGACCGCCGAGAGCCTGCTGCTGCCGGAGGTGGTGCGGCGCCTGCACGAACGGCATTCGGCGCTGGTGGTGAGCGTGGTCACCGGCCCCAGCGCCTACCTGCTGTCACAGTTGCGGGTCGGCGATGTCGACCTGGTGGTCGGGCGCATGACGGACAGCCCGCAGATCCAGGGCCTGAGCTTCGAGCATCTGTACAGCGAGTCCATGACCCTGGTGGCGCGCCCCGATCATCCGTTGCTACACGGGCCGCTGGACCGACATGCGCTGGAGCAGTACCCATTGGTACTGCCATTGGCCGGCACCACCATCCGCAAGTTCGCCGACAGCCTGTTCGTGCAGTGCGGCATCAGCCAGTCGCGCCAGCGCCTGGAAACCCTCTCGGTGGCCCTGAGCCGGCGCTATGCGCTGTCCAGCGATGCGCTGTGGATCGCCCCGCTGGATGCGGTACGCCTGGACCTGGCCAATGGCGAGCTGCGCGAGATCGACCTCGGGCAGCGCGAGCCGGGTGGCTCGGTGGGCATCTCCAGCAATGCCAGCCTGCCGCTGTCGCTGGCGGCGCAATGGTGCGTCGAGGTGCTGCGGGAGGTCGGGCAGGCCTATCGCGAGGGGCATTACCCATAACCTTCTGGTTATGTTCTTGAAGGGCCTTTTCAATAGTCGTCGGGTTGCCGTTGTTTGAAACTGCGCGGGCTGCGCTCCATAAATCAAACAACAGGAGACCGACATGTCTGATGCAGACAGCAGTCGTTTCGTTATCCGTGACCGTAATTGGCATCCCAAGGCCCTGACTCCCGACTACAAGACCTCCGTGGCCCGTTCGCCGCGCCAGGCGCTGGTGAGCATCCCGCAATCGCTGAGCGAAACCAGCGGCCCCGATTTCGCCCATCTGAAGACCGGACGTTTCGATAACGACCTGCTGCTCAACTTCAATAACGGCGGCTTGCCGGTGGGCGAGCGAATCATCGTCGCCGGCCGGGTTTGCGATCAGTACGGCCAGCCGATTCCCCACACCCTGGTGGAGATGTGGCAAGCCAACGCCGGTGGCCGCTACCGGCACAAGAACGACCGCTACCTGGCGCCCCTGGACCCGAACTTCGGCGGCGTCGGCCGGGCCTTGACCGACCGTGACGGCTACTACAGTTTCCGCACCATCAAGCCCGGCCCTTACCCGTGGCGCAACGGCCCGAACGACTGGCGCCCGGCGCATATCCACTTCTCCATCAGCGGGCCGTCGATCGCCACGCGGTTGATCACCCAGCTGTATTTCGAGGGCGACCCGCTGATCCCGCTGTGCCCGATCGTTAAATCGATCGCCAACCCGGAAGCGGTGCAGAGCCTGATCGCGCGCCTGGACATGAGCAGCGCCAACCCGATGGACTGCCTGGCCTATCGCTTCGACATCGTGTTGCGCGGCCAGCGCAAGACCCACTTCGAGAATTGCTGAGGAGCCTGCCATGCCTATCCAATTGCTGCCTGAAACCCCCTCGCAAACGGCCGGACCTTACGTGCACATCGGCTTGGCGCTGGCCGCCGCGGGCAACCCGACCCGCAGCGACGAGATCTGGAACCGGATGGCCGGGCCCGATGCCCAGGGGGAAAAGATCCTGCTGATCGGCCATGTGTATGACGGCAACGGCCACCTGGTGCGCGACTCGTTCCTCGAGTTCTGGCAAGCCAACCACGAGGGTGTCTACGACCCCGTGTTCGATTCGGAGAAAGCCTTCAACAGCTTCGGGCGCACGGCCACCACCTTCGATGCCGGCGAGTGGACGCTGCACACCATCAAGCCGGGCGTGGTGAAGAATGCCGCCGGGGTGCCGATGGCGCCGCACATCAACGTGGCGCTGTTCGCCCGGGGGATCAACATCCACCTGCACACCCGCCTGTATTTCGCCGACGAGCCGGAAGCCAACGCCGCCTGCCCGGTGCTGAACCTGATCGAGCAGCCGCAACGGCGCGACACCCTGCTGGCGCACCCCTGCGAAGTGGACGGGCAGCGGGCGTATCGCTTCGATATCCGCATCCAGGGGGAAGGGGAGACGGTGTTTTTCGATTTCTGATCGGCCATCCTCGACCGCTCTCCCGGGGCGGTCTGGTCTGCCGCATCGGCCGGTTTGCGTCTCCTGCGGAGCCGATCGCAGCCTCGCGGGGCTCGGCAGCGGCTACAGGAGTTCCATGCTTCCTGTAGCCGCTGGCGCAGCCTGCGATAAGGTCCGCAGGACCTTCAAGCGATCTTAGGAGCCACACCCTTTTCGAAGTTGCCGCCTTATTCGTAAGCGCTGGCCCCGGCGATATGCCGACCGGCGATGTAGCCGAAGGTCAGCGCCGGGCCGAGATTGATACCGCCGGCGGGGTAGTGGCCGCCCATGATGCTGGCCATGTCGCTGCCGGCGGCGTACAGACCGGCGATGGCCTGGCCCTGGGCGTCGAGCACCTGGGCGTGGGGGGTGACCTTGAGCCCGGCGAAGGTGCCGAAGCATCCCGGTTGGACCTTCACCGCGTAGAACGGCCCCTGTTCGATGGGCGCCACGCACGGGTTGGGTTGCTGGCGCGGGTCGCCCTGCTTGCGGTTGTAGGGCGTCGAACCCCGACCGAACTGCGGGTCCTGGCCTTGTCGGGTATGCCGGTTGTATTCCGCCAGGGTGGCGCGCAGGCCGTCCGCATCGATGCCGCAGGCCTGGGCCAGTTCCTCGATGCTCTCGCCGCGTTTCAGGTAGCCGCTGCGGATAAAGGGCGCCAGCGGCACCGGGAAGGGCCGGGAGATGCCCAGGCCATAGCGGCGCTGGAAGCCGTGGCTGCAGATCAGCCACGACGCCACTTCTTCACCCTCGGGCGCCGCCGCGACCATCGCCCGCACATAGTCGTAGTAACCGTCGGCTTCGTTGACGAAGCGCTGGCCGTTGCGCAGGACGCCGATGATCCCCGGTTTGCCGCGCTCGATGATGTGCGGGAAGTGCCCGCGGCTGCCGTCCTTGTAGGGCACCGCGGAGACCGGGGCCCAGGCCACGGGGGATGCCATGTCGGTATCGACCCGGGCACCGACGCTTTCCCCCAGGCGCAAGCCATCGCCCGAGACCGCCAAGGGCGGCAGGGCCAGATGCTCGTGGCCGGTGGGCGTGCGTGGGAACAGCGCCTTGCGCCGTTCGATGTCGTTGGGGAAACCGCCGGCCGCCAGCACCACCGCCTTGCGGGCGCGGATACGAATGGGCCCCCGGGTGGCGCTGCTGACAATCGCCCCGGTCACCGCGTCGCCGTCGCGCAGCAGTTCGGTGACCGGCGCCGATTCCCAGAGCAGCACGCCCAGGTCCTGCGCCGATTTGGCCAGGCGCGCCACCAGCGCCACGCCATTGACCAGTTGCAGGGCGCGGCGGTGAGTGACGAGGTCGCGCAGGTGGCGGCCGAAGCGCTTGCTCACGTGCCAGGCGGCCGGCAGCGAACGGCTCAGGTTGAGGAAGGCCGCAAGGTCGGCGCCGGCCATGATCGGCATGCCCATGAACGAGGTTTCGCGCAGGGTCTTGCGCAGGCGCTTGAGCAGCGTGCCGACCTCGCGCCCATCGTAGGGCGCGGCGATCACCGAGCGTCCGCCGGTGCCGGCGCCCGGGGTGTCGCCGTGGATATCGGCGATGGCGTTGCCGTCGGCGAATTGCAGCGCGGTATGGCGCTCGAAGAACGACACCATGCGCGGGCCGGCTTCGAGGAAGGCGTCGATCATTGCTGGCTGGTAGCGTTCGCCCAGTTCGTGTTTCAGGTAGGTGCGTGGCAGTTCCACGTCCTCGACTATGCCGGCCCGTCGCGCCAGCGGGTTGCACGGCACCCAGGCCCAGCCGCCGGACCAGGCGGTGGCGCCGCCGAACACCGGGTCTTTCTCCACCACTATGACTTTCAGGCCATGCCAGGCCGCGGTCACGGCCGCCGAGAGGCCGGCGGCGCCGGAGCCGACGACCAGCACGTCGCAATCGATATCGGGGTGGTGCAGGGAGGCGGTGGCAGGCATGGAAGAAGCAACTCCGCTAAACGAACAGTTATTATTTTTGGAACTTGATTCCAAAAAATATACGGAGTCGAATAGTTGGCAGCAAGGCGGGGGCAGGATCATCTGCGCCGTGCCGAGGTTTTTATGGGCGGTTATCGAACGATGCCGCGGTGTGTTTCCCATTGCGCCGGTTGTCACTAGAATCGGCCAAATTTCGTCTGGACCCGACCATGGCCGGCAGTCAAATCGAGCGCGTCTTCAGCGTTCTGGAAAGTCTTACCAGTGACCCCCGCGGCCTGCCGATGCAGACCCTGGCCGAGCAGCTGGACATCCCCAAAAGCGCCACCCACCGGCTGTTGGCGGAGCTGATCCGCCTGGGCTACGTGCGCCAGAACCCGGACAGCCTGCGTTATCACCTGTCGACCAAGCTGGTGGCGATGGGCTTTCGCTACCTGTCCAGTAGCGGCGCGGATATCGTCCAGCCGGTGCTCGACCGGCTGGCCCAGGAAACCGGCGAACTGGTGCGCCTCGGGGTGATCGAGGACGAGCGCCAGACCTGGATCGCCAAGTCCCAGGGCGCCCGTTCCGGGTTGCGCTACGACCCCGACATGGGGCGCGAGGCGCCGCTGTTCTACACCGCTTCCGGGCACGCCTGGCTGGCCTGCCTGAGCGATGCCGAGGCCTTGTCGCTGGTGGAGCGCCAGGCCGCCGAGATTCCCGCGGACCTGGGCCCGAACGCGCCGCGCTCGAACATCGAACTGCTCGAACGCCTGCGCCTGGCCCGGGAACAGGGTTATGCCTGGGTCGAGGAAAGTTCGGCGGTGGGCACCTCGGCGGTGGCCGCGGTGGTGCGTCATCCGGTCGATGGCCGGGTGGTCGGGGTGCTGAGCATCGCCGGCCCGAGCGCGCGCATGCCGCTGGCGCGCCTGCATGAACTGGCGCCGCTGCTGTTGAAGTTTGCCGATGAGCTTTCGGCTGCCAGCCAGGCTTCCGAGCTTTTCAGCTGAATCTGCAGAATTTCCTGTAGCCGCTGCCGAAGGCTGCGATCGGCCGCGCAGCGGCCGTGAAACTACCTGCCGAGTCTAGCCAGGCACACTGCGATGGCAGGCTTTGCGTCTCCTGCGGAGCCGTTCGCAGCCTCGCGCTGCTCGGCAGCGGCTACAGGGGCTGCGCGTTTTCCTGTAGCCGCTGGCGTAGGCTGCGATACGCAGGGCCTTCACGATCTCAAGTCTTAAAGCTGTTCGCTGATCGGACACTATTTTGTTTTGCTCTTGTGTGAAAGTGGAACCAAGTTCTAAATATTTGAAATTTCGCGTTCCGATAACAATCACAAGAGGATCCCGTCTTGGACTCGCCTTTGCGCATTGCCCTGATCGGCGCCGGCAACATGGGCCAGCAGCATTACCAGCACCTCAAGACCCTGACCGAAGCCACACTTTGCGCCGTGGCCGATCCCGGCCCGCAAGCCGCCGGGATCGCCGCGCAGTGGCAGGTGGCGCATTACCCCGACTATCGACAGATGCTCGACCAGGCCCGCCCCGACGCGGTGATAGTCGCCAACCCGAACAACCTGCACGTCGGCACCGCGCTGGATTGCCTGGCGGCCGGGGTGCCGATGCTGCTGGAGAAACCGGTCGGCGTGCACCTGGATGAAGCGCGTGAACTGGTGGCCGCCGTGAAAAATAGCGGCGTGCCGGTGCTGGTGGGCCATCACCGGCGGCACAACCCGCTGATCGTCCGCGCCCATGCGCTGGTGCAGGGCGGGGCACTGGGCCGGCTGACCACGGTCACCGCGCTCTGGCAATTGCAGAAGCCCGACAGTTATTTCGAGATTCCCTGGCGCCGTGAGCCCGGGGCCGGGATGCTGCTGACCAACCTGATTCACGACCTCGATTTGCTGCGCCACCTGTGCGGTGAGGTGCATCAGGTGCAGGCCGTCACCAGCAATGCGGTGCGTGGTTTCGCCAACGAGGATTGCGCTGCCGTCCTGCTGCAATTCGCCAACGGCGCCCTGGGCAGCCTGACCGGTTCCGACGCAGTGGCGGCGCCCTGGAGCTGGGAGCTGGACTCCGGCGAGAACCCGGTGTATCCGCGCCAGGCCGACCAGCCGTGCTACCTGCTGGCCGGCACCGCTGGCGCCCTGAGCATTCCGCAACTCAAGCGCTGGCAATACGCCGAGGCCGGTGCCGGCTGGCATCAGCCATTGCTGGCGGTCGAGGAGCCTTTCACCGCCGCCGAAGCCCTGCGCCTGCAGTTGCAGCATTTCGTCAAAGTGGCGCGGCGCGAGGCCGAGCCGCAGGTCAGCGTGGCCGATGCGGCGCGGACCCTGGCGCTGATCGAGGCGATCCGCGAAGCGGCGGCGACCGGTCGCGCCTGCGCCCCGGCGCTGATCGAGGGATGAACATGAGCGAACGCATTCTTTCCCTGGCCAGCCTCACGGTGCTGGAGATCTCGCCGCCGCAGATGGTCGAGGTGGCGGCCCGCGCCGGTTACAGCCACGTCGGTTTGCGCCTGGTGCCGGCGACGCCGCAGGAGCATCACTTTGCCCTGGTGGCCGATGCCGAGCTGCGCCGGCAGACCCTCAGCCGCCTGCGCGACACCGGCATTTGCGTGCTGGATGTGGAGATCCTGCGGCTCAAGCCGCAAACCCGGGTCGCGGATTTCGAAGCGGTGCTGGCGGTCGGCGCCGAGTTCGGCGCCAGCGAGCTGCTGGTGGCCGGCAACGACCCCGACGAGGCGCGCATGACCGAGCGCTTCGCCGAACTTTGCGACCTGGCGTCGATCTACGGCTTGCACCCGCACCTGGAGTTCATGCCCTGGACCGATGCGCGCGATCTGCAACAGGCGGTGCGGGTGGTGGAGAACGCCGGTCGCGACAACGCCGCGGTGCTGGTGGACGCATTCCACTTCGATCGCTCGGCCTCGCGCCTGGAGGATCTGGCAAAGGTCGCGCCGTCACGGCTGCGTTATGCCCAGCTGTGCGACGTGGCCGGCCCGCGCCCGGACGATATGCAGGAGATCCTGCGTCAGGCCCGCAACGAGCGGCGTTTCCCCGGGGATGGCGATTGCGACCTGGCGGGGCTCTTGCATTGCCTGCCGGCCAACCTGCCGTTGAGCCTGGAGATTCCCACGGTGAAATTGCTCGAGCAGGGCGTCGGCGCCCTGGAGCGGGCACAGATGGCGTTGGACAAGACCCGGGCGTTGTTGGCCCGGCTTTAGTTGATCGCCCTGATGGCCCTATCGCGGGCAAGAACTGGGCGTCCCCCCTGCTCCTACAGACGGTGTTGACCGTAGGAGCGAGGCTTGCCCGCGAAGCTGTTTCTACAAACAAACCCTATCTTGAGAGAGACCGCGGATGACCCTCAGCACACCCCTTTCCGGTGTCAACCAGCCCTTCAAGGGCATCCTGCTGGTCGTCGTGGCGACCTTCCTGTTCGCCAGTCACGACGCCTTGTCGAAATACCTTTCGGGGTTCTATCCGATCGTGATGGTGGTCTGGGCCCGCTACCTGGTTCATACCCTGCTGATGGCCGGGATCTTCCTGCCGCAATCGGGCCTGCGGGTGTTGCGCACCAAGCGGCCGTTGCTGCAGCTGGCGCGGGCCTTGTGCCTGCTCAGCACCAGCCTGCTGTTCACCTCGGCGCTGCTGTTTATCCCGCTGGCGGAAGCCACGGCGGTCAACTTCCTGGCGCCGGTGCTGGTCACCGCATTGTCGGTGCCGCTGCTGGGCGAGCGGGTCACCAAGGGCCAGTGGCTGGCGGTGATCTGCGGTTTTATCGGCGTGCTGATCATCGTTCACCCGGGTGGCGACCTGTTCACCCCGGCGGTGCTGCTGCCTTTCTGCTCGGCGCTGTTTTTCTGCTTTTACCAACTGCTGACCCGCAAGCTCGCCGAGCACGACAGCCCGACCACCAGCAACTTCTTCGCCGGCCTGTGCAACACCCTGGTGATGAGTGCGCTGGTGCCGTTCTTCTGGCAGGTGCCGAGCGTTATCCATGGCGTGCTGATGCTGGCGCTGGGGGCCTGCGGCATGACCGCCCACCTGTTCCTGACCCAGGCATTCCGCCACGCGGCACCGGCGCTGCTGGCGCCCTTCGGCTATTGCCAGATCGTCTTCGCCGGGCTGCTGGGTTGGTTGTTGTTCAGCCATACGCCGCAGCCGATCACCCAGCTGGGCATCGCGGTGATCTGCCTCAGCGGCCTGGCGGCTGCCTGGCAACAGCGCCAGCGCTGAGCGGCATTCGTAACGGGGCGTCAGTTGCCGACGTAGGGCGGCATCGACCGAGAGAAGAGGGCGGCGGGAGAAAAAAAGCAGGCCCGGAACCGGGCCTGCGAGAGGAAAGTGTCAGTCTTCCACTTTCGGAATCTTGCGGGGGGCCATGAAGTACATCCAGGTCAGGGCAATGAAGTACATCGCCGGGATCAGGGTGAACAACACGGTGTAGTTGTTGTTGGTGACGGTCAGGATATGGCCCACCAGCTGGGTCATGAACATGCCGCCGATGGCCGCGCACATGCCGCCGAACCCGAACACCGTGCTCATCATGTGCTTGGGCGTGTAGTCCATCACCAGGCTCCAGATGTTGGCGGTCCAGGCCTGGTGCGCGCCGATGGCCAGGGAGATGGCGAACACCGCCAGCCACAGATTGCTGGCGCCCGCGGCCATGATCACACCGACGATGCAGCAGGCGAACAGCAGCATGGACATCAGGCGCGCCTTGATCGGGTTGACGCCGCGGCCGATCAGGAACGACGAGAGGATGCCACCGCCGACGCTGCCGAAGTCGGCGGTCAGGTAGATGATGATCAGCGGGATACCCATCTGGGTCACGTTGATACCCAGGTTGTACTGCTGGTTGAGGAACGGCGGCAGCCAGTACAGGTAGAACCAGAACACCGGCGCGGTGATCGAGTAGGCCAGGGCGAAGGCCCAGGTGCCGCGCATGCGCAGGATGCGCGAGAAAGGCACGCGGGTCTGTTCCGGTTCGACTTCTTTCTGGATGTACTCAAGCTCGGACTGTTTGACGCTCGGGTGATCTTCCGGGTTGAAGTACTTCAGGCCCCAGAACAGCAGCCAGATACCGCCCAGCGCGGCCATGCACAGGAACGCCGCCTGCCAGCCCCAGGCGTGCAGGATCAACGGCAGCAGCATCGGGGTGAACATGGCGCCTACGTTGGTCCCGGCGTTGAAGATGCCGGTGGCCACCGCGCGTTCGCCGGCCGGGAACCACAGGCGCGTGGTCTTCACGCAGGCCGGGTAGTTGGCGGCCTCGGTCAATCCGAGGATGAAGCGGCAGACCATGAAGCCTGCGGCCGAGGTGGCCAGGCCGTGGGCGCCGGTGGCCAGGCTCCACAGCAGCACGGCGAAGAAGAACACGCGCTTGACGCCGACCCGGTCGATCAACCGTCCTTGCAGGACGAAACCGACGGCGTAGCCGACCTGGAACCAGAAGTTGATGTTGGCGTAGTCCATCGCCGTCCAGCTCATTTCCTTGGCCAGGATCGGCTGCATCACACCCAGGGCGGCGCGGTCGATGTAGTTCAGGGTGGTGGCGAAGAACACCAGGGCGAGCATGCCCCAGCGGGTCTTGCCGACCGCCATGGCGCCGCGGATCTTGTCGCCGATGCCGCCGGAGGCGGTGCCGAGGCTCGGGGCCATGCGGGAGCTTTGAGAAGGAATCATGTATGCCATCCGTTCAATGACTGACGAGGGACAACTCGTCGGGACTCAAGGGCGCGTGATCGATCGTCGGCTGGGCGGCCGGGCCGCGGGTGAACTCGATGATCGATCGGCTGAGTGCTTTGCTCGACGCGCACCGGGCGCGACGATTGAAAGCGGTCGGGTCAGCGTGCAAGCACGGTTCAGCCCAGGGGCCGTAGTGTGTCCGTCTGAAGGCGGCTGTTGGAAGTCTGGCCAGGTGAAAGCCGGAGGACCGGGCAGAGAGGTGTGGCGTTGAGTGCAAGCATGAGGGTGTACCCGATTTTTGAAATTTTTATGGTGTGTTCTGGGTCTTTGGCGATTGAAGCCGGCAGTTCGGTGCCGGCTCAATGTGCTGTCGATGGTGCGCAGTGGACGAAAAGTCGTCAATTCGCCAACGGCCATTTTGTTCGATAATCGCACGAAAAACTAACTGGTTCGTACACTTTGAATTGCTGTCTGTAATGCCCGGCTCAATAATCCGCCCCATCCAATAACAAACGTGCACCTGTAGCCGCTGCCGCAGGCTGCGATCGTCCGCGAAGCGGGCACGGGATCTTCAGTGCGCTGGAGGACCTGCGGCAGCGGCTACAGGCACGGCGCCCGATCTGTGGTCATTACCGGGAGTTGAAACATGCAGCGTTCCATTGCCACCGTCTCCTTGAGCGGTACCCTGCCGGAAAAGCTCGAAGCCATTGCCGCCGCCGGTTTCGACGGCGTGGAGATTTTCGAGAACGACCTGCTCTACTACGACGGCAGCCCCCGGGAAATCCGCCAGATGTGCGCGGACCTGGGCATCGCCATCACCCTGTTCCAACCCTTTCGCGACTTCGAAGGCTGCCGCCGCGACCGCCTGCAACGCAACCTGGAACGTGCCGAGCGCAAGTTCGACCTGATGCAGGAACTGGGCACCGACCTGGTGCTGGTGTGCAGCAATGCCGCCGCCGACAGTGTCGGCGACCGGCAGATCCTGGTGGACGACCTGCGCCTGCTGGCCGAGCGCGCCGGCAGCCGTGGCCTGCGGATCGGCTACGAAGCCCTGGCCTGGGGCCGGCACGTCAATACTTATCAACAGGTCTGGGACATCGTTCGCGAGGCCGACCATCCAAGCCTCGGTGTGCTGCTCGACAGCTTCCACACCCTGTCGCTCAAGGGCGACCCGGCGGCGATCGCCGAGATCCCGGGGGACAAGATCTTCTTCGTGCAGATGGCCGACGCGCCGATCCTGGCCATGGACGTGCTGGAGTGGAGCCGGCATTTTCGCTGCTTCCCGGGGCAGGGCGATTTCGACCTGCCGGGGTTCCTCGCGCCGATCATCAAGAGCGGCTACACCGGGCCTTTGTCCCTGGAGATCTTCAACGACGGTTTCCGCGCCGCGCCACCGCGGGCCAATGCCGCGGACGGCCTGCGTTCGCTGCTGTACCTCGAGGAGAAGACCCGCCAGCGCCTGGCGCAGGAAACCACGCCGGTGGCCAATATCGATACGCTGTTCGCGCCGCCGCCGGCCAGTGAATACGGCGGCACCGAGTTTCTCGAGTTCGCCGTGGACGAAGCGCTGGGCGCCAAGCTCGGCGGCTGGCTGGAACGCCTGGGGTTTGCCAAGGCCGGCCAGCATCGCTCGAAGAACGTCAGCCTGATGCGCCAGGGCGATATCAATCTGATCCTCAACTCCGAACCTTATTCCTTTGCCCACAGCTTCTTCGAAGCCCACGGCCCTTCGGTGTGCGCCACGGCGATCCGGGTCAAGGACAGCGCCAAGGCGCTGGAGCGCGCGGTGGCCTACAAGGGCCAGCCGTACCGCGGGCTGGTGGGCCCCAACGAACTGGAACTGGCCGCCGTGCGCGAGCTGGATGGCAGCCTGATCTACCTGGTGGATCAGGAGCAGGGCGGGAACCTGTACGACACCGATTTCAATATGCTCCCCGGGGTCGTGGCCAAGGGCGGCCTCAAGCGCATCGACCACATGGCCATGGCGCTGCCGGCCGACAACCTCGACAGCTGGGTGCTGTTCTACAAGAGCCTGCTGGATTTCACCGCCGACGACGAAGTGGTGCTGCCCGATCCCTACGGGCTGGTGAAGAGCCGGGCGCTGCGCAGCCGTTGCAGCACCATCCGTCTGCCGCTGAACATTTCCGAGAACCGCAAGACCGCGATCTCCCATGCGCTGTCCAGTTATGGCGGCTCGGGCGTGCATCACATCGCCTTCGATTGCGACGATATCTTTGCCGAAGTCAGCCGGGCCAAGGAGGCGGGTGTGCCGCTGCTGGACATCCCGCTGAACTACTACGACGACCTGGCGGCGCGCTTCGATTTCGACGACGAGTTCCTCAGCGAGCTGGCCTACTACAACGTGCTCTATGACCGCGACGCCCAGGGCGGCGAGCTGTTCCACGTCTACACCGAACCGTTCGAGGGGCGCTTCTTCTTCGAGATCATCCAGCGCAAGAATGGCTATGTCGGTTATGGCGCGGCGAACGTCGCGGTGCGCCTGGCGGCCATGGCCAAGTCGCGCAGTGGCGGGGTGCGACAGGCCAAGTTGTAGGAGTTTCGTAACGGCGGCGGCAAAGGGCCGCCGTCCTGCTTTCCTTCGCTGCGCGACGCGGCCCATAATCGCCCGCGTGTGCAGCGATGGCCGTGAGCCCCAGAATGACAATGACCACAGAACTCTCCGTAGCGCCCGAGCAGTCCGTGAACGAGCCGCGCAAGAGTCGCAAGAACAACCCGGAAAAGACCCGCGAGAACATTCTGCAAGAAGCCATTGTGGAGTTTGTGCAGCAGGGCCTGTCCGGCGCTCGGGTGGATGCCATCGCCGAGCGCATCCACACCTCCAAGCGCATGATCTATTACTACTTCGGCAGCAAGGAACAGCTGTACGTCGAGGTGCTGGAGAAGCTCTACGGCGATATCCGCAGCACCGAGAGCCGCCTGCACCTGGCGGAACTGGCGCCGCGCGATGCGATTCGCCGGCTGGTGGAGTTCACCTTCGATCACCACGACCGCAACGTCGATTTCGTGCGCATCGTCAGCATCGAGAACATCCACAACGCCGAGTACGTGAAGCGCTCCGAGGCGATCAAGGCGATGAACAACACCATCCTCCATGCCCTGGGCGAGATCCTGCAGCGCGGGGTCGACGAGGGCGTGTTCCGCGCCGGCCTGGACGCTCTGGATGTGCACTTGCTGATCAGTTCGTTCTGCTTCTACCGCGTCTCCAACCGCCACACCTTCGGCGAGATCTTCCAGATCGACCTGCCCGACGAGGCGATCAAGCAGCGTCACCGCGAGATGATCTGCGAGTCGGTGCTGCGTTACTTGCAGGCCTGATCGCCTAGAGGGATGAATCCCGTTGCCGGTCGATCAGACGGCACAGGGTTGCAACCGCATCCTGCATCGACTCCGCCCGGGTATTGCCAAAGCCCATCAACAAGCCAGGACGTGGCCGACCCTGGGCGCCAACGAAAAAACCTGACAGCGGCGCGACGCCGATTTTTCGGGCATGGGCGGCGGCAGCGATAGCCTGGTCGTCGAGCCCATCGGGCAGCTCGGCGAGCAGATGCAACCCGGTAGCGCTGCAGGCTACCGTCATACGCTCGCTGCCGGCGTCGTGAATGGCCGCCAGCAAGGCTGCGCGACGTTGTGCATAAACCGCCTGGCTACGCCGGATATGGCTACCGAGGTGGCCATTGCCGATGAACTCCGCCGCCGTCGCCTGGAGTGACAAAGGCACGCGGTGGCCGCTGCCATTGCGCACGTCGCGCAACAGGTCCACCACCGCCTCGGGGGCGACCAGGAACCCCAGGCGCAGGCCTGGCGCCAGCAACTTGCTCAAGGTCCCCACATAGATCACCCGCCCCTGATTGCCGTCCAGGGCCTTGAGCGCCGGTGTTGGCGCGCTGCCGTAGCGAAACTCGCTGTCGTAATCGTCTTCGAGGATGAAGGCATCGGCGTCGTGGGCCCATTGCAGCAAGGCCAGGCGTCGCGCCAGGCTCATGCCGACCCCCAGGGGATACTGGTGCGAAGGCGATACCAGCGCGAGCCTGGCGTCTGGCGCGAGCCGGCGGCCGGCCTGCACATCCAGCCCTTCTTTATCCACGGCAACGCCCACCGCCTGCACGCCAGCCAGCAACACGCTGCGGTAGGCCGCATCGTAGCCGGGGTTCTCGACCCAGACGCGATCCCCCTGGTCGGTGAGCGCCAGTGTCGCAATCGACACCGCCGCTTGGGCGCCGGGGGTAATCACGATGTGACGGGCCTGGCAGACCACCCCGCGTGCCGCGCCCAGGTAAGCCGCCAGGGCTTCGCGTAATGGCAGGAAACCCTGTGGGTCGCCGTAGGACAGGTCGGGAAGTGGCCGGCGTCGCCAGAACCGACCCTCCAGGCGCCCCCACAGGGCATAGGGAAAGGCGTCCAGCGCCGGCAGGCCCGGAGTCAGCGGCCAGGCGGCGGGGACCATGGACATCGAGTCGTTCCCCGTCAACGCCCGGGCCCGGGTGGAACCGATGACGGCCTCTGTCCGGGCGGGCGGCGAGGCCGTTGGTTCGGCGATGCGGGCCATGACAAAGGTGCCCGAACCTGTCCGGGCCTCCAGGAACCCCTCGGCGATCAACTGCCCATAGGCCTCGGTCACGGTCATGCGGGACAGCCCCAGCTGGGCCGCCAGCACACGTGAGGCTGGCAGGCGGATGCCGGCCTTGACGCTGCCATCGGCGATGCCTTTGCGCAGGAACAGCAGCAATTGCTCGCGCAAGGACAAGTGGCCGTCCTTGGCCAGTTGCAGACGGTTCCAGATGGGATAGGCGGTTTTGCGGGTTTTCATCGGGGGGCCTGTGGGTCGTGGGACTGCGCGACAAGCTGGAAAAGTGGTCTGGGATATTGATGGAAAGTGGATATTTTATATAGACCATTACCTGCCGATACTCCCTCGCCTTGCCAACACATCCAGAGGGTTCCTCCGATGAAAACCGCCAGCATCAGAATCGCTGACCTGCTGCATCCGAGCGTTGCCGCGCTGATTTCGGTCATCGTCAATTACGGGGGCACCTTCATTCTGGTTTTCCAGGGGGCCAAGGCGGCCGGGCTGAGCCCCGAGCAGACCGCTTCGTGGATCTGGTCGATCTCGATCGGCGTCGGCCTGACCGGCGCCTGGCTGAGCTATCGCTACCGCGAGCCGATCATTACCGCCTGGTCGACACCGGGCGCGGCCTTCCTGATCGCGGTACTGCCGAGCACGCCTTACCCGGAAATGATCGGCGCCTTCATGTTGTCGGCTGTCGGCTTCGTCGTGCTGGGGATGTCGGGTTATTTCGAGCGGGTGGTGAAGCTGATCCCGCCGGGAATCGCAGCGGGCCTGCTGGCGGGCATTTTGTTGCGCTTCGGGATCGGCGCTTTCGACGGGGCCGGGGTCGATCCGCTGCTGGTGGGCGCGCTGCTGCTCAGCTATGTGCTGCTACGCCGCTTTACCGCGCGTTATGCGATTGTCGGGGTATTGCTGATCGGCATCGTGCTGTTGCTCGGGTTGGGGCAGGTCAGTTTCGCCAGCCTTGAACTCAAGCCGGCCCTGCCGGTGCTGACCTTGCCGGTGTTCTCGCTGAATGCGCTGCTGAGCGTGGCCCTGCCGTTGTTCCTGATCACCCTGACCGGCCAGTACATGCCCGGCATGCTGGTGTTGCGCAACGATGGGTTCAAGACCAGCGCCAATCCGATTCTCACGACGACGGGGCTGGGCTCCTTGTTGATGGCGCCGTTCGGTTCCCATGCATTCAATGTCGCTGCGATTACCGCCGCTATCTGTACGGGCAAGGAGGCGCATGAGGAGCCCGCCAAGCGTTATCTGGCCGGGCTCGCTTGTGGGGTGTTCTACCTGCTGGTGGGGATTTTCGGCAGCACCCTGGCGGCGCTGTTCGTGGTCCTGCCGGCGACCTTTATCACCACCCTGGCGGGCCTGGCCCTGTTGGGTGCGATCGGCGGCAGCCTCGCCACCGCGCTGGTCGAGCCGAGTGGCCGGGAAACCGCCTTGATCACCTTCCTGGCGACCGCTGCCAATATCACCTTGTTCGGTTTGGGCGGCGCGTTCTGGGGCTTGCTGGCGGGGTTGCTGGCGCACGGCGTGATGCACGGCCGGCTGCGGCCAGTCGGTCGTCAGGAACGTGCGTAGTCGCAAGGGGAGGAGTGCAACGAGGTGCCTGACCGTGCGGCAGGCATCGGTCGAGAGCGGAGCCGATCACGGCCCCGCCCTGAGCCGCTCATGCATTGTCAGCCATTCATGCTCTGGAAATGCGCGAGCATGCGCTGGGCATCCGGCGTTATGCCGCTGAACAGCTCGAACGCCTTCACTGCCTGAAACACCGCCATGTTGCCGCCGTCCAGGGTGCGGCAACCGAGGGCGCGGGCATTGCGCAGCAACTCGGTTTCCAGGGGAAAGTAGACGATCTCCGCGACCCATAACCCAGGGCGCAGCAACTCGACCGGCACCGGCATGCCCGGCAGCTTGGCCATGCCCATCGGCGTGGTGTTCACCAGGCCGTCGGCGGCGGCCAGGGTGGCGGGCAGGTCGACGCCGGCCTTGGCCCGGCCGGGGCCGAAATGCTGGTTGAGGTTGTCCGCCAGGCTCTGGGCGCGGGCGCTTTCCACATCGAAGATGCTCAGTTGCTGCACGCCTTCGCTGAGCAGCGCATGGGCCACCGCCGCACCGGCGCCGCCGGCGCCCATCTGCACCACACGCTCCAGGGCTACGCCCTGCAAGCCGCGGCGGAAACCTTCGGCAAAACCCAGGCAATCGGTGTTGTGGCCGACGCGCTTGCCGTCCTTGAGCACCACGGTGTTCACCGCGCCGATGCCGCGGGCTTCCGGCGACAGCTCATCGAGCAGCGGGATGATGCTCTGCTTGCAGGGAAAGGTGATGTTCAACCCGGTGAAGTTCATGCGCTCGGCGGCCAGCAGCAGGTCGGGCAGGGCGTTGCTGTCGAGTTGCAGCTGGTCCAGGTCGATCAGTCGGTACAGGTAGCGCACGCCCTGGGCGTCGCCTTCGTGTTCATGCAGTGCCGGGGTGCGCGAGGCCTGGATGCCGGCGCCGATCAGTCCGGCCAGTACTTTGTTCTGTTGGGTCATGCCTGGGCTCCTTGAAAACGCTGGCTGAAATGCGCCAGTGCCAGGCGATAGCCATGGCTGCCGAAGCCGCACATTACCGCCAGGGCGATGCCCGAGACAAAGGAGTGATGGCGAAACGGTTCGCGGGCGTGGACGTTCGACAGGTGCACTTCGATCACCGGCAGCTCGCTGGCCACCAGGGCATCGCGGATCGCCACCGAGGTGTGGGTCCAGGCCGCCGGGTTGATCAGGATCCCGGCGCAACGGCCACGGGCGCCGTGAATCCAGTCCAGCAGTTCGCCTTCGTGGTTGGTCTGGCGAAACTCCACGGTCAGGCCGAACTCCTCGGCGGCACGCCCGCACAGGGCGGAAATGTCGGCCAGGGTCTCGTGACCGTAAGTAGCGGGTTCGCGGGTGCCAAGCAGGTTCAGGTTCGGGCCGTTGAGCACCAGAACGATAGGGCGCATGAGGGGAATTCTCCGTTGTTATTGTGGGCGCGGCTTGAGCGGCCAGCGGTTGGAGCTAAATTGTACTAACTAGTTAATTTGGTCAATTGCGGCTGGATGGGGGACGGCGGGTCCTGTCATTAAGTGTTCGCTGATCGAACATATTCATGCCGCTGCCAGCAATAAAAGCCGGTACTGCAAGAAGGGCTTGCCACTTGGCCAGGGTTGCCGGAGCTTGCGGAACCGATCTCAATCACCCCAGGCGACGGTTCATCAATAAGAAAGGCGCAGGCGTTGGCATGCTAGGCAGTGGCCACAAAAAAGCCGTCGCAGGGACGGCTTTTTTGTGGTCCGCGACAGGCTATCAACGCCGGGTCAGCAAGACCCCGGATTCCATGTGGTGGGTCCACGGGAACTGGTCGAACATCGCGCAGCGGGTGATGCGGTGGGTGTCGTGCAACTGGGCGATGTTGGCCGCCAGCGTCTCCGGGTTGCACGAGATGTACAGGATGTTGTCGAAGCGCCGGGTCAGCTCGCAGGTGTCCGGGTCCATGCCGGCGCGCGGCGGGTCGACGAACACGCTGCCGAATTCGTAGCTCTTCAGGTCCACGCCCTGCAGGCGGCGGAACGGACGCACTTCGTTCAGCGCCTCGGTCAGCTCTTCGGCGGACAGGCGCACCAGGGTGACGTTCTCCACCGCGTTTTCGCCGAGGTTGCTCAGGGCCGCGTTGACCGAGGTCTTGCTGATCTCGGTGGCCAGCACCTTGCGTACCCGGGTGGCCAGGGGCAGGGTGAAGTTGCCGTTGCCGCAGTACAGCTCCAGCAGGTCGTCCGGGCGATCGCCCAGGGCGTCGTAGGCCCAGTTGAGCATCTTCTGGTTGACCGTGCCGTTAGGCTGGGTGAAGGCGCCTTCCGGCTGGCGGTAGCTGAAGGTGCGCCCGCCGACTTCGAGTTTCTCCACCACGTAATCGTGGCCGATCACTTCGCGCTTGCCCTTGGAGCGGCCGATGACGCTGACGTTCAGCTCGGTCGCCAGCTTGCTTGCCGCGGCGTGCCAGTGTTCGTCCAGCGGGCGGTGATAACACAGGGTGATCATCGCGTCGCCGGCCAGGGTGGTGAGGAACTCGACCTGGAACAGCTTGTGGCTCAAGGCGCTGCTGGCTTGCCAGGCGGCCTTGAGTTGCGGCATCAGCTGATTGATGCGCTGGCTGGCGATCGGGAATTCCTCGATCAGGATCGGCGTGCGTTTGTCTTCCTGGGAAAACATCGCGTAATGACGCTCGCCGGCTTCGCGCCACAGGCGGAACTCCGCGCGCAGGCGGAAGTTCTGCAGCGGCGAGTCGAAGACCTGTGGCTCGGGGGCATCGAACGGCGCCAGCAGTTCACGCAGGCGCGCGACCTTGTCGGCGAGCTGGGTGGCGTAAGCCTGGGAATCGAAAGTCATGCGTTGAACCAACCCAACTTGATCACAAACAGTACCGACAGGATCACCAGCGGCGCGTTCAGCTCACGGGCGCGGCCCGACAGCAGTTTGATCGCGGTCCAGGCAATGAAGCCGAAGGCGATGCCGTTGGCGATGGAGTAGGTGAACGGCATGGCCAGGGCGGTGACTACCACGGGCGCGGCGACGGTGATGTCGTCCCAGTCTATTTCCGCCAGGCCCGAAGTCATCAGCACCGCGACGAACAGCAGCGCAGGCGCGGTGGCGAAGGCCGGCACGCTGGCCGCCAGTGGCGAGAAGAACAGCGCCAGGAGGAACAGGATCGCCACGACGATGGCGGTCAGGCCGGTGCGGCCACCGGCGCTGACGCCGGCTGCGGATTCGATGTAGCTGGTGGTGGTCGAGGTGCCCAGCAGGGAACCGGCCATGGCCGCGGTGCTGTCGGCGATCAGGGCCCGGCCCATTTTCGGCATGTGGCCGTCCTTGCCCATCAGGCCGGCGCGCTTGGCGACGCCGATCAGGGTGCCGGAGTTGTCGAACAGGTCGACGAACAGGAAGGCGAAGATCACGCTGACCAGGCCGATGTCCAGCGCGCCCTTGATGTCCAGTTGCAGGAAGGTCGGGGCCAGCGAAGGCGGCATCGAGGTCACGCCGCCAAACGGGGTGAAGCCCAGGGCGATGGAGACGATGGTCACCGACAGGATGCCGATCAGTACCGCGCCGCGGACCTTCAGGGCTTCCAGGGCGACGATCAGGGCGAAGCCCAGGGTCGCGAGGATCGGTGCCGGTTGCTTCAGATCACCGAGGCCGACCATGGTCGCCGGGTTGCCGACCACGATGCCGGCGTTGTGCAGGGCGATCAGCGCCAGGAACAGGCCGATACCGGCGGCGATCGCCGAGCGCAGCGGCAACGGGATGCTGTTGATGATCCATTCGCGGATCTTGAAGATCGACAGCAGGAAGAACAGCACCGCCGAAATGAACACCGCGCCCAGCGCCACTTGCCAGGTATGGCCCATGTGCAGGACCACGGTGTAGGTGAAGAAGGCGTTCAGGCCCATGCCCGGAGCCAGGGCGATCGGGTAGTTGGCGATCAGGCCCATCACGGTCGAGCCGATGGCGGCGGCCAGGCAGGTGGCGACGAACACCGCACCCTTGTCCATGCCGGTCTCGCCGAGGATGCTCGGGTTGACGAAGAGAATGTAGGCCATGGCCAGGAAGGTCGTGACGCCCGCAAGAATCTCGGTCCGCACGTTGGTGTTGTGTGCCTTGAGTTGAAACAGCCTTTCCAGCATGTCTGCTCCCCGTGGCGCGCTGGGCGCCGTGAATGTATCGACCCAGACAGCAAAGCACAGACCATAAAAAAGCGTCCGGGGATTTTGTGCGGGTCGGAAAAAGCCGCGCATCATACCAGCAGCGTAAGGCTATGGCTGCGATCGTCGGCGATGTTTTGCCCGGGTGGCGACTGGGGCATACTGCGCCGACGTTTTGGGGGGACTTATGCACAGCACGATAAAAGCGATGACCTTGGCGGTAGTGGCCAGCAGCCTGTGGTTGGGGACGGCGCCGGCCATGGCCCGTTCCGCACCGCCCTTGAGCCAGGTGGAAATCCTCAAGGTCGAGTCGTCGTCCTGCGGCCTGGAGGATGTGTCGGACGGGCGCGACAAGACTGCCTGCGATCACCAGGGGCCGAACATCAAGGTGTACGTGCTGGAAATCGGCTACGGCCGCCAGCCCCGCGTGGCGCTGGATGGCTTCGAGGTCAACGGCACGCGCGCGGCGGTCTGCGAAGAAGGCTCGAGCCTGGTGCCGTGTGGCAACTCCGGGATCACCGTCGGCTACATCTATACCTTCGACCTGGCCGGCAAGCAGGAAGGCACCTTCACCTTCAGCAACACCTCGCTGAATGCGCCGGGCAACAGCATGAGCGCGCAGATCTACATCAAGTAACGGCAGCGTCCGAACGCGGAGGGCTTTAAAGCTGACTAAGCTTTAAAGACCCTACCGCGGACACAGCCCATGACCTTTAGAGCCCTGATTCCCCTCGCCGAGGGTGTCGACGACCTGCAAAGCGTGACCCTGATCGATGTGCTGCGCCGCGCTCAAGTCGAAGTGCTGGTGGCCAGTATCGAAGGGCGGCGCATGCTCACCTGCGCCCGCGGCACCCGGATGACCGCCGACGGCATGCTGGTGGATGTGCTGGCCCAGAACTTCGACCTGATCGTGCTGCCCGGTGGCGCGGTTGGCGCGCAGCACCTGGCGGCCCATCAACCGCTGATGCAATTGGTCAAGGACCAGGCCGCCGCCGGGCGCTTGTTCGCCGGCATCGCCGAAGCACCGGCCCTGGCCTTGCAGAGTTACGGGGTGCTGCGCCAGCGGCGCATGACCTGCCTGCCCAGCGCCAGCCATCAGCTGTCGGGCTGCAACTTCGTCGACCAGCCGGTGGTGGTGGATGGCAACTGCATCACCGCGCAAGGCTCGGGGGCGGCCCTGAGTTTCGCCCTGACCCTGGTGGAGCAACTGTGCGGCAGGGGCCGGCGGACGGTGGTGGAGGGGGAGTTGCTGGTTTAGCGATCAGCAGACATGAGCGGCAATGGGCTCGATGCGCGGTAACAAGGCTTGTTCGGTCTGCCAGATATCGTAGTCCGCCTGTACCGCCAGCCAGACCTTGGCTTTACCTATTCCGGCGCGTTCCAGCCTTACCGCCAGTTCCGGCCGGATCGGCGCGTGACCGTTCAGCACCTTGGAGAGATGGGGGCGGGCGTAGCCAAGATGCCTGGCCAGTTCCGTCACGCTGACTCCCAACTCGGGCAATACGTCCACACGCAGTGTTTCACCGGGATGTGGCGGGTTGTGCATGGGCATGATCCTGCCTCCTGTTCAGTGGTAATCCAGATAGTCGACCAGCTCGATATCCGAACCCGTAAAACGAAAAATCACTCGCCAATTGCCCGATACGGTCAGTGACCAGTATTCGCGACGCTCGCCCTTGAGCGGATGCAACCGCCATCCCGGGAGGTCGAGGTCGTCAGGCTCTGTCGCGTGATCCATGAAAGGCAGCATGCGCGCCAGGCGCCTCGCATGATCGGCTCGGATCCCTCGAGTCGATCCCGTTTCATAGAAGGCCTTGAGGCCTTTGTGCTGAAAGGATTTGATCATGCGGCGAGTGTAAGGCGATACCTTACACTCTTCCCATCGGATATGTATTGCAGCGCGTGAATCGGACGATCAACGGCGACGTCCTGTGAGCTTCCTGCCTGTCTCGAATCAGGCCTTGGCTTCTTCTTCCGCCGGCGCATGCATGCGATCGCGATGGGCCAGGGTCGGGAACAGTTTTATCCACACCCCGGTCACCAGCAGGGTGCCGACTCCGCCGAGGACCACCGCCGGCACGGTGCCGAACCAGTGGGCGGTGAGCCCGGACTCGAACTCGCCGAGCTGGTTGGAGGCGCCGATGAACAGGCCGTTCACGGCGCTGACCCGGCCACGCATTTCGTCCGGGGTTTCCAGCTGTACGAAGGAGGCGCGGATCACCATGCTGATCATGTCCGCCGCGCCCAGCACCACCAGCACCGCAAGCGAGAACCAGAACGAGGTCGACAGGCCGAAGGCGATGGTGGCAACGCCGAACACACCGACCGCGGTGAACATCACTCGCCCGACATGGCGGTCGACGGCAAAGCGCGCCAGCCACAGCGACATCAGCAAGGCCCCCACCGCCGGCGCCGAGCGCAGCAGGCCCAGGCCCCAGGCGCCGGTGAGCAGGATGTCCTTGGCGAACACCGGCAGCAGCGCGGTGGCGCCGCCCAGCAGCACGGCGAACAGGTCCAGGGAAATCGCCCCGAGGATATCCGGGCGGCTGCGAATGAAGCGCACCCCGGCGAGCAACGAATCCAGGGTGGCCTTGCCCTTGTTCAGCGGCGTCTGCCGCGCGGGCAGGTTGAGCATCAGGCAGCAGGCGATCACATACAGCAGCACGGTCGGGCCATAGACCCACACGCTGCCAAAGGCGTAGAGCAGCCCGCCGAGGGCCGGCGCGACGATGGTCGCCGATTGCTGGGCGGACTGCGCGGCCGCCACGGCGCGGGGGAACAGCGCGCTGGGCACGATGCTCGGCAGCAGCGCCTGGGTGGTCGGCATCTCGAAGGAACGGGCGGCGCCGAGCAGGAAGGCGAGGATGAAGATCATCTCGCGGGTGACATGGTGGGTGGCGCTGCCGATGGCCAGGGACAGGGCGATCAGCGCCTGTAGCGACTGGCAGATGGCCGCCACCTTGCGCCGGTCATAGCGGTCGGCCACATGCCCGGTGTGCAGCATGAACAGCACCCGCGGCGCGAACTCCACCAGCCCGACCAGGCCCAGGTCGAGCACGTTGCCGGTCAGTTGGTAGAGGTTCCAGCCAATGGCCACGGTGAGCATCTGGAAGCCGCTGGCGGTGAAGATCCGCGCCAGCCAGAAGGCAATGAACGGACGGTGATGGCGAAGCAGCAGAGGGTCTTGGCTGGGCATCTGAAAGGCAGGTCTGAGCGTGGAGTAGGGCGAGGTTATCACCAAGATGTAACCAATAGTTGCAGAATCGTTAGCCCCGCATCTATCCCGTTTATTCGAAATAGCCCAATCCCTGTAGCCGCTGCCGCAGGCTGCGATAAGGGCCGAAGGACCTTCTACGGCGCAGAAATCGCCATGACCGTCTCGACCGATCGCAGTCTTCGGCAGCGGCTACAGGGAGAGCAAAACTTCGGAGAAAGCCCGTTCTTGACGTGGTGAGGCAACCTGTCACGCGACAAAAGACCACACAAACCGATGGCGAAAATAGGACTACTCTTTCAGCGTTGATTGATCCAGATCAAAACCTTTTCCAAGGTTAGGTCTGGCGGCCAGATGGCCAGACTCCCTGCGTTGCGATGGGTTTAAAAAGAACGAATTCGAATTCGCCACACTCCAGATCCGTGGGGGCAGTGGGTGCAGGCCTCCAGCCGGCAGCCGGTATTACCTGACAGAGGAAAGCTTATGTTCGGTTTGGAGGCACTAGATCTCGCCCGAATTCAGTTCGCGTTCACCATCTCGTTCCACATCCTGTTCCCCGCCATCACCATTGGTCTGGCGAGCTACCTGGCGGTGCTCGAAGGTTTGTGGCTCAAGACCCGCGACGATACCTACCGTGACCTGTACCACTTCTGGTCGAAGATCTTCGCCGTCAACTTCGGCATGGGGGTGGTCTCGGGCCTGGTCATGGCCTACCAGTTCGGCACCAACTGGAGCCGCTTCTCCGACTTTGCCGGTTCCGTTACCGGGCCGCTGCTGACCTATGAAGTGCTCACGGCCTTCTTCCTCGAAGCCGGCTTCCTCGGCGTGATGCTGTTCGGCTGGAACCGGGTCGGGCGCAAGCTGCACTTCTTCGCCACCGTGATGGTGGCCATCGGTACGCTGATCTCGACCTTCTGGATTCTCTCGTCCAACAGCTGGATGCAGACCCCGCAAGGCTACGAAATCATCGACGGCCGAGTGATTCCGGTGGACTGGCTGGCGGTGGTGTTCAACCCGTCGTTCCCGTACCGCCTGGCGCACATGGCCACGGCCGCCTTTGTCGCCACCGCGTTCTTCGTCGGTTCGTCCGCTGCCTGGCACCTGCTGCGCGGCCGCGATAACCCGGCAATCCGCCGCATGCTGTCGATGGCGATGTGGATGGCCCTGATCGTCGCGCCGATCCAGGCCGTGATCGGCGACTTCCACGGCCTCAACACCCTCAAGCACCAGCCGGCGAAAATCGCCGCGATCGAAGGTCACTGGGAAAACGTCGGTAACGAACCGACCCCGCTGATCCTGTTCGGCTGGCCGGACATGAAGGAAGAAAAGACCAAGTTCGCCGTCGAGATCCCGTATCTGGGCAGCATCATCCTCACTCACTCGCTGGACAAGCAGGTGCCGGCGCTCAAGGAATTCCCACCGGAAGACCGGCCGAATTCGACCATTGTGTTCTGGTCGTTCCGGATCATGGTCGGCCTGGGCATGCTGATGATCCTCACCGGCCTGTGGAGCCTGTGGCTGCGCAAGCGTGACCGCATCTACCAGAACCGCGCGTTCCTGTACCTGGCGTTGTGGATGGGCCCATCCGGCCTGATCGCGATCCTCGCCGGCTGGTTCACCACCGAGATCGGCCGTCAGCCGTGGGTGGTCTATGGGCTGATGCGTACTGCGGACGCTTCGTCCGGGCACAGCCTGATGCAGATGAGCATCACCCTGGCGCTGTTTGTCGTGGTGTATTTCTCGCTGTTCGGGGTCGGTATCGGCTACATGATGCGCCTGGTGCGCAAGGGGCCGAAGACCAATGAAGGCGCGGAAGTCAGCCACGGTGGTCCTGGCCAGAAACGCACACCGGCTCGTCCGCTGTCGGCCGCCGACGACGATGCCGAAGACAACGGCACCAGCCTGAACAAGGGGAATTGAGTCATGGGTATTGATCTTCCGCTGATCTGGGCCGTGATCATCATCTTCGGCATCATGATGTACGTGGTCATGGACGGGTTCGACCTGGGCATCGGGATTCTCTTCCCGTTCGTCAAGGACTCCCGCGACCGTGACGTGATGATGAACACCGTCGCCCCGGTCTGGGACGGTAACGAAACCTGGCTGGTCCTGGGCGGTGCCGCGTTGTTCGGCGCCTTCCCTCTGGCCTATTCGGTGGTGCTCTCGGCGCTGTACATGCCGCTGATCCTGATGCTCATCGGCCTGATCTTCCGCGGCGTGGCCTTCGAGTTCCGCTTCAAGGCCAAGGAAGCCAAGCGCCACATCTGGGACAAGGCGTTCATCGGCGGCTCGCTGGCGGCAACCTTCTTCCAGGGCCTGGCGCTGGGTGCCTTCATCGACGGCCTGCCGGTGGTCGACCGCCAGTACGCCGGCGGTTCGCTGGACTGGTTCACGCCGTTCACCCTGTTCTGCGGCGTCGCGCTGGTGGTGGCCTATGCCTTGCTCGGCTGCACCTGGCTGATCATGAAGACCGAAGGCAAGCTGCAGGAGCAGATGCATGACCTGGCGCGGCCGCTGGCCTTCGTGCTGCTGGCGGTGATCGGTGTCGTCAGTATCTGGACGCCGCTGGCCCACCCGGAAATCGCTTCGCGCTGGTTCACCCTGCCGAACCTGTTCTGGTTCCTGCCGGTGCCGATCCTGGTGCTGGTGACCATGTACGGCCTGCTGCGCGCCGTGGCCCGCAATGCTCACTACACGCCGTTCCTGCTGACCCTGGTGCTGATCTTCCTCGGCTACAGTGGCCTGGGCATCAGCCTGTGGCCGAACATCGTGCCGCCGTCGATCTCGATCTGGGACGCCGCCGCGCCGCCGCAAAGCCAGGGCTTCATGCTGGTGGGCACGCTGTTCATCATCCCGTTCATCCTGGGTTACACCTTCTGGAGCTACTACGTGTTCCGCGGCAAGGTCACCCACGAAGACGGCTACCACTAGTCAATGCGCCGCTCCCTGTGCGGGAGCGGACGTGCTCGCGATGGCGCCCGAGCGACGCCATCGTCTCCATTCCGAGAGGAGTATTCGATGATGGCTGGCAAACCCACGTTGCAGGAAATCGAAGAAGCCGAGAAGAAACCGCTCTGGCAGCGCCTGGGCTGGCTCGCCGGGATTTGGGTCGGCAGCGTGCTGGCGCTGTTTATCGTCGCCAGCCTGATGCGCATGTTCATGAACGCCGCGGGCCTGACCACGCACTGATTTTCACCACCGCTCATCCCATCCCGTTGCCTTGCGGCACGGTTTTATAACCCTCCTCTGGAGGGTTTTTTTTGCCTGGGGTTTTATGAGAAAAGGGGCTGGCGATGGCCGTGCAGTCGACCGCGAATGGGTCGGCTGCCGGGGGGATTATTTGCGCGCCTTGAGGATCACGAACTTGGGCGTGGCGGCCACTTGCTCGACGCCACGGAACAGCCGCGCCAGCTTGCTGTGATAGCCCAGGTGACGGTTGCCGACGATGTACAGCGCGCCGCCGACCACCAGGGCCTCGCGGGCCTGCTGGAACATGCGCCAGGCGAGGAAATCGCCGACCACTTGCTGCTGATGGAAGGGCGGGTTGCACAGCACCACGTCCAGCGACTGCGGCTCCTGGCCGGCCAGGCCGTCGCCGGCGCGCACGGTCACTTCGCGCTGGCCCAGGGTTGCGCGCCAGTTCTCCAAAGCTGATTGCACGGCCATGAAGGACTCGTCCACCAGGGTGTAGTGGGCGTCTGGGTTGTGCAGGGCGCTGGCGATGGCCAGCACGCCGTTGCCGCACCCCAGGTCCGCGACCCGGGCCTTGCCGAGGTTTTTCGGCAGGTGCGGGAGGAAGGCGCGGGTGCCGATATCCAGGCCTTCGCGGCAGAACACATTGGCGTGGTTGAGCAGCTCGATGGCGGGCTCGTCGAGCTTGTAGCGGGTCGGGTAGGGCGAGGCCGCCGGGGTTTTCGCCTCCGGCGTGGCGATCAGCAAACGGGCTTTCTTCACCGCCAGCGAGGCCTGTACCGGGCCGATATAGCGCTCCAGCAGATCGCCGGCGGCCCGTGGCAGGTGCTTGACCATCGCCGCCGCCACCACCTGGGCGCCCGGAGCCAGTTGGCCTTGCAGGCGGATCAACTGTTCTTCCAGCAGGGCCAGGGTCTTGGGCACGTGGATCAGAACGCGGTCGAATGGCCCGGTCAACGGCTCGCTGGCCGGCACCACCGTGACGGCGTCGAATGGCAGGCCATTGCGCACCAGGTTTTTCTCCAGCGCCAGCGCGCCGAGAAACGAGTCGCCGCTGCTGCGCACCTGCACGCGCCCGACCAGGCTGGCCGCCAGCGCGCCGAAGCTGTCGTTGAGGACCAGCACCCGGGTGTCCGCCGTCGGCTGCTGTTCGGCCAGGTGATTGAGCAGGTACTCGTCCGCCGCGTCGAAAGCTTGCAGGGGCTCGTTCTGTTGTTCGGGCTGGCGGATCAGGTCGAGCTGGGCGAAGGGGCTTTCGAGCAGGGGCATGGGGCGGACTCTTGGTAATCGGTGAATGTCCTGCCGGCGGGAGGGGCGCGATGCGGGCTGGACCGTTCGGGCAGGTGGCGCGCAGGCCGCGTGGCAGCTGCCCGAAGAGGGGGCCAATGGTACTTTTTTTTGCGCTCGATTGCCCGCGCTCTATGCCATTACAAACCACCGGTGTTTCTGTCGCGCGCTTTGCGGGACACTAAGGGCATTCGCTTATTGGAGCCTGCCATGACTGCCAGTGCAGAAAAATACACGCGCCAGACCTTGCTCGACGTCCAGCCCCTGACTCCCAGCCTGTTTACCCTGCGCACCACGCGGGACGCGGGTTTTCGCTTTCGCGCCGGGCAATTCGCCCGCCTGGGGGTGACCAAGGCCGACGGCAGCACGGTGTGGCGGGCGTACTCCATGGTGTCTTCGCCTTTTGATGAGTTTCTCGAGTTCTTCTCCATCGTCGTGCCCGGCGGCGAGTTCACCAGTGAGCTGAGTCGGCTGGGGGAGGGCGATACCCTGATGGTGGACCGGCAGGCGTTCGGTTATCTGACCCTCGACCGTTTCGTCGATGGCCGCGACCTCTGGCTGCTGTCCACCGGCACCGGGATCGCGCCTTTTGTTTCGATCCTCCAGGACTTCGAAGTCTGGGAGAAATTCGAGCGGATCATCCTGGTCTACAGCGTGCGCGAGGCCAAGGAGCTGGCTTATCAGCAATTGCTGGCCGAGCTGAAGCAGCGCGATTATCTGGCGGAAGTTGCCCACAAGCTGCAAGTCATCACCACGGTGACCCGGGAACAGCATCCGGGCAGCCTCAATGGGCGGATCACCCATTTGATCGAAAACGGTGAGCTGGAGCGCGTCGCCGGTGTGCCGCTGAGCGCCGAGCACTCGCGAGTGATGCTCTGCGGCAACCCGCAGATGATCGACGACACCCGCGCCCTGCTCAAACAGCGCGACATGCACCTGAGCCTGACCCGGCGGCCCGGGCAGGTGGCGGTGGAAAACTACTGGTAAAAAAATGGCGCCGCCTGACTTGCAGGGGGCGCCGTTTTGTTGCGGCACAAGCCTCAGGGCTTGTTGTTCTGCGCCTTGAGCAGGTCGCGGATCTCGCCCAGCAGCGTTTCTTCCTTGGTAGGAGCGGCCGGTGCCACGGCTTCTTCACGCTTCAGGCGGTTGATCACTTTCACGCCCATGAAGATGGCGAAGGCAACGATGATGAAGTCGATCAGGCTCTGGATGAACTTGCCGTAGGCCAGCACCACGGCCGGTGTCTCGCCGACGGCGTCCTTGAGCGTGATCGCCAGATCACTGAAGTCCACCCCACCGATCAGCAAGCCGATTGGCGGCATCACCACATCGCCAACAAACGACGAGACGATCTTGCCGAATGCGGCGCCGATGATAATACCGACGGCCATGTCGACCACATTACCTTTGACCGCGAAGGCCTTGAACTCACTTAGCACGCCCATAGGTTATTCCTTGTTACAGATGAGGTTGGTGAACGCAGTGTAATTCAGCAAAAGGCATCTTGCTTGCAACAACTGCTTACAGCGTTCGGAGTTATCGACCGGGTTAACGGCAAATAGTTTACAAAGTGCCATCAATCGCGCGCGAAATACTCGCGCTTGCTCTTTCATACCAGAATATTTTTTCAATCAGACTGTTGCGACCTTTCTATTTAGATTTCGACTCTTTGGTCACTAGCCTCTGACAGGCGCACCTGGATGCGTTTGATTAAAACCAGAGGAATAAAACATGACCATGATCATTGGCCTTGGGAGTTTTTCCCAACGACGCATAGTGGGCGTACTCGCCGCCAGTATGCTTTCTCTTTCCGTACAGGCCGCTACTTTGACCCGGGATAACGGGGCCGCGGTGGGCGATAACCAGAACTCGCAGACTGCGGGCGCTACCGGGCCGGTATTGCTGCAGGATGTGCAGTTGATCCAGAAGCTCCAGCGCTTCGATCGCGAGCGCATTCCAGAGCGGGTGGTGCATGCCCGTGGCACCGGTGCCCATGGTTCCTTCACCGTGACCGACAGCCTGAGCGACCTGACCAAGGCCAAGGTATTCGCCGCCGGACAGGTCACGCCGGTATTCGTGCGTTTTTCCGCGGTAGTGCACGGCAATCATTCGCCGGAAACCCTGCGTGACCCGCGCGGTTTTGCCACCAAGTTCTACACCGCCGACGGCAACTGGGATCTGGTCGGCAACAACTTCCCGACTTTCTTTATTCGCGACGCAATCAAATTCCCGGACATGGTTCATGCGTTCAAACCTGATCCACGGACCAACCTGGATGACGATTCCCGGCGCTTCGATTTCTTCTCCCATGTTCCGGAAGCCACCCGGACCCTGACCGAGCTGTATTCCAATTCCGGTACTCCGGCCAGTTACCGGGAAATGGACGGTAATGGCGTGCACGCCTACAAGTTGATCAATGCCAAGGGCGAAGTGCATTACGTGAAGTTTCACTGGAAGAGTTTGCAGGGCATCAACAACCTCGATCCCAAACAAGTGGTCGAGGTGCAGGGGCGTGATTACAGCCATATGACCAATGACCTGGTCACGCATATCAACAAGGGCGATTTCCCGAAATGGGACCTGTATGTCCAGGTCCTGAAGCCGGAAGACCTGGCCAAGTTCGATTTCGACCCGCTGGATGCCACCAAGATCTGGCCGGGCGTGCCTGAGCGCAAGGTCGGGCAGATGGTGCTCAACCGCAACCCGGCCAACGTGTTCCAGGAAACCGAACAGGTGGCCATGGCCCCGGCCAACCTGGTGCCGGGCATCGAGCCGTCGGAAGACCGCCTGCTGCAAGGCCGGGTGTTCTCCTATGCCGATACCCAGCTGTACCGCCTGGGCGCCAACGCCCTGCAATTGCCGATCAACGCGCCGAAAGTCGCGGTGAACAACGGCAACCAGGATGGCGCGATGAACAGTGGCAGCACCAGCACCGGTGTGAATTACCAGCCGAGCCGCCTGATGCCGCGCGAAGAGCCGCAAAGCGCGCGTTACAGCCAGTTGGCGCTGAGTGGCAGCACCCAGCAGGCGAAGATCCAGCGCGAGCAGAACTTCAAGCAGGCCGGCGATCTGTATCGCTCGTTGAGCCAGAAAGAGCGCCAGGACCTGATCGAGAACTTCGGCGGTTCCCTGGCGACCACCGATGACGAGAGCAAGCACATCATGCTGTCGTTCCTCTACAAGGCCGATCCCGAGTACGGCACTGGCGTGACCAAGGTGGCCAAGGGCGACCTGGCCCGGGTCAAGGCCCTGGCCGCCAAGCTGTCGGATTAACCTCAACCAGCGTCACGCCCCGGCGTGACGCTTCCTTTTTGTAGGAGCGAGGCTTGCCCGCGATGGGCCGCGCAGCGGCCCCAATACCGGTGACTGCGTTCTCCCTGACGAACGTATTTACCCGGGCCGAAGTCATCGCGGGCAAGCCTCGCTCCTACAGGTTTTTGCAAGGCAAGGGAGTCGCACCATGCGCTTGTTCATTTCGCTGCTGCTGGCCGCCTGCTCGCTGGGCGCTTATGCGCAGCAACCGGTGCCCACGGACCCGGCGGCGGTCAAGGCCCAGTTACAGAATTACTACTTCGATGCGGCCCGTCGTGGCGACGTCGAGATGCTCAATACCTTTATCGAGGCCGGTTATTCCCTCGATACCCAGGACGAGAAGGGCTACACCGCCCTGATCCTTGCGGCGTATCACGGCCAGGGACCGGCGGTGGAGCGTTTGCTGGCCGCCGGTGCCGATGCCTGCGCCCAGGATAAAAGAGGCAGCACGGCGCTGATGGGCGCCATTTTCAAGGGCGAAGTGAAGATCGCCCGGCGCCTGCTGGCCACCGACTGCAACCCTGACCAGCGCAACGGCGCTGGCCAGACCGCAGCCATGTACGCCGGGCTGTTCAAGCGGGTGGAGCTGCTCGATGCCCTGGCGACCAAGGGCGCCGACCTGAATGCCGAAGATCCGCTGGGCAACAGCGCCGCGCGTCTGGCCGACGGTGAAATCCACACGGCCGCGCCGCGCTGATCCGCTCCAGCTGAGCTATCATCGCGGTTTTTGCCGGGGGATCAGATGGCCAAGGCCAAGCGCATGTACGGCTGCACCGAGTGCGGCGCAACCTTTCCCAAATGGGCCGGCCAGTGCGGCGAATGCGGAGCCTGGAACACCCTGACCGAAACCATGGTGGAAAGCGGTGGCGCCGCGGCCCCCAGCGGTCGCACCGGCTGGGCCGGGCAGCAGGCGCAGATCAAGACCCTGGCCGAGGTCAGCGTCGAAGAGATTCCACGCTTTTCCACGGCTTCCGGCGAACTGGACCGGGTGCTCGGCGGCGGTCTGGTCGACGGTTCGGTGGTGCTGATTGGCGGCGACCCGGGGATCGGCAAGTCGACCATTCTGTTACAGACCTTGTGCAACATCGCCACCCGCATGCCGGCGCTCTACGTCACAGGCGAAGAATCGCAGCAACAGGTGGCGATGCGTGCCCGGCGCCTGGGCCTGCCCCAGGACCAGCTACGGGTGATGACCGAAACCTGTATCGAAACCATCATCGCCACGGCCCGGCAGGAGAAGCCCAAGGTCATGGTGATCGACTCGATCCAGACCATCTTCACCGAGCAACTGCAATCGGCCCCCGGCGGGGTTTCCCAGGTGCGCGAAAGCGCGGCGCTGCTGGTGCGCTATGCCAAGCAGAGCGGCACGGCGATCTTCCTGGTGGGCCACGTGACCAAGGAGGGCGCGCTGGCCGGGCCGCGGGTCCTCGAGCACATGGTCGACACCGTGCTGTATTTCGAAGGTGAGTCCGACGGCCGCCTGCGCTTGCTGCGGGCGGTGAAGAACCGCTTCGGCGCGGTCAACGAGCTGGGCGTGTTCGGCATGACCGATCGCGGCTTGAAAGAGGTTTCCAACCCGTCGGCGATCTTTCTCACCCGTGCCCAGGAAGAAGTCCCGGGCAGCGTGGTCATGGCCACCTGGGAAGGCACCCGGCCGATGCTGGTGGAAGTCCAGGCGCTGGTGGATGACAGCCACCTGGCCAATCCGCGGCGGGTCACCCTGGGCCTGGACCAGAACCGCCTGGCGATGCTGCTGGCGGTGCTGCATCGCCACGGCGGCATTCCGACCCACGATCAGGACGTGTTCCTCAACGTGGTCGGCGGGGTCAAGGTGCTGGAAACCGCGTCCGACCTGGCGTTGATGGCGGCGGTGATGTCCAGCCTGCGCAACCGGCCCTTGCCCCACGATCTGCTGGTGTTCGGCGAAGTCGGCCTGTCCGGCGAAGTACGCCCGGTGCCGAGCGGCCAGGAGCGCCTCAAGGAGGCGGCCAAGCACGGTTTCAAACGGGCCATCGTGCCCAAGGGCAATGCCCCGAAAGAGCCGCCACAGGGCTTGCGGATCATTGCGGTAACCCGTCTGGAGCAGGCGCTGGATGCGCTGTTCGAATGACCCCTTGTGCCACTGAAAGGAAGCAGTTCATGCGGATGACAGCAGCGGGCCTGGGTGCCCTCGGTTTTGCGTTGTTGTGGGGTAGCGGCCTGGCTGTAGCCAGCCAGGAGGATGCACCGCGCGGCTATCGGATCGCTCAGGAATTGCTGGTCGGCGACGGCACGGTGCTCGAGGTGCTGGAAGACCGGCGTATCACCGCGCAACTGCACGCGCAGAGCTGGGGCAGCGGCCTGGACGAGGAAACCTTCGACGAGTCGACGGACAGCGAGCACCAGCCACAGCTGGAGGCCCGGGTGCGCCTGGTGTCGGAGGTCGGCGAGGTGCTTGCCGAGCAGTCCCTGGGCTACCCGCTGGCGAAGGTGGAAAAGGCGCCGCTCAGCGGCCTGCCATACCCGGCGTTTTTCCTCACCGTCGATCAGACGGCGCCGATGGGCAGCTACAGCGGTCCGGCCACGCAGCTCCTGGCGCCGACACAAAGCCGGCTGGAGCCGGTTCAGTATCGGGACGAAAGCGGGGAGCAGCGCCCGCTGGGGTTGGCCCAGACCGGCAAGGCGGCCTGGCAGATCCTTCCATCGGCGTCGGGCGCTACCGAGGCGATTGCCCAGGTGTCTTCGGCGCCTGCCAGCGAGGGTGACGATTTTGTGACCACGTACCGGACTTATCGCTGGGTGGACGGGCAGTGGACCGCCGCCAGTCGGCAACAGCCCGGTTATTGGGATATGGAAAGCGAATTCCCCGCGCCCTCGGCATTTCCTTGAGCATCTGACGGGAAGAGGCGGGCGCTCAAACCTCCAGCAGCGCCCCCAGCTCACGCTCCAGCTCCTGCGGATCGGCGAGGTTCAGTTCGATCAGCCGGCGCAGGTGCTCGATCGATTCCAGGTCTATATGCAGGCAAACAAAGCCCAGCTGGCCGTGATCGTCGTGCGCCAGTTGCACGTCCATGCGCACTTCGGCGTCATCGCTCAAATGGATATCGGCTTCGAACGGCTGGCTTTCGTCCCCCAGCCAGGGATCGGGACGCTGGATCAGCATGCCCTTGAGCGAGAGATCGACCAGTTGCACGGACCAGCGATAAGGGCCCTGGCTCAGTTCGGTGCGGGCATCGAAGGCGATGCGTTTGAAACGGCGACGATCGGCATGGTGTTCGCTCATGAGCAGCCCCTCTGCGTGGTGAAATGACTATAGACCAGACCCGGGGGCGCTCCCACCGCTACAGCCAGCGGCGCACCTTGCGGCAATAGTCACGGTAGCGGTCGCCGAACAACTCCAGCAGATGGTTCTCGTCCGGCCGGATCACCGTCAGGTTCATCAGGTAAATCAGCAGCGGCAACAGCAGCCACGGCCACAGGCTGCCGAGCAGCAGGGCAATGGCGCAGTAACCCAGGGTGTCGCCGAGATTGATGGGGTTGCGCGAGATCGCGAACGGGCCGTCGCACAGCAGGCGCCGGGGTTCGCCGCGATTGCTGGTGGTGGTGTGCCGTTGCCTGAGACGCCACATCGCCCAGAACGACAGGCCCTGGCCGCCGATGATCAGCAGCAGGGCCAGGGTGCGCAGCCAGCCGTTGACCGGGACCGGCAAGGGCACAGCGTCGGCAAGCAACAGCGCTGCTATCAGGAACAGCAGATACAGCAGCGGCGGTGACAGCGGCGGTCCATCGGGCGGCGCGGGCATGGGCACTCCAGACGGCGAGTCGTTAAAGGTGCGACCGCTTTTTCGCCCGGGTGGTTCAGTGCTTCCAGAAACGGTTGCACCGAGGCGGTGCAAAACCTAAGAAAAAACTCAAAAGGGCGCTCTAGACCAACGTGGGGGGTGGCCTTTGGGGCCAGTAGCGCTAAACTCCGGATGGCTGTCTTTCTTGTCCACCCTGGCTGGAATAATAAAATGAAAAATAATAATAGCCCGCTACGCCACTTACCCTGGCTGGTGCTGGCAATCGTAGGAGCGTGCGCCCTCGGCGTAGTGGCATTGCGCCGCGGCGAGGCGATCAACGCCTTGTGGATCGTGGTCGCTGCCGTGGCCATCTATCTGGTCGCATACCGTTACTACAGCCTGTTCATAGCTAACAACGTGATGCAGCTCGATGCGCGCCGGGCCACCCCCGCCGTGCTCAACAACGACGGTCTGGACTATGTTCCGACCAACAAGCACATTCTCTTCGGTCACCACTTCGCGGCCATCGCCGGCGCGGGCCCGCTGGTGGGGCCGGTACTGGCGGCGCAGATGGGCTATCTGCCCGGCACGCTCTGGCTGATTGCCGGGGTGGTGCTGGCGGGGGCGGTGCAGGACTTCATGGTCCTGTTCATGTCCACCCGGCGCAACGGCCGTTCCCTGGGCGACATGGTCCGTGAGGAAATGGGCCGGATCCCGGGGACCATCGCGCTGTTCGGCTGCTTCCTGATCATGATCATCATCCTCGCGGTGCTGGCGCTGATCGTGGTCAAGGCCCTGGCCGAAAGCCCGTGGGGCATCTTCACCGTGATGGCGACCATCCCGATCGCGATGTTCATGGGCGTCTACATGCGCTACATCCGCCCGGGCCGCATCGGTGAAATTTCCGTCATCGGCGTGCTCCTGCTGCTGGGCTCGATCTGGCTGGGGGGCCAGATCGCCGCGGATCCTGTGTGGTCCAAGGCCTTCACCTTCACCGGCGTACAGATCACTTGGATGCTCATCGGCTACGGTTTCGTCGCCGCGGTGCTGCCGGTATGGCTGATCCTGGCGCCGCGCGACTACCTGTCGACCTTCCTCAAGATCGGTACCATCATCGCCCTGGCGATCGGCATCCTGATCACCATGCCCGAGCTGAAAATGCCGGCGCTGACCCAGTTCACCGACGGCACCGGCCCGGTCTGGAAAGGCGGCCTGTTCCCGTTCCTGTTCATCACCATCGCCTGTGGCGCGGTGTCCGGCTTCCACGCGCTGATCTCTTCCGGGACCACGCCGAAGCTGCTGGATAACGAAACCAACGCCCGTTACATCGGTTATGGCGGCATGCTGATGGAGTCCTTCGTGGCCATCATGGCGATGGTCGCCGCTTCGGTGATCGAGCCTGGCGTGTACTTCGCCATGAACAGCCCGGCGGCCATCGTCGGCGGTGACGTGGTAACCGTGGCGCAGACGGTCAGCAGCTGGGGCTTCGCCATTACTCCGGACGCCCTGCAAGCAGTGGCCAAGGACATCGGTGAAACCACCATCCTGGCCCGTGCCGGCGGTGCGCCGACCCTGGCGGTCGGTATCGCACAGATCCTGCACACGGTGCTGCCGGGCGAGAACACCATGGCGTTCTGGTACCACTTCGCGATCCTGTTCGAAGCGCTGTTCATCCTGACCGCGGTGGACGCCGGTACCCGTGCCGGGCGTTTCATGCTGCAGGACCTGCTGGGTTCCTTCGTGCCAGCCCTGAAACGCACCGAGTCCTGGACCGCCAACCTGATCGCCACCGCCGGCTGCGTGGCCCTCTGGGGTTACTTGCTGTACCAGGGTGTGATCGATCCGCTGGGTGGCATCAACACCCTGTGGCCGCTGTTCGGCATCTCCAACCAGATGCTGGCGGGTATCGCGCTGATGCTCGGCACCGTGGTGCTGATCAAGATGAAGCGTCAACGCTACATCTGGGTGACCTTGCTGCCAGCTGCCTGGCTGCTGATCTGCACCACCACCGCGGGCCTCATCAAGCTGTTCGACGCCAACCCGGCAGTCGGTTTCCTGGCCCTGGCCAAGAAGTACAGCGATGCCCTGGCCAATGGTCAGATCCTCGCTCCGGCCAAGGACATCACGCAGATGCAGCACGTGATCTTCAACGCCTACACCAACGCCACGCTGACGGTGCTGTTCCTGCTGGTGGTATTCAGCATCCTGTTCTACGCCCTCAAGGTGGGTATCTCCGCCTGGGGTAAAAAAGAACGCACGGATAAAGAATCGCCATTCCATGCACTGCCGGATGCGTAATCGAGGATTGCAATCGTGTTCAATGACCTGAGTCGCCTCGGTAAATACCTCGGTCAGGCTGCGCGCCTGATGGTCGGCATGCCCGACTACGACAACTACGTCGAGCATATGCAGACCAAGCACCCGGACAAACCGGTGATGTCGTACGAGGCGTTCTTCCGGGAACGCCAGGAAGCGCGGTACGGTGGCAAAGCCGGGCCGAAATGCTGTTGATTCGTTAGTGTCTCTGTAGGAGCGAGCTTGCTCGCGAAAAACCTAAAGACGCCGAGTTCATTCTGAACGCATGTGGTGTCCTTGAGTTCTTCGCGAGCAAGCTCGCTCCTACAGTTGTTTTTGCGTTCCCATTTTTTTCAGGAGAACCGCTTTTGTCCTCTCCAATCCCCGTCACCGTTCTCAGCGGTTTCCTCGGCGCCGGCAAGACCACCTTGCTGCGCCATCTGCTCAAGGCCGAGCACGGCCTGAAAATCGCCGTGATCGAAAACGAATTCAGCGATGCCGGCATCGACACCCAGTTGCTGGGCGACGAGCCGGTGCAAGTGATGACGCTGTCCAACGGCTGCGTCTGCTGCACCATCCATACCGACCTGACCAAGGCGCTGTTCTTGCTGCTCGAGCGGGTGGACAGCGGCGAGATCGCCTTCGACCGGCTGGTGATCGAATGCACCGGGCTGGCTGACCCGGCGCCCGTGGCCCAGACCTTCTTCATCGACGAAGAACTGCGCGAGCGTTACATCCTCGACGGCATCATCACCCTGGTGGACGCCAAGCACGCCGAGCACCACCTGACCCAGACCATCGCCCAGGCCCAGATCGGCTTCGCCGACCGCCTGCTGGTGAGCAAGCGCGACCTGGTAGACGAGCAGACCTTCAATGCGCTGAGCGAGCGCCTGACCCGGATCAACCGTCGTGCGCCGATCCGTGTGGTCGAGCATGGCCGCATCGACCTGGCCGAGCTGCTGGATGTGCGTGGCTTCAACCTGAATGCCGACCTGGGTGGCGGTGTCAGCCTGCGTCCGGTGAGCAAGGCGCCCTCCATCGACCGTATTTCCAGCCTGGTGCTGCGCACCGATGCGCCGCTGGATATCGACCGGCTCAGCGAGTTCATGAACGAGCTGCTGGAAGAACACGGCAAGCAACTGCTGCGCTACAAGGGCGTGCTGAACATTGCCGGTGAGCCACGGCGCCTGGTGTTCCAGGGCGTGCTCAAGCTGTACGGTTTCGACTGGGATACCGAATGGGCCGAAGGCGAGACGCGGGAGAGCGTGATTGTGTTCATTGCCGACGATCTGCCGGAAGAGAAGATCCGTGCCGGGTTCGCCCGGATGGCGGCGCAGTAGTTACAGATTTCAACGACATCATCGCGAGCAAGCTCGCTCCTACCTGTAGGAGCGAGCTTGCTCGCGAAACGATCTCAGACTCAGCGTGTTATTTCGATCCTGCACTGGCCTTGAGCAACCTGTCCTCCAGGTGATCCAGGTGCCCGGTCATCAAGGCGACCGCGGCCTTGACGTCACCGTCTTCGATAGCGTCGACAATCGCCGCATGTTCCTGCCAGGCGCAATGGCTGCAGGCGCGGGTTTCATGGTGGGCAATCGCCAGTGACGTCAGCGGCACCAGGCTGCCGAGGAAATGCGCCAGCGGCGCGTTGCCGGCCACCTCGGCCAATTGCAGGTGGAACTCGCCGGACAGGCGGATCGCCGGGCCACGCAAGCCGCGGTCGATGCAGTCGCGCTCAGCGGCGATCAGCTCCCGCAAACGCTTGAGGTTGCGCGGCGCCGGTTGCTGGCAGGCGAGCCTGACCAGGGTGATTTCCGTCAGGCGGCGGGCGTGCAGGATCTGCCGCGTCTGTTCATGGTCCGGTGCTGCCACCTGGGGACGGTGGTTGGGCCGCAGGATAATCACCTGCTGGTGGGACAAACGCGCCAGGACCTGGCGAATGATGCTGCGACTGACCCCGAACACTTCGCCGAGGCTGTCCTCGGTGAAACGGCTGGCGGGGGCGATGCGTTGTTCGAGAATGGCATCGAAAATCTGCGGATAGACATCGTCGACCAGCAGTTTTTTCTCGCCGGTGCGGCGCCGTGGCAGGGCACCGGGGAGGGGGAATGCAAGTTTGTTCAAGGCGTAGCTGACCATGGCCTGTCTCCAGTCCGGTTACCGATACGAAAGTGTTGTGCGGCTTAGTTGCCCAGATGGTCGTCCGGGATGTTCAGCTCGATGCCCATGCGCTGGCCTTCCTTGAGGATGTGCCGGCGCATTTCGGCACTGGCCAATGCGCTGTTCTTGTTGCGGATCGCCCGGACCACCGCTTCGTTTTCTTCCAGGCGTTCGGCCAGGTGCTCCGGCGAGTTGCGCAGGATTTCCGCGCTCTGCTTCAGGGCATTGCTGGTTTGCTGCACCACGTTCTGGAAGATCGGGTTGGAGGTCAGGGTGAACAGTTCTTCATGGAAGGCGATGTAGGCGTTCATCCCGGCTTCGCTGTCGTTGGCCTCCAGGGCTTCGCGCATGTCCATCAGGGTCAGGCGCAGCTGGCCCACTTCCTTGCTGCTGATGGATTGCGCCACCAGGCCGACGATGAAGGGTTCGAGGGTGTAGCGCAGTTGCAGCACGTCCTCGAGGCTGGCACCCGCCACGCCGCTGTCGCTGGCCGGTTGTTCGTTGAGGCTGGCCTCCAGGACCACCACGCCTTTGCCGGGCATGGAACGCACCAGGCCCAGGGTTTCCAGAACAGTCACCGCCTCGCGCAGGCTCGGGCGGCTGATGCCCAGCTGCTCGGCCAATTCACGTTGCCCCGGCAGCATGTCGCCGGAGCGCCATTGGCCACGGGCCAAGGCCGCGCGCAGCTTTTCTACCACTGAATTTACAACCGTTGACGAGGTGATCACTGTTCACTCCCTGGTATATGGCGGATGAGGCCCATGGCAGGCGCTGATTGTTGTGCCTGCCGGCGACAGGCACAAGGCATGCCTCAGAACTCCTGCTGCTGCGCGCCGGGCAGCGGTTTTCGCGGTTGGAAACCATAGCCCTGCTGGCCGCTCAGGACTTTGTTGGCGCGTTGGATATCGATGTCTCTTTCCCAGCGGGCAATGGCCACGGTGGCGACGCAGTTGCCGATCAGGTTGGTCAGCGCCCGGCCGATGCCCATGAACCAGTCCACCGCCAGCACCAGCACCAGGCCCACCACCGGAATGGCCGGGATTGCCGTCAGGGTGGCGGCCAGGATCACCAGCGCCGAGCCGGGAATCCCGTGGGCGCCTTTGGAGGTGATCAGCGACACCAGCAGGATGGTCAGCAAATCGGACATCGACAACGGCGTACCGGTGGCATTGGCGATGAAGACGATGGCCAGGGTCAGGTAGATCGAGAAACCGTCGAGGTTGAACGAGTAGCCCGTCGGGATGACCAGGCCGACCGTGGAGCTGCCGATGCCCAGGTGCTCCAGTTTGCGCATGATCTGTGGCAGTACGGCGTCGGAGGAGGCGGTGCCGAGGACGATCAGCAGCTCTTCGCG
The DNA here is from genome assembly GCF_024610635.1 of Pseudomonas sp. T8. NCBI lineage: Bacteria > Pseudomonadati > Pseudomonadota > Gammaproteobacteria > Pseudomonadales > Pseudomonadaceae > Pseudomonas > Pseudomonas sp. T8. The sequence continues at coordinate 5,206,854 of NZ_CP102374.1, forward strand.
CAGGTATTTGAGGAAGGGCAGCATGCGCAGGCCGGAACAGCGCATGACCATGCCGAGAATGACGGCCACGAACGCGAAGCAGGTCAGGTAGAACAGGCCCACCAGGCTGCCCAGGTGCTGTAGCGAGTCCAGGCCGTACTTGCTGGTGGTGAAGGCGATGGCGCCGAACACGCCGATCGGCGCCAGGCGCACGATCATGCCCATGATGCGGAAGATGATGTGGCTGAGTTCGTTGATCAGCCGCGAGATGCCGGAAGCCGCTTCGCCCACCAGGTTCAACGCACTGCCGAAGAGTACGGAGAACAGCAGCACTTGCAGGATATTGTTTTCGGCGAAGGCGCCCAGTACCGAGTTGGGGATCAGCCCCATCAGGAACTCAGAGGTGCCATGCATGTGGTGGCTGCGCTGGGCGATGTCGCCCATGTCGGCGGCGGACAGCTGTTCCAGATGGATATTGGCGCCGCTGCCGATGCCGGTGGTGAAGGCGAAGACCAGGCCGATCACCAGGGCGATGGTGGTCAGGACTTCGAAGTAGATGACGGATTTGAGCCCGATGCGTCCGACCTTTTTCAGGTCGCCGGCGCCGGAGATGCCACTGACCACCACACAGAAGACGATCAGGCCGATCAGCATCTTGATCAGCTTGATAAAGGCATCGCCCAGTGGCTTGAGTTGCGAGGAGTATTCGGGAAGTGTCAGTCCGCACACGATGCCGAGCATCAGTCCGAGGACTACCTGGAGGAAAATCGAACGCGAGCACCATCTGAGCATGAGGGGAATCCTGGTCGGTGTCCCGGCTGCCGTGCGCGGAGCGCATCAGATTCGGGACTTAATTATTGTGGTCTTACCGGTATGTCCAGTGCAGGCGCAGTCTATGCCCGATTTTCCCGCGAATACAAGGGCAGATCCGAAAATTGGCATGACCGGTCTGACCAGTGGTGCTGGTCCTGTAGCCGCTGCCGCAGGCTGCGATAAGGCCGAAGGCCTTTCTGCGATCCTCAAAGTGTCACGGCCGTGCCGGCCGATCGCAGCCTTCGGCAGCGGCTACAAGTCCCGGGCCAGACAATTCGCGGACGAAAAAAAGCCCGGCGCGAAGGCCGGGCTTTTCATGCAACGCTCTGCGAATCAGGCGCCGTATACCGGCAGCTTCTTGCAGATGGCTTTGACTTTCTCACGAACGGCGTCGATCACCGCTTCGTTGTTCAGGTCGGCCAGGATGTCGCAGATCCAGCCAGCCAGTTCCTTGCACTCGGCTTCCTTGAAGCCGCGAGTGGTCACTGCCGGAGTACCGAAGCGCAGGCCGGAGGTGACGAACGGGGAGCGTGGGTCGTTTGGCACGGAGTTCTTGTTCACGGTGATGAAGGCCTTGCCCAGAGCGGCGTCGGCGTCTTTACCGGAGATTTCCTGCTTGATCAGCGACAGCAGGAACAGGTGGTTCTGAGTACCGCCGGAAACCACGTCGAAACCGCGCTCGATGAACACGCCGGCCATGGCCTGGGCGTTCTTCACCACTTGTTGCTGGTAGGCCTTGAACTCAGGCTGTAGCGCTTCCTTGAAGCAGATCGCCTTGGCCGCGATCACGTGCTCCAGCGGGCCGCCCTGGGCGCCCGGGAATACCGCGGAGTTCAGCTTCTTCTCGATGTCGGCGTTGGCGCGAGCCAGGATCAGGCCGCCACGTGGACCGCGCAGGGTCTTGTGGGTGGTGGTGGTGACCACGTCGGCGAAAGGCACCGGGTTCGGATAGACGCCAGCGGCGACCAGACCGGCTACGTGAGCCATGTCGACGAACAGGTAAGCACCGACCTTGTCGGCGATTTCGCGGAAGCGTGGGAAGTCCAGAACCTGCGAGTAGGCAGAGAAACCGGCCACGATCATTTTCGGCTTGTGCTCGACCGCCAGGCGCTCGACTTCGTCGTAGTCGATCAGGCCGTTGGCATCGATGCCGTACTGGATGGCGTTGTACAGCTTGCCGGAGGAGGAAACGCTGGCGCCGTGGGTCAGGTGACCGCCGTGGGCCAGGCTCATGCCCAGGATGGTGTCGCCAGCCGACAGCAGCGCCAGGTAAACGGCGGCGTTGGCTTGCGAGCCAGCGTGCGGCTGGACGTTGGCGTAGTCGGCGCCGAACAGCTCCTTGGCGCGGTCGATGGCCAGTTGCTCAACCACGTCGACGTATTCGCAGCCGCCGTAGTAACGCTTGCCTGGGTAACCTTCGGCGTACTTGTTGGTCAGTACCGAGCCTTGAGCTTCCATCACCGTAGGGCTGGTGTAGTTTTCCGAAGCGATCAGCTCAATGTGCTCTTCCTGGCGCTGGGCTTCTTGCTCCATGGCGGCAAAGAGATCGGCGTCGTACTTGGCAATAGTCAAATCACGGCTGAACATGGCGGTCCTCAAGGATCGGGGCAGAAAAGGGAGGCATTCTAACCCAACGGGTTTTAGATGGCATATGAAAGGACATCATGTCGCACGCAAATCAGCTTCAAGTGGAAAGCTGCAAGCCGCAAGCTAGAAGCCTGCAGGCGAACGGCTTCTATCTTGCCGCTCGTCGCTTGAAGCTTGCCGCTGCTTTTTAGTCGAACATGAACAGCGCGTCGTTGCTGAACTGCCCTTCGAAGCTGTTGGCCGGCATCGGCCGACCGAACAGATAGCCCTGGACTTCGTCACAGCCGTGCTCACGCAGAAAGTCCAACTGCTCATGGGTTTCCACGCCCTCGGCGATCACCGCCAGGTTCAGGCTGTGGGCCATGGCGATGATGGCGCGGGCGATCTGCGCGTCCTGCTCGCCGGACGGCAGGCCATCGACGAAGGTGCGGTCGATCTTTAACACGTCGATGGGGAACTGCTTGAGGTAGTTCAGCGATGAATAGCCGGTGCCGAAGTCGTCGACCGCGATGCTCAGGCCGAGGTTCTTCAGGCCGTCGAGGATCTGCATCGCTTCGCTGACTTCGCGCATCAGGATACTTTCGGTCAGTTCCAGCTCCAGGCAGGCCGGCGGCAGGCCGGTGTCCTTGAGGATGGTGGCGATCCGCATGCCCAGCTGGCCGTCGGAGAACTGGCGGGCCGAGATGTTCACCGAGACCTTCGGCACCCGGACCTTGGCCTGGTGCCAGGCCTTGAGTTGGCGACAGGCTTCGCTGATCACCCAGTCGCCGACATCCACCACCAGCCCCAGCTCTTCGAGCACCGGGATGAAGTCTCCCGGCGGTACCAGCCCGCGCCGCGGATGGCGCCAGCGCAGCAGCGCCTCGGCACCGGTCAGGCGCTTGCCGTCGCCGCTGAACTGCGGCTGGTAGTACAGGATGAATTCCTGCTGTTCCAGGGCGTGGCGCAGGTCGCTTTCCAGCTCCAGGCGTTCCAGGGCGCTGGCGTTCATGTCGGCCTGGTAGAACTGGAAGTTGTTCTTGCCGCGCTCCTTGGCGTGGTACATCGCGGTGTCGGCGTTTTTCATCAGCTGGCTCAGCTCGTTGCCGTCCTGCGGGCTGAGGGCGATGCCGATACTGGCGGTGACGAAGAACTCACGGCCTTCGAGCACGAACGGCTTCACCAGGCTGGCGAGAATCTGCTCGGCGACGTGGATCGCCCGGTTCAGGGCGATCTCGCGGCTGGTCCGCGGTTGCAGGAGCAAGGTGAACTCATCGCCACCCATGCGCGCCACGGTGTCGTCATCGTCGACGCAATCGAGCAGGCGGGTGGCCATTTCCTTGAGCATGCGGTCGCCCGCGGCGTGGCCCAGGGAGTCGTTGATCGGCTTGAAGCGGTCCAGGTCGAGGAACATCAGCACCACCCAGGACTTTTGCCGCTCCGCCGACTGCAGGGCGGTGTGCAGGCGGTCCTGGAACAGCGTGCGGTTGGGCAGGTGGGTCAGGGCGTCGTAGTAGGCCAGGCGGTGAATGCGCTGCTCGCTGGCCTTGCGTTCGCTGATGTCGGTGAAGAAGCACACATAGCTGGCCAGGTCGCCTTCGTCATCGAGCACCGCGGTGATGCCGACCCAGGCCGGATAGTGCTCGCCGTTACGGCGCTTGAGCCAGACTTCGCCTTCCCAGGTGCTGTGCTGGTGCAGCTGCTTGAGCACATAGCGCAGGTGGGCTTCCTGCTGTTCGTCGACGGTGAGCATGTTCGGCAACTGGTCGAGCACCTGGGACACCGCGTAGCCGCTGACCCGGCTGAATGCCTCGTTGGCCTGGACGATGTAGCCCGCAGGGTCGGTGATCAGGATCGCCGAGGTCGAGTGCTCGAATACCGTGGCTGCCATGCGCAGGTCTTTTTCCGCGCGGCGCTGCTGGCTGATATCGCGGCCGACCCCGAGCACGCCTTCGAAGGCACCGTGTTCGTCCCACACCAGCACCAGGCGCAGCTCGATCGGAATCTTGCGCCCGTCGGCCCGCAGGCAGTCGAACAGGAACAACTGGGTCTGCACCTGGTTGCGCAATCGCGCCAGTTGCTCGGGTTTGTCCAGGGCCTTGCTGACCCGCTCCATCAGGGCATAGATGCCGGTCAGCTGTTGCGGGTTGGCGATGGTCGATTGCCAGCCGTTCTGGAAGATCCACTCGGCGTCATAGCCCAGTACCGACTGCACCGAGGGGCTGACATAGTTGAGGGCCATCTGGCTGTCGGTGGAGAAAATCACGTCGCTGATGCTTTCGGCGAGCATGCGATAGCGCCGTTCGCTGTCGCGCAGGGATTCGCTGGCCTCGATCTGGTCGGTGATGTCCTTGGCCACGCCGATGATGCGCGTGACCTGGTCGTACTTGTCCCGCGCCAGGGCCTGTTCGCGGATGTCGAAACAGCGCCATTGGCCGCTGCGGTGGCGAAAGCGCAAATGGCACTGCAGCAATTGCAGGTAGCCGGCATGCCGCTGTTCCTGGCGCAGGCGGTGATAGAGGTCGGCGTCTTCCGGGTGCAGGAGGATTTCCCAGAAGTACTCACCCATCTGGTGCAGTTCGGTCTTGTTGTAGCCGAGGGTCTGGCCCAGGTGGTGGTTGCTGAAGATCATCCGCTGGCTGATGACGTCCTGCACATAAAGGTGGTCCGGCACAGTGCGCACCACGTCCGACCAGAAGCCCTCGCGCTCCAGCAGCGACAGCTCGATGAGCTTGCGGCTGGTGATGTCGCTGATGCTGAGGATCACCGCCCGGTAGTCGGCCGGGTCTTCCGGCAGGCGCAGCACCAGCCACAAGTGCTGGTCATGGCCCTGGGCGTCGCTGAGGCGGATTTCCAGCTCCAGCTGTTTGTGCTGGTTGATCACGGTTTCCAGCAGCTGGTTGCCGATGGCGCTGCTGTGGAGCGGGCTGCCTTCGATCAGCAGTTTCCAGGCCTGCTCGCAGGAGTCGACGTTGAGCAGCCGCAAGGCCACCTGATTGACCTCGGTGACGCGCAGTTCTTCCAGCAGCAGCTGGCGCTGCTGTGGGTTGTGCTCCAGCCAGGCCTTGAGCTGTTCGCTGTCGTGCAGTTGCGCCTTGTCGAGAAATGCCGGCAGCCCGGAGATATCCAGGACGCAGAGGGCGACCCCGGTGCCTTCGAAAATGTCCTGGTAGCGCCGGCGCCCTTCGTGCAGCTGACGCTGGCGGCGGCGCATGTTCAGCAGCGCAATCACCGGCAGCAGGGAGAACGCCAGCCCCAGCAGGCACTTGGCGATAAACGCCGGCAACAGTTGCTCGATCACCGCGCGATCGTCGAACAGGCCGCGCAATTGCCAGTCGCTGTTGCCCAGCGGCGCGACCAGCACGCTGTTGGCTATGTCGTCGGTGGTCACCGGGGTGCTGCTGCCGTCGTCGCGACTGAGGGCTTTCTGGTTCAGGCGGTTTTCAATGACCCAGGTCGGTTGGAAACCCTGGTCGGGGCTGGGGCTCAGGGACTGGGCGAAGGAGGGAGCCAGGCGCAGCACCCAGTAACTCTTGAGTGCACCGCTGGGCTGGTGCAGCAGCAGTTGGACCAGCGCGCCGTGGCTGGCATTGCTGTAGTAGTAGCGCTGGCCCCGGCTGCGGCTGGTCAGCTCGGCGAGCCAGGCGGCGTCCTGGCCGTCGGCGTCGCTGTCACTGATGAGCTGGCCCTTGGCATCCAGCAGCGCGATGCTTTGCAGGTCGGGCAGGGACAATTGCAGCTTCTTCAGCAGCAGTTGCTGCTGTTCGGCATTCTGGGGTGGCTCGATGATCGGCAGCAGGTTAAGGGCGATCTGCGCATTGAGCGCCAGGTTGAGGCTGATGTGTTCGGCCAGGTCGGCGTTGTAGTCGATTGCGTGTTGACGCTGGTCTTTGCGGGTCTGTTGCAGTTGGTCGAGCAGTTGCCAGAACAGCAGGGCGAGCAGCAACAGGACCAGGGTCGCCAGCACGCCTTTCAGGGTACCGCGCAGGGGCGAGCCGGACGCAGGCGCAGTTGCGCGCAGGGAAGAGGGCGGAGTGGCATTGGACAAACTGTGATCCTGCGGTTTGGCTGGACTGGCGCGACGTGCACTATAAGCCGGACGCCCGAAGGGCGGCTAGCATGCCTTGAGTTGTGGCAAAGTGCCAGCCCTGGCTGGCTGGACCTTGCCCGGCCATTGAGGTAGCTTTGCCGGTTACGCGGGAGCGCTCCAGCTCCAGACAATCAGGCTTTTTCCGTACGCAGGCATTGATCGCGATCAAATGCCGGCGCCGCGCATGGCCTGGCCCGGGCTTCGCCCGCTCTTCATTCATCAGTCACTGACGCTAGGTTCATCATGGCTCAATACGTCTTCACCATGCATCGGCTGGGAAAAGTTGTTCCGCCGAAGCGGGAAATCCTGAAAAACATTTCTCTGTCGTTCTTCCCGGGCGCCAAGATCGGCGTGCTGGGCCTCAACGGTTCGGGTAAGTCCACCCTGCTGAAAATCATGGCGGGCGTCGACACCGAGTTCGAGGGCGAAGCCCGTCCGATGCCCGAGCTGAACATCGGCTACCTGCCCCAGGAACCTCAGCTGGACCCGGCCAAGACCGTGCGTGAAGTGGTCGAGGAAGCGGTCAGCGTGATCAAGGACGCCCAGGCACGCCTGGACGAGGTCTACGCGGCCTACGCCGATCCGGATGCCGACTTCGACAAGCTGGCCGCCGAGCAGGCCAAGCTCGAAGCGATCCTGCAGGCCAGTGATGGCCACAACCTGGAGCGCCAGCTGGAAGTCGCCGCCGATGCGCTGCGCCTGCCGGCCTGGGACGCCAAGGTCGAACACCTGTCCGGTGGTGAAAAACGTCGCGTGGCCCTGTGCCGCCTGCTGCTGTCCGCCCCGGACATGCTGCTGCTCGACGAACCGACCAACCACCTGGACGCCGATTCCGTGGCCTGGCTGGAGCACTTCCTCCACGACTTCCCGGGCACCGTGGTTGCGATCACGCACGACCGTTACTTCCTGGACAACGTCGCCGGCTGGATCCTCGAGCTCGACCGCGGCGCGGGCATTCCTTACGAGGGCAACTATTCGGGCTGGTTGGAAGCCAAGTCCGATCGTCTGGCCCAGGAATCCAAGCAGCAGTCGGCCCATGAAAAGGCCATGAAGGAAGAACTGGAGTGGGTGCGCAAAGGCGCCAAGGCTCGCCAGTCGAAATCCAAGGCCCGTCTGGCCCGCTTCGAAGAAATGCAATCGCAGGAATTCCAGAAGCGCAGCGAAACCAACGAGATCTACATCCCGGCCGGTCCGCGCCTGGGCGACAAGGTCATCGAGTTCAAGAACGTCACCAAGGGCTACGGCGATCGCGTGCTGATCGACAACCTGTCGTTCTCCATGCCCAAAGGCGCCATCGTCGGCGTGATCGGCGGTAACGGCGCGGGTAAATCCACCCTGTTCCGCATGCTGATGGGCAAGGAAACGCCGGACTCGGGCAGCATCGAAGTCGGTGAAACCGTGCAACTGGCTTGCGTCGACCAGAGCCGCGAGGACCTGGACGGCAGCAAGACCGTGTTCCAGCAGATCTCCGACGGCTCCGACCAGATTCGCATCGGCAGCTACGAGATCCCGTCGCGTACCTACGTCGGTCGTTTCAACTTCAAGGGCGGCGACCAGCAGAAGTTCGTCAAGGACCTGTCCGGTGGTGAGCGTGGTCGTCTGCACCTGGCCCTGACCCTGAAGGAGGGCGGCAACGTCCTGCTGCTCGACGAACCGTCCAACGACCTCGACGTCGAAACCCTGCGTTCCCTGGAAGAAGCCCTGCTGGACTTCCCGGGCGCCGCCATTGTGATCTCCCACGACCGGTGGTTCCTTGACCGTGTCGCGACCCACATCCTGGCGTACGAAGACGACTCGCAAGCGGTGTTCTTCGAAGGCAACTACACCGAGTACGAAGCCGATCGCAAGAAGCGCCTCGGCGACGCTGCAGCCCAACCGCACCGCGTGCGTTACAAGAAACTGGCCTGACCCGGGTCGGTTGCTTGAAAGAAACGGAGCCTTCGGGCTCCGTTTTTTTTGCGCGTGTTTCCAGGTGGAGCCTGCGGCTCTTATCGCGAGCAAGCTCGCTCCTACAGGGGCTGTGTCGTTCTTGTAGGAGCGAGCTTGCTCGCGATGCGCCCTGACTGGCACCGCCAATTTTCGAGCTGCCCATCGTGGGGCGAGGCCTGTGGTTTAGATCCCTTGAATGGTGCGTAAAAGGCCGAAAACAGCCAAGTATTTATATCTATTGCACCATTTAAATTCATAACTGCGACATTTTGCTCTGTCATGGTGCTGTTCGAGTTGCTAAAGTCCCGGGCAAATCTCCGTTAACGACAATAAATTTGCCGAGACTTTCCCATGATCGAATCCGTCGAAGACTTCCTCGCCCGCCTGAAAAAGCGCGACCCGGACCAGCCTGAATTCCACCAGGCGGTGGAAGAGGTGCTGCGCAGCCTGTGGCCATTCCTGGAGGCCAATCCGCATTACCTGACCTCGGGCATTCTCGAGCGTATCTGCGAGCCGGAGCGGGCGGTGGTGTTCCGTGTGTCGTGGGTCGACGATCAGGGCAAGGTCCAGGTCAATCGCGGGTTCCGCATCCAGATGAACAGCGCCATCGGCCCGTACAAGGGCGGTTTGCGTTTCCACCCTTCGGTCAATCTGGGGGTGCTGAAATTCCTCGCCTTCGAGCAGACCTTCAAGAACTCCCTGACCTCGCTGCCCATGGGCGGCGGCAAGGGTGGCTCGGACTTCGATCCGAAGGGCAAGAGCGACGCCGAGGTGATGCGCTTCTGCCAGGCCTTCATGAGCGAGCTGTATCGCCATATCGGTTCGGACGTGGACGTGCCGGCGGGGGACATCGGCGTGGGCGCCCGGGAAATCGGCTTTCTGTTCGGCCAGTACAAGCGCCTGAGCAACCAGTTCACGTCGGTGCTGACCGGCAAGGGCATGAGTTATGGCGGCAGCCTGATCCGTCCGGAGGCCACTGGTTTCGGCTGTGTGTACTTCGCCGAAGAAATGCTCAAGCGCCGTGACGGTCGGGTGGAAGGCAAGCGCGTGGCGATTTCCGGTTCCGGCAACGTGGCGCAATACGCGGCGCGCAAAGTCATGGACCTGGGCGGCAAGGTGATCTCCCTGTCGGACTCCGAAGGCACGTTGTACTGCGAGGCCGGGTTGACCGAGGAGCAATGGCAGGCGGTGCTGGAGCTGAAGAACGTCAAGCGCGGGCGCATCAGCGAGCTGGCGACGCAGTTCAACCTCGAGTTCCTCGCCGGTCAGCACCCCTGGGCGCTGCCCTGCGATATCGCGCTGCCGTGCGCCACCCAGAACGAGCTGGACGCCGAGTCGGCACGCGCGCTGCTGCGCAATGGCTGCATATGCGTGGCTGAAGGGGCGAACATGCCGACCACCCTGGAGGCTGTGGATATCTTTATCGAGGCCGGCATTCTGTTCGCCCCGGGCAAGGCGTCCAACGCCGGGGGCGTGGCGGTCAGCGGGCTGGAGATGTCGCAGAACGCCATGCGTCTGCTGTGGAGCGCCGGCGAGGTGGACAGCAAGCTGCACGGCATCATGCAGTCGATCCACCACGCCTGCGTGCATTACGGCGAAGAAAACGGCCGGATCAACTACGTCAAAGGGGCGAACATCGCCGGCTTCGTCAAGGTCGCCGATGCCATGCTGGCCCAGGGCGTGGTTTAAGCCGGGTCGATGCGGATCACCTCGATCAACTGATCGCCCGCCGGGCGCTGCCACAGCACTTCATCGCCAAGCTGGGTGCCCAGCAGCGCGCGGCCCAGCGGCGAGCCCCAATTGATCAGGCCCTTGGCGACATCGGCCTGATCCTCTCCCACCAGTTGCACACACTGCTCGGTACCGTGCTCGTCGGCGAAGATGACCCGGCTGCCGATCTGCACTTTCGAGCGCGATGTCGCCTGGGGAACCACCTGGGCGCTTTGCAGGCGTTGGTTGAAGTAGCGCAGGTCGCGTTCGATATCGGCCAGTTGCTGTGGGTCCGCCTGGTCGCCCAGCGCCGACTGTTGGTTGTGCCGGGTTTGCAGGAACGCGACCTTGGCCTGCAGTTCGCTCAGGCCCTGTGGGGTGACGTAGTTGGGCTGCGCGCTGATCTGCCGCTCCACGGGCTGGTCGGCCTGGGCGGCAGTCAGTTCCTCATTGACGAAGGCTCGGCTCATGGGCGTTTTCCCGTAATGAAGGTTTGGGCCATGGTCGCAGCCTTTTGGTTTCGGGCCATGTCTGAAAGCGACTTACTGCGAGCGATAGGCTCGCGCGGCGTCGCGGTCTTTTTCCTCTCGCCAGGCGCGTTCGCGTTCGTCCCAGTGACGCTGCCGATAGTCATTGCGATCCTGGTTTTCCAGCATGGCCTGGCACTGGCGAAAACCGTCGCTCCAGCCCTCGGCGTATTGCGGGTCCTTGAGGTAGCGCGGCACGTTCTTGCGAAATTCGCCGTTGATCGCCCCGGCGGCCTGGCGACCGCTGGCGCAGCCGTCATCGAAGCCGTCGGCGAAGGCCGGTGGATAACCCTGCTTGAGCAACTGTTCGTGGGTCGTCTCACAACCGCTCAGCAACGCCAGCCATGCCACCACCGCATACCGCCACATCTCTGACTCCCACGCCGCTCAACGGCTCATAGAGAAAGTCTAGAAGGGGATTCGTCAGTGGTTTGTGAAAGCGCGGTGAGAATGCGACCGGGGGTCAGTAGTGGTACCACTTCAGCTCCAGCATCACCTCGTTTTCCGCCGTGGCCAGGTGGCTGAACTCGCGCTGGGCGCTCAGGCGCAGGCCCAGGTTGCGTGATAGCTCCCATTGCTGGTTGAGGCTCAAGCTGCGGCGTACCTCACCGTTGGTGAAGTAGTCGCCCTTGGCTTCGACGCTGAAATTGCCCAGCGGGTTTTTCCACAGCAGGCCGGTGTTGAAGCCGGCCGCCGGAGTGATGAAACCGGCGAAATCGGCGTTGTGCTCGATGCGCACGGTGCCCAGGGCGAAGCCGAGCATGTTCTCGCTGAGCTGCCAGGTGCCGCCACCGCCACCGTTGACATGGCTGACCAGGGTTTCATCGTCGTGTTTGCCCGGCACTCGCTCCAGGCCGCCGGTGACCTGCCAGGACCAGGGTTGCAGCAGTTCGTTGCGCGGCGTCAGTGAGCGAATGGTCGCCAGGTCCAGTTGCTGCAGCTGCCAATTGTTGCCTTCGTACTGGCGCAGCTTCATCTGCAGGATTTCGATCTGTGCGCCCAGGGGGAAACCTTCGGCGTTGTCGTTGAGGTCGTGATAGGCCATGCGCAGCCCGTATTCGCCAAAAGCCTGGTCGCCGCGGGTGCCCACGCCGACCTGCCAGGTGCGCGATTCATGGCCGTCTTCCGGCAGGCCTGGGCGTTCGATGGACAGTTCGGGCGGCGGGTTGCGGTTGATCGCCCGCAACAGTTCGAAACTGCGCTGCGCCCGTTGCGGATCGCGCTCCTGACCGTTGGCCCGGTAGCGCTCGAGGCGATAGGCCGCATCGATGATCAGTGCCTGGCGGTCCCGTGGCAGGGCCTTGAAGGCCGGCTCCTGCAGCTGTTGCTGGTCGGCGCTGACCTTCAGCACCCATTGTTGCTCGTCGTTGCTCAGCGGCTTGGCGCGCTCCAGCAGCTCACGTTCGCGGGACGGGCGGTACTCGATTTTCTCCACCAGGCCGGCTTCCTTCACCGCCTTGACAGTGTCGGTGGGAATCGCCGTCAACGGGAATTGTCCGGTCAGGCGCAGGCTGGGGCGCGCCACTTGCAGCAGCTCGAGCAAACGGTAAGAGCAGTTCTCGTCGAAGAAGAAGTAGTCGAACTTGATCTGCTTCAGTTCCCAGACATGCTCGACCATGCGTTCGGTTTCCGCCTGGGTCAGGTTCAGCCGGTATTCCCACAGGTCGCGGTTTTCCAGGCTGCGGTATTCCGAGAGCTTCTCCTGGTAGGGCACCAGGGCGAACAGCCCGGGGTAGCCGCCCATCAGGCCTTTCCAGGCGTAGAGAATGCTGTTGTCCGAGCCTTCGATATAGGCGCCGAAGTTGATCGCGTAGCTGAGCAGGGCGGTGTGGTTGCTTTGCACATCGGCCTGGTCGATGCGCAGCAGGGTATGGCCGAACATCGACGACGGGCTGTTCAGGTAGGCCGCCGGGAAAATCATCACCGTGCTGTGGGGCGCGACGTCCTTGAACCACTGGTTGAACTCATTGCAGTCCACCGTCGGCAGATCGCTCAGGCTCAGTTGGGCCTTGAGCCAGCGGGTGCGGGCGGGGTACACGCATTGAGCATGCTGGTTGCCGCTGCTGGCGGGGGCGTAGAGCGCGTTCAGCGTGGCCTTGAGTTCGGCGTCGGGGTGTTCGGCGCCGTCGCTGGCGAGGAAAAACTTCGGGTCGCTGACATAACTGCGCCAGCCTCCGAGCTTGGCGGTTTCGTAGTGGCCAAGGGAAATCCAGAACGGATCGTTGGCCAGTTGCTGCAAACGTGAGTGGTCGATTTGTGGCGCGGCGGACAGCGGGGCGCAGACACAGAGCGCCAGGGAGGCAAGGCGTTTGAGCATGGTGGGCAACTTGAGTCGGAAAAAACAAAGACCCGGGAGGGGTCATGTCCGAAAAACAAAAGCCCGCTCCCCGAAAAGAGCGGGCGGGTCGAGATTAAGCCGGGGTGGCGTATTTGGCCAGGCGTGCATCGCTTTTCAGCACGGCCAGGGTGTTGGTGTGCACATCTTCCGCGGTCACGTCGGCTTTGCTGAAGATCTGCTGGAAGTGCTCGTGGGTGACGGCGGCGAAGTGCGCGCGGTCTTCGGGAGCGACGCCCAGAACCACGGCGTAGGTGGTCAGCGCTTCGCCTTCACCTTTGGCCATGTCTTCGGAGAGCTCGTTCATCATGCCATTCATGGCAAACCAGGATTTGCCGCCGTAAGTCAGCGCGCTGTTGGTCGAGCAGCCGTTGGTGCCGGAAGTCATACCGAAGGTCGCGTTACCGGAGGTGCCGTTGGTGGTGGAGGCCAGGAAGTGAGCCGGAGTGCCGCGCTGTCCTTCGAACAGCAGGTTGCCCCACCCACAATCCGGACCGCCTGGCGCTTGGGCCATTGCATTGATGGAAACAGCGGTGAAGAGAGTACCGAGAAGAATCCGTTTCATAGCTTTGTTCTCTTTGTGTGCAAACCAATGGACAAGGGTTCTGGCCCATGTCGGCGCCAGTGGGCCGGTTATTAGTCCAGCCGCGCAGCTTGGAGTTTAGGCAGATTCCAAGGGTTCCGTGTTTTTTTGCATGACATTCCTTGAAATAGACGGTTTTTATGCTGTCCGCGTGGCGCCTGGGATCTGTCCGCGCTTTCGCTGCCTCGCGCCTTGCCAGCCGCTGTACCCGGCGCCAGAATGCCCCATCTGCCCCGCCTGATGTAAGGAAGCCCGATGCCTGATCCTGTTGCTGCCAGCTTGCGTCTAGCGCCCGAAGCGCTGACCCGTCCGTTTTCCGCTGAACAGTTCAGCTTCTCGACCACCAATGATTTGGAGCCCTTTCGCGGTGTGCTTGGCCAGGAACGTGCGGTCGAAGCCTTGCAGTTCGGCGTGGCCATGCCACGCCCCGGTTACAACGTCTTTGTCATGGGCGAGCCCGGCACTGGTCGCTTCTCTTTCGTCAAACGCTACCTGAAGGCTGAGGGCAAACGCCTGCAGACCCCGTCCGACTGGGTCTACGTCAACAATTTCGATGAGCCGCGCGAGCCGCGCGCACTGGAGCTGCCTTCGGGGGCCGCGGGGGCGTTCATCAGTGACATCAACGGCCTGATCGACAACCTGCTGGCGACCTTTCCGGCGGTCTTCGAGCATCCCTCCTATCAACAGAAGAAAAGCGCCATCGACCGCGCGTTCAACCAGCGCTACGACCGTGCCCTCGATGTGATCGAGCGCCTGGCGCTGGAGAAGGACGTCGCGCTGTACCGCGACAGCAGCAATATCGCCTTCACCCCGATGCTCGACGGCAAGGCGCTGGACGAGGCTGAATTCGCGCAATTGCCCGAGGCCGATCGCGAGCGTTTCCACGAGGACATTTCCGCCCTGGAGGAGCGCCTCAACGAAGAACTGGCGAGCCTGCCGCAGTGGAAGCGCGAGTCGAGCAACCAGCTGCGTCACCTCAACGAAGAAACCATCACCCTGGCCTTGCAGCCGTTGCTGGCGCCGCTGTCCGAGAAGTACGCGGAAAATGCCGGCGTGTGTGGCTACCTGCAAGCCATGCAGGTGTACCTGCTCAAGACCGTGGTCGAGCAACTGGTGGACGACAGCAAGACCGACGCCGTGGCCCGCAAGCTGCTGGAAGAACAATATGGTCCGAGCCTGGTGGTCGGCCATCCGGCCAGTGGCGGCGCGCCAGTGGTGTTCGAGCCGCACCCGACCTACGACAACCTGTTTGGCCGCATCGAATACAGCACCGACCAGGGCGCGCTCTACACCACTTACCGGCAGTTGCGTCCAGGTGCCCTGCATCGGGCCAACGGCGGTTTCCTGATTCTCGAAGCCGAGAAGATGCTCAGCGAACCCTTTGTCTGGGATGCCCTCAAGCGGGCCCTGCAATCGCGCAAGCTGAAGATGGAATCGCCGCTGGGCGAACTGGGGCGCCTGGCCACCGTGACCCTGACCCCGCAACACATCCCGCTGCAGGTCAAGGTCGTGATCATCGGTGCTCGCCAGCTGTACTACACGCTGCAGGACCTGGATCCGGACTTCCAGGAAATGTTCCGCGTGCTGGTGGACTTCGACGAAGACATCCCGATGGTGGACGAAAGCCTCGAACAGTTCGCCCAGCTGCTGAAAACCCGCACCTCCGAAGAAGGCATGGCGCCGCTGACCGCGGACGCGGTGGCACGCCTGGCGACCTATAGCGCCCGGCTGGCGGAACACCAGGGGCGCTTGTCGGCGCGTATTGGCGATCTGTTCCAGCTGGTCAGCGAGGCGGACTTCATCCGTCACCTGGCCTCGGACGAGATGACCGATGCCGGGCATATCGAACGGGCGCTCAAAGCCAAGGCCACCCGTACCGGGCGGGTCTCGGCGCGGATTCTCGACGACATGCTGGCGGGGATCATTCTGATCGACACCGATGGCGCGGCCGTGGGCAAGTGCAACGGCCTGACCGTACTGGAAGTGGGCGACTCGGCCTTTGGTATTCCGGCGCGGATTTCCGCCACGGTGTATCCGGGGGGCAGCGGTATCGTCGACATCGAGCGCGAGGTCAATCTCGGCCAGCCGATTCACTCCAAGGGCGTGATGATTCTCACCGGCTACCTGGGCAGCCGTTACGCGCAGGAATTCCCCCTGGCGATCTCGGCAAGCATTGCGCTGGAGCAATCCTACGGTTATGTCGATGGTGACAGTGCGTCGCTGGGCGAGGCGTGCACGCTGATCTCGGCCTTGTCGAAAACCCCGCTCAAGCAATGTTTTGCCATTACCGGGTCGATCAACCAGTTCGGCGAAGTGCAGGCGGTTGGTGGGGTCAACGAGAAGATCGAAGGCTTCTTCCGCCTCTGCGAAGCGCGGGGCCTGACGGGCGAGCAGGGCGCGATCATTCCTCACGCCAATGTCGCCACCCTGATGCTCGACGAGAAGGTACTGGCAGCGGTCCGCGCCGGGAAATTCCACGTGTATGCCGTGCGCCAGGCTGACGAGGCCCTGAGCCTGCTGGTCGGCGAGCCTGCGGGCGAGCCGGATGCGGATGGCCAGTTCCCGGAAGGCAGTGTCAACGCGCGGGTGGTGGAGCGTCTGCGGGTTATCGCGGAAATGATCAGCGAGGACGATCTCAAGGAAGCGGAAAAAGAGCAGGCACAAGAAGCATTGGCGCAAACCAAGCCGGCATGAGCTATGCCGCGGCGAGGGCTCGGCCTTCGTCGCGGCGCCGGTCCGCTGGCGTCAATTTTCTCGAATAGACCATTCGGCGCCTGTTCAGCCGGTCAACTTTGCTTCTCAGTCTTTTCTTCCTATTCTCAGGGCAGGAGAACGACAGTCGTCACTGGATCGAAACAGTCTTCACATGAGGGCTGAATACCGGATCTACCGAGGGTCGCCGCCATGTCGCGCAACCTCTGCCTTACCCGCCAGTGTCTTGGCCTGGTCACCCGTATCGAGTGCAGTATCCGCCCGCTGGCGGGAGATAACGGAATGTGGACCCTACTGTTCGCGGCCGGAATGGCCGGTGAACAACCTTCGGCCATCAAGGCCCAGGGACCTTTCTGCGGTCCCAGCGTGGCCGAATCCATCCTTGATTCCATCGTCGAAAGCCTGACCACCCACGGCTATGAGCTGGCCGACGATCCGCAGATCTGGTGCCTGCACCTTCAGGCGCAACTACGGCAGATCAATGGCGAACGCTGCCGCCATTGACGCGATCTCCCTTTAATCCCTACCGCTGAGTCCTACTCGGCGGGTGGTGGATTCTCCAGCTTGTCGAGCTTGACCTCAAAGCCATATTCGACGGTATTGAGTTCGCTGCGCTGGTAGGTTTCCAGCTCGGTGGGCTGCCCATAGAAGTAATGCACGTCGAACGAGGCCGAACCTTTTGCTGGCGCCTCATGGCTGACCGCAAGAATCTCCTTCAGGTACTGACCGCTGCTGTCCTTGGCGTAGAAGCGCCAGGCCTCGGCCGGGAACAGGCGCTGGTCGACGATCAGCGCATTGCCTCGCAGTTCAAGCCCTTTGGGCAACTGGCTGACGGGCAGGGCCTTCTTCTCGATGCTGGCCAGAAACAGTGGGATCGCACCGACGGCGTAAGCCGGGGTTTCCGGGAACAGGGTCAGGTCGTAAGTGATCGAGCTACGCAGCGGGTCGACCTCGACCGCCTCCGAGGGCAGTTCGATGGGCTCGCCGCGTTTGCCGTTTTCGTTCTGGGTGAAGAAGGTCACCGGGCTGTCGCTGGTAGAGAAGGAGGTGCCCAGCAATTCGTCATTGAAGGTTTTCGGATGGTCGAACTCGATCCGCGCCGCGCTGGCGTCCTCGGTGGATTGGTGCACGACCACGCTTTTTTTCAGGGTGTCTTCGTCGAGGTTGGCGCCCTTGAGGTAGTTCGGTGCCTGGTCGTCATACACCACTACCGGCATGGGCAGGGGCTGGATCTTGCTGTCGGTGGTCAGAGGGTCGAAGCGCCGCACCGGCAGGTTGAACTCTTTACGGGTGACGGTGGCTCCAGAGAAATCCAGCACGTTGACTTCGAGCTTGTCGATCAGACCGTTGAAATACACCTTGGTGTAATGGCTGTGCTGCTCACGCTCGAAGGTTTTGCGCTCTTCTTCAAGCTGCTGTTCGAACGCCTGGCTCCAGGCCTTCTGTTTCTGCATTTCGGCGAGCTGCTTGGCGTAGAAGGCGATCTGTTGGCTGTTCTCGTTGATCGAACCGGAGCGCGAAAGGATCTGGCCGGTATTATCGCGTGCCTGCACCAGCAACGGGTTGAGCGGCGTCTCGCTGAGCCCGGGCGGCAGTGGGGCGCTGTTGGTCAACTCGATTTCGGCGCTGTTCTTGTCCAGGGACAGCAGTTTCACGCTGACATTCTTGTCGCTGCGTTGCTTGCCGACATCGGCCTTGCCCAGTTCGAAGGTGAGCACCTGGTGTGGCGCGATCACTTCGGCCTTGCCTTGCAACGTCACGGGTTGGGGCTGGTTCTTGTTTTCGACTTCCACGCCTTCGATGAACGGGTAGGTCACCGTCAGGTCATCCGGATTGGTCAGGTTGGAACTGGAGGGGCTCAACTGGATGCCGGGATCGGTTTCCGACCATTCGGGCTGGAAGGCGATGACCTTGCCGTTGCTCAGGGTTACGGATTGCCATTCCAGGCCGTGGGGGAAGGGGAATTGCGCCGGCATGTTGAAGCTGAAGGGGAACACCGGCTGCAGATCGGTCAGGTAGTCGGAGTTGGAGGTCTTGCGCAGTACGAACAGGCCATTGAGGTAGGTGTCGACCAGGGCCTGCGGGCTGGGGTAGTGCTTGAGCAGGGCCAGGGCGTCATCGCCGTATTCGGTCTCGATGGGCTTGCTCTTGAGCCGCAGTTGCGCTCGCTCGAGCAGTAACAGCGAACCGCCCAGGTCGGCGATGGCGTCCTTGAGCTTGGGATCCTGGATGGCGTCCAGGGATTGTTCGAACTGTGCGGTTTTCTGTTCCAGGCTGACTTGCTGCTTCTCGTCGCTGGGCGAGCAGCCGCTGCTGAGCAGTACCGCGATACACAGGCCGGTACCCGCCAAAGGCAATCGCAAATCCATTCTCCAGGCTTCCTGTCCGATGTCATTGAGCTGTTCAAGTGCTTGCGACACTAGCAGAAAAACGCTTTGGCAGACGCGCAGGCAATGGATTTCGTTGCGGTTTATGGGCTTTTGGCTGGCTGATATACTCGCCGCCGTTTTCAGACCTGTGTGAGATTCAATGGAACGTTTTATCGAGAATGCAATGTACGCCTCGCGCTGGCTGCTGGCGCCGATCTACTTTGGCCTGTCATTGGGGCTGCTCGCCCTGGCTTTGAAGTTCTTCCAGGAAGTCTTTCACGTCATCCCCAACGTGTTCTCCATGGCCGAGTCGGATCTGATCCTGGTGCTGCTGTCGTTGATCGACATGGCACTGGTCGGCGGCCTGCTGGTGATGGTGATGATCTCCGGCTACGAAAACTTCGTGTCTCAGCTGGACATCGACGAGGACAAGGAAAAGCTCAACTGGCTGGGCAAGATGGACTCCTCCTCGCTGAAGATGAAGGTGGCCGCGTCCATCGTGGCGATCTCCTCGATCCATCTGCTGCGGGTATTCATGGACGCGAAGAACATCGAGCCGCAGTACCTGATGTGGTACGTGATCATCCACATGACCTTCGTGATTTCGGCTTTCGCCATGGGCTATCTGGACAAGCTGACCAAGCACTGATCGCCTGACCACCGCTGTAGCCGCGCCGCCCGGCCGTTGTGAAACGGACGGGCGGCGTCGTTTGTGGCTTGTGCTTTTACCGGCCGAGGCATATCCCTGTAAGGGTCACGGGCTTGAACTGCGCGAGGTGCACCCATGAACCTGCACGAGTTGGATGCTTATGCCGTCGCCGGAAAAATCGACGAGCTGAACCTGATCTCCCTCGAAGGCGGTATCTATCTGCTCGAGGCGCGGATGCACGGGACGGCCTATCCGTTGAGCGACGCCCACGGGCAGATGTTGCATCTGCGTTCGGTGGAACATGCCCGGGAAGTGCTGCATGCCTTTCCCAAGCTGCCCTTCAACCTGATCCACGCTTCAGTGCATGACGAGATGTGCGGCCTCTCGGCCAATACCGATGACAGCCTGCGGGTGCCCCTCGCCGTCCGCTCGGCCTGACAGGCGGGGACGCGCGTTCATCACCGTGGCATCTGTGCTAGTCTGCTCGCCCTTTTGGTTCCGGGCGTCCCGGGATGCGCTGTGTACGCACGGCGGATTTCCGAGCCGTCCGCACAGCGGAGCAGTGTCATGTCCGAAGTAAATCTGTCCACCGACGAAACCCGCGTCAGCTACGGTATCGGCCGTCAGCTGGGCGACCAGCTGCGTGACAACCCGCCACCGGGCGTGAGCCTGGACGCCATCCTGGCGGGCCTGACCGACGCGTTCGCCGGCAAGCCTAGCCGTGTAGGCCAGGAAGAAATGTCCGCCAGCTTCAAGGTGATCCGCGAAATCATGCAGGCCGAAGCCGCTGCCAAGGCTGAAGCCGCTGCTGGCGCGGGCCTGGCTTTCCTGGCTGAAAACGCCAAGCGCGAAGGCATCACCACTCTGGCCTCCGGCCTGCAGTTCGAAGTGCTGACCCAGGGCGAAGGCGCCAAGCCATCCCGTGAAGACAGCGTGCGTACCCACTACCACGGCACCCTGATCGACGGCACTGTGTTCGACAGCTCCTACGAGCGCGGCCAGCCTGCGGAATTCCCGGTCGGCGGCGTGATCGCTGGCTGGACCGAGGCGCTGCAACTGATGAATGCCGGTAGCAAATGGCGTCTGTACGTGCCGAGCGAGCTGGCTTACGGCGCGCAAGGCGTTGGCAGCATCCCGCCGCACAGCGTTCTGGTGTTTGACGTCGAGCTGCTCGACGTTCTGTAAGCCTCAGCTGCCGGGCTGAGCGTGCTCGCGATCCATACGCCGTGTGTGCGGTGTACGGATCGCGCGCAGGTTCGCCTTGGCAGAGGGTTTAGGTGGGGTCATAGACGTATTTTTGCGCTCAGGCCTTGCCCTTCGGCTGTTCCGGCAGGGCGCAAGGCCCGTGCATAGCAGAACAGAAACAGGTTGCGCACCAGCTCCTTGAGCACCACCGGCTCGCTGGAACTCAGGCCATTGAGGTCCAGGTCGCCCTGGTCCTGTAGTTCGTTCAAGGCTTCTTCTTCCAGTACCGCACAGACTTCCCCGGTTTCCCGATGCAGGATTCGCAGGTAAGGGTGTGGGCGGTCCAGCCATGCGTCGATCAAATAAGTCATGAGTCTCATCTCCTTGATGGGTTTCAATGAGAATAATTCTTATTCAGTGAATAGCAAGTACCTATTGGCGGTTTCTGCTTTTTTCTGTATGGAAATTGTTGTGAGTCAAAAGGGCTGGCCTTTTGATAGGTGGCGGGAGAGGCGGGGAATCAGGCGGGAGCGGGGAGGGCTTCACCCCGTGGCTGGCACGGGGCGATAGCCGGAATATCAGACCTTGCGGACGAACTCGGACTTGAGCTTCATCGGGCCGATACCGTCGATCTTGCAGTCGATGTCGTGGTCGCCATCGCACAGGCGGATGTTCTTGACCTTGGTGCCGACCTTGACCACCAGCGAGGTGCCCTTGACCTTGAGGTCCTTGATCACGGTGATGGTGTCGCCGTCTTGCAGGACATTGCCGACCGAGTCTTTTTTCACGGTTTCATCGGATGCGGCCTCGGCTTCGCCGTTGGCGGACCATTCGTGGGCGCATTCCGGGCAGACCAACTGGGCGCCGTCTTCATAGGTGTATTCGGAATTGCATTTTGGGCAGGGTGGCAACGTGCTCACTAAGACTCCTCGGATTCAGGAAGGCTAAAAAAGCGCACATTATATAGGGTTTTGCCCGGGGAAGGGGTATCGCGGGGGATTGGGCGAGAAAGCATCGCGAGCCAGCCCGCTCCTGCGCAGGGCTGGAGCGGGCTGGCGATCGAATCTTAGTGGGTGCGGGCTACAGCGAATTCGCTCAGTTCCACCAGCGCGTCGCGGTATTCGCTCGGCGGCAGGGCTTCCAGGCAGGCGATGGCGCGAGCTACATAGTCGCGGGCCAGTTGCGCGGTGTAGTCCAGGGAGCCGGAGGCTTCCACGGCCGCGCGGATGCTTTCCAGGTCTTCGATACCGCCTTTCTGGATCGCCTGGCGCACCAGGGCAGCCTGTTCCGGCGTGCCTTCGCGCATGGTGTAGATCAGCGGCAGGGTCGGCTTGCCTTCGGCCAGGTCGTCGCCGACGTTCTTGCCCAGGGTTTCCGCGTCGCCGCGGTAGTCGAGCAGGTCGTCCACCAGTTGGAAGGCCACGCCCAGGTGATCGCCGAAGGTGCGCAGGGCTTCGCTCTGCTCTTCGGTGGCGCCGGCCAGGGCGGCGGCGCTGTGGGTCGAGGCTTCGAAGAGCATCGCGGTCTTGCCGCGGATGACTTCCATGTAGGTTTCTTCGGTGGTGCTGGCGTCACGGACTTTCGACAGCTGCAGCACTTCGCCTTCGGCGATGATGCGGGTGGCTTGCGAAAGGATCTTCATCACTGGCATCGAGCCCAGCTCGACCATCATCTCGAAGGAGCGCGAGTACAGGAAGTCGCCCACCAGCACGCTCGGGGCATTGCCCCACATGGCGTTGGCGGTCGAGCGGCCACGGCGCATGCCGGACATGTCGACCACGTCGTCATGCAGCAGGGTGGCGGTGTGCAGGAACTCGATGGTGGCGGCCAGCAGGCGCAGGTCGTCGCCTTCGCGACCCAGGGCCTTGCCACACAGCAGCACCAATAAAGGACGCAGGCGTTTACCCCCGGCCGAGGTAATGTAGTCGCCGATTTTCGATACCAGCGGCACTCGGGAGGTCAGCTGCTTCTTGATGATGCCGTCGACGGCGCTAAAATCGTCCGCCACCGCGCGGTAGAAAGCTTGGGGTTGCATCAGCGACAGGTGCTCCAGAAGGGTTGCGCGGCATGCTAGGACCCACGTCCGGGGCTGTCAAGGCGCGATGGACGGCCCCTTGCATCGCCAAGACAGCTTGCGTACAATCGCGCACCCTGAACTTCCTGGGCAGCACCTGCCTTACGCAATTGCACTTGGGCCGTTCCAGCCCCATGCAGCCATGCCAGCCAATACCTCTTCTTATAAAGAGCTGGGTGAGCAGGATTATCGGAGAAATACCATGTACGCAGTAATCGTTACCGGCGGTAAGCAATACAAGGTCGCTGAAGGTGAATACCTGAAGATCGAAAAACTGGAAATCGCCACTGGCGAATCCGTGACTTTTGACCGCGTTCTGTTGGTTGCCAATGGCGACGACGTGAACATCGGCGCACCTGTTGTTGCTGGCGCAACCGTCAAGGCTGAAGTGATCTCCCAAGGTCGTCACGATAAAGTCCGCATCATCAAGTTCCGTCGCCGTAAGCACCACATGAAGCGTATGGGCCACCGCCAGTGGTTCACCGAGATCAAAATCACCGGTATTCAGGCTTAATTTCAGCCTAATTCCTCACTAGGAGAATTGAACTCATGGCACACAAAAAAGCTGGTGGTAGTACCCGTAACGGTCGCGACTCAGAAGCCAAACGCCTTGGCGTGAAGATGTATGGCGGCCAGGTCATCAAGGCCGGCAACATCATCGTGCGTCAGCGCGGCACCCAATTCCACGCTGGCTACGGCGTTGGCATGGGTAAAGATCACACCCTCTTCGCGAAAATCGAAGGCGTGATCAAGTTTGAAGTAAAAGGCGCCTTCGGTCGTCGTTACGTGAGCGTTGTCGCGGCTTAATTGCGCGATCGCTGGAAAAGCCCTGTCTTGCGACGGGGCTTTTTCGTTTGTGGGGTGAGTCTCTTGCAAAACTGTTTGTATGGGCTGCCAGCGCTGGATGTTACGGCCGTTGATCGGGGTCGCTGCGCTCATTTTTGCAAGAGTCTTATGTCTTAGTGTTTTTCGGCTCGCCCGTGCGGCGAGAGGCGTTTTGTTATGAAGTTCGTTGATGAAGTTTCGATCCGAGTAAAAGCTGGCGACGGCGGCAATGGCTGCATGAGTTTCCGTCGGGAAAAGTTCATCGAAAACGGTGGTCCGAACGGTGGTGATGGTGGTGATGGCGGCTCGATCTACATGATCGCCGACGAAAACCTCAACACCCTGGTGGACTACCGCTACACCCGCCATTTCGATGCCGAGCGCGGCTCCAATGGCGGCAGTACCGATTGCACCGGCAAGAAAGGTGAGGATCTCGAGCTGCGCGTACCGGTCGGCACCACGGTGATCGACGCCGGTACCCAGGAAGTGATCGGTGACCTGACCAAGGCCGGTCAGCGTTTGCTGGTGGTGCAGGGCGGCTGGCACGGTCTGGGTAACACCCGTTTCAAATCCAGTACCAACCGCGCGCCGCGCCAGACCACTCCGGGCAAGCCGGGTGAGCAGCGTGATCTCAAGCTGGAGCTGAAAGTGCTGGCGGACGTCGGTCTGCTGGGCTTGCCGAATGCGGGTAAGAGCACCTTCATTCGCTCGGTGTCCGCGGCCAAGCCGAAAGTGGCCGACTATCCGTTCACGACCCTGGTGCCGAACCTGGGCGTGGTCAGTGTCGACCGCTGGAAAAGCTTCGTGATCGCCGACATCCCGGGTCTGATCGAGGGCGCTTCGGATGGTGCGGGCCTGGGTATCCGTTTCCTCAAGCACCTGGCGCGTACTCGCCTGCTGCTGCACCTCGTGGACATGGCGCCACTGGATGAAAGCAGCCCGGCCGATGCTGCGGAAGTGATCGTCAACGAGCTGACCAAGTTCAGCCCGTCCCTGGCTGAGCGTGATCGCTGGCTGGTGCTGAACAAATGCGACCAGATCCTCGAGGAGGAGCATGAGGCGCGGGTCAAGGAGATCGTCGATCGCCTGGAGTGGGCCGGTCCGGTGTACGTGATCTCGGCCATTTCCAAAGACGGTACCGAGCGCCTGAGTCGCGACATCATGCGTTATCTGGAAGATCGGGCCGATCGCCTGGCGGCCGACCCGGCCTACGCCGACGAATTGGCTGAGCTCGATCAGCGCATCGAAGACGAGGCGCGTGCCCAGCTGCAAGCTCTGGACGACCAGCGTGCCCTGCGCCGCAGCGGCGTGAAGAGCGTGCATGACATCGGCGACGATGACTGGGACGAGGAAGATGTGGATGACGAAGATGGTCCGGAAATCATTTACGTCCGCGACTGATTCGTTGCAGTAAACTACAAGCGCCGCTCACTGAGCGGCGTTTTAGTATCCAGGAAACGTAGTATCAAGAAGCTTGGTATCAAGAAACGTAGCCACGAATAACTTATGGGCGCGCTCGGTCGCGTGGCTCTCAAGCTAAGGTTGAAGAAGATGCGGAGTAAGGTGACAGGTGCGCAGCGCTGGGTCGTGAAGATCGGCAGTGCACTGCTGACGGCGGACGGCAAAGGGCTGGATCGCGCGGCAATGGGCGTTTGGGTCGAGCAGATGGTGGCCTTGCATGAGGCTGGCGTCGAGCTGGTATTGGTTTCCTCCGGTGCGGTCGCGGCCGGCATGAGTCGCCTGGGCTGGACCGCACGACCGAGTGCGATGCATGAGCTACAGGCGGCCGCGGCCATCGGCCAGATGGGCCTGGTGCAGGCCTGGGAGTCGAGCTTTGCCGAGCACGGCCTGCACACCGCGCAGATCCTGCTGACCCATGACGACCTGTCCGACCGCAAGCGTTACCTGAACGCCCGCAGCACCTTGCGTGCGCTGGTGGAGCTCAAGGTGATTCCGGTCATCAATGAAAACGACACCGTGGTTACCGATGAGATCCGCTTCGGCGACAACGACACCCTGGCGGCCCTGGTGGCCAACCTGGTCGAGGCTGATCTGCTGGTGATTCTCACCGATCGCGACGGCATGTTCGATGCCGATCCGCGTAACAATCCCGATGCCCAGTTGATTTACGAGGCGCGCGCCGACGATCCGGCGTTGGACGCGGTGGCGGGCGGTACCGGTGGCGCACTGGGGCGTGGTGGCATGCAGACCAAGCTGCGCGCGGCGCGCCTGGCGGCCCGTTCCGGGGCGCACACCATCATTGTCGGTGGGCGCCTGGAGCGGGTGCTGGATCGCCTCAAGGCGGGCGAGCGCCTGGGTACCTTGCTGTCGCCTGAGCGCGGCATGCTGGCGGCGCGCAAGCAATGGCTGGCTGGGCACCTGCAAACCCGTGGCACTCTGGTGCTGGATGATGGTGCGGTGTCGGCCCTGTCCCAAGGCAACAAGAGCTTGCTGCCGGTGGGGGTCAAGCTGGTTCAGGGCAGCTTCCGCCGTGGCGAGATGGTGGTGTGCGTGGCGCCGGACGGGCGTGAAATCGCCCGTGGCCTGGCCAACTACAGCGCCCTGGAGGCGCAAAAAATCATCGGTCAGTCTTCTGATGCGATTGTCGGTTTGCTGGGGTACATGGCCGAGCCCGAGTTGGTTCACCGTGACAACCTGATTCTGGTCTAAGGAAAAACCAATGCGCGTAGCAAGAGGATTGTTGGGGTTGCTGCTGGCGATGCCGCTGCTGGCCTCCGCTGAAGAGATCGGCCAGGTGTCGACGGTGTTCAAGTTTGTCGGGCCCAACGACCGCATTGTGGTCGAGGCCTTTGATGATCCGAAGGTGGAAGGCGTGACCTGCTACCTGTCGCGCGCCAAGACCGGTGGCGTGAAGGGTGGGCTGGGGTTGGCGGAGGATCGTGCCGAGGCCTCCATCGCTTGTCGGCAGGTCGGCCCAATCAGCTTCAAGGGTGAGCTCAAGGATGGCGAGGAGGTATTCAAGGAGCGCACTTCGCTGGTGTTCAAGACCATGCAGGTGGTGCGTTTCCTCGACAAGAAGCGCAATACCCTGGTGTACCTGGTCTATAGCGATCGGTTGATCGAGGGTAGTCCGCAGAATGCGGTGACGGCGATTCCGATCCTGCCTTGGGCGCAGAACCCGTAAAGGCCTTCAGGGCTTGCTCCTGCAGGTTGTGTCATTCCTGCAGGGGCGGCCGGTCGGCGCTCGATTGCTGGCGATAGCGGTTCAGTACTCAAAACAGCAAATCGCAGGCAATAAAAAACCGACCCTGAGGTCGGTTTTTTAACAAGCGTGTCGCTTAGGCTGCAGCAGCAAGCTTCAGAGCCTTGATGTGGCCATTCAGGCGGCCTTTATGGCGAGCAGCTTTGTTCTTGTGGATGATGCCTTTATCGGCCATGCGGTCGATAACTGGCACGGCCAGAACATAAGCAGCTTGCGCTTTTTCAGCGTCTTTTGCGTCGATGGCTTTAACTACATTCTTGATGTAGGTACGAACCATGGAACGCAGGCTGGCGTTGTGGCTGCGACGCTTCTCAGCCTGTTTTGCACGTTTTTTGGCGGAAGGTGAGTTGGCCACCGTCGAGCTCCTCGAAAGACTTTTTGGGAAATAGCAAACAAAATAGGCCGCGAATCATGCCGATGAGTTGAAGGCTTGTCAAGGGCAGCTGATGCGTTCCGCTGAGTGGTTGGATCTGAAGAGGCGGGATATTTATTTCCGGCGCTTGACCTGTAAACTCGCGAGCTTTGGCTCTGTGCTGTTGCGGCGCGGAGTATCGCACAAGTGGGCGCATTGTTCGCCTGCTGTTTATCTACAGGCAAAAAACCTTTCCATGAACCTGCTCAAGTCGTTGGCCGCTGTCAGCTCTATCACCATGCTTTCCCGGGTTCTGGGGTTCGTGCGCGATACCATCATTGCGCGTACGTTCGGCGCCGGAATGGCGACGGACGCCTTCTTCATCGCCTTCAAGCTGCCCAACCTGCTGCGCCGCATCTTCGCCGAGGGCGCCTTTTCCCAGGCCTTCGTGCCGATCCTGGCGGAATACAAAAGCCAGCAGGGAGAGGAAGCGACCCGTACCTTTATTGCCTATGTGTCCGGCCTGCTGACCCTGGTGCTGGCGCTGGTGACGGCGCTGGGGATCATCGCCGCGCCCTGGGTGATCTGGGCGACGGCGCCAGGTTTTGTCGACACCCCGGAAAAATTCACGCTGACCACCGATCTGTTGCGCGTGACCTTTCCTTATATATTGCTGATCTCGTTGTCCTCCCTGGCGGGGGCGATCCTCAATACCTGGAACCGCTTTTCGGTCCCGGCGTTCGTGCCGACGTTGCTGAACGTCGCCATGATCGTGTTCTCGGTATTCCTGACACCTTATTTCGATCCGCCGGTCATGGCCCTGGGCTGGGCGGTGCTGGCGGGTGGCCTGGCGCAGTTGCTGTATCAACTGCCGCACCTGAAAAAGATCGGCATGCTCGTGCTGCCGCGCCTGAACCTGCGCGACACCGGGGTCTGGCGGGTGCTGAAGCAGATGCTGCCGGCCATTCTCGGGGTCTCGGTAAGCCAGATTTCGCTGATCATCAACACCATCTTCGCCTCGTTCCTGGTAGCCGGCTCGGTGTCCTGGATGTATTACGCCGATCGCCTGATGGAGCTGCCTTCGGGGGTTCTGGGGGTAGCGCTGGGCACGATCCTGCTGCCGACACTGGCCAAGACTTACGCCAACAAGGACCGGCATGAATATTCGCGGATTCTCGATTGGGGCCTGCGCCTGTGCTTCATGCTGGTGCTGCCTTGTGCGTTGGCGCTGGGGATTCTGGCCGAGCCACTGACGGTCTCGCTGTTCCAGTACGGCCAGTTCAGCGCCTTCGATGCGTCGATGACCCAGCGGGCGCTGGTCGCGTATTCGGTCGGCTTGCTCGCGATCATTGTGATCAAGGTGCTGGCGCCAGGCTTCTACGCCCAGCAGAACATTCGTACCCCGGTAAAAATCGCGATTTTCACGCTGATCGTCACGCAACTGCTGAACCTGGCGTTCATCGGTCCGCTGAAGCATGCGGGCCTGGCGCTGGCGATCAGCGCCGGGGCCTGTATCAACGCCGGTCTGCTGTTCTATCAACTGCGCAAACAGCAGATGTTCCTGCCGCAGCCAGGGTGGGGCAAGTTTGCCCTCAAACTGGTCGTTGCGGTGAGCGTGATGTCGGTGGTGTTGTTGGGGCTGATGCAGTTCATGCCGGCCTGGGATCAGGGGCATATGCTTGCGCGTTTCCTGCGTCTGGGCGTGCTGGTGGTGGCGGGCGTAGTGGCCTATTTCGGCATGCTGGCCTTGTTCGGTTTCCGCCTGCGCGACTTCAATCGCAAGGCGTTGCACTGAGGTCCGGGGGCGCTTGAACGCCAGCGAGGCAGTGGTTTTGTCGGTTCGATCACTTTGGCGCGTGCTGTTGCCTGTCACCGGCCGTCGGGTGTGGTTATAATCGACCACTTTATGAGCAAGAAGCGCGTTATGCAGCTGGTCCGAGGCCTCCACAACCTGCGCCCCCAGCATCGGGGCTGTGTCGCCACTATTGGCAACTTCGACGGTGTTCACCGTGGCCACCAGGCTATCCTGGGCCGGCTGCGTGAGCGTGCGCTTGAGTTGGGCGTGCCCAGCTGCGTGGTGATATTCGAGCCGCAGCCGCGCGAATTCTTCGCTCCGGACACCGCTCCAGCCCGCCTGGCACGCTTGCGCGACAAGCTGCAGCTGCTGGCCGAGGAGGGCGTCGACCGGGTCTTGTGCCTGGCGTTCAACCAGCGCTTGAGCAAGCTCAGCGCCAGCGAGTTCGTCGAGACCATCCTGGTCGATGGCCTGGGTGTGCAGCATCTGGAAGTCGGCGACGATTTTCGCTTCGGTTGCGACCGGGTCGGTGACTTCGACTTCCTGCAAAAGGCCGGTATCACCCACGGTTTTACCGTCGAGGCCGCGCAGACTGTCGAGCTGGATGGCCTGCGCGTCAGCAGCACCCAGGTCCGCAATGCCCTGGCGGCTGCCGATTTCGTATTGGCCGAGCGTCTGCTCGGTCGCCCGTTCCGCATCGCCGGGCGGGTCCTGCACGGACAGAAGCTGGCGCGCCAATTAGGTACGCCAACCATCAATGTGCAGCTCAAGCGCCGCCGTGTACCGCTGTCCGGGGTGTACCTGGTCAATGTCGACATCGACGGCAAGACCTGGCCGGGCGTCGCCAACATTGGCGTGCGGCCGACGGTGGCAGGTGATGGCAAGGCCCACCTGGAAGTCCATCTTTTAGATTTTGCCGGCGATCTGTATGACCGGCGTTTGACGGTGGTTTTCCACCACAAGCTGCGTGAAGAGCAGCGTTTCGCCTCTCTGGAGGCGCTGAAGACGGCGATCAACGCGGATGTCGCCGCCGCCCGTGCCGAAGTTGCACGTACCCATAGCGCCAATCGCTAATGAAGAGCCTTAAATGACCGACTATAAAGCCACGCTAAACCTTCCGGACACCGCCTTCCCAATGAAGGCCGGCCTGCCTCAGCGCGAACCGCAGATTCTGCAGCGCTGGGACAGCATTGGCCTGTACGGTAAGTTGCGCGAAATTGGCAAGGATCGTCCGAAGTTCGTTCTTCACGACGGTCCGCCCTACGCCAACGGCTCGATTCACATCGGTCATGCGGTCAACAAGATTCTCAAGGACATGATCATCCGCTCGAAGACCCTGGCGGGCTTCGACGCGCCTTATGTTCCGGGCTGGGACTGCCACGGCCTGCCGATCGAGCACAAGGTCGAGGTGACCCACGGCAAGAACCTGTCCTCGGACAAGACCCGTGAGCTGTGTCGCGCCTACGCCACCGAGCAGATCGAAGGCCAGAAGGCCGAGTTCATCCGCCTGGGTGTGCTGGGCGACTGGGCCAACCCGTACAAGACCATGGATTTTGCCAACGAAGCCGGGGAAATCCGTGCCCTGGCGGAAATGGTCAAGGGCGGTTTCGTGTTCAAGGGCCTCAAGCCGGTGAACTGGTGTTTCGACTGCGGCTCGGCCCTGGCTGAAGCGGAAGTCGAGTACCAGGACAAGAAGTCCTCGACCATCGACGTGGCCTTCCCGATTGCCGACGCAGACAAGCTGGCCGCCGCCTTTGGCCTGGCCAAGCTGAGCAAGCCTGCTTCGATCGTGATCTGGACCACCACTCCGTGGACCATCCCGGCCAACCAGGCGCTGAACGTTCACCCTGAGTTCAACTACGCCCTGGTCGATGCTGGCGACAAGCTGCTGGTCCTGGCCGAAGAGCTGGTGGAGTCCTGCCTGGCCCGCTACAACCTGGAAGGCTCGGTGATCGCCACCGCCCCGGGGTCGGCGCTGGAGCTGATCAACTTCCGTCACCCGTTCTACGATCGCCTGTCGCCGGTGTACCTGGCTGACTACGTCGAGCTGGGCGCCGGTACCGGCGTGGT
Source organism: Pseudomonas sp. T8 (assembly GCF_024610635.1). Classification (NCBI taxonomy): domain Bacteria; kingdom Pseudomonadati; phylum Pseudomonadota; class Gammaproteobacteria; order Pseudomonadales; family Pseudomonadaceae; genus Pseudomonas; species Pseudomonas sp. T8. The sequence goes on from NZ_CP102374.1 coordinate 5,237,640, forward strand.
TCACTCGTCGCCAGCCTACGGCGAAGACGACTTCGTGACCTGCAAGCGTTACGGCATGGTCAACGACGACATCCTCAACCCTGTGCAGAGCAACGGCGTGTACGCCAGCTCGCTGGAGTTCTTCGGCGGCCAGTTCATCTGGAAGGCCAACCCGGCCATCGTCGACAAGCTGACCGAAGTCGGTGCGCTGCTGCACACCGAAACCATCAGCCACAGCTACATGCATTGCTGGCGCCACAAGACCCCGCTGATCTACCGCGCCACCGCGCAGTGGTTCGTCGGCATGGACAAGCAGCCAACCAGCGGCAACACCCTGCGCCAGCGCGCGTTGCAGGCCATCGAAGAGACTCAGTTCGTTCCGGCCTGGGGCCAGGCGCGCCTGCATTCGATGATCGCCAACCGTCCGGACTGGTGCATCTCCCGTCAGCGCAACTGGGGCGTGCCGATCCCGTTCTTCCTGCACAAGGAAAGCGGCGAGCTGCACCCACGTACTGTCGAACTGATGGAAGAAGTGGCCAAACGTGTCGAGCACGAAGGCATCGAAGCCTGGTTCAAGATGGACGCGGCCGAGTTGCTGGGCGATGAAGCCTCGCAATACGACAAGATCAGCGACACCCTGGACGTCTGGTTCGACTCCGGTACCACGCACTGGCACGTACTGCGCGGCTCGCACCCGATGGGCCACGCCAGCGGCCCGCGTGCCGACCTGTACCTGGAAGGTTCCGACCAGCACCGCGGCTGGTTCCACTCGTCCCTGCTGACCGGCTGCGCGATCGATGGCAATGCGCCGTATCGCGAACTGCTGACCCACGGTTTCACCGTCGACGAGAACGGTCGCAAGATGTCCAAGTCCCTGGGCAACGTCATCGCGCCGCAGAAGGTCAACGACACCCTGGGCGCCGACATCATGCGCCTGTGGGTCTCGGCCACCGACTACTCCGGTGAAATGGCGGTTTCCGACCAGATCCTGCAGCGCAGCGCCGACGCCTACCGGCGTATCCGCAACACCGCGCGCTTCCTGCTTTCCAACCTGAGCGGCTTCAACCCGGCCACCGATATCCTGCCGGCCGAGGAAATGCTCGCCCTGGACCGTTGGGCCGTGGACCGTACCCTGCTGCTGCAGCGCGAGCTGGAACTGCATTACGGCGAATACCGCTTCTGGAACGTCTACTCCAAGGTCCACAACTTCTGCGTGCAGGAGCTGGGCGGTTTCTACCTGGACATCATCAAGGACCGCCAGTACACCACCGGCGCCAACAGCAAGGCCCGTCGTTCGTGCCAGACCGCGTTGTTCCACATCTCCGAAGCGCTGGTGCGCTGGATCGCACCGATCCTCGCCTTCACCGCCGACGAGCTGTGGCAGTACCTGCCGGGCGAGCGCAACGAGTCGGTGATGCTCAACACCTGGTACCAGGGCCTCAGCGAGCTGCCGGAAGGCTTCGAGCTGGACCGTGCCTACTGGGAGCGGATCATGGCGGTCAAGGTCGCGGTCAACAAGGAAATGGAAATCCAGCGCGCGGCCAAGGCCGTCGGTGGCAACCTGCAAGCCGAAGTGACCCTGTATGCCGAAGACGCGCTGAGCGCCGACCTGGCCAAGCTGAGCAACGAGCTGCGTTTCGTGCTGATCACCTCCACCGCCAGTGTCGCGCCTTTCGCGCAGGCACCGGCGGATGCGGTGGAAACCGAAGTCGCCGGCCTCAAGCTGAAAGTGGTCAAGTCGAGCTTCGCCAAGTGCGCCCGTTGCTGGCACTGCCGTGAAGATGTCGGCGTGCACCCTGAGCACCCGGAAATCTGCGGTCGCTGCGTCGACAACATCAGCGGCGAAGGCGAGGTTCGTCACTATGCCTAATGCCACGGGCCGTTTCGGCCGTCTGGGCTGGCTGTGGTTGAGCGTGCTGGTCCTGGTCATCGACCAGGCCAGCAAGCTGCACTTCGAAAGCTCGCTGTCGATGTACCAGCAGATCGTGGTGATCCCGGATTACTTCAGCTGGACCCTGGCCTACAACACCGGCGCGGCGTTCAGCTTCCTGGCGGACAGCTCGGGCTGGCAGCGCTGGTTGTTCGCCCTGATTGCGGTGGTGGTCAGCGCGGTGCTGGTGGTCTGGCTCAAGCGCCTGGGGCGCAACGAAACCTGGCTGGCGGTCGCCCTGGCCCTGGTGCTGGGTGGCGCGCTGGGCAACCTGTACGACCGCATCGCCCTGGGCCATGTGATCGATTTCATCCTGGTGCATTGGCAGAACCGCTGGTACTTCCCGGCGTTCAACTTCGCCGACAGCGCCATCAGCGTGGGTGCGGTGATGCTTGCGCTGGATATGTTCAAAAGCAAGAAAACCGGAGAAGCCGTTCATGACTGAACAGGTATTGGCTGAACAACGCATCGGCCAGAACACGGAAGTCACTTTGCATTTCGCATTGCGCCTGGAGAACGGCGACACGGTGGACAGCACCTTCGACAAGGCCCCGGCGACCTTCAAGGTCGGTGACGGCAACCTGTTGCCAGGTTTTGAAGCGGCCCTGTTCGGATTCAAGGCGGGCGACAAGCGTAACCTGACCATCGAACCGGAAAACGCCTTTGGCCAGCCGAACCCGCAAAACGTGCAGATCATCCCGCGTTCGCAGTTCCAGGATATGGAGCTGTCCGAAGGTCTGCTGGTGATTTTCAACGATGCGGCCAATACCGAGCTGCCAGGTGTGGTCAAAGCCTTTGACGACGCCCAGGTGACGGTTGACTTCAACCATCCGTTGGCCGGTAAAACCTTGACCTTTGATGTCGAGATCATCGACGTTAAAGCGCTGTAACTAACGAACCCGGCCTGCTGTAGGAGCGAGCTTGCTCGCGAAGTTCTTCAACGATAACGCTGGCATTCTGAATGACCGCAGTGTCTTTGAGTTCTTCGCGAGCAAGCTCGCTCCTACAGCGCAAGACACGAGGCACAGCATGCAAATCAAACTCGCCAACCCCCGTGGCTTCTGCGCTGGCGTGGACCGCGCGATCGAAATCGTCAATCGTGCCCTGGAGGTCTTCGGACCGCCGATCTACGTGCGTCATGAAGTGGTGCACAACAAATTTGTCGTCGAAGACCTGCGCGAGCGCGGAGCGATCTTTGTCGAGGAGCTGGACCAGGTGCCGGATGACGTCATCGTGATCTTCAGCGCCCACGGCGTTTCCCAGGCCGTGCGCAGCGAAGCGGCGGGCCGTGGCCTGAAAGTCTTCGATGCGACCTGCCCGCTGGTGACCAAGGTGCATATCGAAGTGGCGCGCTACAGCCGCGACGGTCGCGAATGCATCCTGATCGGCCATGCCGGCCACCCGGAAGTCGAAGGCACCATGGGCCAGTACGATGCCAGCAATGGCGGCGCGATCTACCTGGTGGAAGACGAGAAAGACGTCGCCGAACTGCAGGTGCGCAATCCTGAAAAGCTGGCGTTCGTGACCCAGACCACCTTGTCGATGGACGACACCAGCCGAGTCATCGACGCCCTGCGTGAGCGTTTCCCGGCCATTGGCGGGCCACGCAAGGACGATATCTGCTACGCCACGCAGAACCGTCAGGACGCGGTCAAGCAACTGGCCGACGAGTGCGATGTGGTGCTGGTGGTGGGCAGCCCGAACAGCTCCAACTCCAACCGCCTGCGTGAACTGGCCGAGCGCATGGCCACCCCGGCATACCTGATCGATGGTGCCGAGGATATGCAGCGCAGCTGGTTCGACGGCGTCGAGCGCATCGGCATCACCGCCGGGGCGTCGGCTCCCGAGGTGCTGGTGCGGGGCGTGATCGACCAATTGCACGCCTGGGGCGCCACCGGCGCCGACGAACTGGCCGGCCGCGAAGAAAACATCACCTTCTCCATGCCAAAAGAGCTGCGCGTTCGTTCGCTGCTCTGATCAGCCCTGGCTGTCGCATAACGCCTGCGCGGCCTTGTCGCTGCGCAGGCTGACCCGCCCGCTGCGGGAAAGCACCACCTGATGCTGGCTCGTTCCCGGATCGGCCCCGCAGATGTGCAGCGTCCCGGCCTGAAAGGCCCCGCTGGGCAGCAGCGGATCGCCCAGGCCACTGAAACGCACGAAATGCTGCACCGGGCGATTGCCGACAATCGCCACCCGGGCGTCTCCCCGGCGTTCGAGCAGCACCGGGTTATCGCCGTCCTGCGAGCCCTCGCCACTGATATCCAGAATGATCCGCCAACCCTGGCTCCAGTCGTCGTTCAACCCGTGAATGACGATTCGCTGCTGGCGCAGGATGGCTTCGGTGCGCGCATTGCGGATGCCGCTGGCAAGCATCTGTGCGGCATCCAGCCGGCGAGTCGACTGGAACAACTCCCCGAATGAGGTGGTGGCGAACAGCATCAACAGGCTGGCAAGCGCCAGCCCCACGATTATTTCGATCAGGCCGAAACCCTTTTGCGGCATGGTTCTCCCTCCATGGAGTGCGGCAGGCCCGGACAATCCTTGCCCGGCCATTGAGCAAAACCGCGAACCTTCGGTCTATGAAGGTTCGAAGTGCTAGAGCCAGTTATAGCCGCTGGCCGCTCAAGGGGATGGCATGCGTTACCGCACAGAAGGGTTCACGCTGATCGAATTGCTGGTCGCCCTGGCAGTTTCGGCGATTTTGTTGACCCTGGTGGTTCCGGCATTCAGTCAGATGGCGCAGCGCGCCAAGGCCGACAGCGACATCAGCGAACTGCTGCGCAGCTTGAATTACGCGCGTCTGGAGGCGATCGACCGTGGCTTGCCCATTCATCTGCGCCCGGCCGCCGTGGATTCGGACTGGAGCCGGGGGCTGTCGATTTATCAAGGCGACGGACCGGCGACGAATGTATTGCGGGTTGTTCCCGCGGTCAGTCGCGGCGCCCGGCTGACGCTAACCTCTGAATTCGACAGCATCGGATTCAACGCGCTGGGTGGCGTATCGGCAGCGGTTCCGCCGGTCATGACCTATGTGCTGGGCGCACAACACAGGACGATCACGCTGTGCCTGAACGGACGGATAGCGGTAAACGGGGAGTGCCAATGACGGGCAGGAGCGTGCAGGCCGGGATGACGCTGATCGAGGTGCTGGTGGCGGTGCTGATTCTCGGCGTGGGCCTGCTTGGTGCGGCGGCGGTCCAGCTCAATGCCCTGCGCTACACCGACAGTGCCTTGATGGCCAGCCAGGCCAGCTTCATCGCCTATGACATGCTCGATCGCATCCGCGCCAACAGCGCCGCGGACTACACCGTGGCGGCGCCCGATACCGGCAATTTCAGCGTGGTTCGGGACCAGGACCTGTATGACTTCAAGCGCAATGTCGAGAGCTTTGGCGGGCCGACCGCCGAGGGCCATATCAGCCTCAAGCAGGGTGTGTTCACCATCAGCATCACCTGGGATGACTCCCGCGCCGCCCATGTCTCAGACCCGCCTGCTGAAGGCTCCCGCAGTTTTGTCGTGAGCAGCCGGGTGGCGGTGGATCCGGGGGATAAGCGATGAGACGCGAGAACAGCGGTTTCGGCCTGATCGAAATGTTGGTGGCGCTGGCGTTGAGCCTGATTGTGGCCTTGGGTGTGACGCAGATTTTCATCTCGGCCAAAAACACCTACCTCAGCCAGAGCGCCTCGGCCGGCCTGCAAGAGGACGCGCGTTTCGTGCTGAGCAAGATGATCCAGGAAATACGCATGGTCGGCATGTTCGGCTGCCTGCAGAGCATCGCCGATTCCAGCACCGCCTCGGACTTCGCCGGCCATGCACAGACACCGATCCGCTGGGACAACGCCAACCACCGGCTGACGCTGGTCACGGCCGATATCGGCGACAGCGGTGGCGCCCCGACCTGGACCGTGCTGACCGATTGCCGCAACAGCGCCACCGCCTACACTGGCGCCCGCAAGGCCCCCACGGGGCAGCAGGCGTTTGCGGTGCGGCGCCTGGTGTACAGCCTGAAGAACGATCAACTGCTGATGGGCACCGGCACTGGCTCCAGTCAGGCGGTGCTGGTGAACAATGTCAGCGCTTTCGATGTGTCGTTCGGCATCGCCAGTACCGCTACGGATGTCGCGGCCTCTCGCTACAGTCGCGATCCAGGCGACCCGGCGCGGATCCGCAGCGTGCGCTTGAGCCTGACCCTGAGCGATCCTCAGGCACGCGTGCGGCCGCAGACGTTCAATGTGGTGGCCGCCTTGCGCAATCGCCTGTTGTGAGTGAGTTGCCGATGACTTCGTATCGAACGGCTCCGGGGGCGCAGCGCGGCATGGCGTTGTTGATGAGCCTGGTGTTCCTGTTGCTGCTGACCTTGATCGGCATCTCGTCGATGCAGAACGCCACGTTGCAGGAAAAGATGTCCGGCGGCCTGTGGCTGCGCAACCAGTCGTTCCAGGCGGCGGAGATGGCCCTGCGCATCGGTGAGAGCGCGGTGCAGCAGGACAGTTATTCGCTGCCGGTCTGTACCGGCGGCCAGTGCGCGCCGCCCGGCGAGTCCGCGGTCATCAGCGCCGCGGGCCACAACGGCCATTCGGGCGTGACCTGGATCGCCACCGGTAACGGCTTTTACGGCGTGCAGAACATCGGTACGACGCTGGGGGCGGTCAATGTGCCGAGCAACACTTCCGCGACCCTGTACCGGGTGACCGCCGTCGGGCTGGCCGGCCATTCGCGCAGTGTGCTGGAGAGCATCTATGCCAAGTACTGAAAGGCCTGGGGGATTGCTGGCTGGCGCATTGCTGAGCCTCTACCTGAGTGCCCCGGCCTATGGTTTCACCCCGGCCCAGGCGCCCTTGGCGAATGCGGCGGCGGTGGCGCCGAATGTGATGTTGCTGCTCGACGATTCGCAGAGCATGAACAGCATCGTCTATGCCCCGGGTTTCGATCCCGGGCTGGCGCGGGCGCCGCTCAGCCCCTGCCGGATGCAGGCGGGCGAGTGCCTGCCCGGAGCCAGTCCGAGCGCGGATTCGATGGCCCTTTCAACGCTGAGCCAGGCGGGCTGCGCCAGCGGTTATGTCGGGTTCTACCGCGACAATGCCCGGCCACAGTGCCTCAAGCTGCCAGATCCGGCTGGGCGCGGCAGCACCCGTTATTCGGCCGCCTATTTGGCCTATCTGCTTGCCCTGGCCGACGGCCGTGATCGGGATTTCACCGATGGCTCGATTCCCGCTCAGGACCGGATGGCCCTGGTCCGTGAGGCCGCCAGCAAGCTGGTGGCTGACAACCGCGCGCTGCGCATCGGCCTGGCGAGCTTCAACCCGCCAGCAGGCGGCGATCTGGCGCCGGGCGGGCGTATCGTGCGCGCCATCAGCGATCTGGCACCAGTCAGCGACCAGGTCAGCCAGGCTCAGGCCGACGCAAACTACCAGGCATTGCTGTCCGCCATCGGCGGGCTCAGGGCCTCGGCCGAGGCGCCGCTGGCGGAAACCTATTACGAGATCAGTCGTTATTTTCGGGGCCTGACGCCTTACTACAACAGCTCTCCGTCCACCTATGGCAGCCCGATCCAGTACCGCTGCCAGCGCAATTACGGCCTGGTGGTGACCGATGGCCTGCCCAGTTACGACCACAGTTTTCCCTCCCGTGAACCCCAGGGGGCGGCCAGCCTGCCAGATTGGGATGGAGTGCCCAATGACGGCATTGATCCTGGCGGCAACGAGGAGGGCAGCAGCCTGTATCTGGATGACATCGCCAAGCTGGCGGTGGATATCGACATGCGCGCAGCGGGCCTGGATATCGCGGGGAAAAGCTGGGATTCGACGGGTTTCGCGCAACAGCACATGAACACCTACACCATCGGTCTCAACGCGCAGTACCCCATGCTGGCGGATGCGGCGAACTATGGCCGGGGCAAGTTCTACCCGGTGACTGACAAGCTGGGGCTCGACGCGGCACTGGCCTCGGCTCTGGGCGAGGTTTCGGCTTCCGCGGCCCAGGCGGGGAGCACCACGGCGGGTGCCGCCGGGCTGGCCAGCGGTTCGAGTTATTTCCAGGCGTCTTATGACCCCGGCGATTGGCACGGCACCATCAGGGCGTACGGCATCAGCCCCGCCGGCGCGGTCGATACCAGCACGCCGCTATGGAGCACGGACTCGACCCTGGTTCCCGATGCATCGCCGGGAATCTTCCAGGCCTGGAACAGCGCCACTCGGACCGCCGTTGCCTTGCGCCATGACCAGCTGTCCGGCGCACAGCAGGCCGCGCTCGCCCAGGATCTGCCACCCGGCATAACCACGGCCGATCTATTGGCCTGGAGCCAGGGGGCTAACCGGGCAGGGCTCAAGGTGCGTAGCCGATTGCTGGGGGATATCGTCAACTCGCCGCTGGTCATGGCGGCGCCGACCGCCCAGGACGCCGCCGATCTGCAGGGCGACAGCGACTACAGCGCCTACCTGGCGAGCAAGGCCCAAGGCATGACCCCGAGCCTGCTGGTCAACGCCAATGACGGCCTGCTTTCGCTGATCGACGCGGAGAATGGCCGGCGTCGCTACGCCTATATGCCCTCCAGTGCCTTGCCGCTGCTGCATCACATCGCCGACCCCGGCTATGCCAATGGCGATCGTCACCGGTTCCTGGCCGATGGACCGGTGACGGTAGTCGATGCCCAGCTCGGCACGGCCTGGGCAACCCTGGCGCTGGCGGGCACGGGAGCCGGCGGCAAGGCGTTTTACGCGGTGCAGCTGTATGGCCAGGCCGGCAATACGCCCCAGGCGCTGTGGGAAATCGCCGCGCCTGCGTTAGCCGATATCAATCACCCGTTCAATGACCTGGGTTATGCCTACGCCCGTCCGGAAGTGGCACGCTTGGCCGACGGGCGCTGGGCGGCCTTCATCGGCAATGGTTATGGCAGCCATTCCGGGGTCGCTGCCTTGTATGTGGTGGATATTCGCGACGGCTCGCTGATCAGCAAAATCCCGGTCGATGGCAATGGGCAGGAGAATGGCTTGTCCTCGGTGAAGTTGCAGGTGGACAGCCAGAATGTGGTCCAGGCGGCCTATGGTGGCGACCTCCAGGGCCATCTGTGGAAGTTCGATTTGAGCGGTTCGGCGCCGGACAGCTGGGGCCTGGCCTTTGGCAGTGCTCCGCTGTTCAGCGCTCCGGGTGGCGCGACCCAGCCGATCACCGCGCAGCCGTTGCTGGTGGATCATCCCGAGGGCGGCAAGCTGGTGCTGTTTGGCACCGGCAAGCTCAGCGAACTGGCCGACAAGCGCAGCAAGGACGCCCAGGGCTTCTATGCGGTCTGGGATGCCCCGGGCGGGGTGGGGCGGATCGGCGTGGCTGACCTGCAGGCGCAAGCGATCACCGGGCTGTTTGCCGGCAGTGCGGGTTCCTATATCACCAGCACCCAGGCGGACGTCAGTTATCCGGCCGAGCAGGGCTGGTACCTGCCGCTGGGGGAGGCGTCGAGCGGTGAGCGGGTCATCAACCCGGCCACGCTGGTGGCGGGTCGCATTGTCTTCAGCACCGCTGCCGTCGAGGCGAGCGACCCTTGTTCCAGCGCGGGCAACGGCAAATTGGTCGAGCTGGAGGCATTCAGCGGTAAGATGCTCGATGACGCGGTGCTCGACACCAACGGCGACGAAGTGGTCGATGGCCTGGACACGCCTTCCAGCGGTGTCATTTTCACCGGCGGCATTCCTGCGTTGAGCGCTGTGCTTAACCGCGCTACCCGCAAAATTGTCAGCGATTCCGGCGGCGGTATTGCCTCCCTGGTCGAGAAACCGGGCGGTGGCAGCCGCCGCATCATGTGGCGACAAATACAGTAAGTGAGAGTGAGGCATGCGTAGATCCAACCAAGGTTTTACCCTGATCGAAATCATGATCGTGATTGCGATCATCGGGCTCGTCGTCACCCTGAGCCTTCCCAGCATCACCGAGTACGTGAAGAAAACCCATCGCACGCAAATCGCCGGCCTGCTGTCGGAGCAGGCGCAGAGCCTCGAGCGTTTCCACTCCAAGGGCGGTGTCTACAGCAACGCTCCGGGCCTCAGTGCCGGCAACGATGACTACAGCATCACGCCAGTGTTGGCCGACCAGAGCTTCACCCTGACCGCGACGCCGAAAAGCGAGAGCATGATGGCCGGCGACAAGTGCGGCGAGTTCACCCTTAGCCACACCGGTGCCATGGGCAACAACAATATGGCCGACGGGGTGACCAGCAAAGACTGCTGGGGACGCTGAGCAACCTTCTCGGGTGCTGGCGGTGCCCGGTGTTTTTTCTTCCTGGACTGGACTATGGCAAAGCAACAGCAAGTGGTGATTGTCGGCGGTGGAGTGATCGGCCTGCTGACCGCGTTCAACCTGGCGTCCGTCGGGCAGCAGGTGGTGCTGCTCGAGCGCTCGAATGTCGGCCAGGAATCCTCCTGGGCCGGCGGCGGGATCGTTTCGCCGCTCTACCCCTGGCGCTACAGCCCGGCAGTCACGGCGCTGGCGCATTGGTCGCAGGACTTTTATCCACAGCTGGCCGAACACCTGTTCGCCACCACCGGTGTCGATCCTGAAGTGCATACCACCGGCCTGTACTGGCTGGACCTGGACGACGAAGCCGAAGCGCTGGCCTGGGCCCGGCGCGAACAGCGGCCATTGAGCGCTGTGGATATCTCAGTGGCTCATGACGCGGTGCCGGTGCTCGGCGGCGGTTTTTCGCGGGCGATCTATATGGCCGACGTGGCCAACGTGCGCAATCCGCGCCTGGTCAAGTCGCTGAAGGCCGCACTGTCGGCGTTGCCGGCGGTGACCATTCACGAGCACTGCGAAGTCAGCGGGTTTATCCGCGAAGGTGAGCGAGTCCTCGGGGTGCAGACCTCCCTGGGCGAAATCCGTGGCGACCAGGTGGTGCTGGCGGCAGGAGCCTGGAGCGGCGAATTGCTCAAGAGCCTGGGCCTGGCATTGCCGGTGGAACCGGTCAAAGGCCAGATGATTCTCTATAAGTGCGCCTCGGACTTTCTTTCCTGCATGGTCCTGGCCAAGGGGCGTTATGCGATTCCCCGGCGCGACGGCCATATCCTGATCGGCAGCACCCTGGAGCACGAAGGCTTCGACAAGACCCCGACCGCATCGGCCCTGGAAAGCCTGAAGGCTTCGGCCATCGAGTTGATCCCGGCGCTGGCGCAGGCCGAGGTGGTGGGGCATTGGGCGGGCTTGCGTCCGGGTTCGCCCGAAGGCATTCCCTATATCGGCCCGGTGCCGGGGTTGGAGGGGCTGTGGCTGAACTGCGGGCATTACCGCAATGGCTTGGTCCTGGCGCCGGCATCCTGCCAGCTGTTCACCGACCTGATGCTGGGCCGGGAGCCGATCATCGACCCGGCGCCTTATGCGCCCAGTGGGCGCATCTAATCCAGGCCGAGTTTCTTCAGCCTATAGCGCATCGAACGAAACGACAGGCTCAAGCGCTGGGCCGCCGCCGTGCGGTTCCAGCGGGTGTGCTCCAGGGCCTGGAGGATCAGCCGGCGCTCGACTTCCTGCAGATAACCTTCAAGGTCGATCACCGGTGCCGGGCCGGGCGAGATGGCCGGGTGTACGCCGTTTGGTGTCAGTTGCAGGTCGCGTGCTTCGATCTGCCGGTTCTCGCACAGGGTGTGCGCCCGTTCGAGCAGGTTCTCCAGCTCGCGTACGTTGCCGGGAAAGTCGTAGCCCTGGAGTGCTAGCAGCGCGCCTGGCTGGAGCCGCGCCAACTGTTGGCCGTTGCCCTGTGCCAGGCGCTCGAGGATGGCTGTGGCCAAGGGTTCGATATCAGCCTTGCGCGCCCGTAGCGGTGGCACCGCCAGTTCGATCACGTTGAGGCGGTAGTAGAGATCCTGGCGAAAGCGTCCGGCATGCACTTCCGCCTGCAGCGTCTTGTGGGTGGCGCAGAGAATGCGCACATCAACCTGGACCTCCTGCTGTCCGCCGACACAGCGCACCGCCTTCTCCTGGAGCGCACGGAGCAATTTGACCTGCATTGCCAGTGGCAGATCGGCCACCTCATCGAGAAACAGGGTGCCGCCGTGCGCTGCCTGGAACAGGCCGGGCTTGTCTTCGATGGCGCCGCTGAAGCTGCCTTTGCGATGGCCGAAAAACTCGCTCTCCATCAGTTCCGGCGGAATGGCCCCGCAGTTGATCGGCACGAAGCCCTGGCTGGCCCGTGGTCCCTGGTCGTGGATCGCACGGGCGGCCAGTTCCTTGCCGCTGCCGGATTCTCCGCTGATATAGACCGAGGCCTGACTCTGGGCCAGTTTGTGGATCTGTCCACGCAGTTTGTGCATGGCGGTCGAATCGCCGAGCAGTGGGCCGGTAGCTGGGTTCGCTGGTGTCGATTCGGGCAGGGGGCCGTTCAGCAGCTCGCGCAGGCGGGCCAGGGCCACGGGTTTGCTCAGGAAGTCGATGGCGCCGGCCTTCAGGGCCTGGACCGCGGTTTCCTGGTGGGGGCAGGTGCTGAGTATGGCCAGCGGCATTCGCAGTCGGTGGCGCTGGATATGCTCGAGTAATTCCAGCCCCGTGCCGTCGGGCAGATGCAGGTCGCTCAGGCACAGGTCGAAACCTTCCCGGGCCAGCCAGTGACGCGCTTCACCCAGGGTGCGGGCGCTACGGGTATGGCGCTGCATCCGGCCGAGGCTGATTTCCAGATATTCGCGAATGCCTGGATCGTCATCGACGATCAGGACTTTTTGCCGTGGGCTCATGCTGCTTACTGCTTCATCCGTGAGCGAAAGAGGTGCGAGAGCACCCGCCATCCTGGCGTGTCGTGAAGTCTAGGCAGGCTTGAGGTCGTTGGCCCTGCTCAGGGCCGGGTTGTTTGGCCGGGTTCAGGATGATGTGCAGGGCATATGCCCGGTTTGCCGAGGGTTGCCGGCCGGATATGAGACGAGGGTGGGCTGGAGGCTTTTTTGTAGCGAATTATTCAGCGGTGCAAACAACGCGCTTTCGACGTCATCTGCACCACTGCCGGTCGAGGCTCAGCGATCGCGGGAGATCGGGCCTTGCTCCAGGTGGGCCTGGCTGCAATACCACTGTTGCTCGAGGCTCAGCGCCCGGTCACGGGGCAGGTGCACGCCGCAATGGGCGCAGCGCACCATGGGCGTGGTGCTGGGTTCGCGGGGAGCAGCGGTGCCGGAGGCGGGCTGCTTGAATTTGCGCCAGAGCCATACCGCAGCGGCAATCAGGGCGATCCAGAACAGTAAACGAAGCATGGTAGCCAGCTATGTGAGTGAGGAACTGGCAGTTTAGCCAAGGTCATGCCGGGCGCACAGTGCAATCAGCGCTGAAATCCGCGGACAAAAAAAGGGAGACTCGAAAGCCTCCCTTTTGGCTAACCGCGGCGGTGTCAGTCGAACACGCCGAAGGTCATGTAGCTGAACCACGAGCGATCGCTGTTGTTGCCTTCGGCTTCGTGCTGTTCTTCTTCGACAGCGTCGCCATTGGCGTCTTTAGGCTTGAGCTCGGCCGGAATCGCGTCCTTGGCGTCCTGGTATTGCTTCATCACGTCCTGGTTGGCGCGGGTTTCTCCCGGCGGCAGCGGTGGACGGGACTCGATCAGGCCCAGGGTGGCCTTGCTCAGCCAGGAGCGGTTGTCCGCCTCGGCGACCCGTGGCACGAACTGGCCGTCGACCAGAGTCGGGTGATCGGGGTAGTTGAGCTTCAGGGTTTCCAGGCTGGTGGCGGCCAGTTCGTCCAGGTGCAGACGCTGGTAAGCCTCGGTCATCACTGCCAGGCCATCGGCCACCGACGGGGTTTCCTGGAAGTTTTCCACCACGTAACGGCCACGGTTGGCGGCGGCTACATAGGCCTGACGGGTCAGGTAATAGTCGGCCACGTGGATTTCGTAGGAGGCCAGCAGGTTGCGCAGGTAGATCATGCGCTGCTTGGCGTCCGGCGCGTAGCGGCTGTTCGGGAAGCGGCTGGTGAGCTGGGCGAACTCGTTGTAGGAGTCGCGTGCGGCACCCGGGTCACGCTTGGTCATGTCCAGCGGCAGGAAGCGCGCCAGCAGGCCGACGTCCTGGTCGAAGGAAGTCAGGCCCTTGAGGTAGTAGGCGTAGTCCACGTTCGGGTGTTGTGGATGCAGGCGGATGAAACGCTCGGCGGCGGACTTGGCAGCTTCCGGCTCGGCGTTCTTGTAGTTGGCATAGATCAGTTCGAGTTGTGCCTGATCCGCGTAGCGGCCGAACGGATAACGCGACTCCAGGGCCTTGAGCTTGGCGGTGGCGCTGGTATAGCTGTTGTTGTCCAGGTCGGTCTGCGCCTGCTGGTACAGCTCGACCTCGCTCAGGTTTTCGTCAACGACTTCCTTCGATGAGCAAGCAGCGGTCAGTGCGAGGATGGCGATCAGCAGCAGGTGTTTCACTTGCATGGCGGCTTGCGTCCCTATGACGGCCGCTGTCTTGGGCGGGGCCGTCCTGTTATGATGAGCGCCCCGTTGAAAAAGCCTCGGGGCAAAAGACGCCGTATTTAACCACAAGCGCGCAGCCGAAACCAAAGGCTGTGCCGACGCCTAGTCTGAGCATGTCCGATAAAATTGAACTTCGCGCAGAGGTGCCGTCCGAACTGGGCGGCCAACGCCTCGATCAAGTCGCCGCCCAATTATTCGCTGAGCACTCGCGCTCGCGCCTTTCCGCCTGGATCAAAGACGGCCGCCTGACTGTGGATGGAGCGGTTATCCGCCCGCGAGACATCGTCCATGGCGGCGCGGTTCTTGAGCTGACCGCCGAGCAGGAAGCTCAGGGAGAATGGATCGCTCAGGACATCGAGCTGGATATCGTCTATGAAGACGACGATATCCTGGTCATCAACAAGCCTGCCGGCCTGGTGGTCCACCCCGCCGCCGGTCACGCCGATGGCACGCTGCTCAATGCCCTGCTGCACCATGTCCCGGACATCATCAACGTGCCGCGCGCCGGCATCGTCCATCGCCTGGACAAGGACACCACCGGTCTGATGGTGGTGGCCAAGACCATCCAGGCGCAGACCCAGCTGGTTGCCCAGTTGCAGAGCCGCAGCGTCAGCCGCATCTATGAATGCATCGTGATCGGTGTGGTCACCGCCGGTGGCAAGATCAATGCGCCGATCGGCCGGCATGGCCAGCAGCGTCAGCGCATGGCCGTGATGGAAGGTGGCAAGCAGGCCGTCAGCCATTACCGCGTGCTCGAGCGTTTCCGTTCCCACACCCATGTGCGGGTCAAGCTGGAAACCGGTCGTACCCACCAGATTCGCGTGCACATGGCGCACATCAACTTCCCGTTGGTCGGCGATCCGGCCTACGGCGGCCGCTTCCGCATTCCGCCGGCGGCGAGCCCGACCATGGTCGAATCCCTGAAGCACTTCCCGCGTCAGGCGCTGCATGCGCGTTTCCTGGAGCTGGATCATCCGACCACCGGTGAACGCATGAGCTGGGAGTCGCCGCTGCCGGAAGACTTCGTCTGGCTGCTGACCCTGCTCAAGCAGGACCGCGAGGCCTTCGTCGGATGAGTGACTGGCTGATTCCTGACTGGCCTGCGCCGGCCGGGGTCAAAGCCTGCGTCACCACCCGTGCGGGCGGCGTCAGCCTGGCGCCGTTCGACAGCCTCAACCTGGGCGATCATGTCGACGACGATCCGCAGGCAGTAGCCGAAAACCGCCGCCGCCTGACCGATCATTTCTCCATACAGCCAGCCTGGCTGAAGCAGGTCCACGGTATTGATGTGGTCGAGGCGGATCCGTCCGTCGTCGCCACCGCCGATGCCAGCTGGACGGCCACGCCCGGCATCGCCTGTAGCGCCATGACCGCCGATTGCCTGCCAGCGCTGTTCTGCGACCGCGCCGGTACTCGTGTGGCGGCGGCCCATGCCGGCTGGCGCGGGTTGGCGGCCGGAGTGCTGGAGGCGACGCTCGCTAGCCTGAAGGTTGCGCCTGAGGATGTACTGGTCTGGCTGGGGCCCGCCATCGGTCCGCAAGCCTTCGAAGTCGGGCCGGAAGTCCGTGAGGCGTTCGTCCGCCACTTGCCGCACACCGAGCAGGCCTTTGTGCCGAGCCACAATCCCGGCAAGCTTATGGCTGACATCTATACGCTGGCCCGCCTGCGCCTGGCGGCATGCGGCGTCACGGCCGTGTATGGCGGTGGTTTCTGCACCGTGAGCGATCCGCGTTTCTATTCCTACCGCCGCAGCCCGCGCACCGGGCGCTTCGCTTCCCTGATCTGGCTGGAACGCTAGACTCTTCTGACCTGTGTCAAGCTCGACAGGCTTGAATCTTCCAGAATCGACCGCATCTACAGGGGTATCTGGCAGGTTTCTCTATTTAGGTGTGTCCATCGCTCCGACCTGCTCAAAAGGAAGGTGACTAATGCGTATAGACCGATTAACCAGCAAGCTGCAGCTGGCATTATCCGATTCTCAATCCCTGGCGGTCGGCCTCGACCACCCAGCCATCGAGCCTGCACACTTGATGCAGGCCCTGCTCGAGCAGCAGGGCGGTTCGATCAAGCCGCTGCTGATGCAAGTGGGCTTCGACGTGAACAGCCTGCGCAAGGAGTTGAGCAAAGAGCTCGACCGCTTGCCGAAAATCCAGAACCCTACCGGCGACGTGAACATGTCGCAGGATCTGGCGCGCCTACTGAACCAGGCCGATCGCCTGGCGCAACAGAAGGGCGACCAGTTCATCTCCAGCGAGCTGGTGCTGCTGGCGGCCATGGACGAAAACAGCAAGCTCGGCAAATTGCTGCTGGGCCAGGGCGTCAGCAAGAAAGCGCTGGAAAACGCCATCAATAACCTGCGTGGCGGCGAGGCGGTGAATGACGCCAACGTCGAGGAGTCGCGCCAGGCCCTGGATAAATACACCGTCGACCTGACCAAGCGCGCCGAAGACGGCAAGCTCGACCCGGTGATCGGCCGTGACGACGAAATCCGTCGGACCATCCAGGTGCTGCAACGCCGGACCAAGAACAACCCGGTGCTGATCGGTGAGCCTGGCGTGGGTAAAACCGCGATTGCCGAAGGCCTGGCCCAGCGCATCATCAATGGCGAGGTGCCGGACGGCCTGAAAGGCAAGCGCCTGCTGTCCCTGGACATGGGCGCGCTGATCGCGGGCGCCAAGTACCGCGGTGAGTTCGAAGAACGCCTGAAATCCCTGCTCAACGAGCTCTCCAAGCAGGAAGGGCAGATCATTCTGTTCATCGACGAACTGCACACCATGGTCGGCGCCGGCAAGGGCGAAGGTTCGATGGATGCGGGCAACATGCTCAAGCCGGCCCTGGCCCGAGGCGAGTTGCATTGTGTCGGCGCCACCACGCTCAACGAGTATCGCCAATATATAGAGAAGGATGCGGCCCTCGAGCGGCGCTTCCAGAAAGTCCTGGTGGATGAGCCGAGCGAAGAAGACACCATCGCCATCCTGCGTGGCCTGAAAGAGCGTTATGAGGTGCACCACAAGGTGGCGATCACCGACGGCGCGATCATTGCCGCGGCCAAGCTCAGTCATCGCTACATCACCGATCGGCAGCTGCCGGACAAGGCGATCGACCTGATCGACGAAGCCGCCAGCCGTATCCGCATGGAGATCGACTCCAAGCCGGAAGTGCTGGACCGTCTGGAACGGCGCCTGATTCAACTGAAGGTTGAATCCCAGGCCCTGAAGAAGGAAGACGACGAAGCGGCGATCAAGCGCCTGGAGAAACTCCAGGAGGAAATCACCCGCCTGGAGCGCGAATACGCCGACCTGGAAGAAGTCTGGACCTCGGAGAAAGCCGAAGTGCAGGGTTCGGCGCAGATTCAGCAGAAGATCGAGCAGTCCCGCCAGGAACTGGAAGCCGCGCGCCGCAAAGGCGACCTGAACCGCATGGCCGAGTTGCAGTACGGGGTGATCCCGGACCTGGAGCGCAGCCTGCAGATGGTCGACCAGCATGGCCAAAGCGAGAACCAGCTGTTGCGCAGCAAGGTGACCGAAGAGGAAATCGCCGAGGTCGTGTCCAAGTGGACCGGTATTCCAGTGTCGAAGATGCTCGAAGGCGAGCGCGACAAGCTGCTGAAGATGGAAAGCCTGCTGCACCAGCGTGTCATCGGCCAGAACGAAGCCGTGGTGGCGGTGGCCAACGCCGTGCGGCGTTCCCGTGCCGGGTTGTCCGATCCAAACCGGCCAAGTGGCTCGTTCATGTTCTTAGGCCCGACCGGTGTGGGTAAAACCGAGTTGTGCAAGGCGCTGGCCGAATTCCTTTTCGATACCGAAGAGGCGATGGTGCGGATCGATATGTCCGAATTCATGGAGAAACATTCCGTGGCTCGGTTGATCGGTGCGCCTCCAGGCTACGTCGGCTACGAGGAGGGCGGTTACCTGACCGAGGCGGTGCGTCGTAAGCCTTATTCAGTGATCCTGCTGGACGAGGTCGAGAAGGCCCATCCAGACGTGTTCAACATCCTGCTGCAGGTGCTGGAAGACGGCCGCCTGACGGACAGCCATGGGCGTACCGTGGATTTCCGTAATACGGTGATCGTCATGACCTCCAACCTGGGCTCGGTGCAGATCCAGGAACTGGTGGGGGATCGCGAAGCACAGCGGGCGGCGGTGATGGATGCGGTGTCGAGCCATTTCCGTCCGGAGTTCATCAACCGGATCGACGAAGTGGTGATCTTCGAGCCATTGGCTAGGGACCAGATCGCCGGCATCACCGAGATCCAGCTGGGCCGCCTGCGCGGCCGCCTGGCGGAGCGAGAGCTCAAGCTGGAGCTGAGTGGCGAGGCCTTGGACAAACTGATTGCCGTGGGCTACGACCCGGTCTATGGCGCGCGCCCGCTCAAACGAGCGATCCAGCGCTGGATCGAGAACCCGCTGGCGCAGTTGATTCTGTCTGGCAGTTTCCTGCCGGGAGTCACTGTGACGGCCAAGGTGGAAAACGACGAAATCGTCTTCGCCTGAGCCAAATAGGGTGTCATTGGGAAGGAGGCCTCGCATTGCGAGGCCTTTTTTTGCATAGGGCGTTGAACTGTAAGGCAAAGGCTTGTAAAGTGCGCCCCGCAGTAAGTCACCCCAAGGGTTTTTCCTCCCCGAGGAAAAAACTGAAATAAGTTGCAAATCATTGTCTTGAAAGCAATTTAGGGGGTTGACAGAGGTTTTTAAGATTGTAGAATAGCGCGCCTCAGAGACACGAACGTAGCGATACGGACAGGGTCAACGAGGAGGCTTCTAGAAATAAAAGCCTGCTGTAAAAGCTGTAAATTGAAATGTTCAGTTCCGTGATAGCTCAGTCGGTAGAGCAAATGACTGTTAATCATTGGGTCCCAGGTTCGAGTCCTGGTCACGGAGCCAATTTCAAACCGGGGTATAGCGCAGTCCGGTAGCGCGCCTGCTTTGGGAGCAGGATGTCAGGAGTTCGAATCCCCTTACCCCGACCATATTTGGGTCGTTAGCTCAGTTGGTAGAGCAGTTGGCTTTTAACCAATTGGTCGTAGGTTCGAATCCCACACGACCCACCATTTTTGAGACCAGCTCGCTGGAATCGAATCTTAAGATCAGACGCCAAAAGCTCTGTTCGCAGAAGGCGCCTTTAAAAGGTGCCTTTTTTTTACCGGGGTATAGCGCAGTCCGGTAGCGCGCCTGCTTTGGGAGCAGGATGTCAGGAGTTCGAATCCCCTTACCCCGACCATACTGAAAATCCTCGTATCGAAAGATACGGGGATTTTTTTTGCCCGGAATTTGGTGTCGGTTGTGTCTGTCCTTTCCTGAATAAGGTTCACACCTTCTGATCTCTTTTCAGGAGGACGTACTGGAAGCGAGAAAACGGCGCTGTCAGCGTGATTACACGCTGACTATTAAATTGCCGGTCGTCGACCAGGTTGAAAAGGAGCCGAGTCATAAAGAGGCTCAGGCGCGCTACGGCATTCAAGGCAAGACGACCGTTCTGATGTGGCTGTATACAAAGCACGGTCGGCAGGATTGGAGCGCAGGCGCACATACTGGCTTGCTGAAGATGGTTTCGTGCCTTGGGCGTGAAGCAAAAAAAGCCCCGATAATTCGGGGCTTTTTTGGGGGGAGATTTGGGTTGTCCGTTGTCGTTCTGTGCATATCCCCTTGCCGGCCCTTCGTTGCGAGGGGCGTTTACGGTGCTCACAAGGCCCGGCAAAGGCCATCCACGCGCTCGTATGCCAGCTCCTTGTTTGCCGCCGGGAGTGTGTAGTCCACCGTGCAGGAACCCTCGGCCCAGCGAATTTCCAGTCGGCCCTTGTCGGTAACGCCGAAGACCAGCAGGCGCGACAGGTTGTCGACCATGCCCAGGGGCTTGCCCTGCTCGTCGTAGCCTTGGGCGCCGAAGGGGATACTGCCGCCTTGCTCCGCACGCAGGACGAACTGCAGGCGGCGACCGGTCTGTGCGGCGTAGGTTGTCTTGACGATGGCGCCACGGGTCGGCACCAGCACCTTGGAGGTTTCGTTGATCTCGGTATCGGTGCCCAGGGTCTGGGTGTCCAGGTTCAGCCAGTTGTAACGATAAGGCTGCATATAGGGCACCACCGCGTAACCCTTGCCGTTGGTGCGCACGCCGTTCCAGCCGGATACCCCGACCCCGTCGACACCCGGAACTTCCAGCAGGCCGAAGGTCTCGCCAAGCGGCTGGCCGAGGGTAACGCCGCCGCTGTGTACCAGCAGCGAGCCAGAAGCACCCAGGTCGATATGCTTGTCATCGCGACCCTGGCTATAGCCACCCCGCAGCTTGGCGATGGGGGTATCCCAGTCCAGGCCGGCGCCGGCTGTGCTGCCGTTTCTTTTGCTGTGTCCGGCCTGTGCCGAGTAGCTGAGAGTGGCCTGGTCGTCCAGGTAGCCGGACACGTTCGACTGCAGCGAGGAGTCGCCCTTGCTGGAACTGATGGCGTTGCTGGAGAGGCGGTGAGAACTGCTTCTCCCTCCCAGCGGCAGGCTGATGCTGGCGGTAAGTTGTGTATCCGAACCACCGTTCATGGGATCGCTCTGGGTGCGTGACACCGCCAGGTTGTAGCTGACGCTGTTGATGCTGCTGCCATAACCAAATTGCCAGTTGCGTGTGCGGCCCTGCTGTTTCCAGTAGTTGGTTTCATCCATGCTGAGATACAGCGAGCCTCGCTGTGACAGGCTCTGGTTCACCCGGAGGTTGATTCGGCTCTTTTGTGCGCTGAAGCCGGCACGCTCCTGGTACATGAGGTCGTCCACATGCTGGCTGAAGCTGCGATAGCCTTCGGTGGAGTAGCGGTAGCCGGCCATGGTGAAGGTGGTATCGGTGGCGTTCAGCGTCTTGGAGTACAGGAAGCGCGCACTGTGCCCCTTGTTGCTCCTGCCGTTCAGGGTTTTCGATTCACTGCTGGTGACGTCGAAGGATATACCGCCGATGCTGGAGTTCACACCCGCGCCAAGGTTGACGGCGCGATAGTCTTGCGCAAGCAGCGCGCCACCATAGCCGGTCAGGTTATCCGTCACGCCGTAGACCGCCGTGCCCTGGGTGAACGACGGCGACGGTTGGTCGTTGGAGCGATATTCACCGGCAGTGAAGGCGTAGCGAAGGTTACCGCGGCGGGTCATGACCGGCTGGTAGGCGTAGGACTGTTGGTATTCGCGTACACGACCGTCCGCTTCGATGATCTTGATCTGCAGGTCGCCGTTGGAGCCGCTGGGATAGATGTCAGTGAACTCGAAGGCGCCAGGCGGCACCGACGCGGAATAGATCACGTAGCCGTTTTGCCGTACTTCGACGGTGGCATTGGTTTCAGCGATGCCGCGGATCACCGGTGCGTAGCCAACCTCGTTGTCAGGCAGCATGCCGAGGTCCGAAGCGATCTGGGCGCCGCGAAAACGCACGCTGTCGAAGATCTCGCCGGGGGTGTACAGCTCGCCCATCGAAAACTTGCCTTTCAGGCGCTGAACATCGCGTTCCAGATAGGTACGGTTGCTCTTGAACTCGCTTTTTGTCCCGGTGCCGCCGGTCAGGGCGGATTCGTTGCGAAAGCGCCAGCCGGCGATATTGAAGCCGTTGCGCAGGTTCAGGTTGTGGTAGTCGCTCTTCGTTCCCCGGTTGGTGTTGCGGTTGAAGTTGGCCTGGTAGTCGCTGTAGAAGGCGGTGATGCCGTCGTCCCAGACCGACGGGTCGACGTAACCACGGGAATAGCGCTGGACGTAGGCCTGCGGAATGCTGAGCTGCAAGGCCAGGTTGGTGACGTCGAAGTCCACTGCTGCGCCGGCGATCTGGGAACTGACGTCGAACGGCAGCTCATCCTTGGCATCGGCGGCGATAAGCCCGTCCTGTTGGGCTTTGCCCGCGTTGAGCCCGAGCTCTTTGAGCAGCCCGAGCGAAAGGACGGGTTTGGCCTGCCCGGATGCGTCGGCGCTGAAGGTGATCTCCTGGCGCTTGATCAGCACGTTGTTCAGGTAAAGGTCGACGCTGTAGGTGCCTGGCGGAACGGCGCTGCCTTTCTCAAAATACTTGAGGTCCACCGGAGCACCCTCCATTTTCAGGAAGGACTCGCTGAACTCGACCTCTGCGGCGGACAGCTTCGAGGTCAGTCCCACTGCCATGAGGCAGGTCGCGCACGCCCGTCGGGCGATCCTGAAGCTGAGCTCTCTCTGAAAAATGGGCATGCGAAATCCTTTCGATCATGCATCGGGTAGCCGAGGCACTGACCTGAGTAAAAAGTCGGATAGGTAAAGCTTTGCGCTCTGGCGAGCGGCGCGAATGACGGCTGTGCTTTCGTTAGTTGGAAAGCTTGCTGGTGATGCGGTCCAGCCCGCCGTAATCGTTGATGCTTTCGAATTCCACCGTTGCGGCTCCGGAACTCACGCTGGGCGAACCTTTGATCGCGACGACACGCGTTGCTCCCGGCGCGAGCATTTCTGCGGCAGCGGTATAGGTGCCAGCCCCCTTGCCAGTGAGCAGTTTCACGGTGCTACCGGAAAAGGACACGTGGTACGCGGAAGGGTTGGTCACTGAAAGCGCGGTTTTACCGCCTTGTTCCACCAGTTTCCATTGCAGGCTCTTGGCTGCATTGGCCGCGGTGTCCGGCAGGTTGGCCGGGCGGTAGAACAGTTTTACGCGCTGGCGTATGGCGATCTGCAGGCTGTTCTGGTCCTTGGCTTTTTGCGGAATCTCTTGCACGGCGAGCCAGAACACGGACTCCTTGTCGGTCGGCAACCCCTGGCCTTGATAGAGGATGCGCAGGACTTGCTGCTTGTTGCCTCCAAGGCGAACGAGGGGAGGGGTAATGGCGAACGGTACGTCGGTCGCGGACCCGCTGCTGTCTGGCTCGACCCAGGACTGGACCATGATGTCGCTCGAGTCCTGGTTCCTGACGACGACGGATGTTTCCTTGGCTGGCGCAGCAAAGACGACGCGGGTGCCATCCAGTGTAATACCGGCACTGGCCATCGACGCAAAGAGCGTCATGGCACTGGCGAGTGCAAGGCGTGTCAATAGTGGGGTTTTCATAGCGGCTCCAGGTCGGAGGGAGGGGCGCAGGCCCCTCCCTTTGGCGCGGGTTACTCGTAGGTCAGGGTAAACGGCAGGGTGCCGTTCGCCGCACCTGGCTTGATGGTCACGCCGTTCGCCACATAACCTGCACGCATGTCCAGTACGGCCTTGTACTTGGTGGTATCGCCTTCCTTGGTTTCCACCAGTGTGCCGTTGATGGTTTCGTTCGCGGCGATGTTCAGCAGTTTGTTGCTGGCGTCGTAAATACCGATGCCCACGCCCTCTGCGTCACCGGTGGTTTTCAGCAGCATGCCGTTCTTGCTGTCGATGCCGGAGCCGCTGTTCGGGTCGAACTGCAGCTTGACGGATTTCAGACCGGCTGCGGTACCGCCGCAATCCAGGCTCAGGTTGATGTTCTTACCACCGACGATGCCGCCGCCAGCAGTACCGGTGAGCGAGTCGCTACTGACCTTGCCGAGGTTGACGGTGACGGCTTTGGCGCCCTTGTCACCACCAACGTTGGTGCCGGAGCCGCCGGTGATAGCGCAGGATGCAGCGATGATGTCGCCGGTGAAGTTGATGGTGCCGTCTGCCGCGAGAGCGGAAGTGCTGACTGCGCCAGCGATAGCCATGGAGACGATGCTTTTGAGAAGTTTGGACATTTCATGTACCTGCTAAAGTTGGAGGTGCAATCTTGTATCTTCACTTCGGTCGTTACAATAAGACCATTCTTAAAGTGTTGATTGGTTTATGGCTTTGAATGGCTGCTAGTACTTTTTTGATTGACGGGGTTTCAATAAGAAGATTCTTAAAGTGTTGTCTTGTGACGATTTTATTGAAGGGGATTGTCTGTCTGGTCTGGTAAGCAGGGGAGCGATTCTTATCGCCTTCGGCCGTTGCAGGACCAGCCAGGAAGGCAGATTCATTGGGTGATGGGCGAGTCGAGAGGAGGGCTAAGCTAACTGCCGATACAACTAGATGGGACGTGGTTGTTGCCTTGAATGCTTATTGGATCAAGTCTGTATATGTTGCTTTAAAAGGTGCTGCTGGAAGCAGGGGTACGCATTGTTTGCGCTGGAGGGAGCAACTTTTGAACGCTAGGGATGAAGTCGGAAAAGTCTTTTTATTTAGTCGGTGGATTGGTTGTGTAATGTTCAGAAAATTCGTATATCAACTAAGGGAAGTTTCTTTTTTCTTCGAACTCTGGCAACTCCCCTGTGGGTCCCGAGTTGGACAAAGGCTTGAGCCAACCTTGAACAGGATGCAAAAAAATGCCCCGATCGCTCGGGGCATTCCTGCCTTGAACGATTGACTCAGTGCAGCTTGAGTCGTGGCTCGGTGCCGCGGCCGATCCGGCTGCCGAGCATCAGCATGGCGGTCCGGAACGGGCCGTAGAGCGCCATCTGGTGCATGCGGTACAGCGACACATAGAACATCCGCGCCAGCCAGCCTTCGAGCATCACGCTGCCGGTCAGGTTACCCATCAGGTTGCCCACGGCGGAAAAGCGCGACAGCGAGATCAGCGAACCGTAGTCGGTGTATTTGTATTCCGGCAGGGCCTTGCCTTCGATGCGCAGTTTCAGCGACTTGGTCAGCAGCGATGCCTGCTGGTGAGCCGCCTGGGCCCGCGGTGGAACGTTGCGATCGGTGCCCGGTTGCGGGCAGGCGGCGCAGTCGCCAAAGGCGAAGATATTCTCGTCGCGGGTGGTCTGCAGGGTCGGCAGGACTTGCAGCTGGTTGATGCGGTTGGTTTCCAGGCCGTCGATGTCCTTGAGGAAACCCGGTGCGCGAATCCCGGCGGCCCAGACTTTCAGGCTGGCGGCAATCACCTGGCCATCGGCGGTAATCAGGCTGTCGGCGGTCACTTCGCTGACTGCGGCGTTGGTCATCACCTTGACCCCGAGTTTTTCCAGGGTCTTGTGTACCGGTCCGCCAATCCGCTCCGGCAGGGCTGGCAGTACCCGTGGGCCTGCCTCGATCAGGGTGATGTGCATGTTTTCCGGCTTGATCCGGTCCAGGCCGTAAGCCGCCAGTTCGTGAGCGGCATTGTGCAACTCGGCGGCCAGCTCGACGCCCGTGGCGCCGGCACCGACGATGGCCACGCTGATCTGCTCGACCACATCGGTCTGCCCGGCGTGGGCGCGCAGGTAGTGGTTGAGCAGTTGCTGATGGAAGCGTTCGGCCTGCTTGCGGGTGTCGAGGAACAGGCAATGCTGGGCGGCGCCCTGGGTGCCGAAGTCGTTGGTGGTGCTGCCCACGGCGATCACCAGGGTGTCGTACCCCAGCTCGCGGGCCGGCAGCAGTTCCACGCCATTTTCGTCGTAGGTGGCGGCCAGCTGGATTTTCTTCTGCTGACGATCGAGCCCGCTCATGCGGCCCAGCTGGAACTCGAAGTGGTTCCATTTGGCTTGGGCGACATAGTTGAGTTCGTCTTCGGAAGAGTTCAGCGAGCCGGCGGCTACTTCGTGCAGCAAGGGCTTCCAGATGTGGGTCAGGTTCGCGTCGACCAGCATCACACTGGCGGTGCCGCGCTTGCCCAGAGTCTTACCCAGACGGGTAGCCAACTCCAGACCGCCGGCGCCGCCGCCAACGATGACAATACGATGAGTCATGGGGATATCTCGCAAGGCTAAAAGAAATCGGTACGGTTACCCGAGCGAGCGCAATGCAGCTCATAGCGTCAGGTAACTGATAAGTCGGCTCAGCAGGCCCAGGCCAATGGTGATGGTCACGACTATCACGAGGAGCATCCACGGCCGGAAGGGCCGGCGCTCGACTCGGTGCTGGGCCAGTTGCAGGTATTCTTCGACATGGCGTTGGTCGTCGGGGTTCAGGCGGCTGGTCATAAAAAGCCTCGTCAGCTAGACGTTGCGAAAAGTATGAAGGTTACAGCGCAGTGCCATCTTGTCGGGCTATGCGGTATGGAACGGAGCATAGCTGCTCGCGGATGCGGACCTTGTCATCGCGCGGGTGATTGCGCTTTGTAACACTCGCAGGGTGTTTGCGCCATGCCACAACGGTCTGAAGGGGGGGCTGGAAAAACCTTCGCTAAACGACCTACAGGCTGATCCCGACGTCGAAGAGGATGCTGCGCCCCAGGTTGCCACGCAGGAAGTCCGGCGCGTCGGGATGGGCGAACAGTACGCGGGCGAAGGTCGGTCCGACCAGCGACAACGAGCGCCAACCCTGGCGCAGATACTCGGTCGGTGGCGGGAAATGGCTGTTGAGGTCGAGCACTTCGCGCTTGAGGCTGGCGAAGGCGATGATGTCCAGTTCCCCCAGGTCCATGCCACGTTCCTTGTAGTTGTGGGCTTTCTTGCGCAGGGTCGGGGCCAGCCTGAGCAACAGTTCGTTGGCCGGAATGCGCTTGGGCTTGGCCTCGCGCCGCACCAGTTGGCTGAGGGAGAAGGCACTGCGGCGCCGTTGCAACTCGTCGCGCCATTCATCGTTGAGGCGACGGCCTTCGTCCAGCACGAAGAACACCTCGAAACAGGCCTCGCGAAACAGTACGTCCGGCGGCTCCTGCCCGGCGGGCGTGAATTCGTCGGCACGGTAGGGGATGTTCAAGCCTTGCAGCAGGCGCTGGCAGACCCAACGCTCACGCTCCCATTTGCGCGCATTGGACAGGAACGCGTTGGCTTGTTCGGCCTGAATGGTGAGCAGGCGCAGGTAATCTGAGTCATCCATAGTCCAAGCTTAGCGTCCAAACGCTGATCCAAGAAATACACTCTGCCGGGTCGGCGGGGGCTGACTGCACTTATAACGGATAAGTGTGACATCAGGTCAACCCTCTGCCGCTCGTTCACGCCCGCCAGGGTTTCAGCCAGAGGCCCAGGGCGATCAGCAGGAGCAGCCCGGCCACGGTGCTGAGCCCCAGTTGCAGCCAGACGTTCGGCAGCGGATGCAACAGCAGTGCCGCGGCACCCAGCAGGACGGCGCTGACCGCCCAGCGCACTGGCCAGCTGATGAGGCTGAGCAACTGCTGGCGCTGCATCAGCAACAGGTTGGTCAGGATCACGCCGCCGAGGGCGGCCAGGGGAATCGCATTCAGCCCCGCAATCAGCGGCAAGCCCGCCAGCAGCAAGGCGTTGAGCAGGCTGCCGAGCAGTTCGCAGTACAGCGGCGTTCGGGTATCGCCGGCGGCATAGGCGTAGCGCGCGAGCATGGCGTTCCAGGCGCCGAACACCAGGGACACGGCGAACCAGCCCAGCAGCGCCGGCAGTGGTCCGTCGGCGCTCTGGGCGGGCAGCAACCAATGGATCAGCGCCGGGCTGGCGCCCACCAGGCCGAGGGCCGCAGGCAGGCTCAGCAGGGTCGCGGCGTCGAGCCCGCGATGCAGCAGCCCCAGGCGTTGATCGCCGGACTTGCCGCTCATCAGGCCGAGCAGGACCTGGTTCAGGCTCATCAAGGCAATCAAGGGCAGGTTGATCAGCTTGCGCGCCAGGTTGACCCAGGTCACCGCGCCTTCGCCCAGGTAGCTGGCGACCACCCGTTCCACCAGCGCCAGGCCCTGGCTGGCCAGGTTGCTGGTCAGCAGCGGGCCGAGGCGCACGAGCAATTCACGGCTGGCCCCGGCGTCCCCGCGGACCTGCCAGGGGCGCCAGCCGGTTTGCCAGATCGCCGGCACCAGCGACAGGCACATCAGCAGGCTGCCGAGAAAAAACGCCAGCGAAAGGCCGGAGCCCAGGCTCGCCTGGCCGTAGAAAAACAGATAAAGCACCGGTGGCAGGTTGAACAGCAGCGAACCCAGCCCCGGCAGGACAAAACGTTGCCGGGCATGCAGCGGAATGCTGAACAGCGCATGCAGGAGCAGGCCGGGGATACAGGCGGCCAGGCTGCGCAGGTTGGCGGCGGCTTCAGCCTGGGCTGCGCTGTCGAGCCCGGGACCGATCAGGCGGATCCACAGCGGCGCGCTCAAGGCCAGCAGGGCATAGAGCCCCAGTCCCAGGCCCAGCAGGCGCGGACTCAGGCCGGCCAGCCAGGCGTGCTGGCGCCGGGCGTCGCGCTCCTGATAGAGCGGCAGGGCCGCGGCCGCCAGGATACCGGCCGCCAGGGTCATGCGCAGGGCTTCGGGAATGAACACCGCGACCAGGAACGCATCGCTGCGGCTGCCCGCGCCCCAGGCCGCCACCAGCAGCCATTCGCGGGCAAAACCGGCGAGCAGCCCGGCGAGGGTCGCCAGGGTCAGCAGCAGGGTGCTGCCGAGCATCAATAGAACAGGGTGAACAGGCCTTTGCCACCCACCTTGTAGTTCAGGTCGTGAGGGCGCTCGCCCATGGGTTTGGCACCGCTGCCACCGATGATCTTGTAGGGGGGAACGGCCTTGGCCACCAGGGTGTTGGCGGTCACTACCGCCCCGCGACCGATATGCGAACCATGGGCAAGCAGCGCCCGGGTGGCGATCCAGGCGTAGTCATCGATGTAGATGGGCGCGGACACCGACCAGAACTCGGGGCTCATCGGGTCATGGCCGCCGGCGAGAATCAGCACGTGAGAGGCGATCGTCACATGATCGCCGATGATCAGCCCGGCCCGGGCGTCGATCTGACAATGCCAGGCGATCACGCTGTCATCGCCGATCACCAGGTTTTCCACACCCAGCACCTCGGTGTTGCGCCAGATGGTCGAGCCCTTGCCGATTTTCGCGCCGCCCAGGCGCAGCCAGGCGATGCGCACGTGATGGCTGGGGATCTTGTTGATCAGGATGTTGTAGGCCTGTTCCCAGGCCCGCAACCAGCGGTCCTTGAGGGTGGCCAGGTTCTTGCCGTAGCGCGGCACCAGGGTGGTGGGGATGTCCTGCTTCAAACGACCATACAGGCGTCGGGCCAGGGGATGCTCGATGATCTGTTCGATGTCCACCGAGCAGACGCTGTAGCGCGCCTGCTCGCCGTCGCCCTCGACGAACAGCACGTCGTTGTTCAGCCCCCAGCTGTAGGCCTCGAGCAGTTCATCGTGGCTGACGCCCAGCTCCGAGGCCAGGGCCGGCAGGCGTTCCGGCAGATCCGCAGAATGGAAAATACGGTGTTTCATGCTTGGCGATCCTTGGGGTTGATGAGGGGGAGGGTGATGGCCGGGCGTAACCGGACCTGTTGCAGGCTTATGCCCATCAACAGCCAGAACAGACCGATCAGCACGAAAGTGAAGCTGAAGTAGTGGTCGAACAGACCCGTCAGCAACGCTGCCAGCAGGCCGGAAATGCAGCCCAGCCACAGCGCGTTGTCAGCGGTCACCTGACGGATCGGCGCCAGCGGGCGCACCTCGCGCCACCACAACAGGGTGACGGCGATGAACAGCAGCATCCCCGGAATGCCGATCTTGTAGATGAAGTTCAGCCACAGGTTGGAGATGCCCGGCAGGTCGGTGCCCGGTACCGGCGGATCGACCTTGAAGCCGATGCCCAGCGGGTAGCGCATCATTGCCTCGGGGAATTTCGCGTACTCGTCGAAACGCACTTCGGTACTGGCGTTGGTCGCCGAGAACATGGTCATCAGGCGTTCCTGCAGCGGCGGATAGAACATCACCAGGGCCACCGCGAAAGCCGCCCCGAGGCCGATGATCCGGCCGCTGTAGGGCACGCGTTTGTAGGTCAGCCAGATCAGCACCAGGGCCAGGGCCAGGATCGCCCCGCGGGAAATACTCAGCAGCAGCCCGGCGCAACCGAGGATTGCCACCGCCAGCCCCAGGGCCCGACGCGCGCCGGTGCGGGTCCAGCCATAGAGCAGCGCCAGGGGAATGAACAGCACCAGCACGCCACCCGTGAGGTTGGGGTGAACCCAGGGCGATGCCATGCGCTGGTAGTTGGCGGAGAAGATGTCCTTCACCGCTTCCGGGTGGGCGTACTTGAGGTCGGTGAGGATCGGGATCATCGACATCGCGTTGCGCGACTTGATGAACATGCCGATCGACAACAGCAGCATCAGCAGGGTGCCCAGCAGCAGGGCGATCACCACTTTGTCGCGGTCGGCATCGGTACGCAGCAGCAGCGGCACCATGAACAGCAGCGACAGGTTCATCAGCCAGCGCACCCAGTTCACCGGGCCGTTGCCCTCGGCATGAATGATCAGCATGCCCCAGACAAAGGGAATGGCGCTGAACAGCATCAGCCAGGCCATGGCCCGTTCGGTGGGACGCCAGAGCATGAGGTTGCGGGTCTTGCCGATGAACGATTGCCAGAACAACCCGACCCACGTCAGGCCCAGCACCGCTTCACTGACCGTGGTGCGAATCCCCAGTTGCAGCGTGGTGTAAGGAATGCAGGTGGCCAGCACGGCGAAGATCAGCAGGCCCCACAGCGGCTTGCGGATCAGCGTCAGGGTCACGGCCAGGCCGATCACCACGAAGATGACTTTTGCCGGTGGCAGGGCCCACAACAGAATCCCGAAGATCAACCCCAGGGTCAGGCCAATGAATTTTCCTGGCAGCATCAGTGAAAGAGCCCTGTGAGCAAGGTATCGAGGCGCTGGCGGTAGGTCGGTTCGGCAAATTGCCGGGCCCAGTCGCGCAGGCTGTCCGGATCCGGCCTGTTGCTGTCCTGGGCCTGTTCGATCAGCGCGTTGCGCAGGCTGGCGCGATCACGGGCATTGAAGCGTCGCGCGCTGGGCGGAGACACTTCGTCGAGGGCCGAGCCCCTGGCCACCGCCACCGGCGTGCCCTGCCACAGCGCCTCGACCACCGGCAGGCCGAAGCCTTCGGCGTAGGAGGGTTGCCACAGGCAGTCGGCATGCTGGTACAGGGCCTGCAACTGCTCGTCGCTGACGCCATTGACCCAATGCAGGCCGGGCAACTGGCTCAGGTTCGCCGGCAGGTCGCTGGCGTGGCCGACCAGGACCAGCTCCGGTACTTGCGGGTTTTCCTGGCGGCAGCGCTGCCACTGCTCGATGAAGAACGGCATGTTCTTGCGCGGCTCCCGCGTCCCGACGGCCAGCCAGTAGCGCTCGGGCAGGCCCGTCGGCAGCGGGCCGATGGCGCCCTGGAACTCCGGCACCAGGTTGTTCAGCACGCGGAACTTCGGCCGCGCCCAGGGAAACAGCCGGGCCGCTTCGCTGCAGGAAAACCGCGAAGGGCACCAGACTTCATCGGCGACCCAGATCGACCAGGCGATCGACACGGCATCGATCAGCCGATAGGCCAGGGCCTTGAGCTGCGAGCGGTGGAAGTTGCGCTGGGTCAGCTGGAACAGGTCATGCAGGATCAGCACATAACGGGTACCCGCCGGCTTGTGGCCGATGGGCAGGCCCATGTTGGCGGTGGCGATGTACAGGTCGACCGACTGCTCGCGAATGGTCGCCGGCAAGAATTTGCGTTCGAAGCGCAGGCGCACGCCGGGGCGTTGCACGCCATCGAGGGGGCTCGGCCAGGCCGGGCAGAAGGCGGTCTGGCGTTGCTCATGCTCCAGTGGCGCTTCGCTCACCAGCAGCAATTCGGTGTCTTCACGGGCGCGCAGGGCCTGTTCCAGTGCCTTGACCTGACGGGCGATGCCCGAAGAGGGAGCGACCGTGGCCGGACGATAATCGAGGGCTACACGCATGCGGGATGCTCCTGTGTGGAGGGCAGGGTCCGGTAGATCTGTTCCAGCTCGTCGCCGGCTACGGCCCAGTCATGATGCTGGCGGGCATACAGGCGGGCGGCGCCGGCCAGTTGGGCGGCCAGGGTCGGCTCGCTCAACAGGCGAATCACGGCATCGGCCAGGGCCTGGGCATTGTCGCCTGCCAGGTAATGTTCCTCGGGGCGGATGGCCAGGCCCGAGGCGCCTTGTGCGGTGCTGACCAGCGGCAGGCCGGCGGCCATGGCTTCGAGCACCTTGAGCTTGGAGCCGCCGCCCTGGCGCAACGGCGCGATGAACAGCGCGCAACGTCGTTGCAGATCGGGCAGGTCCGGCACGAAGCCGACCCACTCGATGCGGCTGTCGGTCCAGCGTTCGGGCCAGTTGGCCGGCAAGGCATACCCGGCCACCGCCAGGCGCGCCTCGGGGCAGTGGCTCCAGACCCGCGGGAAAATCTCGTCGAGCATCCACTGCACGGCGTCCAGGTTCGGCGCGTATTCGTAGTTGCCGACAAACAGCACCCGCTGGCTCTGCGGGTCGGCCGAGACTTCGGCAAAGCTGCGGCTGTCGACGCCGTTGACCACCACCTCGACCGGGGTACGGGTCAGCTGGCGCATGGCCTGGGCATCGCTTTCGGTCACCGCGACTACCTGGCGGGCCGAATCGAACGCCTTGCGTTCCCACTGCCGGCAGCGCCATTGGTCATAGCGCACGAAGAGGCTGGCCCAGGCCGGGAAGCGGTCATAGGTCGCGCCGCCCAGGCTGGATTCGAGGTTGTGCTCGGTGAGCACGAAGTCCCGGCCGGCCCGCAGCAGCGGTTGCAGATAGGGTTGCAGGCTGTAGCTGTGCTCGACCTGGATCACATCCCAGGGCTCCTGCAGCAGGCTGTCGAAGCGCTCGCGCAACGGACGTGACACACCGTTGACTGTGGTCAGCAGCGGCCAGGGCGCGAACAGCCCGGCCAGCAGCGTGACCGGATGTTTCAGCGGGCGCCGGGGCTCCACGATCAGGCGCTCCAGCCAGGGCTCGAGGGTGGCGCGGGTGGCGGCATCGGCCTCGGTCTTCGACTGCACCAGCAAGGTGATGCGATGACCCCGCTCGCTCAAGGTCCGCAGCAAGTGAAACTGGCGAGTCTTGCCGCCGCTGGTCATGGGCCAGGGCAGGTAGGGGAGAATCCAGAGAATCTTCACGTACGGCACTCCAGGTCGAGATCGATTACCACACGAGAATCTGCAGGGATGATTTCACGGTCGGCTGGATGCCGTCCGCGGCGTCGAGGCTGGCCCGGGTTCCGCTGAGCGGATCGTAGAGCTCTGCCTGGTGCACTTGCGGCAATTTGATGGTGCCGCCCTTGGCGCTCCAGAACATCAGCAGGCGCTTACCGTCGTCGCGGGTCCAGGACACGCTGTAGAAGGTGTCGGGCAGGTTTTCCAGCACGGGCGTCTTGCCGGGCTTGAGGCGCGCGCCGGTGATCTCGAGAAACCGCGCGAGCGCCTTGTACACCGGCTTGGGTTCGCCGTTGAGGTCGAGCAGGCCGTAATGCTGGTCGCGGGCCGAGGCGCGCGAGTCGAGATCGGAAAGGGCGAAGAGGAAGATCCGCTCGTAGTCCTGATCGCTCATCAACGCCAGGCGGCGCAGGGTGTAGTCGGCCTGGCCGTCGACGCCGATCAGCCGCTGCATCTCCTTGGGCCCGGCGTAGCTCGACCAGCCCCACTCGGTGGCCCAGACCCTCTTCAGGCCGGCGCCGTGCAGCATGTCGTTGAGCTGCTTGCCGCGCAGCAGCACTTCGTTCTTGCCTGGTTCATCCGTTTCCGGGGTTTCCGAATACGGGTGGTAGGCGGCGACCATGCCCAGGCTCTGCACGCCCAGTTCGCCGAGTTTTTCGAACATCAGCGCGTTGCGCTGGGTCGGCATCTGGCTGTAGTAGGCCATGCCGCCCATGACCTGGGTCTTGTCCGGCGCCACCTGGTTCAGCGCCTGATGAGTCGCCAGCAACAGTTCGCCGTAGCCTTTGGCATCGGGTTTCGGCCGCCAGTTGTTGGGGATGTTCTGTTCGTTCCACACCTGCCAGGCGTCGATGTTCGGGTAACGCTGGGCCAGCATCGCCATGCGCGTGGCGAAGACTTTCGGATCGCGCGGCGGGTACTGATCCTGGAAGGGCCCGCCCTTGGGAGCGGTGGTCACGAAGGGCGCCGAGCCGACGAGGTAGAACAGCGACTTGAGTTTCGCGTCGCTCAGGGTCCGGTCCAGTTCGTCGAGGGTGCTGAGCTGGTAACCCTCTTCGGTGGGCTCGAGCCGGTCCCAGTGCAGGTCGACCCGTACCCATTGCAGGCCGAGCTGTTTATAGGCGGCGATCTGTTTGCGGTATTGCTGCGGGGTGAACCACAGGAAGTGCGCGTTGACCCCCAGGTAGTCCTTCCACACCAGGGTGCGATCGGGAGCCAGGTTGATCGGCGTGGCATCGACTTGTTCGCTGAGCAGCAGGGCGCCGCCCACCGCCAGCGCGGCCACCAGCGGCAGATAGCGCAATAGCGGGCGACGTTCGAGGCCTGGTCGGGTCTTCATATCGATCGCTCCTTGCACACTTCATTGAACAGTTCGGCAAAACGGCGCGCGGTCGCGCTCCACTCACGCTGGTGCCCGGCCTCGCTGGCCCGCGCGGCCCACTGGCGGGCCAGTTCGGGCTCCAGCACCAGGCGGCTCAGGTGCTGGCTCAGCGCTTCGACATCGCCTTGCTGATAGGTCACGCCATTGCCGCCGGCAACCTCTTCGGCAAAGGCCCGGGCATTGGAGGTGACGACCCCGCGACCGCAGGCATTGGCCCAGGACAGGGCGCCGCTGGTGCCGCGCATCTGGCCGAGCCAGGCGAGCTTTTTCGATTCCCGGTACGGCAGCACCATCACATGGTGGGCCTGGATGGTGCGGGCGATCTCGGCGGACGGCAGGTCCAGTTGCCAGTCCACCACATCGTCCAGTTGCAGTTCGCGGATACGCTGGCGCAGGCCGTCGAGGTAGTTGCCGGCCGGGTCGAAGGTCATTTCCGGGGCGGTGCCGCCGGCCAGGGTCAGGCGGACCTGGCCACGGCACTGCGGGTTGGCCGCCAGGGTGCGGGCCAGGGCTTCGATCAGGTCCTCGATGCCCTTGCCGCGGTAGATGAAGCCGAAGTACAGCAGGCGCAGCGGCACCAGCGGCGGCAGTTCGGCTGCCGGGATCGGCAGGTTGCCGTGGGCGATCACCGCTACCTGTTGCGGCTGCAGGCCCATGCGCTGGCGCAGGCAGTCGCCGCCCAGCCGGGTCAGGGTAATCAGCCGGCGCATGCCACGGGCCAGGCGCCGTTCTTCATGCAGGGTCAGCGGGTCGGCGAGCAGCGCCGCCGCTTGCGGCAGCGGGTGCGGCAGGCGTTCGAGCAGGGTCAGCGGCCAGAACAGCCGGGCGCGCCGCCAGATCAGGCGTTCCGGGTCGTGCACGGTGGCGGTGCGCGGGATCCGCGGTTGTTCGCTGCTCAGGTAGTCGAGCGCCTGGAATTCGCCGAAGCGGCCACCCCCGAGTTCGGCGTGCACCAGGTCGACGCCCGTCCAGTCGAAGGCACGCAGGCGCGTCAGCTGTTCCGCGGGATCGTGACAGCCGGCCAGCGGCGTCAGCACCTCGATGCCAAGGCCGCGCAGCGCATTGCTGAAATGCGCGGCGTAGTCGGCGATACCGGTCTGTTCCGGCGGCAGCGGGGCCAGCAAGGCGATACGCATCAGGCGGCACCGCGCCAGCTGTTGATCCGCTCCAGCACCCTGGACGGTACTTCGAAGCGACGACGGTTGAGGATCAGCCCGTCGACCTTGCCGAAGGCGGTGGTCAGCAGCGACAGCGCATTCTCGATCATCGGCACGGTGCTGGTCCGAGCCTCGATCACCAGGGCGATCAGGTCGGCGCGGCGCAGGATCAGGAAGGCCTCCTGGTTCGACAACAGGGCCGAGGCATCCAGCAGCAGCACTTCACCGGGCTGGGCCGGCGCGCTGTCATTGACCCGCACGCGATGGCCGCGTTCTTCCAGCAGGCGGCGCAGGCGTTCGAGGATGAAATTCACGCCTTCGCCATGGCGCGCCGAGGTCAGGCCCAGGGTCAGGCCCTGGCTCTCGATGCGGTCCATGGGCAACAGGCTGTAGAGCCGGTAGATGCTCGCGGTCATCGCTGCGGGTGTGGCGTCCTCGAGGTCCGGCACGCTGCCCCACAGCGGCACCTGGAACAGCTCCGGCAGGCGCGAGCCGTCGTGGATGCGCTGGTCCAGCAGGTAGCAGACATAGATGGTCAAAAGACCCACGGCGATCCCCGCGGGAATGGCGAACAGCAGGATCAGCAGGCTCTTGGGGAAGACCCGCGCCGGGTTGAAGGTGGCGTGCTCGATGATCGCGATGTTGCTGATCTGGCTGCTGTCGAGTTCGTGGTCGATGCGCGCCTGTTCCAGGTTTTCCGAGTACAGCGCGTAGCTCTTTTCAGCGGTGCGCAACTGCTGGGTCAGGCGGTTGAGTTCAGGCTCGTCGGTCAGCACCCGGTCGCGTTCGGCACGCAGGGTGGCCAGGGTCTTGTCGTAGTTCTCGATCTGTCCGGTCAGCCGGCGTTGTTGCAGCTGGGCATCGATGACCTGCTGCTTGACGTTGGTCACCAGGCTATTGGGCGCAATGTTCTTCGAGCGTTCCAGGCGGGTCTCTTCCTGTTCGCTGAGGGCCTGCAGGTCGTGGATGTTCTGTTCGATCTGCTTGACCGCCGGCGCCTCGGGCAAATAGGTGCGCAGCAGGCGCGCGCGTTCCACTTGCAGGGTGTTGAGCTGGCGCTTGAGGTCGAGCTGGGTCGGGTTGAGGCTGGTCTCACGACTGGTCACCACTTCGACGGGCTGATCGAGGATCTGCTGGCGGGCGTTGATCAGGAAGCTGCTGATCCCGGACAGCTGGTTCTGCGCATTGACCCGGGCGTCGGTCAGCCGGTCGATCTGGCTGGTGAGGTTTTCCAGGCGGGCATCGACGCTGATCGAATCGATCTGCTTCAGGCGGCCCTGCAACTGTTCCTTGAGGCTGAGGATCTGCGCGGCCACCTTGTTGCCTTCGCCCTCATAGAAGGCGTAGAGGCTCTTGCGACCGAGGACCCGGGCGCGTTCCTCGAGGAAGGTGTCGACCCAGATTTTCACCACCTGCTGCGCGACTTCCGGGTCGTCCCAGGTAAAGCTGATATCGATCACCGAGGAGCCCGCT
Organism: Pseudomonas sp. T8; assembly: GCF_024610635.1. Lineage (NCBI taxonomy): Bacteria > Pseudomonadati > Pseudomonadota > Gammaproteobacteria > Pseudomonadales > Pseudomonadaceae > Pseudomonas > Pseudomonas sp. T8. Next base: position 5,274,737 of record NZ_CP102374.1, read on the forward strand.
TCATGGCTGGCCTGGAAGTTCTTTTCCAGGCGGGTCGCCAGGCGGTCCAGCGGGCTCTGCGGCTCCGACAGGCCGACCAGTTGCAGCAGGCTGCGCAGCGCATCGATGGCCGTGCCCATGGCTTTCTTGGCGTAGAACTTGAGGGTCTTCCAGAAACCCTGGGGTTCGGCGGCCGCGCTCAGTTCCAGGTAGCGCTGGGCGACGATGTGCACGATCGGCCGGCCGGTGAGCATCTTCTCCTCATCGACGATCGGGTCGTGCTGGGTGCTGGGCGAGATCAGCGTCTGGCGATTGCTGGCCTCGATCGGCACCGTGGTGCTGTCGCGCCCGGGCTTGACCAGCAGGCGCGCGTCCGACTCGTAGCGCGTCGGCAGCAGGAAGGCGCCCAGTACCGCGACCACGATGGTGGTGACGACCGCCAGCTTGAACTCGCGGCGGAATATGAAGAACAGGCGCAACAGGTCGCGTAGAGAGCGTATTTCGATCACGGGATCACTCCGTTGAAAGTACTTGTAGCAGTGGCTGATGGAGGCCGATCAAACGCATCACTCCTGTCTACTGAGAAATGTTATTGACGTTTTCGATGTTGGTCGTGCTGTTGCCGCTGTTTCTTACATCCTGGCTGTTCAAGTCGTAGTTGAAGCCCAGGCCGATCCCTTTGTTAACCGGGAACAGCTTGGTGAAGTACATGTCCACCGCTTCCACCGTGCTGCCGATGGTCGATTGCGGCACGTAGATCAGGTCGCCGCGCTGCAGGGCGACCAGCGGATGGTTGGGGTTGCTGAGCATGTTGCTGAGGTCGACGAAGTACATCTTGTACTTGCCGTCGGGGCCGGTCCGGAGCAGGGCGATGTTGGAGCTGTCGGCCGACGGCAGGACGCCGCCAGAGCTGAGCAGGGCCTGCTCCACCGACACGGTGCCGGCGAGGTTGAAGAACGACGGGTTGGCCACCGCGCCGCCGATGAACACCCGGTTGCTTGGGGCAATGGCGATGTTCACGGTCACTTCGGGCTCGCGGTAGACACGGGTGTAGCGTTTGGTGATTTCCTTGCCCAGGTCTTCCGGGGTCAGCAGCGCGGCCTTGATCCGGCCGATGTTGGGCATCGAGATGAAGCCGTCCGGGCGCACCACGAACAGCGTCATGTCGTCGGTGGCGGCCGGCTCCTGGGCATCGCGCACGATGCGCAGGGTGTCGCCGCTCTGGATCAGCACCTGGGCTGGCGGCAGGTCGGCCAGGGTCAGTGCCGCCGCGTGGCGGGCCTTGAGGGTGTCGCTGTCAGGGAGCGCGACATGGGCGGGGGTCGAGCAGCCGCCCAGCCACAGGGAGGCGGTCAGGATGCTCAACAGACAAAGCCGGGAAGGTCGGTTAATAGTCATCATGACAGCTCAGGTCCAGTAGTTTGAGAACATGCTCAAGCGACGCTTGAGCGGTGTCGGCAGATGCTGTTCGGCGTGGCCGAGGCGATAGCCCAACAGCTTCAGCGCGCTGCGCAGCAGCACTTCGGGTACACGTTGCAACTGGCCGGCGTCACGCAAGGCGCGCAACTCGGCCTGGACGTAACGCTTGCCTTCTCCACCCGCGCTGCCGAAGGCTTCGCGGATCCAGGGCTCGCGGCCATAAAACACGCCGATATCGAAATAACGGCGGAACTCCTGCATCAGACTGTAGCTGTGCGAATGCTGTACGCACGCACTGGCGGCGTAGCGCACCAGATAACCGTTGAGCAGCATGCGCGCCGCGACGTGGGCGTCCTCGCTGCCGATGACGTCCTCGGGAAAGCCGCCCACTGCTTGCAGGGCACTGCGCCGGTAGACGGAAAACGAGTCCGAACTGAAGCAGGTCTTGATCCCCAGCTCCCCGGCGTCGGCCAGGCTTTTGCTGCGGCTCTGCGGGCTGTAGTTGAAGTGGCGCGACTGCGCTTCGAGAATCCCGGCGCCGGGGTGCGGCAACTGACGACCGTAGGCGAGGCCGATCCGCGGGTCTTCTTCCAGTTCCTGGATCAGGTTGGCGAAGGTCTGGGGCGTGGCCGGAATCGCATCCTGGGTCAGCAGGATCAGCGCGTCGGCGTCCACCTGTTCGCTCGCCCAGCGGCGGGTGCCGCCATGGTTGAACTGCTGGGCGGCGATGACCTCCACCCGGGCACCGAACTGCCGGAAGCGGCTGACAGTGTCGTCCGTCGAGCTGCTGTCGACCACCAGCACGGTGTCCGGTTGCAGCGTCTGGGCGGCCAGCGCCGGCAGCAACCGATCGAGGTGCGCTCCGGCGTTGCGGGCGGGAATGATCAGCGCCACCTTCATCATGGTTTGACCTGCGCCGGGGCACGGCCATAGACGTCTTCGAAACGCACGATGTCGTCTTCGCCCAGGTACTCGCCGCTTTGCACTTCGATCATCACCAGGTCGATGATCCCGGGGTTGCTCAGGCGGTGTTTATGGCCGGCGGGGATATAGGTGGATTCGTTGCTGTTGAGCAGGACCTCCAGGTCGCCATTGGTGATCAGGGCGGCACCGCTGACCACGATCCAGTGCTCGCTGCGGTGATGGTGCATCTGCAGCGACAGCGACTCCTTGGGCTTGACCATGATGCGCTTGATCTTGAAGCGGCTGCTTTCCTCCAGCACGGTGTAGGTCCCCCATGGCCGGGTGACCGTGCGGTGCAGGCTGTAGGCGCTGTGGCCCAGGCGCTTGAGCTCGGTGACGATATGGCGCACGTCCTGGGTCCGCGAGGCGTCGGCCACCAGCAGCGCGTCCGGGGTGTCGACGATGATCAGGTCGCTGACGCCAACGGCGCCGAGCACACGCTTGGGCGAGTCGATATAGCAATTGCTCACGTCATGCAGGATGGCTTCGCCGTTGACCTGGTTGCCGGCGGCGTCGCTCGGGGTCAGCTGGCGCAACGCATCCCAGGAACCGATGTCGCTCCAGCCCAGGTCACAGGGCACCACGGCGACCCGCTCGGAGCGTTCCATCAGGGCCACGTCGATCGAAACGTCCGGGGCGCGGCTCAGGCTGTCGGCATCGAGTTCGCGCTGGCGGCAGTGCTTGTTGTCCAGGGTCATGCCTTGTTCCAGGCAGGCCCGGGCGGCGCTCAGCACTTCGGGAGCGTGCAGGGTCAGTTCCTGCAGCAGGGTATCGGCGCGGAAGCAGAACATCCCGGCGTTCCACAGGTAGTTGCCGCTGTCGACGTAGGCCTGGGCGGTGGCCAGGTTGGGTTTTTCGACAAAGCGCGCGACCTGGAAACCTTCCTTCAGCGCCGGGCCCTGTTCGATGTAGCCAAAACCGGTCTCGGGCTTGTCGGGCTGAATGCCGAAGGTCGCCAGGTAACCGTCTTCGGCGAGGCTGCGCGCCTTGCTCACGGCGGCGGCGAAGGCATCCTGGTCGAGGATCAGGTGGTCGGCCGGAAGGATCAGCAGCTGTGCCTCGTCGCCCCAGTACTCGCGCACATGCAGGGCCGCCACGGCAATGGCCACGGCAGTATTGCGCCCGAATGGCTCGAGCAGCAGGTCGAGGCCCAGCTTGCCCTGATTGACGCTGCGGTACTCGTCCAGCGAGCGGAACAACAGCTCGCGGTTGGTCACCGTGACCACGCAACTGACGTCCGCCAGGTTGCTGGCGCGGACGAAGGTTTTTTGCAGCAGGCTCTGCCCATCGCGCATGCGGATGAATGGCTTGGGCATGTTCTGTCGAGAGACAGGCCACAGGCGCGAGCCCGAGCCGCCGGAAATAATGCAAGGGATCAATCCAGTGAATGCGCTCATCAGTAGACTTCCTTCGTCGAAAGGACGGCCGGAACCGTCATGAAAACGATGTACAGATCCAGCCAGACCGACCACTTGGAGATGTAATCGAGGTCGTACTCCACTCGTTTCTGGATTTTCTGCAGGGTGTCGGTTTCTCCCCGGTAGCCATTGATCTGCGCCCAGCCGGTGATACCGGGCTTGACCCGGTGGCGCGAGCTGTATTCGCGCACCGCCTGTTCGAACGGCACGCCCGCCGCCTTGGTGGCGGTGGCATGGGGGCGAGGCCCGACAATCGACATGTTGCCCATCAGCACATTGAACAGCTGGGGCAACTCATCAATGCTGGTCTTGCGAATGAAGCGTCCGACCCGGGTGATCCGCGGGTCTTCGCGGGTGGTCTGCCGTTCGGCATTGAGGTCCGCCTGCTCGACATACATCGAGCGGAACTTGAACACGCGGATCAGCCGGTCGTTGTAGCCGTAGCGCTTTTGCCGGAACAGCACGGGGCCCTTGGAATCGAGCTTCACCGCCACGGCGGTGGCCAGCAGCACAGGGGACAACAGCACCAGGCCCAGCAGGGCGAGGATGATGTCCTCGCAGCGCTTGATCAGCGGCGCCCAGCCGCGCAACGGCAACTCCGAGGTGTTGAACATCAGGATGCCGCCGACATCGGTCATGCGGTTGTGGCCGAAGCGCAGGGTGGTGATGTCGGGCACCAGCGCGACATTCACTGACAACTGCCGCAGCCGCTGCACCAGCTCGCCGATGCGCGCGTGCGCGGCCCAGGGCAGGGCGATCAGGACCTGGTTGACCTGCTCGGAACGGATCAGCTCTTCCAGGTTCTGGGTGTTGCCCAGAAAGGGCAGGTCGCAGAAGGCCTTGGGCACGCGGTCGCTGCGATCGTCGATGAAACCGATCAGGCCGGAGCGGATATCGCCGTGGCGCTGCATGTGTTCGGCAAGGAATAGCGCGCTCTCGCTGAAACCGAGGATCACCGTGCGTTGCAGGTATTTGCCGCTGGCCATCCACGAGTGGAACAGGCGCAGCAGGAACAGACGCTCGATACCAAACAGCACGAGGCTGGCGATGAACCAGACAGCCAGGTCCTGCAGGCTGAAGACCGGCAGCAGGTGCAGCCCCAGGTACATGACCAGCAGGATGCAGAAGGCGGAGGTCCAGGCCACCAGCATCGTGCGCAGGCGCAGGCGATTGCTGAAGAACTCTTCGGAGTAGACCCCCTGGGCCTGGAATAGGATGACGGTGATCACGGCAAAGAACAGCAGCAGGCCAAGGACGGTTGGCCAGACATCCGCACTGGCGGATTCAAGACTCAGGAGCAGCAGGATTCCAGGCAGGGCGGCGGACAGGGCGTGCGTCAGTTTCACCCCCGAAATGAAGAGTTCCATGAATCCGGTTCGGGTCAGAAACCTGCTATCAATCGATTTCGTAAGCATCGAATCCCGTCGCTGCCAGGTAAAAACCCAGCTCTGTTAAGGGTGAAGCCACTACAGAGGCAGGCTGAAAAAACTAAGGCTTACTGCAAAAAAAGTCTGTTTTTTGGCGGCCTATGATGGCCAAACAATACTGCTTTTCTGCTTTGATGGTCAAGTAATTGACTAATTCTGGCAGATTAACCTTTTTTTTGCATTATGCATCGGTTTTTTGACGGTTTTGCGCATCCAGGACGAATGGCAGCCTGGGCATGTGTCACGAAGTTGGCTCATTCGTGAGCGAGGCGTGACGGATAAAATGGAGTGTTGTTCAGGGGGGGACTCTTGTCCAACCCGTGGCGATTTATTCCTTTTCGCCCGGGATTGCGGGCTTCCTGAAAGCTGGCGCAGCCCTCGGGCGGATGCCCTGGCGGTGTAGACTGAACGCTTGTGGACTAACCAAAGGAAGGGGAAAAACTGTGAGGTATTGGTCATTGCTGTTGCTGGGTTGCATGCCCTTGCTGGCGCATGCAGTGGAAGTCGGCGAGCGTCTGGCGCCCTGGACCTTGCTCGATCAATTCGACCGGGCCTATAGCCTCGACGGGCAGACCCGGACCCTGCTGGTGGCGCGCAGCATGGACGGCGCCAAGCTGGTCAACACCGCCTTGCAGGATCGTCCTGCGGGGTATCTGGAAGCGCGACACACGGTATTTGTCGCGGACATCCAGCGTATGCCGGCGGTGATCGCCAAGATGTTTGCGGTGCCGGCGATGCGTGATTATGGCTACCGGATCATGCTCGACCGTGACGGGCGGGTAGCGCCGCGCTACGCCGGGGCTGTGGATAAAGTCCTGTGGCTGCAACTCGACAATGGCCGGCTGGTGGCTCAACGGGAGTACGGCACGGCCGCCGAACTGCGTGCGGCGCTGGAGCAGGCGCAGCCATGATCAGCGCCGCGCTGCTGTCGCCGCTCACCCTCGGCGTCGGCTGGCTGATCTATGTGCCGGTGCTGGTCTGGGCCGCCTGGCGCGCGCCCTGGGTCGAGCTGTTCAGCGACAGCCGGCGCCAGCATCTGCTGTTCGGTACGGTGTTCGCCTTGTTCATGCTGTGGTTGGTGCGCCGGGATTTCGATACCGGCGTGTCCTATCACTTCATCGGCATGACGGCCGTGACCCTGTTGCTGGACTGGCCGCTGGCGATCGTCGGCGGGCTGATTGCCCAGGTGGGCCTGGTCGCGCTGGGCCGCCAGGACCTGGCTGCGGTCGGCATCAACGGCGCCTTGCTGATCCTGCTGCCGGTGCTGGTCACCGAATGCTGCGCAATCCTGGTAGAGCGCGCGCAGCCGCGTAATCCCTTTGTGTATATCTTCTGTTCCGGTTTTTTTGCCGCCGCGCTGTCGGCCTTGCTGTGCCTGTTGGTGGGCCTGGGGCTGCTGTGGTTCGACGGGCGTTTTGCCATGCCGGAATGGCTGGAAGACTTCATCGGCTACCTGTGGCTGATCATCTTTCCCGAGGCTTTCATCAACGGCATGGTGATCAGCGCCCTGGTGGTGTTCTGCCCCGAATGGCTGGAAACCTTCAACCGCACCCGTTACCTCTCGGCGCCCTGGAAGGACGACGATCCGCGTTCTTGATCCATATCAAACACGTTCGGTAGACGCGGTCCCATGCTCGGCAAAAACCGTTCGGGAGCAGGGTCATGAGTGTGTATGAATGGGCGCGGCAGGAAATACGCAGGAGTCTGGATACTGCGCAGGAAGAGGGTTTCGAACCGGGCTTGAGCCTGCGCGCCCTGCTCAGCGCGGTGGTGCAGGAGAGTCGGCGGGTGCGCAGCGCCGAGGATCTGGCCGACGAGTTGCAGTTTCTCGCGGAGAACCTCGACGATACGCAGGACTACGGTTTCATGCGGCCTTGAGGCTTCAGTGGGCGCGAGGCGGCAGGTCGTCGGAAAACAGATCGTCCTCGGCATCCGGGCTGACCGGAATCTTGTGTTCTTCGGCGGCCCAGGCGCCGAGGTCGATCAGTTTGCAGCGGTCCGAGCAGAACGGACGGTTGACGTTGCTCGCGGTCCACTCCACGGGCGCACCGCAGGTTGGACATTCCACGGTCAGGGGTTGGCTCATGACTGGCCTCCACGCAAGGTAAGGTAAAAGTGATGCAGGCGTTCGACCTCGCTGTGCAGCCAGGCGAGGTCGCGGTCGTTGACCAGCACATCGTCGGCATGGCTCAGGCGATCTTCGCGAGTCGCCTGGGCCTTGAGAATCGCCTGGATCTGCTGTTCGCTGATCCGGTCGCGTTGCAGGGTCCGCTCGATCTGCAGTTGTTGCGGCACATCGATCACCAGGATCCGTTGGGTCATCGCGTATTGTCCGGATTCGATCAGCAGCGGTGACACCAGAATCGCGTAGGGCGACTCGGCGCGGGCCAGGTGCGCGGCGATTTCATCGGCAATCAACGGATGCAGCAAGGCCTCCAGCCAGAGGCGTTGTTGCGGCACCTCGAAGATCAGCTTGCGCAGCGCCGCGCGGTCCAACTGGCCATCGGCCTGCAGCACGCTGTCGCCGAAATGCTCGGCAATGCGGGCCAGGGCCGGACGGCCGGGTTCCACCACCCAGCGGGCAGCGTGATCGGCATCCACCACATGGATGCCCAGGTCGATGAAGTGCTGGGCCGCAGCACTTTTGCCACTGCCGATACCGCCGGTAAGGCCGAGGATCCAGGGTTTGAAAACAGGCTTGGTCATCTGAAACCGACAAACTGCAAATAGGAGCCGGTTATTTGACCACCCCAGAGCAAGGCAATCCAGCCGGCAATGGCCAGAAAGGGACCGAAAGGGATAGGCGTGGACATTTGCGCACGGTTGCGGCGCAGCAGGGCGATCCCCGCCAGGGCTCCCGTCAGTGAGGCCAGCAGCAGGGTCATCGGCAGAATCTGCCAGCCGCCCCAGGCGCCGAACATGGCCAACAGCTTGAAATCACCGTGCCCCATGCCTTCCTTGCCGGTCAGCAGCTTGAACAACCAGTAAACCGACCACAGGCACAGGTAGCCGGCCACGGCGCCCCACAGCGCATCGTGGAGGCTGACGAACAGCTCGAAGCCATTGACGATCAGGCCCAGCCACAACAGCGGCAGCACCAGCACGTCGGGCAACAGCTGATGATCGGCATCGATCAGGCTCATCGCCAACAGGCCCCAGCTCAGCAGCAGCATCAGGACGGCCTGCCAACCAAAGCCGAAATGCCAGGCCACGAACGCCGAGGCCAGGCCGCAGGTCAGCTCCACCAGCGGGTAGCGCCGGCCGATCGGTGCCTGGCACGCGGAGCAGCGTCCGCGCAGCAGCAGGTAGCTGAACACCGGGATGTTTTCCCAGGGGCGGATCGAATGTGCGCAGTGAGGGCACTGGGAATGCGGGAGCAGCAGGTTGTAGGTCGGCCCGGCAGGTTCGACGGGCAGCCCCAGGATGTCACGGGCCTGGGCGTGCCAGTCGCGCTCGAGCATCTTTGGCAGGCGCCAGATCAGCACATTGAGAAAGCTGCCGACAATCAGGCCCAGGACCAGCATCGATGCTACGAAGACCAGCGGGTAGCTGGCCAGGACCTCAGTCAATGACATGTTCAGATCGCTGTGCCGAGTTGGAAGATGGGTAAGTACATGGCGACCACCAGGCCGCCGACGAGGGTGCCCAAAACTACCATGATCACGGGCTCCATGAGACTGCTCAGGGTGTCGACCAGGGTATCGACTTCTTCCTCGTAGTGGATCGCGACCTTTTCCAGCATGCCGTCCAGGGCCCCGGATTCTTCGCCGATGGCGGTCATCTGGATCGCCATGCCGGGAAAGATACCGGACGCGCGCATGGAAAAGTGCAACTGCATGCCGGTCGCCACGTCCTGCCTGATGCGGTTCACCGCATGCTTGAACACCTGGTTGCCGGTGGCCCCGGCCACCGAGCCCAGGGCCTCCACCAGCGGTACCCCGGCGGCGAAGGTGGTGGACAAGGTGCGGGCGTAGCGGGCCACCGCGGACTTGTACAGCAGCGGCGCTACCAACGGCAGTTTCAGCAGGGCCGCGTCCAGCCAGTGGCGAAAGCGCGGTGAGCGCCGGTGGGCATGACGCAGGCCGAACACGCTGAGCAACAGAGCGCCCGCCAGCAGCCACCACCAGTGCTGCACGAATTCCGAGAGGGCGATGACCAGTTGGGTGAACACCGGCAGTTGCGCGCCGAAGCCTTGGAACATCGACTGGAATTGCGGCACCACCTTGACCAGCAGGATCCCCGTGACCACCAGCGCCACGCAGATCACCGCCAGGGGATAGGTCATGGCCTTGCGGATTCGGGTCTTGAGGTTTTCGCTTTTTTCCTTGTAGGTCGCCACCCGCTCCAGCAGGGTTTCCAGGGCGCCGGCCTGCTCGCCGGCATCCACCAGGCTGCAGTACAGCTCGTCGAAATACCGCGGCCTCTTGCGCAGCGCACTGGTGAAACTGCTGCCGGCGGCGATGTCCTGTTTCAGTTCGGCCAGCAGTTTGCGCATGTTCGGGTTATCGAAGCCCTCGGCAATGATGTCGAACGATTGCAGCAGCGGTACGCCGGCCTTGATCAGGGTCGCCAACTGCCGGGTGAACAGGCTGATGTCGCGAGCCTTGATCGGGGGCGTGCGCTGGAACAGCGAGCTGGATTTCTTCCTGACCCTGGCTGGGCTGATGCCTTGCTTGCGCAACTGGGCCCTGATCAGCGAGGGGGTATGGCCGCTCAATTCGCCGCGCAGTTTGCTGCCTTGCCTGTCGGTGCCTTCCCACAGGTAAACACTGACTTTTGCTGCTTTGACCGCCATGGTGTCGAGTCCCGGTTGTGATGGATGTCCTCAGGGCCGGCAATGCCCTGTGCGTTAGCGAGTGGACCGCTGCGCGGGGCGCGGCGTCCGGCTCATAGAGTTTGAATGGCCCGATACGTTCCTTGGACGGCGGCGGGCAGTGAATGCAATCGAGGGTCGAGTGACAGCGTAGCCCGTCACGACGACCGGCCCAGGGCACTCGGCTGACAAAAAGTGTCAGATAGTGCGACTTCTGGCGCTCACTGCCGCAGGTCGGTGTCGCCAAAACCCCGTTCGCCCGGGGCCGCAGGCGCTGGCACAGGCTGTGCTATGGCTGTCTGGTGAGTGCCCAGACCCCTGGATATCCCCTGCTTGGAGCAGATAAATGAAGTATCAGAAAGGTTTTACCTTGATCGAGTTGCTGGTCGTCGTGGCGATCATTGGCATCCTGGCCACCTTTGCCATGCCGCTGTATTCCAAATACCAGGCGCGGGCCAAGGTCACCGCGGCATTGGCCGAAGCCTCGGCGCTGAAGGTCAACTTCGAGGACGTGCTGAACCAGGGCAGCGACCCGACCCTGGAGCTGGTGGGGGGCAAGGCGGCGACGTCGAACTGCACCATGACCGCCGCGGGCTCCGCCTCCACAGGAGCGGGAAGCATTGGCTGCACCATCCTCAATGCACCGGCGCCGGTGCTGAACAAGACCGTCACCCTGACTCGCACCACGGCCGATGGCTGGGTTTGCACCACCACTGTCCCCGCCGATTACTCCCCCAAGGGCTGCACCGCCAGTGGCAGTTGAGGTCGGTGCTTGCCTGCTCGGCGCGTGAAACACCACGCGCCACGGCGCCTTCTGGGAAAGTGTCGGAAATTCAGGAGGTTAGCTCGCCACTGGAAATGCAACTTGCATGCAGATTACTTGCCGATCATGCATTTTGCATGATCGCGAGTGTTTCGTTATTTTTATAAGTAATTGATATTTAATGGTTTTGTTGTTTTTCTGAACTTGGCATAACGCCTGCAATCTACTTAAGTAACCCTGCTGCCAGGACTTGGAGCAGGTTTTCCAGAAGAACAGGAGTTACTCGTATGAAGAAGTTCGCTATCGCTGCTGCAACTGCTACCGCTCTGACCCTGACCATGGCTAACGTTGCATTTGCCCAGACCACTCAAGCTACTCAGGCGCCAATGGTGCTCGCGGCGGGTGAAGTGACCAAGGCCAAGGAAGCCACTTCCGACACCTGGATCACCACCAAAGTCAAAGCGGATCTCGTAACTGAAAAAGGCATTCCTGGCACCGACATCAAGGTCGAAACCAACAAGGGTGTGGTTTCCCTGTCCTCCACCACTGCTCTGACCGCGGCGCAAAAAGAAACCGCAGTCAACATCGCCAAGAATATCAAGGGCGTGAAGGCGGTATCGGCTGACGGTTTGAAAACCGAGTAAGCCGCAAGCGTCTTTCCTGGACAGGGAGAAGAGGCGGTAGATGGTTCATCTACCGCTTCCTTGAAGGTTCATGCGAATGGCCACAGGGAGGTGGCTCCTTTTGTAGACAGAACAGGCCCCGGCACAGTGTGTCGGGGCCTGTTCTGTTTATGGCGGGGAGAACCGCAGGGCCGACCCGTTTCCGGGTCGGCGGGGAGGGTGGTTATTCGGCGTCCAGGTGCATGGGGGTAATGACCCGACCGTCGCTTTCGGCCTGGCCGAGGTTGGCGTCGATGAAGTAGACCCGGTCGTCCGCCAGTTGGCCCTTGTCCACCAGGAAGTCCTTGATGCTGCTGGCCCGTTCCTGGCCCAGCTGGCGCAACAGCGCATCGCTGCCACTCCAGAACTGGATCACGCCTTCACGCATTTTCGCGGTGCGTTCTTCCTTGCCCAGATCCTTCCATTCGGCCGGTGGCTGGGTCTTGAGGCGCGTGCGATAGATGCCTTCCAGCAGCGGACCTTTCTCGCCTTCCGGCACCTTCAGCAAGGATGCCTGGGCCGGCACCTTGTCGCCGCGACGCTGGAGCATCTTGTAGTAGTTGTACTGGTATTCCCGCTCCAGGCGTTGCTCGGCGATCAGCGGGCCATCGCTGCTCTGCGCGGCGGTACCTTCGATCTCCAGGCGCAGGGCCGGACGCTCCTTGAGCGCGTTGGACAGCTTGACCAGCGCCGCTTCCGATTCCGGGCTCAACTCGCTCGAGCCCGGGGCGAACGAGACGCTGCCCAGGTCTTCCGAACCACTGCCCGCGACCAGCCCGCCAATCAGTTTGAAGGGCGCGGCGGCAGCCTTGACGATCAGGTTGCGCAGGGTCTGCCAGACAATCGGCATGACGCTGAATTGCGGGTTGTTGAGGTCGCCGGTCACCGGCAGTTCGATGGAGATCTTGCCGTCGACATCCTTGAGCAGGGCGACCGCCAGTTTCAGGGGCAGGCTCACGGCATCCGGGCTGTCGACTTTTTCCCCCAGCTCCAGTTGTTCGACCACCACTTTGTTTTCGGCCTTGAGCTGGCCGTTGGTGATGACGTAGTGCAGGTCGAGGTTGAGCCGGCCCTTGCGGATACGGTAGCCGGCGAACTTGCCGGAGTAGGGGGTCAGGGTGGTCAGTTCGACGCGTTTGAAACTGGTGGCGATGTCCAGCGCGGCCATTGGATCGAACGGGTTCACGCTGCCCTTGATGGTGACCGGCGCATAACGATCGACCTTACCCTTGATATCGACACTGGCCGGTTTGGCCTGGCGGCTGTCGATGGTGCCGATCTGGCCGTTGAGTTGCTGGACGGCCGTGGCGAAGTTGGGGGTCAGGCTGAAGTCGGCGAAGTTGGCCGAACCATCGTTGATGGCGATCTGGCCGATATGGATGCCCAGGGGTTTTTCCTTGGCGGCCGGCTTGGCGGCACTTTTCGGTGCGCTGTCGGCCGGTTGCGGGATCAGCAAGTCATCGATGTTGGTGGTGCGGTCATCGTTGATCATGAAGCGCGCATAGGGCTGCAGCAGGTTGACCTTGTTGATCGTCAGGCTGTCGCCGTGCTGATAGTTCAGGCCTTCGAGCACCAGTTGCTGCCATTTCACGAAGTCGCGGGTTTTCAGGGTGTCCAGGGTGTGCAACTGGTCGACCTGGGCGCGGCCGGTCACGCTGAATGTCAGGGGATCGATGTTTTTCAGGTCCACCGCCAGGTCGCTGCCGAGCATGCCGCTGCGCAGCTCCAGGCGAATGAACGGGCTGATGTAGGACTGCGCGACCCGCAGGTCGATGTCTTTGGTCTGCACCGCCAGTTTGGCGGTGACCGGTTGCAGGTTGACCACACCGCTGGCGAGGATCTTGCCCTGCTTGCCCACCCCGGTGTCGAGCTTGAGGTTGAAGGGCGACTGGTTGAGGCTGTCGAAGTTCTGCACGTCGACGTTCAGCGGCCCGACCTCCAGCGCCACCGCCGGCTTGGCCTGGCGGTCCGCCAGGTGCACCTGGTAATTGCGCAGTTGCACGTCCTTGAGCAGCACCTGCCAGGGTTTGCCTGGCGCCGGGGGCGCTGGCTGCGGGCTATCGGCGGCGGCCGGAGCGGGCTTGGCCGCCGGTTTGGCCGGCTGGCTGGCGAACAGTTTCTGCCAGTCCAGTTGGCCATCGGCTTCCAGGGCTGCCCAGGTTTCCAGTTTCTGGCTGCGGATCTTGCCGACCACCACTTGCTGCTTGGCCAGGTCGACCGTGGTCTCACTGACGTCCAGGCGCTCCAGGCGGGCCAGTGGTTGACCGTCCGGGGCCTTGATGGCAAAGGGCGCGATGCTTACCGAAGCATCGCTGAGCAGCAATTCGGTTTCCTTGGACAGGTTCAGCTTGTAGCGGGTGTTGAGGTTCAGCACGCCGTCTTCGAGGACCAGGGGCAAGGCATCGCGGACATAGGGCCACCAGGCTTTCATCTGGCCGTCGGTGACTTTCAGGGTGCCTTCGGAGGCGATCGGGGTCAGGCTGAAATTACCGCTCCAATCGATCTGACCGCCCGCGGGGCCCGCGGCGACCAGAGTCATGTCGGCACTGTCATCGGGCAGGGTGCTGAGGTTCTTCAGCTCGAGATCGAGTTTGTCGTAGAGGAAATCGATGGGCTCGCTGGGCCGCGTGTCCTGGAAGTGCACATAACCGCCCGCCAGTTTGATGCGCTCGATACGCAGCGGGAACGGCTTGGCCTCGGGGTCGTCCGGAGTCGGTTCGCTGGCGGGCAGGTTGAACAGGCCCAGCAGGTTGAGCTTGCCGTCTTTGGCGAACAGGATCTCGCTCTTGGGTTTGTCCAGCTCGATATCGGCCAGGTGCAGCGCGCGGGTCCAGAGGCTGTCCAGTTGCAGGTTGGCGTAGAGACGCTCGAAGGCCACCTGCTCCTTGCCCGGCTCACCGATGTTCAGGCCCCAGAGCGTCAGTTCGAGGCTGAACGGGTTGAGTTCGATGCGCTGGATCTTTGCCGGTACCGTCGCGTAGTTGGCCAACTGTTGATTGGCCACCCGCAGGGCGATGCCCGGCAAAATCAGAAAGCCCAGCAGGCTGTACAGGGCGAGAGCGGTCAACAAGGCGCCGATAGCGCGGATCAATCCTTTGGACATGCGAGGCTTCATCTATCTGAATCGGAAGTGCGTTGGAGTATGGCATGCGTTTCCGGTTCCGAAACAATCCCATGACTGTCGCAAACAGGATTGTTCAGATTCCTCGCGGGAGATCAGAGATGCAGGATCAGGGTCTTGAGCGGCGGTTGCTGGTCCATGGAGGGGAAGTCGCGACCGGGTGTCAGCACCTGCCATTCGCGTACCGGGCGCCCGGCTTTTTCGGCGCAGCGCAGCACCTGTTCGCGCCAGTCGTCCAGGGTGACTTTCGCCAGGTTGTTGCAGCAGATCAGCACGCCATTGTCGGCGGTAGCCAGCAGGGCCGGCTTGAGCAGGCTCTGATAGTCACGCAGCAGGTCGACGGTGCCGAATGCACTCTTGGCCCAGGCCGGCGGGTCGAGCAGTACCAGGTCGTACTGGCGCTGTTCCAGGCGTGGGTAGCCGGGCAGCTTTTGCCCACGGCGCTGGGTGATAGGCAGGCCGGCCAGTTGCCGGATCGCCGGGAAGTAATCCGATTGCACGAACTGCATGGCCGGCAATTGCGGATTGAGCTGGCCGTTCTCGCGGCCGACCGCCAGGTTGCCCTCGGCGAAGTCCAGGTTGCACACCTCGCGGGCGCCACCTGCCGCGGCACTCAGGCCGACGCCGCAGGTATAGGCGAACAGGTTCAGCACACTCTTGCCGGCGCTGTGGGCCTTGACCCAGCCACGGGCGTTGCGCAGGTCGAGAAACAGCAGCGGGTCCTGGCCGGCATGGCGACCGCGTACCCGATAGTTCAAACCCCATTCGTGGCCGACCAGGTCTTGCAGCGCCTGTTCTTCGGCGCGGTAAACCGGGTCTTCGCGGTCGATGCGTGAATTGCCCCGGGAGCGGTCGTTGTAGACCAGCAGGGTGTCCAGGCCCAGCTGCTTCTGGACGGTCTCGTGCAATTGCAGCAAGGCCTCGCGTTCCAGCGTCTGGTGAAAACTCTGCACCAGCAGCTGTGGGCCGTAACGGTCGATGGTCAGGCCCCCGGCGCCTTCCTGGCTGCCATGGAACAGCCGATAGCAGTCGGTGCCTTGCTGATGCAGCTCGGCGAGCAGGTCCTGGCGATGATCGAGGGCGGCGCGCAGCGCCTGATTCAAGGAAGACATGCGGGCGCCTTGCGGATGATTGGGCGGGGCAGTCTACCAGCTTCGCCCTTCCCTGTAGGAGCGTCGACCGGCCGCTCCTACAGAAAGGGCGTGGGGTTAGCGTTCGATGGCCAATGCCACGCCCTGGCCGCCACCGATGCACAGGGTCGCCAGGCCTTTCCTGGCATCGCGCTTGAGCATTTCGTGCAGGAGGGTCACCAGCACCCGGCAGCCCGAGGCGCCGATCGGGTGGCCGAGGGCGATGGCGCCGCCGTTGACGTTGACCTTGCTCGCATCCCAACCCAGTTCCTTGCCCACCGACAGCGACTGGGCGGCGAAGGCTTCGTTGGCTTCGATCAGGTCCAGTTGCTCCAGGGACCAGCCGGCCTTGTCCAGGCAGCGACGGGTGGCCGACACCGGGCCGATGCCCATGATCGCCGGGTCGACGCCAGCGTTGGCGTAGGCGGCGATCTTCGCCAGCACCGGCAGGCCCAGGGCCTTGGCCTTGGCGGCGCTCATCAGGATCACCGCGGCGGCGCCGTCGTTCAGCGACGAAGCGTTGCCGGCGGTGACCGTGCCGTCTTTCTTGAAGGCTGGCTTGAGCTTGCCCAGGGATTCGGCGGTGGTGCCGGCGCGCGGCTGCTCGTCGGTGGCGAAGGCCACGGGGTCGCCCTTGCGCTGGGGAATCAGGATCGGGGTGATCTCATCGACAAAACGCCCGCCCTCGATGGCGGCCACGGCCTTCTGCTGCGAGGCGGCGGCAAAGGCGTCCTGGGCTTCGCGGCTGATGCCGTATTTGTCCACCAGGTTCTCGGCGGTGATGCCCATGTGGTAGTCGTTGAAGGCGTCCCACAGGCCGTCGCTGATCATGGTGTCGACGATCTGGCTATGGCCCATGCGCAGGCCGGTGCGGGCGCCGGGCAGCACGTAGTTGGCCAGGCTCATGTTCTCCTGGCCGCCGGCGATGATCACCTCGGCGTCGCCGCAGCGGATCGCCTGGGCGCCCAGGTGCAGGGCCTTGAGGCCGGAGCCGCAGACCTTGTTCAGGGTCAGCGCCGGCACGGCGTGGGGCAGGCCGGCCTTGATCGCGGCCTGGCGCGCGGGGTTCTGCCCGGCGCCGGCGGTGAGCACCTGGCCCATGATCACTTCATCGACCTGGGCGCCGTCCAGGCCGGTCTGGGCCAGCAGCTGGCGGATCACCGCGGCGCCGAGGTCGACCGCGGAAATGTTCGCCAGCGAACCCTGGAAACTGCCAACCGCGGTGCGGGTGGCGGCAACGATTACGACGTCTTGCATGGCGCGAATCCTCATTGCTATGGGCGGCATCGGTCGGTGGCTATGGACAGGGGACCGATGCGCGAGAACTTGGAAAATCATGGTTGCATAGAAGGTCGCGACGCCGCCAATCGCGAACCGATGGGTCGCGTTCTGTTCGCCCGGTCGGGTATTACAGGCCCATGCGCCGGCGTGCGCGATGTATCGAGCCATTGCGCACCGCCCAGCGCAGCATCGGCGCACTGCGGTTGACGCTGGCGCGGATCAGCTGGCGTTGCAGCAGACCCTGGTTGACGCCCAGCATGTCGCTGGCCCAGTCGGGCAGCAGGTCGATGCCGGCCTGCATCATCAACGAGCCGAATGGCTTGGCCAGGCGGCTTGGGGCCGGTGCCGCGAGTAGCAGGCGTAGCACTTCGCGGCTGCGTTCATCGCAAAGCAACTGAGGGCGCATCCCGGCCAGGTACGCCGCCACGGCCCGGTGCGAGCGCGGCACATCGCTGGCGCCAAGACGCTCGGCGATCAGCGCGACTTCCCCGTAGTAACGGTCCTGGTTGGCAGGCGACAGCTGCGGATTGCGATAGCGCAGATGCGCCGCCAGAAAGCTGCTGACTTCGGCCACATGCACCCAGGTCAGCAACTGCGGATCGCTGGCGGCATAGGGCCGGCCGTCTGGCGCGTGGCCGACGATCTGCAGGTGAATGGTGCGCACCTTGTCGATCAGCCATTCGGCATCCTGCCGCGAGCCGAAGGTGGTGCCGGAAATGAACTGCGCGGTACGCCGCAGGCGCCCGATCATGTCTTCCCGGAAATTCGAGTGATCCCAGACCCCGGCCAGGGCCAGCGGGTGCAGGGCCTGCATCAACAAGGCGCTGATGCCGCCGATCAGCATGCTGCTGAAATCGCCATGCACCTGCCAGCAGATAGCGTCCGGGCCGAACAGGCCCGGGTCGCCCTTGGGGTTGTCCAGGTCGAGCTGACCCAGTGACAGGCCACCCAGGCTCATCACCTGGGTTTCGATACGACTGCGAATGAATTCCATACCGCTTGGCTGTTCCTTGGTTGAGGCCCGAGGCCTCGCTCAGAGGTTCAGGCGTTTATCGATCAGGCCCTCGACCACGCTCGGGTCGGCCAGGGTCGAGGTATCGCCCAGGCTGTCGAGTTCGTTGCAGGCGATCTTGCGCAGGATACGCCGCATGATCTTGCCCGAGCGGGTTTTCGGCAAGGCCGGTGCCCACTGGATCAACTCCGGCTTGGCGAAACTGCCGATCTCGCGGCTGACCAGGCTCAACAGCTCCTTCTTCAACTCGTCGCTGGGCTCGACGCCATTCATCGGGGTGACAAAGGCATAGATGCCCTGGCCCTTGAGGTCATGGGGATAACCGACCACCGCGGCCTCGGCGATGCTGTCATGCAGGACCAGGGCGCTCTCGACCTCGGCGGTACCGATGCGATGCCCGGAGACGTTGATCACGTCGTCGATGCGCCCGGTGATCCAGTAATCGCCGTCTTCATCGCGCCGCGCGCCGTCGCCGGTGAAGTAGTAGCCCGGGTAGGGTTTGAAATAGGTCTCGACCATGCGCTGCGGGTCGCCGTAGACACTGCGGATCTGCGCCGGCCAACTGGCCTTGATCGCCAGGATGCCGCTGCCGGCGCCGCTGATTTCCTTGCCGTGCTCGTCCAGCAGCACCGGCTGCACACCGAACATCGGGCGGGTGGCGCAGCCCGGCTTGATGTGGCTGGCGCTGACCAGCGGGCTGAGCATGATGCCGCCGGTTTCGGTCTGCCACCAGGTATCGACAATCGGGCAGCGCTGCTCGCCGACGCTATTGAAATACCACTCCCAGGCTTCCGGGTTGATCGGCTCGCCGACACTGCCCAGCAGGCGCAGGCTGCTGCGCGAGGTGTGCTGCAGCGGCTCGGGGCCTTCGCGCATCAGTGCGCGCAAGGCGGTGGGGGCGGTGTAGAAGATGTTCACCCGGTGCTTGTCGATGACTTCCCAGAAGCGCGAGCTGCTTGGGTAGCTGGGCACGCCCTCGAAGATCAGGCTGGTCGCGCCATTGGCCAGCGGGCCGTAGACGATGTAACTGTGGCCGGTGACCCAGCCGACATCGGCGGTGCACCAGAAGACTTCGCCTTCGCGGTAGTCCAGTACGTATTTGAAGGTCATCGCCGCTTGCAGCAAGTAGCCGCCGGTGGTGTGCAGCACGCCTTTGGGTTTGCCGGTGCTGCCGGAGGTGTAGAGGATGAACAGCGGGTCTTCGGCGTCCATCGGTTGCGGCGGGCAGTCGTCTTCGACACCGCGCAGGGCCTGGTGATACCAGAGGTCGCGGCCTTCGACCCAGTTCACCGGGTTCTGGGTGCGCTCGACCACCACCACCGTGCTGACGTTCGGGCAGCTTTGCAGGGCCTTGTCGACGTTGTTTTTCAAGGGCACGAACTTGCCGCCGCGTACCCCTTCGTCAGCGGTGATCACGGTGCGGCAGTCGGCATCGAGAATGCGGTCGCGCAGCGCGTCCGGAGAGAATCCGCCAAAGACCACCGAGTGCACCGCGCCGATACGGGTGCAGGCGAGCATGGCGTAGGCCGCCTCGGGAATCATCGGCATGTAGATGCAGACCCGGTCGCCTTTTTTCACGCCGCGGCTTTTCAGGACGTTGGCCAGGCGGCAGACGTAGTGATGGAGTTTTTTGTAGGTGATTTGCAGCGACTCGGCGGGGTCGTCGCCTTCCCAGATGATCGCCACCTGATCGCCGCGTTTTTCCAGGTGGCGGTCGATGCAGTTGTAGCTGACGTTCAACTGGCCGCCGGCGAACCAGCTGGCGGCGCCGGTTTTCAGGTCATAGCGCTGCACGGTTTGCCAGGGGGCGCTCCAGTCGAGAAAGCGGGTGGCCTGTTCGGCCCAGAAGGTGCTGGGGTGCTCGATGGATTCGCGGTACAGCCGCTGGTAGTCGTCCTGACTCAATTGCGCAGCCCGGCGGACGGCATCGGCTTGGGGGAACATGCTGATATCGAACATGACGGTTCCTTATTCTTGTTTTAGCGACAAGCGATAAAGATGCGCCTTGATCGGAAGGGGTTCAAGGGGAGGGCGGTCTTGGGCGACCGATCGTGAATCGGCCCGCTGCTGCGCAATGGAAGGGTTTGCGTAGCAGCGGGCCGGTTCGCGAGGGGATGTTCCAGCGGGCTATCAGCCGCGGTGGCGACCGCGGAAGTAGTTGATCAGGCCCTGGGTCGAAGCATCCTCGGCCGGGGTTTCTTCGCTGCCGACCAGGCGGTTGTAGACGCCCTTGCCCAGCTCTTTGCCCAGCTCCACGCCCCATTGGTCGAAGGCGTTGATGCCCCAGATCACGCTCTGCACGAAAACCTTGTGTTCGTACATCGCCACCAGCGCGCCCAGGCGGCGCGGACTGATGCGTTCGACCACCAGGGTGTTGCTCGGACGGTTGCCCGGGATCACCTTGTGCGGTGCCAGCTTCTGGACTTCGGCCTCGCTCATGCCTTTTTCACGCAACTCGGCTTCGGCCTCGGCGCGGGTCTTGCCGAGCATCAGCGCCTGGCTTTGCGACAGGCAGTTGGCGTACAGCCACTGGTGATGGTCGGCGACCGGGTTGAAGCTGACGATAGGCACGATGAAGTCGGCCGGGATCAACTGGGTGCCCTGGTGCAACAGCTGGTGGTACGCGTGCTGACCGTTGCAGCCCACGCCACCCCAGATCACCGGGCCGGTGTCGGTGGAAACCGGCGTGCCGTCCTGGCGCACGCTCTTGCCGTTGGATTCCATGTCCAGCTGCTGCAAGTGCTTGGTGATGTTGCGCAGATAGTGGTCGTACGGCAGGATCGCGTGGCTTTGCGCGCCCCAGAAATTGCCGTACCACACGCCCAGCAGGGCCAGGAGGACCGGCATGTTCTGCTCGAACGGCGCGGTCTGGAAATGCTGGTCCATGGTGTAGGCGCCGGACAGCAGTTCCTTGAAGTTGGACATGCCGATGGCCAGGGCGATCGGCAGGCCGATGGCCGACCACAGCGAGTAACGCCCGCCGACCCAGTCCCACATCGGGAAGATGTTCTCTTCGCGGATGCCGAAGGCCACGGCGGCGGCGTTGTTGCTCGACACCGCGATGAAGTGGCGATACAGCTCGGCCTCGGAACCGCCCTGAGCCAGGTACCAGGCGCGTGCGGCCTGGGCGTTCTTCAGGGTTTCCAGGGTGTTGAAGGATTTCGACGAGACGATGAACAGCGTGGTTTCGGCGCGGATCTTCGACGACAGTTCGTGGAATTCGCTGCCGTCGATATTGGCCAGGTAATGGCAACGCACGCCTTTCTGGGCGTAGGACAACAGGGCTTCGGACACCAGCTCGGGGCCGAGGAACGAACCGCCGATGCCGATGTTGACCACGTCGGTGATCGGCTTCTCGGTGTAGCCGCGCCACAGGCCGTCATGGATGCGCCCGACCAGTTCGGTGATCTGGTTCAGCACCTTGTGCACTTCCGGCATCACGTTGACGCCGTTGACCGACAGCTTGTCGCCCACTGGACGGCGCAGGGCGGTGTGCAGGGCCGGACGGCCTTCGGAAGAGTTGACCAGCTCACCGGCGAACAGCGCCTTGATCGCATCCTGCAGACCGGCTTCATTGGCCAGGCCCACCAGCAGGTTGCGGGTTTCGGGGGTGATCAGGTTCTTCGAGTAATCGAGAAAAAGCCCACAGCCGCTGAGGCTGAATTGATGAAAGCGCTGCGGGTCGGCATTGAAGGCCTCGCGCATGCTGAAATCCTGCATGGCTTGGCGGTGGTCATTCAACGCTTGCCAGGCGGGCAGAGCGGTAACGTCGTGAGGAGTGCGGTAGTACGCCATCGCTGCGGTTTTCCTTTTACTTGAACTGCCTGTTGGACACTGAAAAGCCCGGAACGTCCTGCTTGAAGAATAACGTTCGGTCAAACCTGCGCTGACACGATTAAGCACGCAGGGCGATTACAGTAACTCTCGCGTGCTGATCTGTCTTGGCTTTGTCTGACCTGCGGCCGGTACTTTTTTATACCGGCGCCTCAGAGCCGCGCAACGAGCAGGATTTCAGGGGTGAGAATGACTGGGGCTCAGGCGACCTGAACCGGAATGGCATGGCTGGTGTGGCTCAGCTCGTTGCCCGGCGCCATATAGAGCATGCGCGGCTTGAAGTTGAGCAGTTCGGCTTCGCTGTAGTGAGCGTAAGCGCAGATGATCACCCGGTCGCCAACCTTGGCCTTGTGCGCGGCGGCGCCGTTGACCGAGATCATGCGCGAGCCTTCCTCGCCACGAATGGCGTAGGTGGTGAAGCGTTCGCCATTGTCGACGTTGTAGATCTGGATCTGTTCGTACTCACGGATACCGGACAAGTCCAGCCATTCGCCGTCGATGGCGCAGGAGCCTTCGTAGTCGAGCACAGCGTGGGTGACTTCGGCGCGATGCAGCTTGGCCTTGAGCATGATGGCGTGCATGAGTGGTTCTCTCGGTCGGATCCTCGAACAGGGCCCGCAGCATCGCTGCAGGCCCCGGGCGGCGGCAGTTTGCCCGAAGGTCGGGCTTCGGGCAATCGGCCTTTGGGACCTAGGCGTCGAGGTCCAGATGCAGGTTGTCGATCAGGCGGGTAGCGCCCAGATAGGCCGCCGCCAGAATCACCAGGTCGCGGTCTTGCGCGGTGGCCGGGCGCAGGGTCCGGGCGTGGCGGATTTCCAGGTAATCCGGGCGGAAGCCGGCGGCTTCGAGCACCTGTTTTTGCTCGTCCAGCAGCTTTGGATAGTCCCGCTGACCCTGGCTGATGGCCTGGGCGATCTGGGTCAGGCCACGATAGATCGCCGGGGCGATGGCACGTTGTTCTTCGCTCAGGTAGCCGTTGCGCGACGACAGCGCGAGGCCGTCGGCGGCGCGCACGGTGGGCTCGCCGATGATCTGGATCGGCATGTTCAGGTCATGCACCAGGGCACGGATTACCGCCAGTTGCTGGAAGTCCTTCTGGCCGAAGACCGCAAGGTCCGGCTGCACCATGTTGAACAGCTTGCTGACCACCGTGGCCACCCCTTCGAAATGCCCGGGACGGCTGGCGCCGCACAGGCCTTCGGAGAGTTGCGGCACGCTGACCCGGGTCTGGCCGTCCATGCCGTCGGGGTACATCTCTTCGACGCTAGGGGCGAACAGCAGATGGCAACCGGCTTGCAAGAGCTTTTCCTGGTCGGCGGCCAGGGTTCGCGGGTACTTGTCGAGGTCTTCGCCAGCGCCGAATTGCAGCGGGTTGACGAAGATGCTCGCCACCACGAAATCCACTCGCTGGGCCGCCTTGGTCACCAGGGCGGCATGACCGCTGTGCAGGTTGCCCATGGTCGGCACGAAGCCGATGCGCTTGCCCTCGCTGCGGGCACGGGCCACGGCGGCACGCAGTTCACGTACGGTTTTTACAGTATTCATGCAGAAAACCCGTGTTCGGCGCCTGGGAAGGTCACGGCCTTGACCTCACTGACATAGGCGCTCAGGGCGGCCTGGATGCTTTCCTGGCCGGCCATGAAGTTCTTCACGAACTTCGGTGCGCGACCGCTCAGGGACAGGCCCAGCATGTCGTGCAGAACCAGCACCTGACCGTCGGTGGCGCTGCCGGCACCGATGCCGATTACCGGAATATTCACCGCCTGGGTGATTTCCGCCGCCAGTTCGCTCGGCACGCATTCGAGCAGCAGCATCGCCGCGCCGGCCGCTTCCAGGGCGATGGCGTCGGCACGCATCTGCCGGGCCTGGTTTTCGTTACGTCCCTGAACCTTGTAGCCGCCGAGGATGTTCACCGATTGCGGGGTCAGGCCCATGTGGGCGCAGACCGGGATACCGCGCTCGGCCAGCAGGCGGATGGATTCGGCCAGCCACAACGCGCCTTCGACCTTGATCATGTGCGCACCGGCCTGCATCAACTGGGCGCTGTTGTTCAGGGCCTGTTCGGTGGTGGCGTAGGCCATGAACGGCAGGTCGGCGAGGATCAGGGCGCCACTGTTGCCGCGTTTGACTGCGGCGACGTGGTAGGCCATCTCGGCGGTAGTGACTGGCAGTGTGCTGTCGTGCCCTTGCAAGACCATGCCGAGGGAGTCGCCCACCAGCAGTACTTCAACGCCGGCCTGGCAACAGGTGTGGGCGAAGGTCGCGTCATAGCAGGTCAGCATGGTGATTTTCTCACCTTTCTGCTTGAGGCCTTGCAGGGTGGTCAGGGTGATGTCTGGCATGAAAAAGGGTCCTCATTCAGGCGCTCTGGAAACTGCTGCGAGTAACGCGCGTGATTCTTATCTATACAGGCGCACGGTCTGTTGTCGTGCTTATAAGGCCTGGATTGCGCCCTGTAACGCCGTGTTGGCGGCAACGGGACGCCTATAGTCGTGAGGAGAACTCGGGAAGTCAATTGCATGTGTTACCGCATTGTTACGGCGTGAGTGTTACCGCCGTAACTGATGCGTTTCAGCAGTCAGGCCAGACGTTCCAGGCCGACAAATGGGCAGGCGGCGAGCAGATCGTGCAGGTGACGACCGTCGGCCAGTTGCAGGTCGGCGGGGGCCAGTTCGGCCAGGGGATAGAGGACAAAGGCCCGGGCCTGCATGTGGTAATGCGGGACCTTGAGCCGCGGTTCGTCGATCAGGCGATCGCCGAACAGCAGGATGTCCAGGTCCAGGGTGCGCGGCCCCCAGCGCTCGAGGCGCTCGCGGCCCTGGCCGTTTTCGATGGCTTGCAGCGCGTCCAGCAGTTCGAGAGGCGCGAGGCTGCTGTCCAGGGCGGCCACGGCGTTGGTGTAGCGCGGTTGGCCGGGCAGCAGGGAGTCGCTTTGATAGAAGGCCGAGACGCCTGCCAGTTGGCTGTGTGGCAACTGCGCCAGCGCGTCGATCGCACTGCGCAATTGCTCTGCCGGGGCAGCCAGGTTGCTGCCCATGCCGATGTAGATGCGTTCCATCGGGTTATTCGCCGGAAGCGCTCGGTGCGCCGGCGGTGGCGCGCTTGCGTTTGGCGCCACTGCTGCGACGACGCTTGCGTGGACCTGTGCCGGCTTCGTCCTTGCCGCTCAAGTCGCGAATCATGTCGCGGCGACCGGCATCGTTGGCGTCCTGATAGTCGGTCCACCATTCGCCCAGGCCATCGGTCTGCTCGCCAGCGCTTTCGCGCAGCAGCAGGAAATCATAACCGGCGCGGAACCGCGGGTTGTCCAGCAACTGGTCGGCGCGCTTGCCGCTGCGACGTGGCAGGCGTTCCTGCATGTCCCAGATTTCGCGGATCGGCATGGTGAAGCGTTTTGGAATGGCGATGCGCTGGCACTGTTCGCTGATCAATTCGTGAGCAGCTTCCTGCATCGCCGGAATCGGCGGCATGCCGCGTTCCTGGAGGCGCAGCACGCGAGCCGGCAGGGCAGGCCACAGCAGCGCGGCGAACAGGAAAGCCGGGGTGACCGGCTTGTTCTGCTTGATGCGCAGGTCGGTATTGATCAGGGCTTCGCTGATCAGGGTATGGGTGTAGGTCGGGTTGTACTCCAGTGCCTCGGCGCTGGCCGGGAACAGCGGATCGAACAGCTGCAGGTCGACCAGCATCTCGAAGGTGTCGGCGGCATGGCCGGACAGGAACAGCTTGAGCACTTCCTCGAACAGGCGTGCCGAAGGGATTTCCCGCAGCATGGGCGCCAGGTCGCGGATCGGCGTGGCGGTGTGTTTCTCGATGCCGAAATCCAGCTTGGCGGCGAAGCGCACGGCCCGCAGCATGCGTACCGGATCTTCCTGGTAGCGCTGGCGCGGATCGCCGATCAGGCGGACCAGGTGATTGCGGATGTCGTGTACGCCGTTGGCGTAGTCGAGGATGCGCTCGCTGACCGGATCGTAATACAGGGCATTGATGGTGAAGTCGCGGCGCTGGGCGTCCTCTTCGAGGGTGCCGTACACGTTGTCGCGCAGGATGCGCCCGCTTTCGTTGCGCGAGGACTGGTTGCTGTCTTCCTCTTCATCGTTTTGCGGGTGATTGGCGCGGAAGGTCGCGACCTCGATGATTTCGCGGCCGAAGTGGATATGCACCAGCTTGAACCGACGACCGATGATCCGGGCGTTACGGAATTCGGCCCGCACCTGTTCCGGTGTGGCGCTGGTGGCGACGTCGAAATCCTTGGGGGTGATATTGAGCAGCATGTCGCGCACGCAGCCGCCGACCAGGTAGGCCTGGTAGCCGGCGTTCTGCAGGCGTTCGACGATGTTCACCGCATAACGGCTGAACTGGGCGCGTTGCAGCGAGTGTTGGCTGCTGTTGAGCACTTCAGGCGTGCTGCGTTTGTGTTGCGTACGACGCAAGGGAGAACGGAATGACTGGAACAACTTCTTCAGCATGGGATGCACTGTTTGAAGGAATGTTCGGCCATAACGAAGAATGACCGCATGATGGGCGGGGATTCTAGCATTTAGTCGGGGGATGGTGTAGGAAGCTGCGGCGAGTCGTGCGCGGCGCTTGGGAACGCGGGTTGGCGGGGCTTTGCGTGAGTAAAACCGTAATCGCGGAAACCACAAGGGGAGCCGAAGCTCCCCCAGAAGTGTTTGCGTGCTCTATTTTTATTATTGGTTTCGGGCTTCTTGTTTTTGTTTAACGCCCTTGTCACCTGGTTAACCCAGAGTGACCCTCCCAATCGGGAGCCAAGAGCAAACGGATTGCTTTGGTCGCTGTGTTGCAATGATCAGTGATCCAACCAGTTCAGGCTCTGCCTTAGGGCAGTTTTTGTTGTTCTCGGCCTGGTTGTGGGGCAAGCCCCAATGACAACGCCTCTCCAAAAGAATCAGTTAGCTGCGCCTCCGCCGTGTTGTTTTTATTGTGCGTGAGTCGATTCGTCTTATTTTTATTGTCTTATGCATTGCTTGTTATTGTTCTTGTACCAAACATATAGCAGGTGCCGTGCCAACTTTTGCGAGGCCCAGTAAAACAAGGGGTTAGGCGCGGTTATGAGGTTTCTCCAGGCGAAAAAAAGCCGGGGCTTCGTTACCGTAAGCCCCGGCTTTTGTTACGTGAAATGACTGAGGTAACAGTTTTTTCACAAGATCGCGTGTTACCCGCCACCCGTTACCGCCGGACTTCAGCTTTCGCTGGCGACCCCGGTCTTGCGTCGTGGGATACCCAGGCGCTGGCGACGTTCCCACAGGCATTTACGGCTGACGCCCAGTTTGCGGGCCAGCTCGGTCTCGGTCATGTGGTCCTGGTGCTCGAGAACGAAATGCTGGAAGTAGTCTTCCAGCGACAGGTCTTCGGTCGGCTCATGGCTGCTGTTGTTGGCGTTGGCGGCCTGGGGCGCCAGGCCGATGAATTCGTCGTCTTCCAGGTCGCTCAGTTCGATATCGATCCCCAGCAGCTCCGCAGAGATTTCCGGGCTTTCGCACAGGATGACCGAGCGCTCGACGGCGTTTTCCAGTTCGCGAACGTTACCTGGCCAAGAGTAATGGCGAATGGCTTGCTCGGCGTCCGGGGCGAACTTCAGGTCCGTGCGGCCCACGCGCGCGCTCTGGCGGGCGAGGAAGGCATTGGCGATTTCGTTGACGTCGGCGCCGCGTTCGCGCAGGGCTGGCAGTTTCAGGGCAATCACGTGCAGGCGGTAATACAGGTCTTCACGGAACTGGCCGATCTTGGCCAGGCTCTTGAGGTCGCGGTGGGTCGCGGCGATCAGGCGCACATCGACCTTCTGCGACTGCACCGAGCCGACCCGGCGGATCTCGCCTTCCTGCAGCACGCGCAACAGGCGGGCCTGGGCTTCGAGTGGCAATTCGCCGATTTCGTCGAGGAACAAGGTGCCGCCGTCCGCCGCTTCCACCAGGCCGGCGCGCCCGGCGCTGGCTCCGGTGAAGGCGCCTTTTTCGTGACCGAACAGCTCGGACTCGATCAGGGTTTCCGGAATGGCCGCGCAGTTCACCGAAATCATCGGCGCCTTGGCGCGCTTGGACAGGTTGTGCAGGGCGCGGGCCACCAGTTCCTTGCCGGTCCCGGATTCACCCTGGATCAGTACATTGGAGTCTGTCGGGGCGACCTTGCGGATCTTGCTGTACAGGTCCTGCATCGGTGGGCAGGAGCCGATGATGCCGATTTCGCCGTTGCTGGCGTTGGCACCGGCCTTGTCCGCGCTGTTGCCCGACTTGGCGGCCGGACGCTCGTTGGGGCTGCTCTGCGCGGTCTGGCGGTCGCGCAGGATGCGCGCCACGGCCTGGAGCATTTCGTCGTGATCGAAAGGCTTGGCGATGTAGTCCACCGCGCCCATCTTCATCGAATCGACCGCCGAGCGCAGGCTGGCGTAGCTGGTCATGATCAGCACCGGGGTGCCCTGGCCGAGCTTGATCAGTTCGGTGCCGGGGGCGCCTGGCAGGCGCAGGTCGCTGACGATCAGGTCGAACGTGGGAATGCTGAAACGCTCTTGTGCTTCCTGCACGGAACCGGCTTCGCTGACCTGGTACTGGTTGCGTTCCAGCAGGCGGCGCAAGGCGGAGCGGATAATTGTTTCGTCTTCGACGATCAAAATGTGCGGCATTGATTCGATTCTCTCGACGGTCTCAGTTCACAGCGGACGTCGCTTCGACATGACGCGGTAAGGTCACCCGGATACGGGTGCCGCGTTGGCTTTCGGTGTCAGCCGGGCTGTCGATGGTGATTTGTCCATAATGCTCTTCAACGATGGAATAGACCAGTGCAAGGCCCAGTCCGGTGCCCTCGCCAGGATCCTTGGTGGTGAAGAAGGGTTCGAACAGTCGATCCATGATGCTCGACGGGATACCGCTGCCTTCGTCTTCGACGATCAGGTCGATCGTGTGTTCGCCGGCCTCGCTCTTGACCCGTACCGCGCTGCCCGCCGGTGAGGCGTCGCGGGCATTGGATAGCAGGTTGATCAGTACCTGGGCGAGCCGCTGCGGGTCGCCGTCGACCCAGTGGTCCGGATCGCACAGGTTAAAGAACTGCACCTCGAAATTGCGTCGATTCAGCGCCAGCAGACCAATGGCATCCTGCGCCACCTCGGCCAGGCACACGGCTTCGTCGTTGTGCTGGTGGCTGCCGGCGTGGGCGAAGCTCATCAGCGACTGGACGATGCGTGACACGCGTTTGGTCTGTTCGAGGATCTGGCCGCTGATTTCGGTGAGTTCGCCGTCTTCTTCGCGCTCTTCGCGCAGGTTCTGCGCCAGGCAGGCGATACCGGTGATCGGGTTGCCGATTTCGTGGGCCACGCCGGCGGCCAGGCGGCCGATGCTGGCCAGCCGCTCGGAATGCACCAGCTTGTCTTCGAGCATCTGGGTTTCGGTCAGGTCTTCCACCAGCAGCACCAGGCCGCTGTTGCCCGGGGCCAGGGGTTCGTCGATGGCGGCCTTGTGCAGGTTCAGCCAGCGGGTCTGGCCGTCGAGGGCCAGGTGCTGTTTATGCAGATGTTCATCGGGGACGTTGATGAAACCTTGCAGCAGCTCCCTCCAGGGATCGGCGATGGTGCTCAGGCGCGAACCGACCACATGCTGCGCCGGAATGCTGGTCAGCTCTTCCATGGCCTTGTTCCACATGAGGATTTCCTGGTCCTTGGCCAGGGAGCAGACGCCCATCGGCAGTTCCTGCAAGGTCTGGCGGTGGTAGCGGCGCAAGGCATCGAGCTCGGCGGCCAGGCCGGTCAGGCGCGAGTGGTAGTCCTCGAGCCGGCTTTCGATGAAGTGAATGTCTTCGGTCACGTAGTTTTCGCCGCCGGCCTTGTAGGGCAGGAAGGTTTCCACCATGTCCTGGGCCACGCTGGGGCCCATCAGGCCGGACAGGTTGGCTTCGATGCGGTCGCGCAAGCGGCGCAGGGCATAGGGGCGGCGCTCGTCGAAGGGCAGGTACAGGTCGCGCAGCGCCTGCTCGACTTCCTTCTGCGCGGCTTTGGCGCCCAGGGGCTTGGCCAGTTGGGTGGCGAACTCCTGGGGCGAGGCGGCATGCAGTTCGCGACGTTGCGGCCGGCGCACGTTGTCCACCGCACAGGCTTCGGCGGCGCTGGCTTCTTCGGAACTGGCGTTGGTGAACAGCGAAATCAGGGTGAACATCAGGACGTTGGCGGCCAGCGAGGCGATGGCCGCCATGTGCCAGCTGGTATCGTCCAGCACGTAGATCATGTTCAGCAGCGGTATATAGAAGCCCTGCAGGTTGCCGATCAGCGGCAGCAGCATGGTCACCAGCCACACCAGTGTCCCGGCCATCAGCCCGGCGATGAAGCCGCGCCGGTTGGCGGTCGGCCAGTACAGCACCGAGAGCACGCCGGGGAGGAACTGCAGGGTCGCGACAAAGGCCACGATGCCGAGGTTGGCCAGGTCCTGCTCGGCCCCCAGCAGCAGGTAAAAGGCATAGCCGGCCATGATGATGGCCACGATCAGCGCGCGGCGGGTCCATTTCAGCCAGCGGTAGATGTTGCCTTCGGCTGGTGGCTGATACAGCGGCAGCACCAGATGGTTGAGGGCCATCCCCGACAGCGCCAGGGTGGTGACGATGATCAGGCCGCTGGCGGCGGAAAGCCCACCAATGTAGGCCATCAAGGCCAATGCCGGTTTGTTGGCGGCGATACCAATGCCGAGGGTGAAGTACTCGGGGTTGGTGGTGGCGCCCAGTTTCAGGCCGG
Source organism: Pseudomonas sp. T8 (assembly GCF_024610635.1). Classification (NCBI taxonomy): domain Bacteria; kingdom Pseudomonadati; phylum Pseudomonadota; class Gammaproteobacteria; order Pseudomonadales; family Pseudomonadaceae; genus Pseudomonas; species Pseudomonas sp. T8. The sequence continues at coordinate 5,305,287 of NZ_CP102374.1, forward strand.
CCCAGAGGATCAGCGGCACCGCCAGGCTCATCAGCAACAGGAACAGCGGCAAGCCCCAGCTGGCACTGACCAGCGAGCGCGGGTTGAGGTTCTCGGTGAAGGTCATGTGGTACATGTGCGGCATCACGATCGCCGAGGCGAAGAACACCAGCAGCAGGGTGCGCCACGGCCCTTCCTGCAGCGGTGTATGCAGGGCGGCGAGGGCGGTCTGGTTCTGCAGCAGCCAGAGTTCCAGCTGTTGTGGCCCATCGAACACGCCGTACAGGGCATAGAGGCCGACACCGCCGATGGCGATCAGCTTGATCACCGATTCGAAGGCGATGGCGAACACCAGGCCTTCGTGTTTTTCCCGGGTGGCAATGTGCCGGGAGCCGAAGAAGATGGTGAACAGAGTGATCAGCGCACAGAAGCTCAGGGCAACCCGGTGCTGCACCGGTTCGCGGGTGAGGATGCCGATGGAGTCCGCGACCGCCTGGATCTGCAAGGCCAGCAGGGGCAATACGCCGACCAGCATGATCACCGTGGTCAGCGCACCGGCCCAGGTGCTGCGAAAACGGAAGGCGAACAGGTCGGCCAGCGACGACAGTTGATAGGTGCGGGTGATTTTCAGGATCGGGTAAAGCAGCACCGGCGCCAGCAGGAAGGCGCCGGAAACCCCGAGATAGCTGGAAAGAAAACCGTAGCCGTACTGATAGGCCAGGCCAACCGTGCCGTAAAAGGCCCAGGCGCTGGCGTAGACCCCCAGAGACAGGGTGTAGGTCAGCGGGTGGCGGATGATCGAGCGCGGGATCATGCCGCGTTCGCTGATCCAGGCCACCCCGAACAGCACCAGCAGGTACGCGGCGCTGATCAGGATCATCTGGGTCAGGCTAAAGCTCATCGGCATCTTTTTGGCTCTGCAGGATGAAGGTCACGACGATCAGGATCAGCCAGAGCAGATACGGGCGATACCAGGCGCCCGTAGCATCGATCCACCAATCCATGATGGCGGGGGAGAACAGATAGATCCCCACTACCAGCAGCAGGACCAAGCGATAGATGTACATCTCGGCCTCTCTTTATTGTGTGCGTGCCCGAAAACGTGCGGCGATGGTAACGGATGGGCGCCAACCTGCAAGGGGCGTCAGCGTATTTGCGCTTCGGGCACACTCAGTGTGCGTGGGATCAGTAAAGCATCCCAGTGTTCGATGCCCCAGCTCAGCACTTCCCGAGGGCTGGCATGGACCATTTCGCTGTCGGTTTTCTGCCCCAGGGCGCGCAAGGCGCGCAGCAGCAGTGGTGTGGCCTGGTCCTCGGCCAGCGGCGGGGAGCGGTAGGATTTGCCCAGTTTATGCCCATCCGGCTGGGTGATCAGCGGCACATGCAGGTAACGCGGCTGCGGCAGGCCGAGCAGTTCCTGCAGGTACAGCTGGCGGGGGGTGGAGTCCAGCAGGTCGGCGCCGCGCACGATATCGGTCACCCCTTGCCAGGCGTCGTCGAGCACCACCGCCAGTTGATAGGCGTAGAGGCCGTCGCGGCGGCGGATCACGAAGTCGCCGACATCCCGCCCCAGGTGCTGGCGGAATTCGCCCTGGACCCGGTCGGTGAAGCGATATTCCAGCTCCGGCACGCGCAAACGGATGGCGGCATCTTCCTGGCTGTGTCCGGCATTGCGGCACAGGCCCGGATAAATGCCGTGGTAGGGCTCCAGTTGCTTGCGCGAGCAGGTGCAGGCGTAAGCCAGGCCCTGGTTGAACAGGCGGTCGAGGACTTCGGCGTAGGCCGCGTGCCGCTCGCTCTGGCGGACCATTTCGCCGTCCCACTCGAAGCCGTAGCTTTCCAGGGCCTTGAGAATGGCTGCCTGGGCGCCGGGCTCTTCCCGAGGCGGATCGAGGTCTTCCATGCGCAACAGCCAGCGGCCGCCAGCGGCGCGGGCATCGAGGTAGGAGGCCAGGGCGGCGACCAGCGAGCCGAAATGCAGGTGCCCGCTGGGGGTTGGGGCAAAGCGCCCGATGTAGGAAGAGGCGTGAGAGGCGGTCATGGAGAGGATGTTACTTCGTTCGGTCCCAAGGTGACGATGGCATCTGGAGGATCGCCATCGCGAGCAAGCTCGTTCCTACAGGGGGGAGGCGGCAGAAACAAAAACGGAGCGTTCGCACGCTCCGTTTTTCATTCAAGCTGGCGATTACTTGCCGACTTGTTTTTCCTTGATTTCCGCCAGGGTCTTGCAGTCGACACACATGTCGGCGGTAGGGCGGGCTTCCAGGCGGCGAATACCGATCTCGACGCCGCAGGATTCGCACCAGCCGTATTCTTCGTCTTCGATCAGTTGCAGCGTCTTGTCGATCTTCTTGATCAGCTTGCGCTCACGGTCGCGGGCGCGCAGTTCCAGGCTGAATTCTTCTTCCTGGCTGGCACGGTCGGCCGGATCTGGGAAGTTGGCTGCTTCGTCTTTCATGTGATCAACAGTGCGGTCGACTTCCTGCATCAAGTCCTGTTTCCACTTGTTCAGGATCTTGGTGAAGTGCTCGCGCATGGGCTTGCCCATGTACTCTTCGCCCGCGGTTTCAACATAGGGCTCGAAGCCGCTGATCGATTGATTCTGTTGCTTTGCTTGGGTGGGCATGAAATGGACCGCCTCTACTCATGTAATCCATTGCGCAGGATTGCTCCATCACCGACACATGCCGGCCCTGCGACTGCAAGCGGGCGAACTTACCAGATCAAATCGGACGGCGCTACTCCCGGTTGTCGAGCCCGCGTCCCACGGCGCTTGCAAAGGTCGATGCCGTCTGGCCTGGTCAGTTCGGGGGCCTGGTCAATTAATGATTTTAGCCAAGCCTGGGCCTTGCGTTCGTCTTCTTTATTGGGGGGATGGCGGGTGCTCGAAGGCTTTGGGCTCTCCCTTGTCCCCGGGGTTGGGTAGAATCGTTTTTTTGCTCACTTCAATGAAGGAAGGCTAATGGCTCAGCCCTACAGTGCGCGCAGCCGCGCTATCGAACCTTTCCACGTGATGGCCCTGCTGGCCCGCGCCAATGAGCTGCAAGCGGCCGGGCACGATGTGATTCACCTGGAAATCGGTGAACCGGACTTCACCACGGCTGAGCCGATCATCAAGGCCGGGCAGGCCGCGCTGGAGGCGGGCAAGACTCGCTACACCGCCGCCCGCGGGATTCCCGAGTTGCGCACGGCCATCTCCGGCTTCTATCGGCAGCGCTACGGGCTGGACATCGACCCCGAGCGCATCATGATCACGCCCGGTGGCTCCGGTGCGTTGCTGCTGGCCAGCAGCCTGCTGGTCGACCCCGGCAAGCACTGGCTGCTGGCGGACCCGGGCTACCCCTGCAACCGGCACTTCCTGCGCCTGGTGGAAGGTGCGGCGCAGTTGGTGCCGGTCGGACCGGACGTGCGTTATCAGCTGACGCCGGAACTGCTGGAGCGTTACTGGGATCAGGACAGCGTCGGCGCCCTGGTGGCATCGCCAGCCAACCCGACCGGCACCTTGCTCACCCGTGACGAGCTGGCGGGGCTGTCGGCCGCGGTGAAGGCGCGTAATGGCCATCTGGTGGTGGACGAGATCTACCACGGCCTGACCTACGGCTGCGATGCCGCCAGCGTGCTGGAAGTCGATGACGGCGCCTTTGTCCTGAATAGCTTTTCCAAATATTTCGGCATGACCGGCTGGCGCCTGGGTTGGCTGGTGGCGCCGCAGGCGGCGGTCGGCGAGTTGGAGAAACTGGCGCAGAACCTCTATATCAGTGCCCCGAGTATGGCCCAGTACGCCGCTCTGGCCTGCTTCGAGCCAGGCACCATCAGTATCCTGGAAGAGCGCCGCAACGAGTTTCAGCGGCGTCGCGACTTCCTCCTGCCAGCCTTGCGCGAGCTGGGCTTTGGCATCGCCGTGGAGCCGGAAGGGGCGTTCTACCTGTATGCCGATATCAGCGCCTTCGGCGGCGATGCCTTTGCCTTCTGCCGGCACTTCCTCGAGACCGAGCACATTGCCTTTACCCCGGGGCTGGATTTCGGTCGCCATCAGGCCGGGCACCACGTCCGGTTCGCCTACACCCAGAGCCTGCCGCGCCTGCAGGAAGCGGTGGAGCGGATTGCCCGTGGCCTGCGGAGCTGGCAAGGCTGATGCGTTTTCATCCTCCCCTCGAAGAAGGTCGCCTGGTGCGTCGTTACAAGCGCTTTCTCGCCGATATCGAGACCATTGGCGGCGAGTTGCTGACCATTCACTGCCCCAACACCGGTTCCATGTTCAATTGCATGGTCGAGGGCGGGCAGGTCTGGTTCAGCCGTTCCAATGACCCCAAGCGCAAATTGCCCGGGACCTGGGAAATCAGCGAGACGCCCCAGGGCCGGCTGGCTTGCGTCAACACGGCGCGGGCCAACACGCTGGTGGAAGAAGCCTTGCGCGCCGGGGTGATCACTGAGTTGAACGGTTTTACCGCGCTCAAGCGGGAAGTGTCCTACGGCCAGGAAAACAGCCGTATCGACTTTCGCCTGGACTATTTGGACGTCCCGGCGTTTGTCGAGGTCAAAAGCGTCACCCTGGGCTTCGACGGCTCCGCGGTCGCGGCGTTTCCGGATGCGGTGACCCAGCGTGGCGCCAAGCATTTGCGGGAGTTGGCCTGCCTGGCGCGTGACGGTATCCGGGCGGTGCAGTTGTATTGCGTCAACCTGTCGGGTGTCGAGGCGGTGCGGCCGGCCGAAGAGATCGACCCCGGTTATGCCGCGGCGCTGCGTGAGGCGGTAGCGTCCGGGGTCGAGGTACTGGCCTATGGGGTACGCTTGACTGCCGAGGAAGTGTGTATCGACCGTCGTCTGGACGTATTGCTCAACGGCTAGATCTGAACCCAGATGCCCTGGCTGTCTTCCCGACAGGGGATGGCCGTCAGGGACTGCCCGGCACAAGGGCCGGCCACGCATTCGCCGTTTTCGATCAGAAACAGCGCGCCGTGGGTGGCGCACTGAATCAGGCTGGCGCTGGGATCGAGGAACTGATCGGGCTGCCACTCCAGGGCGACCCCGCGATGGGGGCAGCGGTTGGTGTAGACGTAGACCTGTCGATCGCGGCGCACCGCGAAAAGTGGCTGGCCTTCGAGGTTGAAACCTCGGCTGGAAGCCTCCGGCAGATCGCCGGGGGGGCAAAGAAACTTCATGTCTATCCTCGGTAACCGACGGCTCTGGGCTCAGGCTGTCACAGTTTTCCTGCGGGCGCTTGATGAAACATGTCTGTGCTTGACGGTCAAATGCAAACAATTATCAAATGGCCGCTTCGCCTGTGGGGCGCTTGCTCATTTCGATGCCTGGGTTGCAGGGCATGTCACATGCACGGCGGCTTCCGTGGGCCCACTCTCTGAAGGAATACCTTTATGCGTTCGAGTGCCCGCGCAATCGCGCTCTGTGTCGGACTTCTGGCCAGCCATGCCGCTGTGGCGGCCGAGTTGCCACAACGCTGGGTGAGCGCCGGTGGCGCCTTGTCCGAATGGGTGAGCGCGCTGGGCGCCGAGTCGAAGCTGGTGGGCGTGGACACCACCAGCCAGCATCCCGAATCCCTGAAGAAGCTGCCGAGCATCGGTTATCAGCGCCAGCTGTCGGCGGAAGGCATTCTCAGCCTGCGTCCGCAGATTCTGCTGGGCACCGAAGAGATGGGGCCACCACCGGTGCTCTCGCAGGTGCGCAGCGCCGGGGTGCAGGTCGAGCTGTTCTCGGCCCAGGCCGACCTGCCGACCCTGCAGGGCAATCTGCAGCATCTGGGCAAGTTGCTGGGCAGCGAAGACAAGGCGACGCAACTGTTTGAGCAATATAAGCAGCAACTGGATCAGCAGCAGGCCTGGGTCAGCCAGGCCCGGAAAAAGCAGGCGCCGCCGGGTGTGCTGCTGTTGCTCGGGCATGCGGGTGGCAAACCTCTGATTGCCGGCAAGGACACCGCTGCCGACTGGCTATTGCAGCAGGCGGGTGGACGCAATCTTGCCACCCACATGGGGTACAAACCCTTTTCCACGGAGTCGTTGGCCGAACTCAACCCCGAGGTGCTGGTGTTTGCCGATCGCAGCCTGAGCGGTGAGGCGGCCCGCGCCGCGCTGTTCAAGGAAAACCCGATTCTCGCCTCCAGCGGTGCGGCGAAGGCCGGCCGGGTCTTCGAGATTGATCCGACCTTGCTGGTGGGAGGCCTGGGGCCACGCTTGCCACAGAACCTGAAAAGGCTGTCAGCCGATTTCTACCCAGCCGCGCCGGGCCAGGCCAGCACCGCCCAATGACCCCTTTGCTTAAACCCCGTGCGTTGTTCATTGGCCTGAGCCTGCTGTGCCTGTTGGCGATCTGGTTGTCCCTGGCGCTCGGGCCGGTCAGCCTGCCGCTGTTCGATACCCTGCGTGCCGCCCTGCGTTTGCTGGGCTTGCCCATTGAGGGGCAGGGGCTGGAGCAGGCCGAACTGATCCTCGGGCAGATTCGCTTGCCTCGCACCTTGCTGGGGTTGGCGGTAGGGGGCGTCTTGGCGCTGTCCGGCGTGGCGATGCAAGGGCTGTTTCGCAATCCCTTGGCCGACCCGGGGCTGGTAGGCGTCTCGAGTGGCGCGGCGCTGGGCGCGGCCTTTGCCATCGTCGGTGGCTCGCTGCTGGGCGGCGTGCCGGAAGCGATCGGTCCTTACCTGCTGTCGTTCTGTGCCTTTCTCGGTGGTCTGGTGGTGGCGTGGCTGGTCTACCGCCTGGGACGGCGCAACGGCCAGACCCATGTGGCGACCATGCTGTTGGCCGGGATTGCGTTGACGGCGCTGGCCAGCTCGGCGGTGGGCCTGTTCACCTACCTGGCCGACGATGCGACCTTGCGTACCCTGACGTTCTGGAACCTGGGCAGTCTCAACGGCGCCAGTTATTCGAGATTGTGGCCACTGCTGCTGGTCAGCGCGGCTGTGGCGTTGTGGCTGCCGCGCCGGGCCAAGGCCTTGAATGCCTTGCTGCTGGGCGAGTCCGAGGCCGGTCATCTGGGGATCGATGTCGAACGGCTGAAGCGAGAACTGGTGTTCTGTACTGCGCTGGGGGTCGGTGCGGCTGTCGCCGCTGCCGGGCTGATCGGCTTTGTCGGGCTGGTGGTGCCCCATCTGGTGCGCCTGCTGGCGGGGCCTGACCACCGGACCTTGTTGCCAGCGTCGATACTGGCCGGCGCCAGCCTGCTGTTGCTGGCCGATCTGGTGGCGCGCCTGGCGCTGGCGCCTGCGGAGTTGCCCATCGGCATCGTGACCGCCTTTATCGGTGCGCCCTTCTTTTTGTTTCTGTTGTTGCGAGGGCGTGCCTGATGCTGCGAGCGGAAAATCTGGCGGTGCGCCGTGGCAGGAAAACCGTGCTGGAGGGGATCGACCTTGAACTCAAGCCCGGTGAAGTGCTGGGAGTGCTGGGCCCCAATGGCGCAGGTAAAAGCACCTTGCTGGCGGCCTTGTGTGGCGAGTTGAAACCCGATCATGGCCAGGTCTGGCTGGATCAGTGCGAACTCTGCAGATGGGACGGCGGGCAAAAGGCGCAAAGGCTGGCGGTACTGCCGCAAAGTTCGACACTCGAGTTCGCTTTCCGGGTCGAGGAGGTCGTCGGCCTGGGACGCCTGCCTTATCAAAGCGGCCGGGCACGGGATGACGAGATCGTCATGCAAGCCCTGCAAGCGGCGGATGCCGGGCATCTGCACGGTCGCAGCTATGTGGCCTTGTCGGGCGGCGAACGTCAGCGCGTGCACCTGGCCCGGGTGTTGGCGCAGCTATGGCCGGGCGCGGCCGGCCAGACCCTGTTGCTCGATGAGCCGACCTCGGCCCTCGACCCTTTGCATCAACATGTCACCTTGCAGGCCATCCGCGAGTTTGCCGATCGTGGGGTCGCGGTCCTGGTGATCCTGCATGATCTGAACCTCGCCGCGCGATATTGTGATCGCCTGTTGCTGCTCGAAGGCGGGCGGCCCCACTCGCTGGACAGTCCGGCGCAGGTGCTGCGGCCCGAACCGCTCAAGGCCGTGTTTGGGCTGGAGGTGTTGGTGCAGGCGCATCCCGAGCGCGGCCACCCTTTGATCATCGCCCGCTGAGGCGATTCGCGGAGACGCCAGATGCGTGTGCTATTGATCCTGAGTGTGTTGCTGCTGGGCGCCTGCCAGGGCGTGCCGGTCATGCCTGAACTTCCGGTCCAGGCTGATAGCGCGGCGATTCTGGACCTGCGCAGTGGAAAGGCCCTGACCCCGGAGGAGCTGGTCATTCGTCTGTCCCGGGCATCTTGGGTGATTGTCGGCGAACAGCATGACCACCCCGAACATCACGCCTTGCAGCTATGGCTGTTGCAGGCGATGGCGACCCAGCGCGCGCAAGGCAGCCTGCTATTGGAAATGCTCACGCCGGACCAGCAACCGCGGGTCGATTCACTCCGTCAACACCGGGCGACGCAGGGGCTGCCTGATGACCTGCCTGGCGCGCTGGCCTGGTCGCCGGGTTGGGCCTGGGCATTGTACGGACCTATCGTGCGTTATGCGTTATTCCAGCCTTATCCATTGCTGGCCGCCAATCTGGACAGCTCCGAAGTTCGCACTATCTATCGCCAGGCACCGGCCTTGAGTGGTGAACACTCGAATGCCGCGTCGGTGCGTAACGAGTTGTTGCAGCAAGTCCGAGACTCCCATTGTGGCCTGCTCCCTGAAAGCCAGATGCCGGCAATGCTGGCGGTTCAGCAGCAGCGTGACCGACGCATGGCCGAGCGCTTGCTGGCGGCACCGACGCCGGCGCTGCTTTTTGCCGGGGCCTTTCATGCGCGCAAGGATGTCGGGGTGCCGGTTCACCTGCAGGACCTTGGCGCGGCGAACGGCGCCGTGGTGCTGATGCTGGCGCAGAAGGGCGCGCAGGTATCGCCGCAAAGCGCGGATTATGTGTGGTACAGCGCGCGGCTGCCGGAGAAGGATTACTGCGCCGAGATGCGCCAGTAGGCGGATGGCTTTTTTCAGGCCAAAAAAAGACCCGGCAAGAGCCGGGTCAAATAACCGTGATTAGCCTGATGAGGAGATAATCTGAGAGTCCGAACCACTGGTCTTCCAGGTTATCGACTGATCTCGCGATCAGTTGTGATAATCATAACGATTCTCATTTCCAAGTCAACAAGGTTTTTCCTGTTTCTGCGAATTCCGCCAAACGCTCGTTTGGATTGCCCGTAAGTACGGGGCTTTAAAGGTTGGCGCTCATGCTGTGCAAGCGGCTGACTTCCTTGTTCAACAGGTCGATTCGCCGCGCCATGCTTTCGATCAGGCTATGGGCGATACGTGGATTGCTCTGAGTCAGGCTGAGAAACTGGCTCTTGGGGATCAGCATCAGGGTGCATGGCTCGCTGGCAATCACGCTGGCGTTGCGTTTCTCCCCGGTGAAAATGGCCATCGCACCAAAGATCTCGTCCTTGGGCACGTCTCCGACCTTGTGTCCGTCGACAAAGGCTTCGGCGTGCCCTTCGATAATGACGAACACATGATCGGCGTCATCGCCCTGGCGGATCAGCACCTCGCCCTTGGCCACGCGTTGAAAACCGTTGCTGTTGCGCAACTCGGGTTGCTTGAGGCGGGCAACGGCATCGGACAGCAGGGCGGTTTGTCCGATCAGGTACTGCAGAAACAGTTCGGAACGCTGTTCGTCGGCATACAGATGCTGGAACACCGCGGAACGCTGATAGGGGATCAGGCTCAACGGCTGCTCGCTGCTGAGTTGCCAGCGCGGCAACTCGGCTCCTCGACGTAGCCCGAGCAGATCGCCTTCATGCAGATAAAACAGTGGGCGCTCATCGATACTGGCTTGTACCTGGCCGCTTTCGAGCAGGAACAGCTGGCTGTCGGCAAGGCTGCTGGAGAGGTCCTTGGAAGGGGCCACTTCCATTACGTCGCCGGACGGCAGCAGGCCTTCCAGCAGGCGCGGCGGGATGCTTTGCAGCCGATTGATCAAGGCGTCGGCGTAAGCCGGTTGTTCCCCCAGTAGATACATGAAAAGCCTGCCAGGTCAGTTCTTGTGGCGTGAAGAAATGGCGTCCAGCTGTTTATTGAGTGCTTCCTTGCGTTCTGCCGGAATGTCATTCCAGTGCACATCCATCAGGGCGCCTTCGATGGCGTACAACAGCACCTTCGAGGCTCGAAAACCTCGGGTCCGCACGGCTCGATAGGCGTCCACCGCCCCCAGGCGGCGCAAGTCCGAAGCGCTATGGATGCCCACCGCATGCAGCCATTGTGCCGACGTCTTGCCAAGGTTCTTAAGGTGTTGCAATTCATCATTCATCAAGCCTCCTTGCAACGGCCGAATGGTGCGTGGGCAAGTCTCAAAGGAGTGTAGCGCTCAGTAGGAAAAGCGCTGTTCTTTGGTCGGCTTTGGCGCAAAAGCTTCTAAGGCGACAGAGGAAAGTACGTCAGAAGCAGAGGGAGGGGAGGGAAGGAGGCAGGCCAAGTCCAGCGTAAGGCAGAGAGCGCCGGACCTTGGAGCAAAAACGGCGATTACTTGGTGCGGTAGCGCAGGCGAGTGCCGAAATTGACGGACATCAGGATTTCATCGGCGGTCAGTTCGGGCGGGAAGTAGGCGCCGGAGATTTGCGCATGGGCCAGGCTGGCGCCTTCCATGGCGGAATTGCGCAGGTCGAGGCCGCGCAGGTCGGCAGAGCGGAAGTAGGCGTCGGTGAAGTCGATGCCGTCGGCGTTCAGTTCACGTAGGTCGAGCCCACGAAAATCGCCGCCGCGCATGTCGACAGTCTGGTCTTTCGGGCGCTCCCGGTTAAAGCCGTCGATGTCGTCTTTGTGCAGCAAAGCGTAAAGGGGGGTGTCGAGAAGTTTGGGCTGACTCATGGGGCGTCACCTGCTGGAATTATGACGCCAGTATAGTGCCACTATTTTTCAGCCGTGAAGCCTTTGCGGTTTCACGGCTGAAATAGTTGATTACAAGCCTGGGAGACGCTGGCGAATATTCGCGACCAGGGCGTCGAGGCTCCCGCTTTCATTGGTCTCGACGCGCTTGCTGCGCAGTACTTCTTCGGCGCTCAGGGCTTCGCGATTGGCTTGCTGCTGTTCGATCACGGCCAGGGTTGCGTCCGACGGGTCGTTGCGATCGGCCTGGCGCTGCGCCAGCCAGCTGGCGATGACGGCCTGCGGGGCGTTGCAGTCGATGATCAGGCAAGGGGTGCCGGTCGCTTCAGCAACCTTGGCCGCAGCATCACGCTGGTCGCGCTTGAGGTAGGTGGCGTCGATGACCACCGGGAAACCGGCGCGCAGGACGATACCGGCAAGTTCATGCAGGCGGTCATAGGTCGCGGTGTTGGCCTGGGCATTATAAATGCCGACATTCGGATCGTTCTGTACCTGCTGCTCGCCGAACAGGCGTTTGCGCTCGACATCGGAACGCAGGCGAACGGCGCCCAAAGCTTCCACCAGGCGCATGGCCACATGGCTTTTGCCAACGGCGGAAACGCCAGAAGTAATCGCCAGGAAACGCGATGGAATGGTGCTGTAGCTCTCTGCCAGGTTGGCGTAGTTGCGGTACTGGCGCAGGGCTGTGGCGCGCTGCATCGGACTGGCGTCGGCCGGCATGCTGAACAAGGCGACCTTGGCCCGTACCAGGGCGCGGTAGGCTTTGTAGAAATTCAGCAGCTCCAGGCCCTGATAGTCACCGGTCTGTTCCAGGTACTGGCTGATGAAGCGGCGTGCCAGGCATTTCAGGCCGCGGTCTTCCAGGTCCATGGCGAGGAAGCCGGCGTCGGCATAGACATCAGTGAAGCGGAACGGCTCGTTGAACTCGATGCAATCGAAGATCACCACCTTGCCGTCGATGAGCGTTGCGTTACCCAGATGGATGTCGCCGTGGCATTCGCGGATGAAGCCCTCGGCCTTGCGCTGGGCGAAGAGTGGCTTGAGGCGTTCGAAGCTGCTTTCGGCCCAGGCTTGCAGGGCTTCAAGTTGCTGCAGGTCGGCCTTGTCGCTGAGGAACGGGCGGATCTGCTCGAAGTTCTGACGTACCGGTTCCATTACGCTTTCCGGGGTGCCGGCTACGTGGGCCGCGGGAACTCGCGGGGCGTCGAGGTGGAACCTGGCAATCTGCCGGGCCATTTCGTCGATGTGCGCGGTGGTCAGTTCGCCATTGGCTTGCAGCGTGCTGAGCAGCTGGCTTTGCGGGAACTGGCGCATTTTCAGCGCGTATTCGATGACCGGGCCGTCGCCTGCGATCTGCGGCGCGTCGACAGTGCCGGTGATCGGCAACACTTCAAGATACAAATCATCGGTCAGGCGCTGGTTGAGACGCAGCTCTTCGCCGCAGAAGTGCCCACGCGCTTCAAGGCCGGTGAAATCGAGAAAGCCGAAGTTGACCGGCTTTTTCAGCTTATAGGCATAGGGGCCGGTGAGCAGGACCCAGGAAATATGGGTCTCGATGACCTGGAATCCGTCTACGGGATGCGGGTAGAGGGCCGGGTTTTGCAGGGCGGCGATCAGGGATTGGCTCACAGGCGATCCTTCAGAGTCGGGGAAATTCAAGGGCGTCATTATGGCCGCTGACAGGGCTAACGCAAACCTCGGGCGGCTCCTGTTGACTATGAATAAAGTGCGTATAATCCGCCGCCATGACTCGTACTCGATCCCCCCGTTCCGCTAAAAAACGTCCGTCTAGTGGCCCGCGCCCCTGGCTGGGCTGGGCCTTGAAGCTCGGTCTGGTCGCTCTGGTGGTGCTCGCCGGCTTTGCGGTTTATCTCGATGCCGTGGTCCAGGAGAAATTCTCCGGCAAGCGCTGGACCATTCCGGCCAAGGTCTATGCGCGCCCGCTGGAGCTGTTCGTCGGACAGAAGCTCAGCAAGGACGATTTCCTCACCGAGCTCGACGCACTTGGCTATCGCCGCGAAAGTGTGGTCAACGGCCCTGGTGCTGCGTCGGTCAGTGGTAACACCGTTGAACTCAATACCCGCGGTTTCCAGTTCTATGAAGGCATGGAACAGGCACAACCGGTGCGGGTGCGTTTCTCCGGCGACTACGTGGCCGAGCTGTCGGGCAGCAAAGGCTCGAAACTGGCCGTGGTGCGCCTGGAGCCGCTGCTGATTGGCGGCCTGTATCCGAAGAATCTCGAAGACCGGATCCTGATCAAGATCGATCAGGTGCCTCCTTATCTGCTGGAAACCCTGGTGGCGGTCGAGGACCGGGATTTCTACAGCCACTTTGGCGTGTCGCCGAAGTCGATCGCCCGGGCGGTGTGGGTCAACACTTCGTCCGGTGCCATGCGCCAGGGCGGCAGTACCCTGACCCAGCAGTTGGTCAAGAACTTCTACCTGACCAACGAGCGCAGCCTGAGCCGCAAGCTCACCGAAGCGATGATGGCCCTGCTGCTTGAGCTGCATTACGACAAGCGCGAGATCCTCGAGGCGTACCTCAACGAGGTCTTCATCGGTCAGGACGGCCAGCGTGCGGTGCACGGTTTCGGCCTGGCCAGCCAGTTCTTCTTCAGCCAGCCGCTGGCCGAACTGAAGTTGCATCAGATCGCCTTGCTGGTGGGGATGGTCAAGGGGCCGTCCTATTACAACCCGCGACGTTATCCGGAGCGCGCGCTGGAGCGGCGTAACCTGGTGCTCGATCTGCTGGCGCAGCAGGGTGTGGCGACGCCGGAACAGGTCGAAGCGGCGAAGAAAATGCCGCTGGGCGTGACCAAGCGCGGCAGCCTGGCGGACAGCTCGTTCCCCGGCTTCCTGGATCTGGTGAAGCGTCAGTTGCGTGAGGATTACCGCGACGAAGACTTGACCGAGGAAGGCTTGCGGATTTTCACCAGTTTCGACCCGATTCTGCAGATGAAGGCCGAGGCTTCGGTCAGTGACACCTTCAAGCGTCTGGCCGGGCGCAAGGGGTCGGATGAAGTCGAAGCGGCGATGGTGGTGACCAACCCGGAAACCGGCGAAGTCCAGGCCATGATCGGCAGCCGTCAGGCCGGTTTTGCCGGTTTCAACCGGGCGCTGGATGCGGTGCGGCCGATCGGCTCCCTGATCAAGCCTGCGGTTTACCTGACGGCACTGGAGAAACCCAGCCAGTACACCCTGACCAGTTGGCTCTCCGACGAGGCCTTCTCGGTGAAAGGCGGCGACGGGCAAGTGTGGAAACCCCAGAACTACGACCGTCGTTCCCATGGCACGGTCTTCCTTTATCAGGGGCTGGCCCATTCCTATAACCTGTCGACCGCGCGCCTGGGCCTGGAAGTCGGTGTGCCGAACGTGCTGAAGACCCTGGGACGCCTTGGCGTCACCCGCGAATTCCCGGCGTTCCCTTCGATGCTGCTGGGGGCGGGGGGCTTGAGCCCGATGGAAGTCGCCACCATGTACCAGACCCTGGCCAACGGCGGTTTCAACACCCCGATGCGCGGGATCCGTAGTGTGCTGACCGCCGAAGGCGAGCCGCTGAAGCGTTATCCGTTCCAGATCCAGCAACGTTTCGACCCGGGTTCGATCTACCTGATCCAGAGCGCGATGCAGCGCGTCATGCGCGAAGGTACCGGCAGCTCGGTCTACAACGTGTTGCCGCGTTCCCTGGCGCTGGCGGGCAAGACTGGTACCAGTAACGATTCCCGCGACAGCTGGTTCGCCGGTTTCAGCCAGGATCTGCTGGCGGTGGTCTGGCTGGGGCGTGATGACAACGGCAAGACACCGTTCACCGGCGCCACTGGCGCGTTGCAGGTTTGGACCAGTTTCATGCGCAAGGCCGACCCGCTGCCATTGGATATGCCGCAACCGGATAACGTGGTGCAGGCCTGGGTCGACTCGCGGACCGGGCAAGGCTCGGATGCCAACTGTCCGGGCGCGGTACAGATGCCGTATATTCGCGGCAGTGAACCCCCACCCGGTCCTGCATGCGGCGGCGATGTCCCGGCGCCTGTTGAGTCGGTGATGGATTGGGTCAAGGGCTGGATGAATTAAGCGAAGAGGGTTTGACGTGAACAAGTGGTGGATTCCAGCTATTACAGCTCTGGCTTTGCTCAATGGTTGCGCCAGCGTGCAGCGTGGCTCGATTCCGGTGGTGGACTCCGGTACCTCCGTGTCCAATAGCGAGCGCATTTCGGCCAATGGTGGCTTTCGTCAGACGACCATCAAGCGTCCGGCGCAGGCACAGACTCAAAGTATTCCGCAGGACTCGGGCGTGGTGGTGATGGTGCCGGGCGGGGCTGCGGCCACTGCCGCGCCAATCAGCAGCGCGCCGATTACCCCGGGCCCGATCACGCCTGGACCTATCGATACCTCACCGATCCAGTCCGCGCCGATCAATCAGGGCAGCTACAGCCTGCCGCCGACGCCGAGCGGAGTGCCTTCGGCCAGCTCTGGCGGGCTGTCCGCCGATGAGCAACTGGATGGTCCGGTGCTGGCGCTGTTGACCACGGCCCAGCAGCAACAGGCGAGTGGCGACCTGAACGGCGCTTCCTCCAGCCTCGAGCGCGCCCAGCGTGTAGCACCGCGTGAGCCGCAGGTGCTGTATCGCCTGGCCCAGGTACGCATGGCCCAGGGCGATGCAGCGCAGGCTGAACAGTTTGCCCGTCGCGGCCTGAGCTTCGCCAACGGTCGTCCTGACCTGCAGGCCAGCCTGTGGGCATTGATCGCCCAGGCGCGCGAGAAACAGGGCGATGCCGCCGGTGCCGCTCAGGCCCGACAGAAAGCCAAGGTGTCTCTGTGATGGATGCGCGTTTTCCAAAGATTGCCGAGCAGTTGCTGTTGATCGAGCGTGAGCTGCGGTTGCAGGGGTTGTGGGATGACACCCCGCCGAGCACCGAGGCCCTGGCCAGTGTCGAGCCGTTTGCCGTGGACACACTGGAGTTCGAGCAATGGTTGCAGTGGATCTTCCTGCCGCGGATGAAGGCGATTCTTGAGCAGGACCTGCCGCTGCCCAGCGCCTCGGGCATCCAGGAAATGGCCGAAGTGGTATTCGCCGGTCGCCCGATGCAGGGCCGGGACCTTCAGTTGCAGATCCTGCTCAAAGAGTTCGACCAACTGATCGTCGCCACCCGCTAAACCCTCTGCAACCACTGCCTAGCGGCAGTGGTTGTCTATCGCCTTCTGCGTTTCCACGATGCGCTGCTGACGCTGTTCCTCGGTCAGGCGGCGCGTTCCCTCCTCTGTGTTCTCGCTCAGGCGCGGGTTGTTCTGCAACTGCGCCAGGCTGGCCCGTGCCTGTGTGCAAAAACGCTTGCGCTCGGCTTCCTGTCTGGCGACCTGTTGTTTGGCCTGGTTGTCCATGACCTGTTGCTGGGTGTCCGGCTTGTCGGGTGACGGCGTACGGGACGCACCTTTCGGGTTTTTCGGCAGGGTGATGACGGTGCTGGCCACGCCTTGGGGTGGCTGGGCGTCGAAATGGGTGACTCCCTGGGCGTCGACCCATTTGTAAATCTGCCCGGCCTGGCACGGGAGAGTCATGGCGAGCAGCAGGCCGGCGGTCATGGCGAAGGTTCGCATTTTTGAATTCCTTATCCAGGATTGCGCAATTGAAGCGCAGACACTCGCGGTTTACAGGTTTTTTCTTGCGTTCTCATGCGCTTAGTTCGAATAAAGCACATTGACGTCTTGACTTGCAGAGGGCGAAACAGAAGAATCCAAAGTCCGCTGTAGAGGGACTGCCAGAAGCAGACCCGCTCGGCAGAACATGAGGCGCACATCCGCGCCGACCTGCTACACCCGCAACGCGTTACCTCGCGCTGGGTGGGAAAACCCCGCAACACTTGGGGCACTCCCAATACTTGCTCAGTCAGTGCTGACGTAGTCGGCGACCACCGTCGCTCATGCTCTGCTGAGAAGTAAACCTATTAAGACCCGTCCCCTTTCAAGAGGGCGGTATTCTGGCGTTTTAGAGGTGAACAACGTGGAGCTTTTATCTGGCGGTGAGATGCTCGTCCGCTTTTTGCGTGACGAAGGCGTCAAATATATCTATGGGTACCCGGGTGGTGCTCTCCTTCATGTCTACGATGCCCTGTTCAAAGAACCGGAAGTGACCCACATCCTGGTTCGTCACGAGCAAGCGGCTACCCATATGGCTGACGGCTACGCCCGTGCCACCGGCAAGGCCGGTGTGGTACTGGTGACTTCCGGCCCTGGCGCGACCAATGCCATCACCGGTATCGCCACTGCCTATATGGACTCCATTCCAATGGTGATCATTTCCGGTCAGGTGCCTAGCACCATGGTCGGTACCGACGCGTTCCAGGAAACCGACATGATCGGTATCTCCCGGCCGATCGTGAAGCATAGCTTCATGATCAAGCACGCTTCGGAAATCCCGGAAGTCATGAAGAAGGCGTTCTACCTGGCGCAATCCGGTCGTCCGGGTCCAGTCGTGGTCGATGTCCCTAAGGACATGACCAATCCGGCTGAAAAGTTCGAATACGTTTTCCCTAAAAAAGCGAAGCTGCGCTCCTACAGCCCGGCTGTGCGCGGTCACTCCGGGCAAATCCGCAAGGCGGCAGAAATGCTCCTGGCGGCCAAGCGTCCTGTGCTGTACGCAGGCGGCGGCGTGATCCTCGGTGGCGGCTCCGCGCCTCTGACTGAACTGGCACAAATGCTCAACCTGCCGGTCACCAATACCCTGATGGGCTTGGGTGCCTACCCTGGCACCGACCGTCAGTTCGTTGGCATGCTCGGCATGCACGGCAGCTACACCGCCAACCTGACCATGCACCATGCCGATGTGATCCTGGCAGTCGGCGCGCGTTTCGACGACCGTGTCATCAACGGCCCGGCGAAATTCTGCCCGAACGCCAAGATCATCCATGTCGACATCGACCCGGCGTCCATCTCCAAGACCATCAAGGCAGACGTGCCGATCGTGGGGCCGGTAGAGAGCGTCCTGACCGAAATGGTCGCGGCCCTCAAGGAAATCGGCGAAACCCCGAACAAGGACACAGTCGCCAGTTGGTGGAAGCAGATCGAGGAGTGGCGCGGTGATCGCGGCCTGTTCCCTTACGACAAGGGCGACGGCAGCATCATCAAGCCGCAGACCGTGATCGAGACCCTCTGCGAAGTGACCAAGGGCGACGCCTATGTGACTTCCGACGTGGGTCAGCACCAGATGTTCGCGGCGCAGTACTACCGGTTCAACAAGCCCAATCGCTGGATCAACTCCGGTGGCCTGGGCACGATGGGCTTTGGTTTCCCTGCGGCCATGGGCGTCAAGTTGAGTTTCCCTGATGCTGACGTTGCCTGTGTAACGGGCGAGGGCAGTATCCAGATGAACATTCAGGAACTGTCGACCTGCCTGCAGTACGACCTGCCGGTCAAGATCATCAACCTGAACAACGGTGCGCTGGGTATGGTGCGTCAGTGGCAGGACATGAACTACGGTAGCCGTCACTCGCATTCCTACATGGAATCGCTGCCTGATTTCGTCAAGCTGGCCGAAGCCTATGGGCACGTGGGCATTCGCGTCACGGACCTGAAGGACCTGAAGCCGAAGATGGAAGAAGCATTCGCCATGAAAGATCGTCTGGTGTTCCTCGACATCCAGGTCGATACCAGCGAGCACGTCTACCCGATGCAGATCAAAGACGGCTCCATGCGCGATATGTGGCTGAGCAAGACGGAGCGTACTTAATCATGCGGCACATTATCTCCTTGCTTCTGGAAAACGAACCGGGCGCCTTGTCTCGTGTGGTTGGCCTGTTTTCGCAGCGCAACTACAACATCGAAAGCCTGACCGTGGCGCCGACCGAAGACCCGACCCTGTCGCGTCTGACGCTGACCACCGTGGGGCACGATGAAATCATCGAGCAGATCACCAAGAACCTGAACAAGCTGGTTGAAGTGGTCAAGCTGGTCGACCTGTCGGAAAGCGCTCACATCGAGCGCGAGCTGATGCTGGTCAAGGTCAAGGCCACCGGCGCCCAGCGCGCCGAGGTCAAGCGCACTACCGATATTTACCGTGGGCAGATCGTCGACGTCAGTGCCAGCGTGTATACCGTTCAATTGACCGGTACCAGCGACAAGCTCGACAGTTTCATCCAGTCGATCGGCACCGCCTCGATTCTGGAAACCGTACGCAGTGGCGTCACCGGCATTGCCCGTGGCGATAAAGTACTCAGCATCTAACTCAAATTAGCGAACGGCCTGAACGGCCTGATATAGGGGAAATTCATGAAAGTTTTCTACGATAAAGACTGCGACCTCTCGATCATCCAGGGCAAGAAAGTTGCCATCATCGGTTACGGTTCCCAGGGCCACGCTCAAGCGTGCAACCTGAAAGACTCCGGCGTCGACGTGACCGTTGGCCTGCGTAAAGGCTCGGCTACCGTTGCCAAGGCTGAAGCCCATGGCCTGAAAGTGACCGACGTTGCCGCGGCCGTTGCCGGCGCCGACCTGGTCATGATCCTGACCCCGGACGAGTTCCAGTCCCAGCTGTACAAGAACGAAATCGAGCCGAACATCAAGAAGGGCGCCACCCTGGCCTTCTCCCACGGCTTCGCGATCCACTACAACCAGGTTGTTCCGCGCGCCGACCTCGACGTGATCATGATCGCGCCGAAGGCCCCGGGTCACACCGTGCGTTCCGAGTTCGTCAAGGGCGGCGGTATCCCTGACCTGATCGCTATCTACCAGGACGCTTCCGGCAACGCCAAGAACGTTGCTCTGTCCTACGCCGCTGGCGTGGGCGGCGGCCGTACCGGCATCATCGAAACCACCTTCAAGGACGAGACTGAAACCGACCTGTTCGGCGAGCAGGCTGTTCTGTGTGGCGGTACCGTCGAGCTGGTCAAAGCCGGTTTCGAAACCCTGGTCGAAGCTGGCTACGCGCCAGAAATGGCCTACTTCGAATGCCTGCACGAACTGAAGCTGATCGTTGACCTCATGTACGAAGGCGGTATCGCCAACATGAACTACTCGATCTCCAACAACGCCGAGTACGGCGAGTACGTGACCGGCCCTGAAGTGATCAACGCCGAATCCCGTCAGGCCATGCGCAACGCTCTGAAGCGCATCCAGGACGGCGAATACGCCAAGATGTTCATCAGCGAAGGCGCCACCGGCTACCCATCGATGACCGCCAAGCGTCGTAACAACGCCGCTCACGGTATCGAAATCATCGGTGAACAACTGCGTTCGATGATGCCGTGGATCGGTGCCAACAAAATCGTCGACAAAGCCAAGAACTAAGTTCGAGTCTTGTCAGGGAAAACGCGGCCTAGGCCGCGTTTTTTCGTTTGGATAGACAGGTTCTGGTATAAAGCTGGATCCTTTGTGGTCCAATCATGACCCTGGGTATCGTCGAAACTTTTCACACCGTTGCAAGGTAATGTCCATGAGCGAACGTCCCGAAGAGCCAAACCAGGCCTCTGACGCCGATAGCCTGCTACCCATCGATGAGCATGTCGAAGAGGGGCATGACGCTGAAGGCCGTAAAGTCCGGCATCGTGGTATCTATCTGCTGCCGAACCTCTTCACCACCGCGAACCTGTTCGCCGGTTTCTACTCGATCATCAATTCCATGAGTGCCCAGAGCGCGTTGAGCGCCGGTGACGCGGCAGGAGCGAGCAAGTATTTCGCGTTCGCGGCCATCGCGATCTTTGTCGCCATGGTGCTCGATGGCCTGGACGGGCGCGTAGCCCGCATGACCAATACCCAGAGCGCTTTTGGCGCTGAGTATGACTCGCTGTCCGACATGGTTGCCTTCGGCGTTGCGCCTGCCTTGCTGGCCTTTGGTTGGGCGCTGGGTGACATGGGCAAGGTCGGCTGGATGGTCGCCTTCATCTATGTAGCTGGCGCGGCGTTGCGTCTGGCTCGTTTCAACACCCAGGTGGGGACTGCCGACAAGCGCTACTTCATCGGCCTGGCCAGCCCGGCCGCGGCGGGTGTGGTGGCCGGTATCGTCTGGGCATTCAGCGATTACGGTATCCAGGGTTCGAAGATGTCGTTCCTGGTGGCGCTGATGGTCGCGGCGGCCGGCATGCTGATGGTCAGTAATATCAAGTACAACAGCTTCAAGGAGCTGGATCTGAAGGGGCGCGTACCTTTCGTGGCGATCCTCGCCGTGGTTCTGGTATTCGCCGTGGTCTTCAGTGATCCGCCGCGGATTTTGTTGCTGGTTTTCCTCGCCTACGCAGCCTCTGGCCCGATTCAGTACTTGTTGCATCTTCGTCGGCGCAAAACGTTGCCTTAATGTAATTTCCCCCATACTCCGCAGTCTATTGGTGCATCAGTCCTCCAATGCTGCGGAGTTGCCATGTTGATCAAAGTCCCCAAGTCGTCTGACTGCAAAGAGTCGGATGTCACGCCTGAATCCCTTTATGTCTCTCGTCGTAGCCTGTTGGGCGGGGCCATTGCCGGTCTGGCTGCCTGTGCGCTGCCGCGTTGGGCCAGTGCCGAAGACGCGGGGCGCTATCCGGATGTCGAGCCTGGCAAGGCACCGTCATGGTTTGTGCAAAAACTACCGGAAACAAAATGGCAGGCGGTCAACGTCAAGGATGAGGCGATCACCCCGTTCAAGGACGCCACCCACTACAACAACTTCTATGAGTTCGGTACCGACAAGGGCGACCCGGCTGCCAATGCCGGCGCGCTGAAAACCGAACCCTGGAGCGTGGTGGTGGACGGGGAGGTGGGTAAACCAGGGCGTTATGCGCTGGAAGACTTCATGAAGCCTTATCGGTTGGAAGAGCGGATCTACCGGCTGCGTTGTGTCGAGGCCTGGTCCATGGTGATTCCCTGGATCGGTTTCCCGATTTCCGAGTTGCTCAAGCAGGTCGAGCCAACTTCGAAGGCCAAATACATCCGCTTCGAAACCCTTCAGGACCCTAAAAGCATGCCCGGTCAGCGTTCGGGTTTTGCCCTGATCGACTGGCCTTATGTAGAAGGCCTGCGCCTGGATGAGGCGATGCACCCGCTGGCGATTCTGGCCGTGGGGATGTATGGCCGCGAGCTGCCTAACCAGAACGGCGCGCCATTGCGTTTGGTGGTGCCCTGGAAGTACGGCTTCAAGAGCATCAAGTCCATCGTGCGCATCAGTCTGGTGGAGGAGCAGCCGAAAACCACCTGGCAAAGCATCGCCGCCAATGAGTACGGCTTTTACGCGAACGTGAATCCTACGGTTGATCACCCTCGCTGGACTCAGGCGCGCGAGCGTCGCCTGCCTAGCGGCCTGTTCAGTCCCAATGTGCGTGAGACGCAGATGTTCAACGGCTACGCGGATGAAGTCGCTTCTTTATATACCGGCCTGGATCTGCGGAAGAACTACTGATGCGCTATCCATTCTGGCGCCTTGGCGTCTTTATCGTTGCGGCTATCTGGCCTTTGCTCTGGTTGTACCAGGCTTGGGCCTCTGCTCTCGGACCCGATCCAGGGAAAGTGCTGGTCGATCGTCTGGGGTTGGGGACGCTGATCTTTTTGCTGATCACCCTGAGCATGACCCCTCTACAGAAACTGACGGGGTGGGCGGGCTGGATCGCGGTACGCCGACAGCTCGGTTTGTGGTGCTTTGCTTATGTGGTGCTGCATTTAAGTGCCTACGCCGTATTTATCCTCGGGCTCGATTGGTCACAGCTGGGAGTGGAGTTGCGTAAGCGGCCCTACATTATTGTAGGAAGCCTGGGGTTCCTCGGGTTGTTGGCCTTGGCGGTGACTTCCAATAGATACAGCCAGCGTCGCCTGGGCAGTCGTTGGAAGAAACTGCATCGGTTGGTCTATCTCATTCTTGGGCTGGGTTTACTGCATATGCTCTGGATTGTTCGAGCCGATCTTAAAGAGTGGGCTATCTATGCTTCTATCGGCGCATTGTTATTACTGTTGCGGCTGCCGCCGGTGACACGTCGAATCCCCCGTTTAATGGTGAAAAAACCATCTTCTGCAACAAAAGCGTAATTAGGGGTTGACGGCAGATTCTGGAAGTCTATAATTCGCCCCACTTCCGGCGCAGTCGAAACGGAAAACTACTTGAGATTCAATGAGTTACGCGGTTTTCGACAGCGGTTACGCTTCAGTTCATCGAAGCCCGAAGGAGTCGGTTCGGCAGTGTGTTTTCGCCGGATTGACGGTTCGATCTTCTCGGTCGAAAGCGGAGAAAAAGAGGTGTTGACAGCAGCGTGTAACGCTGTAGAATTCGCCTCCCGCTGACGAGAGATCGGAAGCGCAAGTGGTTGAAGTTGCAAAGGAAACTTTGAAAACTTCTTAAAATAACCGCTTGACAGATACAGAGGCTGCTGTAGAATGCGCGCCTCGGTTGAGACGAAAGACTTAACCAACCGCTCTTTAACAACTGAATCAAGCAATTCGTGTGGGTGCTTGTGGAGTCAGACTGATAGTCAGAAAGATTATCAGCATCACAAGTTACTCCGCGAGAAATCAAAGATGTAACCAACGATTGCTGAGCCAAGTTTAGGGTTTTCTCAAAACCCAAAGATGTTTGAACTGAAGAGTTTGATCATGGCTCAGATTGAACGCTGGCGGCAGGCCTAACACATGCAAGTCGAGCGGTAGAGAGAAGCTTGCTTCTCTTGAGAGCGGCGGACGGGTGAGTAATGCCTAGGAATCTGCCTGGTAGTGGGGGATAACGTTCGGAAACGGACGCTAATACCGCATACGTCCTACGGGAGAAAGCAGGGGACCTTCGGGCCTTGCGCTATCAGATGAGCCTAGGTCGGATTAGCTAGTTGGTGAGGTAATGGCTCACCAAGGCGACGATCCGTAACTGGTCTGAGAGGATGATCAGTCACACTGGAACTGAGACACGGTCCAGACTCCTACGGGAGGCAGCAGTGGGGAATATTGGACAATGGGCGAAAGCCTGATCCAGCCATGCCGCGTGTGTGAAGAAGGTCTTCGGATTGTAAAGCACTTTAAGTTGGGAGGAAGGGTGCTTACCTAATACGTGAGTATTTTGACGTTACCGACAGAATAAGCACCGGCTAACTCTGTGCCAGCAGCCGCGGTAATACAGAGGGTGCAAGCGTTAATCGGAATTACTGGGCGTAAAGCGCGCGTAGGTGGTTCGTTAAGTTGGATGTGAAATCCCCGGGCTCAACCTGGGAACTGCATCCAAAACTGGCGAGCTAGAGTATGGTAGAGGGTGGTGGAATTTCCTGTGTAGCGGTGAAATGCGTAGATATAGGAAGGAACACCAGTGGCGAAGGCGACCACCTGGACTGATACTGACACTGAGGTGCGAAAGCGTGGGGAGCAAACAGGATTAGATACCCTGGTAGTCCACGCCGTAAACGATGTCAACTAGCCGTTGGGAGCCTTGAGCTCTTAGTGGCGCAGCTAACGCATTAAGTTGACCGCCTGGGGAGTACGGCCGCAAGGTTAAAACTCAAATGAATTGACGGGGGCCCGCACAAGCGGTGGAGCATGTGGTTTAATTCGAAGCAACGCGAAGAACCTTACCAGGCCTTGACATCCAATGAACTTTCCAGAGATGGATTGGTGCCTTCGGGAACATTGAGACAGGTGCTGCATGGCTGTCGTCAGCTCGTGTCGTGAGATGTTGGGTTAAGTCCCGTAACGAGCGCAACCCTTGTCCTTAGTTACCAGCACGTAATGGTGGGCACTCTAAGGAGACTGCCGGTGACAAACCGGAGGAAGGTGGGGATGACGTCAAGTCATCATGGCCCTTACGGCCTGGGCTACACACGTGCTACAATGGTCGGTACAGAGGGTTGCCAAGCCGCGAGGTGGAGCTAATCCCATAAAACCGATCGTAGTCCGGATCGCAGTCTGCAACTCGACTGCGTGAAGTCGGAATCGCTAGTAATCGCGAATCAGAATGTCGCGGTGAATACGTTCCCGGGCCTTGTACACACCGCCCGTCACACCATGGGAGTGGGTTGCACCAGAAGTAGCTAGTCTAACCTTCGGGAGGACGGTTACCACGGTGTGATTCATGACTGGGGTGAAGTCGTAACAAGGTAGCCGTAGGGGAACCTGCGGCTGGATCACCTCCTTAATCGACGACATCAGCTGCTTCATAAGCTCCCACACGAATTGCTTGATTCATTGAAGAAGACGATTGGGTCTGTAGCTCAGTTGGTTAGAGCGCACCCCTGATAAGGGTGAGGTCGGCAGTTCGAATCTGCCCAGACCCACCAATTACTGGTGCACCCTGTAGCGATACGGGGCCATAGCTCAGCTGGGAGAGCGCCTGCCTTGCACGCAGGAGGTCAGCGGTTCGATCCCGCTTGGCTCCACCATTACAGATTGGTGTCCATCGTTTAAAGCTTAGAAATGAGCATTCCGCTGATTGGCGATGAATGTTGATTTCTGATCTTTATCAGAATCGTTCTTTAAAAATTTGGGTATGTGATAGAAAGATAGACTGGATAGCACTTTCACTGGTGTTTATTCAGGCTAAGGTAAAATTTGTGAGTTTAATCGCGAATTTTCGGCGAATGTCGTCTTCACAGTATAACCAGATTGCTTGGGGTTATATGGTCAAGTGAAGAAGCGCATACGGTGGATGCCTTGGCAGTCAGAGGCGATGAAAGACGTGGTAGCCTGCGAAAAGCTTCGGGGAGTCGGCAAACAGACTTTGATCCGGAGATGTCTGAATGGGGGAACCCAGCCATCATAAGATGGTTATCTTGTACTGAATACATAGGTGCAAGAGGCGAACCAGGGGAACTGAAACATCTAAGTACCCTGAGGAAAAGAAATCAACCGAGATTCCCTTAGTAGTGGCGAGCGAACGGGGACTAGCCCTTAAGTGGCTTTGAGATTAGCGGAACGCTCTGGAAAGTGCGGCCATAGTGGGTGATAGCCCTGTACGCGAAAGTCTCTTAGTCATGAAATCGAGTAGGACGGAGCACGAGAAACTTTGTCTGAATATGGGGGGACCATCCTCCAAGGCTAAATACTACTGACTGACCGATAGTGAACTAGTACCGTGAGGGAAAGGCGAAAAGAACCCCGGAGAGGGGAGTGAAATAGATCCTGAAACCGTATGCGTACAAGCAGTGGGAGCAGACTTTGTTCTGTGACTGCGTACCTTTTGTATAATGGGTCAGCGACTTATATTCAGTGGCGAGCTTAACCGAATAGGGGAGGCGTAGCGAAAGCGAGTCTTAATAGGGCGTTTAGTCGCTGGGTATAGACCCGAAACCGGGCGATCTATCCATGGGCAGGTTGAAGGTTAGGTAACACTGACTGGAGGACCGAACCGACTACCGTTGAAAAGTTAGCGGATGACCTGTGGATCGGAGTGAAAGGCTAATCAAGCTCGGAGATAGCTGGTTCTCCTCGAAAGCTATTTAGGTAGCGCCTCATGTATCACTGTAGGGGGTAGAGCACTGTTTCGGCTAGGGGGTCATCCCGACTTACCAAACCGATGCAAACTCCGAATACCTACAAGTGCCGAGCATGGGAGACACACGGCGGGTGCTAACGTCCGTCGTGAAAAGGGAAACAACCCAGACCGTCAGCTAAGGTCCCAAAGTTATGGTTAAGTGGGAAACGATGTGGGAAGGCTTAGACAGCTAGGAGGTTGGCTTAGAAGCAGCCACCCTTTAAAGAAAGCGTAATAGCTCACTAGTCGAGTCGGCCTGCGCGGAAGATGTAACGGGGCTCAAACCATACACCGAAGCTACGGGTATCACGTAAGTGATGCGGTAGAGGAGCGTTCTGTAAGCCTGTGAAGGTGAGTTGAGAAGCTTGCTGGAGGTATCAGAAGTGCGAATGCTGACATGAGTAACGACAATGGGTGTGAAAAACACCCACGCCGAAAGACCAAGGTTTCCTGCGCAACGTTAATCGACGCAGGGTTAGTCGGTCCCTAAGGCGAGGCTGAAAAGCGTAGTCGATGGAAAACAGGTTAATATTCCTGTACTTCTAGTTATTGCGATGGAGGGACGGAGAAGGCTAGGCCAGCTTGGCGTTGGTTGTCCAAGTTTAAGGTGGTAGGCTGGAATCTTAGGTAAATCCGGGGTTCTAAGGCCGAGAGCTGATGACGAGTTACCTTTTAGGTGACGAAGTGGTTGATGCCATGCTTCCAAGAAAAGCTTCTAAGCTTCAGATAACTAGGAACCGTACCCCAAACCGACACAGGTGGTTGGGTAGAGAATACCAAGGCGCTTGAGAGAACTCGGGTGAAGGAACTAGGCAAAATGGCACCGTAACTTCGGGAGAAGGTGCGCCGGTGAGGGTGAAGGACTTGCTCCGTAAGCCCATGCCGGTCGAAGATACCAGGCCGCTGCGACTGTTTATTAAAAACACAGCACTCTGCAAACACGAAAGTGGACGTATAGGGTGTGACGCCTGCCCGGTGCCGGAAGGTTAATTGATGGGGTTAGCTAACGCGAAGCTCTTGATCGAAGCCCCGGTAAACGGCGGCCGTAACTATAACGGTCCTAAGGTAGCGAAATTCCTTGTCGGGTAAGTTCCGACCTGCACGAATGGCGTAACGATGGCGGCGCTGTCTCCACCCGAGACTCAGTGAAATTGAAATCGCTGTGAAGATGCAGTGTATCCGCGGCTAGACGGAAAGACCCCGTGAACCTTTACTATAGCTTTGCACTGGACTTTGAATTTGCTTGTGTAGGATAGGTGGGAGGCTTTGAAGCGTGGACGCCAGTTCGCGTGGAGCCATCCTTGAAATACCACCCTGGCAACTTTGAGGTTCTAACTCAGGTCCGTTATCCGGATCGAGGACAGTGTATGGTGGGTAGTTTGACTGGGGCGGTCTCCTCCTAAAGAGTAACGGAGGAGTACGAAGGTGCGCTCAGACCGGTCGGAAATCGGTCGTAGAGTATAAAGGCAAAAGCGCGCTTGACTGCGAGACAGACACGTCGAGCAGGTACGAAAGTAGGTCTTAGTGATCCGGTGGTTCTGTATGGAAGGGCCATCGCTCAACGGATAAAAGGTACTCCGGGGATAACAGGCTGATACCGCCCAAGAGTTCATATCGACGGCGGTGTTTGGCACCTCGATGTCGGCTCATCACATCCTGGGGCTGAAGCCGGTCCCAAGGGTATGGCTGTTCGCCATTTAAAGTGGTACGCGAGCTGGGTTTAGAACGTCGTGAGACAGTTCGGTCCCTATCTGCCGTGGACGTTTGAGATTTGAGAGGGGCTGCTCCTAGTACGAGAGGACCGGAGTGGACGAACCTCTGGTGTTCCGGTTGTCACGCCAGTGGCATTGCCGGGTAGCTATGTTCGGAAAAGATAACCGCTGAAAGCATCTAAGCGGGAAACTTGCCTCAAGATGAGATCTCACTGGAACCTTGAGTTCCCTAAAGGGCCGTCGAAGACTACGACGTTGATAGGTTGGGTGTGTAAGCGCTGTGAGGCGTTGAGCTAACCAATACTAATTGCCCGTGAGGCTTGACCATATAACACCCAAGCAATTTGCTTAAGAGCGAGTTGCGGTGTGTGAAGACGAAACGAACCGAAAGTTTGCACTACTCACAAAAGCACCACAAAGCTATTACATACCCAATTTGCTGAAGCGTCGAAAGACGACTCGGCACACCGAATTTCTTGACGACCATAGAGCATTGGAACCACCTGATCCCATCCCGAACTCAGAAGTGAAACGATGCATCGCCGATGGTAGTGTGGGGTTTCCCCATGTGAGAGTAGGTCATCGTCAAGATTAAATTCCGAAACCCCAATTGCGAAAGCAATTGGGGTTTTGTCTTTGGCGCGCAGAAAAACGGTTCTTATCTCCAAACAATTTTGCACAGTTATTTTCGGGACGGACCTCTAGAATAGCTCCACGCCTTTTCAGAGCCAGAGCCTTGTATGTCAGATACGGTTGACGCCCCCGGGCTGTCGGAGTTGCCGCTGGATGACCTGGTGGCCTGCCACGAATGCGACTTGCTGATGCGCAAGCCAGAGCTGGCCCACGGAGAAAAAGCCCAGTGTCCCCGCTGTGGTTATGAGTTATACGCACACCGTCATAATGTCGTGGATCGCAGCCTGGCATTGGTTATTGCCGCGCTACTGCTCTATGTCCCCGCGAACTTTTTACCCATCATGCAGCTCAATCTACTCGGACAATCCTCGGAGGACACCGTGTGGAGCGGCGTCGTCGGTTTGTTCAATACCGATATGCAAGGCGTGGCAGTGGTGGTGTTTCTCTGCAGCATGGGTATTCCACTGCTCAAGCTGGTCTGCCAGTTGCTCGTACTCCTGAGCATTCGCCTGGACATAGGTCGCAGTTACGGCCTGCTGCTGTACCGCATTTACCACCACTTGCGGGACTGGGGCATGCTCGAGGTCTACCTGATGGGCGTATTGGTCGCCATCGTCAAGCTGGCGGACCTGGCTGCCATGACGGTCGGCCTGGGGCTGGTATGTTTTGTCAGTTTGTTATTGGTTCAGGTGTGGCTGGAGGTGGTCATGTCGCCCCATCAGATATGGGATGCCTTGGCGGGGGAGGATGCGCATGAGAGCAATTGATGCGGGCATTCTGGTCTGTAACGAATGCCATGAGCTGAACAGGCAGGAACCCGATACCGATGAGCAGACCTGCACCCGCTGCGGGGCCCTGGTGCATGCTCGTCGCCCCAACAGCATCATGCGTACCTGGGCGCTGCTGATTACCGCGGCAATCCTGTACATCCCGGCCAATGTGCTGCCGATCATGACGGTCACGTCGCTCGGCCAGGGTGATCCCAGCACCATCATGTCGGGGGTGATCGTACTGGTGCAGCACGGCATGATCCCGATTGCCGCGGTGGTGTTCATCGCCAGTATTTTGGTGCCCACTTTCAAACTGGTGGGGATTGCCCTGTTGCTGTTTTCGGTCCAGCGCCACCAGCCGTTATCGGCGCGGCAACGCATTTGGATGTACCGCTTTATCGAGTTCATCGGCCGTTGGTCGATGCTGGATATCTTTGTGATCGCCATCCTGGTGGCGGTGGTGAATTTCGGTCGACTTGCCAGCATCGAGGCCAACCTCGGTGCGGTGGCCTTTGCCAGCGTGGTGATTCTGACGATGCTCGCCGCAGTAACTTTTGATCCCCGACTGATCTGGGATAACACGGAGTCGGACGACGACAATGAGTGATTTGCCTAAAGCTAAAACCCGTCCGGCTTCGAACTGGTCGGCCATCTGGGTCCTGCCCCTGATCGCGCTGGTGATTGGTGGATGGTTGGGCTGGCGTGCCTATAGCCAGACCGGTATCGAGGTCCAGGTGCGCTTTGAAAGTGGCGAGGGCATCCAGGCCAACAAGACCGAGGTGGTCTACAAAGGGATGTCGGTGGGCAAGGTCAAGGCCCTGGCCCTGGATGACGAAGGCAACACCAGAGGGGTGATTGCCACCGTCGAGATGAACAAGGACGTCCAGCAATACCTGAAGAGCAGTACCCGTTTCTGGCTGGTCAAGCCGAGCGTGACCCTGGCCGGGATCACTGGGCTGGAGACGCTGGTTTCGGGTAACTACATCGCCATCAGCCCGGGTGAGGGCGAGCCTGCGCGCAAGTTCAAGGCGCTGGCCGAAGAACCGCCGCTATCGGATGCCAAGCCGGGCCTGCATTTGACTATCAAGGCGGATCGCCTGGGCTCGCTGAATCGCGGTAGCCCGGTGTTCTACAAACAGATCCAGGTGGGTGAGGTGAAAAGCTACCTGCTCTCCGAAGACCAGAACACGGTCGAGATCAAAGTCTTTATCGAGCCGACCTACGCCAATCTGGTGCGCAAACATACGCGTTTCTGGAACGCCAGCGGCATCAGCATCGACGCCAACCTGTCCGGTGTGAAAGTACGTAGCGAATCCCTGGCCAGCATCGTCGCCGGCGGTATCGCCTTCGCTACCCCAGAGAATCGCCGGGATAGCCCGCCGACCGACCCGAGCCTGCCGTTCCGTCTCTACGAAGACTTCGACGCGGCGCAGGCGGGCATCCGGGTCAAGGTCAAGCTGAGTGACTTCGAAGGGCTCCAGGCAGGCCGCACGCCAGTCATGTACAAGGGGATCCAGGTCGGTAACCTGAAGGCCCTCAAGGTCGACCCCGATCTGTCCAGCGCCACGGCGGAGCTGACCCTGGACCCATTGGCCGAGGATTACCTGGTGCAAGGCACC
The DNA here is from genome assembly GCF_024610635.1 of Pseudomonas sp. T8. Lineage (NCBI taxonomy): Bacteria > Pseudomonadati > Pseudomonadota > Gammaproteobacteria > Pseudomonadales > Pseudomonadaceae > Pseudomonas > Pseudomonas sp. T8. The sequence continues at coordinate 5,336,241 of NZ_CP102374.1, forward strand.
CAGTTCTGGGTGGTCAAGCCTTCGATTTCCCTGGCGGGTATCACCGGCCTGGAAGCCTTGGTGAAGGGCAACTACATCGCGGTGCGCCCCGGTGACAAGGGCGGCGCTCCGCAACGCGAGTTCGAGGCGCGGCCCAAGGCGCCGCCGCTGGACCTGCGCTCCCCTGGCCTGCACCTGGTGCTGTTTACTGAAAACCTCGGTTCGCTGGAAGTGGGCAGCCCGATTCTGTACAAGCAGGTCAAGGTCGGCTCGGTGCAGAGCTACCAATTCTCGCGGACCCGCAAGCAGTTGGTCATCGGCGTGCACATCGAGAAGGAATACGAAGGGCTGGTAAACGGTTCGACGCGTTTCTGGAACGCCAGCGGCGTCACCTTGACCGGTGGCCTGACCGGCGGCATCCAGGTCAAGAGCGAGTCGCTGCAAAGCCTGATGGCCGGCGGTATCGCCTTCGACACGCCGGAACCCAATGTGCCGCTGAAAAAGCGCATCCCACGTTTCCGCCTGTATGCCGACAAGGAGCAGGCGACGCAGAAGGGCACGCTGATCAGCATCAAGGTCGATCGTGCCGATGGCCTGCGTTCGGGCACGCCTATCCGCTTCAAGGGCCTGGATGTCGGCAAGGTCGAAGACGTCGACCTGAGCGGCGACCTGCAGTCGGTGCTGCTCAAGGCCCGGATCACCGAGGTGCCGGAGCGTATCGCGCGGGTTGGCAGCCAGTTCTGGGTGGTGAAGCCGGAGCTCGGGTTGATCAAGACCGCCAACCTGGAAACCCTGGTGACCGGGCAGTACATCGAAGTGCAGCCGGCGGTGAAGAGTCTCGGTGCGCAAACCAGCTTTGTCGCCTTGCCCCAGCCACCGGAAGCCGCGGTCGCCGAGGCCGGCCTGAGCCTGGTGCTGAGCGCGGCGCGGCGTGGTTCGCTGAAGGTCGGTGTGCCGGTGACCTACCGTGAAGTGACGGTGGGCAAGGTTACCGGCTACGAGCTGGGCCAGACCGCCGACCGGGTCCTGATCCATATCCTGATCGAGCCCAAGTACGCGCCGCTGGTGCGTGGCGGCACGCGCTTCTGGAACAGCAGCGGGTTCGGTATCGACATCGGCCTGTTCAAGGGCGCGACGGTTCGCACCGAGTCGCTGGAAACCCTGATCCAGGGCGGTATCGCCTTTGCCACGCCGGATGGCGAGCGCATGGGCAGCCCGGCGCGGCCGGAGCAGACCTTCCCGTTGTTCGACAAATTCGAGGACGAGTGGCTGACCTGGGCGCCGAAAATTCCATTGGCTAAGTAGCTTTTGTAGGAGCGAGGCTTGCCCGAGATAGCGATGCATCTGTCAGATAGCTATCGCGGGCAAGCCGGATCTCCGTCCGCTCGCTCCTACAGAAGCAAAAAAGGCCGTGATCGAAAGATCACGGCCTTTTTGTTTTACGGCTTCGGGCGGGTTACACCTCGTCCAGCTCCGCTTCGGCTTCCGGCTCGACGTTCCGGGTGGCCTTGACCTGATCGTGACGGCGGATGTACTTCCAGTCCGCCTCGTCGATGTAGATACCGTTCGGGCCGCTGCCGCCTTCCAGGTCGATGGCGACCTGGGCTGACACCTGCGGTTTCACACTGGCCAGGATCGGTACGAAGCCCAGTTGCAGGCTGGTTTCCAGCAGCGCTGCCTGGTTCTTCTCGTCGATGTCCGCGGCCTCGTCGAGGTAGTACGGCAGGCGAATGCGCCCGGCCTGCTCGCGATCCATCAAGTGCAGCAACAGGTACATGTTGGTCAGCGCCTTGATGGTCATGGTGGTGCCGTTGGACGCTGCGCCATCGATATCGGTGTGGATCACCGGCTGGCCATTGACTTTGGTGATCTCGAACGCCAGCTCGAACAGGTCCTTGAGGCCCAACTGGTTGTGGTTGGCCGCTACCAGGCGCGCCAGGTATTCCTTGGCCTCTTCGTTCTTGTTGTCCTGCTCGGCGCTCTGGCTCAGGTCGAACACCGACAGGGTCTCGCCTTCCTCGTACTGGCCGGCGCTGTGGATGATCTGGTCGATGTGCTTGAGGGCTTCCTTGTTCGGCGCGAGGACGATACGGAAGCTCTGCAGGTTGGACACCTGGCGTTTGTTGATCTCGCGGTTGAACAGCGCCAACTGGTGCTCGAGGCTGTCGTAGTCGCTGCGGATGTTGCGCAGGGTCCGGGCGATATCGGTGACGGCCGCGCGACGCGCCTTGCCCAGGGTCAGGGCTTCGTCGGTGCGGTGCGCATAGGCGTTGATCAGCAACTGCAGGCGGCGCTCCATGTCGTCTTCGCTGTCGAACTTGGCCACGCCCTTGAGGCGCACCTGGGCGTACAGCGCCTCGATCTGGCCATCGACCCGTTGCAGGCCCTGCCAGCTGTCCTGGTAGTCGTTGAGCAGGGGCAGCAGGTTGTCCATGGAGTCGTCCACCGGCTCCATGAACGGTGTGCCGAACGGCAGGTCCGCCGGCAACAGCTGGCGACGGCGCAGGGCGTCGTCGAGGGTACGTTGCTTGGCTTCCATGTCGCTGATCTGCCGGCCTACCAGTTGCAGCTTGGCCGACAGTTGCTGGACGCGTTCGGTGAAGGCGTCGCTGGAGCGCTTGAGTTCGTCCTGGGCGGCTTCCATCTGCGCCAGTTGTTCCAGCTTCTCGCCTTCCTCGGCGCTCAGGGTCTGGGCGCGGCGGAAGTCTTCCAGGGCTTTCTGCGCATCCAGCACCTGCTGGTACAGCGCTTCGGTCTGGGTCTTGCTCGCGGCGCGGTCGGCCGCCACCGCGGCCTGGGTTTTCAGCTGCTTGAGTTCTTTGTCCAGGCGCTCTTTCTGGTCGCGCAGCGCTGCGCGGTCCGCCAGGGCCTGCAAGGCCGGCGGTTCGATGTGGGAAATGTCGATGGACAGGCCCGGCACTTCGAAGCGCTCGCCCTTGAAGCCATCGAGGATCAGCTCCACGGATTTGACCCAGTCGCCGTTCTCGTCCAGGGCGATGCCGTGTTCGCCCAGCGGCAGGCTGAACAATTGGCTGTTGAACAGGCGCATCAGGCGCTCGACGTCCTGCTGGGAGAACTCCTCGCGCAGGCGCGCATAGCTGTTGTTGTCGGCGTTATCGAGCTGCTGCTTGACCGACTTCAGGCGTTTTTCCAGGTCGCGCAGGCGCTCTTCCAGGTCCTCGGCGGAGAATTGCCGGGACTGGGCCAGGGCGCCAGCCAGTTCGTCGTGGGCATCCTTGGCCGCCAGCAGTTGCTGCTCCAGGACCTTGACGTCGTCCACCAGGGCGAAACGATGCTTGAGCACCGAGAGTTCGCCGAGCCAGCGCTGGGTGCCGGTGATTTCCCGTTCCAGGCGCATCATTTCCTGGGTGCTGCTGCGCTGGTCGTTCTGCAGCGCGTCCTGTTCGTTGCGGTAGTGCTCGGCCTGGACGGTCAGCTCTTCCTTGCGCGCACTGGCGTAGTCGGACCAGGTGCCCAGCAGCGAATCGAGCAGCGGTGACAGGCGATGCAGTTTGCCGCGCAGGATGTCGCGCTGCTTCACGCCGTTGCCCAGGGCTTCCACCAGGGGGCCTGCGGCCACCAGCGAGTTGTAGTCCTGCTCCATGCGGCGCACATCACGGAAGGCTTCTTCGCAGGCGGCGATGTAGTCGACGCTGCCGGAGCGCAGGCTGTGCTCGAAGGCGTCGAGGAACAGTTGCTTGAGCTTGGCCGCGGTGATTTCGCGCATGTGCAGCAGGTTGATGAACAGCGCGCGGAAGGTTTTCAGGCTCTGTTCGCTGGTGGAGCGCAGCGGGATCAGGGTCAGGTCCAGCGGAATCGAGGTATGCCCGCCCACCAGCAAGCGGCGCAGTTCATCCGGCTTGAGTTCATAAGCCTTCAGGCCCTGGCGCTCAAGGTTGGTGAACAGCTCCTTCAGTCGCAGGCAGGTGTCGTCCTTCTGGTAATGCGCCAGGTCCAGCGAGCCGGCATAGGCGAAGAACTGGTGACCGAAACTGCCGCCCGGACCGCGTCCGGCCACGCCGATCACGTGCGGGCCATGGGGCAGGGACACTTCCACCAGGATGTAGCTGGTATCGGTGGCGAAGTAGAAGCGCCGCGATTGTTCCAGGCTGTACTTGCCGAAGCTCATGTCCGACATGCGCGCCAGGATCGGGAATTGCAGGGCGTTGATCGAAGCCGACTTACCCAGGTTGTTCGCGCCGTAGACCGACAGCGGCTCTTCCAGCGGGAACAGGCCCAGGCTGTAGCCGGCGGTGTTCAAAAGGGCAAAGCGGCGGATGCCGTAGCGTTCCTTGCTCATGCGTCGAGCTCCTGTTCTTCGGCAATGGCGCGGGCCAGTGCGTCTTCTTCACTTTCTTCGGACTCGACGAATTCGCTGAGGTCCAGCGGATCGTCGGTCTGCAGCAGTTTTTCGTCGCTGTCTTCGTCGATCAGCACCGGCGTCGGCAACGGCAGCACGCTGTGCAGGCTGGCGGCCAGGTCACGGTCCTGCTGCACCGACAGGCAGACGTCGAGGAAGCGGTGCATCGGCGGCAGGAAGCGGTAGATGCCCGGCTCCTCGCCGGCAAAACCCAGTTGGGTCATGCGCCGCATGATTTTTTCTTCCAGTTCTTCATGGGTCTGTACTTCGGCCTGGATGAACAGGTCGCGGTACTTCTCCAGCAACGACGGCAGTTCGTCGCGGGCGAGGCTGCCGCCGTCGAGCACGGCGACCGGGTCGCGGCCCTGGTCGGCCAGGTGTTCCACCAGGATGAAGGTGAACAGCGCCAGGCGCTGGGCGGTCTTGTTCACCTGGGCGGCGGCGTTCTCCGGCACGAAGTAGTAGAAGCCGCGGGTGTCGCACACCAGTTCGAAACCCAGGGCCTTGAACAGGGTGCGGTACTGGTCCTGGAAGTTCGACAGCTGGGAATACAGCTCCGGGTCACGGCGGCTGATGTGATAGCCCTTGAACAGCTCGCGAAAGATCGGCGCCAGCTGGGACAGTTCGGAAAGATCAAGATGCATGGGGAGTGCTCGCAGAATTCTCGGTGACGTCATCGCGGGCCGAGAGCAGGGCGAAGGAGCGCAGGCTGACCTGGTGCTCGTGGGTGTGGTAGTCGCGGCGTTCCAGACGCTCGCGCTTGAAGCGTTTTTCCCGCGACAGGCGGGAGAACCAGTACAGCAGCTCGTCGGTGGCGCCGTCCGGTTCCTGCTCCAGCAGCCAGGTCATCAGGTCCGGCATCGGCAGCGCGTCTTCGCAGCGGTCGAGCATCTCGCGCACCGTGCGCGGCGCCCGTGGCGCATCGCCGCCCTTGTGGCTCTTGTGTGCCTTGGGGAAGCGCGTCGGCTTCGGCTCGAAGCTGGCCAGGGCGTAGACATAGGCCTCGACCTGGCCGGAGCTGCCGAGGAAGGTGCTCTGCGGTCGGGTGAACAGCGGCATGGCCGCTTGCGGCACGGCGTCGATGCCCTTGCGGCGGATGGCCGACAGGGCCAGGGCCGCGCCACGGGTCACGGCGTTGTGCCGGCGGGCTTCTTCCCGCAGCGGCAGCAGCAGTTCCCGGGCGTGACGCAAGGTCAGCTGGGCGCTGGTCTGCATTTCCAGGATCCGCGCGTGGGTGCGCAGCAGCATGTCGTCGTCCACCAGCTGGCCCAGGCGCTGCTGTTCGGTGAGCATGCGCAGCAGCACGTTCTCGACCTTGCGCACGCCTTGCTCGAAGGCGCCGTCGGCGTTCACCAGCTGGATCATCGGTTCGACGTATTCGTCCCAGGTGGCCAGTACCTCGGCGTACCGCTGGCGCAGGGGAATCTGCCGGTCGCTGGTCTTGGCCCGCTCGGCGACGGCCACCAGGGCCTGTTCGTCGTTGGCGAGCTTTTTCAGGACATCGCGCACGCGCATGTCCAGCAGGCGCAGCTGGCGGGCCAGGTCGTGGCCGTCGCGGATGTCGAAGGCGTCCTGGATATAACCGGCCAGGCGCTCGAGGTGGCGCAGGTAGGCTTCGATTTCCAGGCACAGGCCCAGGCGGTGCTCGCGCCGCAGGTAGGCGAGGAAGTCGTGGATCTGCGCGTTGAGCTCGAAACGGTTCGGGCTTTTCGCCACCGGAACCAGGATATCCAGGCGGATCCATACATCCAGCAGGCTGGTAATGTCCTGTGGCGTACTGTCAATTTGCTGTGCGGCCAGCTGTGAACGCAGTTCGGCGAGGCTCAGGGTGCCTTGGTCGAAGTGCTCGCACAGTGGCTCCAGAAGTGCCCAGTGTTCGGCGAGGGCGCGCAACACGCGCTTGGGTTCGATCATCGGAATGGCCGGCTGGTTGGCAATGAAAAGCGGCGATTGTACTGCATCGGAAGGCTGACGATTCACCCCTCGGTCTTGTCATGGGCTGGACGGGCGTTTTTTGTGGCGAATCAACTGCGGGCGATCTTCGACGAAGGACGGTAGAATCCCCCCACTTCAGTTATCCACAAGTGGCCGACCTTTGCTTATCGAGTCCCGCCGTCGCGCTTATCTGTCCGCCATGCAGGTGGTCAGCTGGCTGCCGCGCACCGAATTGCCCTTTGCGGCGCCGTCCCGTCCCGAGTTGCTGGTGATTGCCGAGCCCGTGGTCGAGGCCCCGGCAGCCCCTGCACCTGTGGCCAAAACGGTTGCCGAGCCTGTGGCCAAGCCTGCCGAACGACCGAAAATCGAAGTGCCGCGTCCCGGCAGCGCTGCCGTTCGTCCGGTCAGCAAGCCCGTGGAGGAGGCGGAGGAGGCCCCGGCACCGGTCAAGGCCCCGCCCGTGCCGCCACCGCGTTTCGCCTTGCAATTGCTGCGCGCCGGCCGTTGCCTGCTGCTGGTGGAGTTACCCACAGGCGAAGCCTTCCAGAGCCGCGACCCGGCCTACCTGCTGCTCAAGGACATGCTGCGCGCCGCCGGCCTGCCGGACAGCCCGCAGATCCTCGCCGAGCCGGTGCGCTGGCCGATGCTGACCCGCGGCAACCTCGACCAGGGGCCGGACGCAGCGCGGGATTTCGTCCAGGCCTTTGTCGGGGCGCGGGTCGAAGAAGAACCTTGCGTCTGCCTATGGCTGATCGGCCTGCCGGCGGTACGTTTCGCGGGCGAGGCCGATGCGCAAGCCTACAACCGTGAACTCCAGGTCGAAGGCCTGGGCTCGGCCTGGGCGCTGCCCGGGCTGGAATTATTAATGGAAGAGCCACAGCGTAAGGCTGATGTCTGGCAAGCCATGCGTCGGCTGATGGCGCGTTGGAAAAGTAGCAATGAGTGACGCTTTATCGTTCCGCCAGGCCACCGAGGCGGATCTGGATGCCATCCTGAAAATCGAATACGCGGCGTTCAGCCATCCCTGGACCCGCGGCATTTTCACCGACGCCCTGAAGTCCTATGAAGTCTGGCTGATGTTCGAAGGCAGCCAGCAGGTCGGCCACGGGGTGATCCAGGTGATCATCGACGAAGCCCACCTGCTCAATATCACCGTCAAGCCGGAAAACCAGGGCCGCGGCCTGGGCCTGCGCCTGCTGGAAGAGCTGATGAAGCGTGCTTACCAGAAAGACGCGCGTGAGTGCTTCCTCGAGGTGCGCTCCAGCAACCAGACCGCCTATCGGCTGTACGAGCGCTACGGTTTCAACGAGGTCGGCCGTCGCCGGGATTACTATCCGGCGACAGGCGGGCGCGAAGATGCGCTGGTGATGGCCTGCACCCTGGTCGATTGACGAAGTATCAACCCGTTACGTAGGGCAGACGGGTCAGGGTTTGCCGTCCAGCGGGTCGCTATGGGCCAGTTCTGCTTCGTCCAGGCCATTGCCGCCGCCGATATCGTCTTCATCGACAATGCTCAGGTCCCAGTCGGCCGGCTGGTCTTCACCGGCTTCATGGGCGGAGCGGGCGCCGTCTTCGCGGATCAGGTTTTCCGGGGTCAGCTCATCGTCGTTGGGCTCCTCGTCGGCGTTGCCGGTCAGGCTGGAGCCATGGATGTGCCGGTGGGGAGTACGATGCTCCACAGAGCTGGAAGCAGGGTCGCCGACCCTGGCGCCGGGTTCTTCTTCATCGAAGTCCAGCTCTTCCATGGAACCCATGCGGTCTTCGTTGTCGTCGATGGGCTCGGGCTGAGGCGCACCATAGGGACGTCGTGATTCAGTCATGACGGTTGCTCATACTTTCGGGCTTAAAGAGTGGACCCACCAGACCCTGCAAGATTCAAAGGGGTGGATAAGCGGTATCTGCATAGACGCGCGTGACCCCGATAGACGGTCGTCTGTCATAGCAACGCATCAATCCTGAGGTTTCACAGCATGAACGAACTACAAGACCTGATTGATAACAACGAGCGTTGGGCCGAAGCGATCAAGCAGGAAGATCCTGACTTCTTCTCCAAGCTGGCTCGCCAGCAGACGCCGGAATACCTGTGGATCGGCTGTTCGGACGCCCGTGTACCGGCCAACGAGATCGTTGGCATGCTGCCCGGGGATCTGTTCGTACACCGCAACGTGGCCAACGTGGTGCTGCACACCGACCTCAATTGCCTGTCGGTGATCCAGTACGCGGTGGACGTGCTCAAGGTCAAACACATCCTGGTCACCGGCCACTACGGCTGTGGTGGCGTGCGCGCCTCGATGCAGGATCGCCAGCTGGGCCTGATCGATGGCTGGCTGCGCTCGATTCGCGACCTGTACTACGAACATCGCGAAGTGCTGGGGCAACTGGCCACCGAGGAAGAGCGGGTCGACCGCCTCTGTGAGCTGAACGTGATCCAGCAAGTGGCCAACGTCGGCCACACCAGCATCGTGCAAAACGCCTGGCATCGCGGGCAGAGCCTGTCGATCCACGGTTGCATCTATGGCATCAAGGACGGCCGCTGGAAGAGCCTGAACGCCACCATCAGTGGCTTCGAGCAACTGCCGCCGCAGTACCGCCTGCGTCCGGTCGGGGCGCTCTGAGGCGCTGAAACCCCATCGCGAGCAAGCTCGCTCCTACGGGCGATGTGCCGTTCTGTAGGAGCGAGCTTGCTCGCGATGGGGATGTAGCCGTTACCGCTTATCCGTCAGATATGCGGCGGTGCCTCGGTACTCATCGACGGTGCCGGCGCCTTCAACTGTTTCAGCTGGGTCTGTACCGGCTCGCTGGCGCACTTGGCCTGGGCCTGCTCCGGCGTCAGCTTACGGATCGAGGTGTAGAACAGAGCGCAGGTCTGCTCTTTGTTGGCCACCTGCCAGTTCTGTGTGCAGCTTTTGAGTTGTGCCGCCGGATCGCTGCCCGGCTTGCTGCCCATCCCGGCCTGCCAGCAGGCGGCGCTCAGGTCCTGCCCCATCACTTTCAAGCCGGCCGCATCGGCCTTGGCCTCGTCACCGTCGTAGTTCTCCGGGTCCGCCGCGTACCAGATGTAACTCGGGTGGTTGGAACCCAGCACCGGCACCTTCAGGCCCGCGCTCGGGCTGATCTGCGCCAGGCCCAGCACACTCACGGTGGCGCCGTACTGCTGCTTGATCCAGTTACGCACCGGCGCGCCGAAGGCCACCATCGGCAGGGCGCCGCCGCTGGCGTTCTGGCTGACCTGCTTGACCATGGTGGTCTGGTAGTCCTGGAAGTAGCCGTAGACGCCTTCCAGGTCCTTGCCGGCAGTGGCCGGGGCGGCGATCGGCGCGATGTCGATGATGGTCTGGTAGCCCGGGGTCTGCTCGGTGGGAATGCCATTGGTGGTGAGCAGGGTGGCCCAGCGGTCGGTGGTGGCCGATCTCAGGTAGTCCTGGGCTTGAGTCAGCGAGTAGTCCGGCGGGAAGTGCAGCAGCTCGACGCTCTTGCGGTTTTCCAGGGCCATGCCCAGGGGCAGGAACAGGTACCAGCTGTAGGTCCACTTGCCGTCGCTGTTGAGTTTGCTGGCGCCCTTGTAGGCCAGGTCGCCGGCATCCAGCAGGGCGGTCAGCGGCTTGCCATAGTCCTTCGGCACACCGCTGATGTTGGCGTACAGCTGGTTGTTATCGGTCTTCACCTTGACCTTGGCGGTGCTGTAGCCATCGCGCTTCACGCTTTGGGTCAGGTAGTGTTCGACGGTCTGTTCCAGCGTCCAGTTGCGGAAGCAGATCACGTTGCAGTTGTTGGGGTAGGAGAAGAGCTGGGTGACACGCTGGGTGTTGCCCAGCTTCAGATCGACGTTGGCCTGGGCTGCGGTGCTCAGGGTCAGGCTACTTAGGGTCAGGCCGCCCAGGGTCAGGGCGGCGAGGGGAAGGGACAATCCTGTGAGTTTCATGCTTGGCTCCTTGTCAGCGTAGGCCTCGTCTGGGCGAGGTAAGTTCCACCCTGAAACAGTAGCGGGTGACAAGGAAAAAGGTTGAATAAATCTTCATTTCTGCACCCGCAAACGGCCGCCCGGGCGGCCGCTGCCGCCGGTTCAGGCCGGGAAGTGCAGGGCATTGCTCAGGTCGCCCATGGGCGCCTGCCCCCGGGCGGTCATCGCCGCGTCCCGTTGCTTGAGGCCGTCGAGCGGTTCGAGCTGGAACACCCGGGTGATCAGCCGCAGGATCGACGCGGTGTCGTACACCGTATGGTCCACCGTGCCCTTGCGGGCGAACGGCGACACCACCAGCGCCGGGATGCGCGTCCCCGGCCCCCAGCGGTCGCCCTTGGGCGGGGCGACGTGGTCCCACCAGCCGCCGTTTTCATCGACCGTGACGATCACCACCATGTTCTGCCACTGCGGGCTTTCGCGCAGCACCTTCAGGACGCGCACGATATGCCGGTCGCCCGCGGCCACATCGGCATAACCGGCGTGCATGTTGAGGTTGCCCTGGGGCTTGTAGAACGCCACCGGCGGCAACTTGCCGGCCTCGGCATCGGCGAGGAAGCGGTTGCTGCCCGACTCATCGCCCAGGCCCGCATCGCGCAGGTGGTGGTTGCGTTCGTTCGGCTGCTCGGGACCGAACTGCGCGAAGTAGTTGAACGGCTGGTGGTGGTACTGGAAGTTGGGGATCTTCGGAATCCCCGCCGAATCCTTGTAGGCGTCCAGCGTGACCTGCCAGGCGCCGGCGTACCAGGCCCAGTCGATGTCCTTGCGCGAGAGCTTGTCGCCGATGGTGTCGTGGCGTTGCGGCACCAGCACATTGGGCAGGTCGGCCTTGGCATAGGCCGGGCGCTGCGGGTCGCGGATCCAGGTCGGCCAGTACGGCGGGGCCATGGTATTGACCGCGTAGCCATCCGGAGTCAGCAGGCTCGGGCCGAATTGCGGCGGGCCGCTCATGGCGCTGGCCGGGGATTGCTCCAGCGGCTTGAGACGGCTGTCGAGCGGGTCGTCGCTCTGCAGGGTGGCGATCTGCGGCTTGGCCACCGAATTGGCCGCATCCGGATAAAACGGCACGGCGGCGCTGATCAGGTACTGGTGGTTGAGAAACGAGCCGCCGAAGGTGCCCTGGAAGAAGTTGTCGCACAGCACGAACTCCCGGGCCACATCCCACAGGCGCAGCTCATAGCGGCTCTGGGCGTAATGACCCATGGGCAGGCCGCCGGAGTCGGCCCAGGCGACGAAACCATCGTTCTTGCCGCCGTTGATCTGCATCTGGTTCTGGTAGAACACGTGCCACAGGTCGCGGGTGACCAGGCCCAGGGGCAGGTCTTGGCCATCGGGGCCCTTGAGGGCGAAGGGGGCGTTGGGCAGGTGTTCCTGGTATTGGGTGCCGACCGGGTAGGTCACGCCATCCAGGGCCTGGGGCCCGACCTGGGCGACACCGCCCCAGACCGGCGGCAAGGTCTGCAACAGGCTGCCGTCGCGGTCGCGCTGCTGATAGTCGGCGGGCTTGAGGGCCGAGAGCGGTTTTTCCAGGCCCGGGAAGTCGGCGAACAGGTTGTTGAAGCTGCGGTTCTCGGCATAGATCACCACCACGTTCTTCACGTTGTCGCGCAGCGCCCGGTCCAGCTCGGCGGGCGACAGCGGGCGTTCCACCGGTTTGCCCGGCGCCGGGTCGTTATGGCCGCAGGCGCTGAGCGTCGCGCCGACACCCAGCACCGCCACGCCGCCGAGAAAACGCCGGCGGCTGGTGTCGGTGGGGGGCTCAGTGGCCTGGGAATGTTCTGGGTCTTTCGAGTGTTCGTCGCTCATGCCGGGTCCCTGATTACCTTTCGATCAATTCGTAACAAAGTATTTCGGCTGCACGGTAGCAACCGAATATGACGGAAAGACTACAGAAAAGGCTCTGGGACGGGGCTTAGAAGATAGTAGGGGGAGGCTGGAAAGCGTGTAGGGCTGCTTCTGTAGGAGCGAGTCTTGCCCGCGATGGCATCCATCCGGGCAATGATTTTCTCCAGGTAAAGCGCGGTGGCAGCTTTTGCGACCACTGCGCAGTCTGTCGCGAACCAGCTCGCTCCCGCAGAGAAACGAGCCGCCCGCAAAAGATTACGGCGCCACGGGTGGCATATAGCTCAGCGTGGTGCCCAATGCCCACAGCAGCACCAGCACCAGCGGCGCGTGCACCAGCAACTGGACGAAGGAAAAACCGATCAGGTCCCGCGCCTTGAGCCCCAGGACCCCCAGCAGTGGCAGCATGTAGAAGGGGTTGATCAGGTTCGGCAGCGCCTCGGCGGCGTTGTAGATCTGCACCGCCCAGCCCAGGTGGTATTGCAGGTCATTGGCCACCTGCATCACGTAGGGCGCCTCGATGATCCACTTGCCGCCGCCCGAGGGAATGAAGAAGCCCAGTACCGCCGAGTAGATGCCCATCAGCAGCGCATAGGTGTCGTGGGAGGCGATCTGCACGAAGAAGGTCGAGATATGGTGGGCCAGGGTCTGGCCGTCGACACCCTTGACCACGGTCAGCAAGGCCGCGATAGAGCCGTACAGCGGGAACTGGATCAGCACCCCGGTGGTGGTCGGCACGGCCCGGGCCACCGCTTCGAGGAAACTGCGCGGGCGCCAGTGCAGCAGCGCGCCGAGCATCAGGAACAGGAAGTTGTAGGTGTTGAGCCCGGAAATCGCGGTGATCGCCGGCTTGGTGGCGAACTCGTGGTAGAGCCAGCCGGCTGCCAGCAAGGCCAGCAGAATGGTCAGCAGCGGGCTGTATTCCAGCCATTCGCCGGGGCGGGTGCGCGGTTGTGGCTTGGGCATGCTGAAGCTCGGGTCGATGCCGCAGGCCTTGGCGTCGCGCGCCGAGTTCGGGCCGGGCGCGGTGGCGTAGGCGATGACCAGCGAGACCACGACCAAGGCCAGCAGCAACACGCCGGACTGCCAGAGAAAGATGGTCTGGGTGAATGGAATCACCCCGGTGATCGACAGGATCGACGGCGGCAGGCTGCCGGGGTTGGCCTGCAATTGCGCGGCGGACGACGACAGGCCCAGGGCCCATACCGCGCCCAGGCCCAGGTAGGCCGCGGCGCCAGCGGCGCGGTAGTCCATGCGCAGCTCGGTACGCCGGGCCAGGGCGCGCACCAGCAAGCCGCCGAACACCAGGGACAGGCCCCAGTTGAGCAAGGAGGCGACCATGGAGATCAGTGCTACCCAGGCCACGGCGGAACGGCCGTTCTTCGGGATGCGCGCCAGTTTGTCGATCAGCTTCACCGCCGGCGGCGAGCTGGCGACTACATAGCCGCCGATGACCACGAAGGCCATCTGCATGGTGAAGGGGATCAGGCTCCAGAAGCCGTCGCCGAAGGCCATGGCGGTGTCGGTGGGCTTGGCGCCCATGGCCATGGTGGCCAGGGCGACTATGACCACCGCCAGCGCGGCGAACACCCAGGAGTCGGGGAACCAGCGCTCGGCCCAGTTCGAGCAGCGCAGGGCAAAACGGGCGGAACGGCTGTCTTCAATGTCTGTGGACACGTCGATACCTCAAGTCTTTTTATGATTGTCAGGAGGTCGGTCGCCTCAGGCTGGGGCGGCCGAAAACTGTGCAAGAATGCGGCAATTGGTACCCACTGCAAAGGATTGAAGTACATGCCATTTCCGCTCGAAGAACGCCAGGCGCTGCTCAAGGTCAAGGGTGTCGGCGAAACCGTGGTCGCCCGCCTCGAACAACTGGGCATCGATTCCCTCGCCCAGCTGGCCCGGGCCGATGCCCTGGACATCGTCACTCAGGCCTCGGCCCTGGTCGGTTCCAGCTGCTGGAAAAACAGCCCCCAGGCCCGCGCGGCGATCCAGGCGGCGATCGCCCTGGCCAAGGGCGCCTGAAGCGGTGAGCCGCGAAACGCCTTTCGCCTATCAGGCCGTCTACCGCTACCTGGTGGAGTGGCTGGACGGCGCCAGCGCGGCCGAGCAGCGCCTGCCGTCATTGCGCGCCCTGGCCCAGCGCCTCAAGGTCTCGGTCTCCACCACCAAGTACGCCTACGCTTTGCTCGAAGATGAAGGGCGGATCTACGCCCGGCCCAAGCAGGGCTACTTCAGTCGCCCCGTGCCGGCGCCAGGGCTGGCGCCGGATACGCACTTGCTGGACAGGGTCTATGCCTACGCCCGCCAGCCCGGAATGCTGGCGCTGTGCAGCGATGCGCCGGCGATGTTGCTGTCCCTGGACAATCCCCTGTTGATGGCCGAGCGCGAGCTGGTGCGCCAGTACCCGCGCTCCCAGGCGCCGCTGTACCAGCCGTTTGGCGAGGCGGAGCTGCGCACGGTGCTGGCCGAGCGTTACACCCGCTCGACCACGGATTACTGGCAGGCCGAACAGGTGTTCCTTGGCACCGACCTGCGCGCGGTGCTGGCGTTGTCCCTCGATGCCCTGGAGCTGAATGGCAGCGTCGCCCTGGTGGAGTCGCCCTGTTCCTGGGCGATCCTGCGGCAATTGCAGGCGGCGAAGATCCGCGTGATCGAGCTGCCGCTGGATGCCGAAGGGTGTTTCGATCGCCAGCGGCTGCATGAGGTGCTGCAACGCGAGCCGGTGCGCCTGGCGCTGCTGTCCTCGACCTTGAATACACCCCACGGCAGCCTGATGCCCGCGGCGGATAAACAGCAGCTGTGCCGCTGGCTGGGGGAGCGCGGCATCTGGCTGTTGGAAAATGACAGCTATGGCGAGTTCTGCTTCACCCCGGAGCCGGCGCGGTATCGCGATTACGCCGATCCCGAGCGGCTGCTGGTGTTTTCCACCTTCGACAAGCTGATCGGTTCCGAGGCGCCCTTCAGCTACGTGCTGTGCCGCGGCCAGGGCGCGCGCTTGCAGCGGCATTTTCTCGAGCGCGCGTTTCGCCTGTCGCCGATCCGCCAGAAGGCCGTGGCCAAGCTGCTGGGCAGCGGCCGTGTCGATCAGCACCTGACGCAGCTGCGCGGTCTGTTGCGCGAGCGCATGGGCCAGATGCAGGCGCTGCTGGCCGAACACGCCGCCGAGCAGCTGCGCGTGGTCACCCCGGCCGGCGGCGCGACCCTGTGGGCCGAGGCCACGCGCCCGGTGGATATGGCCCAGGTCTATGAACAGCTGCTGGGCCAGGGCATCGTCATCGCCCCGGGGCAGATGTTCAGCCAGCAAGGGCTCTGGCGCCATCACCTGCGCCTGAGCTTCACCCTCGACTGGCGCCAGGACATCGCTGGCGCCGTGCAACGGCTGGCCCGGGCCATCGATCAAACGCCGTAGCAGTGCCGCGCCTCGGGGAAGCGGCCGTCGCGCACCTCGGCGGCGAACTGCTCGCAGGCCTGGCTGATCAGCGCGCCGACATCGGCGTACTGTTTGACGAAGCGCGGCACCTGGGGCCCGCCCAGGCCCAGCAGGTCTTCGGTCACCAGCACCTGGCCGTCACAGGCGGGGGAGGCGCCGATGCCGATGGTCGGCATCGGCGAGAAGTCGCTGATGCGCCGCGCGAGGTTTTCCGCCACCCCTTCCAGCAGCAGGCTGAACGCCCCGGCTTCGAGATGGGCGCGGGCGTCGGCCTCGATGGCCTGGGCGGTGGCGTCGTTCAGGCCCTGGGCCTTGAAGCCGCCCATGACATTCACGTACTGGGGCATCAGGCCGATATGGGCCATCACCGGAATCCCGCGCTGCACCAGGAACTCCACAGTCGGCGCCAGGGCCTGCCCGCCTTCGAGCTTGAGCGCGTCACAGCCGGTGCGCGCCAGCACCTCGGCACAGTTGCGGTAGGCCTGTTGCGGCGATTCCTGGTAACTGCCGAACGGCATGTCGGCGATCACGCAGGCCAGCCGGGTACTGGCGACTACGGCGCGGGTGTGGCCGATGATCTCTTCCAGGCTCATGTCCAGGGTGGAGGTGCGGCCGTAGCCGACCATGGCCGTGGAGTCGCCGATCAGCACGAAATCGACGAACGGGTCCATCAGCCGCGCCATGTGGCTGGTGTAGGCGGTCAGGGAGACGATCTTCTGCTGGCCTTTCATGGCCACCAGTTGCGGCACGGTCAGGCGTTTGCTGCGGGTATGGATGCTCATGGCGGCTTTCCTGTTGCGGGTGGGAAAGTCGCCGATTATTGGCGTCCGCGGCGCCGATTCAATGCACAGGAAAACCCTAAAAACCGACCCAGGAGGGTGTTGCAGTTGTCCCTCGCGGCGTTTGCGTAGACCATGGGCGCCTTGAATTCTGCCCAACACCGAGTGGCTTTATGTCCTTTTCCCCTGACGCGCGGCCGGCGCCGTTTTCCCGGTCCGACTACAAGACCCTGGGCCTGGCGGCACTGGGCGGCGCCCTGGAAATCTACGATTTCATCATCTTCGTATTTTTCGCCCTGACCCTGAGCCAGCTGTTCTTCCCGCCGGAAATGCCCGAGTGGCTGCGACTGTTGCAGAGCTTCGGGATCTTCGTCACCGGTTACCTGGCGCGGCCGCTGGGCGGCATTCTCATGGCGCACTTCGCCGACCGCCTGGGGCGCAAGAAGGTGTTCAGCCTGAGCATCCTGATGATGGCCCTGCCGTGCCTGCTGATCGGCATCATGCCGACCTACGCGCAGATCGGTTATTTCGCGCCGTTGTTGCTGCTGGCGCTGCGGGTGCTGCAAGGCGCGGCGGTGGGCGGTGAGGTGCCGAGCGCCTGGGTGTTCGTCGCCGAGCATGCGCCGGCCGGCCATCGCGGTTATGCCCTGGGCTTTCTGCAGGCCGGGCTGACCTTCGGCTACCTGATCGGCGCGCTGACCGCGACCCTGCTGGCGCAACTCTTCACCCCGGCGGAAATCCTCGATCACGCCTGGCGTTATCCGTTCCTGCTCGGTGGGGTGTTCGGCGTGATCGGCGTCTGGCTGCGCCGCTGGCTCAGCGAAACCCCGGTGTTCATGGCCATGCAGGAGCAGCGCGACAGCGCCGTCGAGCTGCCGCTGCGCACCGTGCTGCGCGAGCATCGCCTGGCGCTGTTGCCGGCGGCGATTCTCACCTGCGTGCTGACCTCCGCGGTGGTGGTGTTCGTGGTCATCACCCCGACCATGATGCAGAAAACCTTCGGCATGAGCGCCAGCCACACCTTCGCCCTGAGCAGCCTGGGCATCGTGTTCCTGAATCTCGGTTGCGTGCTGGCCGGGCTGGTCGTCGACCGCATCGGCGCCTGGCGCACGGTGATGCTCTACAGCCTGCTGCTGCCGCTGGGCATCGGCCTGCTCTACGGCTGCCTGATCAGCGGCGGCGACTGGGTCGGCCTGGCCTACGCCATCGCCGGCCTCGGCTGTGGCGTGGTGGGCGCGGTGCCGTCGGTGATGGTCGGGTTGTTTCCGGCGCGGATCCGCGTGTCCGGCATCTCCTTTACCTACAACATCGCCTACGCGCTGTGGGCGAGCACCACGCCTTTGCTGCTGATCGGCCTGATGCCCTGGAGCCCGTGGATCTGCGTGATGTATTGCGCGGTAATGGGCGCGGTCGGGGTCATCAGCGCCGGGTATTTCGGGGCGCGCATGCCGAGGCTGACGGGGAGTGCGGTGCCTGGGGTTTGCGCGGGGTCCTGAGGCTCTTTCGCGAGCAGGCGAGCGCTCCCACAGGGGAAAAATTTTCACCTCCGGAAATACCTGCAGGCGCCGGCGCGCGCGGGCTAGAGCCTTTGCCGCCAGCCTGCGGTTTAACCCGGGCAATACCGTTGAATGTTGTGCTTAGCCAAGGCCCATTTACCCGCTAATCTCTCGAAAAAAAGCGCGCGGTCCACGCGCCAGTTTTCGGGAGCTGCCTTGATCCGGTCCGTCCTTTGTTCCCTGCGTGATTTCTCCACGCTGCCCCCGTTGCTGCAGGCGGCATGGTTGTCCTTTGCCATTGGCCTGTTCATGACCCTGCTTCAGCTGTGGATCTTCAACTTTGTCGACTATGGGTTGGAGGGTGCCAACATCGAATCCCTCAGCGGCAAGGTGCTGTATGCCGACCGTGGCGGGATGCTGATAGAGGACGCGGACAGTGGCGAATACACCCGGCTCAAGGTGGTTCGTGGCATCACCTATCTGAACGTCGGCCATGACCAGATCCTGGGGCGCACGCTGAGCTTCACCCACCTGCGCGATGCGGTGCTGAGCTGCACCCTCGATGGCGAGGAGCTGTGCATCGCGCAATGCGCCAACGCCATGGAATGCCTGGACAGCCGCCGCGAGCGCGAGACGCCGCAGGGCATATTGATCATGGCGTTCGGCACCAGCCTGGTGTGCCTGGGCCTGCATGCGCTGCGCCGGCGCAAGTCCGCGCCGGGTAGCGGGATCTTTTGAATTGCCGCCGGGCACCGTTGCCCCTAGGCTGTGCGGCATCTGTTTCAGACCAGGAGCCCTGCATGCAGGTCGTGCCGATACTCGAAACTTGCGCACAGGTGCAGGCGCGTGTGCGCGAGCTGCGCAACCAGCCGGACGTGCGCAAGTACATGTACACCTCCCACGAGATTTCCGAGGCCGAACACCGTGCCTGGCTCGACTCGCTGGTGGGCAATCCGCGGCAGTCGGTGTTCGTGGTGCTGCAAGAGGGAGTCGCCTGCGGCGTGGTGTCGCTGAACGCGATCAATACCCTGCACAAGAGCGCCGACTGGGCCTTCTACCTGGACAGCGGCTTGCAGGGCAAGGGCCTGGGCAGCCAGCTGGAATTCTGGTTGCTCGACCATGCCTTTGGCGCGGCCGGCCTGGAAAAGCTCAACTGCGAAGTGCTGGCGCTGAACCAGGCGGTGATCCGCCTGCACCAGAAGTTCGGTTTCACCCTCGAGGGCGTGCGCCGGCAGAACGTCGAGAAGGACGGCCAGCGCATCGATGTGATGCTGCTCGGCATCACCCGCGAGGAATGGGCTGCCCAGCGCCCGGGCATGCTCGCGGTGATGGCGCGCCTGGGGCGCTGAAAGCCGTTACGCATAACGCTCAGATGGCAGCGGCATGACCATTGCGTCATTTTGCCGGGGCAGGCTGCTCAGGCCGGCTATCATCAGCCACGACGATTTTCATAGGCGGGGGCTTTCATGGGCGCAGGGCACAGTCACGGACAGGTTCGGGCCGGACACGAACGCACGTTATGGATGGCCCTGGGGCTGACCGGCAGTTTCATGATCGCCGAGGTGATCGGCGCCTTTATCACCGGCAGCCTGGCGCTGCTGTCCGATGCCGCCCACATGATGACCGACGCGCTGGCGCTGGCGATCTCCCTGGTGGCGATCCAGGTCGGCAAGCGCGCGGCCGATCGCAAGCGCACCTTCGGTTATGCACGTTTCGAGATTCTCGCCGCGGCGTTCAACGCCATCCTGTTGTTCGTGGTCGCCTTCTACATCCTGTTCGAGGCCTGGCAACGCCTGTCCGCGCCGGCGGAAATCCAGTCCACGGGCATGCTGGTAATCGCGGTGCTGGGGTTGATCGTCAACCTGATCTCCATGCGCCTGCTGGCCTCGGCGAGCGCCGAAAGCCTCAACGTCAAGGGCGCCTACCTGGAAGTGTGGAGCGACATGCTCGGCTCCATCGGCGTGATCGTCGCAGCCTTGGTGATCATGTACACCGGCTGGGGCTGGGTCGATTCGCTGGTGGCCGCGGCCATCGGTTTCTGGGTGCTGCCGCGCACCTGGATGCTGCTCAGGGAGAGCATGAACGTGCTGCTGCAAGGCGTGCCGGACGGCATCGATATCGATGAGGTCGAGCAGGGCATCCGCGCCATCGACGGGGTGACCGAGGTGCACGACCTGCACCTGTGGGCCCTGACCAGCGGCAAGAACGTGATGAGCACACACCTGGTGGCCGACCTGGGGCGGCGCAGCGAACAGCAGATCCTCGCCGAGGTCACCGAGCTGATGCACGAGCGCTTCGATATCTCCCATGTGACGGTCCAGGTCGAACAGGCCGGCTTCCACGAACAGGGGCACGAAGAGCACGTTCATTGATTCCCCGGCGTATCGAGCTCCATACCCTGTAGCCGCTGCCGAGCCTGCGAGGCTGCGATCGACTGCGAAGCAGGCGCCGCTCTTGGGTGCGCCGGAGGTCCTGCGACCAGCGTGGCCCGGACCATCGCAGCCTTCGGCAGCGGCTACATCGACTGGTGTGACCGGACTATTGGATTTTTCCCCTGTAGCCGCTGCCGAGCACCGCGAGGCTGCGATCGACCGCGAAGCGGGCGCCGCTCTTGGGTGCGCCGGAGGTCCTGCGACCAGCGTGGCCCGGACCATCGCAGCCTGCGGCAGCGGCTACAGCGCTTCAGTCGCGCTCTTCGAGCACGTAGCCGACGCCGCGCAGGGTGTGGATCAGTTTGCTTTCGAACGGGTCGTCGATCTTGGCCCGCAGGCGGCGGATCGAGACTTCCACCACATTGGTGTCGCAGTCGAAGTTCATGTCCCACACGAACGAGATGATCTGGGTCCGCGACAGCACCACGCCGCTCTGGCGCATCAGCAGGTGCAGCAGGGCGAACTCCTTGGTGGTCAGGTCGATGCGCTGCTTGCCGCGAAACGCCCGGTGGCGGCCCTGGTCCAGTTCCAGGTCGGCCACCCGCAACACATCGGGCGTCGGCGACTGCTCGCTGCGCCGCAACAGGCTGCGCACCCGCGCCAGCAGCTCGGGGAATTCGAACGGCTTGACCAGGTAATCGTCGGCGCCCAGGTCCAGGCCCTTGATCCGGTCCACCAGGCGCCCCTGGGCGGTGAGCATCATGATCCGCGTATTGCTGTTCTGGCGAATGCGCTGCAGCACCCCCCAACCGTCCAGCTCCGGCAGATTGACGTCGAGAATCACCAGGTCGTAGGCGTGCTGGCGGGTCAGGTGCAGGCCGTCGGCGCCGTTGCTGGCGCAATCGACGACGTAGCCGCTTTCGCTCAATCCCTGATGCAAGTAGTCGGCGGTTTTCGGTTCATCCTCGATCACCAGAATGCGCATGCTGAATTAGCCTCGGTGTTTAATGCAGTGGGGAAGTCCAATAACTTCATTGGAAGTAACGGGCTGGATGATTCAACTTTCAAAGTTCTTGATTTAAAACTTTCAAAGTGTCGTGCGGGGAGAAGTTGTTTCTCTATATTTCAAGTTGTGGGTTTATTGCACTTACCCTCGGGTCGATGGCCCGGATGTTAATACACAAGCCCGTGCCAGAGCGTTTGCTAACGGATTTGTAATCTTTGCGCCACCCTGTCGATAAGTACCGACGGCTACATTTGGCCGGCACTAAATACTCACCTGTTAGTTGTTTTATGGGTGGAGTGTGGATGCGTCGTGCCGGTTCAACTTCCTCGCGCCGCTCAGCCTCCGCCGTCACTCTGTACCGGTAAGGGGCCAGAAAGCGTTATGCCAACCACCATTAAAAAACTTGCCTGGATAGTCGGGGCATTGTCTGGCGTCCTGTTGTTGGCCAGTGCCTCGCTGCCGGAAGCCGCGGCGGCCGAGAGCCGGGTGCTGAGCCTCGACAACGCCCTGGCAAGTGCCTTTGCCAACAACCCCGAACTGGCGGCCGCGCGCTGGGAAATCGACATCGCCCAGGGTGGCCGGCAGCAGGCGGGATTGATCCCCAATCCGGTGTTGTCCTGGGACGCCGAGGACACCCGCCGCAGTTCGCGCACCACCACCGTCAAGCTCAGCCAGACCCTGGAACTGGGCGGCAAGCGTGGCGCGCGCATCGATGTCGCCAGCCGTGCCCAGGACGCCGCGGCGCTGGAGCTGGAGCGCCAGCGCAACCAGCTGCGCGCCGATGTGATCGCGGCCTTCTACGGTGCCTTGCGGGCTCAGGAACGCAGCGATCTGGCCGGGCGCTCCCTGGCCCTGGCCGAGCGCGGGCTGACGGTGGCCAAGGGGCGGGTGAGTGCCGGCAAGGCCTCGCCCGTGGAGGCCACCCGCGCCCAGGTTCAGCTCTCGGAAGTACGCCTGGAGCTGAGTCGCGCCGAGATGGATCGGACTAACGCCTATCGGCAGTTGGCGACCGTGACCGGCGCTGCCACCACCGACTTCAGCGCCGTCGCGGAGCCGGCCAGCGGGCTGCCCTCGCTGCCGCCTTCGGCGCAATTGCTGGCGCGCCTGCAACAGACCACCGAACTGCGCCTGGCCGAAATTCAGGTGGTGCAGCGCGAAGCGTCCCTGGGGCTGGAAAAGGCCCAGCGCATTCCCGACCTCGATATCAGCGTGGGCAGCCAGTACGACGCCAGCGTGCGTGAGCGGGTCAACCTGGTCGGGGTGTCGATGCCGATTCCACTGTTCAACCGCAACCAGGGCAATGTGCTGTCGGCGGCGCGCCGTGCCGATCAGGCCCGGGATTTGCGCAACGCCGCGGAGCTGCGCCTGCGCAGCGAAACCAAGTTGGCGCTCGATCAGTGGAGCACCGCCAGCAACGAAGTGCAGTCGTTCAACCAGGTGATCCTGCCGGCCGCGCAAAACGCGGTGGATACCGCGATCCGCGGCTTCGAGATGGGCAAGTTCAACTTTATCGAGGTGCTCGACGCCCAGCGCACGCTGATCAGCGCCCGCACCCAGTACATCGCCGCGGTGGCCCAGTCCACCGACGCCTGGGTGCGCATCGAGCGCATCTACGGCGATCTCGCCGGCCCCGATCGCACGCTGTGAGAACCGCGTTGTTCGTCTTGCTGTGCCTGGGCGCACTGCTGGTCACCGATTGCAGCGGGCCAGTGCCGGGCCGGGTCGAGGAGGGCTCGTCCCACTGGTGCCTGCATGAGCTGCATCGAGCGCTCGGCGATTTCTTTTTTCCACAGACCTCATGACGCGCCGGTTTACCGGATGGCGTGTCGGGTCGATTTTTTCAGGAGCATTCATGGACAAGAAACGAAGCACAGCCCTGGCATTGGCCGTGGCGGTCGCGCTCGGCGTGGCCGGGTTGATGTGGCAGGACCTGTTCCAGGGGGCGCCGGTGGCCGCGCAGGCGAAACCCGCGGCCAAGGCGGACACGCACAAGGACGGCGAGGCGCATCAGGAAGGCGAGGAAGGGCAATCGGAAGGCGAGGGACATGCCGAGGAAGAGGGCAAGGTCGAGCTCAGCGCCGAGCAGATCAAGGCCGCCGACATTCAGCTGGCCGAGGCTGCACCGCGCAATCTCAGCAGCTTGCTGACGCTGCCGGGGGAGATCCGCTTCGACGAGGACCGCACCTCGCACATCGTGCCGCGCGCGGCCGGGGTGGTGGAGTCGGTGGCGGTCAATCTCGGGCAGACGGTGAAGAAGGGCGAGCTGCTGGCGGTGATCGCCAGCCAGCAGATCTCCGACCAGCGCAGCGAGCTGGCCGCCGCCGAGCGTCGGGTCGAGCTGGCGCGCACCACCTTCCAGCGCGAGCGCCAGTTGTGGGTCGACCAGATCTCCGCCGAGCAGGATTACCTGCTGGCGCGCCAGACCTTGCAGGAAGCCGAAATTGCCCTGAACAACGCCCGGCAGAAGATGAATGCCCTGAGCGGCAGCGCGGTGCTGGCGGGCGGCAACCGCTATGAGATGCGCGCGCCGTTCGACGGCGTGGTGGTGGAAAAACACCTGAGCGTCGGCGAGGTGGTGGGCGAGACCAGCGCCGCCTTCACCCTGTCCGACCTGTCCCGGGTCTGGGTCACCTTCGGCGTGTTTCCCAAGGACCTGAACAAGGTCCGGGTGGGCAAGCCGGTCCGGGTGCAATCCACGGAACTGGGCACCCAGGTGCAGGGCACGGTGGCCTATGTCGGCAGCCTGCTGGGCGAGCAGACCCGGACCGCCACGGTGCGGGTCACGGTGCCCAACCCGGACGATGTCTGGCGGCCGGGGCTGTTCGTCTCGGTACAGGTGGCGACCGACACCTACCAGGCCGGTGTCACCGTGCCGCAGAGCGCGATCCAGACCGTGGAGGACAAGCCTTCGGTGTTCGTGCGCATCGCCGACGGTTTCCAGGCCACGCCCGTGGTGCTGGGCGGTAGCGAAGGCGGCTTCGTCGAGATCCGCGAAGGTTTGCCGGCCGGGGCCCAGGTGGCGACCTCCGGCAGCTTCATCCTCAAGTCCGAACTGGGCAAAGGCTCGGCCGAGCACGGCCATTGATCCGCCTCATTGAGTGTTTCCCTGGAGAGTGACTTCCCATGTTTGAACGCATCATTCAATTCGCCATCGAGCAGCGCATCATCGTGCTGCTGGCGGTGCTGCTGATGGCCGCCGTGGGCATCGGCAGCTACCAGAAACTGCCGATCGACGCGGTGCCGGACATCACCAACGTGCAGGTCCAGGTCAACGCCAGCATGCCCGGCTACTCGCCGCTGGAGACCGAGCAGCGCATCACCTATCCGGTGGAGGTGGCCATGGCCGGCCTGCCGGGCCTGGAGCAGACCCGCTCGACCTCGCGCTCGGGCCTGTCCCAGGTGACGGTGATCTTCAAGGAAGGCACCGACCTGTACTTCGCCCGGCAACTGGTCAACGAGCGCCTGCAAGTGGCCCGCGAACAGCTGCCCGAAGGCGTGGAGGCGAGCATGGGGCCGATCTCCACCGGCCTCGGCGAGATCTTCTTCTGGACGGTGGAAGCCGAGCCGGGCGCGCTCAAGGAAGACGGCACGGCCTACACCCCGACCGACCTGCGGGTGATCCAGGACTGGGTCATCGCCCCGCAATTGCGCAACGTGCCGGGGGTGGCCGAGATCAACACCATCGGCGGCTTCGCCAAGCTCTATCAGATCGCCCCGGACCCCAGGCGCCTGGCGGCCTACAACCTGACCCTGAGCGACCTGATGACCGCCCTGGAGCGCAACAACGCCAACGTCGGTGCCGGCTACATCGAGCGCAACGGCCAGCAGTTGCTGATCCGCGCGCCAGGGCAGGTCAAGTCCATCGAGGACATCGCCAACATCGTGATCAACACCGTGGACGGCACGCCGATCCGCATCAGCAACGTGGCCACCGTGGACATCGGCCGTGAACTGCGCACCGGCGCGGCCACCGAGAACGGTCGCGAAGTGGTGCTCGGCACGGTGTTCATGCTGGTGGGGGAAAACAGCCGCACGGTGTCCCGGGTGGTGGCGGAAAAACTCGCCGAGATCAATCGCTCGCTGCCCAAGGGCGTGACCGCAGTCACCGTGTACGACCGCACCAACCTGGTGGACAAGGCCGTGGCCACGGTGAAGAAAAACCTCATCGAAGGCGCGTTGCTGGTCATCGCTATTCTGTTTTTGTTCCTGGGCAATATCCGCGCCGCGCTGATCACTGCCATGGTGATTCCGCTGGCCATGCTGTTCACCTTCACCGGCATGTTCACCAACAAGGTCAGCGCCAACCTGATGAGCCTTGGCGCGCTGGACTTCGGGATCATCGTCGACGGCGCAGTGGTGATCGTCGAGAACGCCATTCGCCGCCTGGCCCATGCCCAGCAGCACCACGGGCGCATGCTCACCCGTTCCGAACGCCTGCACGAAGTCTTCGCTGCGGCCAAGGAAGCGCGACGGGCGCTGATCTACGGGCAACTGATCATCATGGTGGTGTACCTGCCGATCTTTGCCCTGTCCGGGGTGGCCGGGAAGATGTTCCACCCGATGGCCTTCACCGTGGTGATCGCTCTGCTGGGGGCGATGATCCTCTCGGTGACTTTCGTGCCCGCGGCGATTGCGCTGTTCGTCACCGGCAAGGTCAAGGAAGAGGAAAACTTCGTCATGCGCGGTGCCCGCCGTGGCTACGAGCCGGTGCTGCGCTGGGTGATGAGCCATCGTTCCCTGGCCTTTGCCCTGGCCTTCCTCAGCGTGCTGGTTTCGGGCCTGGTGGCCAGCCGCATGGGCAGCGAGTTCATCCCCAGCCTCAGCGAAGGCGACTTCGCCCAGCAGGCGATGCGCGTGCCCGACGCCAGCCTTACTCAGTCGGTGGAAATGCAGAAGACCCTGGAGAAAACCCTGCTGGCGCAGATCCCGGAAATCGAGCGGGTGTTCGCCCGCACCGGTACCGCCGAGATCGCCTCGGACGTGATGCCGCCGAACATCTCCGATGCCTACCTGATGCTCAAGCCCAAGGAGCAATGGCCGGACCCGGGCAAGTCGCGCGAGGCGATCATTGCCGACATCGAACGGGTCAGCAACAGCCTGCCGGGCAACGTCTACGAGCTGTCGCAACCGATCCAGCTGCGTTTCAACGAACTGATTTCCGGGGTGCGCAGCGATGTCGCGGTGAAGGTCTTCGGCGATGACATGGAGGTGCTGAACAAGACCGCCGAAGAGATTTCGCAGACCTTGCAGAAGATCGACGGCGCCGCCGAAGTGAAGGTGCAGCAGACCACCGGCCTGCCGGTGCTGACGGTGAATGTCGACCGCGACAAGGCGGCGCGTTTCGGCCTCAACGTCGGCGATGTGCAGGACGCCGTGGCGATTGCCGTGGGCGGGCGCAAGGCGGGCATCCTGTACGAGGGCGACCAGCGCTTCGACATGCTGGTGCGCATGTCCGATGCCCAGCGCACCGATATCGACGGGCTGTCGCGACTGCTGATTCCGGTGGCGGCGGCCGCGGGCAGCGTCAACGGGCAACTGGGTTTCATCGCCCTCTCGGAGGTGGCCAGCGTCGACCTGGTGCTCGGTCCGGCGCAGGTCAGCCGCGAGAACGGCAAGCGCCTGGTGATCGTCAGCGCCAACGTGCGCGGACGCGACATGGGCTCCTTCGTCGAAGAAGCGACCCGGGCCATCGGCGACCAGGTGCAGATCCCGACCGGCTACTGGATCACCTGGGGCGGCCAGTTCGAACAGTTGCAGGAAGCCTCCAAGCGCCTGGAAATCGTGGTGCCGGTGGCGTTGCTGCTGGTGTTCGGCCTGTTGTTCATGATGTTCAACAACCTCAAGGACGGGCTGCTGGTGTTCACCGGGATTCCCTTCGCCCTGACCGGCGGGATCATGGCCCTGTGGCTGCGCGACATCCCGCTGTCGATCTCGGCGGGGGTGGGCTTCATCGCGCTGTCGGGGGTGGCGGTGCTCAACGGCCTGGTGATGATTGCCTTTATCCGCAACCTGCGCGAAGAAGGGCGGATGCTCGCCGCTGCGGTCAACGAAGGCGCGCTGACTCGCCTGCGCCCGGTGCTGATGACCGCCCTGGTGGCGTCGCTGGGGTTCATCCCCATGGCCCTGGCCACCGGCACCGGCGCCGAAGTGCAACGGCCGCTGGCCACCGTGGTCATCGGCGGCATCATCTCCTCCACCGCCCTGACCCTGCTGGTGCTGCCGGCGTTGTACCACTGGGCGCACCGCAAGGAGGAAGAACAGGAGCTGCAAGACCTGCTGAACGACTGACCCGCGATAGGCCTCACCCAACCCCGCCTGCGTCATGCGCAGGCGGGGTTTTGTTTATGTGGCCCCCGTAGCCGCTGCCGAGCACCGCGAGGCTGCGATCGACCGCGAAGCGGGCGCTGCTCTTGGACGCGCAGGAGGTCCTGCGGACCTATCGCAGCCTTCGGCAGCGGCTACATCGACTGCGTGCACCGAGCTATCGGGTTACCCCCTGTAGCCGCTGCCGAGCACCGCGAGGCTGCGATCGACTGCGAAGCAGGCGCTGCTCTTGAACTCGCAGAAGGTCCTGCGGACCTATCGCAGCCTTCGGCAGCGGCTACACCGACCGCGTGCACCGAACTATCGGGTTGCACCCCTGTAGCCGCTGCCGAGCCTGCGAGGCTGCGATCGACCGCGCAGCGGGCGCCGCTCTTGGGTGCGCAGGAGGTCCTTCGGACCTATCGCAGCCTTCGGCAGCGGCTACAGGGATCTGGAAACATCTGCTGAAAGAGTGCTCCCGCAAGCAAAAGCATGAGCAGCTAGGTTGAGGTAGATGACCTGTATGGAGAGCAAAGGAATGCTGGTCCACTCCAATGGCTACCGTCCACTCCAATGGCTACCGTCTACTCAAAGGACGGGTATCGGAAGCTGGCCGTGTCTACTCGATTACCGTCGTGACTCACCAACGACGCCCCTTGTTTCGCGACTTCCGCGTTGGCCGCCTGGTGGTTGATCAGCTCAAGCAAGTCCACGAAGCCGATCATGTACGTGCATTGGCCTGGGTTGTCATGCCTGACCACATTCACTGGTTATTTGAACTGCGAGACAGATCCCTGGGAGAGGTGATGTGCCGTTTCAAATCCAGAAGCAGCACGCGGATCAATTCACACCTCGGCAGTCAGGGCCGTCTTTGGCAGAAGGGGTATCACGATCGCGCTCTGCGCAAGGAAGAAGACCTGAAGGCCATCGCCCGCTACATCATTCTCAACCCAGTACGAGCAGGGCTTGTTCAACGTCCCGGCGACTATCCCCTCTGGGATGCCATCTGGCTTTGATGTCGCCGCTGCATGACCGGGCCCATTGGGGCTATTCCCCTGTAGCCGCTGCCGAGCCTGCGAGGCTGCGATCGACCGCGCAGCGGGCGCTGCTCTTGGACGCGCAGGAGGTCCTGCGGACCTATCGCAGCCTTCGGCAGCGGCTACACCGACCGCGTGTACCGAATTATCGGGTTACCCCCTGTAGCCGCTGCCGAGCCTGCGAGGCTGCGATCGACCGCGCAGCGGGCGCTGCTCTTGAGTTCGCAGGAGGTCCTGCGGACCTATCGCAGCCTTCGGCAGCGGCTACATCGATTGCGTGCACCGAACTATCGGGTTACCCCCTGTAGCTGCTGTCGAGCACCGCGAGGCTGCGACCGACTGCGAAGCGGGCGCTGCTCTTGGGTGCGCCAGAGGTCCTGCGGACCTATCGCAGCCTGCGGCAGCGGCTACACCGATTGCGTGCACCGAACTATCGGGTTACCCCCTGTAGCCGCTGCCGAGCACCGCGAGGCTGCGATCGACCGCGAAGCGGGCGCTGCTCTTGGGTGCGCCAGAGGTCCTGCGACCAGCGTGGCCCAGACCATCGCAGCCTGCGGCAGCGGCTACACCGATCGCGTGTACCGAACTATCGGGTTACCCCCCTGTAGCCGCTGCCGAGCACCGCGAGGCTGCGATCGACCGCGAAGCGGGCGCTG
The DNA here is from genome assembly GCF_024610635.1 of Pseudomonas sp. T8. Classification (NCBI taxonomy): domain Bacteria; kingdom Pseudomonadati; phylum Pseudomonadota; class Gammaproteobacteria; order Pseudomonadales; family Pseudomonadaceae; genus Pseudomonas; species Pseudomonas sp. T8. The sequence continues at coordinate 5,365,397 of NZ_CP102374.1, forward strand.
CTCTTGGACGCGCAGGAGGTCCTGCGACCAGCGTGGCCCGGACCATCGCAGCCTTCGGCAGCGGCTACATCGACTGTGTGACCGGGCTACAGGGGGAGTCGGGGCAAAAAAAAGCGCCCCATGCGGGACGCTAAAAATTCATCTCTTTCCAAAGGAGCATTCGAAAAAACGCTTCAGAGATGAATGTGCTCGGGGTGGGCCGGCGTCAGCGGGAGGCTGTGCATGCCTGGGACCCTGGGGTTCTGTGGGGGGGCGGTGTTGGTTGCGTCGTTGTGGTTCTTTTCGCCGTTGTACTGTTGCTGGCCGAGCCAGAATTGTTCCAGGGCATGCCTGGCGCGTTCGCTGCCGTTATCGCTGGGGAGCGCGCTGGGCTGGCCAGGCGGAGTCAGGTGGGCAGGCTTCAAGACATGATCTCCCGCAAGTGGCTGGCCGCTAGCGAAGCGCTGTCGGCTCGGGCATGGGGGCAAGTATACGAAGGCCAACCTGACGAGAAGGTGAGGGCGATATTACAGTTCTGAAAGATGGGCGTCTGTGAAGAAGTTTTAACGTCGGGCGGGCCTCGCACCCGCCCGGCGCAAAGGTTTAAAGAATGGCCAGCGGATACTCGACGATCAGGCGGAATTCCTCCAGGTCGGACTCGAAGCTGCTGGAGCGTACGGTGGCCTGGCGGATGCGCAGCGACAGGTCCTTGAGGGTGCCGCCCTGCACCACGTACTTGGCTTCGATATCGCGTTCCCAGCGACGCTGGTCGGTCAGCGGATTGCCGTCCGCATCACGGCGCATGTAGACCGCGTTGGCATTGCTGTAGTCGGCGTCGCTGCCTTTGCCGTAGCGGGTCATGAACGACAGGCCGGGAATGCCCAGGGGCTGCATGTCGAGGTCGTAGCGGACCATCCACGAGCGTTCCTTCGGCGAGTTGAAGTCGCTGTACTGGATCGAGTTGTCGAGGAAGATCGAGTCCGACTGACGCAGGTAATCGAAGTCGTCGTCGCCGTTGTTGCGCTGGTGCGACAGCGACAGGGTGTGGGCGCCATAGGTGGCGCCGACCTTGGCGCTCCAGATGTTGTTATTGAACTCGCCGAGCAGCTTCTTGCCCTCGTCCACCGCCTTGTAATAGTTGAACCCGGCAAACAGCGAAAGCTCGTCGGAGATCGGCCAGGTGGCCGCGGTGCCGAAGTAGTACTGGTCCCAGGCATCCTTCAGGCGGCTGCTGTAGAGGCTGACGCTGAGGTGCTGGTTCAGGCTGTAGTCGCCGCCGAAGTAGGCGACCCAGGGCGAGTCGACCTTGCCGGCATAGAAGGTGGCGAAACCGTCGCGCAGGCTGCTGCTGTCGGGCTGGCTCATGCTGTGCAGCCGTCCGCCCTGGACACTCAGGCCGTCGATGCTGGTGTTCTCGAAGGTGGCCCCGCGAAAGCTCTCCGGCAGCAGGCGCGAATCACCGTAGTGCACCACCGGGGTTTTCGGGAAGACGTCGCCGACCTTGATCACCGTATCGAGCAGGCGCATTTTCGCCGCGCCGCCGACCTTGCTGTAGTTGTCGGCCGGGTGGTTGTCGCTGTCCACCGGCAGCATGTTGAAGGATCCGCGTCCGCCGCTGCGGCCGGTGCCGGAGTCGAGCTTGAGGCCATACATGGCAAAGGCATCGAGGCCGAAACCGACGGTGCCCTGGGTGAAGCCGGATTCGAACTTGCCGATCAGCCCCTGGGCCCAGGCTTCGGAATAACCGTTGCCGGTGGGGCTGGACTGGCCCTTGCGATCGTCGCGATTGAAGTAGTAGTTGCGGGCCAGCACGTTGAGGCTGCTGCCTTCGATAAAACCTTCGGGCTGGTCGTCTGCCGCGTTCACGGCCAAGGGGCCGAGCCCCAGTACCGCGGAAAACACGGACAGGGACCAGCGGGTTTGAATGCGCATGTTGTTTGCTCCTGGATATGGGCAGCTATCAGCTGTTATGTCGCCTGGGGCGTTCTTGTTAGTTGTACTCGCGAACCGTCTGGTTAACGGCTGGAGTCAATATCGATAGTTGCAAACAACAGATAACGCGGAGGTGACCCGCTTATTACAATTCTGCAAGGATAAAAGTTGTAAGTTGTTCTTTGTTTTGGCTGGAGGCCTTGTTTTATATGGGGTTTGCTCAAGGGTAAGAAGTGGTCTGGGTTTTATTACATATAAGTAATGTACGCGTGATCTTCCTGACAGGGTCGTCTGGTTATCCTCGTTGCAACTAACCAAAACGAGGAAGCAGTCATGAAGTTATTTAAATTGAGTATCGCCGCGCTGGTACTTTCCATTTCGTCCCTGGCCATGGCCGAGGGCGGTGGCGACCGCACCTTCGACCGCGCCATGCAGGCAAACGAGAAGGCCATGGCGGCCTACGCGGCGAAGCAGGGCAAGGAGGCGCCGGTGGTGGAAAACTATCGCTACGGCATGCCCCTGGACATCCAGAAGGTGGTCAACGTGACGCCGCCGGCCAAGGCCTGCAATCCGGTGCCGTCACGCATGACCTATGAGGATTCGGCCGGACAGCTCAAGACCGTTGAGTATCAGGTGATGGGCCAGTGCCGCACCAATGGCAGCTAGGGCCTGTACGAAAAGTGGCTGCGTGCTGGGCGCCTTCGGCGCTACGCAGGTCATGCTGCGTTAAAAACAGGCTCGGAATGCTCATGTAGGCCCCTACAGTCGAACGCGACCCCGGCCGTTCCTCGCCTGTTTTGATTCGCTGCGCTCACCCTCCGGGCCAGCCTTCGGCTGTTACTCCCGTTGGTCGTTGCGCCTTGCCTGACCTTCGCTCGCCGACTTTTCGTACAGACCCTAATCCTCAACGTCCTCATGGGGCGCGGGAAGCGGTTCGAGGGCGACGATCATGTCGATTTCTACCGCGGCATTCTTCGGCAGCTGATAAACCCCGAGGGACGTGCGGGTGTGCACCCCGGCCTCGGCAAAGATCGAATAGAGCACTTCGGAGGCCGCGTCGGCGACTTCACTCTGCTGGGTGAAGTCGGCGGCGCTTTGCACATAGACGTTGAGCCGCAGGACTTTTTTCACCCGCTGCAGATCACCCAGCAACTGAGCGAGGATCGCCAGGGCGCGCATGGTGCAAATACGTGCGGCATATCGGCCGTCCTCCAGCGACACATCTCCACCGACCCTCCCGGTCACCCTTACGCTGTTGTCGATGCGCGGGATCTGCCCGCTGACGTATACCTCGTCGCCGTTCTGCACCGCGGGCACGTAGTTGCCGCCGATGCGCATTTCACCGTCGAAAGCGTGTCCCAGACGGGCCGCCACCTGGTCGAACAGGGCCTTGCGTGAAGCCTCCATGGATTGCACTCCGTCGATTGCCGTTGATTTTCCAGAGCACGACTATAGCCCCTCTTCCGAACCTTTGAGCATGGGTTAAAGCCCAGCAGGGCCGGGGCCTGAGGCGTTTCAAAGTTTTTTGGTCGGATATGTCTTATAGGGTCTTCAGAAAAATACCCGAGCGCCGATGGCTAGAGACAATGCTGCCCACTATTACTGCCCATCGGTGCATCCCATGTTCAACAAAAGCTTGAAGCAAGAGCTGTCGGCTCTACGCGAAGAACTCTCGAGCCTCCAGCAAGTGAAGGACAGCCTCGACAGCGAGATGCTGGTGCTGATTCTCGATCCCGATGGACGCATTCTGTCGGCCAACGACAACTTCAACCAGGAAATGCTTTACAGGGGCAGCGAACTGGTCGGCCGCCACATCGAGGACATCGTGCCGGCCCACGTCAAGGCCGATGAGTTCCACCACCGTTTCAAGGCGACGCTGACCCGTGGCGAACACTTTGCTGGCGCAGTGCGCCTGCTGCGCGGCAACGGCCAGGAAGCCTGGCTGCGCTCGATCTCCCAGCCGGTCCGCGATTCCCAGGGGCGGATCAAGCATTTTTCGATTTACTCCAGCGACCTGACCCGCACCATCGAAGCGTCGCGCGAGCACGAGAACCTGATCGGCGCGCTGGTCCGTTCCACGGCGGTGATCGAGTTCGACCTCAACGGCAACGTGCTGACGGCCAACGAGCGTTTCCTCAACGCCATGGGCTACAACCTGGCGCAAATCCAGGGCAAGCATCACCGCACCTTCTGCGAACCCGAGGAATACAACAGCGCCGAGTACCTGGCGTTCTGGAAGCGCCTGAACGCCGGCGAGTTCGTCGCCGGGCGGTTCAAGCGCATCGACAGCTACGGTCGCGTGGTCTGGCTCGAGGCCTCCTACAACCCGGTGGTCGATGCCAACAACCGGCTCTACAAGGTGGTGAAGTTCGCCACCGTGATCACCGACCAGGTGAACCAGGAGCAGGCCGTCGCCGAGGCGGCGAACATCGCCTACAGCACCTCGCTGCAAACCGACAACAGCGCCCAGCGCGGCACCACCGTGGTGACCGAGGCGGTGAACGTGATGCGCGACCTGGCCAAGCACATGCAGCAGGCCGGCGAAGGCATCGAGGCGCTGAACGAGCAGTCGCTGGTGATCGGCAGCATCGTCAAGACCATCAGCGGCATCGCCGAGCAGACCAACCTGCTGGCGCTCAACGCGGCCATCGAAGCAGCGCGCGCCGGTGAACAGGGGCGCGGCTTTGCCGTGGTGGCCGACGAGGTCCGGCAACTGGCCTCGCGCACCAGCAAGGCCACCGACGAAATCGTCGGCGTGGTGCGCCAGAACCAGGACATGGCGCGCGAGGCCGTGGCGCTGATGACCGATGGCAAGGCCCAGGCCGAGCAGGGCCTGGCCCTGGCCGCCGAAGCCGGCACGGTGATCGTCGAGATCCAGGACGGCGCGCAGAAGGTGGTGAATGCCGTCGGCCAGTTCGCTAGCCAGCTGTCGAACTGAGTCTTGTCCCTGATCCGGCGTCAGGCCTGTTCCAGGCCGTGACGTTGGGGGGCAAGTGGCCGCCAGGTCGGTGGCCACGATCTGCCCCGATGCCTGTGCTCTTTGCGCCGGTGTGCCGTTAGGAAGTTTCCTGTCTCTATGGGAGACAAATCCTAAAGAGCCTTGAGCGCGTCAAGAATACTTCCCCAACGCCGATGGTGAGGCTCCAGCAGTCTCCAATCACGGGCTATCGGTGTATCCATGTTCAATAAACGTTTGAATCAGAAGCTCCTCGCGTTGGGCGAAGAGTTTCGTGCACTTGAGCAGGTCAAGGAAGGTTTCGAGCGCACCCTGCTCAGCATCGAACTCGATGCGCAGCGCCGGGTCCTGGTGGTGAACCGCAACTTCACCCAGTGCATGCAGTATTCCTCCGAGGCGCTGCTGGGCTCGCCCATCGACAAGCTGTTGCCGGACGATGCCCGGCCCGAAGAAGCACACAGGCGTTTCATGACCGCGCTCGCTTGCAGCGAGCCTTTCGACGACACCCTGCGCCTGCGTCGCGGCGACGGCCATGACGCCTGGCTGAGGGTGATCCTGCAGCCGATCTTCAACACCGAGCGGCAACTCAGGTCCTTTTCCCTGATCGCCAATGACCTGACCGAGACCGTGGAAACCACCTGCGAGCACGGCAACCTGATCGCGGCGCTGCTGCGTTCGACCGCGGTGATCGAGTTCGACCTCAAGGGCCGGGTACTGACCGCCAACGAGCGGTTCCTCAGCTGCATGGGCTACAGCCTCGAACAAATCCTGGGCCAGAACCACAGCCTGTTCTGCGAGTCGCAGGAGTACAACAGTCCGGGTTATCAGACATTCTGGGCGCGGCTGAACGCCGGCGAATACGTCGCCGACCGCTTCAAACGCATCGACAGCCACGGCCGCGTGGTCTGGCTCGATGCCTCGTACAACCCGGTGGTCGATGCCAACGGCAAGCTCTACAAGGTGGTGAAATTCGCCACGGTGATCACCGAGCAGGTCAAGCAGGAGCAGTCCGTCGCCGAGGCCGCGGAAATCGCCTACACCATCTCGCAGCAGACCGACAGCAGCGCCCAGCGCGGTTCCTCGGTGGTGACCGAGGCCGTGGAGGTGATGCGCGACCTGGCCACGCACATGCAGCAGGCCAGTGACGGCATCGAGGCGCTGAACGAGCAGTCGCGGGTGATCGGCAGCATCGTCAAGACCATCAGCGACATTGCCGAGCAGACCAACCTGCTGGCGCTCAACGCGGCCATCGAAGCGGCCCGCGCCGGTGACCAGGGGCGCGGCTTCGCGGTGGTGGCCGACGAGGTCCGGCAACTGGCCTCGCGCACCAGCAAGGCCACCGACGAAATCGTCGGCGTGGTCCGGCGCAACCAGGACATGGCCCGCAACGCGGTGGTGCTGATGGCCGACGGCAAGACCCAGGCCGAGCAGGGCCTGGCCCTGGCCGCCGAAGCCGGTACGGTGATCGTCGAGATCCAGGACGGCGCGCAGAAAGTGGTGAGCGCCGTCGGCCAGTTCGCCAACCAATTGTCCAGCTGATGTCCAGGCTGTCTCGGCCGGCGTGGGCGTCATGACCGGGCGGGGCGGTTGTCAGCCCTGCCGGTCGTTTTCGAGGTGGGGGGCGACCAGGGTTTCGAACCATTCGATAAAGGCGTTCAGCCGGCGCGAGCGATGGTTGCGATTGGGGTAGAGCGCGGAGATCGCCATGGACGCGGGGCGAAAACCGGGCAGGACTTCCACCAGCTCGCCGCTGTCGAGCAGGTACTGCACGTCGAAGCGCGGGATCTGGATCAGCCCCAGCCCGGCCCGGCAGCAGGCGATGTAGTTTTCGGCGTTGTTGACGATCACCCGGCTGGGCAGGTTCAGTTCCAGCTCGTGACCGTCGGCCAGGTATTCCCAGGGCTGTTCACGGCCCGTGCTGGGGGAGCCGTAGCCGACCATCCAGTGACCATCGGCCAGGTCGCCCGGGGTTAGCGGCTGGCCGTGCTCCGCCAGGTAGGCGGGGCTGGCGCAATTGATCAGGGCCAGGTGGCCCAGGCGCCGGACGATCAGGCTGCTGTCGCGCAGGGTACCGACGCGGATCGCGCAATCCACACCCTCCTGCACCAGGTCGATGGAACGGTCGGTGGAGCCCAGCGCCAGTTTCAGGCTGGGGTAGCTGGCGAAAAGCTCGGGCAGGGCGGGGGCGATCAGGCGCCGGGCGATCCGGCTGGGTACGTCGACATTGAGGCGGCCATAAACGTCCAGCTGACGGGTGTGAAACAGCTGCTCGAGTTCCACCGCATCGCTCAGCAACAGGCGCGCGCGCTCCAGCAGGACCGCGCCGTCGGCGGTCAGTTGCACCTGGCGCGTGGTGCGGTGCAACAGGCGCGTGGCGAGGGCGGTTTCCAGTTGCTGCACCGCTGCCGAGACGGTGGCGCGGGGCAGTTCCAGGGCATGCGCGGCCTTGATGAAACTGCCCATGTCGGCGACCTGGATGAACACACGGTATTGCTCGAGCTTATCCATGGATGGGGCGGGGTCCGAAGCGTGCGGTGCGTGTTTTTCGTAGGAGCGAGGCTTGCCCGCGATAGCGTTGTATCAGACAGACCTTGATCGCGGGCAAGCCTCGCTCCTACGGAATCATCTCGCACCTGATGGCGATCTTTTCCAGACGCCAATCTACCTCGCCCCTTGGCGGATTACTCGGGTCGATGACAACCGTCGATCAGAAGGCCGGGCCTCACTTGGTGGTGTAGCCGCCGTTGATCAGCAGGGTCTGGCCGGTGATCCACCAGCCGTCGGTGACCAGATGACGGATGAAGGGCACCACGTCCCCGATGTCGGTCAGGCCGGTCTTGCTGAAGCCGGACAGCGCCGCGGCGGTCTTGTGGTAAGCCACGGCGTCCGCGCCTTCGGCCGGGTAGAAGAACGGTGTGTCCATCGGTCCCGGGCCCACGGCGGTCACCGAGATACCGCGGGCGCCGAACTCCTTGGAGGCGGCGCGGGTGAAGTGTTCCACCGGGGCCTTGGCCCCGCCGTAGGCGGCATAGAACGGCGTGTAGGCGCCGAGCAGCGAGGTCACCAGTGTCACCAGCTTGCCGTGGTCCTCCAGGTGTTTGCCGGCTTCCTTGATAAAGAAGAACGCGCTCTTGGCGTTGACCGCGAACATGTCGTCGTACTCGGCTTCGCTGATCTCGACTATGGGTTTTTTCAGGACCTTGCCCACGGTGTTGATGGCGATGTCGATCTTGCCGAAACGGGCCTTGGCGTCGCTGAAGAGTCGCTCCACGGCCGCGGCGGTGGTCAGGTCGGCCTGCCAGGCATGGGCGTCGACGCCCAGGTTCTTGATCGCCGCCACGGTCTGCTCGGCGTCGGCCTGGCTGGCGCTGCTGTTGTAATGCACGGCGATGGCCTGCACGCCGTGGGCGGCCAGGTCCCGGGCGATCAGGCCGCCCAGGTTCTTCGCGCCACCGGCGATCAATGCGACCTTGTTTTTCAGAGAATGGTCTGCCATGGAAAAGCTCCTTCAGCCTGTGAGGTGAAGGCTCAGTCTAAGCAGCCGCGAGTCAGGGATAAGCCCGGTCAATCTGGATGGATTGTCCAGGAAAAATGCCCAATCCCGGCTGCTGCCCAGCACCGGGATGTCGCTACAATCGACTCTTTTTCCCCGGAGCCTTACCCATGAGCGCATCCCATCGTCGCCCGGTTTCCCTGGCCAAGGCCTATCGCCTGCTCAACCACGGGCCGACCGTGCTGGTCAGCGCCACCCACGGCGGCCAGCGCAACATCATGGCCGCGGCCTGGGCCATGCCGCTGGATTTCGATCCGCCGAAAGTCGCGGTGGTGCTCGACAAGTCCACCTGGACCCGCCAGCTGCTGGAGGCCGCCGGCACCTTTGTGCTCAACGTGCCGTGCGCCGCCCAGGTCGATATCGTGCAGACCGTGGGTTCCACCTCGGGCCTGGAGCTGACCCGTGACCAGGGCCGCGACAAGTTCGAGCGGTATGGCCTGCCGACCTTCGCCGGCGAGCAGGTCGACGCGCCGTTGCTCGATGGCTGCGTGGCCTGGCTCGAATGCCGGCTGCTGTCGGAGCCGGACAACCATGAACGCTACGACCTGTTCCTCGCCGAAGTCATCGCCGCCCAGGCCGATGACCGGGTGTTCAGCGAGGGCCGCTGGCATTTCACCGGGCACGATGCCTTGCGCACCTTGCACCATGTGGCGGGCGGGCATTTCCTGACGATTGGCGACTCGCTGGATGGCAAGACCCTGCCATCCCCTCAAGAAATGTCGTAACCCTGTAGCCCTGTAGCCGCTGCCGAGCGAAGCGAGGCTGCGACAGGTCCGAAGGACCTCTTGCGAACTCAAGGGCGGCGCCTGCTGCGCAGTCGATCGCAGCCTCGCGGTGCTCGGCAGCGGCTACAGGAGCACACGATCGATGTAGCCGCTGCCGCAGGCTGCGACAGGTCCGAAGGACCTCTTGCGGACTCAAGGGTGGCGCCTGCTGTGCAGTCGATCGCAGCCTCGCGGTGCTCGGCAGCGGCTACAGGGGCACACGAACGATGTAGCCGCTGCCGCAGGCTGCGATAGGTCCGAAGGACCTCTTGCGGACTCAAGGGCGGCGCCTGCTGCGCAGTCGTTCGCAGCCTCGCGGTGCTCGGCAGCGGTTACAGGGGCACACGATCGATGTAGCCGCTGCCGCAGGCTGCGATAGTTCCGAAGGACCTCTTGCGAACTCAAGAGCGGCGCCTGCTGCGCAGTCGTTCGCAGCCTCGCGGTGCTCGGCAGCGGCTACAGGGGCACACGATCGATGTAGCCGCTGCCGCAGGCTGCGACAGGTCCGAAGGACCTCTTGCGGACTCAAGGGCGGCGCCTGCTGCGCAGGCGATCGCAGCCTCGCTTCGCTCGGCAGCGGCTACAGGGGCACACGATCAATGTAGCCGCTGCCGCAGGCTGCGATAGGTCCGAAGGACCTCTTGCGGACTCAAGAGCGGCGCCTGCTGCGCAGTCGATCGCAGCCTCACTTCGCTCGGCAGCGGCTACAGACGCGGTTTACCAGCTGACGGTGTTCAGGGCGTCGGCGAAGACCTTGAGTTTGGGCGAGTACTGGCGCGACGGCGGGTAGACCAGCGACAGCGCCCGGCTGCGTCCGGAAAAGGCCTGCAGGATTGGCACCAGGCGGCCATCGGCGAGGGCGTCCTCGACGGCGAAGTTCATCAGTTGGGCGATGCCGAAACCTCCCAGCACACCGTCCACCAGCGCGTCGCCGATATCGAAGATCAGCCGGCTGGGCACGCTGACATCGCGCACCTTGCCGTCGAGCATGAACTGCCAGTCCACCAGGCGCCCGCTGCGCAGGTTACGCACGGTCAGGCAGTTGTGCTGTTGCAACGCCTCCACTGTCTGCGGTGTGCCATGGCGCGCCAGGTAGGCCGGGGACGCCACTGTGACCCAGCGCAGCGGCGCCAGGGGCCGGGCGATCAAGCGCTGGTCCTGGATCTCGCCGGTGCGCAGGATGGCGTCGAAGCCTTCGTCGACGATGTCCACCAGGCGATCGGTCATCACCGCCTCGATGCTCAGGTCCGGGTATTGCTCGGTCAGGCGGCCGATCAGCGGCATCACCACCTTGCGCCCGAACAGCGACGGCGTGCTGATCTTCAGCAGCCCGGTGGGCGAGTCGCGGCGGTCCAGCAGCAGGCGTTCGGTCTGCGCCAGTTCGGTCAGCAGCGGTGTGGCGCGCTCCACCAGCAACTGGCCGTCCGGGGTCAGGCTGACGCTGCGGGTGTTGCGTTGCAGCAGGCGCACGCCCAGTTGCTGCTCCAGGCGAGAAATGGCCCGCGACAGGCCGGACTGGGTCAGCCGCAGATCGCCGGCGGCACGGGTGAAGCTGCGGGTCTCGGCGACCCGGACCAACAAACGAACGGCGTTCAGATCCATGATTAAAGTCATCACTGAAAGAGCAATGACGGTATTTATCATCTAATTGGCATCAAAGAAACTGAGGGCCCTTTATTCACGCAAGGACTCGACACGATGCCCGCCACCTCTTCAGCCAGGCCGTCCGGCTGGATGCTGCTCCTGCTGGCCAGCGCGCAGCTGATCATTGCCCTGGACGCGACCATCGTCTTCGTTGCCTTGCCGGAGATCGGCAGCCACCTGGGTTTTTCCGCACAACAACTGCAATGGGTGGTCAGCGCCTACAGCGTGGCCTTCGGCGGCTTTCTGCTGCTGGGCGGCCGGGCGGCCGACCTGCTGGGCAAGCGCCGTTTCTACATCGTCGGGCAAAGCCTGTATGCCCTGGCTTCGCTGGCCGGCGGCCTGGGTGGCAGCGCGCTGCTGCTGGTGCTGGCGCGGGCGGTGCAGGGTGTCGGCGGGGCGATGCTGTTCCCGGCGACGCTGGCGTTGATCAACAGCCATTACCCCGAAGGGCCGGCGCGCAACCGGGCGTTCGCGGTGTGGAGCGCGGCCTCGGCGGCGGGCCTGGCCCTGGGCGCGTTGCTGGGGGGCGTGCTGACCCAATGGTGGGGCTGGGAGGCGGTGTTTCTGGTCAACGTCCCCCTGGCTGGCGCCTGTGCCCTGTTGGCCCGGCGCTGGATTCCGGCCGATGGCCAGCGCGAGCGTGGCCGGCGTTTCGACCTCAGCGGCGCCTTGACCGTGACGGTGGGCGGCACGCTGTTGGTGTTCGCCATTGTCCAGGGCCCGGAATGGGGCTGGAGCGCACCGGCGACCCTGGGCTGTGGCGCGCTGGCGCTGCTCCTGCTCGGCGTGTTCGCCTGGATCGAACAGCGTGGCCACGACCCGCTGATGCCGTTGCGCCTGCTGGCCCATCGCGAGCTGCGCCTGGCGATGTTCCTTACCGCCTTGTTCATGAGCAGCTTCGGCGTGCAGTACTACTTCCTCGCGTTGTACTTCCAGCAGGTCTACGGCTACAGCGTGCTGCAAAGTGGCGTGGCGTTTTTGCCGGCGACGCTGCTGTGCACCGTGGGCATCTGGCTGGCCGAACGTTCGTTGCTGCGCTTCGGGTTGCGGGCGACCCTGGTCAGCGGTTTGCTCCTGGGGGCGCTGGGCATCGGCGGGGTGTATGTGGCGCTGCCCGACGGGGCGGGGTTCTGGAGCCTGATGCCGGGCATCGTGGTGCTGAGCATCGGCCAGGGCATGACCTGGACCGCCATGTGGGTCTCGGCCGGCCAGGGCATTGCGTCGGGCGAGCAGGGCGTGGCGGCGGGCATGGCCTCCACCAGCCAGCAGATCGGCGGGGCGCTGGGGCTGGCGCTGCTGGTGTCCCTGGCCAATGCCGGGCTGGGTGGCTCGCAGGCGGCCGGCATCGAACAGGCGGTGGGCGCCAGCGCCTTGCTCGCCCTGCTGGGGGCGTTGCTGGCCTTGCGTTTGCGGGTGCCGGCGTCTGGCTCCGAGGGCCTGGCGGCAACTGCCGAGCGCGGCTGAGGGGCAGCCGATGACGCTGCACCTGTAGCCGCTGCCGAGCACCGCGAGGCTGCGAACGAGGACGCAGTCCTCGCCAAACCTGCGCATGCGGTTTGCCTTGAGGAACGTATTGTCCGCCTTTACGGCCGCTGCGCTGCCGATCGCAGCCTCGCTTCGCTCGGCAGCGGCTACAGAGGCTCAACCCCGGGGCAACTCAGATCCACACATCATTGGCCGCTGTGCGTTCGCCGCCTTCTTCGCCGGTGTTGCGCACGCCCTTGGGTTCGATCAGCAGCAACTTGACCTCCTGCTCGGCGTACGGCTTGTGCTTCATGCCCTTGGGCACGACAAACATCTCGCCCTGGTTGATCGTCACCTGGCCGTCGGCAAAGTCGATGCGCAACTGGCCTTCGAGGACGATAAAGGTCTCGTCGGTGTGCGGGTGGTCGTGCCAGATGAAGTCCCCTTGCAGCTTCACCAGCTTGAACTGGTAGTCGTTCATTTCGGCAATGACGCGGGCTTGCCAGTGATCGTCGAACAGGCTGAGTTTGTAGGCGAAGTTCAGGCTCTGGTAGGGGATGGGCGTGGTGCTGGCCGGGTTCATGGTGCGGCTCCGTAAAGAGGTGATCGGGCCTCTACGGTAATCAGCGCGGTGCTGCGGTTCTTGTACGATTGTGCGTGCCGGGCGGCGTTCAGCGGCCGTGCATTTTCAGCCAGCGGGCCGGCGGCAGGCCGTAGGTCTTGCTGAATTGCCGGGTCATGTGGCTCTGGTCGGTGAAGCCGGCGAGCAGCGCCGCGCTGACCAGCGACTGGCCTTGCAGCAGCAGGGCCCTGACCAGGTCCAGGCGGCGCATGGTCAGGTAGCGATAGGGGCTGGTGCCGAACAGCAGGCGAAAGTCCCGCGACAGGCTCCAGCGGTCGCGACCGCTGTGGGTGGCCAGTTCGTCGAGGGTGATGTTCTGGTCCAGGGCGCTGTGCATGTATTCCCGCGCGCGCTCCGCGGCCTGATAGTCAAAGCGCTGCGCCGGCCGGGAAACCCCCGACACGGCATTCAGCGCATGGGCCAGGTCGAACAGCGCGTCTTCCTGTTCCAGCGGGTCCAGCGGGCTTTCCATGCTGCGCAGCAAGGTGTCGGTGGCGGCGAACAAGCGTGGGTCGGTGGACAGGCCGTTCTTGATGAAGGGCAGCGGCTGGCCGCCGAGGATCTGCTGGATCAGCGCCGGCTCGATATAAAGCATGCGGTAATGGAAGCCATCCTGGGTGCCGGCTTCGCCGTCGTGGACTTCATCCGGATGCAGGACCATGGTCCCGCCCGGCAGGTTGTGGCGCCAGCCGCCGCGGTACTGGAAGCTCTGCACCCCCGACAGCGTGCGGCCGATGGCGTAGGTGTCGTGGCGGTGCAGGTCGTAGCCATGACCGGCGAAAAACGCCTCGATACGCTCCAGCCCCCGGGTGGGAGGCGCGCGGTGGACCCAGTCTTTACGGGGGGCGGGCTTGCCCATGGAGCTGTCCTCGACACAACGTCAGGCCCGTACGGTAACCCAGGCGCGTGCGACTGTCTTCAGCGCGTCATCCGCCCGCGTCCGCTTTCTTGGCCTCTTTGCCAAGGGTGCCGAACTCGATCGGCGTCTTGATGTAGAACAGCGCAATGTCCTCGTCCTCCAGGCGTTCGAACAGCCGGGCTGACTCCTCTTCGGTGAGTGCCAGGCGGACCTCGATGGGTTGGTCGGCGAGTTCGAAAAAGTGTGCGGAGTGCAGCCGGCCGGTGTGGCCGAAACCTTCGATGGCGGTGCTCATGGTGGCGCCGCGCAGGCCCAGCTCGTTGGCCAGGTCGACGAGCCAGTCACCGACCATCTTGCCGTGGTAGCGGCGATTTTGCTGGGTGAAGAAAATCACCAGGAAACCGTTCATGAGCGTTCTCCAATGGCCTCCATTACTTTCAGCATAGCCCCGGGGGTATCGCTGGGCTTATGAATTAAATGATCGAAAAGCAGAAATTAATTATTGTTTTACGATAATTAATTCTTTATGGTTTCTCCCACATTCCTTCCACTGGAGCCTTCCCATGACGTCCCAAGGTCTTGCCCGGTTCAGCCAGCGCATGTCGGCTGTCACCCTGTTATTGATCATTGCCATGTTGCTGCTCAACGCGGCGCTGTGGCTGTTTCCGCAGTTGAGCGCGGAAAGTGGCTACGGGTTCGGTTTTGGCCTGAGCAATAGCCTGTCGAGCCATCTGGCTGCCGGTGCGGTCTTTCCCTGGTGGCAAACCCTGGGCGGCATTCTGCTGTCGAGCATCCCCCTGCTGGCGCTGGCCTTTGGCTTGAGCCATCTGCGCCAGTTGTTCCAGAGCTATGCCCGCGGCGAGTACTTTTCCAGCGCGGCGGCGGTGCATTTGGGCAAGGTCGGGCGGGGCGTGGCGTTGTGGGTGTTGCTGGACTTTCTCTGCGAGCCGCTGCTCAGCATCTGGGTCACCCTGAACGCGCCGGTGGGCGAGCGCCTGATCAGTCTCAGCATCACCGCCCCGACCTTTGTCGCGCTGTTTTTGGCTGCGTGTATTTCCATCATCGCGCGTATCCTCTGGCAGGCCAGTGAAGTGGATTCGGAAAACCGCGCCTTCGTGTGAGATCAGTATGTCAATTGTCATTCAACTGGACGTGATGCTGGCCCGACGCAAGGTCAAATCCAAGGACCTCGCGGCGGCGATCGGCATCACCGAGGCCAACCTGTCCCTGCTCAAGCAGGGCAAGGTCAAGGGCCTGCGGCTCGCGACCCTGGACGCGATCTGCCAATACCTGGAGTGTCAGCCGGGCGACCTGTTGATCCATGAGCCCGAGGTGGAGTAGCGTCGGCCTCCCTTAACGCGATAAAGGCGGTCTGTGTCATGGCGCTCGAACATTTGCTGTATGCCGGCCCGCTGCTGTCGCTGGCGCTGCTCTGGACCGTGGCCGTGGTCACGCCGGGGCCGAACTTCTTTACCACGGCGCAATTGGCCGCCAGCTGTTCGCGTCGCCATGGCATGATCGCCGCGCTGGGCGTCGCCACCGGCACGGTGCTCTGGGGGCTGGCCGGCGGCCTGGGGATCAAGTCGCTGTTCAGCGCCGCCCCGGCCCTGTACCTGGCCTTCAAGATCGCCGGTGGCTGCTACCTGATCTACCTGGGCCTGAAGCAGTTCAGGCGCAAGCCGGCGCCGACCGGGGCGGGCAACGGCTTGCCTGGTGAGTCGGGCCGCAGCCTGTTCTCGGCCTATCGCCTGGGCTTTCTCGGCAACATGACCAACCCCAAGTCGGCGCTGTTCGTCGCCACCATCTTCGCCACCTCGATGCCGGCGTCACCGCCGCCGTTGCTGCTGGCCCTGGCCGTGCTCACCATGGCCTCGTTGTCGTTCACCTGGTACTGCTGCGTCGCGCTGTTTTTTGCCAGCAACCGCATGGCTGCCGTCTATAGTCGTTCGCGCAAATGGCTGGACCGCTTTGCCGGCAGTTGCTACCTGCTGTTCGGCGCCCATCTGGTGGCCAATCGCTGAAACCGGGGCCGGGCGCACGCCATGGATTTTCAGGGTCAGGAGACAGGACATGAGCTTCACTTTTCGCCCCGTGCAGGATCGGGATATTCCACGGATCTGCGGTTTTGCCGGTAACCCCGAGGAGTTGTTTTTCTTTTTCCCGGCGGCCAGTTGGCCGCTGACCCATGAGCAACTGCGCGACTCCATTGCCCAACGCTGCGATTCGACAGTGATCGAGCGAGACGGCCAGGTACTGGGTTTCGCCAACTTCTACCGGTGGGAAACCCATGGCACCTGCACCCTCGGCAATCTCATCGTCGATCCCGAGGCCCGCGGCGCGGGTGTCGCCGGGCAGTTGATCGGCGAGATGCTGCGCATCGCCCGGGACAAACACCAGGCCGCGCAGGTGACCTTGTCCTGCTTCAATGACAACGTGGCGGGCCTGCTGCTGTATCCGAAGCTCGGGTTCGTGCCGTTCGCCATCGAAGAGCGCCGGAACAAACAGAATCAGCGGGTGGCTGTGATTCACCTGCGACATCAGCCGGCTTGAGCGGTCCGATACAAGCGCTGAACCACTTTTTAACGGGAACAAACCATGAGCAAGCTGCGGGTCGGGATTATTTTTGGTGGCCGTTCGGCCGAACACGAAGTGTCGCTGCAATCGGCGCGCAACATTGTCGATGCGCTGGATCGCGAGCGCTTCGAACCGGTGCTGATCGGCATCGACAAGAACGGCCATTGGCACCTCAACGACACCTCGAACTTCCTGATCAACCAGGAAAACCCGGCGCTGATCGCCCTCAACCAGTCCAACCGCGAACTGGCGGTGGTGCCGGGCAAGGCCAGCCAGCAACTGCTGGAAACTTCCAACCAGGAACTGCTGGGCCACGTCGATGTGATTTTCCCCATCGTCCACGGCACCCTCGGCGAAGACGGCTGCCTGCAAGGCCTGCTGCGCATGGCCGACCTGCCGTTCGTGGGCTCTGACGTGCTGGGTTCGGCGGTGTGCATGGACAAGGACATCAGCAAGCGCCTGCTGCGCGATGCCGGCCTGGCGGTGACGCCCTTTATCACCCTGAACCGAGCCACCGCGGCGCGCACCGACTTTGCCCAGGCGCAAAGCAAGCTGGGCCTGCCGATGTTCGTCAAACCGGCGAACCAGGGCTCCTCCGTGGGCGTGAGCAAGGTCACCAGCGAGGCGCAATACCACGCCGCCATCGAGCTGGCGCTGGGCTTCGATGAAAAGGTCTTGGTGGAGTCGGCGGTCAGTGGGCGCGAGATCGAATGCGCGGTGCTGGGCAACGACCAGCCGATTGCCAGCGGTTGCGGGGAAATCGTCGTTGGCAGCGGTTTTTATTCCTACGACAGCAAATACATCGACGACCAGGCGGCCCAGGTGGTGGTGCCGGCGGACCTCAGCGAAGAGGTCAGCGAACGCATTCGCGCCCTGGCCGTCGAGGCGTTCCAGGTGCTGGGCTGTTCGGGGCTGGCGCGGGTCGATGTATTCCTGACCCAGGGCGGCGAAGTGCTGATCAACGAGATCAATTCGCTGCCCGGCTTCACCCGCATCAGCATGTATCCGAAGCTGTGGCAGGCCGCGGGCATGACCTACAGCGAACTGGTCAGCCGCCTGATCGAGCTGGCGCTGGAGCGCCATGCGGCGCGCCAGGCGTTGAAAATCAGCCGCTGAATCGAGGAACGAAACATGAGCGTTGCCACTGAAGCGTCGGAGTATCTGTTTTCCTACGGCACCTTGCAGGATAAGGCCGTGCAACTGGCCAATTTCGGTCGCGAACTGCAGGGGAGCGCGGACGCGCTGCCGGGTTATGAACAGGCCTGGGTGGAGATCACCGACCCCGAAGTGCTGGCCACCAGCGGCAAGACCCATCACCCGATCCTGCGCCCGGGCAGCGCGGCCAGCGCGCCTATCCCGGGCACGGTGTTTCGCATCACCGCCCAGGAACTGGCCGCGGCGGACAGCTACGAGGTGGCGGACT
This sequence comes from Pseudomonas sp. T8, assembly GCF_024610635.1. Classification (NCBI taxonomy): domain Bacteria; kingdom Pseudomonadati; phylum Pseudomonadota; class Gammaproteobacteria; order Pseudomonadales; family Pseudomonadaceae; genus Pseudomonas; species Pseudomonas sp. T8. The sequence continues at coordinate 5,383,167 of NZ_CP102374.1, forward strand.
ACAAGCGCGTGAGCGTGGTGCTGCAGTCCGGGATCGAGGCGTGGGTGTATGTGAGCGTTTGAGGTGCCGGGCTCAGGCACGCCCTATCCAGGAATACTGAAAGGATTTTTCCTCTCCCCGGTGGCCGCGTCGGCGATAGCTGGCCAGGGTCGCGCTGGAACAGTAGGTGCAGTGCTCGCAGTGTTCGATCTGTTCATCGCTGATACCCGCCGCGCGCAACAGGTGCAGCGCATAGCCGCTCAGGTCGAACCACAGCGAGTCCGGCCGGGTCGGTGGTGGCGGGGCAATTTCTGGCGGTAGCTGTGGCGTGGGGCGTTCGTGGCTCCAGGGTGTCTGCTCCTCTGGCCACAGGTGGCCCTGGGTGGCCGACAGGGTGTCGATGAACTCCGGGCTGACTTCGTAGCAGCAAGGCTTGATCGAGGGGCCGAACGCCACGCGCAACTGAGGGGCAGCGATGCCCTTGGCAGCGAAGTGTTGCAGCACGTTGTCGATGATGCCGCCGTGCAGACCTTTCCAGCCGGCATGGACCGCGGCGACCCACGAGGCGTCTTCACTGCTGATCAGCAGCGGCAGGCAGTCGGCTGTCATCACCGCTATAGGCCGGCCGGTGCGGGTGAACACCGCATCGCCGCGGATGATGCCGCTCGGCAGCGTGGTGCTGGCCTCGACCACCTCGCCGGTGTGGGCCTGGGAGCAGAAGAACAGGTTGGCAGGCAGTGGTGCCCCGATCCGAGAAAACTCGTGACGGATGCCTGGTATCTGTTTCAACACTGGCGCCTGGAAACTCATCGGACCTTCGCTCTGTTGCTGTGGATTAGCTACAGAGCATAGCGGGATCATGAGTCCTTTTGCTGACAGAGACCTGTCATCTGGTCGGCTGCTTGTCCGATCGGGGCATCAGCTTTTCAGCGGGATATAGAGTTCGACCACGCTGTCCGGGTGCATCGGCCCGAAAAAACGCTCCCCGGTGTACTCGAATTCCACCCCCTCATCGGCCCGCATCCCTGCGGCCGGCAGCCATTCGCTGTAGGCGGCGCGGAAGGTTTCCGGCAGGGTCTGCACCGTGCCCCGGTGCTCGACCCGGGCGTACTGGCGGGCGGGGATTTCCAGTTCCACCATACCCTCGACCAAGGGCGCCTCGGCGCTGACCGGCAGCCCGGCGACGTAACGCCACTGGCCGTCGCTCAAGGGCTGGCAAATACCGTAAGTGCCGACCGGTTCGGCCAGGCGCTGGATCTCCTGCTCCCGTGGTTCGAAACGCTGCCACAACTCGGCAATCGAGCCCTGGTCATCCTGCTGCCAGGCCATGCCGATGATGCGCTGCGCCGCCAGCGTCACCCGCACCGGCGTTTGCGGCGCCGGCAGGCTGCGCTCGGGCTGCGCCAGATAACGCTGCAACTGGCCGAGCACGTTCTGGCTGCGGGCGATCTGCGTTTCCAGCTCACCGGCATGGGCCTGCAACGCCTGGCGCAAACTCAAGACACTGTGCAGCGCACCGCTGTCCGCCAACCCGAGAATCTCCTCCAGCCCCATGCCCAACTGCCGCAACCAGACAATGCGCCCGAGGATGCCAATCTGCTCCGGCTTGTAATAGCGATAGCCGTTGTCCTGCCCGGTCAGTGCCGGAGTGAACAGACCGATGCTGTCGTAGTGGCGCAAGGTCTTGGTGGTGAGGCCATGGCAGCGAGCCATTTGACCGATGGTGAGCATGCAAACGTCCTTTTTTGTGGTGAGGTCGAGCGGCACTTTAGGGGTTTACCTAGGGGCAAGCTCAAGGCTGTTCCACGGTATTTTTTAAGTGTCCAAGAATCTTTCAGAGAAGTCTGGAGGGTAAATAGGCGCGGGATGACAGCCAGGTTAGATGGGTAAATCTATAAGGCAGAGCTGCCGAGAAGAAGGCTCGGCGCCAAGTAAGGAGCGGTAATGTTTTTTTTCAGGAAGCTGAGCCGGACCCGGATCTGGCAGTTTTGGGGCGGGCTCGATGCGCTCTATTTGTTGTGGTACGTCACGAGCAGTGTACGGCTGGGCAAGACCCCGTTCTGGGATGACCTGACTGTGGCGACTGAAGTGCTCAAGGATCATGGAACCACTGCTGTGGTTATGGTGATGATCAATTGGGGTTTGCAACTATCGATAGTCGTCAGCGCTTTCCTGTTTTTGTTTCAGCGCAAAGAAGCCAAGTGGCTGGCGCTTGCGCAAATCCCTTTGCGTTTGGTGTTTGTCGTGCCGTCTTTTTCCGTGCTTCTGATCGGCGCGTATTTTTTTCCGAACTACAACCCGCTGATGATGCTGGGGATGATTGTGCTCTCTGAAATCATCAAGGGCTGGAGTTTATGCGTGGTCAGGAGCACCCCCGCTAAGGGCGAGGGTGTAAAGCCTGAGTCATTGGAGCCTGATCGAGGATAGAACCGCTCAGACCGATTTCACCGGCTTGATCAGGCTCTCGGCGGGGATGCCGAACAGCTGGTGCAGCTTCCAGATCATTGGCAGGGTCAGGGCGCGTTTGCCGTTGAGCACTTCGTAGACCCGGTTGGTTCGGCCGATGGCCGGGGCCAGGTCGGCGGCCGAGAGGCCCGATTGCTCCATGCGGAACTTGATGGCATCGATCGGGTTGGGCAGGTCGATGGGGAAGTGCTTGGCTTCATAGGCTTCGATCAGGGTGACCATCACGTCGAAGTAGTCGCCTTCGGCGGTGCCGGGTTCGGGCTCGTTATCGAACAGCGCCGACACCTGCTTGAGTGCCGCGCGGTAATCCTGGTCGGTGTGAATGGGGCGAATCTGCATGCTCGTTACTCCATTTCAACGCTGTCGGCGTCGATGGCATCGTACTGCTGGTGAGTGCCAACGAACTTGATGTAGAGGGCGCCAAAGCGGTAAGCCACGGCGACTACCAAGCGGTAGTCATTGCCTTTGATGTTGAACACCACGCGACGGCTTTTAAGAAGGCTCGCGCTGCAAAACTGGTCCTTGATCTGCGCCGGGGTGGACCAGTTGGCATTGCGTGCTTCATCGATCCAGGCCAGAAGCGGTTGTTCGACATCCGGGTGCTTGTCCCAGAACGTCTTCAAATGACTGACGGCGATAATCCTCATGGCTCGAAATCCTAGTCCCGCCCTGGGACTTAAGCAAGGGAGTGAGAGAGGAAGGCGATGGACGGACAGCCATCGAGGCTACCCGTCCCGCAGGTGCGGCTCAGTGTCGATCAGCATCTGCTGTCATCGCGGTGTGCACATCATCCATCACCGCTTTACCCATCTCACCCAGGTAATGTGCCGCCCAAGCATAGCGGTCCGCCTGCGGTTCCATGGCCGCATCCAGGGTCAACTGTTTTGCCAGATGTAGCAGCAGCGAGGCGTGTTCCAGGGCATCGGCCAGGGGCACGTCGGCATTGACCCGCAGCAGCGGGCGCTTGCCTTCGCCACAATTGGCAAAGGTTATTTCGCCGAGGGTATGCAGGGAGGAAGGGACGGATTGAGGGTGTGTTTCATGGTGACGAATCCTTTCGTTTGAGGGGATCACCACCGTCTGCCGCCAAGCAGGTTAGGGTGGCGAATTGCACAAGGTTGGCGGACCGGCACGAAAGGAACCGGCACCCCCGAAGGGGTCCCGGCGCAATTCGCCATGACACAGAAACGCGGGCACAAAAAAAGCGCCTGCATTCGTGTTTTGGCGCTGTTGCGCCTTTCGTGGTTCGGGCCGCCAAGCCCGTTCGCTGATATTGCAGCGACGGGGCGAAGAATAGCGGGCGGGGCAGAGCGTCGCAACGGCATTGCTACGACATTCTGTGACTATGAGAAACATATCAGTCGAAGGCACATCGGTCCCTGTAGCCGCTGCCGAAGGCTGCGATCGACCGGAACGGGCGCGGTGATCTTTCTGGCGCGAAGGCCCTTCGGTCCTTATCGCAGCCTTCGGCAGCGGCTACAGGAGTCCGTGTTCAGTCGCCTTCCAACACCTTCGCCATTTCCGCGGTGGCCGCCCAGCCCAATCCGGCATACACCGGCTTGCCCACTTCGGTGGCATGCAGCACGGCGAAGCTCAGCCCGCGCTGGATGAATTCGGCTTGCGCCAGCTTCATCAGGGCCGAGGCCAGCCCCCGGCGCCGGTAGGCGGGTTCGACGTAGACGTTGAGCACATAACCGCGCTGGTCCTGGGTCGGATGGGACGGGTGGGGCGGCCAGTCGATGCTCATCAAGCCAATGGCCGCCACCGGTTGCTGGCCGTCCAGCAGGGCAAAGCCGTAGTAGCGGCCATCGGGCAAACGCTCGCGCAGCCAGGGGCGAAAGTGCTCGGTCATCCGTTGCAGGGCCGCGGGTTCTCCTCCGGCTTCGAGGAACATCGCCTCGCGGTGGCGGCAGACCAGTTCGAGGTCGTCGGCCTCCAGCCTACGCACGGCCAAACCTGAAAAATCGATACCGCCGGGAATCTCGTTCATCGCCTGCCCCTCGGCCAAAAAAGTGATGCTAGGAGGGATCAAAAGATCGCGTCAGACACAGAGCGCCGTAAAAATCGGCATACAGCCTTGGCCCCGCATGCCGGTGCTTCTTTGGCGTGAACAATAAAAAGGGCCTGCCTCGCGGCAAGCCCTTGTGGTTTTCCGGCGTTGGCCTCAATCCCCCAACGCGGCCCCTTCACGGCGTGGGTCGGCGCCACCGGCCCACGAGGTTTTACCCTGGGCATCGCGCACCCGCACGATCGCCTGGGTGCCGCTGGTCATGTCGATGTCGGTCAGCTCATGCCCCTTGGCTTTCAGCGCCGCTTTCAACCCAGGTGTGAACTGGCCTTGCTCCAGTTCGGTCGGGCCGTTGCGGCTGCCGAAGTTGGGCAGGCTGATGGCGGCTTGCGGGTCGAGGTTCCAGTCGAGCATGCCGATCACCGACTTGGCCACGTACTCGATGATCTGCGAGCCACCCGGCGAGCCGACGGTGGCCAGGAATTCACCGCTGTTGCGGTCGAAAATCAGGGTTGGCGCCATGGACGAGCGTGGGCGCTTGCCCGGCTGCACACGGTTGGCCACTGGCTGGCCGTTCTCCTCGGGGATAAAGGAGAAGTCGGTCATCTGGTTGTTGAGCATGAAGCCCTGGACCATCAGGTGCGAGCCAAAGGCGGCTTCCACGGTGGTGGTCATGGACACGGCGCCGCCCTGGTCATCCACGGCCACCACTTGCGAGGTGGAGATGCGCATCGGCGAGCGATCCGGGGCGTAGGCCACCTGGATGCCCTGGGGCTTGCCGGGCTCGGCCTTGGCCATGCTGCGCTCGCCGATCAAGGCGGCACGCTGCGCCAGGTACTGCGGGGCGACCAGGCCGGCGATCGGCACCGGGGCGAAGTCCGAATCCGCCACGTACAACGCGCGGTCGGCGTAGGCCAGGCGCTCGGCCTCGGCGATCAGGTGCACGGCTTCAGGCGCCGGTTCCAGGCCGGCCGGCAGGCTGGTCTTGACCGGTTTCAGCGGTGGCAGTGCATAACGCGGGTCGCGGGCTTCCAGCGCCTGCAGGGTGCCGAGGATCTGCGCCATGGCGATCCCGCCTGACGAGGGCGGCGGCATACCGCAGACCTGCCAGCGCTTGTAGTCGGTGCACAGCGGTTCGCGCTCCTTGGCGCGGTAGCCTTGCAGGTCGTTGAGCGACAGGCTGCCCGGGTTGGCGTGGCCTTGCACCTTGGCGACGATTTCCCGGGCGACCGGGCCTTGGTACAAGGCGTTCGGGCCCTCTTTGGCGATGCGTTCGAGCACCGCGGCCAGCTGCGGGTTTTTCAGCAGGGTGCCGACGGCTTTCGGCGTGCCATCGGCATTCAGGAAGTAGGCCGCCATGTCCGGCGATTTCGCCAGGTACGGATCGGCGACGATCATGCTGTGCAGGCGCGGGGAGATCGGGAAGCCCTGGTCCGCCAGGCGGATCGCCGGCTCGAACAGTTGCGCCCACGGCAGGCGACCGTGTTTTTTATGGGCCAGTTCCAGGGCCCGCAACACCCCAGGCGTACCCACCGAGCGGCCGCCGATCTGCGCCTGGGGGAACGGCATGGGTTTGCCGTCGGCCTGCAGGAACAACCTCTCGGTAGCCCCGGCCGGCGCGGTTTCGCGACCGTCATAAGTGCGCACCGCCTTGCCGTCCCAGAGCACGATCAAGGCCCCGCCGCCGATACCCGACGACTGCGGCTCCACCAGGGTCAGCACCGCTTGCATGGCAATCGCCGCATCGATGGCCGAACCGCCCTTGCGCAACATCTCGCGCCCGGCTTCGGCCGCCAACGGGTTGGCCGCGGCCGCCATATGCTGGTCGGCGTGCTGCACCTGCAGGTCGGTGCGATAACCCGAAGCGATTTCCGGGGCGGGGGGCAGGGCGGTGTGGGAGGGGGCGGAAGCGTTGCAGGCGGCGAGGCTGAGGGCGACGGCTATCAGCGAGAAACTGGCAAGCCGGCGGTGACGCGGATTGAGGGTCGAGAACACGCGTTGAACTCCGTTCACTGGGTAAATGATGTGTCGTCCGTGGGGAGGAATGTACAGCAGTGAACGGGTCCATGCTGAGCCTTTCGTGGATCGCTACGGCGTCGATATTGTCTGGGCAAGGCCCGGCGCAAGACGCTGGCCTGGAGGTGGCGGGTGGCAAGCCAACCGGCGACAGGCTGACCGCTACAACTGAACGAGCCTGCCAAGTGGCATGGCTCGAACAAAAGGGGGGCCGGTAAACCTGGCTCGTCTCGGACCGAGATCCCGTGCAAGCGTAGCCAGGCATCCAGCGCCAGCGCTGTAACGGGCTCCTGCTGTATTCATTTGGATGCTAATGGGGCGGTGTACTACCGTTGAAGGTTGGAAACTTACGGGATGCCAGGGGCCGGAGGCGGACAACCCTTCATTCGTGCCGAGTTCAGTCGGCACGAATGAAGGGTTGCGCGGCGCCTACACGCCAATCAGGTCTATTTGGCGTTGAGCCCCACCATGCGGCGTATCAGGCTTGTGCTTTTGCGGTAGTCGTAGTCCAGCACCAGGCTATCGCGCAGCAGGGGCTCGCTGAGTGCGTGCTGTTCTTCAAACACCAATGCACGTGTGGAGTGCTCACTGGCAGCCACGTCCCACACCAGATTCATCAGCAGGTTCTTCTCTCTGGCGCCCACGCTTTGCGTGTCAAGAAACCAGGAGAACTTCTGGCCAAAGGCGGCGTCGGTGGCCAAGTCTTTCTCGTTGAACCTGAGGATCAAGCCCTGTCCGCACAGCTCTCTGAGCAAATGCAGCACCCGAGGCAATTTCTCCATGGCAAAAATCCTTCCGGCGGCCAGTGCGTTGGGGCCAGGCAGCAATATGTCGCCTTCGGACATCTCGGCCGTTTCGATGGAGGCGATGCACATGCCTTTGAGTATTTCCGCAAGCTGCACTATTTCGCTGACCCGCTGGCGAACCACCGCAATCCCCTCAAGGCCCAGGACTTCCATGATCACCTTGGCCAGTCCGGCATACAGGTCAGCCTTGGTTTCCAGGCGCACGAGCGTGTACCAATGGCTGTATGAGGTCCACAGGCTGAAGAAGCCGGCGTTGGCCAGTTCCGGCACGTTCGCCGCCATGATTCGCCAGCGTGGAATGAACACGTTATCGAATACCACCATCGCCTCGGCTTCTTCACCTTTGGATATGAGCGGGTGGTCATAGGCGCTGGCGTGAGGCTGGGAGACAATCTCTCGGCAAAAAATCTTCACCCCCGGCGCATCGGCAGGGACGTAAGCCCAGAATGACTCGTTGGGCGCTGCGGGGAACAAGCTGCCAACAAATATTTCATTGGACTGCGGTGCTACCGTGCCCACGCCTTTGACGCCGCTGATCCAGATGCCCTCGGCGTTCTGCTTGTTGATCCTCATCACGGCACGATCGGGCGGCGGCAGGTTGAGGTCGGTGCCGTGGGTACGTGCCCGATAGCCCTGTGGATCAACAATGGCCTCAGACAAATACAGGCTGTTGCGCTCGGCGTAGTCATGGTATTCGGTAATGTTTTCTGCGTACTCAGGGCATTTTTTCCTGAATGTCGGCCGATATCCCATCATGCCGACGGTGAAGCTGGCGATCATGTCCAGGTTGCGGCAGTGGGTGCCCCAGGTTTTTTGCGAGACGTACGTGATTGCGCGGCGTCGCGACGCCAAGTCTTCTTTGTTTCTAGGGGGCATATAGGCAGAAGAGGCCAGGTAACCGTCGGGGCGTACGTAAGTCAGAATGTCGTCGTGTTCACCGCTGAATTGTTCTTCGTAGATTTCTGCAACTTGCGATATGCCTCCAGCCGTAGAGAAGTGTGTAGTCACATCCTCAACAACTTGGCCTTGATAAATAACAGTGCGGTCATCACGCAGTGAAGCTTTGAAGGATTCTGCACTTTTCAGATATTTACGCTTGTTTTGAAGATCTAGCATGGTAGCAGCCTCAGTAATGTCTAACTTTGTTTGTGTCGTCTCTGGCCCGATGTCTATCGCTGGGTCAAGGACAACGTTCTAGAGCAACTATAAGATTCAGATAGGAATTAATGTCGTTACACACTTTGGTGATCCGGACTCTCTGTTTGCTATTTCGAATACGCGTTCTTTCGCATATGGACTCTTCTCATGTTGACCGGATGTCATAAGTGTTGAAGTTCGCGCAATGAGTTCGAAGTTGGAGCAGCCAGGCACTTCAAAGCATATTTATCGCGGTACCCTACGGCTGTAACCGGCGATGTTTCCAGCCTTCAGCGCTGCGGTCATAGCGCAAGCGTTCATGCAGGCGATCCTGGCCGTTACCCCAGAACTCCAGCGATTCAAGGCGCAACTCAAACACGCAATAACCCTCGGGACGCGGCAGCGGACCTGGAACCTCGGCCAGTTCCCTGGCGGCGTTGCGCAGGGCCTCGACATCCGTGAGCTCTTCACTCTGGCGAGACGCCGATGACATCGGATGCGTGGCATAAGGGCGCTTCAACCAGGCCTCGTCAGCCTTGGCATCCGGCATGCGCACGGCCTGGCCATTGAGGATGATCTGCTGGCTGGTTTCGCGCCAATACAGCGTCCCCGAGGCCCAGGGGTTCTCTGTCAGTTCGCGACCTTTCTGGCTTCCGGCATGGGTGCTGAACAGCACCCCGGTGTCATTGATCTCACTGATCACCACGATGCGTGTCGAAGGCCGGCCCTGGCTGTCAGCCGTGGCCAGTGCCAGCGCACGGGGTTCGCGGATGCCCACGCGGCGTGCGCGTTCGAGCCAGTTGTGCAGCACGCTCATGGGATCGGCAGGCGGCTTCTGGTACTCGGGGAACGGCGCATCCAGGGTGCCGGTCAGCGATTCCGACATGCCTTTACCCAACAGCGGCTTGCCTAGTACTGAACTGTTCATAGAACGATGGTCCCCCGTCCGAAGGTGATGCCATTGCCTGATACTTCGACCCGCGTCAGTTGATCGGCGCGGCCCTCGGCCCGGGCGAACATGAGTGAAGGGCGGCCGATTTCCACGCCCTGGAGAATTTCGATCTGCTGGCCGAACTCGATCTGGCCATGCCGCGCCAGATGGATCGCCAAGGGCCCGGCAGCGGAGCCCGTGGCCGCATCCTCGACCACCCCATAGGCCGGCGAGAACATCCGGCTGCGCCAGCGCCGTCCCGCACCGGCAAAACAGTTGATGGCCATGTCGTGGAAGCTGCACAGGGCACGGTGGTCGGGATGCAGGGCCGACAGCGCAGCGATGCTCGGCAGGCCGACAAACACATGGCGCGGGCCGTTGTGATAGATCTCGATGGGAAAGGTCGAGTCGCTGATGCCCAGGGCCTTGAGCAATTCGGCGTCGCGCCCCAGGGCCGTCCAGGTCGGTATCGGCTGGTCCATGCTGGCGGCGATGACGCTGCCGTTCTGGCGTTCCAGCTCAAAGGCGATGGTGCCCATCTGGGTTTCCAGGAACAGCCGGTGATTGTCGGTGCGCGCACCCAGGGCAATGGCCGTGCCCAGCAACGGGTGCCCGGCGAAGGGCAGTTCGTTGACCGGGGTGAAGATCCGGATCAGCGCATCACCACAGTTACGTGGTTTGAGCACGAAGGTGGTTTCCGACAGGTTCATCTCCCGGGCGATGCGTTGCATTTGCTCGGCCGACAAGTCATCGGCGTCAAAGAACACCGCGACCGGATTGCCTTCCAGCGGGACGCTGGCAAAGGCGTCGATGATGACGTAGTTGTGCATGGTTATCTCCCGGCGGCCGAAGCGTTGTTCTCGACAGGTGTGTGGATCAGGGCGTGCCGCAGCAGGTCGGCGATGATGCGCGGACCTTCCTGGGTCAGCAGCGACTCGGCATGAAACTGCATGGAGGCAAACGACGGTCCACGCAGGGCATGCACCTCGCCGGTCTCGCTGTCGCGGCTGATTTCGACGGTGCCGATGCCGTCGATGTCCAGGCGGTCACTCGAGCTCTGGGCGGCGAAGGTGTTGTAGAAACCCACCCGTTCGGTGGTGCCGAACAGGTCGATCTGTTTTTGCACGCCCTGGTTGGGAATGGCTTTGCGCTGCAGTTCCAGGCCCAGGCACAAGCTCAGCACCTGATGGCTCAGGCACACTGCCAGGAACGGCCGCTGCTGGCTGAGCAAGGAGCGGATGGCCACATGCAGGTGGTTGATTTTCGGCTGTTGGACTTCGCTCGGGTTGCCGGGGCCGGGGCCCATGATGACCAGGTCGTAGCCGTCAAAGCTGTATTCGTCGCTGAAGCTGCACACCGTCACCACCAGGCCCAGGGCCCGCAGTTGCTTGGCGATCATCGAGGTGAAGGTGTCTTCGGCGTCGACGATCAGCACCTGGCGGCCACTGAAGTCGGCCTGGATCTGCTCCCGCTGCTGGCTGTCCATCAGCCAGAAGTCCGAGACGTAGGCATTGCGGCTGGCCAATGCGGCGCGCACTTGCAGGTGGTTGCCGAAGCGCGAGGGCGCCTGGTTTTTCAGTGCGCTGATCAGGCCAGTGGCCTTGGCCCGGCTTTCGGCAGCCTCGGTCATCGGGTCGGAATGGCGCACGATGGTCGAGCCCACGCTGATTCGCACCTCGCCGCTGTTATCGATGTCGGCGGTGCGAATCAGGATCGCCGAGTCCAGGGAACGGCCGCCCTTGCCATCGCTGCCGATCAGCGCGGCCATGCCGCTGTAGTACGCGCGGCCTTGCGGCTCATAACGCTGGATGACCCGGCAGGCGCTTTCCAGCGGGCTGCCGGTGACGGTGGGCGCAAACAGGGTTTCGCGCAGGATTTCCCGTACATCGCGATGGGTCTTGCCTTCGATGAAGTACTCGGTGTGGGCCAGGTGCGCCATTTCCTTGAGGTAAGGACCGAGGACGTGGCCGCCGTCCTCACAAATGCGCGCCATCATTTTCAGCTCTTCATCCACCACCATGTAGAGCTCGTCGGCCTCCTTGCGATCCGCCAAAAAGTCCATGACTTCGCTCAGGTTGGGGCCGGCGGGCGGATAGCGGTAAGTGCCACTGATGGGGTTCATCACCGCGAGCCCATCCTTGATGCTGATGTGGCGCTCGGGGGACGCGCCCACGAAGGTACGGCTGCCGGTGTGGATGATGAACGTCCAGTAGGCGCCTTTCTCCCGTTCCAGCAGATGGCGAAAGAACGACAGCGCACTGGCCGGGCCGTACTCGCTGATCTCGGCCAGGAAGGTGCGCTTGATGACGAAGTTGGCGCCTTCCCCAGAGCCGATTTCGTTGGCGATCACCTGGCTGACGATCTCGGCGTAGCTCGCGTCGCTGAGGTCGAAGCGTTCGCTGTTCAACTGGATCGGCACGTTGGGCAACAGTCCCAGCAAGCGCTCGATGCTGATGGATTGCTGCTCGGTGATGTTCATCGCCAGCAGCGGCGACTGGTCGTCCACCGCCTCGAAACCGCGTTCGGCGATCTGGCGGTAGGGGATCAGCGTCAGTACATCCAGGCGAGGCGCGCCGATCGAGGTGGCAGGCAAGTCGATATCGGCCAGGACCTGCGGCTCCGACATTTCGCCGATCAGCACATCCAGCAGGCCGGGGCCGCTGGATTCCGGGCGGTACAACAGGGCAAACGGCTCGGGAGCCGGTTGCAGGATGCGCTCCATGAGACGGGCGGCTTGGCTCATAGCACCACCTCGTCGGTGGTGATGACCATGGCGCAACGGCTGGCGGCGTATTCGATGGCCATCCAGTGGTGCTCCTTGCTGAAGTCGGCGATGGCGTCGGCAACGAGGAAGGGCTGGATGTCGTTGGAGTAGGCATCCACGGTGGAAATCAGTACCCCGACATGGGCGTACACCCCGCACAGGATCAACTGATCGCGATTGTTGGCACGCATGCGTTCCAGCAGGTCGGAGTTGAAGAACGCGCTGTAGCGCCACTTGGTCAGCAGCCAGTCACTGGGCTTGGGGGTCAGGGCGTCGACCACCTCGCGGTCGGTGGGGCTGGCCTTCATGCCCGGGCCCCAGAAGTCCTTGAGCAGCCCGCGTTGCTCCTCGCTCATGCTGCCAGGTTGGGCGGTGTAGGCCACCGGAACGCCGTTGTCGGCGGCCCACTGGCGAATGCGCGCGGCATTGCTCACGACCTGTTCACGCAGGGCGTCGGGCAAGGGCCGCAGGAAGTAGCGCTGCATGTCATGCACCAGCAGCACGGCACGCTCGGGGTCGATGCTCCATTGCGCGAGGTTGACGGGCAGGTCGCGCGAAGTAGGCAAGACGTAGGGGACGATCGATGGAATGCCGGTCATGTCGACAAACTCCAGTCAAAAGGAGGCAAGGGTTGAGGTGGGCTGGTTCTTCCAGGCCATCACCGCGGTAATGGCCTGCCAGGGGTTCAGGCGCGGGTCGCACAGGCTCTTGTAGCGGCTGGCGACCTGATGCAGGCCGGCGGCATCGGAAGCGCACTCGCTGACGTCGTCAGGGGTGGTTTCCAGGTGCAGGCCGGCGGCCACGCCACCGGCTGAGGTCACGGCATGCTTGAAGGCGGTGATTTCCTCGGTGATGGCCTGCACCATGCGGGTCTTGTTGCCGCAGGGCGCGACGATGGTGTTGCCGTGCATCGGGTCGCTCAGCCAGATGATCTTGTGGCCGGCCTGGCGCACCGCTTCAACCAGCGGCGGCAGGCGATCGGCGACCTTTTGCGCGCCCATGCGGGCAATCAGGGTCAGCCGGCCGGGTTCGCGCTTGGAGTCCAGGCGTTCACACAGGCTCAGCAACTGGTCCCGGGTGATGTCCGGGCCAACCTTGCACGCCACCGGATTGAGCACTTCGCTGAGCAGCGTCACGTGAGCGCCCGTTAACTGACGGGTACGCTCGCCGATCCACGGCCAGTGGGTCGAACCGAGAAATACCCGGCCCTGTTCGTCCTGGCGCAGTTGTGGCAGTTCGTAGTCGAGTACCAGCATTTCGTGACTGGTCCAGGCCGGTGAACCGCTGAGTTGTTCCTGGCTTGCCGACGCTTTCCAGCCCAGGTGTTGCATGATGTCCCGCGCGGCGCTATAGCCTCGAACCAGGCGTTGCGCATCGTGCTGGCGATGACCGCAGACGGCCTCGCGGCCGTTGACCATGTCGCCGCGATACACCGGCAATTCGACATCGCCGATGCGTTCGTTGTTGTTGGAGCGCGGCTTGGCAAACTGCCCGGCAATCCGGCCCACCCGTACCACCGGTTGCTGGGTCACCAGCCGGAACGTACCGGCCAGGATGTCCAGCACCGCGGCTTTGCGGACCACATGGTCGGGAGTGCTTTCATCCATGTCCTCGGCGCAGTCACCGGACTGGATGACCATCGCTTCGCCGGCCGCTACACGTGCCAGCGTGGCGCGCAGCACCAGGATGTCTTCCACTCGTATCAATGAGGCGCTGTCCCTGAGGTAGGCCTGCGCGTCGTGCAATTGTGAGGGCTCGCTCCATTGAGGCTGCTGGAACGCTTCACAACTTAAAACCCGTTTCAGTAAGTCTTCCATGATGCGATCACTCTCACGAGGGATTAAGTTGGAATGCCTTCGCGTTTGATTTGCGGTACTGGAATACCCAGGGCGCGCAGTTGCTGAAAGACGTTCATGAATTCGCGATTGCGTTTTACTTTGCCGTCTTCCAGCTCGAAGGAGTGCAGGAAGTGGTTCTCGTAATAGCCTTCCGGATAGCCGGGAAAGAGGATCTTGCCGCGGCCATCGCACTCGACCCAGATATGGTTAGGGTCATCGGTTTCAAATACTTTGACGTTGTACCATTCCCAGTCCGGGAAGCACTTGAGTGACCAAACAGCATGTTCGGCCAACTTGGCTTTGCCACTGATTACAATCGGCGCGCCGGTGTCGGTGGTCCATAAGCCGCCTGTACCATCTTCGGTAAATAGTTCATGGCGGCGCAGGCGGTCCTGGCCTTTGGTCCGCATATATTGCTCGACCGTGGCGCGGTTTTTGCGGCGAAGTTCAGTGGTGTCGTTAGCGGTTAGTTGTTGCGTTGCACTGTTAGGCATGCTCAATCTCCAATGAATTAAGGGGGGGCTTATGAGGCGGGGATACCTTCACGCTTGATTCTTGGAACGGGGATACCCAAGGCGCGAAGTTGTTCGAAGGGGTTCATGAATTCACGGCTCTGCGTGATCTTGCCGTCATCCAGTTCGAAAGAATGGATGTAATGGTTTTCGCAATAACCTTCGGGATAACCGGGAACCAGAGTCTTGCCGCGACCGTCGCTCTCCACCCAGAAGTGGTTGGGGTTATCGGTTTCAAACACCCGGACGTTGTGCCATTGCCAGTCTGGAAAGCACTTCTCCAGCCATGCGCCGAGGGCGGCCAGCTTCGCGTGGCCCTGGAACACGAGGGGTTTGCCGGTTTCGGTGTTCCAGGAACCACCACTGCCATCCTGAGTGAACAGTTCATGCCGGCGCAGGCGATCTTTGCCGTTAGTGCGCATGTACTGTTCGACGGTGGCGCGATTTTTCTGGCGAAGTTCAAGATGATCATTAAAGCCGCTAGGGGAAAGCGAAGCAGGCATGGGCAGCATCCTCCTTAGTTGGGGGTGATAATGTTGAAAGTAAATATTTAGTTAATTGACGTGGGTGAATATTTACAGTGTTTAACTATGTTCCTGCGTGGCGGTGCTGAGCGGGTGTTGTTTATACACCTGCGTTTCTTGGGGGTGGAACTACCAGATCTTGTAGTGATTGGCGTATGAACGGGTTGGCTGCAGCCCACCGAATGAACTGTTGCATTATTGTGAAGAGGCAGGTTCATTCGTCGGCTGAAAGGTGGTAATGGCTTACTAACATCGCCGGGATGCAATGTTCTAAGTAGTTGGTTGGATTAGGCGCAATGAATCTAGTGCTAGCGCAAAGCCTTCTATGACGATGTGATTTTGCTTGTTGACAGAGATTCAGGTTGGTCTAGTCTAACGGCCTGTTTTCAACTTTAGTGGTGCTCAAAATGGAATTAGGGCAGCAGTTGGGATGGGATGCGTACTTTTATAGTATCTTTGCGCGAACCATGGATATGCAGGAGTTTACGGCTGTCGCGTTGAGGGCCTTGCGCGAACTACGGTTTGATTTTTTTGCCTACGGCATGTGCAGCGTGACCCCGTTCATGCGGCCCAGGACTTATATGTACGGCAATTACCCCGAGGACTGGGTGCAGCGATATCAGGCGGCTAACTACGCGGTGATCGATCCCACGGTGAAGCACAGCAAAGTCTCGTCGGCCCCCATTCTATGGAGCAATGAGTTGTTCCGGGGATGCGCGGACCTGTGGTCTGAAGCCAAGGATTCACATTTATGCCACGGCCTGGCACAACCCTCGTTCAACGCCCAGGGGAGGGTCGGGGTGTTAAGCCTGGCGCGCAAGAACAACCCCATCAGCCTTCAGGAATTTGAAGCCTTGAAGCCGGTGACCAGAGCCTTTGCCGCCGCGGCCCACGAGAAAATTTCCGAGCTGGAGAGCGACGTGCGTGTCTTCAATACGGGCGTGGCGTTCAGTGGGAGGGAATGTGATGTGCTGCGCTGGACGGCCGACGGCAAGACCTCGGAGGAAATCGGCGTGATCATGGGGGTGTGCACCGATACCGTGAATTACCATCACCGCAACATCCAGCGCAAAATCGGCGCCAGTAACCGCGTGCAGGCAGTGTCTTACGCAGTCGCGATGGGCTATATCTGAGGGGCATTCAAAAAGGACGACTCGGCCCGTATCAAGCTGTCTCTTTCAATAATGTGCCGGACATGAAGGCTGACGGTGCGACCGCGCTGCGATGGTGCTCGCGGTGGGCCGAGAGTTTGATGGCGAGGATTTTCTCATTCTGGTGCACCGTGACCGGGCCCAGCCGTTCGTAGTGGACGCCGTTGATTTTGTAATAGCGCTCCATGGTGCTGTTGACGATCCCGACGATGGCCTCTGCGCCCGCCAGGGCGGCCGTCTTGAGGCTTCTCCAGAACAACGGCATCGCCAATTGCGGTTCGCAGGTGGTGAAGCGAGTCATTTCCCAGACGGCTGGATGCTTGGGCGGCGCCCCGGCGCAGGCATGGCTGAACACCCCTTCAAGCAGGTTGGGGAGCGTGGTGGGAATCAGCCGGGCGCAGCCAACGATGGCGCGGTCTGCATTGAACGCCAGGAGGTAGCGGGCGTGTTCGGTGTCGTATTGATCCCATTCACAACCTGCCTGGCTCGGATGGGCGGGCAGCCGCCATCCGAGTTTCTCGACGAATTGTTCATGCCGAAAACGGCCGAGCATGAGTTTCAGCTCATCGCTCATTTCGTTCAGTGTGTGCTCTTCCATGTGCATCGCTGGGGTTCCTTAGGGATGGAGTGCAGTTTTATAGAGGACTTGCACAGGCTTGGCACCTGCAAGATCTGGTAGGGGCCTCGGTGGAATCGAGGTGAAGCCATTCGTTGGGGGCTTTGTCGAGGCGAGCGGTGGCGACAGTGACGTTGATCCAACCGTCGGTATTGAAGGCAACAGTCTGGCCCAGGCAGTCGCAGAGAAGGCTTCATGCACTCATGGGGCAAGAGGGCGGAGGGACGGCGAAGGTAGAGGGGGGATACGAGGAGAGATAGCCAGAAACAACAAAGCCCGCACAAGGCGGGCTTTGTTGAGGTACTTGGTGGCTACACAGGGACTTGAACCCCGGACCCCAGCATTATGAATGCTATGCTCTAACCAACTGAGCTATGTAGCCAAGTGGCGCGCATTATTCGCGTAGAACGGTAATGCGTCAAGCGCTTTTTATAAAAAAATTATCTACGCTATCAACCGTTTATCCAATTCCCTCCTGTAGCAGCGGCGATGGGCAGCGCTGGAACCAGCGGCTGGCCTGTTCATAGGCGTGGGCCAGTTGCAGGACGGCGAAGTCGGCCTGGTGCTTGCCGATGATCTGCAGGCCCATGGGCAGGCCGTCTTTATTGAAGCCGGCCTGGACGTTGGCCACCGGGCAGCCGGACAGGGTGCCGGGGATCACCACTTCCATCCAGCGGTGGTAGGTGTCCATGGCCACGCCGTTGATGCTCTGGGGCCAGGCCAGGGTTTTATCGAAGGGGAAGACCTGGGCGCTGGGTAGCAGCAGGTAGTCGAAATCCTCGAACAACCGGGAGATCGACCGGTACCAGTTGCTGCGCTGGACCGAGGCGGCAAACACTTCGCTGGCCGAGAGCGTCAGGCCGTTTTCCACTTCCCAGCGGGCTTCCGGTTTCAATAACGCACGTTGTTGCGGATCGGCATAGGCCGCGCCCAGGGAGCCGGCGACCATCCAGTGGCGCAAGGTGCGCCAGCAGCTCCACAGCTGCGGCATGGCGAAATCGGGTTGCGCCGGTTCGATGCGGCAGCCGAGGCTTTCGAAGTCGGCAAAGGTCGCCTCGCACAGCGCGAGCAGGCCCGGTTCCATCGGCAGGTAGCCGTCGAAATTCCCCAGCCAGCCCAGCCGGGTGCCCTTGAAATCGCGCTCCAGCGGGGCCGTGAAGGCCGCGCCGGATTCGGTAATGGACAGTGGCGCCCGGGCATCGGCGCCGGCCTGCACCGACAGCAGCAATGCGGTATCGCGCACGCTGCGGCCCATGGGGCCTTCGTAGCCCAGCTGGTCGAAGAACAGGTCGCTGCTGTCGTCGAAGGGCACGCGGCCCTGGGAGGGGCGGAAACCGATGACGTTGTTGAACGCCGCCGGGTTGCGCAGCGAGCCCATCATGTCGCTGCCGTCGGCCACCGGCACCAGGTGCATGGCCAGGGCCGCGGCGGCGCCCCCGCTGCTGCCGCCGGCGGTCTTGCCGGCATCGAAGGCGCAGGCGGTGGCGCCGAACAGCGGGTTGTAACTTTGCGAACCGAGGCCGAATTCCGGGGTGTTGCTTTTGCCGATGATGATCGCCCCGGCGGCCTTGATCCGCTCGACCATGATGCCGTCGCGCGGGGGAACAAAATCCTTGTACAGCGGCGAGCCGAGGGTGGTGCGGATGCCCTGGGTCAGGGACAGGTCCTTGATTGCATGGGGCAGGCCGTGCATCCAGCCGCGGTATTGCCCGCGGGCCAGTTCGGCATCGCGGGCGTCGGCCTGGGCCAGCAGTTGCTCGGCCGGTTGCAGGCTGACCAGGGCGTTGACCCTGGGGTTGAACCGCTCGATATGGGCAAGATAAGTCTGCATCACTTCCCGGCACGAAACATGGCGCAGGCGGATGCGTTCGGCGAGTTCGTGGGCCTGCAGCAGGACCAGTTCGCTGATGTTATTGGAAGTCATGGCAGGGCTGCCTTTC
The DNA here is from genome assembly GCF_024610635.1 of Pseudomonas sp. T8. Taxonomy (NCBI): domain Bacteria; kingdom Pseudomonadati; phylum Pseudomonadota; class Gammaproteobacteria; order Pseudomonadales; family Pseudomonadaceae; genus Pseudomonas; species Pseudomonas sp. T8. Next base: position 5,401,855 of record NZ_CP102374.1, read on the forward strand.
AAACGGCTGGAGAGGCGCCCCGCCAGGCTGGCGGGGCGGTACAGGTCAACGCATCAGGTTGGTCCACAGGCGGTCGGCCAGGCGGATCGCGCCTTCGCCGCAGGTCTGGCTGAACACCACCTTGGTGCCTTCGGGAATGTGCAGTTCCGGCGCATCCTTGAGGCCGGCGTCGAGGAAACTTTCCACGCCCTTGACCGGGCTCTGGTGCTTGAGGAAGTTCTGGGTCATCGCGGCGTTTTCAGGCGCGCTGAGGAAGGCGATGAAGGCCTTGGCGTTCGCCGGGTTCTTGCTGCCCTTGGGGATGACCATGTTGTCGACCCAGGCCAGCACGCCCTCCTTGGGGTACAGGTATTTCAGGCTGGGTTTCATCTCCCGGGCGCGCATCGACGAGCCGCCCCAGAACATCGACATGTCGATCTCGCCCGAGGCCAGGTTCTCGCGGATCGAGCCGGCCTTGGAGCTGTAGGTCTTGACGAAGGGTTTCTGCGCCTTGAGCAGGGTCAGCACCTGCTGCATCTGCTTGGGGTCTTCGCTGCACAGCGGGATGTCCAGGTACAGGCTGGCCATGTCGATCACTTCGCTGACCGAGTCGAACATGTTGATCCGCCCCTGCAGCTCGACCGGCGGCTGGTAGAGCACCTTGTAGCTGTCGGCCGGGCCCTTGTAGCGCTCGCCGTCGAGCACCACGCTGGTGGTGCCCCAGATAAAGGGTACGGAGTAGGCGCCCTCGGGGTCCCAGGTGGGCTTTTTCAGGTGGTCGACGAGGCCGGCGTAGTAGGGCTCCTTGACCGGGTCGAAGCGCTCCAGCAGCTGTTCCTTGATCAGGATCGGGATGAACTGGTGCGAAGGGATCGCCACGTCATAGCCGGTGCCGCCCTGTTTCAGCTTGGCCAGCAGGGTTTCGTTGGAGTCGTAGGAGTCCACCGTGACCTCGATGCCGGTCTGCTTCTGGAACTTGGCGAGGATCTCTGGCGAGAAATAGCCGCTCCAGCTCACCACGTTGAGTTTCTCGGCGGCGTGCACACCCAGTGGCAGGCTCAGCAGCAACGAGGTACCGAGGCTTGCGATCAACTTGCTCATGTCTTTTCCCCAAGGTCAGTGGAAGGTTCAAGCGTGTTTTTTGCCCAGCAGATAAGAGAGGCTGACGAACAGCACCGAGACGCCCAGGATCAGGGTCGAGACGGCGTTGACGTCGGGTGTCACGCCCATGCGCAACAGGCCGAAGATGAAGATCGGCAAGGTGGTGGTGCCGGCCTGGGAGACCATCATCGAGATCACGAAGTTATCCAGCGAGACGATGAAGGCCAGCATCAGCCCGGAGACGATCCCCGGCATCAGCAGCGGCAGGGTGACCTTGCGGAAGGTGCGCCACGGGCCGGAGTAGAGGTCGGCCGCGGCCTGCTCCAGGGACAGGTCCATATCGTTGAGCCGCGCGCGGATCGGCAGGTAGGCGAACGGAATGCAGAACACCGTATGGGCGATGATCAGGTTGCCGTAGCCCAGGGACAGGCCGATGGTGGAGAACAGCGCCAGGGTGGCCACGCCGACCACGATTTCCGGCAGCACCAGCGGCAGCATGATGGCGCCCATGGACAGTTGCAGGCCCTTGAACTTCGCCCCGCGGGAGGTCCCCAGCGCCGCCAGGGTGGCGATGGCGGTGGCGATCATGCTGGCGCACACGGCGATCAGCAGGCTGTTGCCGGCCGCCGAACGCAGCGCCTGGTTGGCGAAGGCGGCGCGGTACCAGTCGAGGCTGAAACCGGTCCAGACCGTGGCCGACTGGTTGGCGTTGAAGGAGAACACCACCAGCACCAGGATCGGCGCGTAGAGGTACAGGTAGAACAGAAAGCTGAAGCCGCCGAAGCCAGGAAAGTCCTGTACGCCGAGGCCGTTTCGCTTGAACAGGCGCAGCATCACACACCTCCCTGGGCAACGCGCTGGCGCTGGGCGCGCAGGGCATACAACGTCAGGACCAGCATCACCGCCGCCATCAGCACCAGCGACAGCGCGGCGCCGAACGGCCAGTTACGGGCATCGCTGAACTGCCGGAAGATCAGGTTGCCGAGCATCATCTTGGTCCCGCCGCCCAGCAGTTCCGGGGCGATCATCGCCCCCAGGCAAGGCACGAAGGTGAGGATGGCGCCGGCCAGGATTCCCGGCTTGGCCAGGGGCAGCACCACCTTGCGCAGGGTGCGGATACGCCCGGCATACAGGTCCTGGGCGGCTTCCAGCAGGCGGGTATCCATTTTTTCCAGGGTCGCGTAGATCGGCAGCACCACGAAGGGCGCGTAGGTGTAGACCAGCCCCAGCAGCACCGCGCCGTCGGTGTAGAGCATCTGCAGCGGCTCGTGGATGACTCCCAGGCCCATCAGGCTGTTGTTGATCACACCGCTGCTGCGCAGCAACAGAATCCAGGCGTAGGTGCGGATCAGCAGGTTGGCCCAGAACGGCACGGTGATCAGGAAGATCAGCAGGCCGCGACGCTGTGGCGGTTGCATGGCCAGCCACACCGCCACCGGGAAACCGATCAGCAGGGTGATGACCGTGGTCAGCCCGGCGATGCCGATGGAGCGCAGGGCGATGATCAGGTAGGAGTCGGCGAAGGCCAGGCTGTCATCCAGTTGCCGTTCGAACAGCAGAGCGGTGTAGGCGTCGCTGCTGAAGACCGGGTCGACCCCGCCATAGGGGTTGGCCTGCATCAGCGAGTAGCCGATGACGATCAGGATCGGCACCAGCAGAAACAGAGCGATGGCCAGCAGCGCCGGGCTGACCCCGAGGAAACTGTGCAAGGCCTTGCGCCGTTCCAGGGTGTTGGATAGCGATGATGTGTGCATGACGAACCCTCGTGCTCAATCCAGCAGGACGCTGGCGCTGCCGCGGTCGAACAACAGGCCGGCCTGGCTGCCCACCGGGAAGCGCTGGCTCTGGTCGACGCTGTTGGGTGTGCGCACCGTCAGGCGCGAACCGTCGCTGAGGCTGACCTGGTATTGCAGGTCGGTGCCCAGGTAGATCTGCGCCTCGATCCGGCAGGGCAGGGCGCCTTCGCTGCCTTGTGGCAGCAGGTGCAGGCGCTCGGGGCGGACCGACAGGGCCACGGTCGCGCCGACACTGACGTCGCTGCACGGTTGGGCGGGCAGCGGATGCCCGGCCGGCCCGGCGAACCAGGCGAGGCCGGCTTCGACGCGGGTCACGTTGGCGTCGATAAAGTTGGTTTCACCGATGAAGTCGGCGACGAAGCGGTTGCGCGGCCGTTCGTAGATGTCCTCGGGGCGACCGACCTGCTGCACCTCGCCTTCCGACAGCACGGCGATGCGGTCGGACATGGTCAGGGCTTCTTCCTGGTCGTGGGTGACGAAGATAAAGGTGATGCCGGTCCTGGCCTGGATGCTTTTCAGCTCTTCGCGCATGGCCTGGCGCAGCTTGAGGTCGAGGGCCGAGAGCGGTTCGTCGAGCAGCAGCACCTTGGGATGGGGGGCCAGGGCGCGGGCCAGGGCCACACGCTGTTGCTGGCCGCCGGACAGTTGGGCCGGCTTGCGCGTGGCGAAGCGTTCCATCTGCACCAGGGCGAGCATTTCCCGTACCCGCTCGGCGATCTGCGCCTTGCTCAACACCTTGCCCATGGGCTGGGATTCCAGGCCGAAGGCCAGGTTCTCGGCGATGCTCATATGGGGAAACAGCGCGTAGTGCTGGAACACTGTGTTGACCGGGCGCTGGAAGGGCGGGCGATCGGCGATGTTTTCGCCGTAGAGCAGGATCTCGCCCTGGGTCGGAAATTCGAACCCGGCGATCATCCGCAGCAAGGTGGTCTTGCCGCAGCCGGACGGGCCGAGCAGGGTGAAGAATTCGTTGTCGCGGATGTCCAGGTCGATGCTTTTCAGCGCCACCGGCCCGGTGTGCGGATCGCCGTAGACTTTGCGGACGGCGCGGATAGACACAGCCAGCGTTTGCAGCGAATGCAGGGCATTCATGCGTAACCTCCGATTCCCCCATCGCCCTTGGCAAGCATCTGCAAGACGCCGCGCGGCCAGGCCATGGATATTATTTTTCTGGGCAGGATCGAGATGTGTTCGGGTGTGTGGCGAGCCGGTCTTGCAGGCTCTTTATTGTTCTGCTGGGGGCGATTATCAGTGAGGGGTTGCGGGGGCGAAACTTCAATTTTAACATAGCAGCTGTTAAATAATTTAATAGCTAAAGGCGCCTCCAGCCATGCCTGAGCACCGTTTGCCACCGCTCAACGCGGTGCGTGCCTTTGATGCCGCCGCCCGCCTGGGCAGCTATGTCGAAGCCTCGAAAGCCCTGCACGTGACCCAGCCGGCCATTGGTCGCCATGTGAAGCTGTTGGAGGAATGGCTGGGCACGCCCTTGTTCGAGCGCACCTCGCGCGGCGTCACCCTGACCCCGGCCGGGGAGAAGTACCACCGCAAGATCGCTGCGGCCCTGCAGCTGATCATCGAGGCCGGCAAGGACGTGCAACCCAAGGCCGCCGAACGCTGGTTGCGAATCATGGTGGTGCCGGGTTTCGCCAAGCGCTGGCTGACCCCGCGGCTGGAGGCCATGCGGCATCTGCGCCCGGGCCTGAAGTTCGCCATCGAGCCTAACTCGACCTTCACCGAAGTGGACGCCAAGACCACCGACCTGGGCATCGCCTATGGCCTGGACGGGCAATACGCCGGCTCGCGGGCGACGCTGATCTGCCCGCGGGTATTTCCGATCTGCAGCCCGGAATACCTGGCCAGCATCGAACCCGTCCACAGCCCGAGCGATCTGGTGAAGCACGAGCTGATCCACTTCGACGACGGCGAGTGGTGGAACATGTGGTTCGCCGCCAATGGCCTGGATATCCACCTCACCTCCGACCTGATCTACGTGAACAACGACCATGCGCTGTCGGTGGCCGAAAGCGGCCAGGGCATCGCCCTGGCCAACGAGGTGCTGGTACGCGAGGAGCTCAAGGCGGGCAGGCTGGTGCGGGTGTTGGACGATCAGGTAAAGCTGGAAAGCTATCGGGTACTGACCCCGTCAGCGGAGCTTTCGGCGGATGTGCAGTGGTTTATCCAATGGCTGAAAACCGAACTGGAAGCGGACTTTCCGGAGGCGGTGATTGGTCGGTGACATCACCCTGTAGCCACGACAATTTTCAGACTAGGTGGCACTGTCCCGCATGGAATGACAGGCCGCAGCGAGATCGGTACGGCATTTCGATGCAGGGGTGGGTATGGCAGTATCGCGGCATTTTCAGGGACAGAGGGCGGATGCCATGGCGTTGCATGATTCGATCATTCTCGAGATTTGTAATGGGGGGTTGAGCAGGGAGCTTCGGGTTGCTGATCTGACCAACGAGGCGCGCAAGGTCTTGCGAACCGTGAAAGGGAGCACCCAAGAGTTCTACCGGGTCGGATTCAACTTCTACAAGAAGACCAACCTGGATACCGAGCTGGCTAATTTTGCGGAGGATACCGGCTATTGGGTCAAAGCCGGCCGGGCCGCCAAATACCGAAAGGTGGGACCAGGGCTGTATCGGGTGATTGCCCTGGAGGAAACAGAGGCGTTGAGCGAGGTGGATACGGTTGAGCCCGTGCTTGCACAGTATTCATCCTTGCCCTCGTTCGAGGACCGTTTTGCCTGCTACCTGGAGACCCAGGCGTTTCAGGTTTTCGACAGAAAACGCAAAGTTCTCTATCCATCAACTGGTGTCGTGGGGTTCCCCGCACGGCTCGACAGTTATTTCTGGCCCAAGCCGTCTTTGAACTATGGGGTGAACGCAGCGACGCTCCAGGGCTTTATCGATCGGGCACAGAACATGCTACCAAAGCTGCTGGATGACGCTCGTCAGGTCACGGATATCGTCCCGCTGTTCACCGAAATCTGTAACTGGGGGAAGGTGACTCTGCCGACCACCGATGCCCAGTACATAGTCGACCAGTTGCTGATTGCCCAGCGTGGCCGTCGTACGCAAGCGGCCGCCATGAATAGCGCCTGGACCAAGCTGTACGCGATCTTCTTTCCTGAAGACTTTGTCATCTACGACTCCCGAGTGGCCACGGCGCTGTTGCTTATAGGCGAGACAGTGATGAGCGATAGCGAACTGGAGATCTTCAAGCAGCGCTACCCTGCCTTGGGGCAGATCGCCGGTCGGGGGGGATCGCGTTACTGTGCTCGAACCTACTGGCGTCATGCCTGGGGCAAATGGTCTGCCCAGCTTGATGCAAACACCTTGGTGAAGCGCGTACTCGCAGCCTTGAATCAACGTACACAAAGCCAGTACAGGTTGCGTGAGCTGGAGGCGGTGCTGTTCATGGAGGGCTACTGAAGGCGGGTGCTTGAACCCTGTGGCAGCGTTTTCGGATCCAAAGCCGATGGCGTTGCCACCCTGAAAAATGGCACATTGGCCACCCCTGCAACTGCGCATCCATCTGCTGTACGGAAACTCCTCATGGCTATCAGCAACGTTCAGTCCGCCTCCGTGGCGACTCCCGCGGCCTCTCAAAGCAGCCCTCTGGTGCTGCGTATCATCGGCGCGGTGGCGCTGGCGCATTTGATCAACGACCTGATCCAGGCGGTGCTGCCGGCGATCTACCCGATGCTCAAGGCCAGCTACGGCCTGACCTTCACCCAGGTCGGCCTGATTACCCTGACCTTCCAGCTCACGGCCTCGCTGCTGCAGCCCTGGGTCGGTTATTACACCGACCGCCATCCCAAGCCGTACCTGCTGCCGGTGGGCATGATCTGCACCCTGATCGGCATTCTGATGATGTCCCAGGTCGGCAGCTTTGCCTTGATCCTGCTGGCGGCGGGGCTGATCGGCGTCGGCTCCTCGACCTTCCACCCGGAAGCCTCACGGGTGGCGCGGCTGGCTTCCGGCGGGCGCTACGGCCTGGCGCAATCGAGCTTCCAGGTCGGCGGCAACGCCGGCACCGCCTTCGGCCCGCTGCTGGCGGCGGCGATCATCATTCCTTTCGGCCAGGGCAATGTGGCCTGGATGGGCCTGTTCGCGGTGTTCGCCCTGGGGCTGCTCTACGCCATCAGCCGCTGGTACGCCAGCCACCTCAAGCTGTTCAAGCTCAAGCAGGGCCAGGCGGCGACCCACGGGCTGTCCAAGGGGCGGGTGCTCAGCGCCCTGGTGGTGCTGGGGCTGCTGGTGTTCTCCAAGTATTTCTACATGGCCAGCTTCACCAGCTACTTCACCTTCTACCTGATCGAGAAGTTCGACCTGTCGGTGGCCAGCTCGCAGCTGCACCTGTTCCTCTTCCTCGGCGCGGTGGCGGCCGGGACTTTCTTCGGCGGGCCGATCGGCGACAAGATCGGGCGCAAGGCGGTGATCTGGTTCTCGATCCTCGGCGTGGCGCCGTTCACCTTGCTGCTGCCCCATGTCGACCTGTTCTGGACCAGCGTGCTCAGCGTGGTGATCGGCTTCATCCTGGCGTCGGCGTTCTCGGCCATCGTGGTCTACGCCCAGGAGCTGGTGCCGGGCAATGTCGGCATGATCGCCGGGGTGTTCTTCGGCCTGATGTTCGGTTTCGGCGGGATCGGCGCGGCGCTGCTGGGCCACCTGGCGGACATCCACGGCATCGAGTACGTGTACTTCCTGTGCTCGTTCCTGCCGCTGTTCGGCCTGCTGGCGATCTTCCTGCCGCGGACCCAAAAAGCCTGAGTGCATGCCGTGAACGAAAGGGCGCCGACAGTGATGTCGGCGCTTTTTTTGCCCTTGGCCAAGGCGCTCGTCGAGTCAGATCGAGCAGTGTTGCCCGGCCAGCAGGATGCGGCCGAAGCTGCGCTTGGCATCCAGCGGGGTAATCGCCAGCAGCTGGTCGAGGCGTATTTCGAGCGGACCTTCGGCGTCCTCCAGGCAGAAGAATTCTTCGCCATTGGCGCTGGTGCGGGTGGTCTTGCCGAGCGCTTCGAACTGGCTGCCATCGACCCGTTCCACCAGCAGCCGGTAACCATGCATGCAGGCGATTTCCAGGTAGTCGTGCAGGTCGCAGTCCAGTGGTTTATAGGCGTTCATCCGCTCACCTCCAGGCCGGTCGCCTCGAAGCCCGCTGTCTGGAAACCTTGCAGTGGAATGATGAAATAGCCTTGGCGGGCGATGCCTTGCATCACCTGGGGATCGCCGATCTGGCTGTGGCAGAAGCGGCATTCGTTCTGCGATACGTCGCTTTCCCGCACGCCCAGGCTGTCCAGCCAGGCAAAGGCATATTGCCGGGCCAGGGCGGCGTCGTGGGTTTCGGTCAGCACGTCGAAGTGCAGGTAATGGCCTGCGCGGGTGCGCACATGGGTGTCGAAGACTTTCACGTTCATGGCGGTTTCATCCGTCGAGAAAAGAGAGCGCCAGCGCCTCGTCAGGCGTGCGCTGGCGAGCGGGTCTACTTGAGGTCGGCCAGGGCCGCACCGAAGTTCAGGTGCAGGACCTTGTCCGCGACCACCAGGGCCGGCACCGATTTGACCCCGGCGGCTTCGGCCTCGGCGATCCGCGCGGGTGCCTGGCCGAGGTGGACGATTTCCACTTTGATTTGCGGGTCCAGCAGTTCCAGCAGGGTCTGTTCCGTCTCGACGCAAACCGGGCAGCCAGCGTGGTAGTAACGAGCGTGTGTCATGGGCTGAGCCTCCAATAAAAGTATCGAATCGATACTGTATTTAGATTTTCACTGGCTCAGGTCTTTGTCAATATAGTTTTTATTCGATACTATTTATCGCAGACATTGATCCGGGAAATGCCCCTGTGCTGTTCGATTTGCTTGAAAGGCTTACCAGCCTGACCCGCGTCTGGTTTCGCGAGCACCCGCTGCTGGCGGATATCCAGCCGATCCAGTTGAGCGCGCTGCTGTACCTGGCGCGCTGCAACGGCTATTCCAATACACCGCTGGCGGTGGCCGATTACCTGGGCCTGACCAAAGGCACGGTGTCGCAGTCGCTCAAGGCGCTGGAAGCCAAGGGCCTGATCAGCAAAAGCCAGGACGCCCGGGACAAACGCAGCGTGCACCTGCTGCTGACCGAGCAAGCCAGGACCCTGCTGGCGGAAGTGATGCCGCCGGCGTTCCTCGAGACCGCCGCGCAACGCATGGGCGGGCAGGCCAGGGAACTGGAGCACTTGCTCGGCGAGCTGCTGCGCAACGTGCAGCGCACCCAGGATGTGCCGAGCTTCGGCCTGTGCAAGACCTGCCGCTTTCACCAACAGGTCGCGGGCGGGCCTTTCTGCGGCCTGACCGAAGAGCCGCTGGCGCCTGCCGACATTGAGTTGATCTGCCGGGAACATCAGTTCGCCGATGAAACCATGGAGTAGGTAATGACCCCTGAGCGTATAACCCTCGATGCCCTGTTGACCGGCCGCGCCGTGGCCTACAGCCGCCCGGGATCGATGAGCGCGATCGCCAAGACTGCGCGCACCGGCAGTCTGCAGGTCGGTCCGCTGGGCCTGCTGGACGACGAGCAGGGCGACCTGCGGGTGCATGGCGGCACGGAAAAAACCATTCATCACTACCCCCGCGAGCACTACGCCGCCTGGGCCACCGAGTTGGGGCCGCACGCGTTGCTGGAGCAGCCGGGCGCCTTTGGCGAGAACTTCAGCAGCCACGGCTGGACCGAGCAGAACGTCTGCCTGGGCGACCGTGTCCGGGTCGGCAGCGTGTTGCTGGAGGTGTCCCAGGGACGCATGCCGTGCTGGAAACTCAATGACCGCTTTGCCGTGAAAGACATGTCGCTGCGGGTCCAGCAGAGCGGGCGCACCGGCTGGTATTACCGGGTGCTGGAAGCGGGCAGCGTATGCGCCGGGGACGTGTTGCAGCAGGTCGAGCGCCCCTTCGAACAGTGGCCGCTGTCGCGCTTGAGCGCGGTGCTGTTTTCCCGCGAGGTGGCAGTGGAGGAGATTCGTCTGTGCCTGGAGCTGCCGCTGGTGCCTTCCTGGCGCCGCACCCTGGAGCGCCGGGTCGAGCAGGCGGCGGTCGAGGATTGGGGCCCGCGCCTGCTGGGCACTGAGCGGGTCGATGAGGAGCCCGTCCGCTGAGCGGCGGGCGCGATCAGTTCGCCTGCAGGGTCAGGCGCGCCTGGACCAGGGCCTGAGGGTCGACCTCCAATTGCAGCGACACCAGGTTGACGCCCTGGTTTTCCACCTCGTCCAGCCAGGTCAGCAGGTCTTGCAGCGCACCGCCCAGGTTGAGGTTGAGGCGTCCGGATTCTTCGCTGTCCATGCGTTCGATGCTCAGGTTGGCCGCGGCCGTGCTGGCGGTGATCAGGCCGGCCAGGGTGCGGCTGTTGGCCTGTTGGCCGCGGGCCTGGGTGGACGAAGGGAGCTTGAGCAGATCGGTTTGCAACTGTAGAGCCTCCTGGAACTGCTGTTCAGCCTCGCGCAAGGCCTGGTGCTGCGGATTCCAGAGCAGGGTCCAGAACAGCGTCACGGCCAGAAACAGGCTGAGCAGCTTCAGGGCCAGGCGATCGCGGGCCGGTAGCTGCTGCCAGCGGTTCGAGTAACGATTGAAAAGGGTGGTCATGGTTTAGTCCGTGATTTTCAGGCGGGCGCTGACCCCGTCGGGAGCGAGCACGGCCGAGTCGGCCTGGACGTTCGCGCCCTGCTGCGCGAGGGCTTCGCGCAGGCGTTCGAGGGTGGAGAAATCCGGCGCGTTGACTTGCAGGGTCCAGCCTTGCGCCTGTTGGTAGTCCAGCCGGCGGATCCGCGTATCGCCGCCGTCGCTGCTGGTCCATTGGCTGGCCAGGTTGTCGAGCCGGCGCGCCAGGCTTTGCCGGGGCTGGCCGGCCTGCCGGGCACGGGCCTGGACCTGGCGGGCGAGGTCGATCACCCGCGGCTCGTCGGGGAAGCGCTGGCGCCAGAGCTCCAGACTGGCCTCGGTCACCTCGGCGGTCTGGTGTTGCAGCAGCCAGCGGTGGCCCAGGTCCTGTGCCACTTGAGCGCCGCAGGCGATGGCCAGGATCGCCAGCAACGCCCACCAGGGCGTACGCGATGGGCTGCGCAGGGCGAACGCGCCCTGGCGCAGGTCGATGGCCTGCGCGCTGCCCCGGGCCAACAGCGGCCAGGGTGTTTCCTCGCTGCGTTGCAGGTTGTCGGGCAGCAGCGGGGCCAGCTCTTCGAGGGTCTGGTCGTCGAGCGCCAGGCGTTGCTGGCAGGCCCCGCCAATCAGCCAGCGGTCGTGGCAACGCAGGGCCAGTGCCTGGTTGTCCGGCAGGCAGTCGGCATCGACGTGAATGCGCTCGACCGTCAGGCCATGGCGGGCCAGCCGTTCCAATAGTTGTTCCAGCCACTGCCGTTGCAGGGCGAACAGGCGACAGTGCCGACGCGCCTGCAACGGTCCACGGGCCAGGTGCAACTGCACGGGGTCGTCCAGCAGCCGTTCTTCCAGCACCGAATGGATGGCTTGCTGCAGCCAGCGGCCACTGCGCGGCGGTACGTCGAAGCGGTGATGGCTGGCGATTTCGGCCGGCAGCAACAGGGTCAGGCGCCGGCCGGCCAGCACTGCCGCCTGTTGCAGCGTGCCGTGCACCGGCTCGCCGTCGGTTTGCCACCAGGTGACGGGCGAGTCGTCGTCCGCATTCACAGTGGTGAGGTAAAGCCAGGCTTGCATGGGGTTTACTCCGGAATACGGGAAGGGGCGGCGAGGGTGCGCTGCAGTACGCTGACCTGGCCGTCCGGCTCGATGCGCAGGCGGCTGATCAAACGCAATTGGCGGTCGCCCAGTTCGACATCCAGCACCGCCTGGAAATAGCGGCTGCTGACGTCGAGCCCCTGGCTGTTGATCTCGTGCTGTTTCAACACGGGGGCGTCGAGAAACTCCTGCACCGTCTTGTAGCCATCGGCGGGGCGCGCCTGCACCAGGGCGACGGCCTGGGCCAGGTCGAGCTTGCCGAGGCTGGCCAGTTGTTCGGCCGGGGCGGTGTTGAGGTTCAGGGCCCCCGGCGTGGTCCTGACCCAGGGCCGCAGGCGTTCCATGACCGCTGTGTCGACGCCTTCCAGGCGCATCAATTCGTTGCTGTCGTTCCAGGCCAGCGGCTTGCCGTCGAAACCACGCACCGGCGGCAGGCGCCTGGGGTCGTGGGGTGGCAGGCCGAGCACTTGCAGCAGGCGTTGATAACGCAGGCGGCTGATCCGGTCGTTGGGCGTGCGCAGGGTGCCGAGGTTGAAGCGCGCGCTGAGGTCCTGCAGCTGGATGCGGATACGCCCGCCGTCGATGTCGAACAGCGGTGTGTTTTGCGCCCAGCGCTGGCCCAGGTGCACGCGCTTGGGCTCCGGCTCATCGCGCCAGTCGTCGCGCAGTTGGCCACGCGCCCAGGCTTCGCCACTGAGCGCCAGTTGCCACAGTTGCTGCTGCAACAGTTGGTTGGAACTGCCGATCAGGCTCAGGCGCTGGCGAGCCAGCATGTCACTGACGATCAGGGTCGCCAGGGAGGTGATCAGCAATACGCTGATCAGCGCGATGCCCCGTTGTCTACAGGCCTTAACCATGCTCCAGCCCCTTGAAGCCCGGCAGTAGGATCACCCGCCGCAGGCCGGGATAACCCGGGGCGTCGAGCTCCAGCTCAATGGCCTGGGGCAGGCTCAATGGCGCCTGGCCGGCGGGCCAGTTGGGGTGGGCCTTACCCTGGTCGTCGATGTAGCGCAGGCGTTCGAGCCGGACGCCATCGAGCAGCAGCTGTTGCGCGGCGGTGCCGGACAGGGCGGGACTGTCCACCGGGCTGCGGTATTCGCGCAGCCATTGGTCGTCGTTCCAGTGATAGGTGACCAGCAGCAGGTCGTTGCGCGCCTGCTGCAAGGGGTTGCTCCAGCCGCCGCGTACCAGCTGGATGCGCCCGGGCTCGCCGATCAGTGCCTGGCGCGCCGAGCTGCCGTTGACCGGGTAGGCGATAGCCTGGGTCAGGTCGCGTTCGAAGATGCCCACGGCGCGTTGCAGGCGCCGCAGTTGCAGTTCGTGCTGATGAATCCGCTGGTCGGTGTGGATCATGCGCTCGAGCAACTGATAACAGGCCAGGCCGAGCAGGCTGAACAGGGCCATGGCGATCAGCACTTCGAGCAGGGTGAAGCCCTGCTGCCGGCGTTTCATGGGCGGGCCTCCAGGTAGCCCGCCAGGCGCGCGCGTTGCCGCGGCATGGGCGCGTCGGTGGAGACTTCGAGCACGATCTTCAGCAGGCGCGGGTCGGGCGCCGCGGTGGTTTCGCTGGTCAGCAGCCAGTCGCGCCCGGCGAAGCGGATCGGTTCCTGGCGCTGGCTCTGGGCCTGGCGCATGCCGGCGCGCAGCTCGTTCAGGCGGTTGTCCGCCAGCCATTGCGCGAGAGTGCGTTCGCTGAGGCCGCCGTTGTTGCCGATCAGGTGTTCGGTGGCGCTGTAGAGCGCCAGCGACAGCACGGCGAAAATGGCCAGGGCCACCATCACTTCCAGCAGGGTGAAGCCCGCCTGTTCATTGCACCGGGGCAAGACGCACCTCCTCGACTCCGTCGCTGGACAGCGACAGCAGCGGCTGCTGGCGGTATTCCAGCAGCAGGTTGAAAGGCGAGATCTGGTCGTTGGCCAGCACCCAGAGTTGCGGCTCCTTGCCCTGCGGTCGTGGCTCCTGCAGGTTCAGGCGCAGCTCGCCGGGCAGCCGGTGTTCCTTGAAGCGCTGGTCCGCCTGCCACTGGCCGCCGCGGTCGAGGCTCAGCACTGTGTAGTGGTCCGGCGCCAGGCGCAGGCCGTGATTGATGTTGTTCAGTACCGCGTCTTCGCGCAGCAGGCCAATGAGGTTTTGCAGGCGCTCGGCCTCGCGCCGGGCCTTCTGCCCGCCCGAGTCGCTCTGGACCAGCCCGACCATGCCGGCCAGCAAGCCGATGATCACCATGACCACCAGCAGCTCCAGCAGGGTGAAACCCGCCATTGGCTTGCGCACTTCAAGGCTCCCAGTTGCCGATGTCGGCGTTGGTCCCGTCGCCGCCGTTGCGGCCGTCGGCACCGAAGGAATACAGGTCGTAGGCCGAGCCCTCGCGACCCGGGGCGAGGAACTGGTAAGGGTTGCCCCACGGATCCTTGGGCAGGCGCTTGAGGTAGCCGTCGGGGTTCCAGTTGAGGGCCGCCGGCAGGCCGGCCGGTTTTTTCACCAGGGCTTCCAGGCCCTGCTGGGTCGAGGGGTAGTGGTGGTTGTCGAGCTTGTAGATTTCCAGGGCCGTGGCCACGGCCTTGATGTCGCTGCGGGCGGCGGTGACCTTGGCCTGGTCCGGGCGGCTCATGATCTGCGGGACCACCAGGGCGGCCAGGACACCGAGAATCACCACGACCACCATGATCTCGATCAGGGTGAAGCCGCGTTGGCGGGAAGGGTTGCGCATGTTGTGGGCTCTTCAGGTGATGAGTTGGTTGAGGTTGAGAATGGGCATCAGGATGGCCAGGACGATGACCAGCACGCTGGCGCCCATGAACACCAGCATCGCCGGCTCGAACAGCCCGACCAGCATGGCGATGCCGTTGGACAGCTGGGTCTGCTGCTGGTGGGCGGCGCGTTCGAGCATGCTGTCCAGTTCCCCCGAGCGTTCGCCGCTGGCGATCATGTACAGCATCATCGGCGGGAAATCGCCGCTCTGTTCCAGGGCCCGGGTCAGCCCGCTACCTTCGCGCACGGCACGCGCCACGTCTTTCATACGAGTACGAATCTGCTGGTTGGCGACCACTTCGGCGGAGATTTCCAGGGCATCAACCAGCGGCACGCCGCTGCGTCCGAGAATCGCCAGGGTGCTGACAAAACGGGTGCTGTTGCTGGCCTGGATGACCCGCCCGATCACCGGCAGGCGCAGCTGGAGCTGGTGCCAGCGCATGGCCAGGGCAGGCTTGCGCAGGGCCACGCGCAGGCCGGCGGCGAGGCTGCCGAGTATCAGCAGCAGGAGCAGGCCGTAGTCCCGGGCGAAGTCGCTGGTGGCGATCAGGCCACGGGTCAGCACCGGCAGTTGCTGGCCACTGTCGATGAACACCTTGACCACATCCGGCACCACGAAACTGAGGAGGAAACCGACGATGCCGAAGGCCGCCAGCAGCAGGATGCTCGGGTACAGCATGGCCAGTTGCAGCTGCTGACGGGCGGCATGCCGGGCCTCGGTGTAGTCGGCCAGCTGCATCAGGACCTGGGCCAGGTGGCCAGCGCGTTCGCCGGCGGCCACCGTGGCCCGGTACATCGAGCCGAAGGCGCGCGGGTATTCGCCCATGGCCCGCGCCAGGTCATGGCCTTCCAGCACCCGCGCGCGGATCGCCAGCATCATGCTTTGCTGCGCGCGTTTGCTGCATTGCGCGGCGACGGCGGCCAGCACTTCTTCCAGTGGCAGTGAGGCCTGGACCAGGGTTGCCAATTGGCGGGTGAGCAAGGCCAGTTGCGCCGGGCTGAGGCGTTGGTTGCTGGTCAGTGCGGCGCCGGAATGGTCCTTTTGCCCGCGGGCCGGTTTGACCTGCAGGGCGATCAGATTGCGTTCACGCAGCAGCTGGCGGACCTGCCGCGCGCTGTCGGCTTCCTGTACGCCGCGGGTCTTGCGTCCGGCGTTGCACATCGCGAGGTATTCGTAGGCGGCCACGGTCAGTGCTCCCGGGTTACACGTAGCAGTTCTTCGACGCTGGTGACGCCTTGCAGCACCTTGTCCCGGCCGTCGGCGAACAGGCTGTGGGCATGCTGGCGCGCGTAGTGGGTCAAGGCGGCCTCGCCAGCCCCTTCGTGGATCAGCTGGCGCAGCGGTTCGTCGAACAGCACCAGTTCGTAGATGCCCTGGCGACCGCGATAGCCGCTGTGTTGGCAGGCCGGGCAACCGACCGGGTGGTAGAGCAGCGGCGCCTGTTGCGGGTCGAGGTTCAGCCGGTGGCAGGCCGCGGCGTCGGCGGGCGCGGCGCTTTTGCAATCGATGCAGAGCACGCGCACCAGGCGCTGGGCGACCACGCCGAGCAGCGAGGTACAGAGCAGGAAGGGCTCGATGCCCATGTCCAGCAGGCGGGTGACGGCGCCGATGGCGCTGTTGGTGTGCAGGGTGGACAGCACCAGGTGGCCGGTGAGGGAGGCCTGCACGGCGATGTCGGCGGTCTCCCGGTCGCGGATCTCGCCGACCATGACCACGTCCGGGTCCTGGCGCAGGATGGCGCGCAGGCCTCGGGCGAAGGTCATGTCGACCTTGGTGTTGACCTGGGTCTGGCCGATGCCGGCCAGGTGGTATTCCACCGGATCTTCGATGGTCAGGATGTTGCGGGTCTGGTTGTTCAGGCTGCTGAGCCCGGCATACAGCGTGGTGGTCTTGCCGGAACCGGTGGGGCCGGTGACCAGCAGGATGCCGTGGGGGCGCAGCAGGGCGTCTTCGAGTTTGCCGCGGATCGCCTCGGCCATGCCCAGCCGGCCCAGGTCCAGGCGCCCGGCCTGTTTGTCGAGCAGGCGCATCACCACCCGCTCGCCGTAGGCCGAAGGCAGGGTGGAGACCCGCACATCCACTTCATGGCCGCCGATGCGCAGGGCGATGCGGCCGTCCTGGGGGATGCGCTTTTCGGCGATGTCGAGCTTGGACATGACCTTGATCCGCGACACCAGCAGGCCCGCCAGTTCCCGGCGCGGGCGCAGCACTTCGCGCAGCAGGCCGTCGACCCGCAGGCGCACGGACAGGTGTTGCTCGAAGGTTTCCAGGTGGATGTCCGAAGCCTTGACCTTGACCGCCTCGCCGAGGATCGCGTTGATCAGGCGAATGATCGGCGCGTCGTCTTCCTGCTCCAGCAGGTCGGTGATCTGCGGCAGCTGTTCGGCCAGGCTGGCCAGGTCGTCCTGGCCGGCGATCTGGTCGCCCAGGCCCTCGGCCATTTGCATGGCGTCGTCGCGGCCGTCGCGATACTGCCCGGCCAGCCGCTCGGCGAAAGCCTCGGTGTCGAGTATCCGGTGGCCCCGCAGCGGGCCGTGGCAGCGGCGGATCTCGGCAAGGATTTCCACCGGCGTGTCGGCCCGGCAATAAAGCCGCAGGCCGCTCTCCATGGGCTCCAGCAGGACCCCATGGCGCTTGGCGAAACCGAAGGGCAGGCGCGCGACCGGGTTCATCGGCGTGGCTCTCTGGCGCGCATGTCGATGGTCCCATCCTGCGGGGCGGCATCGAACAATTGACGCGAGTCGGCCGGCAGGGCCAGGCCGCTGCGGCTGTCACCGTTGGCGCGCAGCTTGCGCAGGTCGTTGTACTTGCGCTGGCTGACGTTGATGGCATCGGCGCTGCCCCGTACCAGGGTCGGCCGCAGGAAGACCATCAGGTTGGTCTTTTCGGTGACGTCCTTGGTGCTGGTGAACAGCCGGCCGAGCAGGGGAATGCTGCCCAGCACCGGTACCTTGCTGACCTGGGTCTTGACGTTGTCCTTGATCAGGCCGCCGAGCACGATGATCTGGCCGTCGTCGGCGAGGATGGTGCTTTTCACCGAACGCTTGTTGGTGATCACGTCGCTGGTGGTGATGCCGGGCGGGGCGCTGGCCAGCTCCGAGCTTTCCTGCTCGACCTTCAGGCGCAGGGTGTTGCCCTCGTTGATGTGCGGCGTCACCTTGAGGGTCACGCCGACGTCCTGGCGCTCCACGGTGGTGAAGGGGTTGCTGGCGCCGGCGGTGTCGGTGGTGTACGAGCCAGTCTGGAACGGCACGTTCTGGCCGACGAGGATTTCCGCCGCTTCGTTGTCCAGGGTCAGCAGGCTCGGGGTGGACAGCAGGTTGTTCTTGGAGTCGCTGGACAGGGCGGTGACCAGCGCGCCGAAATTGCTGGTGCCGATGCCGATGATGGCGCCGTCCGGCAGGGTGATGTTCTTGTCCTTGCCGTTCCCCAGCAGGGTACCGATCGACAGCCCGGTGCCGCTGAAATTGGTGCCGCCGGCGACGTTGCCGGCGCGCGCCGCCCATTGCACGCCGAGGGCTTCGTTGATGTCGCCGCTGACTTCGACGATGGCCGCTTCCACCAGCACCTGGGCCCGTGGCTGGTCCAGCTGGGTGATGACTTTGTCGAGCATGCTCAGTTGCGCCGGGTCGGCCATCAGCACCAGGGCGTTCTGGCTTTCATCGGCGCTCACCAGTATCGAATTGCCGCCGCCCTTGCCTTCGCCGCCACCGCGATTGCCGTCGTCCAGGCGCTTGCCGATGCCGTTGAGCAGCTTCGACAGCTGCTTGGCATCGCTGTGGTGCAGGCGCACCACCCGCGCGCTGTCGTTGGCATTGCTCGGCACGTCGATGGCCCTGACCAGCTCGGCCATGCGCTGGCGGGCCTGGGCGTTGCCTGCGAGGATCACCCGGTTGCTGCGGGCGTCGCCCACGGCCTTGGCATCGCTGGGGCCGTTGCCCGTCTGGCTGATGCTTTCGTTCAGGGTGCGGGCCACGTCGCTGGCCCAGGCGTGCTTGAGGGCCACGGTGCTGAACGAGCGGTTGCCGGCCTGGTCCAGCTCGCTGACCACCTGGCGGATGCGCTCGACGTTGCTGGCGCTGTCGGAAACCACCAGGGCGTTGGAGCTGGCCGAGGGCGCGACATAGGCGTCATCGCTCACCAGCGGGCGCACCACCCCGGAGATTTCCGCGGCGTTGGCGTTGCGCAGGTCCAGGACCCGGGTCACGAACTCATCGCCCGATTGCTCGCTGGATTTGGTCTTGGCTTCCACCGCCGGCACGATCAGCACCCGGTCGCCCTGGTCCAGGGCGACGAAACCCTGGCTGCGCAGCACGCTGAGAAACAGCGAGTAGATACCCTCCTTGTCCAGTGCATTGGACGATTGCACGCTGACCTTGCCTTGCAGCCGGGCATCGACCACCAGGGTCTTGCCGGTGATTTCCCCGACCTCGCTGGCCAGGTCGCGCAGTTCGGCGTCCTTCATGTTCAGCGTCCACAGGCGCTGGGTGGTGAGGGCCGCGCTGCTGGGCAAGGCATTCAGCAGGAGGCCGAGGCTGAGCACGGCGCCGGCAATCTTGGACAGTTTCATGGTGTGTTCTCTATCGCTTGCAGAAGGGCCGTGGCTTTTCGGTCGGCGACCTCCGGAGGGGGTGTCTGGGGGCTGAGCAGGTGCATCTGGCGCCCGGGTAGCAGCAGGTTCTGTTCACGGTCGTTACGCAGCACCACGACCTGGTCGGCGCTGACGCTCTTGAGCAGCGTGCCGTCGGGCAGGCGTTCGCCCGGGGAGTAGAAGGCCCGGCTGTCGGCATGCTGGATCAGTGCCCTGGATTGCTCGGGCTGGTTGCCCAGCAGGCTGGCGAGCAGGACCAGCGGCAGGCTGGCCTGCGCGCTGTCGAATTCGACCGGCACGGCGCCGAAGACCCTGGCGATGTTGTGATCGTCCAGGGGCGCGGGCAGGAGCTTTTCGGCGCTGGCACTCGGTACCGCGGCCGGCACCGGCTGGCCCGCCAGCACTTGCCGGTAGGTCCAGCTGTCGAGGCCGAGCCAGGCCAGCCACAGGCCCAGGGCGACCAGGCTGGCGGGAAGCAGGCAGCGTTGCCCGAGCCAACGCGGGCGCCATGAGAGCAGCGTCTTCATGGGCGTTTCGGCAGCATGCGTCTGAGCACGCCATGGCCGCGCAGTTGGTGGAGGATCACCGCGGCGATATGGCCGGCCACCAGCAGGGCCAGGGCCATGCAGCTGTAGTGGTGAAGCTCCTCGAAAAAGGTGATGGCCGCCGGGTCCTGCAAGGGTTGCGGGAGTTGCAGGCCGAACAGGTCGATCGGACGCGACATCATCAGCACGCCGCTGAACAGCACGGTGCCGAGGGTGACCAGCAGGGCGGCGTGCCCGGCGTGCACCAGCGTGCGTTCAGCCGCGCTCTGATGGGCAGGGGCCGGCGGAGCGGGGTGGCGCACGAGGTAGAACAGCCGCAGGACGAACAGCGGCACCAGCAGGGTGGTCAGCGAGACGTTGATAAAGGCGATCGCCTGCCGGACCGAGGGCGCAGGCTGCAACAGGGCGCTGGTGTAGCCGCTGATGGTTGCCCACAGGACAACGGCGGCGAACAACCAGTGCAGCAGCCTGCGCGGTCTTGAGTAGTGAGGGTGGTTCATGTCGATTCCCAAGGTCCGCAACGCGGTGCCGAGGCACCACGCTGCGGTTGGTCAGGTTATGGATTACTTGCGAATCCAGGCGTCCTTCCAGTTGCTGCCAACGCCAGGCTCGAACTGAGTGGCGCCGGCGTTCCACTGGATGCAGTAGCCGCTGTAAGGGAACGGCTTGCACTCATAGACGTTGCCGTCCTTGGCCAGGACCTTGGTGCCGGCCTTGTAGCCGGTCAGGCCTTTGGGGAAGACGAAGTCGTAATCACCGCCGCCGCCCACTTCCTCGGCTTTCAGGGTGATGCGCTGGCTTTGTTGCAGCTGCTCGCCTTTTTCCGGCTTGGCCACGACCACCACGTCGTATTCGCCTTCGCTGACGTTACGCAGCGGGATGGAGAAGTGCGGGGTGTTGTTGCCAGGCTCGGCTTGCACGTGAGCGATGCTTTCATTCTTGCCGTTGAAGACCGTCGAACTGATGGTGTACTTGCCGCCCTGGGCAATGGCGTTGAAGTGCAGGTCGGTGGCGTTGTCCTTCAGGGTGTACTCGGCCTGCAGACCGGACAGCTTCAGCTCGCCAGGAATGCTCGGCTGCTCTTTCTGGATTTCCACGCGCACCACGTCGCTGTTGTTCTTGGCGTAAATGGTGTTCTTGCCATAGTTGGGCACGACTTCGTTATTGGCGTTGAGTTCGCCCATTACGTAGCCGGCATTGGCCTTGTTGACCTGCTGCGCCAACAGGAACGGCCAGGTGTTGGCCTGGGCCTGCTCCGCGGTCTCGATGCTCAGGCGGGTCTGGCGGTTCTGTTGCTCGCCGGCATTGGTGAACACGCGGGTGCTGACTTTGTCGCCGACACGCAGTTGTTCAGGCTGCACCGCGCCGAGGATCTTCCAGTCAGGAATCGGCGCGCCATCGTTGTCGATGTTGACGTCGATGGCCTGGTAGAAGGTGGCGGCGGTGTCGGCGATTTTCCAGGTCGCCAGGATCACGTGGTAACCGCTGCGATCGGCCGGGATGTTGACCTTGTGCTTGGTCCTGCCACCCGCTGGCGGACGCGCGCCGCCGGCGCTTTCATTGAGCAGCGGGGTCATCTCGAAGGAGTCGCGGGTCAGCGGCTGGTTCGGGTTCCAGTCCTTCTTGGTGATGTAGAACTGGTAGTAGGCGCTGGCGTGACCGGCGGAGTAGTACCAGGTGAATTCATTCATGCCCGGCTTGATCGTGGTTTTCTGCCAGCGGGTCGCCGTCTGCTCGTTGAGTTGGGAGAAGCTGGTGATGCCGCCCGCCGGGATGGTGCCGTTCGCCGGACCGCATTTAGTGAAGTCGCCCGAGCAGTAATCCTTGGGATAGTGATGCTGGACCGATGGCGAGTACTCGACACTTTGCGGCTCGTAAGTGACGGGGCCGCAATCGCGGTTGAGGTTGCCGCCGGTGGCGGAGCACATGAAGGCACGGGATTTTGGGCTCTCGACATACCCGTGGGCGAAGGCTTGTTGAGTGGCCAACGAAACCAGACCGAGGGTGATGGCCAACGGCAGCTTGCGCATGGCGTTGACGCGGTTGTTATGAGGCATCGAATCACCTTGATTTATGTATATGAAATGGTTTTTTTTTTGAGGTCTTCGATGCCGGCCGCTGCAAGACGCGGCCAGGGTTGCCCATGGCTGGCAGTGCCCGGTAACGAAGGGCGCCTAGGATGCCGAGCAGGCGTGCGGGCTTGTATGAGACGAGTACGAAAGGCGCGGGGAGGGAATGGAACAAGATGTTTCAGGGCGCCGGCCCGGGCGTCGCCCAGGGCGGGATGCGTTGCGCAGGGCTGCCCGGAGCGGGTCAGCCGTGGCGTTCGATGTCGCGCAGCATGCGTTCAATGACGGACAGCACGGCTTCGCGTTGGCCATCCATATTCTGCGCACCCTGGCGGGCTGCGAGTTGCAGGTCGAGGCAGGCCCGCATCAAGGCTGGCGAATCGACGGTGCAGGCCAGCCCGCTGACCCGGTGGACCCACTGTTCGAGGAAGTCCGGCGTGTCGGGCAGCGGGGTGCTCAACAGCTCATGCTCCTGTTCCAGGTTACGGCGCAGCTCCTGGAGCAAGCGTTCCTTGAGCTGTGGATCATTCTGGAAAACCCCCAGCTGGGACAGGTCGAAGGTCGCGGGAGCCGCCTGGTCGGAGGCTGGCTCGGGTGGGGCGAGGGGTAAAGCGGCTGTGGTTTGGGGAAGGACGCCGAGCGCTTTCAGCCCACCGAGCATTTCCCGCAGGCGTTCGAGGACGATGGGCTTGATCATCAGGTCGTCCATGCCGGCCGCCTGGCAACGCTGCCTTTCATCCGCCAGGGCCCGGGCGGTGTAGCCGATGATCGGCAGCCTTGGCAGGCCGCGCGCCTGTTCTGCGGCCCGAACGCTGCGGGTGAGGGCGTAGCCGTCCATGTCCGGCATGTTGCAGTCGGTGATCAGCACATCGAAGTCACCCTTTTCCCAGGCCTGCAGGGCCGCCTTGCCGCTGCTGACATAAGTTCCCCGATGGCCGAGCCTGAGCAGTTGTTGCTCGAGCACCAGGCCGTTGGTGGAGACGTCGTCGACGATCAGCACATTCAGCGCGGCGACCGCCGCAGCGTCATGAGCGGCCTGCTGCGCCTCGTCCTCGGCAAGCTGCCAGGGCAGGATCAGTTCGAAGCTGACCCGGCAACCCTGGTCGGGGGCGCTGTCGAGTCGGATGGTGCCACCCATGAGTTCGACCAACTGTTTGCAGATGCTCAGGCCCAGGCCGGAGCCGCCGTGCAGGTGGGCGATCTGCGCATGGGCTTGCTGGTAGGGCGCGAAGATCTGTGGCTGGAGCTCCTCGGCGATGCCAATGCCGCTGTCGTTGACCTGGAATGTCAACCGGCTCTGGCGCGGGGCCACGTCCAGTTCCCGGACCTGCAGTTCGACCCATCCGTGATCAGTGAACTTCAGGGCGTTGGACAGCAGGTTATGGAGGATTTGTGTCAGGCGCATGGCGTCCACCTGATAGCGCCGCTGCGGGTCCAGGTGGTGTTCCAGTTTCAGCTCCAGGTGCTTTTTCCGGGCCTGGACAGCGAACAGCTCAAGGCAGTTTTCCAGCAACGGGGCGAGCGCGGTGGGGCTGGACGCCAGTTCCATCTGGCCTGTTTCGACCTTGTCCAGATCGAGAATATTACCGATCAGGTCGATCATCGATTGCGCCGACTGCTGGGCAATGCTGAGGTTTTGCGAAGGCTTGGACGAGCCGCTGGTTTCCAGCTCCAGCAGGCCGACCATGGCATTCAGCGGGGTGCGCAGCTCATGGCTCATGGTCGCGAGGAACTGGCTTTTCGCCGCGCTGGCGTCGAGCGCCTGTTGCTGGGCTTCGAGCAGTTTGTTTTCCAGGTGCTTGCGCACGCTGATGTCGATCCAGCCGCCCAGCAGCCCCTGCTGTTTGCCGAGCGCGGTGTAGAAGGGCACCAGCCATTGGTAGATATGATGGGTCTTGCCGCCGACCTCGATCACGCTGTCGAGGAACTGCGACTGGCGGTTATCCAGCAGCCGTTGGTGCTGTTCTTCCAGCTCCCGGGCCAGCGCGGGTGGGCTTATGCCTTGCTCCTGGGGCGTGGTGCCGCGGATCTCGTCCAGGGATTGGCCGAAGAACTGCTCATAGGCGTGGTTGCAGGTGCTCAGGCGCCCCTGCAGGTCGCGTACGTAAAGGGGAATGGGCAAGCCGTTGAGCAAGGCGAACTGGAAGGCCAGTTGGTCCTTGAGCTGGTTCTGCGCGGCGCGCCGCTTGCGAATCTGAATCCGCAGGCGCCAGTTCCAGTGCAAGGACAGCAACACCAGCACCAGGACCAGTGCAGCGGTCTGCCACAGCCATTTCGGCAGATAGTCCCAGAGCGAACCCTTGGTCGCGGGTCGTGCCAGAACGCTGATACGGTCCTGGTTGCCATCCGAGTTCTTCAACGAGTACAGGAGCTTGTTGAGGATGCTCAGGAGTTCGGGGTGCTCGGCCGATACGGCGAACACCAGCGGCTCGGGCTGGGCCTGGAACTGCTTGCCGGCGCGCAGCCCCGGGTTGGTCATGTGCCGGGCATCGGCGGCGCTGTTCAGCATGGCGTCGACCATGCCCTGTTCCACCAATTGCACGGCCTGATCGTAATTGTCGGTGAGCACCAGTTCGATGCCCGGGTAGCGGCTCTGGAGCAGGTGCTGCAGGGGATGCCCGGCCTGGAGTGCCAGGCGCCTGCCGCCCAGGGCCGCCAGTGAGCTGGGGGAGCTGGCGCCCTGGCGGGTAACGAAGGCCCAGTATTCGGTGCCGAAGCCATCGCTGAACAGCAGGCTCTTTTGTCGGACCGGGGTCGGTACCAATGACAGGGCGATTTGCGCCTCGTCGCGCTCCAGGCGCTGCCGATCGATTTCCGGCGACTGGCTGTCGATGATGTTCAGTTGCAGCTGATAGTCGTCGGCCAGGCTGCGCAGCACATTGAATGCCAGCCCGGCCCATTGGCCGTCGGCATTGCGATACAGGTAATTGGGGATTTGGCGGGCGATCAGGTTCAGCGACGCAAGGCGCTTGAGCCAGCTGTCTTCCGCACTGTTGAGGGCGAAGGAGTCGGTCGGCGCGAACAGCCAGGGCGAGCGTTCCCAGTGCTGCAAGATCTCTTGCTTGCGCTCCCGGGTCACCGTCTTCAGCGAGGCGTTGATCAGGGTGACCAGATTCTCTTCATGCCCCTGTGCGGCGAAGCTGAAGCCCATGGCCGGCAGGTCGGCGACGTATTTGTTCTGTAGCTTGAGGTTGGCCAGGCTGCGCATGTAGAAGTTGCTGCGCAGCTGATCGCCGATCAGCGCGTCGGCCTCGCCGTCGGCCAGGCGTTGCAGGCCTTCGACAATGCTTTTGATCACAATCAGTTCGGCCTTGGGGTAGGCCTTGGCGACCGTTTCGGCCTGTACATAGTAGGCCGGGACCAGCACGCGCTTGCCCGCCAGGTCCGGGGGCAGGTCCTTGTCGGCGATGCGGCCGACGATGATCGGCTCGTTGTCCAGGTAGGGCAGGCTGTAGATGAACCCGGGTTGCTTCCTTTCGTATTCGGTGGCGCGGGGCATCAGGTCGATGTCCCCGCTGGTCAGGGCGGCGATGGCGGTGTCCACCGTAGGGTAGGGCACGCGCTGGATCGGCAGTTCGAGAAACTGGCTGATGTGTTCCAGGTAGTCGTTGGTGATCTGGTTGAGGACAACGTTGCCGCGCGGCTCGGGTCGCTCGTTGGAGGCGCTCACTTCGGCGACCCGTAGCGGGCGCGGGGGCAGTGTCTGACGCAGGGCCATCAGCGTGGCCAGGGACAGCGGCGCAGGCTCAGGCTCGGTGGCGCCCAGGGAAGCAACGCTGGTCAGCAAGAGCGTGATCCAGAGGGTCAGACGCGACAGGCCCGCTAGAGGGGTAGGCATAGTCTCAGGTCAGCCCGACTTCCTGGATGTACAGGTACAGGCTGGCGTTGTTATCCAGGCCCAGTTTGCGCATGGCGCTGCTTTTCTGGCTGCTGATGGTCTGCTTGGAGCGGTTGAGGTGCAGGGCTATTTCATTGACCGACAGCCCGGCGCCGTACAGGCGCAAGACCTCGACTTCACGAGGGGACAGTTGTTCGATCTCGCTCAGGGGCTGACCGGGGTTGAGCAGATGCTTGATGGACGGGGAGATGAAGGGTTTGGCCTGGCTGGCGCGAACCGCCATCTGCAGGTCGCCCTGTACCCCGCGCTTGCTGATCAGCCCCTGGACGCCCAGCTTGAGGATCGAGGCCAGCAGCGCCGGGTTGTTGAGCATGGTCACCACGATGACCGCAATGGCCGGATAACGCCGGCGCAATTGCTCGATCAGGCGGATGCCATCGGCCTGTTGGCTGTGGGGCATCATCAGGTCGGTGATGACCAGGTCGCAGGGCTGTTCGGCCAACAGCTGGAAAAGCCCTTCGACATCCTGGGCCTCGCCGACGATCTGCAGCGTGCTGTCATCGCTGAGCGACGCTCGAATGCCGATCAGTGTCAGCAGGTGATCGTCGACGACGATAACTTTCTTTTGCATCTGTGGCGGGGCCCTGTCCGTGCGTAGCGTGAGCGAGTGCATAGAGTTAAGCAGAACGCATGCAAGTATCTGCCTGTGTCAGAGGGATGCAGGGTACTCCTGTCGCGTGGCGCGATGAAGTGTCCGTGGCGCTCAGGCAAAACAAGCGTTGGCCAGACGGCGGGCATGGGGCTTCGGCGGAGAGGGGATGTCCGGAGAACATTGGTAATTAGGGGGGAGTAAGGAGGGTGTAGCAGCCAGCAGGGCAGGAGTCCTATCGGCGAGCCCGTGGCTTGAGCTTCAAGCCACGGGGCATTTCGCAAAGTCAGGTCAGACGTTGAAACGGAAGTGCATCACGTCGCCGTCCTTGACGATGTAGTCCTTGCCTTCCAGGCGCCATTTGCCGGCTTCCTTGGCACCGGCTTCACCCTTGAACTGGATGAAGTCGTTGTAGGCGATCACTTCGGCGCGGATGAAGCCTTTCTCGAAGTCGGTGTGGATCACCGCGGCGGCCTGCGGAGCGGTAGCGCCGACGCGGACGGTCCAGGCGCGAACTTCCTTGACGCCGGCGGTGAAGTAGGTCTGCAGGTGCAGCATTTCGTAGCCGGCGCGGATCACGCGGTTCAGGCCAGGTTCTTCGAGGCCCAGGGCTTCGAGGAACATGTCTTTCTCTTCGCCGTCTTCAAGTTCGGCGATTTCCGCTTCGATCTTGTTGCAGACCGGCACCACCACGGCGCCTTCTTCTTCGGCGATGGCCTTGACCACATCAAGGTGCGGGTTGTTTTCGAAACCGTCTTCAGCAACGTTGGCGATGTACATGACCGGCTTGGTGGTCAGCAGGTGGAAGCCTTTGATCACCGCTTTTTCGTCGGCGCTCATGTTCTTCATCAGGCTACGCGCTGGCTTGCCTTCGGTGAAGTGCGCGATCAGTTGCTCGAGCAGGGCTTTCTGCGCCACGGCGTCCTTGTCACCGCCCTTGGCGTTGCGCGCGACTTTCTGCAGTTGCTTTTCGCAGCTGTCGAGGTCGGCGAAGATCAGTTCCAGGTCGATGATCTCGATGTCGCGTTTCGGGTCGACGCTGTTGGACACGTGGATCACGTTGTCGTCTTCGAAGCAGCGGACCACGTGGGCGATGGCATCGGTTTCGCGGATGTTGGCCAGGAACTTGTTACCCAGGCCTTCACCTTTCGAGGCGCCCGCCACCAGGCCGGCGATGTCGACGAACTCCATGGTGGTCGGCAGCACGCGCTCGGGCACCACGATGGCGGCCAGGGCATCCAGGCGCGGATCCGGCATCGGCACGATGCCGCTGTTCGGCTCGATGGTGCAGAAGGGGAAGTTCTCGGCCGCGATACCGGATTTGGTCAGGGCGTTGAACAGGGTGGACTTGCCGACGTTAGGCAGGCCGACGATGCCGCAGTTGAATCCCATGGTGTTTCCCCTCGGATAAGAGTCAGGCCTTCTGGCTGTGCAGGTTTTTCATCGCCCGGTTCCATTCACCGGCGAAGATATCCGGCAGCACGCCGAGGGCAAAATCGATGCTGGCATCGAGCTTTTCCTGTTCGGCGCGCGGCGCGCGACCCAGGACAAAGTTCGAGACCATGCTGGCGACGCCTGGGTGGCCGATGCCAAGCCGCAAGCGGTGAAAGGTATTCTGGTTGCCCAGTTGCGCGATGATGTCGCGCAACCCGTTGTGCCCGCCATGCCCGCCGCCCTGTTTGAGCTTGGCGACGCCGGGTGGCAGGTCGAGTTCGTCATGCGCCACCAGGATTTCTTCGGGCTTGATGCGGAAGAAACCGGCCAATGCCGCCACGGCCTGGCCGCTGCGGTTCATGTAGGTGGTGGGTATCAGCAGACGAATGTCCTGACCCTGGTGCGAAAAACGCCCGGTCAGGCCGAAATATTTGCGATCGGCCACAAGGTTGACGCCTTGTTTCTCGGCGATGCGCTCAACAAAAAGGGCCCCTGCGTTATGCCGGGTCTGTTCGTATTCGGCGCCTGGATTACCCAGGCCAACGATCAGTTTGATGGCAGTCACGATAGGGGCCCTTCCTTGGAGTTGTGGATAACATCGCCGCGACGGGAGTGTGCGGCGAAAGTGGACGACAAGTGCTCATTTACCATTATGTAAACTCCGCGTTCCCGCCCGCTTTCTCGCTACGTTCCAGTCCGCGATGTTTCCGGTAACTCCGGCAAGCAGAGTGAATTACTCTGCAGCGCCTTCTGCAGCTTCTGGAGCAACACGTGGAGCGTGAACGTTGGCAACAGCCAGGTCGTTACCGTGAGCCAGAGCAACGAACTCAACGCCTTTAGGGGCCTTGAGGTTCGACAGGTGAACGATGGTGCCGATTTCAGCGTCGCCCAGGTCGACTTCGATGAACTCAGGCAGGTCTTTCGGCAGGCAGGACACTTCGATTTCAGCGATAACGTGCGAAATCTCGCCGCCTTTCTTGACCGGAGCAGCTTCGTTGATGAAGTGCACTGGAACGATAGCGGTCAGTTTCTGACCAGCAACAACGCGTACGAAGTCAGCGTGCATCACGTGGCCTTTGGCCGGGTGACGTTGCAGCGCCTTGATCACGACGTTTTGCTTGGTGCCGCCAACGTTCAGTTCGATAACGTGGCTGAAAGCCGCTTCGTTTTCGAGCAGTTTGGCAACTTCTTTGGCCAGCATGCTGATGGATTCAGGGGCTTTGTCGCCACCGTAAACTACAGCTGGAACCAGGCTTGCGAGACGACGCAGGCGGCGGCTCGCACCTTTCCCCAGGTCGGAACGCACTTCAGCATTCAGAGTAAAATCGTTCATGTTGTATCTCCAAAATAACCACACTCGCCCCAGCGTTTGCGACCAGCGCTAAAGGCGATATGGGCAAAAAAGCCCCGCCCCAACAGGAATGCTGGGGCGGGGCGCTTTTCGTCATCGAGATGTCAGGCTAGGGCAGGGCCCTAGCGGAACATCGCGCTGATCGATTCTTCGTTGCTGATACGGCGAACCGCTTCGGCAACAACCGGTGCGATATCCAGTTGACGGATACGCGCACAGGCTTGTGCTGCAGCGGACAGCGGGATGGTGTTGGTCACCACCAGCTCGTCCAGCACGGAATTTTCAATGTTCTCGATTGCTCGACCCGACAGCACAGGGTGTGTGCAGTAGGCAAAGACCTTGGCAGCGCCATGCTCTTTCAGGGCCTTGGCCGCGTGGCACAGGGTGCCGGCGGTATCGACCATGTCGTCAACCAGGATGCAGGTACGGCCTTCAACGTCACCGATGATATGCATCACTTCAGAGTGATTGGCTTTCTCACGGCGCTTGTCGATGATCCCGAGATCCACGCCCAGGGATTTGGCAACGGCACGTGCACGCACGACGCCACCAATGTCCGGGGAGACGATCATCAGGTTTTCGAAACGTTGGTCTTCGATGTCATCCACCAGAACCGGGGAGCCGTAGATGTTATCTACCGGAATATCGAAGAAGCCCTGAATCTGGTCAGCATGCAGATCAACCGTGAGAACACGGTCGATGCCGACTACGGTAAGCATGTCAGCCACGACTTTCGCGCTGATAGCCACACGTGCGGAACGCGGACGGCGATCCTGACGGGCATAACCAAAGTAAGGAATTACAGCAGTGATTCGAGTCGCTGAGGAGCGGCGGAAGGCATCAGCCATCACGACGAGTTCCATCAGGTTATCGTTGGTCGGAGCGCAAGTCGGCTGAATAATGAAGACGTCCTTACCGCGGACATTTTCATTGATCTCAGCGGTAATTTCGCCGTCGGAAAACTTACCGACAGAGATGTCACCGAGAGGGATATGCAGCTGACGTACGACACGCCGAGCCAGATCGGGGTTAGCGTTCCCCGTAAAGACCATCATCTTGGACACGCGCAGTACCTGAAGGCTGAGGGTATACCTGGATGAGTATAAGGAAAATGGCAGGGGCGGCTGGATTCGAACCAACGCATGGCAGGATCAAAACCTGCTGCCTTACCGCTTGGCGACGCCCCTGTATCTATTGCATCAAGTGCCTGGCACTTGGTTCCTTTTAGAGCAGACTTTGCAGCTTGCGATGCAACATCGAAACGTTGCTTCCTTTTGCTACAAAACCTGTAAGGGTCTCTGTAAGAAGGGCCGAGACTTTATCAGCTTCAGCTTTGCTTGGGAAGCCCCCAAACACACAACTTCCAGTCCCGGTCAGTTTTGCTTCGGTAAATTTACCTAACAAATTCAATGCGTTACGTACATCTGGATAACGCCTTGCAACCACCGGCAAGCAGTCATTTCTGCTGTTTCCCTTGGGAACGGGGCGCACTTTAATGGGCGGAGTGTCACGTGTCAACAGCGGATCTGAAAAAATTTCTGCTGTACTTACAGAGACTTGCGGCACCAGCACGAGATACCAGGGCTCCTCGGGGTCTACCGGGGTGAGTTTCTCTCCCACGCCCTCGGCGAAAGCCGCATGCCCGCGCACGAAAACCGGCACATCGGCGCCCAGGGAAAGGCCCAGTGTGGCCAGGCGATCTTCGTCCCAGCCCAGTT
The DNA here is from genome assembly GCF_024610635.1 of Pseudomonas sp. T8. Classification (NCBI taxonomy): domain Bacteria; kingdom Pseudomonadati; phylum Pseudomonadota; class Gammaproteobacteria; order Pseudomonadales; family Pseudomonadaceae; genus Pseudomonas; species Pseudomonas sp. T8. Next base: position 5,432,390 of record NZ_CP102374.1, read on the forward strand.
GCCAGAGGTGATTCAGGCCCAGCAGGGTGGTCGCCGCATTGGAGCTGCCGCCACCGATGCCGCCGCCCATGGGCAGGACTTTCTCGATCCAGATGTCGATACCCAGCGGGCACCCGGACTGTTCCTGAAGCTGCTTGGCCGCCCGCACGATCAGGTTGCTGTCGTGGGGGACGCCGGCGAACTCCGTATGCAGGCGAATGACGCCGTCATCGCGCACGGCGAAGGTGATTTCATCGCCGTAATCGAGAAACTGAAAGATCGTCTGCAATTCGTGATAGCCGTCTTCCCGGCGACCGAGGATGTGCAGCATCAGATTGAGTTTTGCCGGGGAGGGCAGGGTCAGTCGTGGTGCGTTCATGCTTACTGCCCCAGCTTGCGTGGTTGCCATTCCTTGATCACCAGCGTGACGTCAAGGTCGCGGCCATGCAGCTTGATCCGCTCGGGCAGCCAGTAACCGCTCTGTTGTGCATAACTCAGGTACTCGACCTGCCAGTTGTCCTGTTCGAGATTGGACAGGCGGCTGTCGCCATCCAGGGTCAGGCGGCTCTTGCTGTCGGGGGCGGGCAGCCCGCGAACCCACCAGGCCAGATGCGAGACCGGCAGGTTCCAGCCCAGCTGTTCTTCGAGCAGGGCTTCCGGGGTTGGCGCTTCATAGCGTCCCTGGTTGGCGACTTCCAGCGCGACCTGGCCGGGACGACCGGTCAGGCGGGCGGCGCCACGACCCAGCGGGCCGGACAGGCGGATATCGTAGTAATCCTGGCGCTGCAACCAGAACAAGGTGCCGCTGCCCGAATCCTTGGGTGCACGAATGCCGATCTTGCCGTTGATCTGCCAGCCGTCGAGACCAGTCAACTGCTGCTTGTGTTCGCGCCATAGCGCAGGGCTGCCGTGGCCCTCGACGGATTCGCGGGTACCGAAACCCGAGCAGCCGGCGAGCAGAGCGATAAAGCTGAAAACGATAAGGTGGCGCAAAAACATAGTCTTAAAGGGTCTCTGATCCGGTCAGGCGCTTGATGGTACTGCGCAGGATAGGGCTGTCGGGCTGGTCCTTGAGGAACTTGCTCCAGATCTGCTTGGCTTCGCGTTGCTTGCCGTTGGCCCAGAGCACTTCGCCCAGGTGCGCGGCGACTTCCTGGTCGGGGAAGCGTTCCAGCGCCTGGCGCAGCAGGCGTTCGGCTTCCGCGAGGTTGCCCAGGCGATAGTTCACCCAGCCCAGGCTGTCGAGCACCGCCGGATCGTCCGGGGTCAGCTGATGGGCCTGTTCGATCAGGGCCTTGGCTTCGGCGTAGCGGGTCGTGCGATCCGACAGGGTGTAGCCGAGGGCGTTCAATGCCATGGCGTTGTCCGGCTCGCGCTTGATGATCAGGCGCAGGTCTTTTTCCATCTGCGCCAGGTCATTGCGCTTCTCGGCCTGCATCGCCCGGGTGTAGAGCAGGTTCACATCGTCCGGGTATTGCTGCAGGGCTTGCTGGAGAATCTTCCAGGCCTTGTCGCCCTGCTTGTTGGCGGACAGGGTTTCGGCTTCGATCAGGTACAGCTGGATGGCGTAGTCCGGCTGGGTGTCGCGGGCGGCGGCCAGGCGTTTTTCGGCTTCGGCGGTACGGCCGTTGTTCATCAGGATGTCAGCCTGGCGCAATTGTGCCGGCAGGTAGTCGTTACCTGGGCCGACCTGGCCGTATTCCGCCAGTGCGCCTTGCGGGTCGTTGAGTTCTTCGGCGATGCGGCCCAGGTTCAGGTGCGCCGAATCGACATGGCTTTCCCGGGCGATCAGGTCTTCCAGGTAACCCTTGGCTTCTTCCCAGTCCTTGGCTTCCAGGCAGACCAGCGCCAGGGAGTAACGCAGCTCGTCGTCTTCCGGATACTGCTGGACCAGGCTGGAGAACTGGGCCTTGGCGTCGTCCATGCGATCCTGCTCGACCAGCATGCGCGCGTAAGTCAGGCGCAGGCGCTTGTCGTCCGGGTACTTGCGAATGCTTTTTTCCAGCAGCGGCAGGGCTTCGTCGGCGCGGCTGAGGCTTTGCAGCAGGCGGGCGCGCAGGAGTATCGGCGCGATTTCGCCTTCTTCCGGCGGGTTCTGCTCCAGCAGTTTCAGGGCTTCGCGGGTGTCGCCGTCCTGTTGCAGCAGCAGCGCCTTGCCGAAGACCAACTGGCCGTTGTTCGGGTGTTTTTGCAGCAAGCGGTCGAAGCTTTTCATCAGACCGTTGCGGGTGTCCTGGTCGGTGTCGGCGGCCGACAGCGCGAGGAAATCGAAATGGGTATCGCCCTTGCCCTGCAGGACTTTCTCCATATAGACCATGGATTCGTCGTAACGCCCGGTGCGGGCCAGCTGGATGGCGGCGGCGCGCTGGGCTTCCAGGTCGTCCGGGGCGTTTTTCGCCCAGATCAGCGCGGTGTCCAGCGCAGCCTGGTCGGCGCCCAGGTATTCGGCGATGCGAAACGCCCGCTCGGAGATGCCCGGGTCCTGGGTGTTGATGGCCTGGGTGACATAGTTGTCCAGGGCAATGTCGAAACGATTGCGTTGGCCAGCCAGTTCCGCGCTCAGCAGGCTGAAGATCGTGTCTTCGCTGAACGAGGAGTAAACCTTGGGCTTTTCAGGAGCCGGTGTGCTGTCTTCGACCGGCGGTGTAGCGTCCGGTGAAACGGGTGCCAAGGCCTGGCAGCCGCTGAGGAAGACAAAAGCGAGGAGCAACGCGGAAGATCTATTCATATAGGAAGAGGACGACTAACCTGCGGTCGGATCATCATGACACAAGCCTTCGGCCAAACATAACCGAGACTCAGCGGATGCCTTACAGAGGCAGTCTATTGGGACAATAGTCGGCAGTGGTTGTTCTGAATCTTTCGAAGTAGGACAATTGTCGGCTTCTCGACATCATCAGCGACCTTGAATGGCCTTCCTCGCACTCGGTATTAACCACAAGACTGCTTCAGTAGACGTCCGCGAGCGCGTGGCCTTTACCCCTGAGCAGTTGGTTGAGGCCTTGCAGCAGCTCTGCCGCCTCACCGACAGCCGCGAAGCTGCGATCCTCTCCACCTGCAATCGCAGTGAACTCTATATAGAACAGGATCACCTTTCGGCGGATGTCGTGCTGCGCTGGCTGGCCGAGTACCACCATCTGAGCCTCGAAGACCTGCGCGCCAGTGCCTATGTGCACGAAGATGATGCGGCCGTTCGTCACATGATGCGTGTCGCCTCGGGGCTGGACTCGCTGGTGCTGGGCGAACCGCAGATCCTCGGGCAGATGAAATCCGCCTACGCCGTGGCGCGTGAGGCCGGAACCATTGGCCCGCTGCTGGGGCGGTTGTTCCAGGCCACCTTCAGCGCCGCCAAGCAGGTGCGCACCGACACCGCCATCGGCGAAAACCCGGTTTCCGTGGCCTTTGCCGCGGTGAGCCTGGCGAAACAGATTTTCAGCGATCTGCAGCGCAGCCAGGCACTGCTGATCGGCGCCGGCGAGACCATTACCCTGGTCGCCCGCCACCTGCATGACCTGGGGGTCAAGCGCATCGTGGTCGCCAACCGCACCCTGGAGCGCGCCAGTACCCTGGCCGAACAGTTTGGAGCCCATGCCGTGCTGCTGTCGGATATCCCTCAGGAGCTGGTGCACAGCGACATCGTCATCAGTTCCACCGCCAGCCAGCTGCCGATCCTGGGCAAGGGCGCGGTGGAAAGTGCGCTGAAGCTGCGCAAGCACAAGCCGATCTTCATGGTGGATATCGCCGTTCCCCGGGATATCGAGCCGGAAGTCGGCGAGTTGGACGACGTTTACCTCTATACCGTCGACGATCTCCACGAAGTGGTCGCCGAAAACCTCAAGAGCCGCCAAGGCGCGGCACAGGCAGCGGAAGAGTTGGTGAACATCGGCGCCGAGGACTTCATGGTGCGCCTGCGCGAGCTGGCTGCGGTGGATGTGCTCAAGGCGTATCGTCAGCAGAGCGAGCGCCTGCGCGACGAAGAGTTGCAAAAGGCCCAGCGCATGCTGGCCAACGGCAGCAGCGCCGAAGACGTCCTGATGCAACTGGCTCGCGGCCTGACCAACAAATTGCTGCATGCGCCCAGCGTCCAGTTGAAAAAGCTGACCGCTGAAGGCCGCCTGGATGCGCTGGCCATGGCCCAGGAACTCTTTGCCCTCGGTGAGGGCGCTTCGGACTCTTCGGATAAAAAACCGCAATGAAAGCGTCACTGCTCAATAAGCTGGATGTCCTCCAGGACCGTTTCGAGGAACTGACCGCGTTGCTTGGCGACGGCGAAGTCATTTCCGATCAGGCCAAGTTCCGCGCCTATTCCAAGGAGTACGCCGAAGTCGAGCCGATCGTCGAGACCTATAAACAGGTGCTCAAGGTCCAGGCCGACCTCGAGGGCGCCCAGGCGCTGCTCAAGGACAGCGATCCGGACATGCGCGAAATGGCGGTGGAAGAAGTCCGCGAGGCCAAGGAACAACTGGTCGAGCTGGAAAGCACCCTGCAACGCATGCTGCTGCCCAAGGACCCCAACGACGGGCGCAACGTGTTCCTGGAAATCCGCGCCGGCACCGGCGGCGACGAGGCGGCGATTTTCTCCGGCGACCTGTTCCGCATGTATTCGCGTTATGCCGAGCGGCGTGGCTGGCGGCTGGAGATCCTCTCGGAAAACGAGGGCGAGCACGGCGGCTATAAAGAAGTCATCGCCCGGGTCGAAGGCGAGAACGTCTACGGCAAGCTGAAATTCGAATCCGGCGCCCATCGTGTACAGCGGGTGCCGGCCACCGAATCCCAGGGCCGCATCCATACTTCGGCGTGCACCGTGGCGGTGCTGCCCGAGCCGGACGAACAGGAAGCCATCGAGATCAACCCGGCGGACCTGCGGATCGACACCTACCGCTCCTCCGGCGCCGGCGGCCAGCACGTCAACAAGACCGACTCGGCGATCCGTATTACCCACATCCCGTCGGGCATCGTGGTCGAGTGCCAGGAAGAACGTTCCCAGCACAAGAACCGGGCGCGCGCCATGTCCTGGCTGTCGGCCAAGCTCAACGACCAGCAAACCAGCGCCGCGGCCAATGCGATCGCCAGCGAACGCAAGCTGCTGGTGGGCTCGGGCGACCGCTCCGAGCGCATCCGCACCTACAACTTTCCCCAGGGTCGGGTGACCGATCACCGGGTCAACCTGACCCTCTACTCCCTCGATGAAATCCTTGCCGGTGGCGTCGAAGCGGTGATTGAGCCACTTCTGGCCGAGTACCAGGCCGATCAACTTGCGGCGCTGGGCGAGTAAACATAAATGACCATCATCGCCAGCCTGTTACGCGCCGCCCAATTGCCCGATTCGCCCACGGCCCGCCTGGATGCCGAGTTGCTGCTGGCCGCTGCCCTGGGCAAGCCGCGCAGCTTCCTGCACACCTGGCCCGAGCGGATCGTGCCCAGCGAAGCGGCATTGACCTTCGCCAGTTACTTGCAGCGGCGCCGTTCCGGCGAGCCGGTGGCCTATATCCTTGGCCAGCAGGGCTTCTGGAAGCTCGATCTGGAAGTGGCGCCCCACACCCTGATCCCGCGTCCCGACACCGAATTGCTGGTGGAGGCGGCGCTGGAATTGCTGCCCGCCACGCCGGCCAAGGTGCTCGACCTGGGCACCGGCAGCGGCGCCATTGCCCTGGCCCTGGCCAGCGAGCGCCCGGCGTGGCGGGTCACCGCGGTCGACCGGGTGCTGGAGGCCGTGGCCCTGGCCGAACGCAATCGCCAGCGCCTGCAACTGGACAATGTCACGGTGCTGAACAGCCATTGGTTCAGCGCTTTGCAAGGCGAGCGTTATCAACTGATCATCAGTAACCCGCCCTATATCGCCGACACCGACCCGCATCTTGCAGCCGGCGATGTGCGTTTCGAGCCGGAGAGCGCGCTGGTCGCGGGCAAGGACGGGCTGGACGATCTGCGCCTGATCATCGCCCAGGCGCCAGGGCACCTCGAAGCCGGCGGCTGGCTGATGCTGGAGCATGGCTACGACCAGGCGCCGGCCGTACGCGACCTGTTACTCAGCCAAGGGTTCGCCGAGGTGCACAGCCGTGTCGACCTGGGCGGTCATGAACGCATCAGCTTAGGAAGCCTGCCGTGCTGAACGATCAGGAGTTGCTGCGCTACAGCCGGCAGATTCTGTTGCAGCACGTCGACATCGACGGCCAGTTGCGACTCAAGGCCAGCCGCGTATTGATCGTCGGCCTGGGCGGCCTGGGTGCTCCGGTGGCCTTGTACCTGGCCGCCGCAGGTGTCGGCGAGCTGCACCTGGCCGACTTCGATACGGTCGACCTGACCAACCTGCAACGCCAGATCATCCATGACACCGACAGCGTCGGCCTGAGCAAGGTCGATTCGGCGATGCGTCGCCTGTCCGCGATCAATCCCGAAATCCAGCTGGTGCCCCATCGTGCCGCGCTGGATGCCGACTCCCTGGCGGCCGCGGTCACGGCGGTGGACCTGGTGCTCGATTGCACCGACAACTTCTCCACCCGCGAGGCGGTGAACGCCGCCTGCGTCGCCGCCGGCAAGCCGCTGGTCAGCGGCGCGGCGATTCGCCTGGAAGGGCAGCTGTCGGTGTTCGATCCACGGCGTCCCGAGAGCCCGTGCTACCACTGTTTATATGGGCACGGCAGCGAAGCCGAACTGACCTGCAGCGAAGCCGGCGTGGTCGGGCCGTTGGTGGGCCTGGTGGGCAGCCTGCAGGCGCTCGAGGCGTTGAAGCTGCTGGTGGGGTTCGGCGAGCCGCTGGTGGGCCGCCTGTTGTTGATCGATGCCCTGGGCACACGCTTTCGTGAACTGCGGGTCAAGCGTGACCCGGGCTGCAGCGTCTGTGGAGGCCGGCATGCGTGAAGCGCCAATCGGCGTCTTCGACTCCGGCGTCGGCGGCCTGTCGGTGCTGGCGGAGATCCAGCAGCGCCTGCCCCATGAGTCGCTGCTATATGTAGCCGATTGCGGCAACATTCCCTACGGCGAGAAAACCCCCGAATTCATCCGTCAGCGTTGCAGCCTGGTCGCCGGGTTTTTCCGCGAGCAGGGTGCCAAGGCACTGGTCCTGGCCTGCAACACCGCGACCGTGGCCGCTGTCGCCGACCTGCGTCGGGATTATCCGGACTGGCCTATCATCGGCATGGAGCCCGCGGTCAAGCCGGCTGCCGCCGCGACCCGCAGTGGCGTGGTCGGCGTGCTGGCCACCACCGGCACCTTGCAGAGTGCCAAGTTCGCCGCCTTGCTCGATCGTTTCGCCACCGACATCAAGGTCATCACCCGGCCATGCCCGGGCCTGGTGGAGCGGATCGAAGCCGGTGACCTGCACAGCCCCGCGTTGCGCCAACTGCTGCAGGGTTATGTCGAGCCGCTGCTGGCGGCCGGCTGCGACACCATCATCCTTGGCTGCACCCACTATCCGTTTCTCAAGCCGTTGCTCAAGTCGATGATCCCCGAGGACATCAGCCTGATCGATACCGGGGCCGCGGTGGCCCGCCAGTTGGAGCGCCTGCTCGGTGAGCGCGAGCTGTTGGCCGCGGGGCCTGCACGCCAGGCTCAGTTCTGGACCAGCGGCGATCCGTGTCACTTCAGACATATCCTGCCGTTGCTCTGGAAAGAGGCGGGAGCGGTGCAAAGCTTCGCTTTATAAATAAATCCTGCAGAAGCGCTGATTTGCGCTGAACTTCTGTTCAAGCGCTGATTTCTATTAACGTGTCTGCGGAATCTGTACAACACCATACAAATCGTTTGAAAAGGATGTTCCTGATGAGACGAGTGTTTTGTTTGGCTGCACTTGCAGCCACGCTATTGGGGCAAAGTTTTTCGGCACAGGCGGCCGGCGTCGAGTTTTCGGTGGGGCAGACCGGCGATTCGACCCAGACCTATCGCCTGGGCATGCAATTCGATTGGGACAAAAGCTGGCTGCAAAGCGATGTCGGTCGCCTGACCGGCTACTGGAGCGGCGCCTATACCTTCTGGGATGGCGACGAGAAGTCCAGCAACCACAGCCTGTCGTTCTCGCCAGTGCTGGTGTACGAATTTGCCGGGCAGAACATCAAGCCTTACATCGAGGCGGGGATCGGCGTGGCGGTGTTCGCCAACACCGAGGTGGAGGACAACAAGCTCGGTTCGGCGTTCCAGTTCGAGGACCGCTTCGGTTTCGGCCTGCGGTTCAACGGCGGGCATGAAGTCGGTCTCCGTGCCACGCACTATTCCAACGCCGGTATCGCGACGCCCAACGACGGTGTAGAGAGCTACTCGCTGCATTACACCATGCCGTTGTAAGACCCTTTTCAGCGATACGCCGTGGCGATGCCGCGGCGTTCGTTGAGGCAGTCCACTTCCCCCATCTCGAACTCCCGGCAGATCAACGGCCGTTGTTCGTAGATGCTGCACAGCATGCTGTTGCGATCCAGCGCGGCACACCAGCCATCATCCAGCCGCAGCATGACTTCGCCACCCCAATCGTCGGTGTCGATAAAACGCTCGGGCACCCCGGTTTCGGTGATCAGCATCACTTCCAGTTGGCAGCAGCAGGCCGCGCAGCTCGAGCAGGTGACCGCCGCTTCGGCGATCTGGGTGACAGGAATAGTGGTCATAGGCGCGCAGTGTAAGGCAGTGGCCGCAGGCTGTGTGAAACCACTGACGGACGCCTGCCGTCACCTTATTCCTGATACCCCTCGGCAACGCCCCGTGACGGCAGGTTCTTGAAGGCCGCCAGGGCGCGTTCGCGGGACATCGACAGATCGACCATCGGCGGCGGGTAATCGGCCACGCCGAACAGACCGCCGATGGCGGCCGGGTTGTGGATATCTTTTTCATTCAGCTCCGCCAGCTCTGGCAGCCAGTGCCTGATGAAAGTCCCTTGGCTGTCGAACCTCTGCGACTGGCTCAACGGGTTGAAGATCCGGAAGTAGGGCGCCGAGTCGGTGCCGGTGGATGAGCTCCATTGCCAGCCACCGTTATTTGCCGCCAGGTCGCCGTCGATCAGGTGGCGCATGAAAAAGCGCTCGCCCTGGCGCCAGTCGATCAGCAGGTTTTTGGTCAGGAACATCGCCACGATCATCCGCAGGCGGTTGTGCATCCAGCCGGTTTCCAGCAACTGGCGCATGGCTGCGTCGATGATCGGCAGGCCGGTGCGGGCCTGCTGCCAGGCCGCCAGCTCATCGGGGGCATCGCGCCAGGCCACGGCTTCGGTTTCCGGGCGGAAGGCCCGGTGCCGGGACACCCGTGGATAGCCCACCAGGATGTGTTTGTAGAACTCGCGCCAGAGCAGTTCGTTGATCCAGGTGACGGCGCCGGGGCTGCCGCTGGCGAACTCGCCCCGGTTGTTTTGCAGCGCCGCGTGCAGGCATTGGCGTGGCGACAGCACACCGGCGGCGAGGTAGGCCGAAAGCTGACTGGTGCCAGGCTTGGCCGGGAGGTCGCGCTCGGCCTGGTAGTGGACGAGCTGGGCCTCGGCAAAATGCGCCAGGCGTTGTTGCGCCGCGGTTTCACCGGCTGGCCAGAGCGCCTGCAGGTGCGGGCCGGGTGTCGGGAACCCTTCGACCTGCCTGGGCAGCGCATCGGCTTTTATCCTCAGCGCGGCTTGCGCCCTGGGAGCCGCCAGCTGTGGCGGCAGGGCGCTGTGCAGCCGGTTGTAGCAGACCTTGCGAAACTGGCTGAAGACCTGGAAGTAACCGCCGCTTTTGGTCAGCACACTGCCGGGCCGGAACAGCAACTGGTCGAGGTAACTGTGGAAGCTCACGCCCTGGCTCTTCAGCAGGCTGGCTACCGCCGCATCGCGGCGACTCTCGTGAATGCCGTATTCCTCGTTGACGTGCAGCGCCTCGACGGCCAGTTCCCGGCACAGTTGCAGCAGCACCTGGGGTGCCTGCTCCCAACTCGGCGCTTGGCGAATCAGCAGCGGGATGTTCAGCCGGGTCAGGTCGCTGCTCAGCTGCTCCAGGTTGCGCAGCCAGAAGTCGACCTTGCACGGTGCATCGTCATGCGCCTGCCATTGCCGCGGGCTCAGCAGGTACAGGGCCACGGTCGGCCCGCGCTGGGTGGCGGCGCTCAGCGCGGTGTTGTCATGCAGGCGCAGGTCGCTGCGTAGCCAGATCAGTTGCATGGGAGTTCCTGCATTTAGAGAAGTCCTAGCCCGGTCAGGGCCTGGTGCGCCGAGAGTGGGTCTGCGGCGAGGTGCAGATTGGCGATCTGGTTGGTGCAGATGGCCAGTTCGGCGGGGTGGATGCTCACCGCGGGGCCGACGATGAGTGCCGGGCAGTCGAGGCCGCCGAGCAGACGTGGCAATTGCCGCAGGTTGATCGACTGGCTCGCGTACAGCAGCACGCCCCGCGCTTTCAGGCGCTCGACGGCCAGGGCCAGCTCACCGGGGGGCAGCGGCCAGTCGAAGACTGCCACCGGGCAGTCGCTATTGCTGATCAGCCAGGCGCAGAGCCACAGGTGCGGCTCCAGCGGCAGGTCCGAGTGATTGATCAGCAGCAGAGGGGCGCCTTGCAGTTGGCGGTTGTTGTGATAGACCCGCACTGCGAATTTGCTGCGCAGCCAGGAATGGAAAAACACCCGCTCCATCTGCATGCCGAAGCGGCCCTGCCAGCGCTGTTCGAGTTCGTCCAGCAGCGGTAGCAGCAGGTGTTCGCATAAGGTGCGCGGCGGGTAGAGCGCCATGGCCTGGTTGACGCTTTCGTCGACCTGGCGCTCGGTCAATTGGCTGATGGCCTGGATCAGGCTCTGGCGTTGCAGGTGCCAGTCGTTGTGGGCCGCTTCGCCGAGTGCAGGCTCGGCGTCCAACAGGTGTTTGACCTGGCTGACCGCCACGCCGCGATTGAGCCAGGTCAGGATTTTCAGAATGCGTTGCACGTGTTCGTTCGAAAACAGCCGGTGACCCTTGGCGGTACGCTGCGGCACGATCAGCCCGTAACGACGTTCCCAGGCCCGCAGGGTGACGGCGTTGACCCCGGTCTGGCGGGTCACCTCGCGAATCGGCAGCCAGCCTTGCCCATGGGCGCGATCGGATTCGCTGGCGGATGCATCCGGGTCGTCGAACGTCGAATCGTTCATGGTTCAGAGCGCATTGCGCAGGCTGAGACTTTCCGGATGCGGCTGCAGGTACACCTGTTGCGCGATGTAGGGATCGGGGTGCCGGCGCAGGTGATGCTTGAGCAGGGTCAGCGGCACCACCAGCGGCACGATGCCGTGTCGGTACTGGCCGATGAGGTGCTGCATTTCCTGTTTGTCTTCGCGGCTGATGGCTTGCTTGAGATAGCCGCTGATGTGTTGCAGTACGTTGCTGTGGGTACGGCGGGTGGCGCACTTTTTCAGGGCCGCCATCAGCTGGCTGAAATAACGGGGGCCGATCTGCGCCGGATCGCTTTGGCCCATGTTGCCCAGCAGGGTGCCGAGGGCCTTGTATTGCTCCGGGTTGTGGGCCATCAGCAGGTATTTGTAGCGCGCGTGAAAGTCGGTCAGGCGGCGACGGCTCAGGCCTTGCCTGAGCACATCCTGCCAGGCGCTGTAGGCGAACACCCGGGTCAGGAAGTTTTCCCGCAGCACCGGATCATTGAGTCGGCCGTCTTCTTCCACCGGCAGGTCCGGATGGCGGCTGCAGAACGCCTGGGCATGGATTCCGCGCCCGCTGAGCTCGGCGGGACGGCCCTGGTCCTGGTAGACCTTGACCCGCTCCAGGCCGCAGGACGGAGATTTTTGCATGAAGATATAGCCGCAAAGGCTGCCCAGTTCATCGGCCATGCGCTGGCCGTAATCCGTGAGCGCCTGGGTGACATCCATGGCTGGATTGATGCTGCCAACGGCCCGCGGTTGCCGCGGATCGCCCACCAGGCGGATCGGTTCGCGGGGTGTGCCCAGGCCGATGGCGACTTCCGGGCACAGCGGGACAAACTCGAAAAACTCAGCGAGGTCCTGGCTGCACAGGCGCGATTCCTTGTGCCCGCCGTTGTAGCGCACAGGCGCACCCAGCAGGCAGGCGCTGATGGCGATTCTCGGTTTGTCGGCCTGGGTCGGATTGCTGGGCATGTGCAGGGCTCCGGTTTTTCATGTACAAAAAATATGATCTTGTACAACTTTGCCTCATCATAGGATCAAAGGTGTGCAAGTCAAATATTTTGTACAGGTTTGTTGCGCAGCCCTTCGGGTTACGTCCTGCTCATCTGTCGGTCGTTGGGCTTTAGTCGTTCGATTGCTGGCTGGCTAACGCAGGAGATTTTGGCGCGCGTTTTTCTTCATCTCGGAACAGTCCGATCAGCAGAAGTATGTTTCGGGTTTTGGTGCGGGGGAGACAGGCTGCTGTCCATGGCGACAGCAGCAAGGTTACGCGGGGTGATGCGCTTACAGGTTTTCGTGCAACCGGCGGGCGGCCTCCTGCCCGCTGAGCCAGGCCCCTTCGACGCGACCGGACAGACACCAGTCGCCGCACACATAGAGCCCCAGGTCGACATCCGCCAGGGCTCCCCATTCATGGCTGCTGGCCGGGCGGGCGTAGAGCCAGCGGTGGGCGAGGCTGAAGCTGGGGGCGGGCATGGCGCTGTGCAGCAGTTCGGCGAATGCGCCGTGCAATTGCTCGATCACCGCTTCTTTCGGCAGGTCGATGTGCTGGCGGCTCCAGGTGCTGCTGGCGTGCAGGACCCAAGTGTCGAGGCTGTTGTCGCGCCCTGGTTTGCTGCGGTTGCGGGCCAGCCAGTCCAGCGGGCTGTCCTGTACGAAGCAGCCTTCCACCGGGGTTTCCAGCGCGGTCTCGAATGCCAGGGCGACGGCCCAGGTCGGGTCCATCTTCACCCCGGCGGCGGCACTCGCCAGTTTTGGCGCGGCAGCCAGCAAAGCGGTGGCCTGAGGGGCCGGCGTGGCGATGATCACGTGGCTGAACGGGCCGTGGGTGAAACCTTCGGCATCCTGCAGGTGCCAATGCTGTTCGCCGCGGTAGACCTCGGTGATTCGGCAGGCGAAATGCACCTCCGTTTCGCCCAGCAAGCCACGGGTAATGGCGCTCATGCGCGGGGTGCCGACCCAGCGGGTCTGTTCGTCCGGCGACGGAGTGAGCTGGCCGCCATGGAAGTTGTACAGCTGCGGCGCCCATTCGGCGGCCCAGCCATTGGCTTGCCAGCGCTGGACTTCGGTGACGAAGCGCCGGTCGCGAGCGGTGAAATATTGAGCGCCCATGTCCAGGGCGCCGGCGTCGCTGCGCTTGCTGGACATACGCCCGCCGCTGCCGCGGCTTTTATCAAAGAGTTGCACGACATGCCCGGCGTCTCTCAGCGCCTGGGTGGCCGAGAGTCCGGCGATGCCGGTACCGATGATTGCGATGGGTACGGTCATAGGGGCCTCGTTTACCTTTCTGTGCAGACGCCGTCGTTAAAAACTGTACAATTTTGTTTTTTGGTATAGCTTTCGGCGTTATCGGTTTTACAGGGTGTCCTATTGTTAAACACAGAGCCTGCCCGATTGAAAAGATCCCTGCTTATAAAAATAGACTAGTGATCCGGGTAAAACGCCACGCGAGGAAGATGTCATGCACATATTGCTGACCGGCGGTACTGGTTTGATAGGACGTCAACTCTGCCGTCACTGGCTGACCCAGGGCCATCAGTTGACCGTATGGAGTCGTCGGCCTGCCGAGGTGCCCAAACTGTGTGGCACCCAGGTCCGCGGCATCGCCCGCCTGGACGAACTTGCGGAGGAGCCGGTCGACGCCATCATCAATCTGGCGGGAGCGCCGATCGCCGATCGGCCCTGGACCCACAAGCGCAAGGCGCTGCTCTGGAGCAGCCGAATTACCCTGACCGAAAAGCTCCTGGCCTGGCTGGAAAGCCGCGGGCAGAAACCCGGGTTGTTGATCTCCGGGTCGGCGGTGGGCTGGTATGGCGATGGCGGGGAGCGCGAGCTGAACGAAGACTCGCCTCCGGTCAGTGAGGATTTCGCCAGCCAGTTATGCATCGCCTGGGAGGAGACCGCGCAACGTGCCGAGGCCATGGGCGTGCGTGTGGTGCTGATTCGCACGGGCCTGGTGCTGGCGGCCGAGGGCGGCTTTTTGTCGCGCTTGCTGCTGCCCTTCAAACTGGCCCTGGGCGGGCCGATCGGCAACGGTCGGCAGTGGATGCCGTGGATTCATATCAAGGATCAAATCGCCCTGATTGATTTTCTTCTGCACCGCAGTGATGCCAGCGGTCCTTATAATGCCTGCGCGCCCAAGCCGGTGCGCAATCGCGAATTCGCCAAGACCCTGGGCAGCGTCTTGCACCGGCCGGCGGTAGTGCCGGTGCCGGCCTTTGTCTTGCGCGTCGGCCTGGGGGAATTGTCGTTGTTGTTGCTGGGTGGTCAACGCGCGGTCCCTGCGCGGTTGTTGGCCGCCGGATTCACTTTCCAGTTCACTGATTTGCGCGCGGCCCTGGATGACCTGTCCAGCCGCCTCTGAAATAGGACGTTGCATGACCGATCACGCGTTGCTCCTGGTCAACCTGGGTTCGCCGGCCTCCACCTCGGTGGCGGATGTGCGCAGCTACCTCAATCAATTCCTGATGGACCCTTACGTGATCGATCTGCCGTGGCCGGTCCGGCGGCTGCTGGTGTCGCTGATCCTGATCAAGCGTCCGGAGCAATCGGCCCATGCCTACGCCTCGATCTGGTGGGAGCAGGGTTCGCCGCTGGTGGTGCTCAGCCGCCGTCTGCAGGAAACCATGACGAGTGAGTGGAAGCACGGCCCGGTGGAGCTGGCGATGCGTTATGGCGAGCCGTCCATCGAGTCGGCGTTGTTGCGTCTGGTGGCCCAGGGGCAGAAGAAAATCACCCTGGCGCCACTCTATCCACAGTTCGCCGACAGCACCGTGACCACGGTGGTGGAAGAAGCCCGGCGGGTGATTCGCGACAAGAAGCTGGATGTACAGCTTTCGGTGCTGCAGCCGTTTTACGATCAGCCGGAGTACCTCGACGCGCTGGTGGCCAGTGCCAGGCCGCACCTGCAACAGGACTTCGATCATTTGCTGTTGAGCTTCCATGGCTTGCCCGAACGGCACCTGAAAAAACTCAATCCCGGCCACAGCCTGGACGGCGATTGCTGCCGCGACGCAACCCCCGAGGTGGCCGCCACCTGTTACCGCGGCCAGTGCCTGAACACGGCTCGGGCATTCGCCGAGCGCATGGGGCTGCCGGACGGCAAGTGGTCGGTGTCGTTCCAGTCTCGTCTGGGGCGTGCCAAATGGATCGAGCCCTACACCGAGGCGCGTCTGGATGAGCTGGCCCGGCAGGGGGTGAAGAAGATCCTGGTGATGTGCCCGGCGTTCGTCGCCGACTGCATCGAGACCCTGGAAGAGATCGGCGATCGCGGTCGCGAGCAGTTCCGCGAAGCGGGAGGGGAGGAGTTGGTGCTGGTGCCGTGCCTGAACGACGACCCGCAATGGGCCAAGGCATTGAACGCCTTGTGCGAGCGCGCGCCTTTGGCGTTGTAAAAGCATCGCGGGCAAGCCTCGCTCCTACGACCGACATCGTCTGTAGGAGCGAGGCTTGCCCGCGATAGGTTTCCGGCTGACGCAGATCCTCAGATCAGCGGCTCGTCAGCCTTCTTGTTCTTCCAGCCATCGTTGCCCGGCAGGATCAGGTTCAGCGCAATCGCGACGATGGCGCACAGGGCGATCCCTTTCAGGCCGAAGTCGTCCGGACCGGTACCGGTACCGATCAACACCCCGCCAATCCCGAACACCAGGGTCACCGAAACTATCACCAGGTTGCGGGCTTCGCCCAGGTCGATCTTGTGACGGATCAGGGTGTTCATGCCCACCGCCGCGATCGAACCGAACAACAGGCAGAGAATCCCGCCCATCACCGGAACCGGAATGCTTTGCAGCAGCGCACCGAACTTGCCGATGAACGCCAGGCTGATGGCGAAGATCGCCGCCCAGGTCATGATTTTCGGGTTGTAGTTCTTGGTCAGCATTACCGCGCCGGTCACTTCGGCGTAGGTGGTATTGGGCGGACCGCCGAACAGGCCGGCGGCGGTGGTGGCGATGCCGTCACCGAACAGGGTGCGATGCAGGCCAGGCTTCTTCAGGTAGTCGCGACCGGTCACGCTGCCGACCGCGATCACCCCGCCGATGTGCTCGATGGCGGGTGCCAGGGCCACAGGGACGATGAACAGGATCGCCTGCCAGTTGAACTCCGGCGCGGTGAAGTGCGGCAGGGCCAGCCAGGGCGCCGCAGCGATCTTCGCGGTATCGACCACACCGAAGTAGAACGACAGGGCAAAGCCCACCAGCACGCCGGAGATGATCGGCACCAGACGGAAGATGCCTTTGCCGAACACCGCGACGATCAGGGTGGTGAGCAGCGCCGGCATCGAGATCATCATCGCCGTCTGGTAATGAATCAGCTCGCTGCCGTCACCGGCCTTGCCCATCGCCATGTTGGCGGCGATCGGGGCCATGGCCAGTCCGATGGAAATGATCACCGGACCGATCACCACCGGCGGCAGCAGCCGGTCGATGAAACCGGTGCCCTTGATCTTCACCGCCAGGCCCAGGAAGGTATAAACGAAACCGGCCGCCATCACGCCGCCCATGGTCGCGGCCAGGCCGAACTGGCCCTTGGCGAGAATGATCGGGGTGATGAAGGCAAAGCTGGAGGCCAGGAATACCGGTACCTGGCGCCCGGTCACGAGCTGGAACAACAGAGTCCCGAGACCCGCCGTGAACAGCGCCACGTTGGGGTCGAGACCGGTAATCAGCGGCATCAACACCAACGCGCCAAAGGCCACGAAGAGCATCTGCGCGCCAGACAGCACCTGGCGCCAGAGCGGATCGTTGAACTCATCCTGCATGCTCAGGCGTCCTTCTGCTTGGTGCCGAAGATCTTGTCGCCGGCATCGCCCAGGCCCGGGATGATGTAGCCGTGCTCGTTGAGTTTCTGATCGATGGAAGCGGTGTAGATGGTCACGTCCGGGTGAGCTTTCTCGACGGCTTCGATGCCTTCGGGGGCGGCGACCAGCACCATGGCGCGGATGTCCTTGCAGCCAGCCTTTTTCAACAGGTCGATGGTCGCGACCATGGAGCTGCCGGTGGCGAGCATCGGGTCGATGATCATGGCCAGGCGCTCGTCGATTTCCGGAACCAGTTTTTCCAGGTAAGTGTGCGCCTGCAGGGTTTCCTCGTTGCGGGCTACGCCCACGGCGCTGACCTTGGCGCCCGGGATCAGGCTGAGCACGCCTTCGAGCATGCCGATACCGGCGCGCAGGATAGGTACCACGGTAATCTTCTTGCCGGCGATCTTCTCGACCTGGACAGGGCCGCACCAACCCGGAATTTCATAGGATTCGAGTGGCAGGTCCTTGGTGGCTTCGTACGTCAGCAGGGCACCGACTTCCTGAGCGAGCTCGCGGAAGTTCTTCGTGCTAATGTCGGCGCGGCGCATAAGGCCAAGTTTGTGTCGGATCAGCGGATGGCGGATCTCACGGATGGGCATAGGGAAAGGCTCCGGCGGCGGGCAAAAAAACCGGCCTAGATTAATCTATCCGAGGGTGTTGTCCTATAGACATCTAAGTACGTTAGTCCAGAAACGCTTGATCTGACCGGGCCGGATGCGTACCTTTGCTCGCTTTTCCGAAACTGCCACCCCCCTGGAGAGCGCCATGTCCGCTGATCTCGAGCATATCCGTCAAATCATGCGCGAGGCTGACTGCCTGTACACCGAAGCTGAGGTCGAGGCGGCCATCGCCCGAGTCGGTGCACAAATCAATGAACAACTGGCGGAACGCAATCCGGTGGTTTTCTGCGTGATGAACGGTGGCCTGATCTTCTCCGGCAAGCTGCTGACCCACCTCAAATTCCCGCTGGAAGCTTCCTACCTGCACGCCACCCGCTATCGCAACGAAACCAGCGGCGGCGAGCTGTTCTGGAAATCCAAGCCAGAAGTGTCCTTCATCGACCGTGACGTGCTGATCATCGACGACATCCTCGACGAAGGTCATACCCTGGGCGCGATCATCGACTTCTGCAAACACGCCGGCGCCCGCGCAGTGCACACCGCCGTGCTGATCGACAAGGATCACGACCGCAAGGCCCGTCCCGACCTGAAAGCCGACTACGTTGGCCTGCCATGCGTGGATCGCTACATCTTCGGTTACGGCATGGACTACAAGGGTTACTGGCGTAACGCTGCCGGCATCTTTGCCGTCAAGGGCATGTGAATCATGAGCGAGCCGAGCTTTCTGGATCAGTCGCTGTTTGCCGAACTGGCCGAAAAAGCCTCGGCCAGCCCCCGTCGTCGCCACCACCACAACTTCCATCAGATGCAAGAGCCTTGTCACCGCATGGCGGTGGGGCTACAGCCCTCCACCTACATCCCGCCCCATCGCCACCTGAGCGACGACAAGGCCGAGACCCTGCTGGTGCTCAAGGGGCGCCTGGGCCTGCTGATTTTCGACGACGCCGGTCAAGTGCTGGGCAAGCGGGTGCTGCAAGCGGGTGGGGATTGCATGGGCGTCGACCTGCCGGTCGGCGTCTACCACGGCCTGGTGGTGCTTGAGCCCGATAGCCTGATGTTCGAATGCAAGGCCGGGCCTTATCGTCCGGTCGGCGAAGGCGAACTGGCCGCTTGGGCGCCCCGCGAGGGTGAGCCGGGTGTGGCCGAATACCAGGCCTGGATGCGCGCCCAGTTCGACTGAGCACCGTCCTCGCTCCTGTAGCCGCTGCCGCAGGCTGCGATCGAGCGGCACGCTCGTAGCGATCTCAAGGATGTCAGAGGTCCTGCGGACCTATCGCAGCCTGCGGCAGCGGCTACAGGGTGGAAAGGACAACCCATGCTAGAGTGCATCACTCTTGCCTGGAGTCCCTCATGAGCCTTTTGATTCGCAGTTGCGCGGCCTTTTTTCTGATCCTGAGCCTGCCCCTGGCCGCCGCCCCTGCGCCCATGCACGCGCAGTTCCTGCCTCCCGATGACCTGACCCTGCGTGATGCCGCCCCCGAGCAGCAACAGTTGTTGCAGGTCACCGAGTACTCGGTGGTCATCGGCAGCCAGCGCCAATCCAACCAGCAACCGATCCCGGTCACCTCGCCGCTGCTGGTCCGCCTCAAGGGCAAGCCGCTGAACAAGGGCGCGACCATCAGCCAGGTGCTGGTGAACTTCGACGGCGAGAGCAAAAGCCTGAAAAAGCCGCAGTTCGACGACAAGACCAAGACCCTCACCCTGTTCTACCCGCTGGCCCAGTATCGGGTGGTGATGGACCTGCTGCGCAACGACACGGTGTATTGCCAGTTCCTCAGCTACGCCAACGGCCACATCTGGGCCGATCTGCACACCGGCGCGGTACGCTCGCGTTGAGGCCCGACGCGGCCTGGGGGTAAACTGCCTGCCCCGTGAAATGTCTGCGAGCTGGAGTCGGCAATGCGTAAAGATAAGAAACAAGTGATTGGTGACGAGATCGGCGATGCGCAGATCAAACTGTTCCTCGATTTCGAGCCGGCCGACGCCACTTCGCCGTCCCTGCACAAGCTGATCAAGGCCTATCGTGGCCTGCGTATCGACGATTTCGAACGTTTTCTGGTGTTCTTCGTCGAGGCCGGCTACGACCTGGATGGCAAGGACGAACATGGCAAGGACTTCGTGGCCCTGATCCAGGACCAGCGTAACGCCGCCGATTACATCGAACTGATCGAAAAAGCCCGCGGCTGAAAACGCGCTGCGCCGGCTGTGGTTGTCTTTAAGCGGCCATAAAAAACGCCCCGTTCTCCAAGAGAGCGGGGCGTTTTTCATGAGCGCGGCTTAAGCGTAGCTTTCGGCTTCGCTGCTCTGCTCGACCAGCTCCAGGCTGACGTTGTTCTCGCTGTTGATCTTGCGATACAGCGTAGCGTCGGTTTCCAGGGCCTTTTCACGGGCCGGGAAGATTTCCTTGAGCTTGCTGGCCCACTCACCGGTCGCCTTGGCCGGGAAGCAGCGCTCGATCAGTTCGAGCATGATCGAGACAGTCACCGAAGCGCCTGGCGAAGCGCCAAGCAGCGCGGCGAGAGAGCCGTCCTTGGCTGCGACCAGCTCGGTGCCGAACTGCAGCACGCCGCCTTTCTTCGGATCTTTCTTGATGATCTGCACCCGCTGGCCGGCCACTTCCAGGCGCCAGTCTTCGGCTTTGGCTTCAGGGTAGAAGCGACGCAGGGATTCCAGGCGCTGCTCCATGGACTGCATCACTTCGCTGACCAGGTACTTGGTCAGGTCCATGTTGTCGCGAGCCACCGCCAGCATCGGGCCGATGTTGCCGGCGCGAACCGACATCGGCAGGTCCATGAAAGAACCGTGCTTGAGGAACTTGGTGGTGAAGCCGGCGTAAGGTCCGAACAGCAGGGATTTCTTGCCATCGACCACACGGGTGTCCAGGTGCGGCACGGACATGGGTGGCGAACCCACGGCCGCCTGGCTGTAGACCTTGGCCTGGTGCCGCTTGACCACTTCCGGGTTGTCGCAACGCAGCCACTGGCCGCTGACCGGGAAGCCGCCGAAGCCTTTGCTCTCCTCGATGCCCGAAGCCTGCAGCAGCGGCAGCGCCGCGCCGCCAGCGCCGAGGAACACGAACTTGGCATCGACGTCGCGGCTGTTGCCGCTGTTGACGTCCTTGATGCTCACGGTCCAGCCGTTGTCCTTGTTGCGTTTCAGGCCGGTCACGCGCTTGCAGTACTTGACCTGGGCATCGGGTGCGCTGGTCAGGTGCTTGAGCAACTGGTTGGTCAGGGCGCCGAAGTTGACGTCGGTGCCATTGATCACGCGGGTGGCGGCGATGACTTCGTCAGCCGGGCGGCCAGGCATCATCAGCGGCATCCACTCGGCCATCTTGGCCTTGTCCTCGGTGTATTCCATGTCCGCGAAAGCGTGGTGCTTGCTCAGCACTTCATAGCGCTTCTTCAGGAAGGACACGCCGTTCTCGCCCTGGACGAAGCTCAGGTGCGGCACCGGGCTGATAAAGGACTTGGACGAGCCGAAGGTGCCTTTCTTGGTCAGGTAGGACCAGAACTGCTTCGACACCTCGAACTGGGTGTTGATGTGCACGGCTTTCTTGATATCGATGGAACCGTCGGCGGCCTGTGGCGTGTAGTTCAGCTCACAAAGGCCGGCATGGCCGGTACCGGCGTTGTTCCACGGGTTGGAACTTTCCGCGGCACCCGAATCCATCAGCTCGACGACTTCCAGCTTGATCGCGGGGTCGAGTTCTTTGAGCAGTACAGCGAGGGTGGCACTCATGATGCCGGCCCCAACCAATACGACGTCTACTGCTTCGTTATGCGCCATTAACGCGTCTCCAAAATCTGCAGCACCAAATTGACGGCATAGCTGCCAGGAGTAGGGGGCGGTTCACGTTATGCCCCAGGTCACTCATGGCCAGGATCGCCATGTCCGAATCTTCGCAATTTTTCGCAACTTCGACGGACGCTACCAACCAGGCCTGATCCGCGTATGAACGCATTTCAGGGCAGGGCGGGCAATTCGACTTATGGTCAAGAGTCCGTTTGTGCAACCAAATCCGTAGCGGACAGGCTTCAAGCGCAAGTATCTGAGGCGTGCTCGGTCCTGTGTAATCGGGCTGTTGTAGACGCTAATGGTGCCAGTACAGACGCAAAACTATTCATTTGCTCGCCACACTCTTGTGAAGTTGTGAAAACCCGTTTTTTCACGCTCTTTTGAAGACGTGAACCTCAAAAAAGGGCTGTCCAAGCCTGGCACCGGCCCGAGGGGTGAATGCCGACATGGAACACGTGGCATTAACGGGCGAACAGCTCAGTGGCCGAGCAATGGCAGCTCTGCAGATGCGCGAAAAGCGGTGGTTTGCAAGATGAACAGCAAGCACGCCGGCTTCACTCGATCTGTGTGGGCGGCTCTCTGTGGGCAATGCGGGGGAGCTGATGCTGATGCGTCAGCGATGCTGCGAGGCCCGATCAGGAGACGTCCTTATAATCGGGGGGAGATTGTAACGAAGAAACGCGCAGAAATGATCCTGTTTAATGACTTTTATTAGGCTTTTGGTCAGGTAGCCATCATCGGTTGTACCCGGGCGCGGGCAATGCGTGGGCTGACACGGGCGCTGGCGGGGAGCGGCTGGTGCAACCAGTTGAGACGGATTTCCTCGATTTCCACCCAGCCGTCGCCCATTGGCGGCACTTTGCAGTGCTTGAACGCCTGGCAACGGCCCTGTGGGTCGAGCTTGGCGAAGCTGCGGTATTTCTGGCGCGGAGCGAACAAGGACCAGAGGAAATGCATGGCGATGTACCTGTTGGGCAGTTGCGATGAAGAATGCCGCCTGGGCGTTACATGGCCATGTAACGCTCGTGACGGGGAGGTTACAGCAAGCGCCTGGCACCGAACCTGTATGAGAGCTGACTGACTCGCGCCGGGCCGCTGGTTAGCGGCCGCCGACCCCCGCTATACTGCGCGCCTGTCTGTGCCTGATTTCTGGAGAAATGAGCATGTTGCAACGCCTGTTGTTCGGTTTGATCACTGTGACCAGTTTGACGCTGGCTGGTTGCGCCCATAGCCCGCAACAACTCAGCCCGGAACCGAAGCTCACCACTCAGCTCGCGCCGGTCGGCCATGGCCAGCCGGTGGTCGTGAAAGTGGTCGACGGCCGTCCGTCGCCGACCCTGGGTACCCGTGGCGGGCTTTACCCTGAAACCAGCGCGATTACCGTCCAGGGCGCGCAGATCCTGCCGAAGCTGCAGGCCCAGGCCGAAGCTGCGGTACGCCTGCTGGGCTTTACCCCGACCGCCAACGCGCTGAATGCCCCACAGCTGACTGTGACCCTGGCCGAGCTGAAGTATCAGTCGCCCAAGGAAGGCCTGTACGTGACCGAGGCCACCATCGGTGCGACCTTCCGTTCCGATGTGCAGAACGCCAACCGCCGCTACAGCGGTCGTTACGGCGCCTCCCTGGACCAGCGTTTCGGCATGGCGCCGAACCAGGAAACCAATACCAAGCTGGTCAGCGACGTACTCAGCGATGCCCTGACCCGCCTGTTCAAGGACCCGAGCATCGGCCAGATCCTCGGTGAATGATGTGAACCTGTAGCCGCTGTCGCAGGTTGCGATAAGGCCCGAAGGGCCTTGCTTGACGGCTTCGGCGCGGTACACAAAAAAGCCCGGCTTCCACAGAAGCCGGGCTTTTTATTGGCTGTCGATTTGTTTCGAGCCTGGCCTCACGCCGCCTCGACGTAAAAATCCAGCACGCTGACCCCTGTCAGCAGATCGGTTTCCGGAAGGTCCGCATGCTGGTGCCCGCCGAGGGCGCAATACACCAGCCAGTGGCGGTCCTGGACGTTGAAGGCCAGGCCACCGACCAAGGCTTCCTGTTCGTCGCTGGGGGCGATCAGGTAGAGGCGATCCTGGTTTTCTGCGTGCAGCATGACAAGCTCCGTGTCGGTTTCGAGGGGCGCCAGACTGGCCTGTTTGTATGACGAACGTATGACAGGGCGAATTAACCGGCCAACGGGTTGTTATCTGTCGGAAAGCCCAGGCAGAAAGTGGGCCTTTGGGTAAAATCCGCGCCGCGAGCCGCCAGGGCTCGTTATCCGGTTTCATTCGAGGTTCGTGATGTCGCTGCAACTGATCTGGTCGCTGTTCAGCGCCCACCCCGCCAAGCTGATCAATATTCTTGCCTTGCTGTTCGCCTTTCCCGGCAGCTGGTTGTTGCACGCCACCCGACGTCGCGAGCAGCGCGCACTGGCCAATCTGGCCGCCCAGGGCCAATCCCGTTCCCAAGAACCGCTACCGGCGCAGACGTTGGATGATGCGACCTTGCGCATGAACCGGTTCTTCTACCGTTTCGGTTTTGCCTGCCTGGGGCTGGCCTTGCTGGTGTCGTGGATCAGCACCCGGTTCTGATGTGGCCCGCAGATCGCTATCGCGAGCAAGCTCGCTCCTACAAGGGGCGTTACTCGCAATCAACGTACAGAAACGACAACGGCGCCCGAAGGCGCCGTTGTTGTGTGCGGTGAGCGTTATGGCAAGGCCAGTCCCGCCTTGACCCGATACTGATTGCGCACCGGCGTCGCATATTGCAGCACCAGGTACGGGCGATGCTCCTCCGGGCAGGCGTCCAGGCGCCGTTGCCACTCTTCCTGGGCCTTGGCCAGTTCGTCCGCCGGGAACACCTGGGCCGCGCTCGGAACCTGCAGCTCCGGATCGGCATCGCTCCACTGGGCGTAGGCCAGGTAATGCACCGGGAACAGGCGATAGCCGCCGAGGATCTGCCGGTCCATCTCCACCGCCAATTGCTTGGTGTCCTCGAACAACTCGCTGATCGGCGCGGCGAAGTTCACGTGGACCCGGCCTTTATAGCCGGTGATGCCCTTGGCGATGCTGATATCGTCCTCGCCCGGAGCCTTGGTATAGCTGCCGGTGGTGGCGCGGATATACAGCTCGCGGGCCTTGGCCTGATCGCAAGGGTCGTATTCGTAGCTGATCGACACCGGGGTCAGGTTCAGCGACTGGATGACCTCGCCGAACGGCTCATCCTTGCGGCTCATGTGGAACATCTTGAGGATCGCCGACTCGGTACGGTCGTCGCCGTCCTTGGCCCGGCCTTCGGCCTGGGCGATCCAGATCGACGCGCAATCGTTGCGGATCGAGTGGTTGATGTAGGCCGACAGCAGTTGGTAGGCGGCCATTTTTTCCCGGCGTCCGGTGATCGAACGGTGCACGATGAAGCTCTTGTTCAGACGCATCAGGTCGCTGACGAAAGGCTTCTGCAGCAGGTTGTCGCCGATGGCGATGCGCGGGGTCGGCAATCCGGCGTGGTACACCGCGTAATTGACGAAGGCCGGGTCCATCACGATGTCGCGGTGGTTGGCGATGAACAGGTAGGCGCTGCCGGACTTGAATTGCTCGACCCCGGTGTAGGTCACGCCGTCGGTGGCCCGCTCGATGGTGTGGTCGACGTAGAACTCGACCTTGTCCTGCAGGGTCGCCACCGAAGTGACCGCGGCGAACTCACGACGCAGCCGATGAGCTATAAGGGGTTTGAGCAGCCAGCCGAAAGCGCCGGCAAAGCGCGGGAAGCGGAAGTGGGTGAGGATATCTAGAAACGCCTTGTCGCCGAGCAGTCGAGCCAGCACCGCTGGTACTTCACTGTCGTCGTAAGGTCGGATGGCATCGAATTCGCCCATCATGCTCTCTTGTTGGAAACGGCTAGGTAAGAAAAGGTTTGGATCGAAAAATAGCCGGGCGCGGTCTGAAAAGTAAGCTCAGATCTCAATAGCCCTGCAAATAGACCGGCGATTATACGCACAAGTCACTCCGGAGGCCGCGATGCTGGAAACCGAACGCTATCAATGTCCCTACTGCGGTGAAGAGGCCGAGGCCGTGCTGGACCTGTCCGGCGGCGATCAGCAGTACATCGAGGATTGTCCGGTCTGTTGCCGGCCCATTGTGTTCACGTTGCAGACCGACGGTGAGGAATGGATGCTCGAGGTGCACAGCGAAAACGAGTGAGGGGGTTATATGCAGCGAGTCTACGAACCGGAAAACCTGCTGGAAGGGGAATTGCTCCAGGGCATGCTGGCCAGCGAGGGGATCGAGGCACACCTGGTGGGGCGGGATTTGCTCGGCGGCACCGGTGAGTTGCCGGCGTTCGGCCTGCTTGGGCTGGCGGTGGATAACGACCAGGCGCAATACGCCCGGGAACTGATCGCCGCGTACAATGCCGCGCTGCCGATGCCCGGCGACGAGCCGGCCAATCATGCTGGCGTGCTGATCTGTTAGGCTGGCCGCCGATTTTCCGAGAGTTGTTTGCCCCATGTGTGGACGTTATGCCCTGTTTCGCTGGAACCAAGCGTTTGCCGCCTTGCCCGGATTTCCGGCGGATCAGCAGGCGCAGTGGAATATCTCGCCCAACGATTCGGTGCTGATCCTGCGCAGCAGCGATGGCCAGCGCAACCTCGCCCGCGCCCGCTGGGGCCTGACGCCGCCCTGGCTGACCGATCTGTCGCGCACCCCGGCCCATGCCCGTGCCGAAACCCTGGCCGAACAGCCGATGTTTCGCGAAGCCTTTCGCCAGCGCCGCTGCCTGTTGCCGGCCAACGGTTTTTACGAATGGCGCGGCGGCACCCGTAAACGCCCGTACTGGCTGACGCCAGGGGAGGGCTCGTCGCTGTTCTTCGCGGCGATCTGGGAAGCCTATCCGGTGCAGGAACAGGTCTGGCTGAGCACCGCGGTGGTCACCCAGCCAGCGGCCAGCCAGCGTCGGCCATTGATCCTCGATGCCCAGGGCCAGGAAGCCTGGCTCGACCCACAGACGCCATTGCCGGTGTTGCAAGCCTTGCTGGCCAGCCCACCGGCCGCCTTGCGCGAGCGGGTGCTGGCCAACCTGGTGAACGATCCGAAGCTCAATGCCCCGGAATGCCTGACCCCGGGTTGATGCTGTCCTGTGGCTCCAACCCGGAATCGTGTGGCCTGAATCAGCGAGCGCTTCGCACGGAGTGCCGCCCAGCTCGATCGCTGCCGAAGGCTGCGCAAGGTCCGCAGGACCTTGAGCGTTAGTACGGGCCACGCCTGCTTTGCGGCCGGTCGCAGCGGCTTACACCTTGAACTGATTGATCAGGCGCCGCTGCTGCTCGGCCAGCTTGGTCAGGCCGGCGCTGGCCGCGCTGGACTCGTCGGCGCCGCCCGCCACTTCGTTGGCCACCTGGCCGATATTGATCACGTTGCGGTTGATGTCCTCGGCGACGGCGCTCTGCTCTTCGGCGGCGCTGGCGATCTGGGTGTTCATGTCGTTGATCACCGACACCGCCTGAGTGATGGTTTCCAGGGCCTCGGCCGCTTTCGCCGCGTGCTGCACGCTTTCGTCGGTGCGGTTCTGGCTGTCTTCCATGACCCGTACCACATCGCGGGTGCCTTGCTGCAACTGCTGGATCATCGACTGGATTTCTTCGGTCGCCTGCTGGGTCTTCTGCGCCAGGTTGCGCACTTCGTCGGCCACCACGGCAAAGCCGCGGCCCTGTTCGCCGGCGCGGGCGGCTTCGATGGCGGCGTTGAGGGCCAGCAGGTTGGTCTGCTCGGCGATGCCGCGAATGGCGATCAGGATCGCGTTGATGTTCTCGCTGTCCTTGGCCAGGGTCTGCACGACGCCCACCGCCCTGCCGATTTCCACGGCGAGGGCGCCAATCGCGGTCGAGGTGTCGCGCACGATCCGCATGCCCTGGCTGGCGGCCTGGTCGGCATGGTTGGCGGCTTGCGCGGCCTGGGTCGCATTGCGGGCCACGTCCTGGGCGGTGGCAGTCATTTCATGCACCGCGGTGGCCACCTGGTCGATCTCGGCCATCTGCTTGTGCACGCCCTGGTTGGTGCGAATGGCGATATCGGCGGTGTGTTCGGAGGAGTCGCTGACACTCTGCACCGAGGTCACCACCTGGCTGATCATCGCCTGCAGCTTGGCCAGGAAGGTATTGAAGCCCTTGGCGATCGAGCCCAGTTCGTCGGCGCGGTCGCTGCTCAGGCGGCGGGTCAGGTCGCCTTCGCCCTGGGCGATATCGTCGAGCATGGCCACCATCTGCTTGAGCGGACGGGCGATGCCGTGGCCCACCAACCAGATCACCAGCAGGCCGAGGCCGGCGATGATCAGGCCGACCATGGCCATGCCGAAGGTGTCGGCCTGGCGTTGTTCGGCCAGGTCGTTTTGCAGTTTCTGCAGGTCGGCCATGACGGCGTCCAGCGGCAGTTGCAGCATCAGGGTCCAGCGGGCGTCGGTCTGGCCAATGCCGAACGGCAGGTACAGCTCGATCCGCCCGTGGGCCTGGTCGACGTTGTAGTTCACTTCGCCGCGCTTGAGGTTGCCGAGCTTGGCGACTTCTTCGCTGTCGAGAATGTCGCTGACCTTTTCGCCGAACTTGCTCGGGTCCTTGGTGTAGGCCACCAGCCGGCCATTACCACCGATCAGGGCCATCTCGCCCACACCGTTGTAGAGCTTCTGGTTGGCGCCCAGGAGCATGTCCTGGATGAAGTTCACCGACAGGTCGGCGCCGACGATGCCCTGGAAGGCCCCGTCGAGCAGGATGGGTTCAATAAAGGAGGCAAGCATGACGATCTTGTCGCCGACCTTGTACGGCGCCGGATCGATCACGCAGGATTTCCTGCTTTCCTTGGAGCACAGGTAGTACTCGCTGGCGCGTACGCCGGTGGACAGGACTTTCTGGTCGTCCACGTCCACCAGTTTGTCCAGGCCCAGGCTGCCATCTTCGTTGCGGAACCACCATGGCAGGAAGCGCCCGTTGCTGGCATCGATACCCACTACCTTGGTGTCGACATAGGCGCTGTCGTTATGGTCGATGGCGTTCTTTTCCCAGCCTATATAGGCACCGAGAATCTTCGGGTTCTGTGCGACGTTTTCCTTGATCAGGCTGATCAGCTGTTCGCGGCTGAGATTGAGCTGTGGATTGCCGTCCGCGCCCTTGCTGCCGATCAGCGCGTTGACCCGCACCAGCCCGCCGGCGATCAGCAGGGGCGCCTCGAGTTCACGCTGGATCTGGCTGACCTGGGTCTGTGCCAGTCCGACCAGCCGCTGTTCGATGACTTGCTCGAATTGAGCCTGGGTTCGCTGTTGCACCATCTCCTGGGTCCGGGCACCGGCGAACAGGGCGTACAGCACCAGGGCAACGACCACGCTGAGGACGATGGCACCGGCCAGGGCGGCCACGGAAAACTGGATCGACTTGAATTTCATAAGGGCTCCGGACGCAGGAATGACGTCTGCCCCGCTGTATCGGCAAGGCCCTCGCCGACCATGAGCGAGGATCGGAAAAATGACTGTTTTGTAGGCTGACATGTCGCAAATGGACAGCTGCCGGGCGTTGTCGGGCGCGGCGGGGAGGGTTCTGTGAATTTTTTCCTACGCTGCCCTGTAGCTGAAAACAGCGTGCTACACGTCCGTTGTATCTGGCGTCGATACACAACTGCGCCTAGGATACGCGCCATGTTTTCAGGGAGCGTTTTCATGAGTAAGAAGCAGGTTTTGGGTGCACTCACCGCTGCGTTGCTGCTGTCGGGTTGCCAGTCGGTCAACACCACCAGCGGCGGCGCTGTCGGCGTCGATCGCAAGCAGTACATGTTCAGCATGCTGTCGAGCGATGAGGTCAACCAGTCCTACGCGCAGTCCTATCAGCAGAAGATCGGCGAAGCGAACAGCAAGAACGTGCTGGACAAGTCCAGCGCCAATGCCAAGCGCATCCAGGCGATCGCCAACCGGCTGATTGCCCAGGCCCCGGTTTTCCGTCCGGATTCCGCGCAGTGGAACTGGGAAGTCAACCTGATCAAGAGCGATGAACTCAACGCCAACTGCGGCCCTGGCGGCAAGATCATTTTCTACAGCGGCCTGATCGACAAGCTGCAACTGACCGACGATGAAATCGCCGCGGTCATGGGCCATGAAATCGCCCACGCCTTGCGCGAGCACGGTCGTGAAGCGATGTCCAAGGCCTACGGGGTCAGTGCGCTGAAGCAGATCGCCCTGATCGCCGGCGCGCCGCAGGAAGCGGTCGCCGTGGGCGACAACGGGGTCAACCTGTTGATGACCCTGCCCAACAGCCGCGGCAATGAAAACGAAGCCGACCTGATCGGCCTGGAACTGGCGGCCCGCGCCGGCTACAACCCGAACGCGGCCATCACCCTGTGGAACAAGATGAGCAAGGCCTCGGAAGGCGCGCCACCTGAATTCCTCAGTACTCACCCGGCGTCCGGCAGTCGTATTTCCTCGTTGGAAGCGGCGATTCCGAAGGTGATGCCGTTGTACCAGCAGGCCAAGAGGCCCTGATCATCAGGCGTCGTTGTTGACGACAGTGTCGTGAACAAGCCGGCCTCTGCAAAAAAAGCCCCGACTGGTTCGGGGCTTTTTTGTGCTCGCAGGTTTGCCTGGAGGCGTGCCTGCTGATGGGGCGCTTACAACCAGCCGCTGCTCTGCATGGCCTTGTACACCGCGACAATGGCCAGGATGAAGAACGCCGAGGCCGCGAGGCGACGGATCAGGGTCAGGGGCAGTTTCTCCGCCGCGAAATTGCCGGCCAGTACCACCGGGACGTTGGCGATCAGCATGCCGGCGGTGGTGCCGATGATCACCAGCCACAGTTCCGGGTATTGCGCCGCGAGCATGACGGTGGCGATCTGGGTCTTGTCGCCGATTTCAGCGAGGAAGAATGCGATCAGCGTGGTCAGGAAGGGGCCGAACTTGCGGGCGGTGCTGGCTTCGTCGTCGTCCATCTTGTCTGGCACCAGGGTCCAGAGCGCGGTCGCGGTAAAGCTCGCGGCGAGGATCCAGTGCAAGGTCGCATCCGAGAAGAAGCTGCCGAACCAGGCGCCTACCGCACCGGCTGCCGCATGGTTGGCCAGGGTCGCGGCGACGATGCCGGCAATGATCGGCCAGGGTTTGCGAAAGCGCGCGGCGAGAATGAGGGCAAGCAGTTGCGTCTTGTCGCCGATTTCGGCCAAGGCAACGATCGCTGTGGGAACCAGTAGAGAATCCAGCATCAGGGCATTCCTAAGGGGCGGGTCGACACGGCTATGACACGTACAGCCTTCCCGCCCCGGGTAAGGTGTGCGTGTCATAGGTCTTGTCAAACCCTGCGGTCCGTCTGTGCGGACTCTTGGGTCGCATGCGCCATGATCTGAGGATCAAGTATGTTGACGCATGCCGGGCGAGCGTGGCGCTCGCGGGAGACTACTCCCCTAGGACGGAGCGGATTCTGCCTAGGCAAAATCCATTCGGCAAGCGTTCTTTTGCAAAAAGGTTTTCAGCCGCGCTTGGCGCTGTAGATGCGAAAACCCTGGCCTTCGGCCTTGATCGAACAGGGGCCGAGATGCTCTTCGATCAGCGGTTGGTAACGCAGGAAACTGTTGGCTACCAGCCGGAGTTCGCCACCGGTTTTCAGATGTTTGGCTGCTTTTCGCAGCAGGTTCTCTGTGGCCTGGTAGTCCGTGTGGACCCCGACGTGGAACGGTGGATTGGTCAGGATGGTGTTCAAACCCATGGGCGCGGCATCGATACCGTCACCGGTCAGGACCTCGGCTTCCAGGCCATTGGCGGCCAGGGTCAGGCGACTGCTGGCAGCGGCGAAGGCGTCGACGTCGAGCAGGGTCACGCTGTTATGCGGGTAGCGCCGTTTGATCGCCGCGCCCAGGACCCCGGCGCCGCAACCGAAATCCAGCAGGTGGCCGCTGGGCAGTTTGTCCAGGTGTTCCAGCAACAGGGCGCTGCCGCGATCCAGGCGACCATGGCTGAACACCCCCGGCAGGCTGACCACTTTCAGCGGTCCTTCGACCAGCGGCAGTTCATATTCCTGGGCCAGGCTTTCCAGGCTGACGGCTTGCGGCGCGTTGTCGACCGTCACTTGCCACAGCTGGCAGTGCCGCGCGCTGTCGAGCTTGCGCGGTTTGCCGAAGGGGTTGAGCTGCTTGGCCGCGCGTTCGATGCCGCTGCGTTTTTCCCCGACCAGGTACAGCTCGCGCCCGGCCAGGCGCGAGGCGAGGGCGTTGAGCAGGTAGTCGGTCAGTTCCTTGGACTTGGGCAGGAACAGCACGGCGTTGGCAAAGGCTTGCTCGGGGGCGGTCACGCCGAAGTGGCTGCGTCCGCTGAAGCGCGCATCCAGCGCGGCCTGGTCGCCAGCATGCCAGCACCAGCCATGGGCGGCTGGCAGGCGGCCGAGCAGGTCATCGGCGGGCAGGCCGGCCAGCAGCAGCGAGCCTTGAAACAAGTCAGCCTGACGAAGCAGTACTTCACTGCGCGGATCCATAATCTGCTCCTGGGAAAAAAGTGGCGCAGTTTATCAACTGACGACCCGCAGCGCTGTACCGCTGAAAAACGCCTGGGCGTTTTCCGCCAGCTGGCCGACGATGCGCTGCCGGGCTTCACGGCTGCCCCAGGCGTTGTGTGGGGTCACGATCAACCGTGGGATGTCATGGGCCAGCAGCGGGTTGCCCGTGGTCGGCGGCTCGACGCTCAACACGTCGGTGGCCGCGCCACCCAGGTGACCGCTGCGCAGGGCGTCGGCCAGGGCCTGCTCGTCGATCAGGCCGCCACGGGCGGTGTTGACCACGAAGGCCTGGGGCTTGAGCAGGGCCAGCTCCCGGGCGCCGATAAAGTGCCGGGTGTGTTCGTTGAGCGGGCAGTGCAAGGTCAGCGCATCGACCTGCGGCAGCAGTTCATCCAGCGGCAGACGATCAGGACGGGCCGGACGACCGGGAATCTGCCCCAGCAACACGCGCATGCCGAAGGCTTCGGCCAGGCGAGCGACTGCGCCACCCAGCTCGCCATGGCCCAGCAGGCCCAGGGTCTTGCCTTGCAGCTCGACGATCGGGAAGTCCAGCAGGCAGAACTGCCGCGCCTGCTGCCAGCGGCCGTCACTGACCGCCTGGCGGTAATCGTCGAAGCGGGTGGCGAGGTTGAGCAGCAGCATGAGGGTGTGCTGGGCCACCGATGGCGTGCCGTAGCCCTGGCAGTTGGCGACTGTGATGCCTTGGGCGCGGGCGGCGGCCAGATCGACATTGTTGGTGCCGGTGGCGGCCACCAGGATCAGTTTCAGTTCGGGGCAGGCGGCCAGGATTTCGGCGTTGAGCAGTACTTTGTTGCTGATCGCCACCTGGGCTCCCCGCAGGCGCTCGACCACTTGTTCGGGGTTGGTCCGGTCATGCAATTGCAGTTCGCCGAAGCTGTGGCGCAGCGCGCCGAGGTCGAGGTCGCCGAGGTCCAGGGAGCTGTGGTCGAGGAAGACGGCGCGGCGATTGTTAGTCATCAACTGTACCTTTTGCACGAGGGTCTGAAGGCGTAATCTGCCGAGCCTAACAGATGAAATAATTAGATACACAGGAGTGTCCATGTACCTCGCCGAGTTCTTGACTGTCGCCCTTATTCACCTGCTTGCCGTGGCCAGCCCGGGCCCGGATTTCGCCGTCGTGGTGCGCGAAAGCGTGACCCACGGTCGCCGCGCCGGCACCTGGACGGCATTGGGCGTCGGCACCGCGATCTTCCTGCACGTGGGCTATTCGCTGCTGGGCATCGGCCTGATCGTGTCGCAATCGATCGTGCTGTTCAACGTGCTGAAATGGGCCGCCGCCGCTTACCTGCTGTACATCGGCTACAAGGCCCTGCGGGCGCAGCCGGCCAAGCCGGCTACCGAGAACCTGCACCTGGAAGCCGGCGAGCGCACCGCGCGCGGCGCCTTCACTTCCGGTTTCGTGACCAATGGCCTGAACCCGAAAGCGACGCTGTTTTTCCTCTCGCTGTTCACCGTGGTCATCAATCCGCACACGCCCCTGGCCATCCAGGCCGGTTACGGCGTGTACCTGGCGGCGGCGACGGCTACCTGGTTCTGCCTGGTGGCGCTGTTGTTCAGCCAGCAGAAAGTCCGTGCCGGTTTTGCCCGCATGGGCCACTGGTTCGACCGCACCATGGGCGCGGTGCTGATTGCCATCGGGGTGAAGCTGGCCTTTACCGAGATGCATTGAGTCGGTCTTTCCCGCTTAGGCTCTTATCGGATATTTCTGATCATTAATTGGGATTAATCGTACAATCGTCCGCTTTTATGCCACTCCGGCCGGTCGAGCCCCTTGACCGCCCGGAGGGCGCGCGAGACCGGACGCTTGATGACGATACAAAAAGTACCGCAGCAGTTGCTCTATCTGGTTTATGGCGGCAAAGAGGTTTATCGCCATGAAGCGAAATTCAGCATTCTGACGGCCCTCGACCAGAGCAAGAGTGCCGAGCCGCTGGTGATTCGGGTCATGACCGACCGTCCCGAGGATTTCCACGGCTGGCCGGTGCACGTAGTGCCGTTGAGTACGCAAACGCTGGTCGAGTGGCAGGGCGACCAGGGCTACTACCATCGGCGCAAGGCCTGTGCCTTTGCCGCGGGCCTCGAGCTGGCGGACAAGACCCTGTTTGTCGATACCGACACCTTGTTCGAGGCCGACCCGCAGCGGCTGTTCGATCGTATTGCGCCCGGCCAGTACCTGATCGATGAAGACGAGTTTCTCTGGTCCGAAGTCCGTGCCCGCCCCGAGTTCGTCAAGCTCGACCGCTACCTGCAGGCCAGCGGTCAGTCGGTGCCCGACGACCAGCGCCTGTTCAACAGCGGGGTCTGTGGCCTGACGGCTGGCGACGGTCCGTTGATGCAGGCCTCGATTGCCTTGATCGATGAGTGGAGCGCGCACATCAAGGACCTGCACACCCTGGAACAGATCGCCCTGTCATTTGCCTTGCGCGGTCAATCCGTGGGCGAGAGCAAGAGTTGCATCTATCACTACTTCTCCGACAAGGACTTCTTCCACGCCATGCAGGCGCTGTTCTTCCAGCGTCACGGCGAAGCTTTCCGGCCGGAATTGTTGCGCATGCAGCGCGAGGTGCCACGGCGCAAAACCTTGCCGTCGCTGTTTCAGCGCTCGCGGATCAAGTTCTACTTGAGGCGACAGAACAAGGACATGCAAAAGGTCGGGCGCGACCTGCTGTATGGCAGCTGCGGCCCGATCTCGCCTTATGTCGAGGCTTGCCGCCATGTCTGGTGGGATCAGGGGCTGCGCCAGATCCAGCGCCGCGGCATGAGCCAGCAGGCGCCGATTCGCGCGCTGGCGCGTGGCGAATGGCCGGCCGGGCTGCCCCGGCCGCAAAACCGTGACGTGGAAAAACGCCTGCGCCACTACCTGCAACAGCATTTGCAGCCGCACGGGCCTGCACACGGGGTTAAGTGATGGGGCCTAGCGCCTTGAACTGATTCAGGGCACCGAGGTATTCCCGCGGGTGGTGGCCGAGCAAGCGGCAGAACATCGCGCTGAAGGCCCGGGCGCTGCCATAACCCAAGGCCGTCGCCACTTGCTGCACGCTCTCGCCGGCGATCAAGCGTGGCAGGGCTTCCATCAGGCGCAGTTGCTGGCGCCAGGCATTGAAGCTCATTTGCAATTCCTGCTGAAACAGCCGCGCCAGGGTTCGTGAACTGGCGCCGACCTGCTGCGCCCAGTCTTCCAGGGTATTGGCATGATCCGGCGTCTGCAGCAGCGCCTGGCAAATGGCTTGCAGGCGCCGGTCGCGGGGCATGGGGATATGCAGTGGCAGGTTCTCCAGGCGGGCGACTTCTTCCAGCATCAGTTGCTGGATCAGTGGGTTTTCCGCGTGTTCGCGACCCTGCACGGCCCGCAGGATCAGCTCGCGCAGCAGCGGTGTGACCGCCAGCACGCAACATTGCTGCAGCGAAGGCGGCGACAGCTCGGGGGCGATGAACAGCGAACGCATGTGCACATCGCCGGCCATGAAGATTTCATGTTCCACCAGGGGCGGAATCCACACCGCGCGGGTCGGTGGCAGGACCCATGCGCCCTGGGCCGTTACCACGCGCATGGTCCCGCGCACCGCGTACAGCAGTTGTGCCTCGCGATGCCGGTGCAGCTCCTGGTGGG
This sequence comes from Pseudomonas sp. T8, assembly GCF_024610635.1. NCBI lineage: Bacteria > Pseudomonadati > Pseudomonadota > Gammaproteobacteria > Pseudomonadales > Pseudomonadaceae > Pseudomonas > Pseudomonas sp. T8. The sequence goes on from NZ_CP102374.1 coordinate 5,467,762, forward strand.
CACCGTCGAGATAATCGCGTGGGTAGGCGCTGACCGGGCCGTGCTGAAAGTGGCTGATTAACATGTCCGATCCAATGACTTTATTGTCAGGAGTGCGTTTTATAGCCAACCTAGCATAACGGCATACCTACAACGAAACAGCGTGCCGTCATGAATCAGTCTCGAAACGTAATCCGCTACATCAACGCCGCCCATGTGATCGATCACATGTTCATGCTGATCTTCCCCGCCGCCGTGCTCGGGATGACCAGGGCCTTCGACCTGGACTATGCCGCGCTGATCGGTCTTTCCCTGGGCGGCTTCATTGCCTTCGGCGCCTGTTCGCTACCGGCCGGCTGGCTGGGCGACCACTGGAGCCGGCGGCAGATGATGCTGCTGTTTTTCTTCGGTATCGGCGCCTCGGCGATTTTCACCGGCCTGAGCAGCAGCCCGACGATGCTGGTGGTCGGCCTGACGCTGATGGGGGTGTTTGCCGCGATCTACCATCCGGTGGGCACGGCGATGCTGGTGGCCTATGCGCAGAACCGCGGGCGGGAGATCGGCATCAATGGCATGTGGGGCAATCTCGGCGTGGCCTTTTCGGCATTGATCAGCGGGCTGCTGGTGGCGCATTTCGGCTGGCGTTCGGCGTTCATCCTGCCGGGCGTGGTGGCGATTGCCCTGGGCCTGGGGTTTGCCTGGCAGGTGCGTGAAGAACCCATCCCGGCACGGCCCCATGTGCGGCTCAAGGGCGCGGACGGCCAGCGCATTTCCATGGTCATGGTGTTTGGCGTCCTGGCCCTGGCAACCGCGACCGGTGGGGTGGTGTTCAACGCCACCACCATGACCTACCCGAAGCTGTTCCAGGAGCGCCTGCAGGACCTGTTCGCTTCGCCGCAGACCCTGGGCCTGGTGGTCAGCCTGGCGTATGCCTTTGGCGCCGTGGCGCAACTGAGCATTGGCCGGGTGCTGCATCGCTTCAGTCTGAAATGGCCCTTTATCTTCTTGACCCTGTGCCAGGCGCCGCTGCTGTTCGGCCTGGCCGAGGTCGAGGGCTGGGCGGTCATCGTCCTGGGAGCGGCCTTTATGTTCGTGGTGTTCGGGCAGGTCACGGTGAACGATGCGATGGTCGCCAACTTCGTTGCCCCGCAGTGGCAGTCCCGGGTGTTTGCCTTGCGCTACTGCCTGTCGTTCGGCGCCAGTGCCACGGCGATTCCGTTGATTGCCTTTGTCGAGCCGCGCCAGGGGCTGGCCGGGCTGTACCTGATCCTGAGTGGTTTCGCCGCGCTGACCTTCGCCGCCGCGTTGATCTTCCCGCGTACCCCGGCGGAGGCCGCGGCGGGGCAGGCCGCTTGAGGGGGCATAGGAGTGTCTTCGCGTGAATCCCCGGTCGCACGAATGCTGGCTTGGAGCTAGCATTCGTACGGCTCTGCAAATCATTCCTTTGGCTGATTTGGCAGAGCCAACGGCGCTCTAGAGTGAGCGTTCTCAAGCCACGACCGTGCAGTCACGAAAAGGGATGCTTATGTTGCAGACTCGCGTTATTCCGCCAGCCGAAGGCGCTTACCAATACCCGTTATTGATCAAGCGGCTGCTGATGTCCGGCACCCGTTACGAGAAGACCCGTGAAATCGTTTACCGGGACAAACTGCGTTACAGCTACCCAACCCTGATCGAGCGCGTGGCCAGGCTGGCGAACGTGTTGACGGCTGCCGGGGTCAAGGCCGGGGATACCGTGGCGGTGATGGACTGGGACAGCCATCGCTACCTGGAGTGCATGTTCGCCATCCCGATGATCGGTGCGGTGATCCACACCATCAACGTGCGCCTGTCGCCGGAACAGATCCTGTACACCATGAACCACGCCGAGGACCGCTTCGTGCTGGTCAACAGCGAGTTCGTCGGGCTCTACCAGGCGATCGCCGGGCAACTGACCACGGTGGAGAAAACCCTGCTGCTGACCGACGGCCCGGAAAAGAGCGCCGACCTGCCGAACCTGGTGGGCGAATACGAGCAGCTTCTGGCCGCGGCCAGCACCCAGTACGCCTTCGAGGATTTCGACGAAAACTCGGTGGCCACCACCTTCTACACCACCGGCACCACCGGCAACCCGAAGGGCGTGTACTTCACCCACCGCCAGCTGGTGCTGCACACCATGGGCGTGGCGGTGATCATGGGCAGCATCGACAGCGTGCGCCTGCTGGGCACCAGCGATGTGTACATGCCGATTACCCCGATGTTCCACGTGCATGCCTGGGGCCTGCCTTATGTGGCGACCATGCTCGGCCTCAAGCAGGTCTATCCCGGTCGTTACGACCCGGAGCTGCTGGTGGAGCTGTGGCGCAATGAAAAGGTCACCTTCTCCCACTGCGTGCCGACCATCCTGCAGATGCTGCTCAATGCCAAGGCGGCCCAGGGCACGGATTTCGGCGGCTGGAAAATCGTCATCGGCGGCAGCGCGCTCAACCGTGCGCTGTACGAGGCCTCCAAGGCCAAGGGCATTCAGCTGACGGCGGCCTACGGCATGTCGGAAACCGGGCCGCTGGTGTCCTGTGCCCACCTCAACGAAGAGCTGCTGGCGGGCACCGAGGATGAACGCACCTCCTACCGGATCAAGGCCGGCGTGCCCGGGCCTCTGGTGGAGGCGGCGATTGTCGATGGCGACGGCAACTTCCTGCCGGCCGATGGCGAGACCCAGGGTGAGCTGGTGCTGCGCGCACCCTGGCTGACCGAAGGCTATTTCAACGAACCGCAGAAGGGCGCGGAGCTGTGGGAAGGCGGCTGGCTGCACACCGGCGACGTGGCGACCCTCGACGGCATGGGTGTGATCGACATTCGCGACCGGATCAAGGATGTGATCAAGACCGGAGGCGAGTGGGTATCGTCCCTGGCCCTGGAAGACCTGATCAGCCGGCACCCGGCGGTACGCGAAGTAGCAGTGGTGGGTATTCCCGATCCGCAGTGGGGCGAGCGCCCGTTTGCCTTGCTGGTGGTCCGCGAAGGGCATGCAATCGAGGCCAAGGAGCTCAAGGAGCATCTCAAGCCGTTTGTCGAACAGGGGCACTTGAGCAAGTGGGCGATTCCCAGTCAGATCGCCCTTGTTACTGAAATTCCCAAGACCAGTGTCGGCAAGCTCGACAAGAAGCGCATCCGCCTCGACATCACCGAATGGCAGGCCAACAACAGCACCTTTCTTTCGACCCTGTAAGCACCTCCTACCGTGCCCGAAAGGGCACGGTAGAGCCCACCAAGCAAGCGCTTGCCTTGTCAAATCCGAATTTTCAGCCATCCTTGCCGTGCCGGCATTTGCCGGACTGGCGAAAGGACTGTTCCAGAGTGGTTGGAGGCTGCAAATCACACTTTAGAGGGATCAAGCCGTACCACCTGCTGGCTATAGTCCGCCCAAGGATTTTTAAGAACGGGGCAACCGCACAACACGGGGCGATGCAACTTTGAACGACTTCGGGGCTGACTGGGTTCCGCCCGTTCAGAGCGTTTTTAAAAGTGCTCACTGCCATAACAATAAAGCACATGGAGTAGCGTCGATGACATCAGTAAACCAGCTCTGGCGCCGGGCGAAACTGCCTCTGGCCGTCAGTCTCGCCTCTACGCTCGCCGGACCTGCCTTCGGCGTCAGTTTCAACATCGGTGAAATCGAAGGTCAGTTCGACTCCTCTCTATCGCTGGGGGCGAGCTGGTCTACCCAGAGCCCCAACAAGAACCTGATTGGTGTCAACAACGGCGGTCATGGCCTGTCCCAGACCTCCGACGATGGCCACGCTAACTTCAAAAGTGGCGAAACCTTTTCCAAGATCTTCAAGGGCATCCATGACCTTGAATTGAAATACGGCGACACCGGCGTCTTCGTCCGTGGCAAATACTGGTATGACTTCGAACTCAAGGACGAAAGCCGTGAGTTCAAGGACATCAGCGACAGCAACCGCAAGGAAGGCGCCAAGTCTTCCGGCGGGCAGATCCTCGACGCCTTTGTCTACCACAACTACTCGATCGCCGAGCAGCCGGGTTCCGTGCGTCTGGGCAAGCAAGTGGTGAGCTGGGGTGAAAGTACCTTCATCGGCGGCGGCATCAACTCGATCAACCCGATCGACGTATCGGCTTTCCGCCGTCCTGGCGCGGAGATCAAGGAAGGCCTGATCCCGGTCAACATGTTCTACGTCTCCCAGAGCCTGACCGACAACCTCTCGGCCGAAGCCTTCTATCAGCTGGAATGGGACCAGACCGTCGTCGACAACTGCGGCACCTTCTTCTCCCAGCCGGACATCATCGCCGACGGTTGCAGCGACAACCTGCGCGTGCTGAACAAACGCTCGACCATTCCATCGATTGCCCTGGGGCCATTGGCCGCCGCGGGCGTCGACGTCAACCAGGAAGGCGTGCTGGTACGTCGTGGCCCGGACCGCGATGCACGGGACAGCGGGCAGTGGGGCGTGTCCTTCAAGTACATGTACGAACCGCTCGACACCGAGTTCGGCGCGTACTTCATGAACTACCACAGCCGTGCGCCGATCTTCAGCGCCACCGGTGCCCCGCAGTCGGTCTTCAATCGCGTGGCGGCCTTGCCTCCAGCGTTCCGCGCCTTGGGCCCACTGGTGGTTGCCGGTAGCTCCGAGTACTTCGTCGAGTACCCTGAGGACATCCGCCTCTACGGCCTGAGCTTCTCCACCACCTTGCCTACCGGTACCGCGTGGAGCGGTGAGATCAGCTATCGTCCGAACGCTCCGGTGCAGCTGAACTCCACCGATATCCTGTTCGCCGGTGTTCGCCCACTGGGCGGCACCCTGGCCAATGCCTCGCTGCTCGACGGCTCGCCGGGCCAGGACCTGCACGGCTATCGCCGTAAAGAGATCACCCAACTGCAGACCACCTTCACCCACTTCTTCGATCAGGTCATGGGCGCCAGCCGCCTGACCCTGGTCGGTGAAGTCGGCCTGACTTATGTCGGTGGCCTGGAAAGCACTTCCAAGGTTCGTTACGGTCGCGATCCGGTTTACGGCCCGGGCGAGCTGCCTGCCACCGGTAACCTGGACACCTGCTCGCAGATCCTCAACACCAGCACCATCAACGGTGCGGGTCCAGGCGCGGCGACCAACAATCGCAGCCGCAACTGTAACGACGACGGCTTCACCACCTCGACTTCCTGGGGTTATCGCGGTCGTGCCATCTGGGAATACAACGACGTGTTCGCCGGTGTGAACCTCAAGCCGAACGTGGCCTGGTCCCATGACGTCAGTGGTTACTCGCCTGGCCCTGGCGGCAACTTCGAGGAAGGTCGCAAGGCCATCAGCCTCGGCGTGGATGCCGAGTACCAGAACACCTACACCGCGAGCCTGGCGTACACCAACTTCTTCGACGGCAAGTACACCACCGTGGATGACCGTGACTTCGTGGCCCTCAGTTTCGGCGTGAACTTCTAAGCACTGCATTTTCAGGAAGAACAAGAATATGAAAGTAACCAAGAGTCTGTTGCAGGTCGGTGTCCTCGGGCTGTCGCTGCTGGCGACCGGGGTCATGGCCGCGGTCTCGGCCGATGAAGCGGCCAAGCTGGGTACCTCCCTGACGCCGATGGGCGCGGAAATGGCCGGTAACTCCGCCGGTACCATTCCCGCCTGGAAAGCCTTGCCGACCAACGCCGGCAATGTGGACGGCAAGGGCTTCCTGTCCAACCCGTACGCCAGCGAGCAGCCGCAGTTCACCATCACCGCGCAGAACGTCGAGCAGTACAAGGACAAGCTGGCGCCGGGGCAGTACGCGATGTTCAAGCGCTATCCTGAAACCTACAAGATGCCGGTCTATCCTTCCCACCGCGGTGCCACGGTGCCCGCCGACGTGTTCGCCGCGATCAAGGAAAACGCCACCAAGACCAACCTGGTCAGCGGCGGCAACGGCCTGGAAAACTTCAAGACCGCCATTCCTTTCCCGATTCCGAAAAGCGGCGTGGAAGTCATCTGGAACCACATCACCCGCTATCGCGGCGGCAGCGTGACCCGTCTGGTGACCCAGGCGACGCCACAGGCCAACGGCTCGTTCAGCCTGGTGTACTTCCAGGACCAGTTCGTGTTCCGCGACAAAATGAAGGACTACGATCCGGCGAACCCGGGCAACATCCTGTTCTACTTCAAACAGAAAGTGACCGCGCCGGCGCGCCTGGCCGGTGGTGTGCTGCTGGTGCACGAAACCCTCGACCAGGTGAAGGAACCGCGCTCGGCCTGGGTCTACAACGCTGGCCAGCGTCGTGTGCGTCGCGCCCCGCAAGTGTCGTATGACGGTCCGGGTACCGCGGCCGACGGCCTGCGTACTTCCGACAACCTCGACATGTACAACGGCGCGCCGGACCGCTACGACTGGAAGCTGGAAGGCAAGAAGGAGATGTACATCGCCTCCAACAGCTACAAGCTCGACTCGCCGCAACTGAAGTACGCCGAGATCATCAAGGCCGGCCACATCAACCAGGACCTGGCACGCTACGAGCTGCGCCGTGTCTGGCACGTGGTCGCGACCCTGAAGGAAGGTCAGCGTCATATCTACGCCAAGCGTGACTTCTACATCGATGAAGACACCTGGCAGGCCGCGGTGATCGACCACTACGACGGTCGTGGCCAGCTGTGGCGCGTGGCCGAGGCGCATGCCGAGAACTACTACGACAAGCAAGTGCCGTGGTACGCCCTGGAAACCCTCTACGACCTGCAGTCCGGCCGTTACCTGGCTCTGGGCATGAAGAACGAAGAGAAATCGGCCTATGACTTCGGCTTCACTGCCACCACCAGCGACTTCACCCCGGCGGCCCTGCGCCAGGATGGCGTTCGTTAACCCGCGGTAAATCGAGGCGCATCCTCGATCGACGCCCCGACTGGTTCGGGGCGTTTTTTATTGTCTGGGTTTTTCTACAAAACACGGGGTGGCCCCTGTAGGAGCGAGCTTGCTCGCGAAAAATACTCCAGACAATGCCACCTCCCGGTAAAACCGCGCTGAGCTGATCGCGAGCAAGCTCACTCCTACAAGTACGCGGGGAGCGCTGACAAACCCGGTTGTATTCTTTTTCTATCCATCTGTAGCAAAAATCTTCAACAGGGGGCTTTTTACCGCTAGTCTGCCGACATCTGTATTGCCGACAACAGCACTTCAATAAGAGTTGGCCATGACTGATCTGTCCCGTATCCAGGGGCCTGCCGGTGCGGCCATCCCCGCGCCGGAAGGGCGCTTCTACCGACCTCCCTTGCCCGACGGCTACGTTCTGCGGCCGCGTCTGTGCGAGCGCTTGAGCGCGGGCCTCAATGGCCGGTTGCTGTTGGTCAGTGCGCCGGCCGGTTTTGGCAAGAGTTCGCTGGCGGTGGAGTTCTGCCAAAGCCTGCCGCCGCACTGGCGCAGCCTGTGGCTGGGGCTCAGTCGCCGGGACAACGATCCGGGACGTTTTCTCGAACGCCTGCTCGAGGGGCTGCAACAGTATTTCGCCCAACTGGGCAGCCAATCCCTCGGGCTGCTGAAGATGCGCCAGCGCCACCAGCCCTTCGCCTTCGAAGAATGGCTGGACGGCCTGCTCGACGAGTTGGCGGCCCATCTTTCCAGTGCGTCTCCCTTGTTGCTGGTGCTGGACGATTACCACCTGGCCCAGGGGCCGGTGCTCGATCGTTGCCTGCAGTTCTTCCTTAATCATCTACCCGACGGCCTGTTGGTGCTGGTGACCAGCCGCCAGCGCCCGGACTGGCACCTGGCGCGTTTGCGCCTGTCGCGGCAGTTGCTGGAACTGCACGAGCAGGACCTGCGCCTGACCTACGACGAATCCCTGACCCTGCTCGACCGGCACAGCAGTTCGTTGCGCGGCGAGGCGCTGGAAAGCCTGATCCTGCGCAGCGAAGGCTGGGTAGCGGGGCTGCGTTTCTGGTTGCTGGCGGCCTCGGAGGCGGGCAGCGGTGGAGCCTTGCCGCAGTCACTGAATGGCGGCGAAGGCCTGATTCGCGATTATCTGCTGGAAGAAGTCATCGATTGCCTGCCTGCCGAAGTGCAGTCGTTCCTCTACGACACGGCGCCCCAGGAGCGCTTCTGCAGCGAACTGTGCGATGCGCTGCGCGAGTCCCACGACAGTGCCGAGATCCTGCGTTACCTGCTGGCCCACCAGGTATTCCTGGTGCCGCTGGACGAGCAGGGGCATTGGTACCGTTATCACCACCTGTTCTCCGACCTGCTGCGCACCCGGCCCACCGCCAATGCGGTATTGCCGCCGGCCAGCCTGCACCTGCGGGCCTGTCGCTGGTTCAACGCCCAGGGGCTGCTGGACGAAGCGGTGGAGCAGGCGTTGCGCGCCGGGCACCTGGATGTGGCGGCGAACCTGGTACAGAACTTGTCCGAGGAACAACTGCTGGCCGAGCAGAACGTCGGCATGTTGCTGCGCTGGAAAATGGACTTGCCCGACAGCCTGCTGATCAGCACCCCGCGGCTGATCGTGCTGTACAGCTGGGCGCTGGGGCTGGCGTGCCAGCTGGATGCCGCCGAGGAGCTGGCCAGCCATTTGAGTCGCTTCCTGCCGGCCCCTTCGGCCACTGCGCAGAAATCCATGCTGGCGCAATGGCTGGCCTTGAGCGGGATCGTCGCCCGCGGGCGGGGGAATCGCGAGCTGACCCTGCTGTATTGCACCGAAGCCCTGGAAACCTTGCCGCAGAAACGTTACGGGCAGCGGCTGGTATGCCTGTCGACCCTGTCCAACCTGGCGATCGCCGATGGCGACCTGTGGCGTGCCCGGGGGCTCAACCGCGAATCCCTGGAGCTGGCGCAGCGGGTCGGCAACCCCTTGTTCGAGGCCCTGGCCCATTACGACCGGGCCCGGGTGCTGCAAGCCCGCGGCGAGATCCTGCGGGCGCTGGATGAAGTGCGCCAGGGCTTGCAGCGCTTGTATGGCCTGTCCGCGCAACGCCTGTACGCGGTACGTGCGCGGCTGACGCTGTATGAGGGGTATCTGCTGACGTTGCGCTGCCAGCCCGAGACCGGGCTGGCGCGCTTGCGGGCGGGCCTGGTCGAGGCCCGGGCCTGTCGCGATATCAGCGTGCTGATCGGCCATTGCGTGATCGCCAACCTGGAAGGCCACAACGGTGAATTTGCCAAGGCCTTTGCCGAGCTGGCCGAGGCCGAACGCCTGATGCACATCTGGGACGTCCCGCCGATCTACTACCTGGCGATGATTACCCTGGTCAAGTGCGAACTCTGGCTGGCCCAGGGCCGCACCGACCTGGCGCAGGCCTGGCTGGCTCGCCTGGGGCAGACCTACACCGGCGACCAGGCCGCCGCGGCGCCGGAATTTCATCCACAGCTGCCGCTGCATATCGAGTTGCAGCAAGCCTTGCTCGACAGCATCCAGGGCGAGCTGGCCCTGGCCGAACAGCGCCTGGACAAACTGGTGGAGCATGGCCGCGAGACCGGGCGGCAGATGCTCAATGTGATGGCCTTGAATCAGAAGGTCGCGCTGTTGCTGGCCCAGGGGCGCGACCCCGAGGCCCGGCAGGCCTTTGCCCTGGCGCTGGAGGCGGCCGTGGGCGGGGCATTGCAACCGTTCGAATGGGCGGTGCGGGCGCATCCGGCCTGGGTCCGCGAGCAGCTGCAGCAGGGGCCGGCGACGCCATTGCGCCAGACCTTGCTCGAACGCCTACCGGCCGCCGTGGCGCGCGAACCTGTGGAGCAGCATCACGGCGAAGCCCTCAGCTCCCGCGAACTGGCGGTGCTGCAACTGATCGCCCAGGGCTGTTCCAACCAGGAAATCAGCGATCAGTTGTTTATCTCGCTGCACACCGTGAAGACCCACGCCAGCCATATCAACAGCAAGCTGGGGGTGGAGCGTCGCACCCAGGCCGTGGCCCGGGCCCAGGAGCTGGGCTTGCTGGGTTGATCGGGCTGTCAGTCGATCTCGCGGGCATTGCCTTCGGCGCGCTCTTGGGGCGCAGCTGGAGGCTCGGTGGGGGTGAAGTCCAGGGTCACCGTGAAGCGCTGTTGTTCGGTCACGACCTGGATTGTCCAGCCCAGCCTGGCGCACAGCTGGCGCATCAGCTCCAGGCCCAGGCCATAGCCGAAATCGCTGGATTCTTCCGGCTCGCGGGTGTCACGGACGCGGTTGACGATGCGCAGTCGCAGCTGCTCGAAGGTGATTTCGATGCTGCCTTCGTCGGCATATTGCAGGGCATTGCGTAGAAAGTTACCGACCACGATCCGGCAGGCAGTCGGGGGCAGGCGACAGGGTTCGTTGCTGATGTCGAGGATCAGTTCGATATCCCGCTTGCCGATCAGGTAGCGATGCTCCTGGATCAGTTCGTTGAACAGCTCGGCCATGTCGATGGCTTCTTCCTGCAAGGGTTCAAGGCGCTCGCGGCTCATCCACAGCAGCGTCTCGGCAATGCGCTGCATGTTCAGCACCGAGCGTTCGATACGTTGCAGAGGTGGGGGCAGGGTGCCGCCGGACTGCAGGGTCAGCAGTTCCAGGTTGGCCTTGAGCACCGCCAGCGGCGTGCGCAACTCATGGCTGGTATAACGCAGCAGGCGTCCCTCGCGCAGGCTGGCGGCCTGCACCTGCTGCACGCTCTGGGCCAGGGAGTCGGCCAGTACATTGAATTCCTTGAAGCGGAAATTCGGCCGTTGGCTGGACACCGCGTTCGGATCCTTCAGGGTGGTGGACCACTGGGCCAACCGGCCGAGAGGACGTACCAGCCACCAGACCAGCAGGACGATGATGATCAGTGCCGGGATGAATACACCCAGGCTGATGAAGTTGACGCTGTTCAGTTCGTGATCGAGATAGGCATCGGACAACGGAGTCTCGACCTCGCCACCTTCTTCATGGTCGTGGTCGACATCGAACATGTACAGGGTTTTGCCGTCACCCAGGGGCTGGGCCAGGATCGCTTTGACTTCATCCTGTCCATCGGCGTCCAGTTCGCCGAACACCTGTACGGCGCCGAAGGACAGGGTTGGCGGCGTATCCAGCAACTGGCGAATTTTCGGCGGCAACGCCTCCTTGCCGATAACGCTGCTGAAGAAATAGTTCTGTGGCGGGGGCAGGCTTGGGTCTTTCTTGTAATGCCTGACGAAGTACAGGGCTTGCTCTTCCATCATGGCGCTGGCGGTATAGAGCAGGCCACGGACGCTGTAGCTCGAGAGCAGTTGGCTGTAGATCAGCAGCACCACGGCGATCAACAGCAGGAAACTGCCGCTGATCACCCATTTCAGACTCAGCCCCTTGCGCATGGAGCCCTCAGCTGTACGCCAATGCCGGAAAGAGTGTGGATCAGCGGTTGGCTGAAATCCTTGTCCACGGTCTTGCGCAAGCGGTGCATATGCACCTTGAGGGTATTGCTGTCCGGTGGCTCGTCGCCCCAGACCGTGGCCTCGAGACGTTCGCGACCCACCGGCTCGGGACTGGCACGCATCAGGCACTCCAGCAAGGTCCAGCAGATGGGCGACAGGTGCAGTTCCTGTCCGGCGCGGCTGACCTTGCGGGTGGACAGATCCATGGTCAGGTCGGCCACCTGCAGGCGGCTGGCCTGGCCGCTGCGCCGCAGGCTCAGGGCGCGGATCCTGGCCACCAGTTCGGCCAGCTCGAAGGGCTTGACCAGATAATCGTCGGCGCCCATGGCAAAGCTGGCGAGCTTGTCCGGCAGGGCATCCAGCGAGGTGAGCATCAGGATCGGTGTCTGTTTGCCCTGTTCGCGCAGCTGTTTGCACAGCTGTTGGCCATCCAGGCGCGGCAGCATGATGTCCAGCAGGATCACATCATAGTGCTGGTCCAGCGCCAGGCTCAGGCCGGTCCGGCCATTGCTGGCGTGATCGCAGACGATCCCGTTGATCTCCAGGTATTCGATGACGGTGTTGGCCAGGTCGAGGTTGTCCTCGACCAGCAGCAGGTGGATATGCACGGGAACGTCCCCTTGGACCCTTGTCGCTCAGTGGCCCAGAGGATAACGGAGTCGGGCGTTTTTTTAGCGATGTTTACCTGGCGTTAACCTGTCGGACTCTAGGGTGGCGGCTTTTACACCAAGAGGGCGCCACCATGAACCTGTCTCCTTTGATCAAAGACATTCTGCTGGTCTTGATTGTCATCGGCCTGCTGGCCTATGGCTCGCTGTCCAGAACGCCCGCAGTGCGCCTGGGCGAGGGTGGGCCGCGAGGAGGATTCTTGATCGGGCATGGCAGGGAACTGACAGCAGGATCGGACGCCGTTGCCTATGCATCCTGAAAAGGCCGGTGCGGGCTACACCGATCAGTTGGTGTTTTGCTTGTTGCTGATTCTTTGCGTGTCGCTTGCGCTGGGCATCTATATCGTCCGGCTCAATGCGCGCATCGATCAGCAGCGTGAACTGTCGCCGGTGCATCTGCTCGAGTGCGGCAATGGGCGCGGCGCCTTTATCGTCTATCCCCATGGGCGGCGCAGCAGCAGTGACAATTGTTATCTGATCGAAGAGGATGAGTAGCCAGCGTAGCGCCATCCAGGAAGATCCGGCCCTGAATTCAAGCACAAGAAACGTAGTTCTTGCGCTTGAATGTCGATCTACAGTGCAGGCGTACCGGGATGAAGGCCGGGTTCGGGCCTGATCTCCCTGGAAGATAAAGGAGGCTTAGCATGTCCTGCGTATTCAAATTGATGAACTCGCCCGTCGGTCAACTGACCCTGGTTGCCAGAGGCACGAAGCTTGCTGCGATTCTCTGGGAGAGCGAGCGCGAAAACCGCGTGCGTCTCGGCCCGTTGCAGCCAGCCGACGATCATCCGGTCCTGCTGGAAACCGAACGCCAGCTCAACGAGTACTTTGCCGGCAGCCGCGATTGCTTCGAGCTGGAGCTGGACTTTGTCGGCACCGAGTTCCAGCGCAAGGTCTGGCAGGCGCTGCTGACCATTCCCTTCGGTGAAACCCGCAGCTACAGCCAGATTGCCGCCCAGGTCGGCAGCCCCAAGGCCGTGCGCGCAGTCGGCGCGGCGAATGGCCGGAACCCGATCTCGATCATCGCCCCCTGCCACCGGGTGATCGGCGCCTCGGGCAGCCTCACCGGTTTTGCCGGCGGCCTGCAGGCCAAGCAGTTCCTGCTGGCGCTGGAGGGCGAGCAGACCTTGCCGCTGGACTTCTAGCCCTGCCGCCCAGGGCTTTGTCGGGCTGCTGGCGACAAGAACTTCCTGTCTCCAGCAGCGGTTGTAGAGCGGTTGCCGCGATATCGTTCGGTATTAACCGAACGGGTAATAAGAGTTTTGTATTCTGTCGTCAAAAAAACATCACAAACCGCTCGCTATAATTTCCTCGAAATACAACTAAAGCCGTATAGCTCGCCTGCTTGATTTCTATCAAGGCATAACTGAATATAGCCCGCCAGCGTATCGGGATTTACCAACTTGGTAGGTCAGCAGCTATGCATTCACGTGCTTAGGCATAATAAGAAAAATCTTGCACCGTCTTCACCCTCTCCCGAGAGACTGAAGTAATCCTGAAATATGACGAGCTCATGACATGGATAGTCGACTCAAATACTCTGGCTTTATTCCGGCCGACGAAAGTAATTCAAATGTCTGTTTAAATTTAGAGCTTGAAAAGCTGTTGGGCGATCTGCAAGGGGCAAGTTATGCCTACTTTGCCGCCCCTCGAAATCGCGAAGTAGCCCCTCTTATTATTTCGAACTACCCATCGCGCTGGCTGAAAGCCTATAAGAATGCCAACTATCATTTGATCGACCCGATCATTCATCACGGTCTTAAAAGTTGCGCGCCGTTTTCCTGGAGCGACGCTCTCCAGGCCGCCTCCTGTGACAAGAGTCGGGAGTTGTTTCGACGTTCCAGCCAATACCGCATCTGCTCCGGCGCGACGTTTACCCTGCATGACGCCTGCGGCATGTTCAGTTCGCTGAGCCTTTGCAATAGCGGGTCGCAAGCCGAATTTGAGCGGCGCATGGCCGACCAGCAGGGGCAGCTGCAGATGGCGCTGATCCGCTTTCATAGCCGGCTGCTGAGCCTGCGGGCGATGGACGAGCTGTTCCCCGAGCCTCAGACCGGGCCGCTTTCGGCCAGGGAGCTGGGGGTGCTCAAGTGGGTGATGATGGGCAAGGCCTACCGGGAAATCGCGCTGATCTGCGCGATTTCCGAGCGGACGGTCAAATTTCACATGTCGAACATTTCCGGAAAGCTGCAGGTCTGCAACGCCAAGCAGGCGGTCTACGAGGCTCAGCGCCAGGGCATCCTCTGATTCAGGCGCTGATCCGCTGAGGCTCGTAGAACGCGGTGTGGAGCGGGTTCAGGCGCTGCGGCCAGCAGCTGAGCTGCGTGGATGACAAGGGGCATTTGCGAGCGATGCTGGACAGCAGGCGCTGACGATTGGCGTCGCTGATCGGCATGTTCAGCAGCAGCACCTTTTCTCCCGGCGCGGCCTCGCCGGTGTCCATTACTTCGTAGTGCCAGCCGGCGTTGCGGACGATCCGTCCCATGGCGTTGCTGACCACCGTGATGATCGATTCCAGGCCGCTGCGCGCGGCATGGTTGTGCATACACAACAGGAGCATTTCGGTCAGCGGCAGATGGGCCAGGCCGAGCTGGCGCGAGCGGGTCTTGTCGACGAAAAAGCGGCTGGATTCAGCCATCAACGCCTGCTTGGGCGGCGCGCAGCGGAAAAAGTCGCGGAACGGCCCTTCGACCATGTAGGGATCCAGGGTGTTGATCAGGCGCAGGCCGGCCAGGGGCACGCCTTTCCAGGTACCGATCAGGTAGGTGGTGCGCTCGTTGTCGTACTCATCGAACTCGATGTCATTCTTTATATTAACCTTCCAGTTCAAACGATCGGCGAATACTTCCTTGCGCAGGCCATACAAATCGGCGACCCAGGCGTGGGGCGTCGCACTATAGTCGAGCGCGTGAAATTCGATGGATTCCATATTGTTGAAGTTCTTCCATGGGATATGGTCAGTACTAAGGGTTGAGCTCGCACCGTTCACGGAGAGTCAACTTGCGATTAAGGCAAATCAATTGTGCGGCGTTTGTTAGTTTAACAATGTCTGCCCGGAGACAACCTGTACTTAGGTGCAGTTGCAGGTTGCCTGAGTTGATTTTCATTACGCACTTGGCCATCTGTACCTAGATACAGTTGTCCTCCCCGGGCAATTACGACAACTTATGCCGGGCAGTGGTTAAGCCCCCAATAACGCCGTAGAGCTGAGCTTTGCAATGTTGGACGATTGTTCCAACTAGTGCGTACATGGTTTGTACTTGCGAGTACTCCACTTGCCTTAATCGTCGAATATGCCAATGGCAGTCTGAGTGTCTGGATCAGGCTTCTTCACGCTGCGTGGCATCTCCAGCCAAGACATCGAAACAGGGAAGATCATGGAAAAGTCCGCCTCTTCAGAACCGCGCCGGGTGGTTGTAACCGGTTATGGCGCCATCTGCTCGCTCGGCGAGAATGTCGAAGCCATCTGGGACGCAATGATGGATTACCAGGTCGGTTACCGTCAGCACAGCTTCGACGATCCGAGCATCCATGCGCGTTACTTTGGCTTTATCGATGACTTCGGTCGTGAAGCGATGCGTCCGTTCTCGAAGAAAATCTCCAAGATGTTGCCGCTGTTCGCCAAATACAGCCTGGTGGCCACCCACGAGGCGATCCGCGTGGCGTATGGCGACACGCCCCTGGATGAGGTCGTCTCGCCCTTCGATCGCGGCGTGATCCTGGGCACCGGCTGGGGCGGGCTCGATACCGCCAACAGCAACAACAACGAATACCGCGAGCAGGGCATCTCCACGTCCTTCGCCACCGTCATGTCGATGTGCAATGCCGCGACTGCCGGTATCACCATGAACTGGAACATGCGCGGTATCCAGAACAGCCCGGTGGCGGCCTGCGCCACGGGCACCATCGCCATTGGCGAAGCCTACGAGGCGATTCGCAGCGGCCGCGCCAAGGTGATGATCGCCGGTGGCAGCGAATCCCTGAAAGAGCAGTTCAACGTCTGGTCGGTGGATGTCATCCAGGCCTTGAGCAAGGAACAGGAAAACCCACGCCTGGCCTGCTGCCCGTTCAGCAAGGGACGCAGCGGCTTCGTGCTCTCCGAGGGCGCGGCGGTGTTGTGCCTGGAAGACTATGAACTGGCCCGGGCCCGGGGCGCGAAGATCCTCGGCGAGATCACCGGCTACGCCAACTATTCGGACGCCTACGACATGACGGCCCCGGCCGAAGACATGCAGGCCCGGGTACGGGTGATCAATGACGTGTGCCAGCAGGCAGGCGTAGAGGCCTCGCAGATCGACTACGTCAACCTGCACGGCACCTCGACCCCGCTCAACGATGTCAACGAGACCCGCTCGATCAAGCTGGCCCTGGGGGATGCGGCATACGGCATTCCGATGTCCAGCACCAAGTCCTACACCGGGCACTTGATCGGCGCCGCCGGCTCGATGGAGGCGGTCTTCTGTCTCAAGGCCATGGCCCGGGGCACGATTCCGGCGACCATCCATATGGATGAGGCCGACCCTGAGTGCGACCTCAACTACGTGCCCAACGAACACCTGCATGGGCAGACCCTGAACAACGTGCTGAACCTGAGCTTCGGCTTCGGTGGCGCCAACGCCGGCATCATGCTGCGCAAGGTGGTCTGATCATGCAGCTGCAATTCGGAGCCGAGCAGATCGAGGCCTGGGCCGGTCTCTCCGGCGATCGCAACCCGATCCACTTCGACCGCGAGGCGGCGCGCCGCATGGACGCGGCCGATGTGGTGGTGCATGGCATGCTCGCGCTGCTGCCGGTCAAGCACCGCATGGGGCGGGTCAACCCGGTGCTGGCCCAGGACTGGATGCAGTTCAAGGCGCTGCTCAAGACCCCGGTGCTGCGTGACAGCACGGTAGCCCTGTCGACCCGCGAACGCAGCGACAGCACCGGGTTCAAGTTGCACTCGAGTGCTGACAACAGCGAACACGTGATCGGCCATGTACGCATCGTCGAGGCACCGGAATGGTCATCCACAACCCCGGGTTTCCTGCTGGCACACGAGGAGGTCGCGGCCTGGCTCGCGCGCTTTCGTGATGACCTGGGCCGGGAGCTCGATGACTGGGTCGCGCTCGATGCGCTGATCTTTTCCCACTTCATCCGCAACCATCTGGGCGTGATCTTCGATTGCCTGTCCCCGCAGTTCCGTCAGCGGCAGCGGCCGAACCGGCTCGAGGATCTGTCCGATCACCTGGTGGTGCAGACCAGCCACCAGATCACCTTCTGCACATCGCTGCGCTCGCTGGGCGAGTTGCAGACCGATATCCGCTGCGAGATCGACAACATCCACCTGATCGAAAGCCCCGGCAAGGCCGTGGGCACCCTCGATCTCGGGGTGCATGTCAGCGATCGCCACGTAATGACCATCACCCTCGGCCTGATGATAAAGGCCCTTCCAACCTCCCAAGGAGCTATGCAATGACCACCGTAGAGAAAGTATTTGCCGTTGTTCGCGACCTCATCCTGGAACTCAAGGATGTCGACGAAAACGATGTGACCCTCGATACCCACATCGAAGCGATGGAGTTCGACAGCCTGGACTTCGTCGAGATGCAGGTCGTGGTGCAGAAGAAGATCGGCGTAGCGCTGGATCCCGACTCGTTCGTCAGCCGCAAGATCGCCACGCTGCGCCAGCTGTGCGAGTTCGTGGTCGAGCTCAAGGAATCGGCCGCTGTCCCTGCCTGACTGGCAGGTCCACCGTTACGGATAGGAGCAAGGGAATGTCCACGCTGACCAATAGTGTGCTCGCCATTTCAGAAGCAAGAGAGTCCAAGGTCCGCAAGCTGAGCGAAGTCTCGCACCACAAGACCATGGACCACGCGACCGTGCTGCCCTGGGACCAGGAGGTCGATCGCAGCCTGTACCCGAAGGACCCCGATCACCTGTGGATCAATGGCACGCGTTTCTGCGAAGGCCTGAGCGAGGCGCAGAAGCTGGAACTGGCCTGGCTGGAAACCGGCCGTGACATCTCCATGTTCATCTGGCTGGAGCAGACCATTCCACCGTTGTACATGGGCTATGTCACTCAGTTCCACGACCGCATCTCCCAGGACCTGCAGGAGTACCTGATGATCTTCTCCAAGGAGGAGATCGTTCACACCCTGACCTTCAAGCGTTTCATGGGCAAGGCCGGCCTGCAGTTGTGGAACCCGCCGGTGGGCCTCTATGAGTTGCTCACCGAGACGCTGCCGAAGATGGAGCCCGCGGTGGGCGTGCTGTTCACGCTGCTGATCGAGTGGGTCGCGGAAATGGGCGCGATGCACACGTCCCAGGGGCCAGGCGTCGAGCCTATGACCCGGACCATGTTCCGCGAGCACCATCATGACGAGGCCCGGCATATCGCCTTCGGTCGCTGGATCAGCGAGTCGTTCTTTGAAACGGCGAGCCCCGAGTCCATCGCCCAGGTGAAGGCCATGAGCCGCCGGATCATTCCGGCATTGATCGACATGTTCACCTACAACCCGGAAATCGCCCGGCACACCTCGTTCGAGTTCCCGATCGCGGTGGATGACAAGGCGAAGATCGAGGAAGTCTGGCGCTCGGCCCATAACGCCCGGCTCAACGACGCACGTTTTGCCGAGATCTATGCCTGGGTCGACAAGCTGGGGTTGCGGCAATGAACCAGCCGTCCTGGGACGCGATCTTCGTCGGTGCCGGGATCACCAGCCTGGCCTGTGCGGCGATGCTGGTCAAACGTGACCCCGGGGTGCGCCTGTTGATGGTCGACAAGCATATTGTCGTCGGCGGCTATGCCTCCACCTTCAGCCGGCCAAAGCAGGGTGCGGTGTTCGACTGCAGCCTGCACAAGCTCAGTGGCATGGCCGAGGGCGGCAACCTCATCCGCATCCTGCGTGACCTGGGGCTGGACGAGACGCTGGACCTGGTTTATCCCCAGGACTACTTCTGCGCCTACCGGGACGGCACGGAGCTGCCGCTGGCCAACGATGCGGACGGTGCGGAGCGGCAGCTGGTCGAGCGCTTTCCCCATCAGGCCGAGGCCATCGCGACCTTCTTCGAGCACGTCCGGACCTACGGACGCAACGGCTACTACCAGTTCCAGATGCTCGACGGCAGTTTCGAGCCGGACATGGCCCAGTTGCGTTTCGCCCATCGCAACCTGAAGCACAAGACCGTGCGCCAGGCGCTGCACGAACTGTTCGACGACCCGTACCTGATCGAGATCCTGGCGGCGCCGGGCATCTACGTCGGCGGCTACTCGGAAGACCTGGGCTATCTGTACTACCTGCATGTGGTGTACGCCACGCTCAACCGTGGCAACGCCTATGTCGCCGGCTCCTCCCAGCACCTGTCCAACCTGCTGGCGCAGCAGATCGAACAGGCGGGTGGGCAGATCCTGCTCAGCACCCGTGTCGATGGCGTGCTCACCGACGGCCAGGGCAATGCCACGGGCATCAACACCAATCGCGGGGTGTTCCATTCTTCGCGGGTGTACATCAACGCTTCACCGCATTACGCGGTGCAGCACCTGTTCGCGGCGGATGTGGAGCTGGCGGCCACCCGGGAGAAGCTCACCGGGCTGAAGCCGGCACGCTCGACCACCACGGTGTATCTGGTGACCGACCTGCCACCGGAGCAACTGGGCTTGCAGCACAGCGAATCGATGCTGTTCGCCGATGATCCGGCGGCTGGCGCCGAGTTGCGCATGGCGGCCGCCCTCAGTGGTTATGAGGCGCAGCTCAGCGAGCGGGCCTTCTGGGAGATGTCGCCGATCGAGGTCACCAACTATCACGCCCTGGACCCGGCTGCGGGCCAGGTGGTGTGCATCAACGTGCTCGACTCGATCGCCCATTGGCCGCAGCGCCGTACCGCGCAATACCGGGCCAAGAAGCAGCGGGCCAGCGACATCCTGGTGGAGCGTCTGTTGCGCCAGGTGCCGGGGCTGCGCGGGCATGTGCTGCATACCGAGGTCGCCACGCCCCATACCTATGTACGTTTCACCAACAACACCGACGGTTCGGGTTATGGGGCGATGGTCGGCACCGATCTCAAGGGCCATGTGTTCCATCACGGCTTCCCGGTGCAGGGCGTGCAGTTCCTCAGCGCCTGGGTGGCAGGTCCCAGTTACGAAGCCGCCTTCGGCTATGCCGAAATGAAGGCCAGGCAATGGAGGCGAGCATGAGCAAGAACGAGCAATCGACCGGTTGGCTGGGGATCGCCATTTCCAAGCTGTTCATCCGCGTCATGTTCCGTCAGGTACAGGGCTGGAAGCGTGACGTGCCCAAGCGTGCGGCAGGCTTTGTGGAGATCGCGCGCGACGGCAGCCGGCTGGAAGGGGCGTCCCTGCGCACCAGCGCCATGCACCCTCGGGGCGTGGTGCTGTTGTGTCATCCGTTCCTCAAGTACGGCATGCATTACTTTTTCGAGAACAACCTGGACCAGGCGTTTCTCGAACAGGGCTATCACGTGGTCGCCTTCAACTTCAAAGGCTTCGGCCGCAGCACCATCGGCGGCCATGCGTTCGCCGACGATGTGCTGGCGATTGCCCGGCGCGTGTCGCGGGACAACCCAGGCCTGCCGATCCACCTGGTGGGCTGTTCGTTCGGTGGCTATCACCTGTCCCATGCCCTGGCGCGGGATGCCACGCCCTTTACCTCGGCCGTGCTGGACAGCGTGCCGATTTCGGTGCGCAGCTACTTCACCCGCGGGCCGTTGCGACTGGCCATGCGCTGGATCAGCGGCAGCCGCCTGGCGGTCCCCACGGGCACCTGTGCCATCGATCACTCGCTGCGCGGCGTGCGTCACCTGCCGATCGCCTACTTCTACGGGCGCAACGACCACTTCATCCCGGATGCCAGCGTGACCGGGCTCAGCCAGGAGTGCGAGGCGCTGCACGTGGTCGGTTTCGAGGGCTGTCGCCACCTGGAAAACCACAAGAAACACCGGGACCGCTACTTCGAGGAAATCTTCGATTTCTTCGCCCGTGCGGAAGCTCGAAAAACCGCCGTGCCGGCATGACGGCGGCAGGGATCATCAGATCAAAGGATGTAGATCATGGAAGTTCAGCAGTCTTCAAACGGCAAATGGGTACTGGTCAGCGGCGGCAGTCGCGGCATTGGCCGCGCACTGGTCCTGGCCCTGGCCCGGGAAGGGTATCGGGTCGCGTTCACCTACCAGTCCTCGGCCGACGCGGCCTTGCAACTGGAGCAGGAAGTGGCCGCCAGTGGCGGCCTGGCCAGCGGGCATGCCTGTGACGGCAGGGACCACGACTCGGTCGAGGCGGTGTGCGCCCAGCTGGTGGAAACCCACGGCGAGCCCTACGGCTTGATCAACAACATGGGCGTGACCGGCGACCAGCTGTTGTTCAAGTTCGACATCGAGCGCTACCGCGACGTGGTCGCGACCAATCTCGATTCGGCGGTGTATTTCAGTAAATGCCTGGCTCCGGCGATGGCCGCCGAGCGCCGCGGCAAGATCCTGCACATGTCCTCCGTCAGCGGGCTCAAGGGCAACAAGGGACAGATGGGGTACTCGGCGACCAAGGCGGCGATGATCGGCATCACCAAGACCATGGCCCTGGAAATGGCGCGCTTCAAGATCACCGTCAACGCCATCGCCCCAGGCTTCATTGCCACGGAGATGGTCGGGCAGATCGCCGACCCGATACGCAAGTCGATCACCGACACCATCCCCCTCAAGCGCTTCGGTGAAGTCCGCGAAGTGGCGGCCCTGGCCAGCTTCCTGCTGTCGCCCCAGGCCGACTACATCACTGGCCAGACATTCGTGATCGATGGCGGTCTGACGGCCTGATTAGCAGTTCTGATCTGGCCGCAGAGCCAGGAGAAATCATGAGTCAAGAATACGATACCGTTTTCGTCGGCGCGGGCCTTGGCGCGTTGGCGGGTGCCAGCCTTATGGCGCAGCGAGGCCAGAAAGTCCTGGTGGTGGAAAAGCACAACGTAGCCGGTGGTTACGCGAGCAATTTCCGCCGCAAGGATTTCAACTTCGATGTTTCGCTGCATTCGTTCGACGGCGTGGTGCGGGGCGCCGAGTCGTTCAATGTGATCCAGGCCTGTGGCGTGGCGGACAAGGTCGAGTTTCTCCATCACCCGACCTTGTATCGCTATCGCTCGCAGGACATCGACCTCACGGTCGGGCACCGCGACCTGGAAGGTTACAAGCGCGAGTTGTTCCGCTTCTTTCCCGAGGAGGTCGATAACATCAACCGGCTGTTCGCCGAGTCGCAGCGCAACTACAAGGACCTGTGCGGCTTCCTGTATTCGCGCAAGCCGTTCTGGATGAGGCTGGTGGCCACGCCGATGATCTATCCCCGGGTGCTCAAGTATGGGCATGAAACGGTGGATCACTACTTCTCGCGCTTCACCTCCAATGAGCGCCTCAAGGAAGTGCTGTCGGCGCAATGGAGCTACTACGGCCTGCCGGCCAAGGACCTGGCGTTCGGCTACTTTTCCTATCCCTTCATCGATTATCTGGAGAACGGCGGTTATTCGATCAAGGGCGGCTCACAGGCCTTGTCCAACGCCTTGGTCGAGGTCATCGAGCAGCATGGCGGCCGGGTCGAGCTGGAGTCGGCGGTCAACCAGATCGTGGTCGAGCGCGGCCGGGTCAGTGGCGTGGTGACGCGCAAGTCGGGCAAGGTCAAGGCGCGCAACGTCGTGGCCAATATCTCGCCCCATGCGGTGCTGGCATTGGCGGGCGAGCAGCACTTCGGTGCCAAGTACCGCTCGCGTCTGCGCCGGCTCAAGCTGTCGGTGTCGGGGTTCCAGGTCTACCTGGGGCTCGATTGCCCGCTGAGCGAACTGGGCGTGGGCGCCGAGGAGTACATCCACTTCTTCGCCCCGCCGAAAACCCAGCGCCAACAGTTCGAGCATATCCAGGCCGGAGAGCTGCATGGCGACAACACCAGCTGGTCGATCAACTACTTCTCCAACGTCGATCCCTCGATGGTCCCGGCCGGAAAGTCCAGCCTGGGCCTGTTCACCCTGACGGGCGCCGGCGAATGGCACTCCCTGGACAAGCTCGCCTACCGGCGCAAGAAGATCGAACTCACCGAGCTGCTGATCGCCAACGCCGAACGGGTCATCCCCGGCCTGCGTCGGCACATCGAGGTCTGCGAGGCAGGTTCGCCGCGCACCATGAGCAAGTTCACCCATAACCCGGCGGGCGCGATCTACGGCTTCGAGCAGAACACCCGACAGTCCGGCCTGTTCAACCGTTTCCCGCAGAAATACCCGGTCAAGGGGCTGTACCAGGTCGGGGCCTGGACATTCCCGGGCGCAGGCTTCATCGGAACGATGTTGTCGGCGCGCTTGTTGGTCGACCGCTATTTCTGAGCGGCGACTTCCCAGTCCAACCAGACGTTTACGAGACTCACCATGACCTACGTAGTGACCGACAACTGCATCCAGTGCCGCCACACCAACTGCGTCGATATCTGCCCCGCGGATGCCTTCCACCTGGGGCCGAACTTCATCGTCATCAATCCCCAGGAGTGCGTCGACTGCGGCCTGTGCCTGCCCGAATGCCCGGAGGAAGCCATCCAGCCGGAGAACCAGCTCGATGACAGCAACCGGCATTTCCTCAAGCTCAACGCCGAGCTGGCCGAGCACTGGCCGGTGATCCTGCAGCGGATTCCGCCCCTGGCGGAGCATGAGCACTGGAGCCGCAAGCCGAACAAGCTGCCCCACCTGATACATGAGGCCGAGGCGGTCGATCCGACCCGCGACCACCACCTAGCCCACGCCTGATGCGCGACTGGAACCGTAACCCATGCAAAGCTTTGATCGATTCAAGACCCTCGAGAGCGACACCTTCGACGTGATAGTGGTCGGCGCCGGCATCGGTGGCCTGACGGCTGCCGCAACCCTGTCCAACCGCGGCAAGCAGGTGCTGGTGCTCGACATGCACTATGAAATGGGCGGCTGTGCCACGGTGTTCCACCGCAAGGGTAAGGACTACGAGTTCGATGTCGGCCTGCACTACATCGGCGACTGCGGCAAGGACGGCCTGATTCCGCGGATCCTGCGCGGGGCCGGCATCGATGACGGTGAAATCCGCTTTATCGAGCAGGATCCGGAAGGTTTCGAGACCCTGTGTTTCCCCGACTTCCAGTTCGCGGTTCCCCGCGGTTATGAACGCTTTCGCGAAAAGCTGCTGGAGGCGTTCCCTAAGGAGCGGGCGGGGATCAACCGCTATTTCAAGATGCTGCAGCAGGTCTGGGATTTCATGGGTATCCACTCGCGCCCGCTGACGGCGCTGTGGGTACTGCCGCGCTCGTGGATGCTGATGCGTCACGCCAAATCGACGGTGGCGCAATTCCTCGACACCTGTACCCAGGACCAGCGCCTGCGGGCCATCCTGACCGGGCAGCTGGGGGTCTATCACCAGCCGCCGAGCCGCGCGACCATGGCCGGCCACGCGGCGGTGGTCAATCACTTCCTGCAGGGTTCCTACTACCCCTCGGGCGGCGGTCAGATGTTCTCCGACAAGCTGGGCGAGGTGGTCGAGCGCAAGGGCGGCAAGATCCTCCTGCGGTCCAAGGTCGAACGTATCCTGATCGAGAACGGGCGTGCCGTGGGCGTCGAGTTCAGCAACAAGCACCTGGGCAAACGGGTGGTCAAGGCCGGTGCGGTGATCTGCAACGCCGATATCAAGCAGGCCCTGCTCGGCCTGATCGGCCGTGAACACCTCAAGCCCAAGACCGTGCGCCGTGCCGAGCAGTTCGAGATGTCACCGGCCATGGGCGTGGTCTATCTGGGTATCGACATGGACCTCAAGGCCATGGGCCTGAAGAACACCAACTATCGCATCTACCCAGGCTGCGATTACGAGAAGGCCTACCGCGAGGTGTTCGCCGGGGCGTTTCCCGAGGAGCCCCATCTGTTCATCGGCAACGCCACCATGAAAGACCCGGATAACCCGGCCATCGCGCCACCGGGCATCTATAACCTGCAATTGATGTCGGCAGTGCCTTCCACCCCGCAAAGCTGGGGCGTGACCCAGGCCGAGCTGACGGATGGCAGCTATCGGACCAACCCGGCCTACCTGGCGAAAAAAGAGTGGTACGCCCGCCAGCTGATTGCCTTGGCCGAACGGGTGATTCCGGGCATGTCGAAGCACATCGTCTATCAGGAAGTCTCGACGCCTTTTTCGGTCACGCGCTTTATCGGCTCCGAAGGCGGGACCTCCTACGGCCTGGCCTTTACCCCGGAGTACTTCCTGCACAACCGGCCGGGAGCCAAGACGGAGATCCGCAACCTGTACCTGTGCGGCGCTTCCACCCGTACCGGGCACGGCATCTTTGGCGCCATGACCGGTGGCGTGGAAGCGGCCGCGGCGGTCAGTGGTCGTCACGTGCGTTACCAGGTCATGGACATCGGCACCCGCGCCGAAGCGGCGGTCCGTTGACGGCGACGTCATGGCGCACCCCGTCGGTGCGCCATGACGTCTATGCTGCAGCGCGTGAATCATTGGATTCACCGAGAATGGACTGGCATCAAGGAGCGATGGAATGACGAATGGATACAACATGGCGCTGGTGATCGGCGCCGGGCTCAGCCTGTTGGCGGCGCTGATGCATGTCGGGGTGATCATGGTCGGGCCTTCCTGGTATCGCCTGTTTGGCGCAGGCGAGCGCTTTGTGCGGGCAGCCCAGGCCGGGCGCTGGTTTCCCGCGGTGGTCACGGCCGGGATTGCCCTGGTGCTTGCCGCCTGGGCGGCGTATGCGCTGTCCGCGGCCGGGGTGATCGCGCCCTTGCCCTTGCTGCGCCCGGCGTTGATCGCGATCACCCTGGTCTACCTGTTGCGTGGCCTGTTGGGGCCGGTCGCCCTGGCGGGCACCGGGCGCAGCCGGCGCTTCATCTTTGTCAGCTCGACGATCTGCCTGGTCTATGGCCTGGTGCATCTGTTCGGCCTGGTGCAAGTGTGGGGTTCCCTGGCCTAGGGGATATCGGTAAAGGGCTGTGGAGTTGAAAGTCAGGGGCCATTGCGGTCACCCTTGGCGTCATCAGCCTGGCCTCAGCCCTTTAGGACCCCCATGGACATCGCAAAACCTGCCCTTATCCGCGAAACCTTCCCCGTCGGCCCGTTGCAGTGCAACTGCACGAGCATGGTAGTCTTTATGTAGCTGCATACGGACGCGGAGGCAACAAGCCTGCGGCAAGGGCTCTGGCTTTTTCCTGCCTTGTCCATATGGACATTTGTATGTGTGGACAGATTTCGGAATTTTGTCCATACGTGAACTCGTATAAACCGTGTCTCAGGGATTGTCATCCTCTGGGTCCTTGAGCCCCATTCACTACGGGTCCTACGAAAATAGGAGTCTGTAGCAGTGTTGCAGTGTAAACGCTTCAGCTCCTCAAATCGCCTACCAGGTCGCGTTCCCTTTCGGTCCTTTCCTGGATCTGCCGCAGACAATAGATTTCGGCATTGCGCTAGGGCATATTGCCATCAACCGGCCTTGTGACTACGAAGGGACTTGAGATGACGGCTGAGATTGCAATTATGAGTCGCACAGCGGTGGTTCTGGCAGCAGACAGTGCCACCACGGTTACGACCTGGAAGAGTGGTGAGCTTGAAAAGCGCTATTTCAAGGGCGCGAACAAGCTCTACGAGCTGTCTCGGTGTGGCCCTGTTGGGTTAATGATCTTTGGGTCTGCAGGGCTGCAAACGGTTCCCTGGGAGCTCTACATCAAGTCGTTCCGTGATCATTTGGGTGTTGAGCAGTTTGACAAGCTTCAGACCTACTCTGAGAAGTTTTTTGATTTCGTCCAGCACAACGACAAACTGTTTTCGAAAGAGAGCAAGAAAGAAGCGCTTCTTCGGTTACTCGGAGGGGCGTCGTATCGGTTGCAGCACATCATCGCTGTGCACGCTGGGCAGAGTGAAGTCGGTGAGTTAGCGTCAATGACGCCTCAGGAAATTGAGGCAGCGCTTGCGTTGGCGGAAATCGATGTCGAGAACCTTCCACTCCCAGAGCTCCTAACTGAGGCCGATATTGCTAACGCCGTATCTGACACTGCTGCAGAGCTGGAGGGGGTGTCGGCGCAAAGCATACCGGTATTCATTCAGGATCCAGACAGCAGGGGGTACCTCGTCCCTCGATTTGTTGCCGCTCTGATCAAGCTCGCTGTGAAGCAGTTCCTCAGTTATGCCCCGCTTACCGGCGTTGTCATCGCGGGCTATGGAAAGGAGGAGTACTTCCCAGTGCTTGAGGTGTATGACTGCTACGGGTTTTTGGGGGATCGTCTGATCGTTCAGAAAAACGAGAACGATTCCAAAACTATGGACGCATCGACACCTGCGGTCATACAGCCTTTCGCTACCACCCACATGATCGATACTTTCCGAATGGGTGTATCCCCCGATGTGTTTGATGCTGTGTACGCGTCTACAAGGATGGCATTGGGAGAAATGGGATCGCGGGTGATGGCTGAGTGCGGTGCCCAAAATCCCCTTTCGCAGCAGCGGATAACGGAGATCATCGAGGAAACGAAGATCTCTCATGCCGACCGATGGTATGAGCAGATCAGAAACCAGCATGTCTTTCCGCTATCAAATATTATAAATTCTCTTCCCCTGCCGGACATGGCAGGCTTGGCAAGAAGCTTGATTGAGCTAGAGTCACTGAAGGAACGCGTAACCCGCCCCAGTGAGTCGGTCTCAGGCCCCATCGACGTAGCTGTGATTAGCAAGCATGATGGGTTCGTCTGGATTGATAGAAAACACTATTTCAAGCCTGAGCTAAACCCTAGGTTTTTTAAACGAGCAGAATGATGGAGTCAGATATGAGCTTCTCAGCCTCCCGCCCAGCGGAGCCCAGTGCGTCGGTAACGGCAAGAGATGCGCTGCGCTTTGAGAACCAGCAGATTAGCCCAGCTCGTCAGGAAAAGGACGCCACCCAGTACGACTTGATGATTCGTCGGCTGGACAAAAAGCCAAGCACTCGAGAGACCCTATTGTCATTCTCCAGCTGCTGAAAAAAACCCGCGCCTGGCGCGGGTTTTTTTTATGGGTGAATGCCCCATCAACAGTGCTGTTTGGCTTTCCGTAACCGCAACAGGATTACGGCCAGCACTAACAACACGGGTGGTGACATCCCTAGTAATGCGTCACGAGCTGTGAGCTCCGCTCCCAGCACGTTCAGCCCGCCGTAGAGCAGCTTGAATAGGTTCAGAAGGTAGTAGGTGATCGCAATGATCGAAAGGCCTTCCACGGCGCGTTGAATCTTCACCTGGGCATCGGCCCGAGCGTTCAGGCCTCGAAGTATTTCTGCGTTCTGTTCCTCCATTTCCACTTGCACGCGTGCCTGGAGCAAGTCTCCGAGGTTCGCAACGTTTTCTGCCAACTGCTCAAGTCTTTGCTCCGTAGCAGCGCAGTACCGCACTGTCGGCTTGAACCGCCGTTCGATGAACACACCGACGCGCTGGCAGTCGCCAACATGGCTTTCTCGAAGCTCGCCGAGCCGCTCAAACACCAATTGGGCATAGGCCTGTGTGGCTCCAAAGCGATGGCGTGTGGTCACAGTTCGGCTCACCACTTGGCGTGACAGGCGGGCAATTGCTTCAAGCAACCCTTTTGAGTCCAGGCCATCACTTCGTGCGCTTCGTTCTGAGAGGTTGACCAAGGTCTTGTCAAACGCATCCAGATCTTGGCTCAGTTCCTTCGCCGTTCCGAGAGTCAAGGAGGCCATCATTCGATACGTTTCAATCTCCAGCAGACGCCTAATCATGCGGCCCTGGCGGTAAGCGTTGAGGCGGCGGTTGATGAACAAAAAACGATTTGTACCATCGGGTGTGAGATGAAAATCACTCCACACCACAGCATCACCACCCCCCACACAAGAGCCACATGGATCTCTGAAGCCGTACTTAGCTAGGTCTAGTTGCTGCTCATCGCGCACCAATACCTGTACTGCGTTGATGATCTTTGCCGTGTATGGCTCGATTGCCTCGGCTAATGCCGGTGGGATCGCTTTCCAATCTGATTCCCCGATCGTGCACGGCACTGCCAGGGTCAGGGTAAAAAATTCAGTGTGTTGTTCCCACTTGAAGGAGTGGCCATCTAAGCAGGTAATACCTTGAGGCATGTCCGAGTTCAAGGCTTCAAGTTGGCATCTCCGTAGGACCGTTGCACAGTCAGCCTTGTCTCCGAGGATCGCCAAATGAAAGACATGGGCCGGCCCGCTGAAATAGAGAGATGGGCGGGCATGGAGTTCGTTGTGTAAGGCGGATCGCAGAGGGTGCATTTGAAGCCCAACCTGAATTGTGGGAGTGAAACTTCAATCAGGGCCGTCTCCGCTGAAGTCCTCGACTACAGCGGAGACGGATACCAATCAGATTGCCAACGCTCGCTCACGAAGCTCCATGTTCAGGATGCGGTCGTTCTCGCTGTAGTCCACCGGGCAGTCGATGACATGCACTCCAGGATTGGAAATGCAGTGGTCGAGTAGGGGGAGCAAGGCATCCGCGCTCTCCACACGGTGGCCGTAGGCACCATAGGACTCGGCATATTTGACGAAGTCCGGGTTGCCATAGTCCAGGCCGAAATCGGTGAAGCCCATGTTCGCCTGCTTCCAGCGGATCATGCCGTAGCCGTCGTCACGCAGGATCACCACGGTGACGTGCATGTTCAGGCGCACCGCCGTTTCCAGCTCCTGGCTGTTCATCATGAAGCCACCGTCACCGCACACTGCGATTACCGGGCGGTCCGGGTACACCAGGTGCGAGGCCATGGCCGACGGCAGGCCTGCGCCCATGGTCGCCAGGGCGTTGTCCAGCAGCACAGTGTTGGGCTTGTGCGCCTTGTAGTTACGGGCGAACCAGATCTTGTAGATGCCGTTATCCAGGGCCAAGATGCCTTCGGACGGCAGAACGCGGCGGATGTCGGCGACCAGGCGCTGCGGATAGACCGGGTAACGGTCGTCGTCGGCGCCTTCGGCAATCTGTTCCTCGTTGGCTTCGCGGATCGTCAGCAGGCGGGAAAAGTCCCAGTGTGTGGTGTCGCCCAGACCTTCAGCGATCTGCCAAACGGCATTGGCGATGTCGCCGATCACTTCGATCTGCGGGAAGTACACGGCATCGACTTCAGCGGAACGGAAGTTGATGTGGATGACCTCGGTACCACCACGCACCATGAAGAACGGCGGCTTCTCGATCACGTCGTGGCCAATGTTGACGATCAGGTCGGCCGCCTCAATAGCACGGTGGACGAAGTCGCCGGAGGACAGCGCGGCGTTGCCCAGGAAGCGCGGGTGGCGCTCGTCGACCACGCCCTTGCCCAGCTGGGTGGTGACGAACGGGATGCCGGTCTTGTCGATCAGTTGCTTGAGGACCTTGGCGGTCATCTTGCGGTTGGCGCCGGCGCCGATCACCAGGATCGGGCTGCGGGCGTTCTTCAGCTTCTCGACCGCGGCGTCGATGGCCACGTACTCGGCCAGCGGGCGACGGTGCAGGCTTGGCGGGATCGGCATGGCGTCGGTCTGCTCGGCGGCGATGTCTTCCGGCAGCTCCAGGTGCACGGCGCCCGGCTTTTCCTCTTCCGCCAGGCGGAAGGCTTCACGCATACGCGAAGGAATGTTGTCGGCTGAGGCGAACTGGTGGGTGTACTTGGTGATGGGGTCCATCATGCCGCACACGTCGATGATCTGGAACCGGCCCTGCTTGGACTTCTTGATCGGCTTTTGCCCTGTGATCATCAGCATCGGCATGCCGCCTAGGTACGCGTAGGCACCGGCGGTGACCAGGTTGGTCGCGCCCGGGCCAAGGGTGGACAGGCTGACGCCGGTCTTGCCGGTGAGGCGGCCATAAGTGGCGGCCATGAAGCCGGCGGACTGCTCATGACGGGTCAGGACCAGCTTGATCTGCGATTTGCGCAGGGATTCCAGCAGGTCGAGGTTCTCCTCGCCGGGAATGCCGAACACATACTCGACACCTTCGTTTTCCAGGCATTGCACAACGACATCGGCGGCCTTGGCCATTTGAGCTTTTACCTTCGTTATTTCCATTGGGTGCAGGCGACGGATGCCTGCGGTTTTCACGGCTTGCGTGTAGGTCGGGCAAATCAATCCACTAGTTCGTCGCGCCGTTTGGCCTTTCTAGCAATGGTCATGGCGATAGCTCGCGGGTGGCACACGAAATGGAAAGCTCTGCGCTTAGGCGGCCTCGATGTTCATCGTCGCAATAATCCCGTAGGCAAAGCGTTTCAACACCGGGCTCTGTTGGCTGCCGTTGACCTCGGCGTTCAGCCACTGTGCCTGGTTGAAAAGCATGCCTATGACCGCGTCTGCCGCCATGGAGAGTGTGAGCGGCGGTAAGCGATTGGTCCTGATCAGATCTTTGATGATGTCCGAGAGAATCTGGATGTATTCGTTCTTAAGGCCGTTGAATTCGTTTGCTTGCTCGCTGGTCAAATTGATCTGTTCGCGAGACAGCAGGTTGGCCCGGCTTGCCGAGCTGTGTTTAAAGCTCAGGAACGTATCGATAAAGCAGTTCAGCCGATCGTGAGCTTGCGCTTTGCGACGCAGGTTCAGGCGAGTGCAATAGAGCAGCTCGCTGATTGCGTCCTCCATAAGCTCGAACAATAGAGACTGCTTGCTATCAATGTGGTGATAAAGGGAGCCAGGCTTAATTCCGACGTGATCCGCTAGATCTCGCAATCCGATTGCCTGGTAGCCGTAAAGTGCAAAGAGTTCGCATGCGCCTTCCAGGATGCGATCGCGGGCGTTTTTCACGTCGGGAGCAGTCATGACCGAGGCCCTTCGATTCAGTGGTTCAGTGTGAGCGGTTGGTTGACTAAATGTAAGACAACAGGCATCTTACAGTAAAGCTTTATCGGAGGAGCTTGGCATGAACGATCAAACCGTAGTGATAGTTGGTGGTGCATCCGGTCTGGGCCTGGAAACGGCTCGATTGATGGTGAAGCGTGGAGCGAGCAAAATCGGTCTTATCGATCGAAATGAGCAGCTTTTGGTGCAGGCAGCGGAAGAGCTGCGTGGGCTAGGAGCAGAGGTGGCTACTGCAGTTGGCGACATCGCTCGTCAGCAGACCGCGCATGCTGCGTTCCAGCAGATTGTCGATGCCCTGGGCCGAGTTCACTGTCTGGTCAACAGTGCGGCGATCTACCCGCGCAAAGACATTCTCGATATCACTGACGATGAGTGGGATCTGGAGAATGCCGTGAACATCAAGGGCACGTATCACATGATGGTCGCCGCCGTGCGCCACATGCAGCAGTACGTTGCTGCTCCTGCAGTAACTGGCCGTATCGTCAATGTCACTTCGGTTGACGCATTCAAAGCTCACCCTCAAAACGCGCACTACGCTGCAACGAAAGCTGCGGTGGTGAGCCTGACCAAGTCGTTCGCCCAGGCCTGTGCCAAGGACCAAATTCTGGTCAACTCGGTAGCCCCGGCTGGCTTCGCTACTGAGCGTGCCAAGCAGCTTGGTTTCCTTGGTGAACTGGCTGCGGCCAACCCGCTGGGTCGCGCTGCCGAGCCGGCAGAGATTGCTGAGTGGATCGTCATGATGGGTAGCAGCCGAAACAGCTACGCCACCGGCGAAAACGTCATCGTCAGCGGAGGCTACATTTATGCCTGAAGCATCCTTCCCCGCAGGCTACCAGCGCGCGCTCGTCACCGGTGCAACCAGTGGCATTGGCAAAGCGATCGTGTTGGCGCTGCGTGATGCAGGCCTGGAGGTCATTGCGGTGGGTCGTAGTCGCGACGCACTGGCAGAGTTGGCCAGCGAACCTGGTGTAACGACGCTGGAAGCTGACGTGCGTGACACCAAAGCATTTAGCGCCGCTTTGGAAGGGCAATCGGTCGACGTACTGGTCAACAACGCTGGCGTTCTCTCCACTCGTGCATCGTTCCAGGAGGTGGATGAGGCTGAGATCGACAATATGATCGACATCAACCTCAAGGCGCCTCTGCATCTGGCTCGCCAAGTGCTGCCTGGCATGGTTGAACGTGCGCGTGGTCACGTGTTCTTCATCGGTTCCAGTGCTGGGCGCGCGCCTCATCCAGGGGCGGCCATCTACGGTGCTTCTAAGGCAGGCGTTAGCCTTTTCTGCGATGCGTTGCGTTGTGATCTGCTGGGTTCTGGTGTCCGTGTGACCGAAATTGCTCCTGGTCGAGTGCAAACGCAGTTATATCGCACCGCTATGGGAATGCAGGCCGCCGGCACTGAACTCTATGACGGTTACGAGTCCATCCAGCCTCAAGACATTGCCCAGTTGCTGCTCGCGGCGCTGCGTATGCCGGCTGCGGTCGATGTGTCGCGACTCGAGGTATTCCCCACTGCACAAGCAGTAGGTGGTTCGCGGATGGTCAAAACTCTCGGCTGAGGGTGTGGGTTGTTAAACCCGGGGTAAAGCGAAGGCCGCTCCCACACGGACGTATTTCAGGGCTTGAGCCAGACTGAACGCTCCTGTGGGGCGGCCTTTATCACAAGGTCATATCACTTTTTCTATCCAATTGACCTTGTTTCATAGCGCACAACCTCTTGACCACATGTAAGACAACATATAACTTACAGATCAGCCGGCCATTTTGTGGGCGGAGACAACTACAAAGCAGGGGATATGACGATGACTGCGACATCATGCCGGGTCGGCGTGGACATTGGCGGGACCTTCACTGATATCGCGCTGGACGTGGACGGCGTGCTTCATTCCACCAAGATCCTTACCGACTATGAGCTTCCTGAGCGGGCAATTCTCACCGGTGTCAAGCAGGTTGTTGAAGCCGCTGGCCTGGCCCTCTCGGACATCCACCAGCTGATCCACGGCACCACGCTTGCCACTAACGCACTGATTGAGCGCCGTGGCGCCCGCACCGCCTTCATCACCACTGAAGGTTTCCGGGATACCCTGGAAATGCGCACCGAAAACCGTTTCGAGCAGTACGACATCAACATCGTTCTGCCACCGCCACTGATCGCTCGCGAAGACCGTTTCACCCTTCGCGAACGTCTGGACGTAAAGGGTAAGGTTCTGATCGCGCCTGATAAGGCTGAGATCGACGCCCTGATCGAGCATATTGCCCAGGGCAACTACGAGAGCGTGGCGATCGGCTTCCTGCACAGCTACGTGAATGGCGCACACGAGCGCCAACTGCGTGATGCTCTGCAGGCGCGTCTGCCAAAGCTGTCGATCTCTATCTCCAGCGAAGTTTCGCCGCAGATGCGCGAGTTCGAACGCTTCAACACCGTTTGTGCTAACGCTTAC
This sequence comes from Pseudomonas sp. T8, assembly GCF_024610635.1. Lineage (NCBI taxonomy): Bacteria > Pseudomonadati > Pseudomonadota > Gammaproteobacteria > Pseudomonadales > Pseudomonadaceae > Pseudomonas > Pseudomonas sp. T8. The sequence continues at coordinate 5,501,946 of NZ_CP102374.1, forward strand.
GTCAAGCCGCTGATCAAGTCCTACCTGGATCGTCTGGTGGTCACCCTTAAGGAGCACGGTGCTGACTGCCCGGTGTTCATGATCCACTCCGGCGGCGGCATCATCTCGGTAGAGAGCGCTGCTGAGTTCCCAGTGCGCCTGGTGGAGTCTGGCCCTGCTGGTGGGGCAATCTTCGCGGCCGATATTGCACGCCGCTACCAGCTGGACTCGGTCGTGTCCTTCGATATGGGTGGTACCACTGCCAAGATCTGTTTGATCGAGCATCAGGTACCGAAAACTGCCAAAACCTTCGAAGTAGCGCGTACCTACCGCTTCAAGAAAGGCAGCGGTATGCCTATCTCTATCCCCGTGGTGGAAATGGTCGAAATTGGTGCCGGCGGTGGTTCGATTGCCAGTATCGACAGCATGCGCCAAATCCGCGTCGGTCCGCACAGTGCTGCTTCCGAGCCTGGTCCAGCTTGCTACAACCGTGGTGGTTTGGAGCCGACCATTACCGACGCCAACCTCCTGCTGGGCCGTCTCGACGCCGACAACTTCGCTGGTGGCGCGCTGCGCCTTTCCACCGATAAAGCTGCTGATGCAATGGGTCGTGTAATCGGCAACCCGCTAGGCATGGATCCCAACACCGCAGCCTTCGGTGTCTGCGAGGTGGTCGATGAAAACATGGCGAACGCTGGTCGTGTGCACGCAGTAGAGAGCGGTAAAGATATTGCCGATTACACCATGATCACCTTCGGTGGTGGCGGTCCGCTGCACGCCGCACGCCTGTGCGAGAAGATGGGTGTTTCGCGTTTCGTCGTGCCTGCCGGTGCTGGTGTGGGTTCGGCCATTGGCTTCCTGCGCGCTCCATTCGGTTACGAGGCAGTCCGCAGCTCCTTCGTTCGACTGTCCGAGTTCGATGAGAAAGCTATCAATGGCCTGATCGAAGAGATGAAGGCCGAGTCCATGGGCTTCCTACGTCAGGGTATGCCTGAGGGCGAGCCAGAGATGGATTGCACCGCCTTCATGCGCTACGTCGGTCAAGGTTGGGAGATCCCTGTCGCCCTGCCGTTCAAGGCGTTCACCGCCGCAGACACCGTTCAGTTCAAGGCTCTGTTCGAAGAAGCCTACACCCGCTTCTTCGGCCGCCCGATCGAAGGTCCGGATATCGAGATCGTTAGCTGGTCGGTCAAGGCAAGCTCCCCGCTGCCGCCTGTGGCTCATATCGCCGAAGTTGGCGCTGCTTATCTCGCCCATGAAGTATCGCGCCGCAAAGTCTTTGACGTTGCCGCCGGCGGCTTCGTGGAGGCTGGCATCTATCCGCGTGAGGAACTGCAGGTCGGTGCACGGGTTGATGGCCCCGCCATCATTGTCGAGCGTGAGACCTCGACCTTCGTCACTTCGAACTTCACCGCCACGGTCCAGCCCGACGGCTGCCTGCTGGTTGTCCGTCGCTAACGCCCTACATCGGAAGCAAGAACCATGAGCGAAACAATGATCGACATTCATATGCAGGTGATGTGGAACCGGCTGGTCTCGGTGGTCGAAGAACAAGCCCTGACCCTGATTCGCACTGCCTTCTCCACCAGTGTGCGCGAGGCCGGCGACTTGTCGGCCGGTGTATTCGATCGCGCTGGCAACATGCTTGCCCAGGCGGTTACCGGTACTCCCGGCCACGTCAATACCATGGCTGAGGCGGTGGTGCATTTCATCAACGACATCGGCGAAGACAACATCTTCGAAGGTGATGTGTACGTGACCAATGACCCGTGGAAGGGTACAGGCCACCTGCACGACATCACCATCGTTTCGCCATCGTTCTACAAGGGCAAACTGATCGGCTACTTCGCCAGTACCGCCCACGTCGTAGATATCGGTGGCCGCGGCTTTGGCCCGGATGCTCGTGAGGTTTACGAGGAAGGTTTGTTCATTCCTGTGCTGAAGCTGTTCGAGCGTGGCCAGGTGAACCGCGACTTCATCAACATCCTGCGCAACAACGTGCGTGAGAATGACCGCGTTGTCGGTGACTTCTACGCGCTGTCGGCATGTAACGAGACCGGCCACAAGCGCCTCCTCGACATGCTTGAAGAGTTCAAGCTGGACGACCTGGAGCACATTGGTGGCTTCATTCTGGAGCACAGCCGTCGCGCTACCCTGGAATGCTTCAAGTCGCTGCCACATGGCACCTACAGCAACAGCATGACCCTGGACGGCTATGACGTGCCGGTTACCCTGGCCGTGACCCTGACTGTCGGCCCGGATGGCATCAAGAGCGACTTCACCGGTACTTCTGGAATGAGTCAGTTCGGCATCAACGTGCCGCTGGGCTACGCCAAGGCTTACGCCTGCTACGGCCTCAAATGCATCGTCGCCCCAGAGATCCCGAACAACTCGGCCTCCCTGCTGCCGTTCGAAGTAACCGCACCAGAGGGCTGCATCCTGAATGCAAAGCACCCTGCGCCGGTCTCGGTACGTCACGTGCTTGGTCACTTCGTTCCAGACCTGGTTCTGGGGGCGCTTCACAAGTGTCTGCCAGGCAAAGTGCCGGCAGAGGGCGCCAGTGCCCTGTGGAACCTGCACCTGAGCGTGCGCCCACTGGAAAGCAACCCGAGCGGTCGCAACGCCGAGATGCTGATGTTCAACAGCGGTGGTATGGGTGCTCGTTCCGCCATGGACGGTTTGAGCGCTACCGCTTTCCCAAGCGGCGTCCACACCATGCCGGTAGAAGCCACCGAGCACGCCGGTCCAGTTGTGGTTTGGCGCAAAGAGCTGCGTGAAGGCTCCGGTGGTGCCGGCGAACTGCGCGGCGGTCTGGGCCAGGAGATCGAGGTTTCTGCAGCCGAAGGCTACAGCTTCCGCTTCAGCGCTATGTTCGACCGCATCCAGTATGCCGCTCGTGGCCTGGACGGTGGTAAGCAAGGCGCCCAAGGTTTCGTCGGCTTGGATGACGGTACCGTACTGCGCGGTAAAGGCCAGCAGTTTGTGCCGGCGGACCGTCGCCTGGTACTGAGCCTGCCGGGTGGTGGCGGTTATGGCGACCCACGTAAGCGTGACCGTGACCAAGTCGCGCGTGACCTGCGCTTCGGTTACATCAGCGCTGAGCAGGCGCGTGAAGACTACGGCTTCGAAGCCGCCCAGGAGCGCTGAGCGATGGAAATCCAAAGCAGCCGTGTTCGCGCGGTAAAGAGCTCACCGAGTATGGCCGTTTCGGTGCTGGCCAAACAAATGCTCGCCAAGGGTGAGTCGGTGATCAACCTCAGTCTGGGGGAGCCGGACTTCAACGTTCCGGCTCACGTGATCGAGGCTGCCCACCAGGCGATGTTGGCGGGCAACAATCACTACACCGCTCCCAATGGCCTTGAGGAGTTGCGTCAGGCCATCGTAGATAAGTTTGAGCGGGAAAATGGTCTGAAATACGGGCTGGACGAGATTTGTGTTGGCAACGGCGCCAAGCAGCTGCTGTTCAATGCATTCCTCGCCACCTTGGAGCCTGGTGATGAGGTAATCACTCCAGCGCCGTATTGGGTGTCGTACACCGACATGGCCATGCTTAATGGTGGTGTGCCGAAGGTCATTCCGTGCGGGGCCGAGTACGGCTTCAAGCTGGATCCGGATCGCCTGGAGGCAGCCATCACACCGCGTACCCGCTGGTTGATGCTTAACTCCCCGAACAACCCGTGTGGTGCGATTTACACCCGCGAAGAGTTTGCGGCTCTGGGGGCCGTGTTGGATCGCCATCCGCACGTGTTGGTGATCTCGGATGAGATCTACGAGCACATCGTGCTCGGTGACCAGCCGTTTGTCTCGTTTGTCACCGCCTGCCCGCAGCTGCGGGACCGCACCTTGCTGATCAACGGTGTGTCCAAGGCCTATGCGATGACGGGCTACCGCCTCGGCTACGCGGCCGGGTCAAAAGACCTGATCGTGGCAATGAACAAGACCCAATCGCAGACCACTACCTGCCCTTCAGTGATCTCGCAGCTGGCCGCTGCAGCTGCACTGAACGGTCCGCAGGACTTCGTTCGGGACGCTAATCGCGAGTACCAAGCTCGTGGTGCGCTGGTAGTGCGTGGCCTTGCTGAGATCGAGGGGTTGTCCCTGCAGATGCCAGAAGGTGCGTTCTACGCTTTCCCGAATGTTGCGGCCTTCATCGGTAAGCGCACGCCAGATGGTCAAGTCATCGCGAACGATGCAGACCTTTCGTCCTACCTGCTTCGCGTGGGCAAGGTCGCCACGGTACCGGGTTCGGCGTTCGGCCTGGAACCCTACGTTCGCCTGTCTTTCGCGACTTCGCGGCAGGAACTCGAACAGGCCCTGGGTCAGCTGCGCGAAGCCTTCGCGGCGCTGGTCTGAACAACTGATTGATTTGAGGTAAACCATGAGCAAGCCGTTCAAACGTCTGCTGATCACCGGCGCCGCCGGGCGCCTGGGCAGCGTGCTGCGCAAACATCTGGCGGCCTTCGCCGACGAGCTGCGCCTGACCGACATCGCCGACATGGGCCAGGCGGCCCCACATGAACAGTTGATCCGCTGCGACCTGGGCAATTTCAACGACGTGTTGCCGCTGACCGAAGGTGTTGATGTCATCGTTCACGCCGGTGGGGTGCCAGTGGAAGATACCTTCCAGAACATCCTCAACGGCAACATCGTCGGTACTTACAACATTTACGAGGCGGCTCGGCGCAATGGCGTTAAGCGCGTGGTGTACACCAGCTCCAACCACGCGATTGGTTTCTACGACCGCACCGAAACAATTGATGCCAATGCGGCTCACCGCCCAGACAGCCTCTACGGTGTGAGCAAATGCTTTGCCGAAGATCTGGGTCGCTACTACTGGGACAAGTTCGGCATTGAGTCGGTGAACCTGCGCATCGGCTCCTCGTTCCCTGAGCCATTGGATCGTCGCATGCTCGCCACGTGGCTGTCGTTCAACGACTTCGCTCAGTTGACCGAACGCTCGCTGCTGGCTCCGCGTGTCGGGCACATGGTTGTCTACGGAATGTCCAACAATCGCGAAAATCTGTGGGACAACCGCTTGGCCTCTTCCATCGGCTACGCGCCCCAAGACAGCGCTGACGACTACCGCGAGAAGGTTCTGGCCGAGCATCCGCCTCTGGATCCGAATGAGCCGGCGGCGCGCTACCACGGTGGCAATTTCGCCGGTGCCGGGCACTTCGAAGACCCGAAATGACCTCCACATCACAAGAGCGCTAAATCATGGCTTCCACTGCAAAACAACAGAATTACGATGTGGTGATCGTTGGCGGCGCTGTCAACGGTAGCTCCACCGCCTATTTCCTGGCCAACAACCCGGACTTCAAGGGTTCGGTACTGGTCATCGAACGTGACTGGACCTACAACAAATCCGCCACTGCATTGTCGAGTAGCTCGATTCGTCAGCAGTTCTCGAATCCGATCAACATCGAGATCTCGAAGTTCGGCGCTGAGTTCGTGCGCAACTTCCCGGACCTGATGGAAGTCGAGGGCGATCGTCCAGACCTGGCCTTCCACGAGAACGGCTACCTGTTCCTGGGGGACGACAAGGGCTTCGAGGTACTGCGCCGCCTGCACGATACTCAGGTCTCTCATGGCGCCGACGTTCATCTGCTCGACCCTGAGCAACTGGCGCGCAAATTCCCTTGGGTCAACACCGACAGCCTGGCAGGCGCGAGCTATGGCCAGACTGGTGAGGGGTGGTTCGACAGTGTCGGCATGCTCAACGGCTTCCGCCGCAAAGCACGTTCGATGGGTATCGAGTATATCGAGAACGAAGTAGTTGGCATCCAGCGTGAGGGTGATCGTATTACCGGCGTGCAGCTGGCCAGTGGCGAGCGCATTGGTTGCGGTCTGCTGGTCAACTGCGCGGGCACTCGTGGTACCAAGGTTGCGCGTTTGGCCGGTCTGGACATCCCGGTCGAGCCGCGCCGCCGCTCGCTGTTTGTTTTCGATTGCCGTACGCCGCTGGAAGGCACCGTGCCGCTGACCATCGATCCAACAGGTGTGTTCTTCCGCCCGGAAGGCAAGTTCTACCTGGGTGGTACCTATCCGAAACACGATCCGGAAGTGGACTTCGAAGACTTCGACGTGATGCACGACGAGTTCGACGAAGAGGTCTGGCCGATCCTTGCCGAACGCGTACCGGCATTCGAAGGCATCAAGGTGGTGAACTTCTGGGCTGGGCATTACGACTTCTGTGTGCTGGACCACAACGCCATCGTTGGCCCGCACAACGAAGTGAGCAACTTCCTGTTCTGCAACGGCTTCAGCGGCCACGGGTTGCAGCAAGCACCGGCGATTGGTCGTGGCCTTTCCGAACTGATTACCTACGGCGGCTACCGGTCGCTGGACCTGAGCGCGCTGTCGTACCAGCGAGTGATCGATAACAAGCCATTCCTGGAAGATTCGGTCATTTGACCCCAGGCCTGAGGAGAACACCACAATGAATAATCCATCCAAAGGCAAGCGCAGCGGTGGCGAAGTACTGGTCGACGCGCTGCGGGTCAATGGCGTTGATCGCGCCTTCTGCGTACCTGGCGAAAGCTACCTGGCGGTGCTCGATGCCCTGCACGACGTTAAAGACGAGATCGAGCTGGTCGTCTGCCGTCAGGAAGGTGGCGCAGCCTATATGGCTGAAGCCTACGGCAAACTGACCGGCAAACCAGGGATCTGCATGGTCACTCGTGGGCCTGGTGCAACCAACGCCTCGGTGGGCGTACACACCGCGTTCCAGGACTCCACGCCGATGATCCTGTTCATCGGTCAAGTGGCCCGTGATCAGATCGAGCGTGAGGCCTTCCAGGAAGTCGACTACCGCCGCATGTTTGGCCAAATGGCCAAATGGGTTGTCCAGATTGATGACGCCGAGCGCATTCCTGAGCTGGTCAACCAAGCGTTCCAGCGGGCGATCAGCGGTCGTCCAGGTCCTGTTGTCGTGGCGCTGCCAGAGGACATGCTGACCGATATCGTCCATGTCCCGAACGCTCGTCCAGCACAACGTGTTGAAGCAGCTCCTTCCCCTGCCGCGCTTGAGGAGCTGAAGGCGCTGATTGCCAAGGCCAACAAGCCACTGGTGATTGCTGGCGGTGGTGGTTGGAATGCTGACGCGGTCGCAGACCTCAAGAAGTTCGTCCAGGTGCAGAACCTGCCGGTAGCCGCTTCCTTCCGCTGCCAGGACCTGTTCGACAATACGGACCCACACTACGCTGGCGACATGGGCCTTGCGGCAGGTCCGGTGTTAGTCGAAGCAGTGAAACAATCCGACCTGCTGATCGTGGTCGGTGCTCGCCTCGGCGAAATGACCACTGGCGGCTACGCTCTGGTCGACATCCCGACGCCGAAGCAGACGTTGGTGCATGTTCATGCCAGCGCAGAAGAAATTGGTCGGGTCTACCAGCCAACGCTGGGGATCAATGCTGGCCCAGCGAGCTTCCTGCGTCAGGCCGCCTCGTTGCCGGCGGTACTGCCGACTGCCTTCGAGGACTGGGTCGCTACTCTTAATCGCGGCTACCGTGGCAACTTCGAAACTCCGCGTTCGCCTGGCGATGTGCAGATGAGCGAAGTAATTGCCTGGCTGAACAAGACGCTGCCAGAAGACAGCATCCTCACCTGCGGCGCTGGTAACTACACCGGCTGGGTACACCGTGGTTATCAACACCGCACCTTCCGCACCCTGCTCGGGCCAACCAACGGCTCCATGGGTTATGGCGTGCCAGCAGCTGTGGCGGCGAAGTTGACCTACCCGCAACGCACCGTGGTTGCATTCGCTGGTGACGGTTGCTTCCTGATGAATGGGCAGGAACTGGCTACCGCCGCGCATTACGACGCTCGCCTGATCGTCGTGGTGGTGAACAACGGTATGTACGGCACCATCCGTATGCACCAGGAGCGTAGCTACCCTGGCCGTGTGTCCGGTACCGAACTGCACAACCCGGACTTCGCAGCTCTGGCTCGTGCCTTTGGTCTGCACGGTGAAACTGTGACCCGCACGGAAGACTTCGCTGGTGCATTTGAGCGTTGCCAAGCTTCTGGCAAGCCTTCGCTTATTGAAGTGCAAGTGGACCCAGAAGCTTTGACCCCGCGCATGACCCTCAGCCAGATCCGAGACAAGGCTTTGGCCTCTCAGTGAGGTTCCCTCAGTGGGGCGCAGTCTGGCCCCACTTTTTTTTCTTCGAACGAGCTAATCGACATGAAACTTGCCGATTCTAATCTGCTGCGTGAAGTTTGCTACATCGACGGAAAATGGGTGCCGGCAGATGGTGGCCAACATATCAATGTCACCAATCCGGCTACTGGCGAACTGCTGGGCACGGTTCCGCGTATGGGCGCGGCAGAAACCCGCCGTGCCATCGAGGCTGCTGAACGGGCTCTGCCTGCATGGCGGGCTTTGACCGCAAAAGAACGTGCGGCACGCTTGCAAGCCTGGTTCCGCGAGATACATGCTCACCAGGAAGACCTGGCGCAAATCATGACCGCCGAACAGGGCAAGCCGCTGGCTGAGTCCCGTGGCGAGATCGCTTTCGCTGCGGCTTATGTGGAGTTCTACGCTGAGGAAGGGAAGCGCATTTATGGCGATGTTATCCCGTCGCCTGCAGCCGACCGCAGGCTGATTGTCACCAAGGAACCAATCGGCGTTTGTGCCGCGATCACCCCGTGGAACTTCCCGGCGGCAATGATCACGCGGAAAGCGGCTCCCGCCCTGGCCGCAGGCTGCACGCTGGTACTCAAGCCTGCCTCGCAGACACCGTACAGCGCTCTCGCGCTCTGTGTACTGGCTGAGCGAGCCGGTATCCCGGCGGGTGTGCTCAGCGTGGTCACCGGGGATTCAGCGGCTATCGGCGGTGAGCTGACCGCTAGCCCAATCGTGCGCAAGTTGTCGTTCACGGGCTCCACTCCAATCGGTATTCAGCTGTTGCAGCAGTCAGCTGCGACGGTCAAGAAAGTCACCATGGAGCTCGGCGGGAATGCGCCCTTCATCGTGTTTGATGATGCAGACCTGGAGAAGGCGGTCGAAGGTGCGCTTATCGCCAAGTTCCGGAACAGCGGACAAACTTGTGTTTGCGCCAACCGGTTCTATATCCAGGCAGGCATTTACGATCGCTTTGTCGAACGCTTTGCTGAGCGTGTGCGCGAGTTGGTTGTTGGGCGAGGTGATGAGCCTGGCACTCAGGTAGGGCCGATGATTGACGGTCGTGCTGCCACCGGAGTGGAGCGGATGGTGGGCGAGGCTGTGGAGGCTGGTGCTCGGGTAGTTGCAGGGGGGCGTCGCCATATTCTCGGTGAGGCATTCTTCGAGCCCACCCTGTTGGCTGATGTAACACCTGAGATGCGTGTCGCCCGGGAAGAGATTTTTGGGCCTGTAGCGCCATTGTTTCGCTTCACCAGTGAAGAGGAAGTCATTGCCGAAGCCAACAACACCGAGTTCGGCTTGGCATGCTACCTCTATGCTCGTGACGTTGGGCGCATCTGGCGGGTTTCGGAAGCGCTGGAGTACGGCATGGTTGGTGTAAACGTCGGAGTGGTCGCAACCGAAGTCGCACCATTTGGTGGCGTTAAAGCATCAGGGCTGGGTCGCGAAGGTTCGCGCTACGGGATCGAGGATTACCTCGAAATCAAGTACGTCTGCTTGGGGCTTTGATCCACACCCTTACTCGCTTCAGGTTCAAACCGATCGCATCGCCAGTATTGGGTGTGCATCGGTTTGTGCTGAAGCATTTCAATTTGGCGAAGGCCGCTATTCAGTTGCTCTCTGTAAGCAGTCGCTGATAGCGTGAAAGGCTTTCCTCCAAGTGCTTGCGCAGTGCGCTGCGAGCACCTGACACATCTCCCATCGTGATTGCAGAGAGAATTGCACCGTGCTCTCGACCGATCTTCTTGATGTGGGTCAGACGGTTCTTCCCGCTGACCTGGCTGTGCTTCAGGTTCAGGTCAAGGATGATGTCTGGGCCAAGCGCTTCCAATAACTGGGCAAAGTGCGGATTGTTCGTGGCTCGCGCAATGGCAAGATGGAACTCAAAGTCGGCTTTGGCTTCTTCTTCGAGATTGGAGCCGTCCAGGGCATTGAAGCGATCAAAGGCTTCGGTGATCATGGCTAGGCTGGCAGGCGTTCGGCGTTCCGCAGCTCGTGCCACGGACTCAATTTCGATTCCAAGGCGCAACTCCAGAACATGGGCCGCCGCTCGGACATCGTCGACAATGCTGCCAATGGCGAAGCCGATGCGCTTGACGTCCTGTTCCACGACAAAAACGCCTACACCTTGGCGCGCGATCAAGCGACCACCCAGGCGAAGGGATGCTACGGCTTCACGGATGACAGGTCGGCTTACGTTGAATTCTTTGCACAGGGCTTGTTCAGACGGCAGCTTTTCGCCTGGACCGTAAATGCCTGAGTCGATGCGGTTGGACAACTCGCGAATTACAGTTTCTGCGAGGTTAGCCCTCCGCGTGTTGAGTGCTGCTTCCATCGTCAAACTCCCAAGTTACTAGATCATCCCGGCTATAAGGCCGACAGATAATTTTGCTTGTATGTTATCAAATAACTTACCTATCTGCTTGGATTTTGGGATATTCGTGCTACATCTCCGGAGGCAGTCTACGGCGCACCATACGCTCGGATTGTAGGGTGAAGCGGAGCATGCGCGCTGCTCGCAGGCGATTTCGCATGGGTGAGCGCTCAAGGGTTTTGGAGCATTTGAACAAACGATTTAGCTGTTTCAGTAGCGGGCGGTCGGGATTTTTGGAAAGCGTTAGATCGCTCAGCGGACTGGCAGAGGGCTGTTTTGCAGCCCAGCCAAGTCATCACGCGCAAGCAGCGTTCTGTGATGGAAAGTGCACTATGCCTTGCTGTCTAACAGTCTCTGATAGCGCGAAAGGCTTTCCTCCAAGTGTTTTCGTAATGCTGTTCGCGCACCTGTTACGTCACCCATTGTGATGGCTGACAAAATCGCACCATGCTCGCGGGCAATTTTTTTGATGTGGGCCTGCCGATTTTTTCCATGAACCTGGCTGTGCTTAAGGTTCAGGTCGAGAATGATATCTGGTCCTAAGGCTTCAAGAAGCTGCGTAAAGTGAGGGTTGTTGGTCGCGCGCGCAATCGCCAAATGGAACTCAAAGTCGGCCCTGGCTTCCTCCTCAAGTGAGGCGTCACTCAAGGCGCTAAATCGATCAAGCGCCTCCGTGATTTGCGCCATGCTGGTAGGGCTGCGACGTTCAGCGGCGCGAGCAACAGACTCAACTTCGACGCCCAACCGCAGCTCCAGAATCTGAGCTGCGGCACGAACATCGTCGACAACAGTGTCGATGGCAAAACCGATTCGTTTGACGTCCTGCTCCACTACGAACACGCCTACGCCCTGGCGTGCCACCAAGCGCCCTCCTAGACGCAAGGATGCTACGGCCTCTCGAACGACGGGGCGGCTGACACCGAACTCCTTACACAGCTCCTGCTCGGATGGCAGCTTTTGACCGGGTCCCCAAATGCCATTGTCGATCCGTGCTGATAGCTCCTGAATTACGGTTTCAGCCAAATTGGCGCGGCGTATGCCTAGCGACGCATTCATAGCAAATTGCTCCTCAAGCGGATTCGCTCCTCACGGTTTTTATCCGCTGGGTTGAGCAGGCCTGAAGCCCTTTCGAGCGAGATCCGTATCCAACCAGCGGTGATTTTGTAGACAGATCTTATCAAGCATTCATTCGGATATTGGGTACGAACGCAGGCTTCAAGGCCTTCCACCGGTCCAAATGTCCTTTTGATCGATCCCGACCATAGCATAGTCCTCTTGACAGTTACCTGCTGACTGTTATCTTACAAGTGCGGAGGCTTTCTGGCCAATGCGTGTGGCAAGCGATGGCGAGGGCTCGTATTGCTTTCTGGTCCTCGTCCGCTTGCTTTGTGTCCCGATGCTCGTTCGACCACTACTGGGAGCACTAGAATGCAAAACAACAAAAAATGCGGGCTGAACGTGCTCGCAACCGCGGTTACTTTGCTGATGACTATGGGAGGGGCAAACGCAGCGGAGACTGAGGTAGTCAAGATTGGCTTTGCGGGGCCCTTGACCGGTCCATCAGCACACCAAGGCCAGGATGTTGAACATGGCATCCAGATCGCAGTCGAGGAGGCAAATCAACAGCAACTGAAAATCGGCGACAAGGTTGCCGAATTCAAGCTGGTTTCTGAAGATGATGTTGCGGATCCTCGCACCGGTACTGCGGTAGCCCAGCGCCTGGTGGATTCGAAAGTGGCAGTCGTAATTGGCCACTACAACTCCGGTACCAGTATCCCCGCCTCAAAAATTTACGCAGCCGCCGGCATCCCCCAAATCTCACCATCCGCTACCAACCCAGCGCTCACACGCCAAGGAATCCCTTCGGTGTTCCGTGTTGTCAACGATGACGCCACTCTTGGCCGCTACGCAGGCAACTATCTGGTCACCAAGATGGAAGCCAAGCGTATCGCTATCTTTGACGACCGTACTGCATACGGCCAGGGTCTGGCAGACGAAGTGACAAAGGCTGTTAAAGCAGCAGGCGGCAACGTGGTGGTGCGCGAATACACCAACGACAAGTCCACTGATTTCAACGCCATCCTCACTACCGCCAAGGCACAAAAAGCCGATGCGGTGTTCTTTGCCGCCTTGGACTACCAAGCCGCCCCAATGGCCAAGCAGATGAAAAACCTGGGCCTGAAGGCGCGCTTCATGAACATTGGCAACCTGCCTAACGACTCCTTCAAGCAGATGGCTGGTAGCGCTGCCGAAGGTGTGTATGCCTGGAACTACGGCACCCCGTTGTTGGAGATGCCCAAGGGCGCTGCTTTCGAGCAGAAGCTGAAAGACAAGTTCGGCGTTGGCGTAGTGCAGTCCTCACCAGCTGCCTATGACGCGACCTGGGCGGCAATCAACGCCATGGTTAAGGCCGGCTCTCCTGATCCGAAGGTGTACCTGCCTGTCCTCAAGCGTGAGAGCTATGAAGGTGTAACGGGCACCATCGCCTTTGACGACGAAGGCAATTTGAAAAGCCCGGCTGCAACGGTGTTCCAGTTCGAAGGTGGCGCATGGAAGACCTTGGCCGTTCAGCGGGATTAAGTAACGGCAAACCCTCGAATAATTAGCGGGCTGAAGCCTGCAAAAAACAATAAGACTTCACCCATCTGCCAGGTCCGTCGATGCATGACAACCCATTGTCATGCGTCGTCGTCAATGCAGTTTCGAGGATTCAGCTCGTGGACGGAAATTTCGATATTTTGTTACAACAGGTGCTCAACGGGTTGGTGTTGGGCAGCATTTACGCGCTAGTAGCTCTGGGCTACACCATGGTCTACGGCATCATCGGCTTGATCAATTTTGCCCACGGCGAAGTGGTGATGGTTGGTGCGATGGTGACCATCTCCGTTCTTACGATGCTCGCTGGCGCGGGATTCGCCCCCGGCATCGTCACCTTGCTTCTGGCGATCATGGCGGCGGCCGTAGTGTGCATGTTGCTGGCTCAAGGCATGGAGAAGTATGCGTACCGGCCGCTGCGTAAAGCGCCGCGACTGACTCCATTGATTCTTGCCATTGGCATCTCGATTGCCCTGCAGAACTTGGCGATGATGATCTGGGGGCGTGGCTACAAAACCTTCCCTGAAGTGGTCGAGACCCAGCCTGTGGACGTCTTTGGCGCCACCATGACCAACGTGCAGTTGTCGATCATGCTGATCGCTGTGGTGATCATGCTCGGCCTCTGGTTGTTGGTCGACAAGACTCGTCTGGGCAAAGCCATGCGCGCCACTGCGCAAAACCAGGAAGTTGCCGGACTGATGGGCATCAACATTAACCGGGTAATTTCCGCGACCTTCCTGATTGGCGCGAGTTTGGGCGCCATCGCCGGAGTGATGCGTGCGATCAACTACGGCCAGGCAGATGCCTATATGGGGCTGCTGCTGGGTTTGAAGGCTTTCTCTGCGGCGGTGCTTGGTGGCATCGGTAACCTGTTCGGCGCCATGGCAGGCGGGCTATTGCTGGGTCTGATCGAGTCGCTTGCGGCTGGTTACACCGGCCAAATCACCGGGGGCTTCCTCGGCGCCAACTACCAGGACATCTTCGCCTTTGCTGTGCTGATCCTGGTGCTGCTGTTCCGGCCCAATGGCCTGCTTGGCGAACGCCAGGCCGACCGAGCCTGAGGACGGGATCATGAAAAACCTCAAGACACAGTACCTTTTGTTGATCCTTGGCTTTATCGCCTTGCCGTTTTTGGTCGAGGCGATTCCCATGCTGGGCCCGACCTGGGTGCGCATCCTCGGCTTCGCCATGCTCTATGTGCTTCTGGCCCTGGGGCTGAACATCGTCATCGGTTACGCCGGTCTACTCGACATGGGGTATATCGGTTTCTATGCGATCGGTGCCTACCTCTATGCCTTGCTCGCGTCGCCACACTTGAACTTGGCTGGCCTTGCCAGTGGCGTGATGGATTGGCCATTGTGGGTGATCATCCCTGTGGCAGCGGTCGCTGCTGCCATCTGCGGGGTGCTGATCGGTGCGCCTGTGCTTAAGCTCCGGGGTGACTACTTGGCAATCGTCACCCTCGGTTTCGGCGAGATCATCCGAATCTTCATGAACAACCTGGACCAGCCGGTGAATCTCACCAATGGCCCCCAGGGCATCAGCAATATTGCGCCTCTGCATGTCGACTTTGGGCCATGGACGCATGCTGCAGGCAGTGAAGTGGTTCCAGTGTTGTCCCTTCAGCAGAACTGGAGCCTGTTCGGACTAAACGTGTCACCGGTAATCAGCTACTACCTGTTCTTCCTGTTCATCGTCATCCTCTGCATCATTCTGTCCAAGCGCCTTGAGGTCTCGCGTATCGGTCGCGCTTGGATGGCACTGCGCGAGGATGAAGTCGCCGCAGAGGCCATGGGTCTAAACAAGCGCAACCTTAAATTGCTTGCCTTTGCCATGGGCGCAACCTTCGGCGGTGTGTCCGGCGTCCTGTTCTCCAGCTACCAAGGCTTCGTGAGTCCCGAATCCTTCACCCTGATGGAATCCATCATGGTCCTGGCCATGGTCGTGCTTGGGGGTATGGGGTCCATCCGTGGCGTGGTTCTTGGTGCGTTGATCCTCTCGGTAATGCCCGAATTGTTCCGAGACCTGGTCAACTGGATTCAGCCGTGGGTGATGGACAATGTCACCTTCATCAGCCGCGACATCCTACGCAACGTTCTGGACGCATCGACTCTGCGCATGCTGGTGTTCGGACTGGCGTTGATTCTGGTAATGCGCTTCCGTCCTGAAGGCCTGTGGCCATCCGACAGGCGTCGCAATGAACTGCATGATACCGATCCTGAATTGGCCCCTGTGGCCGCCGCGCTGAGTACAACCGTGCAGGCTCCTGCGACCGAAGCATCCTTCGACTACCCGGCCAAAGAGGCGGACAAGGCATGAGCGACGTACTTCTCGAACTGCATCAGGTCAGCAAGTTTTTTGGCGGCTTGCAGGCTCTACACGGAATCGATCTGAGCATCCGCCGTGGCGAGATTCGCGGTCTGCTAGGGCCTAATGGTGCCGGTAAGACCACTCTGTTCAACGTCCTCACCGGTTTGTATCAGGCCGAGCAGGGACGCGTGGTGTTCGATGGCAAACCCCTTCGTATCAGTAAGCCTGACAAGGTGGTAGAAGCCGGCATTTCACGTACCTTCCAGAACATCCGCTTGTTCCACAACATGACGGCTCTGGAGAACGTAATGATTGGGCGGCATGTGCGCACCCGCAGCGGTGTGTTCGGCGCGATCTTGCGCACCAAGGCCTGTGTTCAAGAGGAGCGGGAGATCCGCCAAGCCGCCCGGCATTGGCTCGACTACGTTGGCATTGCCCACCTAGGGGGCGAACTAGCGCGCAATCTGTCTTACGGCGACCAGCGCCGCTTGGAAATCGCCCGCGCCCTGGCGACCGAGCCAAAACTGATCGCTCTAGATGAACCGGCCGCCGGTATGAACGCTTCGGAAACTGAGGGTCTGCGCAAACTGATGTGCAAGATGCAGGCAGATGGAAAGACTGTTCTGTTGATCGAGCATGACGTGAAGCTGGTAATGGGGCTGTGCGATCACGTCACGGTGCTCGAATTCGGCCGCAAGATCGCTGATGGCCTACCGGCCGACGTGCAGAAGGACCCCAAAGTCATCGAAGCCTATCTCGGTGCGGAGGCTGTGGCATGAAAAACATCCTGGAAGTAAATGATCTAAAGGTCGCCTATGGTGCGATCCAGGCTATCAAGGGAATCGACCTCAAAGTCGGAGAGGGCGAAATGGTTGCCCTGATCGGCGCAAACGGTGCAGGCAAGACCACCACCCTCAAGACACTGGCCGGTCTGCTGACTCCTAGTGCCGGGCAAATTACCTTCGACGGCAAGGCTCATGCTGCGATCAAGGGTTACGATCTGATCCGCGAAGGCCTGGCATTGGTGCCGGAGGGACGTGGCATCTTCCCCAAGCTAACGGTGCACGAAAACCTTGAAATGGGCGCTTTTTCCCGGCGTGACGGCAAGGATGCTATCGGTGCAGATATCGAGCGTATGTATGGAGTCTTCCCTCGCTTGAAGGAGCGTGCGTTTCAGCTGGCCGGAACCATGTCCGGAGGGGAGCAGCAGATGCTGGCGATTTCCCGCGCGCTAATGGGACGTCCGAAATTGCTGCTTCTAGACGAGCCATCCATGGGCCTTGCACCAATCATCGTACAGAAGATCTTCGAGACGATTCGCGATGTAGTGAAGGGCGGTGTGACGCTGCTTCTGGTAGAGCAGAACGCCCGCTTGGCCTTGCAGACTTGCGATCGTGCTTACGTCATCGATTCGGGCCGTATCGCTCTGACGGGCGATTGCCATGACTTGCTGCACGACAAGCAGGTCCAGAAAGCCTATTTGGGCGAATGAGGCAGTCGGAAGGGCTAGCTCATATCGCCAGTTGATCGTGAGTTTTCAATTTTAACTAGGGGTATTTTGCTGTGACTGATATTGAGCGGTACGCGTTTGATACGCGAATCCACCATGCCGTAAAGCACAATGGTGTGGTGTATTTGACAGGCCAGGTTGGCACACCGGGAGAATCTGCTGCAGCGCAGACCCAAGAGGTTCTTGAGAAAATCGATCGGCTTCTGGCACTGGCAGGCAGCGATAAAACCAAAATTTTGAACGCGATCCTTTGGCTGGACGATCTCCGGGATTTTGAAGAAGTGAATCGTGTGTGGGATGCCTGGTTGGTCAAGGAGCATGCACCTGCGCGGTCAACCGGTCAGGCCCGGTTAGCAAAATCCGGCATGCTGGTTGAGATCATCATTACGGCAGCTGCTTGAGGCGCTCACTTAGCCTGGTGCGCTCACGATTAACGCGGTCCGAAGGGTCGTGCAGAAAATAACGACAAGAAAACTCGCCGTCGCTCTTGTGGCGGCGACGTTGATCGAAGGTTTCAAATGACGTCGCTCCAACCGAATCAACAAGGTTCTCTGCAACATGGCTTGACATCCCGTCAGGTATCCATGATTTCCATCGCCGGCATCATCGGTGCTGGATTGTTCATCGGCTCCTCAATAGCGATTGCCTCAGCCGGCCCGGTGATTCTCGTGTCTTACGCGATGACCGGCCTTTTGGTGTTACTGGTAATGCGTATGTTGGGTGAAATGGCTGTGGCCAACCCCAACAGCGGTTCATTTTCCACCTATGCCGGCGAAGCTATCGGGCCTTGGGCGGGCTTTACCATCGGCTGGATGTACTGGTGGTACTGGGTGCTGATCATCCCGGTAGAGGCCATCGCTGGAGGTGACATTCTCCATGGCTATTTCCCTGCCATACCGTCCTGGGCATTTGCCTTCGCCATTATGGTACTGCTGGCCTGCACCAATTTGGTCAGCGTGAAAAACTTCGGTGAATTTGAATTTTGGTTTGCCCTCGTAAAAGTCATCGCGATCATTGCTTTCATCGTGGTCGGTGGCATGGCAGTCCTGGGGGTTTGGCCGTTAGCTGAGGTTGCGGGCGTTGAGAAGCTTTGGTCGGCCGGTGGTTTCGTGCCTAATGGTTGGGATGCGGTTCTCGGAGGGATACTGATCACGATCTTCTCCTTCTTTGGTGCCGAAGTAGTCACCATTGCAGCGGCAGAAACAGCCAATCCCCAAGAAAAAATTCGTCGTGCTACCAACCTGGTTGTCTACCGAATTGCAATTTTCTACCTGCTTTCGATCTTCCTAGTGGTTTCGCTAGTGGCCTGGAATGATCCGCGTCTTGTGGAGGTAGGTTCTTTCCAGCGCGTATTGGAAGTGCTAAACATCCCTGCGGCGAAGCTCATTGTAGATCTGGTAGTCCTGGTGGCCGTCACCAGTTGCATGAACTCTGGACTGTACACCGCTTCACGTATGCTCTATTCGCTTGGCGTGAGAGGCGAGGCGTTGGCTGTGACCAAGAGTGTTTCGCGCAATGGCGTTCCGGTGGTGGCAGTCATCCTGTCGACTCTCGCGGGCTTCGCCGGTTGTCTGCTGAATTATCTTTTCCCCGGCAAGGTGTTCGTATTTCTCTTGTCGACTACAGGCGCCCTTGCGCTGCTGGTGTACCTGGTTATCGCCATCTCGCAGCTGCGGATGCGTGCACGTGCAGAGCGGGCCGGGATCGAGTTGTCGTTCAAGATGTGGATGTTCCCTTGGCTGACCTGGATGGTGATTGGCACGATTCTCATGGTCTTGGGATACATGCTGCTGACAGACACGTATCGATATCAAACGTTGATGACGGTGGTCCTGACACTGCTCATCATGCTGATATACGCAGTCCGTCAAAGGCTGCGTGATAGACGTCAGCAGCGCGTCGCGGTGGTCCTTGGTAGGGTCGGTGGATAGGGATCAACATAAACGCGGGGGCTCATCAGCGGTGAGCTTTCAACGAGAGTTATGAGCGCCTGCAGGAATAGCGAACCCAAACTCTCATCATCTGAAGGAGGCGGCCAATGAAAACTAGGTGGCATCTGGTGTGGGGCTCAGTGTCTCAGATGGTAAAAACGGCCATGTCTAACCTCCTGTCTGATGGAAAGCGTGGCCGCCACCAGAAAGTAAGGGCTATAAAGAACTTTCTCATCGTTCACTGAGGAGCAGGCTGTTCGTGATGGGGCTGCTGCGATATCCCCTCTGCCGGAAACTGCACTCGACTGTAATGCAGGCTTAGAAAGCTGGGACCCCTGGGGTCTCCAGCGCCATTCGACGACGGTGGTTACGAATGACCAGCATGACGTGCAGCACAGCTACTGCCGGCTCGGGGCTCGCAGTGCGGACACTGGACGTTGAAGGGAGGGGTGAGCAAAAAATGATCAATTATTGTTTGCGAGATAATTAGAGATAATTCTGCCAATGGCCATCCCTAAGCCATGTCCCCAGCACCGCGGCTTTGCTGTTCTATGGATCGTTGAGGTCTCAGGGGCCCGAGGCCTGGCCCTACAGATTTACGTCTCTGCAGCGGCCAGCGCCTCACTCAGGCCTCCTTGAATGAATCAGCTAACGGCAGAAAATTGGTTGAGTTGCTGGATTTTGTGTCGCTGAATTAGTAAACGGAGAGAATCTCGGTTCGAAATCCGGAGGATATCTCCATTCGGAAAAGACTCCCTTCATCCACAGCACCGTCAATCATATGTTCAGAGGTGGAAGAGGCTCGGTTGACTTGAAAATCAAGCGCCCCATCTCCTGTCTCCAGGCCTATGTTGTCTTGCATGGTGGTGCAGCCACCACCGACCCGAAGAAGTTGGATGTGGTCCAAAACCGCCAGATCATCCGGTAAATCTTCAGCAACCCGCTGGGAAAACTGAAGCAGTGATGGCTCCGCAAGGACATAGAGCCAAGCTTCGCTATCATCGTTTCCGGTGCGTCTCAGCACGCGCCCGAGCACCTGACGATAATGTAGTTCCGTTCGAATTCGGCTGAGATAACAGCACACCTGTAAGCGAGGGATATCCGTACCTTCGCTTATCATTCCAACGGCAACAATCCACTTCCCCACCCCACCACGAAAGTCCTCGATGAGCTGTTGCGCGCCTGGGGTCCGGGTGGTTACCACCAAGCACTCTTCGCCTCGCGATCTGAGGACCGCAGCGACCTGGTTGGCATGCCTGATGTTCGCAGCAACGACCAAGCCGCCGGCATCCGGTATCTCGTAGCGCAATGCATCCAGTTTGCTGCGTCCAAGATCGATGACCTTCTCGATCAAGTCATGATGAGTGAGTAGATCTTCAAACGTCACGGGAGACTCGCTCAGCAACTGAGCGATGCTCGGATAGACAGTGACAATCGGTAACTCATCGACAAGCTCTGTGAGCTTTACGGCGCTGTTATCGATGACCACTATCCTTGGAGAACGGCAAACCTTGTCGGCTACCGCCTCCTTGAGGCCGTACCGATAATCACAAACGAGTCGGCCTTCCGGATCAGAATACCTCGCCAAAGCGATCGCTTTTTCATCGGAGCGCCATGGAGTACCGGATAAGGCTAATGTGAAGGCAGCTTGGTCTTGCAATCGTTGGAGGATGATTTGTCCCCAGGCGTTGCTCAAAAGTGGATCGTGTCCTGCGCAGTGATGAATTTCGTCGAAGACCGTCAACACTCGATAGTCTTTGAGCAACTGCCAAAATGATGCAGAGCGATGCTCCATCGCTTGATAGGTGGTAGCGACCCCAATTGACCCTAGACGGCCGTCAAACGAGCGGCCCAACACATCGGCGAATGTCTTCTCCAGTCCCCCAACCACTTGGCAGGAGGGCGCGAAGCACAGGACAAGATCAATGAGTCCGGCGTGCAATAAGCTTTTCGCGAGCTCAGCAGCCATCCGGCTTTTGCCGGCACCAGGTGTTGCTTGGCAAAAGAAATGGGATGAAGACTGATAATGCCCAAGCGCCGCGGCAACACAGGCGTTCTGCCATATACGCATACCCGTCATGCAGCTACCAACAGCTTCAGCGTATTTTCGATAGCGCGAAGGTGCCCCAAAAGCCTTGAACTGCGGTCACGCGCTTCAATGTAGTCATCCTCAACCCGAGCCTTGAGGACCGGCATCTCGGTGAATAGCTGCTTGTAGCGCTCTGCTTCACCCAGAGCGGTGAGCATGTCCAGACGTATTTCTTTCGCAAGGGACTCGAGTCGCCGGGTTGGACAACCATGGG
This sequence comes from Pseudomonas sp. T8, assembly GCF_024610635.1. Lineage (NCBI taxonomy): Bacteria > Pseudomonadati > Pseudomonadota > Gammaproteobacteria > Pseudomonadales > Pseudomonadaceae > Pseudomonas > Pseudomonas sp. T8. The sequence continues at coordinate 5,523,073 of NZ_CP102374.1, forward strand.
ATAGTTTTTGGGATGACGCCATGGGGGCAATCAGGCTTGGCGTCTCAATCTGGGGAGTCGAAAAGCGATGGTCCACAAGGAGTGGAGTAATAGCTTCAGGCATGTCCATGACGTGAAAGACTTGGTCACGCTTCCGTCGTATCGGGTCTTGTGTGATCCAGCCGACGCGCTTCAGGCGTTGAATCTGGTCATAAATGTAGCGCCATAACTCAACGTCGTGGGCCTGGCCATTCAAGCGAAGGGCATAGCCATCCCTCAGCGAACGGGTCGTAAATTGCTGAAAATGTCCATCCTTGAGAAGCTCGAAGACATGCCTGTCTAGCTTAAATGTTGCGGGTTTCATACAGGCACCCAAAGCAGCCGGAACGGGCAAAATGCGGATTATAATCCGTCGCTAGCTGTCAGGTAAACGACCGATAGTGCCGCCTTAGTCAATCGAGGCGGTTATGCAAGCGCTGGCAAAGGATCTCGGGCAGAAAATCCGCGAGAGGAGGATAGCGGTCGGGTTGTCCCAAGACGCCCTAGCGTTTGCCTGCGGGATGGATCGCAGCTACATGGGCAGGGTTGAGAGGGGTGAAGTCAACCTCACGGTAGAGAAACTTTACAGAATTGCGATTCAACTGAAGTGCCAGCCCCACACGCTTCTGCCGCGCGTGCCCCGGTGAGAATGAAATAGCTGATGGCAGATTTTTCTTGAAGACCGACAAGGTCAACCTAACCTATTTCTACCTGGTTAAATTCATTTTTTTGCCAAAGTTGTAGTAGGTCACAAAGCCGATTTTAAAATTTCATTCTGATAAAGTCGGGCGCGGTTGATAGTTTAATGAGAACTTCTAGAGGGTTATTAGTTCAATTATCTTGTTGGGCGCGGCGCGTGAACCTCTAAGAGTATTGAGTTCGACTCTGAGAGCATGGTTCTCGTGCTCCAGTGAAACAATTTTTGCGAGAGCTATCTCATAAGATTTTTTGATTTTATCCCGCTCTTGCCGGGCCACGTTTTTTAAGTGCTTCTGTTGTTCGGGTTTTTTTGCTTGGCTTTGGATGCTGGGGGTTTGAGAGGCTGGAATGGCAGCGATAATTTCCAATATAAGTTGAGCGTGTTCTGGTCTGCTCTTTTTTATTGATCCTCTTTTCCGTCCCGCTTCTAACGCCACAGTATCTTTATTGATGGCGGAGCCTTTTTGGATGTTTATAGGTTTGTTAGATATCAGTCTCTGAAGTGCTTCGCGGTATTCGTTGACAGCGCTCATTCAATTTCCTCCATTTTTTTTCGCAAGCCTCGTCTTTCTAGTTTTTCATATAATGACGAGATTTCAGATTCCAGTTGGCTGAATTGAGGTGCGTTGGAAGGGTAAAGCTCTTTTGCTCTTACCAAGTTATTAATTCCTTTTTTGATCTTCTTCAAGCTGCGATCATCATCTAAGATTGATTTTTCACAGTCAACGCATCCAAAGATGCTAGTAAAAGAAATTTTATCGCAGTGGTCTAAATTAGTACATCCCCCGATTGGTCCATTTTTGTAGACCATTTCCCCTTTAATGAATTTATGTTCAGTTAACTGCCGGTCTGTAGTGATAATTAATGGGCGACCTTTGTCGCGCGCTTGTTGGATTCGATTTCCCTCTCCTCCCCACAGTCGATTTGAGGTTTTGATAATGTCGTTGTCATAGTTAAAAAATTGAGCTGCTCTGCGCTCATGCTCCAATTCGCCCATCCAATTCTGAGCTTCATCGGACTGTAAAAAATTCACTGAAAATATACTATCCTTTCGATAGTATGAGGCCATTGCCTCTGTTAACTGTTTGAACTGGAGGGCACTAGATCCCAGTGATAACATCCCTGAGCGAGCCCCATAAACCGCTAGTGATCTTCGACATTGATGTGTTGCTAGTGGCCAAGGCGCACCAAGTGCTAAGTCAGGATCGCTTCGCCAATCACGGAACCCATCAAACAGTTCAAGCTCACGTATGTCTGATTCACAAATGCACAGAGTGGGAATTTTTTTGAGGAGTCTGCTAAGTGCTGTTTGGCAGATGCTCCCTGCTACTGGTGCTCCTTCGAAATGCCATGTATTTTTATTCGAGGAGCCAGCGTTGTGCTTCCTAGCTACCCTGCCAGCGAATAGAGGATACTGTAATTTATTTCGGTCGTCCCATCCGCACATAAAAGCAGATATTGTTCCGATTATCTTCGCGGCATTAATGCCTTTTTCAATAATTTCATGAGTTACCCAGAAGGTTGGTGTGTGGTTTTGTGCTGCTATCTTTGAAGTATAGCCTTTCAAAATTTTGAACGAGGCAGTTCCAGAATCAATCGACGCGTAAGTATCAGATGGTAGAAAATTTGCCTCATTGTCACGCATTCCCGAGAACAAATGAATCCAGTACTTGGCTGCCGCTTGGACTTCGCCAATGTACATTGCTAGTTCTTTCCAGTTTCTTATTGATAAGCCTTCAAAAAGCCTCGCGAGTCCATTATGGCTCACGGCCTGGTTCCAAGATATAATATTTTGGCTTCTATTGCTGTGGGCTTCTGGTACGGCATAACCATAAGTGGTTAATCTTGTTTTATGAAATTCTTCTATTTGTGCTGAGTGGAGGTTAAATTCATCAAGTATTTTACTTAGGCCATTAATGAGCTCGCCGTAAATCCTTGAGGGCATTAGCTTTGTTTGCAGAGGGGTGTTTTGTTTGGCTTTCGGATATTTGTTGTAAATTAGCTCAAGCTTGTCAAGTAGGTGGCTAGGTGGGGCAATGGTGAATTCGTTATGTCTGGTGCGTATTGCGAAAAGCTCCTTAAATACTGTAATCAGAGATTTCATCGAGTCTGGCGTGAGCGCGGCGAAGCTAGTAATAATTGATGTGTGGTAGTTTGAATCATTTAGTAAGTTCGTCAGGGTTGTACTGTTACTAAGCGCGAGCCTCGCCAGTTTTCGCAGCAAAATCAACCGTACCGAGGCTACTCGCCTTGGTGCGCCGGAAAGATAAAGTCTAGCGAGTTGCGCAATTTTCATTTCTCTGATGATTATGGTTTTGAGCGGGCTGTCAGTTTTAGACCATGAGGAAAAACTGTAGACGCACTTATTTTTAGCATCATATACACGCATGTCCCACACGTCATCGATGAAGTAGGAGATTACCTGACCCTCAAAATCTCGCGATATTACGAGACTGTCCTTCGGTGAAAGATAGAATGAAAGACTCCCTCCTTCCTCAGGAAAATATGCTAGTTCTTCTAGCCGGTCATGAACTCTAATTTTGTTCACACAACTGCTCCTATGTGTACCAGCGTGTCGAAGTGGATAGCCCAGAATTCATCTAAATGCCCTAACTCTACTTCGTTACGAATCTGGGAAATCAAAAATGGAATATTGGATCCTGTATGGCTAATTGCACTCAGGACTTCGTCGATTCTGTGAACGGTTGGGGCAATCTTCTGGATCCAATGTTCATGATCTATATTTGGTTTAGTTGCCATAATTACAAATCTTAGTGAAAGCAGTCGACGGATGTCGTCTTCGTCGGCATGCACTGAATAGAAATCACAAAACAAACACGTCTCGGGATCCCGGCAAGAGGGTTTTGGCGCCTGTTCGGTGAAGCCGGCGGTCCGTTGCGGATCTATATCTGATTTTTTTACGCAGCCTCCAACACCTATAGTTGCTTCCTGCCTCTTGTCCGTGGCGATACGGACCGGAATGTGCTCAGTAGTGCGCGTCTTAGCGATTGCTGTTGAATGGATAGCATCAAGCAAATTAGTTATTTGACTGGCGAACTCTTCCAATGCAGGTCTAGCATAGTTTTTTGCTACTGTACTCTCGGTGTTGCTGAGCTTTTCAGCGGTCAGGACAGTGTCCCCACCACTTTTGCTAATATACTGGTAGCTTACATTTTTTCGCCATTGTATGGCAGGAACCCAAGAGATTAAGGGGTAAATTTTTCGCATTAATTTTTTTAAGGTTTGAAGTGCGCTAGTGCCAACATAACCGATTGTGTTCGTTCCTTTGGGTAAAATGACAAACACATAATTAGATTCTCGGCCATCAAGTAGCCAGTTACGTATTTCAAGAATTTTATGAAATGTGGGTGTGAAACGGGCTCCGAATTCTGGCGCGACAGTCTTGCCATTAGCTCTAGGCTTCACGCCAAAGAAACGATAACCTTGGGTGCTGGGTAATACTTCAGAGCTTTCGATGTCAAGTTTTTGAGCGATACTTAGGTTGCATCCGGTCGCCCCTATGAATGCTAGCATGCCCGCGGTCATTGCGTGATTTGCAATTTGGAGTCGAATGCTAGAGCGCTTATCGATATTGTTTTTGATGTATGCTTTTTTGTAGTTGGTATAGTTTAAGTTGTATAGTAGATTGTTTTTAGGGATGCTGAAGTGTTCTGCTGTCGTTTCCCAGCTGGGAAATTCTGAGCATGTTGACAGAAAGTTGGCCATACTTAAGTTGGCTTTTTGGGTCTTAGCGGTATTTTGATGAAGACTGTAGACGAAATAGGGATCACTTCCTGGGGAAATTAGGTGTATAGGAAAATCACCGCCCTCAACCAAAAGGCGATGCGCTTCATCAATGAACTTGATTAACGTCGCAAATGTCCGGGATTGGGCGTCACTGCTTAGCTGTTTTAAATTGATATGAGCTTGACGGTCTGTCTGGATTATTGAAGTAGTAAGCAGTGCTATTTCTCTATCATGCATCCCCGTAGCATAACTTAAAACTTGTCGAGCGGAGACTTGCAGTATTGCCGCACTGTTAGCTGCAAGAGAGTTGCCCCTTATTGAAGAGGAGTCAACCCTGTCCAGCAAGTATTTAGTGTAACCAATGTACGCCAGACTACCTGATTCTCTGCTAGAGAGCTTGAATTCTTCTGTTTGCCCATCAACCCAATCAAAGAAGCACTTGATTGTAGTGTGAAAGCCTACTGTTGTGAGAAAGCTAGTCTGCGCTCGAGCTACTTCAATAATTTTACTGATCAGAGAAAGTCGATCAATATCAAGCGATGATGGATTAATGTACATTCCCTCGTACTTTCCATACCTGTTAATCGACCGTTTCTTTCTTTGTCGATAGCAAAGCGCACCGAAATCTAAGTAACGTTTTCCGTTCGTAACTTTGTTGTCGCCTGCGATGACAGTATTTTGTGGGTGTAAAGCTTCAACATCAGGATTTTTATAATCGATGATGGAGATCGGGCGTACTGCTAGACTAGTTGTCATAATGTCACGTAAGCCTTACATATTTGAATAGGGCTTGTTCGAACTCGCTCTCTACCTGTGACTTCCATTCTAGTCTTGATTTATAGTTTAGATATTGCATTGTTGTTGACTTGTCACGATGGCCCATGCGCTGTTGAACATAGTCTATGGCAGCTGTGATTGCCCTGTTACCAAGATGTTTTAGCTGACTTTCAAGAAGGTTCATCCCGAAAGTCGCCCTGAGATCATGAAATGTGAAATTCTGAAACTCAGGTTCCTCCTTGCGTATACGGGGAATTAGTATTTCGATGATATGTTGCCGAATTGATCCGCCGTCCTGAATCGAAACCTCGCTTGCTCGATCGGTTAATAGCGTATTGCGGCTTACCAATGAGTTCTGCCTGTCGTAAAGTTCTCTTTTGCTAGTGTAGTATGGAATTCCATTCTTACTTAAGAAAAGGTAGTTGTCATCAGTGTCCCCATAGAACGAGCGCTTGCGACGCTTTACTGCTTCCGGACTGCGGCTGTAAATTATCATGTCTCTAACTAGCCAGCCGGGTACGAGTAACGTCAATGGCGTGCCTCGTTTGGTGTCAATGCAGGTTCCTGATCCAACACTGAGCCGCAAGTTTCCGTCTCCATCTAAATTTCCATACAAATGCCTGGTCCTAATCGTTCCAGCCGTCTGCATCCGTGCACCTGTAAACAAGGCGAAATAAAATATAAGTTGGTACTCGCGAGAAGAAGATAGTAATGCTTTCAAAATCAATATTTGATGACTTAACACCAGCGGGCGAAGAGAGCCACCATCCCGTATATATTCTGCGGGAAGATTGTTCCTAGGCGTCTTGATAGCTAGGTTGTGAGATTTTACATTTATAGCGTTTTGAGTTCCGAATCCAGAGGTTACGATAATTTTCTTGACTACATCTTCGAAGGGCAGGTGTGGGATCTCCTCTTTATGAATTATATTCCAGTCTATTATTGATCTATAAAATATGGCAATTGCGTTTATCCTCGCACCTGCAGTGCTGGTTGATATTTCTCCTAGGTCTCGCAATTCAATAAGATGCTTGTGATAGCGGAAGGTTGCCTTGAGTCTGTTGTTTTTCGGAAGGTATAGATAGTCTAGACCTTCGTCTTCTAGAAATCGTAAGTAATTAAGTAGGTGGTCGGCGATTCCACGAAAGGTTCTAGATTCGTATCCGCTCTCTCGTTGAAGTTTAGTTGTTAAGTATAAGTTTGCGATTCGCCAAGGCTCTCCGTTCCCCTGAATAATAACCGGGAAGTTTGGATAGTAACCATCCTCACCACCTAACGTTACGTATTCAGTTGGACCACTAAAGACAGCCTCATTTTCAGCGGCAGAATAGCTGACTTGTAATAACTGAAATTCGGGTATGAGAACCCGATGAGCCTGGGAGCTGTAGCGGTCCCTGCTGCGAGATTTGGATTGCTTGGAACGCATCATGCACTCATCCTTTTGGTCGCTTGTCCACATGCTTCTACATGTGGATATAGGTGTCAAAGGGTCTACATGTAGACTGTCATCGGCGACCCTGTTACAAAAAAGGCCATCGTCGTCGACCCGGGCGGCAACCCCGACCTGATCATGGCGCGGCTCGACGCGCTGGGGCTGAAGGTGGTGAGCATCATTCATACCCATGCTCACCTGGATCACTTCCTGGCCTCCGGGCAGATGAAGGAGAAAACCGGCGCGACCCTGCACCTGCACAAGGAGGATCAGTTCCTCTGGGACAACCTGGAGATGCAGTGCGGCATGTTCGGCGTGCCTTACACGCCGGTACCGGCGCCGGATCGCTGGCTGGCGGACGACGAAGAGCTGGCCTGCGGCTGCGGCGTGGCCCTGCATACGCCGGGGCATACCCCAGGTTCCATGAGCTTCTGGTTCGCAGAGGCTAAGCTACTGATTGCCGGCGACACCTTGTTCAAGCGCGGGGTAGGGCGCACGGACCTGTGGGGTGGCGACCAGGCCACCATCGTGCGTTCGATCAAGCAGCGTCTGTACACCCTCGATGAAGACGCGACCGTGGTGGCCGGGCATGGTCCGGACACCCGCCTGGGCGATGAAATGCGTGAGAATCCCTTTGTCAGGGCCTGACATTTGCTGTCAAAAGTTTCACGGAATTTTTGTCATTGGCCGTGTTCAAACGCCTGCAAAGGTCTGTTGCCAACGTCCGCTGCATCACAGAATGAAAAAAGTAGGAGCTTCTCCATGTTCACCTCGCGTCGTTTGATCGTTGTTGCTACTGCTGTGGCCTTGTTGTCCGGCTGTGCTTCGCCTAACCCCTATGACAATCAGGGGCAGGCCGACGGCTCCACGGGCATGAGCAAAACTGCAAAATACGGTGGCTTGGGTGCCTTGGCCGGTGCGCTGGCCGGTGCCGCCATCGACCACAACAACCGTGGCAAGGGCGCGCTGATTGGCGCCGCGGTAGTCGGTGCTTCCGCCGCCGGCTACGGCTACTACGCCGACCAGCAGGAAAAGAAACTGCGTGCCAGCATGGCCAATACCGGGGTCGAAGTGCAGCGCCAGGGCGATCAGATCAAGCTGATCATGCCGGGTAACATCACGTTCGCCACCGATTCGGCGAACATCGCTCCAAGCTTCTATCAGCCGCTGAACAACCTGGCCAACTCCCTCAAGGAGTTCAATCAGAACCAGATCGAAATCGTCGGCTACACCGACAGCACCGGCAGCCGCCAGCACAACATGGACCTGTCCCAGCGTCGCGCCCAGAGCGTGGCGACCTACCTGACCTCGCAAGGTGTCAGCGATGCCAACCTGTCGGCCCGTGGCGCTGGCCCGGATAACCCGATCGCCAGCAACAGCGACGTCAATGGCCGTGCGCAGAACCGTCGAGTGGAAGTGAACCTCAAGGCGATTCCTGGCCAGCAGTATGGTGGTCAGCAGCAACAGCCGGGTACGGTTCAGCAGTATCCGTAACTGATCGCTTGAATGAAGAAATGCCCGATCCTGTGATCGGGCATTTTTGTGTGCGGCCTTTGCCGGCCTCTTCGCGGGCTTGCCCGCGAAGAGGTCCGATCAGCCGCTATCCAATCACCAGATACAAAAAAGCCCCCGGACAACCGAATTGTCCGGGGGCTTTTTATTGGACGCGAAGCCTGATTACTTCTTCAGACCATAATGCTCGTCGAGCATGCCAGGCGCGTTAGGCGTCTTTGGCGCGTAGTCCCGTGGCGGTTCCTGGTCGCGCGGCGGCGTCAGGCGTTCCCGTGGAGCCTGCACCGAGTCGGAGTGCAGCGCGGCCAGCAGGCGTTGGCGGGTCAGCTCGTCCAGGGCCAGGCGGTTGGCGCCCTCGGCGAGATGGTCCTGCACTTCCTGATAGCTTTGAGTGAGTTTTTTCACCAGGGTGGCGGTGCTGTTGAAGTGGGTGACCACTTCGTTCTGATAGCTGTCAAAACGTTCCTGAATATCATCCAGCTGACGTTGCGTGCGGTTAGGCGCGGCATTCGGCAGCAGGCGAGCGACCAGAAATCCAATGGCGACACCCGCGATCAGGGCAAGAGTCGGCAACAACCAAACTAAGAGCGAGTGTTCCACGAGTCCTTCCTCTATAAACGGCTTTGCTTTACGTTAACGGCTCGAACCTGCGCTGTATACCGCGATTCACTCGCAATAGATTGGCACAGACAATTTGCTAGACGAGTCGACCCGATTCGAGGTCACGGAGTTCCTTCCTTGCTTATGCGTGAAACCCCCGTAGTGATTGCCGGCCCGGTCGGTCAACTGGAAGCCCTGTATCTGGATGTCGCCGACGCCCGTGGCGTGGCGCTGATCTGCCATCCGAACCCGGTGCAGGGCGGCACCATGCTCAACAAGGTGGTCTCGACCCTGCAACGTACGGCGCGCGACGCCGGCCTGATCACCTTGCGTTTCAACTACCGTGGCGTCGGCGCCAGCGAAGGCAGCCACGACATGGGCAGCGGTGAAGTCGACGACGCGCAGGCGGCTGCCGAATGGCTGCGGGCCAGGCACCCGGATCTGCCGATGACCCTGCTCGGTTTCTCCTTCGGCGGCTTCGTCGCCGCCAGCCTCGGTGGGCGCCTGGAAGCCCGCGGCGAACAGCTCAAGCACCTGTTCATGGTCGCCGCTGCGGTGATGCGTCTGCGCGACAGCGACCTGCTGCCGCAGAACTGCCCGCTGACCCTGATCCAGCCGGAAACCGACGAAGTGGTCGACCCGCAACTGGTCTACGACTGGTCCGACGCGCTTGAGCGCCCCCATGAGCTGCTGAAAGTGGCAGAATGCGGACACTTTTTTCATGGCAAGCTCACTGATCTCAAGGATCTGGTGCTGCCACGACTCTCGAATTGATTGCAGTCTGATAAGCGATTACCCATGACTACTCGTACGCGCATCCTCACCGGCATCACCACCACCGGCACGCCGCACCTGGGCAACTACGCCGGCGCCATCCGCCCGGCGATCCTCGCCAGCCGCGACAGCAATGCCGATTCGTTCTACTTTCTGGCCGACTATCACGCCCTGATCAAGTGCGACGACCCGCTGCGTATCCAGCGCTCGCGCCTGGAAATCGCCGCGACCTGGCTGGCCGGTGGCCTGGATGTGGAGCGCGTGACTTTCTATCGCCAGTCGGACATCCCGGAAATCCCGGAGCTGACCTGGTTGCTGACCTGCGTGGCGGCCAAGGGCCTGCTCAACCGCGCCCACGCCTACAAGGCTTCGGTGGATAAAAACGTCGAAACCGGTGAAGACCCGGATGCCGGCATCACCATGGGCCTGTACAGCTACCCGGTGCTGATGGCCGCGGACATCCTGATGTTCAACGCGCACAAGGTGCCGGTCGGTCGCGACCAGATCCAGCACGTGGAAATGGCCCGTGACATCGGCCAGCGCTTCAACCACCTGTTCGGCCAGGGCAAGGAGTTCTTCACCATGCCCGAGGCGCTGATCGAGGAAAGCGTCGCCACCTTGCCGGGCCTCGATGGCCGCAAGATGTCCAAGAGCTACGACAACACCATCCCGTTGTTCAGCAGCGCCAAGGAGATGAAGGACGCGATCTCGCGCATCGTCACCGACTCCCGAGCTCCTGGCGAAGCCAAGGACCCGGACAACGCGCACCTGTTCACCCTGTTCCAGGCCTTCGCGACACAGGCCCAGGCTGACGAATTCCGCAGCGAACTGCTGCAGGGCCTGGGTTGGGGCGAGGCGAAGAATCGTCTGTTCCAGCTGCTGGACAACCAGCTGGGCGAAGCGCGCGAGCGTTATCACCAGTTGATCGAACGCCCTTCGGACCTGGAAGACATCCTCCAGGCCGGCGCCAAGAAAGCCCGCGCCGTGGCCACCCCGTTCCTCAACGAACTGCGTGAGGCCGTGGGCCTGCGTTCGTTCGTCAACCAGGTGCAAGTGGCGGCGACCACCAAGAAGAAAGCGGCCAAGGCCGCGCGCTTCGTCAGCTTCCGTGAAGACGACGGCAGCTTCCGTTTCCGCCTGCTGGCCGCCGATGGCGAGCAGCTGTTGCTGTCGCGCAACTTCGCCGACGGCAAGACTGCGGGTGCCGTGACCAAGCAACTGCAAGCCGGCCAGGCTCTGGAACTGCGCAGCGAAGCGCTGAGTTTCAGCGTCTGGCTGGAAGGTGAGTGCGTGGCCGACAGCCCGGCCTTTGCCGACGCGGCGGCCCGCGATGCGGCGATCGATGCACTGCGTGTCGCCCTGACGCCTGTGCAGGACTAACCGCAATCTCCCGACCAAGGGCTGATTGCCATTCTCAAGGGCCGTCGCTACAGTGACGGCCCGTTTTTGTTGCCTTGCTAACGAATTATGACGCCCCTAGAACGATACCAAGCTGATCTGAAACGCCCGGAGTTCTTCCACGACGCTGCGCAGGAAACCGCCGTGCGTCATTTGCAGCGCCTGTACGACGATCTGATCGCCGCGTCGAACAACAAGCCGGGCCTGCTGGGCAAGCTGTTTGGCAAGAAAGACCAGGTGCCGGTCAAGGGCCTGTACTTCTGGGGCGGGGTAGGGCGTGGCAAGACGTATCTGGTCGATACCTTCTTTGAAGCCCTGCCGTTCAAGCAGAAGGTCCGTACTCACTTCCACCGCTTCATGAAGCGTGTGCACGAAGAGATGAAGACCCTGGGCGGCGAGAAGAACCCGCTGACCATCATCGCCAAGCGTTTCGCCGATGAGGCCCGGGTGATCTGCTTCGACGAATTTTTCGTCTCCGACATTACCGACGCCATGATCCTCGGCACGCTGATGGAAGAGTTGTTCAAGAACGGCGTGACCCTGGTGGCCACCTCGAACATCGTGCCGGACGGTCTGTACAAGGATGGCCTGCAACGGGCGCGCTTCCTGCCGGCCATTGCCCTGATCAAGCAGCATACCGAAATCGTCAACGTCGATAGCGGTGTCGACTACCGTCTGCGTCATCTGGAGCAGGCCGAACTGTTCCACTTCCCGCTGGACGAAGCGGCCCACGAAAGCCTGCGCAAGAGCTTCCGCGCGCTGACGCCGGAATGCACCCAGGCGGTGGAAAACGATGTGCTGATCGTCGAGAACCGCGAAATCCGCGCCCTGCGTACCTGTGATGACGTGGCTTGGTTCGACTTCCGTGAACTGTGCGACGGTCCGCGCAGCCAGAACGACTACATCGAGCTGGGCAAGATCTTCCACGCTGTGCTGGTCAGTGGTGTCGAGCAGATGAGCGTCGCCACCGACGACATCGCCCGTCGCTTCATCAACATGGTCGACGAGTTCTATGACCGTAACGTCAAGCTGATCATTTCCGCTGAAGTCGAGCTCAAGGACCTGTACACCGGCGGTCGCCTGACCTTCGAGTTCCAGCGCACCCTCAGCCGTCTGCTGGAAATGCAGTCCCACGAGTTCCTCTCACGGGCGCACAAGCCTTAACGGTTGTCTGGATAAAAGAAGGGCCTGCATTGCAGGCCCTTTTTCATTTATGCGGCTTGTTGGTGAAACTGCTGCCGGTACTGGTTCGGTGACAGCTCGGTGTGCTGGCGGAACAGGCGGGCGAAGAAGCTCGCATCGTCATAGCCGACCTCATAGCTGATGGTCTTGATGCTCTTGCGCGTTCCCGAGAGCAGGCCCTTGGCGGTTTCGATACGCAGGCGTTGCAGGTAATGCAGGGGCTTGTCGCCGGTGGCGGTCTGGAAGCGCCGCATGAAATTGCGAATGCTCATGCCATGTTCCCGGGCCACGTCCTCGAAGCGGAACTTGTCGGCGAAGTGCTCTTCGAGCCAGTGCTGGATCTGCAGGATGATCACGTCCTGGTGCAGCTTCTGGCCGCCGAAGCCAATACGCCCCGGGGAATAGCTGCGCTGCACTTCATAGAGAATGTCGCGGGCCACGGCCTGGGCGACGTTGGCGCCGCAGAAGCGCTCGATCAGGTAGATGTACAGGTCGCAGGCCGAGGTGGTGCCGCCGGCGCAATACAGGTTGTCGGCGTCGGTCAGGTGCTTGTCCTGATTGAGCTGGACCTTGGGGAAGCGCTCGCTGAAGGCATTGAAGAAGCGCCAGTAAGTGGTGGCTTCCTTGCCGTCGAGCAGCCCGGCCTCGGCCAGCCAGAACACCCCGGTGGCCTCTCCGCAGAGCACCGCGCCGCGGGCATGTTGCTGGCGCAGCCAGGGCAGGATCTGTGGATAACGTTGGCAGAGAGTTTCGAAATCGTCCCAGAACGCCGGGAGGATGATCACATCGGTATCTTCCAGGGCGCCGTCCACCGGGAGCATCACGTTGCTGAAACTGCACACCGGTTTTCCGTCCGGGCTGACCAGGCGGGTTTCGAATGCCGGGGTCAGGCCCTGGCCCAGCTGCTTGCCGTAGCGCAGGCTGGCCAGATGGAAGAAGTCCTTGGCTTGCATGAGGGTGGAGGCGAAAACCCGGTCGATCGCCAGGATGCTGACGCGCCGCAAGGGCGTGGAGGTTTGGTTAGACATAATTCAATTGTTCTTATAGGGGAAAGTGGTCACCAGACGGCTGGATCGTCTTATTTTTTGTCGGATGTGTCCAGTGTCCTGTGTCGTACGCGTGGGCTTAGGCTCTGTGGGCCAATCCCGGCTAACAATAACGACAGGTGGCCCCATGATCCCCAGAACCTTGTTCAGCTCCGAGCACGAACTCTTTCGTGACAGCGTGCGTACCTTCCTGGAAAAGGAGGCCGTGCCGTTCCATGGGCAATGGGAAAAACAGGGCTACATCGACCGCGCCTTGTGGAACAAGGCCGGTGAGGCGGGCATGCTCTGCTCCCATCTCCCCGAGGAGTACGGCGGGCTGGGGGCTGACTTCCTCTATAGCGCGGTGGTGATCGAGGAAGTGGGGCGTCTCGGCCTGACCGGCATCGGCTTCTCCCTGCATTCCGACATCGTCGCGCCCTACATCCTGCATTACGGCAGCGAGGCGCTGAAACACAAGTACCTGCCGAAACTGGTATCTGGCGAGATGGTCACGGCCATTGCCATGACCGAGCCGGGCGCTGGTTCCGACCTGCAAGGGGTCAAGACCACCGCGGTGCTGGACGGTGACGACTATGTGATCAACGGCTCGAAGACTTTTATTACCAACGGCTATCTGGCCGATCTGGTGATTGTCGTGGCCAAGACCGATCCCAAGGCCGGCGCCAAGGGCACCAGCCTGTTCCTGGTGGAGGCGGATACGCCCGGTTTCTCCAAGGGCAAGCGCCTGGAAAAGGTCGGCATGAAGGCCCAGGACACGTCGGAGCTGTTCTTCCAGGATGTTCGCGTACCCAAGGAAAACCTGCTGGGGCAGGCCGGCGCGGGCTTTGCCTATCTGATGCAGGAGCTGCCCCAGGAGCGCCTGACGGTGGCTGTGGGTGGCCTGGCGTCAGCCGAGGCGGCATTGCAGTGGACCCTGGAATACACCCGCGAGCGCAAGGCCTTCGGCAAATCGATCGCCGATTTCCAGAACACCCGCTTCAAGCTGGCGGAAATGGCCACCGAGATTCAGATCGGTCGGGTGTTCGTCGACCGCTGCCTGGAATTGCACCTGCAAGGCAAGCTCGACGTACCGACCGCCGCCATGGCCAAGTACTGGGGCACGGACCTGCAGTGCAAGGTGCTCGACGAGTGCGTGCAGTTGCATGGCGGCTACGGCTTCATGTGGGAATACCCGGTGGCCCGGGCCTGGGCGGATGCGCGAGTGCAGCGGATCTATGCCGGGACCAATGAGATCATGAAGGAGATCATCGCGCGTTCCCTGTAGCGCGTTGTCTCCTGCGTAGAGGCGAGCTTGGCGGGCCAGCTCGCTTCTAGGCGGGAGGGCAGGTTACGGCGCCGGGTTCGGGTGGTCCTTGTGGATCGCCTCGATGCCGGCCAGCACCTCATTCGACAGCTTCAACTCAAGACTGGCGATGTTGCTGTCCAGTTGCTCAAGGGTGGTCGCGCCGATGATGTTGCTGGTGACGAACGGTTGCTGGGTGACGAATGCCAGAGCCATTTGCGCCGGGTCCAGGCCGTGTTCGCGGGCCAGGGCGACATAACGGCTGCAGGCCGCTTCCGATTGCGGGTTGAAGTAGCGACTGAAGCGGCTGTACAGGCTCAGGCGGCCTTTGGCCGGGCGCGCGCCGCCTTCGTATTTGCCGGAGAGGAAGCCGAACGCCAGGGGCGAATAGGCCAGCAATCCACATTGTTCGCGAATGGCGATTTCCGCCAGGCCCACTTCAAAGCTGCGGTTGAGCAGGTTGTACGGGTTCTGGATCGATACCGCCCGTGGCCAGCCGCGGCTCTCGGCCAGGGCCAGGAACTTCATGGTGCCCCAGGGCGTTTCGTTGGACAGGCCGATGTGACGGATCTTGCCGGCCTTGACCTGTTCGTCCAGGGCTTCGAGGGTTTCCTCCAGCGGGGTGAAGTCTTCTTCCTTGTGCTTGTAGCCCAGTTGGCCGAAGAAGTTGGTGCTGCGCTCCGGCCAATGTAGCTGGTAGAGGTCGATCCAGTCGGTCTGCAGGCGCTCGAGGCTGGCGTCCACGGCTTGGACTATGTGCTTGCGGTTGTGTTTGAGCTGCTTGTCGCGGATGTAGTCGATGGTATTGCCGGGACCGGCGATCTTGCTGGCGAGGATCCAGTCGGCGCGATCGCCGCGAGCCTTGAACCAGTTACCGATGTAGCGCTCGGTGGTGGCATAGGTTTCGGCCTTTGGCGGCACCGGGTACATCTCGGCGGTGTCGATGAAATTGATCCCCGCAGCCTTGGCCCGTTCGATCTGGGCGAAGGCCTCGGACTCGCTATTTTGCTCGCCCCAGGTCATGGTTCCCAGGCAGATTGCGCTCACGTTCAGGTCGGTCCGGCCTAGCTGGCGATAGTCCATCGGGTGCTCCTTCGGCAAAACAATCATAAAAGCAGGTTGAATTTTTTTTCGCAATCTGCATAATTCCGCAGCTCTTTCTGCAGTGGAAGTGATGCGCCGCCTGCCGAAGAATCTTGCCGTATAACGGACGCGCTGACCCGAGCCCCCGATAGCGTCTGTATCCGGCTGCCTTTGACTTGTCAAAGTACGCACTATTCAGTAAGATCCGCCGTCTAATTTACAGGGCGGCCCCTGAGGCTATAAAGAATGAAAACTTTTACTGCTAAACCGGAAACAGTTAAGCGCGACTGGTTTGTCGTCGACGCTGCTGGTCAGACCCTGGGTCGTCTGGCCACCGAAATCGCGAGCCGTCTGCGTGGCAAGCACAAGCCTGAGTACACCCCTCACGTCGACACCGGTGACTACATCGTCGTGATCAACGCTGAGCAAGTACGTGTTACTGGCGCTAAAACCACTGACAAAATGTACTACTCCCACTCCGGTTTCCCGGGCGGCATCAAGTCGATCAACTTTGAAAAGCTGATCGCCAAGGCCCCTGAGCGCGTGATCGAGACCGCGGTAAAAGGCATGCTGCCTAAGAACCCGCTGGGTCGCGACATGTACCGTAAGCTGAAAGTCTATGCGGGCGCTGCACACCCTCATACTGCTCAGCAGCCCCAAGAACTGAAGATTTAACGGAATAGTTCATTATGTCGGCGACTCAAAATTACGGCACTGGCCGTCGCAAGACTGCAACCGCACGCGTTTTCCTGCGTCCGGGCACTGGTAACATCTCCATCAACAACCGCTCCCTGGATAACTTCTTCGGCCGCGAAACTGCCCGCATGGTAGTTCGTCAGCCGCTGGAACTGACCGAGACCGTCGAGAAGTTCGACATCTACGTCACCGTTATCGGCGGTGGTGTGAGTGGCCAAGCTGGCGCAATCCGCCACGGCATCACTCGCGCTCTGATGGATTACGACGAAACTCTGCGCAGCGCTCTGCGTAAAGCCGGTTTCGTAACCCGTGACGCACGTGAAGTTGAACGTAAGAAAGTTGGTCTGCGTAAAGCGCGTAAGCGTCCGCAGTACTCGAAGCGTTAATTCGCTTTCGCGTTCAAAAGAACGCCCAGTCTCCTCGTGGAGCTGGGCGTTTTTTTATGGGTGACTATTTTACAGTGTGACAACTTGCCACATCTGCAGAGCCCCTATACTACAGGGCTTGGGGCAGGGCCAAGTTGGTAATTACCTTGTCAGAGTAGGGGCTTTTCATTACCATTCGGCAAAATTTTTATAAGTTCAGATTTTTACTTAGTAGATGCCTGATTTAACAGGCCACAAAGCTGATGGGAGAGGACTGAATGAGCAATGACGGCGTGAATGCAGGCCGGCGTCGCTTCCTTGTAGCAGCCACATCCGTGGTGGGTGCTGCAGGAGCGGTGGGGGCTGCGGTCCCGTTCGTGGGGTCATGGTTTCCCAGTGCCAAGGCGAAAGCCGCAGGGGCACCGGTGAAAGTGAATATCAGCAAGATCGACCCAGGTCAGCAGATGATTGCTGAGTGGCGTGGTCAGCCGGTATTCATCGTCCGCCGTACACAGGAAATCCTGGGGAATCTCAAAAAGATCGAGGGTCAACTTTCCGACCCCGACTCCAAGAACTCTGTTCAACCAACCTACGTCGACCCGGAAGTGCGTTCGATCAAGCCAGAGATTCTGCTGCTGATCGGTATCTGCACCCACTTGGGTTGCTCGCCGACATTCCGCCCTGAAGTGGCGCCTGCAGATCTGGGCAAGGATTGGGTAGGCGGCTATTTCTGCCCTTGCCACGGTTCCCACTACGATCTGGCTGGTCGCGTCTACAAGTCGCAACCCGCGCCTTTGAACCTGCCAGTACCCCCGCATTCCTATGAGTCGGACGACCTTATTGTCATCGGCGTCGATACGGAGAAAGCGTGATGAGCAAGTTCATGGATTGGGTTGATGCGCGCTTCCCCGCGACCAAAATGTGGGAAGACCATCTCAGCAAGTATTACGCCCCGAAGAACTTCAACTTCTTCTATTTCTTTGGTTCCCTGGCTCTGCTGGTTCTGGTTAACCAGATCGTCACCGGTGTCTGGCTGACCATGAGCTACACCCCGTCGGCAGAAGAAGCTTTCGCTTCCGTCGAATACATCATGCGCGACGTCGAGTACGGCTCGATCCTGCGTCTGCTGCACTCCACCGGCGCTTCGGCGTTCTTCATCGTGGTCTATCTGCACATGTTCCGTGGCCTGCTCTACGGTTCCTACCAGAAGCCGCGTGAGTTGGTGTGGCTGTTCGGCATGCTGATCTACCTGGCGCTGATGGCCGAGGCCTTCATGGGCTACCTGCTGCCTTGGGGGCAGATGTCCTACTGGGGCGCCCAGGTGATTATCTCGCTGTTTGGTGCGATCCCGGTCATCGGTAACGACCTGACCCAGTGGATTCGTGGTGACTACCTGATTTCCGGCATCACCCTGAACCGCTTCTTCGCCTTGCACGTTGTGGCCCTGCCGATCGTGATTCTTGGTCTGGTGGTGCTGCACATCCTGGCGCTGCACGAAGTGGGTTCGAACAACCCGGATGGCGTGGACATCAAGAAGCACAAAGACGAAAACGGCGTACCGCTGGATGGCATCGCGTTCCATCCGTACTACACCGTGAAAGACATCGTCGGTGTGGTGGTGTTCCTGTTCATCTTCTGTTCGATCGTGTTCTTCTTCCCGGAAATGGGTGGTTATTTCCTCGAGAAGCCGAACTTCGAGCAGGCCAACCCGTTCAAGACGCCTGAGCATATCGCCCCGGTTTGGTACTTCACCCCGTTCTACGCGATTCTGCGTGCGGTTCCGGACAAGCTCTTGGGTGTGATTGCGATGGGTGCGGCGATCGCTGTGCTGTTCGTGCTGCCATGGCTTGACCGCAGCCCGGTCAAATCCATGCGCTACAAGGGTTGGCTGAGCAAGATCTGGCTGGTGGTGTTCTGCATCTCGTTCGTGATCCTGGGGATCCTGGGCGTCCTGGCACCGACTCCGGGTCGTACGCTGCTGTCGCAGGTATGTACCTTCCTGTACTTCGCCTACTTCATTCTGATGCCGTTCTACACCAGGCTCGAGAAGACCAAACCGGTTCCGGAAAGGGTGACTGGCTGATGAAAAAGCTATTTGCTGTACTGATTCTTGCTGCTATGCCTGTACTGTCCTTCGCGGCCGCACAAGGTGGTCCCGAGCTGGAAAAAGTCGACATCGACGTCTCCGACAAGGCCGCCATGCAGGATGGCGCGCGGACATTCGCCAACTACTGCATGGGCTGCCACAGCGCCAAGTTCCAGCGCTATGAGCGCGTTGCCGACGATCTGGGGATTCCTCACGATCTGATGATGAGCAAGCTGGTGTTCACCGGTGCAAAAATCGGCGATCACATGAACATCGGCATGCAGCCGGCTGACGCCAAGACCTGGTTCGGTGCGGCTCCGCCCGACCTGACCCTGGTGGCTCGTGTGCGTGGTACCGACTGGCTCTATGGCTACCTGCGTTCCTTCTACGAAGACCCTGCGCGCCCATGGGGCGTGAACAACAAGGTCTTCCCGAACGTGGGCATGCCTAACGTTCTGGTCGGCCTGCAAGGCCGCCAGGTTGTGGGTTGCAAGCAGGTTCAGATCGTCGAAGACGGCAAGAAGCAATACGATCCGCTGACCGGCACCGCTTTGACCCATGAAGCCTGCGACCAGCTGACCGTGCTGCCAAAAACCGGCGCGCTCAACGAAGAACAGTTCAACGAGAAGGTCAAGAACCTGGTGACCTTCCTGGCCTACTCGGCCAACCCGGTCAAGCTGGAGCATCAACGTATCGGCACCTATGTGTTACTGTATCTGGCCTTCTTCTTCGTGTTCGCCTATCTGCTCAAGCGCGAATACTGGAAAGACGTTCATTGATAAAGCTGTAATTCATTGCTGTTAATCGTGCGCGCCCAAGGGCGTCTCTGAAGGTGTAACGAGTCTGGATCATCCAGGCGTTACGGGAGGCGCCCTCTGGGCGCGCTCGTTTTTCTGCTTCCGATAATTTCAACAAGCGAGGAGGACCGCCATGGGCGTGACCAATCGGTTGGCCTGTTACTCCGACCCCGCCGACCACTATTCCCACCGGGTACGTATCGTGCTCGCAGAGAAGGGTGTCAGCGCCGAGATCATCAGTGTGGAGGCGGGGCGTCAGCCGCCGAAGCTGATCGAAGTGAACCCTTACGGCAGTCTGCCCACCCTGGTCGATCGTGACCTGGCGTTGTGGGAGTCGACCGTGGTGATGGAATATCTGGATGAGCGTTACCCGCACCCGCCACTACTGCCGGTTTACCCTGTGGCGCGTGCCAACAGCCGTCTGCTGATCCATCGGATCCAGCGTGACTGGTGTGGGCTGGTGGACCTGATCCTGGATTCCCGGACCAAGGAAGCGGCTCGGGCTCAGGCGCGTAAAGAGCTGCGTGAGAGCCTGACCGGGGTTTCGCCGCTGTTCGCGGAGAAGCCGTTTTTCCTCAGTGAGGAACAAAGTCTGGTGGATTGCTGCCTATTACCAATACTCTGGAGATTACCGATTCTGGGTATTGAATTGCCACGGCAAGCCAAGCCGTTGCTTGATTATATGGAGCGCCAGTTCGCCCGTGAGACGTTCCAGGCAAGTCTGTCTGGCGTCGAACGCGACATGCGCTAAGGCTTAAGGAGCCGCTATGAACTCCAGTCGACCTTATCTGGTCCGCGCGCTCTACGAGTGGATTGTGGACAACGATTGCACCCCGCATATGCTGGTCAATTCCGAATACCCGGCGGTGCAGGTGCCTCAGGGTTTCGCCAGTGACGGACAGATCGTCCTGAATATTTCGCCGAGTGCCGTGCGCCATCTGCACATGGATAACGAGGTGGTGACTTTCGAGGGGCGCTTCGGTGGTGTCCCGCATAGCTTGTACGTCCCTGTGCCGGCGATCCTGGGCATTTACGCCCGGGAGAATGGTCAGGGTATGGTGTTCGATCTGGAGTCGCCCGTGGATGACGAGGACGATGAAATCGAGCCGGATGATGATATCCCGCCACCGGATAACGAGCCGCCGCGTCCAAGCGGCCGACCCAGTCTGAAGGTCGTGAAGTAATAAAAAAGGCGATCCATCCGGATCGCCTTTTTTGTGCATGTACCTTTCGCCTACATCAGTCGATGTACTCGAACAGTTTGACGATTTTCTGCACGCCGGAAACGCCCTGTACCAGGTTGGTCGCCTGGGTGGCTTCCTGTTGGGTCAGCAGGCCCATCAGGTAGACGATGCCGTTCTCCGTCACGACCTTGATGCGCGAGCCTGGAATGCTGGCGTCGGTCAGCATCTGGGTCTTGATCTTGGTGGTCAGCCAGGCATCGTTCTGCCGGGCCAGCAGGGAGGAAGGCGGCAGAACCTGCAGTTCGTTGTGGACCTTCTTCACTCGTTGCACGGCGCTGGCGGCCTGCTCGGCGAGTGTCTTGAGGTCGGCCCGCGGGGTCTGGCCAGCCAGCAGGACGATGCCATTGAAGCTGGTCACCACGATGTGTGAATTGTGGTCCAGGTCCGGGCTGGCTTTGGCGACGTTCACTTCGACTTTGGTCTGGATCAATGAGTCATCGATCTTGCTGCCGAAGGTGCGGGTGCCGCGGTCATCTTCGATCGGGCTTTCGCGGGTGGCGGTAATCACCGAGCTGCAACCGCTGATGCTCAAGGCTAGGGTCAGGGCCAGTAGGCCAAGGCGATTAGGGGTCATTCTTCACTCCCGAACAGTTGGCTGTCGATCAAGTCGCAGAGGCAGTGGATCGCCAGCAGGTGGACTTCCTGGATGCGTGCAGTGACGTTGGCCGGTACGCGAATCTCGACATCTTCCGGCAATAGCAGGGATGCCATGCCGCCGCCATCGCGACCGGTCAATGCTACGACAATCATTTCGCGATCATGTGCGGCCTGGATCGCTTGAATAATGTTCGCTGAGTTGCCGCTGGTGGAAATCGCCAGCAGGACGTCGCCGGGCTGGCCCAGGGCGCGAATCTGCTTGGAAAAGACTTCGTTGTAGCTGTAGTCGTTGGCGATCGAGGTGATCGTCGAGCTGTCGGTGGTCAGCGCAATGGCTGGCAGGCTCGGGCGCTCGCGCTCGAAACGGTTGAGCAGCTCGGAAGAAAAGTGCTGGGCATCGCCGGCCGAGCCGCCGTTGCCGCAGGAAAGCATTTTCCCTTCGTTGAGCAGGGCGTTGACCATGACCTGGCTGGCTTGCTCGATGTGCGGTGCAAGTACGTCCATCGCCTGTTGCTTGGTGTCGATACTGGCCTGAAAAAGCTGGCGAATTCGGGATTGCATGTCCATCTGTGTGACCTTAAGTAGCGCGGCTTTCTGGCACATGAATGTGCTGCCCGCAAAGCAAAGAGCAAAAATGTTGAGTGAAAATGTCCGGCTCGGCCCGAGAGCGTCGATCAGCTTTCAAAGGCATTCCGTAGCCAGTTCAAATGAGTTGTCGTGCCTGGGGCGCTGTCTATGGCGACCACATCGAAACGGCAAGGGTGGTTGGACCAGCGCGACTCGCGCTGCAGGAAAAACTGTGCGGCGAGTATCAGTTTCTGACGCTTGCGTGCGTCGATACTGCCCAGTGCGCCACCCCATTGCGTGTGTTGTCTGTAGCGGACTTCGACGAATACTACTGTATCGCCGTCAAGCATGACCAGATCAAGCTCGCCGCGTTTGCACAACCAGTTCTGCGCCAGCAGGCGCAGCCCCTGTTGTTCAAGATGCCGGAGCGCTTGGGCTTCGGCATCCTGACCGCTTTGCTGGCGTGATCGTTGTGGCATTAACGCTGGGTGTCGGGCAGGCGAGTGATCTGGCCGCTGACGAACTCGGCCCATGGCAACTGGCGTTGAACGCGCTGGCTCGGGCTCATGGTCAGGCTGCCCGACAGGCCTTCGATGCGGCTGTCCGGCAGCGCCTTGAGTTGCCCCAGGCGTGGCGCCAGTCGGTAGGCGTCGGCACCCATCGCATACAGTCGGCCCAGGCTGCCACCGGCTTGTGGCCACTGCGCGGCGACCTGCCGGCGCAGCGGGTCATTGGCGTCCAGCAGCCAAGGCGTTTCGCAGAAGCGTACGCCGTTCATGTCGTTGTACTGGTTCTGGTCGCCGTTGGCGCTGAAAACGTGGGAGGTGGCATAGACAGGTACATCGCCAGCGTACTGAAAGTTCAGGGTCGGCTTGATCTGTTGTGCCTGTTGCGGTGTGGACGCCAGGAAAATGAACTCGATGTCCTGGCGGCGCGAAGGTTGTGCGGCCACCTGGGTGCCGGCGGCGTTCTGCAGGCTCTTGGCGCGAGCTTCGCTCTGGCGCAGTTGGAACAGGTCGGCAATCTGCTGGGCCAGGGCCACCGGCTGATCGACGCGTTCGATACCGACCACGCTACCGCCGTTGCTTTCCCAGTCCTGACGGAAAGCCTTGAGCACACGATCGCCCCATTCGCCGCGTGGCACCAGGACAGCGGCGCGGTGCAGGCCATCGGCGCGAGCGCGACGGGAGACTTCGCGAGCTTCGTCTTCGGCAGCCAGGCCGAACTGGAACAGTTGCGCCGGGCCTTGCTCGCCTTCGCTGTAGTTCAGCGCCAGGGTGGTGATAGGCAGTTGCGGGCGTGCGGCGAGCTGTTTGACCAGCGGTTTTTCCAGCGGGCCGACGACCAGTTGCACGCCATCAGCCTGGGCCTTGCGGTAGAAGTCATCCAGCGAAGTCAGGCGCGAGCTGTCGTAGAACTCGATGCTGGGTGGTTTCTGTCCGGCTTGCTGGGCCTGATAGTGTGCGGCCATGAAACCGTCGCGCAGGGCCTTGGAGACCGCAGCCAGCGGGCCGTCCTGCGGCAACAGCAGGGCGATCTTGGACAGCGGCTGGCTGGCCAGTTCCTTGAGTTTGGTCAGTGGCAGCGGCAGTTGAATGGCGGCCGGATGCTTGGGGTTCTGTGCGCGCCAGTTGTCGATGGCGGCCTGCTGTTGTTCCAGGGTACCGGCAGTCTTCACTGCCAATGCCAGGCTCATCCAGCCGCCGAGGTCGTCGTTGCTGACGGCTTGCAGTTGATCGGTCGGCAAGCTGGCAATCAATGCCCAGATGGCTTCATGGTTCTTGCTCGCGGCGTCGTCCTTGAGCAATGGTGCAATGAAGATGCGCTCCCGTGCTGCGGCGAGAGCCTGGCCGTCGGCCTCGAGTGCGCGAGCATGGATGGTGCCGGTGCGGATCTGCTGCTCTTCCGGCAGTTCGCTCAGGCGTTGCAGGCTCGGGTGGCTCAGGGCAGTCAGGGCCGCCTTTGGCTGGTTGCGAGTCATGGCCAGTTCGGCCGCCAGGGTGCTGGCGAAAACCTGCTGGCCGGGCTTGAGTTGCTCCATTGGCACTTGTTGCAGGATTTGCGCGGCCTGGCCGGCGTTGCCCTGGCGATAGGCCAGGTCGGCAGCGCTCAAGCGCAGCAGGGCTGCCTTGTCGGGTGTTTTGCTGTTGGCGGCCTGTTCGAGCAGTTGCTCGATGCTGGCATCCGGGGTCCGTGGAAGTTCGCCAAGGCTGGAGGAGGGCGAGCTGGCGCAAGCTGCCAGGAGGGCAGCAAGGCATAAGGCAGAGAACAGCCGCAGGCAAGCGATCATGTAAGTGTTCCTGATACTCGATCAAATTAGCGTGGAATTGTACCCAAGCACTGGCCGGGGCGCGATCTTACTGGCAATAAACCGTCTATTTTAGGTCGTGCAAATGTTGCAGCGCTTTAGAATGGCCGGTGTTGTCGCAGGTGCGAGGTGCCTGCGACACGCATTCCGAAGGCATCTACGCGCTACAATGTCGGTTTTACCGATCAAGAGGTGTGCGCTTTGACTGCTCCAGGTCCTTTGAATTCCGCTGCTGGCTCGCTTTATGTGGTGGCGACGCCCATCGGCAACCTGGACGACATCAGTGCCCGGGCCTTGAAGATCTTGCGTGAGGTGGCGTTGATCGCCGCCGAGGACACGCGTCACTCGCAGCGCTTGATGCAGCACTTCGGGATTTCCACGCCGCTGGCCGCCTGCCATGAACATAACGAGCGGGATGAAGGCAGCCGCTTTCTGACCCGTCTGTTGGCGGGAGACAGTGTTGCGCTGATTTCCGACGCGGGCACGCCGTTGATCTCCGATCCGGGTTACCACTTGGTACGTCAGGCGCGGGCGGCGGGAATCAATGTCGTTCCTGTTCCTGGGGCTTGCGCTCTGATTGCGGCCTTGTCGGCGGCGGGGCTGCCTTCCGATCGTTTTATCTTCGAAGGGTTTCTGCCGGCCAAGGCGGTAGGGCGGCGCGGGCGTCTTGAGCTATTAAAGGAAGAGCCGCGCACGCTGATTTTCTATGAGGCGCCACACCGCATTCTCGAGTGCCTGCAGGATATGGAGCTGGTGTTTGGTGGTGAGCGTCCGGCATTGCTGGCGCGGGAACTGACCAAGACCTTTGAAACCCTCAAGGGCTTGCCGCTTTCGGAGTTGCGCGCTTTCGTCGAGGCGGACAGCAATCAGCAGCGCGGCGAATGCGTGGTGCTGGTGGCGGGGTGGTCGGCGCCGGAGAGCGACGAGGCCGTAAGCGGTGAGGCAATGCGAGTTCTCGATCTGCTGCTCAAGGAGATGCCGCTCAAGCGGGCTGCGGCATTGGCGGCGGAAATTACCGGCGTGCGCAAGAATGTTCTCTATCAGGCGGCGCTGGATAAACAGAAAGGCGAGTAAACGCGATCGGCGGAATGGCAAAAGGCTTTTATCACTTGTTCTTCCGCCGCTCTGCCGTTAACCTGCGCGGCGGAGAGTCGATTGGACAGTCGCTGCCCTCTATGAAAATTAGAGGGGGGAGGAAAGTCCGGGCTCCATAGGGCGGAGTGCCAGGTAATGCCTGGGAGGCGCGAGCCTACGGAAAGTGCCACAGAAAATAACCGCCTAAGCACTTCGGTGCCGGTAAGGGTGAAAAGGTGCGGTAAGAGCGCACCGCACGTCTGGCAACAGTTCGTGGCTAGGTAAACCCCACTCGGAGCAAGACCAAATAGGGTTCCAAGGCGTGGCCCGCGCTGGAACCGGGTAGGTTGCTAAAGATGTCCAGTGATGGCCATCGTAGAGGAATGACTGTCCTCGACAGAACCCGGCTTACAGATCGACTCTCCACCTTTTCCCTCCCTGCTTGAATCAATAGCAGAAGCGCTTTTGTAATACCGAAAAGATCTTACTCTTAACAAATTACTTTAACTTCGCGATACAGCTCCTTGAGCTGATTGAAGTTATTGCGCCAAATCCTTCGCCAAATTCCCGTTACCCCTCCTTTTAGTCTCCTAAATCTCCGTTCTATAAGGCTTTTCCGTCGCTCCGTGCCTTGACGGTGTGGTGGGCGCATTCCTATAGTGTGCGCAAGTGGCGGAAAGTGGCATGAAGTGGGTTTTTTGGACGTAAAACGCTAAAATTTGGAGAAACGCTGACGTGTTTCGCGGAGCTAACGCTATCAGTCTCGACGCAAAGGGCCGTCTCGCCATGCCGAGCCGGTACCGTGACGAGCTCGTTTCGCGTAGTTCCGGGCAACTTATCGTCACTATTGATGCCGTTGATCCGTGTTTGTGTGTCTACCCCCTCGATGAGTGGGAAATTATTGAAACCAAGCTGCGCGCGCTGCCTTCGCTACGTGAAGAAAACCGTCGCTTGCAGCGTTTGTTGATTGGTAATGCCGTCGACCTCGAACTCGATGGCAGTGGTCGTTTTCTGGTTCCGCCACGTCTGCGCGAATATGCCAAGTTGGATAAGCGCGCAATGTTGGTAGGCCAACTGAACAAGTTCCAACTGTGGGACGAGGATGCCTGGAATGCTGTTTCTGCAGCGGACCTGGCAGCTATTCAACAACCGGGCGCCATGCCTGATGAACTGCGTGATTTGATCCTGTGACTATTGATAGCGGCTTTAACCACATCACCGTACTGCTTGACGAAGCCGTCGAGGCTCTCGCCGTACGTCCTGATGGCTGCTATCTGGATGGCACCTTCGGTCGCGGCGGTCATAGTCGTTTGATCCTCAGCAAGCTCGGGCCGGATGGCCGGCTGCTCGGATTCGACAAAGATCCTCAAGCGATTGCCACCGGGCAAGCGCTAGCGGCCGAAGACGGCCGCTTTGTCGTTGTGCAGCGCAGCTTTGCCGAGCTGGGTTCGGAAGTGGCCGAGCGTGGCCTGGATGGCAAGGTCAGCGGTGTGTTGCTCGACCTGGGCGTATCTTCGCCGCAGCTCGACGATCCTGAACGCGGCTTCAGTTTTCTCAATGACGGTCCCCTGGATATGCGCATGGACCCGTCCCGCGGCATCAGCGCGGCGGAGTTCGTCAACACCGCTCCGGTGGAAGAAATCGCCCGTGTGTTCAAGGAATACGGCGAAGAGCGTTTCTCCGGTCGCATGGCCCGCGCCGTGGCTGAGCGCCGCGACATCAAGCCGTTCGAGCGCACCGCCGACCTGGCGGAGGTCTTGAAGGTCGCCAACCCGGCGTGGGAAAAGGGCAAGAACCCGGCTACCCGCGCATTCCAGGGGCTGCGCATTCACGTCAACAACGAGCTGGGCGATCTCGAGGCCGGCCTCGAAGCGGCGCTGGAATCTCTCGAAGTGGGCGGTCGCCTGGTGGTGATCAGCTTCCATTCCCTGGAAGATCGCATCGTCAAATTGTTCATGCGCAAGCTGGTGAAGGGCGAGGCGGACAACCTGCCTCGCAATCTGCCGGTTCGCCACGTGGCTTTCGAGCCGAAAATCAAAATCCATGGCAAAGCGCAGACGGCCTCCGATGCCGAACTCAAAGCCAACCCGCGTGCCCGTAGTGCTGTCATGCGCGTTGCGGAGAAGCTGCGGTGAGCAAGCTCTTCGCCAAGCCACTTCCAGGCGGAAGCTTTTTCATGCTTCTGCTGTTCATCGGCGTTCTGGTGTCCGCGATTGCGGTGTCCTATAGCGCGCACTGGAATCGTCAACTGCTCAATACGCTGTACGGCGAGTTGAGTGTGCGCGACAAGGCGCAAGCGGAGTGGGGGCGGCTGATTCTCGAGCAAAGCACCTGGACTGCCCATAGCCGGATCGAAGTGCTGGCCACCGAACAACTGAAAATGCGTATTCCTGGCGCGGCCGAAGTCCAGATGGTGGCGCCATGATGAAGCTTGAAGGCGCACTCTTTCCCTGGCGGTTCCGCCTGGTGCTGGGCTTGCTCGGCGTCATGGTGGCGGCGATCGCCTGGCGCATCATCGATCTGCAGGTCGTCGATCGCGACTTCCTCAAGGGGCAGGGCGACGCGCGCAGCGTTCGGCATATCCCGATCCCGGCTCACCGTGGCCTGATCACCGACCGTAACGGCGAGCCGCTGGCGGTCAGTACGCCTGTGACCACCCTGTGGGCCAACGCCAAGGAAATGCAACTGGCCAAGGACAAGTGGCCGGCACTGGCTGCTGCCTTGGGGCAAGACCCTAAAGCGCTGGCCGAGCGCCTTGAAGCACAAGCCAATAAAGAGTTCATCTACCTGGTGCGTGGCCTGACGCCCGAGCAGGGCCAGCAGGTTCTCGATCTCAAGGTGCCGGGGGTCTACGGTATCGAAGAGTTTCGGCGTTTCTACCCGGCCGGTGAAGTGACCGCGCACATGGTCGGCTTTACCGACATCGACGACCGCGGGCGCGAAGGGGTCGAACTGGCCTATGACGAATGGCTGGCCGGGGTCCCGGGCAAGCGCCAGGTCATCAAGGATCGGCGCGGCAGACTGATCAAGGATGTCCAGGTCACCAAAAACGCCAAGGCCGGCAAGCCCTTGGCGTTGTCGATTGACCTGCGCCTGCAATACCTCGCCAACCGCGAACTGCGCAATGCCATCGTCGAGAACGGCGCCAAGGCCGGCAGCCTGGTCATCATGGATGTGAAGACCGGCGAGATCCTGGCCATGGTCAACCAGCCGACCTACAACCCGAACAACCGTCGCAACCTGCAGCCGGCGATGATGCGCAACCGCGCCATGATCGACGTGTTCGAACCGGGCTCGACCATGAAAGCCATCTCCATGAGCGCTGCGCTGGAGACCGGCCGCTGGAAACCGAGCGACACCGTCGAGGTGTATCCGGGCACGCTGCAGATCGGCAAATACACCATTCGAGACGTATCCAAGACCGAAGGTGCTGTGCTCGACCTGACCGGGATTCTGATCAATTCCAGTAACGTCGGCATGAGCAAGATCGCCTTCGACATCGGCGGCGAAGCCATCTTCCGTCTGGCCCAGAAAATTGGCCTCGGCCAGGATACCGGCCTCGGCTTCCCGGGCGAACGTGTCGGCAACCTGCCGAATTACCGCGAATGGCGCAAGGCCGAAACCGCCACGCTGTCGTACGGCTACGGCATCTCGGTGACCGCGATCCAGTTGGTTCACGCCTTCTCGGCACTGGCCAACAACGGTCGCATCGCACCGCTGACTCTGATCAAAACCGACAAGACTCCGGAAACCACCCAGGTGATTCCGGAAAAGGTCGCCAAGACCATGCAAGGCATGTTGCAACAGGTGATCGAGGCTCCGCGTGGCGTGTTCCGTGCCCAGGTGCCGGCTTATCACGTGGCGGGCAAGAGTGGTACCGCGCGTAAGACGTCGGTGGGTACCAAGGGTTATGCCGAGAACTCCTACCGCTCGCTGTTTGCCGGTTTCGGCCCGATGAGCGATCCGCGTTACGCCATCGTTGTGGTGATCGATGAGCCGAGCAAGGCCGGCTACTTCGGTGGCCTGGTATCGGCACCGGTGTTCAGCAAAGTGATGTCCGGCACCCTGCGTCTGATGAATATCTCGCCGGACAACCTGCCACCTACTCAACAAGCCAATGCGGCACCAGCTAAAGGAGGGCGCGGCTGATGTCTCTTAGCCTGAACAAGATTTTCGCCCACGCTGGTCGTGATCTGCTGATCCGCGAACTGACCCTGGACAGCCGCAATGTGCGCGCCGGCGATCTGTTTCTTGCGGTTCCTGGCGGCAAGTTCGATGGCCGTGCGCACATCGCCGATGCCTTGCAGCGCGGTGCGGCTGCCGTGGCTTATGAAGTCGAAGGCTCGACCGTCCTGCCGATTACCGACGTGCCGCTGATTCCGGTCAAAGGCCTGGCGGCGCAGCTGTCGGATATCGCCGGACGTTTTTATGGCGATCCGAGTCGTCATCTCAACCTGATTGGCGTGACCGGTACCAACGGCAAGACCAGCGTGACCCAGTTGGTCGCGCAAGCGCTTGACCTGCTGGGCCAACACTGCGGCATCGTCGGCACCCTGGGCAGCGGTTTTTATGGCGCGCTGAAAAGCGGGATGCACACCACACCGAACCCGATTGCCGTGCAGGCCACCCTGGCCGACCTGAAAAAGGCCGGTGCCAAAGCCGTGGCGATGGAAGTGTCGTCCCATGGTCTGGACCAGGGGCGGGTTACTGCTCTGGCTTTCGATGTGGCGGTGCTGACCAATCTGTCGCGTGACCATCTGGATTATCACGGCACCATGGAAGCCTACGGCTCCACCAAGGCCAAGCTGTTCGGCTGGACCGACCTGGGTTGCCGGGTCATCAACCTCGACGATGAATTCGGTCGGCTGTTGGCCAGTGACGAGCAGGATTCGCGGCTGATTACCTACAGCCTCGAGGACCCACGGGCCTATCTGTACTGCCGCGAAGCGCAATTCGATGATGAAGGCGTGCGTGCAATCCTGGTGACTCCGCAGGGCGAGCATCATCTGCGCAGCACCTTGCTCGGTCGTTTCAACCTGAGCAACGTGCTGGCCGCTGTCGGTGCCTTGCTCGGCCTGGATTACGCCCTCGACGAAATCCTCCAGGTGCTGCCGAAACTGGAAGGTCCGGCCGGTCGCATGCAACGCCTGGGCGGTGGTTCGCAACCGCTGGTGGTGGTCGATTACGCCCACACCCCGGATGCCTTGGAAAAAGTACTGCTGGCCCTGCGTCCCCACGCCAAGGGCCGCTTGCTGTGTCTGTTCGGCTGCGGTGGCGATCGCGATCGCGGCAAGCGTCCGCTGATGGCGGAAGTGGTCGAGCGCCTGGCCGATGGTGTGCTGGTCACCGACGACAACCCGCGCACGGAAGATCCGGCGCAGATTTTCGACGACATTCGCGCCGGTTTCAGCGCGGTGGACAAGGTCGAGTTCGTCTCCGGTCGCGGCCTGGCCATCGCTCAGCTGATCGCCGGCGCTTCGGCGGATGACGTCATTGTCCTGGCCGGTAAAGGCCATGAGGACTATCAGGAAATCAACGGCGTGCGTCTCGACTTCTCCGACCTGGTGGAAGCCGACCGGGCGCTGACTGCGTGGGAGGTGGCCCATGCTTAAGGCCCTGAAACTCAGTGAACTGAGCGGAGCGTTGGCGGGTCGCCTGCTGGCTGGCGATTGCAGCTTCGATGGTGTGAGCATCGACAGTCGGGCGATCAAGCCGGGCCAGCTCTTTATTGCCCTGGCCGGCCCGCGTTTCGACGGGCACGACTACCTGAATGAAGTCGCTTCTAAAGGCGCCGTCGGTGCCCTGGTCGAACGCGAAGTGCCAGACAGCACGCTGCCGCAGTTGCTGGTCAGCGATACCCGGCAGGCGCTCGGCCAGTTGGGAGCGTTGAATCGCGCGGCTTTTACCAAGCCTGTCGCGGCGATTACCGGCTCCAGCGGCAAGACCACAGTCAAGGAAATGCTGGCCAGCATCCTGCGTACGCGTGGGCCGGTGCTCGCCACGCGCGGCAACCTGAACAATGACCTGGGCGCACCCTTGACCCTGCTGGAGCTGGCCCCGGAGCACACCGCGGCCGTGATCGAGCTGGGGGCTTCGCGCATCGGCGAAATTGCCTACACCGTGGCGATGACCAAGCCGCATGTCGCCATCATCAATAACGCCGGTACCGCCCATGTTGGCGAGTTTGGCGGGCCGGAAAAAATCGTTGAGGCCAAGG
Source organism: Pseudomonas sp. T8 (assembly GCF_024610635.1). Classification (NCBI taxonomy): domain Bacteria; kingdom Pseudomonadati; phylum Pseudomonadota; class Gammaproteobacteria; order Pseudomonadales; family Pseudomonadaceae; genus Pseudomonas; species Pseudomonas sp. T8. The sequence continues at coordinate 5,554,574 of NZ_CP102374.1, forward strand.
GCGAGATCCTCGAAGGGCTGGATGCTTCGGGTATCGCCGTGCTCAATCTCGACGACAAGGCCTTCCCGATCTGGAAAACCCGCGCCGCCGGCCGTCAGGTGCTGAGTTTTGCCCTGACCAACAATGCCGCCGACTTTTACGCCTCGGATATCCAGCGTGATGCCCGTGGCTGCCCGAACTTCACCCTGCACGCTGGCAACGGCTCCGAGCGGATCCAGTTGAACCTGCTGGGTACCCATAACGTGGCCAATGCCCTGGCCGCTGCGGCTGCCGCTCATGCCCTGGGCGTGTCGCTGTTCGGCATCGCCACCGGGCTCAACGCGGTGCAGCCGGTCAAGGGCCGCACCGTTGCCCAGCTGGCGAAAAACGGCATGCGGGTCATCGACGACACCTACAACGCGAACCCCACGTCAATGTGCGCGGCCGTTGATATACTCGCCGGCTTTTCCGGCCGCACCGTCCTGGTGCTCGGAGATATCGGCGAGTTGGGCGATTGGGCGGAGCAGGGGCACCGCGAAGTGGGTGCTTATGCTGCCGGCAAGGTGTCGGCGCTCTACGCCGTGGGCCCAATGATGGCCCACGCGGTCGCTGCCTTCGGTGAGCACGCCCGACACTTCGCCAGCCAGGCCGAGCTGATCGCAGCCCTGGGCGCCGAGCAAGATACAAACACCACTATTTTGATCAAGGGATCGCGCAGCGCGGTGATGGAAAACATCGTCGTGGCTTTGTGTGGTTCCAGCACGGAGAAACATTGATGCTGCTGCTGCTAGCGGAGTACCTGCAACAGTTCTACAAAGGCTTCGCGGTCTTTCAGTACCTGACCCTGCGCGGGATTCTCGGGGTACTGACTGCACTGGTGCTGTCCTTGTGGCTGGGGCCGTGGATGATCCGCACTTTGCAGACCCGTCAGATCGGCCAGGCCGTGCGTAACGACGGTCCGCAATCGCACCTCTCCAAGTCGGGCACCCCGACCATGGGCGGCGCGCTGATTCTTTCGGCAATCGGTATCAGCACTTTGCTGTGGGCCGACCTGAGCAACCGTTATGTGTGGGTGGTGTTGCTGGTCACCCTGTTGTTCGGTGCCATCGGCTGGGTCGATGACTATCGCAAGGTGATCGAGAAAAACTCCCGTGGCTTGCCTAGCCGCTGGAAGTACTTCTGGCAGTCGGTATTTGGCCTGGGTGCGGCGATCTTCCTGTATGTCACCGCGCAAACCCCGGTCGAAACCACCTTGCTGATCCCCATGCTCAAGGACGTCAGCATTCCGCTGGGCATTGGCTTCGTGGTCCTGACCTATTTCGTGATCGTCGGCTCCAGCAACGCGGTCAACCTGACCGATGGCCTCGACGGCCTGGCGATCATGCCGACCGTGATGGTGGGCGGTGCCCTGGGCATCTTCTGCTACCTGTCGGGTAACGTGAAATTCGCTGAGTACCTGCTGATTCCTTACGTTCCAGGCGCGGGTGAGCTGATTGTGTTCTGCGGCGCGCTGATCGGCGCCGGACTGGGCTTCCTGTGGTTCAACACCTACCCGGCACAAGTCTTCATGGGCGACGTCGGCGCGCTGGCGCTGGGCGCGGCCCTGGGCACCATCGCGGTGATCGTTCGTCAGGAAATCGTCCTGTTCATCATGGGCGGTGTGTTCGTGATGGAAACCCTGTCGGTGGTCATTCAGGTGGCTTCCTTCAAGTTGACCGGTCGCCGTGTATTCCGCATGGCACCGATTCACCACCACTTTGAACTCAAGGGCTGGCCCGAGCCGCGCGTGATCGTCCGTTTCTGGATCATCACCGTGATTCTCGTGTTGATCGGCCTTGCCACCCTGAAGCTGAGGTAGAACGAGTGTCTCTGATCGCTTCTGACCACTTCCGCATCGTTGTCGGCCTCGGCAAGAGCGGCATGTCCCTGGTTCGCTTCCTGGCGAACCGGGGCGTGTCGTTTGCCGTCGCCGATACGCGGGAAAATCCACCGGAACTGGCCACGCTGCGCCGTGACTATCCGCATGTGGAAGTGCGTTGTGGCGAGCTGGACGTCGACTTCCTGTGCCGTGCCGACGAGCTCTACGTGAGCCCCGGCCTGGCCCTGGCGACTCCGGCCCTGCAAGCCGCCGCCGCCCGTGGGGTGAAACTTTCCGGCGATATCGAGCTGTTCGCGCGTAACGCGAAGGCGCCGATTGTTGCCATCAGCGGTTCCAACGCGAAAAGCACCGTGACCACCCTGGTGGGGGAAATGGCGGCGGCGGCGGGCAAGCGGGTCGCCGTGGGTGGAAACCTGGGTACCCCGGCCCTGGACCTGCTCAGCGACGACGTCGAGCTGTACGTCATGGAACTGTCCAGCTTCCAGCTGGAGACCACCGATCAGCTGGGTGCCGAAGTGGCCACCGTGCTGAACATCAGCGAAGACCACATGGACCGCTACAGCGGCCTGCCGGCGTATCACCTGGCCAAGCACCGGATCTTCCGGGGCGCCCGGCAGGTGGTGTTCAACCGCCAGGATGCCCTGACCCGGCCATTGATCGGCGAAGGCCTGCCGTGCTGGACCTTCGGTCTGAGCAAACCCGACTTCAAGGCGTTCGGCCTGCGTGAAGAGAACGGCGAGAAATACCTGGCCTTCGAATTCCAGAACCTGATGCCGGTGCGCGAGCTGAAGATCCGCGGCGCCCATAACCAGTCCAACGCCCTGGCGGCGCTGGCCCTGGGGCATGCGGTCGGCCTGCCGTTCGACGCCATGCTCTCGGCCCTGCGCACCTTCGCCGGCCTCGAGCACCGCTGCCAGTGGGTTCGCGACCTGGATGGCGTGGGTTATTACAACGACTCCAAGGCCACCAACGTTGGCGCCGCACTGGCGGCCATCGAAGGCCTGGGCGCGGACATTGAAGGCAAGATCGTGCTGATCGCCGGTGGCGACGGCAAGGGTGCCGAGTTCAAGGACCTGCGCGACCCGGTGGCGGCCAACTGCCGCGCCGTGATCCTGATGGGCCGCGATTCCGACAAGATCGGCGAGGCCATCGGCGATGCCGTGCCGCTGATTCGTGTCGGCTCCTTGGTCGAAGCCGTGGCGCAATGCCGTGCCGCCGCCCAGGCTGGTGACGTGGTATTGCTGTCGCCGGCCTGCGCCAGTTTCGACATGTTCAAGAATTACGAAGACCGTGGTCACCAGTTCGTCCGCGCCGTGGAGGATCTGGAATGAACCTGAGAGACATCATCAAGCCTTATCCATCGCCGATCATCACCGGACGCGGCGTCGACCTCGATTTCCCGATGCTCGCCGGTTGCCTGGCGCTGCTCGGCCTCGGGCTGATCATGATTGCCTCGGCCTCCACCGAAGTGGCGGCGGTGCAGTCGGGCAGCGCCTTGTACTACATGATTCGCCACCTTATTTACGTGGTGCTGGGCCTGGGTGCGTGCATCGTCACCATGATGATCCCGATCGCCACTTGGCAACGCCTGGGCTGGATGATGCTGCTCGGTGCTTTCGGTTTGCTGGTGATGGTGATCATTCCGGGGATCGGCCGCGAAGTGAACGGTTCGATGCGCTGGATCGGCTTCAGTTTCTTCAACGTCCAGCCTTCCGAGATCGCCAAGGTATTCGTGGTGATCTATCTCGCCGGTTATTTGGTGCGTCGCCAGAAAGAAGTGCGTGAAAGCTGGATGGGCTTCTTCAAGCCATTCATCGTGCTGCTGCCAATGGCCGGCCTGCTGCTGATGGAGCCGGACTTCGGTGCCACCGTGGTGATGATGGGGGCCGCGGCGGCGATGCTGTTCCTCGGTGGGGTCGGGCTGTTCCGTTTCTCCTTGATGGTGGTCCTGGCGGTCGCGGCGGTGGTCCTGCTGATTCAGATGCAGCCCTATCGAATGGCGCGCCTGACCAACTTTGCCGACCCTTGGGCCGACCAGTTCGGCGCGGGCTACCAGTTGTCCCAGGCCTTGATCGCTTTCGGCCGCGGCGAATGGCTGGGCGTTGGCCTTGGCAACAGCGTGCAGAAGCAGTTCTACCTGCCGGAAGCCCACACCGACTTCGTGTTCTCGGTCCTGGCCGAAGAGCTGGGCGCCGTCGGTTCCCTGTGCACGGTGGCGCTGTTCGTCTTCGTCTGTATCCGTGGCATGTACATCGGCCTGTGGGCCGAGAAAGCCAAGCAGTTCTTTGCCGCCTATGTCGCTTATGGCCTGTCATTCCTGTGGATCGGCCAGTTCCTGATCAACATCGGGGTGAACGTCGGTTTGCTGCCGACCAAAGGTCTGACTTTGCCGTTCCTCAGTTATGGCGGCAGTTCGTTGGTGATCTGCTGCGCCTGTCTGGGCCTGTTGCTGCGCATCGAGTGGGAGAGTCGGACCCACCTGGGCAGCGAAGAGATGGAGTTCAGCGAGAGCGACTTCGCCGAGGAGCCAAGCCATGGGCGCTAATGTGCTGATCATGGCCGGTGGCACCGGCGGTCACGTGTTCCCGGCGCTGGCCTGTGCCCGTGAGTTCCAGGCGCGCGGTTATACCGTGCACTGGCTCGGCACCCCGCGCGGTATCGAAAACGAGCTGGTGCCGAACGCCGGCCTGCAACTGCACCTGATCAACGTCAGCGGCCTGCGGGGCAAGAGCAAGCTGTCGCTGCTCAAGGCGCCATTCGTGCTGCTTAAGGCAGTGCTGCAGGCGCGCCGGATCATTCGTCAGCTCAAGCCGGTCTGCGTGCTGGGCTTTGGCGGTTATGTGACCGGCCCTGGTGGCGTCGCGGCAAAACTGTCCGGTGTGCCGGTGATCGTTCATGAACAGAACGCGGTCGCCGGTACCGCCAATCGGCTGCTGGTGCCGTTGTCGGCCCGAGTCTGCGAAGCTTTCCCGGACACCTTTGGTGCCTCCAGCAGCCGGCGTACCACCGGCAACCCGGTGCGCACCGAGCTGTTCCTCGATACACCGCGCGAGGCTTTGGCCGGACGCAAGGCGCGTTTGCTGATCCTGGGTGGAAGCCTGGGAGCGGAGCCGTTGAACAAGTTGCTGCCTGAAGCCCTGGCGCTGGTCTCTCCCGAGCTGCGTCCGGAAGTGTTTCATCAGGCCGGCAAAAACCACGATGAAGTGACTGCAGAGCGCTATCGCGCCGCTGGCGTCGAGGCGCAGGTGCAGCCGTTCATCAAAGACATGGCCCAAGCCTACGGCTGGGCTGACCTGGTGGTCTGTCGCGCAGGCGCGTTGACCGTCAGTGAACTGGCTGCCGCCGGTCTGCCTTCGATGCTCGTGCCTTTGCCTCACGCCATCGACGATCACCAGACCCGCAATGCCGATTATTTGGCTCGTGAAGGCGCTGCCTTCCTGATGCCGCAAAGAACGACTGGCGCAGCGGACCTTGCCGCTCGCCTGACAGAGGTTTTGATGCAACCGGAACGACTCAACAGCATGGCCGACGCCGCACGTCGCCTGGCCAAACCCGATGCCACCCGTAGCGTGGTCGATATCTGCCTGGAGGTGGCCCATGGTTGAGAATCAGAAAGCCATGCCACAACCGGAAATGCGCCGCATCCGTCGCATCCACTTCGTCGGTATCGGCGGCGTGGGCATGTGCGGGATCGCCGAAGTACTGCTGAACCTGGGCTACCAGGTCTCCGGCTCCGACCTCAAGGCGTCGCCAGTTACCGAGCGCCTGGAGTCCTTTGGTGCGCAGATCTTTATCGGCCACCGCGCCGAGAACGCCGCCAACGCCGATGTACTGGTAGTGTCCAGCGCCGTGAACACCTCCAACCCGGAAGTGGCCACCGCCCTGGAACGCCGCATCCCGGTGGTGCCGCGTGCGGAAATGCTGGCCGAGCTGATGCGCTACCGCCACGGCGTCGCCGTGGCCGGTACCCACGGCAAGACCACCACCACCAGCCTGCTGGCCTCGGTGTTCGCCGCCGGTGGCCTGGACCCGACCTTTGTCATCGGTGGCCGGCTGAATGCAGCTGGGACCAATGCACAGTTGGGCACCAGCCGCTACCTGATCGCCGAAGCCGATGAAAGCGACGCCAGCTTCCTGCACTTGCAGCCGCTGGTGGCCGTGGTGACCAACATCGACGCCGACCACATGGCGACCTACGACGGTGACTTCAACAAACTGAAGAAAACCTTCGTCGAATTCCTGCACAACCTGCCGTTCTATGGCCTGGCCGTACTGTGCCTGGACGACCCGGTGGTGCGCGAGATCCTGCCGCAGGTCAAGCGTCCGACCGTCACCTACGGTTTTAACGAAGACGCCGACGTGCGGGCGATCAATGTACGCCAGCAGGGCATGCAGACCTTCTTCACCGTGCTGCGCCCCGATCGCGAGCCGCTGGATGTCTCGGTGAACATGCCGGGCAACCACAACGTGCTGAACGCGCTGGCGACCATCTGCATCGCCACCGACGAAGGCATCAGCGATGAAGCCATCGTCCAGGGCCTGTCGGGCTTCCAGGGTGTGGGGCGACGCTTCCAGGTCTACGGCGAGCTGCCGGTGGAAGGCGGCAACGTGATGCTGGTGGACGACTATGGTCACCACCCGACCGAAGTCGCGGCGGTGATCAAGGCCGTGCGCGGTGGCTGGCCTGAGCGCCGCCTGGTGATGGTCTACCAGCCGCACCGTTTCAGCCGCACCCGCGACCTGTACGACGATTTCGTCCAGGTGCTGGCGGATGCCAACGTCCTGCTGTTGATGGAAGTCTATCCGGCGGGCGAAGAGCCGATCCCGGGGGCGGACAGCCGTCAGCTGTGCCACAGCATCCGTCAGCGCGGTCAGCTGGACCCGATCTACATCGAGCGTGGGGTCGACCTCGCGCCGCTGGTCAAGCCGCTGCTGCGTGCCGGCGACATCCTGCTGTGCCAGGGCGCCGGTGATATCGGCGGCCTTGCGCCGAAGCTGTTGAACAGTCCGTTGTTCGCGGGTGCCGTGCCTGCCGGTCAGGGGAAGTCGAAATGACTGCTGCCTACGCCTCTCTGTTTTCGACCATCGCGCCGAAGGATTTCGGCCGTGTCGCCGTGCTGTTCGGCGGCAAGAGCGCCGAGCGCGAAGTCTCGCTGAAGTCCGGCAACGCCGTGCTCGAAGCCTTGCTGAGCGCTGGTGTGGACGCCTTCGGCATCGACGTCGGTGACGACTTCCTGCAGCGCCTGCTGAACGAGAAGATCGACCGCGCCTTCATCATCCTCCACGGCCGTGGCGGCGAAGACGGCAGCATGCAGGGCTTGCTGGAATGCCTGGGGATTCCCTACACCGGCAGCGGCATCCTGGCTTCGGCGCTGGCGATGGACAAACTGCGTACCAAGCAGGTCTGGCACAGCCTCGGTATTCCGACGCCACGCCACGCCGTACTTGGCTCCGAGGCCGATTGTATTTGCGCGGCTACGGAACTGGGCATGCCTTTGATCGTCAAACCGGCGCATGAAGGTTCCAGTATTGGTATGGCCAAAGTGACATCCGCGTCCGAACTGATCGACGCATGGAAAGCGGCCAGCACCTACGACTCGCAAGTCTTGGTTGAACAATGGATTCAAGGTCCGGAGTTCACCATCGCCACGCTGCGCGGCCAGGTATTGCCACCGATCGCCCTGGGCACGCCCCACACGTTTTACGACTACGACGCCAAGTACCTGGCTTCCGATACCCAGTACCGGATCCCGTGCGGCCTCGACAGCGACAAAGAGCAGGAGCTCATGGACCTGACGGCGAAGGCCTGCGGGGCGCTCGGTATCGCCGGTTGGGCGCGTGCCGACGTGATGCAGGACGCCGACGGCCAGTTCTGGTTCCTGGAAGTGAATACCGCCCCCGGCATGACCGATCACAGCCTGGTTCCGATGGCGGCGCGTGCCGCCGGTCTGGATTTCCAGCAGCTGGTTCTGGCCATCCTGGCGGAAAGTGTCGTCAGTAACGCAGAGCCGCGAGGTTAAGGCCATGCAAGGCGCCCAGCTACGTCATCAGCAACCCGCTCCCGGCCGCAAGCCGGTGCCGCGTGGTGCCAGCCGGATGGTGGCCAAGGAGCCGATGTCGGTGCGCCTGCCGAAAGCCAACTTTGGCGTGCTGAAAAGCCTGATGTGGCCGGTGCTGCTGGTCGCGCTGGGCTTCGGCACTTACGAAGGCGCGCAACGCCTGCTGCCCTATGCCGACCGGCCGATCACCAAGGTCGCGGTGCAGGGCGACCTGAGTTACATCAGCCAGCAGGCGGTGCAGCAGCGGATCGCGCCCTACGTCGCGGCGAGCTTCTTCACCATCGACCTGGCGAGCATGCGTACCGAGCTGGAACAGATGCCATGGATCGCTCATGCCGAGGTACGGCGTGTGTGGCCGGACCAGGTGGTGATTCGCCTGGAAGAACAACTGCCGGTGGCCCGTTGGGGCGACGAGGCGCTGTTGAACAACCAGGGCCAGGCCTTCACCCCGCGTGAACTGGCGAACTACGAGCACTTGCCACAGTTGTTCGGCCCGCAGCGGGCCCAGCAGCAGGTGATGCAGCAGTACCAGGTGCTGAGCCAGATGCTGCGCCCGATGGGTTTCTCCATTGCCCGTCTGGAGTTGCGCGAGCGCGGCAGCTGGTTCCTGACCACGGGGGCCGGTAGCGCTGGCCCTGGTATCGAGCTGTTGCTCGGACGCGATCACCTGGTGGAGAAGATGCGCCGCTTCATTGCCATTTATGAAAAAACGCTGAAAGAACAGATTACGAACATCGCGCGCATCGATCTGCGTTATGCCAACGGCCTGGCCGTCGGCTGGCGGGAACCTGTAGCGCCCACGACGGCCCAACCCGCCGTCGCGAAGAATTAAGAAGAGGCAGGACCATGGCAAACGTGCAAAGCGGCAAAATGATCGTCGGTCTGGATATCGGCACCTCCAAGGTGGTGGCGCTGGTAGGCGAGGTCGCGGCCGATGGCACGCTGGAAATCGTCGGTATCGGCACCCATCCATCGCGCGGCCTGAAGAAGGGCGTGGTGGTGAATATCGAGTCCACCGTTCAATCGATCCAGCGCGCGGTAGAAGAAGCGCAACTGATGGCCGGTTGCCGTATCCACTCGGCGTTCGTCGGCGTGGCGGGCAATCACATTCGCAGCCTGAACTCCCACGGCATCGTGGCGATTCGTGATCGCGAAGTGAGTTCGGCGGACCTGGAGCGGGTACTCGACGCGGCACAGGCCGTGGCGATTCCGGCCGACCAGCGGGTGCTGCACACCCTGCCGCAGGATTACGTGATCGATAACCAGGAAGGCGTGCGCGAGCCCCTGGGCATGTCCGGTGTACGTCTGGAAGCCAAGGTGCACGTGGTGACCTGCGCGGTGAATGCCGCCCAGAACATCGAAAAGTGCGTGCGTCGCTGTGGCCTGGAAATCGACGACATCATTCTCGAACAGCTGGCCTCGGCGTATTCGGTGCTGACCGACGACGAGAAAGAGCTGGGCGTGTGCCTGGTGGATATCGGCGGCGGTACCACCGACATCGCGATCTTCACCGAAGGCGCGATCCGCCATACCGCGGTGATCCCGATTGCCGGCGACCAGGTGACCAACGACATCGCCATGGCGCTGCGTACGCCGACCCAGTACGCCGAAGAAATCAAGATCCGTTACGCCTGCGCCCTGGCCAAGCTGGCCGGTGCCGGTGAAACCATCAAGGTGCCAAGTGTCGGCGACCGTCCACCGCGCGAGCTGTCCCGCCAGGCCCTGGCCGAAGTGGTCGAGCCGCGCTACGACGAGCTGTTCACCCTGATCCAGGCCGAACTGCGTCGCAGTGGCTACGAAGACCTGATCCCGGCCGGCATCGTGCTGACCGGCGGTACTTCGAAAATGGAAGGCGCGGTCGAACTGGCCGAAGAGATTTTCCACATGCCGGTCCGCCTGGGCGTGCCGCACACCGTCAAGGGCCTGTCCGACGTGGTGCGCAACCCGATCTATTCCACCGGCGTGGGCTTGCTGTTGTACGGGCTGCAGAAGCAGTCCGACGGTATCTCGTTCTCCGGCATCGGCAGCCGGGACAGCTACAGCAGCGACGAACCCAAGGCCGCCTTGCTCGATCGCATCAAGAGCTGGGTGCAGGGCAATTTCTGAAGATTTACCGCAACACCGTTGTAAAGCAGTAGGCGAAAAAACTAGAGAAATGAAAGGAGAGGGAAAATGTTCGAACTCGTAGACAACGTCCCCGCAAGTCCGGTAATCAAGGTTATCGGTGTTGGCGGTGGCGGCGGCAACGCCGTCAATCACATGGTCAAGAGCAACATCGAAGGCGTCGAATTCATCTGCGCCAACACTGATGCTCAAGCGCTGAAAAACATCGGCGCGCGGACCATCCTGCAACTGGGTACCGGCGTGACCAAGGGCCTGGGTGCTGGCGCCAATCCTGAGGTCGGTCGTCAAGCCGCCCTGGAAGACCGCGAGCGTATCGCTGAAGTGCTGGCGGGCACCAATATGGTGTTCATCACGACCGGCATGGGCGGTGGTACCGGTACCGGTGCCGCGCCGATCATCGCCGAAGTGGCCAAGGAAATGGGCATCCTCACCGTTGCGGTGGTGACTCGTCCGTTCCCGTTCGAAGGCCGCAAGCGTATGCAGATCGCCGATGAAGGCATCCGCGCGCTGAGCGAAAGCGTCGATTCGTTGATCACCATTCCCAACGAAAAGCTGCTGACCATCCTCGGCAAGGACGCCAGCCTGCTGTCGGCTTTCGCCAAGGCCGACGACGTTCTGGCCGGTGCCGTTCGCGGTATCTCCGACATCATCAAGCGTCCGGGCATGATCAACGTCGACTTCGCCGACGTACGTACCGTGATGAGCGAAATGGGCATGGCAATGATGGGCACTGGCTGCGCCAGCGGTCCTAACCGTGCACGTGAAGCGACCGAGGCGGCAATCCGCAACCCGCTGCTGGAAGACGTGAACCTGCAAGGCGCGCGCGGCATCCTGGTGAACATCACCGCCGGTCCCGACCTGTCCCTGGGCGAGTACTCCGACGTGGGTAGCATCATCGAAGCCTTCGCTTCCGAGCACGCGATGGTCAAGGTCGGTACCGTTATCGATCCGGACATGCGCGACGAGCTGCACGTGACCGTGGTTGCCACGGGTCTGGGCGCGAAAATCGAGAAGCCTGTGAAGGTCATCGACAATACCGTGCAAACCTCCATGGCCGCTGCACAGGCGCCAGCCCCTGCCCGTCAGGAACTGCCGTCGGTCAACTACCGTGATCTGGACCGTCCGACCGTCATGCGCAACCAGGCCCAGGCCAGTGCTGCGACTGCGGCGAAGCTGAATCCGCAAGATGATCTGGACTATCTGGACATCCCGGCTTTCCTGCGTCGCCAGGCCGATTGATGGAATGTATCAGGGGTATTAGGGTGATTGGTGTTCAGCAAAGGCCTGGTCTGCTATTATCGCCAGCCTTTGTTGATACCAGTTCGCAATTTGCGCTGAAGCGGCCCAAGCCATGATTAAACAACGCACCCTGAAGAATATTATCCGTGCCACAGGTGTAGGCCTGCACTCTGGGGAGAAGGTTTACCTGACCCTCAAGCCTGCGCCTGTCGACACCGGCATTGTGTTTTGTCGTGCCGACCTGGACCCTGTGGTGCAGATTCCTGCTCGCGCGGAAAACGTTGGTGAAACCACTATGTCGACCACCCTGGTCAACGGTGACACCAAAGTGGACACGGTGGAGCACTTGCTCTCGGCCATGGCTGGCCTGGGCATCGATAACGCCTACGTCGAGCTCTCCGCGTCCGAAGTCCCGATCATGGATGGCAGCGCTGGACCCTTCGTATTCCTGATTCAATCTGCCGGCCTGGAAGAACAGGACGCAGCCAAGAAGTTCATCCGCATCCTTCGTGAGGTGACGGTGGAAGACGGCGACAAGCGCGCCACTTTCGTGCCTTTCGACGGTTTTAAAGTGAGCTTTGAGATCGATTTCGATCACCCGGTTTTCCGTGACCGCACCCAGAGTGCAAGCGTGGACTTTTCCAGCACGTCGTTCGTGAAGGAAGTCAGCCGCGCCCGTACCTTTGGTTTCATGAGTGATATCGAGTACCTGCGCAAGCACAACCTCGCACTCGGCGGCAGCGTGGAAAACGCCATCGTGGTCGACGCGGATGGTGTACTGAACGAGGACGGCCTTCGCTACGAAGACGAGTTCGTGAAGCACAAGATCCTCGACGCAATTGGTGACCTCTACCTGCTGGGCAACAGCCTGATAGGTGAGTTCAAAGGCTTCAAGTCGGGCCATGCACTGAACAACCAGCTTCTGCGCAAGCTCATTGAGCAGAAAGACGCTTGGGAAGTCGTGACCTTCGAAGATGCCAGCACTGCACCGATCTCTTACATGCGTCCGGTTGCGGCCGTGTAAGTAACACTCTCTTTCCTTTAGTTTTTAAAGGCTGCCTTCGGGTGGCCTTTTTTTATGCCCGCAGATTGTTGCGCGGCTGATGAGGTTATCGCGGGCAGCACGGGCCCCGTAGAAGCGAGACTTGCCCGCGATGAGGTCAACCCACCACTCGGTTTCGCCCCTCGGCCTTGGCCTGGTACAGCGCCTTGTCGGCCATCGAACACAGCGCTTTCAGGCTGGACTTCGGCGTGCCTGCCCAGGTGCCGAGGCCAATGCTGATGGTGATCGGCGAGGCACCGTCCTGGATCGGCGGCAGGCGCTCGATCGCCAGGCGAATATGCTCGGCGATACGCCGGGCGCCGGCGTTGTCAGTCTCCGGCAGGACCACGGCGAACTCTTCGCCGCCGTAGCGTGCGGCCAGGTCGCCGGGGCGACGGATATTGTCACTGATCACCCGGGCGACGATGCGCAAGGCTTCATCGCCGAGCGGGTGGCCATAGCGATCATTGAAGGCCTTGAAGTGATCCACGTCGAGCATCAGCAGCGACAGCGCGCTATGGGAGCGCTGCGCGCGACCCCATTCGCGAGCCAGGGTCTGATCCAGGCTGCGACGGTTGTCGAGGCCGGTGAGGGCATCGGTGGCCGCCAGTTGCGCGAGTTCCTGCTCGGCGCTCTGGCGCCGGCGCAATTCCCGGCACAGCAGCCAGGTCAGCCACAGCAGGCCCAGGCACAGCGCACCGGTGGCGCCGCCAACCACCAGCGCGGTGCGCTGCCAGGAGGCGAATACTTCATTGCTGGAGAGCGCCACGATCACGATCAGCGGCAGGTCCCCGACCTGGGAGAAGGTGTACAGGCGCGGCTGCTGGGTGCTGGACATGCCTTTGAAGCTGCCGTTCCCCTCGCGCAGGATGCGGATGAAATTGGGCCGTTGGCTGAAGTCCTGGCCGATCAGGTTGTCCGCTCGCGGCGGCTCCTGGGCCAACAGGATACCGTCGCGACTGATCAGGTTGACCGAGCTGTCGCGGCCGACATTCAGGCTTTTGAACAACTGGCTGAAGTAGTCCAGGCGCATGGCCGCTTCGGCCACGCCGAGGAATTCTCCACGTTCGTTGGAAACCCGCCGGCTGAAACTGATGCGCCAATCCAGCTCGGGCGGGAGGGCGCGGAACGGTCGGCTGATCAGCATGCCCGGATCGGGGTTATTCACATGAGACTGGAAATACTCCCGATCGGCAAAGTTGCCCTTGCGCGGTTCGACCGAAGCGGAGTCGGCGAGCACATCGCCGTGCGCGTCGAGCAGCAGGATGTTGCCCTTGTAGGGTGCAGCCGTGGCCCGGTCGAACAGCGCCATATGGCGAATGGTCGGCGAGACCTGTTTCAGGTCCTCGTGTTGCGAGGCGCTGATCAGGCCTCGCAGGGAGACGTCGTACAGCTCGACGTTGCGCAGCACGTCGGCGTCGATCAATTGCACGATGTTGGAAGCCGCGCGGGTGGCAGCTATTTCGGCGCTGCCGCGTTCGCGAATCAGCAAGAAGGTCACGATGCTCAGGATGGAGATGACCATCAATGAGCTTCCAAGAATCAGCATCCTTTCCGACCGGCTCGAAGTGGTCGTGTTGCGGGGTGTCGCACTACTCACACTCATGGTTCTGGCTTCTGCGTTGTGTACGTTTTCTATAAGGGTGTTTCGGGTGAAGCGAGCAGAGTTGCAGAGACCGATCGCGCCTGCGGGCGCATGTATAAATCGCAGACAAAAAAAAGGCCAGCAAAATGATGCTGGCCTTTTGCGTATTCGCGCTTAGAACACATTGATCGGGTAATCGACGATCACCCGGTATTCGTCGGTGTCGTTGTCCAGCGCGCCATAACCGTTGCCGCCACGGTTGGTGGCCCACTGCAGGCGGACCGCCAGGTCCTTGGCCTGGCCACCCTGCACCACGTACTTGAGGTCGAGGTCGCGTTCCCAGTGCTTGGCGTGCTCGCCGCCGGCGCTGTACCAGTGGGCGTAGCCACGGCTGTGCGGATCGACCTTGGTCAGGTCCAGCTCGCCGCGCGAGTAGGAAAGCGCCGACGTCAGGCCCGGCAGGCCGAGACCGGCGAAGTCGTAGGCGTACTTGAGTTTCCACGAGCGTTCGTTGGGGCCGTTGAAATCCGAATACTGCTGGGAATTGTCCAGGTAGATGCTGTCACCCTGGTTGATGTAGTCGAACGGTGTGTTGCCGTTCACCCGCTGGTAGGCGGCGGTGAGGCTGTGATGGCCCACGCCCAGGGTGAAATGCAGGCTGTAGGTGTTGTTGTCGATGTCGCCCAGCAGCGCGTCGCCGGTGTCCTGGGTGTGATAGAAGTGCAGGCCCGGGTTCAGGGTCACCAGCTCGTTCAACGCATAGCTGTAGTCGAGGTCGTAGTAGTACTGGTTCCAGATGTCCTTGAGTTCGGCGGCGTACAGGCTGCTGGTCAGCCCGCTCACGCCGCTCCAGGCCACGCCGGCCCAGTTCAGGTGGCGGCTTTCATCGCCGTCCAGCAGTTTGCCGTAGGCCGTGTCGATACGCTGGCGGCCGCTCTGGTTGTAGAGCTTGGTGAAGCTGGCCTGGCCGCCTTCGAGCAGCCAGCCGTCGAAGCTGTGGTTGCTCAGGCTGACCCCGCGGAAGGTCTGCGGCAGCATGCGGCTCTGGCCGCCGGCGATCACCGGATTGTTGAGGAACAGGTCGCCGGCCTTGAGCTCGGTGTCGAAGGCGCGGATTTTCAGGGTGGCGCCAGCGGTGGAGAACGACGTCGGGGCTTTGCCGTTGCCGTCGCTGATCGGCAGGATGCTCGAGCTGTCGGTACCGCCACCGCCATCGAGTTTCAGGCCGAGCATGGCGTTGGCATCGAGGCCGAAACCGACCGTGCCCGGGGTATAACCCGACTCGAAGATCCCCAGGAAACCCTGGCCCCATTCGATGTTGTCATCGTTCTGCTGGTGGCGGTTGCGATTCATGTAGTAGTTGCGGGCGTTGAGCTTGAGGCTTGCGCCTTCGACGAAGCCTTCGGGGCTGGCCTGATCGGCCGCCTGGGCACAGGGGGCGATAGTTGCAGCCATTGCAATGAACAACGGGCTGAGAGTTGAAGTGACCTTCACCGGTATAAAGCTCCTTGGATGAATGATGACAGTTGTTATTGTCGATTCGGGTGTTTCTTGTTCTGGGTGAAACGAATGAAACAGTCGGTTCTACATGGCAAAAAAAAGCCGCTGTTATCAGCGGCTTTAAGACAACTTACTCCGGGGGGTAGAGCAGAGAAGTTGTCGAGGGAAACGAGTCGGTAGCGGGTATCAGCTGTCTTTCTGAACTTCCGGCTGGCGCTGTTCCGCCGTGATGTTCTGCGGCTGCTCGCTGTTCTGTTGCTTGGCAGCCAGCACTTCCTGGGCTTCCTGGAATGCAGCGGCGCGTGCAGCGTTATGCGCGGCGAAAGTCTGCGATTCTTCGGCCATGGCCATAGGGGCCAAGAACAGGGAGGACAAAACAAAGGCGCTGGCAATACCCATACTGTTGGACATTTCTGAAGACCTTCTTGCAGAGCAAGTTCAAATTAGGTGCGACAAAAATATAACTTCAAGGCAGCTGGAAAAAGCGCCGAACAGGATAAGCACTGTTACACCAAAAGCAATAGTTGATACTGCTTCTGCAGGAACCAGGCTTGCCGGCGATGCAGGCAATGCGGCGCATCTGACGTACCGTTATCGCGGGCAAGCCTCGCTCCTACAGGCTTGTGGTGGCCTTGGCTTCTGTAGGAGCCAGGCTTGCCGGCGATAGAGGCAATGCGCTGTGCCTGACGCACCGCTATCGCGAGCAATCGAGCGTCGACCGGCTGCTCCTACAGAGCAGAGGGAGAGTTCAGACCGGCAGGTAGATGCCGAAGGTGTTCATGCCGTCATCGCTGCGCACGAACACGTCGCCGCCGTGCATCAGGGCGATGGCCTTGACGATCGCCAGCCCCAGGCCGTGGTTGGCGCCACTGTTGCTGCGGGAGGCATCGACCCGGTAGAAACGCTCGAACAGCCGTGGCAGATGCTCGCGGGCGATGGCCTGGCCAGGGTTGCTCACGGCGATGGCCACCTGGTGTTCCTGCACATCGATCTGTACCCGGATCACCTGCCCGGGTTCGGTGTGCTGCACGGCATTGCTCAGCAGGTTGATCAGCGCCCGGCGCAGGTGGGCGATCTCGATCTGCACCTGGGCATCGCCGCGGACCTCGACCTTGACCTGGGCGTCTTCGAGGATGAAGTCCAGGTAGTCCAGGGTGGTCGCCACTTCGCTGGCCAGGGAGGTGCTGGTGAGCTTGGTGGCCTTGCTGCCCTGGTCGGCGCTGGCCAGGAACAGCATGTCGTTGATGATCGAGCGCAGCCGCTCCAGCTCTTCGAGATTGGATTGCAGCACCTCGAAATAATGCTCGGCGGAGCGCCCGCGGGTCAGCGCCACCTGGGTCTGGCCGATCAGGTTGGTCAGCGGCGAGCGCAGTTCGTGGGCAACATCGGCATTGAAGGATTCCAGGCGCGAATAGGCCTGTTCCACCCGTTCCAGGGTCGAGTTGAACGAGTTGGCGAACTGCGTCAGTTCCGGTGGCAGCGACGACAACTGCAAACGCCCGGAAAGCCTCGGCGGGGCCAGGCGCTGGGCTTCTTCGGACAGCCCGATCAAGGGCTTGAGGCCGATGCGCGCCACCCAGTAACCCAGCGCCGAGGCCAGCAGCACGCCGACGATGGCCAGGCTGATCAGGGCAATCAACAGCTGGTGCTGGGTTTCGTAGAAGGTCTCGGTGTCGATGGCGATCAGAAAGCGCAGCGGCGGGCGCAGCTCCTTGGCTGGCAGCTGGCTGACCAGCACTTTCAGCGGATAGGGATGCCCGGGCAGGGTCAGGTCGCGCATGCCCAGCGGACCCTGGGCGAAGCGGCGGATCTGCGGGTCGGGGTTGCCGTATTCGTAGGCGGGGTCGCCGCTGACCACCCAGAAATTGATGCGCTTGTCTTCTTCGCTGAGCAGCTTGAGCTTGTTGTTGATCTTGGCCCAGTGCTCCGGGTTGCCGAAGCGCGTCAGGGCCGACTCCAGCACGCTGTAGCGCGCGTCCAGTTCGGCCTCGGGCAGCAGGCCCAGGCCTTTGTCCACCTGTTGATAGAGCGCGCCGCCGATCAGCAGGAACACCAACAGGGCTACCAGGGTGAACAGCCCGCTCAGGCGCAGGGCAATCGAATTACGAGGCACCGCGGTTCTCCAGCACGTAACCCATGCCGCGGATGGTGTGCAGCAGTTTCTGTTCGAACGGCCCGTCGAGCTTGGCCCGCAAGCGCTTGATCGCCACCTCGACGACGTTGGCGTCGCTGTCGAAATTGATGTCCCAGACCATCTCGGCGATCGCGGTTTTCGACAGGATCTCGCCCTGGCGCCGGGCGAGCACGCTGAGCAGCGAGAACTCCTTGGCGGTCAGGTCCAGGCGGGTGCCGGCGCGGCTGGCCTTGCGGCTGATCAGGTCGATCCACAGGTCGGCGATGCTGATCTGCACCGGTTCGTGGCCGCCGCTGCGACGGGTCAAGGCCTGCAGGCGCGCCACCAGTTCGAGGAAGGAAAAGGGCTTGCCCAGGTAGTCGTCGGCGCCGTCGCGCAGGCCCTTGATCCGATCTTCGACGCGCTCGCGGGCGGTGAGCATGATCACCGGCGTCTGCTTGCGCGCGCGCAGGGCCCGCAGCACGCCGAAGCCGTCGATGCCGGGCAGCATCACGTCGAGCACGATCACCGCGTAGTCGCTTTCCAGCGCCAGGTGTAGGCCCTCGACGCCGTCGCGCGCGAGGTCCACGGTGTAGCCTTGTTCAGTCAGGCCGCGGTGCAGATAGTCCGCGGTTTTCTCTTCGTCTTCGATAATCAGAACGCGCATGACCCCGCCTCAGGATGTGCTTGCCAGCGCTGGCGCTGGTGTGGGCCGATGGAATAGCCGCTCGAGCCACAAGTATATGACCGGAGTGGTGAACAGCGTCAGCGCCTGGCTCACCAGCAGGCCACCGACCACGGCGATCCCCAGTGGCTGGCGCAGCTCCGCGCCGGCGCCATAACCGAGCATCAGCGGCAGGGCGCCGAGCAAAGCGGCGAGGGTGGTCATGATGATCGGCCGGAAACGCGTGATACAGGCCTGGTAGATCGCTTCCTGCGGCGACAGCCCGCCCTGGCGCTGGGCCTCGAGGGCTAAATCGATCATCAGGATGCCGTTTTTCTTGACGATGCCGATCAGCAGCACCAGGCCGATCAGGGCCATGATCGAGAAGTCCTGGCCCAGCAGCCAGAGCATGATCAGCGCACCGAGGCCGGCCGAGGGCAGGGTGGAAATGATGGTCAGCGGGTGGACGAAGCTCTCGTAGAGCACGCCGAGGATGATGTACACCGCCACCAGCGCCGCGAGGATCAGCCACGGCTGGCTGGCCAGGGAGCTCTGGAAGGCCTGGGCCGCGCCCTGGAAGTTGCCGGCGATGGAGGCGGGCATGCCGATCTGGTTTTTCGCCTGCTCGAGCATGATCACCGCATCGCCCAGGGCCACGCCGGGCGCCAGGTTGAACGACAGGTTGGCGGCCGGGAACATGCCGTCGTGGGCGATGGACAGCGGGCCGACGGTGGGCGGATCGACCTTGGCCAGCGCCGACAGCGGCACCATCTCGCCACTCAGGGGCGAGCGCAGGTAGAAGTAATTCAGGCTTTCGGCCTTGCCGCGCTGCCTGGCGTCCAGTTCGAGGATCACGTTGTACTGGTTGGTCTCGGTCTGGAGCTCGTTGACCTGGCGCTGGCCGAAGGCGTCGTAGAGCGCTTCGTCGACATCGGTGGCGGTCAGGCCGAAACGCGCCGCGGCGCTGCGGTCGATGCTGATATGGGTGATGCTGCCGCCCAGTTGCAGGTCGTTGGACAGGTCGCGAAAGGCCGGGTTGGCCCGCAGTTTTTCCGTCAGGCGCTGGGTCCAGGTATTGAGTGTCGGCCCGTCGTTGCTCTTGAGCACGTACTGGTACTGGCTGCGGCTTGGCCCGGAACTGAGGTTGATGTCCTGGCCGGCCCGCAGGTACAGGACGATGCCCGGGACCTTGGCCAGCTGCGGGCGAATGCGGTCGATGAACTGGCTGGCGGAAACGTCCCGCTGGCCGCGGTCCTTGAGGGCGATCCAGAAGCGGCCGTTGGCGATGGTCTGGTTGTTGCCGGTGACGCCGACCGAGTGGGAGAAGGTTTCCACCGCCGGGTCGGCGCCGAGGATCTTCGCCAGGGCCAGGTGTTTTGCCACCATGTCCGGGTAGGAGATGTCGGCCGCCGCTTCGCTGGTGCCCAGCACGAAGCCGGTGTCCTGCACCGGGAAGAAACCCTTGGGAATAAATACATAACCGGCGATGGCCAGGCCCAGGGTCAGGCCGAACAGGCCGAGCATCAGCCGCTGATGGTCCAGCGCCCGGCGCAGCCCACGTTCGTAGAGCGCCAGCAGGCGTTCGCCGAAGCCCGGGCGATCGTGGGGATGATGAGTCGGGGCGCGCATGAACAGCGCCGCCAGGGTCGGCGCCAGGGTCAGCGACACCACCACGGAAATCAGGATGGTCGAGGTGGCGGTCAGGGCGAATTCCTTGAACAGCCGCCCGACCACGCCACCCATGAACAGCAGAGGGATGAACGCGGCAATCAGCGAGAAGCTGATGGACACCACGGTGAAGCCGATTTCCCCGGCGCCCTTGATCGCCGCCTCGCGCATGCCGTCGCCGGCTTCCAGGTGGCGATGGATGTTCTCCACCACGACAATCGCGTCGTCGACCACGAAGCCCACCGAAATCACGATCGCCACCAGGGTCAGGTTGTTCAGGCTGAAGCCCATCACGTACATCAGCGCGAAGCTGGCCACCAGCGACACGCCGAGCACGCTGGAGACGATCAGCGTCGCCGACAGCTGGCGCAGGAACAGCGCCATTACCGCCACCACCAGCAACACCGCGATCAGCAGGGTGATTTCCACTTCGTGCAAGGACGCGCGGATGGTCTTGGTGCGGTCCGAAAGCACAGTCACGTCCACCGAAGCCGGCAGCATGGCCTCCAGGCGCGGCAACTCGCTTTGGATGCGGTCCACGGTGTCGACGATGTTGGCCCCCGGCTGGCGGAAGATCACCAGGTTGAGCCCCGGCTGGTCGTTGGACCAGGCCTGCACGTAGGCGTTTTCCGGCCCGCTGATGACCCGGGCGACATCCTTGAGCTGCACCGGTGCGCCGTTCTTGTAGGAGACGATCAACTGGCCGTAGTCCTCGGGATGGAACAGCTGGTCGTTGGTCGACAGGGTCGAGATGCTCGACTCGCCATACAGCGCACCCTTGGCCAGATTGAGGCTGGCCTGCTGCAGGGCGACGCGGATATCGGCCAGGGTCAGGCCGATCGCCGCCAGCCGGTCGGGCGAGGCCTGGACGCGGATCGCCGGGCGTTGCTGGCCGGTGATGTTGATCAGGCCGACGCCGTCGATCTGGCTGATCTGTCGGGCCAGGAGGGTTTCCACGTAGTCGCTGAGCTCGGTGCCGGGCATCTGCGTGGAGCTGATGCTGAGGATCAGCACCGGGCTGTCCGCCGGGTTGACCTTGCGCCAGGTGGGCAGGCTCGGCATGTCGTTGGGCAGCTTGCCCGAGGCGGTGTTGATCGCCGCCTGCACTTCCTGGGCGGCGGTGTCGATGCTCTTGTCGAGGGTGAACTGCAGGGTCAGGTTGGTCGAGCCCAGGGCGCTGCTGGAGGTCATCTGGGTCATGCCGGGGATGGCGCTGAACTGCACCTCCAGCGGCGTGGCCACCGAAGAGGCCATGGTTTCCGGGCTGGCGCCGGGCAATTGCGCGGAGACCTGGATGGTCGGGAATTCGGCTTCCGGCAGCGGGGCGATGGGCAGCCGGGGAAAGGCGATGGCGCCCAGCAGCACCAGGGCGAAAGTCAGCAGCAGGGTGGCGACCGGATGATCGACGCACCAGGCGGAGATCGAGCCGTGGCCCTTCATGGCTGCGGCTCCGTGTTCGCGGCCTGGATCTGTTGTGGCGGTTCGCTGAGCACCTCGATGTGCGAGCCGGCCTTGAGCCGAGACTGGCCGTCACTCACCAGCAGGTCGCCGGCCTGCACACCCTTGATGATGTTCTGGCCGCTGTCCTGATAGACCATCTGCACCGGGACGATTTCCACCTTGTCATCCTTGACCCGATACACGAAGTGCTTGTCCAGGCCGCGCTGCACCACGCTGGGCGGCACCACCAGGGCGGCTTTTTCCACGGCGGTGCGGATCTTGATGGTCACCAACTGGCCGGGCCAGAGCTTTTGCCCGGGATTGTTGAATTCGGCCTTGGCGCGGATGGTCCCGGTATTGGTGTCGATCTGGTTGTCGATCAGGCTCAGGTGGCCTTCACCCAGGCGCTCGCCGGTGGCGGAGTCGGTATCGGCGCCCAGGTAGGCGTCGACCGTGGCCGGGTGTTCGGCGACCAGCAGCCCCTGCAAGGTCGGCAGCATCTGTTGCGGCAAGGAAAACTCGACCGCGATCGGGTCGATCTGGGTCACCGAGAACAGGCCCTGGGTATCGCTGGTGCGCAGGAAATTGCCTTCGTCCACGGTGCGGATGCCGACGCGGCCGGACACCGGCGAGCGGATCTGGGTATAGGACAGCTGCACCTGCGCCGCATCGATGGCGGCCTGGTTGCCCTGGGCGCTGGCCCTGAGCTGGTTGACCAGCGCTTGCTGCTGGTCGTAGGTCTGCTGGGACACGCCGTCATCCACCGACAGCAGCTTGTAGCGCTTGAGGTTGACCTGGGCCACCTGCAGTTGCGCCTGGTTTTCCGCCAGTTGCGCCCGGGCCTGGTCGAGGCTGGCGCGGATCGAGCGGTCGTCGATGGTCGCCAACAGGTCGCCGGCCTTGACCAGTTGGCCTTCCTTGACCAGCAGTCGGGTGAGGATGCCGTCCACCTGGGGCCGGATCACCACGCTGTGCAGCGACAGCACCGAACCGATGCCACTGACATACCGCGGCACATCCTGCCGGGCGACGCTGATCACCCGCACCGGCACGGCAGTCGGCGCTGCCAGTTTGGTGCTGGGCGGCTTGAGCAGGTGCCACAGGCCTGCGGCGGCGAGAACGGCGAGCCCGCCTGCGAGCACAAGGGTTGTTTTTCGATTACGCATGGACGCCAGCGCCGGGGGGCAGGTGGGACGGGAGGATGGCCAGTATCGATGGCCCCTTTATAGCCGCCCGACCCGGTCAGCAACGTGACGCCTGCCTGACAGCGCTGTCAGCAAAGGCCGACCGATGACCCTGGCCCATGCCGGTCGCGGCAGGTCAAAGACCCGCAACCTGGGTATACTGCCGGCCCTCGCGGCCCGCTTGCCCGGGCCCGGCCTTTGCTTTTCACCCCGGAGCTTCCATGACTACCCCAGCACAACCGCCTGTGTCCGACGCTCCCAGCGCCGACCAGGTCGATGACGCCAACGCGCCTGGCGAAGGCAAGCCGGCGATCGCGCCGTTCAAGTTTCCGTTCAAGCCGTCCGAGTTCGCCCAGGCCAAGAATGCCCAGCAACCCTGGTACAAGAACGGCGCCACCAACGGCCACACCAAGACCCCGGGCGCGGCGCCACCCGGCACCCGTCGCTCGATGGGCAAGCGCTGAACCTGAGCTTTTGTAGCCGCTGCCGCAGGCTCGGGCCGCGTTCGGACAATCGACCGCGAAGCGGGCGCACGACCTTAAGATCGCCGAAGGCCTTCGGCCTTATCGCAGCCTGCGGCAGCGGCTACGGATCAGGCCGCTCGCAGGGAAATGAAGGCGTAGGTGAGTGGCGCCTCGGTCACCACCTGGGCGCCGGCCTCCTGCACCTGCCCGGCAATGTCTTCACCAGATACATGGAACAGCCACTCGCTGGCCGGCGCGGCCAGCGGTTGCGCCTGGACCCGCTCGATGGCTTCGGCCAGGGCAGCCATGTCCGGCAGGTAGGCGGTAAAGCCATCGCCCTTGAGGGCGGTGGTGTGAATCCCCAGCAGTTGGCAGATGGCTTGTTTGCTGTGGATATCGTCGCGGTCGGCCTGGCGTGAACGCTGGATCAGTTCGGCCAGTTCCCGGTCCACCAGCTCGCCGCCGACGATCAGCTGCGGGCCTTTTTCCCAGGACTCGGGCGGGCAATCCTTGATCGCCGGGTTGAGCGGGATGTGCGGATTGATTTCCATCGGGTAGATGCGGCACACCAGCGGCCGGCGCTCATAGATCCGGCACAGCTGGTCTTCGTCAAGATTCCGGCAGGGGCCGACGTTGTAGGCGGCGAAAGTGATTGCCACGTGGGCCTGGGCTGTGCCGCTGGGCACCACGCAGGAACGCCGCTCGGCGTGTTCGCGCTGCTGGGCCGGCAGCCCCAGGCCATTGCTCAGGAACCCCTCCACCAGCACGATCACCTGGCCGCCATCCAGCGCCCACTGGCGGGCTTCGCCGAGGGTCAGGGGGACGTGGTGATCGTTGCAGCACTTGCCGCAGCCTACGCAGGAAAAACGAGTATTCATTGAGCCGACAGCCATAGTCGAAAGGTGGAGGCGGCGACGGAATGACTCACATCGCCCTCTAGATAGCGCTCTCGAAGCAAGTTATGCGCCAGTCACCGGCCCTTGGCCTCGAGGGCGGGGCGGATCGAATCCCACTCGGTGACATGGGCGCTCTTGTGCTGCTTGTCGTACAGGCACAGTTCCACGCCGGTCTGGCCCTTCATGTGTTTTTGCGGGTACTGGCCCTGGAGCAGCAAGGCGCTGTAGCCAACCCGGTCGTCGAACTGCGCGGCATTGCCCAGCACTTTGACATTCTTCAGCTGGCTGGCCTTGGTGCAACTGGCCCGCACCTGCTTGTCGAATGTCGCCCAGGCATCCGGGCTGGAGGCCTGGGCCTGGCTGGCGAGGAGGGTGGTCAGGCAGGCGAGGCTCAGAGACAGGGCTTTCATGGCGGGGCGTTCCTTCGTTCGCGGGTATGCGCAGGAGTATGCCTGAGGCGCGGGCGATGAAAGATCTGTAGTCGCTGCCGCAGGCTGCGATCGCGCCCGAAGGGGGCGCAAGGTTTCAAGATCGCCGAAGGCCTTCGGCCTTATCGCAGCCTGCGGCAGCGGCTACAGGTTACAGCGGCGTGTGGGGAACCTGCTCGCGGCGGATCGTGACCATGCCGACGCTGTCATACAGCCCGCGGGCTCGCTGGTTGTCTTCCAGCACCCGCAGGTCGACAAAGGCCTCGCGGCGCTGGCGGAAGACCTCGAAGGCCTGCAGCAGCAAGGCCCGCCCCAGGCCCTGGCGGCGGGCCCGCGGATGCACCACCAGATCCTTGATATAGGCGCTGGTCCAGCACTGGATCACCCCGACGACGCCCTCGGCATCCTGGGCCACCAGGCACAGTTGCGGGTCGTATTCGGCGTCGCTTTCGAAACGTTGACGCCAGCTGTCCAGCTCCGGCACGCGCCCGCCGCCGTCCTGGTAGCCAAGGTGCATCAGGCCATGCACCGCTTCGGCCAGTTCCGGCCGATAGCTGTCGAGGCTGAAGGCGGCCGGCCAACTGGCGGGAGCCGGTTGCCCGGTCAGGTCGCGGCGCATCAGCAGGCAGTAGTCGTCGGCCATGGCTCAGGCGCTCTGGGCGGCGACGTGACGGGCCGCTTCGATCAGGCAGCGGGTCAGGTCCGGCGAGGAGAACTTGGTCAGCACCGCGTTGGCGCCGGCCAGGCGGGCCTTTTCCGCGTTCATGGCGCTGTCCAGCGAGGTATGCAGCAAGACGTAGAGGTGGGCGAAGTCCGGGGTCTCGCGCAGGGTGCGGGTCAGGGCATAGCCGTCCATCTCCGACATCTCGATGTCCGAGACGATCAGGTTGATTTCCTGGGCGGTGCCTTGCAGGTCCAGCAGGCAGTCGATGGCCTCCTTGGCGCTGCGCGCGGTGTGGCATTGCAGGCCGAGGTTGCGCAGGGTATGCACCGACTGCTGCAGGGCCACCTGGCTGTCGTCGACCACCAGGATCCGCGCGTTACCCAGCAGTTCGGCGTCTTCCATGCTCAGCTCGGTCGGCGCGGTTTCGATCTGCGCCGGGGCGATGCCGTGGATGACTTTCTCGATGTCCAGCACCTGCACCAGGGTGCCGTCGACCTGGGTGACCCCGGTGATATAGGACTTGACCCCGCCGGAGCCATAGGGCGGCGGACGGATATCGGTGGTCAGGCAATGCACGATCTTGCTCACCGCCTGCACATGCAGGCCCTGCTTGGAGCGGCTGACGTCGGTGACGATCAGGCAGCCGCCCTCCGGGTCTTCCAGCGGCCGTTCGCCGATGGCCCGGCTCAAGTCGATGACCGACAGCGAATTACCGCGCAGGGTGGCGATGCCTTTCACGTGCGGGTGCGATTCCGGCAGTTTGGTCAGCGGCGGGCAGGGAATGATTTCACTGACTTTGAGCAGGTTGATTGCCATCAGCTTGCCGCTGCGCAAGGTGAACAGCAGAAGCGAAAGGGAATCTGCGCGGGCTTTGTTGGAAGACATAAAAACCTTCTGTGGAAAAAGGTGGTTCGCGCAATAGGTCGCGAACAGCTAGCGATAACGGGTTATCGACGCGTGGAGGGCTGGCTTTAGCGGCTTTGTCGGTTTGCGGATCAACGCACGCGGTATTACGACAATTGTAGGAGCGAGCTTGCTCGCGATAGGCCGAAGGTCGCTTGTGAGTTCGCTATCGCATCGCGAGCAAGCTCGCTCCTACAAGGTTCGCACTCTTTATTTCAGTCCCAGGCGCTTGGCCATGCGCCCCAGGTTGGCGCGGTCCAGGCCCAGCTCGCGGGCGGCGCTGGCCCAGTTGTGCTGGTGACGCTCAAGGCAGGCGCTGATCAGTTGGCGCTGGTAGTTTTCGGTGGCCTGGCGCAGATCGCCGCCGCCGGGAATCTCGGCCATGGCTGCCGGGGCGGGCTGGGGCGCGACCGGTGCCGAGGCGTCCGGCAGGTCCAGGTCGGCGGTGCTCAGGCTGAGGATCTTCGGCCGTTCACGGCAATTGCCCAGGGCCTTGAGGGCGCTGCGGCCGATCAGGTGTTCCAGCTCACGGACGTTGCCCGGCCAGGCGTAGGCCAGCAGCGCCGCCTGGGCATCGCTGGTCAGGCGCAGGCTGCCCAGGCCCATGCGCGAGCGATTCTGCTCGAGGAAGTAGCCGCTGAGCAGCAACACATCGCGGCCGCGGTCGCGCAGGGCCGGCACCAGCAGCGGGTAGACGCTGAGGCGGTGATAGAAGTCCGCGCGATAGCGGCCACTGCGCACTTCTTCGGCGAGGTCGCGGTTGGTGGCGGCGATCAGCCGCACGTCGACCTGATGCTCCTGGTCCGACCCCAGGCGTTGCAGCTGGCCGCTTTGCAGCACGCGCAGCAGCTTGGCCTGGACGGTCAGCGACAACTCGCCGACTTCGTCGAGAAACAGCGTGCCGCCATTGGCCAGTTCGAATTTGCCGCGGCGGTCGTTGGTGGCGCCGGTGAAGGCGCCGCGTACATGGCCGAACAGTTCGCTTTCCACCAGGGTGTCGGGCAGGGCGGCGCAGTTGAGGCTGATCAGCGGCTTGTCGGCCCGGGGCGAGGCGGCGTGGATGGCCTGGGCCACCAGTTCCTTGCCGACCCCGGTTTCGCCGGTGATCAGCACCGTCAGGTCGCTGCCGCCGACCAGGCCGATTTCCTCCAGCAGGCGTTTGTGCGCCTTGCTCTGGCCGATCATTTCGCGGTTCTGGCCGCTGGCCTGGCGATAGACCTCGGCGCGCTGGTGTTCGTCTTCGGCGCGCAGGGCCAGGCGCTCAATGCGCTCGGCGGCGTTGACGGTGGCCGCCGCCAGGCTGGCGAAGGCCTGCAGGGCATCCAGTTCGATCGGCTCGAAGCGCTGCGGGTCGAGGGCATCCAGGGTCAGCAGGCCCCAGGGGCGTTCGTCGATAAACAGCGGGCAGCCCATGCAGTCGTGGACTTCCAGGTGTTCATGCAGGCCATCCACCAGGCCGTCGTAAGGGTCCGGCAAGTCGCTGTCGCTGGCGAAGCGGGTAGGGCCTGGATGGCTGAGCAGGGCGGCGAAACGCGGGTGTTCGCTGACCTTGAAACGCCGGCCCAGGGTGTCGGTGCTCAGGCCGTCCACTGCCAGCGGCACCAGCCATTCGCCATCCAGGCGCAGCAGCGCGGCGGCGTCGCAGGGCAGCAGGGCGCGCATGGCTTCCAGCAGGCGGCGGTAGCGCTCGCCTTCAGGCAGTTCGCGGGACAGGTCGGAGACCAGGGGCAACAAGGCGGTGAGCAGGGACTTTGCGGTCATAATGACTCCGTATGGTCTTAATGACTATAAATGCCGGTGTGTCGATATGACTACAATTATTTTAAGATATTGATTTATATGGTTTTTATTGTTGGCACGAAAACTGATTGGTAAAGGACAACCTGCAAGTAGTCAGAAAGCTCAGGAGTTGTACTTATGCTTAGCGTCGAAGATCGTGCCATCATCAAATCCACCGTTCCGCTGCTGGAAAGCGGTGGCGAAGCCCTGATCACCCACTTCTACCGGATGATGCTCTCCGAGTATCCGCAAGTGCGTCCGCTGTTCAACCAGGCGCACCAGGCCAGCGGCGACCAGCCACGGGCCCTGGCCAACGGCGTATTGATGTACGCCCGGCACATCGACCAGCTCGACCAGTTGGGCGACCTGGTGGCGAAGATCATCAACAAGCACGTGGCCCTGCAGATCCTGCCGGAGCATTACCCGATCGTCGGCAGCTGCCTGCTGCGCGCCATTTCCGAAGTGCTGGGCGAAGAAATCGCCACGCCGGCGGTGATGAATGCCTGGGGCGCGGCCTATAACCAGTTGGCGGATATCCTGATCGGTGCCGAAGGCGCGATCTACGACCAGAAGGCCCAGGCCCCGGGCGGCTGGCGCGGCGCGCGGGAATTCAAGCTGGTCCGCCGGGAGCAGGAGAGCGCGGAAATCACCTCATTCTATTTCGAGCCTGTGGATAACGGCCCGATTCTCGCTGCCGAGCCGGGTCAGTACATTGGCATGCAACTGTTCCTCGATGGCGAGGAAATCCGCCGCAACTACTCGCTGTCGGCCCTGTCCGACGCCGGCCAGTACCGCATCAGCGTCAAGCGCGAGGCCGGTGGCCGTGCTTCCAACTATTTGCATGACCAGATGCAGGTTGGCGCCAGCATCCAGCTGTTCCCGCCAGCGGGCGAATTCACCCTGGCGGACAGCGACAAGCCATTGGTGCTGATCAGTGGCGGCGTCGGCATCACTCCGACCCTGCCAATGCTCGAAGCCGCGCTGGCCACCGAGCGTCCGGTGCACTTTATCCACTGCGCGCGCAACGGCGGGGTGCATGCGTTCCGAGATTGGGTCGACGGCCTGGCCGCGCGTCATCCGCAACTCAAGCGCTTCTACTGCTACGCCGAAGACGACGGCGTCAGCCCGGCGGCGGACAAGGTCGGCCTGCTGAGCCAGGAACAACTGGCCGCATGGTTGCCGCAGGAGCGTGACCTGGACGCCTACTTCCTTGGCCCGAAAGCCTTCATGGCGGCGATCAAGCGCCACCTCAAGGCCCTGGGCGTACCGGAAAAGCAAAGCCGCTACGAGTTCTTCGGCCCGGCCGCGGCCCTGGAGTAACCCCCATCGGCCAGCCTCCGCCCGGAGGCTGGCCTCTTTGTAGCCGCTGGCGCAGCCTGCGATCGAGCGCGCAGCGCTCGCAACACTATCCCCCGAGTGCCTCAGGCAAACCGCGAGCTCCGGTTGGCGGTCGCTGCGCAACCGATCGCAGGCTGCGCCAGCGGCTACAGGGGCGCAGGCCGCACTCGTAAAAATCCTTTAAAGGTTAATCCGTTCTTAACCTGTTTATCGTTAATTCCCCGATGCTGATGATAGGCGCTCGTTCGCACTGATCAGGATCATCCCATGCAACTCTCAGCCATTCCCCGCATCACCCTGGCCGCAACCTTGCTCGCCAGTCCCCTGGTTTTCGCCGAGCCGGCCTTGCTCCAGGCGCAAACCCTGGTCGTCGACCAGAGCCTGCCCAAGGCCCAGCGCGAAGCCATGGAACTGGCCGCGCGGCGCTACGGCAGTTTCTGGAACAGCGGCTATGAAAGCCTGGCCAAGGCTGCGCTGGCGGAGAACTTCGTCGATATGACGCCGCCTGCGGGGCGGGTCCAGGGCCCGACCGGGCCGCTGCTGGCGTCGCGCTTCTTTCGTACGGCGGTGCCGGACTTGAGCGCACAAATCGAGCAGATGATCGTGGCCGGGGATCGGGTGGTGCTGCACCTGCATTTTCGCGGGCACTTCAGCGGGACCTTCAATGCACTCAAAGGTCATGGTCAGCGTGTAGACTTCCGGGCAACCGACATTTATCAGATCGCCAATGGCCGGATCACCGCCAATTGGCATATCGAAGACAACCTCAGCCTGATGCAGCAGTTGCAAGCGCTGCCATCGGGTTGAGCCACAGAAAGAAAGGAATTGAGGATGACTGACGACACACTGCGCTTGGGGCGCGAGCGACGTTTTCTGGTGTTGCTGGGGGTGATCTGCCTGGCGCTGATCGGCGGCGCGCTGTACATGCAGGTGGTGCTGGGCGAGGCGCCTTGCCCGCTGTGCATCCTGCAGCGCTACGCGTTTCTGCTGATCGCGATTTTCGCCTTCATCGGCGCGGCCATGCGCAGCCGTCGCAGTCTCACGGTGCTGGAAGCGTTGGTCATGCTCAGCGCGCTGTTCGGCGCGGCGGTGGCGGGGCATCACGTCTACACCCAGGCCCATCCTGCGGTCAGTTGCGGCATCGATGTGCTGCAGCCGATCGTCGACAGCCTGCCGTTGGCGACCGTCTTCCCGCTGGGGTTCCAGGTCGATGGCTTCTGCTCCACGCCGTACCCGCCGGTGCTGGGCCTGTCCCTGGCGCAGTGGGCGCTGGTGGCCTTTGTGCTGACCCTGGTGCTGGTGCCGCTGGGCATCATTCGTAACCGTCGCCAAAGCGCCTGATCCGGCGTAAAAAGCCCCGCTCCCGATGTTCGGGGCCGGGGCTTTTTTGCGTGTAGGACAATGTGCGAAAGGGGCGTGATATGGGGCAATCGGACGTGCGATAAACGTGCGACATGTTGTCACATGGAGGGTGTCGCACCTGTGTTTGCGCAGATGACAGTACGCCGTTTTTTTTGTGTCAGAAACGGAAAAAGTCTGTCAGTTCGTGTTGGCGCAGTGAGCGGCAAAACAAACATAGCCGGCTATCTAAATAAATCGTTTCAGCCCTCGTTTTACAAGGGATAGCGCGATGCCATCGGTGGATTTTGCACGAGTGAAAGGCCCCTTTTTCGAGCTGGCTGGAAGGCGTTATTGGGGCTTTTTATTGCGAATGAATCTCGATATGATCGCGACCCGTTGCAATAATCGCCACGCATTGTTGCGCGAACCGATAAAAATTATTTCGGGATAAGACATGGTTTATAAAACGCTACATATCTACAATCGCCCGCACTGAATTTCCGGCGCTGCTCACCCTGAGCTTACGGCGGCGGTCGAGGGGCGTTGGACGCTCCATGCGACCCCAGGTGTCGGCACCTTCCAAATATCCGCACCAAATGGAATTGGTCTGTAACAAGGCCTTTGACCACGAATTCGAATAAGAACTCACTGCTAGCCCAGGATTTGTCAAACAGCGCGTAACGCGCCGGGCAGGCCCTTATTCAATCGAAGAAAAAATGCCAACCCTTGGCACGGTGAAGTGTTGGCCATCAAAACCCAACTGCATTGCGCAAGCTGCTTTAGAGGTCGTGAGATGAGTAAAAACAGGTACCCCCGATTACTAGGCTTTTTGCCGCTGCTTGGCATGATGTTAATGCTGGGAGGCTGCAAGTGGACCTTGCTCGACCCGAAAGGACAGGTCGGTCTGGATGAGCGAAACCTGATCATCACCGCTACCCTGCTGATGCTGCTGGTCGTGATCCCGGTGATCGTGATGACCTTCGCGTTCGCCTGGAAATACCGCGCGTCCAACACCAACGCGACCTACGCGCCCAAGTGGTCGCACTCCACCAAGATCGAAATCGCGGTGTGGCTGGTCCCGATCCTCATCATCATTGCCCTGGGTTATGTGACCTACAAGTCCACCCACGCGCTGGACCCGTATCGTCCGCTGGAGTCCGACGCCAAGCCGATCAACATCGAAGTGGTCGCGCTGGACTGGAAGTGGCTGTTCATCTACCCGGACCAGGGTATCGCCACGGTTAACCAAATCCGCTTCCCGGAGCACACTCCGCTGAACTTCAAGATCACCTCCGACGCCGTGATGAACTCGTTCTTCATCCCTGCCCTGGGCGGCCAGATCTACGCGATGGCAGGCATGCAGACCAAGCTGCACCTGATCGCCAACCAGAAAGCTGAAATGGAAGGCATCTCCGCTAACTACAGTGGCGCTGGCTTCACCGGCATGAAATTCAAAGCGATCTCGACGAGCCAGGAAGATTTCGACGCCTGGGTAGCCGAAGTCAAGGCCGCACCTAAACAGCTTGATCAAGCTGAATACGAAGCCCTTGCCAAGCCAAGCCAGAACAACCCTGTCGCGCTGTACTCCTCGTACACGCCGGACCTGTTTCAGAAAATCGTCGACAAGTATGAAGGCATGAAACCAGGCAAGCCGGTCAAGCACGAGAAGAAAGAAGTGGCCGCTGTGGAAGGGACTGACATGAGCTCGCATTCAGCTGCTGGGGCAGAGGAGTAAACGATGTTTGGTAAATTAAGTCTGGACGCGATACCGTTCCACGAGCCGATTGTCATGGTGACCGTTGCCATGATCATCCTCGGTGGTCTGGCGCTTGTCGCGGGTATCACGTACTTCAAGAAGTGGTCCTACCTGTGGACCGAATGGCTGACTTCGGTCGACCACAAGAAAATCGGCGTGATGTACATCATCGTCGCCATGGTCATGCTCCTGCGCGGCTTCGCCGACGCGATCATGATGCGTACCCAGCTGGCCATGGCCACCGAGGGTTCGCCGGGCTACCTGCCTCCTGAACACTATGACCAGATCTTCACCGCCCACGGTGTGATCATGATCATCTTCATGGCGATGCCATTCTTCACCGGCCTGATGAACCTCGCAGTGCCGCTGCAGATCGGCGCGCGTGACGTTGCCTATCCGTTCCTCAACTCCCTGAGCTTCTGGCTGCTGGTTTCCGGCGTCGTGCTGATCAACCTGTCCCTGGGCGTCGGCGAATTCGCCAAGACCGGCTGGGTTGCGTATCCGCCGCTGTCGGGCCTGCAATACAGTCCGGGCGTGGGTGTCGACTACTACATCTGGGCGCTACAGCTATCCGGGCTAGGGACGACGCTGACGGGGGTCAACTTCCTGGCCACCGTGCTGAAAATGCGTACCCCGGGCATGAAGATGATGGACATGCCGATCTTCACCTGGACCTGCACCTGGGCCAACGTGCTGATCGTCGCTTCGTTCCCGATCCTGACCGCTACCCTGGCACTGCTGACCCTCGACCGTTACATGGATTTCCACATTTTCACCAATGAACTTGGTGGCAATCCAATGATGTACGTGAACCTGTTCTGGGCTTGGGGTCACCCTGAGGTGTACATCCTGATCCTGCCGGCGTTCGGTATCTTCTCCGAAGTCATCTCGACCTTCTCGGGCAAGCGCCTGTTCGGCCACCACTCGATGATCTACGCTTCCGGCGCGATCTCGGTACTGGGCTTCATGGTCTGGCTGCACCACTTCTTCACCATGGGTTCGGGGGCCAGCGTCAACGCCTTCTTCGGCCTGGCGACCATGCTGATTTCCATCCCGACGGGTGTGAAACTATTTAACTGGCTGTTCACCATCTACCACGGCCGTCTGCGTATCACCAGCCAGGTCCTGTGGACCCTGGGCTTCATGGTGACCTTCGCCATCGGCGGCATGACCGGCGTACTGCTGGCCATCCCGGGTGCTGACTTCGTCCTGCACAACAGCCTGTTCGTGATCGCGCACTTCCACAACGTGATCATCGGTGGTGCTGTATTCGGCTACATCGCTGGCTTCAGCTTCTACTTCCCGAAAGCGTTCGGCTTCAAGCTGCACGAAGGCTGGGGCAAGGCTGCATTCTGGTTCTGGATCTCGGGCTTCTTCGTCGCCTTCATGCCGCTCTATGCACTGGGCTTCATGGGCATGACCCGTCGCCTGAACGCCACGACCAACCCTGAGTGGGTGCCGTACCTGTACGTCGCCATGTTCGGTGCGGTGATGATCGCCATCGGTATCGCCTGCCAGCTGATCCAGCTGTACGTCAGCGTGCGTGATCGCAAGCAGAACCAGTGCGTGTCCGGCGACCCATGGAATGCCCACACCCTGGAATGGTCGACTTCGTCGCCACCGCCGTTCTACAACTTCGCCGTACTGCCGAAGGCCAATGGCATCGACCCGTTCACCGAAGCCAAGGAAAACGGTACCGCGTACCAGAAGCCTGCTCGCTACGAACCGATCCACATGCCGAACAACACCGCCACCGGCCTGGTGATGGGTGCTCTGTTGACCGTCTTCGGTTTCGCGATGATCTGGCACATCTGGTGGCTGGCGATCGCTAGCCTGGCCGGTACCGTGATCTATTTCGTGATCCACGCGGCTCGCGATGATCAAGGCTACATGGTGCCGGTCGACGTGATCGAACGCATCGAAGCCGAGCAGCACGCTCGCCTGGTAGCCGAGAAGAAGATTCCGGCCAACCGTGTAGAAACCTCGTTGGAACAGGCTTAAACCATGTCGAACTTAGTGACCAATGCTGGACACACCCATGTCGATGACCATGGGCACGATGACCATCACCACGACTCGGGCGAGATGACCGTATACGGTTTCTGGCTCTACCTGATGACCGACTGCATTCTGTTTGCGTCGATCTTCGCGGTGTACGCGGTACTGGTAAACAACGTAGCGGGTGGCCCGTCGGGCCACGACATCTTCGAACTGCCTTACGTGCTCGGCGAAACCGCCTTGCTGCTGTTCAGTTCGATCACCTACGGCTTCGCCATGCTGGCGTTCTTCCGGGGTAACAAGAAGCAGGTCCTGGGCTGGCTGGCCCTGACCTTCCTGTTCGGCCTGGGCTTCATCGGCATGGAGATCAACGAGTTCCACCTGCTGATCTCCGAAGGCTACGGCCCTAGCCGCAGCGGCTTCCTGTCCGGGTTCTTCACCCTGGTCGGCACCCACGGTCTGCACGTGACCGCTGGCCTGATCTGGATGGCGATCATGATGTATCAGGTCAACAAGCACGGCCTGACCGCAACCAACAAGACCCGCCTGAGCTGCCTGAGCCTGTTCTGGCACTTCCTGGACGTGGTCTGGATCTGCGTCTTCACCGTTGTTTACCTGATGGGGACTATGTAATGGCTAATGCACACTCCCATGACAGCCATGATGCTGGCCACGGCAGCGTAAAGTCGTACGCCATCGGCTTCATCCTGTCGGTGATCCTGACGATCATCCCGTTCGGCCTGGTGATGTACCCGACCCTGCCGAAATCCATCACCCTGATGATCGTGCTCGCCTTCGCGGTGATCCAGGTCCTGGTTCACCTGGTGTACTTCCTGCACCTGGACCGCTCCGAGGCCCAGCGTAACAACGTGATCGCGTTCGTCTTCGCTGCCCTGGTGATCGTCCTGCTGGTTGGTCTGTCGTTGTGGATCATGTTCAGCATCCACACCTACATGATGGCGAAGTGAGGTAAGACCCGATGTCGCTCAAGCACTTTATCCAAATCACCAAACCGGGGATCATTTTCGGTAACGTGCTTTCTGTGGCGGGCGGTTTTTTCCTGGCCTCCAAGGGACATGTCGATCTGGCCATCTTCCTGGCCGCGATGATCGGCACGTCCCTGGTGGTAGCTTCCGGTTGCGTGTTCAACAACTGCATCGACCGCGACATCGACCTGAAGATGGAGCGCACCAAGAACCGCGTGCTGGTTCAGGGCCTGATCTCCCTGAAAGTGGCACTGGTCTACGCGACCCTGCTGGGTGTCGCCGGCGTTGCGTTGTTGTACAAGGTGGCCAATCCGCTGGCGGCGCTGTTTGCCGTGATCGGCTTTGTCATCTACGTCGGCTTCTACAGCCTGTACCTCAAGCGCAAGTCGGTGCACGGCACGCTGGTGGGCAGCCTGTCCGGGGCGATGCCGCCGGTGATCGGTTACGTGGCCGTGAGCAACAGCTTCGACATGGCCGCGCTGACCCTGCTGGTGATGTTCAGCCTGTGGCAGATGCCGCATTCCTACGCCATCGCGATCTTCCGCTTCAACGATTACCTGGCCGCATCGATTCCGGTGCTGCCAGTGAAGCGCGGCATCCTTGTGGCCAAGAAGCACATCCTGCTCTACATCCTGGCGTTCCTGGTGGCGACCCTGATGCTGACCTTCAGCGGGTATGCCGGCATGAGCTACCTGGCCGTCGCGGCCGCGATGGGCATGTACTGGCTGTACATGGCCTGGACCGGCTACAAGGCGGTGGACGACACCGTCTGGGCCCGCAAGCTGTTCGTGTTCTCGATCTTCACCATCACCGCGCTGAGCGTGATGATGTCCCTGGATTTCAAGGTACCGAGCGAACTGCTGCTGACCTACGCGCCATAAGCTGCAAAGGCTATGAAAAAGCCCCGCCTTCGACAGAAGCGCGGGGCTTTTTATTGAGTGTCAGTCAGTGGGCTGTTTAAATATTCAAATGACTCTATTCATGCAGGAAGCAGAATGATGAAGAAAAAAGCTGTTGTCGTATTCAGTGGCGGGCAGGACTCGACGACCTGTCTGATCCACGCATTGCCGCTCTATGATGAAGTGCACTGTATTACCTTTGATTACGGCCAGCGCCACCGCGCAGAAATAGAAGTGGCGCAGCAGCTCGCGAAGCAGTTGGGAGCGACAGTCCACAAAGTGCTGGATGCTTCGTTGCTCAATGAGTTGGCGATCAGCAGTCTCACTCGAGACAATATTCCGGTGCCGACGGTGAACAGTTCAGGTGAAAGCCTGCCTAGCACTTTCGTGCCGGGAAGAAACATTCTGTTTCTGACCCTGGCCTCTATCTATGCCTACCAGGTACA
The DNA here is from genome assembly GCF_024610635.1 of Pseudomonas sp. T8. Taxonomy (NCBI): domain Bacteria; kingdom Pseudomonadati; phylum Pseudomonadota; class Gammaproteobacteria; order Pseudomonadales; family Pseudomonadaceae; genus Pseudomonas; species Pseudomonas sp. T8. The sequence continues at coordinate 5,590,948 of NZ_CP102374.1, forward strand.
GGCTGAAACGGTCATTACCGGGGTGTGTGAAACGGACTTCTCGGGTTATCCCGATTGCCGTGACGAGTTTGTAAAGGCCTTGAACAAGGCCGTCGAGTTGGGCATGGAATACCGCCTGCGTCTTGATACGCCACTGATGTGGCTGAACAAGTCGGAGACGTGGGCGCTGGCGGATCATCACAATCAGTTGAGCCTGATCCGCGAGCAGACCCTGACGTGCTACAACGGCGTGCTTGGCAGCGGTTGTGCCAATTGCGATGCGTGCAACCTTCGTGCAAGAGGGCTGAATGATTACCTGGGGAACAAGACAGAAGTCATGAATAGCTTGAGAAGCAAGATGAATCTGCAATGACGGCTTGACCGACAGCACGTCAATGGATTTCAACACTGCATCCACACCTGCCGGATGAGTGTTGAATCCATCAGCTTGAGATAAAGAGTGGTTGCACTACTTTGTCTGGCTGTCCGTCATGTATCTCTTGAACAGTGACCTGGCTCCATAGGCAGGCAAGATGTTGAAGAAGGCAAAGCACACCTTGATTGCGATCTGCACATAAATCATGTTCAGGATGTCGTTGTTTTGCATCGAGCCATAAAAGGCAATGTAGCAAAACACGAAGCTGTCGATAATGACCGCGAACAGCGTACTCAAGAATATCCGCAGGAACAGGAACCTGGAATTCGTCAGCTCTTTTATCTTGCACAGCAAGTACGAGTTGATGTTCTCGGAAGCCAGGAAAGAGACAGAGGACGCCACCAGGACAGATGACACATGAATGATCACGTCGTTGTACGGGGTGTCGAGCTTCCAGCCTGGCAGGCCGGGGAGAAAGGTCGAGCCATAGAGCAGGATGATAATCATGGCGTTGCTGGCGAAGGCAAAGAAGATCGCTTTTCTTGCCAGCCGCAGTCCAAAGTTTTCGTTCAACAGGTCAACGATCAAGAATGTCAGGGGATAAAGGAAGGTGCCCGGAGTGATAATGATGCCAAATGATTCAAGATAAATGGGCTTGGTGGCGGCAATGCTGGTGAAGATATAGAAGGTAAAGAGCAGCAGATTAAGGATGATATAAATCATCCATGAGCTTTCGTGGCGGTCATTCAGGTCGTATGCGGTCAGCGCTCCTCCTTGGGAGTAGAACTTCTTGTAGATGTTTTTAACTTCCATTTTGTTCAGGTTTTCCATTATTTCGCTGTTAAGCACTTCGCTCAGTTTGATCTTTATGACTTTGCCCGTAGCGATGATCATGATCACCGCCAGGCTCTTGTTGTTTTCAAAGCCCAGAAGTTTATATTTGCTGTTCTCGAGTTCGCCTTCATAAGCTGCCATTGAATCGCTCCTCGATGATGTCACCCACCACAAGTACTCGGTCTGAGTCGGAGCATGGCTCATTGATGATGAACAGCTTTCTTGCCTGTCTGTCGTAGACCAGTTTTTCCTTGTCGTCGCTCGACACTCCCTTTTGAATGATCAAGAGGTCGCCGGCCTCGTACAGGCCCTTGATCTCATTCTCCAGCAGCACCGCTATCAAGTTGTAGGAGGCGCCGAAGTAATAGGTCAGTGGGTGAAGTATGGCCAGTTCGCCAATCCGCTTGTACATGTTGATCATCAACAGGCTTTCCTTGAGGATCGGAACCGCCGCCGGGTTCATGTTTCCTTGTGGGGAAATACTGCTGTCGATGATTTCCTTCTCTTCAAAATCGACGGTTTCTATTTCTTCGTAGGAGACACCGAAGAAATCAGAGATTTTGCGAATGGTGGATTGCTGTACGTTGCTGACCTTGCCTTCCAGAATGTTGTAGATGGTCGTCCTGGTCAGGCCACTGGCATTGCATAAAGACAGTTGCGTCTCGCCGCGGCTTTTTATCAGGTATTTGATATTGCTCTTCAAATACTCTGTTCTTTCTCTTCTGTGCATCAAATGCTCACCATTTCCTTATAGTCGCCACGCTTAGGGGCTTTCATAGCGTGCGTGGCGTGCATGACATTCAACTGCTCGACGCCAGGGGGTGAGAACAGTCGGATTGATGCGGCAAGAGCTTGTCGGCTTTGTGGTCTGTACCAACTCGCTAGTGCTCCTTTAGCCAGCCTGCATCCATCCTGGAATATTTCGCTGTCGGTATCGGGCGCGCCCGGAATCCTTGGGAGGGTTCGGACCGGGGGCGCCGCGGGGGGCAAGTGTTGCATGTCCCTGTCATGACAATAAAGCCCCGAAATGCGCGGTGCCATCGCCTTGATAGGCGAACATCCAGCAGCAACGCAAACCTGCTGTCCCTTCCCGCTCCTCGGAAAAGAAGCATTTAATTTGGAAAGTGTTTAATTTTTTGATTAATTAGCTGCCCACGAACGTTAAACCAGGAAGCGTGCTGTCGTTCGTAGCACGCAAATGACAAGGAAGGAACACCGAACGATGGCAGCTTATACAGAACCACTGAGGGACCAGGCCGACCTGTTGCGACGTGGTTTGGCGGATTTGCGCGCTGAAGACGCCGAACTGGCCGGGATCCTGGACGCTGAAGTCACGCGTCAACACCGCACACTGTCCCTGGTTTCATCCTCCTGCGCGGCCAACCCTCGCATCCTGGCGGCGTCTGCCTCGGCACTGGTCAACGTCACAGCCGAGGGCACGCCAGGCAAGCGTCATCAGGTTGGCTGCGAGAACGTCGACCTGGTCGAGTCGCTGGCGATTCGCCGGGCGCGGGAGTTGTTCGGGGCGCAATATGCCAGCGTCCAGTCACACTCCGCCTCGAACGCCAACTACCAAGTGCTGGCTGCCCTGCTCGAGCCGGGGGACACCATTCTCGGAATGGCCCTCGATCACGGCGGGCACCTGACCCACGGCAGCCCTGTCGCATTCACCGGCGCCCACTACAAGGCGATCCGCTACGGCACCACCTCGCAGGGCGTGATCGATTACGCAGAGGTTCGCCACCTGGCGCTCGCCCATCGTCCGCGCATCATCATCTGCGGTGCGACCGCCTATTCCCGGGTCGTGGACTTCCAACGCTTTCGCGCTATTGCCGACGAGGCCGGGGCCATCCTGCTGGCGGACATCTCCTATATCGCCGGGCTGGTCGCCACGGGGCGGCATCCGAGCCCGATCGACGTGGCGCATGTCACCACCGCGTGTACCCACAAGCAACTCGCGGGGCCTCGTGGCGGCCTCATCCTTTCCGGCCGGGACGCCGACACCAAGGTTCCCGGCCTGAGGGCGAGCTTCAGTCGGGTCCTTGAGCAAGCGGTATTCCCCAGGATGCAGGGCGCGCCGGCGGTCAACATGATCGCGGCCAAGGCCGCTGCGCTGGGCTACGCGATGTCCCCCGAGTTCGATGCCTACATGGGGCGGATTCGCAGCACAGCCGATGCAATGGCCAGCGCATTCATGGCGCAGGGCTACGAGGTCGTGGGCGGGGGGACGGAGAACCACACGGTTCTGCTCAGGTTGCGTGGGGGCATCAGCGGTTCGATTGCCGCCTCGGCACTGGAGCGATGCGGCATCATCGTGGGTAAAAACCGCGCACTGGGGGAAACCCGGTCCTCATTCGTCGCCAATGGCTTGTGTCTCGGCACCGGTTCCATCGCCCAACGCTACATCGATTCCCAAGGGTGTCGTGAAGTGGTCGATCTGGTGTGCCGGATACTGGACAAGGTCACGCCACTCAGCGAGCAGAAGTACAGCCTGGAGCCTGAGTTGCAAGAGCAGTTCCGACTCCAGACCGAGGCGTTGTGCGCGATGTATCCCATCGCAGATTACCGGGGCAACTGAGGGGGGGCCGGTCTTTCATTCGCAGGAGCCAGCCGCTGAGGGGCGCTGCGCTGTTGCGCGATCCGCCCTCTGCGCGAGCCAGCTCGCGGGTACGGGTTATTGCTGTTGTAGAGCGCTGTAGCCTTCGAACGCGGTCTGCTGCTGGATCGCGGTGACGATGTTCTTGCGGGTGGCTGGCTGTTCGTTGCCGTCCTTGTCGAAGAACACTTCGCTTTCCAGCTCAGCCTCGTCGCCTTCGCCGACAAAGGCGAAACCGAGGAATTCGAAGGCTTCACGGTCGACGTTGGCCTTGGAGCGCGGGCGGATCGGCAGGGTGACGCTGATGCCGTCCTTGCTGATGGCGAACACTTCCATTTCTTTCTTCGGCCGCGCCTTGCTTTTGCCGCCGCCTGGGCTGCTGATGGCCTGGTGGGTCTGGTTCAGCACTTTCAGCGCCAGGCCGTAGACCAGCTCCTGGAAGCTCGGGTCGTCCTTGTAGCTGGACAGGATGCGGCTGATCGGGAACTTGCTGCTCAGGTCTTCGAGGGCGGCGCTGTCGGCGGCCTCGGCGTCCTTGAGCTGCTTGAGCTGGCCCATGAGTTCATAGGCGCGGTCGTCGTCGAAGCGGTCGTGAGCCTGGCGGATCTCGGCGCGCAATTCGCGGATCTGGTCGCTTTCCTTGGTGGACTGGAAAGCATCGAGGACCATCTCGCTGATGGTCTTGGCCTGGGACACGTGCTGTGAAAGATTGATGGCGTTTTCGTATTCCGCTTTGGACGACAAGGCGTTTACGGATTCTTCTGTATTGGAATCGGACATTGATATTTCACTACTTCGTTTAACTGGAAATGAGGCTAGAAAAGCACCGGGCCTTTTCAGGGCGCCTAATTTATGGGACCGAGGCCCCATTGTCACGGACCAACGGACCGGTGCGAAAAGGCGTGGCTCTACTGACCCACGATCGACGGGAAAATTCCGGCCTCGATCATCCCTGGCGAGTGCTCGCCGGGCAACGCCCGACAGCTCATTTCCTTCAGCGTTGCGCCTGCTGGCGAAACTCGGCGAACGAGATCATGCGCTGGTGCGCCGGGTCCCACAGCTTGAGTCGCAGGCAGCGGTAGATATCCCGCGGGTGCAGCGAAGTGGTGATGGGCGATTGCAACGCCGGGATCGCCGCCATGGCTTCTGGCAGGCGGTAGAAGGGGATGCCCGAGTTGGCGTGATGCACATGGTGATAGCCGATATTGGCGGTGAACCAGGCCATCAGTGGGCCGGTGCGCATGTAGCTGGAGGAGAACACCGCGGTAGCGGCGTAGTCCCAGTCGGCGCGCTCGGGGTAACGCACGCCGGGGAAGTTGTGCTGGCAGTAGAACATGTAGGCGCCCAGCGCCGAGCCGGACAGGCTGGGGATCAATACCCCGTACAGCAGGATGTCCGGTGCCAGCAGTGCCAGGGCGACGGCGCTCGCCAGGTTCAGCGCCAGCGCCAGTAGCGACCAGAGCCGATGCTGCGGCTGGGTGATCAGCGACACCATGCAGATGCTGAAAATGAAGATGCTGAATGACGCCAGCAGGATCATCAGCGGGTGCCGGGCGACACGATAACGCAAGCGCTTGAGGCGCCCGGCGCGGGCATATTCCTCGGTGGACAGCAGGGGAAAGGTGCCCAGGTCAGTGTGGGTGGACAGCAGCGGCAGGCGGTTTTGTTCCGCGCCGACGTACTGGCAGCTGTGGCCGTGGTGGTAGTCGTGGGACTGCTTCCACAGCGTCGGCGGGGCCATCAGCAGCAAGCCGAAGGTCTTGAAAAACACCTCGGCGAAACGCGAGCCCTTGAGGATCGCGCCGTGCATGTAGTCGTGGTACAGCACGAACATGCGCACCAGGGACAAGCCCAGCAGCACGCTGCACGCCAGGCGCAGCGGCCACCACAACGGCATGGCCACGGCCGCGCCGAACAGCCCGATCACCAGCAGCGTCGAGTAGAAATGCCACCAGCTCAGGCGGCGGTTTTCCACGGTAAAAGGCAGGGTCTGGCGAATCAGCTCCTTGCCATAACGCGCCAGTTGCTCGCGGTTCAGGCCATCGGTGGGCCAGGGAATGGCCCCCGGCAGGTGCTGCTCCTGGCCTGAACCAACGGGGCAATAAGGCGGGGCGGTCGAGGTGTCCAGCGTGCGCATGGGTGCTGCTCTCCTTAGCCGATAACCGCTTCGTTGGGGCGGTGCTGCATGAACAGCTGCGGCCGCCGGTCCTTCCATGGCCGTGCCTGTTCCAGCTGGCCGGCCAGGCGGAACAGCAGGCTTTCCTCGCCAAAGGCGGCGCTGAGCATCAGGCCGATCGGCAGGCCCTCGGCGTTCCAGTGCAGCGGCAGGGAAATCGCCGGCTGCCCCGAGGCGTTGTGGATGGCGGTGAACGGGCTGTAGTCGATCAGCGGGCCGTAGGTGTTTTCCAGGTCGCTGGAATGGATATCCACCACCCCGTTGCGCAGCGGCGGCCGGGCCAGGGTCGGGGTCAGCCAGCAATCATAAGTCTGGTGGAAGCGCGCCATTTCCCGGCCGACCTGCTGCAGCACCAGCTCGGACATCTGGTACTCCACCGCACTCACGCCGAGGCCGCGTTGATGCACGGCCTGGGTCAGGTTTTCCAGTTCGCCGGGCAGCGGGCCGCGTCCTAGTTGCAGGCTCATCAGTTCTACGGCGAAGGCGATTCCGGAGAACCACAGGGCGCTGAAGGCTTCGGCAAAACTTTGCAGGTCCAGCTGCGGCGCGGCTTCTTCCACATGGTGGCCGAGGGATTCGAGCAGGCGCGCGGTGCTTTCCACCGCTGCGATGCAGTCGGGGTGCAGCGGCCGACCGGCCGGGTCGGTGCTGGAGAAGGCGATGCGCAGGCGCCCCGGTTCGCGGCCGAGCTGGTCGAGAAAACGCCCCTGCATGGGCGGCGCGCGATACGGATCGCCCGGCACCACGCCGTGGGTGGCGTCGAGCAGGGCGGCGCTGTCGCGCACGCTGCGGGTCAGCACATGTTCGTCCAGCAGGCCGCTGAGCAGCTCGCCGAAGTCCGGGGCCAGGGAATTGCGCGCCCGGGTCGGTTTGAGGCCGACCAGGCCGCAGCAGGAGGCGGGAATGCGGATCGAGCCACCGCCGTCGTTGCCATGGGCCGCCGGGACCATGCCGGTGGCCACCGCGGCGGCTGCGCCACCACTGGAGCCGCCGGTGGAATATTCCAGGTTCCACGGGTTGCGCGCCGGGCCGTAGAAGGCCCCTTCGGTGGTGGGCAGAATGCCGAACTCCGGAGCGTTGGTCTTGCCGACGAACACCAGCCCGGCCTGGCGAAAACGCTTCACCAGCTCGCAGTCCTGGGGCATGACCCGTGCTTGCAGCATGCGCGAAGCCAGGGTCGAGGGCAGGTCCTGGCAGTCGCCGAGGATGTCCTTGAGCAGGAACGGCACGCCGTGCAGCGCGCCCGTCGCTGGGGCCTTGTCCTGTTCGGCGGCCTGCGCCCGGGCCTTGTCGTAGGCCTTGTAGACCACGGCGTTGACCGCCGGGTTGAAGGCTTCGATGCGGCGTATGGCTTCCTCCAGCAGTTCGGAGGGGCGTACCTGTCTGGTTCTGACCAGATCGGCCAGGCCGACCGCGTCGAAGGTGGCGTATTCGCTAAAAGACATCCTGTTCTCCCGGTGCTGCGCACGCTGGTGGCGAAACCGGAACGCTCCCGTTCCGGCCTGGATTTCATGACATGGCCAGTTACACAAGCCCAGCTTGCGCAGGCCCGGATAGTCGGCTTCACCTCTTTGAAAAGGGCTGATGACTGCAAGGCCGTATGGCAAAAAGCCATGCATGCATCGAGCTGTGAGGCGAATATGCGCCGGGGGCGGAAATTGCGGGTATACGCCGTTCGGAGTATTAACTTCGAGTGCGCGCTCCCAGAGGATGATCAAGCGTAATGGATGCGCAAGGCCGCAGATTTCGGGCCTTGCGGGAGATGGCTAAGTACGGCTGCCTGGACACAAAATAATGACTACGAACGACCACGATAGCGACGTTCCGTATGCGAATTTTTCGGAATGTCTGCAGCTTCACGCCCATACGATCCCGGACCGATTGGCCTATCGTTTTCTGCACAACGGGCGAGACGAAGAAACCCTGATCACCTTCTCTGAACTGGACCGCGCGGCGAGAGCGGCGGCGGCCCGGTTGCAGGGGCATTGCCGGGTGGGGGACAGGGTGCTGATCCTGCTCAAGCCGGGCCTGGACTATGTGATCGCCTTCATGGGCTGCCTGTATGCCGGGCTGGTGGCGGTGCCGGCCTATCCGCCGGGGGCGACCAAGACCCTGGACCGGCTGGACGGCATCATCGACGACTGCCAGCCGACGGCGGCGCTGGCCAGTGGCGAGGATGTCCCGACCATCCAGGCCCGGCTGGGGCAGGCCGACAGTCCGCGGGTGCTGGACATGGCGACTCTGGACCTGGCCCTGGCCAGCGAATGGCGGACGGTTCCTGTGACCCGGGACGATATCGCCTTTTTGCAATACACCTCCGGCTCCACCGGGATTCCCAAAGGAGTGGCGGTGACCCACGGCAACCTGATTCACAATTCGCGCAGCATCAGCCGCGGCTTTCTGACCCACAAGGACAGTCACCTGGTCAGCTGGCTGCCGCCGTATCACGACATGGGGCTGATCGGCGGCATCCTGCAATCCTTGTTCGTCGGCTTCGGCTCGACCCTGCTGGCGCCGATCCACTTCCTGCAACGGCCGCTGCGCTGGTTGCAGGCCATCAGCACCTACCGCGGCACCGTCAGCGGCGGGCCGAACTTCGCCTATGAATTGTGCCTGCGCAAGATCAAGGACGAAGAGCTGGCCGGCCTCGACCTGAGCAGTTGGGAGGTGGCCTTCAACGGCGCCGAACATGTGCGGGCGCAGACCATTGCCGCCTTCCATGAGCGTTTCGCCCGTGCCGGTTTTGCCAGCACCTCGGCCTTTCCCTGCTACGGGCTGGCCGAAGGCACGCTGATGGTCAGCGCCGGTGGCAGCAAGCGCGAGCCGGTGATTCGCCAGTTCCATGCCGGCTTGCTGGAGGACAATGTGGCGCGCCTGCACGACGGCCAGGGCAGCGACGCCGAGTTGCGCCTGTGCACCCTGGTCAGCAGCGGCCGCGGCATTCCGGGGCAGGGCCCGTTCATCTGCGACCCGCACACCGAACAGCCACTGGAGGACGGGCGGGTCGGCGAGATCTGCATCCTCGGCGACAGCGTCGCCAGCGGTTACTGGCAGCGCCCGGAGAGCACCGCCGCGGCCTTTCGCCCGGCCCCGCCGGCGCTGGGCTGGTCGCGCTACTTCCGCACCGGCGACCTGGGCTTCCTGCTCGATGGCGAGCTGTTCGTCACCGGACGGCTCAAGGACCTGATCATCGTCAATGGCGTCAACCATCACCCTGGCGATATCGAGAACACCGTGCTGCGTACCCATGACAGTTTTCGCCCGGACGGCACCGCGGCCTTCAGCATCGAGACCGGCGACAGCGAGCAGGTGGTGATCGCCCAGGAAATCGAGCGACGGGCCTTGCGCAGCCTCGACCTGCCGCAGCTGTTCAGCGACATGAAGGCGCGGCTGTGGCAACAGCACCAATTGGCGCGGCCGGTGCTGTTGCTGGTGTTCGGCGGGTCGTTGCCGCGTACCTCCAGCGGCAAGATCAAGCGCCAGGAGTGCCGCAAGCAGTTCGCTCCCTGGCTGGCGGCACTCGAGGGCACGGCGCCGGCCGAAGCCCATCCGCTGGACAAGTCGGTGGTCGCGGTGGAGAGCAACGGCCGGGTATTGCGTGACATCACCGTCGACAGCCAGGTCGTGGAAGCATGACCAGTCTATCGATCGGCCCGGTGCATGCGCCCAAACCCGCGGCGTTGCTGTTCGCCCAGCCGGCCTTCTGCGAACCGCGGCTGGAACTGGCCAGCCGCCCGCGGTCGGTGCTGTCGTTGCCGCCCACCGACAGCCAGCAACGGTTGCAGCTGACCAGCGTGCTCAACTCCATCACCTCGGCGCGCAGCATCGCCGAGCTGACACAGCAGACCCAGCTGGCGCTGCCGCAGATCCTGCCGTGCGAGAACTTCGTGTTCGCCAGCGGCCGGGTCCGTGCGCACCGGGTGTTCTTTTCGCACCTGATTCATCCGGACAGCGTCTCCGATGACCTGATCAAGGCCATCGTCGGTCGCGACGGCATGATTCCGCCGCTGGGCATCGACCCCATCGAGCATTGCGGACGCCCCAAGTTCACCACCCTGGAGCGCCTGGGTAACTCGCAGGACCAGGTGTGGGCGAAGATTTTTCGCGAACACGGCATACGCAATCTGGGCTGGACCCTGCTGCCCGGATTGCACCGCAACACCTTCACCGGCTACTTCTTTCACAACATCTCGGCCACCGTGGCCCATGAAAGCAAAATGCGCATGATGGTCTTCGCCCCGTACCTGCACATCGCCCTGAACCGGGCGCTGGGCAGCAAGCTGTTGCGCCACAACCCGGGGCCGAACCATCAACTGTTGTCCATCCTGTCCAGCCGCGAAGCGGAGATTTCGCGCTGGGTGGCCCGAGGCAAGACCAACTGGGAGATTGGCCAGATCCTCGGCATCAGCGACAAGACCGTGAAAACCCATCTGCAGAACATCTTCTCCAAACTCCAGGCGTCGAGTCGGGCGCAGATCGCGGCGTTGTTCTGCGACGAGTGAGTGCTGCCTGTCTTTCATCCAGTAACCACCCCCTCAGTGCTGACGAGGCTCAGTGCTTCGGCGTCGCCTGTGCTTTTTGTAGGAGCGGCCGGTCGGTGTTCGATTGGCCGTGATGGTGTCTGTTTGGGCGCTGCATGTTTTTTTTGGGGGGGGGTACACATCTATTCTTGCGGTCATGGCGGATACGTTTGCTGGCTTCTGTAGGAGAGGCTGGTCGACGTTCGATTGCCCGCGATTGCGTCTGTGCAGGCGCTGCATTTTTTGGACGGTGTACATATCCATTCCTGTGGTAACGGCCACTTAGGGTTTCGCCCTTACGGCGAGTCCCTTTTTACAAACGCCTAAAAAGGAACCAAAAACGCTTGCCCCTGCGTACGGCCTTCGCTGCGCTCAGGTTCCCTCGCTCCGGCGTCCATCAGGGGGCATCGACTCCGGTCGGCTTCGCTTCGACCTCCATACGATGTCCTCGACTGCGTCGAGGGGCGCTGCGCGCCATCCCCCTGATGAACACCGGAACGAAGCCTCCCGATGGGGCGGGTAGATCAAAAGCAAAAGCCAGGCGCGACCTGCCGGTCGGCGCGTTTGTAGCCGCTGCCGAGCCCGCGAGGCTGCGATCGACCGCGAAGCGGGCGCAGGGGGCTTGAGATCGCTGGAGGACCTTCGGTCCTGTCGCAGCCCGCGGCAGCGCCTACAAAACCAGGCGCTACTCCTTACGGAGTATTGAGCTGAGCCGGCATGACGCCGAGCATCGGGGTGTAGCAAATGGCCTGCCGCGGCGGGTCGTCCACACTCAAAACGCGTTTGCATCATGACGCCTGCCCAAGCGTCGATCCCGTGGTTTCACCACGGGGTGGCGCGGGCCAACGGCCATGCAAAGGAAGCGAATTACGCTGGGAGGCGACTGTGCATATAGACGAAATAACCTTTGCCGTGACCGAAACCCTGGCCAGCCTGCTGGAGGTCGATTCCGGGTCGCTGGACGTCGAGCGTTCGTTCCACGAGATGGGCGTCGATTCGGTGCTGATCGTCGGTCTGTCCGCCGAGTTCGAAGACCGTTTCGGCATCTCCCTGGACCCGGAACTGGCCTACCTGCACGACACCGTGAGCAAGGTCAGTCAGCATCTGTATGGCGTCATCAACCAGGGCGCGCTCGGCGCGGTGGGGAGGTAAGCCATGGCTGACTCGTTGCTCAATATCACCCGCCAGGAACTGCTGGAATTCGTCGGCCTCAACGAGACCGTGGTTCGCGCCCAGGGCACCCGGATCGAAACCGCCAGCGGCCAGACCCTGATCGATTTCGTCGGCCAGTTCGGCGCGGTGCCCTTCGGGTATGGCGCGGCGCCAATTACCGAGGCGATCCACACATTCCTCGCCAGCGGCCAGGCCTCGCTGGTCCAGCCGCTGATCAACCCCGGCGCCGAAGAACTGGCGCGGCGCTTGATCGAGCTGGCGCCGGGCAACCATTCGAAAGTGACCTTCACCACCAGTGGCGCGGAGACCGTCGAGGCGGCGATCAAGCTGTGCCGCGCTGCGACCCAGCGCGAGCTGGTGATCGGCACCCTGACTGGTTTTCACGGCAAGACCCAGGGCGCGGTGGCGGTCACCGGCAAGGCCATTTACCGTGAGCCGTTCCAGATCCGCGCCGAGGGTTTCAGCCATGTGCCCTATGGCGACCTGGAGGCCCTCGAGGCGCTGCTGAAGACCCGGCGCGCCGCAGCCTTTTTTGTCGAGGCGGTGCAGGGCGAGGCGGGCATGATCACCCCGCCCCCAGGCTACCTGCTGGCGGCGCAGAACCTCTGCCGCCAATACGGCACCCTGTTTGTCCTCGATGAAATCCAGACCGGCCTGGGCCGCACCGGCGAGCTGTTCGCCGCCACCGCCCACGGCCTGGAGCCGGACGTGGTGCTGCTGGCCAAGGCCCTGGGCGGCGGTGTCGCGGCCATTGGCGCGTGCATCTACGGCGAGCAGTGCTGGAGCCGTGATTTCGACCGGCACCACAGCTCCACCTTCGCCGTAAATGGCTTCAGCGCCGCCATCGGCCTGGCCGTGCTCGACCAGCTCACAGCCAACGACGGCGCCCAGCTCAAGCACGCGGCGCAGCAGGGCGCCTACCTGCATGCCGGGCTGTCGCGTCTGGTACGCGACTATCCCGAGGTGTTCCACAGCCTCGACGGCCGCGGCCTGATGCTTGGCCTGAAATTTCGCCGCTGGAGCGGCGAGCGCCTGTATACCCTGTCCCTGGCCAGCGCCTTCGGCGCCCTGGTACCGATCGTTTGCGGCTACCTGAAAAGCCGCCATGGCGTGTACTGCCTGCCGACCCTCACCGAAGGCAACGTGCTGCGCATCCAGCCACCGCTGTGCATCGAACGCGCCGACATCGACCTGCTGCTCGAAGGCCTCAAGGCGGTGGCGGAACTGGTGGTGCACAACCAGCAGCATCGCTTGATCCTCGAAGCCCACGGCTATGCCGGGCCACGGGGTGTGCCGAGCCCCTGGGTGGTGCCCGGCAAACCGCGCAGCAGCGGGCGCTGCCTGGGTCGCTTCGCCTTCCTGCTGCACCCGACCACCGCCGAGAGCGTCAACGGCGACAGCGTGGTGGACGGCCTGGGGCTGTCGGCGGCGGAAAAAACCTTCATGCAGGGCTGGCTCGACGACTTCTCCGAATGGGCCAAGCCGGACCTCGATGCCGGTGTGTCCTATCACGCCCGGCGGGTCTACAACGATGCCGGCGACTACGTCGAAGGCTGGCTGGTCGGCAGCCTGCTGCAACCGCGCGACCTGATGCGCCTGAGCCTGGGCAAGCGGCGCAAGCTGCTGGCCAACTACCTGGACAGCGTCGCCGAGCTGGAGGTGGATTTCGTCGGCCTGGGGGCCTACACCTCGGTGATTTCCAGTGCTGGTGTCGATGTCATCAACGAGCGGTTCCACACCACCACCGGCAACAGCCTGACGGCCATGGTCGGTGTCGATGCGCTGCTGAGCACCTGCGCCAATCGGGGCGCGCCGCTGGCCAAGCGCCTGACCGGGGTGATCGGTGCCTACGGTTCGGTGGGCCGCCTGGCCAGCCTGCGCCTGGGGCGCCTCTGCGAGCACCTGGTATTGCTCGGCAATGGGGCCAATCGGGGCGCCATGGACGAGCTGCGGCTGGTGGCCGGCGAGCTGTATCGCGACGCCTTGCTGCAGATCCAGGGCGGCCACAGCAGCGGCATCGCCAAGACCCTGGTGCTGCTCCTGCCGAGCCTGGCCAGCGTCGAGCAACTGCTGGATCGCGACCTCGGCGACGAGGAGCAATTGCGCGAACTGTTCGACCGCATCGATGCCCTGGCCCAGGGCAAGCCGCAGGTGCAGCCGCCGCTGGTGATCACCGCGGACCTGGGGAGCTGGCTGCCACGCCTGGAAACCGTGCTTTCGGCCACCTCCAACGGCTCGGCCTTTATCGACCCGCTGGTCCTGCACCAGAACGCGATCATCTGCGACTGCGCGCAGCCGCCGGACATCGGTCACGTCACCCTGGCGCTGCGCCCGGACGTCACGGTGATCGAAGGCGGCCTGATCCATTTGCCCGACCGCAGCCAGCGTTTCGGCCAGCAGAACCTCACCGGTCTGCCCACGGGCGTGACCTTCAGTTGCCTGGCCGAAACCATGGTCCTGACCATGGCCGGCCTGCAGCGCGACTACAGCATCGGCAAGCGTCCTCCGCTGGAGGACGCCGAAGCGATCTTCGACCTGGCCCGAGCCTTCGGTTTCGCCCCCGCGGTGGAGCAGTTGATCGAAAAAGCCGGTTAACCCTGACAACGAGAAAGGAGTCCACACCATGTCGATGCACAACGCCCGCAACGCCACCGAGAAGTACCTGCCGGGCCTGCTCGCCGCCCTCCAGGAGCGTGGCCTGATGGCCCTGGAACAGGCCGACCCGGCCGTGCTCTGCGGGCTGTTTCGCGACTACCGCGCCGCCGGCCTGATCATCCCCGAGACCTACGGCGGCCTCGGCGCCTCGCCGGAGGAAACCGTGGAAATCCTGCGGGCCATCGGTTCGCTGTGCCCGTCCCTGGCGGTGATGATGACCATGCACCACCACACCATCGCCACCATCGTGCAATTGGGTGGGTTGATCCCGGCGGCGGAAGAACTGCTGTGGGGCATCACCCAGAACCAGTTGCTGATCGCCTCGGCCTTCGCCGAGGGCAAGCCGGGCTCGGAGATCTTCAACCGCAGCGTCAAGGCGCGGCCGGTGGAGGGCGGTTTCGTCCTCGACGGCAGCAAGAAGCCCTGCACCATGAGCCACCACATGGACGTGATCGTGGTCGGTGTCGCCTGTGAGCAGGACGACGGCAGCGTCAGCCAGGGCTTTGCCGTGGTCTTTGCCGATGGCAGCACGGTCACCCGCGAACCCTTCTGGAACGCCACGGTGCTGCGCGCCACCGACAGCAACGAACTGGTGTTCAACGGCGTGTTCGTGCCCAGCGAGCGCATGCTGCTGGCCGACGGCGCCGACAGCGAAGAAGTGGCCGCGACCGCCATGGAAACCTCGCTCAACGGCCTGAGCTGGTTCCAGCTGATGGTCGGCGGCAGCTACCTGGGCGTGGCTTCGGCCCTGGTCGACCGGCTGCTGCGAAAAGCCTTCGCCGACCCCGCGCAACTGGCGCTGCTGTGCATCGAACTGGAGGGTGCCCATCAGGCGCTGCTCGGCACCGCCGGCGAATTGCAGGCGCAACAGGATGCGCCGATGAACACCTACCACAAGGCGCTGTGCACGCGCTTCCTGGTACAGGCAGCGATCGAGCGTGCGACCAACCTCAGCGTCGAGCTGTTGGGCGGCATGGCTTTCATCGCCTCCGACGAAGTGGCCTATCTGCTGGCGGCCTCCCGGGCGATCTGCTTCCACCCGATCTCCCGCGGCGCCGCCACGCCGTTGCTGGCGCAGTTCCTGCGCGAGTCTTATAGCGCCTGATTCGCCTGCTACCGCAGCCGGAGCTGTGGCGCCGCTGGCGTCGCTCCGGCCTCGGCAACATGCCTAATGGAGTAGAAGCATGAGTAGCGATTTTCTCTATCCGCCGCGCCCGGCCAATGTCGGTCGCGGGTTTCACTGCCTGGCTGTTCCGCTGTTCAGTCTGCTGCTGGTGTTCAACACCGCGGCCATCGTCGTGATTCTGGCCCTGTCGTGCACCTTGCAGGCCGGGCGCCGGGTGTTGTCGTGGTTGCCGGGAATGAAGGCCCTGGGCGGCTGGCTGGTGACGAGCTATCACCGCTTGTTGCAGCCACTGGCCGAGCGCTTGCTCAAGGACCCGCGGGACGAGCCGATCCTCGCCGCCGCCATCAGCCTGGGCCTGACCGCCGGGCCGGTGTTCATCGCCCAATTGTGGCTCAAGGAAATCTCCTGGCTGCTGGTGCTGCTGTTCTACGCCTTCGTCTACGGCCCGAACATCCGCGGCTTCGTCCGCTCCTTCAGCGCCATGCATCAGGAAGGCCACGTGCCCGGCGGTATCTTCAAGCGTTCGAGCCTGCTGGATCGCTGGGTCGGCAACTCCTTCCTGTACATGTTCTTCGCCATTCCCATGGGTCTGATCCCCCACGCGGCGGCGCATTTGCAACAGCATCACCGGGAGAACGCCGGGCCGCTGGATGTCTACGCCACTGCACGCTACGACCATGCCAGCGCCTGGGATTTCGCCGTCTACATGGTGCGCGAGGTGATGTACCAGCAGTTCATGGTTTCGCCCTGGTTGTACTTCAAGAGCAAGCGCAAGCGCAGCCAGGCCCGGGCCATGGTCATGGGCAACCTGGTGCATGGCGGGCTGTTCGTCGCGCTGGCGTTCTACAGCCTGCCGATCGCCGTGTTCTACATGCTGGTGCCCTGGTGCGCGAGCAACTTCCTGATGGGCGTCATCCACTGGAGCCAGCACGCCTTCTACGGCGGCCAGGAAGACCCCAGGGACTGGATGTACAACACCGTGACCCTGCTGGAAACGCCGGTGAATATCCTCAACGAGGGTTACCACGCCTGCCACCATCACTGGGCCGTCGGCCACTGGTCGGAGAGCCCGGCGCTGTTCGAGCGGCTCAAGCCGGAACTGGCGGCCGCCGGCTCCATGGTGTTTCGCGACCTCAGCGTGTTCGGCCTGTTCGTGCTGCTGATGCTGCGCCGCTTCGATGCGCTGGCGGACAAGCTGGACTGGTGGCAGCCGCTGGACCACGCAGAGAAAGTCCGCCTGCTGCAATACCGGGTGCTGCCGGCGCCCATCTCGGCCCATGAGCACGCCCATCAACGGCGCCTCGGCACAGCGCACGACGCCCACGAATCCACACCTGCGCACAGCGCCCTGGGCCAGCCATGAACCGTCCCCTGACCTTGAAAGTCGCCGCCATCGAACGGGAAACCGACGACGCGGTGACCATTCACCTCAAGCAGCCGCTGCTGCGCAAAGTCCGCTACAGCGCCGGGCAATACCTGACCCTGGAGGTCGACGTCGACGGGACCAAGGGCTGCCGTGCCTATTCCATCAGCAGCACGCCGGGGCTGGACAAGACCCTGTCGATCACCGTCAAGCGGGTGGCCGGCGGCAAAGTCTCCAATCGCCTGGTGCAGGAGCTGAGCGCCGGCGACGCGGTGCAGACCCTCGGCACCCACGGCCGCTTCACCTTCGCTCCGCAGCCGGGCAGGGGGCGGCACCTGGTGCTGCTGGCGGCGGGCAGCGGGATCACGCCGATCTTCTCGATCCTCAAGTCGGCGCTGCACTTCGAGCCGGACTCGCAGGTGTCGCTGATCTACGGCAACCGCAATCGGGAGTCGGTGATCTTCCGCGACAAGCTCGACCAGTTGCGGCAGACCTTCGGCGAGCGTTTGCAGCTGGTGCATGTGCTGTCGCGGCCAGACACCCCGGGGGCCCACGAAGGGCGCCTGACCCGCGAGCGGGTGATGGACATTCTCGGCGCGCTGCCCGGCCCGCAGGCCCGCGAATACTACAGCTGTGGCCCCAGCGGCATGATGGATGAGGTGACCGCCGCCCTGGAGGCCCTGGGCATTGCCCCGGAACGTGTGCACCAGGAGCGTTTCACCCCGGCCAAGGCGCCAGTGGCCAGCGGCGACACGGAAAAACGCGTGGAGCTGCTGATGCAGGGCCAGACGTTCAACTTCACCGTTGCCCCAGGCCAGACCCTGCTCGACGCGGCCCTGGCCAGCGGCGTGCAGCCACCGTTTTCCTGCCGCAGCGGTTTCTGCACCGCCTGCGTCTGCACCCGGCTGACGGGGCAAGTGCGCATGCGCGAAGACCACGGGCTGTCGGCGGACGAACTGAACCGAGGCCAGGCACTGTTGTGCGTGGGCTATCCATTGACGGACGACGTGCGCCTGCAAGTCGATTAGCGATACAGACAGAGGAAGGTCAATTCATGAGTCATTCAACCCACCATGCCGCCGAAGACCAGTTGCGGTTGGCCAAGCGCGCCGAACTGCGGGTCGACCGCGAGCGCCAGGCCCAGTTGCAGGCACTGATGCAGCCGCAACCGCTGAAGTTCACGCTCTGGTCGTTGTTGCACCTGCTGGTCTGGTGCGCGGCGGCGCTGTACATCCTGCTCGGCGACAACCCCTGGGGCCTGGCACTGGCGGTGCTGGTGCTGGGCAATCAGCTGCATGCCTTCACCGTGCTGCAACACGATTGCGGGCATGCCAGCGGCTTTCGGTCGGCGGCGCTGAACCTGTGGGTCGGGCGCTTCATGGCCTGGTTCATCGTGTTTCCGTTTTCCTCCTTCACCGAATGCCACAAGTACCATCACCGCTACCTGGGCGATCCGCACAAGGACCCCGACGACTGGAACTACACCGGCGGGGTGAAGTGGATGTTCCTGCGCATCGCCGTGTTCGTGCCGCGCTTCATCTACTTTTCCCTGGTGCGCTACGGCAAGGCAGTGCGCAACCGGGTGCTGCGCGAGCTGGCGTTCAATCTGCTGTCGATGGCGGCGATCGGCGCCTGGTGCTACAGCCAGGGGCTGATGCTGCAGTTCGTGCTGATCTTCATCGTGCCGCTGCTATTGCTGGCGCTGGTGATCAACCCGATTTCCCGGGGCTACGAGCACTTCCCCATGGCCACCCTGGAGGTCGGCGACCCGCAGCGCCTGGACCTGGCGAAGAACACCGTGACCGTCAGCGACCGGCTGATCGGCCTGCTGTGGGCCAACATCAACTACCACGTCGAGCATCACATCTACCCCGGTGTGCCCTTCGTCAACCTGCCACGGCTGGCGGCGCTGCTGGACAACAAGCCCTACCTGCGCGACCGCTGGCTGCTGGCGCGGATGTTCGCGCGACGTCCGGTAACAACTTCCGCCGAACCTCGGCGAGCGGCGTGAGCTACATTTACAGCGCCCGAAGGAGCGCCACCCACCGAGGATTCACGGATGACCTGTATTTTCTGCCAGATCGCAGCCGGCGAATTGCCCAGCGCCCTGGTCTATCGCGACACCCACTGCATGGCCTTCATGGACGTACACCCGCTGGGGCAGGGCCACGTGCTGCTGATCCCGCTGGCCCATGTGGAAAAACTCGAGCAACTGCCCACGGTCATCCGCCAACACCTGTACCAGGTGTTCGATACCTTGCTGGCCGCCCAGCGTCGCGCCGGCTTCGGGGTGGAAGGCACGCACCTGATCGTCAACGACGGCAAGGCCACCAACCAGCACATCCCCCATGCCCACCTGCACCTGGTGCCGCGGCAAAGGGGCGATGGGCTGGGTTTCGGGATGCGCATGTTCATGCACTTCACCGGCGTGTTCGGCCGCCGCACGCCGCTGCAAACCCTGCGCCGCCAGGCCCTGGTGATCGCCGCCGAGCTCGACCCGCAGGCGCTGGAGAACCTGGCGCACCGGACCAGCCGGCTGCACGCCGAGTCGATTTAGCCGCCCGGGCCGGCGGGCGGCCGGCCCTTGATCCACAGAGGTTTAAAATAAACAGTGCATGCGCTGCGGACGGTCACGCCCGGCGTTTGTGCCGCCAGGAGTCAGGAACATGAGTGCGCTACTTCAGGAGCAGGCCGATCCGGCGCGGGTCTATCGGGTGTTGATCATCGGCGCCGGCTTCTCCGGCATCGGTATGGCGATCAACCTGCGCCAGCGCGGCGAGCAGGACTTCCTGATCCTTGAACAGGAAGCCGGCGTCGGCGGCACCTGGTGGGTCAACCAGTACCCCGGCTGTGCCTGCGACATTCCTTCCCATCTCTATTCGTTTTCCTTCGAGCCCAACCCCGACTGGTCGCGGCGCTTTTCGCCGCAGCCGGAGATCCGCGATTACCTCAGGCACTGCGCCGACAAGTATCAGGTGCTGCAACACTGCTGCTTCAACACCGCGGTCAGCGGCCTGCGCTGGCTGGAAGAGCGCGCGCTGTGGCAGGTGACCGATGCCCGTGGCGGCGTGCGTTTTGCCCAGGTGGTGGTGGCTGGCACCGGGGCCTTGTCGACCCCGGATTATCCCCAGCTGCCGGGGCTGGAGCGCTTCAAGGGCCGGGTCTTTCATTCCCAGCAGTGGGACCATGAGTACGTCCTGGCCGGCAAGCGGGTCGGGGTGATCGGCACCGGCGCGTCGGCGATCCAGTTCGTGCCGCAGATCCAGCCGCAAGTGGCCAGCCTGGCGGTGTTCCAGCGCACGCCGCCGTGGATCATCCCCAAGCCGGACCGGGCCTTTTCCACTAGCGGCCAGCGCCTGCTGCGGCGTTTTCCCGCTATGCAGCGGCTGTTGCGCGGGCTGATCTACACCGCCCATGAAACCCGGGTGTTCGGCTTCGTGTTCAACCCGCGGCTGATGGCCTTGCACCAATGGCTGGCGCTCAACCTGCTGCGGCGCCAGGTCAAGGACCCGGAACTGCGCCGGCGCCTGACCCCGGACTACGCCATCGGCTGCAAGCGCATCCTGCTGTCCAACGACTACTTCCCGGCCCTGGCCCAGGCCAACACCCGGTTGGTCACCAGCGGTATCCGTGAAGTCACCGAGGACGCGCTGATCACCGTCGACGGCCAGCGCCATGCCCTGGATGCGCTGATCTTCGGCACCGGCTTCAAGGCGCGCACGCCATTTCCGGCGGGGATGATCCTCGGGCGCGGCGGGGTGGACATCGTCGATACCTGGCGGCAGGGCAGCGAAGCCTACAAGGGCACCACGGTCAGCGGCTTTCCCAATCTGTTTCTGCTGATGGGGCCCAACACCGGCCTGGGGCACAACTCCATCGTCTACATGATCGAGTCGCAGATCGCCTACATCCTCGGCGCCCTGGACACCCTGCAACGCCTGGGCGTGACCAGTGTCGATGTCGATCCGCAGGCCCAGGCGCGCTTCAACCAGGGCCTGCGCCGCAGGCTGCGCGGCGCGGTGTGGAGCGTCGGCAGTTGCCAGAGCTGGTACGTCGACCCTCACAGCGGGCGCAACGTCGCCCTGTGGCCGGGGTTCAGCTGGCAGTTCCGCCAGCAGACCCGTTATTTCGATGCCGAGGCCTATCGGCTGACGTCGCATCCCCAAGGAGTAAAACCATGAGCCATCCGGGCAAGAGCGTGTTTCTGTTCGGCCTGTACATGTTGTTGCTGGGCGCCGCGCTGGTGCTGGCGCCCAACCTGCTGCTGCCGTTGTTCGGTTTTGCCCTGACCGACGAGGTGTGGATCCGGGTGATGGGCCAGCTGGCGCTGTACCTGGGGGTCTATTACGTCTGGGCCGGCTACACCGAGCGGCGCGAATTCATGGCCCTGACCGTGGCGATCCGCCTGTCGGTGCCGGTGTTTTTTGCCGCCTTCGTCGCCGCCGGGCTGATATCGCCGGTGCTGTTGCTGCTGGCCTTGCCGGACCTGTGCAGCGCGCTGTGGACCTGGTGCGCGCTGAAAGCCCCGACGGCTTCACGCCAGCCACCGGGTCATGCCTGAGCCCTTCAGTCTGGCGCTGACTCGACCCGCCAACTAACCCTGGCGGGGTACTCCATTGAAGTGATTACCACGCGGCTGCGCGCCCTCCATACTCGCCACCAGCCCTGGCGGGTGCCGCTCATGCGGCGTTCGGAGACCTGCCGACACTTCAAAGGATCCGCGATGAAGATTGAACTGATGCAACTGGCCGGCCGTGACGGCGACACGGCCTACAACCTCGAGCGGGTCCTGCGGGGCATTGCCGACTGTGACGACGACATCGACCTGCTGGTGTTCCCGGAAACCCAGATCAGCGGTTTCGCCAACCCGCAGCAACTGGCCGAGGTCGCCGAGCCATTGGACGGGCCGAGTATCCAGGCCGTGTTGCGGGCGGTGCGCGCCAAGGGGGTCGCGGTGGTGGTCGGCATTGCCGAAAAAGCCGCCGGCCACTACTACAACACCTCGCTGCTGGTGACCCCCGAAGGGGTGGCGACGAGTTACCGCAAGACCCATCTGTGGCCCGACGAGCGCGGCCTGTTCCAGCCCGGCGACCGCTACAGCACCGTGTTCTGGCGGGGCGTGCGGGTCGGCCTGCTGATCTGCTACGACATCGAACTGCCGGAAAGCGCCCGCGCCCTCGGCCAACTGGGCGCCGAGCTGATCCTGGTGAGCAACGGCAACATGGACCCCTACGGCCCGGTGCATCGCACCGCGATCATGGCCCGTGCCCAGGAGAACCAGGCCTTCGCGGTGATGGTGAACCGGGTCGGCGACGGCACCGACGGCCTGGTGTTCGCCGGCGGTAGTGCGCTGGTCGATCCCTTCGGCCGGCTGCTGTTCGAGGCCGGCCGCGACGAGTGCCGGCAGGTGGTGGAGCTCGACCTCGGGCAACTCAAGGCCGCCCGCCGCGATTACGACTACCTGCATGACCGGCGCCTGCAACTGTCCGGCGAATACGTCGAGCACGCCGATGGCCGTCGCGAACTGTTGATTCCTTAAACCCCATCGCTGTTTTTCCGCCGCTTTCGGCCCTGCCATAACAACCCATAATCAGCAGGCGAGGCGCACGTCCCTTGGACGGGTGCCAACGCTCGGAGTCCTCAGATGAAAGCTATCCGCTGTTTGCCCCTGGCCCTGGCCGCACTGTTCGGTTTCGCTACGGTCCAGGCCGCCGAACCGAGCGTGCATTTCTACAACTGGTACGACTACATCGCCCCGGACACGCCCGGGCAGTTCCACAAGGAAACCGGCATCAGCGTGCTGCAGGACACTTTTGACAACAGCGACGTGATGCAAAGCAAACTGATGGCCGGGCGCAGCGGCTATGACGTGGTGGTGGCCAGCAGCGACCTGCTGCCGAACCTGATCAAGGCCGGGGTGCTCCAGGAACTGGACCGCAACCAGCTCGGCAACTGGTCGCACCTGGACCCCGAGATGCTGGCCAAGGTACAGAGCAACGACCCCGGCAACCGTTTCGCCGCGCCTTACCTGTGGGGCACCACGGGCATCGGCTACGACGCCGACAAGGTCAAGGCGCTGCTCGGCGACCAGGCACCGGTGGATTCCTTGGACCTGATCTTCAAGGAAGAGAACCTGGCCAAGCTCAGCCAGTGTGGTGTCGCCATGCTCGATGCTCCGAGTGAAATCATCCCCATCGCCCTGCATTACCTGGGCCTGCCCTACAACAGCCAGAACCCCGAGGACTACAAGAAGGCCGAGGCCTTGTTGCTCAAGGTCCGGCCGCATATTCGCTACTTCGACTCGTCGAAATTCATCACTGACCTGGCCAACGGCAACATCTGTGTGGTGCTGGGCTGGAGCGGCGGAGTGTTCGATGCCCAGGTCGCCTCGCAGAAGGCCAACAACGGCCGCCGTCTGGTCTACAGCATTCCCCGCGAAGGCGGGCCGGTCTGGGTGGAAAACCTGGTGCTGCTCAAGGATGCGCCGCATCCCCAGGACGGCCTGAAGTTCATCGATTACCTGCTGCGCCCGCAAGTGATTGCCCAGTCTTCCGACTACCTGGGCTACCCCAACGCCAACCGCGATGCCACGGCGCTGGTGGCCCAGAAGATCCGCGCCAACCCTGGGGTCTATCCGTCTGCAGAAGTGATGGCCACGCTGTTCCCGCTGGAGCCGCTGCCGCTGAAAATGGAACGGGTGCGTACCCGGGTGTGGAGCAAGGTCAAGACCGGGAGCTGACCCCGGGAAGGCCACTGCTGGCCGGAGAGAGGAGGGGGGCTGCTGCGATTTCCGCAAGCAGGAGCAGAACTGGCTACATCCGTGTAGCCAGTTGCGAAGGGTTGGTACTACGCATTGTTCAATGAAGCTCCTGAGCAAAGTCGCAGTGAGCCAGGCGGGATATCTCGATCATATCCACAACGGGTTCTTCATCGAACTCGAGCCCGCTGCCTGAGCGCCCTGTGTCGCTATTACTTGAGCGTTACATCGAGCATCGGCGGGATGTAACCGTAGTCGTACTCGGCCACCACGAACGTCTGCTGCCCTTTGATCTTGATCTCCACCGTCGGTGCTTCGGTACCGCCGATACGAATCTGCGTGCCGCTTTCGTCGGTCGGTACGCTGTCGATGAAGGAGGTCACCAGGCCGTTGGGCATCACACAGTGCGAGTAGGTCTGGAACGGCTGGGAAGACGGGTTGCCCAGCACCAGGCCGGAACCGTTCAACGGCACGTAGGGGCCGAACAGCGAATCGGCAACAAAACCGTACACCCCGTCCGGCCCGGTCACACCGTCGGCATAGGTGAAGGTGTGGCTGATGGTGAACAGGTAGTACTTGCCGTCCTGGAACACGAAGTGCGGGCGTTCGGTCTGGTCGTTGACGCCGACCGCGGTCAGCAGCGGCGGCAGCATTTCCCAGTCGTCGCCGTCTTCGTCGCGGGCCACGGCGATACCGACACAGGCAGTCTGGAAGCGCGAGTTGCCGACGTCTTCATAACCTGGCGGTACGTCGCCGATTTCCGCTTTCCCGACCTTGTGCGAGCCGCGTTCACCGGCCACGTTGCCTTCGAACAGCATGTACAGCTTGCCGTCGTTGGGGTCGCGGAACGGCCATGGATCGCGGAAGCCCCAGAAGGGGTTCTGCGCTTCGGTCTGGTACATCTTGCCGTCGGCCTCGAACAGCGGCTTGACCTTCTCGAAGCCAACCATGCTGACGCCATGCTCGGTCGTCACCACCCGGCCACGCACCTTGACGATGGTCGCGCCCGGAGTGACAGCGGTGTAATACAGGTCCACATCACCCTGTTCGTTCAACAGGATCGGCGTGCCGGCCCATTCGCGAGCGGTCGGCGAAACCCCTTCGGCCATTACCCGGCCACCGAGTTTCCAGTCCTTGCCGGTACGGGAGAACCAGTAGTACATCTTTGCCCGGCCGTGGCGGTCGTTCCAGTCGCGGGTGATGTCGTAGTTGCCGTTTTCGTCGATGTACTCCGGGTCGTTCGGATGACGATCCGCAGTCAGGGTGAAGATCACCGACCAGCCATCGACGGAGGTTATGTTTCCGTCCAGGTCGCGCAACGGCATGGTGTCCCAGATGAACACCTCGTTGCTCAATACCGGGAAATCCGCACTGACCAATGGTTGGGTCGTGGTGGGATCGTCCGCATGGACTTTCAGCGCATCGGCCCGAGTCCAGAGGCTGGGTTGATGGGGTGCCTTGCCGAATTTTTCAGTGTTGCTTTTCATAGGTAATACCTCGTCCGTGAATGGATTCGCTTATCAAAAATACTGTATGTGCATACAGCAATTTCACCTTAAGCGAGGCGATTTTTCGGGTCAAGGATAAATTTGCATTTATGCATAATTGCCGTTTTTGCTGGAGCTGATACGTTTCAGCTAGTTATGTTTCCAGAAGTTTGTTTTTCGGCCTGATCAGCGACGATGCCAGCAAAATGCGCGCTTGGAACCGTTGGTCGGTCCGAGGGGCAGGGAGGGGGAAAGGAGGGAGGCAGAACCAGGTGAAGGACGGGCGCCGAACCTGGGCGGATCGGTCAATGCCGCCGAGCGCTGCGAACATTGTCGCTGTCATGGCGCGGACGTAGCCTGGGCCCTCGTCGCCTGAATCACGGTCAGCAGAGGGGGATCGCTCTCATGAAGGGTGCAATCGACGCATGGGCACAACCGGCCAATGGCCGGGCACGGCAGTTGCTGCCGGAGGTGGCGCGGCTGTTCGAGAAGTCAGGTTCCGCGCATTTGCTGGACCAGCCGCTGAGCATCGAGCAGACCGTCGAGCTGATGGACCAGGCCGGGGTGGAGAAACTGATGCTGGCGGCCTGGTGCCGGCCGGAGCGCTGGGTGTTCAGCAACGATGAAATCGCCGCCTACACCCGGGCTTATCCCGAGCGTTTTGTCGGCGTGGCCACGGTGGACCTGAGCCGGCCGATGGCGGCGCTGGCCGAGCTGCAGCGGGCGGTGGGCGAGCTGGGCTGCAAGGGCCTGCGCATTGTGCCCTGGCTGTGGAAACTGCCGCCCAACCACCGCCTGTACTACCCGCTGTACGCCAAGTGCGTGGAGCTGGGCATTCCCTTCTGCACCCAGGTCGGCCACACCGGCCCGCTGATGCCTTCGGAAACCGGGCGGCCGGTGCCTTATCTGGATGAGGTGGCGCTGGACTTCCCGCAACTGCGAATTGTCGCCGGGCACATCGGCCACCCCTGGACCGACGAGATGATCGGCCTGGCCTGGAAGCACGACAATATCTACATCGACACCTCGGCCTACCTGCCAGCTTATTACCCGCCGCAGTTGCTGCATTTCATGCGCACCTACGGGCAGGACAAAGTGCTGTTCGGCAGCAACTTCCCGCAGTTGCCGTTCGATAAATGCATGCAGCAGGTCCAGGCCCTGGAGTTGCCGGAGCCGGTGCGGGACAAGTTCCTGCATGGCAATGCGCGGCGGGTATTCGGCTTGTAGTGCAGCGCCTCAGCTGTGGTCCTGGTAGCGGCGCCGGCTGAAAAACAGCGAGCTGCCCATGGCCACCAGCGCCACGGCAATCAGCCCGGCATCGAGGTCGCCCAGCATCGACGGCAAGAACAGTATCCATAGCAGCCCGGCCAGGCTCAGGACCAGGCCTGTCCACTTCCTCAGCGGGTAAGGCTTCATCCAGTAGTACAGCGGCATCAGCAGCAGGCATACCAGCACATAGGGGAGGTTCTGCTTCATGAGTCTTGCTCGCTGCGGCTGAAGCTCACTGTATTGCCGGCCATGAGCCGTTTTCTGTTGCTGGGACACTGCATGTCGCGCTTCCTTGTCGATGGCATGAGGCGCGCCAGTGTCCATGGCGAGCGGCTTTTGCGCAAATATCTGGTGTTATGCCAACCGCGCCAGGCAGTCCTCCAGAATATCCAGCCCTTCTTCCAGCACCTCGAGTTCAATGGTCAGCGGCGCCAGCAGGCGGACGATGTGCCGCGATTTGCCGCTGGGCATCAACAGCAGGCCGGCGTCCCGCGCGGCGCTGAGCAGTGCGCTCAGTTGCTCCGGGGCCGGCGAGCCGTCGGCCTTGACCAGTTCGATGCCACGCATGGCGCCGACCCCGGTCAGGCGCCCGAGATAAGGCGTCAGGCGCTCGGCCTGCCAGCGCTGGTAGCGGCTGACGATGGCTTGCTCCTGGCGCTCGCCCCAGGTTTGCAGGTTGAGGTCGCTCATCTCGTCCAGGGTCGCCAGGGCCGCAGCGCAGGCGATGGGGTTGCCGGAATAGGTGCCGCCCAGGCCGCCCTTGGGCAGGTTGTCCAGCAGCGCTTTGCGCCCGACCACCGCGCCCAGGGGCACACCGCCGCCAATGCTTTTGCCCAGCAGCACCAGGTCCGGCTCGATCCCCAGCCGGGTGAAGGCGAAGCGCTGGCCGGTGCGACCGAAGCCGGACTGGATTTCATCGGCGATCAGCAGGATGCCTCGTTCATCGCAGAAGCGCCGCAGGGCGCGGGCGAACTCGACGTCCAGGGCCAGGAAACCAGCCTCGCCCTGCACCGGTTCGACGATGAAACAGGCCACTTCGGCAACGTCGATCTCCACGCTGAACAGCCGGTCCATGGCCTTCAGCGCCTCCTCGCAGGTCACGCCGTTGTCCGCGCTCGGGTAGGGCAGGTGATACACCGGGCCGGGCAGCACGCCGATCTTCTGCTTGTAGGGCGCGACCTTGCCATTGAGGTTGAGGGTGGCCAGGGTGCGGCCATGGAAGCCGCCGTCGAAGGCGATCACCGCGGTGCGCCCGGTGGCGCCACGGACGATCTTCAAGGCGTTCTCCGCCGCTTCCGCGCCGCTGTTGGTGAGCATACCGCTGACCGGGTAACTCAAGGGCATGAAACGCGCCAGCCGCTCCATGAATTCGACATAGGGCCCGTGGGGCGCCGCGTTGAATGCGTAGTGGGTCAGCCGAGTGGCCTGCTGCTGAATCGCCGCTACCACCCGCGGATGGCAATGCCCCAGGTTGAGCACGCCGATCCCGCCGACGAAATCGATGTAGCGTTTGCCGTTCTCGTCCCACACCTCGGCATTCTTGCCATGGCTCAGGCGGATGGGGTGAACGATGGAAATCGACTGGCTGATGCTTTCGCTGCTCATGGGCTAAGGGCTCTGGCTACCTGGAACATGGCGGCTATCTAAGCCAAGAGCGAGGCCGTGTCGCAAACGAAATAAAGTGCGGGGGTCAGTATGAAAATTCTGGATGTTGGGGTGGAGGCTGGATCAGTCGTTCAGTGGCGCGACGTTTCTGGTTCTGGCCCGGCGTTGGCGAAACAGTGCGACCGCCACCACCAGCACCACGACACCGAGGACAATCGGCAGGCGATAAGGCTTCAAGTCGCCGAACAGATGTTCCAGCGCATCGCCGGCCCAGTAGCCGCCGCAGACGAACAGCGTGGCCCAGAGCAGTGCGCCGAGCATGTTCAGCAAGGTGAAGCGCAGCGGCGACAGGCCGCTGGCGCCGATCACCACCGGGCCGACCCAGCGCATGCCATACATGAAACGCACCGCCAGCACCGAGGTCGAGGGATAACGCCGGATCAACCCGGTCACCCGCTCGATGGCCGCCTGCTGGCCCTTCAGGCGTGGCAACAAACGCCCGCCAAAATGCCGCCCGCTCCAGAACAGCAACTGGTCGCCGAACATCCCGCTGACCGTCGCCACGGCAATCACCGCCCACAGGTCCAGCACCTGCTGATGCGCCGCCATGCCACCCAGGATCAGCACGGTTTCGCCTTCCAGCAGGCAGCCGAGGACAATCACCCAATAGCCATAGGTCGTAAGCAGGGCGTGCAGGTCGAGGTGTTCGAACATGGGGATGAAGGGGCCTTTGAAGAGCTGATTGGGTGGTGCGATCAACCTGCTGAACCATAGCGCGTCCGAGCGAATCCGTTGTCACGAATCGCTCGGTGGGGTTCAGTCCTCATCCGGCGCCAGCATCTGGGTTTTCGGCGCGCCATTGGCGTTGTGCTGGTAGATCTCCCGGGGCTGGCCGTGGTCGTTGAAGAACACCTGGCCAATGCCCGCCGAGTTCCACAGCCGTTCGCCGGCTTCGCGATGTTCGGGGCTGTAGGGCACCACTCGCATCAATCGGCGGCGGGTGAACCAGTTCAAGGGTGAGCGCGGCGAATACAGCCAGCGATTGAGGCGGTCGAACCATTCCAGCAGGGTCGGCGGGAACTCGTTCTTGATGCCGCTGCTGGTGATCTGCCAGATCTTTGGGCCGCCCTTGCGGTGGCGGATCAGCACTTCGTAGACAAAGGAATAATGCACGTCGCCGGAGAGGATCACGTAGTTACCCGGGGTACGCGAGTGGCGGAAGATATTCAGGATGACCTGGGCCGCGCCGCGGTGGGCCATCCAGTTTTCCGCGTCCACCAGCAGTGGGTGACCGCACCAGCTGAAGACCTTCTGCACCGTCTCGATCAGCTTGACGCCGAACACCGGCGCCGGGGAAACGATGATCGCCGACGGGTGATCCAGCAGTTCATGTTGCAGCTCGCTCAGGGCTTCCCAGTCGAGCAGGCCCGAGGGCTGCGCCAGGTTGAACTCGCTGCGCCAGCGTCGGGTGCGGGTGTCCAGCACCACCAGCGCCGGAGTGGTGGGCAGCGTGTATTGCCATTGCTGGAAGCGCAGCAGTTCGTCGATCAGGGTGTCCTGGGCGGCGCTGTCCAGGTAGAGCGCATCGCCCTGGGCCTCGGCACTCAGGGCGCGAGTGTGTTGCAGCGGCGCGGTGAAGGCATCCGGGTTGTTGCCCCAGCCCTGGCACAGCATGTAGGCGATCAGCGCGTTGCCGATGATGCGTTTGGAAAACGGGTGGCCGTAGGCGGTTTCTTCCCACTGGGCGCTGAGGTTCCAGTCGTCGGTGATGTCGTGGTCGTCGAAGATCATCAGGCTTGGCAGGTGGGCGAACACCCGCGCCACACCACCCAGGCCCTTGGCGAACGCCTCGATCCGCAGCTGCTCGCGCTGGTAGCGCTGTTGTTCCTTGGCAGCGAGCTGTGGTGGTCGCGGATCGATCAGACTCCAGGGCACCGGCGACCAGACCAGCAGGTACATGGCCATGACCTCGGCGAAGGTCACCAGATGGTTGTCGGCGCTGCTGCTGGTGAAGATCGGCTTTTTCACCCCGCCGAAGAAACGCTCGCGCAGGGTCTCGTTGCTTTTCAGCGCCGGTAGCAATTCGGCGCGTTGGTAATAGCTGGCGCGGTGCCGATAGAGCGCGGCACTGTCGCTGACCACCGCGCCTTCCAGATGCTCGCCGAACAGACCCAGGCGCTCGATCAGCGCATGAATCGCCCGCAACATCGGCCCGGCCACATCGTCGGCGTAGACCTGGTCGCCGGTCATCAACAGCAGGGCAGGGCGTTGCTGCGGCTCTGGCGTTTCCGCCAGCAGGCGATCGACGCAGAGCAAACCCTCGTCCGCCGAATGATGGGGCTTGCGGCAGGAGCCGTGGACCAATTGATGGATACGGCTATGCAGGACGAAATCCGGCTGCTGCTTTTGCCCATAGAGCAGATGCGGCGCCCACTCGGCGATACCGGAATTTGAGCCATCGGCCTGGGCGATCAGCACGTCGTAGTCGACGCGCACATCGCAGGGCAACGGGCTGTCCAGCGGCAGATCGATCAGGTGGATAAAGGCATGTTGGCCCACCGGGATCACCTGGCACCGCTCGGCGGTGAGCGGGTAGTCGCGGACTTCCGCGTCGCTGCCGGCCTGCAAACGCAACGTCAGCTCCAGCGCCCGCGAGCCCACCAGCCACAGCACCAGCCGCGTGGGTTCCAGGCGGCGCAGCAGAGGGCCGGCGAGGACGCAGGGCAAGGCGATGCTGGAAGCGGTCGATGGCAACGGTTGAGACATGCAGGTTCGAGGCTCTTGCGGCAAACGGAGGCGGGGATAGTACCGCAGCCAGTGTCGAAGAATTGTCAGCGAGTGCTTGGGGTGTTTGGGAGCGGTATCGCGCAGTCTGGGCTGAAAACTGCGCGTTGTCCGCAGGCGCTATGGTGCTGTGGGCTTATTGATTTCCCGCAGCAGGTCAGTAACTGGCAACTGCAGGGTGTTGGAGTAATAGGTCTTGTAGCCATAGGCGGTGATAAGTGCTTTGCACGGAATCGTCTTTTTGTTGGCTAACAAGGTGTTCAATTCTTCGACAGAGAGGTCGCGACGGGATTGTCCTTTGTCGAGGGTTTCACTCAAAAAAGCTTCAGTGAAAAAGTTTGAGGGTGGTTGATTCGTTTGAGCTGCATCAGCCTGAATCCTGCCATAGGCAGAGCGCGCAATTTCATGCTCAACGGAAAAGTCATGGTCCCCGTCTAATGCACAAATAAACTGAGCTGAGGCAATACCTTCTCCCATACCTCTTGCGTAGAGATCCAGAAGGTTGATGTTTGATTTGTAGCGGACGATATACAGCGAAAGATCCGCTTTGCGTTCGACAGAAATGAAATTCAAGTCTGCTGGCGGTTTCTCATGATCTTTTGCGCAGGAGGAACAGGCGATAGCCAGCAGAAGCAGACATAGTCTTTTCATGTTTTTGCCAGCTTGTTGGTAATGGATTCAAAGATGATATCGCAGGCGGATTGTGAGCCCGCAATTGGCTGCGTGAACATATCAAATGTCCTTGAACGTCTTCCGGTAGTCGGTGGTGGACGGCGCGATGGCAAAATAGTAGCTTCGATCTCCAGCGCTCTGCTTACGGCCCCCTCCAAACGCCGTGGCCCGGCCCTTCATGTTCGTTTAGGAAGACGTTCTACTCCAGTCGCCAGCTCACAAGGATGAACCATGGCCACCAAGTCCACGCATTCGAACCAGCAAAAACACCTCGCCGTACTGATCGACGCCGACAACGCTCAGGCGTCGATTGTCGGGGCGTTGTTCGAGGAAATCGCCAAGTACGGCATCGCCAGTGTGAAGCGCATGTACGGCGACTGGACCGGGCCGCAGTTGGGCAGTTGGAAAAAACTGATGCTGAAGCATTCGATCCAGCCCATCCAGCAGTTCTCCTACACCAAGGGCAAGAACTCCACTGACAGTTCGTTGATCATCGACGCCATGGACCTGCTTTATACCCGGCGTTTCGATGGCTTCTGCCTGGTGTCCAGCGACAGCGATTTCACGCGCCTGGCCGGGCGCCTGCGCGAGGAAGGCATGACGGTATACGGCTTCGGCGAAGCGAAGACGCCTGAGTCTTTCGTTAGCGCCTGCGACAAGTTTATCTACACCGAAATTCTCCAGGCCCAGGACGTCACTGAATCCGCCGCCCAGGGTGACAAGACCCAGGCCGTCCCCGGCTCCATCGAGAATGCGGGCAAACAACCAGCCGCTTCATCTTCCAGCAGTCCGACAGAAGTACCGGTGGAGTTCATCGCCAAGATTCTTGATGACATCGCCGAAGAGGACGGTTGGGCGCCCTTGGCCATGTTGGGCACCACCATCAGCAAGGTGAGCCCCGCATTCGACTCCCGGTTGTACGGCCACACCAAACTCAGCGGCCTGATCCGAAGCCAGAACAAATGGTTTGACCTGGACACCCGTGGCGGCTCGCCCACCGGTGGGGTGGTGTTGTACGTGCGCAACAAAAAATAGGACCCCCGACCAGCAGGCTCGCTGAGTTGGCTGGCCACGACCGATTCGATTGACCTTCCCAGGAGTGATCCATGCGTAACCTTTGTGCCAGCCTGTTGATCGGCGCGACCGTTCTGTTGTCAGGCTGCAACACCACACCCTATGACAGGGCCACCATCTATTACGACCGCACGCAGTTCACGACTCAAGTCAGCAAAGACTTCCCGGACATCAAGGGACCAATCCTGCAACACGGTCGCTGCTCGCTACTGATCTCCACTCCGGGCTCTACCACCGGCACCTACCACTTCTGCACCTTCGCCCTGACCCAGGACGAACTCTACGTCCAGGGCTGGGACGCCACGGCGCTGAAGTACAAGGAAATCCTGCGGGTCGACCTGTCGACCCTGAGCAAGGTCGCTTTGGATTCGTACTTCCGGACCAACCAGGTGCAACTGATCGAACAACGCCGTCAGAGCGCATTGAGTGTGATGATCGATGATGGTGGCTATCACGACATGGCGGCGACGGAGCGTGTGTACGAGACCATCAAGAAACGCGGAGTAACTGTGGTGAAGAGCGAAGGGATGATGATGCCGCCGGCCCCGCCAACGCCGGTGGTGATTCCGATTGTTATCCCAAGGTGAGTGTATTTAGTTGGGAGTCAGTGAGGTGATTAGTTTTCTATCAGATAGCTGTTCTGGCTGCTTGAGGTGTATGTGACCGCTTTTTCTGATTATTTGAAAGAGGTGGACTTTGATGCGTTTTTTCGATGCTTCGAAAAGATGGAGTTGTATTTGACTGAATCCAGTAATTCTTTATCGCTCAGCCGCTCTGAAATTTACTCGGCAGATCCTGGTGTTTACTGTATTTATGAAGGCGATGCTTTGATTTATGTTGGTGAGACAGGTTCTCTTAAAGCTCGTATGCAAGACTTATTTAAAACCGTAAATCATTCATTTCGCCGGTCTTTCGGGAAGGCTAAGTTTTCCCATTTGGATGGTGTTAGTAGGGTAAGTGCTAAAGATAAATTTCCGGAGGATGTTGAGGTTTTGGTTACAAAATATATGGAAGAGAATCTCAGGGTTGTGATTCTTCCAATATTGATTGGGCGTAAAGAAGTTGAGGAGTCAATAGTTAGAGGTTTTGCTCCGATATTTAACTCTAGAGGTCGGCGCGTTTGATATTGTTTTTGTTTGGTGGGTAGGGTTACCTTTTTGTTTTTATGCTGAGGCTGATTTATGGGCGGTCGTGATGATATTTGTTTGGTGCTCAAACAATGGTATGAGCGTACTTCTGTCGTAGCTGTTGGGCATTATCGGGCGGCTTTGCGTTACTCAAGAATTCATTTTTGGCTTGCTGTTCCAACGGTAGCGCTCTCAGCGATTGTTGGAACAACAGTTTTTGCAACAATGCAGCAGCAGATTGGGTTTTGGTGGCAGTTAGGGGTTGGGGCAATGAGTGTATTAGCTGCTGTAATGACCGCATTGCAAACAACGCTTCGATATCAGGAATTGGCAGAAAAACATCGTGAGGCAGGGGCTAGATATAATGCTTTAGGAAGGGAGATTGAGTTGTTGTTGTCATATTCAGATCTTGATCTTAATGTTGTTAGTGAGATTAGGGGGCGGATTGATAAAATGGCGCAAGAGTCACCACATATACCCCAAGCTGTGCATGATCACATGAAGGAGAGAGAGGATTTGAACGTTTGGGGTAAGCGCTAGGTCAAATTAATGGCTTGGAAAATTGTCTGGGTGAGACCCTTGGGGTGATAGAGGTAAACTTCGAAATCTCTAGTTTCGAAATACCGTTTTGTTGATGTTGGGTACTTGGCCTAATATTTGTACATCGCTACCAAATTAGCGGTCGGGCCTGGAAATCCGTAGAAACAATAGGCGCATAGGCGCCGCCTTGCATTAGAATGTCGGCGCTTTTTTGTGTCCACACACTTTGCTATGGCGGCTGTGCGCGGGAGGTCTTCGGACCTGCCGGGTTCCTATTGTCCCGGTTTCCAGCCTGCGTACAGCTGCCACCCTTTCGCCTGGAAACGAATGTGGCAGCTCATCACATAGGAGCTAGTCGCATGGACGTTTTGACTCAGTATCTTCACCTCACAATCTCCAGCCTTCTGGTAATCACCGGAGGTGCACAATGAGTGCTTCAATCAAAACTCTCGGTACCGTCACCTTCGCCCCTACCGGCGAATCTCAACACTCCCTGTTCCGTGTCAACCCTGACGTGCCGCTGCGCGAGGCACTTGAGCACGTATCGCAGTTGCTGTTCCACGCCAAGATGCTGGCCCTGGATGCGGCCATGGAGCGGGACGATCGTTATGCCTGGGCGTCCCATTACTTCAGTGAGATGGGCAAGGCGATTGTGGATGATCTGTGCCTTGGCGAGTGGCCGGTAGCGGGCGGTCGCCGGCCCTGATGTGATCATCGTCGCCCGGATGTAAGCCCTGAATGAAGGCCCTACTGGTGGGCCTTCATGCCAAAGCAAACGCGTAATGCCAACCGCGCTCGTTGGTTTCCTTCAAGCGCAGATGGAAGCCTCATGAGTGGCACAACAACGTTATGAGGATACCGAAGGGAATTCTGGCTGCTATATGAGAGGGACGGCAGGATGCAAAAAAGGCCCTTAAAGGGCCTTTTTGTATTCAGGTGAAGCACTCAATTAATTTCATTGCACTAACCGACAACAGCATGCTTCCCCCAAGCCCCCATATAATATAGTGCGATACGATGAGCCTTCTTTTAAACGGCTGGGGGAAAGTATCTATCTCGTTGGCGTCCAGTATGCCTTTTTTAACATGGGAAGTAGGGCGAGCTAAAAAACCTGCCACCATGCCGACCATTACCAGCCTTCCCCAAGGACCCATGTGAAGATAGAACCTGCTCCCGGTTATTGCCTTGCAGTTTTTAACGTGGCCAAGTATTTCCTCCATGCGGGTGTACCCCCAATAGAGATAGATACCACCCATGCTGAATATTCCAAGAAAAGTCAGGATGCATAAAACAACAAAAAAATCATGTGGGGAGCTAATCAGGTTCATTTTCCTTTCTCATATATAAACTCTCCAATGCTCTCGCCCCCAGCTTCACCCAGTTTCCCTGCCGCATAAGAGCCCCCTCCGATGACTATCAGGCCGCACACCACGCTACCGATGCCACCTGTAGGGACTCCGATGGCCACACAAACAGTTCCGGTCGCGGCGGTACCTAATGCCATTCCCGCAAACATTCCACCTGCTACCCCGCCCGTAAAGCTTCCGGCTTCGGTGAACCGTACTTTCTCACAAGCCTCCTTATTCCCCGCTGAGCAAACGTCCTGAACCTTCACATAAGACGCTCCACCGCCCAATGCTGTCCCAAGCCAACCGCCCAACTTAAGTACCTTGGAGGCTCGGGAAACACCCTCAATATGCGTGGCGTACCCTGGAATCTGACCTACCGCACCCGCCTGGGTCCAGCGATGCACCAGACTCCGACTGGAAATCCCCAAGGCGCTTTTAAGGCTGGGGTGATCGGGGAAGGCAATGCTCATTTTCGTGATGGAGGTCAGGTTGGTATCCAGTTGTGCAAACAGCTTTCTCCTTTCACTGAAGAACTCAACGCTGCGCAAATGCCCATCCCGCAGAAAGAACTTCTGATGGAGTTCTTCGATATCCAGCAAGGTTCTTTTCAAGCTGTCCATATGGTTGCCCACGGCCGCCGTGCTAACACCTAAAGCAGTCGAACCATAGGACAGTATCGATTCAACCTGCA
The DNA here is from genome assembly GCF_024610635.1 of Pseudomonas sp. T8. Classification (NCBI taxonomy): domain Bacteria; kingdom Pseudomonadati; phylum Pseudomonadota; class Gammaproteobacteria; order Pseudomonadales; family Pseudomonadaceae; genus Pseudomonas; species Pseudomonas sp. T8. Next base: position 5,627,101 of record NZ_CP102374.1, read on the forward strand.
CCCGATACTTGAGCATAAAGGCCGCTTCTTCATCGCTCATGGACGCCAATGCCGCACTGACCTTCTCCGCCGCTTCCATCAGCAAGGCTTCTTCACGGGTGCATTGGTAGTTGTCGGGATGACTGAGCACAACAAGTTGCCCAGGTTTGGCAGGACTCGATAGCTGAGGATTGAGCCGGCGGAATTTCTCCAGCACAGCCTCATCGGCTTGACCGAACAGCACCGTCTCCAGCGCAGCGCGGGTCATCGGCGTTTGCACGATATGAAACCCCGGTTCCACCAGATGTTGTGTGTCCTGCACGGACAGCGGCGGAGAAACGATATTGCCGTGAGCAACGCTCAGGCCGCGTACCTGATCCCGCGGCACCGCATCGGCAAACTCATTCTGCGGATACCCCTTATGAATCGCGTCGGCCCAGCGCTGGGTATTGATCACCGCGGGCCCGATGTAATCGCTGTCGAGCGGGATAGTCGGTTGATTCCCGGAGCAGACCGTCCGCTGAGTAGCGATCAGGCGGTTGGCCCCGGTCGGGCAGCCGCACTGCACAAGGCCACCCTCCACCGCCGTGGCTTGGTGGTTATCCGCCCAGGTGTGATGGCCTTCGGCGATATAGCCCACCGTCTGGCACACCGGGCACCACACCGGGTCGGCAATGCGGGCGACCCGTTGATCCACGACAAAGGTGGTGGCCGATCCGGCAATGACCTTGCCGCCGGTTGTGGTGGGGTCGCCTTCCCTGATGACAAAGGCCATGGGCTACGTTCTCTTTGAGGAATGGGCCTCGAACGTAACAATGCCTATCAGGCGGCTGAATCAGGCGATCCTGAAACGCCTTACCCCTTGGCTGGCATCACGACGCAAGACCACTGTCCACCCCTCGCACCAACACCTGCGGTTCCCCCTGCTTGATCACCCAACGAATCAACTCGCTCACGCTGATGCGGTGCTGGCGCTCGACCCATTCCAGGCCTTCGGGGCTGTAGTGTTCACTGTAGCGGCTGAGGGTCAGGTGTTGTTGGTCGGCCGAGAGGCGCAGGCTGACTTCGCGGCATTGCAGGGAGGCGTCGCCGTGTTTGGCCACGCGTTGCAGCAGGACCAGGGCGTCGGTTTCAGAAGTCATCATGGGTCGCTCCTTCACAACGATGTTTGGCGGGGCTGGTAGCGCCTTGCTTGCCTTCCTGTACGAAGGCGGCGCGGTGTTCGGCGTTCACGTCGCGCAGGGCGCTGTAGTAGTCGGGCATGGTTTTCAGGCTGTCGGTCAGCGGCAGCAGGGCGGCGCGGCCGTCCACTACGCCACCGACCATGGCGACGGTGCCCAGGGTCTGCACGGTGTCGCTGTTGTCGCCGAAGGGGGAGACCACGAAGTTGAGGATCTTGCCCACCGAGTCGCGGCTGTTGTCGGTGCCCAGCAGCGGCAGTTCGACGATGGGGCCGTTGCCGATGCCCCACACACCGAAGGTCTGGCCGAAGTCGGCGGTGTGGCGCGGGATGCCGAGCGGGTCCGAAACGTTGAACAGGCCGAGTACGCCAACCGTGGTGTTGACCGCAAAACGCCCCAGGCTGTTGACCGAGCGTTGCGGGTTGCCTTGCAACAGGTCGTTGATGAAGACCTTGGGTTCGCCGAAGTTGCTCGCGAAGTTATGCACGCCCTGTTGCATGAAGTCCGGCAGGCGGCGGTAACCGCGGGCGACCGGTGCCAGTGCGTAGTCGTCAACGGCCTTGTTGAAGGCGAATACGCCACGGTTGACCGGCTCGGCGGGGTCATAGATCGGATAGTCGACCTTCGCGCAGTCGGGTTGAGTGGCAGATCCCGTGCTGGTACAGCCCGCCAGGTAGGACAGGGACAGCAGCAGGGCGGTATGACGACACAGGCGGGTGGAGCACAGGAATGAGCGCATGGGCGGACGACCTTGGGAACAGGGAGGCCGATGCTGGCATGGACGTTTTGCCTGAAGATGTCTGCTTTATTGCGGGGTTGTCGGTTTGTTACCGCGTTGAAATATATGACGGGCCGCGGCCAATGGTTTTGAATGACAGTACTTTCCGAGCTTGAGTGATACGCACTGGTGAGCAGTCTGTTGATCGTGGACGACGACCTTGAGGTCCTCGCGCTGCTGAAGAAATTTTTTGTGCAACACGGCTACTCGGTGGAAGTCGCCACCGAGGGCGCTTCGTTGTGGGCGGCGCTGGAGCGGCAGGTGCCGGACCTGATCATTCTCGACCTGATGCTGCCGGGGGAAAACGGCCTGACCCTGTGTCAGCGCCTGCGCCAGCAGCACGCCGTGCCGGTGATCATGCTGACCGCCATGGGCGAGTTGAGCGACCGCGTGGTGGGGCTGGAAATGGGCGCCGACGATTACCTGAGCAAACCCTTCGATGCCCGCGAACTGCTGGCCCGAGTGCGCGCAGTGCTGCGCCGCGCCGGGGAGAGCCGGCCGGTGGTCGGGGAGGTGCCGCGCCCGCTGATCAGGTTCGCCGATTGGCAGCTGGACCTGACCCGCCGCGAGCTGCGCTCGCCGGATCAGGTGATGATTCCGCTGTCGGCGGGGGAGTTCGACCTGCTGCTGGTGTTCGTCGAGCATCCGCAACGCATCCTCAGCCGCGAACAGTTGCTCGACCTGGCGCGCGGGCAGGCCCATGACGCCTTCGATCGCAGCATCGATGTGCAGGTCAGCCGCCTGCGACGCAAGCTGGAGTTCGACACCAAGCGCCCGGCGATGATTCGCACGGTGCGCAATGGCGGCTACCTGTTCACCCCCAGCGTGACCCGCCAATGAAAGTGAGACACAAGCCGGGCGGCCCGCGCGACACCATCGCCCGCTGGATCGCCCTGACCACCCTGATGGCGATGCTCACCGCGCTGGCCTTCAATGCGCTGTTCGTGCAATTGGCCGGAGTCTGGGCCAAACCGCCGTTGAGCGAATCCGGCCTGGTGGAAAAGATCGCCTCCATCAGCAATATGATCGACGCCTCGGAGCCGGGGCAGCGCGCGCGCCTGGCCGAGTCAGTCAGCGACCACGGCCTGAGCGTGACTTGGCACCCGACGCGACGGGATATCGAGGTGCCGGTAGTCGATGAGCCGGAGTACCGCGAGGGCTCGACGAAACTGAAACAGCTGCTCAGGCCCGGGGCGGGGCACATTGAAGCCTACCAGCCCAGCGACTGGCCGGAGCCGGGCGGACCGTATGCGTTGTTGATCCAGATGAGCGATGGCTCCTGGCTGATGTTCTCCTCGCTCTCGCGCAACTGGGGGCTGGATGAGGGACCGCGCAATCTGATCGTGATCGGTCTGGTGCTGTTGTCCACCGTCCTGGTCGCCTTGATCGCCACCCGCCGCCTGGCCCGGCCCCTGCAGCAGTTCGCCCTGGGCGCGCGGCGGTTTGGCGTGGATTTTCGCGCGCCGCCTATCGAGCCGGTCGGCCCCCACGAGATTCGCCAGGCGATCCTCGCATTCAACGCCATGCAGGCGCAGTTGCAGCACTTCATCAAGGAGCGCACGCAGATGCTCGCGGCGATCTCCCACGACCTGCGTACCCCCCTGACTCGCATGCGCCTGCGTGGCGAGTTCATCGAGGACTCCGAGCAGCAGCGCCGGTTGTTCCATGACGTCGATGAGATGCAGGCGATGATCAATTCGGCCCTGGAGTTCTTCCGCGACGATGCGCGGCTGGAGGAGGCGACGTCTTTCGATCTGGCGGAGCTGCTGCAAACCCTGGTCGACGATTACCGCGACCAGTCCATCGACATCGCGTTCAGTGGTCCGCCGCGCCTGGTGTATTTCGGCCGCCCGTTGGGGCTCAAGCGGGTCATGAGCAACCTGCTGGAAAACGCCATCAAATATGGCAGCGAACCGGCGATTGAAGTGGTGGCGGATGCCGAGCAGGTGAAGGTCTGTGTGCTGGATCGCGGGCCGGGGATTCCCGTTGAGTGGCAGGAACAGGTGTTCGAGCCGTTCTTCCGCATGGAAAGCTCGCGCAATCGCAACACCGGCGGCGTCGGCCTGGGGCTCTCCGCGGCGCGGGCGATCGTGCTGGAGCACGGCGGCGAACTGCGCTTGCGCAACCGTGACGGTGGCGGGTTGCAGGCCTGTGTGCTGTTGCCGGTGCAGGGTATCTAGCTGGTCGGACCCGCTTCAGGACCTTTCATCGATCCTGGAGCAGGCCCTCTTCAAGGCTGGCTGCTTACGCGAGCGTCACCTGTGGATTGCGCACCGGCTCCGCGGCCGCTTCGTTGTACACCCGCTCGTCTTCTTCCATGACCCGCGACGCCCGGCCGACCAGCACCGGGTCGGGTTGATGGGCCACGCGCAGGTTCTTGCCTGGGTAGTCGAGGGAGTGCAGGAAGTGGCGGATGCAGTTGATTCGCGCGCGTTTCTTGTCGTCCGACTTGATCACCGTCCAGGGCGCATCGGCGGTGTCGGTGTGGAAGAACATCGCCTGTTTGGCGGCAGTGTATTCGTCCCACTTGTCCAGCGACTTGATGTCGATGGGCGAGAGTTTCCAGTGCTTGAGCGGGTCGTCGCGGCGCGAAATGAAGCGCCGCAGTTGCTCGTCGCGATTGACCGAGAACCAGTACTTGAACATCAGGATGCCGCTGTTGCACAGCATGCGCTCCAGCTCGGGCGTCTGGCGCATGAACTCCAGGTATTGCAGGGGCGAGCAGAAGTCCATGACCCGCTCGACACCGGCGCGGTTGTACCAGGAGCGGTCGAAGAACACCATTTCCCCGGCAGTGGGCAGGTGCTGGATGTAACGCTGGAAATACCACTGGCCCTGTTCCTGCTCGCTGGGTTTTTCCAGGGCGACGATTCGTGCACCACGCGGATTCAGGTGCTCCATGAAGCGCTTGATGGTGCCGCCCTTGCCCGCGGCGTCGCGCCCCTCGAATAGCACCACGACGCGCTGCCCGGTTTCCTTGACCCAGCTTTGCACCTTGAGCAGTTCGATCTGCAGCTCCTGCTTGGCCTTTTCATACTCGGCGCGACGCATGCGGCTGCGGTACGGATAGCTGGCCGGCAGCTTGGCGGTGGAACTGTCTTCATTGCTGCCATGGGGCGCGCTGGCCACCTGCAGGGCGACCGGCTGCTGGCTGATGGCGCTGATTTCAGCTTCGGCGGTCTTGGCCGCGGCAGGTTTAGTGGTCGCACGTGGCCGGCGTGGGCGTGGGGTGGCCGGTTTGCGTGGGGCGCTTTTGCTACTGGCCGTAACCGTCGGTTTGGCGGCTGGCGTGGCTTTTTCGGGAAGGGGACGCGCGGTGGATTCTTCGCTCATATCGGGCCTGTCTGATCGCTCCAATGTCTTTCAGACAGTTTATGGCGCACAAAACCGGGCTTCTTGATGCGTATCAAGGAAGCTTTTGAGCAGCTCTGTATCGATGCTTTTGCGTTTGCCTGTAGGAGCGAGGCTTGCCCGCGAAACAGGCGCTGTGCAGTGTCAGTCAATCCGCGTCATCGTTCATCGCGAGCAAGCTTCGCTCCTACAGAATCCTGGCGCGAAAGGGTTGCGGCACTTTTCTGCAGGCGAAAAAAAAGACCTTGAATTTCAAGGTCTTTTTTAAGTTTGGTGCCCCGAGGGAGACTGTAGAGTTCCATAGGGGCTAAGGTCTTCAGCGTTATTTTAATCATAGGGATACAGGTTGGGATACAAGCATTGGCGTGCTGCGCATTATTCTACTGCGCATCACCGTGCATATACTGCTCAGATGTCGCGTCTACGGATGAAGTTTTTCGCGATGACATTTTTTAGCAGTAGAGAGCTATTCCATGACCAGCGAGAAAGAGACCAAGCAGCAATCCACGGATGGTGGAAGGTTTGATGATTCCGAGGATCGGAGTTCGTCGGCTCCGACCCCTTTGCACGCCTCAAACCCTGCGCTTTATGCCGCACCAGGTCAAAAGTTCTCTTACTCGCTGCCTGATCATTCGATTACGTCTTCAATCGACAAATATCTACGCCAGTCCAGCTCCGTCCAAAAGCTAATTGATGCAACAGACAAGCTATTAAGGCCATCCGCAGCTATCCAAGCTGTGATCGATGCCACCCAAAAGATGATGCATCCCTATCGCGATTTTGAGGCTGTTTTGCAAGCCACGGATCGAGCTCTCCTTCCATATCGTGAAATTTATGCGGCGATGGCAGCTACTGAGCGGATGTTTAGACCCTCACCGGAGATCCAAGCTCTATTAGACTCGACTGGAAAGTGGCTTCAACCGTCACGCGAAATGCAGGATCTAGCGAGTTGGACTGAAAAACTCACTCGAGCCTACAGTCAGCACCATGCGGCGTCCTTTGAAGCTGTCGAGATGGCACTGCAGCAATCAGACTCACTGAAATCAGTAATTGCAGCGATGAACACCTACCGTTCTACGTCATCGCTGAGATCCCTTTTAAGTAGCTTTGAAACCCTGCAAGAGTCTCCCGTTTTTGATTTGTTGGTCTCTACCGATCCTACGAGGCTTCAATCACTTATTGAGGATTATCAGGAGGACGGAGATCGTTCAGATCTTATTGATACCTCCTCGACTTCACAGGATGTAGAGGCCGAGATTGTTCAGGCTCTTAGTACTGGTTCCGATGCGCGGAGCCTTACAGCTCCAGCGTTGATTTTCCTGATGATGTTCATTACCGCAGTGCACACGTTTTATGATGATCTCAGTAAGTGGAATGACTTTCGTGAGTCTGTTTGCGATATACAAGAACGACTCGGAGCTTTCGATTCTCTAGCTCATGCGCGAAAGCTTGTTCGCACTACACTCTGCGACGCTCCTAGAGGGGTGAGCGAGAGCTTTCGGTTGACCAAGAGAGAAGGGGTCAATCTGCGTGAGGATCCTGGGATGAAAGCGGAGGTGATCATGACCTTGCCGAGATATGCACCCTTGGAGGTGATGGATAGCACTAATCGTGATTGGCTGTTGGTTAGCTACAAACACGAGGGGCTAGAGATAGAAGGTTGGGTTTCTCGGAAGTACGTTCGACCAGCATCGCGTTGACTGCCACTCAATCGGAGCCCGCAAAACTGCCGGGGGCCCCTGAGGTTTCATACACTACACGGGGTCGGAAACCCGCGGGATCTTGTTAGTGGTAGGCACTCCAGCTTATTGAAATTCAGTCATCGAAATTGATAGGACACGATTGAAAAAAGGCCATCGTTATCGCATTGGTAACGATGGCCTTTTGTGTTGATGATTCCGCACGCCTGGTGTCGTCAATCAAGTAAAACCGTTGGAACAGCAAGACATTTTTCGACCACGAGTTCTTGGTCAGCTCACTACGTGTCTGACAAAAGGGAGAAGCCCATCTCTATTTTGGTGAAAGAGAGGACCTTCTTGCTATTGTTCTGTATCAACGTTTTAAGGTTTTCTTTTTGATTACATTGCTTATGTCGGCCTTGAATGCTGAGTTATCGGTAAGAGTCGGTGGATTTTTACTATTGGCTTGTTGGTGTTGGTTCAATTGCAACATTTTTCGCTTACATTTTGTCAAAAGTATATTGAGTGTTGAAGTTGATGTTTTTGGAAAAAGCGGTCATAAGTAAATTAGGGCCGCTTGTTTTAGTGGGGCTAATTCATCATCTGGGTTACAAATCTGGAAGCTCGCTGAGCCTTGACATCACCCCATGGCATTTTCTTTTTCTTAGGGTAGGTTATATATATCCATCTTCTGGATCTCGTCACTGCGACGAACGCACTGTTTCGCTCCTCATCAATCTCATGAGGCAGTTTTGCACGATAGTCCGGAAACACTCCCTCGCACATGCCCATCAAAAAAACGATATCCTTCTCTAAACCTTTCATTGTGTGAACCGTGCTTAAAGTCAAACCCTTAGGGTCATACTCCCCGGCGAGCTGCCCTAATGCCATTGCGTTTCTGAAGGCTAGCAGCGACTCGCCAAGCCCTTTCTTCTTGAAGACGGTCCAACATTCTCTGAATTCATTTATCTCGAGAAGTGATATTTCTACCTCCTCATCCCTTTCTGGAGTGTCTTGTTTACCGAGCTCTATTAGCTTTCTCTCGAAAGAAATATGAAGTTTTGGAATGCTCGGTTCGTCAAGTTTCAATTTGTGGATTTCTTCTAGAAGATCTGCCTGCAGGTCTGGAAAAGGTATTTCGGCTGAACGAGCCTTTCTGGAAAGTTCAATCAGAACGTCTTCGTCACCCCAAGTAACCGGAGGGTCTACTTTAAGCGCGGAACAAAGCTTTTTGCCGTCAACCCAGTCTTTAGGGTTTAACTTTAGGCGTAGTCCTAAATCTAAAACTTTTCCGAATGTAGAGTTAGGCTCCGCGCTACGCTCACCTTTCTTTAAAGAATAAGCTATAGAGTTGGCTTTCAGCTTCTCTTCAAGTGGCAAAAAAACAAACCGATTTCTGCCAATGACGACCATATTTTTTAATGTTATTCGTCCTTCGATCTCTGAATGCTGGCCCAACGCAAGGATGTTTTGTATGCCTTGGCAAATCCATTCTGCTTCAGCGTTTTCATCCTCAAGCGCCGCGATTTTTTGGTCTCCCTTCAATGCGAAATTTGTGACCACTTGAGAGCCTGGTTTTAGTTTATTTGCGAGTCCAACGACCGCCTGAGAACTTCTGTAGTTTTCAGTAAGTGTGTAACAATCTGGAGAGAAGTCGCGGACGAAATATTCACAAAGAAATTTATGCGACGAACCGTTGAATCCGTAAATCATTTGATTAGGGTCGCCTACCATAAAGACGCTTTTGATATCTTCTCCACAAAGTGCTTTTATGAATTCATATTGAGCAGTGTTAAGATCTTGAGCTTCATCTACAAGTATGTGTTTGAATTGTGTTCTATAGATTTCTGCGCACCAAGGCTGTTCCATGAGTATGCGATGGGCATATACGAGAATATCATCAAAATCTATACCCCCGCTTTCTATTAGGGTTTGCTGGTAACCACTGAAGGTGGCCCAGAATCCTTCTTCGGGGTATCGGGACTTAACTTCATCTTCAGTTAGTAATTCCCTTTTTATGATTGAAAAACTATCCATGTAATTTTGGATTATTTGAGATCTATTTTTTCTAAGATTTGCGTCGTCAACTTCTAAAAAGCTGTCGATATCAACCCCGCTATCGCGCAAGGATTGAAGAAATATCGCTTTTCTATCCTGGTCACGCTCGAAGATTTGAAGATCCACTGGAAGACCAATAGTGTGACCATATTGGCTAACCACTCTTTGGGCCACTGAGTGTATTGTGGATATCCAGCACCTTTCTTCAGATTCATCTAAATCTGAGAGACGGTGCAGCATCTCCTCCGCAGCCTTGTTAGTAAAGGTCAGCGCAATCACTCGATCTTTTCTAGTGGAGGTTATGATATGCCTAACGCGCTCCGTGAGTACCCTAGTCTTCCCTGAGCCTGCTGAGGCAAGCACCTGAATAGCACGGTCTAGAGGAGCTAGTATTATCTGCGATTGACTCGAGGAGAGATTCATAGCGCGGCCCATCCATTCTGAATCTTTTCAAAAAAATCGATGACCTTTGGAGGTAAATCTTTGTTATCTAGTTTACATAAAGCCTGAGCGATCATCGGAGCATATCTGGTTTTATTGGAATCCAAGATTTCAAGGATAGCACGGGTGAGACCTCCCTCTGCTTTGTAGTCTCTTAATTGATCTTCAAATATAGGTTGGCCACATTCTTTACAGGGAGGTCGATTGGTTTTCTTTCTGCCGAGCAATGCCCCATCTCTGGTTTTAATCCAATCGTCGATGAAACTTTCTCCATCTGTATCTAAAATGGTTTTTTCAATCAAGTCATGGTAGCCGTTGCTCAGTAAGTAGCCCTCGAAATCAGTTCCATCGAGTACTGTAATATTGCCATTGTTGCAGATATCCGTTCCGGGATGAATATCTGAATAGTGCTTTTGTAGGTTTTTAATGGCTGCAGCTTCTCCATCGCTAAAAATAAAAGCTGGAATCGAGAAGTCTTTAGCGAATGTCAAAAAAGGTAAGTATTTTTTTCCGGATCCACCGACCCCTATAAACGTTATGCCAAGAGCAAACGGGTCATGGTTGAAATATTTTTTGAACAAGATTGGAAGCGCCTGCTCTTCCGTCTCTCCTTCACATAAGATAATTGCGTTAGAGAATAATAATTCTCCTCGTGAATGTATAACTTCCCTTTGAAGCCTTCTTTTGGCCTCATCATCTAGGTCTGCTCGCAGCATATCAACGTGAACATCATCTCCGACACGCCTGATGTGTCTAAGATTCTCTTGACTACACATGGCCGCAAGATAGGGCGAGTGTGTGCTGACTATTACTTGGCGCTTTGAGTCTGCTAATTGTGAGTATAGGGTTTTTTGCGCATTAGGATGAAGGTGTGCCTCTGGCTCTTCTGCCGCCAGTATTGGAAGGAAAGGCTCTGCTTCGCTGATATGCTTCTCAGCTGTCATATCTAAGAAGGATTTAACCGTCAACATTGAAGCCCAGCTGCGCGTTCCCATTCCATGGTATTCCATGGAGAAAGAGTTCGAGGCCGATTCCCCAAAATGAATTGAGAAGTGCTTAGAAAGATCGCGTATTTTCTTGGGGAGAGGAGTGATTTCTGCGCTGCCAGAACTGCTGAAGGATTGGCTTAACCCTTCAAGATGTTTTTTTAAGTTTTGAAGTTCTGGGCTTTTAGCAACCGCTTCGTCATTTGCTGTTTTGATTATGCCCTCTAGAGTGGCTATATCCTTTTCATCATAATTGATATTCGATAATACCTTGCCGATGAATGAGGATTTGTCTCGTAGCTCAAGGTGGATGTCACGCTGAGCGTCAATTGGGATTAGTGGTATGTTGAATTTTTTATTGCCAATTTTTGATTCGCGAACTTTTTCAGTTGTCCAGTTAGCTAAGTTCGGCCAGCGATCCAGCGTGCTTCTCAAAGTCTCAAATCCGCCCTTGATAGCGTTAGGGCTACTCCTAGTTCTTATAGCGAGAAATTGCTTTCCGTCTGCTTCGGACTGAATGTTATCGCCCAGGTGCTCAGCCCACTCATTAGAAAATTTCTGGGCTCTATCACCATCTTTATCTATAGCGATGACTCTTACATCTACTAAGATGAAGTTGGCTCTAGTCTGGTCTCTGGCGATAAAAAGGTCTTCGTCAGCGACATATCGAGAGTAATCGCCTAATGCTAGCTGGAAGGCCTTGATAATTGACGTTTTCCCCGAGTTGTTCGTGCCAATCAAAACGGCAACTTTTGGAAGAAAAATTTCAATGTTCTGAAGTCCCCTAAAACCACTGATTCGAATAGTGTCTACTTGGATATCCATTCTGTTGGCACTCCCGATGAAGTTATATGACTCTACTACTATAGTGTTGCGGTCAACAATAGGGGACGTGGGTGAGATGCACAGACCTTCGATGCCAGCAAATTATTCCACGACTCAATTAACAGTGGAGTCGAGGCATCCGTGCTAGCTAGAACAAAAAATCTTTCCACAATTTGATGCTCTCAGCATCATTGTCGCGCTGACAGAATGGTATCAGGCATGAGGAAATGGGTACTGAAACGGGTCTGCCTACAGGGGGAATGTTCTTTAACCTATGTATCAGGTTGACTGGTTCAGCCAATAAAAAGACGGACATCCCTTGAAAAATTTCAGCTAGAGGAAACCTGCGAGTACGGTGACCCGTGTAGGGGGCCCCCCTCCGGGAGGACCCGTAAATTCTCTGGTAGAGGAGGGGGCATGCTCCGGCGAGCCAGGGCATGACCTTGGAGCTTCGTAGCGATCTGCCGCGCTAGTTTCCGCTGAGGGTTTAGCCCTCAAATGGGGCCAGGGGAGCGCTAATCCACTGATGCCTAAATATAGGTGTTCCATGTGTTCCATGTGTTCCAGAACCGTTGGAAGCCATGTGGTACGGGGCTTACAGAGGTGGAACACAAAAAATGAACAACTGGAACACCAACTTCGCGGAACACGTTCGGTGTTCCGCGAATGCTGCTCCGGTTGGGTGTGGATCACCGCCTATGGTGATGATATGGGAATGGCTTAGGCCGCTAAGATTTGCTCTGCAGTGATCCCTGATGCCTTGTTACTGACCGTACGTTCACAGATGTACTTAGGACCGGTGGGAGCCTGTAAAGGCACATACAGATCATGCAGCGAGCTATGCCAGCCCAACGCTTTCCGAGTGGCGTGTAGCTGTGCTGCGACATTTGCAAATTCCTGTGCGGTTCTGTCCAGGCGGTCGGCCAGCAAGAAACGAGCTGCTCGTAGTTGGTCGTTGTGGAGATCAGTTAAAAGTCGATTTGTTTTGGCGATTGCTTCATCCAGCTTTTCAACCTCGATCGTCAACGCGCTCACAACGGTCGCAACTCCGCGCTTGCCTCGGGTCGCCTGCGTCACTTCCTCAGAGGCGATTTTGAGCGCCTTCTCAGCGCGCTTTTCTGCTGCATCGTCTCCATCGCTCAATGCACAGGCATACTCGGTTTGCCCGTGACGCAGACGCTGCGTGGGGCAGTTGCACCGCGTCATCGTTCATCGCGAGCAAGCTTCGCTCCTACAGAATCCTGGTGCGCGGGGGAGGTGGCACTTTTCAACAGGCGAAAAAAAAGACCTTGAATTTCAAGGTCTTTTTTAAGTTTGGTGCCCCGAGGGAGACTCGAACTCCCACTTCTCTCGAAAACGGATTTTGAATCCGCCGCGTCTACCAATTCCGCCATCAGGGCTCAATGGCGGCGAAGTATAGAGACGTGCCTACCGTTGGTCAATCAGGTTTCATGGTCAATTTTGGCTATTTCCGCTAAACTTTCCGGCCCTGCTAGACGAACCCCATCATGCGTGTTGCTGACTTTACCTTCGAGCTCCCTGATTCGCTGATCGCCCGCCATCCCCTGGCCGAGCGTCGCGCGAGTCGCCTGTTGACCCTGGATGGGGTCACCGGCGCCCTGGCCCACCGTCAATTCACTGATTTGCTTGAGCATTTGCGCCCGGGCGACTTGATGGTGTTCAACAATACCCGGGTGATTCCGGCGCGCCTGTTTGGCCAGAAGGCCTCCGGCGGCAAGCTGGAAATCCTGGTGGAGCGAGTGCTCGACAGCCACCGTGTGCTGGCCCATGTGCGCTCCAGCAAGTCGCCGAAACCGGGTTCGAAGATCCTGATCGAAGGCGGCGGCGAGGCCGAGATGCTGGCCCGTCATGACACCTTGTTCGAGCTGGGGTTCGCCGAGGAAGTGCTGCCGCTGCTGGAGCGCGTCGGCCATATGCCGTTGCCTCCTTATATAGACCGCCCGGACGAAGACTCGGACCGCGAGCGTTATCAGACTGTGTATTCCGAGCGCCTGGGCGCCGTGGCTGCGCCGACCGCGGGGCTGCACTTCGACCAGCCGCTGCTGGAGGCGATTGCCGCCAAGGGCGTCGAGACTGCGTTCGTGACTCTGCATGTCGGCGCCGGCACCTTCCAGCCGGTACGGGTCGAGCGCATCGAAGATCACCACATGCACAACGAATGGCTGGAAGTCAGCCAGGACGTGGTGGACGCGGTGGCCGCCTGCCGGGCGCGCGGCGGTCGGGTGGTGGCGGTGGGGACCACCAGCGTGCGTTCCCTGGAAAGCGCGGCGCGTGATGGCGTGCTCAAGCCGTTCAGCGGCGACACCGACATCTTTATCTACCCGGGCCGGCCGTTCCATGTGGTCGATGCCCTGGTCACCAACTTCCATTTGCCCGAATCCACACTGTTGATGCTGGTTTCGGCGTTCGCCGGTTATCCCGAAGCCATGGCCGCCTACAAGGCCGCCGTCGAGCATGGATACCGCTTTTTCAGCTACGGTGATGCGATGTTCATCACCCGCAATCCCGCGCCACGCGGTCCTGAGGAAACAGCATGAGTCGCACCTGTCGTATGTCTTTCGAGCTGCTCGCCACCGATGGCAAGGCTCGTCGCGGTCGTCTGACCTTCCCCCGTGGCACCGTGGAAACCCCGGCCTTCATGCCGGTGGGCACCTACGGCACGGTCAAGGGCATGCTGCCTCGGGACATCGTCGCCACCGGCGCCGAAATCATCCTGGGCAACACCTTCCACCTGTGGCTGCGCCCGGGCACCGAAGTGATCAAGAAACACGGCGACCTGCATGACTTCATGCAGTGGAAAGGCCCGATCCTCACTGACTCCGGCGGTTTCCAGGTGTTCAGCCTGGGCGCCATGCGCAAGATCAAGGAGGAGGGCGTGACCTTCGCCTCGCCGGTCGACGGCGCCAAGGTTTTCATGGGCCCGGAAGAGTCGATGCAGGTCCAGCGCGACCTGGGCTCGGACATCGTGATGATCTTCGACGAATGCACCCCGTACCCGGCCGACGAGGACGTCGCGCGGGTGTCCATGGAGCTGTCGCTGCGCTGGGCCCAGCGCTCGAAGAACGCCCATGGCGACAACACGGCGGCGCTGTTCGGCATCGTCCAGGGCGGCATGCACCAGGACCTGCGCATGCGCTCCCTGGAAGGCCTGGACAAGATCGGCTTCGACGGCCTGGCCATCGGTGGCCTGTCGGTGGGCGAGCCCAAGCACGAGATGATCAAGGTGCTGGACTACCTGCCGGGCCAGATGCCAGCAGACAAACCTCGTTACCTTATGGGTGTTGGCAAGCCGGAAGATCTGGTTGAGGGTGTGCGCCGCGGTGTGGACATGTTCGATTGCGTGATGCCAACCCGTAATGCCCGCAATGGGCACCTGTTCATTGACACTGGCGTGCTGAAGATCCGCAACGCGTTCCATCGCCATGATGATTCGCCGCTGGATCCGACCTGCGATTGCTATACCTGCCAGAACTTCTCCCGTGCTTATCTGCATCATCTGGACAAGTGCGGCGAAATGCTGGGGAGCATGCTCAATACCATCCATAATTTGCGTCATTACCAACGTCTTATGGCTGGTTTGCGCGAGGCTATTCAACAGGGTACATTGGCCGCCTTTGTCGATTCCTTCTATGCCAAACGCGGGTTGCCCGTGCCGCCTTTAGAATAAGTTCTAAAGACGTTTAGACCCACTTTTGTAATTATCCGGAGTGTTACATGAGCTTTTTTATCTCGACTGCAATGGCTGACGCTGCTGCACCTGCTGCTGGCCCTGCTGGCACTGGCTTTGAGTGGATTTTCCTGGTCGGTTTCCTGGTCATCTTCTACCTGATGATCTGGCGTCCACAGGCCAAGCGCGCCAAAGAGCAAAAGAACCTGCTGGGCAGCCTGCAAAAAGGTGACGAAGTTGTGACTACTGGCGGTATCGCCGGCAAGATCACCAAAGTGACCGATGACTTCGTAGTGCTGGAAGTTTCCGACACTATCGAGATGAAGTTCCAGAAAGGCGCTATCGCTGCCACGCTGCCAAAAGGCACGCTGAAGGCGATCTAAGTTTCATCTTTTACCAATCGACGGGGCGCGCAAGGCGCCCCGCTTCATAAACGGGCGGCGTGATGCTGAACAAATACCCTCTGTGGAAATACGTACTGATCCTGGCGGTGCTGGCGATCGGTTTTATTTATTCCGCTCCCAATCTATACCCTGATGATCCGGCCATTCAGGTCAGCGGCGCGAGCACTGCGTTGCAGGTCACTCAGGCGGATCTGGATCGTGCGAGCAAAGCGCTCACCGACGCCGGGATCAACGTCAAGGCAGCGACCATCGCGGCCAAGGGCAAGGGCGGCCTGTTGCGTCTGACCAAGCAGGAAGACCAGCTTCCAGCCAAGGACGTCGTGCGCAAGGCCCTGGGTGACGACTACGTCGTTGCATTGAACCTGGCACAAACCACCCCGCAATGGCTGCGCAACCTCGGCGCGCATCCGATGAAGCTGGGCCTGGACTTGTCCGGTGGTGTGCACTTCCTGCTGGAAGTGGACATGGAAAAAGCCCTCGACGCACGCCTGAAAGTCTACGAAGGCGATGTGAAGAGCCTGCTGCGTAAAGAGCGCCTGCGCTATCGCAGCCTGCCGCAGCTCAATGGCGCCATTCAGCTGGGCTTCAGCGATGAAGCGACCCGTGAACAGGCACGTACGCTGATCCGCAAGAACTTCAACGATTTCGACATTGTTCCGGCCGACCTCAATGGTCAGGCGGTGCTGCGTCTGGCGATGACCCCGGCCAAGCTGGCGGAAATCCGTGAATACTCCATCAAGCAGAACTTGACCACGGTGCGTAACCGCGTCAACGAGCTGGGTGTCGCCGAGCCTCTGGTTCAGCGCCAGGGTGCCAACCGTATCGTGGTTGAGCTGCCGGGCGTGCAGGACACCGCTGAAGCCAAGCGTATCCTGGGCAAGACGGCCAACCTTGAATTCCGTCTGGCCGCCGAGCCGGGCGCTTCGAAAGCCACTTCTGAATCTTTCGAGTTCCGTGAAGGCAATCGTCCTCCTGCGCTGATCGAGCGTGGCCTGATCATCACCGGTGACCAGGTGACCGACGCCCAGGCGGGCTTCGACGAACACGGTCGTCCACAGGTGAACATCAAGCTCGATGGCCACGGCGGCGAGCTGATGAGCCGTTCGACCCGCAGCAACGTCGGTCGCAGCATGGCGGTGATCTTCATCGAGCAGAAGCCGACCACCACTTACACCAAGCAAGTAGTCGACGGTGTCGAGAAAGACGTCGCGGTGCAGAGCTTCAAGGAAGAGAAGAAGATCATCAGCCTGGCGACCATCCAGTCGCCGCTGGGTAGCCAGTTCCGCATCACCGGCCTGAACGGCCAGGGCGAGTCCTCCGAGCTGGCGCTGCTGCTGCGTGCCGGTGGCCTGGCCGCACCGATGTACTTCGCCGAAGAGCGCACCATCGGCCCGAGCCTGGGTGCCGACAACATCACCAAGGGTATCGATGCGTCGCTGTGGGGCATGCTGTTTGTGTCGCTGTTCATCATCGCCATCTACCGTTTCTTCGGCATCATCGCCACTGTGGCGCTGGCGCTGAACATGGTGCTGCTGCTGGCCCTGATGTCCTTGCTGGGGGCTACGCTGACCCTGCCGGGTATCGCCGGTATCGTGCTGACCATGGGTATGGCGGTGGACGCCAACGTACTGATCTTCTCGCGGATACGTGAAGAGATCGCCGCCGGCATGACCGTGCAGCGGGCAATCAATGAAGGCTTCGGCCGGGCATTCACCGCGATTCTCGACTCCAACCTGACCACATTGCTGGTCGGCGGGATTCTCTTTGCCATGGGCACCGGCCCGGTCAAAGGCTTTGC
Source organism: Pseudomonas sp. T8 (assembly GCF_024610635.1). Lineage (NCBI taxonomy): Bacteria > Pseudomonadati > Pseudomonadota > Gammaproteobacteria > Pseudomonadales > Pseudomonadaceae > Pseudomonas > Pseudomonas sp. T8. The sequence continues at coordinate 5,644,269 of NZ_CP102374.1, forward strand.
GGTGACCATGTCCCTCGGGATCTTTACCTCGATGTTCACGGCCATCTGGCTGACCCGCGCGATGGTCAACCTGATCTTCGGCGGTCGTGACTTCAAGAAGTTGTGGATTTAAGGGGCTGCCATGTTACGTACTATCAACTTCATGGGCGTCCGCAACGTTGCGTTCGGCGTCACCCTGCTCCTGACCGTTCTGGCGCTGTTCAGCTGGTTCCACAAGGGGTTGAACTACGGCCTGGACTTTACCGGCGGTACGCTCATCGAGCTGACCTACGAGCGTCCGGCGGATGTGATGAAGGTTCGTGCTCAACTGAGCGAATCCGGCTATCACGAAGCGATCGTGCAAAGCTTCGGTGCCACCACCGATCTGCTGGTGCGGATGCCGGGTGAAGACCCGCAACTGGGCCACCAGGTGGCAGAAGCGCTGCAGAAGACTGGCGGCGACAACCCGGCGCAGGTCAAGCGCGTCGAGTTCGTCGGCCCGCAGGTGGGTGAAGAGCTGCGCGACCAGGGCGGCCTCGGCATGCTGATGGCGCTGGGCGGCATCCTGATCTACCTGGCCTTCCGCTTTCAGTGGAAGTTCGCGGTAGGTGCCATCGTCTCGCTGATCCACGACGTGGTGGTGACCGTAGGTATCCTGTCTTTCTTCCAGATCACCTTCGACCTGACGGTGCTGGCGGCGGTACTGGCGATCATCGGTTACTCGCTCAACGACACCATCGTGGTGTTCGACCGGGTGCGTGAGAACTTCCGCGTGCTGCGCAAGGCCAGCCTGATCGAGAACATCAACATCTCGACCACCCAGACCCTGCTGCGCACCATGGCGACCTCGATCTCCACCCTGCTGGCGATCGCGGCGCTGCTGTTCTTCGGTGGCGACAACCTGTGGGGCTTCTCCATCGCATTGTTCGTGGGTGTTCTGGCGGGTACCTACTCGTCGATCTACATCGCCAACGTGGTGCTGATCTGGCTGAACCTGAGCAGCGAGGACCTGATTCCTCCGGCCAATACCGATAAGGAAGTCGACGACCGTCCATAACGGTTTCCGCTTCCCGGCAGGCAGTCGAAAAGGCGCGAGTATTGAACTCGCGCCTTTTTTTATGCTCCAAGGCAGGGAGAAGCGCGGGCTTGTCCCGCTTGTGATGGTCAGGAGGTTCACGTGAACAAGTCGATGCTGGTTGGTGCGGTATTAGGTGCCGTCGCTGTGACTGCTGGGGGGGCTGTTGCCACCTACAAGCTGGTCAATAGTGGCCCTGAGTATGCGCAGGTGCTGGCAGTTCAGCCGGTCAAACAACAGATCAAAACACCGCGTGAAGTATGCAAGGACGTCACCGTGACCCGTCAGGCTCCGGTGAAGGATCAACATCAGATCGCCGGTACGGTGGTCGGTGCACTGGCCGGCGGCCTTCTGGGTAACCAGATCGGCGGCGGTACAGGCAAGAAGATCGCCACGGTCGCCGGTGCGGTCGGCGGTGGTTACGCCGGTAACAAGGTGCAGGAAGGCATGCAGGAGCGTGATACCTACACCACCACCCAGACTCGCTGCAACACGGTCAACGACATCAGTGAAAAGGTCGTGGGTTATGACGTGAAGTACGAGCTGAACGGCAAGCAAGGCCAAGTGCGTATGGATCGTGATCCAGGCAGCCAGATTCCGGTCAACAAGGAAGGCCAGCTGATCCTGGGTCAGAACCAGCCGGCGCAATAAGCCTTTCGGCGTCAATCAAAAAAAGCACCCTGCGGGGTGCTTTTTTATTGCCTGTGGCTTGGGTTTGCTTCTGTAGGAGCGAGGCTTGCCCGCGATAGCTTCAGCCCCGAATGAGGCTGATATACCGCGGTGCCCAGATCGCGGGCAAGCCTCGCTCCTACAAGGAAAGTGGTTTCCGACAAATCCCAGGCATAAAAAAAGCACCCCGCAGGGTGCTTTTTTGTCGCTGGCGCTTAGCGCTTCAGCGAAGCCGGCAGATGCGGCTGGATGGCGGTGAGGACCGCCTTGAAGCATTTGGTGTTGCCGGCAACCACGTGGCCTTTTTCCAGGAAGTCGTGACCGCCGGTGAAGTCGCTCACCAGGCCGCCGGCTTCTTGGATCAGCAGGGCGCCTGCAGCCATGTCCCACTCGGACAGGCCTGACTCCCAGAAGGCGTCGAAGCGACCGGCGGCCACGTAGGCCAGGTCCAGGCTGGCGGCGCCAGCGCGGCGGATGCCGGCGGTCTGGCCAACCAGGGCGCGGAACATGCCCAGGTAGTTGTCGAGGTTGTCCATCTGGTCGTCACGGAACGGGAAGCCGGTACCCAGCAGGGCTCCGTCCAGGCTGGTGCGGCCGCTGACGCGCAGGCGACGACCATTCAGTTGTGCGCCGCGACCACGGCTGGCGGTGAATTCTTCCTGGCGCACCGGGTCCAGAACCACGGCGTGTTCCAGGCGACCACGGTATTTGCAGGCGATGCTGACAGCGAAATGAGGAATACCGCGCAGGAAGTTGGTGGTGCCGTCCAGTGGGTCGATGATCCACAGGTAGTCTTCGCCTTCGCCGCTGCCAGCGTGCAGACCGGTTTCTTCACCGAGAATGCCGTGAGTCGGGTAGGCCTTGCGCAATGCGTCGATGATCTTCTGCTCGGCAGCGCGATCAACTTCGGATACGTAGTCTTTGGCGTCTTTTTCGTCGACCTTGATGGTATCCAGGCGCTCGATGGAGCGGAAAATCAGTTCACTGGCGCTGCGGGCGGCGCGCAGCGCGATATTCAGCATTGGCTGCATGGATAGGTCACCTAAGGTTGTTAAAGAAAGCCGAGCATTCTAGCAGAAAACTTTTGCAGATGAAGGTCGACATTCGCTCCGCTTGCCTCGGACTGTCGCTCGGGCCCATAAATACGCGGACATTTTGACGAGCGGCAGTCCGTCTGGAGTTGGCCGGCTTCTATAAGGTGCCAGCCAGAAGCAGTTATTTTTGAGGCGGGAGCGCTGGCGGTTCTGTAAGATTTGCTCCCCTTTCCCGTGTCCGAGAGCGCCTCCCTTGCTGCAGAACATTCGTGTCGTCCTGGTCAATACCAGTCATCCCGGGAACATCGGTGGGGCTGCGCGTGCCATGAAGAACATGGGGTTGTCGCGGCTGGTACTGGTCGAGCCGCGGATTTTCCCGTCCCATGAGGCCGATGCGCGTGCATCCGGCGCTACCGACATTCTTGAAAACGCTCAGGTCGTCGCCACCCTGGAAGATGCCCTGGCCGGCTGCACCCTGGTGTTTGGCACCAGTGCTCGTGATCGGCGTATCCCCTGGCCATTGCTCGATCCCCGTGAATCCGGGGCCAAGGTGGTGCAAGAGGCAGGGCAGGGCGCCGAAATTGCCTTGGTCTTCGGCCGTGAAGATTCCGGTCTGACCAATGACGAGCTGCAGCGATGTCATTTTCACGTGCATATCCCTTCGGACCCGGAGTTCAGCTCGCTGAACCTGGCGACGGCGGTGCAGGTGCTTGCTTATGAAGTGCGTATGTCCTGGCTGGCGGCCGAAGGTCAGCCGAGCAAGGTCGAGAAGGATGAAGTGGCGTCGCCGCGTAGCGATGAGCTGGCGACCATGGACGAGCTGGAGCGGTTCTACGAGCATCTGGAGCAGACGCTGGTGGCCATCGACTTCCTCGATCCGGAAAAACCACGGCACTTGATGGCGCGCCTGCGCCGGTTGTACGGACGCAGCTCGGTAAGCCGGGCGGAAATGAATATTTTGCGTGGCATCCTCACGGAGACCCAGAAAGCGGCCCGTGGCGAGCTCCTTAAGCGGAAGAATGATGATGTTTGAGCGTTTGCGTGAAGATATCCAGAGTGTTTTCCATCGTGACCCGGCGGCGCGTAATGCGTTCGAGGTCCTGACCTGCTACCCGGGCATGCACGCCATCTGGATTCATCGCCTGTCCGGCGCGTTGTGGGGCATGGGCTGGAAGTGGCTGGCGCGCCTGGTGTCGAACTTCGGGCGCTGGCTGACTGGGATCGAGATTCACCCGGGGGCCAAGGTTGGTCGCCGCTTCTTTATCGACCACGGCATGGGCATCGTCATTGGCGAAACCGCCGAGATCGGTGACGACGTCACCCTCTATCAGGGCGTGACCCTGGGCGGCACCAGCTGGAACAAGGGCAAGCGTCACCCGACCCTGGAAGATGGTGTGGTGGTGGGGGCGGGCGCCAAGGTGCTGGGCCCGTTCACCGTGGGGGCGGGGGCCAAGGTCGGTTCCAATGCGGTGGTGACCAAGGCGGTGCCAGCGGGTGCCACGGTAGTGGGCATTCCCGGGCGCATCATCGTGAAGTCCGATGACGAGCAGGAAGCCAAGCGCAAGGCTATGGCCGAGAAGCTCGGTTTCGACGCCTATGGTGTCAGCGAGGACATGCCGGACCCGGTGGCGCGGGCCATTGGCCAGTTGCTCGATCACCTGCAGGCTGTCGATGGGCGCCTGGAGGGTATGTGCGGGGCCTTGAAGGATCTGGGTAGCAACTACTGCGCCAAGGATCTGCCGGCGCTGCGCGATGAGGACTTCGCAGGCGTCAAGGACAAGGGCGACAGTCAGGTCGGCTGAGTCGTCCAGGCGCCTTGGCGTTGATCGCGAGCAAGCTTGCTGCTGCAGAAGAGCGTTATGGTTTTTCTAAGGTGAGCTTGCTCGCCCCGAGTCTGAAAGGGCGCTGGGACCCATTAGTCACCCGTCAAATCCAGGGCGTGCCATTACCCTGCAGACTTTGCTATGATTCGCGCGCTCTTTTGCGGGTAAACCTGACTAAAGTAGTAGGTCTTATAGTTGACTTAATTACTCGGGAATTGCATACTCGCTCCCATCCCGAAACACTCCGTGGTACTTGTCCATGCGACTGACTACAAAAGGCCGATACGCGGTAACTGCCATGCTTGACCTGGCGTTGCACGCGCAACATGGGCCGGTGTCCCTGGCCGATATCTCTGAGCGCCAAGGCATCTCCCTGTCCTATCTCGAACAGCTCTTCGCCAAGTTGCGCCGCAGCAATCTGGTGTCCAGCGTGCGTGGTCCAGGCGGTGGCTACCAGCTGTCGCGCGACATGCAAGGCATTCAGGTGGCCCAGGTGATCGATGCGGTGAACGAGTCGGTCGATGCAACCAAATGCCAGGGCCAGGGCGATTGCCATTCCGGCGACACCTGTCTGACCCACCACCTGTGGTGCGATCTGAGCCTGCAGATTCACGAATTTCTGAGCGGTATCAGCTTGGCTGACCTTGTGACTCGCCGTGAGGTGCAAGAAGTAGCCCAGCGTCAGGATCAGCGCCGCTGTAATGGCAAGGCGCAGCACCTGGACAAGATTGAAGCGTCCGCCGTCGAATGACAGCCAAAGAGCTAGCGGCACGCCAGCCAGCCTGATTTAGGAGAGAGTCCATGAAATTGCCGATTTACCTTGATTACTCAGCGACCACCCCGGTTGATCCGCGTGTCGCGCAAAAGATGAGTGAATGCCTGCTGGTCGACGGAAACTTCGGTAACCCGGCGTCCCGCTCCCACGTGTTCGGTTGGAAAGCCGAAGAATCGGTGGAAAATGCCCGTCGCCAAGTGGCTGACCTGGTTAACGCCGACCCACGTGAAATTGTCTGGACCTCCGGTGCCACCGAGTCCGACAACCTGGCAATCAAGGGTGTCGCGCATTTCTACCACACCAAGGGCAAGCACCTGATCACCTCGAAGATCGAGCACAAGGCTGTCCTGGACACCATGCGCCAACTCGAGCGTGAAGGCTTCGAAGTCACCTACATCGAGCCTGGCGAAGACGGCCTGATCACTCCGGCCATGGTCGAAGCCGCCCTGCGCGACGACACCATCCTGGTGTCGATCATGCACGTGAACAACGAAATCGGCACCATCAACGACATCGCCGCCATCGGCGAGCTGACTCGTTCCAAAGGCATTCTGTTCCACGTCGACGCGGCTCAGTCCACCGGCAAGGTCGACATCGACCTGCAGGCGCTGAAAGTCGACCTGATGTCCTTCTCCGCCCACAAGACCTACGGTCCTAAAGGCATCGGCGCGCTGTACGTCAGCCGCAAGCCGCGGGTTCGCCTTGAGGCGACCATGCACGGCGGCGGTCACGAGCGCGGCATGCGTTCCGGCACTCTGGCTACCCACCAGATCGTTGGCATGGGCGAAGCCTTCCGTGTAGCCAAGGAAGACATGGCTGCCGAAAACCTGCGCATCAAGGCGTTGAGCGACCGCTTCTACAAGCAGGTCGAGCACCTGGAAGAGCTGTACATCAACGGCAGCATGACTGCTCGTGTACCGCACAACCTGAACCTGAGCTTCAACTACGTCGAAGGCGAGTCGCTGATCATGGCGCTCAAGGACCTGGCGGTTTCCTCCGGTTCGGCCTGCACCTCGGCTTCGCTGGAGCCTTCGTACGTACTGCGCGCCCTGGGCCGCAACGACGAACTGGCACACAGCTCGATCCGCTTCACCTTCGGCCGCTTCACCACCGAAGAAGAAATCGATTATGCCGCGCAGAAAGTCTGCGAGGCCGTGACCAAGCTGCGCGCTCTGTCGCCGCTGTGGGACATGTACAAAGACGGCGTCGATATCTCGAAGATCGAGTGGGCGGCACACTAAATATAGAAGCCGCCAGGTACAGCTCCTGTAGCGACGCGGCGACTGACGCAGGCGTAACTACAGGGGCTCAAGAGCGGCCCTGATGAGTGAGGATTAAGAATCATGGCTTACAGCGAAAAGGTCATCGACCACTACGAGAACCCGCGCAACGTCGGCAAAATGAACGCGGAAGATCCTGATGTCGGCACCGGCATGGTCGGCGCTCCGGCGTGCGGCGACGTGATGCGCCTGCAGATCAAGGTCAACGAGCAGGGCATCATCGAAGATGCCAAGTTCAAGACCTACGGTTGCGGTTCGGCTATCGCCTCCAGCTCCCTGGCTACCGAGTGGATGAAGGGCAAGACTCTGGATGAAGCAGAGACCATCAAGAACACTCAGCTGGCTGAAGAGCTGGCCCTGCCGCCAGTGAAAATCCACTGCTCGGTACTCGCCGAAGACGCCATCAAGGCCGCCGTTCGCGATTACAAGCAGAAGAAAGGCCTGATCTGATTCAGCGGATCAGCTTTCACAGATTGAGCGAAAAGTAAGGAGTCACGATGGCTATCAGCATGACAGAAGCGGCTGCTCAACACGTGCGACGCTCCCTCAACGGGCGCGGCAAAGGTGATGGGATTCGTCTGGGTGTTCGCACCACGGGCTGTTCCGGCCTTGCCTATGTCCTGGAGTTCGTCGACGAGATCGGTGAAGACGATCAGGTGTTCGAGAGTCATGGCGAGAAAGTGATCATTGATCCGAAAAGCCTGACCTACCTGGATGGCACCGAACTGGACTTCGTCAAGGAAGGGTTGAACGAAGGCTTCAAGTTCAACAACCCCAACGTGCGCGGTGAATGTGGCTGCGGCGAAAGCTTCAACATCTGAGGCTGCTCGTGGGTACTCCTTGTCATTTCGCTTTATTTGAGCTGCAACCGAGCTTCCGTCTGGATCTCGATCAGCTGGCCACGCGTTACCGTGAGTTGGCGCGTGCCGTTCATCCGGACCGCTTCGCTGACGCTTCCGAGCGTGAGCAGCGGCTGGCGCTGGAGCAATCCGCCAGCCTCAACGAGGCCTACCAGACCCTCAAGAGCCCTCCCAAGCGCGCGCGATACCTGCTCGCCATGGGCGGCCATGAGCTGCCGCTGGAGGTCACGGTGCACGATCCGGAGTTCCTTCTGCAGCAGATGCAGTGGCGCGAAGAACTCGAGGATCTGCAGGACGAGGCCGACCTGGCCGGTATTGCAGCCTTCAAGCGCCGCCTGAAAGTGGCCCAGGATGAATTGAACGAAAGCTTCGCAGCCTGTTGGGATGATGCTGCGCAACGCGAACAGGCCGAGCGCCTGATGCGGCGCATGCAGTTCCTCGACAAGCTCACCTACGAAGTGCGCCAGTTAGAAGAGCGCCTCGACGATTAACCCAGTGCCGCTCCGGTCGCACGCCTGATATTCAGATAAGTCCAGATAAACATGGCCCTACTGCAGATCGCCGAACCCGGTCAAAGTCCTCAACCGCACCAGCGTCGCCTGGCTGTGGGGATCGACTTGGGTACTACCAATTCGCTGGTCGCTGCCTTGCGCAGTGGTCTTTCCGAGCCGCTGGCCGACGCCAACGGGCAGGTCATCCTGCCGTCTGCCGTGCGTTATCACGCCGACCATGTCGAGGTGGGCGAGTCCGCCAGGCTGGCGGCGTCTGCCGACCCCTTGAACACTGTGCTGTCGGTCAAGCGCTTGATGGGGCGTGGTCTGTCCGACGTCAAGCAATTGGGCGAACAGCTGCCGTACCGCTTCGTCGACGGCGAGTCGCACATGCCGTTCATCGACACCATCCAGGGCCCGAAAAGCCCGGTGGAAGTTTCCGCCGACATCCTCAAGGTCTTGCGCCAGCGCGCCGAGTCGACCCTGGGTGGTGAGCTGGTGGGGGCGGTGATCACCGTTCCGGCCTATTTCGACGATGCGCAGCGTCAAGCGACTAAGGATGCGGCCAAGCTGGCTGGTCTCAACGTGTTGCGTCTGCTCAACGAGCCGACCGCGGCGGCTGTGGCCTATGGTCTGGATCAACACGCTGAAGGCGTGGTGGCCATTTATGACCTGGGTGGCGGGACCTTCGATATTTCCATTCTGCGCCTGACCGGCGGCGTCTTCGAAGTGCTGGCCACCGGTGGCGACAGCGCCCTGGGCGGAGACGATTTCGATCATGCGATCGCTGGCTGGATCATCGAGAGCGCCGGCCTGTCCGCCGATCTCGATCCGGGTAAGCAGCGCAATCTGCTGCAAATCGCTTGCGCCGCCAAGGAAGCGCTCACCAATGCCCCGTCGGTCGACGTGACCTATGGCTCCTGGTCGGCGCCGCTGACCCGTGAAGCCTTCGATGCCCTGATCGAGCCGATGGTGGCGCGCAGCCTCAAGGCTTGCCGTCGCGCCGTGCGTGATTCCAATGTCGAGCTGGAAGATGTCCAGGCGGTGGTCATGGTCGGCGGTTCGACCCGTGTTCCACGGGTTCGCGAAGCTGTCGCCGAAATGTTCGGTCGCCAGCCGCTGACCGAGATCGACCCGGATCAGGTGGTGGCCATTGGTGCTGCGATCCAGGCCGATACCCTGGCCGGCAACAAGCGCGATGGTGGCGAACTGCTGCTGCTTGATGTGATTCCGCTGTCCCTGGGGCTGGAAACCATGGGCGGGCTGATGGAGAAGGTGATTCCGCGTAACACCACTATCCCCGTTGCCCGTGCCCAAGACTTCACCACTTACAAAGATGGCCAGTCGGCCATGATGATTCATGTATTGCAGGGCGAGCGCGAGCTGATCAGCGACTGCCGCTCCCTGGCGCGTTTCGAGCTGCGCGGTATTCCGGCCATGGTCGCCGGAGCGGCGAAGATCCGCGTGACCTTCCAGGTCGATGCCGACGGTCTGCTGAGCGTGTCCGCTCGCGAGCTGGGCTCGGGCGTTGAAGCCAGCATCCAGGTCAAGCCATCCTACGGCCTGACCGACGGCGAAATCGCCAGGATGCTCAAGGACTCCTTCCAGTACGCCAGCGACGACAAGGTCGCCCGCGTGCTGCGTGAGCAGCAGGTCGATGCCCAGCGTCTGATCGAAGCGGTGCAGGGCGCTCTGGAAGCAGACGGCGAGCGTCTGCTGGATGCCGAAGAGCGCATGGTCATCGAGCTGCAAATGCAGGAATTGAGTGAATTGATGCGTGGCACCGATGGTTACGCCATCGAGCAGCAGACCAAGCGTCTGTCGCAAGTGACCGATGCTTTTGCTGCCCGCCGCCTGGACTCGACGGTGAAAGCCGCTCTGGCGGGGCGCAATCTGAATGAAATCGAGGAATAACTGATGCCGCAGATCATTTTTCTGCCACACGCCGTGTTTTGCCCGGATGGCCTGGTTGTAGAGGCTGCACCGGGTACCTCGATTCTCGAAGTGGCGCATGACAACCACATCGAGATCGAGAGCGCCTGCGGCGGCGTCTGCGCCTGCACCACCTGCCACTGCATCATTCGCGAGGGTTTCGACTCGCTGAACGAAGCCGACGAGCTGGAAGAAGACCTGCTGGACAAGGCCTGGGGCCTGGAGGCGCAATCGCGTCTATCCTGTCAGGCGATCGTCGGCGAGGAAGACCTGACCGTCGAAATTCCGAAATACTCGCTCAACCATGCGGCCGAAGCGCCGCACTGATTCAAGGAATCATCATGAGTCTGAAATGGGTTGATGTGCTGGAAATCGCGATCCAGCTGGCTGAGTCCAAGCCGGATGTGGATCCGCGGTACGTAAACTTTGTCGATCTGCACCAATGGGTTCTGGCACTGCCGGAATTCAGCGACGATCCGGCTCGCGGTGGCGAGAAGGTTCTTGAAGCAATTCAGGCCGCCTGGATCGAAGAAGCAGACTGAGTCTGTCCCGTACGCAGTTAGGCAATCCCTATAAACCCGCGTATAATTCGCGGGTTTAATTTTTCGCTTTAATCACCGTTTCTGGAGTTACACCATGGCTGTTCAACGTACTTTCTCCATCATCAAGCCTGACGCTGTTGCAAAAAACGTCATCGGCGAGATCGTTACCCGTTTCGAAAAAGCTGGCCTGCGCGTTGTAGCTTCGAAAATGAAGCAACTGTCGAAAGCCGAAGCTGAAGGCTTCTACGCTGAGCACAGCGCTCGTGGTTTCTTCGGCGAGCTGGTTGCTTTCATGACTTCCGGTCCGGTTGTCGTTCAGGTTCTGGAAGGCGAAAACGCTATCGCTCTGAACCGTGAGCTGATGGGCGCTACCAACCCTAAAGAAGCTGCTGCCGGCACCATCCGTGCTGACTTCGCTGAATCCATCGACGCCAACGCCGTTCACGGTTCGGACTCCGAAGCCGCTGCTGCACGCGAAATCGCTTATTTCTTCGCTTCCACCGAAGTGACCACTCGCTAAGCCAAAGGCCCGTGAGTGAAGGTGAAACCATGACTACATCGACTGGCAAAACTAACCTGTTGGGTCTGACTCAACCGGAAATGGAAAAATTCTTCGACTCAATCGGGGAGAAGCGTTTCCGTGCCGGTCAGGTAATGAAATGGATTCACCACTTTGGCGTCGATGATTTCGACGCCATGACGAACGTCGGCAAGGCCTTGCGCGAAAAGCTCAAGGCCGTTGCCGAAATTCGTGGTCCGGAAGTGGTCAGCGAGGACATCTCCAGCGACGGCACCCGTAAATGGGTGGTGCGCGTGGCGTCCGGCAGCTGCGTCGAGACCGTTTACATTCCCCAGGGCAAACGCGGCACCTTGTGCGTTTCGTCCCAGGCAGGCTGTGCCCTGGATTGCAGTTTCTGCTCCACCGGCAAGCAAGGCTTCAATAGCAACCTCACCGCCGCCGAAGTCATCGGCCAGGTGTGGATTGCCAACAAATCCTTTGGCAGCGTCCCGGCGACCGTCGACCGTGCCATCACCAACGTGGTGATGATGGGCATGGGTGAACCGCTGCTGAACTTCGACAACGTCATCTCGGCCATGCACCTGATGATGGACGACCTGGGCTACGGCATCTCCAAGCGCCGCGTGACCCTGTCGACCTCCGGCGTGGTACCGATGATCGATGAGCTGGCCAAGCACATCGACGTCTCCCTGGCGTTGTCCCTGCACGCACCGAACGATGCGCTGCGCAACCAGCTGGTACCGATCAACAAGAAGTACCCGCTGAAGATGCTGCTCGAATCCTGCCAGCGCTACATGTCGTCGCTGGGCGAGAAACGTGTGCTGACGATTGAGTACACGCTGCTCAAGGACGTCAATGATAAGGTTGAACACGCTGTTGAGATGATCGCGTTGCTCAAGGACATTCCTTGCAAGATCAACCTGATCCCGTTCAACCCGTTCCCGCATTCCGGTTACGAGCGGCCGAGCAACAACGCCATTCGCCGGTTCCAGGATCAACTGCATCACGCAGGCTTCAACGTCACCGTGCGTACCACGCGCGGCGAAGACATCGATGCGGCCTGTGGACAACTGGTCGGGCAGGTGCTGGATCGCACCCGTCGTAGCGAACGTTATATCGCCGTGCGCGAGTTGAGCGCCGACGCCGATATGCCGCAAAGCGCTGCGAATCGTACCTGAGAGAGGATCTCCATGACCTTGCGCGTCGCGCTGCTTCTGCTTTTTGTCAGCCTGTCGGCTGGCTGTGTTCTTTCTGGGGATTTCAACCCGATGAAGACAAGCAAGGGGCGGGACGAGGCGCGTGAGGCCTATGTCCAGCTGGGTCTGGGTTATCTGCAGCAAGGCATGACCGAGCGGGCGAAAGTGCCGCTGAAAAAGGCCTTGGAGCTGGACGAGTCCGACGCTGACGCCAATGCCGCCCTGGCACTGGTGTTCCAGGCTGAAATGGAGCCCGATCTGGCTGACCAGCATTACCGCAAGGCCCTGGCTGCGCGTCCCTCCGATGCCCGTATCCTGAACAACTACGGCAGTTTTCTCTTTGAAGAAAAACGTTACAAGGATGCTTATCAGCGCTTTGAACAGGCGGCTGCTGATACCCTGTACCCCGAGCGATCCCGAGTGTTCGAGAACCTTGGCATGACCGCCGCGATGCTGGGGGAGCGTGATCTGGCCCGGCAACACCTGGAAAAAGCCCTGCGCCTGAACCGCCAGCAGCCTCGTGCATTGCTGGAAATGGCTGAGTTGTCCTTCGAAGACAGGCATTATGTGCCCGCACGCGACTATTACGATCGTTTTAGCCTGCTGAGCGAGCAAAATGCACGTAGTCTATTGCTCGGCGTTCGGCTGGCAACGGTGTTTGAAGATCGCGACAAGGCCGCCAGTTACGGCCTGCAATTAAAACGACTCTATCCCGGTTCGCCGGAATATCAGCAATACCTGTCGGAGCAATGATGAAAGCGGCGCATCCCGAAGTTCTAGCAGCGACTCGCGTCAACCCCGGTGAGACCCTGCGTCAGGCCCGCGAAAGCAATGGTTGGTCGCTGGCTGAAGTGGCCCTCAAGCTCAATCTGACCGCCAGCTCGTTGAGCAACCTGGAAGCCGGTGCTTTCGACAAGCTGCCGGGGCATACCTTCGCTCGCGGTTATATCCGTGCCTATGCCAAGTTGCTGGGGATGGACCAGGCCGTTCTGGTCCAGGCCTTCGACCAATACACGGGCACCGATTCCCAGGGCAGCAATGTGCACAGCCTGGGCCGTATCGAAGAGCCGGTACGGGTCTCCCACACCATTTTGCGCATTGTCAGCCTGCTGCTGCTGATCGCAGTGATCGGCGGCGGCTTTATCTGGTGGCAGGATCAGACCTCGGTGCGCACCAAGGAGCTGATCAGTCTCAATCAGGAACACGTCGAAGTCGAAGGGGCCGACGGCACCACGCAGATTCATCCGATCGACGAACCGGAAGACCAGGCGGTCGTGGAAGGCCAGACCGAAGGCGAAACCGCCCTGGCCCTGCCTGAAACCCTGGCTCCAGGCCAGGCCCCAGCAAATGCCGCGGTCCCGGCGCCAAGCGCTCCGGCTGCCGCACCTGCTGCTCCGGTTGCTCCAGCTCCAGTGGTCGCGGCGCCGGCAACACCCGCGCCGAGCGCTCCGGCCGCGCCAGCCCCTGTAGCGCCAGTGGTCGCTGCATCGGCTGCCCCGGCAGCTCCAACTGCACCTGCCGCCGCGCCTGTAGCCGGCGCCGGTCAGGTACAGATCCAGTTCACAGCCGATTGCTGGACCCAGATCACCGATGGCAGCGGTAAAGTGCTGTTGAGTGGCCTGAAGCGCAAGGGTGAGACCGCCGATGTTTCCGGCAAGCCGCCATTTGCCGTGCGCCTGGGTTATGCCCGTGGCGCGCAGGTCAGCTACAACGGACAAGCGGTCGATGTGGCTCCGTTCACCAGTGGCGAGACTGCTCGCCTGAAGTTAGGTCAATAAGTCATGCACGGCGAATCTCCAATCAAACGTCGCGAGTCCCGCAAGATCTGGGTCGGCTCGGTACCCGTGGGTGGCGATGCCCCCATTGCCGTGCAGAGCATGACCAACAGCGACACCAACGATGTGGCGGCCACTGTGGCCCAGATCAACCGTCTGGAAGCCGCCGGCGTCGATATCGTGCGGGTTTCCGTACCGGACATGGACGCGGCCGAAGCCTTCGGCCGTATCAAGCAGCAGGTCAAGGTGCCGCTGGTTGCCGACATCCACTTCGACTACAAGATCGCCTTGCGCGTGGCCGAACTGGGTGTCGATTGCCTGCGGATCAACCCCGGCAACATCGGTCGTGAAGATCGCGTGCGTGCGGTGGTGGACGCGGCCCGTGATCGCGGGATCCCGATCCGTATCGGTGTCAACGCCGGCTCCCTGGAAAAGGACCTGCAGAAGAAATACGGCGAGCCCACCCCGGCTGCATTGGTGGAATCTGCCCTGCGTCACGTCGAGCACCTCGAGCGTCTGAACTTCAAGGACTTCAAGGTCAGTGTGAAAGCCTCCGACGTGTTCATGGCCGTCGAGGCCTATCGCCTGCTGGCCAAGGAAATCATCCAGCCGCTGCACCTGGGGATCACCGAAGCCGGTGGTTTGCGTTCAGGCACGGTGAAATCCGCCGTGGGCCTCGGTATGCTGCTGGCCGAAGGGATTGGCGATACTATTCGCATCTCGTTGGCGGCTGACCCGGTCGAAGAAGTGAAAGTCGGCTACGACATTCTCAAGTCCCTGCATCTGCGTTCCCGTGGCATCAACTTCATCGCCTGCCCGAGCTGCTCGCGGCAGAACTTCGATGTGGTCAAGACCATGAACGAACTGGAAGGGCGTCTCGAGGATCTGCTGGTGCCGCTGGACGTGGCGGTCATCGGTTGTGTGGTCAACGGTCCGGGCGAAGCCAAAGAGGCGCATATCGGCCTGACCGGCGGGACGCCGAACCTGATTTATATCGACGGCAAGCCGTCGCAGAAACTGACGAATGACAATCTTGTGGATCAACTGGAAAAGCTGATCCGCGAGAAGGCGGCCGAAAAGGTCGAAGCCGACGCAGCGCTGATCGCGCGCGGCTGAGCCCGACTGAAGAGCCGAACGAATTTAAGGATTTATAGTGAGCAAGTCTCTGCAAGCCATTCGTGGCATGAACGACATCCTGCCCGAGCAGACGCCCCTGTGGCGCTATTTCGAGGGCACCGTTGCACGTTTGCTGGATAACTACGGTTACAAGCAGATCCGTATGCCGATCGTCGAGTTCACCGAGCTGTTCAAGCGCTCCATCGGTGAAGTGACCGACATCGTCGAAAAAGAGATGTACACCTTCGACGACCGTAACGGCGACTCCCTGACCCTGCGTCCGGAAGGCACCGCGGCGTGCGTGCGCGCTGTGCTCGAGCATGGCATCACCGGCGGTGGCCAGGTGCAGAAACTCTGGTACATCGGCCCGATGTTCCGCCACGAGCGTCCGCAGAAAGGCCGTTATCGCCAGTTCCACCAGATCGGTTGCGAAGTCTTCAACCTCGACGGTCCGGACATCGACGCCGAACTGATCGTGTTGACCTGGCGCCTGTGGGGCGAGCTGGGTATCCGTGATGCGGTCAAGCTCGAACTGAACAGCCTGGGGACCGCCGAAGCCCGTGCGCGTTATCGCGATGCGCTGGTGACGTTCCTCTCGGCGCGCATGGACAGCCTGGACGAAGACAGCCAGCGCCGCCTGAAAACCAACCCGCTGCGCGTGCTCGACACCAAGAACCCGGATACTCAAGCCGTGCTGGTGGACGCGCCGAAGCTGGCCGACTACCTGGACGAAGAGTCCCGCGTGCACTTCGAGGGTCTCAAGGCCCGTCTGGATGCCGCCGGTATCCCTTATGTGATCAACCCGAAGCTGGTGCGCGGGCTGGATTACTACAGCAAGACCGTTTTCGAATGGGTCACCGACAAGCTCGGCGCCCAGGGCACCGTCTGTGCCGGTGGCCGTTACGACGGTCTGGTCGAGCAGATGGGCGGCAAGCCGACCCCGGGCGTTGGTTTTGCCATGGGCATCGAGCGTCTGGTGCTGCTGCTGGAAACCCTGGAGCAGATCCCGGAAGAGATCTCGCGTCAGGTCGACGTTTACCTCTGCGCCTTCGGGGAAGCTGCCGAACTGGCCGCACTGGCGCTGAGTGAGCGTGTTCGTGATCAATTGCCGAACCTGCGCCTGCAGATCAACGCCGGCGCCGGTAGCTTCAAGAGCCAGTTCAAGAAGGCCGACAAGAGCGGTGCGTTGTACGCACTGATCCTCGGTGACGACGAACTGGCCCAGCAAGTGGTAGGTTTCAAACCCCTGCGTGGCCAGGGCGAACAACAAAGCATTGCCTGGGATGCGCTCGCTGCACACCTGGCCACCTGCGTCGTGCAGGGTTGAAGCTGTCAAACAGCCGATTTAGCGAATAAGGAGTATTGGGGTGTCGAGTACCGAAGATGAACAGCTGGCGGATTTGAAGGACTGGTGGCAGCGCAACGGCAGACCCCTGGTCACCGGCGGCCTGTTGGCGCTGGTCATCGTGTTCGGCTGGCAGGCCTGGCACAAGTATCAGAACAATCAGTCGCAAGGCGCCTCGATGCTCTATCAGCAATTGCTGGAGACCACGCTGACGCCTGACGGCAAGCCGGATGCAGCCCGTGTCGCAGACCTGGCCGGCAAGCTCAACAGCGAGTTCGGCGGTACTGCGTACGCGCAATACGGCAGCCTGTTCGTCGCCAAGGTGGCGGTCGACACCGGCAAGCTGGACGACGCGGCGACCGAACTCAAAGCCATCGCCGACAAGCCGGCCAACCCGACGCTGGGCGAGATCGCCCGTCAGCGCCTGGCCCAGGTCCTGGCGGCGCAGAACAAGGCAGATGAAGCGCTGAAGCTGCTCGAAGGCGATGCCGACAAGGCATTCCTGGCCACTCGCGAAGAGCTCAAGGGCGACCTGCTGGTCCAATTGGGCCGTACCGACGAAGCCCATGCTGCGTACGAAAAAGCCAAGGCTGCGCTGTCCGATGAAGCGGCAGTCGGTGGCCTACAAATCAAGCTGGACGACCTGGCCAAAGGGGATGCGTGACGTGATCCGTTGGAAACATGCAGCATTGCTGGCTCTGGCCGTTCTGGCCGCGGGTTGCAGCAGCAACAGCAAGAAAGAATTGCCACCTGCCGAACTGGTCGACTTCAAAGAAGAAGTGGTCCTGCAGAAACAGTGGAGCCGTTCGGTCGGTGACGGCCAGGGCGAAACCTACAACATGCTGGTTCCGGCGATCGACGGCAGCACCATCTACGCCGCCGACGTTACTGGCGTGGTAGAGGCGCTGGATCGCATGAACGGCGACGTCAAGTGGAAACAGGACCTGGAGTTGCCTGTGTCCGGTGCCGTTGGCGTGGGTTACGGCCTGGTCATGATCGGTACCCTCAAGGGCGAAGTAGTCGCCCTGGATGCTTCGAGCGGCGAAGAGAAGTGGCGTGCGCGGGTGACCAGTGAAGTACTGGCTCCGCCATCCACCAACGGCGATGTGGTTGTGGTCCAGACCCAGGATGACCGTGTGATCGGCCTCGACGCCGCCACCGGCAACCAGATGTGGGTCTATGACAGCACCCCGGCGGTACTGACCCTGCGTGGCACCAGTGCGCCAATCACCACCAACCGCCTGGCGGTCGCCGGTCTGTCGACCGGTAAAGTGGTGGCCCTGGATATCCGCAACGGCGTGCCGGTGTGGGAACAGCGCGTGGCCATTCCGCAAGGTCGTTCCGAGCTGGATCGTGTGGTCGACATCGATGGTGGCCTGCTGTTGTCCGGCGGCACCCTGTATGTCGCCAGCTACCAGGGTCGCGTAGCGGCGCTGGACCTGGAAAGCGGTCGTCCGCTCTGGCAGCGCGATGCTTCCAGCTATGCGGGTGTCGCTCAAGGTTTCGGCAGCGTCTATGTGAGCCTGTCTTCCGGCACAGTCGAAAGCGTCGACGAGCGTTCCACCACTGCACTGTGGAGCAACGACTCGCTGGCTCGCCGTCAACTGTCGGCCCCGGAAGTCTTCTCCAGCTACGTGGCGGTCGGTGACCTGGAAGGTTACCTGCACCTGCTGAGCCAGGTGGACGGTCGCTTCGTCGGCCGTGAGCGTATCGACAGCGATGGTCTGCGTGCGCGTCCGCTGGTGGTGGGCAACATGATTTATGTGTATGGCAACAGCGGCAAACTGGAAGCCCTGACCATCAAGTAATGGTTTGACTATGCTTGGGGTTGATCCCCAAGCGGCCTTGCCCCGGCAAGGTTCGCAGCACGCCATGTGCTGCCCCGAGCACCAGCCGCTGCCTCGCAGCGGCTTTTGTATTTTCTGAATTAACGCAGTGGAGAGCCGCATGGTTCCCGTAATCGCCCTGGTGGGCCGACCGAACGTCGGCAAGTCCACCTTGTTCAACCGCCTGACTCGGACTCGCGACGCCATTGTCGGCGACCTGTCCGGTCTGACCCGTGATCGCCAATACGGTGAGGCCAAGTGGCAAGGGCGTACCTACATTCTGATCGACACCGGCGGTATCTCCGGTGACGAGCATGGCATGGACGAAAAGATGGCCGAGCAGTCGCTGCTGGCCATCGAAGAAGCCGATGTCGTCCTGTTCCTGGTAGACGCCAAGGCCGGTTTCACCGCGGCCGACCAGATGATCGGCGAGCACCTGCGCAAAAGGAACAAGACCTCTTACGTGATCGCCAACAAGGTCGACAATATCGACCCGGACATGGCGCGTGCCGAGTTCGCTCCGCTGGGCATGGGCGACGCGATCCCGATCGCCGGTGCTCACGGCCGCGGTATCACGCAGATGCTGGAAATCGCCCTGCGCGAGTTCCCGAAAGACGACGCGGACGAACCGGAAGAGGGTGAGGAAGAAGTCGTTGCCGAAGGCGAGGAAGCCAAGCGCATTCCGGGCCCGAGCGAAAAAGACGGGATCAAGATCGCCATCATCGGCCGGCCGAACGTGGGCAAGTCCACCCTGGTCAACCGCATGCTCGGCGAAGACCGGGTCATCGTCTACGACCAGCCCGGTACCACCCGCGACAGTATCTACATTCCCTTCGAGCGTAACGAAGAGAAGTACACGCTGATCGACACCGCCGGTGTGCGCAAGCGCGGCAAGATCCACGAGGAAGTCGAAAAGTTCTCGGTGGTCAAAACCCTGCAGGCGATCAAGGACGCCAACGTGGTGATCTTCGTCATGGACGCCCGCGAAGGCGTGGTGGATCACGACCTGAACCTGCTGGGCTTCGCCCTGGAAGCAGGCCGGGCCCTGGTCATCGCCCTGAACAAATGGGATGGCATGGACCCGCGCGAGCGTGACTATGTGAAGACCGAGCTGGAGCGCCGGCTGTTCTTCGTCGACTTCGCCGACATCCACTTCATCTCGGCGTTGCACGGCACTGGCGTGGGCAACCTCTACCAGTCGGTGCAGAACTCCTTCAAGTCCGCGGTAACCCGCTGGCCGACCAGCCGCCTGACGCAGATTCTCGAAGACGCCGTGAGCGAGCACGCGCCACCGATGGTCAACAACCGTCGCATCAAGCTGCGTTATGCCCACCTGGGTGGCGCCAACCCGCCGCTGATCGTGATCCACGGCAACCAGGTGGAGAAGGTGCCGAAGTCTTATGTGCGCTACCTGGAAAACACCTACCGACGTGTTCTGAAACTGGTCGGCACGCCGATCCGCATCGAATTCAAGGGCGGTGAAAACCCGTACGAAGGCAACAAGAACACGCTCACCGACCGTCAGGTCAACAAGAAGCGTCGCTTGATGACACACCACAAGAAGGCCGAGAAGAAGCGCAAGGACAAGCGCTGACACAGCGCTTCGAGTTGCAAGCCACAAGCTACCAGTAAAAAAGCGGCAGGGCTTGCAGCTTATGGCTTACAGCTTGTAGCTGCGATTAAAAAGGGTCCTTGAGGGACCCTTTTTTAATCGCCGCCCTTTGGGCTATTCTCGGGACCTCCCCGTGCCGCCGTAGAGCCGGGTGTTCAGCAGGGAATCACCCATGATCACCAGTAAGCTGCCGAATGTCGGCACCACCATCTTCACGCAAATGTCGCAGCTCGCCGTGGAAACCGGCGCGCTGAACCTGTCCCAGGGTTTTCCCGATTTCGATGGCCCGCGGGCCCTGCGCGATGCCGTCGCCCGGCATATCGCCAGCGGCCACAACCAATATGCGCCAATGACCGGCCTGCCGGCCTTGCGCCAGCAAGTGGCGGCCAAGATCGCCCGCAGTTACGGCGTGCAGGTGAATGCCGAGACCGAGGTAACCATCACTCCGGGCGCCACCCAGGCGATCTTCTGTGCCATCCAGACGGTGATCCAGCCCGGTGATGAAGTGATCGTCTTCGATCCTTGCTATGACAGCTATGAGCCTTCGGTGGAGCTGGCCGGCGGCCGTTGTATTCATGTGCAGCTGGGCCTGAACGATTTCGCCATCGACTGGCAGAAGCTCGGCGAGGCGCTGAGTCCGCGTACGCGGATGATCATTCTCAACGCGCCGCACAACCCCAGCGGGGCCCTGATCAGCCGTGCCGAGCTGGATCAGTTGGCGGCGCTGATTCGTGATCGGGACATCTATCTGGTCAGCGACGAGGTGTACGAACACCTGGTATTCGACGGCATCCCCCACGTCAGCGTGCTGGCCCATGAAGAGCTGTACCAGCGGGCATTCGTGGTCAGTTCCTTTGGCAAGACTTATCACGTGACCGGCTGGAAAACCGGCTATGTGGTCGCTCCACCGGCCCTGAGCGCCGAGCTGCGCAAGGTGCATCAATATGTCAGCTTCTGCGGCGTGACCCCTTTGCAGTACGCTCTGGCGGACTACATGGCCGAACACCCGGAACATGTCGAAGAGCTTCCCGCTTTCTATCAGGCCAAGCGCGACCTGTTCTGCGACCTGCTGGGGCCTTCACGATTCAGCTTTACCCGGGTGGCCGGTACTTACTTCCAACTGGTGGACTACTCGCAGATCCGCCCGGACCTGAATGACGTCGAGATGGCGATCTGGATGACCCGCGAGCACGGCGTCGCGACCATTCCGGTCTCGGTGTTCTACCGCGAGCCACCGCAAGGACAGCGTCTGGTAAGGCTATGCTTTGCCAAACGTGAGGAGACGCTGCGTCAGGCAGCGGAGAAGCTATGCGTGATCTGAGTGCTTTACCCAATCTGAACGTGGCGCTGGTCCAGACCTCCCTGGTCTGGCACGACCGCCAGGCCAATCTCGAGCACTTCGAGCTGTTGCTCGAGCAGGCCCGGGGCGCCGACCTGATTATCCTGCCGGAAATGTTCACCACCGGATTTTCCATGGAGTCCGAAGCCCTCGCCGAGGCGGAAAACGGTCCGACCAGCAAGTGGCTGCGCAGCCAGGCCGCCAGGCTCGATGCGGTGGTCACCGGCAGCGTGATTATCCAGGCCGCCGACGGCAGCCACCGCAACCGCCTGCTATGGGCACGTCCCGACGGCGAGGTCTGGCATTACGACAAGCGTCATTTGTTCCGCATGGCGGGCGAGCATGACCACTACACGCCGGGCGAGCGCCAGATGCAGTTCGAACTCAAGGGTTGGCGGGTCAGGCCGCTGATCTGCTACGACCTGCGTTTTCCGGTATGGAGCCGCGATGCGCGGGATACCGACTTGCTGCTGTACACGGCCAACTGGCCGGGGGCGCGGCGTCAGCACTGGAATCGCTTGTTGCCGGCCAGGGCCATCGAAAACCTGTGTTATGTGGCGGCGGTCAATCGGGTCGGTACCGACGGCAAGGGGTTTGCCTACACCGGGGATAGCCAGGTGCTGGATTTCCAGGGCGAGACCCTGCTCAGCGCCGGTGAGGCCGACGGGGTATTCCAGGTCTGCCTGAATGCCGCGGACCTGGCGGCCTATCGCGCGCGCTTTCCAGCCTACCTCGATGCCGACACCTTCGAGTTCACCCAGGCTTAAAGATCTGTCGGGGTGGGCCGTTAAGGGGTAAGAGGATTTTCAGGGAGATTCATCATGACCACTATCGGTGCTGCGAGCATCAATCCATTCCCGCTGGGGGCCGCGCCGCAAAAGCTCAACATCGCCGAGCCGCAGGCCAGCCCGCTCGAGGTGCAGGACAAGCGCGTTGCCGAAGACAACGACTCGGTGAGTGTCGACATGCAGGAATACGGGGCCAAGGCCGATTTCACGTCGTCCACTGCTGACATCGTCGCGCAGTTGCAGAAGCAGATCGACCAGACCGAAAAGACCCTGTCCGAGCAGCAGTCGCAATTGTCCGGGGTGCAGAAGGGCCAGGCGAGCGAGGAGCAGAAGGCGCAACAGGCCCTGGAGGTGCAGGCGCAGATCGCGATCACCGCCAACAACCTGCAGGTGTTGCAGGCGGCCTTGCTCCAGGCGCTGACGGCGCGGATCAATACCACTGCCTGAGTGAGGCAATAAATACACAATAAAAAAGCCCCGGATCATCCGGGGCTTTTTTGTCGCCGTAAAACCGTCAGGCGGCCTTGGCGTCCAGCTGGCTCAGGGAGCGGTTCAGCGCGCTGAACAGGGCCTTGAAGCTGGCGGTGGTGATGTTTTCATCGATACCCACACCGTGCACCGCGCGTTCGCCGTTCACACGCAGTTCGATATAGGCCGCGGCCTTGGCGTTGGTGCCCGCGCCGATGGCGTGCTCGTTGTAGTCCATGATTTCCACCGGAACCGGCAAGCCGGCCACCAAGGCTTCCAGGGCGCCATTGCCCTTGCCGCGCCAATGCAGGTTGGTCTCGCCCTGGCCCTTGCTGGACACTTCCACTTCCACGGCGCTGTGGCCGTTTTCTTCCTGCAGGCGATGGCTGACCAGCGCGTACGGGGTGTTGGCCTGCAAGTATTCGCTGTGGAGCAGCGCGTGGATCTGCTGGGCGGTCATCTCCAGGCCCAGGCGATCGGTTTCACGCTGTACCACCTGGCTGAACTCGATCTGCATGCGACGCGGCAAGCTGATACCGTATTCCTGCTCCAGCAGGTAGGCGATACCGCCTTTGCCCGACTGGCTGTTGACGCGAATCACCGCCTCATAGCTGCGGCCGATGTCGGCCGGGTCGATCGGCAAGTACGGTACTTCCCACAGGGCATCGGATTTCTGCTGGGCGAAGCCCTTGCGGATGGCATCCTGGTGCGAGCCGGAGAAGGCGGTGTGAACCAGGTCGCCGACATACGGATGACGCGGGTGCACCGGGATCTGGTTGCATTCTTCGACCACTTTGCGCACGCCGTCGATATCGGAGAAGTCCAGCTCCGGATCGATACCCTGGGTGTAGAGGTTCAGGGCCACGGTGACCAGGTCGACGTTGCCGGTACGTTCGCCGTTGCCGAACAGGCAGCCTTCGACGCGGTCGGCGCCGGCCATCAGGCCCAGCTCGGTGGCGGCTACGCCGGTACCCCGGTCGTTGTGGGTGTGCAGGCTGATGATCACGCTGTCACGACGGTTGATGTGGCGGCCGAACCATTCGATCTGGTCGGCATAGATGTTCGGTGTGGCGACTTCGACGGTGGCCGGCAGGTTGAGGATCACCTTGTTGGCTGGCGTCGGGTTCCAGACTTCGATCACCGCGTCGCAGACTTCCTTGGCGAACTCCAGCTCAGTGGCGCTGAAGGTCTCTGGCGAGTATTCGAACTGCCATTGGGTTTCCGGCTGCTGGGCGGCGTATTTGACGAACAGCTTGGCAGCGTTCACCGCGATCTCTTTCACGCCTTCCTTGTCCTGGTTGAAGACAATGCGGCGGAACGACGGGCTGGTGGCGTTGTACAGATGGACGATGGCTTTCTTCGCCCCGCGCAACGATTCGAAGGTACGGGCGATCAGGTCTTCACGGGCCTGGGTCAGCACCTGGATGGTGGTGTCGTCCGGGATGTGGCCGCCTTCGATCAGGGTGCGCACGAAGTCGAAGTCGGTCTGCGAAGCGGCCGGGAAGGAGGCCTCGATTTCTTTCACACCGACGGCGACCAGGGTTTTCCAGAAGCGCAGCTTCTTCACCGCATCCATCGGCTCGATCAACGACTGGTTGCCATCACGCAGGTCGGAACTGCACCAGATAGGCGCGCGGGTGATGGTCTTCGACGGCCAGGTGCGGTCCGGCAAGTTGATGGTCGGGAACGCGCGGTACTTCGAGGAAGGGTCTTTGAGCATGCTCATGGGAAAATCCTTATTGTCCGGGCCGAAAAGAGGCGGCCTGCCGGTGAATCAATGGGTGTGCTGTTTGAAGCAGGGGACGAGGTACCGCGACTCAACCTGGCAGTCGTGCGCTGACGAGGCAGAGGCTTCGGTGTTGGCGGCGCTGAATGAGGGTGTGAGAGGTTTTCATGCCCTCAACCCTAACCATTGGGGTGAAAGATGGCAAGCAGTCGAAAAAAATTGAGATAAATCTCTTAAAGCGGAAGATTTTCGAGATTTTATTCTGCAAGGTTGGCGGCTGCTTCGATCTTATTGCGCAGACTTTTGAACCTGCGCAATCCCTGCGGGAGTCTGACTCAGGGCTGGAAGGCCCCGATAAAGATCGCCGGATCGACCCGGGCATCGTTCAGGCTGACGTTCCAGTGCATGTGCGGCCCGGTGGCGCGCCCGGTGGAGCCGACTTTCCCGACCACGCCGCCGCGGGCCAGTTGCTGGCCGACCTTCACGTCGATCTTCGACATATGGCAGAACATGCTGATAAAGCCCTGGCCGTGGTCGACGAATACGGTGTTGCCGTTGAAAAAGTAATTGCCGATCAGGATCACCTTGCCGGCCGCGGGCGTCTTGATCGGCGTGCCGGCGGGCACCGCGAAGTCCAGTCCGGCGTGCGGGTTGCGCTCCTCACCGTTGAAGAAGCGGCGAACGCCGAACTTGCTCGACAGCGGGCCGCTCACCGGCTTGTCCAGCAGCAGATTGCTCGGGGTATTGGGGCTGAAACTGCGGTAGGCGCGAACCTGTTCGGCCAACTCGGCGTCGATGCGCTTGAGGTCGGCCGGATCGGGGTTGACCTGGCGTTTGTTCTTTAGCGTGATGTGCTGTTCCGGGTATTTCTTGCTGCCCACACTGAAGTTCAGGTTGCGACCGCCAGCACTGATCTGCTGGGGGCCGGGCTTGACGGTCAGGGGGATGCCGACAATCGCCAGCCAGTTGTTCTGTTCCTTGATCACCAGCAGCGGTTTTCCCTGGTAGCTGGCCTTGGGCGCCTGGGCGGCGCTGCCCAGGTCGATCACCGCCACGCCGCCGGGCACTGGTTTGTTCAGCAGGCGCGTGATGTAGCTATCGGCGTGGGCGTTGAGGGTCAGGCACAGCAACAGCAGGGAGCTCAGAAAACGCGGCATGGATCAATCCAGTAAAGAAAGGGTGACAGGCGTCAGGTGATTGTCCTCGACCCGGACCTGCAGTTCGCCTTCGCCAAGACGGGCCTTGAGGCGTTGGCCCGGCTGAGTCTGTGCGGCGCTGCGAATGGCCTGGCCGCGCTCGTCCAGCAGGATGCTGTAGCCACGGCCGAGGGTGGCCAGCGGGCTGACCACATGCAGGGTCTGGATCTGGCTTTGTAGTTGCAGGCGCCGGGACTTCAGGCCTTCGCGCATGGCCCGTGGCAGGCGTTCGGCCAAGCTGTCGAGGCGTTGCCGCAGCAGCGCCAGTTGCCGCCCGGGGTGCTGGCCGGCAAGCCGGGTTTCCAGGCGGATCAGGCGTTCGCGACGGGTATTGAGGCTGCGCTCGAATGCCCGGCGCATGCGCATGTCCAGGTCGTCCAGGCGCTGTGCTTGCTGGCGCAGGCGTTCGCCGGGGTGACGCAGGCGCCGGGCCATGCCTTCCAGGCGCAGGCGGTCGCGCAGCAGCCGATCGCGCATGCGCATCACCAGGCGTCGATGCAGGCTTTCGACCCGATGCCGCAGGTCGCTGGAGTCCGGCGCGAGCAATTCGGCCGCCGCCGAAGGCGTCGGTGCGCGCACGTCGGCGACGAAGTCGCTGATCGAGACGTCGGTTTCATGACCCACGGCGCTGACGATTGGTGTGACGCAGGCATCCACCGCCCGGGCCACGGCTTCTTCGTTGAAGCACCAAAGGTCTTCCAGGGAGCCGCCGCCACGGGCCAGGATCAGTGCGTCGAAGCCCCGGGCATCGGCCATTTTCAGGGCACGGACGATCTGCGCGGTCGCCTCGCGGCCTTGCACGGCGGTCGGGATCAGGGTCAGGGCCACGTGCGGTGCGCGGCGACGGAACACGCTGATGATGTCGCGAATCACCGCGCCCGTCGGCGAACTGATAATGCCGATGCGCTGCGGATGGGCGGGCAGCGGCACCTTGCGTTCGGTGCTGAACAGGCCTTCGGCGCTGAGCTTTTCCTTCAGGGCATCGAAGGCCAGGCGCAGGGCGCCGTCGCCGGCCGGTTCGACCGTATCGAGGATCAACTGATAGTCGCCACGGCCTTCGAACAGCGAGACCTTGCCGCGCACCTTGACCGCCAGGCCGTCCTTCAGCGCCTGGCGCACCCGTGCGGCATTTTGCCGAAACAGCGCGCAGCGCACCTGGGCATTGCTGTCCTTGAGGGTGAAATACACATGGCCGGACGCCGGGCGGGCGAGGTTGGAGATTTCGCCTTCGACCCAGATGTTGCTGAACACGTCTTCCAGCAACACCCGCGCACGGCCGTTGAGCTGGCTGACGGTCAGGACTTCGCGGTCCAGGCCGAGTCTTGCAAAGGGATCTTTAATCATGGGGCGCAGTTTAAAGGCATTCGGCAAACAATCTCCATGGATCGAAACAAAAGGAGACGATGCCTTTGTCGGCCTCGAATACTCCTTCAGTGGTCAGGGCGTGAGGGCGGCGTGGAAGTGTTCGATGAACTGCTTGACCAGAGGTGTCGGGTCTTGCCGGCAGGCGAGGGCGACCGTGCTCTGGCAGGCCGGGTCCGCCAAGGGCAGGAAGTGCAGGCTGGCGGGTGCAATGTCTTGCATCGATTCGGGCAACAGGGCGATGCCGAATCCGGCCTGGATCAACTGCAACTGCGTGGTCTTGCGCGACAACACCCGCGCCGCCTTGGGGAAAAAGCCCTGGCGCATGCACAACTCGGCCGACAGGTAACTCAGGCCTCCACGCTGTGGATGGGGAATGGAGATAAAGGCTTCGTCGCGCAGTTGCGCCAGATCCACGCCCTGCTCAGGAGGATTTAATGCAAGAGGATGGCCCGGCGGCAGGGCCAGCAGCAGGCGCTCACTGAACAGCGGCGTGATCTGCACGCCCTCGCGCTGGCGCAGTACCGGCAGCCGTAGCAGGCCGATATCCAGCCGGCCTTCGGCGACTTCCTCCAACTGCGCTTCGGAAGACAGGGTGGCGATGTCCATCGAGGCGCCCGGGCACTGCTCCAGATAACCGCTGATGGCCCGCAGCAAACGGCCGCTCATGGACACCGTGCTGGAGTGGCTCAGGCGCAATGTCCCCAGTTGCCCATGGCCGACCTGGGTTGCCAGCTCGCTGGCCTTGTTCAGCTCGTCGAGCAGGTTGCGGGCGCGCGGGTAGAAGGCTTCACCCGCCGCCGTCAGCCTGGGCAGGCGCGCGGTGCGCTCGAACAGCGGGGTCTTGAGGTGGATCTCCAGTTCCTTGATCTGCCGGCTGAGGGCGGACTGGGCAACGAACAGGCGTTCGGCGGCCGCGCTGAAACTGCCGCTGTCGGCGATTTCCACGAAGTAGCGCAGTTGGCGGGTTGAAATCACTCGTCATGCCTTTTTGAGATGGGTTGCTGGCTTTGATGATATTAGTCGCAAGGCTTGTGGCTGGCTAAAGTCATTCCTTGATTAAAGAAGGATGGCGAATCGATGAGCATGGTCGAGTTGTTGGGGCAGTGGTCGTGGGGGGCGAGTGGCTGGTTGGCGATCGGCCTGGGAATCGCCCTGGCTTATATCGTGTTTGGCATTGCCGGGTTTGGTACGGCGCTGGTGGCCGGGCCGGTGCTGATCCTGTTCATGCCGCTGTCGAAAATAATCCCGCTGCTGGTGCTGCTGGATTTTGTCGCCGCCTTTGGCAATCTCTTGCCGTCGCGGCGGGATGTCGATCGCTCCGAGCTGGTACGCCTGCTGCCGTGCATGGCGCTGGGCTGCACCCTCGGGGTGATCTTCCTGCTCAACCTCAAGTCCGACCTGTTGCTGCTGTTGATGGGGCTGTTTATCAGCGCTTATGCGGTGTACAGCCTGTGGGTCAAGGCAAGGCCCAAGGCGCTGGCGGCGGGCTGGGCGATTCCCATGGGGACCGTGGGTGGGACGTTCGGGGCGCTGTTCGGCAGTGGCGGCTTTTTATATGCGATCTATCTGAACAGCCGCCTGCCCAAGGATGCGGCGCGGGCCACCCAGAGTGCGTTGATCAGTTGCAGCACGGTGGTGCGCCTGAGCCTGTTCGCCATTGCCGGGGTTTATGCGCAGCTGCCTTTATTGTTGTTGGCGCTGTGCTTGTTGCCGGCGATGGCGCTGGGCTTGTGGATGGGGCGGCGGCTGACCCTGAAGCTGTCCCGCGAGGCGTTCGTCCGGCTGGTGACCTGGCTGGTGCTGGCCAGCGGCATTGCCCTGATCGGTCGTTACCTGAGTACTTGACCTGTGGGGTTCAGGGATTAAGCTGCGGGCCCTCGGATCTACCCGGCATGTCGACTTCTACACTTATTAGTAGGTATCGGCTCACAGGCGTACCGTCCGAACAGGCGACGCAGACTTCCCTTCAAACGCTTCAGGCCCCACCCATGAACTCGCAAAGCATCATCGTCCCGAAAATCTCCACCTTGCCGGTTCACGAACCTCGCGCCCGGGCGATCGTGCGCTGGCTGGTGCGCAAGAACATCGTCGAGGAAGCCTTGAGCACCTGTGGCCGTACCGGCAATCGCATGGCGCACGCCATTGCCCCGGGCGCGCGCGAAGTCGTGCTGCGCCCGGAGGCCTTGCCCTTCGGCGAACCGGTCAACGGCCTGGAGATCATTACCAAGCGCTGCATCTACACCCCGGCCAAGGGGTTTCTCGAGGAAGCGGGCTGCGCCGAGTGCCGCCAGGAAGTGGGGGAGGCGCTGTTCGAGAGCCTGGAAGACTGGATGCCCGGGCGCACCGATAACTTCACCTGCCCCGAGTGCGGGCATGAAGATGACATCAACGGTTTTCTGTTCTTGCAGGAGTGCGGGTTTTCCAACCTCGGTTTCATCTTCAACAACTGGGCCGAGGCCGGGTTCAAGCAGAGCTTTCTCGACGAGTTCGCCGAATGGCTGGATCAGCCGGTGAGCTGGGTGAAGGTGGAGTTGTAAGGGGATTTCGGCAACCGGGTCCGGGTGCTGGATTCATCGTCGGCAGGTGCAATGCTGGCCCGCGAAACAGACGCTGCGTTCCGGCAAATTCCCCATCCATCACCCCGTTGATAATAGACAGAGTTTTACATTGAGCCCGGGTAGGTGTCTGAGTATAATGGCGCGCTTCCATTTTCCCGCTCGGGAGCCCCCGCGATGCTGCGTATCAGCCAAGAAGCTCTGACCTTCGACGACATTCTCCTAGTGCCTGGTTATTCCGAGGTGCTTCCTAACGAAGTCAGTCTCAAGACCCGTCTTACCCGTGGCATCGAGCTGAATATTCCACTGGTTTCCGCCGCAATGGACACCGTCACTGAAGCCCGTCTGGCAATCGCCATGGCTCAGGAAGGTGGCATCGGCATCATCCACAAGAACATGACCATCGAGCAGCAAGCTGCCGAAGTCCGCAAGGTCAAGAAGTTCGAAGCCGGCGTCGTCAAAGACCCGATCACCATCGAGGCTGACGCCACGGTGCGCGACCTGTTCGAACTGACCCGCATGCACAACATTTCCGGCGTGCCGGTACTGCACGATGGCGACCTGGTCGGCATCGTCACTTCCCGTGACGTGCGTTTCGAAAACCGCCTGGACGCCAGTGTCCGTGAAGTGATGACGCCTAAAGAGCGCCTGGTCACGGTCAAGGAAGGCGCCGACAAGAACGACGTGCGTGAGCTGCTGCACAAGCACCGCATCGAGCGCGTGCTGATCGTCGACGACAAGTTCGCCCTCAAGGGCATGATGACCGTCAACGACATCGAAAAAGCCAAGGCTTACCCGCTGGCCAGCAAGGACGATCAAGGTCGTCTGCGCGTAGGTGCTGCGGTCGGTACCGGTAAAGACACCGGTGACCGTGTTGCCGCCCTGGTCAACGCCGGTGTGGACGTGGTGGTGGTCGACACCGCCCACGGTCACTCCAAAGGCGTGATCGATCGCGTTCGCTGGGTCAAGGAAAACTACCCGCAAGTGCAAGTGATCGGCGGCAACATCGCCACCGGTGCCGCTGCCAAGGCCCTGGCCGCCGCTGGCGCCGACGCAGTCAAGGTCGGTATCGGCCCGGGCTCGATCTGCACCACCCGTATCGTCGCCGGTGTCGGCGTACCGCAAATCAGCGCCATCGCCAATGTCGCCGCAGCCCTTGAAGGCACCGGCGTTCCATTGATCGCCGACGGCGGCATCCGCTTCTCCGGTGACCTGTCCAAGGCCATCGTCGCTGGTGCTTCCGCCGTGATGATGGGCTCGATGTTCGCCGGTACCGAAGAAGCGCCAGGCGAAATCGAACTGTTCCAGGGCCGTTCCTACAAGGCTTACCGCGGCATGGGTTCGCTGGGCGCCATGTCCCAGGCCCAGGGCTCTTCCGACCGTTACTTCCAGGACTCCTCCGCGGGTGCCGAGAAGCTGGTTCCGGAAGGCATCGAAGGCCGTGTTCCGTACAAGGGCACCCTGACCGCCATCATCCATCAGCTGATGGGTGGCCTGCGTTCTTCCATGGGCTACACCGGTAGCGCCAACATCGAAGAAATGCGCACCAAGCCGGAGTTCGTACGCATCACTGGCGCCGGTATGGCTGAGTCCCACGTCCACGACGTGCAGATCACCAAGGAAGCGCCGAACTACCGCGTAGGTTGATGCTTCAAGCAAAACGTTAAATGACCGGGGCTGTTTTATTCAGCCCCGAGTCGTTTCTGAATCACGACTGTTTTCGAATTACCTAGACGAGACTGAATCATGGCCCTCGACATTCATGCCCACCGCATCCTGATCCTCGATTTCGGTTCTCAGTACACCCAGTTGATCGCCCGTCGCGTGCGTGAAATCGGCGTGTACTGCGAACTGCATCCGTTCGACATGGATGACGAAGCGATTCGCGAATTCGCTCCAAAAGGCGTCATTCTCGCCGGCGGCCCCGAGTCCGTGCACGAAGCCGACAGCCCGCGCTGCCCGCAAGCGGTGTTCGACCTGGGCGTGCCGGTCTTCGGTATCTGCTACGGCATGCAGACCATGGCCGAGCAAATGGGCGGCAAGGTCGAGGGTTCCGAGCTGCGTGAATTCGGTTATGCCCGCGTCGATGTGGTCGGCAAGAGCCGCCTGCTGGACGGCATCGAAGACCACGTCGACGCTGACGGCCTGTTCGGCCTCGACGTGTGGATGAGCCACGGTGACAAGGTCACCAAGATGCCGGAAGACTTCCACATCCTGGCCAGCACCCCGAGCTGCCCGATCGCCGGCATGTTCAACGACGACCTGCGCTACTACGGCGTGCAGTTCCACCCGGAAGTGACCCACACCAAGCAGGGCGGTCGCATCCTGTCGCGCTTCATCCTCGACATCTGCGGCTGCGAAGCCCTGTGGACGCCGTCGAAGATCGCTGAAGACGCTATCGCCCAGGTGCGTGCCCAGGTGGGCACCGACAACGTTCTGCTCGGCCTGTCCGGCGGCGTCGACTCCTCGGTGGTCGCGGCCCTGCTGCACAAGGCCATCGGCGACCAGCTGACCTGCGTCTTCGTCGACAACGGCCTGCTGCGCCTGCACGAAGGCGAGCAAGTGATGGCCATGTTCGCCGAGAACATGGGCGTCAAGGTGATCCGCGCCAACGCCGAGGAGCAGTTCCTCAACAACCTGGCCGGCGAAGCCGACCCGGAGAAGAAGCGCAAGATCATCGGCCGTACCTTCATCGACGTGTTCGATGCCGAATCCTGCAAGCTGGACAACATCAAGTTCCTGGCCCAGGGCACCATCTACCCGGACGTGATCGAGTCGGCTGGCGCCAAGAGCGGCAAGGCCCACGTGATCAAGTCGCACCACAATGTGGGCGGCCTGCCGGAAGAGATGAACCTCAAGCTGGTCGAGCCCCTGCGCGAGCTGTTCAAGGACGAAGTCCGTCGTCTGGGCCTGGAACTGGGCCTGCCGTACGACATGGTTTACCGTCACCCGTTCCCGGGCCCGGGCCTGGGCGTGCGCATCCTCGGCGAAGTGAAGAAGGAATACGCCGACCTGCTGCGTCGCGCCGACCACATCTTCATCGAAGAGCTGCGCAAGGCCGACTGGTACCACAAGGTCAGCCAGGCGTTCGTGGTGTTCCAGCCGGTGAAATCGGTGGGTGTGGTCGGTGACGGCCGTCGTTACGCCTGGGTCGTGGCCCTGCGTGCCGTGGAAACCATCGACTTCATGACCGCACGTTGGGCGCACCTGCCTTACGAGCTGCTGGAAACCGTCAGCGGCCGGATCATCAACGAGATCGAAGGCATCTCCCGCGTCACCTATGACGTGTCGAGCAAGCCGCCAGCCACCATCGAGTGGGAATGATCCCGGCCGAGTGATCGGCTGCTGATCGTTCAGGCAACAGCAATGGCGATCGAGACCTTCGGGTGTCGATCGCCATTTGTGTTTCAGGGTCTTTAAAACGCCCGCTTTCCAGCCCTCCCGCAATACCAGGAAAGACATGGGCCCATCGTCGCCCGCCTGGCCTGTGTACCCTCGACAGACATTCATCGAACTCCCAGCGGCGGCCTTTGGCGATGCCGGCGCAGGCGTTGAAAGAATTCATGGTTGTCAGTTGACAACCTTTTCATTGTTGACGAGACTGGAGGCCATGGATGGCTCGCACACCTCATCCCAAGAAAGACATTGAAATGGCGCTGCGTTACGCCGAGTGGCAGGGCTGGCGCGTCGAAGTCGGCGGTAGTCATGCCTGGGGCAAGATCTACTGCCCTTACAACAGCGAGGTGTGCCGGTGTGGCGAGTTCTGCATCACCAGTGTGTGGAGCACGCCGAAAAATCCCCTCCAGCATGCCCGGGCGCTGTGCCGGGTAGTCGACAACTGCACGCTGAATCAGCTGCGCGGCGGGAAAGTCCCGCAACCTCGTCGGGAGTCATGACCATGGAATACCTGTTTACCCTCAACTACCTGCTGCCTGCCCACGACTGTGACCCAGACGTACTGGTGGAGCGCCTTGGCGCGGGGGGCTGCACCGATGCGCTGGTCGGTACCGGGCTGGCGGGGCGCCTGGCGCTGGAGTTCAGCCGCGAGGCCGAAAGCGGTGAGGCGGCGCTGCTCAGTGCCCTGGGCGATATCAAGCGGATCATTCCGGATGCGCGGCTGGTAGAGGCCAGCCCGGATTTCGTCGGCCTGAGCGAGATTGCCGACATTGTCGGGGTCTCCCGGCAGAACATGCGCAAGCTGATGCTCAACCATGCCGGCAGCTTCCCCCTGGCGATCCATGAGGGCAGCGCCTCGCTCTGGCATCTGGCGGAAGTGCTGAGCTGGCTGGAGGCCCGGGGCGGTTATGAGCTGCAGCACCCGGTGATAGAGGTGGCGCGGGTCGCGCAATCCGTGAACGTTGCCAAGGAGGCCCGGCGGGTTGGCACCCCGAGCGCCGAACTGGTGGCGCTGCTGGGCTGAGTGGGCCCGCCGCGGCGGTCAGCGTCGGGCGACGTCCGAGAAGTAGAACTTGTCCAGGGTGTGGCGTGATTCGGTGTACTCGAACTGTCGGCCGTCCTGCAGGAAGGTCTGGTTGCTGACCACTATCACGTGGCTCTGGCCCTCCAGGTCCAGGTGCTGCTGGTCATCCCGGGTGCGTGGAATCGCTTCGATGGTCCGCTGGGCGTAGCTGATCTGCAATTGCAGGGTCTGCTCGATGTAGGCGTAGATCGAGTGCTCGGCAATCTGCCGGTCCAGCCCCGGGATCAACTCGGCGACAAAGTGGTTGATGTCGAGAATCACCCGTTTGCCATCGATACGCCGCACCCGCTTGATGCGGGTAATCAGGCTGCCTTCCTCGGCCTGCAGGTGTTCGCGCAACGCGCCTTCGAGGGGAAACTGGGTGAACTCCACCACCTCGGTGCTGACGTCGTTGCCCAGGCGTGGATAGGTTTCCTGGAAGCTGACGATGCCGCCCAGCTGGAACTCGATCGGGTGCGGCGACAGCACAAAAGTGCCCTTGCCATGGATCTTCTGGGCGAAGCCGCGCTCCTGCAACTGCTCGATGGCCTTGCGCACGGTGCCGCGGCTGGCCTGGTAGCTGTCCATCAACTCGGTTTCGGAAGGCAGGCGAGCGCCGCGTTCCAGGCGCTCGGTGGTGATGCTGGCAAGCAGATCGCTGTAGATCTGGTTGTATTTACTCATGGGATGGCTCTGTGCCGTCTGCGCTCAAGGCGGGAACCTTAAGGGCCGTGAGCGGATTTGTCTATTTGAGACGCTGGGGTCGAACGCCTGGTTGCGGGTGTTGAACTGGCGATGAAATACCTTACAGCAGTTTAAGAATTTTCTGTCGCGCATGGCGTGCTCTGCCGGAAAACACGGATCTAGAGCGGTTCTCGCGCAGAAGAAACTCACTGCGACCTGTATTTCGGAGCGGCACCGACAAACTCGTCTGTACGAGTTGTTGATTTAACTCGTACAGACGAGTATTTTTCGCTTCGGCGTGCTGCCAATAACAAAAAACCAAAGCGGAAGAACAAGCATGAGCCACGATTACTCCACGATCGCCAGCGAGTTGCTGCACAGCCTCGGTGGCGCCGACAACCTCGAACAAGCCGCGCATTGCGTCACCCGCCTGCGCCTGGCGCTCAAGGACCCGAGCCTGGTGGACAGCGCGACGCTGAACCAGATCGATCTGGTCAAGGGCTCGTTTTTCACCGGTGGCCTGTTCCAGGTGGTCATCGGCCCCGGCGAAGTCGAAAAGGTCTATGCCGCGTTGCGCCAACTCACCGGGCTGGCCGCATCCACCATCGCCGACGTCAAGCAGAAGGGCGCCGACAAGACCAACGCCATGCAGCGCCTGGTGCGAGTGTTTTCCGATGTCTTCATGCCGATCCTGCCGGCGCTGATCATTGCCGGCCTGCTGATGGGGGTGAACAACCTGATCGGCGCCAAGGGCATGTTCATCGAGGGCCGCACCCTGCTCGAGGCCTACCCGACCCTGGATGGCGTGTGGAGCCTGATCAACCTGATGGCCAACACCTCCTTCGTATTCCTGCCGGCACTGGTGGGCTGGTCGGCGGCCAAGCGCTTTGGCGGCAGTGAGATCCTCGGCATCGTGCTGGGCCTGATGCTGGTGCATCCCGACCTGCTCAATGCCTGGAACTACGGCAAGGCCGTGGCCGGGCTGGAGGGCCAGAGCCTGCCGTACTTCGACATCTTCGGCCTGTTCCAGATCGAGAAGGTCGGCTACCAGGGGCAGATCCTGCCGATCCTGCTGGCGGCCTACGTCATGAGCGTCATCGAAAAATGGCTGCGGGCGCGGGTACCGAACGCGATCACCCTGCTGGTCGTGCCCATCACCACCATAGTGGTCACCGGCGTGCTGGCGCTGGCAGTGATAGGCCCGGTGACCCGGCACCTGGGGATCCTGATCACCGAAGGCGTGGTCACCCTGTTCGAGCTGGCACCGATGGTCGGCGGGGCGATTTTCGGCCTGCTCTACGCGCCGCTGGTGATCACCGGCATGCACCACATGTTCCTCGCCGTGGACCTGCAACTGATCTCGACCCAGGGCGGCACCTTCATCTGGCCGATGATCGTCATGTCCAACCTGGCCCAGGGCAGTGCGGCGCTGGCGGTGTTCAGCATGAGCCGCAACGCACGGGACCGCAGCATGGCCTCGACCTCGGCGATCTCCGCCTATTTCGGCATCACCGAGCCGGCCATGTTCGGGGTCAACCTGCGCTACAAATTCCCGTTCTACGCCGCGCTGATCGGCTCGGCGCTGGGCAGCATTTTCCTCTCGCTGAACAAGGTCCAGGCCTCGGCCATCGGCGTCGGCGGGCTGCCGGGGTTCATCTCGATCATTCCCCAGTACATCCCGATGTTCGTGGTCGGCATGGTCGTCGCCCTGGTGGTGCCGTTCGTACTGACCTGCGGCTTGAGCATGAAGATCATCCGGCCGGGGTATCGCGTCGCCTGACAGATCGCGATAAGGCCCCCAAGGCCAGTACCCAACCCATTGAAGGAGCCCGCCATGCAAGACTGGCAGCGTTCGGTGATCTACCAGATCTACCCGAAGAGTTTCTACAGCCACAGCGGCCAGGCCACCGGCGACCTGCTGGGGGTGGTCGACAAGCTCGACTACCTGCATTGGCTGGGTGTCGATTGCCTGTGGCTCACCCCGTTCCTGCGCTCGCCGCAGCGCGACAACGGCTACGACATCAGCGACTACTACGCCATCGATCCGAGCTACGGGACCATGGCCGATTGCGAGTTGCTGATCGCCGAGGCCGGCAAGCGCGGCATCAAGCTGATGCTGGACATCGTGGTCAACCACACCTCCATCGAACATGAGTGGTTCCAGCAGGCCCGCAGCAGCCTCGACAACCCGTACCGCGACTTCTACATCTGGCGCGACCAGCCGAACAACTGGGAGTCCAAGTTCGGCGGTTCCGCCTGGGAGTACGAAGCGCAGACCGGCCAGTACTACCTGCACCTGTTCGACCACACCCAGGCCGACCTCAACTGGGACAACCCCCGGGTGCGCGCCGAAGTGTTTAAGATGATGCGTTTCTGGCGCGACAAGGGCGTGGGCGGCTTCCGCTTGGACGTGATCAACCTGATCTCCAAGCCGTCCGATTTCCCGGAAGACGCCAGCGATGGCCGGCGCTTCTATACCGACGGCCCGAACGTGCACCCGTACCTGCAGCAGATGCATCGCGAGGTCTTCGAGGGCTTTGACCTGATCAATGTCGGCGAGATGTCCTCCACCAGCCTCGAGCACTGCATTCGTTATTCGCAGCCCGAGTCGAAAGAGCTGTCGATGACCTTCAACTTCCACCACCTGAAGGTCGATTACCCGAACCTGCAGAAGTGGATTCGCGCCGATTTCGACTTCCTCCAGCTCAAGCGCATCCTCTCCGACTGGCAGAGCGGCATGCAGGCCGGCGGTGGCTGGAACGCGCTGTTCTGGTGTAACCACGACCAGCCACGGGTGGTGTCGCGTTTCGGCGACGACGGCGAATACCGGGTGGTTTCGGCGAAGATGCTCGCCACTGCGCTGCACTTCCTCCAGGGCACGCCGTTCGTCTACCAGGGCGAGGAGCTGGGCATGACCAACCCCGGTTTTACCCACATCGACCAATACCGCGATGTCGAGACCCTGAACATCTACCGCCTCAAGCGCGAAACCGGTGACAGCGAGGCGGACAACATGGCGGCGATCATGCAGAAGTCCCGGGACAACGGGCGCACGCCGATGCAATGGAATGCCGGGGCCCATGCCGGTTTCAGCAGCGTCGAACCCTGGATCGGCGTGCCGGCCAGTGCCGCGCAAATCAACGTCGAGCAGCAGCTCGAAGACCCGGATTCGGTGTTGCACCACTACCGCCAGCTGATTGCCCTGCGTCGTCGCGAGCCGCTGATCCAGGACGGCGAATATCGCCCGCTGCTGGCCGAGCACCCGCAGGTCTGGGCCTATCTGCGCGAGGGTCAGGGCGAGCGCCTGCTGGTGGTGAACAATTTCTACGGCAGCGCCTGCGAAGTGCAGTTGCCGGAGGGAGTGATGACCGAGCGCATGGAGCAGCGCCTGGTCATCAGCAACTACGCGGACCATGAAACCCGCAGCCGCCAGCTGTTCCTGCGGCCTTACGAGTCCTTTGTCCTGCACCTGATCGACCGCTGACAACCTTCCCCGCATGAGCGCGGCGTGCCCGGCACACCGCGAGCTTTCGCTCGCCGGTAGGGGGGCGCCTGCGGGGCACACACAGAATAAAAATAATGGGGTGGCTTATGAAAACAACAATAAATCGCGGCCTTGCAGCCTCTTGCGTCTGCCTGGCCTTGCCGTTCCCGGCCCAGGCCCTGGAGTTCGCCGGTTACCTGCGCAGCGGTCTCGGAACCTCGGTCAACAGCAGCTCGCAGTCGTGTTTCCAACTGCCCGGCGCCCAGTCCAAATACCGCCTGGGCAACGAGTGCGAACAGTACGCCGAGCTGGAACTGCGCCAGGACCTCTACACCCTGGACGACGGCTCGGTATTCAGCGTCGACGCCATGGCGTCGCTCTATAACCAGTACGACCGCAGCCTGACTTTCCAGGGCGACAACGGCTCGGCGCGCATGCCGCAGATGTATGCCCAGTGGTCGAACATGCCCAGCCTCAATGGCGGCTCGCTGTGGGCTGGCCGGCGTTACTACAAGCGTAACGACATCCATATCTCCGACTTCTACTACTGGAACCAGAGCGCCACCGGCGGCGGTATCGAGGACGTGCTGATCGGCGACCTGAAATACAGCTACGCCTTCTCGCGCAAGGACAACCTGTACCAGAAGGACTACATCAACCGGCACGATTTCAACGTCGCCGGTTTCAAGACCAACCCCGGCGGCGAGCTGGAGCTGGGCCTGAGCTACATCGACAAGCCCGACAGCCGCGACGCCCATCGGGGTTGGGCGATCACCGCCCAGCACGTGCAGAAGGACTTCCTGGGCGGCAAGAACAAGCTGGCGTTGCAGTACGGCGAAGGCCCGGGTACCGGGCTGGGTTACACCGGCAATGTGCAACTGGACGACAGCAACAAGAGCTACCGGCTGGTGGAGTTCTTCGACTGGCAACTGACCCCGCGCTTTGGCGGGCAGGTCGAAGCGATCTACCAGAAAGACATCCGCCCCGACGGTAACGACCAGAACTGGATCTCCCTGGGTATCCGCCCGGCCTATGCGATCAGCGAGCAGTTCAAGCTGGTCACCGAGCTGGGCCACGACCAGGTCGAGGCCCCCGGCGGCACGCGCAAGCTCAGCAAGTTCACCTTCGCCCCGACCTGGTCGCCCAAGGGCCCGGAATTCTGGGCGCGCCCCGAGGTGCGCCTGTACTACACCTATGCCAGCTGGAACCAGGCCGCCAAGCGCGCGGCGAATGAGCTGGCGGCGGGTTCGGCGCTGTCCGATACCGGCGCCTTCGGCACCGCCAGGCATGGCGCGAACGTCGGATTGCAGGTCGAGTACTGGTGGAAATAAGCGATGCTGTCGGGGCTCGCGCTCCATCGGCACTTACAAGAACAAACAGCAGGTGAAGTCATGGCTACAACCCAACAATTGCAACTGCTCGCGCCGCTGTCCGGGCTGTTGATGCCCCTGGAGCAAGTGCCGGACCCGGTGTTCTCCAGCCGGGTCATCGGTGACGGCCTGTGCATCGACCCGACCTCGCAGACCCTGCGCGCGCCGCTGGCCGGTGTGGTCAGCAACGTGCAGGACAGTGGCCATGCGGTGAGCATCACCGACGACAACGGGGTGCAGGTGCTGATGCACATCGGCCTGGACACGGTGAACCTGGCGGGCAAGGGCTTTAGCCGCCTGGTGCAGGAGGGCCAGCGGGTCGAGGCCGGGCAGCCGCTGATCGAGTTCGATGCCGACTACATCGCCGTGCATGCCCGCAGCCTGTTGACGCTGATGCTGGTGGTCAGTGGCGAGCCGTTCACCTGGCTGATCGCGGACAGCGCGTTGGTGGACAGCGGCCAGCCGCTGTTGCAGTTGGGCCTGGGCGAGCCTGCGCCAAGCACAGAGCCCGAGGAGGAGGGCGAGGCGCTGTTCTCCAAACCCGTGACGCTGCCTAATCCCAATGGCCTGCATGCGCGCCCGGCGGCGGTGTTCGCCCAGACGGCCAAGGGCTTCAAGGCGAGCATCTGCCTGCACAAGCAGCAGGCCAGCGCCAACGCCAAGTCCCTGGTGGCGATCATGGCGTTGCAGACCGCGCAGGGCGATGCCTTGCAAGTCAGCGCGGCGGGCGCGGATGCCGAGGCGGCGATCAAGGCCCTGGCCGAGTTGCTGGCGAGTGGTTGTGGCGAGGCGGTGAGCGCGGTGATCGCCGCCAAACCTGTGGCGCCGGTTGCCGCGCCATCGGGCAAGTTGCTGCGGGGCGTCTGCGCCTCGACGGGGTCGGCCTTCGGGCAGGTGGTGCAGGTGGCCGAGCAGAAGCTCGAGATTATCGAACTCGCCGCCAATCAGGCGGCGCAACGCGAGCTGCTGGAGCGGGCGCTGGCGCAGGCCACCGAGGCCTTGCAAGTCCTGCGGGACAAGGCCGCCAGCACCGCCCAGGGCGAGATCTTCAAGGCTCACCAGGAACTGCTGGAAGACCCGAGCCTGCTGGAGCAGGCCCATGCCCTGATCGCCGATGGCAAAAGCGCGGCATTCGCCTGGAACAGCGCCACCGAGGCCACCGCCGAGCTGTTCAAGGGCCTGGGCAATCCGTTGCTGGCCGAGCGCGCCCTGGACCTGATGGATGTCGGGCAGCGGGTGCTCAAGTTACTGCTGGGCGTGCAGGACAGCGCCTGGGTCCTGCCGGAGCAGGCGATCCTGATTGCCGAGCAGCTCACCCCGTCCCAGACCGCCGGCCTCGATACCCGCAAGGTGCTGGGGTTTGCCACGGTCGGCGGTGGCGCCACCAGCCATGTGGCGATTCTGGCCCGGGCCCTGGGCTTGCCGGCGGTCTGCGGCCTGCCGGTACAGGTACTGGCGTTGGCCAGCGGCACGCCGGTGCTGCTGGATGCCGACCAGGGTGAATTGCACCTGGACCCGCAGCTGGCGGTGATCGAGCAGTTGCAGGCCCGGCGTCAGCAGCAACAGCAGCGCCAGCGCCAGGAGCTGGAACAGGCCGCCGAGGCCGCGGTGACCCGCGACGGCCATCATGTCGAGGTGACGGCCAACGTCGCTTCGCTGGCCGAGGCCGAGCAAGCCATGGACCTGGGCGGGGAGGGCGTCGGCCTGCTGCGCTCGGAGTTTCTTTACCAGGACCGCAGCGTCGCCCCGAGCCATGAAGAACAGGCCGCGACCTACAGCGCCATCGCCCGGGCCCTGGGGCCAGAGCGCAACCTGGTGGTACGGACCCTGGATGTCGGTGGCGACAAACCGCTGGCCTATGTGCCGATGGAGCCTGAAGCCAACCCCTTCCTCGGCATGCGCGGGATCCGCCTGTGCCTGGAGCGCCCGCAGCTGTTGCGCGAACAGTTCCGGGCGATTCTCGCCAGCGCCGGCCTGGCCCGCCTGCACATCATGCTGCCGATGGTCACCCAGCTGGCGGAATTGCGGCAGGCGCGGCAGATGCTGGAGGACGAAGCCCTGGCCCTGGGGCTCAAGGAGTTGCCGAAGCTGGGGATCATGATCGAAGTGCCGTCGGCGGCGCTGCTGGCCGACCTGTTCGCGCCGGAGGTGGATTTCTTCTCCATCGGCACCAACGACCTGACCCAGTACACCCTGGCCATGGACCGCGATCATCCGCGCCTGGCCAGCCAGGCCGACAGTTTCCACCCGGCGGTGCTGCGCCTGATCGCCTCCACGGTCAAGGCCGCCCATGCCCACGGCAAGTGGGTCGGCGTCTGCGGGGCGCTGGCTTCGGAAACCCTGGCGGTGCCGCTGCTGCTGGGGCTGGGCGTGGACGAACTGTCGGTCAGCGTGCCGTTGATTCCGGCGATCAAGGCCCGCGTGCGCGAGGTCGAGCTGAGCCAGTGCCAGGCCCTTGCCGGACGCATTCTCGGCCTGGAAAGCGCCGAACAGGTACGCGACGCCTTGCACCAGCATCAACAGTCGACGCTGGCCCCTTCACTGGTTCTGGAGAACTGAACATGTTCGAGAAATTGCAGCGGGCGTTCTGGAAGGCCCTGACCCCGGACCTGGTGCCTGACCAGCCGAAAACCACAACCCAGGCCAAGGATGACGCCGCCCTGGGCGAGGCCGTTATTGCGGCGCTGGGCGGTGCGAACAACCTCAAGACCCGGCAGCGCGTGGCCCTGACCCGGGTGCGGGTGGAATTGCATGATCCGACCTTGCTCGATGTTGTGGCCTTACGCAGCGCTGGCGTGCTCGGGACGATGGCGCTGGCGGGAGGCGTGGTGCATCTGCTTGTCGGGTTATCTGCGTAGCCGCTGTCGAGCCTGGGTTTATGCGAGTGCTGCGCACTCGATCGCGAGCAAGCTCGCTCCTACAGGACTGCATATTCCCCTGTAGGAGCGAGCTTGCTCGCGATAGCGTCCGAATGATCAGCGCCTTTTTTTCTTCACATGTCATGGCCCCACCCACCTGCGGCCGCTTGCCGCGCCGCCCTTACTGTTTCTCAACTGCGGGTGTATCGTATTCGCCTTTTGCGGGTCCTGGCCCGCCGCGGATACGTGAGGTAGTTGAGTCCATGTCCTTTACCCGTCGACAGATACTCGGTGGTCTGGCCGGTCTTGCAGTGGTTGGCGTGGGCGCCGGTGGCGCGTCGCGTTACTGGCTGGGCAAGATGGCCGACGCCGAGGCAGGCCACGATTATCAACTGATCGCCGCGCCGCTGGACGTCGAGCTGGTGCCGGGCCACAAGACCGAAGCCTGGGCCTTCGGCCCTTCCGCGCCGGGCACCGAGCTGCGGGTGCGCCAGGGCGAGTGGCTGCGGGTGCGCTTCATCAACCACCTGCCGGTGGCCACCACCATCCACTGGCACGGCATCCGCCTGCCGCTGGAAATGGACGGCGTACCTTACGTCTCGCAATTGCCGGTCATGCCGGGCGAGTACTTCGACTACAAGTTCCGCGTGCCGGATGCCGGCAGCTACTGGTACCACCCCCACGTCAACAGCAGCGAAGAACTGGGCCGCGGCCTGGTCGGCCCGCTGATCATCGAAGAGCGCGAGCCCACCGGCTTCAAGTACGAACGCACCCTGAGCCT
The DNA here is from genome assembly GCF_024610635.1 of Pseudomonas sp. T8. Classification (NCBI taxonomy): domain Bacteria; kingdom Pseudomonadati; phylum Pseudomonadota; class Gammaproteobacteria; order Pseudomonadales; family Pseudomonadaceae; genus Pseudomonas; species Pseudomonas sp. T8. Next base: position 5,687,192 of record NZ_CP102374.1, read on the forward strand.
GAAAAGCTGGCATGTGGATGAAGCCGGCGCCTTCGTGCCGTTCAGCATCCCCCGCGAGGCGGCGCGTGGTGGCACGGCGGGGCGCCTGTCGACCATCAACGGCGTGTCCCAGGGGGTGGTGGAGATCCCGGCCGGGCAGATCACCCGCGTGCGCCTGCTCAACCTCGACAACACCCTGACCTACCGCATCAACATCCCCGGTGTCGAAGCGCAGATCTATGCCCTGGACGGCAACCCCATCGAGCCGAGGCCGCTGGGCAAGGAATACTGGCTGGGGCCGGGCATGCGCATCTGCCTGGCGATCAAGGCGCCGCCGGCCGGCGAAGAGCTGTCGCTGCGCAACGGCCCGGTGCGCCTGGGCACCTTGCGTTCGGTGGCCAACAGCGACGCGCCGACCGAGTGGCCGCCGGCGTTGCCAGCCAACCCGATCGCCGAGCCGGACCTGGATAACGCCGAGAAGCTCAACTTCAACTTCGAGTGGGTTGGCTCGGTCTCGGTGAACGTGGACAATGGCAGGCCACCGAGCCTCTGGCAGATCAACGGCAAGGCCTGGGACATCACCGACAAGACCTGCGCCGACCGCCCGATCGCCACGCTCAAGAAGGGCCAGAGCTACATTTTCGAATTGAAGAACATGACTCAGTACCAGCACCCGATCCACTTGCACGGCATGAGCTTCAAGGTCATCGCCTCGAACCGCAAGAAGATCACCCCGTACTTCACCGACACCTACCTGCTGGGTAAGAACGAGCGTGCCCGGGTGGCGCTGGTGGCGGATAACCCGGGGGTGTGGATGTTCCATTGCCATGTGATCGACCACATGGAAACCGGCCTGATGGCCGCCATCGAGGTGGCCTGATGCGGCAGATTCGCCCCGCCCGGATCATCGATCGCAGCCGCGACCAGGAGTTCATGCGTGAAGCCCTGGCCCTGGCCGCCCAGGGCGCGGCCCTGGGCGAGGTGCCGGTGGGCGCGGTGCTGGTGCAGGACGGGGAAATCATCGGTCGCGGCTACAACTGCCCGATCAGCGGCAGCGACCCCAGCGCCCACGCGGAAATGGTCGCGATCCGCGCCGCGGCCCAGGCGGTCGACAACTATCGCCTGCCCGGCAGCACCCTCTACGTGACCCTGGAACCGTGCAGCATGTGCGCCGGGCTGATCGTGCATTCGCGTATCGCCCGGGTGGTGTACGGCGCGCTGGAGCCCAAGGCGGGCATCGTGCAGAGCCAGGGGCAGTTCTTCAGCCAGGGGTTTCTCAACCATCGGGTGCTGGTCGAGGGCGGGGTGCTGGCCGAAGAGTGCGGCGCGGTGTTGAGCGAGTTCTTCAAGGCACGCCGCGCCAGCCGCAACTGAGCACCTTCCTCTTCTGTAGGAGCGAAGCTTGCTCGCGATGACGCCAGCCCGGGCCATGCATACCTCGAACCTGGCGTGACGCTTGAAATCGCTATCGCGGGCAAGCCTCGCTCCTACACGGTGTGGGGCATTTATTTCCTGGCGACGATAACGGCGCGCATCGGCGCCGGCAGGCCTTCGATGGTCTTGCTGTGGTCGTTCGGGTCGAGGAAGTCGCTCAGCGACTGGTACTTCATCCACTCGGTGCCGCGCTGTTCCTCGACACTGGTTACGCTCACATCCACGCAACGCACATCGCTGAAGCCGGCGCGGCGCAGCCACAGTTCCAGGGCCGGCACCGACGGCAGGAACCACACGTTACGCATCTGCGCGTAGCGGTCTTCCGGCACCAGCACCTGATGCTGGTCGCCTTCCACCACCAGGGTTTCCAGCACCAGTTCGCCGCCCTTGACCAGGCAGTCCTTGAGCGCCAGCAAATGCTCGATCGGCGAGCGGCGGTGGTAGAACACGCCCATGGAAAACACCGTGTCGAAGCCTTCCAGGTTGGGCGGTAGGTCCTCGAACGGGAACGGCAGGTGCCACACCGCGGGCTCCGACAGGTAACGCTGCACCGCCTGGAACTGGCAGAAGAACAGCCAGTTCGGGTCGACGCCGATCACGCTGTGGGCGCCGGCGCCGAGCATGCGCCACATGTAGTAGCCGTTGCCGCAGCCGACATCGAGGATGCGTTTGCCTTGCAGGTTCAGGTGCGGAGCGACCCGCGACCACTTCCAGTCCGAGCGCCATTCGGTGTCCACGTGCACGCCGAACAGGTCGAACGGGCCTTTGCGCCAGGGCGACAGGCCCATCAGCGCGCTGCGCATCTGGGCGCGGGTGGCGTCGTCGCAGTCGGTGTCGAGGGTCAGGCCATTGAGCAGGTCGATGGTGCTCGGCTGGATCTTCGGCAGCGCGTCCAGCGCGCTCTGCCAGCGCTCCAGGTCGCCGTGGCCCTTTTCCATCTTGGTGTCGAGTTGCGCTTGCAGGGTGTTGGCCCAGTCGGCCAGCGGCGTACCGGCCAGGCGGCGGGCGAGGGGGGACAGATCGATCATGGCAAGGCAATCAACGAGGCAAAGTTAAGACACTGGAACCACGGCACGACTTTCGAGAACCCGGCGGCCAGCAGGCGTTCGCGGTGTTCTTCGAGGCTGTCGGGCTTCATGACGTTTTCGATGGCGCTGCGTTTCTGGGCGATTTCCAGTTCGCTGTAGCCGTTGGCGCGCTTGAAGGCGATGTGCAGGTCGGTGAGCAGCGCATGCTCCTCGGGGTCATTGAAGCGCAGCTTCTCCGAGAGGATCAGCGCGCCACCGGGCAGCAGCGCCTGGCGAATACGCCCGAGCAGGGCCAGGCGCTGTTCGGGGGCGATGAACTGCAGGGTGAAGTTCAGCGCCACCACCGAGGCCGGCTGGAACTCCAGGGCGAGGATGTCGCCTTCGATCACTTCGACCGGCAGCAGCTCCTGGAACATCGAGTCCTGGCCGTTGAGGTACTCGCGGCAGCGCTCGACCATGGCCGCCGAGTTATCCACCGCGATCACCCGGCAGCCGTCGGTGCGCACATGGCGGCGCAGGGCCTGGGTCACGGCGCCGAGGGACGAGCCCAGGTCGTAGAGCACGCTGTTGGGTTGGGCGAACTGGGCGGCGAGCACGCCGAGGTTCTCGACAATGGTCGGGTAACCCGGCACCGAGCGCTTGATCATGTCCGGGAACACCCGCACCACGTCTTCGTTGAAGGCGAAGTCGGGCACCTGGGCCAGGGGCTGGGCGAAAAGGCGGTCGGGTTCTTTGCTCACGGCGGTTCCAGCGGTGGAGATAGAAAGAGGGCCGGCATTGTAGCCGCTGCCGCAGGCTGCGATAAGGCCCGAAGGGCCTTTGGGGCCGTAAGGGCGACACAAGGTGGATGCCCCACCTGTGACCCTGTAGCCGCTGCCGAGCCCGCGAGGCTGCGCATGAGGACGCAGTCCTCGCAAGGCCTGCGCATGGAGTTTATCTGAAGGACCGCGGCGGCCGGTTTTACGGCCGCTTCGTCGGAATGCCGCCCAGACCGATCGCAGCCTCGCAAGCTCGGCAGCGGCTACAGGGCTACAGGGCTATAGGCTCAGCGGGGCTTCTGGCTGAAGGCCGAGGCCGCGATCCCCCATTGCCCCAGCCAGTAACTGAGGATGATCAGGTAGGGCGCGGCATCGAAGGCCACCACAAAACGGCTGATGCCGATCACGCTGTCGGAGAACACGAAGGCCACGGCGCCGGCGGCGGCCAGTTGCGCCGAGCGCTTGGGCACGTCGCTGCCCAGGCGGGCCAGGGCGCGCCAGAGCATGGCACTGATGACCAGGCCGTAGACGATCACCGGCACCAGCAACGGGCCCAGGCCATGGCTGATCAGAAGGCCCAGCAACGCCGCGCCGGCGACCAGGGCCAGCAGCAGGGGGACGGGCGCCAGGCGCCGGCAATCGCTGGTATAGGCCTTGAGATAGGCCAGGTGCGCGACCAGGAAGGCGCCGAGGCCGAACACGAACAGGTCGGCGGGCCAGGCCAGCAGCACGTCGCCGAGCAGGGAGAACAACAGGCCGAGGCTGATCCAGCGGCGATAGTCGCCGGGAGGTGCATCGTGCAGCCAGCCGAGCAGGGCCAGCACCGGCAGCGGCTTGACCAGCAGGCACAGCAGGGTGGCGTGGATGCTCAGGCCGTAGAGGAAGGTCGCCGCGCCCATCAGCGCCAGGATCAGCCAGCCCATGTCACTTGACCGAAATGGCGCAGTCGAAGGCTTTCACCGGTGCGACTTCCGGGGCCCAGGGTTGCTGATAGGTCAGCAACAGGCGCCCGGTGCCGGCGGCGAAGGCCTGGAAGCGCCAGGTGGACTGGCCGGCGCTGCCCACCAGGCCGCTGTCTTCGGGATTGCTGTAGACCTCGGGGCTGACTTTGCGCAGCACGCCGCCGGCCGAGTCCTGGATCGCCCAGCGATAACCCGTGGTCGGGTTGCTCGGCAGGGTCAGGATCAGGTTTTGCCCGTTGCTCAGTTGCACTGGGCATTCGCTCTGGTTCTCGACCGTGACGTTTTGCTTGGGTTGGCTGGCGCAGGCGGCGAGCAGGGCAAGGCTGAGGGGTAGCAACAGACGAATCGGTGACATGGGTCAGAAAGCTCCGGTCATGACAAAGGGCGAGCATAACCGAAGATGGGGGAATCTGTGGTGGGGTAGCGATTCTGTAGGAGCGAGGCTTGCCCGCGATAAACGATGACGCGGTGCATCAGGCACAACGCGTTGTCCTCATCGCGGGCAAGCCTCGCTCCTACAGAACAGCGTTTAGAACAGCACTTTCGCCACATCGGCGAAACGCTTGGCGAAGTGCACGGTGATGCCTTCCTTGAGGTAGTCCGGCAGCTCTTCGAAGTGGCCGCGGTTGGCTTCCGGCAGGATCAGCTCGTAGAGCTTCTGCCGGCGCGCCGCGATGACTTTCTCGCGCACCCCGCCGATGGGCAGGACATGCCCGGTCAGGGTCAGCTCGCCGGTCATGGCCACGCCCTTTTTCGGCGGCTGGTTACGCGCCAGGGACAGCAGGGCGCTGGCCATGGTCACCCCGGCGCTCGGGCCATCCTTCGGCGTGGCGCCTTCCGGCACGTGCAGGTGGACGAACGCCTCGTCGAAGAACTTCGCATCGCCACCGAACTGCTTGAGGTGCGAGGTGACGTAGCTGTAGGCGATTTCCGCCGACTCCTTCATCACATCCCCCAGTTGCCCGGTGAGCTTGAAACCACGGTTGAGGGTATGAATCCGCGTGGCTTCGATCGGCAGCGTGGCGCCGCCCAGGCTGGTCCAGGCCAGGCCGGTGATCACCCCGGTGCCGCTGAGCACCTGCTCGTTGCGGAACACCGGCATGCCCAGGGAGGCTTCCAGGTCCTTGGTGCCGAGCTTGATCACCGCATCCGGATCTTCCAGCAGCCGCACCACGGCCTTGCGCACCAGTTTGCCCAGCTGTTTTTCCAGCTGGCGCACCCCGGCCTCGCGGGCGTAACCATCGATCACCGCGCGCAGGGCGGCGTCGCTGATACTCAGGTGGGCCTTGGACACACCGGCCTTTTCCAGCTGCTTGGGCCACAGGTGGCGCTTGGCGATGGCCAGTTTTTCCTCGGTGATGTAGCCCGACAGGCGAATCACTTCCATCCGGTCCAGCAACGGGCCGGGAATCGAATCCAGGGTGTTGGCGGTGCACACGAACAGCACTTTCGACAGGTCCAGGCGCAGGTCCAGGTAGTGGTCGAGAAATTCCACGTTCTGTTCCGGGTCGAGGGTTTCCAGCAGCGCCGAGGCCGGGTCGCCCTGGTAGCTCTGGCCCATCTTGTCGATCTCGTCGAGCATGATCACCGGGTTCATCACTTCGACGTCTTTCAACGCCTGCACCAGCTTGCCCGGCAGGGCGCCGATGTAGGTGCGACGGTGGCCCTTGATCTCGGCCTCGTCACGCATGCCGCCGACGCTGAAGCGGTAGAACGGCCGGCCCAGGGACTCGGCGATGGACTTGCCGACGCTGGTCTTGCCCACGCCGGGCGGGCCCACCAGCAGTACGATGGAACCGCTGATCTCGCCCTTGTAGGCGCCGACCGCGAGGAATTCGAGGATCCGGCTCTTGATGTCGTCGAGCCCGGCGTGATGCTGGTCCAGCACCTTGCGCGCATGCTTGAGGTCGAGCTTGTCCTCGCCGTACACGCCCCAGGGCACCGCGGTGGCCCATTCCAGGTAGTTGCGGGTGACCGCGTACTCCGGCGAGCCGGTCTCGAGGATCGACAGTTTGTTCATCTCTTCCACGATGCGCTTCTGGGCCTGGGGCGGCAGGACCTTGCCTGCCAGGCGCTGCTCGAACTGCTCGATGTCGGCGCTGCGATCGTCCTTGGTCAGACCCAGCTCCTGCTGGATGACCTTGAGCTGTTCCTTGAGGAAGAACTCGCGCTGATGCTCGCCGATCTTGCGATTGACCTCGGCGGAAATCTCTTTCTGCAGGCGCGCGACCTCGACTTCCTTGCGCAGCATCGGCAGGACTTTTTCCATGCGCTTGAGCATCGGTACGCAGTCCAGCACTTCCTGCAGTTCGTTGCCGGTGGCCGAGGTCAGCGCGGCGGCGAAGTCGGTCAGCGGCGACGGGTCGTTGGGGCTGAAGCGGTTGAGGTAGTTCTTCAGCTCTTCGCTGTACAGCGGGTTGAGCGGCAGCAGTTCCTTGATCGCATTGATCAGCGCCATGCCGTAGGCCTTGACCTCGTCGGTCGGCTCGCTCGGCTGATGCGGGTACTCGACCTCCACCAGGTACGGCGGGCGATGGTGCTTGAGCCAGGTGCGGATGCGCACGCGGGTCAGGCCCTGGGCCACGAACTGCAACTTGCCGTTTTCGCGGCTGGCGTGGTGCACCTTGACCAGGGTGCCGTACAGCGGCAGGGCCGAGGTGTCGAAATGCCGTGGGTCTTCCGGTGGGGTGTCCATGAAGAACAGCGCCAGCGAATGGTGTTCGGACTTGCTCACCAATTCCAGGGTTTCGGCCCAGGGTTCTTCGTTGACGATCACCGGCAAGACTTGCGCGGGGAAGAACGGCCGATTGTGGATCGGGATGATGTAGACCTTGTCCGGCAGATTCTGCCCGGGCAGGGCCAGACCCTTGCCGGAGGATGTATGGAGTTCGGCGTTTTCCGGGTCGGCGTATTCACTCATGGTTTCAGGAAGTTCTTGCTGGTCGCTCATGGGGCACCTGCGCAATGGGGTATGCCAGGTTAGATGGGGCAGGTGACGAGCGGTTTCAATGGCGGGCGGGCCGGATCAATTATTTCAGTCCTTGTCGCCGCGACGCGGTGCATCCTCCAAAACGGCGAGGGCGAGGCTGTCATTTCTGCGCAGGAACGCTGGTAAATTGGCGGCGACAGAAAAATGACATTGTAAACCCCCTGATTTTATTGCGTGATCTTCTTGTCTTGGCGGTCTAATCTGGACCGATTAAATGCTGTCAGGGAAATGGCATTTATTTGACGCATCTTTAGCTGCCCAGAGGGACGCGTAATGATCAAGGGACTTTTCAGCGGGGAGCGGCGGGTGTCGCCGTGGGTGTGCAGAGTCGACAACAGTGAGGTCGCGGCGACGAGAGCCGGCTCATGAAGTGGCGCCATACGTTCCAGGTAAGGATCACTGGGGTATTGGCGTTGTTGCTGTTGATCGTGATCGGGGTGGTGTACTTCGCCGTCAAGGCCGCGACCAACCATGCAGTGGAAAACCAGGCGCAAGTGCAGCTGCAAACCGGCACCCGGGTCTTCGAACGCCTGCTCGAACTGCGCGGCCGGCGCTTGCGTTATGGCGTGGACTGGCTGGTGGTGGATGCGCAGTTTCGCCAGGCGGTGATCAGCGGCGACTCGCAGCAGATTCTCGAGGCGCTGCGCCAGCATGGCACTGGCACCCGTGGCAGCGAGCTGTTCGTGCTCGGCGCCGAAGGCACGGTGATCGCCAGCACCCTGGGGGCGATCGCCGAGCACGAGCATTTCCCTTACGACCGCGCGCTGCGCATGGCCCTGCGGCAGAACAAAAGCATGTTGATCGTCGCGCTCAAGGGCCAGCCTTATCTGCTGGTCCAGGGGCAGGTGCTGACGCCGATGCACATGAACCGGGTGGTCATGGCGTTTCGCATGGACGACCTGTTCGCCAGCGAGCTGCGCTCCATGAGCAACCTGGAAGTGTCTTTCCTCACCCTGCAGGACGGACGCGCCGGGGAGCTGTTCAGCACTCAGCCGGATATTTTCTGGGCCACCATCATCACCACCCTGCGCAACTTGTCCTGGCGCGCGCTACCGCAGTTGAGCGATGCCCACGGCAAGCGCTTCCTCAATCAGGCCTTGCAACTGGCCAACACCGACGATCCCGACGACCCCCAGGTTCTGGCGTTGCTGCAAAGCCCGCTGGATCACGCCTTGCAGGCTTTCGCGCCGCTGGACCGGGAATTCCTGGCGATCGCCCTGGCAGCACTGGTGGTGTCGCTGGCCGGCGCCCTGTTCATGGCGCGGCGGGTGTCGCGGCCGCTGAATGTGCTGGCCGAGGCTGCCCAACGCATCGGCACCGGCAACTACCAGGTGCCGGTGGTGCTCAAGCGCACCGACGAGTTCGGTTTGCTGGCCGAGGCGATCAACGCCATGCAGAGCGGGATTGCCAGCCGCGAGCTGCAACTGGCCCACAACGCCCTGCACGATCCCTTGACCGGCCTGCCCAACCGGGCGCTGGCCATGGAGCGCCTGAGCAATGCCATCAGCGCCGGGCGCAAGGTGGTGCTGCTGTACCTGGGTATCGAGGACTATCGGGCGATCAACGAAGGCCTGGGCCCGGAAGGGGTGGAGCAGATGATGCGCGAAGTCAGCCGGCGGCTGTCGGAGACGGTGTCCACCGGGGACACCGCGGCACGGATCACCGCCAATGAGTTCCTGTTGCTGCTGGAAAACACCGAGATCGATGGCGCGGTGGCCATGGCCGATCGGCTCCACGCGCTATTGAGCCGGCCGCAGACCATCCATGGCGATGAAGTGCAGCGCCAGGTGTGCATCGGCGTGGCGGTCTATCCCACCGACGGGCAGTCGGCGGAAGAACTGATCAGCCGCGCCGCCATCGCCCGCCACGACGCGGCCGCCCAGCCCGGTTACCTGCAGATCTACCAGCAGGATCGCGACCTGGCCCATCAGCGCCAGATCGGGCTGATCCGCGACCTGCGCCGGGCCGCGGCGGAAGGCGAGCTGTTCTTGCTGTACCAGCCCAAGCTCGACCTGCGCCATGGCCATGTGCACCAGGCCGAAGCCTTGCTGCGCTGGCAGCACCCGGAGTTCGGCATGGTCTCGCCGGCGGAGTTCATCCCCCTGGCCGAGCGCACCGGCAGCATGAACAGCCTGACCCTGTGGGTGATCGAGGAAGGCATGCGGCAACTGGCCGAATGGAACATGCGTGGGCTGCATTTGCAGTTGTCGCTGAACATCTCGGCGGACGATCTGCATGGCCACGACCTGGCGGCGCGGGTGAGCGTGTTGCTGCAACGTTATCGACTGTCCGCCGAGCAGCTGATTTTCGAGATCACCGAGAGCGCCATCATGCGCCACCCGGAGCAGGCGCTGGAGGTGTTGCAGAGCCTGCGCGACTGCGGCATCAGCCTGTCGGTGGACGACTTCGGCACCGGCTATTCGTCGCTGGCGCAATTGCAGCGGCTGCCGGTGCAGGAGCTGAAGATCGACCAGTCGTTTATCCGCAACCTCGACGAAACCAGCGGCGACGCGGTGATCGTGCGCTCCACCATCGAGATGAGCCACAACCTGGGGCTCAAGGTGGTGGCCGAAGGGGTGGAGCAGGAACGCAGCCTGCGCCTGCTGGAGCGCTGGCACTGCGACACGGCCCAGGGCTACCTGATCAGCCGGCCGCTCAGCGCCGCAGCCTTCGAGGCCTGGCTGTTGAAGTCGCGGATTTCCAGCTGAGCAGCGCCGCGTGGCCGCTCCGGGTGCTGTGGCCGGACATCCGCAGGCCCTGTTTCACAGTGTGAAGTGGTCGCCATGAACCATCGACGATGGGCCGCGGCTTACTGCTTGGTGCACTCGGCGGGGAGCGCTACGACGCCGCCCATGGAGGCGAAGGCGACCATGCCGCCACTGGGCAATACGCAATTGTATTCGCCGTTGCTGGTGCTGGCGGTGAAGTAGGTCTGGGACGCGTCGCTACGCACATTGGAGACCGTGGTCACGGGTTTGCCGAGGGTGGTCTGGGCGCGGTTCTTGAGGTCGTCGTTGCTGGGTTTGGCAATGGCGCAACCGCCCAGGGCGAGTGCCAGGAGGCTGAGCAGGGCGAGGGGGCGAGCAGTGGGGTGGAGGTTCATGGTGATTCTTCCTTGGCGTTGTTGTGTTTTCTACGGCGCAGCCGACCCCGACACCGCGCAGCGGCGGTGTTGAGAAGAGCGAGTGAGTGGTTGGCACTATATCGCCGGGGTAGGGGAGGGTCGATTAGCACAGATGGGCTAATGTCCCTTTGCAATGGCCGGGTTGAGGATAGCGTCGGCGCAGGGCCGGCTGGCGGCCGCCGGCCCCGGATCGAGGTTCAGCTCAGCAGTTGTTCCTGCAGGCGCCGGCCGAGTACGTCCAGCAGGTCGCAGCCATCGCGCAGGGGGATGACGCAGAGCTGGGCGAAATCCTGGAGCAGTGCCGGGTTGCTGTGCAGGTTGGCGTCGCTGGCGATGTTTTCCAGCAGCTGGATCGCCGCACGGATGCGGTGGGCGGCGGCTTCGTGCAACACATCCAGCGGCGCCTCGGTGTCGATCAGCAAGGCGGGGATGGTGCAGTCGTTGCTGGTCAGGGCCATGTAGCGGCGGGGTTTGGTGGGCAGTGTAGGCGGATCGGGAACGACTTTTTTCATTGAACTGGCTCCGGGTAGGGATCTGAGCCGCCAACAGCCTTCCTACGGGCTTGGGTGGCAGCCGTGCGCGGGGTAGGAACCGAATACCCAGGGACTCGGCCACGTCGAAACGTGCCCGCGCACAGCCGCCGCGGCTGATCTTACGGACACCTTAAAAGGGCCGCAATCAGTCGGGACGCGTACGCGCCGAGGGTCATCAAAAGGGTTCCTACGCCCTGTCACTGAATTGGCAGTGACAGGCCAAACCATAGAGTCCGGGGCCCGGTGGGACAAGGTGATGGGAGTCGACGCGTGTTGTAGGAATTTTCGCTGTAGCCGCTGCCCCACCGATCTCGGATCGACACTGGCCCTGTAGCCGCTGCCGAGCCCGCGAGGCTGCGATAAGGCCCGCAGGGACTTGGTTCCCGATCTCCCGCCGAACCTTCAGCGGTCCTCAGAACGCCGCGACCGTGCCGGTCGATCGCAGCCTGCGGCAGCGGCTACACGAATCGTTATCGTCCGGGGGCCTTGTGGTGATTAGGGGGGCCTATCGCGGGCAAGCCTCGCTCCTACGGAAGGAGATTGCTGCCCGGGGCAATACCGATCTCGGATCAACATTGGCCTGTAGCCGCTGCCGAGCCCGCGAGGCTGCGATAAGGCCCGCAGGGCCTTGGTTCCCGATCTCCCGCCGAACCTTCAGCAGTCTTCAGAACGCCGCGACCGTGCCGGTCGATCGCAGCCTGCGGCAGCGGCTACACGAATCGTTATCGTCCGGGGGCCTTGTGGTGATTAGGGGGGGCTATCGCGGGCAAGCCTCGCTCCTACGGAAGGAGATTGCTGCCCGGGGCAATACCGATCTCGGATCAACATTGGCCTGTAGCCGCTGCCGAGCCCGCGAGGCTGCGATAAGGCCCGCAGGGCCTTGGTTCCCGATCTTCCGCCGAACTTCCAGAGGCCTCCAGAACGCCGCGACCGTGCCGGTCGATCGCAGCCTGCGGCAGCGGCTACATGAATCGTTATCGTCCGGGAGTCTTGTGGTGTGGTTGGGCGGGCCTTATCGCGGGCAAGCCTCGCTCCTACGGAAGCGTAAAGCGGAATGCGGCGATCCTGCTTCTGTAGGAGCGAAGCTTGCTCGCGATGACGTCAGGCCAGGCAACACAAAAATGAAAGGCTGAAGAAACTCCCCGCAAACGCCATCCACAAAAAAAGGCGGCTACCCGCAGGTAGCCGCCTTTTCATTCACCGCCGGTAACGCTTATTCCGACAGTTTGTAGGCGATGATGTAGTCGCCCATCTTGGTGCCCAGCGAGCCGTGGCCACCCACGACCACCAGCACGTACTGCTTGCCATCCTTGCCGGTGTAGCTCATCGGCGTGGCCTGGCCGCCCGCTGGCAGGCGGGATTTCCACAGTTCCTTGCCGTTGTTCACGTCATAACCGCGGATGTACTGGTCCAGGGTGCCGCTGAGGAAGCCCACGCCACCGGCGGTGACCATCGAGCCGCCCATGCTCGGCACGCCGATGGGCAGGCCGATCGGTACTGGCGAGCTGTCGCGGCTGGTGCCGTTCTTGTGCTTCCACACCACTTTGTTGGTGGTCAGGTCGATACCGGCCACGTAGCCCCAGGCCGGAGCCTGGCAAGGTACGCCGAACGGCGACATGAACGGATGCATGATCACCGCGTACGGCGCGCCGGTGTTGGGTTGCACACCGGAGGTTTCGCTTTCGCGCTTGCTGCCGGCGGCGACTTCGGCGCGCGGCACCAGCTTGGAAACGAAGGCCATGTAGTTCGGGCTGGTGAACAGCAGGTGACGGACCGGGTCGATCGATACGCTGCCCCAGTTGAACACACCGACGTTACCCGGGTAGATCAGGCTGCCCTGGATCGATGGCGGGGTGTACTGGCCTTCGTAGCGCAGTTCCTTGAACTGGATGCGGCACAGCATCTGGTCGAACGGCGTGGCGCCCCACATGCCTTTTTCTTCCAGCGGCGGTGGCAGCAGGTTCAGGTCCGAACGGGCCTGGGTCGGCGCGGTGTGGTCGCCTTCGACCGCACCGGCCGGAGCCGGTACTTCCTGGATCGGCACGATCGGGGTGCCGTCGCGACGGTCCAGCACGTACAGGCTGCCTTGCTTGGTCGGCTGGATCAGCGCCGGCTTGATGCCGTCCGCGGTCTTCATGTCCACCAGGGTCGGCTGGCTGCCCACATCCATGTCCCACAGGTCATGGTGGGTGAACTGGTAGTTCCAGCGCAGCTTGCCGGTGTCGATGTCCAGGGCCACAGTACCGGCGCTGAATTTCTCGGCGCCCGCGGTGCGGTTGCCGCCCCACTGGTCAGGCATCTGGTTGCCCAGCGGCAGGTAGACCAGGCCCAGCTTCTCGTCGACGCTGGCCAGGGACCACATGTTCGGCGAGTTGCGGGTGTAGGTCTGGCCTTCAGGCAGCGGAGTGGTTACGTCGGGGTTGCCGGCGTCCCAGTTCCACACCAGGTGACCGTCGTGCACGTCGAAGGCGCGGATCACGCCGGACGGTTCGTTGGTCGACTCGTTGTCGGTCACGTGGCCGCCGATGATCACCAGGTTACGGGTGATGGCGGCCGGCGATGTCGAGTAGTAGCCGCCCGGGGTGAACGGGCCGATACCGGCCTTGAGGTCCACCGCGCCTTTGTTGCCGAAGTCTTCGCAGACCTTGCCGGTGTCGGCGTTGATTGCGATCAGGCGTGCGTCGGCGGTCGGCAGGAACAGGCGACGCGGGCAGCTGGCGGCGATGGCCTGGCCGGCGGCCGAGAGGCTGGCCGGGGTGCTGATGGCATCGGACTTGTTGAAGTTGGCTTCGTCGTAGTACGACACACCGCGGCAGGTCATGTGCGCCCAGCCACGGAAGTCGTCGCCGTTCGGGCCCTGGATTTTCGGGTCGAAACGCCAGATCTCCTTGCCGGTGTCCGGGTCCAGCGCCAGCACCTGGCTGTGGGCGGTGCAGGCATAGAGCATGCCGTTGACCTTCAGCGGGGTGTTCTGGTTGGTGATTTCCACCGGGTCCTTGGCGGTCGGCATGTCGCCGGTGCGGATGCGCCAGGCTTCCTGCAGCTTGCCGATGTTGGCCGGCGTGATCTGGGTCAGCGGCGAGTAGCGGTCGCCGAACTCGGTGCGGCCATACGCCTGCCAGTCGCCTTCGGGCATGGTCGGCGCGGCGCTGGTGGTGTCGGCGCTTTCACGGCCCAGTTCGCCCGAGATCTCGCCCGGGTTGGTGAACTGGCTGTTGATCGCGGCACCGCCGGCCAGGACCACGGCCACGCCCAGTACCGCGGTACCCAGCGGCGCCGGACCGTTGCGCAGCAGCGGACGACGGAACCATGGCAGCAGCAGAACCACACCCAGGGCAAAGAACAGCGACAGGCGTGGCACCAGTTGCCACCAGTCCAGGCCGACTTCCCACAGTGCCCAGACGGAGCTTAAGAACAGCACCACCCCGTAGACGAGCAGCGCGGAACTACGCCCCGCCAGCAGCAGCACGCCGCTGACGATCAGGCCGATACCGGCCAACAGGTAGTACAGCGAGCCGCCGAGCATGCTCAGCTTGATCCCCCCGGCCAGCATGGCCAGGCCCATTAGCAGCAGCAAGATACCGAGCAGGCTCGGCAGCAGGCGGCTCGGACTTGAAGCACCATCAGTGCTCATAGTGTGGTTCTCCGTGACGTTTAAGGTAGTCCCGCGCTTGTTCACTGTAGATGACGATCAGGCGCGGGCATGGTTCAGCAATGTTTGGGAAAAACAGTTTTATTCAGATTGGGCGAGCCCCAGGGCTTATCAGAACGAGCTCTGGATCTTGATCCCGCCGATCAGTGCGTCGTCGACCTTGTCCACGCCACCCGGGTGGCGGATGTATTGCAGGTTCGGGCGCACGGTCAGCCAGTTGGTGACGTGCACGCCGTAGTACAGCTCGGCGCTGTATTCGGTGTCCTGGGGCGGCAGGTAGGCCGGGTTGTCGTAGTCCTGGATGAGGTTGGCCTGGTTGGTCGCTTCGGCGTTCTTGCGGTAGGCCGGGTTGACGTGGACCCGGGCCATGGCGAAGCCGATGTCGTCCTTGGCGCGTGCATCGAACAGACCCTTGTAGACCAGGCCGGCCTGGACATAGTTGTCGATGGCGTTGGTCTTCTTGTCGTGCATCGTCGCATTGGCGAACAGGCTCAAGCCGCGCGAGTGGTCGCTGGCCAGGCTGGTGATCTGCTGTTGCGCGCCCAGCCACAGGCCGTGCTTGCTCGAACTGCTGCGATAGGCCTCGCCGCTCAAGGCCGCCGGCTGGCCGTTGCTGTCCTTGTACACGTCAGTGGCCTTGGCGCTGCTGTAGTAGTAACCGGCGCGGTATTCACCCGGCAGCCCGTTGAGCTTCGGCGTCCACACCAGCTCCACCGGCAGCAGGGTGCCCTGGGTGCCGCTGCCGCTGAGCTTGAAGCCGTTGCCGCGTTCGAGGTTGGACGGGTTCTGCTCATAGGCGCCGATCTGCGCGTAGAGCTCAGGGGTCAGGTGATATTTGACCCGCAGCGCCCATTGGCTGACCGGCCAGTTGTACCAGACGCTGCCGGCCCAGTTGCCGACCTGGGAGCCGCAGAACGCCAGGTTCTGGAAGTCGCAGGGGAAGCTGTTGAAGTCTTCGCCCTGGCCGAACCGGCCGACCTTGATATCGAGTTTCTGGTCGAGGAATTTCTGCTGGTACCACATCTGCGTCAGGCGCCAGGTCTGGCCGCGGCCCCAGACTTCCTGGGCCGAGGTGAAGCCACCGACCCGCGGGTCGTTGATGCGGTCGTTGCTGATGTTGTCGCCGTCACGCTTGGTGATGGTCAGTTGGAATTCGGCATCGTTCCAGCCGAGGATCTTGCCCAGGTCCAGGTGGCTGCCGAAGGCGAACTGGTCGCTGAAGCGCGCGGTGCGGTCATGGTCGTAACCGCCATGCAGGTTGGCGCCCATTTCGCCGACGAAGTCGATCTTGAAGTCGTAGCCTTTTTTTGCCAGCTCGGTGCGGTTGCCGTTCCAGTCGCCGAGCATCCAGGGGGACTCGCTGTCGAAGGCCGGCGCAGCCTGGGCGCAAGTGGCCAGTCCGAAGGCGCTGAGCAGGGTCATGGCTTTCTGGCTGGCAGTAGGGTGCAAGACAGCGCTGTCTTTGAGAGGCTTGAAATTAGGCATAAGTTGTCAGGTAAGGGCTTTTTATAAGAGGTCAGAAAAACAGGGGGTATCGCGCGTTGCGAACCTCAGGGGTCGCAAGCGGTAGCCACTGTTTTAAGGAAAAAAAACGATTCAGCGTTGGGGGCGTAAGGATAAAGCGCCTCCTCTTGGAGAGAAAGCGCTTTTAGTGACATGAATCATTTCGAATTTGGTAACAGTGTGCTTTTTCCAGCCGTTGGTATTAGGCATGGAACTACTGTCAATCTTCTTTCGGTCAAACAGGGGGCACGTCGTTCTACTTTGAATAACTCGCCCCTGTTGTTGTGCGGGTTCAACTAAGGACTTTCAGACTTCTTTTCTCCAGCCGGAGAACGTGATGGATGTTCCTTCTTCCTCTTCATCCTTGATCTCGATCTTGTAAGTACCGCCGCCAATGACACCGTCAATCAGGGCTTTTTCATCGTTTGCGCGTAACTCGGCGCCTTTTGCCTGTTCCTGGTAGAACTTCACGACCTCGGGGAACGGCGCGTAGGTTTTCAATAGCACCTCGAAATCATGCCGGGGCCTGCCCGCTATCTCGTCGTAGTCGCCGTAAATCGGCGCGCCTTTCAGGCCCGGGGTGGTGAAAAAACCATCGACGCCCGCGCCCACCAAGTGGGAGTTTTTAGGTAGCAACCCGAGCATCGCCTTCGGGAAGTCGGCAGGCAGTTGTGAGGCGTTCCAGGAGTCTTTTTCCGGTGCAGTGGTGATGTATTCAACGGTGGCGATCTTTTGCGCCCGGGCACGGGTTTCGGGATCTTCACTTTCGGCCCAAGACGCGACCATTGGCGGCAACTCTTTGCTCCAGGCAATGATCGGCTCGGCGTCACTCTTCTTGGCGTCTTTGGCCTGGAAGATGGTCAGCACGGTTTCCGGTGCCGGATTGCAGGACAAGGTTTCGTCCCTGGATTTGACGGTGCAGTGCCCATTCACCAGCCCAACGGTGAGCAACTGCCCCTTGTCGTCCAACAGCAGCGCGGCGCGTTCAAAGCCGTGACCATGATCCATGGCCGTGAGCATTTTGCGTCCGGCAGGTACACCTTTCTCGAACGTCGAGAACTCTGAGTCGAGGGAATCCAGTACTTGCGTCACGATCATGGAGCCGTCGCTGGTGAAGCTGCCGGTGGCGTAGCCGATGAAGTCGATCAGGGCCGCGCGCACCGCCGGGTCTTCATTGAGTTGCGGTGGTCGTGCCGGCGCGGGGGCATTGGTGAGCTGCAGCACGGTTGTGCCATCTGCGCGTTTTTCCGAATGAAGGGACAGTGCGACAGCATCAAGCGAGAGGGTGAGTGCCAAAAGCACGGCGAACGGGCGTGTGAGGTTGAACAAGGGGTCAGTCCTTTGTTGGGTGGAAATCCGGTTTCTGCGGGAGGTCACGGGTTGATGGCACTGCTTCAGGCCGTCATGACAGGTACGCAACCTTGGAAAGATAAAGCGGCGCATTTTGCCCGGTCACGGCCTGGCGGTACAGGCTGGGGATTGCGCAATGCCGTGGGAGTCAGGTTCTGAGGGGGAGGGGGCGGAGAGGAAAATCGCAGCCCGAAGGCTGCGATTGTGGGGGGACTCAGAAGGTGGTGCGCAAACCGACCTCGATGCTGCGCCCCTGGGCCGGGGCGATGTCGCGCAGGATCGAGCTGGCGTAACGCACGGTCTGGTTGGTCAGGTTCTCGCCCTTGACGAAGGCCAGCCACTGGCTGCTGCCGATATCGAAGTGGTAGCCGGCGCTGGCGCCCAGGGTGGTGTAGCCGTCGGTGCCGCTTTCGTTGTCCGGCACGCGACGCTGGCTGGCGGCGTGTTCGACATCGATGCGCGCCTGCCAGCGATCCAGTTCCCACAGCAGGCCGCTGTTCAGGCGTAGCGGGGCGATGCGCGGCAGGGCTTCGCCGTTGTCCAGGTTCTTGGCGCGGGTGTAGTCGCCGGACAGTTCCAGGGCGAACTTGCCGTAGGCGCTTTCGCCGAGCTTCCAGTGATCCTGCGCTTCGATACCGGTAAACCGCGCGCGGACCCCGGAGTAGGTGTATTCCGGCATGCCGCCGGCGTCTTCCTCGCCTTCATCGTTGAGGGTGCGGCCGCTGCCGAGCAGCCCGATGTAGTTGGAGAAGTGGCTGTAGAACACCCCGACGCTGCCTTTGTGGGTGCCGTTGTCGAAACGCAGGGCCAGGTCGCTGGACACGGCTTTTTCCTTCGACAGGTTGGCGTCGCCGACTTCATAGGTGCCGGTGGCCACGTGGGCGCCGTTGGCATACAGCTCGTAGAAGGTCGGGGCGCGTTCGGTGTAGCCCAGGGTGGCGGCCACGGACCAGATCGGCGTCAGGGTATAGACCGCGCCGGACGACAGGCTACCGGCGGTGAAGCTGTTGGAGCTGTCGGCCTGGCTGAAGCGTTCGTTGCCTTTGCTGTCCGGGTCGACGCGGGTGTGTTCCAGGCGTCCGCCGAGGCTGAGTTTCAGGCGTTCGGTGGCCTGCAGCTCTTCGAGGATGAACAGCGCGGCGCTGTCGGTGTCGGTCTGGGGCACGAAGGCCTCTTCGCCGAGCGCGGAAAACTCGCTGCGGCTGACCTGGGTGCCGATCACCCCATTGAGCGGGCCGAGGGGCTGGTGGCGGGCTTCGACACGGGCTTCGTAACCCTTGTTCTTGAAGATGGTGCCGGTCTCGCCGCCTTCGATTTCGCGGTGCTCGTAATCGGTGTAGCCGGCATCGAATTTCAGCGAGCTGAAAGGGCCGTCGAGGTTGCGCAGTTCCGAGGCGAAGGCGTAGTGATCCTGCTTCATGCGGATGCGCACGTCCTCTTCGGCGGGCGAGCCGTAGTTGGAGTCGTAGTTGCTGTAGGACAGCCCGGCGTAACCGTCGTCCCAGGTGTAGGAACCGCCGATGGCGCCGCCGTCCTGACGGCCGTCGCTGTTGCCCAGGCGACCTTTCTTGCCGTCGCCGTCTTCACTCGGCGGGGCATGGCGGCTGCGGGCGTAGCCGGGGATTTTCAGGTCGTTGAACTGCCGCGAGTTGGCGTCCAGGTGCAGGGCGAAGGTGCCGTTGCCGGCTTCCAGTTTGCCCGCGCTGCTGCGGGTGGTGTCGGCACCGCCGTAGCGCAATTCACCGGCACCGTGGATGCCTTCGATGGCTTCGGTGGGGATGCGGTTGTCGAAGGTGTTGACCACGCCGCCGATGGCGCTGCCGCCATACAGCAGGGCAGCCGGGCCACGGACGATCTCGATACGGTCGACGTTGACCGGGTCCAGCGGCACCGCGTGGTCGTAGGACAGCGACGACGCATCCAGGGCGCCGACGCCGTTGCGCAACAGGCGAATGCGATCGCCATCCAGGCCGCGAATGATCGGCCGGCTGGCGCCCGGGCCGAAGTAGGACGAGGACACGCCCGGCTGTTTATTCAGGGTTTCGCCGAGGCTGCCTTGCTGTTGCAGGGTCAGGTCGTCGCCTTCCAGCACCGTGCTCGGCGCCGCCGTTTGCTGGCTACCCAGCGGGTTGGCGGTGATGACCTGCGGTTGCAGCTCCAGGGCGTGGGCCTGGGAAGCGAGCAGCAAGGCGGCGGACAGCGGCGTCAGGCGCCAGAGTAGAGAGCGAGAAGGGCGGTGGGCAGAGAGGGACATCGGTCATTCCTTGGCAAGCGCGGGGCTGTGCGCTTTGAGTCAAAAGAGAACAGGCGTGACACGGCGAGGTGTCTGGATCAGGGGTTTGTTTTGTATTGATACAATATAACATCTCTCTTGGCGCGAAAAGGAAGGAACTTTTCCAGGAGAGGGGGCATTCGTTCCGATGTAGCCGCTGCCGCAGGCTGCGATCGAGCGGAGCGCTCGCGGCGATCTCAGGTGCATGAGCGCCTTCGGCGCTATCGCAGCCTGCGGCAGCGACTACAGTTGATGAGTGTTCGCCCTTCCACCGGATCGAACCCTCGGCTAAGGTGCGCGACTTCCTTTTTTCTCTTGCTCAAAGGCCCGGCATGACTGCAACGAACAACGACCCGCTGCACGGCGTCACCCTGGAACAGATCCTCAAGGCGCTGGTGGAACATTACGAATGGCAGGGGTTGGCCGAGCGCATCGATATCCGCTGCTTCAAGAGCGACCCGAGCATCAAGTCGAGCCTGACCTTCTTGCGCAAGACGCCCTGGGCGCGGGAGAAAGTCGAGCAGCTGTACGTGAAATTGCAGCGCACCAAACGCCCGCTCTAAGGACCTTCGATGGCTGTCGAGCCGGTTTTTCCTTCAGGCGGCAAACGGCTGTTCACTGCGCTGGCCGCGTTGCTCGGCTGGGCGGGGCTGACGATCCAGCTGTACCTGATTCTTCATCTGCGCTGGACGGTGGACGCCAGCCTACTGGGCGGGCTGATCAACTTTTTCAGTTTCTTCACCGTGCTCACCAACACCCTGGTGGCGGTGGTGCTGACCTGTGCCCTGAACCTGCGTAGCTCACGGGGGCAGCGGTTTTTCCTGCAACCCTGGGTCAGCAGCGGTATCGCGGTCAGCATTCTGCTGGTGGGGCTGGCGTACAGCCTGTTGCTGCGTCATCTGTGGCATCCCCAGGGTTGGCAGTTGGTGGCGGACGAGTTGCTGCACGACGTGATGCCGCTGTTGTTTCTCGTCTACTGGTGGTGCTGCGTACCCAAGGGCCGCCTGGGGTTGCGGCATGTCGCCGGGTGGATGCTCTACCCGCTGCTGTATTTCGCTTATGTCCTGCTGCGCGGGCATGTGCTGGGGCTGTATCCCTATCCTTTTGTCGACGTGGACAAGCTGGGCTATGCACAGGCGTTCGTGAATGCGTTGGGGATTCTGGCGGGGTTTGTGCTGGTGGCGCTGGGGATTGTCGGGCTGGATCGTTGGTTGGGGCGTCGCTGGGTTTGAGTGTGCGGTGACTGGAAGGGGGTCATCGCGGGCAAGCCTCGCTCCTACAGAGGCAGGTCTGTAGGAACGAGGCTTGGCAGTCCGTCACTCTTCTTCGCTACTGTCCAGGCGCCAGTAACCGGCGGCCTTCACGAACGCGTCGTCGAGTCGGTGCTCGTCCAGCAGCACCCGGCGAATCTGCCGCGAGACTTTGCTTTCCGTGGCGACCCAGGCGTACAGCTTGCCGCTCGGCATCTGTAGCCCGCGCACGGTGCTGAGCAGGTCCTGCTGGCCGCCGTCGCGCTCGACCCAGATCACCTCGACCTGCGCTGCGCTCTGCAGCACCTGCCGCTCGGCGGCGTCCTGGACCTCGATCACCGCCAGTACCCGGCGCCCGGCCGGCAGTTCTTCCAGGCGCCGGGCAATGGCCGGCAACGCGGTTTCATCGCCGATCAGCAGGTAGCTGTCGAAGATGTCCGGCACGATCATCGAGCCGCGGGGCCCGCCGATATGCAGGAACTGGCCGGGCTTGGCCTGTTCGGCCCAGGTCGAGGCGGGGCCGTCGCCGTGCAGGACAAAATCGATATCCAGCTCGCCGATATCCAGGTCGTAGCGCCGTGGCGTGTAGTCGCGCATGGCCGGCATCACGCCGTTGTCCTTGCCCGGGCCCAGTACCAGGGTTTCCAGGGCGGCCTGCTGTTCGGCGTTCTGCGGGAACAGCAGCTTCACATGATCGTCGCTGCCCAGGCTGATGAAGCCCGCGAGTTCCGGCCCGCCCAGGGTGATGCGGCGCATGCGCGGGGTCAGGTCGACCACCCGCAGCACTTCCAGGCGGCGGCGTTTGATCTCGTGGCTGACCCGATGAATCGTTGGCGAATTGTCTGCGCTCATTCAGCTGACTCCTGGGTAGAAGGGGTGGCCGGGCCGTCGACGATGGCGCGGGCGGTGTTGTTCAGCAGGTCGCGGACCCGCACGATTTCTTGCGGGTTCCAGCGGCCGTGGTGCATCTGCAGGGCGTGGCGCAGGTTATGCACCGCCTCGTGGATTTCCGCCGGGCGATCATGGCCGCGCAGCGAGCGTTTGCTGACGTCGATGCGCATGCGCACGCCGTCCAGGGCAATCGCCTGGTCCTGTAATGACAGACGACCGGCCTCGGTCACGCTGTAGCGTTTTTTCCCGCCTTCGGCGTCGCCGCTGATCAATTCGCTCTCTTCGAGGAAGGTCAGGGTCGGGTAGATCACGCCCGGGCTGGGGCTGTAGGCGCCATCGAACATGCCCTCGATCTGGCGGATCAGGTCATAGCCGTGGCACGGCTGTTCGGCGATCAGCGCCAGCAACAGCAGCTTCAGGTCGCCGGGGGCGAAGACCCGCGGGCCGCGGCCGCCGCGTTCGCGCCCGGGGCGTTTCTCGAAACCGTCGTGGCCGTCGCCGTACTCGCGGTGGGGATGATGGTGTTCTCTCATTTTCTCTTTCTCCTGTTTGGTTAAGACATAACTTAAGATATATCTTAAATGCCGCGCAAGTACTTCCGTGACAGCCAGACCTGCCGTTTGTCGGAGAATGGAGTTGAGAAGCATTCTTGTAGCCGCTGCCGAAGGCTGCGATAAGGTCCGGAGGACCTTTTGAGGGCCTCAAGAGCACGCCTCCTGCGGAGAGCGGCTACAGGCAGCGGTTATTGGACGGCGGGAGGATTCAGCGTTGCGCCAGGCTGCCCAGGCATTGGGTGTTGCTGCCCGGTTGCAGGTACGGCGTGAGGATCGGCGCCATGCCCTTGAGCACCTGGACCGGCAAGGCCGAGGTGAATTTGAAGCCTTGGGCCGAGGCGCCCGGTACATAGGCGGTCAGGGTGCCGAAGTGGTGTTCGCCGATATAGAACACGAAGGTGGCGGTGCGGTTGATGGATTTCGAACTGAGAATCCGTCCGCCGGAACCGACGGCCTCGATGCGGTTGTCGCCGGTGCCGGTCTTGCCGCCCATGGCCAGCGGGGTGCCGTCGGCCAGCTTGAAGCTGCCGGAGAGGCGCTTGGCGGTACCGGCATCCACCACTTGCGACAAGGCGCCGCGCAGCGCGGTGGCCACTTGCGAAGGCATCACCCGCTTGCCCTCGGCCGGGTCGTTGACCAGCTTGGTTTCATAAGGCGTATCGGCGGCGAAATGCAGGCTGTCGATGCGCAGGGTCGGCATGCGCACGCCGTCGTTGAGGATGGTGCCGACCAGTTCGGCCAGCGCCGCGGGGCGGTCGCCGGAGCTGCCGATGGCGGTCGCCAGCGAGGGCACCAGATGGTCGAAGGGATAGCCGACTTTCTGCCAGCGCTGGTGAATGTCGAGGAACGCCTCGATCTCCAGCATGGTGCGGATGCGGCTGTCGCGCGCGCTCTTGTGCCGGCTCTTGAACAGCCAGCTGTAGACCTCCTGGCGCTCGAATTCGCTGGCTTTGACGATCTCGCTGAACTTGGCGTCGGGGTTGTTCAGCAGGTAGCCGAGCAGCCACAGGTCCAGCGGGTGCACCTTGGCGATATAGCCCTGGTCGGGCAGGTCGTAGGAGCCGGGGCCGTAGCTGTAATAGAGCTTGTCCAGGCGTTCGTCGGTGAGTTTTTCCGTGAGCTTGGCGCCCTTGAGGTGCGAGCGAATGAAACTGTTGAAACTCTCCTGGCTGGCCTCCGGCAGCAGGTAGCGGTGCACGGCGGCCAGGCGGATCGGCGTCGGGTGCATGCTGTCGAGGAAGGTGTCCAGCCGCGCCTGGGTGTCCTTGTTGCGGTACTTCTTCCAGAACCGCAGGAGGAAGGAAGTGCCCTCGCGGTCGGCGAACTTGGCCAGGTATTCCTGGCGCCGCGGGTCGCCGTCATCCTTGAGCAGGTTGGCGCTGTTGCTCGGGCCGGCGTAGGTGCTGTAGCGCACCAGGTCGCGCATCAGGCGGATGAAGGGCAGGTTGATGGACTCGCGCAGGGCGTCGCGCAGGGTCGGCATGCGGCCGTTGTCTTCCTTGCGGAAGTTATGAAAGGTGTGCAGCCCGCCGCCGGTGAAAAAGCTCTCGCCGGGGCTGGCCGAATATTTGCGGTCCAGGGCCGCCTCGAGCATTTTCGGCAGGCTGCGATCGTTGTTCTGGATCAGGTAGTCCACGGCCCAGCGGCTCAGGCGATCCTGTTCGGCGATCTCGACTTTCTTCAGCACCGCCGGGGTTTCGGCGCCGTACTGCTCGTACAGTTCGGCAATGATCTGCAGGTAGGTGGTCAGGACCCGCAGCTTGGCCGTGGAGCCCAGCTCCAGCTTGCTGCCTTCGTTGATGTCGAAGGGCTGGTCGGTGCTATCGGTCTGGACCCGCACCCGCGAACCGTCCGGCGTCAGTTCGAGCAGGGTGAAGCTGTAGCGCACCTGGGTGGTGCTGGTCGGCGTCAGCAGGCGTTCGCCGAGCAGGCCGATCTCGCCGGCGAACACCGGGTCGGCCAGGTGCTTGAGGTACTCGGTGGCCTGGCGTTGCAGGTCGCTTTGCAGGGTACTGGTGGCCGACAGATCGAGGCGGTCGAGGTCGTACAGCGGCCGGTTGAGCAGGCCGGCCAGGCGGCTGCGGGCGACGCTGATGCCCTTGTTGGTCTCGATCGGCTGGATCGTCGGTTCCTGCACCCAGTCGCGGAAGGTGGCCTTGCTGGCCAGGGCGGCGGCCGACAGCGGCGTATCGATCACACCGTTCTGGGTCAGCAGGCGGATATGGCTGTCGGTGAGTTCGGCCAGTTCCCGGCGGCCCTTGGACAGGTAATGCGAAGGCCGGCGCTGGGCGATCATCAACGACAGCACCTGGCGCAGGGCCAGGCCACGTTGCGCCAGGCTCTGCGGATCGCTGGCGGTGCTCGCCAACTGCTCGTTGACCTGGGCGAAGTCGGCGCCATACCAAACCCGCAGCCCTTCGGCCATGCCGTGCACTTCACCGTGGCCGGGCACCGCCGACAGCGGCACGCTGTTGAGGTAGTCGCGGATGATGCGTCGCCGCGCCTCGAGGGTCTGCTGGCCGCCCTGGTAGGCGCGCACGCTGGCGGAAATCATCTGCCGGATCTTTTCCGCGCCGGACACGGTCAAGCCGTCTGGCGAGTGCCGGTACTTTTCCAGTTGGGTCGCCAGGGTGCTGCCGCCCGCCGTCTGCCCGGGCAGGTGCAGGAGCTTGGCCACCTGTGACCAGGCAGCCTTGCCGAAGCGCGGCCAGTCCACCGCCGGGTTGGCCAGGGGCTGGTCGGGGTCGAGCAATTCGCGGTTCTCGATGAACAACAGGCTGCGCACCATCACCGGCGGGATGGCGGCAAAGTTCGAGTAGAGCTGTTGCGGGTACTTGAATTGATAGAGCGGCGCGGCGCGGCAATCGGTGATCGACAGCCCGGCCTGAATCTTCTCGGTATAGGGTACGAAGAAGCCGTTTTCGCTGTAGTTCATCAAGGCGGGGGAGAAGCGGGTCTGGGCCTCCACCACGTAACCGCGCTTGAGCAGGCGCGCGAGGAAATCATCCAGGGCGCTGTAGCCCAGGCGTTTGTCGAAGGGGCCGGCGCCGGGGTAGACGATGGCATCGCTGGGCCCGGGCGCCATGGCGTAGTTCAGGTCCGCGGCGAACTTGCTGAGTTCGCGCGCCTGCAGTTTCGAGGTGCGCATTTCCTTGGACGCGGCAAAGCCGAGGGCGACCAGCGCCATCAGCAGCAATAGCCAGAACAGCCGCCACCAAAGCCGGCTGGAATGGGACTTTTCAGGGATAGGCGCTTCTTCCACGCGATCAGTTGGCACTACATTTTTACTCGAATCGGTCTGTCGCAAAGCACCCATAGTCGACTGATCCATTCACGCAAATTGATCGGACTTGTCTGAAGCTTAGACGGTGGTGGGCAATGGTGAAAAATTTGTGATCGACCTGAAAGCATTCACCTCCCCCTGTAGGAGCGAGCTTGCTCGCGATAAACCCGAGGGCGCCGCGATGCTTCGGATACACCGCGTCATCGTTGACGACCATCGCGAGCAAGCTTGCTCCTACAGGGGGGGGTGAGGCGAAAGAAGCCTGAGATAGAGCCATCACGACCGGTAAATAGGTCCTAGGTAGGGGCATGACGCTGCACCATGGCTGTGCAATACTCGGCGCCGTTCAAAAATGACAAACGGCAAAAAATCCAGGTAATGCCACTCCGCAAAACCCGAAGATACCGAGATTTCTCTCTGAATTTAGCTGTTTATAGAGTGAAAAAGCCTGCCGTCAGCTTTTTATACTGCACGCCCCACTGATCTTGCAGGATTTGTCCTACAAGACGTGTCGGCCCACAAGGTCGATCCGATCTGGCGGGTACGGGTTATCCGTCCGCTCCTTACAGACTCGGTGGCTCACATCCAATAACAAGATGAGGTTGTACCCTATGCCAGTTGGCAACCACCTGCCCCAAGGCGAGACCGCTCAAGGCGGCCCGCTGAAACGCGAACTCGGCGAACGGCATATTCGCTTGATGGCGCTCGGCGCCTGTATCGGTGTCGGCCTGTTCCTCGGTTCGGCCAAGGCCATTGAAATGGCCGGTCCGGCCATCATGCTGTCCTACATCCTCGGCGGCCTGGCGATTCTGGTGATCATGCGCGCCCTCGGCGAGATGGCCGTGCATAACCCGGTCGCGGGTTCCTTCAGCCGTTACGCGCAAGACTACCTGGGCCCGCTGGCGGGCTTCCTCACCGGCTGGAACTACTGGTTCCTGTGGCTGGTGACCTGCGTCGCGGAAATCACCGCGGTGGCGGTGTACATGGGCATCTGGTTCCCCGATGTGCCGCGCTGGATCTGGGCCCTGGCGGCCCTGGTGAGCATGGGTTCGATCAACCTGATCGCGGTCAAGGCCTTCGGTGAGTTCGAGTTCTGGTTCGCCCTGATCAAGATCGTCACCATCATCGCCATGGTCATCGGTGGCGTCGGCATCATCGCCTTCGGTTTCGGCAATGACGGCGTGGCGCTGGGCATTTCCAACCTGTGGACCCATGGCGGTTTCATGCCCAACGGCATGACCGGCGTGCTGATGTCGCTGCAGATGGTGATGTTCGCCTACCTGGGCGTGGAAATGATCGGCCTCACCGCCGGTGAAGCGAAAAACCCGCAGAAGACCATTCCCAACGCCATCGGCTCGGTGTTCTGGCGCATCCTGCTGTTCTATGTGGGCGCGCTGTTCGTGATCCTGTCGATCTACCCCTGGAACGAAATCGGCACCCAGGGCAGCCCGTTCGTGATGACCTTCGAGCGCCTGGGCATCAAGACCGCCGCCGGTATCATCAACTTCGTGGTGATCACCGCCGCGCTGTCGTCCTGCAACGGCGGCATCTTCAGCACCGGGCGCATGCTCTACAGCCTGGCGCAGAATGGCCAGGCCCCGGCCGGTTTCGCCAAGACCTCGAACAACGGCGTACCGCGTCGCGCGTTGCTGCTGTCGATCTTCGCCTTGCTGCTGGGTGTGCTGCTCAACTACCTGGTGCCGGAGAAGGTGTTCGTCTGGGTGACCTCCATCGCCACCTTCGGCGCGATCTGGACCTGGGTGATGATCCTCCTGGCCCAGCTCAAGTTCCGCAAAGGCCTGAGCGCCTCGGAACGTGCTGGCCTGAAATACCGCATGTGGCTGTACCCGATCAGTTCCTACCTGGCCCTGGCGTTCCTGGTACTGGTGGTGGGGCTGATGGCCTACTTCCCGGACACCCGCGTGGCGCTGTATGTGGGCCCGGCGTTCCTGGTGCTGCTGACGGTGCTGTTCTACCTGTTCAAGCTGCAACCGAACAATGCCCAGCAGGGTGCGGTGCGTTCGGCGTCGTAACCCCATCAGGCGATAACACAAAAAGCCCCGGTCAGTGACCGGGGCTTTTTTATGCGGGCGATATTGCTGCGGTTCCAGGTTTTAGTGTTGTGACCCTCCGTTCACCGCAGCCCGATCGCCGGTGCGCGGTCAGCTCCCCAACAGCCCGGTGGTGTCCGCATCGAACGCCGCTTTCGCTCGCTGGGCGGCGGGCGCCAGCAAGGCCAGCAGCGCGGCCTCGCTGTACAGCTTGGTGCTCGCCAGGTGCTTGGGCGTCGGCTCGATCGGGATCAGCACGTCTTCGTCGCTGGCGTGCAGCCAGATCGCCACCACCTGCAGCGCCGAGACAAACAACACCCGCAGCTCGAAGGTCCGGCCTTTGAGGTGCGGCGCCTGTTCCGCCAGGTTCAGCGCGTTGACCGTGGCCGACGCCAGGGCGCCGTGGTTCAGGGACGAGAACTCGACCTGGCCAGCGATCTCGGCCAGTTGGGCGTCGGCAATCGACACCCCGTCGCTGAACACCAGGTAATGCCAGTCCCCCAGCGTCGCCTGTTGCAGGCCTTTGCCTTGGGCCAGGTCTTCCAGGCTCAGCGAGTAGCCGCGGTAGGGCTCGGACAGGCTCACTTTACTGGCCGTGGCCTGGGCGAACTGGCGGTTGACGCCGAAACCTTTGCTCTGCAGGGCGGCCTGGAGAGCCGGGCGCAGTACCTGAGCGCCGTTGGCAGGTGCCTTGGGATAAGTCAGTTGCATGCTGCCCTCCTTAGTTTTTCCGAGTGAAGTAGGTGGTGGTCCAGTTGCCGCCGCCGTTGTACGAACGGGGGAAGGTGTTCAGGGCGCGGGTCGAATAACCGTAGATGGAGTCCGCAATCAGCAGGTAGCTGCCGTTGGTGCCATAGATCGCCAGGAAGTGCGCGCCGCCGCCAAACCAGGCACAGCGCAGGCCAACGGGGCGACCCATGTTGATCTGGTTGTCGATGGCCGACAGTTGGATCGAGCCCTGGCTCATGCCACCAAAGCTGCGGGTGGTTTGCAGGGCCGAGTCCAGGTAGCCGTACACGTTGCACGGCCCCGGCTGGTTGCAGCAGGTATTGCGCCCCAGTTGTGCGTTGGCGACCCCGCATTGGGTCCAGGAACCGGTGCGGTAATAGTTGCCGACCGAGGCCGACAGCGCGGCCCAGCACCAGTTGGTCTGGGTTTGCTGCTGAATGCTGAAGTTGAGGCTGGCGGCCAGGGCGGCGTGTTCCGCGCTGTCGTCGACTTCGCTCAGTCCGGCATCGAGCAGGGTGCCGACCAGGCACTGTGGCAGTGCTTGCGCAGGACCTGTGCGGGTAAAGGGTGTGTCTTCAAGGGTTAACATTTTCATCCTCCATGAGTGAAAACAAGCGTCCAGCTTGTGTCGTTGTTGCGTATTGCGATGAAGCGGTTTTCTGAGGCCCGTGACCGGCCTGCGGGGTTCGCCATCCTCGATGGCCTGCTCCGGTCGGGCTCAGGGGTAACCTTAGCCGTAATATGCATTTGTGCAAATTAAATTATGCATTTATGCAATTTGTTGCGGGCAAGCAGCCAGGCGAGGAGAGGCCAGGGAGGCGGCTTGCACGACAACGGCCCATGCGGGCCAGCTTGGATGCCGCACGTCTGAAAGAGCGCTGGATCAGCGATTTCGCCAATCGATGGGCAGAAAAACCTGCCATACAAGTTGAGCGATATTCAACGCGGGAGAGTCACCCATGAGACTCTTATGGAAGGGAATCTCCAGATACACGGTGATCGGCATCGCCAACACCTTTATCCACTGGCTGGTGTTCTTCTTGCTGAGCCTGGTGGCGGGCCTCAGCCAGGCGCTCAGCAACCTGGCGGCCTTTTGCGTCGCGGCGTCGTTTTCTTTCTATATGAATGCGCGTTTCACCTTCGCCGCCAGGAGGTCGATCGGCGGCTATCTGCTGTTCCTGGGCGGCATGGGCGCGCTGAGCCTGGGTGTCGGGCATGCCGGGGATGTGTGGCGGCTGCCCGGCTTGCTGACGGTGCTGGTGTTTTCCGCCCTGAGCCTGGTGGCGGGGTTTCTGTTCGCCAAGTACCTGGTGTTCCGCGAGTGTGAGCCATGAAGATCTCGCTGATCGTTCCGGTCTTCAATGAAGAGCAGGCCATCGGCCTGTTTTACCAGGCGGTGCGTCGCGAGTTGCGCTTCGAGCAGGGCGAAGTCGAGATCGTGTTTATCAACGACGGTAGTTCCGACCGCACAGCCGAGGAGGTCAAGGCCCTGGCGCAGGTGGACGAGCAGGTGCTGCTGATCAACTTCTCGCGCAATTTCGGCAAGGAGCCGGCGTTGTTCGCCGGGCTGGAACACGCCACTGGCGATGCAGTGATTCCCATGGACGTCGACCTGCAGGACCCGATCAGCGTTATCCCGCGGCTGATCGAGGAGTGGCAGAAGGGCGCCGATGTGGTGCTCGCCAAACGCCGCGGGCGCGCCGCCGACAGTTACCTGAGGCGCTGCAGCGCGGCGCTGTTCTACCACCTGCTGAACCGGATCGCCTACACCCGGATCGAGGAAAACGTCGGCGACTTCCGGCTGATGGATCGCAAGGTGGTCGATGTGATCCGCACCCTGCCCGAGCACCAGCTGTTCATGAAGGGCGTGCTGTCGTGGGCCGGCTTCACCACGGTGGTGGTGGAGTACGAGCGCGCCGGGCGGGTGGCGGGCAACAGCAAGTTCAATGGCTGGAAGCTGTGGAACCTGGCGCTGGAAGGCATCACCTCGTTCAGCACCGTGCCGTTGCGATTGTGGACCTACGTCGGTGGCGGCATCTCGATTTTCGCCGTGCTCTACGCGGTGTACATGGTCCTGGACAAGATCTTCTTCGGCAACAGCGTGCCCGGCTACCCTTCGTTGATGACCGCCATTCTGTTTCTCGGCGGCGTGCAGTTGATCGGCATCGGCATTCTCGGCGAGTACGTCGGGCGTATCTATATCGAGGCCAAGCATCGGCCGCGCTACGTGATCAAGGACGTCATCGGCGGCAAAGACCGCCTGGGGCTCTAGCATGGACAGAATGGGCAGCTTGCTCAGCGGGGAACTCGGACGCCGCCAGGTCTGGCTGTTTTTTCTGTTCGCCACCATGTTGTATGTGCTGCCGCTGATCCTCGCCGACTTTCCCTATATCGATGACAACTGGCGTTCGCTGTCGGCCGGCACCGCCTGGACGGAGCAGGGGCGGCTGTTTACCGAACTGTTCTACAACGCCCTGACCTTCAGCGGCGCTGCGCCGAACATCTTTCCCTTGCCGCTGCTGATCGCCACGCTCGCCATGGCCTCGGCACTGACCCGCCTGACTTTCCATTACTACCCGCAACCGACGGCGGCCTGCTGCATGGTGCTGTTGCCGCTCTGGTACAACCCGTTCTTTCTGCAGAACCTGTCGTATCAGTACGACGGCCCGGCCATGGCCTTGAGCCTGGTGGCGGTGATCTTCGCCATCACCTATCGCAACCCGTACCGGGTGCTGCAATGGCTGGTGCCGGCCTTGCTGGTCGCGCTGGCCATCGGGCTGTATCAGATCAGCATCAACGTGTTCCTGGGCCTGTGCTGCCTGGAGGTGATCCGCGGCGCCAATGACAAGACTGCCTGGCCGCGCTGGTGGGAAATGATCGGCTGGAAGATCGCCCAGGCGGCCCTGGGCTGGATGATCTATTGCGTCACCGCCTACCCCTTCATGGATCAGACCCGCACCTTGCTGTTGAACTGGTCGTCGCAGCCCCTGCTGCAACTGCAGGTCAACATCGGCCGGGTGCTGGAAAAAGTCGTGCTGCTGTTTCACGGCGGGTTCGCCTGGGTGTTCGCCGCGCTGGCGCTGTGCGCCCTTGCCGGTTGCGTGCGGCTGGGGATGAACCTGTTCAAGCGGCCGGACAGCGGCCTGAAAAAGGTCGTGATGGCGCTGGTCTGCCTGCTGGCATTACTGCTGGTGATCTTGCTGGTGTCGGGGACCGCGCTGTTTTTCCGCGACTTCAATGAAGGCGCCCGGACCTTGATGGGCTTTGCGTCGCTGCTGGTGTTGCTGTTCTATCTGGGCCACCTGGCGTTGGCGAAGCTTCATGAGCGCTTGCCGCTGCTGCTGATGGTGCCGCTGTTGGCGATGCTGTCGCTGTCGTTCGCCTATGGCCGGGTGCTGACGGTGCAGAAAACCCTGGTGGCCAGCGCGCTGTCGAGCCTTGAACGCGACATCACCAGCCACCCACCGTTGCGCGAGGCCAAGCGCATCTATATGTCGGTGACCTATTCCGATCACTGGCTGCTGGCGGCCGCGGGCTCGTTCAAGCAGATGCCGGTGCTGCACTACCTGCTGAACATCGACTTCTTCATGCTGGCCGAGAACCTGCCCAAGGTGGGCATTACCAACGTGGTTGCGGAAAGGGAACGGCGCAATGCGACCCTGGTCGGTTACCAGGGCTATCCACCGCTGGTGGACAGCCGCTACTACCGGATCTACCTGCTGGGGGACTACGGTTTTATCGTCATGAAAGAGCCGGCGCCGATCAAGAGGTTGCACTGGTGAGGGCCGGCGGTCCGGCTAGACATCGATGATCACCAGGGTGCCGTGGCTGCCGGGCAGCACTGCATGAGGCAGGCCGGCTTCGACCAGGTACATCTGGCCCGCGCTGACTGTCACCTCACGGCCAGCAATACCCAGGCGCAGGCAGCCATGGGTCACCAGCAGGGCTTCGTTGTAGTCGTGGCTTTCTTCGGCGTGGGCCTGTTCGTCCATGCGCAGCACCTTGATGCGTGCCGGCCCGACCTGGCCCACCACGGAGGACTTCCAGCTGGTGGGCAACTGGCTGGACAACGATTCGAATGACAACAGCGGCATATGGATCTCCCAAAAGTCAGGGGTGTTGCGCCGTGCTTTCGGTGGTCCGGTCAGCATCGCAGGGGGTGTTTTTTCAGAATTCGTCCATCAGCAGCACACGACATTCCCTGGCCTGGAAGGCGTTGATCTGCGGCACCAGGCGGGTGAAGTGCTCGGTCTGGCAATGGGCCTTGAGCGCCGCGCGGTCTGGCCATTGCTCGATAAAGATGAAGTGCCCCGGGTCTTGCTGGTCGACGAACAGGTCGTAGGCGATGCAGTCCGGTTCCTGGCGGGTTTTCTCCACCAGTTCGGCGTACCAGGGGCGCACGGTGTCGAGGTGTTCGGCTTTGATGAAGTCTTCGGCGATGACTTTGAGCACTGGGTTGCGTCCGTTGCAGATCGATAAATAACGCCCCGCCGCAACGGCGGGGCGTCGAGGGTGGCCAGTCAGGCCGCGGCTTCGCTGTTGGGCTCGAAGCTGTCGGCGCGCGCCAGCTGCCACATGCGCGAATAGAACTCGCCGGTGACCGCGCCGGTGAGCAGTTCGCCGGGCTTGAGGAACACATGCAACTGCGAGAACAGCTTGATCTCGGTGGCCGACATGCGTCGCACCAGGTGCTTGGCTTCCAGTTGCGATGGGTGATTCAAACCCGCGGCGGCAAGCATTTCGGCCAGGGCCTTGAGGGTGTTGCGGTGGAAACTGAACACCCGTTGCGCCTTGTCCGGCACCACCAGCGCGCGCTGGCGCAGGTTGTCCTGGGTGGCGACGCCGGTCGGGCATTTGTTGGTGTGGCAGCTTTGCGACTGGATGCAGCCGATGGCGAACATGAAGCCGCGCGCCGAGTTGGCCCAGTCGGCGCCGATGGCCAGCACGCTGGCGATGTCGAAGGCGCTGACGATCTTGCCGCTGGCGCCGAGCTTGATCTTGTCGCGCAGGTTCAGGCCCACCAGGGTGTTGTGCACGAACAGCAGGCCTTCGCGCATCGGCGCGCCGATGTGGTCGGTGAACTCCACCGGTGCCGCGCCGGTGCCGCCTTCCTTGCCGTCGACCACGATGAAGTCGGGGAGGATGCCGGTTTCCAGCATGGCCTTGGCGATGCCCATGAACTCCCACGGGTGGCCGAGGCAGAACTTGAAGCCAACGGGTTTGCCGCCGGACAGCTCACGCAGCTGCTGGATGAAATGCATCATTTCGATCGGCGTGGAAAAGGCGCTGTGGCTCGATGGCGAGATGCAGTCCTCGCCCATGCGGATGCCGCGGGTGTCGGCGATTTCCTGGGTCACCTTGTGCTTGGGCAGGATGCCGCCGTGGCCGGGCTTGGCGCCCTGGCTCATCTTGATTTCGATCATCCGCACCTGCGGGTTCTGCGCCTGCTGGGCAAAACGCTCCGGGTCGAAACGGCCATCGCTGGTGCGGCAACCGAAATAGCCGCTGCCCAGTTCCCAGGTCAGGTCGCCACCGTTTTCCCGGTGATAGGGGCTGATGCTGCCTTCGCCGGTGTCATGGGCGAAGTTGCCGAGCTTGGCGCCCTGGTTGAGGGCGCGAATGGCGTTGGCGCTGAGGGAGCCGAAGCTCATGGCCGAGATGTTGAACACCGAGGCCGAGTAGGGCTGCTTGCACTGCGGGCCACCGACCGTGACGCGGAAGGTGCTCGGGTCGCTCAGGGGCGCGGGGCGCATGGAGTGGCCGATGAATTCGAAACCCGACTGGTAGACGTCGATCAGGGTGCCGAACGGCTTGTCGGCGCTTTCGTTCTTGGCCCGCGAATAGACCAGCGAGCGCTGGGCCCGGGAGAAGGGCAGTGCGTCGCTGTCGGACTCCAGCAGGTACTGGCGGATTTCCGGGCGGATGCCTTCCACCAGATAGCGGATATTGCCCAGGATCGGGTAGTTGCGGCGCACCGCGTGGGGGCTTTGCAGCAGGTCGAAAATGCCCAGCAGGCTGAGCAGGAAGGTGACCAGGGTGAATGGCCAGAGCCAGTCATGTTCGAGAAAGGGCAAGCTGGCGAGGGTGAAAATCACGCAGGCAGCAAAGAAGGCGTAGCGGCTCAGGAGGGACAGGCTCATACGGTTTCCTTGGTTCGGACTCTATAGATTTCGTTTTTGGGTACTCATTCTTCTTGTGTGGCCAACGATCTTGTTGTTGTAGAGAACGGCCGTGGCGCGGCAGCTGTGCGCACATGGCAGCTTCAGGCGTCAGGCATTCTGCGCCTGGAGAAAAATCAAAAACAGCTCGGACTGGGACTTGATGCCCAGCTTGGCGTAGATGTGTTTCTTATGGACTTTCACGGTTTCGGCAGAGATTTGCAGCTTACGAGCGATCTCCTTGCTGGAGCAACCGCTGAGCACCAGGTGCGCGACTCCAGTTTACGGGCAGTCAATTGCGTGCCCCTTGAGCCGTAGCAGCGAATCTTCCAGGCGATTGCGCCAGTTAATACCCACAGTGGCTGTTCGTTGAGCGCTTTGGGCAAGCGTGAACGCCTGGAGCCAGGCGTTGCCGAGGTCGATAGACGATTGACAGCTTTCCTTATTGCAACTGGTTCTCGTTTCTATGGCTGAATAATGTTACTGTATAACGCAGTTCAGCCTTAGCTATCCCTGGAGAATCCCATGAAAGCCAATATCCATCCCGCCTACCGCACCGTGCTGTTCCATGACACCGCCGCCGATGTGTACTTCCTGATCGGTTCCACCGTGGACACCGACCGCACCCAGCGCCACAGCGATGGCAACACTTATCCCTATGTCACCCTCGACGTCTCCAGCGCCTCGCACCCGGTCTACACCGGCCAGCAGCGCAAGACCCAGTCCGAAGGGCGGATCGCCGGCTTCAACAAGCGTTTCGCGTCGTTCGGTTCGTCCGGCAAGACCGGCAACGCTTGATGGCCCAGGCCCTTGCCGCGTACCCGCTCGTTCCTGCATCGCTGCAGGAGCGGGCGGCATTCTCTTTTCTATTCCCCTCTCTATTCCGGCCCGTCCATGGAAGGCCTGGGTGGCCAGCGCTTCGTCCCGCCACCCGAGGCGCCGGGTGTATGGAAAAAACAGCGGCCGACTGTGTCGTGACGACGACTCGCCAGTCATGGGATCCTTGCCGCCTCGCGTAACCGATCCAGGTTTTTCATGACTCTTTCAAGCACCACACCCCCCCTTATCCGTATCGCCGCGGCCCTGCTGATCGGCCCCGACGGCCGTACCCTGCTGGTGCGCAAGCGCGGCACCCAGGCTTTCATGCAGCCGGGCGGCAAGATCGAGCCGAGCGAGTTGCCGGCCCAGGCCCTGGCCCGTGAACTGGAGGAGGAACTCGGGCTGCGTATCGACCCGGCCGACGCCCGTTACCTGGGACGCTTTTGCGCACCGGCGGCCAACGAGCCGGGTTTTGTGGTCGAGGCCGAATTGTTTCGCCTCGATCTGGACACCGATGAGGTCCGCCCCGCGGCGGAAATCGAGGAGGTCTGCTGGATCGATCCGGAGGCTGGCGACGAGCTCACCCTGGCCCCATTGACACGCGACCTGATCTTGCCGTTTTATCGCGCCTCGCAACTGGCCTCGGCCTGATTTTTCAAGGACAAAGGATTGCCCATCATGATTCCCCTTCACGACATGTTGATCTTCATCGCCGCAGCCTTGCTGATGGTGCTGACCCCCGGCCCCAACATGATCTACCTGATCTCCCGTTCGATCTGCCAGGGCCGCCGGGCAGGCGTGACCTCGCTGGTCGGCGTGGTGGCCGGTTTCTTCGTCCACCTGTTCGCCGCGGCGATCGGCCTGACCGCGGTCTTCATGGCGGTGCCGGTGGCCTATGAAGTGCTCAAGTGGGTTGGCGCCCTGTACCTGATGTGGCTGGCCTGGCAGGCCCTGAAGCCGGGCGCGCGTTCGCCGTTCGAGGCGCAGCAGCTGCCGCCGGACTCGTCGCGCAAGCTGATCCTGATGGGCTTTCTCACCAGCGCCCTGAACCCGAAGATTGCGGTGTTCTACCTCTCGGTCTTTCCCCAGTTCATCAGCCCTGAACACGGTTCGGTGTTCACCCAGAGCATCATCCTCGGCCTGACCCAGATCAGCGTGAGCTTCAGCGTCAACCTGCTGATCGCGCTGTTCGCTTCGGGAATCGCCGCCTGGTTCGTGCACAACCCGCTGTGGCTGGCGACCCAGCGTTATTTCATGGGCTTCGTGCTGGCCGGGCTGGCGGTGCGTCTGCTGCTGGAACAACGCCAGACGGCCTGATCCTTTCATTCACCCGCGAGCCCGGGGCCTCGACCAACCATGTCCATCCAGCACCTCGATGCCAGTCACGCCGCGGCCTACCGCGCGCTGATGCTCGAAGCCTATGAGCGTCATCCGCAGGCTTTTACTTCCAGCGTCGCCGAACGCGCGGCGATGCCCCTGAGTTGGTGGGCGTCGCGGCTGAGCAACCCGCTGGACCTGCTGCTGGGGGCCTTCGAGGGGGGCGAGCTGGTGGGCATTGTCGGGCTGGCATTCGAGGTCCGGGAAAAAGCCCGGCACAAGGCCACACTGTTCGGCCTGTATGTGGCGCAGCCTTATCGCCACGGCGGCCTGGGCTACCAACTGGTCCAGGCGCTGCTGCAGGAGGCGCGCAAACGCCCCGGGGTGCGGCTGGTGCAACTGACCGTCACTGCTGGCAATGACGCAGCCCTGGCGCTGTACCAGCGTTGCGGTTTCGTCCAGTTCGGCCTGGAGCCGCTGGCGGTGCGGGTGGGCGTCGAGTACTTCGACAAGCTTCACCTGTGGCGTGAAGTCGTCTCCCCTCTCTGAATTTCCCCCGCTCCTCCAGGCCGACGCGGCTTTTCAACGTACCGCGCTGACCCCGTCCAGGGTCGAGAACGAGGTGTCCTTGGCGGTCAGCAGGAAGTCGCGCATATAGGGCGCGTCCAGCATGTCGGCGCGGATCGCCGCGTACAGCGTGGCGAACAGGCCCTTTTCCCCCAGGCGCTTGGCCTTCACATAACCCCGTGAGCTGTATTCATGCAGCGCCCAGTGGGGCATACCGCACACACCACGGCCGCTGGCCACCAGCTGCATCATCATCACCGTCAGTTCCGAGGTACGGACCTGGGCCGGCTCGATGTCGGCCGGTTCCAGGAAGCGGGTGAAGATATCCAGGCGGTCGCGCTCCACCGGGTAGGTGATCAGGGTTTCGCTGAGCAGGTCTTCCGGAACGATGTAGGGCTTGCTGGCCAGGCGGTGCTGGTTGGCCACCGCCAGCATGGCCTCGTAGGTGAACAGCGGCACGTAGGTGATGCCCGCCAGTTCCACCGGGTCGGAGGTCACCACCAGGTCCAGGTCGCCGCGGGCCAGGGCCGGCAGCGGGGCGAAGGAGAAACCCGAGGCCAGATCCAGCTCGACTTCCGGCCAGGCGTCGCGGAACTGGTCGATGGTTGGCATCAGCCACTGGAAGCAGCTGTGGCATTCGATAGCCATGTGCAGGCGCCCGGCGGTGCCGCCGGCCAGGCGGGAGATGTCCCGTTCGGCGGCGCGCAGCAACGGCAGGGTGGCGTCCGCCAGTTGCAGCAGGCGCAGGCCGGCGCTGGTGAAGCGCACCGGCTTGGTCTTGCGCACGAACAGCGGCATGCCCATGCGCTCTTCCAGTTCCTTGAACTGGTGGGACAGGGCGGACTGGGTCAGGTGCAGGCGTTCGGCGGCTTCGACCAGGCTGTCGGCTTCGCGCAGGGCGTGCAGGGTCTTCAGGTGACGGATTTCGAGCACCAGGGTCTCCATGAGTAAATTTTGTGATCAACACGAAAAGGTTGAGTTTGTCTCATGTTGGCTTGGCTGTCGACAATAGCGCCATCTTTTACCGGGAGGAACCCACCCATGGCCTTGGCCCACACCCTTGGTTTTCCGCGCATCGGCGCCGACCGTGAACTGAAAAAAGCCCTCGAAGCCTACTGGAAGGGCGACCTCGACCGGCAGGCGCTGCAAGACGTCGGACGCCAGCTGCGGGCCAGGCACTGGCAGCTGCAAAAGGACGCCGGCATCGACCTGCTGCCGGTGGGCGACTTCGCCTGGTACGACCAGGTGCTGACTCACTCGCTGGCCTTCGGCGTGGTTCCCGAGCGCTTCGACAGCAGCAAGGACGCCCAGGGCCGGCCAACCCTCGAGACCCTGTTCGCCATGGCCCGCGGTGCCTCGGCTGGCTGCTGTGGCGGCGATCAGGCCAAGACCCAGTACGCCCAGGAACTGACCAAGTGGTTCGACACCAACTATCACTACCTGGTCCCTGAATTCACTGCCGACCAGTCGTTCAAGCTGAGCTGGGAGCAACTGTTCGACGAGGTCGACGAAGCCCACGCCCTGGGCCACCGGGTCAAGCCGGTGATCATCGGTCCGCTGACCTACCTGTGGCTGGGCAAGGCCAAGGGCAACGACTTCGACAAGCTCGAGCTGCTGGAGCGCCTGCTGCCGGTCTACGGTGAAATCCTCAACCGCCTCAAGGCCCAGGGCGTGGAGTGGGTGCAGATCGACGAACCGATCCTGACCCTCGACCTGCCGCAGGAATGGAAGAGCGCCTTCGAGCGGGCCTACCACATCCTCCAGTACTCGCCGCTGAAAAAGCTGGTGGCCACTTACTTCAGCGGCCTGCAGGACAACCTCGGGCTGGCCGTCGGCCTGCCGGTGGACGGCCTGCACATCGACGCCGTGCGGGCGCCGGAGCAACTGACCCAGGTGCTCGATCGCCTGCCGACCTACAAGATTCTGTCTGTAGGCCTGGTCAACGGCCGCAACGTCTGGCGTTGCGAGCTGGAGCAGGCGCTGCAGCAGCTGCAAGCGGCGCAGGAGCGTTTTGGCGACAACCTGTGGGTCAGCAGTTCCTGCTCGCTGCTGCACAGCCCGGTGGACCTGTCCCGGGAAGACCAGCTGGATGCCGAGCTGAAAAGCTGGCTGGCCTTCGCCGTGCAGAAATGCGGCGAGATTTCGGTGCTGCGTGACGCCCTGAACGATCCCCAGGCTCCGGCGGTGCAAGCGGCCCTGGCCGCAAGCCGCCAGGTGCAGGCCAGCCGCGCGCAGTCGCCGCGGATCCACAAGGCCGAGGTCCAGGCGCGGCTCAAGGCGGTCAGCGCCGCCGACAGCCAGCGTCACTCGCCCTTTGCCCAACGCATTGCCCAGCAGCACGCCCGTTTGAAGCTGCCGGTGTTCCCGACCACCACCATCGGTTCGTTCCCGCAGACCGCGTCGATCCGCCTGGCGCGCCAGGCATTCAAGCAGGGCAAGCTGTCGAACAACGACTACACCGACGCCATGCGCTGCGAAATCCGTCACGCGGTGCAGGTCCAGGAGCGCCTGGGGCTGGACGTGCTGGTCCATGGCGAAGCCGAGCGCAACGACATGGTCGAGTACTTCGCCGAGCAACTGGACGGTTACCTGTTCACCCGTTTCGGCTGGGTCCAGAGCTACGGTTCGCGCTGCGTGAAACCGGCGGTGATCTACGGCGACCTGAGCCGCCCGCAGGCCATGACCGTGGACTGGATCAGCTACGCCCAGAGCCTGACCGACAAGGTGATGAAGGGCATGCTCACCGGGCCCGTGACCATGCTGATGTGGTCCTTCCCCCGCGAGGACGTGTCCCGCGAGGTGCAGGCCCGGCAACTGGCGCTGGCCCTGCGCGATGAGGTGGTGGACCTGGAGAAGGCCGGGATCAAGATCGTGCAGATCGACGAAGCGGCATTCCGCGAGGGCCTGCCGCTGCGCCTGGCGGACTGGCAGCCGTACCTGGACTGGGCGGTGGAAGCCTTCCGCCTGACCGCCTCTGGGGTGCGCGACGACACCCAGATCCACACCCACATGTGCTACAGCGAGTTCAACGACGTGATCCAGGCCATCGCGGCGATGGATGCCGACGTGATCACCATCGAGACGTCGCGTTCGGACATGGAGCTGCTGGAGGCGTTCGAGGCCTTCGACTACCCGAACGACATCGGCCCGGGGGTGTATGACATCCACTCGCCGCGGGTGCCGGACACCGCCGAGATGGTCAAGCTGATGAGCAAGGCGGCCCGGCGCATCCCCGCCGAACGTTTGTGGGTCAATCCGGACTGCGGCCTGAAGACCCGCGCCTGGCCGGAAACCGAAGCCGCCCTGGTCAACATGGTCGCCGCCGCCCGTCAGTTGCGTAACCAACAGGCCTGATCCCTCGCAACACCTGCCCCCTGTAGGAGCGAGCTTGCTCGCGATGAGCCCACAGGCGCCGCGCTGCGTCAGGAACACCGCATCATCGTTCACCACCATCGCGAGCCAGCTTCGCTCCTACAGTGGGCCGGGGCACGATGCTGCGGGCTTTTGTAGCCGCTGCCGCGGGCTGCTGATAAGGCCGAAGGCCTTCAGCGGGTTCAAGATCGCTGCGTCCCTTCGGGCCGATCGCAGCCTTCGGCAGCGGCTACAGGGTTTTATGACCACTCGGCAATCTTCATCAAACTGTCACGTAACTGTGGCAGCGCGCTCGATCAAAGTTCATCAGACTCGCGCTCTACTGGGCTTCTGCGTTTCGGTGTTTCTTCATGTGGGCAAGATTGTTTTCAACGACTGTTTTCCTGGCCGCGCTGCTGCTCGGCCTGCCGTCTCAGGCGGCGTCTCGCTGTGATGTCAACGTACCGACCCAAAGGGTCGAACTGGAGCAGGTGAGCCTGG
Organism: Pseudomonas sp. T8; assembly: GCF_024610635.1. Taxonomy (NCBI): domain Bacteria; kingdom Pseudomonadati; phylum Pseudomonadota; class Gammaproteobacteria; order Pseudomonadales; family Pseudomonadaceae; genus Pseudomonas; species Pseudomonas sp. T8. The sequence goes on from NZ_CP102374.1 coordinate 5,728,247, forward strand.
CCTACCAGAGCATCGGCCGTGCCTCCGATCCGGCGCTGCTGCTGGTGATGGGCCTGGGCGGGCAGTTGATCCACTGGCCGGACGAAGTGGTCGTTGCCCTGTGCCAGCAGGGGTTCCGGGTGATCCGTTACGACAACCGCGACGTCGGCCTGTCCACCTGGCGCCAGGCACCGGCCAACGCCAACCTGACGTTCGAGGTGCTGCGCTACAAGCTCGGCCTGCCGGTGGCCGCGCCCTACAGCCTGACCGACATGGCCGACGACGCCCTGGGCCTGATGAATGCCCTGCAGGTCGAGCAGTTCCATGTCCTGGGTGCGAGCATGGGCGGGATGATCGCCCAGCACCTGGCGGCCATGGCGCCGCAACGGGTCGAGAGCCTGACCCTGATCATGACCAGCTCCGGCGCCGAAGGCCTGCCGGCGCCCAACGCGGCGCTGGTGCAGCTGTTGTCGCGGCGCGGCGCGCCGAACCGTGAGGTGGCGCTGGAGCAGCAGGCCGACCTGCTGGCCGCCCTTGGCAGCCCGCAGGTCACCGACGATCGGCAAGCGCTGCTGCACCAGGCGGCGGAAGCCTATGACCGTGCCTTCAACCCGGAAGGGGTGAAGCGCCAGATCATGGCGATCCTCGCCGAACCGAGCCGGGTGGCCCTGCTCAACCAGCTGCGCGTGCCGACCCTGGTGGTGCATGGCACCGCCGATCCGCTGCTGCCGGTGATGCACGGCGTACACCTGGCCGCGCATATCCAGGGCAGCCAATTGAAGCTGATCCCGGGCCTGGCCCATCGCTTCCAGGAAGCCTTCAAGGCGCCGTTGCTGGCGGCGGTGCTGCCCTACCTGCAAAGCCATCGCGAAGACACCTCGCACTGGGCGCAGATCGATCCGCTGCCCGCGCCGAACCTGCTCTGACCTAGGCTTGCGTAGGAGCCAGGCTTGCCGGCGATTGGGGCAATGTGGTGTGTCTGAGGTACCGCTTTCGCGGGCAAGCCTCGCTCCTACAGATCCGTGGTGGCCTTGGCTCTAGGGGATGGGCGTGTATCAGCGGACGATCTTGTCGACCTGGATCCCGAGTTTTTTCAGGCGGTACCAGAAGCTGCGTTCGGAAATGCCGATCAACTGCGCGGCGGCGGCCTGCACGCCGTTGCTCTGTTGCAGGGCGGCGAGGATGTAGGCCTTCTCCACTTCGGCCAGGGCCGCGTCCAGGTCGCTGGGCACGCTGAGGCTGTCGCCGGGCAGGGCGCTGGCTCCGGCGTTCAGCGGCGGTGAGCTGAACAGATAACCCGGCAGGTCGCTTTCCTCGATCACCGCGCCCGCGGCGACGATGGTCGCGCGTTCGACGCAGTTCTGCAGTTCGCGAATATTGCCCGGCCAGGCGTAGTTGGCCATGGCCTGCAAGGCCTGCGGGCTGAAACCGGTGATGCGTTTGCCGGCGGTGGCGCCCAGGGTGTGGGCGAAGTGCCGGGCCAGGGGTGCGATGTCCTCGACCCGCTCGCGCAGGGCGGGCAGCGGGATCGGGAAGACATTGAGGCGGTAATACAGGTCTTCGCGAAACTCCTTGTTGGCCACCGCCTCCAGCAGGTTCTTGTTGGTGGCGGCAATCACCCGCACATCGACCTTGCGCTCGCGCGGGTCGCCCACCGGTTCGATCACCCGTTCCTGCAAGGCGCGCAGGATCTTCGCCTGCAGGGCCAGCGGCATGTCGCCGACCTCATCGAGAAACAGCGTGCCCTTGTCCGCCTGCTGAAAGCGCCCGATCCGGTCCGCCACGGCGCCGGTGAAGGCGCCCTTGCGATGGCCGAACATTTCGCTTTCCAGCAGGCCTTCGGGGATCGCCGCGCAGTTGACCGCGACAAAGGGTTTGTTGGCTCGGTTGCCGTGCTGGTGGATGGCCCGGGCGACCATCTCCTTGCCGGTGCCGCTTTCGCCGGTCAGCAGGATGGTGGCGTTGCTTTCGCGCACCGAGTCCACCGCTTGCAGGACCCGGCGGAAGGTCGGGCTGTCGCCCACCAGGCTGTCGATCTGCCGGTGCTCGTCGAGCTCGGCGCGCATGCGCTGGTTGTCCTTGAGGATGTCGCGAAACTGCAGGGCCTTGCTGACGGTGATGTCCAGCTCGTCGATGTCGAAGGGCTTGGCGATGTAGTCGTAGGCGCCGTTGCGCATCGACTGCACGGCGTTTTTCACCGTGCTGTAGGCGGTCATGACGATCACCGGGATCTGCGGGTAGCGCTGCTTGACCTCGGCCAGCAGCTGCGGGCCGTCCATGCCGGGCATGCGCCAGTCGCTGATCACCAGGTCGATCTCTTCCTGTTCCAGCACCTTGAGCGCATGCAGGCCATTGCCGGCGGTGAACACCTGGATGCCGTCCTGGCTCAGCGCCGAGGACAGCAGGTCGCAGAGTTTGGGCTCGTCGTCGACCACCAGCAGGTTATGCGTCATGGCTGGGCCTTTTGCTCATTTTCATCATCCTCTTCGTCATCCTCACCCTTGGCCGGAATGTACAGGCTGAAGGTGGCGCCGGCATCTATTTCGCTGCTGCATTCGATGTGCCCGTCATGGTTTTCCATGATCGAGAACACCTTGGCCAGGCCCAGCCCGGTGCCCGAGGCCTTGGTGGTGACGAAGGGGGTGAAGATGCGTTCGAGCATGTCCGGCTCGATGCCCTGGCCGGTGTCGGTGACCCGCAGGATGGTGTGCTCGGCGTCCTGGGCGATGCCCAGGGTCAGGCGCCCGCCCGCGGGCATGGCGTCGATGGCGTTGAGGATCAGGTTCAGGCAGGCCTGCTTGAGCTGGCGCGCGTCGGCGTAGAGGGTCGCGCCCGGCGCCTGGTCGTCGATCTGCGCGTCGATCTTGTGGCTGGCCAGTTCCGGCTCGCAGAAGCCGATCAGCTCCTCCACCAGCGGCCGCGCCAGCAGGGTCGAGCGGATCGGCGCGCTGGGCTTGGCGAAGTCGAGGAAGTCGGTGATCAGGTCGTTGATCCGGCTGACTTCGCTGATCACGTATTCCAGGTGACGCTTGTCGCCTTCGGGCAGATCCGCACGGCGGTGCAGCAGTTGGGTGGCGGTCTTGATGATGCCCAGGGGGTTGCGGATCTCGTGGGCCAGGCCCATGGCCACTTCGCCCAGGGCGTGCAGGCGGTCGCGACGGCGCAACTGGGCTTCCAGATGCTGCAGTTCGCCCAGGCGTTCGCTCATGTGGTTGAAGGTGCTGCTCAGCTCTGCCAGTTCGTCGCCGCCAATCACCGGCACCCGTTGCCGGTAGTCACCGGCGATCACCGCCTGGACCCCCTTGGACAAGCCGCGCAGGGGCATGGTCAGGCGTTTCGACACCAGCCAGCCGACGGCCAGCGACGCCGCCGAGCTGAGCAGGAAGATCAGGATGAACAGGTTGCTCTGGTTGACCAGCCCCACCAGGCTGCTGTGGCGCAGCAGGCCGCTGAAAATCACCCCCACCAGTTCGCCGCTGTCGTTGAAGATCGGCCGGTACAGCCCGCTGTAGCGGCTGGTGAACTGCTCCGTGGGCTGGCGGGTGTCGCGCAGGATGTTCTCGATCTTTTCCGGCACCTGGGTCGGGTGGTCCTCGAAACGCTGGGTGGCGAAGATCTCGGCGAAGTCGTTGGCCTTGGCCAGGTACAGGCGCAGGTCGAGGGAGTGCACGTCGGCCACGCTGGTGAGGAAGCTGGCGTCCAGGTAGGTGGCGATCAGCAGCTGGTAGTCGATGCCGTCGAGGGTGGTCTGGAAGGTCGAGACCACCGCGCCGGTGGCCACGCCGCCGACCTGCAGGGTCTGTAGCACGGCGTTATGGGCCAGGCTGATCTGTCCGACGATATCGTCGGCGGCGGTGCTGAACACCACCTGGTGGTCGCGCTTGCGGATCAATGCCACTACATCAATGCCCATGGAGTCGGCGATGTCGGCGGTGAGCTTGTCGTGCTTGGCTGCGTTGCGGTCGGTGGGCGGCCTGGCATAACGCAGGAACAGCTGGGCGATGCGCGCGTTGTCGCGCAGGGTCTCGGTGATTTCGTCCTCGACGATCTTGGTCGATTCCTGCAGCCAGATGCGCACGTTGCTGTCGAAGATCTGCGACAGGGTGGTGGCCGCCAGCTCGGCGGCGATCATCGTGGGGATCACGCTGACCATCCAGAACGCCAGCACCAGCTTGCGCTGCAGGCTCCAGCGGGAGATGGCGAAAGGGCGAGGGGTGCGGCGGTCTTTTCTGGTCATGAACTTTCGCTTAGTGCAGCGGCCATGGCGGGGTCGGTGCGATCCGGCCGGAGAACATATTTCAGCCCTTTGAGCAGGGTGTCGAGCAGCGGGTTGCGATGCTGGAAGAACAGGCTGTTGCCGGTGAAGCTACAACCCAGGCGCAGCTTGCTGGCATAACCGGCCTGGCCGCATTCGTAGAGCGCGATCCGGTGCTGGATACAGTAGTCGACATTGGCCATCCAACTGCGCAAATACAGGTTGTGCTCACGGCTGATCTCCAGGTCGTGGGCGAAGAATTTGTCGATCAGCCGGTGCTCGTCCAGCAGCACCAGGTTGAAGGCCACCAGTTGTTGGTCGACCCAGTACAGCACGCAGGCGGCACGCTCTCCCAAGTGCTGGAGGATACCGGTGAAGTAGGGCGCGGGTAAGCGTTCGAATTGCAGGTCGCTGCGCCGCAGGGTGGCTTCATACAGGCGCATGACCTGGGGCAGGACGTCGTCGATGTTGCGTCGCCATTCGATCCGCGGCCCGGGCGCACGCAACTTGCGGCGCAGGTCCTTGCGCGTGGATTTGCCCAGGGTGCCGAGGTAGGCATCCTGCGAGCCGAAGGGCACCGGCAGCAGGGCGCTGGGCAGGCTGGGCATGGCTTGCAGGCCGAATGCCTGGCAGCTGGCGGCCCATTGCCGGTCCTGGCTGGCGGCATCTTTGACCGCCAGCAGGCCGATGCCCTGGGCGTCGGCGTCGCGCCGGGCCAGGTGCAGCAGTTGCCCGAGCAGGGCCTGGCGGCGCACCGCGGGGATATGGCTGGCGGTGCCGGCGTGGCACTGTTCGGCCACCGGCGAACCGATGGCGTACAGCGGCAGTTGCAGCAGCCCCGGCCACCAGCGTTGCAGGCGTTCGCTCAGGCGCTTGGCCGGGCCCGAGACGGTGGTGTCCAGGCGATAACGGGTGATGAAGGCCGGGGCGGCGGCCACCAGCTTCTCGTCTTCGAACACCGCCAGGTAGCGCCAGGTGAAGTCCTCGATGCCGGCGTCCTGTACTGCCAGGTAATAGTCCCAATTCTCCAGGGCACCGGGAAAACAGTCGTTCCAGGCGCTGCGGTCGATGGCCTGGATGCTCGAAAAGACTTGGCTGGTGATCACGTGCGGTCCTTGAATCAGGCGAACTGGCGCTGGTCGTCATACACCGCGGGCCGCGGGCCCGCCTGGCGTTCGATGAAGTCCGCGCTCAACTCCACCACCCGGCGGTACTGCAGGTCGACGGTGATCATGTGGTAGCAGTTGTCGAGCAGCACCTTGACCACCGGGCCGCCGAGCTTGCGCTCGACATAGTCGGCGTTCCAGCGGCTGGTGATGTCGTCCTCGATGGAGTGCAGCACCAGCGCCGGGGTGGTGATCGACGGCATGCGTTTTTTCACCACCGCGTTCATCCGGTGCAGCTCGCGCACAGTCACCCCTTCCATGGTCAGCAGGCCGGCGCTGCTGCTTTCGCCGGCCTTCATCTGCCGCTCGACCACCGCCCGCAGGCGCTTGTTCTTGATGCCGTACGGCGGCTTCTCCTCGAAGCTGCAGATGTGCACGCCGAACGGAATCTTCATCAGCAGCGGGGTGAGGAACGCCAGCTTGTTGATACTCCAGCCGTCGTACTTGAGGGTGGTCGAATACATCAGCAGGCCGCTGACCTGCCCCGGGTGTTCCGAGGCCAGGTACATGGACATGACGGCGCCCATCGACAGGCCGCCGACGAACACCTGCCGGTGACGCTGACGGATGCCGACGAAGGTCCGGCGCACGCCCTCGTACCAGTCCTGCCAGCCGGTGGCCTGCAGGTCGGCGTTGTTGCCGCAATGCCCGGCCAGGGTCGGCACGTACACCGTGCACCCGGCCTGGGCCAGGCCGACGGCCACCCGACGCAGTTCCGTCGGGGTGCCGGTGAGGCCGTGGATCAACAACACCGCGACCTCGCCATTGCCGAGGATGAAGCCGGCGTCGCCCTGGCCCAGGTCGATGCCGGCGCCCGGATCGATCTGTGCTGTCATCGTTTCATGGCCCGGTCCAGCAGACGGTCGAGCAGGGCGATGCCGAGGTCGATCTCCGCGTAGCTGATTTCCAGCGAGGGGGCCAGGGTGATGACGTTCTTGTAGTAGCCGCCGACATCGAGAATCAGCCCCAGGCGCTGGCCATTGATCTCGATGTCGCCCTTCATGCCTTCCTCGACCATGTAGTCCAGGGTCGCCTTGTCCGGGGTGAAGCCGTCGCTGGTGCAGATCTCGCAGCGCAGCGCCAGGCCCAGGCCGTCGACGTCGCCGATGATCGGGTAGCGCTTTTGCAGGTCCTGCAGGCCGGCCAGGAAGTACTTGCCCTTCTCCATGACCATCGCGCCGTAGTCGATCTCGCTGGTCATCTTGAACATTTCCAGGCCTACCGCGGTGCCCAGCGGGTTGGAGGCGAAGGTGGAGTGGGTCGAACCCGGCGGGAACACCTTGGGGTTGATCAGCTCTTCGCGGGCCCAGATGCCGCCCAGGGGGTTGAGGCCGTTGGTCAGGGCCTTGCCGAAGACGATCACGTCCGGCTTGACGTCGAAGTGCTCGATCGACCACAGCTTGCCGGTGCGGTAGAAGCCCATCTGGATCTCGTCGACCACCATCAGGATGCCGTGCTGGTCGAGCACGTGCTTGAGCTCGCTGTAGAAGTTCATCGGCGGGATCACGTAGCCGCCGGTGCCCTGGATCGGCTCGACGTAGAAGGCGGCGTATTCGCTCTGGCCGACTTTCGGGTCCCACACGCCGTTGTATTCAGTCTCGAACAGCCGGGCGAACTGCTGCACGCAGTGGCTGCCGTACTCTTCCTTGGTCATGCCCTTGGGGCCGCGGAAGTGGTAGGGGAAGGGAATGAAGTTGGCGCGCTCGCCGAAGTGGCCGTAGCGGCGACGGTAGCGGTAGCTGGAGGTGATCGACGAAGCGCCGAGGGTACGACCGTGGTAGCCGCCCTCGAAAGCAAACATCAGGCTCTTGCCATGGGTGGCGTTGCGCACGACTTTCAGCGAGTCCTCGATGGACTGCGAGCCGCCGACGTTGAAGTGCACGCGGCCGTCGAGGCCGAATTTCTTCTTGGCGTCCACCGCGATCATTTCCGAGAGCTCGATCTTGCCCTTGTGCAGGTACTGGCTGGCGATCTGCGGCAGGGTGTCGATCTGTTGCTTGAGGGCATTGTTCAGGCGCGGGTTGGCATAACCGAAGTTCACCGCCGAGTACCACATCTGCAGGTCGAGGTAGGCCTGGTCGCTGGTGTCCCAGACGTAGGAGCCTTCGCAGCGGCTGAAAATCCGTGGCGGCTCGATGTAGTGGACGGTGTCGCCGTAGGAGCAGTACTTGGCTTCTTTTTCCAGAAGCACCTGGTCTTCTGCGGTTGCGATACGAATGTCAGACATGATGGAAGAGTTCCTGAGTGGGGACGCAATGTTCGGTGGTGTTGTCGAGGGCGAAGGCGCCGGCATTGGCCGCTTCGTTGGGCAGCAGGGCCAGCAGTGCCGGCAGTTCGGCGAAGGAATCGAAGGTCGCGTGGGGGATGGCGTTGCGTTGGCAGTACTCGGCCAGGCGGCCCTTGGCGAACACGAAGTCGGCGCTGGCGGCCACGCACATGTCGGACTGGCCGTCGCCGATCACCAGCACCCGCTTGCCCTTGGGCGTGGATTTGCATTTGCAGTTGCCGGATGCGGCGCGGCAGGCGTCGCTGGCGTGCGGGAAGTCGATGCGCCAGCTGTTCTGGTCGACCTGGCGCAGGCGGTTGGCGAGGATCGGCAGCAGGCTCACGTAGTGGCGCGCGAGGATCCGCGCGATGCCTTGCTCGATGCCGTCGCTGACCACTTCCAGGGAAGCGCCCAGGCCGATCACGTGATCGACGAAGTCGGGGAAATCTGGATCGATCTCGACGCTGTCGAAACAGGCGAGCAGTTCGGCGGGCGAGGCCTTGACCAGCGCCAGTTGGCGGCTGAGGCATTCCCGGGAGCCGATATGGCCGTCCAGCCATTGTTGCTCGATGTCTTCCCAGCTCGGGTCGGCGAAGCGTTGGAGGACGTTGTCGATCACGTCGGTGCGGGTGATGGTCCCGTCGAAGTCACACACGATATGCCAGTGCATCATCTGCAGTTACCTGTTGGAGAGGAGCGCACTTTGCGCATGCCAGGCACTGGAGCAGGGACTGTGCCAACTGCCTTCGGCCCAGGCGGGCCGGGCTCTGCACGGGGAAAAGGCGTTTGGTGGGGTGGCTGGAGCTACAAATTTTGTAGCTCGCTACAAACAACATCAGTGCTTGCAGGGAGGGGGCGGGGTGGTGATTGATGCGCGCATCTTCACTCCAGGAAACCCGCGCCATGTTCAGCTTCACACGCTCCGCCCTGCTTGCCGTCCTGCTGTCGCTAGGGGCTGCCTGCGGGGCTTTCGCCGAGGAGGGGGGCCAGGATGGATTGGGCGGTTCGCTGGGCCTGGGCATCGGCTACCAACCCCATGACCCCAGCGGCAGCCGGCATGACACCGTGCCCTTGCCCTATGTCGATCTGGAGTGGGGCGATGTCAGCCTCGACACCGACGACGGCCTGACCTGGGATGCCTTCAAGGGCAATGGTTTCAGCGCCGGGCCCTATATCAACTATTTGCCGGGACGTAACGCCAACGGCTCGCTGCGCGGCCTGCGGGACGTGCCGAACATGGCCGATGTCGGCGGCTACATCCAGTACGCGCCGGACGACTTCTGGCGCCTGTTCGCCTCCCTTGGCAGCGCGGTGGCTGCGGGCGAGGGCCAGGGTGGCCTGCTGGGCAAGGTCGGCGGTGAAATCGGTTATCCCCTGGGCTTGGGGATCATTGGCAGCAACAACCTCACCGCGCATTTCGCCGATGCCCGGCAGACCCAGACCTTCTTTGGCATCAGCGACGCCGAGGCCCAGGCCACGGGCATCGGCCGCTACAGCGCCGGCGGCGGTTTGCAGAACCTGACCCTGACCCAGAACCTGCAGGTGCCCCTGGGCGGCAACTGGTCGTGGATGACCAGCGCCAGCTGGATTCACCTGACGGGTTCGGCGGCCGACAGCACCCTGGTGCGCGAGCGCGGCGAAGTGAATCAGGGCCAGGTCCAGACCGCCCTCAGCTACCAGTTCTGAGGCCCGCCAAGGCCTTATCGCCGGGCTTGCGGGGCGTGCTCCAGGTCGTCATCGCGGGCAAGCCTCGCTCCTACAAAAACGGGGCGGAATACCTCTGCCGGCATGCGCTGTTTCTGTAGGAGCGAGGCTTGCCCGCGATCCAGGCGCCGCGGGGTGTCTGAAATACCGCGTCAGCATTCATCGCGAGCAAGCTTCGCTCCTACAAAAGCGCGGCGGAATACCTCTGCCGGCATGCGCTGTTTCTGTAGGAGCGAGGCTTGCCCGCGATCCAGGCGCCGCGGGGTGTCTGAAATACCGCGTCAGCATTCATCGCGAGCAAGCTTCGCTCCTACAAAAACGGGGCGGAATACCTCTGCCGGCATGCGCTGTTTCTGTAGGAGCGAGGCTTGCCCGCGATCCAGGCGCTGCGCAGTGCCTGAAGCACCGCGTCAGCATTCATCGCGAGCAAGCTTCGCTCCTACATCGGAGGAATTGGTCCACCCTTTGCACTGGCAGCCATGAACCCACTTTTCAGGAAGTTCTTCATGGCTCGTCCCGCTTATCGCCTGCTCGCCCATTCGCTGTGGGACATCGTCCCGATCCTGATGGCCCTGGCGCATTTTTCCTTCGTGCTCTGGCTGGTGCTGGCCTTTCACAGTCTGTCCTGGTGGGTGATCCTGCCGGCGGCGCTGCTGTATGCGGTCAGCCTGTCGTGGAGCATCAACAGCATCTCCCACAACCAGATCCACAACGCCTATTTCAGCCTGCCCTGGCTGAACCGCGCCTTCGACCTGCTGCTGTCGGTGACCATCGGTTTTTCCCAGACCCTGTACCGCGATATCCATAACCGCCATCACCGTGGCAACTCGGATCGGCCCGGGGCGGACGGCACCACGGTCGACCCGCTGTCGATCTACCTGCATGGCCGCAATGGCCAGCCAGACAATGTCTGGGCTTACACCTTCCTGAGTTTTTTCCGCGACGACCCCAAGGCCATCTACCAGGAAATGCAGCGCAAGCGCCCGGCGGACGCGCGTTGGGTCAAGGTGGAAATCGGCGTGACAGTGCTGGCCTATGTGGCGCTGGCGCTATACGACTGGCATGTGCTGCTGGTGCTGCTGCCGTTCTGGTACCTGGGACAGTCGCTGTCTTCGCTCAATGGCTACTACGAGCACCTGGGCGGCAACCCGGACCTGCCGATCGCCTGGGGCGTGAGTTCCTACAGCCGGCTCTACAACCTGATCTGGATGAACAACGGCTACCACGCCGAACACCACTACCGGCCGAAGATGCACTGGACCCGGGTCAAGGCCTTCCACCGCGAGATCCGCGAACAGCAGCGGGCGGCGGGGGTGAAGGCAATTCCCGTGGCCCATGGCCTGGGTTTCTTGCTGAAACACCCGAAGCCCTGACACCCGCGCACCTGTAGCCGCTGCCGAGCCTGCGAGGCTGCGATCGACAGCGAAGCGGGCGCAGGATCTTGAGATCGCTGAAGGCCTTCGGCCTTATCGCAGCCTGCGGCAGCGGCTACATAAAGCCCTTCAGGCTTCCTCGCCCTCGGCCAGCAGGGCGATCCCGCCGATGATCACCAGCACGCCGACCCAGTGCAGCAGGCTGATCTGCTCGCCCAGGCCCAGCCAGGAGCCGAGCAACACCACCACGAACACCAGCGAACTCAGGGGGAAGGCCAGGGACAGGCTGCTGCGCCGCAGGATCAGCATCCACACGAAGAACGCGCCGATGTAGCAGGCGATCGCCAGCAGCACTCCCGGGTTGACCGCCACCGCGGCCAGCCATTGCAGGTTGAAATCCATCTGGCCCAGCTGATCGCCACCGACCTTGGTGGCGATCTGGCCGGCGCTTTCGAAGCCGATCAGCAGGGCCCAGAGCACCAGGGTGCCGAGGCGCCCGTGGAGCCAGCCGTGAGTCTGTGCAGTCATACCGTCTTTCCTTGTGAAGCGTTGAAGGGGGCTCAGGTGCTGGCGACGCACACCAGCATCACGCCGAGGGTGATGACCAGGGTGCCCAGCCAGCGCCGGCGGCTGACGTTCTCGCCGAGGATCAGCTTGCCGGCCAGGACCACGCCGCAATAGGCCAGGGCCGCGGCCGGGAACAGCAGGCTCAGCGGCGCCCGGGACAAGGCTTCGAGCCAGACGAAAAACTCGATTACATAGGCGCCGATGCCGCACCACAACAGTGGTGCGTTGAACACCTGGCCCCAGAAGGCGTTCAGGCGAAAACCGCCTTCCAGTTCCGGCAGGCGGTCCAGACCGAGCTTGAAACAGAGCTGGCCGATCACGTCGAGGACGATGGAAAAAGCCACCAGCAAGATAACGGTCAGGGTCACGGGAACAGCTCCTCGAACAGCGCCATCAGTGCTTCGTTGGTGGTCGCATTGCGCAGCAGGTCGGCCTCGCTCCAGCGTTCGGCCGGCGGCTGGTCGGAGCGCGCTTCCCAGCGCTTGAAGGCGTTGCTGAAGGCCGGCGCGGCGAACTCGCCACAGACGTCGATACCGAGGATGCGCTTGCGCGCCGCCAGGCTGCGCAGGGCTTGCAGCAGGTGGCTCAGGCGCATGCCGCCCTGGTCCCAGTTGGTCGCGGCGTCGGCGCTGGCCAGTACGTCCTTGTCGATGGTGATCCAGATCGCCTGGGTCGGCAGGCTATCGATCATCTGCTCGAGGAAGGCAGGCCAGTCGAGCCCGGCCAGGTTGCGCCAGTGCAGGTGGTTTTCCTGCTGCTGGTGCCCGGCGCCGTCGCCGACCCGGCCCCATACCTTGGAGGGCGCGTGCTGCCAGGGAAACAGCTGCAACTTGCCGCGTCGCAGCGCCTTGAGGTTGCCGCCGCGCAGCTGCGGGTTGTGCAGGTCGTCGCTGCACGGCCCGAGGGTGACGATGCGCTGGATATGCGGCAGCTGCAGGGCCCGGTTGACCCAGGAACCGCAGTGCCGACGCGGCGCGAAGCGCACCCAGTCGGGGTGGTTGTCGAAGTGGATCAGGCTGACCGGCTGTTGCAGGTCGGCCAGGAAGGCCGGGGTCAGGTGGTGGTAGTCACCGGAGCCGACAAAGAAGATTTCCGGCTGCGGCCCACTGTGCGCGGGCCTTTGCCGCAGGCGCTCGGTGAAGTGGCGGTAGGTGCGTTCGGTGGACCAGAGCCGCAGTTTCGGGCCCAGGTCCAGCAGGTCCAGGCGTCGCGCCTGGCCGCTGCGCAGCCGGCGCTGGACAGGCTCCTGGGCGGTCAGGCTGTGGTCGAGATCGAGAATGTTCAAAGCAGGATTTACCCATGGCAGCGCCCCTCGAAAAAGCCGGCGTCACAGGTCGCAAACGCAGGCAGAGCGGGCTTTACAGGGTAAATGCAAGGGACGGGCCAGCACCTCGGCGAGGCAGGTCGGACGTCATCGCGAGCAAGCTCGCTCCTACATGGACCCAGCGTCACCTGTAGGAGCGAGCTTGCTCGCGAAAAAAACGCATGGGCACCGCAGGCTTCAGGCGTGGACGCGGACCCAGACGCTGACCAGCACGGTGGCGGCCATCAGCCAGGCCACCGCGGCCACCGCCAGGGAGGCTTCCAGGCGCAGGCGGTCGACCATTACGTAGAGGGTTGCCAGGTACACGAAGTAGGGAATGATCGACCACATGCCGAAGACGATGGTGGTCTTCAGGTCGTCGATGGAACGGCCCTTGCCGACGATGTAGTGGGCGATCAGGGCGAAGGTCGGGAACAGCGGCACCAGGCCGGCGATGTAGTAGTTCCTGGTCTTGGCCAGGGCGGCGAGGATCACCACCACGGCGGCGCCCAGGCAGGCTTTCAGCAATAAATCCACGGTACTTCTCGCAGATGTCGGTTAGTGGCTCAGGCCGTATTTCTTGACCTTGTCGAACAGCGTGGTCTTGGCCATGCCCAGTTCCTGGCTGGCCTGGGTCAGGTTGCCGCCGCTGCGTTGCAGGGCGTCGTTGAGCAGGTTGCGCTCGAAGGCCTCGACCGCTTCGGCAAAGCCCAGGCCTTGCGCAGCGTTGCCGCTGGACTTCTTGAACGCCGGCAGGCCCAGGGCAAAACGTTCGGCGACGTTGCGCAGCTCGCGCACATTGCCCGGCCAGTCGTGGCTCATCAGGTTCGACAGGGTCTGGTTGTCCAGCTCCGGCGCGGCGCGGTCGAAACGCAGGGACGACTGCTGCAGGAAGTGCTCGAACAACTGCAGGATGTCCTCGCGCCGTTCGCGCAGCGGCGGCAGCTCCAGGGTCACCACGTTCAGGCGGTAATACAGGTCGCTGCGGAACTGGTTGGCGCGCCCCAGCTCGTCGAGGTCGGACTTGGTCGCCGCGATCACCCGGCAATCCACCGCCACGCTCTGGTTCGAGCCCAGGCGCTCCAGGGTGCGCTCCTGCAACACCCGCAGCAGTTTGATCTGCAGGTTCATCGGCATGCTTTCCACTTCGTCGAGGAACAGCGTGCCTTCGTGGGCATGCTCGATCTTGCCGATGCGCCGCTTGCCGGCGCCGGTGAAGGCGTTGGCCTCGTGGCCGAAGATCTCGCTTTCGAACAGGTTTTCCGGCAGGCCGCCGCAGTTGAGGGCGACGAACTGGTGGGTATGGCGGCGGCTGAAATCATGCAGGCAACGGGCGACCAGTTCCTTGCCGGTGCCGGTCTCGCCTTCGATCAGCACGTTGGCCGAAGTGTCGGCGACGTTGGCGATCAGCTCGCGCAGGTGCTGCATGGCCGGCGAGCGACCGATGATCCGTCCTTCGAGGGAGTCGCGCTCGGCCAGCTGGCGGCGCAGCGACGACACTTCCCGGGCCAGCCCGCGCTGCTCCAGGGCGCGCCGGGCGACCTCCACCAGGCGCTCGGGGGAGAAGGGCTTTTCCATGAAGTCATAGGCGCCTTTCTGCATCGCGCCGACGGCCATGGAGATATCGCCGTGACCGGTGATCAGCACCACCGGCAGGCTGCGGTCGCGGGCCTTGAGGCGGGTCAGCAGTTCCAGGCCGTCGATGCCCGGCAGGCGGATGTCGCTGATGACGATCCCGGCGAAGTTGTCGCCGACCCGCTCCAGGGCTTCTTCGGCGCTGCCGACGCCGACGCAGGGAATGTCTTCCAGGGCCAGGGCCTGCTGGCAGCCGAGCAGGACATGGGGGTCGTCTTCGACGATCAGGACGGTAAGGTCGTTGTTCATAGCGGCTCGGCTTGTGTAGGGCTGACCAGGGGCAGGCTGAGGACGAAGGCGGTGCCGCCGTCGGCCGGGTGCTCGACGCCCAGGTTGCCACCCGTGGCGGCGGCCAGGCTGGCGGACAGGGTCAGGCCGAGGCCCAGGCCCTGTTCGCCGGGTTTGGTGGTGAAGAAGGGTTCGAACAGATGCTTGCGCGCCTCGGCGTCGATGCCGTGGCCATTGTCGCGCACCCGCAGGCGGTATTTGCCTTCGACGCTTTCGCCTTCCAGCCACAGCTCCGGCCGCGGCTGCGCCTGCATGGCGTCCAGGGCGTTGCCGATCAGGTTGACCAGGATCTGCTCCAGGCGGGTCTGGTCGATCTTGACCTGGACCTCGCTGAAGTCGCGGTGCAATTGCAGCGGCAGGTTTTCCAGGCGTGCGTTGAGCAGTTGCAGGGCGGCGTCCACGGCCTTGCCGAGGCTGGCTTCGCCCTGATCTTCGCCGCGGCGGGCGAAGGAGCGCAGGCTGGCGGTGATGCGGCCCATGCGGTCGATCAGTTCGTTGATGGTCTTGAGGTTGGTGCTGGCGGTGTCCAGGGCGCCGCGCTCGAGGAAACGCACGGTATTGCCGGACAGGGTGCGCAGGGCGGCCAGCGGCTGGTTCAGTTCATGGGCGATGCTGGTGGACATCTGGCCGATGGCGGCGAGCTTGCCGGCCTGGACCAGTTCGTCCTGGGCGCGGCGCAGGGTTTCCTCGGCCTGGCGGCGCTCGCGGATCTGGCCCTTGAGCCGTTCGTTGCTGGCGCGCAGGTCGCTGGTGCGTTCGGCGATCCGCCGCTCCAGCTGGTTGTTGGCTTCCTGCAGGGCTTCGCGGGCGGCGAGGCGGGTGGCGATGACCTTGCGCCGCTCGTTCCAGGCGATCAGCAGGAAAGCCACCAGGGCGAAGGCCACGGCCACCAGGATGCCCTGGTTGATGGCTTCGCGGCGCAGGTCCTTGAGCGGGGTCAGCAGGGTGAAGTTCCAGGGCGTATCGCTCAGGGGCCGGGTCTGGGACAGGTAGCTGATTTCCTTGTCGTCGGACACCAGCTCGGTGTTGGCCGGGAAGGTCAGCTTCTCCACGCCTTCGGCCAGGCGCTCGCGGGCCAGCGGCTCCAGTTCGTTGAGGGTGAACCAGTAATATTGCAGGCTGCGCGCCAGGCGCTCCTTGGTGTCGTCGCTCAGCGGGCGTACCGACCGCAGGCGCCGGGCCGGATCGCTGGAGAGGATGATGATGCCGTTCTCGTCGCTGACGAAGCCTTCCAGGCGGGCGCGTTGCCAGCGCTCTTCCAGGGCCTCCAGGCGCACCTTGACCACTGCCACGCCGATGATCTTGCCCTGTTCTTCCAGGCCGTGGGCCAGGTAGTAGCCGGGTTCGCCGTTGGTACTGCCGATGCCGTAGAAGCGCCCGGGCTGGCCGCGCACGGCATTCTGGAAATAGGCCCGGAACGACAGGTCTTCACCCAGGTAGCTGTCGACGTCGCGCCAGTTGCTGGTGGCCAGCACGCGGCCGGTGGTGTCCATCACATAAATGGCCCGGCTGCGGCTGCGCCGGTTCAGGCCTTCGAGGTAATTGTTGACGGTCTGCCGGTGTTCCGGCGTCGGCTCGTTGAGCAGCAGCGAAACGCTGGATTCGAGTTCCAGCAGGCTGGGCAGGTAGGTGTATTTGCTGATCTCGCTTTCGACTGCGCGGGCGTGCAGTTCCAGCTGGCGTTCGCCGTTCTCGCTGAGGCTGCGGATGCCGTAGTGCTCGCTGACCCAGAAGCCGACGTAGCCCAGGCCGATCATCAGCAGGATGACCAGGGGCGGCAGGAACAGGTGACGGATCAGACGGGGTTTCACGGCGAGTGATGGCGGCGCGGCGCGATAGAGAGTGGGGTCGCATTTCATCACAGTGGTCCCGGGTGTACCAGTTGTCCGTCCATGGTGACGTCCCCGTGGTATTGCGAGCTGTAGCCGCTGCCGAAGGCTGCGATCGCCCACAAGGTGGGCGCCCGATCTTGAGATCGCTGAAGGCCTTCGGCCTTATCGCAGCCTGCGGCAGCGGCTACAGGGATTGCATGGTTTTTAGTGCTGCAGGATTTTCTCGAGGAAATGCTGCGCACGCTCGGAGCGGGCGTTGATGTCGCCGAAGAATTCCTCTTTCGGGCAGTCTTCGATGATTTTGCCGGCGTCCATGAAGATCACCCGGTCCGCGACCTTGCGGGCGAAGCCCATTTCGTGGGTCACGCACATCATGGTCATGCCTTCGTGAGCCAACTGCACCATCACGTCCAGCACTTCGTTGACCATTTCCGGGTCGAGCGCGGAAGTCGGTTCGTCGAACAGCATGACGATCGGGTCCATCGCCAGCGCGCGGGCGATCGCCACACGTTGTTGCTGGCCGCCGGACAACTGGCCCGGGTGCTTGTGGGCGTGGGCGGCCAGGCCGACCCGGTCGAGCAGTTGCAGGCCTTTCTTGGTGGCTTCTTCCTTGCTGCGGCCCAGCACCTTGATCTGCGCGATGGTCAGGTTCTCGGTGATGGTCAGGTGCGGGAACAGCTCGAAGTGCTGGAACACCATGCCCACGCGAGAGCGCAGTTTCGGCAGGTTGGTCTTCGGGTCGGCGATGGACGTGCCGTCGACCACGATGTCACCTTTCTGGAACGGCTCCAGGGCGTTGACGCATTTGATCAGGGTGGATTTGCCGGAGCCGGACGGTCCGCACACCACGATCACTTCGCCTTTCTTGACCTCGGTGCTGCAATCGGTCAGCACCTGGAAGTCCCCATACCACTTGTTGATGTTCTTGATAGAGATCATACGGCAAACCTTTTTTGCAGACGCTTGACCAGCACCGAGGCGGCAAAGCTGATTGTGAAGTACACCAGACCGGCAACGATCAGGAACTCATTGGAGCGGCCGATGATGTCGCCGCTGGAGCGCGAAGCATTGAGGAAGTCCACCAGGCCCACGGTGTATACCAGCGAGGTGTCCTGGAACAGGATGATGCTCTGCTGCAGCAGCAGCGGGGTCATCTTGCGGAACGCCTGGGGCAGGATGATCAGGCGCATCATCTGGCCATAGCTCATGCCCAATGCCTGGGCAGCGCCCATCTGGCCCTTGGGAATCGACTGCACGCCGGCGCGGACGATTTCGCAGAAGTACGCCGCTTCGAACATCATGAAGGCCACGATGCACGAGCCGAACGCACCGATCGGGGTG
This sequence comes from Pseudomonas sp. T8, assembly GCF_024610635.1. Classification (NCBI taxonomy): domain Bacteria; kingdom Pseudomonadati; phylum Pseudomonadota; class Gammaproteobacteria; order Pseudomonadales; family Pseudomonadaceae; genus Pseudomonas; species Pseudomonas sp. T8. The sequence continues at coordinate 5,745,956 of NZ_CP102374.1, forward strand.
TCTTCGCCGGTGATCCAGCGCAGCACGAAGGGCACCGCCAGGTAGAACCAGGTGATCACCAGCAGCAGCGGGATGGAGCGGAAGTAGTTGACGTAGACGCCGGCGATGTTCGACAGCAGCTTGCTGTGGGACAAGCGCATCAACGCCAGGATGGTGCCGAGGATGATCCCGCCGACGACGCCCAGGGCCATCAGCTTGAGGGTCATCAGCATGCCGTTCCACAGGCCGGGAATGGCCGGGACGACGCCAGTGAAATCGAATTCCATTATTTGCCCCCCACGGAGATCAGGCCGGGCACTGCGACTTTCTTCTCGACCATGCGCATCAGCAGCATCAGGCTCATGTTCAGGGTGAAGTAGATCAGCGTGGCCAGGGTGAAGGCTTCAAACAGGTTGGCCGAGAACTCGGCGGTCTGCTTGGTCTGCGCCAGCAACTCCATCAGGCCGATCAGCGAGGCCACGGAGGAGTTCTTGAAGACGTTGAGGAATTCCGAGGTAAGCGGCGGAATGATGATCCGGTAGGCCTGGGGCAGCAGCACGTTCCAGTAGATCTGCGGCAGCGAAAAGCCCATGGCGCGGGCCGCGGATTCCTGGCCGCGTGGCAGCGCCTGGATGCCGGTGCGCACCTGTTCGCAGACGCGGGCGGCGGTGAACAGGCCCAGGCACACGACGACGCTCAGGTAGGCCGAGGTGGTCGGGTTGAGGTCCTGCTTGTACCAGTCCTGCAGGTTTTGCGGCAGCAGGTCCGGTACCAGGAAGTACCAGATGAACAGCTGAACCAGCAGCGGTACGTTACGGAAGATCTCCACGTAGACGGTGGCGATGCCCGACACCAGGCGGTTCGGCACGGTCCGCATGACGCCCAGGATCGAGCCCAGCAGCAGCGCGACGATCCAGGCCACCACGGCAATGGCGATGGTCCAGCCCAGGCCCGCGATGAACCAGTCGAGATAGGTCTCGCTGCCCACGCCGGTGGACTTGAAGAACACGCCCCAGTCCCAGTTGTAATTCATTAGGGTCTCCCCTCTGATCGATCGATGTACAAGCACCCGCTTGGGGAAATCCGTTCCCGCCTGGATGACGCCCAGGCACACGCGATCGGCTCGACAACCACCGGTTCGAGTGTTTCCAAAAAAAGCCAGCAGGTAGTGACAGGCTCCTGAAAGGGCCGGGCCCTTTCAGGAGACAAGGTTAGTCAGGAATCAGGACTTTTTATCGTCAGCCGCTTTGTCGGTCGGGTTGGCGATCAGGGCCTTGAGCTCGTCGCTCATCGGGAACATCAGGTTCAGGCCTTTTGGTGGAATCGGCGACTGGAACCATTTGTCGTAGATCTTGTTGATCTCGCCCGACTTGTAGGTCGCGATGATGGCGTCGTCCACGGCCTTCTTGAACGATGCGTCGCCCTTGCGGACCATGCAGCCGTAGATTTCGTAGGATTGCGCGGTACCGGTCACGGCCCAGTCGGTCGGTTTGCGGGCCTTGGCCATTTCACCGGCCAGCAGCGCGTCGTCCATCATGAAGGCGACGGCGCGGCCGCCTTCGAGCATGTTGAAGGACTCGCCGTGGTCCTTGGCGGAAATCACGTTCATGCCCATCTGTTTGTCGGCGTTCATCGCCTTGAGGATGCGCTCGGACGTGGTGCCGGCGGTGGTCACGACGTTCTTGCCTTTGAGGTCCGGGAAGTCCTTGTAAGGCGAATCTTTCTTGGACAGCAGGCGGGTGCCGATCTCGAAGATGCCGACGGAGAAGTCGACCTGCTGCTGGCGCTCGACGTTGTTGGTGGTGGAACCGCACTCGACGTCCACGGTGCCGTTCTGCACCAGCGGGATACGGGTCTGCGAGGTAACCAGGTTGTATTTGACCTTGAGATCCGGCATGTCGAGGTCTTTTTTCAGGGCTTCGACGATTTTCAGCTGGATGTCGTGGGAGTAGCCGACTGGAACGCCGGATGCATCCGCGATGTAGGAGAACGGAATGGAAGCGTCGCGATGTCCGAGGGTGATGGTGCCGGAGTCTTTGATTTTCTTCAGCGTGCCGGTGAGTTCGGCGGCGACCACTGGAGTGCTAATCAGAGCAGCAGCAATGGCTGCGCCCAACAGATGGGGAACGATGCGCATCAATATTTCCTCGACATTTGTTTTTTTTATGAAGCCAGTTCGACGGCTCTCTTATACAGCGAATGCCTTGACGGCTCCTGATGTGTGTTGGCGCATCAGGCATTCGTCGGAGAGTGTAGAGCATGAGTCGTGCCAGGCCAGCTGATCCGTATCAAGGCCTTGATTTGAAAGGCTATTAAATATTTATGGCGAATATTGTCGGCGGTCTTTATCCGGTTATCCGAATCGACCCGAAAGTCGCGTTCGGAAAACCGAATGTCCAGCAAAGCCGGGCCTACCCCCTGTAGGAGCGAGCTTGCTCGCGATAGCGATCCGACTGTCGACACCTATGTCGAATGTCACGCAGTCATCGCGAGCAAGCTCGCTCCTACATAAAGCGGTGGCCATGAAAAAGCCCCCGGGCCGTGCGACGCGGGGGCTTCTTTATAGAAGGGGCGATCAGGCGGCTTCGATCTTTGCCCGGTTCTGCTCGACCTTCTGCAGGTAGTGCTGCAGTTTTTCCTGCTCGGCCGGTGTGGTGAACAGGCCCAGCTTGCTGCGGCGCCAGAGGATGTCCTGGGCATTGACCGCCCATTCTTCGCTGCACAGGTAATCGACTTCACGGGTGTACAGGCCGCCGCCCAGGTGTTCGCCCAGGTCGTTCAGGCTGTGCACGCCTTCCAGCAGGCGCCAGGTGCGGCTGCCGTAGCTGGTGGCCCAGCGGCGGGCGATTTCGCTGGGTACCCAGTCGAACTTCTGGCGAATCGCTTCGGCCAGCGCCTGCGGCGTGGTCATGTCTTCGCCGCCGGGCAGAGTCGAGTGGGCGGTCCAGCTCGGCTTGATGTGCTTGAAGAACGGCGTCAGCTGGGCCATGGCCGATTCGGCCAGCTTGCGGTAGGTGGTCAGCTTGCCGCCGAACACCGACAGCAGTGGCGCTTCGTCGGCATTGCCGGACAGCGCCAGGGTGTAGTCGCGGGTCACGGCCGACGGGTTGTCGGACTCGTCGTTGCACAGCGGGCGCACGCCGGAGTAGGTGTGCACGATGTCCTGGCGGCTCAGCTGTTTCTTGAAGTGGGCGTTGACCACTTTCAGGATGTAGTCGGTTTCGCCTTCGGTAATCGCCACTTTCGCCGGATCGCCGGTGTACTCGCGGTCGGTGGTGCCGATCAGGGTGAAGTGGTTCAGGTACGGAATGGTGAAGACGATGCGCTGGTCTTCATTCTGCAGGATGTGCGCATGTTCGCCTTCGTACAGCTTCGGCACGATCAGGTGGCTGCCCTGGATCAGGCGGATGCCGTACGGCGAGTCCAGTTTCAGGTCGTCCTTGATGAACTTGGCGACCCATGGGCCGGCGGCGTTCACCAGGGCCTTGGCTTGAATCGAGAACAGGCTGCCGTCGGCGCGCTCCAGGTGCAGGTGCCACATGCCCTTGCCGCGGCGGGCGCTGATGCAACGGGTCTGGGTGTGCACGTGGGCGCCTTTTTCGCGGGCGGCCATGGCGTTCAATACCACCAGGCGCGCGTCGTCTACCCAGCAGTCGGAGTATTCGAAGCCTTTGGTGATCTCGGCTTTCAACGGGCTGTCGGGACCGAACTTGAGGCTCTTGGAACCGGCGAGCTTTTCCCGCTTGCCCAGGTGGTCATAAAGGAACAGGCCGGCACGGATCATCCAGGCCGGACGCAGGTGCGGGCGGTGCGGCAAGACGAAACGCATCGGCTTGACGATATGCGGGGCCTTGGCCAGCAGTACTTCGCGTTCGGCCAGGGCTTCGCGCACCAGACGGAATTCATAATGTTCGAGGTAGCGCAGGCCGCCGTGGATCAGCTTGCTGCTGGCCGAGGAGGTATGGCTGGCGAGGTCGTCTTTTTCGCAAAGGAACACGGACAAGCCACGCCCGGCGGCATCGGCGGCGATACCGACGCCATTGATCCCACCGCCGATCACGGCAATGTCATAAATCTCGGCGAGAGGGGGCGCGGGCAAGGTGGAAGTGGGCATCGGCTGGCCTCGTGTTCTTCTGATATTTGAAATCGAACATTAATGTTCATTTGCGAAAATACTAGCGCAGAAACACGTCGACAGCCAGTGGACTTCGATTGAAAAAACTCATCGAAAGTCGGGCAAAGGAAAATTTACGAACATTGTCGGACGCAAGGCGGGTGAGGCCGGGGAGCGCGATATGTAGTCGCTGCCGAGCCCCGACGAGGCAGCGGCTACAGGGAATAGGTTCCGGCAGGTGTAGCCGCGGTCGAGCACCAACGAGGTTGCGCTCGATCTGGGCGGCACTCCGACGCAGCGGGCGCCAAACCGAACGACACCATCGCTCAGACATATCGCGTCGCCTGGTTTTACGGGGCTGCGCCCCGATCGCAGCCTCGCCAGGGCTCGGCAGCGGCTACGGGAGAGGGGTCAGACGACTTCCAGGCGAATCTTGTGTTGCTGCAGCAATTGGGTCAGCGCCGGAACCGGCTGCTGGTCGGTGACCAGGCAATCGATCAGGCTGATGGGGCCGAGGCGGATCATGGCATTGCGCCCGAACTTGCTGGAGTCGGCGGCCAGGATCACCTGGCGGGCATTGGCGATGATCGCCTGGGACACCCGTACTTCCTGGTAGTCGAAGTCCAGCAGGCTGCCGTCTTCGTCGATACCGCTGATGCCGACCAGGGCGAAATCGACCTTGAACTGGTTGATGAAATCGACGCTGGCCTGGCCGACCACGCCGCCATCGCGACGCACATTGCCACCGGTCAGCAGCACGTCGAAATCGTCCTTGGCGCTGAGCATGGAAGCCACGTGCAGGTTGTTGGTGATGATCTTCAGATGGTTGTGATTGAGCAGCGCCCGGGCAATGGATTCGGTGGTGGTACCGATGTTGATGAACAGCGAGGCGTGATCGGGGATCTGCGCGGCGATGGCTTCGCCGATGCGTTGTTTCTCATCGCGCATCTGATCGGCGCGCATGGCGTAGGCGGTGTTTTCGACACTGGAGTCGTAGGCTGCGCCGCCATGGTAGCGACGCAACAGGTTCACTTCCGCCAACTGGTTGATATCGCGGCGGATGGTTTGCGGTGTAACGACGAACAGCTGGGCCATTTCCTCGATGCTGACATAGCCGCGTTCGCGGACCAGCTCGAGGATTTGCTGCTGACGGGGAGGCAGATTCATGGGGCTTCCTTTGGGCTGCCGTGCAAAATTTGCCCATGATGCCGCAGGAATCCGCTCCCGACCAGTTACAACCCGATACGAATCCGCGACTTGGCTTATTCAGCGCCTTCGTGCGGTTCCCAGTCGCGGGTACGGCTGACGGCTTTTTTCCAGCCGGCGTAGAGCTTTTCCTTCTCGGTTTCGGCCAGCTGTGGTTCGAACTCGCGTTCGATCACCGCCTTGCCGCGCAACTCTTCCAGGCTGCCCCAGAAACCGCAGGCCAGGCCAGCCAGGTAGGCCGCGCCCAGGGCCGTGGTTTCACGCATTTGCGGGCGTTCGACCTGGGTGCCGAGGATGTCGGCCTGGAACTGCATGAGGAAGTTGTTGGCCACTGCGCCACCATCCACGCGCAGGGCCTTGAGGCGTTCGCCGGAGTCCTGCTGCATGGCGTCGAGGACGTCGCGGGTCTGGTAGGCGATCGACTCCAGCGCGGCGCGGATGATGTGGTCCACACGCACGCCGCGGGTCAGGCCGAACAGCGCGCCACGGGCGTAGGGGTCCCAGTACGGAGCACCCAGGCCGGTGAAGGCCGGGACCAGGTACACGCCGTTGCTGTCCTTGACCTTGCTGGCGAAGTATTCGGTGTCGTGGGCGTCGTTGATAATCTTCAGCTCGTCGCGCAGCCACTGCACGGTGGAGCCGCCATTGAACACCGCGCCTTCCAGGGCGTAAGCCACTTCGCCGCGGGGGCCGCAGGCGATGGTGGTGAGCATGCCGTGCTTGGACTTGACCGCCTTGTCGCCGGTGTTCATCAGCAGGAAGCAGCCGGTGCCATAGGTGTTCTTCGCCTGGCCCGGCTCGACGCACATCTGGCCGAACAGCGCGGCCTGCTGGTCGCCGGCGATCCCGCCGATGGCGATGCCGCTTTTGGTACGGCCGTAGATTTCCGAGGACGACTTCACTTCCGGCAGCATTTCCCGCGGGATATCCAGCACTTCCAGCATCTTCGCATCCCACTCCAGGGTGTGGATGTTGAAGAGCATGGTGCGCGAGGCGTTGGTGTAGTCGGTGACGTGGGTCTTGCCGCCGGTGAATTTCCAGATCAGCCAACTGTCGACGGTGCCGAACAGCAGTTCACCGTTGCGCGCGCGTTCGCGGCTGCCTTCGACGTTGTCGAGGATCCACTTCAGCTTGGTGCCGGAGAAATACGGGTCGGTGACCAGGCCGGTGGTATCGCGGATGTACTCTTCCAGGCCGTCACGCTTGAGCTGCTGGCAGATCTCGGTACTGCGACGGCACTGCCAGACGATGGCGTTGTAGATCGGCCGGCCGGTGGTCTTGTCCCAGACCACGGTGGTTTCGCGCTGGTTGGTGATGCCGATGGCGGCTACCTGGTCATGGTGCAGGCCGGCTTGCGCCAGGGCCTCGACCATCACTGCGCTCTGGGTGGCGAAGATTTCCATCGGGTCGTGTTCGACCCAGCCGGCTTGCGGGTAATGCTGGACGAATTCGCGTTGGGCGGTGCACACGACGTTGGCGTCGCGATCGAAAATGATCGCGCGGGAGCTGGTCGTACCCTGATCGAGGGCAATGATGTAGTTCTTATTCTGAATGTCGGTCATGTCGATTGCCTTGGACAAAAATAAGGAAGTGGGCAAGAGGCGCAGGTCAGGGTTGGGCAGGACCTTGCGCCACCGGTTTCAAGAAGTTCTTACTTTGCCGTCAATGGCTTTTTCGGCATCCGTTGGAGCAGGGGCGACGGTTGGCAGGTGACGGGCAATCAACCCGCGGTAGGCCACGGCGCCGAGGCAGGCACCGATAATCGGCGCGAAGATCGGTACCAGGAAGTACGGAATATCGCGGCCGCCGGTGAAGGAAACCTCGCCCCAACCCATGAAGAATGTCATCAGTTTAGGGCCAAAATCCCGCGCCGGGTTCATCGCGAAACCGGTCAGCGGACCCATGGCGCTGCCGATCACGGCAATCAGCAGGCCGATCAGCAGCGGCGCCATCGGGCCGCGTGGCAAGCCGTTGTTGTCATCGGTCAGGGACATGATCACGCCCATCAGGATCGCGGTAATCACCACTTCGACCAGGAACGCCTGGGCGGTGGACAGCGCCGGGTTGGGATAGGTGGAGAATACCGACGCCAGTTCAAGGCTGGCCTGGGAGCCGCGGACCATCTGGTGGGCTTGTTCGTAATCGAAGAACAGGTTGCTGTACAGCGTGTAGACCAGCAGCGCCGCGCAGAAGGCGCCGGCGATCTGGGAGAAGATGTAGAACGGCAGTTTGCGCTTTTCGAAGTCGGCAAAGATGCACAGGGCGATGCTGACTGCGGGGTTGAGGTGCGCGCCGGAAACGCCGGCGGTGAGGTAGATCGCCATGCTCACGCCGATCCCCCAGATGATGCTGATTTCCCACAGGCCAAAGCTGGCACCCGCGACCTTGAGCGCGGCGACGCAACCGGTGCCGAAGAAGATCAACAAGGCTGTACCCAGGAATTCGGCCATGCACTGGCCGGAGAGCGACGGTTGTTGTAACGCAGTTGTCATGGAAAACCTCGGTTTTTGTTGTTGTCTGGCGCTGGCGTGAAGCGCTGAGCGCGATTTTCACCGTCGGCAGGATCCCCATCCTGGGCGCGGCTTACTGCTGGTTACGGCTGCTGGATCTACAACATGATATTCGCAAACGAAAAAATATAGACAAGAAACATTACTGTCAAAGGTCGAAAGTGAACTATTGGTCATTTTATAACTATCAGTTGTGTGAATGATCTTGCGGGAAGCGCGCGGGTTTTGTGCAAAAGGCGCGGCCAGCCTGGTGCCGGCGGCTGCCTGGGTTGGGGGATGGGCCTTGGAATAGAGCCTTTTGCTGGCGGATATCCTAGAATCGCCGGCACTGTTTCTGTTCTTTTCCCTGCCTATGGAGTTGCCATGACCCCTGCACTGGATCTGCTGAAAAAAGTTCGCGCCGAACATCGGGTGCACAGTTATGAACACGACCCGAAGGCGGCCTCCTATGGTCTGGAGGCGGCGGAAAAGCTCGGCCTCGATCCGGCGCAGGTGTTCAAGACGCTGTTGGCCAGCAGTGAAAAGGGCGAATTGCTGGTGGCCGTGGTGCCGGTCGTCGGAAGCCTCGATCTCAAGGCCCTGGCACACGCCGCCGGGGTGAAAAAAGCCGAGATGGCCGACCCGGCTGCCGCGCAGCGCGCCACCGGTTACCTGCTGGGCGGGATCAGCCCGCTGGGGCAGAAAAAGCGCCTGCGCACCTTTATCGACAACAGTGCACAACCCTTTGCCAGCATCTTCGTCAGCGCCGGCCGGCGCGGGCTTGAGGTCGAACTCGCGGCCGCCGTGCTGGCCGAGCACACCCAGGCGACATTCGCCGATATCGGTCGCGACTGACTCGGCGTGCAGCCTGAGGTTTCAGTGTTGGTCGGGAAGGGAAGCGTTGAGGGGCATAACGACACAGGAGCCGGCGAACCGGCTCCTGCGGGATTGTCAGTGGGCGCCGCTGTAGCGACGAACGCCCGATTCAGACTGTGGCAGCTGCGCCGCGGTGCTGCCGGAGGCCTGGAACAGCACCAGGTGTTCGGCGGCCACGCGGATTCCCACATCAGCACCGACCTGGTGATCGGCGTGGCTTGGGAAGATCGACTCAAGCTGGCTGCCGGTCGGCAGTTGCAGGCGGTACAGGGTCGAGGCGCCCTGGAAGCTCTTGCCGACGATCCGCGCCTTGAGGGCGCTGTCCGGTGCATAAACGATATCGTCCGGGCGTAGCAGCACATCCACCGCGCCGCCGGGTGGCCAGGTGTAGGCACGGTTGCCGCGCAGTACGCCGAGTTCGGTCTGCACCGATTCCGGGCTGTCCAGCTGGCCACGGATGAAATAGCCCTGGCCGATAAAGCTCGCCACGAACGGCGTCAGCGGTTCGTGATAGAGGTTGTACGGCGTGTCCCATTGCTCCAGGCGGCCTTCCTTGAACACCCCGACGTGATCGCTGACGGCGAAGGCTTCTTCCTGGTCGTGGGTCACCAGGATCGCACTGGTGCCCCGCGCCTTGAGGATGTCGCGCACTTCGTGGCTGAGCTTGCGCCGCAGTTCGCCATCGAGGTTGGAGAAGGGCTCGTCGAGCAGCAGCAACTGCGGTTCCGGCGCCAGCGCCCGGGCCAGTGCGACGCGTTGTTGCTGGCCGCCGGACAGCTCATGGGGGAAGCGCTTGCCGAGGTTCTTCAGGTTGACCAGTTCCAGCAGCTCCTCGACCACCCGGTTCTTCTGCGGGTGCTTGCGGATGCCGAAGGCAATGTTGTCCGCCACGCTCAGGTGTGGGAACAGGGCGTAGTCCTGGAACACCATGCCGATCCGGCGGCGCTCCGGCGCCAGGGTGAAGCCGGCGCTGGAGATGGTTTCGCCGGCCAGCTGGATTTCACCTTCGTGCACCGGCTCGAAACCGGCAATCGCGCGCAGGGTGGTGGTCTTGCCGCAGCCGGAGGAGCCGAGCAGGCAACCGATATCGCCGGCGTTGAGGTGCAGGTTGAGGTTCTGCACGACCCGTTGGTCCTGGTAGCCGCAGGCGAGATTGCGCAGGTTAAGCAGTAATGGCTGGCTCATGCGTGGTGGTACGCCGGCTCGACCAGAAACTCGAGCAGGGCCTTTTGTGCGTGGAGACGGTTTTCTGCCTGGTCCCATGCCACGGAGCGTGGATCGTCCAGCAGGTCGAGGCTGATTTCTTCGCCACGGTGGGCAGGCAGGCAGTGCATGAACAGCACGTCTGCGGCGGCCAGGTCGAGCAGCGCGCGATTGACCTGGAACGGCGCGAACAGCTTGAGGCGTTCGGCGGTTTCTTCTTCCTGCCCCATGGAGGTCCAGACGTCGGTGCTTACCAGATGGGCGCCGATCACCGCGTCTTTCGGATCGCGCACGATGCTCACCCGGTCGCCGGCGCGGGCGACGAATTCAGGGTTGGGGTCATAGCCTTCGGGGCAGGCGATGCGCAGTTGGAAGTCGAACTGGATCGCCGCTTCTATATAGCTGTTGCACATGTTGTTGCCGTCGCCGATCCAGGCCACGGTCTTGCCCTGGATCGAGCCGCGGTGTTCGAGGAAGGTTTGCATGTCGGCCAGCAACTGGCACGGGTGCAGGTCGTCGGACAGGCCGTTGATCACCGGTACGCGGGAGTTGGCCGCAAACTCGGTCAGGGTGCGGTGGGCAAAGGTACGGATCATCACCGCGTCGAGCATGCGCGACATGACGATGGCGCAGTCGCTGATCGGCTCGCCGCGACCCAGCTGGGTGTCGCGCGGGGACAGGAAGATTGCCTGGCCGCCGAGCTGGATCATGCCGGCTTCGAAGGACAGGCGGGTGCGGGTAGACGACTTCTCGAAAATCATCCCGAGAACGCGATTTTTCAGAGGCTCGAAGAGTACGCCGCGATTACGCAGGTCCTTCAGCTCGATGCCTCGACGAATCACGCTGACCAGCTCTTCGGGCGTGCAATCCATCAGGGAGAGAAAGTGCCTTGCGCTCATCATTAACTACCTTTTTGCAACAGACCGCAGATACTCAAAGCCTTGTTTTATCGAGAAACGGGCGAGACCTGCGGCGAAAGCCGCACGGGGCGACGAAATAGGGGAAGGCGCGATCTTATAATTAAATGTCGCGTCTTACCAATAGCAGGCTTGGTTTCTAAGGCTTTCACCACGTGCAGCGAGTGGCCTGGGTCGAAAAAAACGGGCCATTCGTGACGTTGTACAGCGTGTTCAGATGGGCCCAGTCGGATGTGGAGTCGATCCACTTTGCATAGGCCTGCAGCAGCATTTGTACACTGCGTCTCGACCGCTTTGCAACGCGACGCGTGGCCCATGCCGCTATCAGGCATCTGGCTGGCGCGGGCTGGTTTTTTCTCTGCTCGGCTCCTGGGTACTTTGAGCGTGGCGGGAAATGGAACGGCTCGCGGCAGGGGATATCGGCCAGAAATATTTCCTAAGGCGAAGGGCTGGGGTTATAAATGCGCACCGGCAACAGGGAAGTGCTTGGAATGGACTCGAAAGAACAGCAACTGAAGACACTGTTGGGGTTGACGACGCGAACCCTGACCGACCTGACGGCATCGATCACCTCGATGTCCTTCGAGTTGCTGCGCAGCGAAGACAGCACGACGCGCAACGCCGCGCGACAGATGATCGAGCGCATGATGACCATCAGCAGCCATCTCGATGAGCACTGGCGATTGCTCGCCGAATTCAGCGGGCAGGGCAGCGAAGCACCGTTGGACGGCATGCTGCCGATCGCCCGTCAGGACGACCCTCCGAGGCTGCCCTCCAACTGAACCATCGGCTGGCTTGATGCTTGCCGATTCACAAGATGAACGTCCCTGGCGCTGATGTCGGTCTGGCACCATAGTTTTGTTCCCGCGGCCTGACGCTGGCCGCCCCGAATAAAATAGAGACTGGCCATGACCAAGACTCTCCATCACCGTGCCTGCCACCTGTGTGAAGCCATCTGCGGCTTGACCATCGAAACCACCGAAGTCGACGGCGCCGGCCCGCAGATCACCTCGATCAAGGGCGATGCCCAGGACAGTTTCAGCCGCGGCCATATCTGCCCCAAGGCAGTGGCGCTGCAGGACATCCAGAACGACCCGGATCGACTGCGTCAGCCCATGCGCAGGGTCGGCAGCGATTGGCAGGCGATCGAGTGGAAGGAGGCCTTCAACCTGGTGGCCGAGCGCCTGGCGGCGATCCAGGAGCGGCACGGCAATAATGCGGTGGCGGTCTATCAGGGCAATCCCAGCGTGCACAACTATGGGTTGATGACCCACAGCAACTATTTCCTCGGCCTGCTGAAAACCCAGAACCGCTTTTCCGCCACCTCGGTGGACCAATTACCGCAGCACTTGAGCAGTTACCTGATGTACGGCCACGGGCTGTTACTGCCGATCCCGGATATCGATAACACCGACTTCATGCTGATCCTGGGCGGCAATCCGCTGGCGTCCAACGGCAGCATCATGACCGTGCCGGATGTGGAGAAGCGCCTGAAGGCGATCCAGGCGCGTGGCGGCAAAGTGGTGGTGGTCGACCCGCGGCGTAGCGAGACGGCAGCCATGGCCGACCAGCATGTGTTTGTCCGTCCTGGCGGGGATGTGGCGCTGCTGTTCGGCATGCTGCAGACGATCTTCGCGGAAGGGCTGACGCGTGACAGCCATCTGCCGGTGGATGGCCTGGCCGAGGTGCGTGAGGCCATTTCCCGTTTCAGTGCCGAAGCCATGAGCCCTTTGTGTTCGGTGCCGGCGCAGCAGATCCGCCAGTTGGCGCGGGACTTCGCCGCAGCGGACAGGGCGGTGTGTTATGGCCGGATGGGCGTGTCCACCCAGTCGTTCGGCACCCTCTGTCATTGGCTGGTGCAACTGCTCAACCTGGTGACCGGCAACCTGGACCGGGTCGGCGGCGCCCTGTGCACCGAGCCGGCGGTGGATCTGGTGGCGGCGACTTCGGGTGGGCACTTCAATGCCTGGCAGAGCCGGGTTTCCGGACGCCCCGAATATGGCGGCGAGTTGCCGGTCTCGGCCCTGGCCGAGGAGATACTGACCAAAGGGGAGGGGCAGGTGCGGGCGCTGATCACGGTGGCGGGCAATCCGGTGCTCTCCACCCCCAACGGACGGCAGCTGGAGCAAGCGCTGGATGGCCTGGAGTTCATGGTCAGCATCGACCTGTATATCAACGAAACCACCCGTTACGCGGACTTGATCCTGCCATCGACTTCGGCCCTGGAGAACGATCACTACGACACCACGTTCAATATGTTCGCGGTGCGCAATGTCAGCCGCTTCAACCAGGCGATCCTGCCCAAGCCGGAAGGGGCATTGCATGACTGGGAAATCTTCGTTGGCCTGGCCAGGGCCTTCGCCGCGCGGACCGGCAAGGAGCTCAAGCCGACCGTGTCGCCGGCGCAGATGATCGATAGAGGGCTGCGAGCGGGACGGTACGGCGAGACGTCCGAGTTCAATCTGTCGCTGGCGACGCTGGCCAATCATCCCCACGGAATCGACCTGGGGCCGCTCAAGCCCAATCTGGCGGCGCGCCTGAAAACCGAGAGCCGCCGGGTGCAGGCCGCTCCCGCGGCGATCATGGCAGACCTCAAGCGCTTTGCCGCGTTGCAGGCGCCGACGGCCGATGAGTTGGTGATGATCGGCCGGCGCCATGTGCGCAGCAATAATTCGTGGATGCACAACTACCATCGGTTGGTGAAGGGCAAGCCTCGGCACCAGTTGCTGATGAATCCCGATGATCTGGCGCGGAGGGGGCTGGCTGACGGGCAGCGCGTGCGGGTCAGTTCGCGGGTCGGGGCGATCGAGGTGGAAGTCCTGGCCAGCAGCGAGATGATGCCCGGGGTGGTCAGCCTGCCCCATGGCTGGGGGCACGGTCGGCCGGGCGTACAGATGAGCATCGCGATGGCGCAACCGGGGTCGAGTGCCAATGACCTGACCGATGAGCGTCAGCTGGACGAGCTATCGGGCAATGCGGCGCTCAATGGCGTGCCGGTGACGGTGGAGGCGGCCTGAGGAGTCTGTCGGAGAGGCCGAGCATGGCGCTCGGCTTTCCGTTACAATGCGCCACCGTGTCGACAACAGAGTCGGAAAGTTCAGCCGAGGTGCTCCATGGATATCATCGAAACTATTAAAGAGCAGATTGCCAACAACACCATTCTGCTTTACATGAAAGGCTCGCCGAATGCCCCGCAGTGCGGCTTCTCCGCGAAAGCCGCTCAGGCCGTGATGGGTTGTGGTGAGAAGTTCGCTTACGTGGACATCCTGCAGAACCCGGAAATCCGCGCCAACCTGCCTAAATACGCCAACTGGCCTACTTTCCCGCAACTGTGGGTGGCCGGCGAACTGGTCGGCGGCAGCGACATCATGGCCGAGATGTTCGCCAATGGTGAGTTGCAGACCCTGATCAAGGCTGCCGCCGAAAAAGCTGCTGCCAAGACTGAAGCCTGATTTGCCCCTTGCAGGAGCGACACGTTCGCTCCTGCAAGTTGTGTGGATTTGTCCACGCAATAAAAAGCCCCGCCCTCGTGAGAGAGGCGGGGCTTTTTTATGGTTCTTCACGGAATTCCGGGAAACACAGAAACAAGAACGCCGATTTGATTGATGATGTTCGTGCGAGCAAACACATCTAAAAAACCGGCGTTCTTATGCACGATATTAATACTTTCCTTCCTTTTTGGGAGGGCTTTTCTGTCGTCACGATCAAGCCTGATGGCGATGCCCTACAGATCGATCTGACGCCCCACACCACCCGATTCCCTTCCTGTGGTGGATGCCAAAAGCCCTGCTCAACCACTCACGAGTATTGCGAGCGAGTCGTTCGTGATTTGCCCATTCTCGGCCGTGCAGTGCGCCTCAGCGTTTTGCTCAGACGTGTTGGCTGTCGTGACTGCGGCAAACGCATGGAGACTGTCAGTTGGCTGGATCGCTATGCCCGTATGACGCGCCGCTTGGCCGATGCGGTGATTCAAGCCTGCGAGCGCCTTCCCACGTTACACGTGGCTCAACTGTTTGGGTTGCATTGGGACACCGTTCGGCTGCTAGAGCGTCGCGCCTTGCAAACGGCATTGAGCGATCTGCCGAGGGCGCAACCACGGCGTCTGGTGATGGACGAGTTCGCTCTGTTCAAGGGCCATCGTTACGCCAGTGTGGTGCTGGATGCAGATACACGACGAGTGCTGTGGATCGGCGAAGGCCGCAGCCGTGCGGCGGTCAGGCCGTTCTTCGAAGAGTTGGGAACAGAGGGTTGCGCCCGAATCGAAGCGGTGGCGATGGACATGAACACCGCTTTTGACCTGGAGGTTCGCCGGCACTGCCCCAAAGCGCGCGTGGTCTATGACCTCTTCCATGTGGTGGCCAAATATGGCCGAGAGGTGATTGATCGGGTCCGCGTTGACGAGGCTAATCGGCTACGCCACGACAAGCCTGCTCGTAAGGTCATCAAGCAAGCGCGATGGCTACTGCTACGCAATCCACAGAATCTGAAAACGCCGGAACAACAGGTTCACTTGCAGGATTTGCTGGCGGCCAACCAAGCGTTGATGACGGTCTACTTGATGAAGGCTGAACTCAAAACGCTCTGGACGCCGAATACCGCTTGGAGCTGGAGATCGGCCTGGAAGCAATGGTTGCGCCATGCTCATGAAAGCGAAATACCGGCACTGATCCAGTTCGCCAAACGGCTAAAGAGTTACTGGCGGGGCATCGTCAGCCGCGTTCGCTGGCCGATGCACACCGGTCAGCTGGAAGGAATAAACAATCGCATAAAGGTCATCAAACGAATGGCGTACGGTTACCGGGATAGCGAATTCTTTTTCATGAAGATCAAGAGCGTCTTTCCCGGTAATCCGTGAAGAACCTTTTTTATGGGCTGAACCTTGAGAGAAGTTACTCGTCGCCCATCTGCGATTGCAGGTAGTTTTCCAGGCCGACTTTATCGATCAGGCCCAGTTGGGTTTCCAGCCAGTCGATATGTTCTTCTTCCGATTCCAGGATGTCTTCCAGCAGCTCGCGGCTACCGAAGTCGCCGACCGATTCGCAATGGGCGATGGCGGCTTTCAGGTCGGCGTGGCCGGTGCGCTCGATGCGCAGGTCGCATTCGAGCATTTCCTTGGTGTGTTCGCCGATGTGCAGTTTGCCCAGGTCCTGGACGTTCGGCAGGCCTTCGAGGAAGAGGATGCGCTTGATCAGCTTGTCCGCATGCTTCATCTCGTCGATGGACTCGTGGTATTCGTGCTTGCCCAGCTTGTTCAGGCCCCAGTCTTCATACATGCGCGCATGCAGGAAGTACTGATTGATCGCGACCAGTTCATTGGCAAGGATCTTGTTGAGATGCTGGATGACTGTGATGTCGCCTTTCATGATGGGGTCCTGCCCTGTAATTAGCGGTATATAAGGCAGAGTCTGAGCCGCACGATGATTAGTGTCAAACCTAAGTTATTGAATAATATATGAAAATTAATCGGAATAAGAATGTTTGTGTTCCGCGTTATGACGCTAAGCGATTGAATTACAGGCATAAAAAAGCCGGACATGAAGTCCGGCTCTTTTTTATGGCGTTAATTACGCAACATTAAATTCTACTGGGTAAGGAATCGCTGGCTGGCTGCTTTGCAGTTCGGTCAGGGTTTCACGTACCACCTGCTTGGCGAGGCAGGCGCATTTGCCACATTGACCGGCAACGCCTGTTGCTTGGCGTACTTCACGATAGCTGCAGCAACCGTCGTAGATTGCATCGCGGATTTGTCCGTCGGTGACGCCAGTGCAGAGGCAGACATACATAAGGTGAGAACCGTCGCTGGTTATGGCTCAATGCGACGGATCTTAATGTTAACGAGAATGATTGTCAAAGTGGTTTGCTGGGGCTTTTTGCCAGATGCGTGATTGGCAGACGAACGGTTTTTTCTACCACGGCCGACGAGCTATCCAGCAGGGCGGCTTTTTTGCTGCCTGAACCCGGGGGATGGAAAAACCACTAAAGACAGCTCAAAAACGCGGTGTATGATGTGCGGTCCTTACGAAGCGGGATCGAGTCACAGGGTTGTCGCTTGACGGCGGCACACTAGACTGGGTCCCATTCTTCATTCGATCACACCAGGAGATATCCAATGAGCGTACTCGTAGGCAAACAAGCCCCTGACTTCACCGTTCCCGCCGTTCTCGGCAATGGCGAAATCGTCGACAGCTTCACCCTGTCCTCGGCCATCAAAGGCAAATACGGCCTGGTGTTCTTCTACCCGCTGGACTTCACCTTCGTCTGCCCGTCCGAGCTGATCGCCCTGGACCACCGCATGGCCGACTTCAAGGCACGCAACGTTGAAGTGATCGCTGTTTCGATCGACTCGCACTTCACCCACAACGCCTGGCGCAACACCCCGATCAATGCCGGCGGCATCGGTCAGGTTCAGTACATCATGGCTGCCGACATGAAGCACGACATCGCCAAGGCCTACGACGTTGAGTCCGAAGGCGGCGTGGCTTTCCGTGGCGCATTCCTGATCGACGACAAAGGCGTCGTTCGTTCGCAGATCGTCAACGACCTGCCGCTGGGTCGTAACATGGAAGAGCTGATCCGTCTGGTCGACGCTCTGCAGTTCCACGAAGAGCACGGCGAAGTCTGCCCAGCCAACTGGAAGAAGGGCGACAAGGGTATGACTGCTTCGCCAGAAGGCGTTGCCGCTTACCTGAGCGAGAACGCCGGCAAGCTGTAAGCCGCGCTTCACGCATAAAAAAACCGGCCTCAGGGCCGGTTTTTTTATGCGCGGTCGATCAGCGACGGCATCAGTCGTTGAAGTCTTCCCAGCCGCCCATTTCCTTCCAGCGATTGACGATGCCGCAGAACAGGTCGGCAGTCTTCTCGGTGTCGTAGCGGGCGGAATGCGCCTCGCGGCCATCGAAGTCGATGTCGGCTGCCTGGCACGCCTTGGCCAGCACGGTTTGGCCATAAGCCAGGCCGGCAAGCGTCGCGGTGTCGAAGCTGGAGAACGGATGAAACGGGTTGCGCTTCATGTCCAGGCGCGCGACAGCCGCGTTGAGGAAGCCCAGGTCGAAGCTGCTGTTGTGCCCGACCAGGATCGCGCGTTTGCAACCGTTGGCCTTCAGCGCCTTGCGCACGCTGCGGAAGATATCGTTCAGCGCGGTTTCTTCACTGACGGCCATACGCAGCGGATGGTCGAGCTTGATCCCGGTGAACTCCAGCGCCGCGGCTTCGATGTTGGCGCCTTCGAAAGGCTCTACGCGGAAAAACAGGGTGTGCTCGGGGAACACGAAGCCTTTTTCGTCCATGCCGATGATGGTCGCGGCAATTTCCAGCAAGGCGTCGGTGGCCGAGTTGAAACCACCGGTTTCAACGTCGACGACTACCGGCAGGTAACCGCGAAAGCGTGCCGCCATTGGATGACGCGAGCCACCACCGTTGTGACCGTCCTGCTCGTCGTCGAAATGGTCTTCACTCACGCGTGTTCCTCCAGCAGGCGCCAGCGCAGTTTTTCACCGGCGCGCAGCGGGATGACGGTCAGCTCGCCGAAAGGCAGGCTGGCAGGGGCGGTCCATTCTTCACGAACCAGGGTGATGCGATCGGTGTTGGCCGGCAGGCCGTAGAAGCGCGGGCCGTTGAGGCTGGCGAAGGCTTCCAGCTTGTCCAGCGCATTGCGCTGTTCGAAGGCCTCGGCGTACAGCTCGATCGCGGCATAGGCGGTGTAGCAGCCGGCACAGCCGCAGGCCGCTTCTTTGGCGTGCTGGGCGTGGGGCGCGGAATCGGTGCCGAGGAAGAACTTCTGGCTGCCGCTGGTGGCGGCGTCGAGCAGCGCTTCCTGGTGCACGTTGCGCTTGAGAATCGGCAGGCAATAGAAGTGCGGGCGAATCCCGCCAACCAGCATGTGGTTGCGGTTGTACAGCAGGTGATGGGCGGTGATGGTCGCGCCGACGTTGGCCGAGGCCTCGTTGACGAACTGCACGGCGTCACGGGTGGTGATGTGTTCGAACACCACCTTGAGCGTCGGGAAGCGCTCGACGACGCGGCGCATGTGCTCGTCGATGAACAGCTTCTCGCGGTCGAACACGTCGACCTCACTGCGGGTGACTTCACCGTGGATCAGCAGCGGTAGGCCGACTTCGGCCATGGCCTCCAGCGCCGGGAAAATCTTGTCGATGCTGGTGACGCCCGAGTCCGAGTTGGTGGTCGCGCCAGCCGGGTAGAGCTTGGCGGCATGGACGAAACCACTGGCCTTGGCCGCGCGAATTTCTTCGGGCTGGGTGCGATCGGTAAGGTAGAGCACCATCAGCGGCTCGAAGCGGCTGCCGGCCGGCCGCACAGCGAGAATGCGCTGGCGATAGGCGTCGGCTTCAGCGGCGTTGCGCACCGGAGGTACCAGGTTAGGCATGATGATGGCGCGGCCAAAGGTGCGCGCGACATCCGCGACAGTATTGGTCAACACGGCACCATCGCGAAGATGAATATGCCAGTCGTCGGGACGCAGCAGGGTCAGGCGGTCGGACATTGGGGATTCCAGGCGGGTCAAACTCCAGTGAATGCTACCGGAAAAGACTCTTCCAGGCACTCGCTATCAAGTTTTGCGTGAAGCTTCCGATATCCCGAAGGTATGCCGTAAACAGGCATTTCGATTTTCGTGATGTACAAGTCAGTGGAGCCTCCCGTGCGCCAGCGTTATCTAGCCTTGCTCAGTGTGTTCGCCAGTCTTCCCGCGATGGCGCTGACTTTCCAGACCCGTCTGGAGAGCATTGAGTGGACGGTCGAAGGCGATAAATTCGAGTGCCGTCTGAGCCAGCCGATCACCGATTTCGGTTCCGGGGAGTTCGTGCGTCGCGCCGGCGAGCAGGCGACCTTCCGCCTCAAGGCCTACAACCCGATGCTCGCTGGCGGTTCGGCCACGCTGCTCGCAGCGGCCGCGCCGTGGCAGCCGGGGCGCGGCGACATCAACCTGGGTTCGGTGCGGCTCGGCAGCGGCGATGTATTGTTCAACAGCTCGCAACTGCAGGCCGGGCGACTGATCGGTGGATTGATGGATGGGCGCAGCCCGGTGGTTCGCCACTACTCCCGCGAGGGTGGGGTGTCCGAGGTGCGCTTGTTGCCGGTCAAGTTCAGCAAGGCGTATGGCGACTACCAACGTTGTGTCGCCAAGTTGCTGCCGCAGAACTTCGACCAGGTCAGGCAATCCGAGGTCGGCTTCCCTGGGGGCGGCATCGATCTGGATGCCAAGGCCAAGGCCAAGTTGCAGGTGATGCTGGAATTCCTCAAGGCCGATCCGACGGTCAATCACATCCAGCTCGACGGCCACTCGGACAACAGCGGCAACCGCTTGACCAACCGTGACCTGTCGCGCCGCCGGGCGCTGGCGGTGATGGAGTTCTTCAAGGCCAACGGCATTCCCGAATCGCAGATCGAGATGCGTTTCCACGGCGAACGCTATCCATTGGCACCCAACACCAACGCGGCGAACCGGGCGAAGAACCGTCGGGTCAACGTACAGCTGCAACGCGTCCCGGTCGCGGAAAAACCGGCACCCCAGGCTGCTGCTCCCGCCAACGCCGCGGCGACTTCCTGAAACGGCTGTCGTCGTCGCGCACTCGACATAATCTGTCGCTTCGTCGTCATAAGCTGTCGCGCCTCTGTAAATTATCCGCGTTGATCGGTAGACTTGATGGCTTTCCGTAGAACCCCGTGGAGTGATGGCATGGCGGACGTAAACAAGGTCGTTCTGGCGTATTCCGGCGGCCTGGACACTTCGGTGATCCTCAAGTGGCTGCAGGATACTTATAACTGTGAAGTGGTGACGTTCACCGCTGACCTGGGTCAGGGCGAAGAGGTCGAACCTGCACGTGCCAAGGCGCAAGCCATGGGCGTGAAAGAGATCTACATCGACGATCTGCGCGAAGAGTTCGTCCGCGATTTCGTTTTCCCGATGTTCCGCGCCAACACCGTCTACGAAGGTGAGTACCTGCTGGGTACCTCCATCGCTCGTCCGTTGATCGCCAAGCGCCTGATCGAGATCGCCAACGAAACCGGCGCCGACGCCATTTCCCACGGCGCTACCGGCAAGGGCAACGACCAGGTTCGTTTCGAACTGGGCGCCTACGCCTTGAAACCAGGGGTGAAAGTGATCGCTCCTTGGCGTGAGTGGGACCTGCTGTCCCGCGAGAAGCTGATGGACTACGCCGAGAAGCACGCGATCCCGATCGAGCGTCACGGCAAGAAGAAGTCCCCGTACTCGATGGATGCCAACCTGCTGCACATCTCCTATGAAGGCGGCGTGCTGGAAGACACCTGGACCGAGCACGAAGAAGACATGTGGCGCTGGACCGTCTCCCCGGAGAAGGCTCCTAACACCCCGACCTACATCGAGCTGACCTACCGCAACGGCGACATCGTGGCGATCGACGGCGTCGAGATGACCCCGGCCACCGTGCTGGCGACCCTGAACCGCATCGGCGGCGAAAACGGCATTGGTCGTCTGGACATCGTGGAAAACCGCTATGTCGGCATGAAGTCCCGCGGCTGCTACGAAACCCCTGGCGGCACCATCATGTTGCGCGCTCACCGGGCGATCGAATCGATCACCCTGGATCGCGAAGTGGCTCACCTGAAAGACGAGCTGATGCCCAAGTACGCCAGCTTGATCTACACCGGCTACTGGTGGAGCCCTGAGCGTCTGATGCTGCAACAGATGATCGACGCTTCCCAGGTTCATGTGAACGGCGTGGTTCGCCTGAAGCTGTACAAGGGCAATGTGATCGTCACCGGTCGCAAGTCCGATGAGTCGCTGTTCGATGCCAACATCGCGACCTTCGAAGAAGACGGCGGCGCCTACAACCAGGCGGATGCGGCTGGCTTCATCAAGCTCAATGCCCTGCGCATGCGTATTGCGGCCAACAAGGGTCGGACTCTGTTCTGATACTTTTTGAGCCGTTTTAAAAAAGCCCCGCCATGAGTGGGGCTTTTTTATGCCTGATGATTTAATCGATCAGGTGGGTGTCCGAAGACCATAACTAAAGTTTCCACTGGCCATTATTTCAATGGGCTCGACTATCTTTCAGTCTGTTCTTTTCAATACGAAATGTAGGAAAGTCAGGAGTAGTTATATATAGCGGGCGACGTTCAATTTTTCCTTGTAGGGCAAATCCGTATTGTTTGTAAGGAACTTCTCGGGGCGATGCTGGCTCGGGGCGTGGCCATGCCATGGGCCAAATGACTGGGTTATGGTGTTTGCTTGAAAAACCAATAGCGGACTCTGGACTTACCCATGAAGAAAGTTTTGATCGTAGATGATCATCCCGTTACTCGGCTGGCTGTGCGTATGCTGATGGAGCGGCACGGTTTTGAAGTAGTTGCCGAGGCGGACAATGGCATGGATGCCCTGAAACTGTCTTATGAACATGTTCCAGACATCCTTATTCTTGATATTGGTATTCCCAAACTCGATGGCCTGGAAGTTATCGCCAGACTTTCGTCAAAAGCCATGTCGACCAAAGTGCTGGTATTGAGCCTGCAAGTACCTGGCCCGTTCTCCATGCGTTGCATGCAGGCCGGCGCGGCAGGTTATGTGTGCAAGCAGCAAGACATCACTGAATTGATCAGCGCCGTCAGGGCAGTCTTGGCTGGCTATAGTTATTTTCCCAACGAAGCCTTGCATACCCTGCGCTCGAGCCTGGGCATCGCCAGCGAGGAGGGAATGTTGTCCAGCCTGTCAGGGCGGGAACTGATGGTCCTGAAGCAGCTTGCCGGAGGGCAGACCAACAAGGAGATTGCCGAGGGCCTGTGCCTGAGCAGTAAAACGGTGAGTACCTACAAGAGGCGGCTGTTGGGGAAACTCAACGCCCGCTCGCTGGTGGACCTGATCGAGTTTGCCAAGCGCCATCAGCTGGTATGAAGGTTGAGGGCTGCAACAAGGCATGCGAGCCTTCATTGCGTTGTGGGCTTGCCGGTCTGTCGACGATGTTGGATCCATCAGCCGCGCATGGCCTGGTTTGAGAAACCGATTTGGAGTGTTAGCTGGTGTAACAAAAAAGCCTCCGTAAAAGGAGGCTTTTTGTTACTAAAGATCAAAGTCGTAATCGGCCAGTTGCTTTTGCAAGCGCCGCTCTTCCAGAAGGTTGTCGATGGTCCGGCGTTTGCTCAAGTTGGTCTTGGCCACCTCTACCACAGGCTCCGCATCTTCTGTTTCAACAGGGGTGAAATCGTCTTCTACGTCCAGTTGTTCTTTACCAGTACTCATAAGGTTAACTCCAGGCTAAGACTGCCATTGGCGCTCCTTATATCGATATTCTCGGGACTGGTAAAAAAGATTTTTTCAATCGACCTATCATCAAAATCAATGATTGCTCAATCGTCAGAGGTCTTGTGCTTGTATTCGCACAGGTCCTCGATCCGGCAGCTGCCACAGCGTGGCTTGCGGGCCAGGCACACGTAGCGGCCATGGAGGATCAGCCAGTGATGGGAGTCGAGGAGATACTCCTTGGGCACGAACTTCATCAGCTTTTTCTCGACTTCCACGACATTCTTCCCGGGGGCCAGCCCTGTGCGGTTGCTGACCCGGAAGATGTGCGTATCGACGGCCATGGTCAGTTGGCGAAAGGCGGTATTGAGTACCACGTTGGCGGTCTTCCTGCCGACGCCTGGCAGGGCTTCGAGCTCCTCCCGGGTCTGCGGGACTTCGCTGTTGTGCCGCTCCACCAGCAGGCGGCAGGTCTCGATCACGTTTTTGGCCTTGCTGTTGTACAGGCCGATGGTCTTGATGTACTCGGACAGGCCTTCGACGCCAAGCGCATAGATGGCGGCCGGCGTATTGGCCACGGGGAAGAGCTTGGCCGTCGCCTTGTTGACCCCGACATCGGTGGACTGGGCCGAAAGAATCACGGCGATCAGCAGCTCGAAGGGCGACGAATAGGCCAGTTCGGTTTTCGGTTCCGGATTGTCTTCGTGCAGCCTGCGGAAAATTTCCAGGCGTTTTGCGGCATTCATGGGTGAGTCATTTCCTTGAAGGCGATCGGTTTGAGGTCGCAGCAGCCCAGGCCTGCCGGGCGGCCAGCAGCAGCCCCAGCAGGATAAAACCGCCAGGTGCGAGTGTAAGCAGGTGCAGGCCGCCCTGGGCGGACAGAACCCAGCCTGGCCAGTCGACGTCGTTCATCCCCAGCAGCCATTGCAGATGATTGCCGAGGGTGCCACTGCCGAAGGCTTCGCGCAGCGCGCCCAGGATAACCAGCAGCAGGCAGAACAGGCCGGCAAAACGCACGCGCACGGGGCGCTGGAAAAAATCCTGGTACTCCAGCACGACGCATTGCACGGCAATCAGGCCCAGGTAAAGGGCCAACTGTTGTTGCAGTTCGAATGCCCAGGCTTGCGCGGCCAGCATGGCACAACTGGTGAGCGTGGTGCTGAGCAGGATACTGGCGCCCAGGCGGCCCTGACCAGCCAGGCGTGGGCGCAGGGCATTCATGCACAGGCCGAACACGCCGCTCACGCAGAGAAACACCAGGGCGAGGCCCAGGGCCTTGACCAGGGAGTCGCTGGCACCGATCAGCGGCGCCAGCATCAGGGCGTTCTGCAGGGTCGAGGATTTATTCATGGGCGGGACTTCCCAGCAGTTGTTCGCGATGCTCGTCGAAGTAACGCAGGCTATCGTGAATCCCCTCGACCACCGCCCGTGAGGTGATGGTGGCCCCGGCCATCTGGTCGAATTGGCCATTGTCCTTTTTCAGCGCCCAGCCGGCATCGCCCGGATCGCCTACGGATTTGCCGATAAAACCCTGCAGCCAGGCATTCGGGCGTTCGGCGATACGCGCGCCCAGCCCGGGCGTTTCCGAGTGCCTGAGGGCCTTGCTGCCCAGCAGTTTGCCGTTGGCGGCGATACCGATCAGCAACTCGATCGGGCCGCCATAACCGCTGACCTGGCTGCGCAGCAGCACGGCGCTGGGCTGGCTGTTGCGAGTGGCGCGATAACCGCCGATCAGGGTGCTGTGGCTGAGTGGGATGTTATCGACGGCCAGGGGCTGATCCAGCGGCTGATTGTCGTAGCTGTCGGCGGGCAGGATATCCAGCAGGTTGCGTGCCTGGATGGCGCGTTGTTCGCGTTCGATGCGGGGGGCCGTGGCCTGATGGACGAAGAAAGTGCCGGCGGCACCGACAGCCGCCAGCAATGCCAGCACCCCCAGACTCATCGCGCGGTTCATGGCAGGGAAGGCTCGGGAGGCGGAGCAGCCAGGCGCTCCAGGGCAGGGACGGCGAGGTTCATCAGCAGTACCGCGAAGGCAACGCCGTCCGGGTAACCGCCCCAGGTCCGGATCAGGTAGGTCAGCAGCCCGACCCCGACCCCGAACAACAGGCGTGCCTTTGCGCTCTTGGGCCCGGAGACTGGCTCGGTGACGATGAAAAAGGCGCCCAGCATGGTCGCGCCGGTCAGCAGGTGGAAGAACGGCGAGCCGTGGGAGTCCGATCCGGAGCCGTTCCAGCACAGCAGGCTGATGACGAACAGGCTGCCGAGCATGCCGGCCGGTGCGTGCCAGCTGAACACCCGTTGCTGCAGTAAAAAGGCGCCACCGGCGAGAAAGGCCAGGTTGACCCATTCCACGCCCTTGCCGCCGAAATGGCCGAAGGCGGCGTTGCCGGCGAACAGTTCGTCGATGGTCAGGCTCTTGTTGATGCGCAGGCTGTCGAGTGCCGTGGCCTGGGCCCAGGCATCGGGTGCGCTGCTGTCGGAGGCTATGCCGAAGACCTGCTGCAGGCCGCCCAGCAGGTCCAGGCCATGGGAGGCCGGCCAATGAGTCATCTGCTGCGGGAAAGAGACGAGTACCATGGCATAACCGAGCATCGCCGGGTTGAACGGATTCTTGCCGACGCCGCCATACAGGTGCTTGCCGAACAGCAGGGCGCAGGCCGTCGCACTGACCGTCAGCCACCACGGGCAGTACGGCGGCAAGGCCAGGGCCAGCAGGGTGGCACTGACCAGGGCGCTACCGTCGCCAAGAAAGGGGCGCAACGGCCACTGGCGCAATCGGAGTACCGCGGCTTCGACGGCAAGGGCGGTGGCACAGGCCAGCAGCAGGTTGATCAGAATTCCCCAGCCAAACAGCCAGAACAGCACCAGCAGCCCCGGCAGGGTCGCCAGAAGCACACGCTTCATGGCTTGTTGCAGGCGTTCGTCCGGTTGCTCAAGGGGCGTCATGGGCTTGTACCTGGCGCTCGGCTTCGGCCAGCCGTTCGCGGGCCCTGGCCAACAGCGACGGCGGAGTGTCGCCGTGGCGTTCCAGCTTGCTGACTTCTGCTCGAGCGTAAGCCAGTTCGGTTTTCAGTTGCCGCAGGCGGGCGTCGATCGGGCGCTTCTCGACCCGTTCCAGATTGGGGGCCGGTTTTCCGCTGGCGTCTTCAGCCGCATGCAAGGCCTGTTCTGCGTCTTTCAGGGCCTGCTCCAGGCTGGCCAGCTGTTCGGCAGGCGCCTGGTTGTCCTGGGCCTTTTTCAGTTCGGCGCGGCGCATCGCCAGCTGGATTTTTGCGCGCTTGAGTTCGGCGTCTTTGGCGGGCGGCGGTGAGGTAGCGGGAGCGACAGTACTTTCGGCAGCGCTTTCGAGCTGGGCAAGAGCCTGTTCGGCGGCCTCGAACTGGCGCTGCAGGACGATCAGTTGCGACTGTTGCTCGAAGGTCGGCGGATGGCCGAAGGCTTTCAGCGATTTGTTCAACTGGGCCCGGCTCATCGCCAGATCGATCTTGGCTTTTTTCACCGCGGCATCGGCGGCCGCCGCCTTTTGCGCGCGTACCCGCTCGATGGCCGCCTGCACCGGGTTCAGGCTGGTTTCGCTGGGCTGCGCCGCACGTTGTGCGCGAGCAGCACGTTCGGCCTGCTTGTGCTGTTCCTCGCGTTGCAGCCGGGCGTTGCGGCGCTCGAAGCGCTGGCGCGCGTGATCGCGTTTGGCGGTCCGGGCGCGCAGTTCTTCGAGGCTGGTGGCCAGGCCACCGACGATCGGCAATACATCATTCAGCGGCAGCGGGTGCATCTCGATGCAGTCCACCGGGCACGGCGCCACGCAGAGATCGCAGCCGGTGCATTCGTCGATCAGCACCGTATGCATCTGCTTGGCCGCGCCGACTATGGCATCCACCGGGCAGGCCTGGATGCACTTGGTGCAGCCGATGCATTCGGCTTCGCGGATAAAGGCCACCTGGGCCGGCGCCGGGCCGCGGCTGATGTCCAGCTCCACGACCGGGACATTCAGCAACCTGGCCAGGCCGGCGATGGTTTCGTCGCCACCGGGCGGGCACTTGTTGATCGCCTCGCCGTTGGCGATGCCTTCGGCGTAGGGCCTGCATCCGGGATGGCCGCACTTGCCGCATTGGGTCTGCGGCAGCAGGGCGTCGATGCGTTGAATCAGACTCATGGGTTGAGCAGTCCGTTGAAACCGAGAAATGCCACGGCCATCAGGCCGGCGCTGATCAGGTCGATCGGCAGGCCGCGAAAGGGCAGGGGCACATCGTTGTTGAGAATGCGCTGGCGCAGGTCGCTGAACAGACTCAGCACCAGCCAGAAACCGAGGCCCGCGCCCAGGCCCAGGGCGAGGCTATGACCGATTCCCCGATTGGCCTGGACCGCCAGCAGCAACGCGCCGAGCACGCCGGCATTGCCCAGCAGCAGCGGCCGGAGGCCGTCGAACGGCAGCCCGGGCAGCATCCGGGTCAGCAGCTTGAGCAGCGGTGCGATCAGCAGCACGCTCAGCGGCAGGAACACGAACAGTTGCAGCGCGGTCAGGCCCAGCGGCACCAGCAGCACCTGATAGAGCCCATAGCCCAGCAGGCTGCAGAGCAGCATCAGGCAACTGGTGGCGATCCCCAGGGCATGGATCCGCCGCCGTGCCACCTGCGGTTCGGCACTGGCCTGCAACAGCGGATCGACACCCAGCGGCCACTGCAACACGAAGTTGTTGATCAGGGCAGCGCTGATGAGCGTGAGGACAATCTCGGTCATGTTCGTGGCCGGTGAGGGCGGGCGGATACCTGAAGACTAGGCAATTATCCGGCAAGGGCGCAGGCCCATCCAGATATGAAAATCCCCCCGCCACGCAGCGGCGCGACGGGGGGATCGATCCTGCGGGCAGATTTACTTGATCCGCTGACCCGGCTTGGCGCCGCTGTCCGGGCTCAGCAGGTAGATCTCTTCGCCGCCAGGGCCGGCCGCCATCACCATGCCTTCGGAAATACCGAATTTCATTTTCCGTGGCTTGAGGTTGGCGATCATCATGGTCAGGCGACCGTCGAGCTTGGACGGATCCGGGTAGGCGCTCTTGATCCCGGAGAACACGTTGCGTTGCTCGTCACCGATATCCAGGGTCAGGCGCAGCAGCTTGTCGGCGCCTTCCACGTGCTCGGCCTTGACGATCAGGGCCACGCGCAGGTCGACGGCGGCGAAAGTGTCGAAGTCGATTTCTGGCGACAGCGGATCCTTGGCCAGCTCGCCGTTGCCCGCAGGCTTGGCTTCGCCGGTATCGGTCTGGCTGGCGGTCAGGTCTTCTTTCGAGGCGTCGGTCATGGCTTGTACTTTTACTGGGTCGATCCGCGTCATCAGCGGCTTGAATTCATTCAACTGATGGTTGCTCAGCAGGCTCTGGTGGTCGTTCCAGGTCAGTGGGGCGACGTTGAGGAACGCCTCGGCGTCGGCAGCCAGCAGCGGCAGCACCGGCTTGAGGAAGATCACCAGCTGGCGGAACAGGTTGACGCCGGTGGCGCAGATGGCCTGGACCTCATCCTGCTTGCCTTCCTGCTTGTTCAACGACCATGGCGCCTTGTCGGCGATCCAGGCGTTGGCGCGGTCGGCCAGGGCCATGGTTTCACGCATGGCGCGGGCGAAGTCGCGGGCCTCGTAGGCGTCGGCGATGCTTGGCGCGGCTGCGAGGAAGGCGTCGGTCAGCTCCGGCGCGGCGTTCTGGTCCACCAGCACACCGGCGTTGCCTTTGTGGATGAAGCCGGCGCAACGGCTGGCGATGTTCACCACCTTGCCCACCAGGTCGGAGTTGACCTTCTGCACGAAGTCTTCGAGGTTCAGGTCCAGGTCGTCGACGCCACGGCCCAGCTTGGCCGCGTAGTAGTAGCGCAGGTATTCCGGCGACAGGTGGTCGAGGTAGGTCCGGGCCTTGATGAAGGTGCCGCGGGACTTGGACATCTTCTGGCCGTTGACGGTCAGGTAGCCGTGCACGTTGATGCCGGTCGGCTTGCGGTAGCCGGCGCCTTCGAGCATGGCTGGCCAGAACAGCGCGTGGAAGTTGACGATGTCCTTGCCGATGAAGTGGTACAGCTCGGCCGTCGAGTCCTTGCCCCAGAACGCGTCGAAGTCCAGCTCCGGCGTGCGATTGCACAGGTTCTTGAAGCTGGCCATGTAGCCGATCGGCGCGTCCAGCCAGACGTAGAAGTACTTGCCCGGCTCGTCAGGAATCTCGAAGCCGAAATACGGCGCATCGCGGGAGATGTCCCACTGCTGCAGGCCGACATCCAGCCATTCGGCGATCTTGTTCGCCACGGCGTCCTGCAGGGTGCCGCTGCGGGTCCACTCCTGCAGCATCTGCTGGAAGTCCGGCAGCTTGAAGAAGAAGTGCTGGGAATCCTTGAGCACCGGGGTGGCGCCGGAAATCGCCGACTTCGGATCCTTCAGGTCGGTCGGGGCGTAGGTGGCGCCGCATTTTTCGCAGTTGTCGCCGTACTGGTCCTCGGTGCCGCATTTCGGGCAGGTGCCCTTGATGAAGCGGTCGGCCAGGAACATTTGTTTTTCCGGGTCGAAATACTGAGTGATCGAGCGCGTGGCGATGTGCCCGGCGTCGCGCAGCTTCAGGTAGATCTGGCTCGACAGCTCACGGTTTTCTTCGGCGTGGGTCGAGTGGAAGTTGTCGAAGTCCACCAGGAAGTCGGCAAAGTCGGCGCTGTGTTCAGCCTGGACGTTGGCGATCAGTTGTTCCGGGGTGATGCCTTCCTTTTCCGCGCGCAGCATGATGGCCGAGCCGTGAGCGTCGTCGGCGCAGACATAGATGCATTGGTTGCCGCGGTGCTTCTGGAAGCGCACCCACATATCGGTCTGGATATATTCCAGCATATGGCCGAGGTGGATCGAACCATTGGCATAGGGCAGGGCGCTGGTGACGAGGATCTTGCGTGGCTCGGACATGGGGCTCGGCTACTTGATGAAACGGAGGTCGGCCACTATAAAGCGCCGAGAAATATATTTCACCCCGTGAGCCCGGTTTTCCACGGCCATCCTAGCCATCGGCGAGCGTGCTATATGATGCTTTGGCATCCCGCCCACGCCACGGAACAGGTAGGATAGCCGCCTGATTTTCCCGTCTTGTTATCGGAGTTGCCCATGAGCGCCGTCAATCGCGCAGCGGTGGAAGCCGTTCTTCGCCAATACACCGACCCTTACCTGAACCAGGACCCGGTCAGCGCCGGTTGTGTCCGTTCCATCGACATCCAGGGCGACGAGGTGCGTGTCGAACTGGAGATCGGTTATGCCGCCGGTCTGTTCAAGAGCGGCTGGGCCCAGTTGCTGAAGCTGGCCATCGAGAACATGGACGGCGTGGTCGTCGCTCGCGTCAATGTCACCAGCGTGATTGCCGCGCACAAGGCCCAGGCACAGATTCCGGGCCTGGCCAACGTCAAGAACGTGGTGGCGGTGGCGTCCGGCAAGGGTGGCGTGGGCAAGTCCACCACCGCGGCCAACCTGGCCCTGGCGTTGGCCCGCGAAGGCGCCAAGGTAGGGATTCTCGATGCCGACATCTATGGCCCGAGCCAGGGCATCATGTTCGGCATCGCCGAGGGCACCCGGCCGCAGGTCAAGGACCAGAAATGGTTCGTGCCGATCAAGTCCCACGGGGTCGAGGTCATGTCCATGGCTTTCCTGACCGATGACAACACGCCGATGGTCTGGCGCGGGCCGATGGTCTCCGGCGCCCTGCTGCAACTGGTGACCCAGACCGCCTGGGGCGACCTGGACTACCTGGTGATCGACATGCCGCCAGGCACCGGCGATATCCAGCTGACCCTGGCGCAGAAGGTCCCGGTGGCTGGCGCAGTCATCGTCACCACCCCGCAGGACCTGGCGCTGCTGGACGCGCGCAAGGGCGTGGAGATGTTCCGCAAGGTCAACATCCCGGTGCTGGGCGTGGTGGAAAACATGGCGGTGCACATCTGCTCCAACTGCGGCCACGCCGAGCACCTGTTTGGCGAAGGCGGTGGCGAGAAGCTGGCGACCCAGTACGGCGTCGAACTGCTGGCCTCGCTGCCGCTGTCGATGCTGATTCGCGAGCAGGCCGATGGCGGCAAGCCGACCGTGATCGCCGAGCCGGAAAGCCAGATCGCCATGGTCTACCAGGAACTGGCCCGCCATGTCGGCGCGCGCATCGTGCTGCAGGAAGCCGCGGCGCCGGCAATGCCGAACATTACCGTCAGCGACGACTGAGCCGGCTGGGCAAACAAAAAAGCCCGGTGCAGTGCACCGGGCTTTTTTATGGGTGTTTTAGGGGGCGGGGTTCAGACCCGCAGGCCGCCGTCCAGCTCGAGGATCCGACCGGTGTAGTAGTCGTTCTCGAAGATATAGGCCGCCGAGTGAGCGATTTCTTCCGGCTTGCCCATGCGCTTGAGCGGGATGCCGGAGGTCATTTTCTCCAGGGCTTCGGGTTTCATGCCCAGGGTCATTTCGGTTTCGATGAAGCCCGGTGCGATGCCGGCCACGCGAATGCCGTAGCGCGCCAGCTCCTTGGCCCAGGTCACGGTCGCCGCGGCGACCCCGGCCTTGGCGGCGGAGTAGTTGGTCTGGCCGATATTGCCGGCACGGGAGATCGAGGAAATATTGATGATCGCGCCACTGGTTTTCAGCTCGATCATCTTCGCCGCGACTTCGCGGGTGCAGAGGAATACGCCGGTGAGGTTGACGTCGATCACCGACTGCCACTGGGCCAGGCTCATCTTGGTCATTTCGCCGTCCTTGACCTTGAGCAGCAGGCCGTCGCGCAGGATGCCGGCGTTATTGATCAGGCCGTGAATGGCGCCGAAGTCGGCGGCGACCTGGGCGACCATGTGTTCCACCTGCTCTTCATTGGCGACGTTGCACAGGTAGGCGCGGGCCTCGACTCCCGCGGCCTGGCAGGCGGCAACGGCCTGGTCGAGTTTTTCCTGGTTCAGGTCGACCAGCGCCAGCCTGGTGCCTTTGCTGGCGAAATACTCCGCCATGGAGCGGCCCAGACCCTGGCAACCGCCGGTGATAATGATTACTTTGTCATTGAGTTGCATTCGCATGCTCCGAAAGCAGAACTGGAGTGGTGTCCTTTAAGGCGCCTCTCTTGTGCGTCGGGCATGGCCTGGCTGCAGATTGAGAATTGCCCCGATGGCGTCGCTGGAACTTTGCTCCAGACGCCCGTCCGTTTTAGACGGATTCTATATAAGGAGTCATAAATTGAGCGTTGAAGCTGCGAAGCATGCACGAGAATTACTGCTCAAGGAATACCGTGGCGTGCTGTCGACGCACTCCAAGGCCATGCCGGGTTTTCCCTTTGGCTCGGTGGTTCCTTATTGCCTGGACGAGCAGGGGCGGCCACTGATCCTGATCAGCCGTATTGCCCAGCACACCCAT
Source organism: Pseudomonas sp. T8 (assembly GCF_024610635.1). Classification (NCBI taxonomy): domain Bacteria; kingdom Pseudomonadati; phylum Pseudomonadota; class Gammaproteobacteria; order Pseudomonadales; family Pseudomonadaceae; genus Pseudomonas; species Pseudomonas sp. T8. The sequence continues at coordinate 5,778,353 of NZ_CP102374.1, forward strand.
AACCTGCAGAAGGATCCCAAGTGTTCGCTGCTGGTGGGCGAGCGCGACGCCGAGGACGTCCAGGCGGTGGGCCGCCTGACTTATCTGGCCGAAGCCGAAAAGCTCGAGGACGCCGCGGCGATCGAGGCGGCAGCCGAACGCTACTACCGGTATTTCCCGGAGTCGCAGAATTACCACAAGGCCCACGATTTCGATTTCTGGCTGCTCAAGCCGGTGCGTCATCGCTACATCGGCGGCTTTGGCGCGATCCACTGGATCGACCAGGTAACGCTGGCCAACCCGTTTGCCGGCAAGGCCGAGCTGAGCATGGTCGAACACATGAACAGCGATCACGCCAAGGCCATCGCCCATTACGTCGACCTGGCCGGGTTGCCGAAAACCGCGGCGGCGCAACTGGCCGGCATCGATACCGAAGGCATGCACCTGCGGATCGGCCAGGGGTTGTACTGGCTGCCGTTCCCCAGCCCTTGTAATACGCCGACACAAGTGCGCGAGGCCTTGGTTTTTCTGGCTCACGCCGAGCAATGGCCGAAAAATGCCGGGGCCGAGGCTTGAATTCACGAATTGCCGACGTCATCTAGGGTCTACTGGAAGGCATTCTTCCGTAGAGGAAACCATTTGATGCGCCCTTTTCTGTTGCTCTTTCTGCTGTTCCCGGTGCTAGAGCTGTTCGTATTCGTCAAAGTCAGCGGTGCGATCGGGTTTTTCCCGGCGTTGCTGCTGATCATCCTGGGCTCGATGCTGGGTGTGCTGGTCCTGCGCGTCGCGGGGCTGGCCACGGCATTGCGTGCCCGTGAAAGCCTGAACCGCGGCGAGCTGCCGGCCCAGACCATGCTCGAAGGCCTGATGCTGGCCCTGGCGGGCGGCCTGTTGATCCTGCCTGGCTTCATCAGTGACGTATTCGGCCTGTTCATGCTGTTGCCGATCACCCGTCGCCTGCTGGCCAACAAGATGCGCCAGCGTGCCGAAGAACAGGCCATTCGTCAGCGTGCCTTTGCCGACGATATGCAGGCCGCCCGTGGCGGACCCGCGCCGCAGCGCCCTCTGGGCCGCGAGCCGAATGTGATCGAAGGCGAGTTCGAGCACCGCGATTCCTGAGTCTCTCAATGATCGACACGGCACCTTCGGGTGCCGTGTTCGTTTTGCCCGGCTGAAAATCTAAAAAATTTCACTGGGCAGCCCTTGTAATAAGCATATGCGCCCACATGTATCGGTCACCGCAAGGTTTCTGGTGGCAACACCAGACAGACTTCCGCGTCTCGCTCGTCGAGCCGCAACCGGCCACGCCGGATTTGTTAACCCGCCGGTAACGACACCGGCCGCTGAAAACCATAATTAGGAGAGATCGACAATGAAGCTTCGTCCTCTGCATGACCGCGTCGTCATCCGTCGCAGCGAAGAAGAATCGAAAACCGCTGGCGGTATCGTTCTGCCAGGTTCGGCCGCTGAAAAACCTAACCGTGGCGAAATCGTCGCTGTAGGTACCGGTCGTATCCTCGACAACGGTGAAGTACGTGCGCTGGCCGTGAAAGTGGGTGACAAGGTTGTGTTCGGCCCTTACTCCGGCAGCAACACTGTGAAAGTAGACGGCGAAGACCTGCTGGTAATGGCTGAGAACGAAATTCTCGCCGTTATCGAAGGCTGATTACCCGCTCATTTTCCCGTTACTACAAAGTATTTAAGGAATATCGATCATGGCTGCTAAAGAAGTTAAATTCGGCGACTCCGCCCGCAAGAAAATGCTCACCGGCGTTAACGTCCTGGCTGACGCGGTAAAAGCGACCCTGGGCCCGAAAGGCCGTAACGTGATCATCGAGAAGAGCTTCGGCGCTCCGACCATCACCAAGGACGGCGTTTCCGTCGCCAAAGAAATCGAGCTGAAAGATCGCTTCGAAAACATGGGCGCACAGCTGGTAAAAGACGTTGCTTCCCGTGCCAACGATGACGCCGGCGACGGTACCACCACCGCTACCGTACTGGCTCAGTCGATCGTCAACGAAGGCCTGAAAGCCGTCGCTGCCGGCATGAACCCGATGGACCTGAAGCGCGGCATCGACAAGGCGACCATCGCCATCGTCAAAGAGCTCAAAGGTCTGTCCAAGCCATGCGCCGATTCCAAGGCGATCGCTCAGGTCGGCACCATCTCCGCCAACTCCGACAACTCCATCGGCGACATCATTGCCGAAGCCATGGAAAAAGTCGGTAAAGAAGGCGTGATCACCGTTGAAGAAGGCTCGGGCCTGGAAAACGAACTGTCTGTCGTTGAAGGCATGCAGTTCGACCGTGGCTACCTGTCCCCTTACTTCATCAACAAGCCGGACACCATGGTCGCCGAGCTGGACGGCCCGCTGATCCTGCTGGTGGACAAGAAGATCTCCAACATCCGCGAAATGCTGCCAGTGCTGGAAGCCGTTGCCAAAGCCGGCCGCCCACTGCTGATCGTGGCTGAAGACGTTGAAGGCGAAGCCCTGGCGACTCTGGTTGTGAACAACATGCGTGGCATCGTCAAAGTTGCTGCCGTCAAGGCACCAGGCTTCGGCGACCGTCGCAAGGCCATGCTGCAGGACATCGCCGTCCTGACCGGCGGTACCGTTATCTCCGAAGAGATCGGCCTGAGCCTGGAAAGCACCACCCTGGAGCACCTGGGTAACGCCAAGCGCGTGATCCTGTCCAAAGAAAACACCACCATCATCGACGGTGCTGGCGTTGAAGCGGACATCCAGGCTCGTGTGACCCAGATCCGTCAACAAGTGGCCGACACTTCGTCCGACTACGACCGTGAAAAACTGCAAGAGCGTCTGGCCAAGCTGTCCGGCGGCGTTGCGGTGATCAAGGTTGGCGCCGGTTCCGAAGTTGAAATGAAAGAGAAGAAAGCCCGCGTTGAAGACGCCCTGCACGCTACCCGTGCAGCCGTTGAAGAAGGCGTGGTGCCTGGCGGTGGCGTAGCCCTGATCCGTGCTCTGCAATCGATCAGCGGCCTGAAAGGCGACAACGCCGACCAGGACGTGGGTATCGCTGTTCTGCGTCGCGCTGTCGAAGCGCCTCTGCGCCAGATCGTTGCCAACTCCGGCGACGAGCCAAGCGTAGTGGTCGACAAGGTCAAGCAGGGTTCGGGTAACTACGGTTACAACGCTGCTACCAGCGAATACGGCGACATGATCGAAATGGGCATCCTGGACCCAACCAAGGTGACCCGTTCGGCGCTGCAAGCGGCATCCTCCATCGGCGGTCTGATCCTGACCACCGAAGCGGCTGTTGCTGAAATCGCTGAAGACAAGCCTGCAGCTGGCGGCATGCCAGACATGGGCGGCATGGGTGGCATGGGCGGCATGATGTAAGCCAGCCTTACCCCGTACGAAAAAGCCCCGCCGGCGAAAGCCGGCGGGGCTTTTTTATGGGCGGGATATTTTGCTGCCGGTGCGCTTGTTATCGCGAGCAAGCTCGCTCCTACAAAGAGTGCATGGTTCTGTAGAAGCGAGCTTGCTCGCGAAAAGACCTCAGGCGTTGACCGCTTCCGCCTCCACCACCGGTTCAACCTTGGCTGCCGGTCGATAGAGAATGAAGTAGTACGCCCCCAGGCAGATCAGCCAGCAGAAGATCGCGGTCCAGACGTTGTGGGAGAAGAAGTGCGCGCCCTGCAGCATGCGCCCGACCGAGAACACCGTACCGAGGGCAAAGGCGAACACCAGCGCCTTGCGCGCCAGGCGTGGGCGGCGGTCACGCAGGACAAAAAACAGCGCGAACAGGGTGAAACCGGTGGCGGCATGGCCGCCTGGCCAGCAGCGACCGGGCTTGTCGGTCGCTGGCCGGGGGCTGAGCAGTTCGCTGTAGGTTTCCTTGCCGCCGAACTCCTTCAGGCTCCACGGGCACTGCACGGCGGTGACCGCCTTGACCGGGGTGACGAACGCGGTGGCCAGGCCCAGGGACAGCACCAGGCAACCCAGTTCGCGCTTGAACGGCTTGAGACGCGGGACGAAGAAGGCGCCGATGAAGCCGACGATGGCCAGCACCGAAAAGACGATGACCGCCTGCTTGGCCCGGTCATGCAGGATATTTTCCAGGAAATAACTGTGGCCGCCGATGAAACCGCCAGCGGCGGGGTCATAAAAGTAATGGGCCAGGTCCATGTCCAGGGAGGTCAGTTCAAGCAGCAGCAAGCTGACGGCAGCCAGGGCGGGAACGCCCAGGCAGATCCACCAGTTCAGCGCTCTGGAGGCGGGGCGGGCGAGGGTCGGAGCCATGGAAAGTCCTTCGAGGGAAGCGTTGCGGTCGCGGGTTCCCGCGGAGTCTGGAGCCGCCCTTGTCGTCGGCGTGTGAACCCTGGGTGAAAAACTCGTCAAGGCCCTGGAACCCTGCGGCGGCGTTCGCCGCGGGAGATTGAACAACCCTAGCCGTCAGCCACGCTTGGCCTTAAGCTGCGCGAGCCAAGACGGCCGTAACTGTGTGCGGAGAGAGTGCCCATGCGAATTCTACTGGTTGAAGACAACCGCGATATTCTGGCCAACCTGGCCGACTACCTGGGGCTTAAAGGCTACACCGTGGACTGCGCCCAGGACGGTCTGTCGGGCCTGCACCTGGCCGCCACCGAACATTACGACCTGATCGTGCTCGACATCATGCTGCCGGGGATCGATGGCTACACCCTGTGCAAGCGCCTGCGCGAGGATGCCCGCCGCGATACGCCGGTGATCATGCTCACTGCCCGCGACCAACTGGACGATCGCCTGCAAGGCTTCAAGTCCGGGGCCGACGATTACCTGGTCAAGCCCTTCGCCTTGTCCGAGCTGGCCGCGCGGGTCGAGGCAGTCATGCGCCGCACCCAGGGCGGCGGGCGCCGGGCCCTGCAGGTCGGAGACCTGAGTTATGACCTCGACACCCTGGAAGTCACCCGCGAAGGGCGCCTGCTCAAGCTCAACCCGGTGGGCCTGAAGTTGCTGGCGGTGCTGATGCAGAAGAGCCCGCATGTGCTGCGCCGGGAAATTCTCGAAGAAGCGCTGTGGGGCGACGACTGCCCGGACAGCGACAGCCTGCGCAGCCACGTCCACCAATTGCGCCAGGTGATCGACAAGCCGTTCGGCAAACCGTTGCTGCATACCGTGCACGGTGTCGGTTACCGCCTGGCCGAGGGTCGTGATGGAGTTTAAGCAAAGCCTTTCCCAGCGGATCATCATCGCCTTTGCGCTGATGAGTGCGCTGGTCGCTGGAGCCTTCGCCCTGGGTATCGTGGCGACGGTGCACCTGGTGGAAGAGAAGCTGATTTCCGCGGGCCTGGGGGGCGACCTTCAGCGTCTGCTGTTGATGGACAACGTTTCCGACTGGAGCCACCGTCCCGAGCCGGACCAGCTGTTTTACTTCAGCGGCGGGCGCGGCGACTTCGAGCTGCCCAAGGATCTGCGGCACCTGGATCCGGGGTTTCATGAGGTATTCCGCGAACAGCTGTCGTACCACGCCATGGTCGAAGTGGTCGACGGTAGGCGCTACGTGCTGCTGCAGGATCAGAGCGATTTCGAAGAGCGCGAACGGGTGCTCTTCGCGGTGGTGCTGGTGGGCTTCGTGCTGAGCCTGGCCTTGGCGGTGTTCCTTGGCTGGGTGCTGGCGCGCCGGGTCATGGCGCCGGTGGTGAGGCTGGCGCGCCAGGTGCGGCATCGCGACCAGTTGCTGGGGCTGGCGCCGCCGTTGGCACCGGACTACGCGGCCGACGAAGTCGGGGAGTTGGCGGTGGCCTTCGACGCCACCCTGGGGCGCCTGCGCCAGGCCCTGAACCGCGAGCGCCTGTTCACCAGCGATGTCAGTCACGAACTGCGTACGCCGCTGATGGTACTGGCCAGCTCCTGCGAGCTGTTGCTGGAAAACCCGGCGATCGATCAGCGCGGTCGGGCCCAGGTCGAGCGCATCGCCCGGGCATGCGGCGAGATGCGCGAGCTGGTGCAGACCTTCCTGATGCTGGCCCGCGCCCAGCGCGAAGACGGCGGTATGTCGCCCCAGGCGACCTTGAGCCAGGTGGCCGAGGACCTGGTAGGCCTGTGGGGCGGACCGATCCGGCAAAAGGGCCTCGAGCTGATCTTCGACGCCGGCCAACCGCTGGACACCCGCTATAACGCCACCTTCCTGCACGCGGTGATGGGCAACCTGCTGCGCAATGCCTTGCACTACACCGAGCAGGGCTTCATTCGCTTGAGCCTGGAACCCCGCGGTTTTGTGGTCGAGGACAGCGGTGTCGGCATTCCCGAGGAGAAACGCGAGGCGATGTTCGAGCCCTTCGTGCGCGGCAACGAGAAGCGCGGCGAGGGCCTGGGCCTGGGCTTGTCGCTGGTGCAGCGGATCTGCGAGGACCAGGGCTGGAGCGTCAGCCTCAGCACCATGGAGCCCAACGGTTGCCGGTTTCATGTCGAGTTGAACCACCGCACGGCATGACGGGTCTCTATGGCTTCAGCGTGGGCCGTCAGGTCGGGAAATTTCCTGGTTGATGGCCCCAGGCCACCCGTGAGAGCCTGTAAAACCCTGAAATATTTCCACTCTGGACCGGACGAAGTTTTCACAAAGACATGACCTGACGCTGACAAGCCGCTGCCTAAGGTGGGGGCCATCAGATTCAGGAGACTGTGTGATGGCGACCCCGATCAAGCTGGAATTTTCCGAGAAGTACGACGAACAACACGCTCAGGAGTACCTGCTCAAACATCAGGATGGCGTAGCGCGCCGAATGTCCCACAAGCGTGACGAGCAGTTGGCGCGTGCGGCGCTGGCCATGGCCGGAGAGCCGGGCCTGGTGCTTGACCTGCCCTGTGGTGCCGGGCGTTTCTGGCCGTTGCTGGCGGAGAAACCCAATCGCGTGATCATCGGGGCGGACAACTCCGCGGCGATGTTGAGGATCGCCACGGTGGCGCAACCGGCCGAGGTGGTGAAACGGGTACAACCCTTGCAGACCTCTGCCTTTGACATCGACTTGCCGGACAACGCCGTCGACAGCATTTTCTGCATGCGCCTGCTGCATCACATCGGCGAGTCGTCCCATCGCCTGGCTCTGCTCCGGGAGTTCCAGCGGGTTACCCGGGACAGCGTGATCGTTTCACTGTGGGTCGATGGCAACTTCAAGGCCTGGAAGCGCAAGCGCATGGAAGTCCGGCGCAAGGAGGAATCCGGGCAGGAAGGTTACCAGAACCGTTTTGTGTTACCGGCTGCCACGGTTGAAGAAGAATTCAAGCAGGCCGGGTTTCGCGTTCAGGATCATCTGGACTTTTTTCCGCTCTACGCCATGTGGCGAGTCTACGTATTACGCAAGAGGTAACAGGATGGCCGTTGAATGTGCACCGGGAATGGAAGTCGCTGCTGCGGACCGTTTCGACTACTTCTGGAATCAGCAGGGGGAGTGGGTCGAAGAGCCCAATCAACGTCGAGGCGGGGAAAGTGGCGTCCAACGTCTTCCGGGCACTGACGGGCGTGTGCTGTATGCCAAGCGCCAGGTCGGCCATATCTATCGCAGCTGGTTGCACCCCTTCGGCCGTCCTACGGTGCTGCGCGAGCAGGATGCGCTCAAGGGCCTGAGCCAGCTCAATGTGGAGGTGCCGCACCTGGTGTTCTGCGGTGCGCAACGTGATTCCCAGGGCCAGTGGCGTGCCTTGCTGGTGACCGAGGCGCTGGACGGCTTCGTGGAAATCGACCACTGGTACGCCGCTGGCGAACGCGAGCGCCACGGCGAGGCCCTGCACGAGCGTGTGCTCAAGGAGCTGGCGGCCACGCTGGCGCGCATGCACCGGGGCCGCTGGCAGCATGGCTGCCTGTATAGCAAGCATGTGTTCGTGCGGGTCATGGGCGAGGGCGAAGCGGCGAAGGTGGATATCGCACTGCTGGATTTCGAGAAATGCCGCCAGCGCCTGACCGCTAAACGGGCTGCCGCCCATGACATGAAACAATTACGTCGCCACTCGTCGTGGAGTACCACGGACTGGGACAAACTCAACTATTTTTATAGGACGGCGTTTGGCAGCGCTATCAAAGGCTTATAGTGATGAAGCTCGAAATTGCACGAGGTTTGTTTTTAGTAGGAGCCTTGGCAGTTGCATCCTTGGCTGTGGCTGCCTGGGAGCAGCCACGCATGGAAGTTCTCAGCACGGCGCAGGGTGATGCGCATTGCCCGTTGCCACGGGTCGTCAAGACGACCCAGGCAGCCCAACCCGATCGTGATCTTTTGTTGTTCATGTTCGGCCTGACTCAGGGAATGAGGCCGCAAAGTTGAAGACCATCAAGCCCGATAAAAAGGCCTCGCATCGCGAGGCCTTTTTTATTGCCTGTGTCCTTCACTTGTCCGGTCTGGCCAGCAGGGTGTAGATGCAGGGCAGCACGAACAGGGTGAACAGGGTGCCGATCGACATCCCCGTGGCGATCACCGTGCCGATGTCGAACCGGCTGACCGCGCCGGCACCGGTGGCCAGGATCAGCGGCACCATGCCGAAGACCATCGCCGCGGTGGTCATCAATACCGGCCGCAGGCGAATGGCCGCGGCGGCTTCCACGGCCTCGCGCGGCGTCAGTCCCTGGTCCTTGCGCAGCTGGTTGGCGAACTCGACGATCAGGATCCCGTGCTTGCTGATCAGGCCGATCAGGGTCACCAGCCCGACCTGGGTATAGATGTTCATGCTCGACCAGCCGAGAAACAGTGGGATCAAGGCCCCGCAGATCGACAGCGGCACCGTTACCAGGATCACCACCGGATCGCGGAAGCTCTCGAACTGCGCCGCCAGCACCAGGAAAATGATCGCCAGCGCCAGGCCAAAGGTCACCCACAGCGCGCTGCCTTCCTGGACGAACTGTCGCGAGGCCCCGGCATAGTCGAAGGCGTAGCCCGGCGGGGCTTCTTCCTCGGCGATCTGGCGCACGGTATCGATCGCTTCACCCATGCTCACGACCGGGAACCCGGAAATGGTGGCGGCGTTGAGTTGCTGGAACTGGTTGAGCTGCCGTGGCCGGGCCCGATCATGGACGCTGATCAGGGTCGACAGCGGCAGCGCCTCGCCCTTGGCGTTTTTCACGTAGTAGTTGTTCAGCCATTCGGGGTTGTCGCGATAAGGCCGTTCGACCTGGGCGATGACCTTGTAGCTGCGGCCCTCGATGGTGAAGCGGTTGATTTCCGCCTCACCGAGCAAGGTGGCCAGGGTCCCGCCCAGGTCCAGCATCGACACGCCCATCTGCGCCGCCTTGGCGCGGTCGATGTCGACCACCACTTCCGGCTTGTCGAAGGCCAGGTCGATATCGACGAAGGCGAACTTTCCCGACTCCATGGCGCGCTTCTTCACTCGGTCGGACAGTTCCAGCAACGACTCGTAATCGTTGGGGCTGTTGATGATGAAGGCGAACGGCAGCCCTTCGCCGGTGCCCGGCAGGGACGGCAGGTTGAAACCGAAGACCTGCAGCCCGGCAATGCCCGCGAGCCGGGCCTGGACCTCGGGCAGGATCTGCATCTGCGTGCGGTCGCGCTCGTTCCAGGGCTTGAGCAGGAAACCGCCGATACCCGATTGCACGCCGTTGAAGCCGTTGATCTGGAACGAGGAGTAGTACTCGGGGAACGTCTTGAAGATCTCCAGGAACTCGTCGGTATAGGCGTTGAGGTAATCCAGGTTGGCCGGCTGGGGCGCGGTGGCCATCATGAAAATGATGCCCTGGTCCTCGTCCGGGGCCAGTTCCGATTTGGTGAACATGAGCAGGACCGGGATCAGGCACAGCACGATCAGGGCGAACACCAGCACCACCGGCCGGGTGTTGAGGGTGCCATGCAGCAGGCTCTGGTAGCGGCGCTTGAGGCTTTCGAAAATCAGGTCGAGACGGTGGGCCAGGCCGCTGGGGTTTTCGTCGTGGCGCAGCAGCAGGGCGCACATCATCGGCGACAGGGTCAGGGCGACGATGCCGGAAATCACCACCGCGCCGGCCAGGGTCAGGGCGAACTCCTTGAACAGCGCCCCGGTGAGCCCCTGCAGGAAGCCGATGGGGGCGTAGACCGCGGCCAGGGTGATGGTCATCGACACCACCGGCATGGCGATTTCCCGGGCGCCTTCGAGGGCCGCGTCCAGTGGCGTCTTGCCTTCCTCGATATGGCGGTGGATGTTTTCCACCACCACGATGGCGTCGTCCACCACCAGGCCGATGGCCAGCACCATCGCCAGCAGGGTCAGCAGGTTGATCGAGTAGCCCATCAACTGCATGAAGAACATCACGCCGATCATCGACAGAGGAATGGTCACCACCGGGATCACCACCGAACGCAGCGCGCCGAGGAACAGGAACACCACCACGATCACGATCAGCACGGCTTCGAACAGGGTCTTCACCACCTCGTTGATCGAGGCCTGGATGAACAGCGTGGCGTCGTAGGCGATCTCCAACTTGAGGTTGGGCGGCAGCTGGGCCTCCAGCTCCGGCATGATCTTGCGCACTTCCTTGATCACGTCCAGCGGGTTGGCATTGGGGGTCGCCTTGATGCCGATGTAGACCGAAGGGATGCCGCCAAAGGAGCTGATCGCGTTGTAGTTCTCCGCGCCCATCTCGACCCGTGCCACGTCGCTGAGCAGTACCCGGCTGTCGCCCTCGGTCCGCAGGGGAATGGCGGCGAAGGCTTCGGCGGATTTCAGCTCGGTGCTGGCGTTGATGCTGGTGACCACGTACTCGCCCTTGACCTCGCCGGCCGCGGACAAAAAGTTGTAGCGGCGCACTGCGCTGGTCACGTCGCTGGCGCTCAGGCCGTAGCCGGCGAGCTTGACCGGGTCCAGCCACAAACGCATGGCGAACACCTGGTTGCCGAGGATCTCGGCCTCGGCCATGCCCGGCAGGGTCGCCAGCTTCGGCTGGATCACCCGCGACAGGTAGTCGGTGATCTGCGGGTTGTTCAGCTCCTGGCTGAAGAAGCTGATGTACATCAGCGCCGAGGCGTCGGCGGCTTCCTTGCTCAGCACCGGGTCCTCGGCGTCCTGGGGCAGCTTGTTTTTCACCTCGTTGGCCTTGGCCAGCAGCTCGGTGAACAGGCGGTCGCTGTTGGCGCCGATACGGGCGTAGACCGAGATCACCGAGAAGTTCTGGCGACTCACCGAGGTCATGTAGTCGATGCCCTCGGCACTGGCCAGGCTCTGCTGCATCGGCTGGGTGATATAGCCCTGGATGGTCTCGGCGTTGGCCCCGGGGTAGGCGGTGGTGACCGTGATCAGGGCGTTCTCCATCTGTGGGTACTGGCGCAGCGGCAGTTTGCTCCAGGCCTGGAAACCCAGCAGCACGATCAGCAGGCTGACCACGGTGGCCAGCACCGGACGACGGATGAACGGATCTGTAAAAGCCATGAGGATTCCTTGATCAGTTCGTGCGTGGCTGGCCGCTCTGTTCGGTGGGCAGCATCTTGTCCGGGGTGATGGCGATGTGCGCGCCATGGTCCAGCTTGATCTGCCCGCCGCTTACCACCTGTTCGCCGTTGCTCACGCCCTTGTTGATCAGCACCAGGCCGTTGCGCCGTTCGCCGGTTTCGATGAAACGCCGCTCGGCGATCAGCACCGGCTGGCCCTTGTCGTCTTTCTCGGGGCTGCCATCGGCGGCCTTTTTCTCGGCCACCACGTACAGCGAGTTACCGTACAGGGTGTAGGTGATGGCGCTTTCCGGTACCACCACCCGGGGCTGCGGATCGGGCAGCAGCACCTGCAGGTTGGTGAACATGCCCGGCAGCAGCTTGCCGTCGGGGTTGGCCAGGGTGGCGCGCACCTGCACGTTGCGCGTGGTGTCTTCGACCTTGGGGTTGATGGCGCTGATGGTGGCGGTGAACTGTTCCGCCGGGTAGGCGGCGACCATCACGCTGACCGACTGGCCCAGGGCGATTTTCGGCACTGCCTGTTCCGGGACGAAGAAGTCCACGTACAGGCTGCTGAGGTCCTGCAGGGTGGCGATCACCGTGCCGCTGGCCAGGTAGTCGCCGACGTCCACATGGCGAATGCCGATGGTGCCGCTGAAGGGTGCGATCAGGCGTTTTTTCGCCAGCGCCGCCTTGAGCTGATTGACCGTGGCCTTGTTCTTTTGCAGCACCGCCGACAATCGATCGTATTCGCCGCGGGAAATCGCCTGGCTGCCCACCAGCTGGCTGCCGCGGCCATAATCAAGCTGGGACAGGCCCAGGTCGGCCTTGGCGGTTTCCAGCAGGGCGCTTTCCACGTCGCTGTCGAGTTGCAGCAAGGGCTGGCCGGCCGTGACCTTCTGCCCGGATTCGAATTGCAGTTCCTTGACGGTACCGGCCACTTCCAGGCTGAGGTTGACCCCCTGCAGGGCCTTGAGGGTGCCGACCGTGGGCAGGCGGGTTTGCCACGGTTGTTCGCGAGCCGTGGCCACGGCCACGCTGATCGGCGGCTTGGGCACCGAGAAGAGCTTGACCTGCTGATAGATGGAGAAGGCCTTGTAGCCTGCCAGCAACAGCACGATCAGCAGGACGACACCCAACATGATAAACATGCGGCGACGCAGCATATTCCGGTTCCTTGGAAAACGAAGCTGGGAAAACCAAGCTGATTGCCGGAGACATTACTCCGACTTTCCGGGGGCTTCCAGATGACAATCCGGTCATCCGGAGTCCTGTTTTCCAATCCTGCGTGGCGGTGAAAACTAGACCAGGTGCAAATGGTTGTCCCAGAGCCCTGCCGGCAAATCCAGGGGCTTTGCCACCAGTTGTTTCTGGCGGCAGTCGTAGAAGCGGCAACGCCCCTGGCCCGAGGTCACGACAAAACCATCGGCCACCGCACCGACTCCGGCACAGTCCGGCAAGGGCGCGTCCAGGCGCACTTCGGCGCTGTCCAGGTCCCAGATGAAAAAGCGATTGCCGCGCGGAGCGGTGAGGGCCACCAGGCGCAGTTCGCTGTGCACCGCGACGCTGGCGGTGTAATGCCCCATCGCCTGCAACTGGTGCTCGGCCACCGGGAAGGCCTGGAACGGCTGCCCCGGGCGCTTGATCGCCAGCAACTGCGAGGACTCATGGGTATCGCCCATGAACTGCTGGCCGGTGACTATGGTGCCGTCGCCGGCGATGCCCATGTGGCGCACGCTGTTCATCTGCTGGGCCAGGGTTTCCTTGCTCAGCAGGCTGCCGTCGCGCTGCATCAGCACCAGGCTCGGTTCCATGGCGTTGAGGTTCATCTCGACGCGGCTTTCCGCTTCGGTGCGAATCCCGCCGTTGGCCACCACCAGGGTTTCGCCGTCCGGCATCCACGACACCTGGTGCGGGCCGATGCCGTGGGTCGGGATCTCGCCGCTGTGCACCAGGCGTTCGCCCTCGAACCGGTACACCCCGAGCAGGCCGCGACCCGGATCGCTTGTGTCGTTCTCGGTGGCGTACAGCCAGTCGCCGCTCTTGTGGATCACCGCGTGGCCATAGAAATGCCGGTTGGGTTGCGAGGCCAGGGTTTGCAGCAAGGCGCCGTCACGCAGGTCGATCAGGTAGCTTTCGGTGCCCGGGCGGCGGGCGACGAACAGGGCGATCGGCAGCGTCGGGTGGTTGACGATGTCATGGCAGCGTTGACCGACCTGGGTGGCGAACACTGGCTGGCCATCCAGGCGATAGCCGACGGCGTAGTGCTTGCCGTCGCCGTCATCCCGCGCCGAGAGCAGCAGCGGGCCCTGGTCCTTGTGCTTGAACAGCGTCCAGCCACCCAGTGTGACGGCGCTCAGCAGCAGGCTGCCGAGTGCCAGAGCCTGACGTCGCAGCATGATCAGTCACCGTCGTTGGCGTTGAAGCCCAGTTGGATGCCCAGCGCCTTGGCCAGTTCGCCTTCGTGCAGGCGGTGGACGACGTTGAGGCTGTCGTAGATATCGTTCAGTTGCTGGCGGCCGGCGTCGTCGGCCAGCAGCTCGGTCAGCGAGCGCTGGGTGCTGGCGAACAGCTTCAGCGAGGCGGCGTAGGCGGCGTCGATCTTGTCGGCCAGCGGCTTCTGCTCGGCCGGCAACAGGCCGCGCAGGCCCTTGTTGTCGACCCCGGCCCAGACGGTCTGGGCCGCGGCGAGGCTGGCTTCCAGGCTCTGCATGGACGACTGGCTGCGCCAGGCGTCGGCCTGGAACGGCTGCGGAATGCCCTTGCTCTGACGGCCCATCGGCGTGCCGAGCTTCTTCTTCAGGGTGTCCAGCGCGGTGACCTGGACCCGCAGCAGATCGGCGATGGCCTCATGGGAGTCGGCGTAACGCTGGTTGGGGAACTTGCTCAGCTGCGCGAGCATGCCGTCGCTGGTGTTCCAGCGCGACAGGATCTCTTCGGCGAGCTGTTTCTGGCGCTCGCCAATGGCGCTCAGCAGTGGGCAGTAGCGGGCTTTCTGCGCGCTGTCGGCCATGTCGATCTTGGCGTCGAACAGGATGTACTCGTAGGCCGAGAGGCCCTGTACCACAACACTGGATTTGGCCAGGGCGGCGGCGTCGATCTGTGGCGTGGCGGTGACCAGCTGTTCGACCTGACGGCCGACCAGGTTCTTCTTGTCCGGCCAGAACTGCACCTGCCAGGAGCGGTTGCCCTCGGCCAGCGGGCCGATCAGCAAGGGTTGCAGTTCGGCCCAGGCTTTCTGCGCGTGCAGGAAGTCGGCACGGGCGGTGTCCAGGCTTTGCTTGCCCTCACAGAAGGCCAGGGCGCTGATCGCCAGCTGGCGGTCGGCTTCGACCCAACGGCTGTAGGTCGGCAGGATCACCTGCTTGGCGATGGCCGCCGAGGTCACGGCTTGTGGGTCCTGCGGCGAGCAGGCGCCCAGGGCGAGCGCGGCAAGGCTGGTGAACAACAGCTTGGGACGGAACATGTTCGGGCTCCCGGTTCTTGTAGGAAGGCGTTAAAGAGAATTCAGGAATGCCAGCAACGCAGCGCGCTGCTCGGCATTGAAGGATAAAACCTGTTGCTGCGCCGCCCGGGCTTCGCCGCCATGCCAGAGCACGGCTTCGAGCAGGTTGCGGGCGCGGCCGTCATGCAGGAACTGGGTGTGGCCACTGACCGTTTGCGTCAGGCCGATCCCCCACAGCGGCGGCGTGCGCCAGTCGCGGCCGCCGGCCTGGAATTCGCTGCGATTGTCGGCCAGGCCTTCGCCCATGTCGTGCAGCAGCAGGTCGCTGTAGGGGCGGATCACTTGATTGGCCAGCTCGGGTTCCGCGGCATCGACGGCGGTGGTGAATTGGGGGGTATGACAGGACTGGCAGCCGGCCTGGTAGAACAGGTTCTTGCCGGCCAGGACTTGTGGCGAGCCAACATCGCGGCGCGCCGGCACCCCGAGGTTGCGGCTGTAGAACAGCACCAGGCGCAGGATGTTGTCGCTGACTTCCGGTTCGCCATCCGGCCCGTTGCCATTGGGGGCTTGCTTGCAGGCGGTCTGGGCGTCGGTGCAGTCATCGAAGGGTCTCAGGCTGGTGGTCAGGCCCATATCACCAGAGAACGCGTGAACATTTTGTTGATTGAGGTTGGGTTGTCCGGCTTTCCAGCCAAAACGCCCGAGTACGGTCTTTTGCTGGGCGTCGTCCCAGACCCGGTTCGGCCGGCCGGCGATGCCGTTGCCAGCCTTGGCCTGCGCTTGGGCATTGGCCAGGATCGCCGCCTCGGGGATGGCTTCGAGCAGGCCCAGGCCGATCATCGGTGGGGCCACGCGCGCCGAGAAACGGGTGTCGGGATGCATCGGGCCATAGCCGAGCTGGGTGATCTGCAGCTTCGGCTTGCGCAGTTCGACTTCGCTGCCGTCCTTGAAACGCACGGTCAGCGGTTCGTACTCGACCCGCACCTTGCCTTCCGGGGCGACGCCAGGCACCGCCATGTCCTGGAACTGCCCGCCGTACACCGGCTCGGGCACTATGCCCAGCTGCTCGATGACCTTGGCGTAGGCCGGCTCATTGGGGATCGACAGGCGCACCAGCATCGACACCGCGTTGTCCGAGTCGGGCGTCGGCGGGTGGCCGCGGCCGTCCTTGATATGGCAGTTCTGGCAGCCGTTGGTATTGAACAGCGGGCCCAGGCCATCGCGGGCGGTGGTGGTCGAGGGGGCGATCACCCAGGGGCTGCGAAAGAAACTGTTGCCGACGCTGAAGTCCAGGCGCCGGGTCGGCGACAGGTTGGCCGACGGCATGGAAAAGGCGTTCTGGTCGCTCTTGCGCACGGTCGCTTCACCGCCGGAACGCGCTTCGCCCGGCTCGGCCTGGGTAAAACGCGGGGCGTCATCGCAGGCGCTCAGGCTCAAGGCCATGAACAGCGCAGACCAGCGAAGCAGCGATCGGGGCATCGGATATCCTGCAGGACGAGCAAAACAAGGGCGCAAAGTCTAACAGGGCAGGGGAGTTTGAATAAGAGGAATTATCGTTCCGCTTGACCTGAGGCAAGCGCGGAGCACCCGCTTGTAGCCGCTGCCGAAGGCTGCGCTCGCCACCGAAGGGGGCGCAGGGTTTCAAGATCGCTGAAGGCCTGCGGCCTTATCGCAGCCTGCGGCAGCGGCTACAGGCCAGGCACAAAAAAGGCGACCCGAAGGTCGCCTTTTCATTCCCGCAACGCTGATCAGAACTCGTGATCGGCGTTGTCCGGGTTCAGGTCGCTGATGCCCAGCTTGCCCGCAGCCTGTTCGATCGAACCGGTCTGCTTGACCAGCGCGGCGATGGCGTCACGCACGATCTGGTTGCCCGCGTCGTTGCCGGCGGCGATCAGCTGGTCGTAGTGCTCACCCTTGTTGGCGTGATCGACCATGACCTGGATCTTGGCTTCGGTGGCGGCCAGGTCGGCTTTCAGCGTGGTATCGGCGGCCGGGTCGATTTTCGCTACCAGCGACGACAGGCTGGCGCCGGTCAGCTTGGTACCGTCGACGCGGGTGTACTCGCCCAGGTACACGTTGCGAATGCCCTTGGCATCGTAGAAGTGCGAGTTGTGGGTGTTGTCGCTGAAGCAGTCCTGCTCGTCTTCAGGGGAGTTGGCTTCCAGGGACACCTTCATGCGCTCGCCCGCCAGTTCGCCCAGGGACAGGCTGCCCATGCCGAACAGCATTTTGCGCAGGCCGCTTTCAGCCGGTTCGGCTTCCAGGGTGGCGCGGTAGTTGTCGGCCACGTTCGGTTTCCAGTTGCCGACCATTTCCTCCAGGTCGTTGACCAGCAATTGGGTCACGGCTTTCAGGTAGGCACGGCGACGGTCGTTGTGGCCACCGGTGGCGCCGGCGCCTTCCAGGTAGTCGGAAGCCGGGCGGTTGCCGGCGCCAGGGCCGGTGCCGTTCAGGTCCTGGCCCCAGAGCAGGAATTCGATGGCGTGGTAGCCGGTGGCGACGTTGGCCTCGGAACCGCCCAGCTCGTTGAGGCTGGCGAGTTTTTCCGGGGTGATGTCTTTCACGTCGACCTTGTCTTCGCCGACCTGGACTTCGGTGTTGGCGATGATGTTGGCGGTGGCGCCCGGGTTACCCAGTGCGTGCTCGTAGGACTTGTCGACGTAGTCGATCAGGCCTTCGTCCAGCGGCCAGGAGTTCACCTGACCTTCCCAGTCGTCGACGATGGTGTTGCCGAAGCGGAACACTTCGCTCTGCAGGTAAGGCACGCGAGCGGCGACCCAGGCAGCCTTGGCGGCTTTCAGGGTGTCGGCGTTGGGTTTGGCGAGGAAGGCGTCGATTGCGGTCTGCAGGGTCTTCGCGGTGGATTCGGCATCGCTGTATACGGCGAAGACCATGTCGGCGTAATGCGCGACAACCGCCTTGGCCGCCGCTTCATCGACCTTGCCGGCCGCAGGAGCGGTGGCCGGGGCTGCGGTGCTGGCGGCTGGAGCAGCGGCTTGCGGCGCGGCAGCCTTGTCTTTGCCTTCGCCGCAACCGGCGAGGGAAATAGCGATGGCCAACAGACTGGCGGTAGCCAGAGGCATACGAATCATGGCGAACATCCTGCTTCGAGAGAGGGGTGGACTGGCGCGAGGGGCGCGCAAAACTGCGACATAATGCGAAAGATTTGCATTATGTGTAAAGGGTTGTGGTTGTAAATATTTCCTATTCAGGAAGCGATTGCGCTGGATCAGGCTTAGGCGCGCAATCGTGCTTTCAGAGGATGGCCGCGTTACTGCGCTGGGCCTGTTTCAGGTAGGCGCTCAGCTCCCGTGCCGGCAGGGGTTTGCTGTAGTGATAACCCTGACCTTCGTGGCAGCCTTCGGAGATGATGTAGGCCTCCTGCTCGGCGGTTTCCACGCCCTCGGCGATCACCTGCATGCCCAGGCTTTTGCCCAGCTGGATGATCGCCCGCACGATGGTCGCATCGTCGTCGTCATCCAGCAGGTCCTGGACGAAGCTCTTGTCGATCTTGATCTTGTCCAGCGGCAGGCTCTTGAGGTAGCTCAGGGACGAGTAGCCGGTGCCGAAGTCGTCGATGGCGATCAGCGCACCCGAGCGGCGCAGGCTCAGCAGGTGCTGGGCGGCGGTGCTGATGTCTTCCATCAGGCCGGTTTCGGTGACTTCCAGCTCCAGGCTGCGCGGCGGCAGGCGGTAGATCTGCAGCAGGTTGTTGACCACCCGTGGCAGTTCGGCGTGGTGCAGTTGCACGGTGGACAGGTTGACCGCCATGCGCAGGTCGCTGAAGCCCAGGTCATGCCATTCGCGCAACTGGCGGCAGGCCTGGTCCAGCACCCATTCGCCGATGGCGATGATGGTGCCGTTCTGCTCGGCCAGGGGGATGAACAGGTCCGGCGGGACGAAGCCGTGTTCCGGATGCTGCCAGCGCAGCAGCGCCTCGACCCCGACCACCCGATGATCGCGGTAGCTGATCTGCGGCTGGTAGACCAGGTGGAACTGCTGGCGGGTCAGGGCTTCGCGCAGGTCCTTCTCCAGTTCGCGGCGCCGGCGCATCTCGCTGTCGACACTGGCGATGTAGAACTGATAACGGTTGCGCGACCGGCTCTTGGCCAGGGTCATGGTCTGTTCGGCTTTCTGCAGCAGCTTTTCGGTGCTGTCGCCGTCTTCCGGGAACAGGGTGATGCCGATGGTGGCGCGCAGGCGGATTTCCTGGTGGTCGAGGGCGAACGGCGCTTCCAGGTCGTCGAGAATGCTCTGCGCCAGTTCGGCGGCTTCGTAGGGTTGTTCGATATCGGCCTGGACCAGGGCGAACTGGTCGCCGCCGAGGCGGGCGAGGGCGCCCAGGCGACCGCTGTGGGCCCGCAGGCGATCGGCCAGGGCCAGCAGCAACTGGTCGCCGGTCTGGTAGCTGAACTGTTCGTTGATGCCCTTGAAGTCGTCGAGGCCGACACAGAGCACCGCGACCCGGCGTTGCAGGCGGCCGGCATCGATCAGGATCTTGTCCAGTTGCTGCTGCAACTGCTGGCGGTTGGGCAGGCCGGTGAGGAAGTCGTACTGGGCCATGCGCAGCAGGCTGTTTTCCGCTTCATGGCGCAGGTGCGTGTTGCGCTCGATCGACGCCAGCAACTGGTTGGCGGTATTGATCCAGATCCCCAGCTCGTTTCGCTCGTGGCCCTTGAGCAAGGGAATCTGATGCTCGCTGGGGCGGTCCGGGTTGATGGTGGTCAGGTGCTCGATGATCCGCGACAGCGGCTTGGTCAGCAGCCAGTGGTAAACCAGATACAGCACCAGGCCCATGGCCAGGGCGCGCAATACGCCGGAAATGAAAATGATCACCGAGCTGACGATGAAGCCCTGGCCGTAGGTGGCCGTGTCGAGGGTAATGCTCAGGTCGCCGTAGTATTCGCTGTAGGGGCCACGACCCACCAGCTGGGTGGTGAAGGTGCGCTCCTTGCCGAGGATCAGGTCGGTCAGCCAGCGGCTGGGAGATGTCTGCAACTCACGGGTTTTTTCCGCGAGCATGGTTTCGTTGGGATGGCCAATGGAGGCCATGCGCACGGCATCGTCCTGGAACAGGCCTTCGATGACTTGCATGCCCATTTCGCGGTCCAGGCTGTAAACGGCCTGGGTCGAGGGGTCGCGAAACATGTCGAGAATGCGCTGGGCATCATTAGCGACCGCCTGCCGAGTCTTGTAAGCATCGAAGACGATTTGTGCGCAGCTCAGAACTACGCCCACTATCAGTGCCGACAGCAGCACAACCCGGAGCAACTTCACCGACAAGCTGTTTTTGAGTTCCAGCTTCAAAGGGTTATTCCTTGTTCCGTGCGTGTAGCGTCAAGTTGCCATGAGTATTGGCAATCCCGTGATGGCAGTCAAAGGGACAATCAGGCCCAGGATATTTCACCTGTAGGCTTGGCTGGAATGCCGGGAGCCAGCCTATCCGCGCTTATCGGTTATATGTCGGTAGCCAAGCCTTGCAACTTGAGGGACGGCGGCGATTTTTTACCTGAGCGGATGTTAGCGCGCCGGGCTGGCGCGGCAAGCCGGCCGCTTGCCGGTAAAACGAAAAAACCCGGCAATGCCGGGTTTTTTTGACTGCAAACGGGCTTAGGCGACGAAGGTCTTGCCTTCGAACTGCTCGGCCACGAATTTCCAGTTGACCAGGTTCCAGAACGCTTCGACGTACTTGGGACGCAGGTTGCGGTAGTCGATGTAGTAAGCGTGTTCCCAGACGTCGCAGGTCAGCAGCGGGGTGTCGCCGCTGGTCAGCGGGTTGCCGGCGCCGATGGTGCTGGCCAGGGCCAGGGAGCCGTCAGCCTTTTTCACCAGCCAGCCCCAACCGGAACCGAAGGTGCCGACGGAAGTCTTGGTGAATTCTTCCTTGAACTTGTCGAACGAACCGAATGCTGCGTTGATGGCCTCGGCCAGTGCGCCGGTTGGTTGACCGCCAGCGTTTGGCGCCAGGCAGTTCCAGTAGAAAGTGTGGTTCCAGACCTGAGCGGCGTTGTTGAAGATACCGCCCGAGGAAGACTTGACGATCTCTTCCAGGGTTTTGCCTTCGAACTCGGTGCCTGGCACCAGGTTGTTCAGGTTCACGACATAGGTGTTGTGGTGCTTGTCGTGGTGGTATTCCAGAGTTTCCTTGGAAATGTGCGGCTGCAGGGCATCGTGTGCGTAAGGCAGCGGCGGCAATTCGAAAGCCATGGTGATTCTCCTAATCAGGTCAGTTGCGGTGGGCGCAAGGCCGATCACGGGCGGCCAGACAAGCGCCGGGGAGTTTGTACTCTTTGCGGCGCAGGGTTCGGATCATAGCACCGGGGGTGCGGCATAACCACGCAACAACTGTGTGGGATAGAGGTTCCAGAGCCTTTTGGAATAAATCATGCGGCGCTGAGGAGTTGAATCGCGACACTGAACATCATCACTGCCACCAGCAGGTCGAGAATGCGCCAGGTGCTCGGCCGTGCCAGCCATGGAGCCAGCCACGCGGCGCCGAGGGCGAGGGTGAAAAACCACAGCAGCGAAGCGCTGGCCGCGCCGACCACATAGGCGCCGGGTTCGGTCTGTTGCGCGCCCAGCGAGCCGATCAGCAGCACCGTGTCCAGGTACACATGGGGGTTGAGCAGGGTCACCGCCAACGCGCTGAGCAGCACCGCGCGCAGCGAGCGGACGGTCTGGTTCTCGCCCTGCTGCAGGCTCTGTTTGGAGCAGGCGCGACGCAGGGCCTGGCTGCCGTACCAGATCAGGAACGCGGCGCCGCCCCAGCGGGCAACCGCCAGCAGCGTCGGGCTCTGCGCCAGCACCGTGGCCAGGCCGAATACCCCGGCCGCCACCAGCAACGCATCGCAAGTCACGCACAGCACGGCCACCGGCAGGTGGTGTTCACGGCGCAGGCTCTGGGCCAGGACAAAAGCATTCTGGCTGCCGATCGCCATGATCAGCCCGGCCGCTACCAGCAGCCCGTTAACGTAGCTCTGCCACATGTCGTTTACTCCTCGCCCGCCGCCAGTTGCCGCAGCACGTGCATGGCGCGCTCGGCATCGGCCTTACCGACAAACAGATGATCGTGGTAGTAGCCGGCGATCACGTTGCAGCTGATCCCGGCCTTGCCCAGGGCGCTGGCGAACGCGGCGGTCAGGCCGACGGCTTCCAGGGCCGAATGCACGTTCAGGGTGATCCAGGCCGCGACGTAGTCGAAACCCAACCCCAGGCGTTCGGCTTGCTGGCGCTCGAGGATCACCGTGAGCCCTTCCTGCTCGCGAAAGCTGCCCAGTACGTCGGTGCCCTCGAGCAGCGCGCGATCGGCGATGGAGCAGAACACGTAGTCACCGGGGTTGAGCTGCGGGCTCATGCTGCGCAGCAGGGTATCGAGGGAGGTTTCGCCAGCCATGAAAAAGGTCCTTGAACGAGAAAGCATGCTGGCTATTCTCCGGTTGCAGGCTGTATAAGAAAAACCAATATTACTGATCGCTCATTAGGAAAACTGATGTTCGACTATAAATTGCTGTCCGCCCTGGCCGCGGTGATCGAACAGGCCGGATTCGAGCGTGCCGCGCAGGTGCTGGGGTTGTCGCAGTCGGCCATTTCCCAGCGCATCAAGCTGCTCGAGGCGCGGATCGGCCAGCCGGTGCTGGTGCGGGTCACGCCGCCGGCGCCGACGGAAATCGGCCGGCGCCTGCTCAACCATGTGCAGCAGGTACGCCTGCTCGAACGCGACCTGCAGAGCCAGGTGCCGGCCCTGGACGAGGAAGGCTTGCCGGAGCGTCTGCGCATCGCCCTCAACGCCGACAGCCTGGCCACCTGGTGGGCTGAGGCGGTGGGCGACTTCTGTGCCGAGCAGCACTTGCTTCTGGACCTGATCGTCGAAGACCAGACCGTCGGCCTCAAGCGCATGCGAGCCGGGGAAGTGGCGGCCTGTGTCTGCGCCAGCGAGCGGCCGGTGGCCGGTGCCCGCAGTGTGCTGCTGGGGGCCATGCGCTACCGCGCCCTGGCCAGCCCGGCGTTCCTGGCGCGGCATTTTCCGCAGGGTGTGCAAGCCGAGCGCCTGGCCCGGACGCCGGCCCTGGTGTTCGGCCCGGACGATTTCCTGCAGCACCGCTACCTGGCGGCGCTGGGGGTCGATGGCGGGTTCGAGCATCATCTGTGTCCCTCGTCCGAGGGCTTCATCCGCCTGACCGAAGCCGGCCTGGGCTGGGGGCTGGTGCCCGAACTGCAGGTGCGCGACCAGTTGGCGCGGGGTGTGTTGGTGGAGCTTTTGCCAGATAAGCCGATCGATGTGCCGTTGTACTGGCATCATTGGCGCAATGGTGGCCAACTGCTGGGCCTGCTCACCGAGCACCTGGCACGTTCTTCGGCGCAATGGCTGGTGCCGTTGGCGTGACACCAGGCGTCAAGGCATCAGGCAATAGCGTTAAGCAATACATAGTGCGACAGGCATGAAACACGAAAGCAATCGGAGCAAGTCATGAAAATTCTGGTCACCGGCGCAAGCGGCTTCATTGGTGGACGCTTCGCGCGTTTTGCCCTTGAGCAGGGCCTGGATGTACGGGTCAACGGGCGTCGGGCCGAAGGTGTGGAGCATCTGGTGCGGCGCGGGGCCGAGTTCGTCCAGGGTGACTTGAACGATGCCGATCTGGTGCGCGACCTGTGCCGCGATGTCGATGCGGTGGTGCATTGCGCGGGGGCGGTGGGGCTCTGGGGGCGTTATCAGGATTTCCATCAGGGCAACGTGCTGGTCACCGAAAACGTGGTCGAGGCTTGCCTCAAGCGCCATGTCCGGCGCCTGGTGCACCTGTCGTCGCCGTCGATCTATTTCGACGGTCGCGACCATCTGGGCCTGACCGAAGAACAGGTACCCAAGCGCTTCAAGCACCCTTATGCCGCCACCAAATACCTGGCGGAGCAGAAGGTGTTCGGCGCCCAGGAGTTCGGCCTGGAGGTGCTGGCGCTGCGCCCGCGTTTTGTCACCGGCGCCGGCGACATGAGCATTTTCCCGCGCCTGTTGAAGATGCAGCGCAAGGGCCGCCTGGCGATCATCGGCAACGGCCTGAACAAGGTCGACTTCACCAGTGTGCAGAACCTCAACGAAGCGCTGCTCAGCAGTCTGCTGGCCAGCGGCTCGGCCCTGGGCAAGGCCTACAACATCAGTAACGGCGCGCCCGTGCCATTGTGGGACGTGGTGAACTATGTGATGCGCCAGATGGGCGTGCCACAGGTCACGCGCTACCGCTCCTTTGGCCTGGCCTACAGCGTGGCGGCCCTCAATGAAGGTTTCTGCAAGCTCTGGCCGGGCCGTCCGGAGCCGACCCTGTCACGCCTGGGCATGCAGGTCATGAACAAGAACTTCACCCTGGATATCAGCCGCGCCCGCCATTATCTGGATTACGAACCGAAGGTCAGCCTGTGGACCGCCCTGGATGAATTCTGCGGCTGGTGGAAGGCCCAGGACATACGCTGAAAATAAACACTGAACCGAGTTCGGGGTTCAGGGTCGATCAGGGCGGCGGGTTAGCGGTTTATACTCGCCGCATTCAGCTATCACCGCGGTTTTAGAAAGGTTGCCCCATGCGTAACGATGCCAACGACGACTTCGACGATGTTCCAAGCCTGCGTGCCGATACCCTCGACGATGATTTCCCGACCACCGCCGCGGGCCGCGCGCGTACTTCGGTGCATTCGCGCAGCGTGCCGGTAACCAAGGTCAAGGCGCCGAGTGCCGGGCCGCTCTGGGCGCTGGTCGGTGCCTTGTTCTTCGCCTTTATCGGCCTGGCCTGGTGGAGCTTCCAGCAGATCTCGCTGATGGAGCAGCAACTGGTCGCCACCCAGGAAAGTTTCGCCCGCATCAGCGAAGAAGCGGCGGGACGCCTGCAGGATATTTCCGGCAAGGTGGTTGCCAGCCAGTCCAGCGTCAACAGCGACAGCGAAGCCTTGAAGCTGCAGATCAAGCAGTTGGAAAGCCGCCTGCAGGACCAGGGCAAGCAGCAGCAAGGCGTGGCCGGGCAGGCCACGGACCTGGACAAGCGCCTGGCGCAGATGACCGCGCAAGCCACCGAGCAGCAGGCGGCCAATACCCAGTTGCAGGCGCAGGTGAAAACCTTGAGCAGCGAACTGGCGGCCCTGAAGAGCGCGCCGGTCGACACCAGCAAGGTCGATGCCCAGTTCAAGAGCCTGAACGCCGAGATCGCCGCCTTGAAAAGACAGGGCAACCCGAGCGCCGCCATCGAACGCCTGGAGCAGGACATCATTGTGCTCAAGAGCCAGCAGGACAATCGTCCCGCCGCTGCCCAGGGTGGCACCAACACCGCCGAGTTCGACGCCTTCCGCGGCCAGGTCACCCGCAACATCAATACCCTGCAGAGCCAGATCCAGAATCTGCAGCAGCAGCTCAATACCCGCCCCTGACCTTGACCACCTTCCCGCGCCAGGCGTGGGAAGGTCGCGGTCTTGCCTCGCGCCTCCCTGCTTCGCTGAATACTCGACCATATCCCGCAGCCGTCTACGCTCTTGAAACACCAACAAGAACGAGGGACGCGCAATGAGGGGATTGCTGAGAGCCACGGTGCTGGGGTGGCTGCTGGTGTTCTGCACCAGCCAGGTCCAGGCGGCGGACGATGCCACGGCGGCCAAGGCCCTGCTGGAAAAGGCCCTGGCCTATTACCACGACCAGGGTGACAAGGCCTTCGCCGCGTTCAGCCGGCAGGGCGAGTTCGTCGACAAGGACCGTTATGTGTTTGTGGTCGACACCAAGGGGGTGATGCTGGCCAGTGGCGGGCCGTCGTCGGCGCTGATCGGCCGCGATGTTTCCGAGGTGCTCGGTCCGGATCTGCAAAAGGCCTTCAAGGACGCGCTGAAGATTCCCGAGGGCAATGGCATCCAGCAAGCAGAATACCGCTGGCAAAACTGGGCCGACGGCAAGGTCGAGCGCAAGCATGTGTATTACCAGCGGGTCGGCGAGCGGATCCTGGCGGTCGGCTATTACCTGCCGCGGGCTTCCGCCGAGCAGGCCAGGGCCTTGCTGGACAAGGCAGCGAGCGAGCTGGTGAAGGATGAGAAGGGCACGCTGACGGCGATCAACTCGCTCAAGGGCGGTTTCCTGCAGGACGACCTGTATGTGTTCGTGGTCGATCTGGACAACCAGCGCTACGTGGCCCACGGCACCAATCTGCGGCTGATCAATACCGACTTCAACAAGGTCAAGGACCCGGACGGCAAACCTGTGGGCGAGCCGATCCTGGCGCTGATGGCCACCCAGGATCAGGGCGAGTATGAGTACCGCTGGAAGAACCCGGTGACGGCCAAGGTGGAAGACAAGCACGCCTACCTGCGCAAGGTCGGGCATTTCCTGGTGGCGGTGGGGTACTACAGCCCGTGAGGGCCGGTCGCCAGCCAGCTCGCCTATGGTAGAGCTGGCTGGCGATGCCGTTATTTGACCTTGTCTTCGCGCCCGCGCAGCAGCGCATTGGGCATGGCCAGCGCCGCCGCCAGCCCCAGCAACGACACCGCCGCGCTGACCATCAGCAAGTGTTTGAAGGTCAGCAGCAGCTCAGCCCGCAAGGCTCCCTGTTCCGGACCCGGCGCGGCATTCAGGCCGTCGAGCAGCACATTGCCCGAGTGGCCTTCGCCGATCAGCGCCGAACCGCTCAACTGGGCGAAGCTGGAATCCTGCAACAGCGCCAGCAGCAGCGCCGACATCAAGGCCACGCCCATCGCGCCGCCCAGGGAGCGGAACAGGTTGGTGGTGCTGGTGGCGACCCCGATGTCCCGTTGCTCCACCGAGTTCTGGCTGCCCACCAGCGAGGTCGGGAATTGCATGCCGGAGGCAATCCCGCTGAACAACATGAACACGCTGCTCAGCAGCACCGCCTGGGGTGGGCTGAAGGCCATGCCGAGAACGGTCAGCGGCATCAACAGGGCGCCACTGAGGATCATCGGTTTGTAGCGACCGGTCACCGAGGTCATGCGCCCGGCGAAGTAGGCGCCTATCGGCAGGCCGATGGCCAGCGGCAACAGGTGCAGCGCAGCGCTGTCGGCACCGGCGCCGGTGACGCTCTGAAAGCGCAACGGCATCAGCACCGTCAGCGAGATGGCCTGGAAGCTGGTGAAGAACACCGTGCACCAGCACAGCATGGCGTTGCGGTTGGCAAACAGGTGCATGGGCAGCAGCGGTTCTTCCGTGCGCCGTTCATGCCAGGCGAACAGGGCCAGGGCGACGACGGCACAGGCCAGCAGGCCCAGCACCTCTTGGCTGCGCCAGGCGTGACCCTGGCCGAAATGGGTGATCGCCAGCAGCAGGGCGGTCAGGCCGATGATCATCAACAGCGTGCCGAGGTAGTCGATGATCGGTTTGCGCTGCGGGATCGGCAGCCCCCGCAGGTTGCGCCTGGCCACCAGCCAGGCGCCCAGGCCCAGGGGCAGGTTGATCAGGAACACCCAGCGCCAGGACAGGTATTCGGTCATGTAGCCGCCGAGCACCGGGCCGGCGACGCTGGCCGCCGCGTACATGCTGCTGAAGTAGCCCTGGTAACGCCCGCGTTCGCGGGGCGGGACTATGTCGCCGATGATCGCCTGGCTGACCGAAATCATTCCGCCGGCGCCGATGCCCTGGAAGATCCGCGCCAGCACCAGTTGTTCCATGTTCTGCGCCATGCCGCAGAACAGCGAGGCCAGGGTGAACAGGCCCATGCCGAACAGCATCAGCTTGCGTCGGCCATAGAGGTCGCCGAGCTTGCCGTAGATCGGCACCGCCACGGTCATGGCCACCATGTAGCCGGAAATCACCCAGGCCAGCAGGCTGACGTCCTTGAACTGCGCGGAGATGGCGGGCATGGAGACCGCGACTATGGTCTGGTCCAGGGCGCCGAGGAAGATCGCCAGCATCAGGGCGATCAGTACGCTGCGAAGAGCCAATTGGGGTTGGCCAGGCGGGTTGGGATGGGTCACGAAAGAACCTGCGGGCAGTGATTGACCCGCAAGGGGCAAGGCGAGCGGGAATGCTCGCCAGTGTACTCGATAGGCCCCTACTCGATAGCCTCATAAGGAAGGCCGACGTAATTTTCCGCAATGGTTTTGCGTCCGGCCTCGGAGTCGACGAAGTACGCCAGCTCCGACTCGGCGATGCGCTGGCTGAAGTCGTCGGAGTCGGGGAAACGGTGCAGCATCGCGGTCATCCACCAGGAGAAACGCTCGGCCTTCCAGATCCGCCGCAGGCAGATTTGCGAATACTTTTGCAGCAGGTCGGTGCGCTGCTCGCGGTAGACCTTGAGCAGAATGTTGAACAGTGTGCTG
This sequence comes from Pseudomonas sp. T8, assembly GCF_024610635.1. Classification (NCBI taxonomy): domain Bacteria; kingdom Pseudomonadati; phylum Pseudomonadota; class Gammaproteobacteria; order Pseudomonadales; family Pseudomonadaceae; genus Pseudomonas; species Pseudomonas sp. T8. The sequence goes on from NZ_CP102374.1 coordinate 5,806,405, forward strand.
ACATCGCTGGCGGCCAGGTTCAGGCCCTTGGCCCCGGTGGGCGGCACGATGTGCGCGGCGTCGCCGACCAGGAACATCCGTCCGTATTGCATCGGCTCGACCACGAAGCTGCGCAGCGGCGCGATGCTTTTCTCGATCGACGGCCCGGTCACCAGGCGCTCGGCCAGCTCCTCGGGCAGGCGCTTCTTGAGCTCGTCCCAGAAGCGTTGATCGGACCAGTCGGCGACATTTTCCTCCGCCGGTACTTGCAGGTAGTAACGGGTGCGGGTGGTCGACCGCATGCTGCACAGGGCGAAACCGCGTTCGTGGCGGGCGTAGACCAGTTCGTCGTGGACCGGCGGGGTATCGGCGAGAATGCCGAGCCAGCCGAACGGATAGACGCGCTCGAAAACCTTGAGCTTGTCGGCCGGGATCGACTGTCGGGCGACCCCGTGAAAACCGTCGCAACCGGCGATGTAGTCGCAGTCCAGACGATGGGGCTCGCCCTGGTAATCGAAGGTCAGGTAGGGCTGGTCGCTCTGCATGTCGTGGGGGCGCACGTTGTCGGCCTGGTACAGGGTCCGGGCGCCGACGGCCTGGCGGGCTTGCATCAGGTCGCGGGTGACTTCGGTCTGGCCGTAGATCGTGACGCTCTTGCCGCCAGTGAGGGCATGCAGGTCGATGGCCACCCGGCGGCCGTCAAGGGCCAGCTCGAAGCCGCCGTGCACCAGGCCTTCGGCGTCCATGCGCTGGCTGACCCCGGCCTGGCGCAGCAGGTCGACCATGCCTTGTTCCAGTACCCCGGCGCGGATGCGCCCGAGTACGTAATCCGGGGTTTGTCGTTCGAGGATCAGGGTATCGATGCCGGCCTTGTGCAGCAGCTGGCCGAGCAGCAATCCGGAGGGGCCGGCGCCAATGATGGCGACTTGAGTTTTCAGGGTTTTCATTGTTTTTATGACTCGCAAGCTTCACGCGAACAGGTTCGCTGAGTGATTTTTATGTTTCGAGTGCCTGCATTTTTCACTTGTGATGCTGTCAGTTGAAGGTGAAAACTGAGCCGATACCTGTTCATTTCACCAATCGGTGCGATTATCGCCCGTCACCCAGAGGCCTGGATTGCAGTTATGAATAAGCCTGCCTTGCCTTCAATTCCGGTGTTCAAACTCTATGGGGAAAGCCTGGATTGGCCGACACCGGACCTGCTGCACTGCGAAACCATTTCCAAGCGCAGCCGCGAGCACCATTGGGAAATCAAACCGCATCGGCATGCCGATCTCTGTCAGTTGCTGTTCGTGCATCGCGGGCAGGCCGAGCTTGAGATCGAAGGCCAGCGCACGTTGCTGGGGGAGTCGGCGCTACAGATCCTGCCGGCCCTGTCGGTGCACGGCTTTCGTTTTTCCGAAGACATCGACGGTTATGTGGTGACCCTGGCGGCGCCCTTGATGGCCCATCTGCAAGCCCAGTTGGGGCACTCGGTGAATGCCCTGGCCGTGGCCGAGAGCTACCCGGCGGGCGCCGACGGCGACTACCTGAACAGCCTGTTTGCCGCGTTGCAGAGTGAGTACCAAGGGCGTGAGCCAGCGCGGGAAATGCTCATGCATTCGCTGGTCAGCGTGATCATGGTGTGGGTCAGCCGCCAGGCGATCCGGCGCCGCAGCGCCAGCCAGCGGCCGCAGCGGGCACGGGAGTATTTCAATGGCTATATCCAGCTGGTGGAAAACCACTATCGCGAACATGTGAAGGTCGAGGACCTGGCGCACAAGCTGGGGATTTCCGTTTCCCATCTCAATGGCACCTGTCGTGAACTGGCGGGCCAGCCGGCCCTGCAGATCATGCATGAGCGCCAGCTGCTGGAGGCCAAGCGCCTGCTGACCTACACCAGCATGACCATCTATGAGATTTCCGACACCCTGGGGTTTTCCGATCCCACCAACTTCACCCGGCTGTTCCGCCGCCGCGTCGGGATCTCGCCCAAGGCTTTCCGCGACCGCTTGAAGAGCGATCACGAACAGTGACGCCGCGCGTCTGCATCATTTCAGGGAGTTGAGGGTCGCGGTGTGCGGGATGCACTGGTCGACGTTGCAACTGGCATAGACACGGGGCTGTTGCCGGGCCTGCTCGACGCGATAGGCCGCTGTTCCGTACAGCGCCAGGGTCGCGGTGCAGGTGACGAAAATGGCCAGGTATCTTCTTGTTTTGATGTTCATGGCAAACACCTCTGAACGAATACCCCTGCGCGTGTGGGGGTACTGTTATCAGCATAGATCAGCCATAGGGATCAGCCATGGTCGCCGGCCAGGTTGCGGGCAGCGTGTTGACGGGGTATTCAGCGGTCTTATCGGGTTTTACAGGCCCTTGTCCCACTCCGGCTCCTCGGGGAAACGCAGCACCAGGAAATCCAGCATGCTGCGCAGGGCCACCGGCATGTGTTTGCGCGAGGCATAGACCGCGTACATGGGCATTTGCCGGGGCTCTGCCTGGGGCAGCAGGCGCACCAGTTCGCCGCTGTGGATATACACCCAGGCCTGGTAGGTGGGCAGCATGGCCACGCCGGCCCCGGCCATGGTCGCGCGCAACAGGGTGCTGGCGTCGTTGGCGCTGATATTGCCCTGCACCGGTACCGAAACCTGTTCGCCGTCCTGTTCGAAATGCCACAGGCTCTTGCCGAAATAGGAGTGGGTCAGGCAGTTGTGCTGGCTGAGCTCCTCGACCCGCTGTGGCGTCGGGTGCTCGCGCAGATAGGCCGTGGAGGCGCAGATCACCGAGCGGCATACCGTCAGCCGCCGGGCGATCAGGTTCGGGTCCAGGTCGTTGCTGGCGCGGATCGCCAGGTCGATGCGTTCGTCCACCAGGTTCACCGCGCGGTCGAGCATCTGCAGGTCGATGCTGACGCCGGGGTAGCGCTCGACGTAGGCGGCCATGGCATCCGCCAGCTGGGCCTGGCCGAACGAGGTGCTGGCGCTGATGCGCAGCAAGCCGCGGGGCACATCGTCCGGTTCGCTGACGGCGGCCTGCATGTCCATCGACAACTCGAGCATCTGCTGGCAGCGCGGCAGGATCTCGGTGCCCGCCGCGGTCAGGCTCAGCTTGCGGGTGGTGCGGTGCATCAGCCGGGCGCCGACCCAGTCCTCCAGCTCCGCCAGATAACGCGAAACCACCGGCCGCGAGAGGTCCAGATGGTCGGCGGCGGCCGACTGGCTGCCAAGATCGACTACGGTGACGAAGACGCGCATTGCTTGAAGACGATCCATGATTTGCCCGCTTTCAGAAACAAACTATGTCCAAGCATCGCATTTTTTGTAACGAGTGCGGCAACTAAGCTTCATCTCCATCGCCACCTACCCATGGCCACTTACGGCCGACAGACCATCGGAGCTGCACATGATCGGATTCACCTCACTCAAGCGCCTGCTGCTGGCGACCGCCACCCTGGGTTTCGCCGCCCATGCCGCCGCCGTCGAGCCGGCCCTGAAGCTGGATGTGTACAACCCGGGGACTGCGGCGATCTTCCCGGTGACCTCGGTGCTGGTCAGCGGCAAGAAGGAAGCGATTCTGGTGGACGCGCAGTTCGGCAAATCCCAGGCCGAGCAACTGGTGGAAAAGATTCGCGCCAGCGGCAAGCAACTGACCACCATCTACATCAGCCACGGTGACCCGGACTACTACTTCGGCCTCGACACCATCACCCAGGCCTTCCCCAAGGCCAAGGTCGTGGCGTCGCAGCCGACCGTCGAGCACATCAAGGCCACGGTCGACGGCAAGCTCGCGTTCTGGGGCCCGAAAATGGGCGCCGACGTGCCGGCCAAGACCATTGTGCCGGGCGTGCTCAAGGGCCACAGCCTGACTCTGGAAGGGCAGAAGCTGGACATCATCGGCCTGGACGGCAAACAACCGGACCGCACCTTCGTCTGGATCCCGTCGATCAAGGCGGTCGTCGGTGGCGTGGTGGTGGCGGAAAACATCCATGTGTGGATGGCCGACACCCAGACCGCGCAATCCCACAAGGACTGGCTGACCACCCTGGACACCATCGCCGCGCTGAAACCCCAGACCGTGGTGCCGGGCCATTATCTCGGTGAAAGCGCCCGCTCCCTGGCTCCCGTGCATTTCACCGCCGACTACATCAAGGCCTTCGATGAAGAAACCGCCAAGGCCAAGGATTCCGCCGAACTGATCGCGGCGATGAAAAAGCGTTACCCGGACCTGGGCGAAGACAGCTCCCTGGAGCTGAGCGCCAAGGTCGCCAAGGGCGAAATGAAGTGGTGATTCGACCGCTCCCGCGCCTGGCGCGGGGGCATTCCCTGTAAGGCTTTGCGTCACTTATCGGAACTGGAGAACTGTCATGAGCAAGATTGCAATCATTGGTGCCACCGGTCGTGCCGGTAGCCAACTGCTGGAAGAAGCCCTGCGTCGTGGTCACAGCGTCACCGCGATTGCCCGTAACCCGGCGAAAATCGGCAATCGCGCCGGTGTGGTGAGCAAGGCGGTCGACGTACTGGACGGCGCGGCGTTGCAGGCCGCGGTCGCCGGTCACGATGCGGTGATCAGCGCGGCGCACTTTTCCACTATCCCGCCCAAGGCCGTGATCGAGCCGGTGAAAAAGGCCGGCGTCAAACGCCTGCTGGTGGTGGGCGGTGCCGGTTCGTTGCTGTTGCCCGACGGTAGCCGGGTAATCGACGCCGCCGGTTTTCCGGATGAGTACAAGGCTGAAGCCAGTGCCGGCAGTGTGTTCCTCGATACCCTGCGCCAGGAGAAAGAGCTGGACTGGACCTTCCTGTCGCCGTCGGCGGAGTTCGTCGAAGGCGAGCGCCGCGGGCAGTTCCGCCTCGGCCAGGACCATCTGCTGGTGAGCGCCGAAGGCAAGAGCTGGATCACCTTCGCCGACTACGCCATCGCCATGATCGATGAGCTGGAAACAGCGAAGCACCCCCGCCAGCGTTTCACGGTCGGTTACTGAGACATCCTGTAGTCGCTGCCGAAGGCTGCGATCGGCTGCGCAGCAGTCGTAAAACCAGACACCGCGTTTTTGCAGGTACAACGTGTTGACCGGATTACGACCGCTGCGCGCTCGATCGCAGGCTGCGCCAGCGGCTACATCGGCTACATCGGCTACATCGGCTACGGGGCTATCTGGCCCGGGCCTGTTCCACCAGCCAGTCCAGCAACGCCCGTAACTGCGGCGATGGCGCTGAGCGATCGGGGTGGACCAGGTAGTAGCCCAGGCCAGTGCGCACCTTCAATGCAAATGGCATGACCAGCCGCCCGGCGCTCAGGTCTTCGCCGATCAATGCCCAGTCGCCAATGGCCACTCCCGTCCCCTGGGAGGCCACCGACATCGCCAGGTCCAGGGTTTCGAAATGCTGCCCCTTGCCGATGTTGTTCAGCACCGTCCCCGAGGCTTTCAACCAGGTATTCCAGTCATGGGTATCCAGGGTCGGATGCAGCAGCATGTGTTGCTGCAGGTCGGCCGGGGTCTTCAGCGCTATCGCCCCTTCGAGCAATGCCGGTGAGCACACCGGCGTCAGCTGTTCGTCGAACAGGTGATAGGCGCCGAGGGTGGAGGGAGGCGGGGCGCCGTAGATCACCGCGGCATCGAACTGTTCGCGGCTGAAGTCGACCCCGTGCTGCACCGTGGTGGTCAGCCGCACAGGCACGTCCGGCCGCTCTTTCTGCCACTGCATCAGGCGCGGCAACAACCAGCGCATCACGCAGGTGGACGCCTTGAGTTGCAGGGTGTCGCGGTTTCCCCCGACCTGTTCCACGCCCTCGCTGATCAGGCCGAACACCTGCTCCACCCGTGGTAGCCATTCCCGTCCTTCGCTCGTCAGGCTCAGGCCGCGGGCCTGGCGCTGGAACAAGGCATAACCCAGATGACTCTCCAGGCCGGCGATCTGCCGGCTCACCGCACCCTGGGTGATATGCAGCTGCTCGGCCGCGTGGGTGAAGTTGCAGCAGCGCGCGGTGATCAGAAAGGTGTGCAGCGCGGGCAGGGGCGGGAGGCGTTTCATAAAGGGCCAAGGCATGACGTGAGGACATGGCTAGTATGACTTTTTATCCATTGTTCCCGCTACACGCGGCCCGTTCCAATGACGCCTTCCCCGTGCCTAGCCATGCAGCGGCCAGCCAGGCACACCGTCTCAAGCGAACAAGAAGGGCAAGACATGGCGACGTGCGGCGAAGTGTTGGTCAAGTTACTCGAAGGTTATGGCGTCGAGCAGGTCTTCGGCATTCCCGGGGTGCATACCGTCGAGCTGTATCGCGGCCTGGCCCGTTCGCGCATCCGGCATGTCACGCCGCGTCACGAGCAGGGCGCCGGATTCATGGCCGACGGTTATGCCCGCACCAGCGGCAAGCTGGGGGTGTGCTTCATCATCACCGGCCCGGGGATGACCAACATCACCACCGCCATGGGTCAGGCCTATGCCGACTCGATTCCGATGCTGGTGATCTCCAGCGTGCAGTCGCGCAGCCAGCTCGGCGGCGGCCGCGGCAAGCTGCACGAGCTGCCGAACCAGGGCGCCCTGGTGGGCGGCGTGGCGGCGTTCTCCCATACCCTGATGTCCGCGGCGGAACTGCCGGGCGTGCTGGCCCGCGCCTTCGCACTGTTCCAGGCCGGTCGGCCACGCCCGGTGCACATCGAGATCCCCCTCGACGTGCTGGTGGAGGAGGCCGATGAGCTGCTCGACAGCGAGCCGGTGAGCATCGCCCGGGCCGGCGCCGCGCCCGCCGCGGTTGCCCGGATGAGCCAGTTGCTGGCGGGCGCCCGGCGCCCGCTGATCCTCGCCGGTGGCGGCGCGATCGATGCCGCTGCATCCCTGACCCGCCTCGCCGAATTGCTCCAGGCCCCCGTGGCCCTGACCATCAATGCCAAGGGCATGCTGCCGTCGCGGCACCCGCTGCTGATCGGCTCGACCCAGTCGCTGGTGGCGACCCGCGCCCTGGTGGCCGATGCCGACGTGGTCCTGGCCATCGGTACCGAACTGGCCGAAACCGACTACGACGTGACTTTCGCCGGTGGCTTCGAGATTCCGGGCGCTCTGCTGCGCATCGACATCGACCCTGACCAGACCGTGCGCAACTATCCGCCGAAAGTGGCGCTGGTGGCCGACGCGCACAGCGCAACCGAAGCCTTGCTGGCCGAGCTGGGCAAACAATCGCTGAGCGAGCGCGACAGTGCCTGGGGCACGGTCCGCGCCGCTGCCTTGCGCAACGCACTGGAGCTGCAGTGGGACGCGCCGACCCGGGCGCAGACGCTGTTCCTCGAAACCCTAGTGCAGGAGTTGCCGGAGATCGTCATCGTCGGCGACTCCACGCAGCCGGTGTACAGCGGCAACCTGACCTTCAACCCCGAGCGTCCGCGCCGCTGGTTCAACTCCTCGACCGGCTACGGCACCTTGGGTTATGCCTTGCCGGCGGCGATCGGCGCCTGGCTCGGCGGCGCTTCCGAGCGCCATGCCCGGGGCCCGGTGGCGTGCCTGATCGGCGACGGCGGCCTGCAGTTCACCCTGTCGGAACTGGCCTGCGCGGTGGAAGCGCGCACGCCGGTCATCGTGCTGCTGTGGAATAACCAGGGCTATGAAGAGATCAAGAAATACATGGTCAACCGCGATATCGAGCCGGTGGGCGTGGACATCTACACGCCGGACTTCATCGGCGTGGCCAAGGCCCTGGGCTGCGCTGCCGAGGCCATCGACAGCGTCGACGGATTGCGCGATGCGCTGCGCGCGGCCAGCGATCGCCAGGGCCCGACCCTGATCGAAATCGACCAGGCCGGCTGGATGCGGGCGGTGCAAGCATGAGCCAGGCAAACCTGTTGAACGGCCTCTACATCGACGGTCAGTGGCGTGCCGGCAGTGAGCTTTTGCCGGTGATCAATCCGTCCACCGAAGAGCCGCTGGCGCTGGTTGGTGGTGGCGACCGGCACAGCGTCGAGCAGGCGGTGACCGCCGCCCAGGCCGGGCTGGTGCCGTGGGCCGCGGCCAGCGGTGCCGAGCGTGGCGCGGTGTTGCGGCGGATCGCCGCCGGGGTCGCCGAGAGCCGTGAGCGCCTGATGCACCTGCAGTCGAGCAACAACGGCAAGCCGCAATTCGAAGCGGCCATCGACGTCGACGATGTGATTGCCACCTTCGAGTACTACGCGGGGTTGGCCGAAGGCCTGGACGCCGCCCAGGACCGCGACGTGCCGTTGCCCAGCGATGATTTCAGCGCTCGTGTGCGGCGTGAGCCCTGTGGCGTGGTCGGCCTGATCGTGCCGTGGAATTTCCCGATGGTCACCACCGCCTGGAAGCTCGCGCCGGCCCTGGCTGCCGGTTGCAGCGTGGTGCTCAAACCCTCGGAAGTCACGCCGCTGCCGGAGCTGGAGCTGGCGGCGATCATCGCCCGGAGCGGCTTGCCCAAGGGTGTGTTCAACCTGGTCTGCGGCACCGGGCTGGCGGTGGGTGCGCCGCTGGCGGCCGATCCGCGGGTGGCGAAGATTTCCTTCACCGGCAGCAATGCGGTCGGGGTCCAGGTCATGCAGCGCGCGGCGGAGACGGTCAAGGGTGTGAGCCTGGAACTGGGCGGCAAATCTTCGCTGCTGGTGCTGGCGGATGCCGATCTCGAACTGGCGGTGGAACTGGCTTGTGGCGGTGGCTTTTTCAACGCCGGGCAGATGTGCTCCGCCACCAGCCGGGTGCTGGTGGCCGACGAACTGGCGGACGAGTTCCTGCTGCGCCTCAAGGCTCGGGCCGAGGCGATTCGGGTGGCGGACCCTTTCGATCCGGACGTGGAGATGGGCGCGCTGGTCAACCAGGCGCAATACCAGCGAGTGCTGGGCCATATCGATCGCGGGCTGAGTGCCGGGGCCAGGCTGGTATGTGGTGGCGAGCGTCCGGCGGACCGCGCGCGCGGCTTTTTTGTCCGGCCGACTATTTTCACCGAAGTGCCCCTCGACAGCGCGCTGTGGCGTGAGGAGATCTTTGGCCCGGTGCTCTGCGTGCGCAGTTTCGCCAGCGAGGCCGAGGCCATCGCGCTGGCCAACGACAGCGAATTCGGCCTGGTGGCCAGTGTGGTCGGCGCCGATGTAGAGAACGCCGAGCGGGTCGCCAATGCCTTGCAGGCCGGGCTGGTGTGGATCAACGCGCCGCAGGTGATCTTCCCGCAGACCGCCTGGGGCGGCTACAAGCAGAGCAGCATCGGCCGCGAGCTGGGTCCTTGGGGATTGCAGGCATTCCAGGAGATCAAGCACGTGGTTCGCGCGCGCTGAGCCGCGCAAAAAATGCCCCATACCTGGCCAGGAGGCATGGGTCTTCAGTTTCGGTGATTGCGCTTATCGGACGCTGCTGCGCAGGCGCGCCATGTCCCGCAGCGGCGGGGCGCCGAACTGGCGGCTGTATTCGCGGCTGAACTGCGAAGGGCTTTCGTAGCCGACCCGGTAACCGGCGGCGGACGCCTCCAGCCCCTCGGTCAGCATCAGGCGCCGGGCTTCCTGCAGGCGCAATTGCTTCTGATACTGCAAGGGGCTCATGGCGGTCATGGCCTTGAAGCGGTGGTGCAGGGTCGACACGCTGAGGTTCACCCCACGCGCCAGATCGTCGATGCGCAGCGGTTGCTCGTAGTTGCTGTTCAGCCATTTGATGGCCTGGCTGACCCGATGGCCCTGGCTGTTGGCGATGGCAATCTCATACAGCCGGTGGCCCTGAGGGCTGCGCAGCAGCCGGTAGAGAATCTCCCGACGAATCAGCGGCGCGAGCATGGCGATGTCTTTGGGCGTATCCAGCAGGCGGGTCAGGCGCAGCACGGCGTCGAGCATCGGCGTATCCAGGCGCTCCACATACAGGCCGCGGCCGACCGGACGGTTCGGCACCCCCAGCGGCCCGGCATCGGCGATCAGCGTGCTGATCTCGGCCGGGTCGATGTCCAGGCGCAGGGCCAGGACCGGTTCCAGCGGCGAGACATCGGCCAGACGCCCGCTCAACGGCATGGAAACCGAGACCACCAGGTAGTTGAGCGGGTCGTAGTTGAACTCCTCGTCGGCCAGCCGTACTTCCTTGCGACCCTGGGCCATGATGCACAGGGCCGGCTGGGCCAGCACCGAGGCGAAATCGTGGGAGTGGCTGTAGCGCGAGACGAACAGCGACTGGATCGCCGTGGCGTAGCTGCCGTCTTCGCCGGTGTTGCGCGCAATGATCCCGGCCAGCTCCGCCCGCTGTTTTTCCATCTCCGCATCCAGTGGCGGCTGCTGGGTTTCGAGCGATGACATGAAGGCCCCTCCGGGAAGATTGCGAATGGCCACAGCTTAAATTTGTGCAAGCGCCAGGGGTAGGCGAATCCTGCGCAAATCTTGCCTGATCCTGCCGCACGTGCGCGCGTGAGCAGAGCCGGGTCCTGCACGCGGGCTGTCACTTGCTTGAAACAACGTTGTGGTTTTTTTCCGCAGCCAGGTCCGGCCTCGGTGTTGTCCAGCCAGGTTCGCAGGATTGTGCAATGCGCTGGCAGGAATCGACTAACGGCCGTTGCGCCGGACGCTTAATCTTGGATCCTGTCGCAGCCCGTCCCATGGCTGCCTCGACACCACCCTGGGAGGGTCGCACATGTCCACGCATATTCCCGTCAGCCACATGGCATTCGTTCGCGCCCGCGCCGGTCGCTCAACCGAGCTGGGTGCTCGCTTGAGCAGCCTGATCGAACCATCCCGCCAGGCCACAGGTTGCCTGCACTTCGCCTTGCAGCATTCGCAGTGCGACGCTGATTTGTGGCTGGTCTCCGGATTCTGGAGCAGCCAGCAGGCAATGACCGATTACTTCTGCTCGCCGGCCATGGCGATATTCGCCGAGCTGGTCCAGGACCTGGTGGTCAACAGCCTGGATTTCCATACCTTCCGCGACGTCTCGGCGGCCCAGGCCGAAGGCGAATACGCACAACTGAACGGGGCACCGGTACACCAGCTGGCCAGCTGAGGGTTTAGAATGGCCGACTTTCCATTGGCCAGGACCAGCAACATGGCACGTAAAGAGTTTGCAGCATACGAAGCGGTTTCCGCCGTGGTTCCAGGTGAAGGGGGCTACAGCGCCGCCATCGCGGTCAAGGCCCTGGGTGGTTCAGGGGCACCGCGCTTTCACAAGATCCTGGACGACCAGAAATTCAAGACCGCCCATGACGCCGACCAGGCTGCCGCGCAGAAGCTTGAGCAGTTGATCGACGTGAACGAAGACGGCGAACTGGCCTGGGCAACGGCCTGATCCAGGTTGCTGATCTGAAAAACTATCTGATCTGAAAAACTACCTGACCGCCCCCGGGCGGAACATCTTGAACAAGGCCTCTGGCCCCAGCTGGAAATAATCCGCCGGCCCGCCGCCGCGCAGAATCGGTTCTGCCGCGGCGGTGTCGTATATCCCATCCTTGAGCAGCCACTTGGCGATATGCACGGCGACCACTTCGCCGAGGATCAGCCAGCTGGGCACCAACTCCTGATCCGCGCGCTGCAGTTGAATGATCTGGGTGACCTTGCACTCGAAGGACACCGGGCTTTCGGCTACCCGCGGCACAGCAATCACTTTCGAGGCCACGGGCGTCAGCCCCGCCAGTTCGAACTCATTGACCTCGGCCGATACGGCGGCGCAGCTCTGGTTCATCTGCTCGGCCAGCGGGCGGGTGGCGAGGTTCCAGGCGAACTCGCCGGTCTGCTCGATGTTGTTCAGGCTGTCTTTGCGACCGACGCTGGAGAAACCGATGATCGGTGGAATGTAATTGAAGGCGTTGAAAAAACTGTAGGGCGCCAGATTCAGCCGGCCTTGCGTGTCCTGGGAGGAAATCCAGCCGATCGGCCGCGGGCCGACGATGGCATTGAACGGATCATGGGGCAGGCCGTGGCCCTGGGCGGGTTCGTAGTAATGAATGTCTTCGGACATGACAGGCTCTTGCGCGGACAAAGAGGGAAGCTCGCCATAGTGCAAGCCATTGAACGTGAATGCCAGCTTGCGGCGCGCGGTTTTTCCCCGGGCCAGAAACACTAAGCCCGGCCGAAGCCGGGCTGCGGGACATCCCTGAGGGTTAGCCGATAGCGGCGGCAGTCCCGGTGCGATCGAAACCATCGGAGGCGACTGCGCCAGCGGTGCCGGTGTGATCGAAGCCATCGGAGGCGACTGCGCCTGCGGTGCCAGTGTGATCGAAGCCATCGGAGGCGACTGCGCCAGCGGTGCCGGTGTGATCGAAACCATCGGAGGCGACTGCGCCTGCGGTGCCAGTGTGGTCGAAGCCATCGGCAGCGATAGCGGCGGCGGTGCCGGTACGATCGAAACCGTCGGAAGCCAGGCTGGCGCTGGCCGAGCTGCCCGAGGTGAAAGTGGCCGAGCCAGTGCGGTCGTAACCATCGGCGGCGAAGGTGTTGGCAGCCAGTACGGAAAGGGTCAGGGCGAGGATCAGTTTGCTTTTCATGGTGGTCACTCCAGGTTCGTTGACGTTTTGTGCAGTGGGTGTGAAATGGATACTACGCCAGTTAATTTGATTAAAAAGCGTAAATATGTGCTTAAAAATATCGATTAAATCGATGTTTGTGGCGTCAGGAACCACTGCATAAAGCCGCTTTGCTGCTTCTACGTGTTTGACGCGCCGACACCGATTTCGATGGAGGCAGGATGCGGGCAGGGCATTAACCGATCATTAACCTGTCCGGGCCGTCGAAATATCGTGATCAACGGTTTGATTGGCGGGGGCGGGAATGTTGTTGGCGATGAATGCCGGAGGGCTTGCTACGTGAGCTGGAGGGCAGGTCTTGATCGTTGAGCGGGCGGTGTTGCGGTGATCGCGGGCAAGTCGGATTGCCGCCCGCTCGCTCCTACAGAAGCACGCTTGCTCGCGATGGATTTTTACCTGACAGCACAGCGCGAGGGCCTTGCACCCTCGCGCTTTTTTTGCCGGTCAGTCAGTCTCGATCCGCGAGTGTTTGCGGGTGTCTTTCATGGTGATGTAGACCAGCAGCGACACGGCGATGCAGGCGGTGACATACCAGTAGTAACCGGTTTCCATGCCGACGCTCTTGAACCACAGCGCGATGTATTCGGCGGTGCCGCCGAAGATCGACACAGTCAGCGCGTAGGGCAGGCCCACGCCCAGGGCGCGGATCTCGGTCGGGAACAGCTCGGCCTTGACCACCGCGTTGATCGAGGTGTAGCCGCTGACGATGATCAGCGCCGCCATGATCAGGAAGAACGCACCCCACCAGCTCTGGATGGTGTGCAGGGTGGTGAGGATCGGCACGGTGAAAAGAGTGCCGAGGATGCCGAAGGCGATCAGGATCGGACGTCGGCCGATCTTGTCCGACAGCGCGCCGATCACCGGCTGCAGGCACATGAACAGGAACAGGGTCGCCGCGGAAATGGTGGTGGAGTCGGAGATGCTCATGCCGACGGTGTTCACCAGGTATTTCTGCATGTAGGTGGTGTAGGTGTAGAAGGCCAGGGTGCCGCCCATGGTCAGGCCGACCACGGTCATCAGCTCTTTCGGATGACGCATCAGGGTGCGCATCAGGCTTTCTTTCGGCTTTTCCTTCTTCTTGGTGAAGGACTCGGTTTCTTCCATGCCGCGACGCAGGTACAGCGCGACGATCGCGCACAGGGCGCCGATGCCGAACGGAATGCGCCAGCCCCAGGATTGCAGCTCTTCGGTGGTCAGCACGTTCTGCAGCACGATCAGCACCGCCAGGGCGATGAGCTGGCCGGAGATCAGGGTCACGTACTGGAAGCTGGAGAAGAAGCCACGACGTTCCTTGGTCGCCATCTCGCTGAGGTAGGTGGCCGAGGTGCCGTATTCGCCGCCGACCGACAGGCCCTGCATCAGGCGCGCCAGGACCAGCAGGATCGGGGCGCCGACGCCGATGGTTTCATAGCCGGGAGTCAGGGCGATGATCAGGGAGCCGAAGCACATCAGCAGTACCGAGGCCATCAATGCGGCCTTGCGGCCCTTGCGGTCAGCGTAGAGCCCCATCAGCCAGCCGCCGATCGGACGCATCAGGAAGCCCACGGCGAAGATCGCAGCGGTGTTGAGCAGTTGTGCGGTGGTGTCGCCTTTGGGGAAGAAGACTTTGGCGAAGTACAGGGAGAAGGCGGCGTAGACGTACCAATCGTACCACTCGACCATGTTGCCGACCGAACCGCTGAAGATCGATTTCAGGCGACTGGCGGTGGTCTTTTCTTTGGCAGGCGCAGCTGCCGCCCCAAGAGGCAGGGTTTGCGAGTTATCCATGACGGATCCTTCATTTAATTGTTTTTGTGGAGCGCGCCGAAACGCAGCCTGCTGGGGCTATAGCAGGAGCTGTGCCAGGAACCGAGAGGCCCGGTTTAGAAGGGTCTTGAGAATTCGATGAGCGGAAATCCGCTCATTGGCGAAGGTGCGTGAGCGGAAAGTTGCCGATGAGGGTGGTGTTGCTGAGGGCGTCTTCGCGAGCAAGCTCGCTCCTACAGAAGCTAGGTGATCCCTGTAGGAGCGAGCTTGCTCGCGATAGGACCTCGGGCCTCACTCCTCCCCGAGAAACATCTCCCGCGCCAGCCCATGGCGCTGCATCTTTTCATTGAAGGTGCGGCGCGGCAGTTGCAGCTCATTGAGCACCGCCTTGATATCGCCCTTGTGCCGGGTCAGCGCGGCCCGCAGGCATTGCGCCTCGAAGGCTTCCTGCTGCGCCGCCAGGGACTGGCCGGGATCGATGGCTTCCGGCTCGGGCTCGCCCAGGCCGAGCACCTGGCGTTCGGCGACGTTGGCCAGTTCGCGCACGTTGCCCGGCCAGTCGTGGCTGAGCAGGCGGCTCAACTGCGCTCCGCTCAGGGGCACGACGCCGCGGCCCAGGCGTTCGGCGGCGGCATGGGCGAAGTGTTCGTACAGCAGCGGAATGTCCTCGCGTCGATCCCGCAGCGGTGGCAGGCGCAGCTGCGCGACGTTCAGGCGGTAGGCCAGGTCTTCGCGAAAGCGCCCGGCGCGGGCTTCGTCCAGCAGGTCCGGCTTGGTCGCGGCAATGATCCGCAGATCCACGGCAATGCTCTGGTTGGACCCCAGTCGCTCGAGCTTCTGTTCCTGCAGCACACGCAGCAGCTTGACCTGCTGGGCCAGCGGCATGCTTTCGATCTCGTCGAGGAACAGGGTGCCGCCGTCGGCGTATTCCAGCTTGCCGATGCGCTTGCCCTGGGCGCCGGTAAAGGCGCCGCTTTCATGGCCGAACAACTCGGCTTCGAACAGCTGCTCGGGAATCGCCGCGCAGTTCAGGGCGACAAAGGGCTTGTCGGCGCGCGGCCCGAAATCATGCAGGCAGCGGGCGACCAGTTCCTTGCCGCTGCCGGTCTCGCCGCGGATCAGCACGTTGACCGGCAGCGCGGCCAGGTCGACCACCTGGCGCCGCAGGGTCTGCAAGGCGCGGGATACGCCGAGCAGGGTGGAGTCGATTTTCTCCCGGGTATCGGCCTGTTCGTGCAGGCGCCGGTTCTCCAGGACCAGGCTGCGTTTGTCCAGGGCACGGCGCAGGCTGCTCAGCAGGGTTTCCGGGCTGAAGGGTTTTTCCAGGAAGTCATAGGCGCCGTCGCGCATCGCTTCCACCGCCATCGGCACGTCGCCGTGGCCAGTCAGCAGGATCACCGGCAGGTCGGGGTCGCGTTGCTGCACCTGTTTGAGCAGCTCCAGGCCGCTGATGCCAGGCATGCGCACGTCGCTGAGGATCACCCCGGGGAAGTCCCTGGGCAGCCGGGCCAGGCAGTCCTCGGCGCGGCTGAACAGCTGCACCTCGAAGCCCGACAGGCTCAGCCATTGTTCGACGGCGGTACGAATACTGGCTTCGTCGTCGACCAGCATCACCGAATTCAACATGGGATATGCGCCTCCAGGTCGATGGGCAGGCTCAGGGTGAAGATCGCGCCCTGGCCTTGATTGCCGGCGCTCAGGCGCCCGCCCAGTTCGTGGACGATAGCGTAGGACACCGCCAGCCCCAGGCCCAGGCCGTCGCCCACCGGCTTGGTGGTGAAGAACGGATCGAAGACGTTCGGCAGGTGTTCTTCGGCGATGCCGCCACCGCTGTCGATGACGCTCAGGTTCCACAGCTGCTGGTCGGCTTCGAGGCGGATTTCCAGGTGCTTGAGGGGCTTGTCGTGCATGGCGTCCAGGGCGTTGCGCAGCAGGTTGATCAGCACCTGCTCCAAGCGTATGGCATCGCCGCGCACCCAGGCCGGGCGCGTCAGTTGCAGGCGCGTGTCGACCTGTTCGTCGCGCAGCCGGGTGTCCAGTAGTTGCAGGGCCTGGTCAACCACCGCCGCCAGGTCCAGGCGTTCACGCAGGCCGCTGGGGCTCTTGCGGGCGAAGGTTTTCAGGTGGCCGGTGAGGCTGGCCATGCGGGTCAGCATGTCGTCCAGCGGTTTCAGGGCCTGGTAGGCCTCGTCGACCCGCCCGTGATCGAGCAGCAGGCGCAGGGTGGCCAGCTGCATGCGCTGGGTGGTCAGCGGCTGGTTGATCTCGTGGGCCAGGGCCGCGGACATCTGCCCCAGGGCCGCCAGCTTGGCCGATTGCACCAGGCCGTCCTGGGCGGTGCGCAGGTCGCGGGTGCGTTCCTCGACCAGGCGTTCGAGCTCTTCGCGGCTGCGCTGGCGCAGCCTGGCCAGGCGCCAGCGCTGGTTGAGGAACAGCAGGAGGAACACCAGGGTCAGCCAGGCGCCGGCGGCGGCCAGGCCGGCGTTGCGTCGGTCTTCGAAGGCGATCTGTGGGCGGCGCAGCAGGTGCAGGGTCCAGCCTTCGGTGGCCAGGGGCAGGGACTCCCACAGGTAGTCGACGCTGCCGTCCGGGCCCTCGACCCGGGTCAGCGTACTGTCGTCGTCAAAGCGTCGCAGTGGCCGGTGTTCGAGCGGGGTCAGCAGTTGTTTGTCGTACTGCCGGGTGGCCTTGAGTTCGGCGCGGTCGCTGTCCGACAACGGGCGCAACTGGCGATAACGCCAGCCCGGCTGGTTGGCGATGAACACGATGCCACGGGCATCGCTGACCAGCAGGGTGTCGCTGCCCTGGCTCCATTCGCGTTCCAGTTCGGGAAACTCCAGTTTCACCACCATGGCGCCGAGGAACTGTTCCTGCTCGTCCTTGACTGCGCTGGAGAGGAAATAGCCGGGAATGCCGCTGGTGACACCCACCGCATAGAAGCGTCCGCTGCCCTGGCTGCGGGTCTGGCTGAAGTAGGGGCGAAAGCCGTAGTTGTGCCCGACGTAGCTGCTGGGCAGGCGCCAGTTGCTGGCGGCCACCGCGAGGCCGGTGTGGTCCAGCAGCTCCAGGGTGGAGGAGCGGGCGGCGCCGTTGATCCGTTCCAGTTTGCGGTTCAGGGCGTCCTGCTGTTCCGGGCCGATCGGGCCCTTGAGCGCCGAGCGCAGTTCCGGGTCCAGCGCCAGCACGGCGGGCAGGGCGCGGTAACGCTCGATCAGGGTATGCAGGGAGTTGGCGTACAACGCCAGTTGCTCGCTGGCGCGGGCGGCATCGTCTTCCAGCGCCTGACGTTCGGCATGGCGCATGGCGAAGGTCGCGCTGACCACGGCGCCGGCCAGAATCACCAGGGTATAGAAGGTCAAGCGCAGCGGGCGGGAGATCTGGACCATGAGTCAAGGGCAGGCTGAAAGGGGCAGGCAAGATAACATGCCTGTCCGAGGCTTCGTTGATCGTGGACAGCCCTGGCCCGGGCAGGCATGAAAAAGGCGGCGCTGCTCATCGAGCAACGCCGCCTTGGGTGACCGGCCGAAACGCTTACTGCACTTCTACCGCCAGGCTTTCACTGATCTTTTTCTGCCAGATGGCAGGACCGGTGATGTGCACCGACTCGCCTTTGCTGTCGACCGCGACAGTGACCGGCATGTCTTTGACTTCGAACTCGTAGATCGCTTCCATGCCCAGTTCGGCAAAGGCCAGGACCTTGGACTTCTTGATCGCCTGGGCCACCAGGTAGGCAGCGCCGCCGACGGCCATCAGGTACACGGCCTTGCTGTCCTTGATCGCTTCGATCGCGGTCGGGCCGCGCTCGGACTTGCCGATCATGCCCAAGAGGCCAGTCTGCTCGAGGATCTGGCGGGTGAACTTGTCCATCCGCGTCGCGGTGGTCGGGCCAGCCGGGCCCACCACTTCGTCACCGACCGGATCGACCGGGCCGACGTAGTAGATGAAGCGACCCTTGAGGTCCACCGGCAGGGTTTCGCCCTTGTTCAGCATCTCGACCATGCGCTTGTGCGCGGCGTCGCGACCGGTGAGCATCTTGCCGTTGAGCAGGACGGTTTCGCCCGGCTTCCAGCTCTGCACTTCTTCCGGAGTCAGGGTGTCGAGGTTGACGCGACGGGCCGACGGACCGGCTTCCCAGACGATTTCCGGGTAGGCGTCCAGAGGTGGCGCTTCTAGGGACGCAGGGCCCGAGCCGTCGAGCACGAAGTGCGCGTGACGGGTCGCGGCGCAGTTCGGGATCATGCACACCGGCAGCGAGGCGGCGTGGGTCGGGTAGTCCATGATCTTCACGTCGAGCACGGTGGTCAGGCCGCCCAGGCCCTGGGCGCCGATGCCCAGCTGGTTGACCTTCTCGAACAGCTCCAGGCGCATCTCTTCGATACGGTTCTGTGGGCCGCGGGCCTTCAGCTCGTGGATGTCGATGGATTCCATCAACACTTCCTTGGCCATCACCGCGGCTTTCTCGGCGGTGCCGCCAATGCCGATGCCGAGCATGCCCGGCGGGCACCAGCCGGCGCCCATGGTCGGAACGGTCTTCAGCACCCAGTCGACGATCGAGTCGGACGGGTTGAGCATGGCCATCTTCGACTTGTTCTCGGAGCCGCCGCCCTTGGCCGCCACGTCCACTTCCACGGTGTTGCCGGGAACGATGGAGTAGTGGATGACCGCCGGGGTGTTGTCCTTGGTGTTTTTACGAGCGCCCGCCGGGTCGGCGAGGATCGAGGCCCGCAGGACGTTTTCCGGCAGGTTGTAAGCGCGACGCACGCCTTCGTTGATCATGTCGTCCAGGCTCATGGTCGCGCCGTCCCAGCACACGTCCATGCCCACGCGTACGAATACGGTGACGATACCGGTGTCCTGGCAGATCGGGCGGTGGCCGGTGGCACACATGCGCGAGTTGATCAGGATCTGCGCCATGGAGTCACGGGCCGCTGGCGATTCTTCGCGCAGGTAGGCTTCGTGCATCGCCTGGATGAAGTCCACGGGGTGGTAGTAGGAAATGAATTGCAGGGCGTCGGCAACGCTCTGAATCAGGTCGTCTTGCTTGATCACGGTCATGAGTCGCGCTCCTCTAAAAGACGGGAACATTTAATAAGGTGCTTGCAGCTTGGGTGCATCGGTCGGTTGCAAACACCTTCAAGGCACGCCGGACACACTGGCGCGACGCTAAAAAGGCGCGGCAGTATACCGCGCCTCGGGGCCAGGCACACGCATCGGCAGTCAAACCAAAGTCGCATGCCCGGGACACGCCAGCCGGGGATGCCGCCAGGCATGACGGTAAGCGCGGCCCGGGGCGGGATGGCGCCGGGCGGGGACAAAAATGGGATAGTTATTTTTTGGCGACACCACTAAAGTGGCAAGTGGCCTGTAGGGTAGGAAACTCTTTAAAGCCCCCTTTCGCATGGTGAGTCAACGATTGACCCATAACGCTATCCAGAGTCTTTTACTCAAGCGCTTCGTTCTTGCGGCGGGTACCTATGGACTGGCGTTACTGCTGCTCTGGCTGGCGATTTTCAGTGGCTACTATTCGGCGCCGCTGCGTTCGGCGCTGATCGATACCGGCTTGGTGGTGCTGAGCCAGGCGGTGCTGCTCTGGCTGTTTGTGTCCGGGCGCAACCTGCGCTTTCGCGACCCGAGCCTGACCGAGATCCAGATCCTCCTGGGCATCGGCTGGCAGACCTGGATGCTGGCCCACCTCGATACCGCGCGCGGCACCTTCCTGGTGTTCTATCCGCTGACGCTGTTGTTCGGCCTGTTCCATCTTCCGCGCCGGGCCTTCGTGCGGTGCGCCCTGTGCATTTTCATCGGCTTTGCCGGGATCACGCTGTGGGACGGCTACCACTTCCGGCTGGCCGATCCGATGCTCGCCGTGCTGCAGGTGTGCGTGCTGTTCGTGGTGCTGGCCTGGCTGTGCCTGTATGCCAGCTATGTGCAGGCTTCCCGGCAGCGCATGCGGCAACGGCGCTTCGCCTTGCAGGCGCACCAGGACACCTTGCGCGGCATGATGCGACAACTGGAAGACCTGGTCGCCACCGACGAACTGACCGGCCTGTACAATCGACGGCATTTCCTGCGGCTGGCGTCGCGCGAACTGCACGCGATGAGCCTGGACCAGATGCATGGCCTGGCGCTGATCGACCTCGATCACTTCAAGCGGATCAACGACGTGCACGGCCATGCCGCCGGCGATCAGGTGCTGCAGGCGTTCGCCGCCGTGGCCAGCGCCTGCTTGCGCGATGGTGATGTATTGGCCCGCTACGGCGGCGAGGAGTTTGTCATGTTGTTGCCCGATTGCGATCCCGAACGCCTGACCTCCTGCTGTGAGCGTCTGCGCGTGGCCTTCATGGACGCCCAGTTGATCGGGGTCGAGGTGCATGGCCTGAGCCTGTCCGTGGGGATGACCCTGGTGGAGCTGGGCGACGATCTGGACGACGCCCTGCAACGCGCCGACCAGGCGCTGTACCGGGCCAAGCGCGACGGGCGCAACCGCTGCGCCGCGGCCTGGGAAAATATCGATGCCTGAGCTGCGTGTCGGTGAGCGGCAGTGGTCGGTGGCCGCCGGCAGCAATCTGCTCGATGCCTTGAATCAGGCTGGCGTGGCGGTGCCTTACAGCTGCCGTGCCGGCAGTTGTCACGCCTGCCTGGTGCACTGCGTCGAGGGCCTGCCCAGCGACAGCCGGCCCGATGCCCTGAGCGACGATCAGCGCCAGCGCGGCTGGCGGCTGGCCTGCCAGTGTCAGGTGGTGGAGGACCTGCGGGTCGAAACCTACGACCCGCTGCGCGATGGCGCGCCGGCCGAGGTGGTGGGCGTCGACTGGCTGTCGGCCACGGTGCTGCGCCTGCGCTTGCAGCCGGAGCGCAACCTGCGTTATCAGGCCGGCCAGCACCTGGTGCTGTGGACGGCCTCCGGCGTGGCGCGGCCGTATTCGCTGGCGAGCCTGCCCGGCGAAGACCGTTTTCTCGAATTCCACCTCGATTGCCGCCAGCCCGGCGAGTTCAGCGACGCGGCGCGCCAGCTCAAGCCCGGCGATGGTTTGCGCCTGGGCGAGCTGCGCGGCGGGGCGCTGCATTACGACCCGGACTGGCAAACCCGGCCATTGTGGCTGCTGGCGGCGGGCACCGGGCTGGCGCCCTTGTTCGGCATCCTGCGCGAGGCTTTGCGCCAGGATCATCAAGGCGCCATCCGCGTCATTCACCTGGCCCATGACGCCAGCGAACATTACCTGGCCAAGCCTCTGGCGGCGCTGGCGGCGAGCCGCGCCAACCTCAGTGTCGAGCTGTGGACCGCGACCGAGCTGCCAGCGGCTTTGGCACAACTGCGGCTTGTTTCGCGGCAAACCCAGGCCTTACTCTGCGGGCACCCCGACAGCGTCGATGCCTTCGCCCGACGCTTGTATTTGGCGGGGCTGCCGCGCAATCAACTGCTGGCCGACGTATTCCTGCCCCGTGGTTGAGCGCTGATCCGGCCTGAGCGAGACCCCCATGACCGATACCATCCTGCTTGAACGCGAGGGCGGGCTGTTGACCCTGCGTCTGAACCGCCCGGACAAGAAAAATGCCCTGACCCGGGCCATGTACAGCCAGTTGGCCGAAGGACTGCGACAAGCCGACGCCGACCCTGAGGTCCGTGCGGTTCTGCTCAGCGGCAGCAGCGACTGCTTTACCGCCGGCAACGACATTGCCGACTTCCTCCAGCAGCCGCCCAGCGGGCTCGACAGCCCGGTCTTCCAGTTCATGCGCAGCCTGTTCGAATGCCGCAAGCCGGTGGTCGCCGCGGTCGCGGGCCCGGCCGTGGGGATCGGCACCACCCTGTTGCTGCATTGCGACCTGGTGTACGTCAGCCGCGATGCCCGCTTGCGCATGCCTTTCGTCAATCTCGGCTTGTGCCCGGAGTTCGGTTCCAGCCTGATCCTGCCGCGCCTGCTCGGGCCGGCCAGGGCCGCGGAGCTGTTGCTGCTGGGCGAAGGTTTCAGCGGTGAACAGGCGGCGCAGTGGGGCATTGCCAACCTGGCCTTGGCCGATGGCGTGGCGACCCTGGACAAGGCCCGGGAGATGGCGCTGCGTTTCGAGAAGCTGGCGCCGCAGGCGGTGCAGATCAGCAAGCAGCTGATGCGCACGCCCGATCGCGAACAACTGCGCAAGGTGATCGAGGAGGAGGGCATCCTGTTCACCCAGCGCCTGCATTCGCCGGAAGCACTGGCTGCCTTGTCGGGGTTTCTTGCCAAGGGCTGATTCCAGCCCTGTAGGAACGAAGCTTGCTCGCGATCGCGGGCAACGCGTTGTTTCTGGTGGACCGCGGTGTAGCTATCGCGGGCAAGTCGGATCGCCGCCCGCTCGCTCCTACAGGTTCGCAGGATCCATAAAAAAGCCCCGCAGTCTTCACTGCGGGGCTTTTTATTGTTGCATCAGGGGGACTCAGACCATCGGGTCGCCAACGTGCAGGATCTTCATGCCGTTGGTGCCGCCGGTGGTGTGGTAGCTGTCGCCCTTGGTCAGGATCACCCAGTCGCCTTTCTCCACGACGCCGCGCTTGACCAGCTCGTCGATGGCCTTCTGGCTGACTTCGCTTGGCGGCAGGGATGCCGGGTCGAACGGGATGGTGTAGACGCCACGGAACATCGCAGTGCGGGCCTGGGCTTCGCGGTGCGGGGTGAACGCGTAGATCGGCACCGAGGAGCGGATACGCGACATGATCAGCGGGGTGTAGCCGCTTTCAGTCAAGGCGATGATCGCTTTAACGCCCGGGAAGTGGTTGGCGGTGTACATGGTGGCCAGGGCAATGCTCTCGTCGCAGCGCTCGAAGGTCTTGCCGATGCGGTGGCTGGAGGTCTTGCTGGTCGGGTGCTTTTCCGCGCCGATACAGATACGCGCCATGGCCTGGACCGCTTCGAGCGGGTAGGCGCCAGCGGCGGATTCGGCGGACAGCATCACGGCGTCGGTGTAGTCGAGCACGGCGTTGGCCACGTCGGACACTTCGGCGCGGGTCGGCATCGGGTTCTGGATCATCGACTCCATCATCTGGGTCGCGACGATCACCGCCTTGTTGTGGCGACGCGCGTGCAGGATGATTTTCTTCTGGATGCCCACCAGCTCGGCGTCGCCGATTTCCACGCCCAGGTCACCACGGGCCACCATCACGGCGTCGGAGGCCTTGATCAGGCCGTCGAGGGTTTCGTCGTTGGCCACGGCTTCGGCGCGCTCGATCTTCGCCACCAGCCAGGCGGTGCCGCCGGCCTCGTCGCGCAGTTGGCGGGCGTATTCCATGTCCGCGGCGTCGCGTGGGAAGGACACGGCCAGGTAGTCCAGGTCCATGGCCGCGGCCAGCTTGATGTCGGCCTTGTCTTTTTCGGTCAGGGCCGGGGCGGTCAGGCCGCCACCGCGACGGTTGATGCCCTTGTGGTCCGACAGCGGGCCGCCGATGGTTACGACGCAATGCAGTTCGGTGCTGGTGGCGGTTTCGACACGCATCACCACGCGGCCGTCGTCGAGCAGCAGCTCGTCGCCCACGCCGCAGTCCTTGACCAGGTCCGGATAGTCGATGCCGACGATGTCCTGGTTACCTTCGGTCAGCGGGTGGCTGGTGGAGAAGGTGAACTTGTCACCGATCTTCAGCTCGATGCGCTTGTTGGCGAATTTGGCGATACGGATCTTCGGGCCTTGCAGGTCACCCAGCAGCGCGACGAAGCGGCCATGCTTGGCGGCCAGGTCACGCACCAGCTTGGCGCGAGCCTTGTGCTCGTCCGGGGTGCCGTGGGAGAAGTTCAGGCGGGCGACGTCCAGGCCAGCCAGAATCAGCTGTTCGAGAACTTCCGGCGAGTTACTGGCCGGGCCAAGGGTAGCGACGATTTTGGTACGACGGACGGACATGCAAAGACTCCTGAGTTCAAGCGCAACGAGAGGCTACTATGGTCCGCAGCTGTAGTCATTGTTCGTTTGCACTACTTATTCGTTTGTTTCTTTAAACGAACATTCCTGAAGATTTTCCAACGCGGGTCGATAACGTGCACAAGACAGGAGAACCCCCATGCGATTCGTGCTCATTGCTGCCCTGGCCGTCAGTGTTGTCGGCTGTACCCGCTGGTCGATGGACCATCATCTGAATACCGCCTACCGCGCCTATGACGCCGGCAACTGCGAACGGGTGATACTCGAACTGAGCCAGGTCGACCGCACGAGTCGCTCGCGCCCTTATATCCAGCCCGAGGTATCGATGCTGCGCGGACAGTGCCTGGAGCGGCAGAAGCTGTTCCTCGATGCGGCGCAGACCTATCAGTACATCATCACCGAGCACCCCAACAGCGAATACGCCTACCGCGCCCGCGCGCGCCTGGAAACCCTGCAGCAACTGGGGCATTTCCCTTCGCGCGGCAGCGCTCAAGCGCGTCCGACCGCGTTGTAACAATCGTCATCAGGCTATTGCTGATCCCGCATGAGCCTTGAGCTAACATCTGTGAGCCTGTTTTAGAGTATTGTTTCTAAAATGGGCCGACCGGGGCCGACAGTCCTCGGCGCGACGATGTTGAATGACCTTCTTGAATAGCGATGCATGACATGTTCACGGACCGGCGGATCGAGCGGCACCAGTTGCCGTGTTTTTTGAAAGTGTTCAATCGGCTGACCGATCGACCCATCGGTTATCTGGGCAACGTCTCCGAAGACGGCTTCATGTTGATCAGCCAGTTGCCGATGCTGATCGGCGCCGACTTCGAGTTGCGCCTGCAGGTGCCCGGCCGCGACGGCCAGCTGCAATCGATCGAGATCACTGCCTCCTGCCGCTGGTGCCATGAAGATGTCACGCCCCATCATTACGACACCGGCTTCGTGCTGCTGCGTTCGCCTCCCGAGTACCGCGAGCTGGTGACGGCCTTGCGCAGCTACTTCAGTTTCTACCCGTTGCAGACCTCCGCCTGACCGTTACAGCGTCCCGGCCTTTTTCCAGCTGAGGTAACGGGTCACCAGTTCCGCCCCCAGTTCACCCGGCCGCACATCGAGCAGGGCAACGCCCTGGGCGCTCAGGCGCTCATGCAGGTCGGCACGGGCATTCAGGTAATTGATCGTGCCGCAGTAAGTCAGGGCGTCGGGCAGGTTGTGCACGGGCGCCTGGTGCAGCTGATCGAGGACTTCCTCGCGCAGGCTGGCCACTAGCACCCGGTGCTGGCGCCCGAGGCGCTTGACCGCGGTCAGCAGTTCCTCGTCGTCCACGTCCCGCAGATTGGTCACCAGCACCACCAGGGCCCGGCGTTTCTGCCGAGCCAGCAATTCGCTGGCGGCGGCCTGGAAGTCGGCGCAGCGCTGGCTGCTGTCCAGGTCGTAGACAGTGTTGAGCAAGGCACTCAACTGGCCCGCGCCCTTGACCGGCGCCAGGTAGCGGCGGCGTTCGCCGGCAAAGGTGCTCAGGCCCACCGCGTCGCCCTGGCGCAAGGCGACATAACTGAGCAGCAGGCAGGCGTTGAGCGCATGGTCGAAATGCGCCAGTTCACCGTCCTGGCTGCGCATGCGTCGGCCGCAGTCGAGCATGAAGACGATCTGCTGGTCGCGTTCGTCCTGGTACTCGCGGGCAATCGGCGTGCGTTGCCGGGCGGTGGCTTTCCAGTCGATCTGGCGCAGGCTGTCGCCCTCGCGAAACTCGCGCAGCTGGTTGAACTCCAGGCCCAGGCCACGACGCGGCTGTTGCCGTACGCCGATCTGGTTCAGCCAGTTGTCGACGGCCAGCAGCCGGGCGCCGTAGAGACGGGCGAAATCCGGGTAGACGCGCGTGCTGTCGTTGAGCTTCAGCAACCGACGCGCCGACCACAGGCCCAGCGGGCTGGGCAGGCTGATCTCGCAGCGCTCGAAGTTGAAATGGCCGCGCTTGAGCGGACGCACCCGATAACCCAGCGCCTGCGACTGGCCCGGCTCCAGGAGCAGCGACTGCGGCAGGTATTCGAAGCCCAGGCCATCCGGCACATGATCGAACAGTTCCAGGGTCAGCGGCTGGGTAAAGTCGTGGCGAACCTCCAGGCGCACTTCGCTCCAGCGGCCCAGGGGCAGGCTGCCGGGCAACTGGCGCTGGAGCTGGGGCGAAGGCAGGCGCCTGAGCCTGAAGGCATCCAGCATGGCCAGCAGCAACAGGGCCAGGAGCAGGCCCCAGGCAATCGCTTGCAGGCTGGCGGCGACCGCCAGGCCGTAGGCGCGCGCGGCGCCGAGCAGCACGTCCAGCGCCAGCAATACGCCAAGCCAGGTCAGAAACAGGCGTGTGGGTTTCATCGCTTCGGCGGGCTCGCAGTCATGAAGCTCATAGTCATGAAACTCAAGGTCACAAAGCTCACAGTCGCGGTGCCGGCACTTGATCGAGCAGTTGCTTGAGCACCTGCTCCACCGACAGGCCTTCGATATCCAGCTCCGGGGCGATCCGCACGCGATGGCGTAGCACCGCCAGGGCGCAGCCCTTGATGTCGTCCGGAATGACGAACTCGCCGCCGCGCAGCAAGGCCCTGGCCCGCGCCCCGCGGACCAGGGCGATCGACGCGCGCGGCCCGGCGCCGAGGGTCAGCCCAGGCCAACTGCGGGTGGCCCGGGCCAGCCGCACGGCATAGTCGAGGACCTGCTCGTCCAGCGGCAGGTCGCTGGCGATCCGCTGCAGGGCCAGCACGTCCTTGGCCTGCAGCAGGGTACGCAGCGGCTGCACGTCGAGCATGTCGGCCCGGGGCGAGCGGGTGACCTGGCGGACCATGTTCAATTCCTCGTCGCTGTCCGGGTAATCCATGCGCAGCTTGAGCATGAAACGGTCGAGTTCGGACTCCGGCAGCGGGTAGGTGCCTTCCTGTTCGATCGGGTTCTGCGTGGCCAGGACCATGAAGGGCTGGGCGATGGGCAGTGCCCGGCCCTCGAGGGTGACCTGGCGTTCCTGCATGGCTTCGAGCAGGGCGGCCTGGGTCTTGGCCGGCGCGCGGTTGATCTCGTCGGCCAGCAGCAGGTTGGTGAACAAGGGGCCCTTGCGCAGCTTGAACTGCTCAGTCTGCAGGTCGTAGACCGCATGGCCGGTGACATCGCTGGGCATCAGGTCCGGGGTGAACTGGATGCGCGCGAACTCGCCGCCAAAGCAACGGGCCAGGGCGCGCACCAGCAAAGTCTTGCCCAGCCCCGGCACGCCTTCGAGCAGCACATGGCCGCCGGCGATCAGGGCGGTGAGCACGTCGTCGATCACCGCGTCCTGGCCGATCACGACCTTTTGCAGCTCGTGGCGCAGGGCCTGGGCCAACTGGCTGGCGCGCTGGCGTTGCTGGGCGGCATGCGCTTGCGCATGACCGGGCTCGGTGGCGGGAAGCGGTTCGGCGGGGAGGTCGCTCATAGGGCATTCCTGAGAGTTTGCAGGTGGGTGACCAGGCGGCTGAAGTCGGCGCTGGAAAGGCGTTGTGTCGGCTGGGGAGCCAGGGCCTGGCTGATGACGCTGTCCGGTTGCCGGGTGAGGCGGGCCAGTACCTGCCCTTGTTCGGCGGCGGTGAGTCGTTCGAAACCGGGATGCCGATGCTGGGCGCGGCGCAGGATGTCCTGGCGCAGGGCGTGCAGCAGTCCTTGCTGGCCGGTATGGCGCAGCAGGAAGTGGGCGCTGGCTTGCAGGTGCTCGCGCAACTGGCGCCGGGCCCTGGGGGCCGGGGCCTGCATCGGCCCGTGACGAACCCCGACATGCCACAGCCACAGGCCGAGCAGCGCCGCCAGGGCGACCAATGCCTGGGGGAAATACTTCAGCAGCAGGCTCCAGAGGCTGTCGTGATCGGTGTCGAACAGCAGGGTGACGTCGCTGTCGGCGCTCAGGTACCAGAGCAGCCAGGCGTTGTCGTACTTGGCGATGAGTGGGGTCTTCCAGATCTCGGCATCGGTGAGCACGGTAACCGAACCCTTGCCATAGCTCAGTTGCATCATGTGGGTCGCCCGGGCGCTGTTGGCCCAGGACTGGGCGAGGTTGTCCGGGTCTTCCAGGTGGAAGTCGGTATCGAAACCGATGTAGGCCGGCGCGTCTTCGTCTTCCAGGTAGAGCTTGGTCAGTTTCGGGTAAGGCTCTTTGCCGGCGCCGGGCGGCGGGGCTTTGAGGTCCTTGCTGAGAAACTGGCGCAGGTGCAGGCGATCGAGCAACAGGTCGCCGCTGCGTCCGGCCTCTTTGTTCCACAGTGCTTCGGCGACGAACAGCAGGCGCCCGCCGGCCCGGGCCCAGTCCAGCAGGTGCTCGACCTGCTGCGGCGTCATGTTCGAGCGCTCGCCCAGCAGCAACAGGCTGTGCTGTTCCGGCTTGAGGGTCGGCAGCACCTCCAGGCCGTTGGCGTGGTGGACCTGCAAGCCGCGCTGGCGCAGGAACATTTCCGCCGCCAGGTAAGGGTTGGCGCGGGCTTGCGGGGAGGGGCCGTGATCGATGGTTTCCTGATAGGGCCGGGCGTTGAGGTAGAGGTACAGCAGCAAGCCGCCGAGCAGGCCGGCGATCAGCAGCGCGAGCAGCGGTAGCAGGCGCCGGTTCATCGTGGGGCTCTCGGGCCGAACAGGGTCCGCCAGCCATCGCACAGTTCCTGCCTCAACTGCGCGGGAGGCAGGCGATGACCGTAGGCCAGGTTCTGCCAGTGCAGGGTCAGGCTGTTGCTGAACGCCTGGAGCTGGGGCAACTGCAAGGCCTTGACCTGTTCGAGGACCTGGCCCTCGGTGTCCGCCGGTTTCAGCGGCAGGCGAAAGTCATGCAGCAGCCGGCTCAGCAGCGCGCGGTACAACAGCCCGAGGGCTTCGCGTGGCTGCTGTGGCCAGAGCGCTTCGGCTGCGCTGGCGACATCCTCGGGCAAGGCGTCGGGGTTGAGGTCCAGGCCGAACAACTGTTGCGGAGCGGCGCGCGCGGGGATCTTGCCAGGCAGCGCTCGACGGCCGACAAAGGCCCGCAACCACTCGCGATGACGCCACACCAGCAAGGCCAACGCTCCCAGCAGCAGGGCCCAGAGCAGGATCTCCAGGGCCTTGGCCGCGGCGCCGAAGACGTTGCTGTCGAGCCGATCGATCAGGGCCTTGAGCCAGCCCGGCAGCTCGGATTGTTCAGCGCTTTTCGGGCTGTCTTCGGCGAACCGGTAACGGGTCACGGTCTGCGGGTTCTTGAAGGGCGGCTGGTCGAGGATCTGGTCGATGCTGTCTTTCGCGGCCTGGCTGGTCAGCGGTTGCTCCAGCAGGCGCGGGCTGTCGGGGGTGGCGAGCGGCTCGGCGGCCCAGGCCTCGGGCGCCAGGGGCAGCAGGCTCAGGCTGCCCAGGACCAGCAGCACGGCGACGCCGCTCAAGCGCTGGCGCAGGCGGCGCAGCACCAACTCGATGTCCCAGGCTTCCAGCAGCGTGCGGCGATTGAGGTAGAGGCTGAAGCCGCAGGCGACGTACACCGGCTCCCAGACAATCAGGATCAGCGCATAAAAGGCGTTGGTCAGGTGTTCGAGCCAGAGCCAGTCCTGCTCGGCGGCGGCGATCAACGTCTGCCAGTCCCAGTCCAGCTCGATCTGCTGCGGCAGCAGCAGATAGAACAGCGCCAGCAGGCCGATCCACAAAACACCTTCCAGGTGCACGCCGATCAGGGTCAGCCAGTGCGCGGCCCCGGCATAACGCTGTTGCAGCACCCGCACCCGTTGCTGGCGCGCCTCGCCGCTCAGGCCCTCGAGCTGCACCACGGGCATGATGAAGCTGCGGCTCAGGCTCAGGCGCCGCCAGGTCAGGCTGGCCAGCAGTTGCGGCTTGAGCAGCCTGGGCCATTGGCGCAGGGCCTGGCGCAAGGTCGGGGTTTCGCCGAACAGGGCCTTGGCGAGGATGTACAGCGGCAGCCGTTCGAAGGCCGGCTTGAGCCACCAGAACAGCAGCAGGGCGAGGGTGGGCGAGTCCCAGAGCAGCAGGCTGAGCAGGGCGAACACCGGCAGGGTGATCAGCGCCCAGCTGGTCATCAGCAGGCGCCGGTGGCGCTGGCTCAGCAGCACGCCCAGGTCCATGGCTTCCCAGGTGGTGCGCGGGCGAATCACCACGCTGGCTTCACTCAGGCGCATGACGGCGTCCAGCGAATATCAGGTAGGCCAGGACCAGCAGCCAGCAGGTGCCGCCGACCAGGTATTTGATCCAGAGCGCCGGCCAGGTCAGGGAGGACCAATAGGCTTCGATGAACGCGGCGATCAGCAGGAACAGGATGACCCCGCAGATCAACCGCACGCTGGTGCGCGCGGCCAGCAGCAAGGCTTCGCCGCGGGGCAGGCGCCCGGGGGCGATCAGCGACCAGCCCATTTTCAGCCCCGCCGCGCCGGCCAGGGCGATGGCGCTGAGCTCGAAGGCGCTGTGGCCGACGACAAACGACCAGAAGGTGGCGCCATAGCCGATCTGGGTCAGGTGGCCGGCCACCGCGCCGATGGTCAGGCCGTTGAAGAACAGGAAGAACAGGCTCCCCAGGCCGAACAGCAGGCCGCTGGCAAAGGTCTGAAAGGCGATGCCGATGTTGTTCATGATGTAGTAGCCGAACATCATCCAGTCTTCGCCGGCGGCCCGGTTGGCGAGGCGGCCCAGGCGACTGGCGTCCGGATCGTAGAGGCGTTGCATTTCGGCCACCTGTTGCGGGCTGACCACGCTGTAGATCAGTTCGGGCACCAGGTACACCAGCAGGCCGATACCCAGCAGGCTGCCAAAGAACACCAGGCTGGCGGCCAGGACGAAGCGCCACTGTTCGCGCACCAGTTGCGGGAAACCGGCCAGGATGAAGCCCAGGACCCGGGCGCCCAACGGGCTGCGTTGGCGATAGAGCTGCTGATGGCCACGTAGCGCCAACTGCTGCAGCGGGTCGACCAGGAAACTGCTGTAGCCGCGCTCCTGGGCCAGGGCCAGGTGCTGGCACAAACGGCGGTAATCCTCAGGGAAGCGGGCGCAGGTCTCGGGCGTCGCCTGGCCGCGCTCCAGTTGCTCGAGCTGTTCGCGCAGGCGCTGCCACAAGGCTTGATGACGGCTTTCGAACAGGCTCTGTTTCATGTCGGCCCCAGCAGCCCGCGGGCAATACCGTTGAGTTCGGCACTGGCCTGCGCCGGCGTTACATGCAGGGGCTCGGCGAGCAGGGCGGCCAGTTCCTGGACCCGCTGCGCGGACAGTTGCTCCTGGCGTTCGGCGAAGCTGAGGATAGCCCGCTGTTCGGCCAGGCTCAGGGCGAAGGCGGCGGTTTTGGCGGGCACGGCCGGCAAGGTTGGGCGGACCACCGGCTGCTCGCGATAGATCACCAGCGTGCCGGCGGCCAGGTCACCGAGGCGCTTGAAGGTCGGGTGCTGCAAACAGCTGATGGCGCCGAGGAAATAACCGAACGGCAGCATGTCGGCAAAACGCAGCAGGTTGCGGGTCAGGGAAGGGCCCCAGCCGATCGGCGTGCCATCGTCCTGCACGACCCGCAGGCCCATCAGTTGCTTGCCGGGCGAGCGGCCCTGGTTCAACACCTCGAACAGCACCATGTACCACCAACTGACCAGAAACAGCAGGATCGAGCCCAGCCCCATGCCGAGCTGTCCGAGAAACCCCAGGACAATAAACAGCACGCCGAGGATCAGGCCGCGAAAGCCCAGGTCGATGGCAAAGGCCAGGGCGCGCGACATCAGCCCCGCCGGCCGCAGCGGCAGGTCGATGCCTTCTGGCGTTTCGACCTGGTAGCGAGTGTCCAGTGGCGGGGGCAATGCTTTCCCTGGCAGTGCTGTCGTCTCGAGCATAGGCAACGTGAGGCTGGCCTGGTGGCGATGAATGACCGCCTGATGCTAGCAGTGTCGGAGGGGCGAACGACATCATTAACTGTCCCGCGTGACGTGCGCCGTTACCCTTGAATCGCAAGAAGGCTGGCCGCGGCCGGTGCCAAGCGCCTAGACTTTGCCGGTCTTTTGCTCAGGAACAGCCCGTGACTTCCATCTTCTGGTACGACTACGAAACCACCGGCATCAACCCGCGCTGCGATCGGCCGTTGCAGGTGGCAGGGATTCGCACCGACTTCGAACTCAACGAGATCGGCGAGCCGGTCAATCTCTATTGTCAGCCCAGCGACGACATCCTGCCCCATCCGGCGGCCTGCATGATCACCGGCATTACCCCGGGCCGGCTGGCCGAGCAGGGGCTGAGCGAAGCCGATTTCATGACCCGGGTGCACGCCCAGCTGGCGGCGCCGGGCACCTGTGGCGCCGGCTATAACACTCTGCGCTTCGACGATGAGATGACCCGCTACAGCCTGTACCGGAATTTCTTCGACCCTTATGCCCGCGAGTGGCAAGGCGGCAACAGCCGCTGGGACCTGATCGATGTGGTGCGCACCGCCTATGCTTTGCGCCCGGAAGGAATCGTCTGGCCACGGGACGAGGAAGGGCGGGTGACCCTGAAGCTGGAGCGCCTGACCGCCGCCAATGGCATCGATCACGGGCATGCCCACGAAGCGCTGTCCGATGTGCGCGCCACCATTGCCTTGGCCAAGTTGATTCGCGACAAACAGCCGAAGTTGTATGAATGGCTGTTCCAGTTGCGCAGCAAACAGAAGGTCATGGACCAGATCCGCCTGCTGCAACCGCTGGTGCATATTTCCGGACGCTTTTCCGCGGCGCGCAGTTATGTCGGCGTGGTCCTGCCGCTGGCCTGGCACCCGCGCAATCGCAACGCCCTGATTGTCTGCGACCTGCACCTGGACCCGCAGGGATTGCTCGACCTGGACGCCGAGACGCTGCGCCAGCGCCTGTATACCCGCCGCGAAGACCTGGCCGAAGGCGAGCTGCCGGTGCCGTTGAAGCTGATCCATATCAACCGCTGTCCGGTCGTCGCGCCGCTGAATGTATTGCGCGGCGAAGACCAGCAGCGCTTGCAACTGGACATGGCGGAATATAAGGCTCGGGCGCTGCGGCTAAGTGACGCACAAGAAGTTTGGCGGGATAAACTTGCGGCGATTTATGCCAGCGAGGATTTTGCTCCCAGCCTCGATCCCGAGCAGCAGTTGTACGACGGTTTTATCGGTGATCGCGACCGACGCTTATGCGAACAAGTGCGCAATGCCGAGCCGGTTCATTTAGGGCAAGAGCAATGGCCGTTCGATGATGAACGTTTGCCGGAATTATTATTTCGTTATCGCGCCCGTAACTTTCCTGACACCTTGAACGGGGAGGAGCAAGAGCGCTGGAAAACATTCTGTCAGCAGCGTCTGTGCGACCCGCAGTGGGGAGCGCCCAATACCCTGGAAAGTTTCAATCAGGCGGCTGCCGAACTACTGGCGAGTGCTACATCGATTCAGCGTCAGGTGCTGGATGAATGGCAGGATTACAGCCGGTCGCTGGCCCTGCGCTTCGGCCTTTGATTGTTCGGCTTAGAACATTTCGGGTATTTGCCGGAAATAAAAAAACGCCAGCAAGCTGGCGTTTTTTCATAAGGTCGCAAATCCCTCTGTGACGGGCGTACGGCTTAACCCAGCAGGGTTGCCCAGCCTTCGACCACGTCGCCGCCCCACTTGGCTTTCCACTCTTTCAGGGTTTTGTGGTTGCCACCCTTGGTTTCGATGACTTCACCATTGTGCGGGTTCTTGTATTGTTTTACCTTGCGCGCGCGCTTGGTGCCGGTAGTTTTGGCGGCAACACGTGGCGCCTTAACTTTCGAGTCCGGATCCAGCAGCGCGATGATGTCGCGCAGGGACTTGGAGTATTCACCCATCAGGGCGCGCAGTTTGCCTTCGAATTCCAGCTCGGCTTGCAGTTTGTCGTCTTGCGACAGGTTCTTCAAACGGGCTTGCAGCTCTTTGATAGCTTCTTCTGTGGCGCGGTATTCGTTGATCAGGGACATGAGAATTGCCTTATGTTGAGTGCTGAGTGGCAGGTGATAATGGCGTAATAATAGTCAGGCAGTTTGCCCAAGTAAACAATAAAGCCGGCTTTTATTTAATTTGATTAGAGTGTTTAGCAAAGAAGCTGAGTGATGAGTTAAATGTTGTGAGCGAGTCCGCAGGAATATTTCCCAAAGAGTTATGGGACTATTTCCAAGTGTGACTGATTTCCCGCTCGCATCGGGCATGAGCCCTACAGGTGGCTCAGAGGAATCGGATTCCGACATCACGAATACTGCAGTTTTGTCGCGCAATCGCTAGAATGGCGGCCTTTGCGAAGTTCTGGAGTTTCCCCCTCATGCGCACTTTTCGGTTGGTGATTTCTTGCCCGGACCGCGTTGGCATCGTTGCCAAAGTCAGTAACTTTCTGGCGTCCCACAATGGCTGGATCACCGAAGCCAGTCACCACTCGGATGACCTGAGCGGCTGGTTCTTCATGCGTCACGAAATACGTGCCGACTCTTTGCCGTTCGGCCTTGAAGCCTTCCGTGAAGCCTTCGCACCGATTGCCGAAGAATTCTCGATGGACTGGCGTATCACCGATACCGCGCAAAAGAAGCGCGTGGTGTTGATGGCCAGCCGCGAGTCCCATTGCCTGGCTGACCTGCTGCATCGCTGGCACAGCGACGAACTCGACTGCGAAATCTCCTGTGTGATTTCCAACCACGACGACTTGCGCAGCATGGTCGAGTGGCATGGCATTCCTTATTACCACGTACCGGTCAACCCGCAGGACAAGGAGCCGGCGTTCGCCGAGGTCTCGCGCCTGGTCAAGCAGCACGACGCCGAAGTGGTGGTGCTGGCGCGCTACATGCAAATCCTGCCGCCGGAACTGTGCAGCGAATACGCGCACAAGGTGATCAACATCCACCACAGCTTTCTGCCGTCGTTCGTCGGCGCCAAGCCTTACCACCAGGCTTCCCTGCGTGGTGTGAAGCTGATCGGCGCGACCTGCCACTACGTGACCGAAGAGCTGGACGCCGGCCCGATCATCGAGCAGGACGTGGTCCGTGTCAGCCACAGCGACAGCATCGAAGACATGGTGCGTTTCGGCCGTGACGTCGAGAAGATGGTCCTGGCCCGCGGCCTGCGCTACCACCTGGAAGACCGCGTGCTGGTGCACGGCAACAAGACTGTAGTGTTCTAATCGAGAGTGCTCTGATCAAAAAATGCTCTGATCGAATTCGCCGGGCCCGGGCATCCAAGCTCCAGGCCCGGCGATTTTTGATGAGGATCGGCCGATGAGTGATCCACTGGATAAAGCCACATCCAAGGCACCCGCCACCCTCGGCGAGGGCTGCCTGAGTCGCTACGACCCGGACGACATGAGCGCCGAGGACGGTACCGAGTTTCCCGGCGCCGCCGAGTTGTGGCAGCAGTTGCAGCAGGATGCCCCGGATACAGACCCGCCTAAGCCTGCTTGAGCTTCATCAGGGTGCGCAGCAAGGGGCGCCCGACCATCAGCAGGAATACCGGCCCGCCGGCCAGCAGATAGAAATAATAGGTAACGGCCCGCCAGATCAGGATGGCCGCGGCCGCCGTCGTTTTCCCCACCATGGGCGCCAGCAGCGCCGCCGATGTCAGCTCCGCCGCTCCCGCGCCGCCGGGCAGCAGGCTGAATTGCCCTGCGCTCAGGGCGAGCATCTGGATCAGAAAGGTCCAGGCCCATTGCAGGTCCACCCCCAGCCCGCGCAACGCCAGGTACAGCATGCTGTAACGCAGCGCCCAATGCAGACAGGTCAGGGCAAAGACTCCCGTCAGGGTCTGCCAGGGCAGTTTCAGGCTGTCGCCGAAGGCCTTGAGGAAGTGCAGCCACTTGCGCGCCAGGCGTCGACGGGTAGCGGGACGAACCTTGAAGGGCGCCAGTAGATGGCCGCTGAGCAGGATCAGGCGACGGTGGTAGAGGGCTATCGCCAGGCAGATGCATAACCCGCCGAACAGCGAAAGGCTGCTGAGGATCAGCAGCCATTCCAGGCGCTGGCTGAGGTTCTGGAACAGCGCGTAGAACAGGATCCCCAGCAGCGCGCAGAGGAAAAACAGCAGGTCGCTCAACTGATCCATGGCAAACACCGCACTGCCGCGGGCCGGGCGCACGCCATTGCGCGCCAGCAGGGCCATCAGCGTCAGGGGGCCGCCACTGCCGCCGGGCGTGGCGCAGATGGCGAACTCGGTGGACATCACCACCGCGAGGCTCTTCCAGCGTCCCAGCTGGCTGCGGTGTCGGCCCAGCAGCAGGCTCAGGCGCAGCGAATTGATGACCCAGCACAGCAGGATCATGCTCAACATGCCGAGCAGCAACGGCAGGGAAAAACGCTGGACCCGCCCCCACAGTTCGCCGCCGCCCAGCAGCAGCGGCACCAGGATCGCCACCAGCAAGGCCATGGCCAGCCAGATCGCCCGGCTCATGGGGTACCGCGCGCCCTTGGCGGCTGGGTGTCGAGCCAGTCGGCCTTGGTCAGCGGCTTTCGTCCTTGTTCCAGCAGGCGCTCGAGGGTGTCCAGCCAGTACTGGCGCGAGTCGGGGTAACGCATGTCCACCGGGTGCAGGCCGAGGCGAATCACCGGTGCCTGCCGCCAGCGTCGTTCACGTTGCAGGCTGACCAGCCGGGAGGCTTTTCGGCGCCAGGCGCTGCGGGCACTCCACACCAGGCCGGGGGCGGCGATCGGCGAGAAGTCCGGCAGCCGGTACAGCTGTTGCGGGCCGCTGGTGTAGCGCAGAGGCAGTTGGCGCAGGGCCTGGCGTGTGCCCGGGCTCATCAGCCAGGCGGGGGCGACAAACCCCTGCAGGGGCCAGTTATAGCGCTGGAACAGTTCCAGGCCGGCATGCAGGCGTGCCAGGGCAGCGTTTTCCGAGAGGCTGTAGAACTCGCCCTCATGGGTGTACACGCGGCGCATGAACCCGTCATACGGGGTACGCGGTGGCGGACCCTCATCGCAATGGAAGTAACCGTGCAGCACCAGTTCGTCGCCCCGTTCCAGGCGCGCGCTGAGCAGCCGGCGAAAGCCGGGGTGAGCATCGAGCGGGTTGTGTCGGTGAAAATCCGGTACCACCAGCCAGGTCATCGGCACGTTGCCCATGGCGTCGACGGCTTCGACGAAGGGTTGGTAGTCGATCCAGGTCTGTGGCGCGACATCGTGCAAGACCAGCAGCACGCTGGGCACACCGGCGGACTCAACCATGGGCCAGCATCGGCTGCTGGGTGCCGAGTACGGCGCGGTAGTGCTCCAGCAGGCTGGCGACCACCGTATCCCAGGCGTAGTAGCGTTCGACATGGCGGCGCGCCCGTTGGCCTCGCTCGGCACAGCCTTGGGCGAACAATTCCTGTACGGCCTGGGCCATCGCCAGCGGATTGTTTGGCGCGCACAGCAGGCCACCTTCCGCGGTGACGATTTCCTGAAAGGCTCCGGCGGCCACCGCCACCACGGGAATGCCACTGGCCATGGCTTCCAGGATCACCAGGCCAAAGGTTTCCTGATCCCCGGCATGCACCAGGGCGTCGGCGCTGGCCATCAGGCGGGCGACCTGAGGGGCCGGGCAGAACTGGTCGATCACCGTGACATTCTCCGGCACCGCGGTCGGCATGGCCGAGCCCACCAGCAGCAGGTGGTAGCGCTTGTCCAGGCGCTGCATACAGTTGAGCAGCACCGGCAGGTTCTTTTCCTTGGAGCCACGGCCGGCAAAGATCAGCAGGCGGCTGTCTTCGGCAATCCCCAGTGCAGCGCGCAGGCCAGGGTCGCGGTGGCCCGGGTGGAAGGTCTGCA
The DNA here is from genome assembly GCF_024610635.1 of Pseudomonas sp. T8. Classification (NCBI taxonomy): domain Bacteria; kingdom Pseudomonadati; phylum Pseudomonadota; class Gammaproteobacteria; order Pseudomonadales; family Pseudomonadaceae; genus Pseudomonas; species Pseudomonas sp. T8. The sequence continues at coordinate 5,844,181 of NZ_CP102374.1, forward strand.
GGTCCACGCCCAGGGGTTGCACATAGACGTTGCGCACGCCCAGGCCGATCAGTTTGTCGGCCATGACCTGGCTGGGGGCCAGGACCCGGTCGAAATTGCCGTACAGCTTGCGCACATAGGCCTCGACATTCGGGGTGAACCAGGGGCCCATGCGGTTGCTGACCAGCAGCGGCAGGTCCGAGTGATAAAAGCCGATCACAGGTACATCCAGCTGGCGGCGGGCATCCAGGGCCGCCCAGGCGGTGAGGTAGGGGTCGCCGACTTCGATCAGGTCCGGTTGCAGGTCATGGAGCACATTGCGCCAGGGCCCCAGGCGCAGGGGAAAACGGTAGCCCTTGCCAAAGGGCAGGGCGGGAGCGGGGACTTTATAGATGCCGTCGCGTTCGCTGAAGTGAGCCCCGGGGATCAGCAAACTGTGGCGGATTCCTGGTTGGCGTCCCAGGCGACGATGCTTGGCGTCCAGATAAGTGCGCACGCCACCGCTGGCAGGGGCGTAGAACATGGTTATGTCAGCGATATGCACGATGATCATCCCTCCGATCCGGTGTTCTCCTTAGGGTTGACCCTTATCAAGGATAGATGTTCGGTCGGGATGCCGTGGCGGTTGGCGACGCGTCTGGATGAACGGCTTGCTGTGGATCCAGGGGCGATTGTTGCCAGCCGATGCCTGGGTTTTGCCCAGGCATCGGCTGGCGGAAGGGTCAGATACGGAAGCTGCCGACCAGTTGCTTCAGGCGGGCGGCCTGCTGCTCGAGGTCGGAACAGGCACGCAGGGTCGACTGCAGGTTTTCCACCCCTTCCTGGTTCAGGGTGTTGATTTCGGTGATGTCCATGTTGATCGACTCCACCACCGAGGTCTGTTCCTCGGTCGCGGTGGCGACCGACTGGTTCATGCCGTCGATCTCGCCAATGCGCTGGGTCACGCTGTTCAGGCGTTCGCCGGCCTGGTTGGCGATCTCCACGCTGTCCTGGCTGTGGCGCTGGCTGTTGCTCATGGTGCTGACCGACTCGCGGGCGCCGACCTGCAGCTCCTCGATCATGGTCTGCACCTGTTGCGCCGATTCCTGGGTGCGATGGGCCAGGTTGCGCACCTCATCGGCGACCACGGCGAAACCGCGTCCGGCCTCGCCCGCCCGCGCCGCTTCGATGGCGGCGTTGAGGGCCAGCAGGTTGGTCTGCTGGGAGATGCTGGTGATGACTTCGAGGATCTGCCCGATGTTCACCGTCTTGCTGTTGAGGGTTTCGATGTTGCTGCTGGAGGCGCTGATCATGTCCGACAGCTGATTCATCGCCAGGATGCTGCGATCCACCACCTGCTGGCCGTCCTCGGCCAGGCTGCGCGCATCGCTGGCCTGCTGCGAAGCCTGGGCGGCGTTGCGGGCGATTTCCTGGGCGGCGGCGCCGAGCTGATTGATCGCCGCGGCCACGCTGTTGGTGCGGCTGGCCTGCTCGTCGGAGTTGAGCATCGACGAATTGGAGGCGCTGACCACCCGCAGGGCGACTTCGTTGACGTGCTCGGTGGCCGACGACACTTCGCGGATCGAACCGTGGATGCGCTCCACGAAGCGGTTGAACGCGGTGCCGAGGATGCCGAATTCATCCTGGTTCTGGATGGTCAGGCGACGGGTCAGGTCGCCTTCGCCGTCGGCGATGTCCTGCATGGCGCGGGTCATGACGTGCAGGGGCTGCATCAGCACCCGGATCAGCATGCCCAGCAGGGCAATGATGATGGCCACGGCGATGACGGTGGCAATGATGGCCGAAGCGCGGAACTCGCTGAGCATCGAGAACGCCTTGTCCTTGTCCACGGACAGGCCGATGTACCAGTTCACCGACGGCAGGCCCTTGATCGGGGTGAAGGTGACGATGCGGGTCTTGCCCTCGACTTCGATTTCGCTGAAGTCGCCATTGATGCGTGGGGTGTTCTGCGGATAGGCCTCGCTCAGGCTCTTCATCACCAGCGCCTTGTCCGGGTGCACCAGGATCTTGCCGTCGGCGCTGACCAGGAAGGCATAGCCCATGCCGTCGAAATCCAGGGCATTGAGGGTTTCGACCAGGGTCTGCAGGCTCAGGTCGCCACCCACCACGCCGATGCTCTGCCCGGCATGACGCGAGGCGGTGGCGACGGAAATGATCAGCTGGCCGGTGGCGGCATCTATATAGGGTTCGGTGAGGGTCGAGCCGCTGCTGCTTTCGGCGCCCTTGTACCAGGGGCGAACGCGGGGATCGAAACCGTCGGGCATCTTCGCATCCGGGCGGATGGTGAAGCTGCCGCTGGCATCGCCCAGGTAGGAGGCCATGAAGGTCGAGGTCAAGGCCTTCTGTTCGAGCAGGCTGGCGACCTTGGTCGATTGCGGGTCGATCGCCAGGTTCTGCGCCAGGTTCTCGATCAGCAGGATGCGTCCGGTGAGCCAGGTCTGGATGTTGCTCGCGGTCACATCGCCCATTTCATGCAGGTAATTGTCCAGGTCTTCGCGGATCGCGTTGCGCTGTAAATAATCGTTGTACAGCGTAAAGGAGGCGAAGGCGGCAATAACGATGAGGGCGGCGGCAAGCAGGATTTTATGGCTGAAGCGCAGATTTTTGTTCATGGCTTGTGGTGTCCGCTAGGTCTTAATGTCACGAGCGTGCTCTTATAAAAGCGCGCAAAATGGGCGGGGTTGAAAGTAAGTTGATATTTCCACCTCTCCTTGGGGAATTATCTGGCCTATTTTTCAGTCTTTTCTGATCTATCGGCCGGTCAAGGCTAAAGATTAACCATGGGTGACAAAATGCCGGATTCATCGCAACTCGTTATCGGTGCCGATCTCGCGGGGCAACCGATTGCCCAGGCCATGCGCCTGGCAAATCGTCACGGGCTGGTGGCAGGCGCTACCGGGACAGGGAAAACCGTCACCTTGCAACGGCTGGCGGAAACCTTCAGCGATGCCGGTGTCGCGGTGTTCGCCGCGGACATCAAGGGTGACCTGTGTGGCCTGGGCGCCGCGGGCAATCCCCAGGGCAAGGTTGCCGAACGTATTGCCGGGATGCCGTGGCTGAACCACAAGCCCCAGGCTTATCCGGTCACGTTGTGGGACATTCACGGGCAGTCCGGGCACCCGCTGCGGACCACCCTGAGCGAAATGGGCCCGCTGCTGCTGGGCAGCCTGCTGGAACTGACCGACAGCCAGCAATCGGCGTTGTATGCGGCATTCAAGGTGGCTGACCGCGAAGGCTTGCTGCTGCTCGACCTGAAAGACCTCAAGGCGTTGCTCAACCACCTCAAGGACAACCCGCAGCTGCTGGGGGATGACGCGGCGCTGATGACCACCGGCTCCAGCCAGGCCCTGTTGCGGCGCCTGGCCACCCTGGAGCAGCAGGGCGCCGAAGCCCTGTTCGGCGAGCCGGCCCTGCAACTGGAAGACATCCTGCAACCGGCCAGTGATGGGCGCGGGCGGATTCACCTGCTCGACGCCAGCCGCCTGGTGCACGAAGCGCCCAAGGTCTATGCGACCTTCCTGTTGTGGCTGCTGGCCGAGCTGTTCGAGCAACTGCCGGAGCGCGGCGATGCGGAAAAGCCGCTGCTGGCGCTGTTTTTCGACGAAGCCCACCTGTTGTTCGCCGGCACGCCCAAGGCGTTGCAGGAGCGGCTGGAGCAGGTGGTGCGGCTGATTCGCTCCAAAGGCGTGGGCGTGTACTTCGTCACCCAGTCGCCAGGCGACTTGCCGGACGACGTGCTGGCGCAACTGGGGCTGCGCGTCCAGCACGGCTTGCGGGCATTCACCGCCAAGGAACAGAAATCCTTGCGCGCCGTGGCGGACGGCTTCCGGCCGAATCCGGCGTTCGATGCCCTGTCGGTGCTCACCGAGCTGGGGATTGGCGAGGCGCTGGTCGGTACCCTGCAGGAAAAAGGTACGCCGGAGATGGTCCAGCGAGTGATGGTGGCACCGCCGCAGTCGCGCATCGGGCCGTTGACCGAGGCCGAGCGTGCGGCGCTGATCAACAGTTCGCCGTTGGTCGGTCGTTATGACAAGCCGGTCGACCGCGAGTCGGCCTATGAAGTGCTGATGGGACGCAAGGGCCTGGCACCGGAGGCCGAGGTTGCGCCAGGCAAACCGGCCGCCGAGGAGCCGAGCTTTACCGATCGGGCTGGCGAGTTTCTCGGTACCGCCGCCGGTCAGGCCCTGAAGTCCGCCATGCGCCAGGCCGCTAATCAATTGGGGCGGCAGCTGGTGCGTGGGCTGATGGGGTCTCTGCTGGGTGGCAGCAAGCGCCGCTGATCGGCGGTTGGCCAGTTACGTCCGTGATTTGGCGTGGCTGGCCAGGCGCTCCAGGGCGGCGCGCAGGTTGGGATCGGTGATGCCGTCGGCAGTGGCCTGAATGGTCTCGGCGGCGTTGCTCGACAGGTCCATGGTGTGTCCGGTCGCACCGCGTTGCACGGTGGGAGGCTGCACTTTGAACAGGATTCGCGTCAGATTGTTGAACTCATTGAACTCCAAAAGCTGACGTTGCAGGCGTTTTTGCTGATAACGCAGGCGCGTCGCCCAATGGCCGTCGGTGACGATCAGCAGCAGGCTGCCTTCGCGCCAGGACGCAACATGGCAGTGCTCGCGCGCGGCCGGTTGCAGCTGGCTTTCCAGCAGGCGCTGCAAGTGCGCCAGGCGCTGGGCGTGGCCGAGTATGGCTTTGAGAGGCTTGGCTTCGCGAAGGAGTACGGCGGGTGCTCTGGCCGTAAGAGGGCGAAATGCCATGATCAGACACCTGAAGTTACAGAGCCGCCATGGTAGCAGAAAGCGCCGGCCTGACCTCGTTCATCGCTGCGACGAGGCTTTATCCATTAAATCAATGGTTAACTTCGTACTCGTCCGGGTTGAAACTGGCGTAAAAGGCCTTATTGTAAGTGGGCCCCGTCACAGCGCTGTACCAGCATCGTGGAATAACGCCACTTTCCTCACCATCGTTTCCGGGTAGAATACTCGTTCGCATGCGGCCATGAGGGCTGCACGGGCGACTCACGGGGCCGCCCTCCATCCCTATGTGTGGAAGATCCTGCCGATATGTTTGCGCCTTTGTTAAAGAAACTTTTTGGAAGCAAGAACGAGCGTGAAGTCAAACGCATGCTCAAGACGGTACAGATCGTCAATGCCTTCGAAGAGCAAATGGTGGCCCTTTCGGACGATCAGTTGCGCGCCAAGACTGCAGAGTTCAAGGCCCGCATAGCCAAAGGTGAATCCCTCGACAAACTGCTTCCCGAAGCCTTTGCGGTCGCCCGCGAAGCCGGCAAGCGGGTCATGGGTATGCGCCACTTCGACGTACAGTTGATCGGCGGCATGACCTTGCATGAAGGCAAGATCGCCGAAATGCGTACCGGTGAAGGCAAGACCCTGGTGGCAACACTGGGCGTTTACCTCAACGCGCTGTCCGGCAAGGGCGTGCACGTGGTTACGGTGAACGACTATCTGGCCCGCCGCGACGCCAACTGGATGCGCCCGCTCTATGAATTCCTCGGCCTGACGGTCGGCGTGGTCACGCCGTTCCAGCCGCCGGAAGAGAAGCGCGCCGCCTACGCCGCCGACATCACCTACGGCACCAACAACGAATTCGGTTTCGACTACCTGCGCGACAACATGGCTTTCAGCATGGAAGACAAGTTCCAGCGCGAGCTCAATTTTGCCGTGATCGACGAAGTCGACTCGATCCTGATCGACGAGGCCCGTACCCCGCTGATCATCTCCGGCCAGGCCGAAGACAGCTCCAAGCTCTACACCGAGATCAACAAGCTGATCCCGCGCCTTGAGCAACACATCGAGGAAGTGGAAGGCGAGGTCACCAAGGCCGGTCACTTCACCGTCGACGAGAAGACCCGCCAGGTCGAACTCAACGAAGCCGGTCACCAGTTCATCGAAGAGATGCTGACCCAGGTCGGCCTGCTGGCGGAAGGCGAGAGCCTGTACTCGGCGCACAACCTGGGCCTGCTGACCCACGTGTATGCCGGACTGCGCGCGCACAAGCTGTTCAACCGCAACGTCGAGTACATCGTCCAGGATGGCCAGGTGGTCCTGGTGGACGAGCACACCGGTCGTACCATGCCGGGTCGCCGTCTGTCCGAAGGCCTGCACCAGGCCATCGAAGCCAAGGAAAACCTCAACATCCAGGCCGAGAGCCAGACCCTGGCGTCGACCACCTTCCAGAACTACTTCCGTCTGTACACCAAGCTGTCCGGCATGACCGGTACCGCGGACACCGAAGCCTTCGAGTTCCATCAGATCTACGGTCTGCAGGTGATGGTCATCCCGCCGAACAAGCCGCTGGCGCGCAAAGACTACAACGATCTGGTGTTCCTGACCGCGGACGAGAAATATGCCGCGATCATCAACGACATCAAGGAATGCATGACCCAGGGCCGTCCGGTTCTGGTGGGCACCGCGACCATCGAAACTTCCGAGCACATGTCCAACCTGCTCCAGAAGGAAGGCATCGAGCACAAGGTCCTGAACGCCAAGTTCCACGAAAAAGAAGCGGAAATCATTGCCCAGGCCGGCCGTCCGGGCGCCCTGACCATCGCCACCAACATGGCCGGTCGTGGTACCGACATCCTGTTGGGCGGTAACTGGGAAGTCGAAGTCGCCTCCCTGGAAAACCCGACCCCTGAGCAGATTGCCCAGATCAAGGCCGACTGGCAGAAGCGTCACCAGCAGGTGCTGGAGTCCGGCGGCCTGCAGGTGATCGCGTCCGAGCGTCATGAATCGCGCCGTATCGACAACCAGCTGCGTGGTCGTGCTGGTCGTCAGGGCGACGCCGGCTCCAGCCGTTTCTACCTGTCCCTGGAAGACAGCCTGATGCGCATCTTCGCCTCCGACCGGGTGAAGAACTTCATGAAGGCCCTGGGCATGCAGTCCGGCGAAGCGATCGAGCACCGCATGGTGACCAACGCGATCGAAAAGGCCCAGCGCAAGGTAGAAGGCCGCAACTTCGACATTCGCAAGCAACTGCTCGAGTTCGACGACGTCAACAACGAACAGCGTAAAGTGATCTATCACATGCGTAACACGTTGCTGGCCGCGGACAACATCGGCGAGACCATCTCCGACTTCCGCCAGGACGTGCTCAACGCCACCGTCAGCGCGCACATCCCTCCACAATCGCTGCCAGAGCAGTGGGACGTGGCCGGTCTGGAAGCGGCGTTGCAGAGCGACTTCGGTGTGAGCCTGCCGATCCAGCAATGGCTCGATGAAGACGATCACCTGTACGAAGAAACCCTGCGCGAGAAACTGCTGAACGAGCTGGTGGCGGCCTACAACGAGAAAGAAGACCAGGCCGGTGCCGAAGCACTGCGCACCTTCGAGAAGCAAATCGTCCTGCGCGTCCTGGACGACCTGTGGAAAGACCACCTGTCGACCATGGATCACCTGCGTCACGGTATTCACCTGCGTGGTTATGCGCAGAAGAACCCGAAACAGGAATACAAGCGCGAGTCCTTCACCCTGTTCTCCGAACTGCTGGATTCCATCAAGCGCGACTCGATCCGCGTGCTGTCGCACGTTCAGGTTCGTCGCGAGGATCCGATCGAGGAAGAGGCGCGCCTGCGCCAGGAAGCCGAGGCACTGGCTCAGCGCATGCAGTTCGAGCACGCCGAAGCTCCGGGCCTTGAGCAGCCGGAAGCGCTGGAAGAGGGCGTCGATGTCGACGTGGCCCTGGCCTCCGCTCCGGTACGCAACGAGCAGAAACTGGGCCGCAATGAACTGTGCTACTGCGGTTCGGGCAAGAAGTACAAACACTGTCACGGCCAGATCAACTAAGATTTTCGCCAGACACTGAAATACCCGCGCCGCGACCGGCATCAGCCGTCGCGGCGTTTTTCCATTCGCCGCCCTGCCTTTCGCGATGGCAGTGCACACATCAGGTTAAAGAGGAGCGCATTCATGGCTGTTGGTCTTGGTCCTTTGCCAACGTTGCACCCGGTTGCCGGTTTTGAACTCGGTATCGCTTCGGCGGGCATCAAGCGCCCGGGGCGCAAGGATGTTGTGGTCATGCGCTGTGCCGAAGGTTCCACGGTGGCCGGTGTGTTCACCTTGAACGCGTTCTGCGCCGCCCCGGTGATCCTGGCCAAGCAGCGTGTGCAAGGCCCTGTGCGTTACCTGCTGACCAACACCGGCAACGCCAACGCCGGTACCGGCGAGCCAGGCCTGGCCGCCGCGACCCGCACCTGCGCCAAGCTGGCCGAACTGACGGGCGTCGACGCCAGCGCCGTACTGCCGTATTCCACCGGGGTCATCGGCGAGCCACTGCCGGTCGAGAAGATCGAAGGCGCGCTGCAGGCCGCGCTGGACGACCTGTCCGTGGACAACTGGGCCGCCGCGGCCACTGGCATCATGACCACCGACACTCTGCCCAAGGGGGCCAGCCGCCAGTTCCAGCACGACGGCGTGACCATCACTGTCACTGGTATCAGCAAGGGCGCGGGCATGATTCGTCCGAACATGGCGACCATGCTCGGCTACATCGCCACCGATGCCAAAGTGTCCCGTGAAGTGCTGCAGAACCTGTTGCTGGACGGCGCCAACAAGTCGTTCAACCGCATCACCATCGACGGCGATACCTCCACCAACGACTGCTGCATGCTGATCGCCACTGGCCAGGCAGGCTTGCCGGAAATCACCGAAGCCAGCGGCCCGCTGTTCGCCGCGCTGAAGCAGGCGGTATTCGAAGTGTGCATGGACGTGGCCCAGGCCATCGTGCGTGACGGCGAAGGGGCGACCAAGTTCGTCACGGTCGAAGTCAACGGCGGCGGCAATCACCAGGAGTGCCTGGATGTCGGCTACACCGTGGCCCATTCGCCGTTGATCAAGACCGCGCTGTTCGCGTCCGACCCGAACTGGGGGCGTATCCTGGCCGCTGTCGGTCGTGCCGGCGTGCCGGACCTGGATGTGAGCAAAATCGACGTTTTCCTCGGCGAAGTCTGTATCGCCAGCCGTGGCGCGCGTGCTGCCAGCTACACCGAAGCCCAGGGCGCGGCGGTGATGCAGCAGGAAGAAATCACCATCCGCATCGAGCTGGGACGCGGTGATTGCAGCGAAACCATCTGGACCACCGACCTGTCCCACGAGTACGTGAAAATCAACGCGGAATACCGTACCTGATACACCGCTACTCGCTTCTACATGGACGCGACGCATCACGTGTAGGAGCGAGCCTGCTCGCGATGGAGGCCCATGGCCTCCATCTCCTCTGAAAGGTGCCCGACATGAATCTTCACCTGATCATCGGCGACAAACTCTATTCCTCCTGGTCGCTGCGCGCCGCCCTGGCGCTTGAGCTGGCCGGCGCGACTTACACCGAAGAACTGATCAAGCTGAACCAGCCCGATACCCGCGAGCGGATTCTCAAGCATTCGCCGACCGGCAAAGTCCCGTTGCTGAAGACCGAACACGGCACCATCGCCGATTCCCTGGCGATTGCCGAATACCTGGTCGAGCGTTTCCCCGAAGCCGAGCTCTGGCCGCGCGATGTGGCCGCCCGTGCCCAGGCCCGCTCGGCCTGTGCGCAGATGCACAGCGGTTTCTTCGGCCTGCGCGGCAACCTGCCGTTCGACCTGAGCCGCGATGCTGCGCTGTCGCCCATGCCACCCGAAGCCCAGGCCGATATCGAGCGGATGCTGGCCTTGTGGGCCGAGTGTCGCGCGGCCGCGACCGAGCCAGGACCTTTCCTGTTTGGCCGGGTCAGCCTGGCGGACGCCTTTTTTGCGCCGATCGCCGTGCGCCTGCGCACCTATCGGGTGGCGCTGCCGGCTGTCGATGCAGCCTATGTTGAAACGATCTATCAATGGCCAGCCTTCAAGGCCTGGCAGAAAGCCGGTTTAGAGGAAGTAGTGCGGTGAAACGAGTACATGTGGCGGCGGCCGTTATCCGTGATGCCGACGGCAGGATCCTGATTGCCCGACGTGCCGATACCCAGCATCAGGGCGGCCTCTGGGAGTTTCCCGGCGGCAAGGTCGAAGCGGACGAGGCGGTGGAAGCGGCGCTGACCCGTGAACTGCAGGAAGAGCTGGGCATTCTGGTGTCCCGGGCGCGGCCATTGATCAAGGTGCAGCATGACTACCCGGACAAGCAGGTGTTGCTGGATGTCTGGGAAGTTTCCGCCTTTACCGGCGAGCCCCATGGCGCCGAGGGCCAGCCTTTGGCCTGGGTCACGGCCCGCGAGCTGGAGAACTACGAGTTCCCGGCGGCCAACCAGCCGATCGTGGCGGCGGCGCGCTTGCCAAGCGAATACCTGATCACCCCGGAAGGCCTGGAAACGCCGGCGCTGTTGCGGGGCATGCAGAAGGCCATTGCCGATGGCGGCAGGTTGATCCAGCTACGTGCGCCCAATGGCTACGACCCGCAATACCGCGACCTGGCGGTGGATGCGGTTGGCCTGTGCGCGGGCAAGGCGCAATTGATGCTCAAGGGGCCGTTCGAATGGCTGGGGGATTTCCCCTCGGCGGGCTGGCATATCACCTCGGCGCAGCTGCGCAAATATGCCAGCGCCGGGCGTCCCTTTGGCAAGGAGCGCTGGCTGGCGGCGTCCTGCCATGACGCTGAAGAGCTGTCCTTGGCGCAGCAGATGGATGTGGACTTCGTGACGCTGTCGCCGGTCCAGCCGACCCAGACCCACCCTGATGCGCAGCCGCTGGGTTGGGAGCAGGCCGCCCGACTGATCAGCGGTTTCAACAAACCGGTGTACCTGCTGGGCGGCGTCGGTCCGGACCAGCGCGAGCAGGCCTGGCAGGCCGGGGCGCAAGGGGTGGCGGGGATTCGCGCGTTCTGGCCCTGATGCCAGTCACCGGCCGGTTCGCTCCTGCATAAGCTGCAGGAGCGGGCTTGCTGGTGATCAGAGAGGGTAAAGGCGCCTGCTATTCGGGTTTCGCCGCCGCCTGCCAGAGAATCTCGGCGATCCCCTGGCGCTTGGCAATCAGGCGCGCCGCCACGAACAGCAAGTCGGACAGGCGATTGATGTAGGCCAGGCCGACCCCCACCAGCGGTTCCACGGCATTCAAGTGCTGGCAACGTCGCTCGGCACTGCGCGCCAGGCTGCGGCAAACATGAGCCTGGGCGATCAAGGCCGAACCGCCCGGCAAAATGAAATTCTCCAGCGGCCCCAACTCTTCGTTCCAGGTATCGATAGCTGCTTCCAGGCGTTCGACTTCCGTGGCATTCAGTGCCTGATACACCGGCATGGCTAACTCACCACCCAGGTCGAAGAGGCGGTGCTGGCAGGGCGCCAGGACATCGATCAATTCCTGCAAACCCGGATGCTCGGTGCGCTGTTCAATCAGCCCGGCCAGGAGCAGCCCGAGCTGGCTGTTCAGCGTATCGACTTCGCCGATGGCTTCGACCCGCGGATGGTCCTTGGGAACCCGGCGCCCGTCACCCAGCCCGGTTTCGCCTTTGTCGCCGGTGCGGGTGTAAATCTTCGACAAGCGAAAGCCCATGCTTACCTCTCCAGTGGGGGATGTTCCAGTGGTGGCGGCTGACTGCCCGCCAGTGGCAAACGCAAGGTGAAGCATGTGCCCTGGCCCTGCGTCGACTGCACTTCCATCTGGCCTTTGTGATTGTTGGTGATGATGAAGTACGAAACCGACAGCCCAAGGCCGGTGCCCTGGCCGATTTCCTTGGTGGTGAAGAACGGCTCGAAGGTCCGTTTGCGCACGTTTTCGCTCATGCCGATGCCGTTGTCCTCGACCTGGATTTCCGCCCAGGGCGGGTTCAGCCGAGTACGCAGGATAATGCGCCCGGGTTCGCTGTCGTCTACCCGCTGGTGAATGGCCTGGGCGGCGTTTTTCAGCAGGTTGAGCAGGACCTGTTCCAGTTCGTTGGCGGTACCGGGCACCGGCCCCAGTTGCGGGTCGAACTGGCGGATGATGGCCTGGCCCTTGAAGTCGAAGCCTATGGCCAGGTCGAAGTCGTTGCCGGCAATTTCCACGGCCTGGTCGATCAGTGCCGGCAGGTCACAAGGCGCCATCTGCCGGTTGCTGCGCCGGCTGAAGCTGAGCATATGGGTCACGATCTTCGCCGCCCGGGCGCCGGCCTGCTGGATGCCGTCGAGCAGTTGCGGCACTTCGCGGCTCTGCAGGTAATGGTTGACGGTTTCCAGTTCGATGCCCAACTGCTCGGCATGCTCCAGGTTCTTCGGCAGCTCGGGTGACAGGCGCCGACGAATGTTCTGCACGTTGTGCAGGATCGCTCCCAGCGGGTTGTTGATTTCATGGGCCATGCCGGCGGCCAACCCTCCCACGGAGAGCATTTTTTCCGACTGCACCATCATTTCTTCCAGGGACAGGCGCTGGGTGATGTCGTCGATCCGGATCACCACGCCGCGCCCGGCACCGCCCATCAGCGGGTAGAAGGTAAGGGCGTAATGCCGGGCCTCGTCGTCCTTGACCCAGGTGACCCGCTCGACCTTGGTGACCGTATGCTGCTCTACGGTTTCCTTGAGTTGCGGCAGGAACGGCTTGAGTGGTTCGAAGGCGAGGAAGATCGGCTGGTTCAGCGCTTCGTCCAGGCGCGTGCCTGAGAGGGCGCTGGCTTCCTGGTTCCATTGGGTGACATAGAGCTGCTCGTCCAGGGCGATCAGGGCCGAGGGCATCGAGTCGATGATGCTGTTGAGGTAGTTCTGGAAGCCGGTGAGTTTCTTTTCGATCTTGCTGCGCACCTGGACTTCCAGTTCCAGCTTGCGGTTGGTGTGGCGGGTTTCTTCGGCCAGGCCCTGGGCCTGGTCATAGGCCGCCTGGGAGTCGTCGCGGGCGCGCTTGAGTTGCTGCTCTCGCGCCTCGATGCGCGACAGCATGGTGTTGAAGGCATCGGCCAGGCTGCCGATTTCATCGCGGTTGCCGCGGGCGGCGCGCAGGGAATAGTTTTCCTCGCGTGTCACTTGTCGGGACAGTTCTTCCAGCTGGTGGATGGGTTGGGTGATCAGCCGCTTGATCTGCCGGGCAATGATCAACCACAGCAGCACACTGAAGATCAGGATACCCAGGCTCGCGGTCAGGGTGCCGGTGTAGAAGGCCATCGGCAGTTCACTGCTGGCCACCAGCAACAGATGGCCGGGGGGCTGGCCGGCGCGGGGCAGGGTGATGATCTGGTTGCTGCGAAATTCGGTCAGTTGCCAGGCTTCGATATGCCGATAGCGCTCCGGCAGGCTCAGGCGTTCGCCATGTTGCAACTGGGCCAGGCGCGTGCCCTTGCCGTCATAGATCGCTGCGGCGCGCAGGGGGGAGTAGCTGTTGAGTTCGTTGAGTAGCTTCTCGGCGTTTTGTGGCGAATCCAGCGCCTGCGCGGCCAGGGTCGGGTTGGACACCAGCCTTCCGATGGTCTGCAAGGCTTGCGGCGCCATGCTTTCCTGGGAGATCCAGTAGGCGGCGCTGATAAAGGTCAGGTTGGCGACCAGCAGTACGGTAATCAGCAGGACGAGCAAGGCGGCCAGCAGTTTTTGGCCGACCGGCAGGTTTTCAAGGCGCTGGCGCAATGGCATCGGGGACGTCGCTAGAGAGGAACACGTGGGCAGCGTAGCCGCTGCTCAGTCGCTGGGCAATCCGCGCTGTTGCAGGTGTTCCACCAATAGCCGGCGCAGGCGGCTGAGGTTGGGCAGGTGCAGCTGGTGCCTGGTGGCAACGTCACAGGCATGCCCCAATAAGTAGCTGATTTCGGTCCTGCGTCGGCTGGCGACGTCCTGGTACATGGAGGAGTAGTTGGCGGCGGTCGCCTGGATCACCCGCTCCACTTCCTGCTGCAGGTTTTCGGCCGCGGCGGGCTGGCCGCAACGTTCCAGCAGTTCGCTCAACTCGACGCACAGCATCGCCACTTCGCAATGATGCTGCAGCAGGCCACCGTTGCGGCATTCATGCAGGACCGTCAGGGGATTGATCGCGCAGTTGAGCGCCAGCTTGCGCCAGAGGCGGGTCAGGATGTCCGCGCTCCATTCATGGGGGATGCCGCTGGCGCTCAGGTCGTCGAGCCAGAAGGGCGCGGTGGGGTGGCTGGCGTCCCCCAGCCAGGTGTAGCCATGACCGGCGAACACCACGCGCCAGTCGCCATCGCGAAAGGCGCCTTCGGTGCTCGAGGCATAAATGCAGCGGGCCTGCGGTACCTGGGCGGCCACGGCGTCCTGGCTGCCCAGGCCGTTCTGCAGCAGGATCAGTTCGGCATCGGGCGTCAGGCGCGTGGCCAGCTGGCTGACGGCCTGTTGCGCGTCATAGGCCTTGCAGGCCACCAGCAGGCGGGCAATGGGCTCAGGGCTATCGACGGTTTCGCCGGGAATGGCATGGAAACTGGCCTGTCCCTGTTCCACCAGCGTCAGTCCGCCCGCGGCCTGATAGGCCTGCAGGCGAGCCTGGTCGCGCAGGATCAGGCGTACCGGCAAGCCGGCCCGGGCCAGGCGTGTCGCCCAGAGGGTGCCGAGGCTGCCCGCGCCCAGAATGTGCCAGGTGGTCGACATCAGCGTGGTGCTCGGTTTGGCAGGCGCATGCGCGGCTCGCAGTGAAGGAGGGGAAAGACCCGTTATAATGAGCCCGGATTTTAACCGCAAACCGGGCGTGCTCCATCTTTATCGAGCTACGCCCCTTTTTTATTGGAGAAATTACATGCCGTCGTTTGACGTGGTATCCGAACTGGACAAACACGAAGTCACCAACGCCGTGGAAAACGCCGTCAAGGAGCTGGACCGCCGCTATGACTTGAAGGGCAAGGGCAGCTTCGAGTTCAAGGAAAAGGAACTCACCGTCAACCTCACCGCTGAAGCTGAGTTCCAGCTGGAAGCGATGATCGAGATCCTCAAGCTGGCCCTGGTCAAGCGCAAGATCGATGTGCAGTGCCTTGAGGTCAAGGACGCTTACGCTTCGGGCAAGGTGATGAAGCAGGAAGCGACCCTCAAGGAAGGCATCGACAAAGAACTGGCGAAAAAGATTGTTGCCCATATCAAGGACGCCAAGCTGAAGGTTCAGGCTGCGATCCAGGGCGAGCAGGTACGGGTGACCGGCAAGAAGCGCGACGATCTGCAGGAAGCCATCGCCGCCCTGCGCGCGAAAGAGTTCGGCATGCCGCTGCAGTTCAACAACTTCCGCGACTGATCGGATTTTTCGGGAACCTCGCGAGCTTATTGGCGTCCGAGGCCCGAGTAATGGGCGGAAACGATTGCGCCTCCATGGAACCACTCGTTTCACCCTTGTTTTTTGTATGCCCGACCGCCGGGAATCAGGAGAGATAGATGGATTTGAATGCTGAAGTGGACAACCTGGTCAAGGCTTCCCAAGCCTGGATTCCGATGATCATGGAATACGGCAGTCGGGTACTGCTGGCCGTCATCACGCTGGCCATCGGCTGGTGGCTGATCAACAGTCTGACGCAAAAAGTCGGCAAGCTGCTGGCGCTGCGTAATGCCGACCAGGCCCTGCAGGGTTTTATCAGCAGCCTTGCGAACGTCATTCTCAAGGTGCTGCTGGTTGTCAGCGTGGCCTCGATGATCGGTGTCGAAACCACTTCGTTCGTTGCCGCGATCGGTGCGGCGGGCCTGGCCATCGGCCTGGCCTTGCAAGGCAGCCTGGCCAACTTCGCCGGTGGTGTGCTGATCCTGCTGTTCCGTCCATTCCGCATCGGTGACGTGATCGAAGCCCAGGGCATCAGCGGTACGGTCGACAGCATCCAGATCTTCCATACGGTGCTGCGTACCGGCGACAACAAGACTGTCATCGTGCCTAACGGCAACCTGTCCAACGGCATCATCACCAACCACAACCGCCAGCTGACCCGTAAAGTGATCTTCGATGTCGGCGTGAATTACGAGGCTGACCTGCAAAAGGCCCGTGAGGTCCTGCTGGACCTGGCCAAGGACGAGCGCGTGCTGGCCGATCCGGAGCCAGTGGCGGTGGTTTCCATGCTGGGTGACAGCGCCATCACCCTTTCCCTGCGTGTCTGGGTGAAAACCGCGGATTACTGGGACGTGATGTTCCGCTTCAACGAGTTGTCCCGTGATCGCTTGAAGGAAGCTGGTATCGATATTCCGTTTCCACAGCGCGTGATTCGTGTGGTTCAGGAAGCGGCTGTTTGAGTAAGTAAGGGGGATAGGGGTTAAGAGTCTGATCGAATGGTCAGGCTTTAATGCCCTGCTCGCTGGGGAGAGTTTGAAACCTGGTTGTAACAATGAACTGTCGATAACCGGAGCTTCAGCGAGTCGCCAGCCCCAATAAAAAGGCCCATCGAATGATGGGCCTTTTTTATTACTCGCTAAGTAACCGCTATTACAAGATCGACAGTGGGTAGTCGACGATCAGGCGGAACTCTTTGATATCGCCTTCACCTTGGTCGCTGTTAGCGAAGTGCCAAGCTTGACGAACGCGGAAGGAGAGATCTTTTGCCGGGCCAGACTGAACAACGTACTTGGCTTCGAAGTTGGTCTCGTTGTGTTTGCCATCGGCACCGTACAGCGGAGCACCGGTGTCTTTATTACGGTACATGCTGTTGGCAGCCAGACCGGTGCCATCGATATCCCAGCCTTTGACATAGCGGGTCATGAAGCTCAGACCAGGAATGCCGTACTCAGCCATCTTCAGATCGTAACGGATCTGTGCGGACTTCTCGTTCGGGCCGTTGAAGTCAGAGTACTGGATGGAGTTGGCGAGGAAGATCGAGTCGCCGCCGCGGTTGGCACCGCGCCTGGAGGAATCGTGGCCACCGACACCGATGTAGTCGAACGGAGTGTCACCATTGACCTTCTGGAACGCGACGGTAATGGTGTGTGCTCTCAGGAACGAGAAAGCGGCTGCCAGGGAGAACGTGGTGTTGCTGATGTCGCCCGCCTTGGCGCTGCCGGCGTCGGTGGTACGGTAGATGTTACCGTCCAGGTTCAGCGACTGATCGCCACCCATCGGGATGGTGTAGTTCAGGTTGGCGTAGTACTGGTTCCAGATGTCTTCCAGCTTGGCGCCGTAGAGCGATGCACTCAGGTTGTCGGTGATGCCGTACTTGCCACCGAAGTAATCGATGCTGTTGGCTGCCACACCGGCGTAGTTTGCATACAAATTGCCGTTACGAGCGTTGGAGTCCTGGCTGGTGGCCGAATAGAAGTGACCAGCTTCCAGATCAAGGTTTTTGATCTCGCTGCTCTGCAGTTGGAAACCGCTGGCAGTTTGAGGAAGGATACGGGAACCGCCGACCGCAAACACGGGGGAGGTGCTTGGCTGCATGTCGCCGGCTTTCAACTCGGTTTTGGATACGCGGAATTTGACGGCCGCGCCTGCTTTGCCCTGGCTGTTATTGACGTCGCCATCGGAGTCGCGGCTCATGTTGCCGGTACCGCCAGTGCCATCGCCGCCATCCAGTTTGATCGCCAGATAACCGAATGCATCGACGCCGACGCCTACGGTACCCTGGGTGTAACCAGAGCTGAAGTTGCCCCAGATGCCCTGGGTCCAGTCTTTCTGATCGTTGCTGTGGTCTTTGTTGTCACGGTTGAAGTAATAGTTACGCAACAGTACGTCGAACTTTGCGTCTTCAACAAAGCCTTTGGCTTCAGATTGGTCACTTACAAAAGGTGCGGCCGTAGCCACTTGAGTACTGGCTGCTGCTGCAACTGCCAGTGCGATCATGCTCCACTTCATCACGCGCATCGTGATTTGCTCCTTTGGTTTTTAGAAGAGTACTGCCGCCCCACCTGTTTTGTTATCTGGGCGGCTCTTTCTTTTTGTGTCGGCGCAAACTTATATCACGCCGACAATGTTGGCGATACTTACGTATCAGTCCTTTCAGCTTCTTTACGACCCTGTCGCAAAATGCTCGATCAATGTCGCAAATCCGCAGTCCGCATGTATCCGGACTGACAACTTCAGCGCTGTTTTCGAAGGCTTGAACCTGGAACAAAAAGAACTTTGGTCAAGCAGTCAAATCTCCATGGGGCAGCCTTGCCACTATTGTTATTAGTCTCAGGAAAGGCCGTTTTTCGATGGCTTCTCCCTGGGACAATATGGGTGTGAATGCAACAAGCGTGCACAAAACGCGAAGGCACCGATTTTTTTTCGGCGATAGCCCTTCAGGCTGTAAAAACCGCATAAAACAGTGGTTTTAAGGTCGTTTTGTTTGGGCTTGACGTTCCCTGTCCTCCTGGTGTTGCTCCCTGAAAAAAACGTATGCCATTCCAAAACGTTACCGGTTCACCCTGGTGAGTGAGTAGATGGCGGATGGTCAACGCACTGAGCGTAGACGCACTGTGAGATTTTGGTGCAAAAGTTTCTTGATGCAGCTCAGTCATCATGTGGCGTCGGGCACTGGAAGAATGCGCAGGGAAGGGGCTCTTTCGCGGTTTTCTCCTTGTTTTTTATGAGCTTCGTTCTGTCATGGTGCAGCCCGCCGGAAAATGTTCCAGGTCGGGGCGCTCTGACGTGTGGCATCTAGGATGAGTGTTGAGGCGGATCTGCGCAGCAGAGCGATGAACGCAAGAGCTTTCGCAGGTATGCTGCCGTTCTGTCGCTTGGCGGGCAGCCGGTCATGGCGTTCGCTAAGCTGAAACTTGATGAGCTGAGCGGGAGTGCGCGCGGTGTTCGCTTTAGATCCACGACTTCAACAAGACACATTGCCCATTGGGGATTTCCCCCTTTGCCGGCTGCTGTTGTCCAACGATTCCAATTACCCGTGGTTCATCCTGGTACCGCGCCGGGAAGATATCCGCGAGTTGTTTCAACTGGATGACGCGGACCAGCAGCAACTGTGGCGAGAAACCACGGCGCTGGCGGAGTTGCTTAAAGACTCGTTCGATGCGGACAAGTTGAATGTGGCGACTCTGGGTAATGTCGTCAGCCAGTTGCACATGCACGTTATCGTTCGCAAGCGCGACGACGCGGCCTGGCCTGCTCCGGTATGGGGCAAGCTGCCTGCCAAGCCCTACGACGCCGAACAGGTGGCCGTGATTCGTGAGCGGTTACGACTGGTACTGACCGATGATTTCAAGTTTCTGGAGGGCTGAGTCATGAGCCTGGAAGAACGGGTAACAGATCTGGAAAGCCGATTGGCTTTTCAGGATGACACCATTCAAGCCCTGAACGACGTGCTGGTAGGGCAGCAGCGGGTGGTCGAGCGTCTGCAGTTGCAGATGGCCGCTTTGCTCAAGCGTCAGGAGGAAATGGTGGGGCAGTTCGAGTCATTCGAAGAAGAGGCTCCGCCACCACATTACTGAGCGCCGGACGGTCTGCCGTCCAGGCAATAAAAAACCGCGAGCAGCCTGGCTGCGTCGCGGTTTTTTATTGGGCGTGAATCAGCGGCGTGGCAGTGCCGCAATCACGTCTTCGGCTTGCAGGCCCTTGTCACGATTCATGACGGAGAACTCCACGCGCTGGCCTTCCACCAGGACGCGGTGACCTTCGCCACGGATGGCGCGGAAATGCACGAAGATGTCATCGCCGGAGTCGCGAGAGATGAAGCCGAACCCCTTCGAAGTGTTGAACCACTTGACGGTGCCGGTATCGCGATTGCTCATGTCGTAGGTTTGCGAAGTGTTAGCCGAAGGAGACGATTTGTAGAAGCTGACAGCCAGGTGCAGAAGAACGGCAATCGCCGCGGTCACCAGGCTGAACAGCACAGCCGGCTGACCTGCGATAACCGGCATCGGCGCCAGCAGGGTCAAGGTCTGCAAGACCACCGCCAGCACCAGAAGCGCGCTGACCAGGTTTTGCAGTTGGTGACGCGGGCCTTTGTTCCAGTAGGGGATAACCGGAGCCAGTGTCAGGTTGAGCAGGCCGAAAAAGGCCAGGTAAAGAGCATCGGGTTGTTGCAGGAAGGGAACGGCTTCGGATCGCAGGCTAGGGATAAAGGACAGCAGCAAGGCTGCTGCGCCCGTTAGCAGGTGGACGATTTTCAACATTTTAATGAACTCACGTTAAGACGGATCACAAGGAAGAGCTGAGCGTGCACGGTTCGCTTCTGAACAATGGGAGGCGGTGAGCACGTGCGCGGGATCAGCCTATGCGCTGAAGCCGAGAAATAGGCAACAGCGACACGGCCTCTATTTAACAGCAAAGCCCAGGCCTTCTCAAATCAGGTGCTGTGGCCGGGTGGAGGGCGAAAGTCCGGATTGTCCTGAGGGAATACCGGACTATCGGGCAAAGCCTTGTTCTAGAGAGCCAGCATCTAAAAAATCGGGAACGGTGGCTTCTCAGGTGGGTCACAACCGGCGTGGGCTTTCTTGCAGGTACTGGTCGCCCGCTCGAGGGGCAATCTGTCGCACGGTCTCGGGCAATCCCGGGCTGCGGGTGCAGGGTAGTCTTGCTAGAGTGGTCCGGTACCTGACCTGTTGAATTCAATGTGCTAACGGAGATAGACATGGCAATCGATATCGGTATCAGCGCAGAAGATCGCAAATCCATCGTGGAGGGGCTCTCTCGCCTGCTTTCAGATACTTATGTGCTGTATCTGAAGACCCATAATTTCCACTGGAACGTCACGGGCCCGCAGTTCCGTACGCTGCACCTGATGTTCGAAGAGCAGTACAACGAACTGGCGCTGGCGGTGGACCTGATCGCCGAGCGTATCCGCGCCCTGGGGTTCCCGGCGCCAGGCGCCTATTCCATCTACGCGCGTCTTTCTTCGATCAAGGAAGAAGAGGGCGTACCAAGCGCCGATGAGATGATCAAGCAACTGGTGGCGGGGCAGGAAGCGGTGACTCGCACCGCCCGTGGCATTTTCCCGATCATCGACAAGGTCAGCGACGAACCCACCGCGGACCTGTTGACCCAGCGGATGCAGGTGCATGAGAAAACCGCGTGGATGCTGCGCTCGCTGTTGAGCGAGCAATAATCCCGCAGACCGAATGGCGCCGTTATCGGCGCCATTTGCTTTTATGGGGCATGACTTGTCGTCCGATCATGGCGGTTCGCCCTCAGGCCCGATGGCTGGGGTATGGCAACGGAGTGCTGGCTTCGTTTCGGCGGGCGATGGTCTATCGGTGCCGTCATACGGCTGCACAGGGCCGATTTAATGGATATAATCCCGCCCTTTGCTATATAACCCGGGCCTCGGCACGGGTTAAGCCAGACGTTAAGTACGCCGAGACGCTCTCATGCCCATGTACGACTACCAATGTGCTTCCTGTGGTCATCAGCTGGAAGCCATTCAAAAGATCAGCGCGCCTGCGTTGGTCGATTGCCCTGCCTGCCAGGCGCCCGAGCTGAAAAAAATGCTGTCCATGCCAGGTTTCCGCCTCAGCGGTTCGGGCTGGTATGAGACCGACTTCAAGACCGGCGCCAAGAAGAACCTGGCCGGTGGCGACAAAGCTGATTAAGTTGAACGACACGCGCGAGCTCTTGCATTATCCGGTACCCCGAGGTGCGCAAGGCCTCCCATCGAATTTCGAATTACGAGAAGTGAAACCACTACCATGATGCGCAGCCATTATTGCGGCCAACTGAACGAAAGCCTGGAAGGTCAGGAAGTTACCCTTTGCGGATGGGTCCACCGTCGTCGCGACCATGGCGGGGTGATCTTCCTCGATATCCGTGATCGTGAAGGTCTGGCCCAGGTGGTGTTCGACCCGGACCGCGCTGAAACCTTTGCCGCCGCGGACCGTGTGCGCAGCGAATACGTGGTCAAGATCACCGGCAAGGTGCGCCTGCGTCCGGCCGGTGCCGGCAACGCCAACATGGCTTCGGGCATGATCGAAGTCCTGGGCTACCAGCTGGAAGTGCTGAACGAAGCGGAAACCCCGCCGTTCCCACTCAACGAATACTCCGACGTGGGCGAAGAAACCCGCCTGCGCTATCGCTTCATCGACCTGCGCCGTCCAGAAATGGCCGAGAAGCTGCGTCTGCGCTCGCGCATGACCACCAGCATCCGTCGCTACTTGGACGAGAACGGTTTCCTCGACGTCGAAACCCCGATCCTGACCCGTGCCACCCCTGAAGGCGCGCGTGACTATCTGGTGCCGAGCCGTACCCACGCCGGCAGCTTCTTCGCTCTGCCGCAGTCGCCACAGCTGTTCAAGCAGTTGCTGATGGTCGCCGGCTTCGACCGCTACTACCAGATCGCCAAATGCTTCCGCGACGAAGACCTGCGTGCCGACCGTCAGCCTGAGTTCACCCAGATCGACATCGAAACCAGCTTCCTCGATGAAAAAGACATCATGGGCCTGACCGAAGGCATGATCCGCAACCTGTTCAAGGAAGTGCTGGATCTGGAATTCGGCGAGTTCCCGCACATGACCTTTGAAGAGGCCATGCGTCGCTACGGTT
Organism: Pseudomonas sp. T8; assembly: GCF_024610635.1. Lineage (NCBI taxonomy): Bacteria > Pseudomonadati > Pseudomonadota > Gammaproteobacteria > Pseudomonadales > Pseudomonadaceae > Pseudomonas > Pseudomonas sp. T8. The sequence goes on from NZ_CP102374.1 coordinate 5,866,403, forward strand.
CCGACAAGCCGGACCTGCGTATCCCGCTGGAGCTGGTGGATGTTGCCGACCAGCTCAAGGAAGTCGAATTCAAGGTGTTCAGCGGCCCGGCCAACGATCCGAAATGCCGTATCGCCGCCTTGCGCGTTCCTGGCGGGGCGAGCATGCCGCGCAAGCAGATCGACGATTACACCAAGTTCGTCGGCATCTACGGCGCCAAGGGCCTGGCCTACATCAAGGTCAACGAACGCGCCAATGGCGTTGACGGTCTGCAGTCTCCAATCGTCAAGAACATCCCGGAAGCCAACCTGAACGTGATCCTCGATCGCGTGGGTGCGGTCGACGGCGACATCGTGTTCTTCGGCGCCGACAAGGCCAAGATCGTCAGCGAGGCCCTGGGCGCGCTGCGGATCAAGCTCGGTCACGACCTGAACCTGCTGACCTGCGAATGGGCTCCGCTGTGGGTCGTCGACTTCCCGATGTTCGAAGAGAACGACGACGGCAGCTTCACCGCGCTGCACCACCCGTTCACCGCGCCGAAGTGCTCGCCGGAAGAGCTGGAGGCCAACCCGGCGACCGCGCTGTCCCGTGCCTACGACATGGTGCTCAACGGCACCGAGCTGGGTGGCGGTTCGATCCGTATCCATCGCAAGGAAATGCAACAGGCGGTCTTCCGTCTGCTGGGCATCGATGAAGCGGAACAGGAAGAGAAATTCGGCTTCCTGCTGGACGCCCTGAAGTACGGCGCACCGCCGCACGGCGGCCTGGCGTTCGGTCTGGACCGTCTGGTGATGCTGATGACCGGCGCCCAGTCGATCCGTGAAGTGATTGCCTTCCCGAAAACCCAGAGCGCTGCTTGCGTGATGACCCAGGCTCCTGGCCTGGTCGACGCCAAGGCGCTGCGCGAGCTGCACATCCGCCTGCGCGAACAGCCAAAGGCTGAGTAAGGCCGACCTGAAGGCGCATCTGCGGATGCGCCTTTTTCTATTGGGTCGAGATATTTGTTGCCCGCCCGCCGTTACAGGCGTTGCGGGCATTGTTTCAAAGAGAATTTGGAGCGCGTTATGGCAGGTCATTCCAAGTGGGCGAACATCAAGCACCGCAAAGAGCGTCAGGATGCCAAGAGAGGCAAGATTTTCACCAAGTGGATCCGTGAGCTGACGGTCGCCGCTCGCCAGGGCGGTGGCGAACCCGGTTCCAACCCGCGTTTGCGTCTGGCCCTGGACAAGGCCCTGGGCGCCAACATGAGCCGCGACATCATCGATCGCGCCATTGCCCGTGGCGCTGGTGCGACCGAGGCCGACAACGTCGAAGAGCTGACCTATGAGGGGTATGGCCCGGGCGGCGTGGCGGTGATGGTCGAATGCATGACCGACAACCGCAACCGTACCGCAGCGGCCGTGCGCCATGCGTTCAGCAAATGTGGCGGCAACCTGGGTACTGACGGTTCGGTGGCGTATCTGTTCGAACGCAAGGGGCAGATCAGCTTTGCGCCGGGCGTCGATGAGGACGCACTGACCGATGCGGCGTTGGAAGCCGACGCCGATGACGTGGTTGTTCACGAAGACGGCTCGATCGATGTGTTTACCTCGTTCACTGGCTTCTATGCGGTACGCAACGCACTCGAAGAGGCCGGTTTCAAGGGCGACGACGCAGAGATCGTCATGCAGCCGACTACCAGCGCCGAGCTGGACCTGGAAGGCGCCGAGAAGATCCTCAAGCTGATCGACATGCTCGAAGACCTGGACGATGTGCAGAACGTCTACTCCAACGCGGATATTCCCCAGTCGGTGGCCGAGCAACTCGGCTGATGCTGATAGCACGATAAAAGATCGCAGCCTTCGGCGGTTTCCCCCCCTTTACACACAGGGTTACGCTGTACCTGTAGGGGAGCTGTCGAAGGCTGCGATTTTTTGTTTCTCCAGCTTCTCCCGGCGTTACCTTAGGCAACCGAATTTTCTCTTTGCAGGCGTTATGACTCTTATTCTTGGTATCGACCCGGGTTCGCGCATCACCGGTTACGGCGTGGTACGTGATACCGGGCGTGGCTGCGTGTACGTGGCTTCGGGCTGTATTCGCACGGGCGCCGGCGAGCTGCATGAGCGGCTGCAAATCGTCTATCGCGGGGTTCGTGAGGTCATTCAGACCTACGGTCCGGTGACCATGGGCATTGAAAAGGTGTTCATGGCGCGTAACGCCGACTCGGCCCTGAAACTGGGCCAGGCCCGTGGCGCGGCGATTGTGGCGGGGGCCGAGGAAAGCCTGGAAATCGCCGAATACACCGCCACTCAGGTCAAGCAGGCCGTGGCGGGCACCGGCGGGGCCAACAAGGAACAGGTGCAAATGATGGTCATGCACTTGCTCAAGTTGACCAGCAAGCCGCAGATCGACGCTTCGGACGCCCTGGCGATTGCCATCTGTCATGCCCACACCCGTTCCAGCCTGCTGCCCCACGGCCTGGGTACCGCACGCAGTCGTGGCGGCCGCCTGCGTCTCTGATAGCATCTGCGCAAACATTTGATGAGTGGAGCATCCCGCGCCTGTCTGCCCGGCCCGGATCTTCGCTCTGTGACCCGCCGGCCCCTGTTCTGGCCTGAGCTAAGGATCTGAAACGTGATTGGACGCTTGCGCGGCACCCTGGCTGAAAAACAGCCGCCGCACCTGATTCTCGATGTAAACGGTCTGGGTTACGAGGTGGAAGTCCCCATGACCACCCTGTACCGCCTGCCGTCGGTCGGTGAACCGCTCACCCTGCACACCCATTTGGTCGTGCGCGAAGATGCCCAGTTACTCTATGGCTTTGCCAGCAAGCGCGAGCGGGACTTCTTTCGCGAACTGATTCGCCTCAATGGCGTAGGGCCGAAACTGGCGCTGGCGCTGATGTCCAGCCTGGAGGTCGACGAACTGGTGCGTTGCGTGCAAGCACAGGACACCTCGGCGCTGACCAAGGTGCCGGGGGTCGGTAAAAAGACCGCGGAGCGTCTGCTGGTCGAGCTCAAGGACCGCTTCAAGGCCTGGGAAACCGTGCCGAGCATGTTTGCCCTGGTGCCGAACCAGCCGGATGCGCCGATGCCGGTGGCCAGTGCCGAGACCGATGCGGTCAGTGCCTTGATCTCCCTGGGCTACAAGCCGCAGGAAGCCAGCAAGGCGGTTTCCGCGATCAAGGAAAAAGGCCTGAGCAGTGAAGACATGATTCGCCGCGCCCTGAAGGGAATGATTTAAGTGATAGAAGCAGATCGTCTGATCGCCGCCACGGGCCCCCGTGAGCGCGAGGAAGTCCAGGACCGTGCGATTCGCCCCGTCAGCCTGGCCGAATACATCGGCCAGCCGACGGTGCGCGAGCAAATGGAGCTGTTCATCCAGGCTGCCCGCGGGCGCAACGAGTCGTTGGACCACACCCTGATCTTCGGCCCGCCGGGGCTGGGCAAGACCACGCTGGCCAACATCATCGCCCAGGAAATGGGGGTGTCGATCAAGAGCACCTCGGGCCCGGTGCTGGAGCGCCCCGGGGACCTGGCGGCGCTGCTGACCAATCTCGAACCGAACGACGTACTGTTTATCGATGAGATCCATCGTCTGTCGCCGATCGTCGAGGAAGTGCTGTACCCGGCCATGGAAGATTTCCAGCTGGACATCATGATCGGCGAAGGGCCAGCGGCCCGTTCGATCAAGCTCGACCTGCCGCCGTTCACCCTGGTGGGGGCGACGACTCGCGTGGGCATGTTGACCAACCCGCTGCGCGATCGCTTCGGCATTGTCCAGCGCCTGGAGTTCTATAGCACCGCGGACCTGGCGACCATTGTCGGGCGTTCCGCCGGCATTCTCGGCTTGCCGCTGGACCCGGACGGCGCCTTCGAAATCGCCCGGCGCGCCCGCGGCACGCCGCGTATCGCCAACCGTTTGTTGCGTCGGGTGCGGGACTTTGCCGAGGTTCGTGCCAAGGGCCACATCACCAAGCCCATCGCCGATCTGGCGTTGAACCTGCTGGATGTCGACGAGCGTGGCTTCGACCACCAGGACCGGCGCCTGTTGTTGACCATGATCGAGAAGTTCGACGGCGGGCCGGTGGGGGTCGACAGCCTGGCGGCCGCGATCAGCGAAGAGCGGCACACCATCGAGGACGTACTCGAGCCCTATCTGATCCAGCAGGGCTATATCATGCGTACGCCGCGGGGCCGTGTGGTGACCCGGCATGCCTATCTGCACTTCGGTCTTAACATCCCGTCACGATTGGGCGAGATGCCCGTGGTAGACGAATTCCTCGATGCCGTGGACGATTAATAACCGCTTGGGCAGCGATTTATTCGCAGCCTGTGTGGTCCTAGGGGGCTGGCATTGCCGTTATTTCGCCAGAAAGGCGTTCGAGAATGAAAAACAGTTGCCTGGCCGGATTGGCAACCTGAGGAGTAAGCACTAGAGTATGCGCGCGCAAAACGGGCTTGGGTCGTTCGCACATCGTTGTCGCGTTTATTACGAAGACACCGATGCCGGCGGCATCGTGTATTACGTTAATTACCTTAAGTTTATGGAACGGGCTCGAACCGAGCGGCTACGAGATCTGGGCTTTGCCCAATCGCAGCTGGCAGGGGAGAACCTGTTGTTCGTCGTGCATTCCAGCGAAGCGCGCTACCACGCGCCGGCGCGACTGGACGACGAGCTTCTGGTAAGTGCAGAAGTCATCGAATTGAACCGGGCCAGCCTGCGCTTCAAACAGCAGGTCAGGCGAGCCACGGATAATGCACTGCTCTGCGAAGGGCAGTTTCTGGTGGCCTGTGTGCGCACCGACAATTTGAAACCCCGGGCCATTCCCGAAGCTCTACGTGCGGCCTTTGCCGACGTGAGCGGCGCGGGTACACACTCAGAGCAGGAGATAAAGCGTGGAAGCTAACGTCGTCGACCATTCCTCCATGTGGAGCTTGGTCAGCAATGCCAGCATCGTTGTGCAGTTGGTAATGCTGACCCTGGTAGCCGCATCGGTGACCTCATGGATCATGATCTTTCAGCGCAGCAACCTGCTGCGCGCCGGTCGACGCGCCCTGGAGAGCTTCGAAGAGCGCTTCTGGTCGGGCATCGACCTGTCCAAGCTGTACCGTCAGGCGGGCAGCAACCCGGACCCTGATTCCGGTGTGGAGCAGATCTTCCGTGCCGGTTTCAAAGAGTTTTCGCGCCTGCGCCAGCAATCGGGCGTTGATCCCGAGGCGGTCATGGAAGGTGTCGCGCGTGCCATGCGTGTCGCCATCTCCCGCGAAGAAGAGAAGCTCGAGCAGAGCCTGCCGTTCCTCGCCACCGTCGGTTCGGTCAGCCCGTACATCGGTCTGTTCGGTACCGTCTGGGGGATCATGAACTCCTTCCGCGGCCTGGCCAGCGCCCAGCAGGCGACCCTGGCGACCGTAGCACCGGGTATCGCCGAAGCCCTGATCGCCACCGCGATCGGCCTGTTTGCCGCGATCCCGGCCGTTATTGCCTATAACCGTTTTGCGGCCCGTGGCGAGACCCTGATCAGCCGTTACTACACCTTCGCCGACGAGTTCCAGGCGATCCTGCACCGTAAAGTGCACACCAGCGAAGAGTGAGCAGGTAAATCCCCATGGCCCGAGTTCGCCACAAACGCAAGCCGGTTGCCGAGATGAACGTGGTGCCCTACATCGACGTGATGTTGGTACTGCTGGTTATCTTCATGGTGACCGCGCCGATGCTCAATCAGGGCGTGAAAGTCGATCTGCCCAAGGTTTCCAGCGAAGCCTTGCCGCAGGACAACAACACCCAGGTCCTGACCATTTCGATCAAGGCTGACAAGACCTACTACTGGAACCTTGGCAGTGAAGTCGACACTGACAAGCAGATGGACAAGGCCATGACCTTGCCGCAGATGACCGACGCCGTGACCAAGATCATTCGCGCCGGCAATGAAGGCGGCAAGCATACCCAGGTGTTCATTCGCGGCGACAAGTCCGTTGACTACGGTGCCGTCATGGGCGCCATGGGCGGGCTGCAGAAGGCCGGCGTCGGTAACGTTGGCTTGATTACCGAGGCGCCCTGATGCAGCAACAGCGAGAGCCGTCCGCCTCGGAAAGCTACTTCTGGCCTAGCGTGTGGGCAATTGCCCTGCACGTTCTGGTGTTCGGCATGCTGTTCGTCAGTTTTGCCATGACGCCGGAGTTGCCGCCGTCCAAGCCGATCGTCCAGGCGACCCTGTATCAGCTGAAATCGAAAAGTCAGGCGACCACCCAGACCAATCAGAAGATTGCGGGAGAGGCGAAGAAATCCGCCGCGCGCCAGACCGAAGTCGAGCAGATGGAGCAGAAAAAGGTCGAGCAGGAAGCGGTCAAGGCTGCGGAACAAAAGAAAGAAGAGGCTGCTCAAAAAGCCGAGGAAGCGAAAAAGGCCGACGAAGCCAAGAAAGCGGATGAAGCGAAGAAGGCTGATGAAGCCAAGAAAGCCGACGACGCGAAGAAGGCTGCGGAAGCGAAAAAGGCTGAAGAGAAACAATTGGCTGATATAGCCAAAAAGAAAGCCGAAGAAGAAGCCAAGAAAGCCGCCGAAGAAGAGGCCAAGAAAAAGGCCGCTGAAGAGGCGAAGAAAAAGATAGTCGAAGACGCGAAGAAGAAAGCCGCGGAAGACGCCAAGAAGAAAGCTGAAGCAGACGAGGCGAAGAAGAAGGTCGCCGAGGACGCGAAGAAGAAAGCCGCCGCCGACGCAGCCAAGAAAAAGGCTCAGGAAGCAGCGCGTAAATCCGCCGAAGATAAAAAGGCCCAGGCCCTGGCTGATTTGCTTTCCGACACGCCGCAGCGTCAGCAGGCCTTGGCGGACGAGCAGGGCGACGAAGTCGCGGGCAGTTTCGACGATCTGATTCGTGCTCGTGCGGCGGAAGGCTGGGCTCGTCCTCCTTCGGCGCGCAACAACATGACTGTCGTGCTGCAAATCGGCATGTTGCCGGATGGTACGGTGACTTCCGTGTCGGTGGCCAAGTCCAGCGGCGATGGTCCGTTCGATGCCTCGGCGGTAGCTGCGGTCAAGAACATTGGACGTTTGACAGAAATGCAGGGAATGAAGCCGAGCGATTTCGCTCCGTATCGTTCATTCAAGATGACATTCACACCTGAGGATCTAGCCTTGTGAGAAACCTTCTTCGAGGATTGCTTGTCGTTATTTGCTGTATGGCAGGGATAGCGACAGCGGATGAAAAGAACATTCTGGTCACCAGTGGCAGTGACCGGGCCACGCCCATCGCCGTAGTGCCGTTCGGTTGGCAAGGGGGCAGCGTGCTGCCCGACGACATGGCTGAAATCATCGGCAACGACCTGCGCAACTCGGGTTACTACTCGCCGATTCCAAAGCAGAACATGATCAGCCTGCCGACCCAGGCCAGCGAAGTCATCTACCGTGACTGGAAGGCCCTGGGCGCCCAGTACATCATGGTCGGCAGCATTGTCCCGGCGGGCGGTCGCCTGCAGGTGCAATACGCCCTGTTCAACGTCGCCACCGAACAGCAAGTGCTGACCGGTAGCGTCTCGGGCAGCGTCGACCAGCTGCGCGACATGGCTCACTACATCTCCGACCAGTCGTTCGAGAAGCTCACCGGTATCAAGGGCGCCTTCTCGACTCGCATGCTGTATGTCACGGCAGAGCGTTTCTCCGAGAAGAACACGCGCTACACCCTGCAACGCTCCGACTATGACGGCGCGCGTGCGGTGACCCTGCTGCAATCCCGTGAGCCGATCCTGTCGCCGCGCTTCGCGCCGGACGGCAAGCGCATTGCCTATGTGTCGTTCGAACAGAAGCGTCCGCGCATCTTCGTTCAGCACATCGACACTGGCCGTCGCGAGCAGATCACCAACTTCGAAGGCCTGAACGGCGCGCCTGCCTGGTCGCCGGACGGCCAGCGCCTGGCGTTCGTGCTGTCCAAGGACGGCAACCCGGACATCTATGTGATGAACCTGGGGTCGCGTCAGATCTCGCGTGTGACCGCAGGTCCTGGCATCAACACCGAACCGTTCTGGGGCAAGGATGGTTCGACCATCTACTTCACCTCGGACCGTGGCGGCAAACCACAGATCTACAAGACCAGCGCCGGTGGTGGCGGTGCGGAACGGGTGACTTTCGTGGGCAACTACAACGCCAACCCGAAACTGTCCGCGGATGAAAAAACCCTGGTCATGATTCACCGGCAGGACGGCTTCACAAACTTCAAGGTAGCTGCCCAGGATTTGCAGCGTGGCAACGTAAAAATCCTTACCGACAGCACACTTGATGAGTCGCCTACTGTTGCGCCCAACGGCACCATGGTAATCTACGCCACCCGCCAGCAGGGCCGGGGAGTCTTGATGCTCGTGTCCATTAATGGACGCGTGAGGCTCCCGCTTCCTACCGCTCAAGGCGAAGTCAGAGAACCGTCCTGGTCCCCTTACCTGAACTGACGCGGCGCTTTACGTTTTACTTAACACACTGGGGTTCATTAGGAGTTTCACGATGGAAATGCTGAAGTTTGGTAAGTTTGCTGCGCTGGCTCTGGCCATGGCTGTAGCTGTAGGTTGCTCCTCCAAAGGCGGCGACAACGCTGGTGAAGGCGCTGTTGATCCAAACGCTGGTTACGGCGCTAACACCGGTGCAGTTGACGGCTCCCTGAGCGAAGAAGCCGCTCTGCGCGCAATCACCACCTTCTACTTCGAATACGACAGCTCGGACCTGAAGCCAGAAGCCATGCGCGCTCTGGACGTTCACGCCAAGGACCTGAAAGCAAACGGCGCTCGCGTTGTTCTGGAAGGCAACACCGACGAACGTGGTACTCGTGAGTACAACATGGCTCTGGGCGAGCGTCGTGCGAAAGCCGTTCAGCGCTACCTGGTGCTGCAAGGCGTTTCCCCAGCTCAGCTGGAACTGGTTTCCTACGGCGAAGAGCGTCCAGTTGCTACCGGCAACGACGAGCAGTCCTGGGCTCAAAACCGTCGCGTCGAACTGCGTAAGTAATTCGTCATGCGAACGTGCCGTCGTGCTCTAACTGTCTTGGCTCTCAGCCTCGCGCCGCTTTCGGTGTGGGCTGCGGTTCCTGTGGTCGATAACAACTCGGGCTATAACAATAGCGGAGGCAGTTATCCGCCAGCGGGTTATGGTACGAACGGCGCCTATGCCGGGGGAGGGGTTTCGACCCCTGTCTCGGCACAGGGCGAGCTGTTCCAGCAACTGCAGCAAATGCAGGATCAAATCGCACGGCAACAAGGTGTGATTGAAGTACTGCAAAACGATATTGCGCGCATGAAGCAGGAAAGCCTGGAGCGTTACCAGGATCTTGATCGGCGCATTGGAGCGGGCGGTGCACCTGCCGCGACTCCTGATAATTCTTCTGCCGGTGGTGATGCAAGTGCCGCCGGTGCCGCTGCCGGGGCTGCCTCGCAAGCTCCAGCGGCAAGCAGTGAACCGGGCGATCCGGCGAAGGAAAAGCTGTATTACGAGGCAGCCTTCGACCTGATCAAGGCCAAGGACTTCGACAAGGCCAGCCAGGCTTTCGCCGCGTTCCTGCGTAAATACCCGAATAGCCAGTACGCAGGTAATGCCCAGTACTGGTTGGGCGAAGTGAACCTGGCCAAAGGCGACCTGCAAGGGGCCGGCCAGGCATTCGCCAAGGTATCCCAGCTGTATCCGAAGCATGCCAAGGTGCCGGACTCGCTGTACAAGCTGGCTGACGTAGAGCGCCGCCTGGGTCACACTGACAAGGTCAAGGGCATTCTGCAGCAGGTGGTGGCCCAATATCCGGGTACTTCCGCCGCCCAGCTGGCTCAGCGCGATCTGCAACGCATGTAATCGAGTTTGAGCTGTTTGGAAGAAACCCGCGCTTGCCGCGGGTTTTTTCGTTAGAATCCATGCCCTTTTTATGAAACACGCTTCCTGGGATTACCGTGTTTGCGGGATTCCTCGAGGTGCCTGACGGAGGCGGACAGCCTGTTTAGCTGTTACGCCCGTGGCGACTATGCAAGACACATTGAGAATTACCGAAGTTTTTTACTCGTTGCAGGGTGAAACTCGGACTGCCGGCCTGCCCACGGTATTTGTGCGCCTGACCGGTTGTCCGCTGCGTTGCCAGTACTGCGACAGTGCCTATGCCTTCAGCGGCGGCACCATCCGCACCCTCGAGAGCATTCTCGAGCAGGTCGCCGGTTTCCGCCCACGTTACGTCTGTGTGACCGGGGGCGAACCTCTGGCGCAACCTAACGCCATTCCCCTGCTCAAGCAGCTGTGTGACGCCGGTTACGAAGTCTCGCTGGAAACCAGCGGAGCCCTGGATATTTCCGCGGTCGATCCGCGGGTCAGTCGAGTGCTCGACCTGAAGACGCCGGGATCGGAAGAGGTCCAGCGCAATCGTTATGAAAACATCGAGCTGCTGACGCCGAACGACCAGGTCAAGTTTGTCATCTGTTCCCGTGAGGACTACGACTGGGCGGTTTCCAAGCTGATCCAGTATGGTCTGGAGCGGCGGGCGGGCGAGGTGCTGTTCTCGCCGAGCCATCACGACCTGAATGCGCGCGATCTGGCCGACTGGATCGTCGCGGATAACCTGCCGGTGCGCCTGCAATTGCAGCTGCATAAATATCTTTGGAATGACGAGCCGGGGCGCTGATATGACTGATCAAGCACAGAAGCAAGTGGCCGCTGAAAAGCGTGCGGTAATCCTGCTGTCCGGCGGTCTGGATTCGGCCACCGTGGTGGCCATGGCCCGTGCCGAAGGTTACCGCTGCTACACCATGAGCTTCGATTACGGCCAGCGTCATCGCGCCGAGTTGCAGGCGGCCGAGCGTGTCGCTCGCGACCTGGGCGTGGTCGAGCACAAGGTGATCGGCCTCAACCTCAACGGTATCGGCGGCTCCGCGCTGACCGACAGCTCCATCGATGTGCCCGAGGCTCCGAGCGAAGGGATCCCCGTCACCTACGTGCCGGCACGTAACACCGTGTTCCTGTCCCTGGCACTGGGCTGGGCAGAAGTATTGGGCGCGCGGGACATCTTCATTGGTGTCAACGCCGTGGACTATTCGGGGTACCCGGATTGCCGTCCGGAGTTCGTCGAGGCCTTCGAGCGCATGGCCAACCTGGCGACCAAGGCCGGGGTAGAGGGGCAGGGATTCCGTATCCAGGCACCACTGCAGAACCTGAGCAAGGCCGATATCGTCAAGGCAGGCGTCAAGCTCGGGGTTGATTACGGCCTGACCGTGTCCTGCTACCAGGCCGATGATCAAGGGCGTGCCTGCGGCAAGTGCGACAGCTGCCGTCTGCGTGCAGAAGGTTTTGCCGCGGCCGGTGTCAGCGACCCAACAGCTTATTTTTGATTTTTTTCATATTGGGTGTTGAATTCTTTTTATAAATCAGTATTATACGCGCCACCACACAGCGGGTCGTTAGCTCAGTTGGTAGAGCAGTTGGCTTTTAACCAATTGGTCGTAGGTTCGAATCCCACACGACCCACCATTTTCTAGCAGTATTTAAAATCCGAAAGGCCCACGAAAGTGAGGATTTTCGGGTTTTTTTTTGCCTGCAGAAAAGAGGGGGCGGGGCTGGAAGGTGTTCAAGGTACAACAGGGGCCTCTAAGGTCTACGTACTTGTGATGGTTCTACCGCGCTTCTGTCGGCCCATACCGCCCATGGCCCTTCAAGATCTTGTGGCTTCAGCATTCTCCCCCTCATGAAGGGAGCACAGGCCACTACCCATCCATGTCGTCTCACATGCACGAACGCGTTGCGACGATGCGTGCCTGCACCAGACCCGATGCCATTCGGCCACTCAAAGGCCGCGATCGGACAGCATCCGGTTCGATACGAAAAAGCAGAATACATGCCACATGCACCTACCAACTCTGGTAGTTGCCGGTGCTCAAGAATGCCCGAATGATGATCCGGCCGCTCACTCGTCCTTATCAATGACTCAAACAACGCTCGCCGGCACGCGGGTGACAAGGTCGAGCGTTCCGGCACGACGCTCACTTCATGTCACAGGACGTTACGGGAGACAGAGTTATGTTGGATATCGGAACCTCGGATACCTTGAAGTACGATTTCGGCGGAAGGTCATACACGATCCAGATTTACAAGGACAATCAGGACGCGAAAAAGTATTACATCGTTCCGCAGCCGCAATTCGCGATCGCCACGAGCGGTCTGCCGGAATTCTCGCTGCAGCAGTTCACGAATGGCGCGGGCGTTTCCGGACAGTGCAATTTCCAGACTGTGCTGCAAACTCCGCCGGGGGCCATCGAGGCCGTGCAGCAGAAGTTCGGCAGCGACGTCCGGATCGGCGGCTGGGACTGGACTCTCGGTACCACCTGGTTCAACTACCAGTATCCCGACAAAGACGGGCAGATACACAGCTATTCGGCGGTGGCCTGGCCTTCTCTGGCGCCGACCACCGGTGATATCGGGCAGGCGAGCGCCCGTGCGTCGTTCTTGATCTCCCTGCCGGACCAGGCCGCGGTCGCGGCGTTCATCACCGCGTTCAGCAGCCCGGGTGGTGGTGGCACGTACGATGTCCAGTACCAGATGCACGTGCCGGGATCGTTACCGGGCGTGACGGTCACGATTGGATTCGACTCGAGCGTCGCCTATCAGTACGAGCAGACCATCCAGGTCGACAAAAACGTCTGGGGTTCGGAAACCAGCCGCACCGTCGAAATCAATCAGTACCTGAGCCAGTCGCAGTCCGGCACGATCGATTATATCTGGGGCAAGATCGACCCAATGTCGGCGCAGGGGCAGGCGATCACCAACTGGGCGCAGCAAACCTTGCAGAATGCCGTCACCCAGTCCGTCAACGCGACCATCGCGATGATGCAGACGAACAATCCATCAGGAAACGACTACTCCTTCAGCATGAGCCAGGTGAGTTCGTTCTCGTACACCTACTCGCAGAACACGGTGGTCGATTGGATTGCGCAGTCGTCGAGCCTGCTGCCTGCCTTCCCGGCGGATGTGTGGGATCGGGTCTACAAGGTGGTCGACTACACCCCGCTCTCGGTCGTGTTCCAGCTGACCAACGTCGACCTGATCAGCGCCGGGGTCGCCTCGGTGCAGGTTCTGGTGCAATCGCCGTCGGGCAACGACTCCGCGACCCTGACCAAGGACAACACCAGTTGGCCCTTCAAGCGCCCCGCGGTCAGCAATCCGGATGGCTCGCCCAACCTGCGCTATTCGTACAAATACATCGTCACCTACACGGACAAAACGTCGTATGAGTCGCCGACGATCCAGGGCGACGCCGCCGCCGTGGGAGGCGCGAGCGTGACATTCACTGCCGGTTCGCTCGCAGCGCTGGCCGTTACGTTCCAGACGTCGGGCATCCAGTTTGGGACCTCTGCGCAATCGGTGCGGCAAGTGCAAGTCGACTTCGTATTCGTCAATACCAACGTGGCACCCGGCCAGGCGGCAGAGGCCAAGACGCTGAACTATGTGTTCTATGCGAACGAGGAAAAGTGGCCCGTATCGTTCCTGACCGCGCTCCCTTATACGACGAACTACACCTACTCGGTGATCTACGTCATGGGCGACGGTTCGCGCGTGTCCCTCGCGCCCAGCCAGCCAACCAACCAGAACTCTGTGCAGATCGGATCCCCGCTGGCCCTGCAGCAGGTCACCCTGTATCCGGTATGGACGCCGGGCATGGAAAACGTCTATGTATCCGCGTACTACGTCGATCCGGACAACAGCATTTCGGTGCAGGGCAATGTCTGGCAGGTCGACCAGAAAGGCGATCCGATCGACCCGTGGAAATTCCTCGCGCCGAACAACAAGAACGCCTACTGCGACGTGACGGTGCAATACGTAGACGACGGCGAAATCATCGGTTACCCGACGCCGTGGTACGTGCCGCAGCGGCAACCGATCAACGTTACCGCAAAGCAGACTCCGACCATGGTGACCATCGATCCGTCGCTGATCCAGTGGAACCTGTATGACATGGTCAAGATCGACATCTACCTGCTGAATGCGACCGGGCAACCGATCAAGCAGCACCCGTTCCAGTTCCTCAAGGGAACGGGCAGTCAGTACTACTCGTTCATGCTCGACGGGCAGGAGCCCAGCCTGACCTGGTACTACTCGGGTGCCTACTATCCGAAGGACGCAGCGCCAGTCGTCATCCAACAGACGAAGATGACATCGGCGTTACTCGTGTTGCCAAGGACATGGAGCGAGAGGCAGGTGCTGGCCAACGAACGGCCCTACCTCGTTCCGCAAGAGCATGCGCACGCGATCGAGGCAGCTCACCTTCGTCTAATCACGGGCGTCAACGTGGCCAGAGAGGAAGCGCTCACGAGTGTGAAATAACGTGCGCCACCGCCCGGCTTGCGCCGGGCGGACTGCAATGTCGCGGGGGCTGTTGCCCCCGCATTCCTGCACGCACTCATAGGTTCGGAGCCACCATGGCGAACATCCTCTATCGCATCGTCGGTCACGGGCTGGACGGGGATACCCCACCGCTCAGCTTGATCGTGCTGAATCTCGTTTATCTCGACACGGAGCACAATTACTGCGCGAACCACTGGTGCGCGCTCACCGCCGCGCATCCGGAGGACACGTGGCAGTTCGACCCTGGCCCCGCCACCGCCGGCGGCGTCCTGTATGAGGGCCAGCAATTCGGCCCCACCGGCGAAGCCACGCCGATTCCGCTCACGGTGGCCGACGGTACGACGATCCAGGTCGGCGCCGGCATTCCCGCCACCACCGCTGTCACCGTCACACCGCTGCTGATCGACTGGACCCGGGTCGCGCGCATCGACGTGGAGCTCGCCGGTCATTCGCTGACCTTCACCACCGCCAGCGCCACCGCCCGCTGGCTGTCGCTGCCGCCCGCAGGTTACCCATGGACGGCGACCTACACGCTGAACGACGACTCGACCTGGGTGCAGTCGGGCGCCGGTTCGACGCCGCTGCTGGTGCTACCGGCGCTGCCGCCCGTCACACCGGTCACTTTCTCGCCGGTCGCGGACTACTTCGAAACGCTGCCGATCGAATCGATCGCGCTGACCGTCGCCAACCCGGGCGGGGCGCCTGGTCACAACGTCTTCAATCCGGGCCGCACACAGCCATGGTCGACCGGCATCTTCCAGACGGCGATTTCCCCGGTCGCGTGGTGGCTCGACTACCACTATCGCTACGTCGTCACGTTCAAGCCGGAGGCGGGACTCCAGCCGTTCGACTCGGGCGAGATCGACGGGCTGGGCGCGACATCGATCACGCTCGACGAGGTCGGCATTCGCGACTTCGTCCTCGACGGCCAGATGCCCGCCCTCATCCAGAGCGTCAGCGTCCGCTATGAGTTCGGCGGGAATAGCGAGAGGAGCGCGCTGCCGGTGCGCCTCGTCGCGCGCAGCGACTATACGCCGGGTTCGTTCTCCTACTGGCTCGAGTACACGATCGCCGGCAAGACGCCGGACCAGGCCGGTCAGGAGACCGGCACCGTCATCCAGCCCGGCGCGCAGCCCGCCCTCGCGTTCGTCAAGGCCGAGTCTCCGTTGCAGGAGAAGTCGGTCACGTTGACCGCGCACAGGCTCGGCGTGGGGGATCAGGTGCAGCTTGCGCTCAGCACGAGCGAATCGGGCAACCTGGGTATCCCGTCATGGACATGGGCGATCCAGGGCTTCGGTCCGGCGGGTGTCACGCTCGACCGCGTCCATCCGTCCATCACGTACCGGTACATGGTGGTCGATCCGGATTCAGCCGCGACCAGCTTCGCGGGCACGCTGCAGGTCAACGATGAGCTCACGCCGTTCGATATCCCGACAGCCGCCGTCAGCGTGGACATCACGCCTCATACGCTGCCCGCGTCGGTCACGCTCGATCCATCGCGGATCGACTGGAGCGTGAACGAGCAGGTGAAGGTGACGGTAACGTTCACCAACCCGCCAGGCGACGGGCAAGACTTCACGTTCACCCGCGAAAGCGGCTACGAGTATGCAAGTAGCACATCCGTCGACGGTGTGACGCCGATCTACGATTACCTTGCCCTTTATTACCTGGCAGACGGGACGACGCGTATCGAGTCCGCGAACAATCAGACGAGCATGCTGCTGGTTCTGCCCCCGCGCGGCACCGGGCAGGGATAGCGCGATGGCCTGGCACCCGGCACTCGAGCGCACGCTGCAGATCGCCCGGCACTTTCACGGCAACGACGCGGAGCAGGCGCGTGCGCAGCTCCTGCGCCTGCTCGACGATCGGGTCCGGGCGGCCGACGGCTTCACGGGCAGCCTGCTGACCATGAGCGGCTTCCCGGTCGAGATCGCGTTCTCCACCGCTGACGATGCGTTGCGCTATACGTTCGACCCGGCGCTGCCCGGCAGCGATCCGCGCGGCAGGGTCGATGCCGCGCTCGGGCAGCTGGCGGCGCTTGGCGCCGCGCCGGTGCCCGCGTCCACCGTCGACGCGGTTCGCCGGCTCCAGGCCGGTCATCCGCTGCGCTTCGGCGCGTATGTCGGTGGGCGGCATCGCGCGGGGCAGTGTCGCACCAAGCTCTACTTCGAGGTGCCGAAGGATGCGGCGGCCGATGCCGACGCCTTCGCCGCCGAGGTGATCGGCCGGCCCAAGTCGCTTCCGGACAAGCAGCAGCACATCGAGCTGATCGGCGTGGACCCCGACTCGCAGCGCACGGAGTTCTACTCGCGAATCGAAGGCATGATCGCGCCCGACCTGGTCGCGCTGCTGGCGCGGGTGAATCTTGCGTCGCGCTACCGCGAACTCGTCGAGCTGTTGGGCGAATGCTGCGTCCTGCCGATCTGGCGCGAACTCCCGGGCGATCTGTACGGTTTCAGCTATTCGGTCTCGGCGCGTGGCGAGCCAACCGCGTTCACGCTCTACACCCACGCACGCGCGTTGTTCGGCGGCGATGGACGGACCCGTGCGCGGATCCTGGAGCTTGGCCGGCGCCACGGATGGGATCTGCGCTTCTACGCGCAATTGACGGAGCCGCTCGCCGCGCTCGACGACCCGACAACCCATCACACCATGTTTGGCATCACCCTGTACGGCGACGCCGGACTCGGCGTCACCTTTGGCGTTGCGCCGCCACTGGAGCCGACATGAGCGGCGTCCACCCGGGCGCCAGCGCAGCCGCGCTGGATGCGCTGCTCGCCGCGCAATCGCCCAGCGGTGCGTTCGGCTCCATCGTCGATCTGCCGACAGGCCCGGTCGCCGACGAGAACGGTTTCGTGACCGCGCTGGTCCTGCATGAGCTCTCGGCATGGCCCGCGACACCAGCGCTGGCCGCGGCACGCATGCGCGCGCTCGACTTCCTGGCGTGCTGCGAGCGGCCGGACCGGCGCGGCGCGTTCTCGTTCTATCCGCCCGATCGACAGCCGGAGTGGATGCCCATTGCGCTGTTGCCGGACGCCGACGACACCGCACTCTTCACCCTTGCGCTGGTCGACGGCGGCCGCTGGCCGGCGCAGAAGTTGACGCTCGCCGCGCGCCGGGTGCTCGAGGCGTTTCGCCTGAGGTGGGTCGCAGCCGATGCAAGGCCCTGGTATCGCGAAGGCGTCTATCTGACCTGGCTGGATGAATTGGTCTACCCGAACATCGTCGATCTATGCGTGAACATCAACGTTGCTGCATTGCTCAAGCGTGCGGGGCCTGAGCATGCCTGCGCACTGGCCGCGATCGTCGACATGGTGGATGCCGGACTCGCGTGGGCGGGCACATCGCCGCAGCGAGCGTTCCTGCTGACGCCTTACTATCCGCATCCGGCCGAACTCGGTCATGCGCTCGATCGCGCGATCCGCCTGGGTGTGACCGAGTTGCTGCCGTGCCGGGACAAGCTGCGGGACCTTGGCTGGTCGTACGCGGCCGATCCTGCCGGCTGGCCGCTCAATACCCCGGTCTGCAGTTCGGACGATGGGCGAATCGTCTGGCGTGCGCCTGTGCTCCAGCAAGCGCGGCAACTCTGTCGTCGCCCGTCAGCCATGACGGCTGCGTCATTGCCCGCAGCCACGACGCCAAGCCCTTAGTGAAGAGGGCGAGCCGTATTCCAGATCAAAGCAAGCTCGGGCAGCACGGCACGTCGCATTCTCCTCGAGCTACGCGCTCTAGCGGCGTAGTGAGCATCTGCGACACGCATAAGCGCGACTGGGGGTTGCGCAACATCGATGTGTCCGAGGGCCGCCGAATGAAAACGCATTTTTGAGGCGGTGGGCATCAAGACCGCCATGGACCTGGCCAGGGCCGACCCAGTGGCACTGCGTCACCGGTCTGCTGGCGTGGCTTACAGCGGGGTCAGGACATTCATCACGGTGTCCAGGGCTACGCGGGTGTCGTCCAGTTGCACCAGCGAGGCGTGCCGGGCGCCGAGGGCGTCGCGATTCTTGATGGCGGTCAGGATCGCCTTGTGCCGGGGCAGGCTGAGACGCTGGATGTCGGGGCGGCGGTTGGTGATGCTGATGGACTCGCGCAGCGGCAGCGACAGCATGTTGCACATGTAGGCGAGCAAGTCGTTGCGGGTGGCGTCGGCGATCGCCCGGTGAAAATCCAGGTCGGCCTGCAAGAGCTCCTCGTGGGTCTTGGCCGTCTCCATGGACTGGTAGGCTTTCTCGATCACCGCGATGTCCGGGTCGGTCGCGGTGGTGGCGGCCATGGCGGCGATTTCCGGCTCGAGGATGCGGCGCACGCCCGCCAGGGTGTTGAAGAACTCGCTGTGAGGCGTCGACTGCATCAACCAGGACAGCACGTCCGGGTCCAGCAAGTGCCATTTCGCCCGTGGCCGCACCACGGCGCCGACCCGTGGCTTGGAGTACACCAGGCCCTTGGCGCTGAGCACCCGGGTGGCTTCGCGCAGCACCGAGCGGCTGACCTGGTATTCCTCACACAGCGTTGCCTCCAAGGGCAATCTATCTTCCGGCTTGAAGCGTCCGGAGACGATGTGCATGCCCAGATCCTGAACGATCCGGGCATGCATGCTCTTACGGGGTTTGGAAGGCTGGTGATCCATAACAGGGAGGCTGCTCTGAAGGAATTGGCTGCATCATAACATCGCTCCCGTATCTATCAGGCGCTCCTGCATGCCTGGACCGGTGGGCGACAGGCCCGCATCAGCCCCCTCAGTGGGAATGCCGCGGGACCTCGGCGCCCCGGCAACCCACCAGGAAATCGAAGTCGCAGCCCTGGTCCGCCTGCAGTACGTGGTCGATGTACAGCTGGCGATAGCCGCCGACGATCAGCGACTGCGGTGCCTGCAGGTCGGCCATGCGCGCCGCCAGTTCGTCCTCGGGGATATCCAGGTGCAGGCGCCCGCTGGCACAGTCCAGTTCGATCCAGTCACCTTCCTTCACCGCCGCCAACGGGCCGCCGGCCGCCGCTTCCGGTGTCACGTGCAGGACCACGGTGCCATACGCGGTGCCGCTCATGCGCGCGTCGGAAATCCGCACCATGTCGGTCACGCCCTGGGCCAGCAACTTGGCCGGCAAGCCCATGTTGCCGACCTCCGCCATGCCGGGGTAACCCTTGGGACCGCAGTTCTTCATCACCAGGATCGAGTCGGCGTCGACCTCCAGTTCCGGATCGTTGATTCGCGCCTTGTACATGTCGAAGTTCTCGAACACCACCGCGCGGCCGCGATGCTGCATCAGTTCGGCGCTGGCGGCGGACGGCTTGAGCACGGCGCCGAGGGGCGCCAGGTTACCGCGCAGCACACAGATGCCACCGTCCGCGCGGATCGGATTGTCCAGGGTGCGGATCACCTCGTCCTGGCCGTAGATCGGTGCCTCCCGGGTGTTTTCGCCGATGGATCTGCCGTTGACCGTCAGTGCATCCGGGTGGGGAATCAGCTTGGCTTCGCCGAGGCGGCGCAACACTGCCGGCAGGCCGCCGGCATAGTAGAACTCTTCCATCAAGAAGCGCCCGGACGGTTGCAGGTCGACGATGGTCGGCATGCCGCGACCGATGCGGGTCCAGTCGTCCAGATCGAGTTCGACGCCGATGCGCCCGGCGATGGCTTTCAGGTGAATCACCGCGTTGGTCGAGCCGCCGATGGCGGCGTTGACGCGGATGGCATTTTCGAACGCCTCCTTGGTGAGGATCTTCGACAGCCTCAAGTCTTCGCGAACCATCTCCACCGCGCGCATGCCGGACATGTGCGCCAGTACATAGCGGCGGGCATCGACCGCCGGGATCGCCGCGTTGTGGGGCAGGGAAGTGCCCAGGGCCTCGGCCATGCAGGCCATGGTCGAGGCGGTGCCCATGGTGTTGCAGGTGCCCGCCGAACGCGACATGCCGCCCTCGGCCGCAAGGAAGTCGTCGAGGGTGATGGTGCCGGCCTTGACCTGTTCGCTGAGCTGCCACACCACGGTCCCCGAACCGATGTCCTGGCCCTTGTGCTTGCCATTGAGCATCGGCCCGCCGGTGACGACGATGGCCGGCACGTCGCAACTGGCCGCGCCCATCAGCAGTGCCGGGGTGGTCTTGTCGCAGCCGGTCAGCAGTACCACGCCATCGATCGGGTTGCCGCGAATGGCTTCCTCGACATCCATGCTGGCCAGGTTGCGGGTGAGCATGGCGGTCGGGCGCAGGTTCGACTCGCCGTTGGAGAACACCGGGAACTCCACGGGAAAGCCGCCGGCCTCGATCACCCCGCGTTTGACATGCTCGGCAATCTGGCGGAAGTGCGCGTTGCACGGGGTCAGCTCCGACCAGGTATTGCAGATCCCGATGATGGGCTTGCCATGGAACTGGTGGTCGGCGATGCCCTGATTCTTCATCCAGCTGCGGTACATGAAGCCGTTCTTGTCGGCGGTACCGAACCAGTGGGCGGAGCGCAGGTTAGGTTTCTTATCAGACATGGTCAGCTCTCTTATTGTAAGACTATATTGTTCTGGTATGGCCATAACATAAGCGCAAAATCTTGGGTTTGGAAGTATTGTTGACTAAATAGTAATACTATATAGTCGTTTTCAACTGAGGTATGGCCCTGGCGGTTTTCCGCGAGAGGCGTCCCCCGAGCTTCTATAAAAACAACAATCGGAGACCGATCTCATGAGCCAGGAGCTGCGGCTTGTCCGGCGCATCACGCTGAAACTGATTCCCTTCCTGATCCTGCTGTACCTGATCGCCTACGTGGATCGTTCCGCCGTCGGCTTCGCCAAGTTGCACATGGGCGCCGATATAGGCATTGGCGATGCGGCCTATGGGTTGGGCGCCGGCCTGTTCTTCATCGGCTACTTCCTCCTGGAAATCCCCAGCAACCTGATGCTCGACCGCTTCGGCGCACGGCGCTGGTTCGCCCGGATCATGATCACCTGGGGCGCCATCACCATTGGCATGGCGTTTGTCCAGGGCCCCTACAGCTTCTATCTGATGCGCTTTCTGCTCGGCGCGGCGGAAGCCGGGTTCTTCCCCGGCGTTCTCTACTACATCACCCAATGGTTCCCGGTGCGCCATCGCGGCAAGATCCTCGGGCTGTTCATCCTGTCCCAACCCATCGCGATGATGATCACCGGCCCGGTGTCCGGCGGCCTGCTGGGCATGGACGGCATCCTCGGCCTGCACGGCTGGCAGTGGCTGTTCATCGTCATCGGCACGCCGGCGATCCTGCTGACCTGGCCGGTGCTGCGTTACCTGCCCGACGGCCCGCAACAGGTCAGCTGGATGGACCCGGCCGAAAAGGCCTGGCTCACCGGCGAGCTGAACAAGGACCTGCAGGCATACGGCCAGACCCGCCACGGCAATCCGCTGCATGCCCTCAGGGACAAGCGGGTGTTGCTGCTGGCGCTGTTCTATCTGCCGGTGACCTTGAGCATTTATGGCCTGGGCCTGTGGCTGCCGACGTTGATCAAGCAGTTCGGCGGCAGCGACCTGGCCACCGGCTTCGTGTCTTCGGTGCCGTACCTCTTCGGGATCATCGGCTTGCTGGTGGTGCCGCGCAGTTCCGACCGCCTGAATGATCGCTACGGCCACCTGGCGGTGCTCTATGTGCTGGGGGCGATCGGCCTGTTCCTCAGCGCCTGGCTGTCGGCGCCGCTGCTGCAACTGGCGGCCCTGTGCCTGGTGGCCTTCGCGCTGTTTTCCTGCACCGCGGTGTTCTGGACCTTGCCCGGGCGCTTTTTTGCCGGCGCCAGCGCGGCGGCGGGGATCGCCCTGATCAACTCGGTGGGCAACCTGGGCGGCTACATCGGTCCGTTCGTGATCGGCGCGCTCAAGCAGTACACCGGCAGCCTGGCGTCGGGGCTGTACTTCCTGTCCTGCGTGATGCTGTTCGGCTTGCTGCTGACGGGCGTGGTCTATCGGTTGCTCGAGCGCAGGCACGTGCTGTCGGTCGAGCAGTTCGCCGCCAGTGCCCGCGGCGCCACGCGTACTTAATGGCCTAGAGGAGAAAGTTCATGCGTTTAGTGCAGTTCGAATTGAATAACGGCGAGCGTCGGGTCGGTGTGGTCGAGGACGCCCTGGTTCGTGAAGTGCAGTCGGTGGGCACGGTGCGCGAGCTCGCGCTGGCGGCCATCGAGGCGGGTGTCGGCCTGCGCCAGCAAGTGCAAAGCCTCGGCCTGGGCATCAGCCACGACTACGCCGAGCTGCTGGCAAGCCTGAGGATCCTGCCGCCGCTGGATCACCCGGACCCGGCGCACATGCTGGTCAGCGGCACCGGGCTGACCCACCTGGGCAGTGCTGCGGCGCGTGACAAGATGCACCAGCAGGGCGCTGACGACACGGCGCTGACCGACACCATGCGCATCTTCAAGTGGGGCGTGGAGGGCGGTAAGCCCGCTGCCGGTCAGGCCGGCGTGCAACCGGAATGGTTCTACAAGGGCGACGGCAGCATCGTCGTGCGCCCGGGCCAGGCCTTCCGCCTGCCGGCCTTTGCCGAAGACGCCGGCGAAGAGCCGGAAATCGGTGGCCTGTATGTCATCGGCCATGACGGCAAGCCTTATCGCCTGGGGTTCGCGGTGGGCAACGAGTTCTCCGATCACGTGATGGAGCGTAAGAACTATCTCTACCTGGCCCATTCCAAATTGCGCAGTTGCAGCTATGGTCCTGAACTCAGGGTCGGCGAGCTGCCCCAGCACCTGGCGGGCACCAGCCGCATTCTGCGCAATGGCCAGGTGCTGTGGCAGAACGAGTTCCTCAGCGGCGAAGCCAATATGTGCCACAGCCTGGAGAACCTCGAGTACCACCATTTCAAATACCGCCAGTTCCTGCGGCCGGGGGATGTGCACATCCACTTCTTCGGCACCGCGACCCTGTCGTTCGCGGACGGCATCCGCACGCAGCCGGGGGACGTATTCGAAATCAGCCAGGCGGCGTTCGGCGCGCCATTGATCAACGGTATTGCCGGCGCCGACGCGGTGCTGGCGCCCGGTTGCGTAGGGGCCCTTTAAGCAGGCGCTCTTCCAGAAGACAAGCAGGTTCGAGGAGACAGGCATGACCCAGTTTTTTGGCCACAACTACATCGGCGGCCAGCGCAGCGCCGCCGGCACCGTCATTCTTCACAGCATCGATGCCAGCACCGGCGAAGCCTTGCCCCAGGCGTTCTACCAGGCCACGGCGCAGGAAGTCGAGGCCGCCGCCAACGCTGCCGCGGCGGCCTACCCGGCCTACCGCGCCCTGAGTGCGCAGCGGCGCGCGCAATTCCTGGAGGCGGTGGCGGACGAGCTGGACGCGCTGGACGATGAGTTCATCGCCCTGGTCTGCCGGGAAACCGCGTTGCCTCCCGCGCGGATCCAGGGCGAGCGCAAGCGCACCAGTGGCCAGATGCGGCTGTTCGCCGAGGTGTTGCGGCGCGGCGATTTCTACGGCGCGCGTATCGACCGGGCGCTGCCCGAGCGCCAGCCGCTGCCGCGTCCGGACCTGCGCCAGTACCGCATCGGCCTGGGGCCGGTGGCGGTGTTTGGCGCGAGCAACTTTCCCCTGGCGTTTTCCACGGCGGGCGGCGACACCGCGGCAGCGCTGGCCGCCGGTTGCCCCGTAGTGTTCAAGGCCCACAGCGGGCACATGGCGACCGCCGAGCGGGTCGCCGATGCGATCATCCGGGCGGCCGAGGCCAGCGGGATGCCCGCCGGCGTGTTCAATATGATCTTTGGCGCCGGCGTCGGCGAAGCGCTGGTCAAGCATCCGGCGATCCAGGCGGTCGGTTTCACCGGCTCGCTCAAGGGTGGGCGAGCGCTGTGCGACATGGCGGCGGCGCGCCCGCAACCGATCCCGGTGTTTGCCGAGATGTCGAGCATCAACCCGGTGATCGTGTTACCCCAGGCGCTGCAAGCGCGGGCGGAAACGGTCGCCCGTGACCTGACCGCGTCGGTGGTGCAGGGCTGCGGCCAGTTCTGCACCAACCCGGGCCTGGTGATCGGCATCCGCTCGCCGCAGTTCGCGGCTTTCACCGAGCAGGTTGCCCGGCTGATCGGCGATCAACCGGCGCAGACCATGCTCAACGCCGGCACCTTGAGCAGCTACGGCAAGGGGCTGCAAAAGCTCCTGGCGCACCCGGGCATCGAGCATCTGGCCGGCGATCCGCAAGCCGGCAACCAGGCGCAGCCACAGCTGTTCAAGGCGCAGGCCAGCCTGCTGGTCGATGGCGATGAAGTGCTGCAGGAAGAAGTGTTCGGTCCGACCACCGTGTTCGTCGAAGTGGCCGACCAGGCGCAGCTCGTCGCCGCCTTGAACGGTCTGCGCGGGCAACTGACGGCGACCCTTATTGGCGAGCCCGCGGACTTCGCGCAGTTCGGCGAGTTGACCGCATTGCTGGAGCAGAAGGTCGGCCGCATCCTGATCAACGGTTACCCGACCGGTGTCGAGGTCTGTGATGCGATGGTGCACGGCGGGCCTTTCCCGGCCACCTCCGATGCCCGTGGCACGTCGGTGGGGACCCTGGCCATCGAGCGTTTCCTGCGTCCGGTGTGCTTCCAGAATTACCCCGACAACCTGCTGCCGGATGCCTTGAAGAACGCCAACCCCCTGCGTATCCAGCGCCTGGTGGATGGACGGCCATCGCGCGACGGGCTGTAACGCGCCTCGGCCAATGTCTGCCTGAAAACAACAATGCAGGAGGTTTCATGTCGTGGACCGCGCTGACCGCACACCGTGCGCAGCTTGGCGAAGGCCCGTTCTGGGATGCGCCGGATCAGGCCCTGTATTGGGTCGACATTGCCGGCCGGCAGGCATTGCGCCTGTGTGGCGAACGGCTGCAGGCCTGGCAACTGCCGGAACCGGTGTCGGCCTTCATCCCCTGTGAGCGCGGCGATGCGCTGGTGACCTTGAGCAGTGGCGTGTACCGCCTCGACCTGGGCTCCGCGCCCGCGGCGCCGCGCCTGAGCCTGCTGTGCGTGGCCGATCCGCAACCGGGCAACCGCGCCAACGAGGCCCGTTGCGACGCCCAGGGCCGGCTCTGGCTGGGCACCATGCAGAACAACATCGGCGAGCAGGGCGAAGACCTTCCCGTGCTGCGGCGCTCCGGTGGCCTGTTCCGCATCGATACCCAGGCGCGTGTCACGCCGCTGCTCCAGGGCCTGGGGATTCCCAATACCTTGCTGTGGAGCGAGGACGCCAGCCGCCTGTATTTTGCCGACAGCCTGGACGGCACGCTGTACCAGTACCCGATCGCCAGCGATGGCCGGCTCGAACCCGCGCGCAGCTGGTTCGGGCCACACCCGCGCGGTGTCCCGGACGGTTCGGCGATGGACGCCCAGGGCTATATCTGGAATGCCCGCTGGGACGGCGGCTGCCTGCTCAGGCTGGCGCCCGACGGCGAGGTCGACCGGGTGCTCGAACTGCCGGTCAGCCGCCCCACCAGTTGCGTGTTCGGCGGCGCGGACCTCAAGACCCTGTACATCACCAGCGCGGCCAGCCCGCTCGATCATCCTCTGGACGGCGCGGTGCTGGCCGTCCGGGTCGATACCCCAGGGATGCTCTGTCATCGATTTGCCGGTTGAGGTTTCAGGCCGAACCTGTGTGCAACGAAGCGATGTGTAACGAAGCTGTGTGCAACGAACTCTGAAAACAACAACAAGGAGTCACCTTATGAATCGTCGTCGTGGGATCCGTTACCTGTGTTGTGCCGCCCTGGCCATGTCGGCCGCCAGCCTGAGCTGCCTGTTGCTCGCCGCCGAGCCGGTGAAGATCGGTTTCCTGGTCAAGCAGGCGGAGGAACCCTGGTTCCAGACCGAATGGGCCTTTGCCGAAAAGGCCGGCAAGGACAAGGGCTTCACCGTGATCAAGATCGCCGTGCCGGACGGCGAGAAAACCCTGTCGGCGATCGACAGCCTCGCCGCCAATGGTGCCAAGGGCTTCGTGATCTGCCCGCCGGACGTGTCCCTGGGGCCGGCGATCATGGCCAAGGCCAAGCTCAACGACTTGAAAGTGATTGCCGTCGACGACCGTTTTGTCGATGCCAAGGGCCAGTTCATGGAAGACGTGCCCTACCTGGGCATGGCCGCGTTCGAGGTGGGGCAGAAGCAGGGCGCCGCCATGGCCGGCGAAGCGAAGAAGCGCGGTTGGGACTGGAAGGACACCTACGCGGTGATCACCACTTACAACGAACTCGACACCGGTAAAAAACGCACCGACGGCTCGGTCAAGTCCCTGGAAGAAGCCGGCTTGCCCAAAGACCACATCCTCTTCGCCCCGCTCAAGACCCTCGACGTGCCGGGCAGCATGGACGCCACCAACTCGGCGCTGGTCAAGCTGCCCAGCGGGGCGAAGAACCTGATCATCGGCGGGATGAACGACAACAGCGTGCTGGGCGGCGTGCGCGCCACCGAAAGCGCCGGGTTCGCCGCGGCCAATGTGATCGGCATCGGCATCAACGGCACGGACGCCATCGGCGAGCTGAAGAAACCCGACAGCGGCTTCTTCGGCTCGATGCTGCCCAGCCCGCACATGGAGGGCTACAACACCGCGAGCATGATGTTCGAGTGGGTTACCACCGGCAAGGAGCCGCCCAAGTACACGGCGATGGACGACGTGACGCTGATCACCCGGGACAACTTCAAGCAAGAACTGGAAAAGATCGGCCTGTGGAACTGAGGGCCGGTGGTTTTCCCCGGCGGCCCTTTCGACCGGGCCGCCTGACCTGATGAGGTGGTTATGCACGCGCAACTGAATAAACGACAACACAGCGCTGGCGCCAGTTTGTGTTTCAACGGCATCGGCAAGACCTTCCCCGGGGTCAAGGCGCTGGACGGCATCAGCTTCACCGCCCACCCGGGGCAGGTGCACGCCTTGATGGGCGAGAACGGCGCAGGCAAGTCGACCTTGCTGAAGATTCTCGGCGGCGCCTACACGCCCAGCAGCGGCAGCGTGCAGATCGGCGAGCAGAGCATGGCGTTCAAGTGCGCGGCCGACAGCATTGCCTGCGGGGTGGCAGTGATCCACCAGGAGTTGCACCTGGTGCCCGCCATGAGCGTGGCCGAGAACCTGTTCCTCGGCCATCTGCCGGCCCGTTTCGGGGTGATCGACCGTCGTGCGCTGCGCCAGCATGCGCTGGAATGCCTCAAGGGGCTGGCCGATGAAATCGATCCCGACGAGAAGCTCGGCCGCCTGTCCCTGGGCCAGCGCCAGCTGGTGGAAATCGCCAAGGCGTTGTCCCGTGGCGCCCATGTGATTGCCTTCGACGAGCCCACCAGCAGCCTCTCGGCCCGGGAAATCGAGCGCTTGATGGCGATCATCGGGCGCCTGCGGGACGAGGGCAAAGTGGTGCTGTACGTGTCCCATCGCATGGAGGAAGTGTTCCGTATCTGCGATGCAGTGACGGTGTTCAAGGACGGTCGCTACGTGCGCACCTTCGAGGACATGAGCGCACTGACCCACGACCAGTTGGTCACCTGCATGGTCGGTCGCGACATCCAGGACATCTACGATTACCGCCCCCGGCCCCGCGGCGCGGTGGCGCTCAAGGTCGATGGCCTGCTGGGGCCGGGCCTGCGTGCTCCGCTGAGTTTCCAGGTGCACCAGGGCGAGGTGCTCGGCCTGTTCGGCCTGGTCGGCGCGGGGCGTACCGAACTGCTGCGCCTGCTGGGTGGCCTCGAACGGGCAAGCGCCGGAAGCCTGGCGCTGTGTGGCGAGGCGCTGCACCTGCGCTCGCCGCGCGATGCCATCGCCGCCGGGGTGCTGCTGTGTCCCGAGGACCGCAAGAAGGAGGGCATCATTCCGCTTTCCAGCGTCGCCGAGAACATCAACATCAGCGCGCGCGGTGCCCATTCGAGCTTTGGCTGGCTGTTGCGCGGCGGCTGGGAGAAGGGCAACGCCGACAAGCAGATCAAGGCGTTGAAGGTAAAGACGCCCAACGCGGCGCAGAAAATCGTCTACCTGTCCGGCGGCAATCAGCAGAAGGCCATCCTCGGCCGCTGGCTGTCGATGCCGATGAAAGTCCTGCTGCTCGACGAACCCACGCGCGGCATCGATATCGGCGCCAAGGCCGAGATCTACCAGATCATCCATGACCTGGCGGCCAGCGGCATCGCGGTGATCGTGGTGTCCAGCGACCTGATGGAAGTGATGGGCATCTCCGACCGCATCCTGGTGCTGTGCGAAGGCGCGCTGCGTGGCGAAAAGAGCCGCGAACAGGCCAATGAATCCAACCTGCTGCAACTGGCTTTGCCGCGCCAACGCGCCGACGGCCCGGAGAACTGAAGAGGTGAACATGACAATTCAAGACAACGCGTTGCCGACGGCGCGCAAACCCCTGGACCTGCGTGGCCTGCTCGATAACTGGGCGATGCTGTTGGCGGCGGTGGGGATCTTCGTGCTCTGCACCCTGCTCATCGACAACTTCCTGTCGCCGCTGAACATGCGCGGCCTGGGCCTGGCCATTTCCACCACCGGCATCGCCGCCTGCACCATGCTCTATTGCCTGGCGTCCGGGCATTTCGACCTGTCGGTCGGTTCGGTGATCGCCTGTGCCGGGGTCGTCGCGGCCGTGGTGATGCGCGACACCGACAGCGTATTGCTCGGGGTCGGCGCCGCGCTGCTGATGGGGCTGCTGGTCGGGCTGATCAACGGCATCGTGATTGCCAAGCTGAGGGTCAATGCGCTGATCACCACGTTGGCGACCATGCAGATCGTCCGTGGCCTGGCCTATATCTTCGCCAACGGCAAGGCGGTCGGCGTATCCCAGGAGTCGTTCTTCGTCTTCGGCAATGGCCAGTTGTTCGGTGTGCCGGTGCCGATCCTGATCACCATCGGCTGCTTCCTGTTTTTCGGCTGGCTGCTCAACTACACCACCTACGGGCGCAACACCATGGCCATCGGCGGCAACCAGGAAGCGGCGCTGCTGGCCGGGGTCAACGTCGACCGGACCAAGATCGTCATCTTCGCCGTGCACGGGGTGATCGGCGCGCTGGCCGGGGTGATCCTGGCATCGCGCATGACCTCCGGCCAGCCGATGATCGGCCAGGGGTTCGAGCTGACGGTGATTTCCGCCTGTGTGCTGGGCGGGGTGTCGTTGAGCGGCGGGATCGGCATGATCCGCCATGTGATCGCCGGGGTGCTGATTCTGGCGATCATCGAAAACGCGATGAACCTGAAAAACATCGACACCTTCTACCAGTACGTGATCCGCGGTTCGATCCTGCTGCTGGCGGTGGTCATCGACCGCATGAAACAACGCTGATCCAGGGAGGCTTTATCAGGGGCATGCCGACGTCGCCGGACCACTGCCTTGCCGGGTCGGCAGGGCAGTGGTGGCTACCGCGCTTCAGTCGGCGGAGAATTTCAGGACGGTGTCCTGGCTGTAGACCTGGCCGGGGTTCAGCCGGGTGCTGGGGAAGTCCGGCTGGTTGGGCGAGTCGGGGAAGTGCTGGGTCTCCAGGGTGAACGCGCCCCAGTGGCTGTAGGTCTTGCCGGCCTTGCCCTTGAGCGTGCCGTCGAGGAAGTTGCTGGTGTAGAACTGCACCCCGGGTTCGCTGGTGTAGAGCTGCAAGCGACGACCGGATTGCGGGTCGCGCACCTCGGCGGCGAGCTGGCCGACGTCGCCCTTGGCGTCGAGCACCCAGTTGAAGTCGAAGCCACCCTGTTTCGGCTCGGCGAACTTGAGCTGCGGATGATCGTCCTTGATGTGCTGGCCGATGGCGGTCGGTTGCCGGAAGTCCAGCGGCGTGCCGGCGACCGGGGCCAGTTTGCCGGTCGGAATCAGCTTGGCGTTGACCGGCG
The DNA here is from genome assembly GCF_024610635.1 of Pseudomonas sp. T8. Lineage (NCBI taxonomy): Bacteria > Pseudomonadati > Pseudomonadota > Gammaproteobacteria > Pseudomonadales > Pseudomonadaceae > Pseudomonas > Pseudomonas sp. T8. The sequence goes on from NZ_CP102374.1 coordinate 5,896,469, forward strand.
TGTAGTGGCTGGCGTGCAAGGTGGCGAGCTGGGCGAGCACATCGCCGTTACCGGCGCCGGCGAGGTTGAAGTAGCTGTGGTTGGTGAGGTTCAGCACCGTAGGTTTGTCGGTGGAGGCGCTGTACTCGATGCGCAGCTCGTTGTTGTCGTTGAGGCTGTAGGTGACCTCGACCTGCAGGTTGCCGGGAAAGCCCATTTCGCCGTCTTTGGACAGGTAGCTCAAGGTCACCCCGACAGCGTCCTTGCGCTTGATCGGCCGGGCCTTCCAGACGCGCTTGTCGAAGCCCTGGGCGCCGCCATGCAGCGAATTCGGGCCGTCGTTGAGGGGCACCTGGTAACGCTGGCCGTCCAGCTCGAACGCCCCGCCGGCCAGGCGATTGCCGTAGCGGCCGATGGTGGCGCCGAAGAACGCGGTGCCGCGCTGATAGCCCTGGACGTCGTCGAAGCCCAGGACCACATCGTCGAAGGTGCCGTTCTTATCCGGCACCTTCAACGATTGCAGGACCGCGCCATAGGTGATGACCGTGGCTTGCAGGCCATGGCTGTTGCGCAACACATATTGCTCGACAGCGCTACCGTCGAGGGTCGTGCCAAAGGCTTTGTGTTCGCTGGACAGGCCCGCGGCCTGGGCGCCGAGGCTGGCAAGCAGCAGCGACAGGCCGAGGCCGGAAAGCCGGTAGGGGGAGTGCGGCATGGTTGAACTTCCTTTTGTTGTTCTGAATGGAATAGTTCTACTAATTTGCATTTTTTCATTGTTGCTCCCGCAAATTTATCGCTTTGATTGGCTTTTTTACAATATAAAATAAGACTAATTGGTCGGCGCAGCAGAGATACCGAAATGCTTCGCTGGCCCGAACCGAAATGATCACTGCGCAGGAACCGTCATATGAACAATGAGAAAGGGGCTGGCATGCAGGCTGTGTACGCGGATCTCAACGGCAAGACCGTATTGATTTCCGGTGGCGCCTCGGGAATTGGCGAAGCCCTGGTTTGCGCCTTTGCCCAGCAAGGCGCCAGGGTCGCATTCGTGGACATGGCGCAAAGCCAGGGCGAGGCGTTGGCAGCCCGGTTATCGGCGCAGGGCCATTGCGTGGCGTTCGCGCCCTGCGACGTCACCGACGAGGCCGCTTACCAGGCCGCGATCGAGCGTTTTGCGCAGACGCTGGGGCCTGTCACGGTGCTGGTGAACAATGCCGCCAATGATGTGCGGCACAGCCTGGAGGAAGTCGACTCTTCGAAATTCGACAAGCTGATCTCGGTCAATCTCAAGCACGCCTTTTTCGCCAGCCAGGCGGTGGTGCCGATGATGAAGGCCGCCGGCGCCGGCAGCGTGATCAACCTGGGTTCCATCGGCTGGATGATGGCCTCCAGCGGGTACCCGGTCTACGCCGCCAGCAAGGCGGCCACCCACGGTCTGACCCGGGCCCTGGCGCGGGAATTGGGGCCCTGGCGGATCCGGGTCAACACCCTGGTGCCCGGCTGGGTGATGACCGAGAAACAGCTGGCGTTGTGGGTGGATGATGCCGCCCGCGAGCTGATCAGCCGCAGCCAATGCCTGCCGGGCAGCGTGGAGCCCGGGCATATCGCGCAGATGGCGCTGTTCCTGGCGTCCGATGCGTCCGCCATGTGCTCGGCGCAAAACTTCATCGTCGATGGCGGCTGGGTATAGCACCCGGCGAACGACGCCGTGGCCTTGCCAGAATGGTGGCGCGGCGTCGGCGAGCGGGTGCTCAAGTTCATCGGCCTTCGATACGCAGCGGCAGGCTGTCGATCACCTGCGACAGCGCTTGCTCCAGTTCCGCCTCTTCTTTTTTTACCAGTTCCGGGCTTCTTCGGCGTTGCCGGTATTCGCTGGGGCTGGCGCCCGCGAACTGCTTGAAGGCGCGGGCAAAGTAGGACGGGTCCTTGAAGCCGACTTCATAGCCGATGCTGGTGATGGGCATCTGGCTGTTGTCGAGCAGATTCTTGGCGCAATCCATGCGTTTGCTCAGGATGTAGTCCATGAACCCCAGGCCATGGACCTCCTTGAACAGCCGGCTGAAGCGAAACGTGGTCATGCCACAACGTTTGGCCAGCTCTTTCTGGTCGATGCTTTCACGAAAATTCTGCTCGATGTACAGCAGCACATCGCTGAGTGCCTGATGTTTCTGGTGCTCTACGGTCAGCCGGATGCTGTCCGGCAGGGACGGGCCGTGTTCGATCTGCAGCGTCTTGTTGCCGGGGCCGCCGTTGTGGCGCAGTTCGTAGAGCTGCTTCAGCGCATGCAGGAAGCGCCGGATCTCGGCACTCGAGAGCGGGAGCACCATGTATTCCCAGACCCGCGAACGCATGGCCCAGACCGCAAGTTCTTCGGAGTGCTGCACCGTGAACATGGCGATGGGAATGGAGGGAATCTTGTGTTTGATCTCCAGCAGCAGATTGAGCCCCGGCATGTCCGGGCGGTCATAGTGCATGCAGATCATGTCCGGTACGGGATGAGTGTCCTTTTCGGGCAGAGACGCGTCTTTCGACACCCGGCAATCGCAGGCTGGGCGAAACAGCGCGATCAGTTCTTCAGACGATCGGTCGCGCGTGAGGTCGAACCATAACAGAGAGGGTTTCTGGGCCGACTCAGGTTTCATTTCCTTATTCCTTCCTGGTGTCTCGCTGTCACTTCCTGGGGTGTCAGTATCGCCATTGTGCTTTGCGGGCAAAGGATCAAGTTCTGATAGCGCTTCATAAATTTTCTTGATTACCTTCTATGTCTGACAGCGAGATAAGAGTCACAGGCAGCTCCTTGCTGTTGCGATCGCCTTTTCTTGCAGCACTGGGCACAGCTGAATCAATTTAGTGTTATATGAGAACAGTTCCTTTTCTGAAAAACTCCATCTGCCAGGTTTAGTTTCACTGGGGTTTCTTTGCTGTCTTGCCAAGTGGCGCAAAAAAGTCCTAGAAACCGGCAATAAACTCCTAACTCTTTGTGTTAGCCCCTGACTAGGATTCAGTCAGGCGGCACAAATACTGATCGCCTTAAAGCAACTTTTCTTATATGAGGTGAACAAGATGAAACTGCAAACAATCAAAACCTCGGTTCTGGCCTTCATCAAGGATGAAGATGGTTTGACCATCGTCGAGTATGCCGTGGCCGGTGGCCTGATCACGCTGGGCGCCGTTGCCGCGTTCGTGACCCTGGGCGGCAACGTGGCCACCGCCATTACCAGTCTGGGTTGCGCTGTTCAGGGCCAGGTGTGCTAACGACAGCCGTTGTGCCGAATCCTCGGTCCTGGGCTGGAGTTGCTTGTTGCTCGTACGCAGCCAGACTTCTCGGGTCTGGCTGCGATGAGCGGTTTCCCTCGGGCTGAGGCCGTACCTGTGGTCCATGTGTGTTTTCCCACCTTTTCTGTCTACTCTCGCCTGGACAGATGGAGCCTCCGCAATCGGTATGTGCAGTCAGCGCACAGTACATGATGGATGGCTCCAGTCTTGGTCTCGAACGAGATCAAGTCGCGAGTGATCCTTTGGCCGAGCACGGCTCCATCGCTCTGCAGCGGCCTGCAAATTCTCTTTGCAGCTTCTGGAGTATCGTCGCTGTATTGCTCGCGTGAAGATCAAATCCTGATATGAAAACCCTGGGTTACTTCGTTTCGCACTATGGTTTTTTTGCAACAAACATGGCCGGGGCTTTTGTCTTTGTCGGCTGTGGCTTCGGCCGGTCTCGCGTCGAGGGCGAGATTGTTTCAAGGCGGCTCTTCAATTATTCCTTCCTTAGATAAGCCACCTGTTCCTTGGGGATGTGCTGTTCCTGGTGTTTTTTTGCATCTTTCAACAACAGCAATAAAGTCCTAACGATCAGCAAAAAACTCCTAACCCTTCCAATGTTCCCCTGACTAATGTTCAACCAGGCAGTACGAGAGTGCTGCTCTTACATAAAAACACTTGAGTGAGGTGGGAAAATGAATCTGCAATCGATCAAGACTTTGGTTATCAAGTTCGCCAAAGACGAAGACGGCCTGACCATTGTGGAATATGCCGTGGCCGGTGGCCTGATCACTTTGGGCGCTGTTGCCGCATTTATCACTTTGGGCGGCAACGTGGCCACTGCCATCACCAGCCTGGGATGCGCAGTCCAGGGTCAAGTCTGCTAACACCAATTTCCACCGAGGGCTGCAGTCATGGGCAAAGAGCAATTGTTCGTTGTTGCATTGATGCTGGGACTGCTGGGGATTGCGGTGGTGAGCGATCTTCGTCGCCACCGTATTCCCAACCTCTTGGTGCTGTTGGGGCTGGGACTGGGGATGGCCGGCCAGGTCTATTCCTCAGGCGTCATCGGGTTTGGTTATGGACTGCTGGGCATGTCGATCGGTTTTGTCGTTTTTCTTCCCCTGTACGCCTTTGGCGGGATGGCAGCCGGCGACGTCAAGCTCATGGCCATGGTTGGCACCTTTCTCACTCCGCAGCACGCCCTCTGGGCTGCGTTTTTCAGCCTGATCGCCGGCGGCGCATGCGGGGTACTGATTGTGTTGGTACGTGGTCAGGTTCAACAGACCATGGGGCGCTACTGGCAGATGGTGAGAGCCAAGGCCTATTTTCCGCCGGCGGATGATGAAGTGGCCGGCAAACCCTTTCCCTATTCGGTTGCGATCCTGCTCGGCACATTGGCCAGCTTTCTCTGGTTGCCCCTTGGCCAGTAGCTCAGGAGAACATTATGTACGCCATCAGTAACAGCCGTCCGACCGGCAATGACCGGGAAGCAGTGCAGCGACTGGCTCCACAGCCACGCACGATCCTCGAGACCGGGCTGGCGGACAATTTCCTCGGAGACCTGGTCTGCAAGCATCTGCACGATGCGGGCGTACTGGACATGCCCCGACTGGTAGAGCGCCTGGCGCTGACGGGGGCGGTGGTTGAAGAGGTCCTGACCTTCCTGCGCCAGGATCATCGGGTCGAGATCCTTGGCCAGGCCGGTGGCCAGGGCTTGCGCTACGGGCTGACCGAGCGCGGCCGCAATGCTGCCCGCGATGCCTTGTCGCGCAGTGGCTATATCGGCGCGGCGCCCTTTCCGGTGAGCGCCTACCGCTCGCTGCTCAAGGTACAGACCATTCACCATGGCCGTATCAGTGCCCGGGACATGCAGGCGTCCTTCGGCTCCATGGTGCTGGCGCAGAACATGCTCGATCAGTTGGGCGTGGCCCTGAATTCCGGGCGCGCCATCATGATTTACGGGCCGGCGGGGACGGGCAAGACCTATGTCAGCAGCCGGTTGATCCGGCTGTTTTCCGAGTCCGTCTGGGTGCCCCATGCAATTGCGATCAACGACGCGGTGATCGAGATCTACGACCCCCAGGTACACCGACGCCTGGATGTCGGCGATCCGCAGAACAGCCTGATGCTCAACGAAGGGATCGACCGCCGGCTCCTGTGCTGCGAACGGCCGATCATCATCACTGGCGGCGAGCTGACCATGGAACAGCTGGATATCCGCTACGACCCCTTCACTCGCCAGTACCAGGCGCCGTTGCAGCTCAAGGCCAGCAATGGCCTGTTCGTCATCGACGACATGGGACGCCAGCGCATGGCACCCGCGGAGTTGCTCAACCGCTGGATCGTACCGATGGAGGAGAAGCGCGACTTCCTCAACCTCGGCGGCGGCCGACACTGCGAGTTGCCGTTCGACCTGATCCTGGTGTTTTCCACCAACCTGAACCCGTTGGAACTGGCCGACGAGGCGTTCCTGCGGCGCATTGGCTACAAGCTGCAGTTCGGCTACCTCAAGCCCGAGGAGTACGAACGTATCTGGATTCAAGAGACAGAGCGCCTGAACATCCAATACGACCCGCTGCTGTTGCGCTACGTCCTGGATGAGCTCTATGGCGCTGAAAACATGCCGCTGGTGCCTTGCCACCCACGGGATCTCTTGAGCATGGCGCTCGATCGCCAGCGTTATGTGGGCGCCAGCGGACCACTGTCAACCCTGGAACTGGAATGGGCCTGGCACAGCTACTTCGTCCAGCTCGATTTTCTTTGAGTAAGGAGATTTCGACATGAGTTCTCGTACTTTCACTCTGGTGGCCTTGTCCGTGGTCCTGGGCCTGGGCGCCGCATGGATGGCCAACACCTGGCTCAATGCAAGGCTCAATGCCACCCCCGACGACAACCAGCAGAACGTGGTGGTGGCGACCGTGGAAATCGCTTTCGGGCAAATGGTCGAGCCACAGCAGGTCGCGCTGGTCCGCATGCCCAAGGAGACCGTGCCCGAAGATGCTTTCGACGCGACCGAGAAGGTCGTGGGCAAGATCGCCACCTTCTCCATGCTGCGCGGCGACATCCTGCGTGGTGCGCGCCTGGCCGAACACCTGGGCGGCAGCACCCTGGCGTCGCTGATCGAGCCCACCAAGCGTGCGATCTCGGTCCGGGTGGACGACGTGGTCGGCGTGGGTGGGTTCCTGTTGCCGGGTAACCGGGTCGATGTGCTGGCTACCCGGCAGACCGGCAATACCGGCGACGCCGAATCCAAGACCATCCTGGAAGACCTGCGGGTGCTGGCGGTGGACCAGACGGCCAGTACCGACAAGACCCAACCGGTGGTCGTGCGCGCCGTGACCCTGGAAATGACCCCCCAGCAGGCCGAGGAATTGGTCAAGGGGATGGCGGCCGGCAAGCTGCAACTGGCTCTGCGCAACCCGCTGGACAACCAGAAGCAACCGGCGATGGTCGAGCCGGTCGCGATGATCCAGGAAGTGCCTGCCCCTCCCGTGGTGCGGCCGATTGTCCGGCGTCGTGCCAGCGGCGATAGCGGGATCACGGTGATCCGCGGGATCGAGGTCAACGTTGTGAAGTCCCAGCTGTAAATGATCGGGTACGACATAGACGAACAATGAGGGCTTGATGATGAGTGCGCGTATCCAACAGCCATTGAGTGCATTTCCTCGGCAGCAGCGCGGCGCAATGCTTGTACTGGTAGTGATTGCCCTGGCCGCGATGCTGCTAATGGGGGCCCTGGCGCTGGATGGCGGCCATATGCTGGTGAACAAGTCCCGCCTGCAGAATGCGGTGGATGCGGCGGCGCTGAGCGGTGCCAAGACGCTCAGCACGGTCATGGGCACGACAGGGGCCGCGAGCCTGACGCAGACCGCTGCGCTCAATACCCTGACCCTGAATGCCAGTGCCAGCGGCAACCAGGAACTGGCTGCCGCCATCGACAACAATGTCGGCGGTTTTGCCACGGTGGAATTGGCGTCCACTGTCTATGGACCTTTCTCTTTCCCCGGGCCGGCCAATGCGAGCTATGTGCGGGTGACGGTCACCAACTATTCCCTGGCCGGATTCTTCTGGGGCGTCTTTCAGACCCTGGGCAATGGCGTCGGTAACAAGTTCGTGAGCGCGGTCGCTACCGCCGGGCCAAGCCCCGCCAGCCCTTGCGACCTCACGCCACTGATGGTGTGCGGCGATCCAACGAAAAACAACCCGTCCACCGGGATGTTCTGGGGGTTCCAGTTCGGCGATCCGCAGGTGTTGAAAACCGCCGCAGGCAACAGCTCGCCGATTGGCCCCGGCAACTTCCAGCTGCTCGATTTCGGCTCGGGCGGCAGCACGGTCAGGCAGGGGCTGGCAGGCGGTATCAGCCAGTGCAACAGCGTCGGTTCGAATGTCCAGACCAAGCCGGGGAACACCGTCGGGCCTGCCTCGCAGGGCCTCAATACGCGCTTCAACGAGTATTCCGGCGGTCTCAAGGCGGCGGACTATCCACCGGACCTGGTGATCACGGTCAACCAGAAGTCGTTCACTTACGACGATGCGCTCAAGCAGATCCAGTACAACAATCAGGCGGTTACCTCGAGCAGCGGCAATTTGTCCGCGGCCGGCAGCGCCTTGTACGACTACCACGACTGGGTCCAGGACTCCGCCAGCTGCGTTGCCGGTAGCGGCGGTGGCTGCCAGAACGGCGGGGCGTTCGAACGGCGGATCATCAAGATCGTGATCGGTGACTGTTCGGGCAAGAACGACGGGGCGTCGTCGATACCGGTGCTGGGTTTCGGTTGCTACTTCGTCCTGCAGCCTGCATCGCAACAGGGCAATGAGTCGCAGATATTCGGTCAGTTCCAGAGTGTGTGCGAAGGCGACAACGTGCCTGGTCCCAACCCGGCCAATACCACCGGGCCGCAGATCATCCAGCTGTACAAGACCTATATCGACAACAGCCAGACGCCAAGTACCGACTCTTAGGAGGCTTTATGGGACGCACAGGATTCAGGTCGCCGCGCAACCAGGGTGGGTTGGCGATGGTGGAGCTGGTGTTGACGCTGCCGCTGCTGCTGTTGCTGATGCTGACCTTCGCCGAGTTCGGTCGCATGTTGTTCCAGTACAACAGCCTGATGCAGGCCAGTCGCGACGCCGGGCGTTATGTCGCTGACAAGGCGTGGAACGCCACCCTCGGCAAGCTCGACCTGAGCGGCACGCTGCAGGCCCAGGCCAAGAACGTCGCTGTCTATGGCGTGCCCGCCAACCCCAATGGCTACCCGGCGGTGGTGTCGGGGCTGACGCCGGCGAATGTCACGGTCACCGCGGTGGGGGCCGAGCATGTCCAGGTCAGCATTACCTACACCTATGTGCCGGTGATCGGCAGTGCCTTGCCCGTCTTGTATGGCAGCAACGTGCCGCTGGGCCTGGCCTTGACTTCCACTGTCGTCATGAGGGCCTTGTGATGAACGTCAAAGGTATGCGGGGGCTGTACACCGTCGAGTTCGCGATCACCAGCCTGGTGCTGTTCACCGTGTTGTTCGGTGTACTGGAAATGGGCCGGCTGTACTTCACGGTCAATGCCCTGAATGAAACCGTGCGTCGCGGCGCCCGCCTGGCGGCGGTGTGCGATATCGCCGATCCGGTGATTCTGCGTCGGGCGATGTTCAACGCTTCCACCGACAGCGGTCCGAGCAGCCTGCTCAATAACCTGACGTCCGCCAACCTGAACCTGGTTTATCTGGACGCCAATGGCGCGGTAGTCGCCAACCCCAACGATCTGAGCGGCAGCAACGGCTTTGTCGCCATTCGGTATGTCCAGCTACAGGTATCCAATTTCAGTTTCAATCTGCTGATTCCTGGGTTCAACGGGGTGTTTGTTCTACCGGTATTCAGGTCGACCGTGCCACGTGAAAGCCTCGGTCGGCAGCCCCAGGCAGCAGTCACACCGGAGATCACACCATGTTGAGTACCCGAGAAGCGCCCGTCGTCGCTGCTGCTACTGAAAAGCAAGGCAAACGCCTGCTGATCAGTGGGCGCGACGCGACGACCTTGAATCATCTGAAAGCGTTGAGCCAGGGGCTGCCGAATCTGCAGGTCAGCACTCGCCTGGTGAGCAACGGGCATACCGATCCGCTGTATGGGCTGGAGCAGATGCCCGACTTCCTGCTGTTGCGCGTCAGCCATCTGTGGCGTGAAGAACTGGCGGCCTTGTTGCAGCATCCGCTCAAGGAACGGCCACCGCTCCTGGTCTGCGGTCCGCTGGATGAGCGCGAGGGCATGCGCCTGGCGATGCAGGCCGGCGCCCGGGACTTTCTCCCCGAGCCAGTCGCGGCAGAAGAGTTGCAGGCGGCCATCGGCCGTATGCTCATGGAGGCCAATGCGGAGCTGGGGATCGGTGGCAAGGTGATTGCGGTGATGAATGCCAAGGGCGGTTCGGGAGCCTCGATGCTCGCTTGCAACCTGGCGCATCAGCTCGCCACCCGCGGTGGCAGGACCCTGCTGCTGGACCTGGACCTGCAGTTCGGCAGCGTGGCGCATTGCCTGGATGTGGTGCCTACCCACAGCCATGTGGATGTGCTGAAGCAGGTCGAGTCCCTGGACAGCATCGCCTTGCGTGGTTATTGCAACCACTTCAGCCCGACCTTGCATGTACTGGGCGGGCGTACCGGGGAGCTGTGCCTGACGCAGGATGTGCACCTGGATCAGCTGGAAAAACTGTTGCGCCTGGCCCGTGGGACCTACGACTGGGTGGTGGTGGATCTGCCGCGGCAGATCGATCACCTCACCGGCGTCACGCTCGAACAGGCCGATCGCATCTACGTCGTGTTGCAGCAGAGCCTGAGCCATCTGAAGGACGGCACCCGCCTGACCCGCATCCTGCGCGACGACCTGAACGTGCAGAGCAACCGGATACAGGTGGTGGTCAACCGCTACAACAAGACCTCGCCGGTGAGCCTCAAGGATATTGCCGATGCCCTGCGCTGCCCGAACCCGCAAACCCTGCCCAATGACTATGCGGTGGTCAGCGAGAGTCAGAACACCGGTGTGCCGCTTGAGCTGCACGCTCCACGTTCGGTTGTGACCCTGGCCCTGCGCGAGCTGACCCAGAACCTGATCGGAATCGAGGTCGCCGAGAAGAGTTTGTTCAAACGTACCTTCAATCGTCTGTTCGGAGGCTAGGCCATGCTCAGCGACTTTCGTAATCGCCTGCGTCAGCAACCCGGCAAACAGGCACCGGCAGAGGCGCAGGACGCGTCCCTCGACAGTAAAGAGTGCGCCAGCGTGCTCATGGCCTGGGAGGCCAGTGTGCCGGACCTGCTCTATGAAACCAGGACCAAGCTCGGCTCGATGGAGGCCGAGTGGCGGGAAAAGATCTACCAGCAGTTGCTCAAGGTCATGGACCTGTCGCTCCTCGACTCCCTGGAGCCGGCCGAGGCCGGGCGGCAGATCCGCGACATCTGCCAGCGCTTGCTCGATGAGCATTCGGCGCCGGTCAATGCCAGCAGCCGCCAGTTGATCCTCAAGCAGATCGCCGACGAGGTGCTCGGCCTCGGGCCTCTGGAACCGCTGCTGAATGACGCGAGTGTGTCCGACATCCTGGTCAACGGTCATGCCTCGGTGTATGTCGAGCGCTTCGGCAAGCTGCAACGAACGGATGTGCGTTTTCGCGACGACCAACACCTGCTGAATATCATCGATCGCATCGTTTCCAGCCTGGGGCGGCGCATCGATGAGTCCTCGCCGCTGGTGGACGCTCGCCTGAAGGACGGCTCGCGGGTCAACGCCATCATTCCACCGCTGGCCATCGACGGACCGAGCATGTCGATCCGCCGCTTCGCCGTGGATTTGCTCAACACCGAGAGCCTGGTGCAGATGGGCACCCTGACCCCGGGCATCGCCCTGATGCTCAAGGCCATCGTCCGCGGCCGGCTGAATGTCCTGATCTCCGGAGGGACCGGCAGTGGCAAGACCACCATGCTCAACGTGTTGTCCAGTTTCATTCCGCACAACGAACGGATCGTGACTATCGAGGACTCGGCCGAACTGCAACTGCAGCAGCCCCATGTGGTGCGCCTGGAAACCCGGCCGTCGAACATCGAGGGCCGTGGCGAGGTGGGCCAGCGGGAGCTGGTGCGCAACAGCCTGCGTATGCGGCCGGACCGCATCGTGATCGGTGAGGTGCGTGGCGCCGAGGCGCTGGACATGTTGACGGCGATGAATACCGGCCACGACGGCTCGCTGACCACCATCCACGCCAACACCGCCCGCGATGCCCTGGGACGGATCGAGAACATGGTGTCGATGACGGGGGCGACCTTTCCGATCAAGGCCCTGCGTCAGCAGATCGCTTCGGCCATCGGCGTGGTCATCCAGCTGGAGCGGCAGGAAGACGGTACGCGGCGGCTGGTCAGCGTGCAGGAAATCAACGGCATGGAAGGGGAAATCATCACCATGACCGAGATCTTCGCTTTCGTGCGCAGTGGCCTGGGCGAGAAAGGCGAGGTACTGGGCGAGTTCCGCCCCACCGGCATGGTTCCGGCATTTCGCGATGTGCTGGCCAAACGGGGCATCGAGCTGCCGCTCAGCCTGTTCCGGCCAGACTGGATGGAGGGCTAGTCATGAATCAAGTCCCCAGTGAATTTATCCTGGCGTTTCTCGGCATGGTGTTCACCGCCATATTCCTGCTCAGCCAGAGCGTGGCGGTGCCGGTGTTCGGCGAGGCCGGCAAGGTGCGCAAGCGTATTCGCAGCCGCCTCGACCTGCTGGAGCGGGCCAGTAACCTGGAGAACATGCAGTCGGTACTGCGCCAGAAATACCTGCGTCGCCTGTCCCCGCTGGAGGCGCGCCTGGAGCAGTTGCCGGCGATGGAGGCCCTGGCGCAGATGATCGAGCAGGCCGGACACGAATACCGCGCCTATCGGGTGCTGATGCTCAGCCTGGTCCTGATGCTGGCGGCGGGTATGCTGCTGTGGCTGTTCACGCAACTGTGGTGGGTGGCGCTCCCGGCGGCGGCTGTGGCCTTCTGGCTGCCGGTGTTGAAGATCTCCCGGGACCGCAACAAACGCTTTGCCCTGTTCGAGGAGCAGCTGCCGGATGCACTGGATGCCATGTGCCGGGCGCTGCGTGCCGGACATCCGTTCAATGAAACCCTGCAATTGGTGGCCGACGAGCACAAGGGGCCGGTTGCCCACGAGTTCGGCCTGACCTTTGCCGACATCAACTACGGCAACGATGTGCGTCGGGCCATGCTTGGCCTGTTGGAGCGCATGCCGAGCATGACCGTGATGATGCTGGTGACCACTGTGCTGATCCACCGCGAGACGGGTGGCAACCTGACGGAGGTGCTGGATCGTTTGAGCAGCTTGATTCGCGGCCGCTTCCGCTTTCAGCGCAAGGTCAAGACGCTCTCGGCCGAAGGGCGCATGTCGGGCTGGATCCTGGTGGCGATGCCTTTTGTACTGGCGGCGGGGATTGTGATTTCGAGCCCGACCTATCTGCCTCTGCTCATCAATGAGCCGCTGGGACAGAAGATGGTGCTTGGCGCGTTTGTGGCGATGCTGCTGGGAATCCTCTGGATACGCAAGATCATCCGGATTCAGGTGTGAACACAATCACTCGTAGGGGGTGAGGTCATGGAGTATCTACTGAGCCTGATCAATCGTCTGGTCGGTAATGAACAACTGGCGCGCATGGTCTTTGCCGCAGCCATCGGCCTGAGCGTGGTGCTGGCCGTGGCCACCCTGGTGTTGCTGGTGCAGGGGCTGCAGGACCCGGTGCACCGTCGTCTGCTGCTGATCAAGCGCGGCCATGGTGGCGATGGTCACCGGCAGGGGGCGCCGAGCAACCTGCAATTGATGCTGGAGCAGGTCGGCCAGCGTTTTGTCTCCGGTGAGCAGGAGCAGACCTCGGCGACCCGGACCTTGCTGACCCATGCGGGCTTTCGTTCCCCGGCCGCTGTCCAGATGTACTGGGCGGTGCGCCTGTTGACGCCATTGGTATTGGTGGCGCTGGCGGTCATGGCGCTGCCGCTGATACCGAAGGTATCGCTGCTGCTGGGGATGGGGCTGGTGATCCTGGCGCTGGGGGTGGGCTGGCTGGTACCGGCCATCTATGTCGACAGCCGCAGGAACGCGCGGATGACCCGTTTGCTCGTCGCCTTTCCGGATGCGCTGGACTTGATGGTGGTCTGCGTGGAATCAGGCCTTGCCTTGCCCCAGGCGATCGAGCGGGTGTCGGAAGAGATAGCGGTCAGCCAGCCTGAGCTGGCCATGGAGCTGGCACTGGTCAACTCCGAGATCCGCGCCGGGATTCCCAGTACCGAAGCGCTCAAGCATCTGGCCGAGCGTACCGGGCTGGAGGACATTCGCGGGTTGGTGAGCCTGTTGGCGCAGAGTATTCGCTTCGGGACCAGCGTGGGGACGACCCTGCGTATCTATGCCGAGGAGTTTCGTGACCGGCGCACTCAGCAGGCCGAAGAGAAAGCCGCGAAAATCGGCACCAAACTGGTGTTTCCGCTGATCTTCTGCCTGTGGCCAAGCTTCTTTCTGGTCGCCATAGGACCGGCGATCATCGGCGTCTTCAAAGTATTCGGGAAGTTATGAAAGAGGGGAGGGGCAAGGGCCATCGGCATGGATGGCATTGCCCCCTCTGAACTGAACGCCATCGCGATTCATTGTCACTTTGAACCACCCGAACTACCCGAACCTACGTACTCCTTGTAGTACTCGGGGATCGGGTGTTTGTAGTTGTCCAGCCAGCGCTGCAGGGTCAGTTCCCGTTCGCTGGGCGAGGCGTTCTGCGGAATGGGCGACTTGACCTGGTTACGACTCTGCAGCAGCAGCCAGGTTTCGGTCGGCTGTTGTGACAGGGAGGCCGGGCCGGGTTCGATAGCCTGGGTCACCAGCGGAAGAAGCAAGAGTCCCAGGCAGCTGAGCGTTTGGTATTTCATCACTACCTCTGCGTTATTGGTTGATTGACACTTGATGGCGACGAATCCGTAGCACTGACTGCCTGACCGTTAGCTGACTTCTTCACCGCGTTCCTGAGTTTTTCGGCCCGCTCCTTGGCGTTGGTGACTTGTTCGGGCTTCAGGCCGGCACGATTGACCAGGTCCGAGGCCTGTTTCCAGTTGCCTTGATAAATCAGCAAGGTCACCAGGTTGAGGGTTGCCAACTGATCGTCCTGTTTCAGCTCCATGGCCGTGAGGAACTCAAAGCGGGCTTGCCTGGTATCCCCCTGGTTGAGGTAGACCACCCCCAGATCGTTGCGGATCTTCTCGTCGGTGGGGGACAGGCGCGCCGCGCGTTTCAGATGTTCCAGGGCCAGAGCGTTATCGTGGCGTGACGCTGCCAGTTGACCCAGGCCATGCTCGCCTTCGGCGGCCAGGCAGGTGCTGAGCAGGCTGCGGTACAGCGGTTCGGCATCGCTCTGGCCGAGCTGGCGATAGACCTTGGCCTTGCGCATGCGGACCTGCGGCAGGTCTTCCGGCAGGCGTTGCAGATTGGCCAGGCCGGCGTGCAGCTTGCCTTCGCCGATCATGTCGTCGGCCAGGCTCAGCGACAGTTCCTGATCCGAATCCAGTTTGCTGCATGCCTGCTTCGACCAGGCACTGCTGCCGTTCGTGGCGCAGCCGCTGAGCATGAGCAGCCCCAACGCAGCAATGACTACTTTCATTTTTCGCTCCTGGAACAATCCGATTGTCGAGGAATGGCCAACACCGGACTTGCCGAGTCCGGTGTCATCGAGCCTGAGCGTGGCCAGCGACGAGCCAGAACCCTGGTTCATTGTGAAAGCCCGCTGGCGGCCTGGTCATAATTGCCGTTTTCCAGGAAGTACAGACGGAACCAGTTCGGGTCGTAGTTGCGCAGTGGCTCGCCAGGCAGTACCGGCAGCTTGGCGTTGACCGCCAGCGGTTGCACCAGATGCGGGGTGACGATCATCAGCAGTTCCTTCTCTTCGCGCCTGATCGAAGAATCACGGAAGAATGCGCCCAGGATCGGAATCTCTCCCAGGCCGGGGAACTTGCTCACGGCCGTGGTATTGGTGGTGCTGATCAGGCCGCTGATCACGAAGCTCTCACCGTCGGCCAGGGAGATGCTGGTGTCGGTGCGACGCACAACCAGGGCTGGCACCGAGATGCCGTTGACGGTAATCCCGTTGTTGAAGTCCAGTTCGCTGACTTCCGGGGCGACCTTCAAGGCGATGCGGTCATTTCCGACGATTGTGGGGGTCAGGGTCAGGCGAATACCGAATTCCTTGTACTGGATGGTAATACTGTCGCTGCCGCTGCTGGGGACCGGGATCGGCACTTCACCACCGGCCAGGAAGCTTGCGCTCTGTCCGCTCAGCGCCACCAGGCTCGGACGCGCCAGGGTGTAGGCAAACCCACTGCCTTCCAGGGCGTTGATCAGCCCAAGGACGTTACCGCCACCAAAGCCGATATTAAACTGGCCGTTGTTGAGCGGTATTCTCGGTGCGAGGCCACCGATATTGCCGGGCGTCACCGTCACCAACGGGACCGTGCCCGGGGAGCTGAACAGGAAGTTACCGCTCTTGCCGAAGATCGAGGTGCCGGCCTCTTTCAGCTTGGTGCGGCTGACTTCGACAAAGCGGATATCGGTCTGCACCTGGCTGGCCAGAGACGGGTCTTCGGAGGGGGGCAGTAGCGAACTGACCATCGAATGAGGGCCCTTGCCCTGGACGAACACCATGCTCTGGCGAGGTTCCTTGTCGCAGGCTGTCCAGACCATCAGGCTGGTGGCGCCGGGCGCAATGCCCGTCAGCAGGTATGAATCCCGCCCATTGAGATACACATCGGCAATTTTCGGGTCGCCCACGGCCAACCGGGTAATGGCAACGGGGGAGTGCATTATCGTCTGCTGACCCTCTCCCACTTCCACCGTCGACGGCAGTGGCGGCAATCCAGCGCAGTTATTTGATGCCGCCATGGCCATTCCGGTGGGAAGACCAGCGACAATCAATGTCCACGCCACTCTCCTGAGCACCTGTACACAATCACTGTTCATGCACTGCTTCCTTGTTTGGGCTGGGAAAACCGCAAGGGCCGGTCAGCAGGGATCATTTCTCCGTCATCTGAACCAGAGCCCGCCAAGTGTTGCTGCAACCAACCAGCAGTTAGCTGTTTCTGTAACTGACGTTAGCGCAGAAAGATAAAATTGCTATGAAGTGTAAAAAAACGCTTGGTCGATCGAGGGGATTCGCCGCCGGGTCGAGGCTCGCCTGCCTGTAATGCTCAAAAATGGTGCGAGTGCGCATTGCGCGTCACTGAGCCGTTTGCGCTGAGGCGCTTCTGCAGAGGCTGCAATTTGTGGGCTTTCGTGCTGGGTCGAGCCGTGTGGCACGGGCGTGACACAGGTCAGAATCATCTTTTACATCAAGGGGATATTCTGTAGCCTTGCGCAGTTTCAACGCTGCACCTACCTGATGAATACTCACTCTCCCGGCGGTACCCTCAACGGGGCCGGAGCCGGGTGTATACTCGACTTTCGCGCATAAGCGCCCGCAGGTCTTGCGATCATGACGCACATTTCCGAACGCCTTCTGGTTCAGGCCCACCTTGACGCCAAGCAGCCCAAGCCGCTGACTGCCGCAGAAGAAGCCCATTACCGTGCCGCGATTGCTGCCGAGCTCAAGGCTCAGGACGCCGTGCTGGTGGCTCACTTCTACTGTGACCCGGTGATTCAGGCCCTGGCCGAAGAGACTGGCGGCTGCGTGTCCGATTCCCTGGAAATGGCCCGTTTCGGCAACGCTCACCCGGCCAAGACCGTGGTGGTCGCCGGTGTCAGGTTCATGGGCGAGACGGCGAAGATCCTCAACCCCGAGAAACGGGTGCTGATGCCTACCCTGGAGGCCACCTGCTCCCTCGACCTGGGGTGCCCGGTGGAAGAGTTCTCGGCGTTCTGCGACCAGCATCCGGAGCGCACCGTTGTGGTCTACGCCAACACCTCGGCAGCGGTCAAAGCCCGTGCCGACTGGGTGGTGACCTCCAGTTGCGCCCTGGAAATCGTCGAAAGCCTGATGGATAACGGCGAAACCATCATCTGGGGGCCGGACAAGCATCTGGGCACCTACATCCAGCGCCAGACCGGTGCCGATATGCTGCTGTGGGACGGTGCCTGCATCGTTCATGAAGAGTTCAAGTCCAAGCAGCTGGAGGACATGAAGGCGCTCTATCCCGATGCGGCCATTCTGGTCCACCCGGAATCGCCGACCTCGGTGATCGAACTGGCCGATGCGGTGGGTTCCACCAGCCAGCTGATTGCCGCCGCGCAGCGTTTGCCGAACAAGACGCTGATCGTGGCGACCGACCGCGGCATCTTCTACAAGATGCAGCAGCTGTGCCCGGACAAGGTGTTTATCGAGGCGCCAACGGCCGGTAACGGCGCGGCTTGCCGCAGCTGCGCCCATTGCCCGTGGATGGCCATGAACACCCTGGAGCGCACCTTGCAGTGCCTGCGTGAGGGTAGCAACGAGATATTCGTCGACCCGGCGCTGATTCCCCAGGCCATTCGCCCGCTCAAGCGCATGCTCGATTTCACCCAGGCCGCGCGGATGAAGCTGGCGGGCAATGCCTGATCGCCTTCGACAAGCGCACAGAAAAACGCCCCGACATTCGGGGCGTTTTTTTGTGTGGCGGATTATTTTTTCTGTTTGGGGATGCGCACGATCTGGCTGGACGAGTAGATGTCGTGCCAGCTGCGCTTCTGTTTGTCCACCAGGACCCAGATGAAACCCAGCCCGGCGCATAGCCAGGAAGCGATCGAGACCATGAAGCGCAGGAAGGCCTGCCACAGGCTGATGCTGCTGCCGTCGGCGTTCTGCACGCGAATGCCCCAGACCTGCATGCCCAGGGTCTGGCCGGAGTGGGTCCAGAACTTGGCGAAGAAGGCGAACAGCACGAACAGCAGGACGGTCGAGTAGAGGGGATCGCCGTCCAGGGCGCCGGATTCGGTCAGGGTGCGCATCCGGGTTTCACCGAGGATCTGCAACTGGATGAACTTGTAGATGCCGCCCGTGACGATCAGCAGTGCGGTGCACAGCAGGAAATCGTAGAACATCGCTGCCAGACGACGGCCCAGGCCAGCGGCGGGAAAATCGCCCTGGGGGGTTAGCAGGTGCTTTGGCATCACAGGCCTCTCGATCGAAGAAAGAAGCCATTTTACGGAATTGCGCGCACAAAAAAGCCCCTGATGTCAGCATCAGGGGCTTTTTCGTTACAGACGATCAGCCTTCGGCTTGAACTTCGTCAGCCTGCATGCCTTTTTGGCCCTGCACAGCGATGAAGGTCACTTTCTGGCCTTCTTTCAGGCTCTTGAAGCCGTTGCCCTGAATAGCGCGGAAATGCACGAACAGATCCGGACCGCTTTCTGGAGTGATAAAACCAAAACCTTTCTCGTCGTTAAACCACTTGACGGTACCGCTCTGACGTTGGGACATTTCTTATTTCCTTTGACGCTAAAAAATTAATGACAGTCTCTTTCTCATGAAGGAGTACTGGGCTGGGTTGCAGGAAAGTAAGAGACGTCGAACGGGTTGTAGCAAACTTGTTGGCTACTGCCCAGGTCACGATTCCAAGCGACCCATGCAAACACAGTGGGGAAACTCTACGCCAACTATGGGAGAAAAAACAAGCCCTGCGAAACCCCGGTTTTCCTCAGCTTGCAGCTGTTTGCCGGAACTAGGCGTCTGGGCTTATTCGATAGAGTTGTTCAATTGTTTTCAACTGTTATAAGGCAAGTTCAATATCGAAAATATGCACTATTTTATGGCGGTTGCGTTACAGATTAGTGCACTTTTAACGCAACCGCGTTACTTATAGAAACAGTTGATCAACCGCGATAGTAGCGTTGTGCAACGAATGGCATTTTGCTTACAAGCATTGGCACCTTTTTCCCACGAACAATTGCCCAAACTGGCGTATCGAGTGCGACATAAGCGCTATCGATGTAACCCATGGCCAACGGACCGCCCAGGGTCGGACCAAAACCACCGCTGCAAACACTGCCGATCACCTCGCCCGCTTCGTTGACGATTTCCGCGCCTTCTCGCACCGGTGTGCGTTCCTGGGGCAGCAGGCCCACGCGCTTGCGCTGCACGCCATTGAGCTGTTGGGCGAACACCTGTTCCGCGCCCGGGAAACCGCCGGCCCGCGCGCCATCGGCACGACGTGGCTTGGAGATGGCCCACAGCAGGCTGGCTTCGATCGGGGTGGTCTGGCTGTTCATGTCATGGCCATACAGGCACAGGCCGGCTTCCAGGCGCAGCGAGTCACGGGCACCGAGGCCGATCGCCGCCACTTCCGGTTCGGCCAGCAGGGCGCGGGCCAGGGTTTCGGCGTCGGCCGCCGGCACCGAGATTTCGAAACCGTCTTCGCCGGTGTAGCCCGAACGGCTGACAAAACAGTCCACGCCCAGCAGCTTCACGCGGGTGAATTGCATGAACGTCATCTTCGCCACTTCCGGCGCCAGGCGCGCCAGCACGGTGACGGCCGCCGGGCCTTGCAGGGCGAGCAGGGCGCGCTCCTCGAACAGCGGCTCGATGCTGCACGCCTGGCCAATGTGCTGGCGCAGATGGGCCAGGTCCTGCTCCTTGCAGGCGGCGTTGACCACCAGGAACAGCTCGTCGTTACCCAGGTTGGCGACCATCAGGTCGTCGAGGATGCCGCCGTTTTCATTGGTGAACATGGCATAGCGCTGCATGCCCACGGGCAGGTCGATGATGTCCACCGGCACCAGGGTTTCCAGGGCCTGGGCGGCATTGGCGCCGCTCAGGCGGATCTGGCCCATGTGCGAGACGTCGAACAGGCCGGCCTGCTCGCGGGTGTGCTGGTGTTCTTTCATTACGCCCAGCGGGTATTGCACGGGCATGTCGTAACCGGCGAACGGCACCATGCGCGCGCCGAGTTCGAGGTGCAGCGAATGCAGCGGGGTCTTCAACAGTGTTTCGGTGGACATGTTCAGCTCCTGGATAAACGTGAGATGCGTGTGTGCCTGCATCAGCACTCGATGATGTTGACTGCCAAACCGCCGCGGGCGGTTTCCTTGTATTTGCTTTTCATGTCGGCGCCGGTCTGGCGCATGGTGCGGATCACCTTGTCGAGGGAGACGAAGTGTTGCCCATCGCCACGCAAGGCCATGCGCACGGCGTTGATCGCCTTGACCGAACCCATGGCGTTGCGCTCGATGCAGGGCACCTGCACCAGGCCGCCGATCGGGTCGCAGGTCAGGCCGAGGTTGTGTTCCATGCCGATCTCGGCGGCGTTTTCCACTTGTTGCACCGTACCGCCGAGCACTTCGCACAGGGCGCCGGCCGCCATCGAGCAAGCCACGCCGACCTCGCCCTGGCAGCCGACTTCGGCGCCGGAGATGGAGGCGTTTTCCTTGTAGAGAATGCCGATGGCGGCGGCGGTCAGCAGGAAACGCACCACCCCGTCTTCGTTGGCGCCGGGGATGAAGCGCATGTAGTAGTGCAGCACCGCCGGGATGATGCCGGCGGCGCCATTGGTGGGCGCGGTGACGACGCGCCCGCCGTTGGCGTTTTCTTCGTTGACCGCGAGGGCATACAGGTTGACCCAGTCCAGCACCGACAAGGAATCGCGCAAGGCCGCCTCGGGGTGTTTGCACAGCTGGCGGTGGAGGGCGGCCGCGCGGCGCTTGACCTTCAGGCCTCCCGGCAGGATCCCTTCATTGCGGCAGCCGGCATCCACGCAATCCTGCATCACTTGCCAGATCTTCAGCAGGCCGGCGCGGGTTTCCGCTTCCGGTCGCCAGGCACTTTCGTTGGTCAGCATCACCTGGCTGATGGACAGGCCATAGGTGGTGCAATGGCCGAGCAAGTCCTTGGCGCTCTTGAAGGGGAAGGTCAGTTTGGTGGTGTCTTCGACGATACGGTCGGCCCCCGCGGCGTCCTCGTCGACCACGAAGCCGCCGCCCACCGAGTAGTACTCGCGGCTGCGGATCTGCAACCCGGCGGCATCGAAGGCACGGAAGATCATGCCGTTGGGGTGGTAGGCCAGGGGCTTGCGGATCATGGCCAGGTGTTCTTTCTCGTTGAACGCGATGACGTGTTCGCCGAGCAGGGTCAAGCGTGCGCTGCTGCGTATTTCCTGCAGGCGCGCGGCGATGTTTTCGGTATTCACGGTATCCGGGTGTTCACCTTCCAGGCCCAGGAGCACGGCCTTGTCGCTGCCGTGGCCCTTGCCGGTGGCGCCGAGCGAGCCGTACAGCTCGACCTTGACGCAGGTGGTGGCGCCCAGCAGCCCGTCACGCCGCAGGCCTTCGACGAAGCGCGCGGCCGCGCGCATCGGGCCAACGGTGTGGGAGCTGGAGGGGCCGATGCCAATCTTGAACAGGTCGAACACGCTCAAGGACATGTTGGTTCTCCGGTTTCTTATTGTGTTGATCGGCACGCACGGGGGAAGCGGGTATTGCGGTTCGGTCTGGCCGGTATTCGTCGCCAGCCGCCTCGCTCCTACAGGTATACGCAGAAACCGTAGGAGCGTGGCTTGCCCGCGATGGACGGCGATGCCGTCTTAGGCGTCCTGATAGCTTTCGATCGACGGGCAGGCGCACACCAGGTTGCGGTCGCCGAACACGTTGTCGACGCGGCCGACCGGAGGCCAGTACTTGCCGTCGATCAGCGAGGCCACTGGGTACACCGCCTGTTCACGGCTGTAGGGGTGCGACCACTCGCCAACGATTTCCGCCGCGGTGTGCGGGGCGTTTTTCAGCGGGTTGTCGTCCTTGTCCAGGCTGCCGTTTTCCACCGCGCGGATTTCTTCGCGGATGCGGATCATGGCGTCGCAGAAGCGGTCCAGTTCTTCCCTGGGTTCGCTTTCGGTCGGCTCGATCATCAGGGTGCCGGCCACCGGGAACGACATGGTCGGGGCGTGGAAGCCGAAGTCGATCAGGCGCTTGGCGACGTCGTCGACGCTGATGCCGCTGCTGTCCTTGAGCGGGCGCAGGTCGAGGATGCACTCGTGGGCCACCAGGCCGTTGCTGCCGGTGTAGAGCACCGGGTAGTGCTCTTCCAGGCGACGGGAGATGTAGTTGGCATTGAGGATCGCCAGCTGCGAGGCACGCTTGAGGCCTTCGCCGCCCATCATGCGGATGTACATCCAGGTGATCGGCAGGATGCTCGCGCTGCCGAACGGCGCGGCGCAGACCGCGCCTTCCTTGCGTTCCATGGCCGCGTGGCCCGGCAGGAACGGCGCCAGGTGCGACTTGACGCCGATCGGGCCGACGCCCGGGCCGCCACCGCCGTGGGGAATGCAGAAGGTCTTGTGCAGGTTCAGGTGCGACACGTCGCCGCCGAACTTGCCCGGGGCGCAGAGGCCGACCATGGCGTTCATGTTGGCGCCGTCGATGTACACCTGGCCGCCGTTGTCATGAATGATGCCGCAGATTTCGCGGATGCCTTCCTCGAACACGCCGTGGGTCGACGGGTAGGTGATCATCAGCGCGGCGAGGTGCTCGCGGTGCTCGATGGCCTTGGCCCGCAGGTCTTCGATATCGACGTTGCCGCGGGCGTCACAGGCGGTAACCACCACGCGCATGCCGGCCATGTTGGCGGTGGCCGGGTTGGTGCCGTGGGCGGACGAAGGGATCAGGCAGATGTCGCGACGGTCGTCGCCACGGCTCTGGTGATAGGCACGAATGGCCAAGAGGCCTGCGTATTCACCCTGGGAGCCGGCGTTCGGCTGCAGGGACACCGCGTCGTAGCCGGTGGCGGCGCAGAGCATGGCTTCCAGTTCGGACGTCAGTTGCTGGTAGCCGGCGCTTTGCTCGGCCGGGGCGAACGGGTGCAGGGCACCGAACTCGGCCCAGGTGATCGGGATCATTTCGCTGGCGGCGTTGAGCTTCATGGTGCACGAGCCCAGCGGGATCATGGTGCGGTCCAGGGCCAGGTCCTTGTCGGCCAGCTTGCGCAGGTAGCGCATCAGCTCGGTTTCCGAGTGATAGCGGTTGAACACCGGGTGGCTGAGGATCGCCGACTGGCGCACCAGCGGCGCCGGGATACGGCTCTGTACCGTGGTGGCCAGCGCGGCGAAATCCGGCAGCGCCTGACCGTCGGCCAGCAGGCTCCACAGGGCCTCTACATCGGCCTGGCCGGTGGTTTCGTCGAGGGACAGACCCAGGCGCTCGGCGTCAATCACCCGCAGGTTGATGCGCTGGGCGCGGGCCTTGTCGTGCAGCGCCGAGGTGCGCGCGCCTGTGTGCAGGGTCAGGGTGTCGAAGAAGCTTTCCTGCTCGACCTTGATCCCCAGCTTGCTCAGGCCCTGAGCCAGGATCGCGGTCAGCTGGTGGATGCGCCGGGCAATCCGGGTCAGGCCTTTGGGGCCGTGGTACACGGCGTACATGCTGGCGATGTTGGCCAGCAGCACCTGGGCGGTGCAGATGTTGCTGGTGGCTTTCTCGCGACGGATATGTTGCTCGCGGGTCTGCATGGCCAGGCGCAGCGCCGGCTTGCCGAAACGGTCCACGGACACCCCGACCAGACGGCCCGGCATGTCGCGCTTGAACGCGTCCTTGGTGGAGAAGTAGGCCGCATGCGGGCCACCGAAGCCCAGTGGCACGCCGAAGCGCTGGGCGCTGCCGATGGCCACGTCGGCGCCGAATTCGCCCGGCGGGGTCAGCACGGTCAATGCCAGCAGGTCGGCGGCGACCGCCACCAGAGCGTTGGCGGCGTGGAAGCGCTCGGTCAGCTCGCGGTAGTCGAACAGGTCACCGTTGCTCGCCGGGTATTGCAGCAGGGCACCGAAGAACGGGCTGACGTCGGTCAGTTTGCGCTCGTCGCCGACCACCACGTCGATGCCCAGCGGCTCGGCACGGGTGCGCAGCACGTCGAGGGTTTGCGGGTGGCAATGGCTGGAGGCGAAGAAGGCGTGGCTGCCCTTGTTCTTGCTCAGGCGCTTGCAGAAGGTCATGGCTTCGGCGGCGGCGGTGGCTTCGTCGAGCAGGGAGGCGTTGGCGATCGGCAGGCCGGTGAGGTCGCTGATCAGGGTCTGGAAGTTCAGCAGCGCTTCCAGGCGGCCCTGGGAGATTTCTGGCTGGTACGGGGTGTAGGCGGTGTACCAGGCCGGGTTTTCCAGGAGGTTGCGCAGGATCGGCGACGGCGTGTGGCAGTTGTAGTAGCCCTGGCCGATGTAGGTCTTGAACAGCTGGTTCTTGGCAGCGATGGCCTTGATCGAGGCCAGTGCGTCGGCTTCGCTCTGCCCGGCGGGCAGGTCGAGGACGCTGGTGCCCTTGATGCTGTCGGGGATCACGCTGGCGCTCAGGGCTTCCAGGGAGTCGAAGCCCAGGCTGTTGAGCATGGCTTGCTCGTCGTCCTGGCGCGGGCCGATGTGGCGCGCGATGAATTCGTTGGCGGTGCTCAGGTTGACTTGAGTCATGGCGGCTCCTCAGGCGTCGGCGTTGGCTTTGATCAGGCGGTCGTAGGCGTCCTGATCCAGCAGTTGGCCGACAGCGGCGGCGTCCGCGGGAATGAAGCGGAAGAACCAGCCTTCGCCCAGCGGGTCTTCGTTGACCAGCTCGGGGCTGGTGTCCAGGGCCGGGTTGGTTTCCACCACTTCCCCGTCCAGGGGCATGTACACGCCGCTGGCGGCTTTTACCGATTCCACGGTGGCGGCTTCAGCGCCCTTGTCGTAGGCCTGCAATTCCGGCAATTGCACGAACACCACATCGCCCAGGGCGTTTTGCGCGAAAGCCGTGATGCCGACGGTAACGCTGCCATCGGCTTCGGTACGCAGCCATTCGTGATCTTCAGTAAAACGCAACTCGCTCATGGAAACTCCTCAAGGGGCCAGATTCGTCTGGTGGACGCGATTGAATGCTCGTGCAAGGCCGAGCTGAATGGGTAAGCCCATAGCAAAAATGCGGCCAATGTTTTTAAGTTGTTATAAATCAATAAGTTATGAGTTTTCTCTGGCAAGCATAAATTGACAGCTGTAGCGAAATCGCTACAGCTGGAGCGTCAGGGAAAAGCCTATGGGGATCAAAGCCTTGCGTTGCGCCGATTACAACCGACTGTAGCGATATCGTTCCGCTGTAGCGCTTTCAGTACAGGTGGAGGTCGCTTTTCGCACTGTTTTTCTGTAGGAGCGAAGCTTGCTCGCGATGAGCCTGAGAGCGCTGCGCGGGCTCCAGGCACTGCGGCGCCGTTGAGATTTTTCGCGAGCAAGCTTCGCTCCTACAGAAGCAGAGCGGAAGCGACAGCCATCAGGCTTTCAGGGCTTGTTGGGGATGCCGTACTTGCGCAGGCGATGGGCGATGGCGGTGTGGGAGGTCTGCAGGCGGCTGGCCAGCTGGCGGGTCGAGGGGTAGTTGACGTACAGGCTTTCCAGCAGTGCCTTCTCGAACTCTTCGACGGCCTGTTCCAGGCTTTCGACTTCGGTGTCGTTCTGGCGCGCCACCGAGGTGCCGGCGATATCCAGGTCGCCGATGTCCACCAGGCTGCTTTCGCAGATCGCCGCCGCGCGGAAGATCACGTTCTGCAACTGGCGCACGTTGCCCGGCCAGCGGTTGCCCAGCAGCGCCGGATAGGTGCCGGGCGCCAGGCGGCAGACCGGGCGCTGGATCTGCGCGCAGGCCTGCTGCATGAAATAGCGCGCCAGCAACAGGATGTCCTGGCCGCGCTCGCGCAGGGGCGGCACTTCCACATTCAGCACGTTGAGGCGATAGAACAGGTCTTCGCGAAAGCTGCCTTCGGCGACCATCTTTTCCAGGTCGCGGTGGGTGGCGCTGAGGATCCGCACATTGACCTTGACCTCACGGTCGCCGCCGACCCGGCGAAAGCTGCCGTCATTGAGAAAACGCAGCAGCTTGGCCTGCAAATAGGGCGACATTTCGCCGATCTCGTCGAGAAACACCGTGCCCTGGTTGGCCAGCTCCATCAGTCCCGGCTTGCCGCCGCGCTGGGCGCCGGTGAAGGCGCCGGGCGCATAGCCGAACAGCTCGCTTTCGGCGAGGTTTTCCGGCAGGGCGGCGCAGTTCAGCGCGAGAAACGGCGCGCCGTGCCGCGCACTGATGGCGTGGCAGGCCCGCGCCACCAGCTCCTTGCCGGTACCGGTTTCGCCCTGGATCAGCAGCGGTGCATCCAGCGCGGCGACGCGCTGGGCGCGGGCCTTGAGGGTACGGATGGCCGGCGAATCGCCGAGCAGGGCATCGAAGCCTTCGGCATGGTCGTGGTGCAGGGCCGACAGGCGCTCGCCGATGCGATTGGGCTGATACAGGGTCAGCAGCGCGCCGGCGTCGGTGATCGGCGTGGCGTCCAGCAGCAGGGTCTGGCCGTTGAGGGTGATTTCCCGCAGGGGCAGGCGAAAGCCCTGTTCCAGCAGGGTTTCCAGCAGCGCCGGGTCGTCGAACAGCTCGGCCACGCTTTCCCCGGCCGGCTCGCGGCCATACAGGGCGATCAGCGCCGGGTTGGCCAGCAGCACCTTGCCGGCGCTGTCCAGGGCCAGCACCGGGTCGGTCATCGCCGCCAGCAGGGCGTCGAGCTGCAGGTGGCGGCGCTGGCCGGGCAGGATGTCGACCACCGTCACCGCCTGCACGCCGCGCACGCTGAACAGCGCGTCGCGCAGCTCTTCCAGCACTTGTGGGCTGAGCGTCGGGGCGTCGATGTAGACGTTGGGCGGCACCATCTCCACCGCATCCAGGTTGAGGTTGCGCCCACCGAGCAGGGCCAGGACTTCCTGGGTGATACCGACGCGGTCGATAAAGCTGACGTGGATGCGCATGGGGCGGACAAGGGTTCTGGAAAACGGAGGGTGGCAAGTATGCCTTGGCGGACGCCATTGGTGAAATTCGCCGTGGCCACAGGCTTCTGTAGGAGCGAAGCTTGCTCGCGATGAACTAGAAGACACCGCGGCGGATCAGGCTACCCGCGTCATCCTTGACGACCATCGCGGGCAAGCCTCGCTCCTACAAGTCAGCGGGTAGGGGAAGCCCGCGACCCGCGGGCTGGGGTTACTCGAGATGTTCGGGTTTTACCGGGTCCCCGGATTTCACGTTCAACTGCACCCGCACATCCTCGAACATCGCATCGTAGTGCTTGTGCACCGAACCGATGCTGCTCATTGCCTTGGGAATCCCGTACTTCTCGGCGATTTTCGTCACGTTGCTGGCGAAGTTGTACGCCTGATCCTTGGGCAGGAAGAAGGGTTCATCGACCGCTTTGCCCTGGATCGTTCCATGCATCTTGAACTGCATCCCCTTGCCTTCCTTGGGATCCTGCGCAACCTCGTAGTCGATGCAGATGTTGTAGCTGACATCGTCCTTGTTCAGCGCGTGTCGTTCGATGTGCAAATGACCGGGTTCGAACTGGGCCATGGTTCTCTCCTTTCAAGGCATGGGAGAGGGGCAGGCCTGGAACCTGCACCCTGAGTCTCTCTTATCGGTAGGTGATGCCCGGCTGGGCCGTGCTGATGCGCGTGCCGGCCTGGCCCTGGACGATCGCTTCGATGTCCGAGAGTGAACCGATCACTGCGACTTTTCCAGTATGGCGGGCGAACTCGCAGGCCGCCTGGACCTTTGGTCCCATGGAGCCGGCGGCGAAGCCGAGCTTTTCCATTTCGTCCGGGTGCGCCTGGGCAATGGCTTTCTGCGACGGCTTGCCCCAGTCGATAAAGGCCGCGTTGACGTCGGTGGCGATCACCAGCAGATCGGCATCCAGCTGTTCGGCCAGCAGCGCCGAGCACAGGTCCTTGTCGATCACCGCCTCGATGCCCTTGAGCTTGCCATCCTCGCCGTACATAGTCGGAATGCCGCCACCGCCGGCGCAGATCACGATACTGCTCTTTTCCAGCAGCCATTTGATCGGGCGGATTTCAAAGATGCGCTTGGGTTTCGGGCTGGCCACCACGCGGCGGTACTTGTCGCCATCGGGGGCGATGGCCCAGCCTTTTTCCTTGGCCAGTTTTTCCGCCTCTTCCTTGCTGTAGACCGGGCCGATGGGCTTGCTCGGGTTCTGGAACGCCGGGTCCTTGGCGTCGACCTCGACCTGGGTCAGCAGGGTGGCGAAGGGCACTTCGAAGTCCAGCAGGTTGCCCAGTTCCTGTTCGATGATGTAGCCGATCATGCCTTCGGTTTCGGCGCCGAGCACGTCCAGCGGGTAAGGTGACACCGAGGTGTAGGCCGCCGCCTGCAGCGACAGCAGGCCGACCTGCGGGCCGTTGCCGTGGGCGATCACCAGCTGGTTGCCGGGATGGATCTTGGCGATCTGTTCGGTGGCGATCCGGATATTGGCGCGTTGATTGTCCGCGGTCATGGGTTCACCACGGCGGAGCAGGGCGTTGCCGCCCAGTGCGACGACGATACGCATAATGCATTCCTTCCAGAATTCGGTGATCCCGTGGGCGCAAGTCGCGCGCCCACGGGGCGAGGGGCCGGCCGTCAGGCGGTCGGCCCGGTCATCGTGGTTACAGGTCGGCCAGGGTCGAGACCAGGATCGCCTTGATGGTGTGCATGCGGTTTTCCGCTTGCTCGAAGGCGATGCAGGCCGGCGACTCGAACACGTCGTCGGTCACTTCGATGCCGTTGGCCAGGTGCGGATACTGCTCGGCGATCTGCTTGCCGACCTTGGTATCGCTGTTGTGGAACGCCGGCAGGCAGTGCATGAACTTGGTCCGTGGGTTGCCGGTGGCCTTCATCAGCTCGGCGTTGACCTGGTACGGCAGCAGTTGCTGGATACGTTCGGCCCAGGCTTCCACTGGCTCGCCCATCGATACCCAGACGTCGGTGTGGATGAAGTCGACGCCCTTGACCGCGGCTTTCGGGTCTTCGGTCAGGGTGATGCGGGCGCCGCTTTCTTCCGCGTACTTCTTGCAGCGGCTGACCAGGTCGTCATGGGGCCACAGGGCTTTGGGCGCGCAGATGCGCACGTCCATGCCGAGCTTGGCGCCCACCAGCAGCAGCGAGTTGCCCATGTTGTTGCGGGCGTCGCCCAGGTAGGCGTAGCTGATGTCGTGGATCGGCTTGTCGGCGTGCTCACGCATGGTCAGTACGTCGGCGATCATCTGGGTCGGGTGGTATTCGTCGGTCAGGCCGTTGAACACCGGCACCCCGGCGAACTTCGCCAGCTCTTCGACGATTTCCTGCTTGAAGCCGCGGTACTCGATGGCGTCGTACATGCGCCCGAGCACGCGGGCGGTGTCCTTCATGCTTTCCTTGTGGCCGATCTGCGACGAGTTCGGGTCGATGTAGGTGACGTTGGCGCCCTGGTCATAGGCGGCGACCTCGAAGGCACAGCGGGTACGGGTCGAGGTTTTCTCGAAGATCAGGGCGATGTTGTTGCCCTTGAGGTGCTGCTGCTCGGTGCCGGTGTACTTGGCGCGCTTGAGGTCGCGGGACAGGTCGAGCAGGTAGCGCAGCTCGCGCGCGGTGTGGTGCTCGAGGCTCAGCAGGTTACGGTTGTGGATGTTGAAAGCCATGATGGATCTCCTTTGATTTCGGTCGTCCACTTGCCGAGGCCCTTCGTGGGGGCAACGGCAAGCTGCTATGTCGGAATAAGAGGCGCTTAGTAATCGATCGGGTCGCGGATGATCGGGCAGGTCATGCAGTGGCCGCCGCCACGGCCACGGCCGAGTTCGCTGGCGCTGATGGTGATCACTTCCACCCCGGCCTTGCGCAGCAGGGTGTTGGTGTAGGTGTTGCGGTCATAGCCGATGACCACGCCCGGTTCCAGGGCCACCACGTTGTTGCCGTCGTCCCACTGTTCGCGTTCGGCGGCGAAGCTGTTGCCGCCGGTCTCCACCACGCGCAGTTGCTTGAGGTTGAGGGATTCGGCCACCACCTCGATGAACGATTTGTTCTCCCGTCGCACGTCCATGCCATAGGGCTTGCTGGTGTCGGGGCGGATGACGAACGGCACGATTTCCTTGACCACTTCCGGGAAGACCGTGACCAGGTCGCGGTCGCAGAAGCTGAACACGGTGTCCAGGTGCATCGCCGCGCGGGATTTTGGCAGGCCGGCGACCACGACTTTTTCCACCGCGCCCTTGGCGAACAGGGATTGCGCAAGCTGGCCGATGGCCTGGCGCGAGGTCCGCTCGCCCATGCCGATCAGCACCACGCCATTGCCGATCGGCATGACGTCGCCGCCCTCGAGGGTGGCCTGGCCGTGATCCTTGTCCGGGTCGCCGTACCAGATCTCGAAGTCGGCGTGGGTGAACTCGGGATGGAACTTGTAGATGGCGCTGGCCAGCAGGGTTTCCTGGCGACGGGCCGGCCAGTACATCGGGTTGAGTGTCACGCCGCCGTAGATCCAGCAGGTGGTGTCGCGGGTGAACTGGGTGTTGGGCAGCGGCGGCAGCAGGAAGCTGGAGTGGCCCAGGTAGTCGCGGTACATCTTGATCACGCTGGCGCCTTCGCTTTCCGGCAGGTCCTCGCCGGCCACGCCGCCGATCAGGAACTCGGCCAGCTTGCGCGGCTCCAGGCTTTCGAGCCAGCTGCGCACTTCGTTGGTCAGGCCGACGCCGACGGTGTCGGGGGTGATCTTGCGATCCAGGATCCACTTCAGGGCTTCGGGGTTCTGCACCGTATCGGTCAGCAGGTTGTGCATTTCCAGGACTTCGATCCCACGCTCGCGCATTTTGGTAACGAAGTCGAAATGGTCGCGCTTGGCCTGGTTGACCCAGATCACATCATCGAACAGCAGTTCATCGCAGTTGTTCGGGGTCAGCCGCTGATGGGCCAGGCCTGGGGAGCAAACCATGACTTTGCGCAGTTTGCCGGCTTCGGAATGGACGCCGTACTTAACTTTTTCCGTGGTCATTACAGTGATCCTCCAGAGGTAGAAACAATCGTGCGGTTACAGGGTCAGGAAGCCGTCGTAGAGCCCGTAGGCGGCCACCAGGGCGCCTATGACCACTGCGGCGAAAATCAGCTTCTCGACGTTGGTGAAAATCGGTTTGCCCAACTCCAGCTTGGCCTTGGCGAACAGGATCGCGCCGGGGGCGTAGAGCAGGGCGGAGAGCAGCAGGTACTTGACCCCGCCGGCGTACAGCAGCCAGATCGCGTAGATCAGGGCGATGGAGCCGATCAACAGGTCTTTCTTGCGTTCGGCCAGGGCCGCCTCATAGGTCTCGCTGCGCACCGCCAGCAGCACGGCATAGGCCGCCGACCACAGGTAGGGCACCAGGATCATCGAGGTGGCGAGGTAGATCAGCGACAGGTAGGTGCTGGCCGAGAACAGGGTGATGACCAGGAATATCTGCACCATGGCGTTGGTCAGCCACAGGGCGTTGACCGGCACATGGTTGGCGTTCTCCTTGCGCAGGAACTCCGGCATGGTGTGGTCCTTGGCCGCGGCGAACATGATCTCCGCGCACAGCAGCACCCACGACAGCAGCGCCCCCAGCAGCGAGATGATCAGGCCGACGCTGATCAGCACCGCGCCCCAGTGGCCGACCACATGCTCCAGCACCGCCGCCATCGACGGGTTCTGCAGCTTAGCCAGTTCCGGCTGGGTCATGATGCCCAGCGACAGCACGTTCACCAGCACCAGGAACAGCAGCACGGTGATGAAGCCGATCACGGTGGCCTTGCCCACGTCCGAGCGTTTTTCCGCGCGGGAGGAGAAGATGCTCGCGCCTTCGATGCCGATGAACACCCAGACGGTGACCAGCATCATGTTGCGCACCTGGTTCATCACGCTGCCCAGGTCGGGGTTCTTCATGCCCCAGATGTCCGCGGTGAAGATGTCCAGCTTGAAGGCGAACAGGGCGATCAGCACGAACAGCAGCAGCGGCACCACTTTGGCGACCGTGGTCACCAGGTTGATGAAGGCCGCCTCCTTGATCCCGCGCAGCACCAGAAAGTGCACGGCCCACAGCAGGACCGAGGCGCCGATTACCGCGGCCGGGGTGTTGCCCTCACCGAAGATCGGAAAGAAGTAGCCCAGGGTGCTGAACAGCAGCACGAAGTAGCCGACGTTGCCCAGCCAGGCGCTGATCCAGTAACCCCAGGCCGAAGAAAAACCCATGTAGTCGCCGAAGCCGGCCTTGGCATAGGCGTAGACACCGCCGTCCAGATCAGGCTTGCGGTTGGCCAGGGTTTGAAACACGAAAGCCAGCGTCAACATACCGACAGCGGTAATAGCCCAGCCAATAAGAACAGCGCCTACATCGGCACTTGCCGCCATGTTTTGTGGCAAGGAAAAGATCCCGCCGCCAATCATCGAGCCGACTACCAAGGCGACTAACGCACCAAGTCGTAGTTTTCCGGGAGTGTCAGACATTGCGTGACTCCATTGCAGGAGAAGAGAGACGTCAGAGTAGATCTGCGCGTAATACAAACAGCTGACTTAGATCAGGTCATCGCTACATTCCATTGTGAATGAATGACTTAAGCAGTCTTTGCTTTCGCCGGCAGGATGCCTGGAAGTGCCATTACTGAAGGCCTGGAAGGCTGGATGACAGGGCTTCTCATTGATGCCAGATTGAAACTAGTCCGCTTTCAAGAATGCGCAACTAGTAAAAAAGTTATAAAGGGGGTGGCCGGTTGATGGCATTCAGTCTTTACAAAAAATAAAACTCGCCAAGATTCAGTAAGTTCTGATCGGAGTCATGTCATTGGATCCATAAAAGATCAATAATTGACTCTTTTAGTTCGTTGCCAGCGTGTGGAAGTAATTTATTTGCATATAGTTTGGTTGTCGGACAATTGGACTGCACGCAGAGGTAGGCATGCCACAAACCACGCAAAAACTGCGACTCGGCGCCCTGATCGCGCTGGTGGTGGGTTCGATGATTGGCGGCGGGATCTTTTCCTTGCCGCAGAACATGGCGGCCCGGGCCGACGCGGGGGCGATCCTCATCGGTTGGGCGATCACCGCCGTGGGCATGCTGACCCTGGCCTTCGTCTTCCAGACCCTGGCCAACCGCAAGCCTGAACTCGATTCGGGGGTGTACGCCTACGCCAAGGCCGGCTTCGGCGACTACATGGGGTTCTCGTCCGCCTGGGGCTACTGGATCAGCGCCTGGCTGGGCAACGTCGGCTACTTCGTGCTGCTGTTCAGCACCCTGGGCTATTTCTTCCCGGTGTTTGGCCAGGGCAACACCCCGGTGGCCATCGCCTGCGCTTCGGTCTTGCTGTGGGCGGTGCATTTCCTGGTGCTGCGCGGGATCAAGGAAGCGGCCTTCATCAACCTGCTGACCACCGTGGCCAAGATCGTGCCGCTGGTGATGTTCATCGTGATTGCCGCGGTGGCGTTCAAGGCGGACATTTTCACCCGCGACATCTGGGGCCGCGGCAACCCGAACTTCGGCGGGGTGATGGACCAGGTGCGCAACATGATGCTGGTCACGGTCTTCGTGTTCATCGGCATCGAAGGCGCCAGCGTCTATTCGGCCCGGGCCGAAAAGCGCGCGGATGTCGGCCGGGCCACGGTGATCGGCTTCATCGGGGTGCTGGCCCTGTTGGTGCTGGTCAACGTGCTGTCCCTGGGGATCATGAGCCAGCCGGAGCTGGCGACCTTGCAGAACCCATCCCTGGCGGCGGTGCTGGAGCACATCGTCGGTCCCTGGGGGGCGTTGCTGATCAGCATCGGCCTGGCGGTTTCCCTGCTCGGTGCCTTGCTGTCCTGGGCGCTGCTGTGTGCCGAAATTCTGTTCGCCACCGCCCGCGACCGGACCATGCCGGCCTTCCTGAAAAAGGAAAACGCCAACCACGTACCGGTCAACGCCCTGTGGCTGACCAACAGCATGATCCAGGTGTTTTTGCTGATCACCCTGTTCTCCGCCGGGACCTACACCAGCCTGATCTACCTCGCCTCGTCGATGATCCTGGTGCCTTACCTGTGGTCGGCGGCCTACGCGGTGCTGCTCAGTGGCCGTGGCGAAACCTACGAACATGCCTCGGCCGAGCGCATGAAAGACCTGTGCATCGGTGGCGTGGCCCTGTGTTATGCGGTGTGGCTGTTGTACGCCGGCGGGGTCAAGTACCTGCTGCTGTCGGCCCTGCTGTATGCCCCGGGGGTGATCCTGTTCGCCAAGGCCAAGCGCGAGCAGGGCGAGCCGTTGTTCACCGGTATCGAGAAAGGCATTTTCGCTTGTGTGGTCGCCGGGGCCAGCCTGGCCGCCTATGGCCTGTACAGCGGTGTGCTGTCGCTGTGAGGCTCGCTTACCAGCCGCCCTATGACTGGCCGGCGATGCTGGCGTTTCTCCAGGCGCGGGCCATCGCCGGGCAGGAGACCGTCAGCGGCGACCGCTATTCGCGCAGCATCAGCCTCGATGGCATGCACGGCTGGTTCAGCGTGGGCCCGGGTGACAGCGATGCGCTGGCCCTGACCCTGGACTTTCCCGATCCGCAAGCCCATGCGCGGATCGTGGCGCGCATCCGCCGCCTGCTGGACCTGGACACCGACCTGGCGCCGATTCATCGGCAACTGTCCACCGACCCGCTGATGGCCCGTTTGATCGCCTCGCGGCCGGGGCTGCGCGTGCCCGGCGCCTGGGACGGTTTCGAGCTGGCAGTGCGCGCGGTGCTGGGGCAGCAGATCACGGTGGTGGCGGCCATCCGTCTGGCGGGCAAGCTGGTGGCGCAATATGGCCAGCCATTGAGCTGCGTGGGGGCGCCGGCGGGGTTGAGCCATGTGTTTCCTGAGCCGGGGCGAATGGCGGGCGCCGACCTGGCGAGCCTGGGCATGCCGCGTAGCCGGGGGCGGACCCTGTCCGGCGTGGCGCAGGCGCTGCTCGACGATCCGCAGCTGTTTGCTCCCAAGGCCAGCCTCGAACAGAGCCTGTCCGCCTTGCGGGCGCTATGGGGTGTTGGCGACTGGACTGCGCATTACGTGGCCTTGCGCCAGTTCCGCGAAGCGGATGCCTTCCCTGCGGCGGACGTGGGCCTGCTCAATGCCCTGGCGGCACTCGAAGGCGGGCCGGTCAGCGCCAGCCAGCTGCTGGCCCGCGCCGAGGCCTGGCGGCCATGGCGCGGTTACGCGGCGCAGCACCTGTGGACGGCCTTGTAATCCCCCCGTACCTGTAGCCGCTGCCGAGCACCGCGAGGCTGCGATCGGCTGCGCAGCGGCCGTAAATCAGGCGGCGCGTTACGTCATTCATACCGCATGCGCAGGCTTGGCGAGGACTACGTCCTCGATCGCAGCCTCGCGGTGCTCGGCAGCGGCTACAGGTTACGCGTTACAGGCTCACCATTTCGGGCGATGGGCGCCCAGGTCGCTGGCGGGGTAGGCCCATTGCAGGGGCGTGCCGCTGATCTGCAGGGGCACTTGCAGGCGATGGGCCGGGCCCCAGGAGGTCTGCTCCACCAGCAATCCCTGGTCGTCCTGGTCTTCGGCGCGCAAGGCGGGCTCGGCGCTGCCAGGGGCGTGCTCGATCAACAGCTTGGCGGTCCGCGCCAGCGACAGCCGTGCGCTGCCGACGGCCCCGGTTTTCAGTCGTTCGTTCAGGGTGCGGATCGCGGCGGCGGCCATCAGGTAGCCGGTGGCGTGGTCCAGGGCCTGCACCGGCAGCGGTACCGGTTTTTCGGCCTGCTGCCAGCGCTGGCCGGCCTCGGCAATGCCGCTGCTCATCTGCACCAGGCTGTCGAAGCCACGGCGGTTCTGCCAGGGGCCGCTCCAGCCATAGGCGTTCAGGCACACATCGATCAGCCCCGGGGCGAGGCGCTGGCGCTCGGCTGCGCCGTAGCCGAGGCGTTCCAGGGCATCGGCGCGGTAGCCGTGCAGCAGCAGGTCGGCTTCCCCCAGCAGGCTTTCGAAGACCTGGCGATCGGCGGCGTCGTGCAGGTTCAGGCGGGCGCAGCGTTTGCCCAGGGTGACTTCCGGGACCACGCCGGGCTCGTTCCACTCCGGCGGGTCGATGCGCAGCACGTCGGCGCCCAGCCCGGCCAGAAAGCGGCTGGCGATGGGGCCGGCCAGCACCCGGGTCAGGTCCAGCACCTTGATCCCGGCCAGGGGGCGTGACAGCGACCCGCGCCAGGGCTGCGCGGCGTCTGCACCTTGCTTCACGTAGTGCACCAGGGGCTCGGCATTCACGGCCTGCCCCTGGGGATGGGCTTGCCACTCGGCCCAGCTGCGCATTTCGGCGGCGCAGCCACCTGCCTCGACCACCGCCTGCTCCAGGTCGCTCTTGTTCCACTGCGCAACCTTGGCGGCCATGGCCGGCCGGTCCGCGACCCGGCCGAGTACCTGTTCGGCCGCCTGGCGATGATGGGGCGCATTGGTGTGCAGGCGAATCCAGCCGTCCTGGGTGGCGTAGTCGCCGGCGACCGGGTCCCACAGCGGCGGCACGCTCCAGCCCAGCGGCCGCAGGGAGGTGGCGAACCAGAAGGAGGCCAGGCGTCGGTCGACGCTCAGGGTGGGCATGCGCCCGGTCTGGTTGAACAGCAGCCCGGCCGCCGCCTGGCCGGCCGCGGCGATGCTGGCGCTGGCCAGTTCGGTCACGGCGAAGGCCGAGGGCAGGGCGCCGCTCGAGGTCAAGGCAATCGGGGTAAGAGGCAAGCCAAGCGCGGCTTGAACAGACGACAGCACATCGGTCATTGCAGGCCCTCCGCAAGAGAGGGGGCAGCATAAATCAAAAAAGTGAAGCGCCGCAGCCCCGTGACGGAGCAAGAACTATCTGTAGGAGCGAGCTTGCTCGCGATGGTCGTCAACGATGGCGCGCACTCACTGGCTCAATGCGGCGCGCTCCGGTTCATCGCGAGCAAGCTTCGCTCCTACAGTCCTACAGAGGCGAGGATCAGACCCGGAACTGGTCCATCAGCTTCATCTGCTGGGTGGTCAGGGCGTTGAGCTGGCTGCTGACCTGGGCCGATTCGGTGGCCTGCTCGGTGAGGGATTCGGTCACGCTGCGGATCGCCGAGACGTTGCGGTTGACCTCTTCGGCCACCGCGCTCTGCTGTTCGGCGGCGCTGGCGATCTGCAGGTTCATGTCGCTGATCACCGTGACCGCGTCGCTGATCTTGCCCAGGGCCTGCACCGCTTGCTGGATCTGCCCGGCGTTGCTCTGGGCCTGGGCCTGGCTCGAATGCATGGTCGCCACCACGCCCCGGGTGCCGCTCTGGATGCGCTCGATCACCACGCGGATTTCTTCCACCGAATCCTGGGTGCGCTTGGCCAGGTTGCGCACCTCGTCGGCGACCACCGCGAAGCCGCGGCCGCTTTCCCCGGCGCGCGCCGCCTCGATGGCGGCGTTGAGGGCCAGCAGGTTGGTCTGTTCGGCGATGCTGCGGATCACTTCCAGCACCGAGCCGATCTGTTCGCTGTTGACCGCCAGGGCCTCGACCTCGACCACTGCCTTGCTGACTTCCTCGGCCAGGGTGCTGATGTCGCGGGTGCTGCGCTCGATGATGGTCATGCCGTCCTTGGCCGACTGGTCGGCGCCACGGGCGGCGTTGGCGGCGTTCGAGGCACTGTTGGCGACGTCGTGGGCGGTGGCGCTCATTTCATTGGACGCGGTGGCCACCTGGTCGAT
This sequence comes from Pseudomonas sp. T8, assembly GCF_024610635.1. Taxonomy (NCBI): domain Bacteria; kingdom Pseudomonadati; phylum Pseudomonadota; class Gammaproteobacteria; order Pseudomonadales; family Pseudomonadaceae; genus Pseudomonas; species Pseudomonas sp. T8. Next base: position 5,934,129 of record NZ_CP102374.1, read on the forward strand.
TTCGCGGAACTGCACCTGCATGCCTTCGCTGGTCTGGCGGGCGATCTCCGAGGACTGGTCGGCGGTGCCGCGGGCGTCGGTGATGCTCTGCTTGATCTGCGCGATGGTCGGTTGCAGCTTGTCGAGGAAGCGGTTGAACCAGCTCACCAGCTCGCCCAGTTCGTCTTGCTTGCTGTACTTCAGGCGCTGGGTCAGGTCGCCGTCGCCGCTGGCGATTTCCTTGAGCATCTGCGCGACGCTGTTGATCGGCCGGGTCACGCCGGAGGCGGTCAGCCAGATCAGCAGCAGGCCGATCACGCCGGCGACCGCCGCCACCAGCAGGGACACCAGGGTGCCCTGGGCCTGGGCGTCGTCGAGCACGCTCTGGAGTTTCACGGTGTCGGCCAGCAGCACCTGCTCCGGCAGGTCGATCACCACGCCCCAGGGGCGGGCGTCGGCGATCGGGCTGACCGGATACACGGCGCGGATCAGGTCGCCCTGCTTGAGGATTTTCGGGGTATTGCCAGCCAGCAGTTGCAGCACATCCTTGCCTTCTGCGCCGAGGGTGTCGGCGATGCCCTTGCCGACCTTGGCCGCATCGTTGCTGTAGGCGGCGAGGATACCGCTGCCGGCGACGATCAGCATGTGCCCGGCACCGTCGAACAGCCCGCTCTGGGACTCGGCGGCCGCGGCCTGCAGGGCATCCAGGGCGATGTCCACGCCGACCACGCCTATGACTTTGCCGTCGACGATCAGCGGCAGAGAGATGGTGGTCATCAGCATCAGCTTGCCGCCCACGGTGTCGGCGTACGGGTCCAGCAGGCAGGTGCGCTTGCTGTCGCGCGGGCAGGTGTACCAACTGTTGTAGGGGGTGCCGCTGACGCTCAGGGTGGTCTTGTTCATGTCCTCTTCGACCATCACCGTGTTCAGCCCGGTGCCGCCGGCACGGCTCCAGTAGCTGGCGAAGCGCCCGGCTTCGTTGGAGGCATGGCCGGCGTCGTTGGCGAACTCGCTGTCCTTGCCGTCGAGGGCGTTGGGCTCATAGGCGAGCCAGATGCCCAGCACCTTGGTGTTGCGTTCGAAGGCGGTTTTCAGGCTGTGGTTGAGTTCTTCGCGCAGCGTCGCGGCGTCCAGCGAACGCTTGCCGGCCATGGCCCGCAGGTCGTTGATCTGGTCGGCCAGGGCGGTGATCACCAGCAGGCTCTCGCCAAAGGTTTTCTGCACCCGCACCGCCTGCTCGGCGGCCCGGGCCTGCAGCAGGTTCTGCACGCTGTCGGTGAGCATTCGCGAGCTGGAACTGCTGACCAGTTGATCGTTCTGGTTGGTCTGGTAGATGTTCATCCCGACGATCAGGCCCACCACGCCGAGCAGGCAGAGTCCGGACAACAGCACGATTTTCAGGCGAATGGACAGAGAGTCGAACATGGGGCGATCTCGCGAATGGATAGGAGGTGAGCGGTGAGTCGGATGACTCCGGTCGCCAAGTCCATTCAGCGCCATGCCCGGAACATCGGCTTGAGCGGCATTTGCCTGAGAAAAAGCCGACGAGCGGTCATGTGTTTGACATAAACAGGGAGGAGGGAGGTTTCGCCGCAGGGCCTGTCGCGAGCAACCGAGCGTCGGCCGGCTGCTCTGGCCGAGGAATCAGGAGGCCTGGGCCAGGGCTTCCGGGCGCGACCAGATCCACAGGTTGCCCAGGCCCATGCCGGCCAGCGCCAGGTACAGGGTCCAGTGATGAGTGAGCAGGCTCAGCATCAGGCCGGCGCACAGCAGCATGCTGACGGTGGCGCTGATCTTGGCCCGGCGGCTGATGATCCGACCGTTGCGCCAGTTGCTCAGGATAGGGCCGAACAGGCGGTGGTTTTCCATCCAGGCGCTCAGGCGTGGCGAGCTTTTGGTCGCGGCCCAGGCGGCGAGGAGCACGAATTCGGTGGTCGGCAGGCCGGGCACGACGATGGCGATCAGGCCGATGGCCAGGCTGACGTAAGCCAGGCAACCGAAGAACAGGCGGGAGGCCTTGGACGGGGATCGGGTTGTGCCGGTCATGGGTTCGATGATGAGGTGACGAGCATGGGGCTCAATCCACAAAGGGTGGGAAAAACGGCTGGCGCCAGCAGGTTCGTTCCTGCAGCGGGCGTGAGTCTACGCCTTCAATGCAGGAACGAGCGCGCCGGCGAAAAAATCAGGCCAGTTCAGGCGCCGTGTCGTAGGCCTTTTCCAGCAGCACGGTAAAACGGTTGAAGGCATCCAGTGCGCCCTTTTCCGCCGCGGCTTCTTCTTCGGCGCTGAATGCCAGGCCGTCGAGGGTGCGGGTGAAGGACTTCCAGCCTTCGGCGCGACCGCCGGCCGGCTCGCCCAGGTGCCGGGCACCGAAGGTTTCGCCGAGGCCCAGGCCCACCGCACGCTTGATCAGGAACGCCGCGCCCAGCTTGGAGCCTTCGGAGACGAACAGCCAGCCCAGGGCTTCGGCCTTGCTCGGGTTCTGCACCGCGCCCGCCACCGGGGCCGGGACTTCGGTTTCCAGATCCGCCAGGTCGGCCTTGGCCGCTTCGGCACGGCAACGCTCTGCCAGGTCCGGGATGATGGCGATCAGCGCCGGGTCGTTGTAGAGGGCGACCAGTTCGGATTGGAACAGGTACTGGGCGACGACGAAGCGGGCAAAGCTGCTGGCGCTTTCGAACGGCGCGTGGGCCTTGACCAGGGCGTCGAGCCTGGCATGGGGTTCGTGGGTGATCTGGTTCAGGCGCTGGGAGCGCAGGCTCGGGCGCTGTGGGGAATCCTGGGTGGTCATGACAATGTCCTTGGGATGTGAAAATGAGAGCTACTGAAAATGAGAGCTACTGAAAACGAGAGCTGCTGAAAATGAGAAGCACTTGCTAACTAGACGAACAAGAAGACGCGGCACAGTAAAAAATCCTCACTGCGCTCCATCGAAAAGCGCAGTGAGGTAGACCGGATCAGATGTCCCAGATCAGGTTGACCGCGAAGTTGCGACCCGGCTGGGTCAGGCGGTCGAGGTTGGCCGGGCTGAGCACCGCGGCTTCGCCGACGCTGTCGTAGCCGCGCACGTCGTCCCACAGCCAGTACTTCTTGTCGGCCAGGTTGTAGATGCCGGCGCTGACGGTGACATCGTCGCTGACCTTGTAGAAACCGGTCAGGTCGAGCACGCCGTAGCCCGGGGTCTTGAACTGGCTGCTGGTGCCATCCGGGGTCTTGAAGCTGCTGCTGTCGACGCGGTCTTTCTTCTTGACCAGGGTCCAGCTGAGCAGGGCGCCGTAGTGGTCCTGGTCGTAGCCCAGGCCGAACACGCCGGTCAGCGGGTTGACCGCGTTCAAGGGTTCGCCGGTGTCGTTGTTGCGACCGTAGGCGTAGGCCACCGAACCCTGGGTGTACAGGCCCTGCGGCGCGCCCAGGGTGTCGAGGTTGAGCCGGCCTTTGACTTCCACGCCCTTGATGGTGGCGTGCTTGATGTTGTTGCTCTGGAACGTCAGCTCGTCGTAGCCCGGGGTCACCGCGTCTTCGTTGATGAAGTCGCGGTACTTGTTATAGAACACCGCCACGTCGAAGTTGCCGGACTCGAAGTTGCCGCGCAGGCCGGTTTCATAGCTCTGGCTTTTCTCCGGCTTGAGGTTCGAGTTCGGCGCCACGCGGTAGCCCGTGGTGGTGTTCTCGAAGCGGCCGTACAGCGCCTTGGCGGTCGGGGTGCGGAAACCTTCGGCGTACTGGCCGTACCAGGTGTACTGGTCGGTCAGGGCGTAGGTCAGGCCGAACTTGGGCGATACCCGGTGCCAGGTCTTGTTCTCGTCGCTCACTTCACCCTGGCCATCGGCGGCCACGGTGTTGAGGAACTCCTGGGTGATGTGCGGCTTGAGCTGGGTGTAGTCGTAGCGCAGGCCCGGCAGGAAGGTCCACTTGTTCCAGCTGATCTGGTCCTGGGCGAACAGGCTGTAGGTGTTGATGGTCGGGTCCGGGAAGTCGCTGGACTTCTTCAGCACGTCGGACGGGCTGATGGCGCCGACCGCCGTGCAACCGCGACCGACCGCCAGGCAGGTACCGCTGCCGCTGCGCGAGCCAGTGACCTTTTCCTGCTTGATAGTGGTGCCGTAGGTCAGCAGGTGCTCGGTTTCGCCGATGGCGAAGGCCTTGTCGGCCTGGGCGTCGAAGACCCACTGCTTCTCCTGGTAGAGGGTTTCGCGGCTGCGCATGACGTTGCGGGTGAACGGGAAGTAGTTTTCCAGGGTGCTCTGGTCGGTCTTGGCGATCTGGTAGTTGAGGCTCCACTTCACGTGATCGGCCAGCAGGCTATCGAGGGCGAAACGGTTGTCCAGGCCGAAACGTTCGCGGGTGATGGTGTCGTTACCAGTGCGCGAGCGGTACATGCCCAACGGCTGGCCGGCGTTGAACGGGCCGCCCACGGCGCTCTTCTGGTTGGTGTCGCGGTCGTCCTTGTACTTCTCGTAGGTCAGGCCCAGGCGCGCGTCGTCGGCATAGTTCCAGCCGGCCTTGGCCAGCACATTGGTGGTGCGCACGTCTTCCGGGTTGGCGGCGGTGCGCGCCAGGCCGGTGCTGTTGTTGCTGCCGTAGGAGTCGGTTTCGTGGCCGTCGCGCTGGCTGAAGTGCAGCAGGCCGTCGAATTGGCCGCTGCGTCCGGCCACGGTGGCGGATTTCAGCCAGCTGTCGTCGGCCGAGCTGTAGCCGGTCTTCAGGCGGGCGCCGACGTCTTTGCCGGGCTTGATGATGTCGTCCGGGTCGAGGGTGAAGTAGCTGACCGCGCCGCCGATGGCGTTGCTGCCGTACAGCACCGACGCCGGGCCGCGGAGGATCTCCACGCGCTTGATGATTTCCGGGTCGACGTAGTTGCGCTGGGTCTTGGCATAGGGGCCGTTGAAGAAGCCGTTGGGAATCTCCACGCCGTCGACCTGAGTCAGGATGCGGTCGCCGTCGATGCCGCGGATGTTGTAGCCGCTGATACCACCACGCTGGCCGGCGCCGCCGACCGAAACGCCTGGCTCGTAGCGCACCAGCTCTTTGATGGTGTTGACGTTGTTGCGGTCCAGGTCCTGGCGGTCATGCACGGTCACGGTGCTGGGCACGCTGTTGACGTCCTGCTCCTGGCGCGTGGCGCTGATGGTCACCTGTTGCAGGGTCAGGGCGCCGCCGCTGGTGCGCTTTTCCAGGACGATGTTGTTGGCGCCGAGCTTGCGGTAGCTCAGGTTGGTGCCCATCAGCAGGCGGTCCAGGGCTTTTTCCGGCGGCAGCGAGCCGCGCACGCCCGGGGACGCGATGCCTTCGCCCAGTTCCGCCGACAGGCCGACCTGCCAACCGGTGACGGCGCTAAAGGCGTTCAGCGCCGACACCAGCGGCTGCTGGTCGATGGCGAAGCTGTAGTCGCCCATGTTGCGCGCCGGTTGGCTGGTGGCGGTGGCGGCCATGACCGGCGCGGCCCCGGCCAGCAGGATGGCGGCAGTCAGCAGGGACAGCGTGCAGTTCTGCAGGCGGGCCTGGCGGGAAGATGAAGAGGACCGGCTGTTGAGGCGAGAGGACATCGATAGCGCTCCGTGTCGCACGAATCTTTATAGGTGCTGATTCGGCATATTTAATGCGAATCAATTGCATTGGCTATAACGAGACGAACGACCGACAGCGATCGCGTAAAAATAAATGCGTGCTAGTTGAGAATCACCAGCGCAGGGAACTCCTGCAGGCGCGCCGAGGTGATGTGAGCCAGGGAGCGCACCACGTCCAGCGGCTGGTCGAGACGGTAATTACCGGTAACCGCGACATCGGCCAGGCGCTCGTTGTTGTTGACGATCCAGCCCGGGTAATACCGGCGCAACTCGGCCAGCACCTGGTTCAGCGGGCAGTTCTCGAACACCAGCCGGCCCTGGACCCAGGCCAGGTCCTTGTCGAGGTCGAGCTTGGCCGGGCGGTCGAAACCGTTGGGGCCGATGCGGATGCTTTCGCCGGCCGACAGGCGCACCCGGGCATCGTCGTGGGTGGCGCGCAGGTCGACATCGCCACGCTGTACCCGCACCTGGGCCACGCCGTCCAGGTAACGCACGGCGAAGGCGGTGTCGCGCACGCTGGCGCGTACCGGGCCGGCGTCGAGTTCCAGCGGCTGGCCGCGGCTGGCGGGGATCTCGAAGAAGGCTTCGCCCTGGTACAGGCGGGCCACGCGCTGGCGCTCGTCGATGGTGCTGGAGAAGGCCGAATTGGTGTTGAGCAGGACTTTCGAGCCGTCCTCCAGTTGCAGGCGCTGGCGCTCGCCGACCACGGTCAGGTGATCGGCCTGCAGGCGCAGTGGCAGGTTGCTGAAACTGAACAGGCCGAGGATCAGCACCGCCGCCACCGCCAGGGGCCGCCAGTGCGGACGCAGGCGCGACAGCACACTGACCTTGGTTTTTTGGGTGTCCAGGCTTTGCGCGCAGCGCACCACTTGCGGACCGTTCCAGATCGCCTGGGCCTTGTCGAAGGCTGCGCTGTGCAGGGGCGAGGCGTTCAGCCAGTCATGGAATTGCCGGGCCTGCTCGGGGCTCGGGCTCTCCAGCAGGATCAGCCAGTCCAGGGCCTGGTCCATGGCTTGATCCGCGGCGCAGGGGGTGGATGTTTCCCCGTCCTGGGCGGTCGGCTGGGTGCGGTGGGTGTCCGTCACGGGGGTTCCTCGGCTGTGTCTGTGCACGGCTGTTTTTTAGATGGAGAGCGCAGGGGCGGTCAAGGGTAGCAAAGGGCTGCGGCCGACGCCCGCCCGGCTGGGCCTCAATGACCGTTCAAGCGCTCGGCGACGCCGATGCAGATGGCCATGATCAGCTTCAGTTCCTTTTGCACGGTGCTCTGGGAGACCTCGAGCTTCTCGGCGATCTCCAGGTAGCTGTGGCCGTGCAGGCGGCTGAGGATAAAGATCTGCTGTTGGCGCGGGCTGAGTTGGGCAAGGCTCATGTTCAGGCGTTCCAGCAACTGTTCGGCATGGGCGGCATCCTCGGCGCTGCTCAGGGGCGCGGCCACGCTTTCGACCACGTCCAGCGGCACGTCTTCGAGCAGGGTGCGGGCCTGGATGCGGCGCGCGCGCAGGTGGTCGAGCGCCAGGTTGCGGGCGGTCTGGAAGACGAAGGGTTCGAGGTGGTCGATGGCCCGTTCGCTCAGGGCCCGGGTCACGCGCAGGTAGGTTTCCTGCAACAGGTCCTCGGCGGTGCTGGGGTTGTTGACCATCCGCTCCAGCGTGCGCAGCAGTGAAACGCGCTGGGTGAGAAAGACGTGATTGAAGCGGGATTGGCTCACAACAGGACCTGGCTGATTTTTCAGCGGATGATAATGCTTATCATCTACGTTGGCGGTCAAGCCCTGAGTGAATCATCGACGCCCTGAGAGGTACGCCGGGTAGTCCGGAATCCGGTAGCTGTGCGCCTGCTCCATCAGCGGGCTGCTGAGCAGGTAGTCGGCGCTGCATTCGTTGCAGGCCACGGGAATGTTCCAGACCGCCGCGACCCGTAGCAGGGCCTTGATGTCCGGATCGTGGGGCTGGGGTTCGAAGGGGTCCCAGAAGAACACCAGCATGTCCACCCGCTGCTCGGCGATTCGCGCGCCGAGCTGCTGGTCGCCGCCCAGGGGGCCGCTGATCATGCTTTCCACCGGCAGGCCCAGGCGCTGGTGCAGCAGCTGGCCGGTGGTGCCAGTGGCCAGCAGAGCGTGCTCGGCGAGCTTGTCTTTCTGCCGCTCGGCCCAGTCCAGGAGGAAACTCTTGCAGTGGTCGTGGGCCACCAGGGCGATGCGCTTGCGCGCCGCCATGCTGGCCTGGGTGAAGCTGATACCGATCATCGGTGGCGGCTCCTGGAGGGAGGAAATCTGCAGGAGCTGCCGAGGCTGCGATCTTTGCGCGCTTGAACCTCGAATGTGAAGATCAAAAGATCGCAGCCTGCGGCAGCTCCCGCGTCGCAGGCCGTGGGCTTACTCGGCGCTGCACAGGGCCAGGCAGTTATCCAGCATGCGGTTGGAGAAGCCCCACTCGTTGTCGTACCAGGCCAGTACCTTGAGCAGCTTGCCGCCGCTGACCTTGGTGTGATTGGCGTCGAAGATCGACGACAGCGGGTTGTGGTTGAAGTCGCTGGAGACCAGCGGCAGGCTGTTGTAGCCCAGGATCTTCGAGTGCTGGCTGGCGCTCTTGAGCAGGGCGTTGACCTCCTCGGCAGTGGTGTTGCGCTTGAGCTGCACGGTCAGGTCCACCAGCGATACGTTGATCACCGGCACCCGCACCGCCATGCCGGTCAGCTTGCCCGCCAGTTCCGGCAGCACCAGGCCCACGGCTTCGGCCGCGCCGGTCTTGCTCGGGATCATGTTCTGGGTGGCCGAACGGGCGCGGTACGGATCGCTGTGGTAGACGTCGGTCAGGTTCTGGTCGTTGGTGTAGGCGTGGATGGTGGTCATCAGCCCGCTTTCGATGCCCAGCTCGCGGTTCAGCACCTGGGCCACTGGCGCCAGGCAGTTGGTGGTGCACGAAGCGTTGGAAATGATCTGGTGCGACTGGCGCAGAATGTCGTGGTTCACGCCATACACCACGGTGGCGTCGGCGCCTTTGGCCGGGGCGGAAATGATCACTTTGCGGGCGCCGGCGCTGAGATGGGCGGCGGCCTTGGCACGGTCGGTGAACAGACCGGTGCATTCGAATACGACGTCGATCTTCTCGGCGGCCCAGGGCAGTTCGGCCGGATTGCGGATGGCGCTGACGGCGATCCGGTCGCCGTTGACGGTCAGGCTTTCCTGATCGTGCTGCACGTCGGCATCGAAAGTGCCGTGGACGGTGTCGTATTTGAGCAGGTGGGCATTGATCGAACTATCACCCAGATCGTTGATGGCGACGATCTGCAGATCCTGGCGATAGCCTTGGGTATAAAGTGCGCGCAGGACGTTACGGCCGATACGGCCAAAACCATTGATTGCGATTCGTAGAGTCATTAGAAAAGCGCCTGCCGTAGTTTTGTTGTTGGAATTACAAGATTATTCGCAAAAAAATAGAAAACAAGCCTTTTTGGTGGCAATATTTTGTTTTATCTACAACGAGTGACCTGAATCAACTGGTCCAAATGGTCAAGAAACCCTCTGCCATCCCCTGTGCCGCGGGCGTTTTGATCAGCATAGACAAACAGGTCGCCACATCCGTTAGCCTGGAGTTCTACACATGCATCCCCGCGTTCTTGAGGTCACCGAACGGCTTGTCGCCCGCAGTCGCGCCACTCGCGAGGCTTACCTCGCCCTGATCCGCGGCGCCGCCAGCGATGGCCCGCAACGGGGCAAGCTGCAGTGTGCGAACTTCGCCCACGGCGTTGCCGGCTGCGGCTCGGAAGACAAGCACAGCCTGCGCATGATGAATGCCGCCAACGTGGCGATTGTTTCGTCATATAACGACATGCTCTCGGCGCACCAGCCGTACGAGCACTTTCCCGAACAGATCAAGAAGGCCCTGCGCGAGATGGGCTCGGTCGGCCAGTTCGCCGGCGGCACCCCCGCCATGTGCGATGGCGTGACCCAGGGCGAGGCCGGCATGGAGCTGAGCCTGCCGAGCCGCGAGGTGATCGCGCTGTCCACCGCGGTGGCCTTGTCCCACAACATGTTCGACGCCGCGCTGATGCTCGGCATCTGCGACAAGATCGTCCCGGGCCTGATGATGGGCGCGTTGCGCTTCGGCCACCTGCCGACCATCTTCGTCCCGGGCGGGCCGATGCCGTCGGGCATTTCCAACAAGGAAAAGGCCGACGTGCGCCAGCGTTACGCCGAAGGCAAGGCGACCCGCGAAGAGCTGCTGGAATCGGAGATGAAGTCCTACCACAGCCCGGGTACCTGCACCTTCTACGGCACCGCCAACACCAACCAGCTGCTGATGGAAGTCATGGGCCTGCACTTGCCGGGCGCGTCCTTCGTCAACCCCTACACGCCACTGCGCGACGCCCTGACCCATGAGGCGGCGCAGCAGGTCACCCGCCTGACCAAGCAGAGCGGCAACTTCACGCCTATCGGCGAGATCGTCGACGAGCGTTCGCTGGTCAACTCCATCGTTGCCCTGCACGCCACCGGCGGTTCGACCAACCACACCCTGCACATGCCGGCGATTGCCCAGGCCGCGGGCATCCAGCTGACCTGGCAGGACATGGCCGACCTGTCCGAGGTGGTGCCGACCCTGTCCCACGTCTATCCGAACGGCAAGGCCGACATCAACCACTTCCAGGCGGCGGGCGGCATGGCGTTCCTGATCCGCGAACTGCTGGAAGCCGGCCTGCTCCACGAAGACGTCAACACCGTGGCCGGCCGTGGCCTGAGCCGCTACACCCAGGAACCGTTCCTGGACAACGGCAAGCTGGTGTGGCGCGACGGCCCGATCGAAAGCCTCGACGAAAACATCCTGCGTCCGGTGGCCCGCGCGTTCTCGCCGGAAGGCGGCCTGCGGGTGATGGAAGGCAACCTCGGTCGCGGGGTGATGAAAGTCTCCGCCGTGGCGCTGCAGCACCAGATCGTCGAAGCGCCGGCGGTGGTGTTCCAGGACCAGCAGGACCTGGCCGATGCGTTCAAGGCTGGCGAGCTGGAGAAAGACTTCGTGGCGGTGATGCGCTTCCAGGGCCCGCGCTCCAACGGCATGCCGGAACTGCACAAGATGACGCCGTTCCTCGGCGTGTTGCAGGACCGTGGCTTCAAGGTCGCGCTGGTCACCGACGGGCGCATGTCCGGGGCCTCGGGCAAGATCCCGGCGGCGATCCACGTCAGCCCTGAAGCCCAGGTCGGCGGGGCGCTGGCACGGGTGCGCGACGGCGACATCATTCGCGTGGATGGCGTAAAGGGCACGCTGGAGCTTAAGGTAGACGCCGATGAATTCGCTGCCCGCGAACCGGCCAAGGGCCTGCTGGGTAACAACGTCGGCAGCGGCCGCGAATTGTTCGGTTTCATGCGCATGGCCTTCAGCTCGGCGGAGCAGGGCGCCAGCGCCTTTACCTCTGCCCTGGAGAACCTTAAGTGAAGCTAGCGCTGGTCGGTGACATTGGTGGAACCAATGCGCGTTTTGCGTTGTGGAAAGACCAGCGCCTGGAGTCGATCCAGGTGCTGGCGACGGCGGACCACGCCAGCCCGGAAGAAGCCATCGGCGTATACCTGGGCGGCCTCGGCCTGGCGCCGGGTTCGATCGGCGCGGTGTGCCTGTCGGTGGCCGGTCCGGTCGGCGGCGACGAATTTCGTTTTACCAACAACCACTGGCGCCTGAGCCGCAAGGCCTTCTGCCAGACCCTGCAGGTCGATGAGCTGCTGCTGGTCAATGACTTCTCGGCCATGGCCCTGGGCATGACCCGCCTGCAACCGGGCGAGTTCCGGGTGGTCTGCGAAGGCACTCCCGAGCCGCTGCGCCCGGCGGTAGTGATCGGGCCGGGTACCGGCCTGGGCGTCGGCACGCTGCTGGACCTGGGCGAAGGCCGCTGGGCCGCCTTGCCGGGCGAGGGCGGGCATGTCGACCTGCCGTTGAGCAGCCCGCGGGAAACCCAGTTGTGGCAGCACATTTACAGTGAGATCGGCCATGTCAGCGCCGAGACCGCGCTCAGCGGCGGCGGTTTGCCCCGGTTGTACCGGGCGATCTGCGCGGTGGACGGGCATGAGCCGGTGCTCGATACCCCGGAAGCCATCACTGCGGCGGGCCTGGCCGGCGACCCCATCGCCCTGGAAGTGCTCGAGCAGTTCTGCTGCTGGCTGGGCCGGGTGGCGGGCAACAACGTGCTGACCACCGGCGGGCGCGGTGGCGTGTACATCGTCGGCGGGGTAATCCCGCGGTTCGCCGACTTTTTCGTCGAAAGCGGTTTCGCCCGTTGTTTTGCCGACAAGGGCTGCATGAGCGATTACTTCAAGGGCATTCCGGTATGGCTGGTGACGGCGCCGTACTCGGGCCTGACCGGTGCCGGGGTGGCGCTCGAGCAGGCGTTTGCCTGATCGAACGTATGGGGCTTGTCGCAAGCAGGCTTCGCTCGGGTTTCGTGTTGGTACGCTGCTTCTGTAGCCGCTGCCGAGCGAGCGAGGCTGCGACCGGCCGCGAAGCGGACGTAAACCGGGCCCCCCGTTCTTTCTGGCAAACCCTGTGTTCAGGTTTTGCGAGGACTTCGTCCTCGATCGCAGCCTCGCAGGCTCGGCAGCGGCTACAGAGCCTTGGTGTCTACGTTTTGTTGATCGGTAAGGCATAATTCGGCCCCATTCATAACAACAAAGGACGGCCCGCGTGAGTTCAGTCAGTAAGTCGATCTTGTTGGTTGATGACGATCAGGAAATCCGCGAGCTGCTGGAGACCTACCTCAGTCGCGCCGGCTTCCAGGTCCGCAGCACGCCCAACGGCGCCGGTTTTCGCCAAGCGCTGAACGAGGCGCCGAGCGACCTGGTGATTCTGGATGTGATGCTGCCGGACGAAGACGGTTTCAGCCTGTGCCGCTGGATCCGCCAGCACCCGCGGGTCGGCCAGGTGCCGATCATCATGCTCACCGCCAGCTCCGACGAAGCCGACCGGGTCATCGGCCTGGAACTGGGTGCCGACGATTACCTGGGCAAACCCTTCAGCCCTCGCGAATTGCAGGCGCGGATCAAGGCCCTGTTGCGCCGCGCGCAGTTCGGCCAGGAACGGGCCGGCGGCGAGGTGCTGTGCTTCGACGAGTGGCGCCTGGACATGGTCAGCCACCGCCTGTTCCACAACGACGGCGAGGAAGTGATCCTCTCCGGCGCCGACTTCGCCCTGCTCAAGCTGTTCCTCGATCACCCCCAGGAAATCCTCGACCGCGACACCATCGGCAATGCCACCCGCGGGCGCGAACTGATGCCCCTGGACCGCATCGTCGACATGGCGGTCAGCCGCCTGCGCCAACGCCTGCGCGACACCGAGAAGCCGCCGCGGCTGATCCGCACCGTGCGCGGCAGCGGTTATCAATTGGCAGCCAATGTGGTTGCCGGCAATGCTCACTGAGTGGCCGCGCAAGTTGCTGGCGCGGGTGCCGGTACCGCGTTCGCTGCTGGGCCGGATGTTGCTGCTGACGCTGCTGGCGGTGTTGTTCGCGCAAACCTTGTCCAGCGTGATCTGGGTTTCCCAGCTGCGCGCCACCCAGCTCGAAGGCCTGGTCACCAGCGCCCGCAGCCTGGCCCATTCGATGACCGCCAGCGTCAGCTACTTTCGTTCGCTGCCGGTGGCGTACCGGCCGCTGGTGCTCGACCAGTTGCGCAGCATGGGCGGCACCCGTTTTGTCGTGACCCTCAACGACAAGCCGCTGGGCATGGAAGTGCTGCCCATCACGCCGCGCAAGCAGGCGGTGCTCAAGGCGGTCGACGAAGTGCTGCGCCAGTCCCTGGGCAACGACGCCTATATTTCGGTGACCTTCGTCAGCCCCGAGGACCTGCGGATTTTCAACGGCGGCCTGAAGCTCGATGAGTTGCCGCGCTCCTGGGCCCACTACGCCCTGACCCTGGAGCCGGTGAACCCACCGGTGCTGGTCACCCAGATCCAGATGGCGCCGGGCGAATGGTTGTACATCGCCTCGTTGTTGCCCGAGCCCTACACCAGCCTCGAAGAACAGGGGCTGCCGGCGCAGCAGGTGTGGTTCATCGTGCTCACCAGCGGTTTCCTGCTGCTGTTCATCGGCCTGCTGGTGCATTGGCAGAGCCGGCCACTCAAGCGCCTGGCGCGGGCCGCGCGGGACATGTCACTGGGCGCCGATGTGCAGCCGGTGGCCGAAGGCGGCGGCAGCGAAGTGGTGGAGGTCGGCCGGGCCTTCAATGCCATGCGCGAGCGCATCAGCCGTTACCTGACCGAGCGCAGCCAGCTGTTCAGTGCGATTTCCCACGACCTGCGCACGCCCATCACCCGCCTGCGGCTGCGGGTCGAACTGCTGGAAGACGAGCAGTTGCAAAGCAAGTTCGGCCGCGACCTGGATGAGCTGGAGCTGCTGGTCAAGGGCGCGCTGCAGTGCGTCAAGGACACCGACATCCACGAGAACATCGAGCCGGTGGACCTCAACCAGGTGCTCGACTGCCTGGTGGAGCCTTACCTGGCGCCCAATGGCAACGGCCGAGTGACCCAGCAGGGGCGGGCGCTGGCGCCGTATCCGGGCAAGCCCCTGGCGCTCAAGCGCTGCATGGGCAACCTGATCGACAACGCGCTGAAGTACGGGCAGAACGCCCACCTGCACATCGACGACGATGCCAACGCGTTCATCCTGCACGTCGACGACGAAGGCCCGGGCGTGCCGGAGCAGCGCCTGGAGCAGGTGTTCGAGCCGCACTTCCGCCTGTCCGGCCAGCAGCAGGGCTACGGCCTGGGCCTGGGCATCGCGCGCAACATCGCCCACAGCCATGGCGGCGAGGTGAGCCTGCAGAACCTGCGCGAAGGCGGTTTGCGCGTGACCCTGTACCTGCCGCGTTCCATGGATTGATGCCCCTGTAGCCGCTGGCGAAGCCTGCGATCGGCCGCGTAGCGGTCGTAAAATTTCATGCCGCGCTTGGCTGTATGACCGAGGCGCCAGTTTTGCGAGCCCTGCGGTCTCGAGCGCAGCCTGCGGCAGCGGCTACAGGGAGTTTTGTCACGGCTTGGTGACATTTCCTGTGACCTTCGTTACCTGCCCGCGCGAACCCGTTGTTTAGACTCAAGGCCCTGATAAAAACAACAACAGGTCCGCCATGAACCCTATTCCCCTGACGTTCAGCAGCTGGCTGAACGCTCCTGCCCATCATCAATGGCTGGCCGCCGAAGGCCAGCGCCTGCTGGGTTTCGCCCGCGCGGCCCGGCTGCCCGAAGGCTTCGGCGACCTGGACGAACGCGGGCGCCTGCCGAGCGGTGCCCGGGCCGGCACCATGAACACCGCGCGCATAACCCACAGTTTCGCCATGGCCCATATCCAGGGCATTCCCGGCTACGCCGCGCTGGTGGACCACGGTATCGCCGCGCTCAACGGCGCGCTGCGCGATGGCGAATACGGCGGCTGGTTCGCCACTCCCGGACATAGCGACGGCAACAGCGGCAAGGCCGCGTACCTGCATGCCTTCGTCGCCCTGGCGGCGAGTTCCGCGGTGGTGGCCGCGCGCCCCGGCGCCGAGGCCTTGCTGGCGGAGGCGATCCGGGTCATCGAAAGGCATTTCTGGAGCGAGGAGGAGGGCGCGATGCGCGAGTCCTTCAACCGCGACTGGAGCGGCGAGGAGGCCTATCGCGGCGCCAACAGCAACATGCACGCCACCGAGGCGTTCCTCGCCCTGGCCGATGTCACCCAGGACCCGCGCTGGCTCAACCGCGCCCTGCACATTGTCGAGCGGGTCATCCATCAGCATGCCGCCGCTGGCGATTACCGGGTCATCGAGCATTTCGACCGGCAGTGGCAGCCGCTGCCGGATTACAACCAGGAACATCCGGCCGACGGTTTCCGCCCTTATGGCACCACCCCCGGGCACGCTTTCGAGTGGGCTCGCCTGCTGCTGCACCTCGAAGCCGCGCGTTGCCAGGCCGGCATGCTCAGCCCCGGCTGGCTGCTGCTGGATGCCCAGAAGCTGTTCGAAACCGCCTGCCGTGACGCCTGGGACGTCGATGGCGCGCCGGGCATTGTCTACACCCTGGACTGGCAGCAGCGCCCCGTGGTGCGCCAGCGCCTGCACTGGACCCACGCCGAGGCCGCGGCGGCGGCCAGCGCCTTGCTGCAACGCACCGGGGAAGCGCAGTACGAAACCTGGTATCGGCGCTTCTGGGAGTTCACTGCCGAGCATTTCATCGACCCGCTGCACGGCAGCTGGCACCACGAGCTGGACAGCAACAACAGGCCCAGCGCCGAGATCTGGGCCGGCAAGCCGGACCTGTATCACGCCTGGCAGGCGGTGCTGATTCCGCGCCTGCCTTTGGCGCCGAGCATGGCATCGGCGCTGGCCGAAGTGTCTAGACTGCAGGTTGTGTAACCATGTGGTGACATTCGCGCATCCCTTCGTTACCTGCGCGGGTAGGCCCCCTGTTTAGAATCCTATGCAGCGCAAGCACCAGACTTGCATGCATAACAACAAGAAAGGTACACCTCAGATGAATGCGATTTCTCGTCTAGCTGCTGTCATTTCCGTTGCCTCGTTGTTTCCCCTCAGTGCATTCCCTCTCGTTTCCGTTGCCGCCGACGCCAAAGGCTCCGTGGAAGTCGTCCATTGGTGGACGTCCGGCGGTGAAAAAGCGGCGGTCGATGTGCTCAAGGCCCAGGTCGAAAAAGACGGCTTCACCTGGAAAGACGGCGCAGTCGCCGGCGGTGGCGGTGCCACGGCCATGACCGTGCTGAAAAGCCGCGCTGTTTCCGGCAACCCGCCGGGCGTTGCCCAGATCAAGGGTCCGGACATCCAGGAGTGGGGCAGCACCGGCCTGCTCAGCACCGACGCCCTGAAAGACGTGGCCAAGTCGGAAAACTGGGACGGCCTGCTCTCCAAGAAAGTCTCCGACACCGTGAAGTACGAAGGTGACTATGTCGCCGTGCCGGTGAACATCCACCGCGTCAACTGGCTGTGGATCAACCCGGAAGTCTTCAAGAAGGCCGGGATCGACAAGGCCCCGACCACCCTCGAAGAATTCTATGCCGCCGGCGACAAGCTCAAGGCCGCCGGCTTCATCGCCCTGGCCCACGGCGGCCAGCCATGGCAGGACAGCACCGTGTTCGAAGACGTGGTGCTCTCGGTCATGGGCGCCGATGGCTACAAGAAAGCCCTGGTCGACCTGGACCAGAAGACCCTCGCCGGCCCGGAGATGACCAAGGCCTTCACCGAGCTGAAGAAAGTCACCAGCTACATGGACCCGAACCGCGCCGGGCGTGACTGGAACATCGCCGCCGCCGACGTCATCAATGGCAAGGCCGGCATGCAGATGATGGGCGACTGGGCCAAGAGCGAGTGGACCGCGGCGAAGAAAGTCGCCGGCAAGGACTACCAGTGCGTGGCCTTCCCGGGCACCGACAAGGCCTTTACCTACAACATCGACTCCCTGGCGGTGTTCAAGCTCAAGGCCGATCGCAAGGGCGATATCGCCGCCCAGCAGGACCTGGCCAAGGTCGCCCTGGGCAAGGACTTCCAGAAGGTCTTCAGCATCAACAAGGGCTCGATCCCGGTGCGCACCGACATGCTCAACGACATGGCCGCGCAAGGCTTCGACTCCTGCGCCCAGGCGGCGGCCAAGGACTTCCTGGCTGACGACAAGACCGGCGGCCTGCAACCGAGCATGGCGCACAACATGGCCACCTCCCTGGCCGTGCAGGGCGCGATCTTCGATGTGGTGACCAACTTCATGAACGACAAGGACGCGGACCCGGCCAAGGCCAGTGCGCAGCTGGCATCGGCCGTCAAGGCCGCCCAGTAAGGTCCGGTGCCGCAGGCTAGCCTGCGGCTGTTCCTGAGAGCGCTCTTCCCCTGTAGGAGCGAGGCTTGCCCGCGAAAGCGTCGTACCTGGCACGACGCGTGATCGTTCATCGCGAGCAAGCTTCGCTCCTGCAGATACTCACTCCTTCAACTGGATTATCCCGATGAGCTCTGTGGCGGTTTTCAGCAAAGCCTCACCGTTCGACGCGCTGCAGCGCTGGCTCCCCAAGTTGGTCCTGGCGCCAAGCATGCTGATCGTCCTGGTCGGTTTTTACGGTTACATCATCTGGACGTTCATTCTGTCCTTCACCAACTCCAGCTTCATGCCGAGCTACAAGTGGGTCGGCCTGCAGCAATACATGCGCCTGATGGACAACGACCGCTGGTGGGTGGCGAGCAAGAACCTGGCGCTGTTCGGCGGCATGTTCATCGGCATCAGCCTGGTGCTGGGCGTATTCCTGGCGGTGCTGCTGGACCAGCGCATCCGCAAGGAAGGCTTTATCCGCACCGTATATCTGTACCCGATGGCGCTGTCGATGATCGTCACCGGCACCGCCTGGAAATGGCTGCTCAACCCTGGGCTGGGCCTGGACAAGATGCTGCGTGACTGGGGCTGGGAAGGCTTCCGCCTGGACTGGCTGGTGGATCAGGACCGCGTGGTGTACTGCCTGGTGATCGCCGCCGTGTGGCAGGCCTCGGGCTTTGTCATGGCGATGTTCCTCGCCGGTTTGCGCGGCGTCGATCAGTCGATCATTCGCGCCGCCCAGGTCGATGGCGCGAGCCTGCCGACCATCTACCTGAAGATCGTCCTGCCGAGCCTGCGCCCGGTGTTCTTCAGCGCCTTCATGATCCTCGCGCACATCGCGATCAAGAGCTTCGACCTGGTGGCGGCAATGACCGCCGGCGGCCCTGGCTACTCGTCCGACCTGCCGGCGATGTTCATGTACTCCTTCACCTTCAGCCGTGGCCAGATGGGCATAGGTTCGGCCAGCGCCATGCTGATGCTGGGCGCCGTGCTGACCATCCTGGTGCCGTACCTGTACTCCGAACTGCGAGGCAAACGCCATGACTAACCAGCTCGGAAAACCTGCGCTGAACTTCAGCCGCATCGCCATCTACGCCACCCTGCTGCTGGCAGCGGCGGTGTACCTGGTGCCGCTGGTGGTGATGCTGCTGACCAGCTTCAAGACCCCGGAAGACATCCGCACCGGCAACCTGCTGAGCTGGCCGGCCGTGATCGACGGCATCGGCTGGATCAAGGCCTGGGACACCGTGGGCGGCTACTTCTGGAACTCGGTGAAGATCACCGTGCCGGCGGTGATCATCTCGACCTTCGTCGGCGCCATGAACGGCTACGTACTGTCGATGTGGCGCTTTCGCGGTTCGCAGCTGTTCTTCGGCCTGCTGCTGTTCGGTTGCTTCCTGCCGTTCCAGACCGTGCTGCTGCCGGCGTCCTTCACCCTCGGCAAGTTCGGCCTGGCCAACACCACCAGCGGCCTGGTGCTGGTGCACGTGGTCTACGGACTGGCGTTCACCACGCTGTTCTTCCGCAACTACTACGTGAGCATCCCGGACGCCCTGGTCAAGGCCGCGCGCCTGGACGGCGCAGGCTTCTTCACTATCTTCGGCAAGATCCTGCTGCCGATGTCGGTGCCGATCATCATGGTCTGCCTGATCTGGCAGTTCACCCAGATCTGGAACGATTTCCTGTTCGGCGTGGTGTTCGCCAGCGGCGATGCGCAACCGATCACCGTGGCCTTGAACAACCTGGTCAACACCAGCACCGGGACCAAGGAATACAACGTTGATATGGCGGCGGCGATGATCGCCGGGCTGCCGACACTGCTGGTCTACATATTCGCTGGCAAGTATTTCCTGCGTGGGCTGACGTCCGGCGCGGTCAAGGGGTAAAAGATGGCAACTCTCGAATTACGCAACGTCAACAAGACCTACGGTACTGGCCTGCCGGATACCCTGAAGAACATCGAACTGAAGATCGATGACGGTGAGTTCCTGATTCTCGTGGGGCCTTCGGGCTGCGGTAAGTCCACCCTGATGAACTGCATCGCCGGCCTGGAAAACATCAGCGGCGGGGCGATCCTGGTGGACGACGCCGACATCAGCGGCATGAGCCCGAAAGACCGTGACATCGCCATGGTGTTCCAGTCCTATGCGCTGTACCCGACCATGAGCGTGCGCGACAACATCGCCTTCGGCCTGAAGATCCGCAAGATGCCGGCCGCCGAGATCGACGAGGAAGTGGCGCGGGTGGCCAAGCTGCTGCAGATCGAACACCTGCTCAGCCGCAAGCCCGGCCAGCTGTCCGGCGGCCAGCAACAGCGCGTGGCCATGGGGCGGGCCCTGGCGCGGCGGCCGAAGATCTACCTGTTCGACGAACCGCTGTCCAACCTCGACGCCAAGCTGCGGGTCGAGATGCGCACCGAAATGAAACTGATGCACCAGCGCCTGAAAACCACCACGGTCTACGTCACCCACGACCAGATCGAAGCCATGACCCTGGGCGACAAGGTGGCGGTGATGAAGGACGGCATCATCCAGCAGTTCGGCACTCCGAAACAGATCTACAACGACCCGGCCAACCTGTTCGTGGCCAGCTTCATCGGTTCGCCGCCGATGAACTTCATCCCCCTGCGCCTGCAACGCAAGGACGGCCGCCTGCTGGCCCTGCTGGACAGCGGCCAGGCCCGTTGCGAGCTGCCCCTGGGCATGCAGGACGCCGGCCTGGAAGACCGGGAAGTGATCCTCGGCATCCGTCCGGAGCAGATCGGCCTGGCGAACGGCGAGGGCAACGGCCTGCCGACCCTGCGCGCCGAGGTCCAGGTCACCGAGCCGACCGGCCCCGACACCCTGGTGTTCGTCAACCTCAACGGCACCAAGGTCTGCTGCCGCCTGGCGCCGGATGTGGCGCCGCAGGTCGGCGAAACCCTGACCCTGCAATTCGATCCGGCCAAGGTTCTGCTGTTCGATGCCAAGAGTGGCGAGCGCCTGGGTGTTGCGGCCCCTGCGCAGACCGAAGCCCATGCCAGCAACGTGGCGCAGTTCAAGGGGCGTTGAAGCCGGCGTTATTGGAGCAGGGACGTACCGAATGCGCGGCGGATGGCCTGTCATCCGTCGCATCAGGTGTAAACCGCGTTAGAGAAAAACAGTTAATAACAATAAAGACGAGGATGTAGGGATGAAAAAGAAGAGCACCAATGCACGCTTGATCTGCCAGTTGTCAGCGATTGCGGCAATGACCCTGGCCGGTAGCGCGCACGCTGACGAAGCGTTCAGCGCCGATTCGAAATGGATGACCGGTGACTGGGGTGGCGAGCGGACCAAACTGCTCGAGAAAGGGATCGACATCAAGGCCGATTACGTTGGCGAAATGGGCGCCAACCTGCATGGCGGCTACAACGACGACAAGACCGGACGCTACAGCGACCAGTTCGGCCTGGGCGTGGCGCTGGACCTGGAAAAGCTCTGGGGCTGGGATAACACCCAGGCGAAGATCCAGCTGACCAACCGTAACGGCCAGAACATCTCCAACGACCGTATCGGCGACCCGCGTGCCGGCACCTTGAGCTCCTCCCAGGAAGTCTACGGCCGTGGCCACATGGTGCGTCTGACCCAACTGTGGATCCAGCACCAGTTCCTCGACGGCAAGCTCGACGTCAAGGCCGGTTACTTCGGCGAAGGCGAAGACTTCAACACCTTCCCCTGCGACTTCCAGAACCTGGCGTTCTGCGGCTCCCAGGTGGGCAACTGGGCGACCAACATCTGGTACAACTGGCCGGTCAGCCAGGCGGCACTGCGGGTGAAGTACCACATCACGCCTGAGCTGTATGCGCAGATCGGCGCGTACAACCAGAACCCGTCGCAACTGGAACACGGCAACGGCTTCAAGCTCAGCGGCAGCGGTACCAAGGGCACCGTGCTGCCGGTCGAGCTGGTCTGGTCGCCGAAGGTCAACAACCTGCCGGGCGAGTACCGCGTCGGTTACTACAAGAGCACGGCCGATGCCAGCGACGTGCGCGAGGACGTCAATGGCCAGGACGCCGCCGTCACCCGTGACAGCTATCGCGTGCACAGCAGCAAGCACGGCTACTGGTTCGTCGGGCAGCAGCAACTCACCACTCACAACGGCGATGCGACCCGCGGTCTGAACATCGCGGCCAACGCCACGTTCCACGACAAGGACACCAACTTCATCGACAACTACCAGTCGCTGATGCTGGTGTACAAGGGCCCGTTCGACGCACGTCCCAAGGATGACGTCGGCATCGGCTTCGCCCGTATCCATGTCAACGACGACGTGAAGAAAAACGCCCAGTTGCTCAATGACACCAACGGCGTCAGCAACTACGACGATCCGCTGTTCTCGCCGATCCGCGAGACTGAGTACAACTACGAAATCAACTACGGCTTCCATGTCACCAACTGGCTGACCGTGCGTCCCAACCTGCAGTACATCACCCATCCAGGCGGTGTGGATGAAGTCGACAACGCCCTGGTGGCCGGCCTGAAAATTCAGTCGGTGTTCTAAGGTCTGTACGAAAAGTCGGCGAGCGAAGGTCAGGCAAGGCGCAACGACCAACGGGAGTAACAGCCGAAGGCTGGCCCGGAGGGTGAGCGCAGCGAATCAAAACAGGCGAGGAACGGCCGGGGTCGCGTTCGACTGTAGGGGCCTACATGAGCATTCCGAGCCTGTTTTTAACGCAGCATGACCGAGCGCAGCCACTTTTCGTACAGAGCTTAACGCTGTTGCGATAAGCTCCTCCTCTCTGTGCGCATTTTTGCGGATGGCCCAGGCTATCCGCTTTTTTTTGGGGACGAACCCGTTCCCTGTAGCCGCTGCCGCAGGCTGCGATCGGCCGGGACGGCCGTAGCGTCCTCAAGATCGCTGAAGGCCTGCGGCCTTATCGCAGCCTGCGGCAGCGGCTACAGGGTTTTGCGCATCAATGATGAATATCGGTACAGCAATGATCTTCAGGACCGTGGCCCATGCATGAGCATCCGCTACAACGCTTTTTCAAATCCTTGCGCGAGCGCCCGATCTTCGCGTGGGAGCGCTATCAGATGCGCGACGTGCTGGTGATCGACCATCCGCTGTGCCAGGCGGTGTTCAGTCGCCAGGGCGCGCAGCTCCTGCATTTTCAGCCGACCGGGCAGAAGCCCTGGCTGTGGTGTGCGGCGAAGTGGCCGCAGGTCGGGGCGATCCGTGGTGGGGTGCCGGTGTGCTGGCCCTGGTACGGCCGTCACCCGAGCGAAAACGCCTGGCCATCCCATGGCTGGGCCCGACTGATCGACTGGAAGCTGCTCGACAGCCGCAGCGATGACGAGGGCGTGTACCTGCACT
Source organism: Pseudomonas sp. T8 (assembly GCF_024610635.1). Classification (NCBI taxonomy): domain Bacteria; kingdom Pseudomonadati; phylum Pseudomonadota; class Gammaproteobacteria; order Pseudomonadales; family Pseudomonadaceae; genus Pseudomonas; species Pseudomonas sp. T8. The sequence goes on from NZ_CP102374.1 coordinate 5,956,819, forward strand.
GGCAGTTGCAGCTGTGCGACTGGCAGGTCGACCTGCACGCGCACCTGGGCGAAAGCATGGACCTGCGCCTGAGCACCGAGCACCAGGACAGCCTGCCGTGCCAGCTGAGCCAGGCTTTGCACGCCTACTGGCGTATTGGCGACGTCGGCGAGGTAGCGCTGTCTGGGCTCGACGGCGCCGAGGGTTACGACCAGTTGAGCCGCCAGGCGTGCCGGCAAACAGGCGAGCTGCGGGTCGATGGTGGCTGTCAGCGGGTGTTCCAGCACGAGGGCGAGTTGCAGCTCAAGGATCACGCCTGGCAGCGCGAATTGCGCATCGACACCGGCGACAGCGCCGACACCGTGGTCTGGCATCCGGGCAGCCGGCCGCTGCTGGGGGTGAGCTGGAACGAGGTGTCCGGGTTCGTCTGCGTCGAGGCGGCGGCGGGGGGCACCGACAGCCTGTGCCTGGCGCCGGGGGAGCGGGCGCATCTGAGTCTGCAGGCGCGGGCGGGGGCTTAGTGGCGGGTTGGCGGTGTGGCTGGTGCCGTCATCGCGGGCAAGCCTCGCTCCTACGGAAACGCATTGACTGTAGGAGCGGCCAGTCGACGCTCGATTGCCCGCGATAAGGCCGGAGGCGCTGGCGCCGGGTTTCGCGAAACTCAGTTGTACTCGTCGCCCACCGGATAGCGGCTGGCGTTGAGGCTTTCCTTGATCTTGCGCAGGTGCGGCTGGAAGTCCACGCCGCGGCGCAGGGTCATGCCGGTGGCGAGGACGTCGAGCACGGTGAGCTGGATGATCCGCGAGGTCATCGGCATGTAGATGTCGGTGTCTTCCGGCAGCGGGATGTTCAGGCTCAGGGTGCTGGCCTTGGCCAGCGGCGAACCGGCGGCGGTCAGGCCGAGTACCGAGGCGCCGTTTTCCCGGGCGATGCGCGCCACTTCCACCAGTTCGCGGGTGCGCCCGGTGTAGGAGATGATCACGAACAGCTCGCCGGTGTGCGCCACCGAGGCGATCATCCGCTGCATCAACACGTCGGCGTGGGCGGTCACCGCCAGGTTGAAGCGGAAGAACTTGTGCTGGGCATCGAGGGCCACCGGGGCCGAGGCGCCGAGACCGAAGAAGTGGATCTGCCGGGCCTGGATCAACAGGTCGACGGCACGGCTGATCAGGTTCGGGTCCAGGGCCTGGCAGGCGCTGTCCAGCGAGGCGATGGCGCTGCCGAAGATTTTCTGGGTGTAGGCTTCGGGGTTGTCGTCGGCTTCCACTGCGCGGCTGACGTAGGCCGCGCCGCTGGCCAGGCTCTGGGCCAGTTGCAGCTTGAGTTCGGGGTAGCCGCTGACACCGAACGAGCGGCAGAAACGGTTGACCGTCGGCTCGCTGACCGAAGCGGCCTGGGCGAGGGCGGCAATACTGAAGCGGGTCGCCTGCTGTGGGTTGAGCAGGATGACTTCGGCGACTTTACGTTCCGCCTTGTTCAATTCTTCAAGGCGATTCTGGATCTGTTCCAGAAGATTTCGCACGCGGTCCATTAGGGTTTTCCTGGTTCGGCAATGCAAAGGAAGCCGGTCTTAACCGGTCTTTGGCGGTGGCCTATCCTACTGATGGCTCCGACGGACCACCACTTCGAATCTGTATTTTGCTAAAATGTTGTGGTTATTACTACATTTTCCCTTGAGTGATGCCTTGAAAAAAGGTATTTGTAGCTTAACTTGATAAAAGAACAAACATCATGCCTTCGATAACGGTTGAACCGTGCACCTTCGCCTTGTTCGGCGCGCTGGGCGATCTGGCGCTTCGCAAATTGTTTCCTGCCCTGTACCAGCTCGATGGCGCCGGTCTGCTGCATGACGACACGCGCATTCTGGCCCTGGCCCGCGAGCCGGGCAGCGACCAGCAGCACCTGTCTTTCATTGAAGCGCAATTGCGCAAGTATGTCGGTGCCAAGGAGATAGACCCTGCGGTGCTGGAGCGCTTCCTGGCGCGCCTGACCTACCTGCACGTGGACTTCCTCAAGGCCGAGGATTACCTGGCCCTGGCCGAGCTGGCCGGGCGCGAGCAGCGCCTGATCGCCTATTTCGCCACGCCGGCGGCGGTGTACGGGGCGATCTGCGAGAACCTGTCGAAGGCCGGGCTGGCCGAAAACACCCGCGTGGTGCTGGAAAAGCCCATCGGCTCGGACCTGGAATCGTCGCGCAAGGTCAACGACGCGGTGGCGCAGTTCTTCCCGGAGAACCGCATCTATCGCATCGACCACTACCTGGGCAAGGAGACGGTGCAGAACCTGATCGCCCTGCGTTTCGCCAACAGCCTGTTCGAGACCCAGTGGAACCAGAACTACATCTCCCATGTGGAAATCACCGTGGCCGAGAAGGTCGGGATCGAAGGCCGCTGGGGCTACTTCGACAAGGCCGGCCAGCTGCGGGACATGATCCAGAACCACCTGCTGCAACTGCTCTGCCTGATTGCCATGGACCCGCCCGCCGACCTCTCGGCCGACAGCATCCGTGACGAGAAGGTCAAGGTGCTCAAGGCCCTGGCGCCGATCAGCCCGGAAGGCCTGACCACCCAGGTGGTGCGTGGCCAGTACATCGCCGGGCACAGCGAAGGCAAGGCCGTGCCGGGGTACCTGGAGGAAGAGAATTCCAACACCCAGAGCGACACCGAGACCTTCGTCGCCCTGCGGGCCGACATCCGCAACTGGCGCTGGGCCGGGGTGCCGTTCTACCTGCGTACCGGCAAGCGCATGCCGCAGAAGCTGTCGCAGATCGTCATCCACTTCAAGGAGCCGTCGCACTACATCTTCGCCCCCGAGCAGCGCCTGCAGATCAGCAACAAGCTGATCATCCGCCTGCAGCCGGACGAAGGTATCTCCCTGCGGGTGATGACCAAGGAACAAGGCCTGGACAAGGGCATGCAACTGCGCAGCGGCCCGTTGCAGCTGAATTTTTCCGACACCTATCGCAGCGCGCGGATCCCCGATGCCTACGAGCGGTTGTTGCTGGAAGTGATGCGTGGCAATCAGAACCTGTTTGTCCGCAAAGATGAAATCGAAGCCGCGTGGAAGTGGTGTGACCAGCTGATCGCCGGGTGGAAGAAATCCGGCGATGCGCCCAAGCCGTATGCGGCCGGGTCGTGGGGGCCGATGAGCTCCATCGCACTGATCACGCGGGACGGGAGGTCATGGTATGGCGATATCTAAATTGAAACTGCCCGCGGGCGTACACGCCCACGAGTTCCATAGCCCGGCGCTGTTGGCCGAAGGCCTGGCGCTGAAGGTGGCCGGGCAACTGAGCCAGGCGATCCAGGTTCGCGGCGAAGCCACCCTGGTGGTGTCCGGCGGGCGCAGCCCGGTGGCGTTTTTCCAGCACCTGGCCAAGCAGCACCTGGACTGGTCCAAGGTCCTGGTCACCCTGGCGGACGAGCGCTGGGTACCGGTGGAGCATGCCGACAGCAACGCCGGCCTGCTCAAGCGCTACCTGCTGCAAGGGGCGGCGGCCAAGGCGAAGTTCCTCAGCCTGTACAACGCCGCGGCGAACCTTGAGCAGGCCGCGGAGCAAGCCGATCGTCTGCTGGCCGAGTTGTCGGCCATCGATGTGCTGATCCTGGGCATGGGCGACGACGGTCATACCGCCTCGCTGTTCCCCAACAGCCCGAACCTGGCCGAAGCCCTGCAGGCCGACGGTCAGCGGCGCTGCTGGCCGATGCTGGCGCCGAGCGTGCCGCATCAGCGCCTGAGCATGAGCCGCGCCTTGCTGGCTTCGGCCACCTACAGCGTGCTGTCGATTTCCGGTCAATCCAAATTGGCCACCCTGAGTGCCGCACTGGCCGGTGACGATGTCGCCGCGATGCCGATTCGTGCCTTCCTGCAACCTCCGTTAGAGATTTACTGGTGCCCATGAGCCAAGGATCAGCCGCTATGACAAACCCACAACCGACCGTTTCCATGGCGGACAAAGTTGCCCTGATCGACAGCCTCTGCGCCAAGGCGCGGATTCTGCCGGTGATCACCATCGCCCGCGAACAGGACGTGCTGCCCCTGGCCGACGCCCTGGCCGCCGGTGGCCTGACCGCGCTGGAAGTGACCCTGCGTTCGCAGTTCGGCCTCAAGGCCATCCAGATCCTGCGCGAGCAGCGTCCGGAGTTGGTGACCGGCGCCGGCACCGTGCTCGATCGGCAGATGCTGGCCGCCGCCGAAGCCGCCGGTTCGCAGTTCATCGTCACCCCGGGCATTACCCGTGACCTGCTGGAAGCCAGCGTCGCCAGCCCGATCCCGCTGTTGCCGGGGATCAGCAATGCCTCCGGGATCATGGAGGGCTACAGCCTGGGCTATCGCCGCTTCAAGCTGTTCCCGGCGGAAGTCAGTGGCGGCGTGGCCGCGATCAAGGCCCTGGGCGGCCCGTTCGGCGAGGTGAAGTTCTGCCCGACCGGCGGTGTCGGCCCGGCCAATATCAAGAGCTACATGGCGTTGAAGAACGTGATGTGCGTCGGCGGTAGCTGGATGCTCGATCCCGAGTGGATCAAGAACGGCGACTGGGCGCGGATCCAGGAGTGCACGGCCGAGGCCCTGGCGCTGCTGGACTGACAGGTTTCCTGCTTTTTTCAAAGATTCGTTGGTGTGTTCTACGGCTTTACGGTGCGCTTGGTCGGTGCACCGTTTTTTTTTGCCTGGAGAAAAGTTGCCTGGCGACAGGGGCTCTTCTGTAGGAGCGCAGCTTGCGCGCGATGACGCCGGGGCGGACAACGCGATCTGAATGGTCGCCACTGTCTGTAGCCGCTGCCGCAGGCTGCGATCGGCCGAAAGGCCGTAGCGTTCTCAGGATCGCAGAAGGTCCTTCGGACCTGTCGCAGCCTGCGGCAGCGGCTACAGGCTACTGGGCCGCCAGTTCAGTCAATGCCTCGACCAGCAACTGGATATCCGAGGCTGGTGTGGTAAAGCCCGGAGTCACGCGGATACAGGGCCCGCAATGCGAACCGCTGCGCGCCACGGTGAACAGGTTGTATTCCTGAAGCAGCCGTTCGGCCATCGCCTGCTGGTCCGGCTGGCGGGTGAAGCGAAACGAGGTGATGCCGCAATACAGCCGTGGATCGTCCGGGGTCATGACTTCAATCCCGGGCAACTCGCGCACCTGGCTCACCCACAGGTCGCGCAGGTAATTCAGGCGCGCGCCCTTGAGGGCCGAGCCGCCCATGCTGCGGTGTTCCTCGAACACCCGGGGCAAGGTCAGCCAGGCCGGAATGTTCGGCGTGCCATAAGGCGCCCGTGAGCGGATATCGTCCAGGGCATAACGTTGCTCGCCCATGTCCGGATCGATATCGGCCAGGCGTTGCGGGTCGATGTAGACAAACCCCAGGCTCAGCGGTGCGCCAATCCATTTCTGCAGGTTGTAGCCGGCGAACGCCACGCCGAGTTCGCTGAGCTGGAAATCGACCTGGGCCAGGGCGTGGGCGCCGTCGAGGATGACGTCGATTCCCCGTTCGCGGGCCTCCAGGGCAATGGCCTGGACTGGCAGCACCAGCCCGGTGCGGTGGGTTACGTGGGTCAGGGCCATCAGCTTCAGCCTTGGGTAGCGCTCGAAGGCCTCGCGGTAGCTGGCCAGCAGGCTGTCGAAACTCGCCGGGTGGGCGTGCTCGATCTCGATGACCTCGACCCCGCGATGGCGCGCCAGCCAGCGCATGGCGCCCTTGACGCTGTCGTATTCCAGGTCGCTGAACAGCACCTGGTCGCCCGGCTGCAGACGGTTGTAGTTGCGGATCAGCGACTGCAATGCCTCTGAAGCACTGCGGGTGAGGGCGATGGCCAGGCGGTCGACGCCGAGCAGTTCGGCCAATTGCTGTCGAATCTGCAAATTGCCGATCTGTTCGAAATGCTGGCGCACATGCACCGAGTTGCTGCGGTTCACGAAGTCGATCTGGCGCTGGTATTCCTCGACCACGGCGCGGCTCATGCGCCCGAAATAGCCGTTTTCCAGGTTGATCGGCCCGGGTTCGACGTCATAGCGCTGGGCAATGGTCAGCCAGTAATCTTCGTCGCGGGCGAGTTGGGCATTGCTGGGCATGGCGGGCTTCTTAATGACGGGGTTTGGGTTTGCCGTGTTTGGCGCGCAGCGGGTCCAGTAGATCGGAAAGGCCGTTGTGATCGATTTCCTGCATCAATGCCAACAGGCCGCCCAGTTCGCCGTGGGGGAAACCTTCGCGGGCGAACCAGTTCAGGTAGGGGCCGGGCAGGTCGGCGAGGATGCGGCCCTTGTACTTGCCGTAGGGCATTTCGCGGGTGACCAGAAGTTCAAGTTTTTCGGGATTCATGGCGGCTGTCTGTAGAGGTGACGAACACCTTGGAAAATACAGGCATTCTGCATGCAGGCCAAATGACAGATCATGCAAATAACGCGGATACAGAAAGCGGTAAAAAACTTAACTTTTTGAAAAGTAATGAAAAAATTTTAATTCCAGGGCTGGCACGCAGGGTGCAACACCTATCACAACTCCCTCAACCTGGAAGGAATGGAAAATGACTGGCATCAACAAAGAAGCGATTTCGATCCTCAACGACCTGATCGAAACCAGTAAGGACGGTCAGGAGGGGTTCAAGACCTGCGCAGAAGACATCAAGCATCCTGAGTTGAAAGCGCTGTTCGTCAAGCGCTCCGCCGATTGCGCCACCGCTGCGGCCGAATTGCAGGCCAGCGTGCGTTCGTTGGGCGGCGATCCGGAAACCTCCACCAGCGTCAGTGGCGACCTGCACCGCCGTTGGGTCGACCTCAAGTCCCTGGTGACCGGCAAGGATGAAGAAGCGGTGCTCAACGAGGCCGAGCGCGGTGAAGACCATGCGCTGAAAGCCTACAAAAACGCGCTGGAGAAAATCAGCAAACACAACCTGGTCGGCATCCGCGACCTGGTGGAGCGTCAGTACCATGGCGTACAGCGCAACCACGATCAGGTCAAAGCCCTGCGCAACCAGGCCCGTGCCCGTTCATAACGGGTCAAACCTGTCAAAAACGCCAGCCTGTCTGGCGTTTTTTTATGCCTGAAAATTAATACTGGACGACTGATAGTTAGCTAGCTAATAATTTGCGGGTGTCATTTCTCGCTTCAGTACATCTATCGTTGTTTTGTCCTTCCCAGGGTTCTTTCCGTGCGTATCACTTTGCAGGCGCTGTTCGCCCCCAATCTCCCGGCCGTGCAGTTCGCGATCAAGACCGTGCTCGGCGCCGGCCTGGCGCTGTGGCTGGCCATGCGCTGGGGGCTGCAGCAGCCGTCCTGGGCGCTGATGACGGCGATCATCGTTGCCCAGCCGCTGTCCGGGATGGTCCTGCAAAAGGGCATGGCACGGCTGGTGGGGACGTTGGTGGGCACCTGCATGTCGGTGCTGTTCATGGGGCTGTTCGCCCAGACTCCCTGGCTGTTCCTGCTGGCCCTGGCGCTGTGGCTGGGGCTGTGCACCGCCAGTTCGACCCTGCTGCGCAGCGCCTGGTCCTATTCGTTCGTGCTAGCCGGCTACACCGTGGCGATCATTGCCTTGCCGGCGATCTCCCACCCGTTGTCGATATTCGACCAGGCCGTGGCGCGTTGTACGGAAATTTCCCTGGGCATTATCTGCGCCACCGCCAGCAGTGCCTTGCTCTGGCCGATGCGGGTCGAGCGGCAGTTGACCGCCCAGGCGCGCAGCGCCTGGCAAAGCGGCATGCAGGCGGCGCGGGCGACCCTGGCCGGTGATGCCCTGGCGCGCAAGGGGCTGCTGGAAATCCTCGGGCGCATCGTCGCCGTGGACTCGCAGCGCGAACATGCCTGGTTCGAAGGCCCGCTGGGCCGGCAACGGGCGCGGGCGATCAGCGCCTTGAGCCAGAAGCTGCTGATGCTGCTGCGGATCTCCCGTTCGGTGCGCCGGCAATGGAAACAATTGGACCAGGCCGAGGCGGACCAGCTGGCACCCTGGATGGAACAGGTGCAGCAGGCCCTGGCGGCCATGGACAAGCCGACCTTGCAGGCGTTGCGGCCGCAGTTGCTGGACGCTTCCCACGACGCGGCCATCAGCTCGGCGCAAAGCTATTGCCTGGCCCGCTTCACCCTGTTGCTGGACACCGCCCTGGCCGCCGGCGCGGCGCTGCAGGCGGTGGAGGAGGGCACGGCGCCGGTCGAGCAGCCGGCGACCCTGAGCCCCCATCGCGATCTGTCGCTGGCGCTGTTGTTTGGCGCGCGCAGTGCCCTGGCCTTCCTCACTGTGGCCTGCTTCTGGCTGGCCACCGCCTGGCCGGCGGCCTCGGGGGCGATGCTGCTGACCTGTGTGGTGTGCGGCCTGTTCGCCAGTCGGGAAAACGGTGCGCAGATCGGCATGAGTTTCATGCGCGGCATCTTCCTGGCGATCCCGGTGGCCTTCGTGGTCGGGCAGATCCTGCTGCCGCAGTGGAGCAGTTTTGCCTTGCTGGCGATGGCCATGGGCGTGCCGCTGTTTTTCGGCGCGCTGGGCATGGCCAAACCCCAGATCGGCGCCACGGCCACCTCGTTCTGCCTGCACTTCGTGGTGCTGATTTCGCCGCAGAACCAGATGACGTTCGACGTCGCGAACTTCCTCAACAGCGCCCAGGCGATGGTGCTCGGCGTGGGCGCCGCGGTGCTGGCGTTCCAGCTGCTGATCCTGCGCGACCCGGCCTGGCATGGGCGGCGCCTGTTGGCGGCGACCCTGCAGGATCTGGTGCGCCTGACCCGGCGCAACCTGCGCGGCGCGGAAAGCTGGTTCGGTGGGCGCATGGCCGATCGCCTGCTGCAACTGGCGCGGCACTACCCGGAATTGCCGGAGCAGGCGCGCAGCCGCTGGGACGATGGCCTGCTGGGCCTGGATATCGGCGACGAACTGATGCACCTGCGCTTGAGCCTGGCGGTGGCCCAGGTGCCCGCGGATGCTTCGCAGCGACGTTATTTCGAGTATCTGGAGCAAGTGCTGGAGCGCGGGCCGGGCGCCGGTCGTGGCGACGCGCTGGCCGACGCCAGCACCGCCTTGCTCGAGGCCCTGGACAGCCAACCGCCCAGCGATGCATTGAAGCTGGCCCAGGGCGCGGTGGTGCAGTTGCAGAAGAGCTGGCGCACCTGGTGCCGGCAGCAGGAGGAAAACCATGGGGCTGCGTGAGTGGTCGCTGGGCGGAGTATTGCTCAGCCCGTTTCTGATTTATGTGGTGCTGGCACTGGTGTTGACCGGGGCGTTGCGCATGCTGTTGCGCGCAACGCCGCTGGGACGCTGGATCTGGCACGAAGCACTGTTCGATGTGGCCTTGTACGTCTGTGTCCTGACGTTGGTCACTGTCGTACTCGGACCTTTATAAGGAGTTGTTCATGCGTGCTTCCGTACGTATCGCTTTTACCCTGTGCCTGGTGGCGGCGGCGCTGTTTGCCGGCTTTCACCTGTGGCAGTACTACATGCTCACGCCCTGGACCCGGGATGCGCGGATTCGCGCCGACGTGGTGATAGTCGCCCCCGACGTCTCGGGCTGGGTGCGTGAGCTCAAGGCTCATGACAACCAGGCGGTGAAGGCCGGCGACCTGTTGCTGAGCATCGACCGCGATCGCTTCGAGGCGGCGCTGGAAAAGGCCCAGGCAGTGGTGCAGACCCGCCAGCAGCAACTCAACCTGAAAGAGCGCGAAGCCAGCCGCCGGGCCAGCCTCGGCCCGCAGGCGATCAGCGCCGAACTGCGGGAAAACGCGCAGATCAATGCCGGGGTGGCCCGTGGCGAGCTGCGCCAGGCCCAGGCCGACGCCAAGGTCGCCGAACTCAACCTGGCGCGCAGCCAGGTCCGCGCGCCGCGCAGCGGGCACATCACCAACCTGCGCCTGGCCGAAGGCAACTATGTGAATGCCGGGCAATCGGTGATGGCGCTGATCGACGATTCGACCTTCTACGTGCAGGCCTATTTCGAGGAAACCAAACTGCCGCGGATCAAGGTCGGCGACCCGGTCAAGGTGTGGCTGATGAGCGCTGGGGAAGCCTTGCAGGGGCATGTGGAAAGCATCAGCCGCGGCATCACCGACCGCAATGCCACGCCGGACGGGCAATTGCTGGCCGAGGTGGAGCCGACGTTCAACTGGGTGCGCCTGGCGCAGCGGATTCCGGTGCGCATCAGGCTCGACAAGGTGCCCGAAGGCGTCAACCTGAGCGCCGGGATGACGGCGAGCGTGCAGGTGGAGGAGGGGAGTCGCTAATCCCGCCTGTAGCCGCTGCCGAGCCTGCGAGGCAGCAACCGCTAGCCTCGAGTCCCGGATCTACCTGGGTAAACGCAGTGGCTGATTTTGTGATTGCTACGCAATCGATCGCAGGCTGCGCCAGCGGCTACAGGGCGGCTTAGCCGATATTGATGGCCGGCAAGGTCGGCAGGGTAACGGTCTGTTGTTTGCGCGGGGCGAGGATTTCGGCTTCGCCGTCCACCACCAGCTCATCGCGCTGGTTGAACACACGGGTGGCGATACGCACACGGAACTTCGGCAGTTTTTCGAGGATCTCCAGGCGCACGGTCAGGGTGTCGCCGATCTTCACCGGCTTCTGGAAGCTCATCTTCTGGCCGATATAGATGGTGCCCGGCCCAGGCAGCTCGCAGGCCACCGCGGCGCTGATCAGCGCACCGCTGAACATGCCGTGGGCGATACGCTCCTTGAACATGCTGGCGGCAGCGAATTCGGCGTCCAGGTGCACCGGGTTGTGGTCGCCGGACATGGCGGCGAACAGCTGGATGTCACGCTCTTCCACGTGCTTGCTGTAGCTGGCGGTCTGGCCGACTTCGAGGGCTTCGTACGGGGTGTTGGTAACTTGGGTCATCTCTCTCAAGTCCTGTGCTGAGCGTTGATTGGCGTATTGATTGGAAACAGGGTCATTCAGTCTTCGGCGGTCGGCGATGCTGCAGGGCCTGGTCGAGCCAGGCCAGTACATCGGCCGTCACTTCGTCGCGGTTGCTTTCATTGAACAATTCGTGCCGCGCCTGCGGGTAGATATTGAGCTGCAGGCACTGGCTGCCGGCCTCGCGCAAAGCACCGGCCAGATCCTTCAGACGTATGCCATTGCTCACCGGATCACATTCTCCGCCCAGTATCAGCAATGGCAGGCCCGGATCGATCTGGGCCAGGTTGGAGGCCTTGCTGATTTGCTGCAGGCCGCCCAGCAGGTCGATCCACAGCTGATTGCTGCAGCGAAAGCCGCAGAGCGGGTCCTGGGCGTATTTGTCGACTTCGTCGGGGTCGCGACTGAGCCAGTCGAAGGCCGTGCGGTTGGGCTTGAAGGCTTTGTTGAACGAGCCGAAGGACAGCCATTCGATCAACGCGCTGCGGCCCAGGGCGCCCTGGCGCCAGCGTTCGAAGCGGGCGATCTGGCGGGCGGCGCGGTACAGCGCCACCGGCTGGAAATTCGAGCCGCTGAGGATGGCCCCGTACAGGCTGGCGCTGTGGTGCAGCAGGTAGGCCTGGGCGATGTAGCTGCCCATGCTGTGGCCCAGCAGCACGATCGGGGTTCCCGGGTGCTGCTGGCCGATGTGCTGGTTGAGGCTGGCCAGGTCGCCGACCACCTTGCACCAGCCGTCGTCGTCGGCGAAGTGCCCGAGTACCCCGTGCTCGGCGGTCTTGCCGTGGCCGCGCAGGTCCAGCGCATAGACGCCGTAGCCTTCATTGCACAGCGCCTCTGCCAGCCTGGCGTAGCGCCCGCTGTGTTCGGCCATGCCGTGGGCCAGCAGGATCACGGCCTTGAGCGGGGCCGCTGGGAGCCACTGGTTCACGTAGAGCTGGCTGTGGTCGCTCGCGGTCAGCCAGAAAGAGTGGTGGATCATGGCGATTCCTTTGCACGGGGTCGTTGCATTGTATAGCTCATCGTCGCGGCCCCGTCCGATCTGCGCGCGCCATGGCGGCAAGATTCACGTTGTCAATGACGCCGCCGCCCGTATTTGCCCTATTCGCCATAGCTGCTAACGTCCGCAGAGCCCCGCCTTTCGTAGCGTCAGAGAAGCGGCCCGGACAGCTCAGGTAAAGAGGACAAGAACAATGCAGCCTGATTTCTGGAATGACAAACGCCCGGCCGGAGTGCCCGTCGATATCGACCTGGGTGCCTATAAGTCGGTGATCGAGGTGTTCGAGCGTTCCTGCAAGAAATTCGCCGACCGCCCGGCCTTCAGCAACATGGGCGTGACCCTGACCTACGCCGAGCTGGAGCGCTACAGCGCGGCCTTTGCCGGTTATCTACAGAGCAGCACCGACCTGGTGCCGGGCGATCGCATCGCGGTGCAGATGCCCAACGTCCTGCATTACCCGATCGCCGTGTTCGGCGCCCTGCGCGCCGGGCTGATCGTGGTCAACACCAACCCGCTGTACACCACCCGGGAAATGCGCCACCAGTTCAAGGATTCCGGGGCGCGGGCCCTGGTGTACATGAACCTGTTCGGGCAGAAGGTCGAGCAAGTGCTGCCCGAGACCGACATCCAGTTCCTGATCGAGGCGAAGATGGGCGACCTGATGCCGTCCGCCAAGGGCTGGCTGGTCAATACCCTGGTCGACAAGGTCAAGAAGATGGTGCCGGCCTATCGCTTGCCCCAGGCCGTTTCCTTCAAGAGCGCGTTGCGCCTGGGCCGTGGCCAGCCGATCAAGCCTTTGAACGCCCGCCTGGACGACGTCGCCGTGCTGCAATACACCGGCGGCACCACGGGGCTGGCCAAGGGCGCGATGCTGACCCACGGCAACCTGGTGGCCAACATGCAGCAGGCCCGTGCCTGCCTCGGGCAACTGGGGCCGGACGGCCACCCGCTGCTGCGCGAGGGCCAGGAGGTGATGATCGCGCCGCTGCCGCTGTACCACATCTATGCCTTCACCGCGAACTGCATGTGCATGATGGTCACCGGCAACCACAACGTGCTGATCACCAACCCGCGGGACATCGGCGGTTTCATCAAGGAGCTGAAAAAGTGGCGCTTCTCGGCGCTGCTGGGGCTGAACACGCTGTTCATGGCGCTGATGGATCATCCCGAGTTCAAGACCCTCGACTTCTCCAATCTCAAGCTCACCAACTCCGGGGGCACGGCGCTGGTCAAGGCCACCGCCGAGCGCTGGGCGCAGTTGACCGGCTGCCGCATCACCGAAGGCTACGGCCTGACCGAAACCTCGCCCGTGGCCTGCACCAACCCTTACGGCGACCAGTCGCGCCTGGGCACGGTGGGACTGCCGGTGCCGGGCACGACCCTCAAGGTCATTGATGACCAGGGCGTCGAGCAGCCGCTGGGTGAGCGCGGCGAGCTGTGCATCAAGGGGCCGCAAATCATGAAGGGCTACTGGCAGAAGCCGGAGGCCACCGAGGAGGTGCTGGATGCCGAGGGCTGGTTCAAGTCCGGCGATATCGCAGTGATCGATCCGGATGGCTTCGTGCGCATCGTCGATCGCAAGAAGGACATGATCATCGTCTCGGGTTTCAACGTGTACCCCAACGAAATCGAGGACGTGGTGATGGCCCATCCGAAAGTCGCCAACTGCGCGGTGATCGGTGTGCCGGACGAGCGTTCGGGGGAGGCGGTGAAGCTGTTCGTGGTGGCCCGCGAGTCGGGGGTCAGCCTCGAAGAGCTGAAGGCCTACTGCAAGGAAAACTTCACCGGCTACAAGGTGCCGAAGCACATCGTGTTGCGTGAGTCGTTGCCGATGACGCCGGTAGGCAAGATCCTGCGTCGGGAGCTGCGCGACATCGCCTGATGTTTCACCGGATGTAACAGTCCCGCGCCAGGGCGCGACCATCGCGAGCAAGCCTCGCTTTTACCGGAACCCAGGGTTTCTGTAGGAGCGAAGCTTGCTCGCGATGCTTTTTGGGGGCCGCAAAAGCCCGTTCCAGAGCCCTATATGGTTGTATAGAATTTTTACTCTAAAAATGACTATTGAATATTCTTGAGTCACTAAAGTGACTGTTTAGGCCGATTTTGGCTCTAGGCGGCCTTTGGCAAAGCTGCTACTCTCGGCGCGCTTTGTGACTTCTCGGCCTATGTAGACAGCCAGACTCACCAACAATAGACATCAATAAAAAACACACACAAATAATAATCGCATCAAGTGCGCTGACGAATTCGCGTTGCTGAGGAGTGGGCTTCCATGATCCAAGACTTTTGGAAGGATAAGTACCCAGCTGGGATTGCTGCCGATATCAATCCAGACGAGTATCCGAATATTCAGGCGGTGTTGAAGCAGTCCTGCCAACGTTTTGCCGACAAACCGGCCTTTAGCAACCTCGGCAAGACACTCACCTACGGTGAGCTGTACGAACTGTCCGGTGCTTTTGCCGCGTACCTGCAACAGCATACCGATTTGCAACCCGGCGATCGAATCGCCGTGCAACTGCCCAACGTCCTGCAGTACCCGGTCGCAGTATTCGGCGCCATCCGCGCCGGCCTGATCGTGGTCAACACCAACCCGCTGTACACCGCGCGGGAAATGGAACACCAGTTCAACGACTCCGGCGCCAAGGCCCTGGTGTGCCTGGCCAACATGGCGCACCTGGCCGAAGCCGTGGTGCCCAAGACCAGCGTCAAGCATGTGATCGTCACCGAAGTGGCGGACCTGCTGCCACCGCTCAAGCGCTTGCTGATCAACAGCGTCATCAAGTACGTGAAGAAGATGGTGCCGGCCTATCACCTGCCCAAGGCCGTCAAGTTCAACGATGTGCTGAGCCAGGGCCATGGCCAGCCGGTCAAGGACGCCAACCCGGCCAGCAGCGATGTCGCCGTGCTGCAATACACCGGCGGCACCACCGGCGTGGCCAAGGGTGCGATGCTGACCCACCGCAACCTGGTGGCGAACATGCTGCAATGCCGGGCGCTGATGGCCTCCAACCTCAATGAGGGTTGCGAGATCCTGATCACCCCGCTGCCGCTGTACCACATCTATGCCTTCACCTTTCATTGCATGGCGATGATGCTGAGCGGCAACCACAACATCCTGATCAGCAACCCGCGCGACCTGCCGGCGATGGTCAAGGAACTGTCGAAGTGGAAGTTCAGCGGCTTCGTCGGCCTCAACACCCTGTTCGTCGCCCTGTGCAACAACGAAGCCTTCCGCAAGCTGGATTTCTCGGCGCTGAAAGTCACCCTGTCCGGCGGCATGGCGCTGCAACTGGCGGCGGCCGAGCGGTGGAAGGAGGTGACCGGTTGCCCGATCTGCGAAGGTTACGGCATGACCGAGACCAGTCCGGTGGCCACCGTCAACCCGGGCCAGAATATCCAGATCGGCACCATCGGCATCCCGGTGCCGTCGACCCTGTGCCGGATCGTCGACGATGCCGGCAACGAGCTGCCCCTGGGCGAAGTCGGCGAGCTGTGCGTCAAGGGCCCGCAGGTGATGAAGGGCTACTGGCAGCGCCAGGACGCTACCGATGAAGTGATGAGCGACGGCTGGCTGAAGACCGGCGATATCGCGTTGATCCAGCCCGATGGCTATATCCGCATTGTCGATCGCAAGAAAGACATGATCCTGGTCTCCGGCTTCAATGTGTATCCGAACGAGCTGGAAGACGTGCTGACGGCCCTGCCAGGCGTGTTGCAGTGCGCGGCGATCGGCGTGCCGGACGAGAAGTCGGGCGAGTCGATCAAGATCTTCATCGTCGCCAAGCCGGGCGTGACCCTGACCAAGGAACAGGTGATGGAGCACATGCGCGCCAACGTCACCGGCTACAAGGTGCCCAAGGCCGTCGAGTTCCGCGATGCGCTGCCGACCACCAACGTCGGCAAGATCCTGCGTCGCGAACTGCGCGACGAAGAGCTGAAGAAGCTGGGCGTGAAGAAGTAAAACGCCAGGCCAACAAAAAGCCCCGCATTCGCGGGGCTTTTTGTTGGGCGCTTGTGTAGCCGCTGCCGAAGGCTGCGATCGACCTCGCAGAGGGCGTCGTTTTTGCCGGCGCGGGAGGTCCTGCGGACCTTGCGCAGCCCGCGGCAGCGGCTACAGGTGGATCACTGCTGGAACTGCGCGAAGTTCACGCCGGTGCCGGCGGGGCGTACGTCCTTGAGGAAGGAGTCCTTGTCGGCGCTCAGCTCCAGGCTCAGGGCCGCCTTGCGCTTGCCGGCGTTGCGGACCACCAGGCCTTCGAGCTTTTCCCGCAGGAACACCGTCGGCACCTTCAGGTGCAGCAACTGGTCGGTGTTCGGGGTGTACAGCAGCAGGTGGACCCATTCGTACTGCCCGATGGCCAGGCGGCTGACCGGCAGATCGAACCACCAGATATTCCGGCTGCGGCTCAGTTCCGCGAAGTGGCAGTTGTTGACGCCCAGCACCGCACCGCCCAGTTCCTGGTTCCGGCGGGCGATGGCCAGCTTTTTATCGAGTTTCATAACATTCCTACGGGATTGGATCTTCAGCGCAGCGCCTGAATACGTTGCGCATTCTCGTGGGTTGGTCGCCAAACATAAAGCGCAACCTGCGTGCGGCGGGCAAATAAGGCGATGAAATACCCCGCTGAAAATAATTGAAACTCCGCGCGACGGCCTCGGGTCAACCTCAGGGCAGGACCCCAAACCCTCGATTGTTCTACGGAGAAATACCATGGGCAGCACAGCGGACAAGGCAAAAGGCCTGGCCAACGAGGCCGTTGGCAATATCAAGCAAGGTGTCGGCAAAGCGACCGATAACGATCGGTTGGAAACCGAAGGCAAGATTCAGGAAAAGAAAGGTGAAGCGCAGCAAGCCCTCGGCAAGGCCAAGGATGCGCTGAAAAAGACCATCGACAAGGCCTGATCCACCGGCTCGCACTGCACCACGACGGCCATCCGCGGATGGCCGTTTTTACATCGGCCATGGCACCAAATGAGACGAAACGGTTCAAAATCGCCAAACTAGGCTAGTTTGTTGTACAAAACGGCCCCTGAGTCGCCACCGACCCTGAATGCTTGCGGCGAAAGGAGACGCTATGTTCTTGCCGAATTTGAAAGGCCTGCCCCTGCATCGTGTGCTGGTGCGCACGGTCACTGAGTTCATCGACGATGAAATGTCGACCTATGCTTCGGCACTGGCCTATCAGATGCTGTTTTCGTTGTTCCCCTTCATTCTGTTCCTGATCGCCTTGATCGGTTTCCTGCACCTGCCGGACTTCTTCTCCTGGTTGCGCCTGCAATCGGAACTGGTGTTGCCGCCCCAGGCGCTGGAGCAGGTCAACCCGGTGATCGACCAGTTGCAGCAGTCCAAGGGCGGCCTGCTGTCGGTGGGTATTGTGATTGCCCTGTATACCGCCTCGGCCGGCGTGCGGCTGATGATGAGCGCGATGAACGCTGCTTATGACGTGGTCGAGAAGCGCCCGTTGTGGAAACGTTTTCCGCTGTCGATTTTCTACACCATCGGCATCGCCGGCATGCTCCTGGCGGCCGCGGCCTTGATGGTGCTCGGGCCGCAGGTGATGGGCTGGATCGCCGCGCAGGTCGGCCTGGAAGACTTCATCGTCACCGTCTGGACCATCCTGCGCTGGCCGGTGATCGTGATCCTGATGATGGTCGCCGTGGCGCTGATCTACTACGTGATGCCCGACGTGAAGCAGGAGTTCCGCTTCATCACCCCAGGCTCGGTGCTGGCGGTGGTGGTGTGGATCATCGCCTCGTTGGGCTTCGCCTTCTACGTGAAGACCTTTGCCAACTACAACGCCATGTATGGCAGTATCGGGGCGATCATCGTCCTGCTGCTGTACTTCTATATTTCCTCGGCGGTGCTGTTGCTGGGGGCCGAGATGAATGCGGCGATCGAGCACATGTCGTCCGACGGCAAGAACCCTGGAGAAAGGGTTCCCGGCGAGCACGACGAACCCAAACAACACGTATCGGGACTGGGCCGGGACCACTCGCTCAAGCCGACCACTGACGAAGTCTGATCATGATCCGTGAAATCCTCAAAATGGGCGACGAGCGCCTGCTGCGCATCGCGCCACCGGTGCCGCCCGAGATGTTCGACAGCCCCGAGCTGTGGCAACTGATCGACGACATGTTCCAGACCATGGAAAGCGTCGGCGGGGTCGGCCTGGCCGCGCCGCAGATCGGCGTCGACCTGCAACTGGTGATCTTCGGTTTCGAGCACAGCGAGCGTTACCCGCAAGCCGAGGCCGTGCCGCAGACCATCCTGATCAACCCGCTGATCACGCCCTTGAGCCCGGTGCTGGAAGAGGGCTGGGAAGGCTGCCTGTCGGTGCCGGGGCTGCGGGGTGCGGTCGAGCGTTATCAGCACATTCGCTACGAAGGCGTCGATCCCAAGGGCGAGCCGATCGTGCGGATCGCCTCGGGTTTCCACGCACGGGTGGTGCAGCATGAATGCGATCACCTGATCGGCCGTCTGTACCCGTCGCGGATCAGCGACTTCAGCAAGTTCGGTTTTACCGAGGTGATGTTCCCCGACCTCGATCCCCACGCCGACGATTGAGGGTAAGGATCGCAGCCTGCCCGCAGGCTGCGATCCTCGCGGTTATTTCGCCGATTTCACAAAGCGCAGCGTCATCCGGTCCGACTCGCCGATCGCCAGGTACTTGGCCTTGTCCTCGTCCCCCAGCTTGAGCGCTGGCGGCAGGGTCCAGACGCCTTGCGCGTAGTCCTTGGTGTCTTGCGGGTTGGCGTTGATCTCGCTTTGCCCCTCCAGCGCAAACCCGGCGTCGGTCGCCAGTTTCACCACGTAGGCGGTGGTCAGGTAGCCGCTGTGCTTGATGTCTTCCAGGGAGGCGCCGTCCTTGGCGCGATGATCCACCACGCCCAGCACGCCCCCCGGTTTCAGCACCTTGAAGAACGCCTGGAACATCGCCGGCGCGGTGTCGGCCAGCACCCAGTTATGCACGTTGCGAAAGGTCAGCACGGCGTCAGCCGAACCGGCCGGACCGAGCACCGGTGCCTTGGGGTCGAACTCGACGAACCGGGCCTTGGCATAGCGGGCCGGGTCGGCGCTGAATTTCTGCTTCAGGCTGTCCGCCGATTTCTGGAAATACTCGCCGCTGGACGGGGCCTGGAGGGCGGCGATGTACTGCCCGTGGTCCTTGAGCAGTGGCGCGAGGAGCTCGCTGTACCAGCCGCCACCGGGAGTGATCTCGATCAACTTCTGGTCGGCCTTGAGGCCGAAGAACTGCAGGGTCTGCTGCGGATGGCGGTAACGGTCGCGGGCACTGTTCTGCGGCGCTCGCCAGTCGCCGGCCAGGACCTTGGCGTATTGCTGGGGCGAGACCGCGGCGTCGGCGGCATGGGTGAATACGGGTAGCAGCAGGGCACTGAGGGAGACAGCCAGAAGCGTCGGTTTCATGGATCATCCTGATGGAGGCCGATTTGCCGCCGAGGCTAGCACGCGCTCCAGGGCCCGCGATCACACATTATCGCTGGTCGACCTAACCAAAGGATCTATGCCCATGGCGATCAGGCTCTTGCTCCTGCGATAACGCTCCAGGCGATCCGCCAGGGCCTGGGGCAGGGCGGGGGCCGTGGCAAAGCCCATGCGTTCGTACAGGGCTTGCAGGTCCGGGTGACAGAACAGCCACAGCGGCCCCGGCAGCTGCGCGCGTGCCCGTTCGACCAGCATTGCGGCAATGCCCTGGCCGCGATGGGCCGGGTCGACGAACAGCCCGGTCAGCCAGTGGCCCTGAGCTATGGGCGTGAGGCTCAGCCCGGCAATGATCGCTCCGCGTTTCGCCACCCAGGATTGCCCTTCGCCGGCGGCGCGCATCGGCGAATTGTGGGCGCGATAGAACTTGTTCAGCAGCGGTCGCAGGGTGTCGGCAAGCAGCAGGTATTCGGTGTCGGGCATGGGATTTCGCAGGTGGGCCGGGGCGGTGGATTATAAAAGTACGGAGCGCTCGGGATAGGTGTATACCTGATGAACGATCCCCTGCGAGTGGAGTGTGCATCATGTCCAAAGGTATGAATGCCAAAAAGACGGCGAAGAAAAAACCCAGCCGGACCGCCGATGAAAAGCGTGCGGACAAGAAAGCCAAGAAGACCGAACACAATATTTTCGGTCATTGACCCTCCCAGGAAGCCCGCCCCGCGGGCTTCCTGTTTTTTGCTTCTAAGTAAATAACCCATCGATCTGCAAGTTTCCCCTTCTCGTTGCACAGAACAGTAATACGCCGAAGGTTCGCCCTTCGGCCAGCCCCTGTCCTGAGTAGCGCCATGGCCCATTACTTCGATCCGCTGCATCGCGAACAAATCGACACCCTGCGCCAGACCTTCACCGCCCGCACCGAATGGCCCACCTGGCTGTTGCCTCTCAACCTGCACCGGGAGCATCAAGATTTGCCAGGACCATCCTGTTTTTACTCGTCGCGATCCTATCGGGATTGCTGGGAGCGGGATAAGGCAGAGGTTGCTGCGGCATCTCTGCTTCGATCCTTACGCCGCTTCGGCCGCCAGCGCCGCTTGCACCGCTTCGCGCTGGGCGATGCGTGCCTGGAAGCGGGCCAGCGCCGGCCACTGTTCCAGGTCGATGGCAAAGCCGGCGGTCCAGCGCAGCACGGTGAACAGGTAGGCGTCGGCGATGCCGAAGGCTTCGCCCAGCAGGTAGCTGTGCTGCTGTAGCGTGCGGTCCAGCAACGCCAGGCGCTTGAACAGTTTTTGCCGGATCAGCGCCTGGGTCGCTTCGGGAAACTCGGGGTTGAACAGCCAGCCGAGGCTGCCATGGATCTCGCTGGAGACGAAGTTGAGCATCTCCTGCAGCCGTACCCGTTGCCAGCTGCCGTTGGCCGGCGCCAGGCCTGCTTGCGGCTTGAGGTCGGCCAGGTATTGCAGGATCGCCGGTCCTTCGGTCAGCACCTGGCCGTCCTCCAGTTCCAGCGCCGCCACATACCCCTTGGGATTGATCGCCAGGAAGTCGGCGCCGTCGGCCGTGGTCTTGTTGCGGTTGTCGACCCGCACCAGGTTGAACGGCAGGGCCAGTTCGCGCAGCACGATATGCGGGGCCAGCGAGCAGGCGTTGGGCGAGAAATACAGGTTCATCGAGGGCTCTCCAAAGGGGGGAGATCAGTGTCATAGTCCGCGCTGTTCTCAGTAAAATTAATCTTTCAGAAAACTCCCATAAGGACAGCTACTGCCATGATGAACCTGGTGCACTGGCGCATGCTGGTGGCCGTGGCGGATACCGGCAACATCACCCGCGCCGCCGAGCGGGTCGGCATGACCCAGTCCGGCGCCAGCCAGGCCCTGGCGCTGCTCGAAGACAACCTGGGCGTGCAGCTGTTCACCCGGGAGAACCGCCAGACCCTGCCCACCGCCGTCGGCGAACAGGTGGTCGAACAGGCGCGGCTGATGCTCGCGGCGTTGCAGAACATCCGCGACACCGCGGACGCCTGCCGGGACATCCAGCGCGGCACCATTCGCCTGGCGAGTTTCCCCATGGTGCTGGCGACTTTCCTGCCGCCGCTGCTGCGGCGCTTCAAGCAGTTGTATCCGGGTATCCAGGTGGTGGCGCTGGAGGTCAGCGACGACGAGGTCGAGGCCTTGCTCGAAGCGCGATTGATCGATGTCGGGGTGCTGCTCAATCCTGCGCCCGAGCGCAGCGTCGGCCTGCTGGGGCGCGATGCCTGGGTGGCGGTGCTGCCGGCTGGGCATGCCCTGGCGCGCCGCGCTCAGGAGCAGGGGGTGACCTTGCAGGAACTGCTAAGCCAACCCTTCGTACTGGCCACCGGCGGCTGTTCGGTGAATGCCCGCAGCCTGGCGGCGGATGCCGGCCTGGAGCTGGCGGATGTGCGGGTCGAGGTGCGGGAGTGGAGCAGCGCCTTTACCCTGGTTCGCGAGCAGGTGGGGGTGACGCTGGTGCCGCAGATGACCTTGCCGGAGCAACGCCACGGGTTGTGCGTAATGCCGTTGGACGTGCCGATCCCGCGCACCTTTGCCCTGGTGCTGGCCGAGGGCAGCGAGCCGTCGCCGACGCTGCGGGCCTTGCTCGACATGCTGGCCCAGGGCTGAGCGCAGCCGCTCAAGCCGACCCATGAAAAAGGGTTCCCATGGGGAACCCTGTTTCGACTGGCCGTTTTTAAAGCGCCGCGAGGAACTTGTCGGTGACTTGCTTATCGACGCCGCTGGCGTCCTTCTCGACTTGCGCCAGCTTCAGCTTGTCCTGGACCCGCTGGGCAATTTCCTGAGCCACCGCCTGCTGTTTCTCCGGCGGCATGTTTTTCAGGTCTTCCTCGGTAATGCCCATCTCCTCGAGGATGCGGTCGCGCATACGCTGCTCGGGGGACTTGCTCATGTAGTCCTTGAACTCGTCCAGGGCCGAGCTCTGGGTCGCGCTATTGGCCTGCGCGGTGCTGGCGGTCGGCGGGGTGGCCTGGAGCAGCACGCGGGTCTTGGCGAAGGCCGCCGCGACATTGTCGTTGACCGTGTTGCTGGCCTGCTGCACGGCCTGGGATGTCTGGAAGCTTGCCGCGTTCTGCACGTTCTGCATCAAACCGCTGTACAGCGCGCTGGCGGCCGCGGTGCTCGGGTCCATGTCGGACCGCTGGGTGGGCTGGATCGCCGAGGTTTTCTGGGCACTGACCAACATGATTGGGTACCTGTGTGTAAGGGCTATCGCAGGCTGAGCAGCAAGTTGCATGCCGCCGTGCTGGAGCGCTCTGCAGGGCCCTGGAACAGGGCTCTGCATTGGGGCTCTGCGCCGGTTGCCCGGCAAGGCTGGCGGCACGCGGCGGACAAGCCTTGCCGCTTGCGGCCAGCGGCGACCGGTCAACGGTGGGCGATATTCTCCAGGGCCAGGTTGCGGGTACGCGGGCCGAAACGGCCGATGGTGAACATCACGATCAGCATGCTGCTGACGATGAACGTCAGGACCCCGGGCGTGCCGAAGCGGTCGAGGAAAAAGCCGATCAACAGGCTGCTGAACACCGTCGACAGGCGGCTGAACGAATAGCAGAAACCTACCGCCCGGGCGCGGATATTGGTGGGGAACAACTCGCTTTGATAGGAATGGTAACTGAAGCTCAGCCAGGCGTTGCAGAAGGTGATCATCACCCCGCAGACGATCAGCCCCAGGGCCGTGCTCTGCCAGGCGAACAGGGTGCCGAAGGTCATGGCGCCAAGGGCCGAGCCGACGATCTGCCACTTGTTCTCGAAGCGGTTGGCGAACTTGACGAACAGCAGCGGCCCCAGTGGATAGGCGAGGGTGATGATGAAGGCGTACATCAGGCTGTGGGTGACGCTTACGCCCTGGCCCGAGAGCAGCGCCGGCAGCCAGTTGCCGAAACCGAAGAAGCCGATGGCCTGGAACACATGGAACACGATCAGCATCAGCGCCCGGCGCCGATAGGGCGGTTGCCAGATATCGGCGAAGCGCCCCGAACCCTGGACGCCGAGGGCCTCGGGCTGCGGGGTGTCCAGCGGCTTGCCATGGTCCTTGGCGCAGCGTGCCTCGATGCCGTCCATGATCCGCTCGGCCTCGGCGAAGCGCCCATGCTGGGCCAGCCAGCGCGGCGACTCCGGCAGGCGTGAACGCAACCACCAGATAAACAGCGCGAACACCGCGCTGGCCAGCACCACCCAGCGCCAGCCGGCGATGCCGAACGGGTCTTGCGGCACCAGCCACCAGGACATCAGCGCCACCGCCGGCACCGAAAGAAACTGCACGAAAAAGGCAAAGGCGAAGGCCGAACTGCGCATGTGCTTGGGCACCAGTTCAGAGAGGTAGGCGTCGATGGTCACCAGCTCGATGCCCAGGCCGATACCCACCAGAAAGCGCATGCCGATGATCCCCAGGGCCGAGGTCTGCACGCCCATCAGCACCGTGGCCACGGTGTACCAGATCAGGGCGAAGGTGAAGATCGCCCGGCGCCCGAAGCGGTCGGCGATCGGGCTCAGCAGGCTGGCGCCGAGGAACAGGCCGAGAAAGGTCGCCGAGGCGAAGGCCGCCTGGTCGGAGAAACCGAACACGCCCTGGCTGCCGGTGGCGAAGATCCCGTCGCGGATCAGGCCGGGGCTGATATAGGCGGTCTGGAACAAGTCATACAGCTCGAAGAAACCGCCAATGGACAGCAGCGCCACCAGGCGCCAGACCGTGGCGACGGCGGGCAGGCGATCAATGCGGGCGGAGATATCGGCGGCGCGGAGCGGGTCGAGGCCATCGGTAGCGACAGTGGGGGCGAGGGACGACATGGGCGGGATTCCAGGTTTCGATGAAGAGGAATCTTAGCTGGCTAACGGAAATCAATGATTGTGAATGCCGGCCCGGAAGATGGGCTTCACAGTGATTTATTGTCGTATTTCGTTACATCTTGGCGGTTTGTGCCGCAGTATCAGCCAAAGCGGCATCCAGCGTCTGTAGGAGCGAGGCTTGCCCGCGAAAGCGCCCGTAATCGCAACACCGGTTCAGGGATCGAGTTGGGTGGTGTCTGGGACGGCCTTATCGCGGGCAAGCCTCGCTCCTACAGAAGAAAAAGACGATTCAGGGAATGCCATTGCGTCCATGCAGCAGGAAGGCCGGACGCTCGCTGAGGCGTTGGTAGTAGGCGGCGACGGCGGGGAAGTCGGGGCGCTCCATGGGCGTCATCATCCAGCGATGCACCGACAGCCCGAGGACGATATCGGCCAGGCTGAACTGCTCGCCGAGCACATAGGCCCCGGTGCTCGCCAGTTGCTGTTCGAGCATGGCCATCTTGGCGTTCCAGCCGCGAAGGCCGGCGGCGATCTGCTGCGGGTCCTGGAAGTCCAGGTTCTGCCGGACCAGGGCGACGAAGGCGTAACTCCACGCGGGGTTGAGTTCCGTGGCCTGCCAGTCCATCCATTGCTCCACCAGCGCCCGGGCCCGGGGCTCGCCGGGCAGCAGCCGTTGCCCGGCGATCTTGCTGGTCAGGTACCGGCAGATGCTGTTGGATTCCCAGAGCGCGCCGGCGTCATCGATCAGCACCGGCACCTGGGCGTTGGGGTTGAGCTTGAGAAACTCCGGCGTGTGGGTCGACTGGAAGCCGCTGCCCCAATCCTCGCGTTCGTAGGACAGGCCCAGCTCTTCGCAGGTCCACAGCACTTTTCTGACGTTGATCGACGAGGCTTTACCGAGAATTCTCAGGGTTCCCATGGGAGCTTTCCTTGGCGGGTGGAGGGCCCTGGAAATCTAACAGCGTCGCCGACTCTCGGCGATGCCGATTTGCGCCGGGATGCTCAGGCCGGGTCCGGCAGCGCCGACGCCGGCAGGCCGAAGACCCGGTCGAACAGCCAGTTGAAGACGAAGGTGTAGCAAGGAATGAACAGGATCAGCGCCAGGTCCAGCAGGAAGGCCTGCACCAGGCTGATGTGCATCCACCAGGCGATCAACGGAATCAGGAACAGGATCAACGTCAGCTGGAAACCCACGGCGTGGGCGATCCGCCGCTTGACCGTGCGGGTCCGCGAGACCTGGCGGCTTTCCCAGCGCTCGAACAGGCTGGTGTAGATGAAGTTCCAGGTCACCGCGATGCTGGTGATCACCACCGCCAGCGGACCGGTGCTGCTCGGCGAGGTGCCGGACAGCAAGGCCAGGCCCAGGGCCGAGAAAGTCATGCCGAACACCTCGAACAGTGACACGTAAACCAGTTTGCGCTTGATGCCTTGCATGCTTTTCCTCCGCGTTCGTTGGCCCGGGCCGCTCCTTTTGCAGGAATGGCTGGCGAATGCGGCGCAAGATAGCTTCAATATGCCTGACAGAAAAAGTCAGAAGCTTTCAGGTTTTCTGATAGATCGGCATCCTAGACAGGCGTCCCCATGAATTTCTCCAGCGACAGCATCCAGTTGTTTCTCGCCGTGCTTGAGCGCGGTTCGTTTTCCGCGGCGGCGCGGGCCCTGGGCAAGGTGCCGTCGGCGGTGAGCATGGGCATCGCCAACCTCGAGGCGGAGCTGGGTTATCCCTTGTTCGATCGCAGCCATCGCGAGCCGGTGCCCACCGCCATGGCCAACGCCCTGGCGCCCCACGCGCGGCTGATCGCCGAGCAGCTCAAGCACCTGCAGGTGCATGCAGTGGAGCTGTCCCTGGGGTTGGAAAGCCGGCTGTCCATCGGTGTAGTCGAGGACATCGACAAGTCCCGGGTGCTGGCGGCGATCAAGCTGATCGCCGAGCGCCATCCGTTGCTCGACATCGAGGTGCTGAGTGCGCCCCAGGACGATGTATTGCAGCTGCTGCACACTGGCCGGATCGCGGTCGGCGTGGCTTTCGCCGGGCTCAGCCTGAACGTGCTGGAGTATTTCCAGTACGTCGGCAGCGAACGGATGATCGCCTGCATTTCCGCGCGCCATCCGTTACCCGAGGCGCCGGACGCCACCCTCTATCTGGAAGAGCTGGTCAACGTCCGCCAGGTGGTGGTCGCCAGCCGCGACCTGCCGATCCGCGACACCCGGCCGCTGATCGCCGAGTCCTACTGGCGTACCGACAGCCTGGCCATGGCCCTGGACATGGTCGAGTCCGGTATCGGCTGGGGCAACTTCCCACAGTCGGTGATCGCCCCCTTGCTCAAGGCCGGAAGGCTCAAGCGCCTGACCTTCAAGAACATCGACAACGGCCTGCTGCTGCCGGTGCACGCGGTCTGGCTGAAGAACCAGCCGCTGCAAAAGGCCGCTCAGGCGTTTGTGCAGTTGTTGGGTGGGCAGGATCCGGCGTTGGAGGGGGGCTGGGGTGACTTTCGGTGTTCGGGTGGTTAAGTTTCCGTTCGTCAGGTACCTATATCACTGCCTGGTCGTTTGCATACCAAGGAGAATGCTGTGAATAAAGGAATGCTCAAGTGGGGGTATGCCGCCGGGATGGTCGTACCGTTCTGGTTGCTGCTCGGGGTCGCTATCGCGGGCCTGTTCTATCCGGGTTACAGCCACCTGAATCAGGCGATGAGTGAACTGGGAGCCTTGCAGGCTCCGACTCATCGTCTTTCGCCGTTGCTCAATAACTACCCGTTGGGTGCATTGTTCGTCGTATTCGGGCTCGCGCTATGCGCCCGTTTCAAGGCTTCACCGCTGGCTCGACTCAGTGGTCTGCTGGTTGTTCTGCATGGACTGGCCAGCGTCTGCACAGGGTACTTTTCCTGTGACGTCGGCTGCGGGCTCGAGCAGCCATCCAGTCGCCAACAGGTGCACAACATTGCCGGCCTGGTGATGTTTCTCAGTCTGGTGATTGCCAGCGCCCTGTGGGTTTACCTTGCGCCGCGCCTGCTGTATGGCAAGCGCTTTGCCTGGTTCTCTCTGCTCAGCACTGTGCTGGCGTTGGCGACGTTGCCGTTGATGGCCAAGGCAGTGGAAGCCGGAGTGGGCTTTGGCCTGTATCAGCGGATTAACTACGGCGTATCTGTGATCTGGGTAGGCGCCCTGGCCTGGCAGTTGTTTCAGCAAACACATGACCAGCTTTTCTTCAAGGAAGAGGTAAAAACGGATGACTGAATCCCATGGACATCTTGATCAAGATGAAGCCGATCTGGATCGCGGGCTTGAAGATATCAATGCTTAGACGATCTGGTGACGGCTTATTTCATGGCGATCCGCAGCAAGGCCAAGGCTGCTACGGCCTTTGATACCGGCCCCGGCATCGCGCCTGATGCGGGGCCAGACTTCAGGTGCTCTCGCGCACCTTCAATTCGAAGCCCATGTCCACCACCGGCTTGGCCACGCTGTTACCGGCCATCAGGGTCAGCAGCTGCTCCGCGGCGCGGCGGCCGATGGCTTCACGCGGGGTGCTGATGCTGCTCAGGCGCGGCACCATGTGCGCGGAGGCGGGCAGGTCGTTGAAGCCCATCACCGCCACTTGCTCGGGGATCCTGATGCCGCAGCGCATGGCTTCCAGCAGGGCGCCGTGGGCCAGGTCGTCGTTGCCGAAGAAGATTGCGTCGACGTCCGGGTGGCTGTGCAGCAGTTGCAGGAAGAGTTCACCACCCAGGCCCACCGACGACGGGCGCGGGGTGAGGACTTCCAGTTTCGGGTCGTACAGGCCGGCTTTCTCCAGGCCACGGCGGAAACCTTCGCCGCGCATCAGGGTGCGCTGGTCGAGCTGGGCGCCGATGTAGGCCAGGCGCTTGCGGCCGCGGGAGATCAGGTGCTCGGCGGCGGTTTCCCCGGCGTTGTGCTGGGAGAAGCCCACGCAGTTCAGGCCGGCCTCGGGGTTGAGGTCCATCATGTAGACGCAGGGGACGTTGCTGGCTTCGACCATCCGTCGGGCACTTTCGGTCCGGTCGAAGCCGGTCAGCAGCAAACCGCGTGGCTGGTAGGCCATGTAGTTGCGCAGCAGGTTTTCTTCTTCGTCGGGGGAATAGTGGAAGTTGCCGATCAGCACTTCGAAGCCCTTGGGCCGCAGAACCTGATGAATGGCTTCCAGGGTGTCGATGAACAGCAGGTTGGACAGCGACGGCACCAGCACCACCACCGAATGGCTCTGGGCCGAGGCCAGGGCGCGCGCGGCGGGGTTGACCACGTAGTTGAGTTCGCTGGCGGCCTTGCGCACCTTTTCCACCAGTTCGGTGGCCACTGTGTCGATGCCGCGCAGCGCTCGCGAGGCGGTGATCGGGCTGACGCCGGCCAGGCGCGCGACTTCGTTGAGGGTAGGGCGCCCCGTGGTGCGGGTATTTTTATCGTTCTTGGAGGAGGTCATCAGACGGCTTGCCAAACAAAATTCAAGTCACTAAGGTAGCGCTGTCTCGAAACAGCTGCAATGCGTGAGCGCGGTCGGCCTGACCCGCACTCTTTGGTTTCGCGGCCTATATACGCGGCAACCCACAAAAATGACAAGAAGGCGTCGGCAGAAACTATTTTTGCACTAGCATTTTCAAGAGCGAAGGTAGCGCTGTCTGCGCGCTGAGGTGTTACATGAGTCAACCCATCACCGCCCTGGTCATCATGGGCGTTGCCGGCTGCGGCAAGTCCAGCGTCAGTGAAGCGCTGTGCCAGCGCAGCGGCGCCACGGCCATTGAAGGCGATACGTTCCACCCTGCCGCCAATATCGCCAAGATGAGTGCCGGTATTCCCCTGAACGACGACGACCGTGCCGGCTGGCTCGACAGCCTGTGCGACGAGTTGCGTCGTGCCCTGGCCGCCGGACAGCGTCCGGTGCTGACCTGCTCGGCGCTCAAGCGCAAGTACCGCGACCGCCTGCGCAGCGCCACGCCCGGCCTGGGCTTCGTTTTCCTGCAATTGACACCACAGGTGGCCGCCGATCGCGTGGCCCACCGTCCGGGGCATTTCATGCCTTCGACCCTGATCGACAGTCAGTTCGCCACCCTCGAATCTCCCGTGGGCGAACCCCTGACCCTGGCATTGGACGCCACCATCCACAGCGTTGACCGGCTGGCCGAACAGGCCCATGGCTGGTGGCTGGAGCACGGGCTGGATTCATCCCGATAAGCTTCGGTTCACACAGATAGCGCTATCCCACTCGGCTCACGTTTTTAACGCTTGAATAAAAACAACAAACCGGAGGCAACCCCATGTTTGGCATGTCCCAAGAGACCTATCTGCTGGTAGACGCAGTGGTCACCATTATCGGGCTGATCGTGCTGATCACCCGATTCAAGCTGCATCCCTTCATCGCCCTGACCATCGCCGCGGGTTTCCTCGGCCTGACTTCGGGCATGCCGGTGGACAAGATCATCAAGGCGTTCCAGGACGGCTTCGGTGGTGTACTCGGTTTCGTCGGGATCATCCTCGCGCTGGGCACCATGCTCGGCAAAATGATGGCCGAATCCGGTGGCGCGGATCAGATCGCCCAGACCCTGATCCGCTCGTTCGGCAAGGAGCGGGTGCAGTGGGCGATGATGTTCGCCGCCTTCCTGGTGGGCATCCCGCTGTTCTTCGAGATCGGCTTCGTGCTGCTGATCCCGCTGGTGTTCATCGTCGCCCGGCGCACCGGCGTGTCGATCATCAAGATCGGCATCCCGCTGCTGGCCGGCCTGTCCGCGGTGCACGGCCTGGTGCCGCCGCATCCGGGCCCGCTGCTGGCCATCGGCGTGTTCGGCGCCGACATCGGCAAGACCATTCTCTACGGCCTGATCGTTGCCCTGCCGACCGCGATCATCGCCGGTCCGATCTACGGCACCTTCATCGCCAAGCACATCCCGGGTCATCCGTCCCAGGAACTGGTCGACCAGCTGGCACGCGAAAACACCTCGGCCAACCTGCCGAGCTTCAGCGTGACCCTGCTGACCGTGCTGCTGCCGGTGTTCCTGATGCTGCTCAAGACCTTCGCCGACGTGGCCTTCCCGGACGGGCACTTCTTCCGCATCTGGATGGACATGATCGGTCACCCGATCAGCGCGCTGCTGCTGGCCTTGCTGCTGTCGCTCTATACCTTCGGTTCGCGCCAGGGCATCGGCTCCAAGCAGATCCTCAAGTTGCTCGACGCCAGCCTGGCGCCGACCGCGGCGATCATCCTGATCATCGGTGCCGGCGGTGGCTTCAAGCAGATGCTGGTGACCAGCGGCGTGGGTGACGTGATCGGCCATATGGCGGTCAACGCACAGATCTCGCCGATCCTCCTGGCGTGGCTGGTGGCGGCGGTGATTCGCATCGCCACCGGTTCGGCAACCGTGGCGACCATCACTGGCGCGGGCATCGTGGTACCGGTGGTCGGCATGATTCCCGGGGTCAACCGTGAGCTGCTGGTGCTGGCCACCGGTGCCGGTTCGCTGATCCTGTCCCACGTCAACGACGCCGGTTTCTGGCTGGTGAAGCAGTACTTCAACATGACCGTGGCGGAAACCTTCAAGACCTGGACCGCGATGGAAACCATCCTCTCGGTGGTCGGCCTGATCTTTATCCTGCTGCTGTCGCTGGTGGTGTAAGCCGAGCCCTGTAGCCGCTGCCGAAGGCTGCGATCGGCCGGCACGGCCGTAGCGATCTTGCAATCGCTGAAGGCCCTTCGGTCCTTATCGCAGCCTGCGGCAGCGGCTACGGGGTCGGCAGACAGGCACAAAAAAACCGCAGCGATGCGGTTTTTTGTGCCTGCTTGTTTGTCGGTGGGTATCAGCCTTTCTGCACCAGGCCATCGGCGCGGAACATGCCGCGGATACCACGCACGGCCTGGCGGATGCGGTCCTGGTTTTCGATCAGGGCGAAACGCACATGGTCGTCGCCGTACTCGCCGAAACCCACCCCTGGCGAGACGCAGACCTTGGCCTCGGCCAGCAGCTTCTTGGCGAACTCCAGCGAGCCCAGGTGCGCGTAGGCCTCGGGAATCTTTGCCCAGACGTACATCGAAGCCTTGGGATTCTCGACCATCCAGCCCAGCTCGTGCAGGCCCTTGACCAGCACATTGCGGCGCTGGCGGTACTGCTCGGCGATGTCTTTCACGCACTGCTGGTCGCCTTCCAGCGCAGCGATGGCCGCCACCTGCAGCGGGGTGAAGGTGCCGTAGTCGTGGTAGCTCTTGATCCGCGCCAGGGCGCTGACCAGCTCCGGGTTACCGACCATGAAGCCGATGCGCCAGCCGGCCATGTTGTAGCTCTTGGACAGGGTGAAGAACTCCACCGCGATGTCCTTGGCGCCCGGCACCTGCATGATCGACGGGGCTTTCCAGCCGTCGTAGACGATGTCGGCGTAGGCCAGGTCGTGGATCACCAGCACGTCGTACTGCTTGGCCAGGGCGATCACCCGTTCGAAGAAGTCCAGCTCGACGCACTGCGCGGTAGGGTTGGAGGGGAAGCCGAGGATCATCATCTTCGGTTTCGGGATCGAGCCGCGGATGGCCCGTTCCAGCTCGTCGAAGAAATCCACGCCCGGCACCAGCGGCACCGAACGCACCTGGGCGCCGGCGATCACCGCGCCGTAGATATGGATCGGGTAGCTCGGGTTGGGCACCAGCACGGTGTCGCCCTGGTCCAGGGTGGCGAGCATCAGGTGCGCCAGGCCTTCCTTGGAACCGATGGTGACGATGGCTTCGCTTTCCGGGTCGATATCGACCTCGTAGCGATCCTTGTACCAGCGCGAAATGGCCCGGCGCAGACGCGGGATACCCTTGGAGGTGGAGTAGCCGTGGGTGTCTTCGCGCTGGGCGACGGTGACCAGTTTCTCGACGATGTGCGGCGGAGTCGCACCGTCGGGGTTACCCATGCTCAAGTCGATGATGTCTTCGCCGCGCCGACGCGCAGCCATCTTCAGCTCGGCAGTGATATTGAATACGTAGGGGGGGAGTCGATCTATGCGCGCAAAGCGGCGCGGCGAACCTTGTTCGGCCATTGTTGCCTCGAGTACGTGAGCGCCCGGAACCGTCCGAGCGACGTCGGCCACTGCGGTGGCCTGGGGGCAGACGATAAGGGCTGTGGCGCCAGGCTGTCCAGAGGGGGGCGACAACTATTTTTTCGCCGGCAGCGGCGCTGCCTGGACAGGGATTTGCATCGTCGTGGCGGGATTCGCAGCCTGCGCATTGTGTTTGCCGGGCCCGCCCGCGTTAAATACCCCCCACTCGAACAACCGCATCGAACAGGATGAATGATGGAGTTTACCAGCGGCTTTCTGCTGAGCCTTTCGCTGTGCCTGGACATAGGCGTGGCCAATATCGCGATGATTACCCTGGCCATGCAGCGTGGCTACTTCCAGGGTTTCTGCCTGGGCCTGGGCACCTGTGTCGGTGACCTGGTCTACGCGGTGCTGGCGCTGGCCGGCATGACCGTGCTGCTGCAGTACGAGGCGGTGCGCTGGGTGTTGTGGATCGGCGGGTCGGCGCTGCTGGTGTATTTCGCGGCGAAGATGATCTATTCGGCGATCCACCACAGCGCGGTGTTGGCCGAGACCGGCGAGGTCGACAACGGTTCGCCGCGCAAGGAGTTTTTCCGCGGTATTTTCCTGGCCATGTCGTCCCCCAGCGCGATCCTCTGGTTCGCCGCGGTGGGCGGGACCCTGATTGCCCGTTCCGGTGGCGGCGACCTGCTCAGCTCCGGGCTGTTCCTCAGCGGTTTCTTCTGCGCCGGGCTGGCCTGGGTTGTGGGCCTGTGCTTTGCCGCGACCCAGGGCGGCAAGCTGCTGGGGGACAAGTTGTTGCGTTACTCCTACCTGGCATCTGCGGCGATCTTCTGCTATTTCGCGGTCTACGTGATCCTGTCCGGTTACCAGGAGTTCATCGTCGGCGCGGCGGTCGCGGAACTTCCCGCGCTCTGATGCAGGCGATTCGGGTTTGGCCTCTATACTCCCTGCCGAACCCATTTTTCAGGCAGGAGTCGCATCATGGATGAGCAAAAACAGGTCAGCGGGCCGGTGCCGCGTTTCGAGAAGGGGCGCTTTCTGCTGATCGCCGGTCTTGGCGGGCGTTTCACTCCCGAGACGACGCAGCGCATTCCTGAACTCTGGGAACGCTTCATTCCCCATCTCGGCAAGATCCCCGGCCAGGTGGGGGAGGTGACCTACGGCCTCTGCTGCAACCCCGACGGCAAGGGCGGCTTCGAATACATCGCCGGGGTCGAGATCAGCAAGCTCGACGACCTGCCCGAGCTGTACCGCTGGGTCGAGGTACCGCCACAGCAGTATGCGGTGTTCGAGCACCAGGGGCCGCTGGCGAGCCTGCCACAGACCTTTCAGTACATCTGGAAAACCTGGCTGCCGCAGTCCGGGCGCGAAGCCGCCGATGCGCCGGAATTCGAACGCTACAGCGCCGACTTCAACCCCGACACCGGCCAGGGCGTGCTGGAAATCTGGCTACCGCTCAAGGAACAGTGAGCCACGGACCGGGCCTGCGACGGGCCCGGTCATTTACCCTTGCCCGGCCGGCGGGCGCGCCACAGGTCGATGGACAGGGTGACAAAACCGAACGCACTGATGCCGAACAGCACCAGCAAACCGATCTGAACATTGCTCATGGCGACTTCCGTACTCGACCAGGATGGGATTGATTGAGCCCTGATAAATAACCCGGTCGGCGTGCGGATGACAGCGACTATATGCAGGTTTTACGGGCTTGCCGCCGTTCGATATGCAAGCCTTATTACTTTATGATCGGCGGCATTTCCCATAGCCGATCTGTTCCCCATGACCTTATCCAGCCTGTTGATCCGTCAGGTCGCCGCCGCTGACCTGGACCGCTGCTTCGCCATCGAAACCCTGGCCTACGAAGGCGACGAAGCCGCCACCCGGGAGAAGATTGCCACCCGCATCGCCACCTGGCCCGAGGGTTTCATCGTCGCCGAAGTGGAGGGCGTGGTGGCCGGTTTCATCAATTCCGGCGCGGCCTTCGAGGTCGAGATGGCCGACGAGGCCTTCAAGGAACTGATCGGCCACGACCCGGCCGGGCCTCATGTGGTGATCATGTCGGTGGTGGTGCATCCGGACTATCAGGGCCAGGGTGTTTCCCGGCGTTTGCTGGAGGCCTTTATCGAGCGCATGCGCGGCCTGGGCAAGGCCAGCATCAACCTGATGTGCAAGGAGCGGCATGTGCCGCTGTACGAGCGTTTTGGCTTCGTCTACCTCAAGGCCTCGGCGTCGGACCATGGCGGCATGGCCTGGCATGAGATGGTGCTGAATCTTCCTCGGTAACACATGTCATTTGCTGCTGGTTCTTTTGTAGTCTAAATTCAGACCAGCTTCTGCGCTGGATTCACCGCTGCGCAAAGCGCAGGAGATAAACCATGCGCATTAAAACCATCAGTTTTGTCAAAAAGAACGCTGCTGATCTCGACCTCTCCGAGCCCATGCTGGTCACGCAGAATGGGGTTCCGGCTTATGTGATCGAGTCCTACGAAGAGCGTAAGCGCCGAGATGAGGCGATAGCCTTGATCAAGCTGCTTTCGTTCGCCGGGCGCGACAAGGAGCAAGGCAAGCTGATCAGCGGCGATACGCTGCTGGAGCGCCTGGCCCAGCGCCGTCAAGCGCAACAAGAAGACGAAGATGCAGAAAACCTGCAGGGTTGAGTTCGCCACTGCGGCCGAACACGGTGTGATTGCCCTGGAGCAGTACCTGATTCAGCAGTGCGGCGCCCGCAAGGCTGGGCAATTCGTTGACCAGTTGGTTATGCAGATCATCTCGACCCTGAGTGAGCAGGCCCATACCTATGCTGTTTGCCAGCAAGCGGCCTCCCTGGGGGTGACGCATTTTCATGAGTTTCTGCCCATGGGCCAGCGGGTTCTGTATGAAATCTATCCGGCAGAAAACCTGGTTGTGGTAGCGCTGGTGATCGGCCAACGACAGAGCGTTGAAAAGCAGTTGATCGACTACTGCTTGCAGCTGTGATCAATACAAATGCCCAAGGGCTGCAGCGATGCAGCCCTTTTTTCTGCCTGCCATTCCACGACACCCCCCTGTAGGAGCGAGGCTTGCCCGCGATAGGGACGCCGCGGTCTGGCTGATGTACCGCGTTAACCTTCATCGCGAGCAAGCTTCGCTCCTACAAGAACCCCTCAATACAGGCTGTTGCGCACCCGCTCCGGCATTTCCCGGTCGTAGCGGTCGGCGTCGAACTGGCCGTCGCAGAGGCGCTTGAGGATGGCGCCGGCCGAGGGCAGGGCCGAGCGTTCCAGGTAGTGCTCGGGGTTCCACAGGTCGGAACGCACGATGGCCTTGGAACAATGGAAGTAGGCCGCCTCGACGTCCACCAGGATCACCGTGCGCGCCGGTTTGCCATTCACCGCGAAGCTGTCCAGTAGCGCCGGCTCGGCCGAGATCCGCGCCCGGCCGTTGACCCGCAGGGTCTCGCCGATGCCCGGGATGATGAACAGCAGGGCCACCCGCGGGTCGCTGACGATATTGCGCAGGCTGTCGATGCGGTTGTTGCCCGGGCGGTCGGGCAGGGCCAGGGTGCGCTCGTCGATGATCCGCACGAAACCCGGGACATCGCCGCGGGGCGAGCCGTCCATGCCGTCGGGGCCGCTGGTGCTCAGGATCACCAGCGGCGAGGCGCGCACCATGGCCTGGTAGTCCGGGTTGAGGAAGGGGATTTCCTTGCGCACGGCCCGTTCGAGGGGTTGGCCGTAGATCGCTTCCAGTTGCTCGAGGGTGGTCAGCATCATGCTTCTCCTGGGTAACGTCAGAAAATCAGGGCCAGGCGGCGTTCGTAGCCGATGCGGCCCCGGTAGGCCTCGCCGCTGTCGACCCAGCCTTGCTTCAGGTAGAGGTTGAAGGCCGCTGCGTTGTCCGCGTCCACCGACAGCATCAGCCCCTTGATCTCCGGCCAGGCCTGGCGAGCGGCGGCGGGCAGGGCTTGCAGGCAGGCGCGGCCATAGCCCTGGCCCTGGACCCGGTGATCGACCTGCAAGGCATGCAGGGTGGCGGTGTCGGGGTCGGCCCAATGGGGCAGGAACGGCGGGCGCTTGAGCAGCAGGAACGCCACCGGAACTTCGTCGGCCAATAGGGCGAAGCCCTTGATCCCGGGCTCCGGCGCCTTGAGCAGGGTATGCAGCGCGGTGTAGATATCGCCGGAATAACTCTTCTGCTGCGGGTGCACCTCGAGCGCGTCGAGCTGCTGCAATTGCGTGGCGTCGAGCTGTTCGTAGGGCACGAGTCGGGTGGTCGTTGGGCTATCCATATCCGGGCACTGAGGGTGGGCTGCGGGAGTGGCGATTCTAGCGATTTTGCCCGGGGTCCCGGTTTTTTTCCTGGCCTTGTCGATTTGCCGGGCGGCCAGACGACTAAGGGTGTCTTCACGATTTAACGGTCGCCCTGCGGCGGCCACCTTGAGCCCGTGTCACTCAATCGCAAGGAGAACTGCCATGAACGCCCAAACCACCGAAAGCGAAATCCGCAGCCTGATCGACGCCTGGCGCCAGGCCGTGATGGTCAAGGACATCGACCGCATCGTCAGCTACTACGCCGACGACATCACCTCGTTCGACGCCGTGACCGCGTTGCAATTCAAGGGCAAGGAAGCCTACCGCGCGCACTGGAAGGCCTGCATGGAAGTCTGCCCCGGCCCTGGCATCTTCGACTTCGAGCAACTGCACATAGTCGGCGCCAACGACATCGCCTTCGCCCACTGGCTGGCCCACTGTGGCGGCACCGACGACAAGGGCGAGACCAAGGCCTGCTGGATGCGCGTGACCGCGGGTTACCAGCGTATTGGTGGGCAGTGGAAAGTGGTCCACGAACACTGGTCGGCGCCGTTCGACATGATGAGCGGCACCGCATTGTTCGACCTGCAACCCTGATCGTCGGGTTTTTCGCCAAAGCCTGAAACTGCAGCCATAGTTGATCAGCTCGATCGAGGAGAGCCCCATGAAATACCTATGCCTGGTCTACAGCGACGAACAGCTGTTGCACAGCCTGCCGGAGAGCCCGAAGGACACCGAGTGCATGGCCTACGCCGAGTCGGTGCAGGGCAGCGGCCGGATGCTCGCCGCCGAGGCCCTGGAGTCGGTGCAGACCGCGACCACGGTGCGCATGCGCGGCGGCCGGCTGTCGATCACCGACGGCCCGTTCGCCGAAACCAAGGAACAGTTGGCCGGGTTCTACCTGATCGATGCCAAGGACCTCAACGAAGCCATCCAGGTCGCCGGCAACATCCCGGCGGCCCGGGTCGGCAGCGTCGAGGTGCGCCCGGTGCGCGAGTTGAATCCCTGATCGCCACCTTGGAAAACGAGCCCTGAAAACAATCATAAGCAGGAGTTTCGCAATGACCGACCGCAGCCTGGGCCCTGCGCCCGCCCAATATGAGTTGTCCATCAGTCGCCTGATCGATGCGCCGCCCGGCAAGCTGTTCCGCGCCTGGACCGAACCGCAGTTGCTGGTGCAATGGTGGGGCCCCCACGGCATGACCACCCCCGAGTGTGAAATGGACCTGTGGGTCGGCGGCCAGTTTCGCACCCTGATGCGCGCCCCGGATGGCAACGAATACCCGACCATGGGCGTGTTCCTGGAGATAGATGCGCCGCGGCGGCTGGTGTTCACCGACGCCTTCCTGCCGGGCTGGATTCCTTCGGGCAAGGCCTTCATGAGCGCCGAGGTGACCTTCGACGACCTGGATGGCAAGACCCTCTACACCGCCCGCGCCATGCACTGGAGCGAAGAGGACCGGCAGGCCCATGAAGCCATGGGTTTCCACGAGGGCTGGGGGCAGAGCCTGGATCGCCTGGAAAGCCTGGTGACCCGAGGCATGCCGGACTGATGCCGGCGGCCGCGCAAGACAGCGTCAAGACGCTGGTAGAGACGGTCTATCGCAACGAGTCGCGGCGGATCCTGGCGACCCTGATCCGCCTGCTGGGGGATTTCGACCTCGCCGAAGAAGCCTTGCACGAGGCGTTTTTCGTCGCGGTCGAGCGCTGGCAGCGCGACGGCGTGCCGGACAATCCGCGGGCCTGGCTGGTGTCGGCCGGGCGTTTCAAGGCCATCGACGGTTTGCGCCGGCGGGCGCGGTTCGCCGCGTCCCAGGCGGCGCTGGTCAGCCAGCTCGAAGAGCTGGAGCAGGCTGACTGGAGCGAGGAGGACCTGGAAGACGACCGCCTGCGCCTGATCTTCACCTGCTGCCACCCGGCGCTGGCGGCGGACGCCCAGGTGCCGCTGACTCTGCGGGAAATCTGCGACCTGACCACCGAGGAAATCGCCCGCGCCTTTCTCTCGACGCCGGCCACCATCGCCCAGCGCATCGTGCGCGCCAAGGCCAAGATCCGCGATGCGCACATCCCTTATCAGGTGCCGTCCCTGGGCGAGCTGCCCGAGCGCCTGGACAGCGTGTTGCGGGTGATTTACCTGGTGTTCAACGAAGGCTATTCGGCATCGATGGGCGCCGAGCTGACCCGCGAGGACCTGACCCATGAGGCGATCCGCCTCGGGCGCCTGTTGCTGGAGCTGCTGCCGGAACCGGAAGTGATGGGTTTGCTGGCCTTGATGCTGCTGCATGAGTCGCGGCGCCCGGCGCGAACCTCGGCCACCGGGGAACTGGTGCTGCTG
This sequence comes from Pseudomonas sp. T8, assembly GCF_024610635.1. Lineage (NCBI taxonomy): Bacteria > Pseudomonadati > Pseudomonadota > Gammaproteobacteria > Pseudomonadales > Pseudomonadaceae > Pseudomonas > Pseudomonas sp. T8. The sequence goes on from NZ_CP102374.1 coordinate 5,995,514, forward strand.
GACGAGCAGGACCGCTCGCTATGGGATCGCGAACTGATCGCCGAGGGCTGCGCCCTGGTGGAGCACGCCCTGGGCACCCGGCGTTTCGGCCCGTACTGCCTGCAGGCGGCGATCGCCGCGGTGCATGCCGAGGCGGCGACGGCCGGGGAAACCGACTGGCAGCAGATCATTGGCCTGTATGACGTGTTGTTGCGTGCCATGCCTTCGCCGGTGATCGAGCTGAATCGCGCGGCCGCCATCGCCCAGCGGGACGGGCCGCTGGCCGGCCTGGAGCGGGTCGAGGCGATCCTGGCCCGGGGCGAATTGCAGGATTACCACCTGGCCCATTCGGCGCGGGCCGAGTTCTGCCGGCAGTTGGGCCGCGTCGAACCGGCACGGCAGGCCTATCTGCGGGCCCTGGAACTGACCCGCCAGGAACCGGAGCGGCGCTTTATCGAGAACAGGCTCGAAGCACTGAAAACCCTCTGAGTTGAATCCTGGCGAACCCTGTAGCCGCTGCCGCAGGCTGCGATAAGGCCGAAGGCCTTCGGCGATTTCGAATACGCCGCAGCCGTTCCGGCCGATCGTCGCGACTATTCCAGCATCCGCCCCAGCAACCAGCCGCCCGCCGGGCCAGGTGGGTGCAGGCGCGACCACAGGGCATCGACCGCCACGTTACGCGGCCAGCCACGGGCATCGATTTCCACCAGGCTGTCGGCGCCGAAACGCTCCACCAGCCAGCGCGGCAGGGGCGCCCAGCCAAAACCGCCCTGGGCCATTTCCAGCAGCATCAGGTAGCTCGGCGCCGACCATACCCGGCCCTTGGCCCGGCTGTCGTAGGGGTTGACGATGGTCGCCAGGCGCAGTTCGCGGTGCTGTTGCAGCCGGGCCTGGTCGATATGTTTCAGCGCCGCCAAGGGGTGATTGCGCGACACGAACAGGGCGATTTCCGTGCGCTCGTCCACCGTCGCATGGTCCAGGTCCGCCGGGTAGTCGGGCTGCATTTCGGCGAAGGCGATCTGCGCCCGGCCGCGCTGGACCAGCTCGATCAGGTCGTCGCATTCGGCGATCAGGCATTCCAGTTCCAGGTCCGGGTAGCGCTGTTCGAAGGCGCTCAGCGAGGTTTCGAAACGATCCGACTGATAGGTGTCGGACAGGGCCACTGTGAGCTTGGCTTCCACGCCCTGGGCCAGCTGGCTGGCGGCCATTTCCAGGCGGCTGGTGGCGGCCAGGATGTCTTCGGCCCGTTGCAGCATGACGCGGCCTTGCGGGGTGAGGGCGGGCTTGCGGCTGCTGCGGTCGAACAGTTGCAGGTCGAGGTCGATCTCCAGGCTCGCCACCGCCGCGCTGATGGTCGACTGGCTCTTGCCGAGCTTGCGCGCGGCGGCGGAAAACGAGCCTTGGGTGGCCGCCTGGACAAAGGCCAGCAGTACTTCGTGTGAGGCCATGAACTATCGCCTTGATCGATGGTTACTGATTATGAAGTATCGGGAGGGGAGGTGATCATGGCAACCACATTCACTGGCGGGAGCCGGATCATGAGCAGCACCAAATCCTTGACCGAACGCGTTTTCCAGGCCGTGGGCTTCGAGTTGCTGGCGTTCGCGCTGTGTACGCCGCTGCTGGCCTGGATCATGGACAAGCCGTTTGTCGACATGGGCGTGGCGACCATCGCCATCGGCCTGATCGCCCTGGCCTGGAACGTGGTCTTCAATGGCCTGTTCGACCGCCTGCTCAAGCGCCTGGCCCTGGCACCCAGCGGCTGGACCCGGGTCGCCCATGCGCTGCTGTTCGAGGGCGGCCTGGTGGCGGTGAGCGTGCCGCTGATTGCCTGGTGGCTGCAGGTCAGCCTGATGCAGGCGCTGATTCTCGACCTCGGCGTGCTGCTGTTCTTCCTGCCGTACACCTATGTCTATCACTGGGGTTACGACCTGGTGCGGGAGCGGTTGATGCTGCGTCGCCCGCTCGATCGCGCCAGTTGAAAACAGCAGGGGTCAGCGGGCGGCGTGGTGCCGTTCGATGGCCTCGAGGTAGGCCTTCATCGCCCTGGGCACTTCCTGCAGCAGCAGAATGCTCTTGAGCTGACTATTCTCCAGAGCAACCTGGAACAGGCCGATGGGCAATCCGCGCATGGCCGTCACGTAGGCGTCGCGTTCCGTGGCGCTGGCGGTGGGCAGGCGCAGGGCGAGCATGCGGTCGTAGGTTTCCTGGATCCGCGCATGAACGTCCGGGGCCTGGAGCTGGCCGGGGGCGAAGGTGGGGCTGATCATCTGCAGCAGGTCGGGGTGGGTCTCGAGGTATTCCATGATCGGCATGATCATCCGGTCGATCACCTCCTGGCTGTTCAACTCGACCCAGGTGGCCGGGTCGATGGCCAGGAGGTTGGCGGTGATCTGGTCGATGGCGTCGATATGGCGCTGGCCCAGGGCGTCGAGCACGCTCTGCTTGTCGCTGAAGAAGTGGTACAGCGAACCGATGGAGGTGCCGGCTTCGCGCGCGATGCCATGCATGGTCAGGCTGGCCACTCCCTGGCTGACCAGCAGGTGGGCGCAGGCGTCGAGAATCGCCGTGACCCGTTCATGGCCACGAGTCTGTTTCGGCGAGCGCGGGTTTTTGGCCGGGAGCATTTTTGAATCGTTCATGGTCTGAGAGGCGGCAAGGAGCATACATTATGGCGCACCAGAGCGTTTGCAGTCCTCAGGTAAAACTAGACACCATCCTCTACTTTTGCAGAGAATACGCGCCATGGATCAGCGCCCTCCGCTGTCCCACCTGACTCGAAGACCATGACACTCTCTCCCAACTGGATCATCTGCGAGCATTGCGATTCGCTGTACGAATCCGTGCCGCTTGCAAAAGGCCAGACCTCCCAGTGCTCGCGCTGCGGGGCGGTGCTGGAGCGCGCCCAACATCTGAACGTGCAGCAGTTGCTGGCCCTGTCGATCACCGCAGCGCTGCTGTTCGTGTTTGCCAACGCCTTCCCGGTGATCGGCATCAGCCTCGAAGGCCTGAGCAACGAAGCCACCCTCTGGCAGTCGGTCGAAGCCCTGGCCCAGGGCCGCATCAGCCTGATCGCCGCCGTCACCGGCCTGGCCATCATCCTTGCGCCCGGCCTGCAGATCGCCTTGCTCTGCTGGGTGCTGGGGTTCGCCAACATCGGGCGCGCGGCGCCGGGCTTCAAGGCCTGCATGCGTGCCCTGGAGCACCTGCGGCCGTGGAGCATGCTGGAGGTGTGCCTGCTGGGCATCCTGGTGGCCATCGTCAAGCTGGCCGGCATGCTCGACGTGCACCCGGGCCTGGGGTTGTGGTCGCTGGCGATGCTGACGGTGCTGATCATCCTGATCTCCGGCAAGGGCATCCGCCGCCTCTGGACCGACCTGGAGGGCCGCTACTGATGAGCCAGCCTCCCTACGCCCGCGACCTGGGCCTGATGCTGTGCCACACCTGCGGCCAGACCTGCCCGCAGGACGTTCACTACTGCCCGCGCTGCGAGGCCGTGGTGCATGCGCGCAAACCCAACAGCCTGAGCCGCACCTGGGCCTTCCTGGTGGCCAGCCTGATTTTCTACATCCCGGCCAATGTGCTGCCGGTGATGTATACCCAGATCTTCGGCAGCGGCAGCGAAAACACTATTCTCAGTGGCGTGCTGGAGTTCTGGCAGCACGGCTCCTGGGACATTGCCCTGCTGATCTTTATCGCCAGCGTGGTGGTGCCGTGCATCAAGTTCTTCGTCCTGGGGATGCTGCTGATCACCTGTCAGCGCCGCAGCCATTGGGCGATGCGCGAGCGCGCCAAGCTGTACCGTTTTATCGAGGTGATCGGCTACTGGTCGATGCTCGATGTGCTGGTGGTCGCCCTGGTGGCGGCGCTGGTGCAATTCCACGCCCTGAGCTCGATCGAGCCACGCATGGGCATCCTGTTCTTTGGTTTGGTCGTGGTCCTGACGATGTTCGCGGCCATGAGTTTCGATCCCCGGCTCATCTGGGATGTAGAGGTTGAAGATGTCTGATCATCCAGGTTCCAACGCTTCAAGCGCGCCAGCGAGGCCGGGCACCCCCGCGGTCAGGACGCGCCGGTTCAATGTTTCGCTGGTGTGGATCGTGCCCATAGTCGCGGCCCTGGTCGGCCTGTCGATGCTGGTGCACAAGTCGCTGTCGGCCGGGCCCGAGATATCCATCAGCTTCCAGACCGCCGAAGGCCTGGAAGCCAACAAGACCCAGGTCAAATACAAGAACGTGGTGATCGGCAAGGTCACCTCCATCGCCCTGAGCAAGAACCGCAGCAAGGTGATCGCCAAGGTCGAGCTGGACCAGTCGGCGGAGTCCTTCACCGCCGCCGACTCGATGTTCTGGGTGGTGCGTCCGCGTATTGGCGCCGGCGGTGTGTCCGGGGTTGACACCCTGCTGTCGGGGGCCTTTATCGGCGCCGACGCCGGCCAGGAAGAGAAGCGCAAGAAAAGCTTCGTCGGCCTGGAAACGCCACCACCGGTGACCTACGGGCAAAAGGGCAAGCGCTTTACCCTGCGCACCGATGACCTGGGTTCGCTGGACGTCGGTTCGCCGGTCTATTACCGGCGCATCGAAGTGGGCCAGGTGATTTCCTACAAACTGTCGGAAAACGGCAAGGGCGTGGACGTGCGGATCTTCGTCAACGCGCCCAACGACCAGTTCGTCACCACCGACTCACGCTTCTGGAACGCCAGCGGCGTGGACGTGACCCTGGGCGCCAACGGCCTGAAGGTCAACACCGAATCCATCTCGTCGATCCTCGCCGGCGGCATTGCCTTCGTCGAACCCAAGTACAGCCCCAACGCCAAGCCGGCCGAGGAAAACGCCAGCTACCAGCTGTTCGCCGACCCGGACACCGCACTGGCGCCGCCCGATGGCGACCCGTATTACATGCGCATGCGTTTCGACCAGACCCTGCGCGGGCTGGCGCTCAATGCGCCGGTGGAGTTCCTCGGGGTGAACATCGGCCGGGTGGTGTCGATGGACCTGGATTACGACGAGCAGAAAAAGAGTTTCTCGACCCTGGTCGGCGTGGTGATCTACCCGGCGCGGCTGGGCAAGGTCCATCAGCAACTGGAGAAACTCAGCGGTGCCGACGAAAGTCGCGCCGGCTACCTGATCAGTACCTTCGTCCAGCATGGCCTGCGGGCCCAGGCGCGCAGCGGCAACCTGCTGACCGGGCAACTGCTCATTTCCATGGACTTCATCCCCAACGCCAAGCCGGTGGCTTTCGATGCGACCGCGCGGCCGTTGGAGATCCCTACCGTACCGGGCGGGCTCGACAAGCTGCAGGAGCAGTTGCAGCGAGTGGTGGAGAAGATCAGCAAATTGCCGATCGATGCCATCGCCAACAACCTCAATGGCAGCCTGACCGAGATGCAGAAGACCCTGGAGAACGTCAACGGCAAGGTGCTGCCAGAAATGCGCAACACCCTGGAACAGACCAAGAAAACCCTGACCACGGCCAACGACAGCTTCGCCGAGGACTCGCCGCAGCGCCTGCAACTGGGCCAGGCGATGGACGAAGTGCAGCGCACCGCCCGTTCGGTACGGGTGCTCACCGATTTCCTCAGCCGGCATCCCGAAGCACTGATCCGCGGGCGGCTCAAGGACAACCAGCCGGACGCCTACAAATCCTCGACCTCGTCTTCTCGTGAGCCTGAATCGGAAGTCCAGCCATGAAAAAAACTCTCGCGTTGCTGATCGCGTCCCTGGGCCTGGCGGCCTGCAGCTCGGCGCCGACCCATTACTACACCCTGATGCCGCCGGCGCCCGAGCCGGCGCCCGCTGGCGTCGCGGCGCCGGCCCTGCAATTCGAGATGGCCGGGGTGCGCATCCCGATGCAGGTCGACCAGCCGCAAGTCGTGGTACGCCAGGACGGCGGCACCCTGGCGATCCTGGAAACCGCGCGCTGGAGCGCGCCGCTGGTGGACGAGTTCCACGATGCCCTGGCCAGCCAGATGGAGCAGCAACTGGGCACGCGCAACCTGGAAGGCCTGCCCAAGTCGGCGGGGCAGCCAATCCTGTCGTTGCAGACCGATGTGCGCCGCTTCGAATCGGTGCCGGGGCGTTATGCGCTGATCGACGTGGTGTGGAACCTGCGCCTGCGCGGTGACGGCGTCGAGCGCCGCAGCCTGACCTGCAGCAGCCGCATCAGCCAGCCGGCCAGCGTCGAGCTGTCGAGCCTGGTCCAGGCCCATCAGCGGGCCATCGGCGAACTGGCCAAACGCATTGCCGGCACCGCCAAACGCTGGGCGCAGAACCCGGCCACGCGCTGTTCCTGACACCCATCCCCTGTAGGAGCGAGCGGGCTCGCGATGCACGTAGCGCGGTCGATCGAATGTACCGCGTACCTCATCGCGATCCCGCTCGCTCCTGGCGTTTTGGCGCGGCTTAACGCCGTGCCGACAGCTGCTGCGGCGCAAGGAAGGCGTCGTGGAAGTAGTCGCGAAACGCCTGCATCGCCGGGGTGAACGCCCGTTCGCGATGCCAGGCCAGGCCGACGCTCATGGGTGTCACCGGGTCGCTCACGCTCAGGGTTTCGATGCGTTTGCCTTCCAGCGACCAGGGGCGGTGCACCAGGTCCGAGAGGATCGCCACGCCGCTGCCGTTGGCCACCATGCTGCGCACCGCCTCCACCGAACTGGTGCGCACCCGCACCCGGGGTTTCTGCCGGGCGTTTTCCCAATAGCGCATGGCGCTCTGTTCGGCTTCGTCGACGGTCAGCAGGATGTAGGGTTCCTGCGCCACGTCGGCGAGGCTGACGGTGGCGCGCTCGCACAGTGGGTGATGGCTGGGCAGCCACAGGCGGCGTTCGGAGTTGAACAGGGTTTCGGAGACGATGTCCGGGTGGGTGAGGTTGGCGGTCAGCACCACGGCCATGTCGAAGCGGCCTTCCAGCAGGCCCTGTTCGATGGCCTGGCGTTCCTGTTCGTGGACCTCGATGGTCACGTCCGGATGCCAGTGTTCCAGGCGTTGCAGGTGGTGCGGCAGGAAGTAGCCGATCACCGTGTAGCTGGCCGCCAGGTGCAGCACGCCGCTGGCGCGGTAGTCTGGCAGCGGGCTGTTCAGCGCATCGTCGACACTGCGCAGGATCACATAGGCGCGGTTGAGAAAATGCCGTCCGGCGTCGGTCAGGTTCATGCCCTGGGCCGAACGCAGGAACAGCTGCACGCCGAGCATGGCTTCCAGTTCCTTGATTGCCGTGGTCACCGCCGACTGGGAGATGTTCAGGTGGATCGCCGCCTGGGAAATCTGCCCGATCTCGGCGGTGGCGACGAAGTAGCGGACCTGGCGCAGGGTGAGGGACATCACGAATTCCTCAAGGCTTCTGTAGGAGCGAGGCTTGCCCGCGATGAGGCCATGACAAACGCCACCGGGCCAGACTCTTGAACCGGTGGTGGGATCACTGACGCCATCGCGGGCAAGCCTCGCTCCTACATGAGTGTCGGTATCTGTTTTTCAGAAGATACCGTATCTGATAATAGATCTTCCCAAGGGGTCAAGGGCGGCCGTAATTTCCACTGCACGAAGTCACGAGCAGTTGGAGCAACAGCGATGCAGGCAGTGGATTTCAATTCGGACATGGGCGAGAGCTTTGGCCCCTGGACCATCGGCGATGGCGTCGACAACGAGCTGATGGGCTTCATCAGCTCGGCCAATATCGCCACCGGCTTTCATGCCGGCGACCCCGGCACCATGCGGCGTACCGTCGAGCAGGCCAAGCGTCTGGGCGTGGCCATCGGTGCCCATCCGGGGTTCCGCGACCTGGTGGGGTTCGGCCGCCGGCACATCAATGCCCCGGCCCAGGAACTGGTGGACGACATGCTCTATCAGCTCGGCGCCCTGCGCGAACTGGCACGGGTCCAGGGCGTGGCGCTGCAACACATCAAACCCCATGGCGCGCTCTACATGCACCTGGCGCGGGATGAAGAAGCCGCCCGCTTGTTGGTTGAACACCTGCAAGTCCTGGAACCCGGGCTGCTGCTGTATTGCATGCCCGGCTCGGTGATCTGGCGGGTGGCCAAGGAGCTGGGCCAGCCAGTGGTCCGCGAGTTCTACGCCGACCGCGAATACGACCTCAGCGGCTCCATCGTCTTCACCCGCAATGTTCGCGCCCTCGATCCGGCCACGGTCGCCGCCCGTGTGGTGCGCGCTTGCCAGCAGGGCCTGGTGCGCACCGTGGAGGGCGAGGACCTGGAGATCGAGTTCGACTCCATCTGCCTGCACAGCGACACCCCTGGCGCCCTGTGCCTGGTGGAGGCCTCCCGCGCCGCCCTGGACCAGGCCGGGATCGAGGTGCGTGCGCCGCGCTGAGCCGCTCCGCAACCCCCAGCCACAACACCAGGCGCGAAGACGCCGGGGTTCGCCGAAGATTTTTTGCCTGCCTTTCTACAACTATTCCAAGAGGAACAGACATGGCCGAACATTCCGTTATCACCCCCTTGCCGGGCACCTTCTATCGCAAGGCCACGCCCGAGTCGGCGCCCTTCGTCGAGGTTGGCGAGCGCGTCGACGCCGACACCGTGATTGGCCTGATCGAAGTCATGAAGCAGTTTTCCGAACTGACCGCCGGGACGGCTGGTCGCCTTACGGCCTTCGCGATAGAGGACGGTGATCCGGTGGAACCGGGTCAGGTCGTTGCCACGCTTGATGACCAGTGAGGGCAGGCCCATGACTCGAACCATCAGTACTCAAGCCATCAGCAAACTGCTGGTGGCCAACCGTGGCGAAATCGCCGTGCGCATCATTCGCGCGGCCAAGGCCCTGGGTATCCCCACCGTGGCTGCGTGCAGCGAAGCGGACGTCGACTCCATGGCTGCGCGCCTGGCCGATGAGGTGCAGGTGCTGGGCCCCGCCCGCGCCGACCAGAGCTACCTGAACGTGCAGGCGTTGCTGGGTGCCTTGCAGGCCAGCGGCGCCAATGCGGTGCACCCCGGCTACGGGTTTCTCTCGGAGAACGCCGAGTTCGCCGCAGCTGTGGAAGCGACGGGGGCGATCTTCGTCGGGCCCAGCCCGGACACCATTCGCCGCATGGGCGACAAGGCCGAAGCCCGGCGCACTGCCCAGGCCGCCGGGGTGCCGGTGGTGCCGGGTTCGCCCGGGGAACTGTTCGAACTCGACATGGCCCTGCAAGCCGCCGAGGCCGTGGGGTTTCCGCTGCTGATCAAGGCCTCGGCCGGTGGCGGTGGACGAGGTATTCGCCTGGCGGAAAACGCCAGCCAACTGGCGGAAGAATTCCCCCGTGCCCAGCGCGAGGCGCAGACCGCCTTCGGCAATGGCGCGCTGTACCTGGAGCGTTTTATCGGCAAGGCCCGGCACATCGAAGTGCAGGTGCTGGGCGATGGCAAGCACGCGGTGCACCTGTTCGAGCGTGAGTGTTCGCTGCAACGGCGGCGGCAGAAAATCTTCGAGGAAGCGCCATCGCCGGTCCTCAACAACCTGCAGCGGGAAACCCTGTGCGCCAGCGCCGTGCGCCTCAGCGAAGCTCTCGGTTACAGGGGCGCGGGTACCCTGGAATACCTGTATGACGAGGCCAGCGGCGAGTTCTTTTTCATCGAGATGAACACGCGGATCCAGGTCGAGCATCCGGTCAGCGAGCTGGTGACCGGCATCGACCTGGTCCAGGCCCAGTTGCGCATTGCCGGCGGCGAACCGCTGGGGTTGCGGCAAAGCGATATCCGCCTCAATGGCGCGGCCTTGCAGATGCGCATCAACGCCGAAGACCCGGCCCGGGACTTCTTCCCCAGCCCCGGCGTGGTGCAAGAGTTGATCTGGCCGCAGGAGTCGGGTGTACGGGTCGACAGTCATTTGTACCCGGGCTACCGCGTGCCGCCGTACTATGACTCGCTGCTGGCCAAGCTGATCGTCCATGGTCGCGACCGTGGCGAGGCCCTGGCCCGGGCGCGCATCGCCCTGGAACACTGCACATTGACTGGCATGGCCAGCACCCTGGGCCTGCATCGGGAACTGCTCGCCGAGCCCTGGCTGCACCACGCCGACTTCCATACCGGCACCCTGGAAACCTGGCTGGCCGCACGCCGTATGGGAGGTGCCGCATGAACACCGCGATCCGCTACAGCTTCGGCGCTGACGAGCACCTGTTCGCCGAGGTCAGCGACAGCATGTCCCTGGAAGCCTTCTTCAAGGGCATGGCGGTGACCCGCGCCGTGGAGCGGCTGGAGCTCGATGGCGTACTCGACGTGTGCCTGGCCAACGCCTCGTTCCAGATCCGTTTCGACCCCGACCGCATTGCCCCCCACGCACTGCTCGAAGCCGTGCAAGGGGCCGAGGCCGAGGCGGTGGCCGAGCGCACCCTGCACACCCGGATCATCGAGATCCCGGTGCTGTACAACGACCCCTGGACCCATGAAACCCTGATGCGTTTTCGCGACCGGCACCAGGACCCGAGCGCCACCGACCTGGAGTACGCGGCGCGGATCAATGGCCTGGTGGACGTCGAGGCGTTTATCGCCGCCCACAGTGGCGCGCCCTGGTTCGTGTCGATGGTGGGTTTCGTCGCCGGCCTGCCGTTCATGTTCCAGATGGTCGAGCGCGAGCGCCAGTTGCAGGTGCCCAAGTACCTGCGGCCGCGCACCGACACGCCAAAGCTGACCCTCGGCCACGGTGGCTGTTTCGGCTGCATCTACTCGGTGCGCGGCGCCGGCGGCTACCAGATGTTCGGCGTCACCCCGGCGCCGATCTACGACCCGCAGCAGAACCTGGCGTACCTCAAGGAACACATGGTGTTCTTCCGTCCGGGCGACATCGTGCAGTTCAAGCCCATGGACCGCGAGGCCTACGACCGGGCGGTAGCCGAGGTCGAGGCCGGGCGGTTCGACCTGCGCATCCGTCCGGTGGAGTTCTCCCTGGATGCGTTCCTCGCCGACCCGGTCGGTTATCCCAAGTCGTTGCAGGAGGTGCTGGCATGATCAAGGTCATCAAACCCGGCCTGGCCACCTCGGTGCAGGACCTGGGCCGCGAAGGTTATTACCACCTGGGCATTCCGCCGTCCGGGGCCCTGGACCAGTACGCCCTGAGCGCGGCCAACCAGCTGGTGGGCAACCCGGCTGGCGCGGCGGGGCTGGAGTGCACATTGCTCGGCCCGGAACTGGTATTCACCCGCGATGCGTTGGTGGCGGTCTGTGGCGCCCACATGACACCCAGGGTCGATGGCGTGGACATGCACCTGGACACCGCCTTTGCGGTCAAGGCCGGGCAAGTGCTGCGCTTCGATTTTCCCAAGGCTGGCGCCCGGGCCTACCTGGCGGTCGCCGGTGGCATCGATGTGCCGCTGGTGTTGGGCAGTCGCTCGACCTATGCCCTGGGCGGCCTCGGTGGTTTCCAGGGCCGGCGGCTGGTGGCGGGGGACGAGTTGCCGGTGGGGGGCGACAGCGCCAAGAGCCGGCCGGGAGCCAGCCTGCCCATGGCCTTGCGCCAGGCGCTGGGTGGCGAGATCAGCCTGCGGGTGGTGCCCGGCCTGTATTACGAGCGCCTGACCGGCGCGGCCAAGGCCAGCTTCTTTGCCGAGCCCTGGACCGTGGGTTCGGAAGCCGACCGCATCGGCTATCGCTTCAAGGGCGGCAGCCCCCTGGGCTTCCAGCCACGGGAGCAGCCGTTCGGCGCCGGTTCCGATCCGTCGAACATCGTCGACAGTTGCTATCCCATAGGTTCGATCCAGGTGCCTGCCGGGCTCGAACCCATAGTGCTGCACCGCGATGCGGTGTCCGGTGGCGGCTACGCCATGATCGGCACGGTGATCAGCGCCGACCTCGACCTGATCGGGCAGATGCAACCCAACCAGAAGGCCCGTTTCGTCGCGGTGACCCTGGAAGAAGCGCTGGAGGCCCGGCGCTCCTACAAGAAAAAGCTCGCCTGCCTGAGCAAGCTGTTCCCTTCCTGATTCTGCCCGCCGCCTGGCGCGGGTAAATGCCAAAAGGTTGGTCGCCATCGCGCTTTGGTGCGGTGGCGGCTGCCCGCGCTTCAACCTTTGACTGGTCCTGGAGTTCACGCATATGGCTGCTTTATCGCAAGCGAATCAAACCGGGCAGGACCCGGCCAATCTCCCTGTCGCCGCGGATGCGCGCATGGGCAAGCTGTCGCTGACCATGGCCTGGTGGGCCGTGTGCAGTGCCATGTTCTACATCGTGGTCGGTGCGTCCCTGGCGTTGGCCCACGGCACCCGCAATGCGCTGATCGGCATGCTGCTGTCGGTGCTCTGTTATGGCCTGGTCAACAGCGTACTCAGCCGTTTCGCCATGCGCAGCGGGTTGTCGGTGGCGCTGTTTTCCCGGCTGCTGTTCGGCAGCAGCGGGGCCTGCCTGGCGACGCTGATCTTCTTCTCCACGGCGATCTACTACGCGGTGTTCGAAGGCTCGGTGATCGCCGTGGCGCTCAATCATCTGTACCCGCAGCTGGTGTATCCGCTGGCGGCCCTGCTGGTGGTGCTGTACAGCGTGCCGCTGGTTCTGGGCAGCGTGCAACACTGGCTGGACAAGCTCAACGGCGTGCTGCTGCCGGTGTACCTGGGCGGGCTGCTGGTGGCGGTGGGGCTGTCGATCGCGCGTTATGGCTACCAACCGCAGTGGCTGGATTTCGGCCCGGCCAGCCCCGGTGCCTTTGCCTGGTGGGACTGTTTCGTGGCGTACATGGGAGTGTGGATCCTGATGCTGTTCACCTTCGACTACGCGCGTTTCGGCAAGCCTGAAGACGCCGGCTACCACGGGCGCTGGAACTTCGGCATGCCGTTCTACGCGGTGACTTTCCTGCTCAACGGCGCGGCGGGCATCTATCTGGTCAGCAGCATTCCCCACGAAGGCGCGCTCAACGAAGTCTCGGTGGTGATGGCGATCCTGCAACTCATGGGGCTGTGGGGGCTGCTGTTCGTCTGGGCCACGCAAACCCGCATCAACACCGCCAATTACTACCTGGCGACCCTGAACATGCAGGCGTTCTTCGGCCGCTTCGGCGTGCGCGGTTCCTACCTGATGTGGGCTCTGGCGGTGGGAGTGATCGTCTATGTCCTGATGCTGGCGGACGTGTTCGCCTATCTGCTCAAGGCGCTGGCTTACCAGGGCATCTTCGTCGTCGCCTGGGTTGGCGTGGCGCTGGCGCAGATCCTGTTCGGGCGCACCGAGGTGGCGGCCATCGAGCGCGTCGCGGCGTTCAACGGCGCGGGGCTGGGCGCCTGGTTCGGCGGGACCGCCCTGGGCCTGTTGCTGATGTGGGCCGGCGGCGGGCTGGCGAGTTTTTCCGCGCCGCTGACCGGGGTGCTGGCGTTTGTCTTGCAGGCGGGCCTGTCCAGCCGCAGCCGCGGCAGATTGCCTGCCATCAGCTGAGATCCGATCATGTAGGAGCGAGGCTTGCCCGCGATAAGGCTGCGACAGACACCACCCGCTTCGAATCCTTGAACGGTGTAGTGACCACTGACGCTATCGCGGGCAATCGAGCGTCGACCGGCCGCTCCTACCAGGAGAGGTAGTGTTCAGAACAATTGGGTGAACAGCCAATACAGGCTGCCGGACAGCAGGATCGCCGCGGGCAGGGTCAGCACCCAGGCCATCAGCAGGTTGCGGATGGTCTGCATCTGCAGGCCGCCGCCGTTGGCGACCATGGTCCCGGCCACACCTGAAGACAGCACGTGGGTGGTGGACACCGGCAGGCCGAACATGTCGGCGGCGCCGATGGTCAGCATTGCCACGGTTTCCGCCGAAGCGCCCTGGGCGTAGGTCAGGTGGGTCTTGCCGATCTTCTCGCCGACGGTGACCACGATGCGCTTCCAGCCGACCATGGTGCCCAGCCCGAGGGCGATGGCCACGGCGATCTTCACCCACAGCGGAATGAAACGCGTGGCGTTGTCGATCTGCTGCTTGAACAGTTGCAGCTTGCCCTGGGTGTCGGCGTCGAAATCGCCGACCTGGTTCTTGTCCATCAGGCGAATGGTTTCGCTGCTCAGGTACATGTCGTTGCGCACGTTGCCCATGGCTTCGGCCGGCACCTTGGCCAGGGAGCCGTAGCCCTTCACTTCGTCACCGATATGGCCGGTCAGGGCCGCCAGGGCCGGGACCAGCTGCGGCGTGGCCTCCTTGCTGCGCACATAGTCGGAAAGCACCGCGCGCGGGTCGGCGGGGGCCGGTTGCGGGGCGCTTTTCACCAGGGCCTGTTGGGTGACTTGCGCCACGGCGGCGAATTGCAGGGCCTGGTCGGCCGGCATGGTGCGGTTCAGCGCGTAGGCCATGGGCAGGGTGCCGACCAGGATCAGCATGATCAGGCCCATGCCTTTCTGGCCGTCGTTGGAGCCGTGGGCGAAGGACACGCCGGTGCAGGTGACGATCAGCATGCCGCGAATCCACCACGGCGGCGGGGTGTTGCGCTTGGGCGCCTTGTACAGCGCGCGGTTCTTCACGAACAGGCGCAGGGCCAGGAGCAGCAGGGCGGCGAAGGCGAAGCCGATCAGCGGCGAGAACAACAGGGCATAGCCAACCTTGGTGGCCTGGCTCCAGTCCACGCCGCTGGTGCCGTCGCGGCCGTGCATCAGGGCGTTGGCCACGCCGACGCCGATGATCGAGCCGATCAGGGTGTGGGACGACGAGGCCGGCAGGCCCAGCCACCAGGTGCCGAGGTTCCACAGGATGGCAGCGATCAGCAGGGCGAAGATCATCGCGAAGCCGGCCGACGAGCCGACCTGCAGGATCAGCTCCACCGGCAGCAGGGCGATGATGCCGAAGGCCACCGCGCCGCTGGACAGCAGCACGCCGAGGAAGTTGAAGAAACCCGACCAGACCACCGCGAAATGCGGCGGCAGCGAGTGGGTGTAGATCACCGTGGCCACGGCGTTGGCGGTGTCGTGGAAGCCGTTGACGAACTCGAAGCCCAGGGCGATCAGCAGTGCCACGCCGAGCAGCAGGAACGGGGTCCAGGTGGTGACTGTGGTGCCCAGCTCGTGCATGTCGTGCATCAGGCTGTAGGCGGTGAACAACAGGCCCATGGCGAGGATCGCGAAGAACACCACGAGGGTGAAGGGGCTGGCTTTTTTATCCAGCTGCGGTCTGGCTTCGAGGACGGGGGAAGGGGAGGCGGCGGTCAGTGAAGGGGTGGCCATTGCCGGACAATCCTGTGGGAGAAAGGAGTGTCGCCCATGATCGTTGCCAAATATTACAGAGAGACTGCCTCAGGTCAGTGTTTGGGTGAATCCTTTAACCACTGGTCAAGAAGCCGCCCCTTTTCTGTAGGAGCGAGCGGGCGGCGATCTGACTTACCCGCGATGGCGTCGGTGGCCGCTGCCGCAGGCTGCGATCGGTCTGGGCCGGCCGTGGCGGCCTTGAAATCGCCGGAGGTCCTGCGGACCTTGCGCAGCCTGCGGCAGCGGCTACAGGGAATAGGACCTACATATCCTGGCGCTTGCGAAACGCCCAGCGGCCGGCGATGACGGTGAAGGTGGCGACCAGCGCGACGAGGATCCAGAAACCTTCCGGATCCCCGGAGAAGGGGATGCCGCCGACGTTCATGCCGAAGAAGCCGGCAATGATGTTGATCGGCAGCGCCAGCACCGTGACCACGGTCAGGGTGAACAGGGTGCGGTTGGTCTGTTCGTTGATATTGGCGGCGATCTCTTCCTGCAACAGCTTGATCCGCTCGCCGAGGGCGGTGAGGTCGTTGATGATCAGGGCGAACTCCTCGGTGGATTTGCGCAGCTCCTTGACGTCCTCCTTCTGCAACCATGGCGGCGGCCGGTTGAGCAGCCGCAGCAGCGAGCCCGGCTCCAGCGCCAGCAGGCGTTGCAGGCGCACCAGCACCCGGCGCATGGCCCCCAGTTCCGCGCGGTTGGTGGAGATCCGCGCGGCCAGCAACTGGTCTTCGATCTGGTCGACGTTGAGGCTGGTCTTGCGCACGATCTGGGTCAGCACTTCACCCTGGTCGCGCAGCAGGTGCACCAGCAGTTCCAGGGGCGAGCGGAAACGTTCGCCGGCCTTGACCGAGGAGCGCAGCTTGTCCACCGAATGCAGGGGTTGCAGGCGCGCGCTGACGATCAACCGGCTGCGCACGCAGACCCACAGGGTGGAGATATCCGAGGAGACCATGCTGCCGAAGTTGAACACCACATCGTTGACCACCGCCAGCAGGGCCGAATCCACATGCTCGATGCGGGTCGAGCGCGAACCTTCGTGCAAGGCCTCGAAGAATTCTTCCGGCAGCGCCAGGTGGGTCTGCATCCAGCGTTCGCAGGCGGCATGCGCCAGGTTCAGGTGCAGCCAGACAAATTCCTCGCCATCGTCCGGCTGTTGCAAGGCTTGCAGGGCCTTGGCCGAATCCAGTTCGCGACCCCGCTCGCCGGGTCGAAACGCGAAGCCGTAGAGCAGGCCGAACAGATCCGAATCGCGATGGGCATGGTCGATGCTGTGGTTCATGGAGGCTCGCAGGAGGGAAGGCACCTGTAGGCGGTTTACAGGTTCACTTGGGCCCGATCATCGCAAGGCCGCATGACCATTTTGTGACGGTTTGAAGTGCAACATTCAGCACCTATAACCGGCTGTCGGAGGTCCTCAAGAATGCCTCTTTCAGGCCGATCACGCATACGACGACTGCGCGACCGGCTTGCCCCGGTTCGCCTGACAGGGATGTTCGCACGCTACCCATGCCCGCCTCGGGCGTGCTCTATCCCTGTTGAGAGATCTCATTCGATGTCCTTGCAAAAATCCCTGAGAGCGCAAGTCCTGGCTTTGTTGAGCGGCAGCCTGCTGGCGATGCTGTTGATCGCGCTGGCGTGTTTTCACTTCCTGTCCAATGGCGTGCAAGGTTATCGCGAGCTGATCGAGGGGCCGCTGCGCACCTCGCAGTTGCTCGATGAAGCCAACCTGCAATTCAAGGTCCAGGTGCAGGAATGGAAAAACGTGTTGCTGCGTGGCAAGCAGAGCGCCGAGCTGAGCAAATACTGGCAGCAGTTCGAGGATCGCCAGCGCGATGTGCAGGGCATTCTTGGCCAGTTGGCGGCGGAGCCGGGCATCGATGCGGCGCTCAAGGGCCGGATCGAGCGCTTGCGTGAAGAGCACCGGGTGTTGGGCACGGCGTACCAGAAAGGTCGCGATGCCTTTGTCGCCGCCGGTGCCGACCCGGCCGCCGGCGACGCCGCGGTCAAGGGCGTGGACCGCGCCGCCAGCGAGCAGATGAGCGAACTGGTGAGCGAGCTGCGCAAGCAGGGCAGCGAACAGTCGCGGGACATCAGCGCCGGCGCCCAGCGCACGGTGTGGATCGGCCTGCTGGTGATGCTGGCCTCGGGTTTGCTGATCGGCCTGCTGAGCCTGTGGCTGGTCAACCGCAGCCTGGTGGAACCGATCCGCCAGTTGATCGACTACGTGGCGCAACTCAGCCGTGGGCGGATTGCCGAGCGCGTGGCCAGCAGCCGCCAGGACGAGTTGGGCAAGCTGGCGGTGGCCGCCAATACCTTGCGTGATTTCCTCGCCGAAACCTTCAGCCGCCTGCAGCGCAGCGGGTCCGACCTGGACAGCGCCAGCGGCGAGCTGAATGCCATTGCCACCCTGATGTCCCAGGGCACCAACGATCAGTTCAACCGCACCGACCAGGTCGCCACGGCGATGAACGAAATGTCCGCCACCGCCCAGGAAGTGGCACGCCATGCGGCGGATGCGGCGCGGGCCGCCGATGACGCCGACCAGTCGGCCCAGCAGGGCGAGCAGGTGATGCAGGGCACCATCCACGCCATCACCCTGATGCGCGGTGAAATCGCCAACACCGCCGAGGTGATCCGCCGCCTGGAAGCCGACAGCGGGCGTATCGGCAAGGTCCTGGAAGTGATCCGCGGTATTGCCGAACAGACCAACCTGCTGGCACTCAACGCCGCCATCGAGGCGGCGCGGGCCGGCGAGGCCGGACGTGGTTTCGCCGTGGTCGCCGACGAGGTACGCAGCCTGGCGCAGCGCACCGCGGCATCGATCATCGAGATCAACCAGATCATCCAGAGCGTGCAGACCGGCGCGCTGGACGCCGCCCATGCGATCGAGAGTGGCCAGGCGCGCAGCGATGCCAGCGTCGAGCAGGTGACCCAGGCCGGCGCCATGCTGGAGCGGATTACCGAGGCGGTCGAGGCGATCCGCGACATGAACCGGCAGATCGCCACGGCGGCGGAGGAGCAGACTTCGGTGGCCGAGGACATCTCGCGCAACCTGACCGAGATCACCTCGATCGCCAGCACCAACCTGGATAACGTGCAGCGCACCGAACGCGCCAGCCAGAACCTGCACGAGCTGTCGGGGCAGTTGAACGAGGTGACGGCACGCCTGAGTGCCTGATGCGTCGGTGAATAAAAAAGCCGCGTGGCCTTTCGGGCACGCGGCTTTTTTGTATTGAAGCATTACTTGTCTTGCTTGTTGCTCAGGACCTTGCCGGTCTTGGCATCCAGATCGACGTCCCACTCGACGCCCTTGGCGTCACGCAGTTCCACCTGGTAGACGTAGGCACCGGCCGCGGTCTGTTCCAGTTCGGTGTCGGTGATGCTGGCGGCGGTGGTGCCAGGGTGTTCGGCCAGTGCCGCCTGGTTGAGTTTTTCCAGGTCCATGATGGTGCCGGCCTTGAGCAGGCCCGGGATCAGGTCCGGGCGCACGTCGGCCTGGGCCAGGCCAGCGGTCAGGGTCAGGGCGGTCGCGGCGAACAGGGCAGTCAACGTTTTCATAGTGTCTTTCCTTGGGGTGATTCGTTTTGAGTGGGTTCAGATTAGCCGGCACAACTTAATTCACCCTTAATTCAGCGCAAGCTTTGCGCCGTTTGTTCAATTCCAGTGCCCCTCGGGTATTTCAAGCTGTGCTCTCGAACAGGAGAGGCAGTGATGAAAACAATGATCAAAGGCTTGTACGGTCCGGCGTTCTTTGCCGGCTTCATCGGCGCTGGCGTGTGGGTGATCGGCACGCCGGGGCTCGCTCCGGGCTGGTTGCTGTTGGTGTTCGCCGGGGCGCTCGGGGTGTCCTTCCTGGCGGAGTGGTGGTTGCCCTATGAGGTGGACTGGAACCGCCCGCAGCAGGATCGCCTGCGCGACGTGTTGCACGCACTGGTCAATGAAAGCCTGAACGCCCTGGGGTTGCTGCTGTTGCCGGGGTTGGTGAGCCTGCTGGCGTTCGATGGGCTGTGGCCGCGCGGCTGGTCGCTGTGGGCGCAGCTGGCGCTGGCGATTGTCATCGCCGACTGCGGCCTGACCCTGGCGCATTACTTCAGCCACCGGCTGTCCTGGCTGTGGCGCCTGCACGCGGTGCATCACAGCGTGCAGCGCTTGTATGGCTTCAATGGCTTGATGAAACACCCGCTGCATCAACTGCTGGAAGCCAGCGCCGGGCTGTTGCCACTGCTGTTTTTGGGAGTCCCCTTGCCGGTGGCGCAGTTGCTCGCATTTGCCATCGCCATCCAGCTGCTGTTGCAGCACTCCAATGTCGACATGCGCCCCGGTCCCCTGGGCTGGGTGTTCGCCTGGGCGCCGATGCACCGCTTTCACCACATGAAGTACGGCACCGCCGGCAATGTGAATTTCGGCCTGTTCTTGAATGTCTGGGACTGGCTGCTGGGCACGGCGTTTTACTCCTCGACCTACCCGATGCGCCAAGGCGACCTGGGCATCGGTAGCCAGCCGGATTATCCGCAGGCGTATTGGCAACAATTGCTCGCCCCCTTCAGCAGGCAAGCCGTCCATGAGGAACCGCCGGTGCCCTTGCCGCTGCGGCGTTGAGTCAGTCCAGCAGGCGCAGCTTGATGTGTTGCAGGGCCTGGCGCGCCGTGACGCCGAACAGGGTTTTCAGGGTGCGGGAGAAGTGCGCGGAATCGGCAAAGCCGGCGCCATGGGCCGCCTCGGTGATGGCCTGGCCCGCCAGCACCAGGCCCATCGCCAGGCGTAGGCGCCGCCACAGCACCAGGCGCCGTACCGGCAAGCCGAGCTGGCCGCTGAACAGCCGTTCGAGCTGGCTCAGGGACAGGTGCGCATGGGCCGCCAGGGCGCTGGCCGAGACCTTGCCGGCCAATTGTTTGTCGAGGGCGGCCAGGGCCTTTTCGATCCGCCGGTCTTGCAAGGTTCGGCGCGGGCAATGCCGCAGCGCCTCGGCCAGCGCCGGCAGCGTCAGTTCGACACCCAGCAGGCTGTGTTGCAGGGCCTGGGCGTCAATCGTCAGCGGTTCGGCGTAGAGGGTGAACAGGGTCCCGGGCGCGTCGAGGATGGCATGCCGTTGCATGGCCGGGATGAACACGTGGCGGGCGGTGCAGGGCTGGCCGTCGAGGCTGACGGTGACCGGCGCAGCGGGGGCGAGGATCAGTTGATGGGCGTAGTGGGCGTGGGGCGCGGTGCGCCCCAGCTCGCCCTGGATCAGTCCGTAGTCACGCCCGAGCCACAGCTGGCCTGTCCACTCGGGCGTGCGCACGGCGACCGGCTCAGTAGCCGTTGGCCTCGAGCAGCTGGCTCACGCTGCCGCTGGCCGGACGCTTGGCGTACTTGAGCAGCTCCGAGGCGCGGTTGGTGAAGATGCCGTCGACACCGGAGTCCAGGACCTTCTTGAAGTCCACCGGCTCATCGATGGTGTAGACGTGCACCAGCAGGCCCTGGTCGTGGGTGAACTGGTTCATCCAGGGTTGCACCAGGTCGAAGTAGCTCTGGTCGCCGCCATTGGTCAGTGCCGCCGACGGGCCGGTGCCGATGGCGCCCTGGGCCTTGGCGTAGCTGACCCACTGCTCGAACTCGGCCTTGTCCTTGGGTTCCTGCTTGGCGTAGTAGGCCGCCTTGTCCTTCTCGCCGCTGTTGGCGAAGGTCACGTCGGACTTGGGCTGCATGCCGCCTTCACCGATCCACAGCAGGAGGATCTTCGGCACCTTGGGCATTTCTTTCTGCAGCAGTTCCAGGCTGCTCTTCTCGAAGGTCTGCAACACCACCTTGCCTTTGCCCTGGCCTACCGCCAGGTCGCTTTTCGCCAGCTTGGAGCCAGCCGGGCTGAGCCAGCCGCGGTCCTGGAGTTTTTCCTTGAGGTCGTGCTCGATGCCGGGGAACTGCTGGGGCTCCTTGGTCTCGATGTACAGGCCGGGCTTGTGATGCGGGTTGCTCTGGGCGATGTCGATGATTTCGTCGAGGGTCAGGATCTTCAGGCCGACGTAGCTCGCACGGGCGCGGTCGGGATAGGCCTGGTTGAACCAGCTGCCGGCGTCGAGGGTTTTCAGTTCGGCCATGGTGAAGGCGTTGGCCGGGCTGTCCTTGCGCTCGGGAAACTTGCTGGCGACGTCGGTGGTGCGTTGCAGGTTGTTGTCATGCAGGGCGAACAGCACGCCGTCCTTGCTGCGTTGCAGGTCCATTTCCAGGTAGTCGGCACCCAGGTCGCGGGCCAGCTTGTAGGCCGCGGCGGTGGACTCCGGTGCATCGAAGGACGCGCCCCGGTGAGCGATCACTGCCGGGTGTGGAATGCCTTGGCTGACAGCCAGTGCGGTGGGGCTTGGGCTGGCGGCCTGTGCCTGGCCCAGGCCAAGCATCAGGCTCAGCATCAGGGCGCTTTTGGTGAAGGTGGCAGGCATGGTCGAGGTCCTTTCGTGGAGGGCGGTTTTCAAAGGACTACCTTTTAACAATTGAATGGCCGTTGTGCTATCGCGAAACCGACATAAATCTGCACCTGCGGCAAATTTCCCGACGCTTTTGTGGGGTGCTTTGCAGTACGCTTGCGCCCTGAAGTTTCCCCGTCAGAGGGAAGCCCTGGAACAAGTCCACTCTTGCCCTGCGTGTAAACCATCGATCACCTGTCCTGCGGGACACTCAGTGAGGTTTACCATGCGCATCACATCCGAACTCATCTGCCAGGCCGCCGACCAGCTCAAGGGTTTTGTCGGTTTCAACCGCAAGAGCGGCCAGCATATCGTGCGCTTCAGCGAAGACTCCTTCGGCATGGACGTCGCCGACGACGCCATCACCCCCGCCAGCGAATTCGTCTGGGCCACCGCCGAGGGCCAGGTCATGGTGCTCAAGCGCGAGCTGATCCAGTTGCTGCTGGAGCAGAACATCGACGAGCGCATCAACATCAGCGAACCCTTGCGCGTGTACATGCGCCGCACCGACCTGCCGGAGATTTCGGCGGTGCGCAATCGGCTGCCGGCGGCGCAATAGTCCAGGCGTCACGCTTGGCGGGGGAGAGGTCTCAGCGTTCGAACAGATAGGCGCGTTCGACCTTGCACACCCGGGTATGACAGGCCGCGTACCAGTCGCTGCGCCCGCGTTCACGGGCGATGCAATGTTCGGCGTGCTGCTTCCAGGCAAGGATAGAAGCCTGGTCCTGCCAATAGGAGACGGTGATGCCGAAGCCATCCTCGTTACGCGCGAACTCCATGCCGAGAAATCCCGGCTGCTGTTGCGCCAGCTCGACCATGCGTTCGGCGGCCTGTTCGTAGGCCGGGTCCGGCTCGCGGCGTTGGGCGCTGAAAATCACCGCGTAATAGGGCGCCTCGGGTGTGCGGGCGATCATGGGTGGCGCTCCAGGCAAGCGGCGAGCAGGGCGCTGGCCAGGGGCGGCACGACGCCTTTGAGCGCCGCCCGTTCCGGCTGGAACAGGGTGGCGATGAAAAACCGATGGTCGCGCAGTTCCACCGCCCGCAGGTCGCCGGCCGAGTCGTAGCCGCTGGGGCGCAGGTTGTGCTCGAGCAATTGCGCGGCGAACTGCGGGTTGACCCCGTAGCGACAGCGATAACCCTCGCTGATCTGGCGCTCGCCATAGGCTTCGGCGATGCGACTGCCTTCACACAGATGAATGCTGTCGGTGGCTTCCACCAAGGCGCAGGTCAATGGTGTGAGCACGGCGCGCTCGGCCTCGGGATGGGTTTCGCCGTGCTCGGCATCGGCCCAACCCAGCACGTTACGCGCGTACTCCAGCACCGCATGCTGAAAACCGCCGCAGGTGCCGAGGAAGGGCCGCTGCTGTTCGCGGGCAAAACGGATCGCCCGCAAGGCACCGTCCATCGAGCGGTAGGGGCTGGCGGGCACACACCAGATGCCGTCGAACGCTTGCAACGGCTCGTCGCAGGTCAGGCTGTCGGTGGCCATCCAGCGATAGTGCACCTTGAGGCCGGTTTCCTCGGCGGCCATTTCCAGGGCCCGGGGAATGGCCTGGTGCGCGATGACCTGAGGGTCGTAGTCGCCTACCAGGGCGATGTGCAGGGTGGGCGGACGTGCGATATGCGGCATGGACTTCTCCCGGTATGGCCAACGCTTGTGGGTGGCTGGCCGTCACTATAGATTGGCGTTCACGCATTCAATATTGGCGTTTATCCAAGTGATCAATGCAGCTACGCACTATCGGCTCGACTACCCCGACCTGTCGTTGATCCTCGCCCTGGTGCGCGGTGGCTCCCTGGCCCGCGCGGCGGCGTTGTTGAAAGTCGATGTGTCCACGGTGTTCCGTGCGGTGCGTCGTCTCGAAGCCGCGCTGGGCCAGCAGCTGTTCGACAAGAGCCGCGCCGGCTACCTGCCCACCGGCCTGGCCCGCACCCTGGCCGAGCAGGCCGAACGCGCGGAACAGGCACTGGACGCGGCACAGGTCGGGGTAGAGCAGGGCGGCGCGGTGGTCAGCGGCACGGTGCGCCTGACCTGTACCGATTCGGTATTGCAGGGCCTGCTGTTGCCGGCGCTGGCGCAATTCATGCCGCGTTACCCGGCACTGGCCCTGGAGCTCAGCACCTCGAATGATTTTGCCAACCTCAGTCGGCGCGACGCCGACCTGGCCCTGCGCCTGACGCGCATACCACCCGAGCACTTGGTAGGCCGGCAGCTGCGGGCGGTGTCTTATCGGGTCTGTGCCAGTCCGAGCTATCGGCAGTCGGTCGGGGCGACGGAGGATCTGGCCGGGCTGACCTGGATCGCCCCGGACGATTTCCTCCCGGACCACGCCACGGTGGCCTGGCGTCGGCAGGCGTTGCCCGGCGTGGTGCCGGGCTATCGCTGCAACAGCATGCTGGCGGTCAGCGAACTGGTGAAGGCCGGACTGGGCGTGGCGGTGCTGCCGGATTTCCTGCTCGATGACACCTGCGTCCTGCAACCCTTGAGCGATCCACTGCCGGGCTGCAACACCGCGCTCTGGCTGTTGACCCGGGCCGACTGCCGGGCGCTGCGTGCGGTGGTGACGCTGTTCGACGAATTGAGCCAGCGCCTGCGCGCGCCGCAGTGAGTCATGCCTGGGGCGGGGCCTTGTGCAGGACGTGCTGGTGCATTTCCGAGGTCAGGCTTTCGATGCGTTCGGTCAGCTGTTTGGTCATCTCGGTCAGGCGGGTGTTCTGCTCCAGCAGTTCGAGCAGTTGCGCGGTGTGTTGCGCGGCTTGCGCCTGGCGTTCGCTGTTGGCGATAGCGATGGCTTCGCGGTGCTGGGCATCGGCATCGGTCTGGGCTTTGTCGCGCGCGGCCTGGCGGGTTTGGGCCAGCAGGATCAGCGGTGCGGCATAGGCCGATTGCAGGCTGAAGGCCAGGTTGAGGAGGATGAACGGGTAGACGTCGAAGTGCGTCACGCCGCTCAGGTTGAGCCCGACCCAGATCAGCACGATCAGGGTTTGCGCGCCGAGGAAGGTCGGGGTGCCGAAAAAGCGGGCGAAGGCTTCGGCCTTCAGGGCAAAGCTGTCGGTGCCGAAGGTCGGGGCCAGATGAGCATGCGGGCGGTGAAAGCGCAGATGGTCGACAGGGGCGGCTGAGGCTGTTTCGGATGGGGTCGGGTTCATGGCGGGCTCGGGGCGATGGGACTGGCGGTCACTATAGCCCGTTGCCCGACGCCTTCCCTGGCGTCGACACCGTTGATTGATAAGCGCCGGTTCAGAGCGTGGCGCGCTCGTTGGCGAACATGCTCACGGCCTGCACCGCCTCGCTGGCTCCGTCACGAATCTGCAGGATCACCGTGCCGGCCTGATCCGCCAGGCCCACACCCTTGGCAGCCCGGTCCCGGGTGCCGTCCATGCTTTTGATGGCCTGCTGGGTTTCGTGCTGGATCATGTCGATCATCCCCGAGATTTCCGCGGTCGAGCCGCTGGTGCGGGCGGCCAGTTGCCGGACTTCGTCGGCGACCACGGCAAAGCCGCGGCCCTGGTCGCCGGCGCGCGCGGCTTCGATTGCGGCATTGAGCGCCAGCAGGTTGGTCTGCTCGGCGATCGCGCGGATGGTGTTGACGATGGCGGTGATCTGCTCGGAACGCTCGCCGAGCCTGGCGATCAGGGTCGAGGAGTCTTCGATGTTGGCCGCGATCTGACGCATCTCGCTGGCCGCCTGCTGGATCACCGCGGTGCCCTGTTCGGCAACTTGCCGGGTTTCCACCGAGATGTGGTAGGCCTGGGTCGCGCTCTGGGCGTCCTGGGCGTGTTTCTCCACCATCGCCGTCACGTCGGAGGCGAACTTCACCACCTTGCACAGGCGCCCGGCGGCGTCGTACACCGGGTTGTAGTTGGCCTCCAGCCACAGCGATTGCCCGCGTTTGTCGACACGCTCGAACTGCCCGCTGAAGAACTCGCCCTGGTTGAGGCGCCGCCAGAAGTCCTGGTAGGCATTGCTGTTGGCCAGCTCGGGTTTGCAGAAGATCCGGTGATGCTTGCCCTTGAGTTCGGCAAGGCTGTAGCCGAGGCGATCGAGGAAGTTCTGGTTGGCGGTGATGACGCTGCCGTCGAGGTTGAACTCGATCACCGCCATGGCGCGGTCGATGGCGTGCAGCTTGCCCCTGGACTCGCTTTCCTGCTGGATCTTCTCGGTGACATCGAGGGCGTACTTGACCACCTTGAAGACCTTGCCGTCGCTATCCCTGATCGGGTTGTAGCTGGCTTCCAGCCAGACCGGCTGGCCTTTGGCATTGACGCGCTCGAAGGTCCCCGATTCGAACTGGCCGTTTTTCAGGCGGGTCCAGAGTTCGCGGTATTGAGTGCCGCGGGTGAATTCGGCGTTGCAGAACTGGCGATGGGGCTGGCCGATGACCTGCTCTGCGCGATAGCCCATGGTCTTGAGGAAGTTGTCGTTGGCCCGCAGGACCGTGCCTTCCAGGTCGAACTCGATCACCGCCATCGAGCGGTCGATGGCCTCGAGCAGGCTGGCTTGCTGGGCGATGGTGTGGTGCAAGGCGTCGATGGTTTTGTTATGGCGGTTGAATAGCATGATGGCTGGTGCTCAGTGGGAAAAACCTGGAGTCAGTCCCTGTTGTCTGCGCCTGCATGCCGATAGCCCCGGGGCCTCGGCCTTGTCTGCTCAATGCCAGCATTCCATGACTGGCAGATAACCCTTGGAAGGGCACGACCCTGTCCGGAGCGTACCCTTGCCCAACGTCTGAGGAGAGACGCTGGGCCTGCGAGTTAATTTAGGGAAGTTATGTTGCACGGCCGAGAATGGCTGGCTCGGCTTTTTTGGGATAACTGCATGGCGGCATTATGCCGGCTTGGCTCGGAGTGGTGTTCGTAAAAGTTGTACAAAATGTTGGTTTTTTACATTTTTGTATAACTTTTCAGGGGCCGGTCGACACGGCAAGAAGGGTGTCGGTTACCGGACTGGCGGCGGCGACTTTGTTGCGCCCGGTGTTTTTCGCGGCATACAGGGCTTTGTCGGCCTCCATGAGCCACATTGCGGCATCGCGCAACCCCGGGTGCCAGGCGGCCAGGCCGATACTCAGACTGACCCTGAGTTGTGGCACGCCCGGATGGCGATAGTTGCCGAAGACTTCCCGCAGCCGCTCCAACACTTCGCGGGCCTGCTGGATCGAGGTCTCCGGCAGGATCACGCAGAACTCATCGCCGCCATAGCGTCCGGCCAGATCGTCCTGGCGCAGGTTGAGCTTGAGGTCCCGGCTCAACTGATGCAGCACGGCGTCGCCGAGGATATGGCCGTAGCTGTCATTGATGTGTTTGAAATGATCGATGTCGATCAAGGCAATGGTGCCGTGGCAGCGTTGTTGCTGGCACTTGGTGAACTTGAGGTGCAGCAGGTCTTTCCAGGCGCCGTGGTTGAGCAGGCCGGTCAGGCTGTCGGTGCGGCTCAGCGCGCTGAGGGTGCGTTTGTGCTCGGAGAGCTTGATCGCCAGTCGGTAGCAGACCATGCCTACTGCCATCGGATAGAGAGTCAGCATCGGCAGGCAGGCGTATATCTGCAACTGGGTGGCATGTCCGGTGAAGGCAGGACCGAGCAACCACCACGAAAGCACGACACCGCTCAGTTGGGCCACGGAGCCATGGATGAACAGGCGCAGGCCACCGGCTGCGACGTTGTTCATCGCCATCATGGCCAGAATGGTCACCGTGGGCAGCGGATTGAACTGCATCGCCGCCGCCCAGAAACCACCGAAGAGCGAGTCGCACAACACGTTGCGGCGTTCGGCCTGGTAGGGAAAGGTCGCGCGGCTTGAGATCAGGTACGCCAGGTGTGGCCAGATAAAACCGTTGAACAACAGGAACAGCCAAACCCAGGTCGGTTGCGGTACCGGGTACAAGCCGGCGAATACGCTGAGGCTGCCAATCCCCAGCCCGACGATCCTTGGCAGGTAAATACGTTTGGCAAATGACAGCCCTTTGCCTTGTTGGTTATCCATAAATTTCCGCGTCAGCCCGGGTTTGAAACACCTTGTGGTGTTTTTATTGGCCGTCACCCTTCATTGGGCAAGGCGGCGAACATTGTCATTTATTCCAAGAAGAATAATCAGTGTCCTTGCAGGCCATTTAGTGGAACGAGCGTACGCGAACGCCCATTGCAGAGCGCTTGGTGCGAGTCGAGGCAGCCGGCAGAGCCGCGGGCTGGAGCAACCGGCGGGAAGGGCGTCAGGCTTGATAGCAGGCCAGGAACATGTCCAGCGTGGACTCGACGACGTGCTGTCGTTCGTCTTCCTTGAGGGGGGGCTGGTTCATGGTGATCTGCGGCCAGAAGGCAAACGCCTTGAGCATGCCGTGGAGCTGCTGGGCGGCGAAGTCCGGGTCCAGGGGCTTGAGCCGGCCATCCGCCCGGGCCGAGCGAATCCACACCATCAGGCTTTCTTCACGCTCGCCCATGCGCGCCACCATGTACTGGGCGCGCTCGGGGGAATGCAGGGTAGCGGCAATCGCAACCCGCGCCAGGTTGAGGAAGTTGTCATCGGCCAGCAGTTGCAGCTTGGCCATCAGCAATTCCCGCAACTGTTCACGCAGGGTTAATCCGGGGTGGTAAAGAATGTCCGCTTGCGCCCTGATGCTCGCCCATAACTTATGCATGATCTCGGTGAACAACTCCTCCTTGCTGGGGAAGTGGTTGTACACCGTGCGCTTGGACACTCCGGCCGTTGCCGCGATCTTGTCCATGCTGGTGATATCGAACCCGCTGGCGTGGAATTCGGTAATCGCCGCCTGGATGATGGCTTCGCGTTTGAGGTCGGTCAGGCGCTTTGGAGCTGTCATAAGTTGGGTTCGATGGCGGTCGTTGGCAGTTATCCGGGGCAGTTTACTTAGTCCCGGGTTTGTTGCAATCTAGAAAAACTACACTGTGCAGTGTAGTTCGTGACAGAAAAAATGATGGTCGGCTGACGCTTGCGTGCATTGGCCTTTGTCGTTCCGCAGAGAATCACCGGAGCCTTGTCGGGTTCCTTGGAGTCACTGATTCATGGCCACTCTCTCTTCCCGTGCAGACAGCGCCTCACGCCCCGAAACGTCCCTGCAGGAACAAGGTGCGTTCCGTAATCATGCGCCGGTCCGGCGTGCCGGGCTGGGCAAGACGCTGGGTATTTTCTGGCGCATGTTGTTCCACAAGCCGCGTAACACCCGTCCGGTCGGGGCCATCCCGGTGCAGCCATTGACCCACGAACAGCTGCTGGCGGCGCCGAACCAGAGTGTCTACCGCCTGGGGCATTCGACGGTGTTATTGAAGCTGCACGACAAGTTCTGGATCACCGATCCGGTGTTCGCCGAACGCGCATCGCCGGTGCAATGGGCCGGCCCCAAGCGTTTCCACCAGCCGCCTATCAGCCTGGCCGAATTGCCGCCGATCGAAGCGGTGATCCTGTCCCATGACCACTACGATCACCTGGACCATCAGACTGTGCTCAAGCTGGCGGACAAGACCCGCTATTTCCTCACGCCCCTGGGCGTGGGCGATACCCTGGTGAAGTGGGGCGTACCGGCCGACAAGGTACGCCAGCTGGATTGGTGGGAAGGCACGGAAGTCGATGGCATTCGTTTTATCGCCACGCCTTCGCAGCATTTTTCCGGGCGCGGCCTGTTCGACGGCAACAACACGCTGTGGGCGTCCTGGGTGATGATCGATGGCGACACCCGGATCTTCTTCAGCGGTGACAGCGGTTACTTCGACGGCTTCAAGCGGATCGGCGAACGTTATGGTCCTTTCGACCTGACCCTGATGGAAACCGGCGCCTACAACGTCGAATGGCCGGGCGTGCACATGCAACCTGAGCAGACCTTGCAGGCGCACATCGACCTCAAGGGCCGCTGGTTGTTACCCATCCACAACGGCACGTTCGACCTGTCGATGCATGCCTGGTACGAACCGTTCGACCGCATCCTCTCGCTGGCCTGGGAACGCAGCATCGCCATCGCCACGCCGCAGATGGGCGAGGCCTTCAACCTGGCGCACCCGCAGCGGGGGCACGCCTGGTGGATGGAGGTCGACCCTGTGGCCGAGCAGGTAATGGCCAGCGACCTGTAGACCCTTCATCGGCTACTCCCTGGGCCCGGCCATCGCCAGGTTGCCGTGTCCGGGCCTGGGGAGTATCTAGAGAACTCCCCCAATACCCTCGACGGACCTGGTGATGGCTTATCGGCTTCATCTGTTTGGCGCGTCCGGTTCCGGCACCACGACCTTGGGCCAGGCGCTGGCCCAGCGTTTGGCTATCGCGCACTTCGACTCCGATAACTTCTTCTGGCGCCCCAGCGAACAGCCTTTCAGCCTGCGTCGTCCCCGGGACGAGCGCATCCAGCTGTTACAGCAGCAGGTGGCCGGGTTGGACAGCTGGGTGCTGTCCGGCTCCCTGTGCGGCTGGGGCGACCCGCTGATTCCGGCCTTTACCCATGCCATTTTCCTCCGCCTGGACCCCGAGATCCGCCTGCAGCGTTTGCGCGTGCGCGAGTTTCAGCGTTATGGCGAGCAGATCCATGAGGGCGGTGCACGCCATCTCGCTACTCAGACCTTTCTTGCCTGGGCGGCCGGCTACGACACGGGGGGCCAAGGCACGCGCAGCCTGCGCCGGCATGAGAGCTGGATCACCGGGCTGAGCTGCCCGGTCATCCGCCTCGATGCCACTCACCGTTCGGTGCAGGCATTACAGGAAGAGGTACTGAGCGCCCTGGATCACTCGATCATGGCGTAGTCGGGCCGTTCCATCGGATTGGGCGTGGCGCCCTTGATGTTCATGCCACGTCCCGGGGCGAAGCCGGGGAAGAACACCAGGCCTTCTGCTTCCAAGCGAAAAGCCAGTGCCAGCCGGGTCACGTCGAGCAAATCGCCGCCGGCCTCGAAGCGGCGAATGGCGGCGACCGAGACGCCGGACTCCCGTGACAGATGTTCCTGGTTCCAACCCAGCATGGCGCGGGCTTGAATGCAGTGTTCTGGGGTGAACTGGAAAAGGGCGATACGTTCCAGGGTGACTTTCATCGCGAGTGAGGCCATGGGTTTTCTCCGGAAGCGGGTGAAGATGAGTTGATAAAGCACTGTTTATTTGTACAGTTGTTTTGCGCCCGGATCAAACTCATTTTGCCGATCGCCCCAACGTCTTCGTGACAAGGCTTGTCCCGGCGCTATGCCCCGGTTTCCAGGTAGGCACTGGGTGGTTGCCCCGCTACCCGGCGGAACATAGTGGAAAAGGCGGCGGGGCTGTCATAGCCGAAATCGAGGGCGATTCGCGTCACCGCCTCGCCCGCGGCCAGTCGGGTCAAGGCCCTGACCACGCAGGCGCGCTGGCGCCACTGGACGAAACTCATGCTGGTCTGCTCGCGGAACAGGCGGTTGAAGGTGCGCAGGCTGATATGCAGCTGCTGCGCCCATTGCTCGGGGGACTGGTGGGCATTGGGCTGTTGCAGGAAGGCCTGGCACAGGGTGAGCAGGCGCGGCGTTTCGGGCAGGGGAATATGCAGGGGCAGGCGGGTGGTGCGGCTCAGTTCATGCAGCAGCAGGCTGATCAGCACACCGTCGCGTCCGTTCTCGCCATACACCAGCGGCAGATCCACCGCCTCCATCAGCAACTGGCGCATCAGCGGCGACACGCTGATCACCTGGCACTCATCACCCAAGGCCGGCATTGCCGCCGGTTCGATGTACAGGCTGCGGGTACTGACCCCGAGCATCAGCACCTCATGAGCCACCTGGGGTGGAATCCATACCGCGCGCTGTGGCGGCACCACCCAGCGGCCGTTCGTGGTGCTGACCTGCATCACCCCGGTGGCGCCATACAACAGCTGCGCACGACGATGGCTATGGCTCGGCAACAGGTGGCCGTGGGGGTAATCGGTACCGATCGCCACCACGGCGCGTGGGGTGTGATCCAGCCGGTCGATCGAAGTATCACGCATGGCGTCAGGCGTCCGCGGGTTGGCGTAAATGCGAACAGTATTGGCTGACTTGCTAAAGCCGGCCAAGCCCTGGCGCGCTATCGTCGAGGTCTTCTGTCAACGGAGGATCTTCGATGTTTTATCTATGGCTGGGGCTGTTCGGCTGCATGACCGGGATCAGCGCGGTGCTGTTCGGTTTCGGCGGTGGTTTTGTGGTGGTGCCGCTGCTGTATCGCCTGCTGCTGGGCAGCCACGATGCTGACGATGCCATTGCCCAGTCGGCCATGCATATAGCGGTCGCCACCTCGACCTGCGTGATGATCGTCAATGCGTTGATGGCCACCGGCAAACACCGCCGCGCCGGCAACCTGATTCGGCATTACCTGTGGCCGCTGGGTGGTTATATCGGGCTGGGCGCGATAGCGGGAGCGGTCCTGGCGATGGCGGTCAGTGGTGAGGTGATGCGTTACGCCTTTATCGCCTACCTGGCGCTGACCATTGCCGATTGCCTGCTGCGTCGTGGCTTTCTCGAACAGGGCGACACCCGTGCGCCGCGCCGCCTGGGGCGACTGGAATACACCGACGGCCTGGGCATCGGGGCCATTGCTACCTTCCTGGGTGTCGGCGGCAGCGTGATGACCGTGCCCCTGCTGCGTCGCTGTGGCCTGAGCATGACCCAGGCCACGTCCATGGCCAACCCGCTGAGCGTTCCGGTGGCCCTGGCCGGGACTCTCACTTATATGGCCCTGGCCGGCTTCAGCCGTTTCGATCTGGGGCCCTGGTTTATCGGCTATGTCGACCTGCTGGCCTTTGCCGTGCTGACCCTCGGCTCATTGCTGGGCATCCGCCTGGCCACGCCGTGGATCGGGCACATTCCCGATCGGTTGCATGCTCGGGTGTATATCGGCCTGCTGGTGCTGGTGATGCTCGGCATGCTGGCCAGCTAAGGGCTAACCCGTCGCCAACCCCGGTGCTTCACGAATGATGAAGTGGTCGAGGTTCTCGATATTGGCGCTGAATACCCCGAACGTCTGTTCGGGGTGTTTCTTGCTCGGCACCTGTTTCAGCTCCGGGGTCACCCCATAAAAGAAACAATACAGCTCTTGTTCGCTGTCGATGGCGTGCTTGATCTCTTCGAGGAAGGCTTTGCGCTTGCGGTAGTTCTCGATCAGTTTTTTGCTCAGGTAGACGTTGACCGAGTAGGGCTTCTTTTTCCCCTCGTCGGCCTGCTTGAACCAGACCTTCTGTTCGAAGTCGATGCGAAAGCTCTGGGTGTAGTCCTTGATCTCCTTGATCTTGCCCCAGTAGATCAACCCCTTGTTGTCCAGCAGGTATTCGATCTTCTTGAAGAACGAGGCATAGGACGCCGTGTGCTCGCCGATCTTCAACGGCATGCGCTTGAGCAGATCCTTGTCGTCGATATTCGACACAAAACACTCCACCGGATGGGCGAAGACGCTGGTCTTGTCCAGCGTGCTGGCCTGGGCTGGATGAGGCGTGCGCGGGATGGAGGAGGGGGCGGGAGCTGCAATGCTTGGCGTGTCGACATCCGCTGACGGGGTGGCGGGCTTGCGCGCATATTCGCGGCGGGTCAGGAGCAATTCCGACGGGAAGTGCTCTTCCCGATCATCCTCGTCCTGCGCGCCTTCCAAGCCGGCTACCAGGGGCCTGCTGGTGCCATACGGACAGCCTTCGATATGCCGGGTGCCGGGCAGGTTCTTGAAGTGCGGGGTGCGGATGTAATTGACGTTCTTGGCATTGAAGGTGCCCAACTGGTTGTCCGCGGCAAAGGCGGCGCGACAGGTATCGTTGGGGCACTGGAACTGTTCCTTGGCCGAGTCGAAGGCCATGGTCTCGTCGAAATTCAGATCGCGCACGTCATAGATCGACAGCTTGTCGTCGAGGCTGATGCAGTAGGCGGTGTCGAATTTCATGGGGCTCGGGTCCTTGAGTGAAGAAGGCTATTAATAGCGGGTGGTGAAGGGGAGTGCACTGATCTTTTCAAGCATGGGTGCCTATCTCGGCATAATCTTGTAGGTAGCGCGATCCACCCATAACCGGAAAGGGCTCAGGTTCATGTCTGACGGTAACCGCATCAATATCGGCTCCATTGGCGATGCCAACCACATCAACATTGCCCAGAATCAGGCGCCCGAGCGCACCAGCATTCAGTTCGTCATCGACCCCAGGAGCGTCGAACGGGTGAGCCGGGGCAGCGTCATCAAAGGCGCGGTGGCATTTTTCCTGTCGCTGCCGGCACTGGCGCTTTCGGTCATGTCGATCCTGGCCGACGCGCTGGGCATCCTTTCCTACTTCAATGTGGAGTCGCGGATCCTGGCCTACCTCATCATGGCCGTCGCCATGGGCGGGGTGATGCTGTGCAACGGCAAACGCAAGATGGCCACCGCCAGCATTCCTCCCGACCAGGCCCGGTTCATCGATGGGCGTTGGGTCGAGCGTGATGAAAGCGGCGACTACCTGCTGTATCGCAATACCGCGCCCTGCAACTACGAAAACTGCCACGGCACCGTGCGTATCCAGATGCCACCGCCTCGCGAGCAGCATAACCACGACCTGATCGGCGTCTGCGATATCGGCGGCAAGCAACACACCTATCGCGTCGACTTCAATGGCGTCGGCGAACGGCAGCATTTCGATTGGCGCCCGCTTGAGCAGAACAAGCCGTGATCCGGTTCCAGCCGCTCCCTTTTTAGGGACGAGCGTGCTCGAGAAAAGATCTCCCGTCAGAGCCAATCAAACAGACAGCCTCCCTGAATCTTCCGTGTCATCGCGCGAGCATTTCATTGTTTTTGGCGGGGGTGGGTCTACGAAATTTCCTACAGTTTTAATTAACAAAACTCTCACTATCCAGAGATGAGTCCTACGCGCTAAAGCTTGCAAAAACAAAAGCTTAGCTTTCAGACCTGGTCCTGGCAGCGACTGTCATACCCTTGGCAAGGAGGGACAAGTAAGCCCCAGGGAAATGGTCGATAAGAAGGCGCCGGCCTCATGAGTGAAGGTCCGGTGGGAACAAGCCAAACGGCTTTTCTCCTCACAATAACGAGGACCTTGATATGCCTGTTCTGACGCGTTCATTGCTGTTTTTTCTGGCCCTGTCCGGCGCGGGGATCGTCCTGGCGGAGCAGGCGGCCTTGCCTTATCTGCCGGCGAATCAGTTCCAGCTGGCCGACTACCTGCCGCCACCACCTGCCGTCGATTCGTCGCTGCAGCACAGTGATTTGAAAGCGGTGCTGGCGGCCCAGGCGGCGCGCAGCAGGGCGCAGGTGAGCCAGGTCCAGCAGGATGATGAATGGGAGGACAGCGTGTTCCACTTCGCCAGGGAATCCCTCGGCGCCGGTTTCAGCATCGAGCGCCTGCCCCTGACCCGTGCCTTCTTCCGGCGGGCCCAGGAAGACCTGGTGCAGTTCCTGATGCCGGCCAAGCACAGCTATGGTCGGCCGCGCCCATACGAAGCCTCGGCACTGGTGAAGCCGGTATTGCCGCCACCCGAGGGTGATTCCTACCCCAGCGGTCACTCGATGAATGGATATCTCAATGCCACCTTGTTGAGCATGGCGCTGCCGGAGAAACGCAGCGAGCTGTTCAGCCGCGCACAGATCAATGCCGACAGCCGGGTTATCGCCGGTGTGCATTTCCCCAGCGACCTGGAGGGCGGAAAGATAAGCGCCGCGGTGTTGGCAGCTCGGCTGCTGGACGATCCCCGCGCGGCGGCGGATTTCGAGGCGGTGAAACAGGAGATTCGTGGAGTCCTGGCTTCTGCCGATTGAGCAGATATCGATCCGGGCCGGATGATTGGCCTGGAAGCGGGGGAGTCGGACCCTCAATAAAAAAGCCCTGAGCAAGTCAGGGCTTTTTTATCTTTCGTTGTGCCGATTCAGATCAAGATCGGCACAGGGCGGGTGCCAGGAATCAATCCCAGCTCAGCGCGCCGCCAGTCTGATACTCGATCACCCGAGTCTCGAAGAAGTTCTTCTCTTTCTTCAAGTCCATGATTTCGCTCATCCATGGGAACGGGTTGGTGGTGCCTGGGTATTCTTCTTTCAGGCCGATCTGCGACAGGCGACGGTTGGCGATGAACTTGAGGTAGTCCTCCATCATCGCCGCGTTCATGCCCAGTACGCCGCGCGGCATGGTGTCGCGAGCGTATTCGATTTCCAGTTGGGTGCCCTGGAGGATCATCTGGGTGGCTTCTTCCTTCATCTCGGCATCCCACAGGTGCGGGTTTTCGATCTTGATCTGGTTGATCACGTCGATACCGAAGTTCAGGTGCATGGATTCGTCGCGCAGGATGTACTGGAACTGCTCGGCGACGCCGGTCATTTTGTTGCGGCGGCCCATGGACAGGATCTGGGTGAAGCCGCAGTAGAAGAAGATGCCTTCCAGAACGCAGTAGTAGGCGATCAGGTTGCGCAGCAGCTCTTTGTCGGTGTCGACGGTGCCGGTTTCGAACTTCGGATCGGAGATCGAACGGGTGTACTTCAGGCCCCAGGCCGCTTTCTTCGCGACCGATGGAATCTCGTGGTACATGTTGAAGATCTCGCCTTCATCCATGGCCAGCGATTCGATGCAGTACTGGTAGGCGTGGGTGTGGATCGCCTCTTCGAACGCCTGGCGCAGGATGTACTGGCGGCATTCCGGGTTGGTGATCAGGCGGTACACGGCCAGCACCAGGTTGTTGGCAACCAGGGAGTCGGCGGTGGAGAAGAAGCCCAGGTTGCGCATCACGATGCGGCGCTCGTCGTCGGTCAGGCCTTCCGGGTTTTTCCAGAGGGCGATGTCGGCGGTCATGTTGACTTCTTGCGGCATCCAGTGGTTTGCGCAACCGTCCAGGTACTTCTGCCAGGCCCAGTCATATTTGAATGGCACGAGCTGGTTGAGGTCGGCGCGGCAGTTGATCATGCGCTTTTCATCGACGGCGACACGGGCGGAAGCACCTTCCAACTCGGCCAGGCCTTCGGCGATGTCGAGCTGGTCCAGAGAGGCCTTGG
This sequence comes from Pseudomonas sp. T8, assembly GCF_024610635.1. Lineage (NCBI taxonomy): Bacteria > Pseudomonadati > Pseudomonadota > Gammaproteobacteria > Pseudomonadales > Pseudomonadaceae > Pseudomonas > Pseudomonas sp. T8. The sequence goes on from NZ_CP102374.1 coordinate 6,031,992, forward strand.
CACGGGCAACGGCAGCAGAATCGTTGGCGGTTACGGCGCGGGCTTCGAGAGCGGCGGCACCACCGGCGCTGTCGAGTTTGTCCATGGCAGCTTCGGCAGCGTGGCCGGCGTTGGCGCCTTTAACGGCGACTTCGCCTTCTTCTTTGTCGAATTCGTCCCAGCTCAGCATGACGTGTCGTCTCCTGCGTGAGGGCCAGATGCCCGTGTGAAAACTGATGGTTGGCTTTTCACACGGCCGAACTGGCCGCGTTGGATCTTAAGGAATCGTTTGTTGCAGCAGCTAACGCAGGCAATAAACAAAAATATGTACGGGAGTTCCGAGGCGGTTATGGGCACAGAGGACCGGGTCGATTTCTGCGCTGGCTTCGGATTGGCTGTTTATCCCTGTAAGGGAATATTGCAGGCCCGTTTTAAGGCCGCATTATAGGGACTTTTTTGCCGCTGTGGTGCGACGAAGTGGCTCACGATTCGGCCGGCGAGGGGCGTTATCGCGGCGGAGCGAGGGTTTACAAGGCTTTGGCCGGCGAAGATTTTTTTTCACCCCGTTTGGCGTGTTTTTGCCGCCTCGAGTTGATCGCAGGCGTTGAAGATTTTGCGCGATGCTCTGCAAGCCCCGTAGGACGCGACTTACAGGGAAGGGTAGGGGCTTTGGTAGACAGGATTGTGTTCAATTTCTGCTGAAAATTGTCGAGTGATTTTTCTGCTCAAAAAATAAGCAAAAAAACTCTTTTGCCACTACATCTTGTGTTGGATGGTCAATTTTTGACCTTTGAAACACTATTGTCCCGGCTTGCCATCAGAGGTCGCTCCTGACGCTCGAGAAAGCATTTGCGGACCTCCATCAAGCCCCTCGGAGCGATACAAAAACGCTCCCCGCAAGCTGGCTCGACAGATGAGAAAAGGGAGTGCGAAGGCCGTGGTCGCACTGCGTTGGGCGATGGCTTGCAACACGTCTGGTTTCAGTTGTGCATCTGGCCATCTTTGCCGCAAGAAAGAGCTCTTGCGGCCGGCACTTATTGGAACTTGAAGAGCAACTTGAATATCAGCCGTTAGAGCAGCCATTACCCATGACGCGGTATTGCAGAATATGCCGCAGGCCTTTCGAGTCTTCATATTCCATACGCGCGGGTACAACTTCGCATACATCTGGAACTTCGCTCATGGAGATAACTTTGGCGATGTCCAGGTCGGACGAGTAAGAGTATTCCTCTACGGGCGGTTGCTGGCTGGCGACATCAGTCGGGATCTCGTCGGCCATTGCTGTAGCGCAAAGACTGCTGAGGGCCAGAACTAATAAAGCTTTCATTTTGATTTCACCTTTCTAAGGTCGTGTGGGGTCACGCAGCCTTTGTGGGGCTGCGTGTGGAACTTGAGTGGAAGTCTGGATTAACTGCCTTCGTGGGGGCTGTAACTTGGTTAATCACATTGCCTTGTTGGCGAGGTTGATTTTAGGCGCCTGAGTAGGTGCTATACAGGCGTGCTTTTGATAAACACTATTGACGGTTTTTGTAACAATCCCGGCAAAAACGCCCCCCAGTGGCCTGGCAGCGGTCCGCTACTTGCCGCAGAAGCTGCTGCAAGTACCGTAATAGAAGGGCTAAAGCACTTTTCAGGGGGATTGGCCGGGGGTTGTTACTACCATCGTCGAATGGTTCTATAGGCCCGCCCCGGCTACAACGGGGTCATACAACAACAACTATGTCACCGAGGTAAGAAAGATGAGTGCGGCTTCTCTGTATCCCGTTCGTCCCGAGGTTGCGGCCAACACGCTGACTGACGAGGCGACCTACAAGGCCATGTACCAGCAGTCGGTCGTCAACCCGGACGGCTTCTGGCGCGAACAAGCCAAGCGCCTCGACTGGATCAAGCCTTTCACCACGGTGAAGCAGACCTCCTTCGACGATCACCATGTCGATATCAAGTGGTTTGCCGACGGCACCCTCAACGTTTCCTACAACTGCCTGGATCGCCACCTGGCCGAGCGCGGCGATCAGATCGCGATCATTTGGGAGGGCGACGATCCTTCCGAAAGCCGCAACATCACCTACCGCGAACTGCACGAACAAGTCTGCAAGTTCGCCAACGCCCTGCGTGGCCAGGACGTGCACCGCGGCGACGTGGTGACTATCTATATGCCGATGATCCCCGAGGCCGTGGTCGCCATGCTGGCCTGTACCCGGATCGGTGCGATTCACTCGGTGGTGTTCGGCGGCTTCTCGCCGGAAGCACTGGCCGGCCGCATCATCGACTGCAAGTCCAAGGTGGTGATCACTGCTGACGAAGGCATCCGCGCGGGCAAGAAGATTCCGCTCAAGGCCAATGTCGACGACGCGCTGACCAACCCGGAAACCAGCAGCATCCAGAAGGTCATCGTGTGCAAGCGCACCAATGGCCAGATCAAGTGGAACCAGCATCGCGACATCTGGTACGAAGACTTGATGAAGGTGGCCGGTACCGTCTGCGCACCAAAAGAAATGGGCGCCGAGGAAGCGCTGTTCATCCTTTATACCTCCGGTTCCACCGGTAAGCCCAAAGGCGTGCAGCACACCACTGGCGGCTACCTGCTGTATGCGGCCCTGACCCACGAGCGCGTGTTCGATTACCGTCCGGGGGAAATCTACTGGTGCACCGCCGACGTCGGCTGGGTCACCGGCCATACCTATATCGTCTATGGCCCGCTGGCCAATGGCGCGACCACCGTGCTGTTCGAGGGCGTGCCGAACTACCCGGACGTGACCCGCGTGGCGAAGATCGTCGACAAGCACAAGGTCAATATCCTCTACACCGCGCCGACCGCGATCCGCGCCATGATGGCCTCGGGTAGCGCCGCCTGCGAAGGCGCCGATGGCAGCAGCCTGCGCCTGCTGGGTTCGGTGGGTGAGCCGATCAACCCGGAAGCCTGGGACTGGTACTACAAGAACGTCGGTCAATCCCGTTGCCCGATCGTCGATACCTGGTGGCAGACCGAGACCGGCGCGACCCTGATGAGCCCGCTGCCGGGCGCCCATGCCCTCAAGCCGGGTTCGGCGGCTCGTCCGTTCTTTGGTGTGGTGCCGGCGCTGGTGGACAACCTGGGCAACATCATCGAGGGCGCCGCCGAAGGCAACCTGGTGATCCTCGATTCGTGGCCAGGCCAGGCGCGCACCCTGTATGGCGACCACGATCGTTTCGTCGATACCTACTTCAAGACCTTCCGTGGCATGTACTTCACCGGTGACGGTGCCCGTCGCGATGAAGACGGCTACTGGTGGATCACCGGGCGGGTGGACGACGTGCTCAACGTCTCCGGCCACCGCATGGGGACTGCCGAGATCGAAAGCGCCATGGTCGCGCACCCGAAAGTCGCCGAAGCGGCGGTGGTCGGTGTGCCCCACGACATCAAGGGGCAGGGCATTTATGTCTACGTCACCCTCAACGGTGGCGAAGAACCAAGCGAAGCACTGCGCCTGGAGCTGAAGAACTGGGTGCGCAAGGAGATCGGTCCGATCGCCTCGCCGGATGTCATCCAGTGGGCGCCGGGGCTGCCGAAGACCCGTTCCGGGAAGATCATGCGCCGTATCCTGCGCAAGATCGCCACCGCGGAATACGACAGCCTGGGGGATATTTCCACCCTGGCCGACCCGGGCGTGGTGCAGCATCTGGTCGATACCCACAAGACCATGAACGTCGCCTAAGACGAATCGGTCTCAGTGAAAGCCCCGCCCGGCCTTGTGCCGGGCGGGGCTTTTTTATGGGTGTTACTGCCGCCTCCTGTAGCCGCTGCCGCAGGCTGCGATCGGCTCCACAGGAGACACGCTCTTGAAGGCCCTGAAAGGCCCTTCGGCCTTATCGCAGCCTGCGGCAGCGGCTACAGGCAGCGGCTTTTCGATCGAATAAATATCGGCATGTCCATCAGGCGTATCTGAATGTTACCGGCAGCAGGGAATGTGTAACCCGCTGCCCGGATTCGGGGCAATGAGAAACGCCAGGCCCCGTTTCAGGGCCTTTTCGGGGCCTGTAAAAAATAAGTCATAACGCTGCGCTTGCCGGAATAGAAGGCTTTGCGAATAATAGGCCCGCAATTTGCAACGTAGATAGGTTTATCGTCTTTTGCTCTTGCATAAACTTGAAGAGCTGTCAATGTGCTCGACCTGGTTTCTCAGTGCTTCTGTAATTTGTTGTCGCATTGAGGAAATATCGGCTTCGGGCCTGTCGTTAGAATGCCGATCACTCGCTCGTCGTAGCCTGCCGGAAACCCGCATGGGGTTCATGGCCAGGTCCTCAAGGACGCAGCACCGCTATCAGGTTCCACCCATTCGCATATTGGGCTGTCGCTCACTCTGCCGTTTTCGCCCTTTACCGATGGAGTCCTAAGATGAAGAAACTCGTGCTTCTTGGCGCCCTGGCACTGTCCACCGTACTTTCCCTGCCGACATTCGCCGATGAAAAGCCTCTGAAAATTGGTATCGAAGCGGCTTACCCTCCATTCGCCTCCAAGGCTCCGGATGGCAGCATCGTTGGTTTCGACTACGACATCGGCAACGCCTTGTGCGAAGAAATGAAGGTCAAGTGCGTGTGGGTCGAGCAGGAGTTCGACGGTCTGATCCCTGCACTCAAGGTGCGCAAGATCGATGCGATCCTGTCGTCCATGTCGATCACCGACGACCGCAAGAAGTCCGTGGACTTCACCGGCAAGTACTACAACACCCCTGCGCGCCTGGTCATGAAGGCCGGCACCCAGGTCAGCGACGGCCTGGCCGAGCTCAAGGGCAAGAACATCGGCGTGCAGCGCGGTTCGATCCACGAGCGTTTCGCCCGTGAAGTACTGGCTCCGCTGGGTGCCGAGATCAAGCCATACGGCTCGCAGAACGAGATCTACCTGGACGTCGCGGCCGGTCGCCTCGATGGCACCGTGGCGGACGCTACCCTGTTGAACGACGGCTTCCTGAAAACCGACGCCGGCAAAGGCTTCGCGTTCGTCGGCCCGGCGTTCACCGACACCAAATACTTCGGCGACGGCGTGGGTATCGCCGTACGCAAGGGCGATGCGCTGAAAGACAAGATCACCGGTGCGATCGCTGCCATTCGCGAGAACGGCAAGTACAAGCAAATCCAGGACAAGTACTTCGATTTCGACATTTACGGCCAGTAAATCGTCGAGTCAGCAAGTCCGAGATGGCGCAAGCAGCAGAATCTCTGAAGTTTGCGCCATTTTTTCATCCCAATTTTCGAGGACCTGAATCATGTTGAAAGGCTACGGGGCTGTCATCCTCGATGGCGCTTGGCTGACGCTTCAGCTTGCCTTGTCGTCCATGGCCCTGGCCATCGTTCTGGGTCTGATCGGGGTCGCGCTGCGCCTCTCGCCGGTGCGCTGGCTGGCGTGGCTGGGCGACCTGTATTCCACGGTGATCCGCGGGATTCCCGACCTGGTGCTGATCCTGCTGATCTTCTATGGCGGCCAGGACCTGCTCAACCGTGTCGCGCCGATGCTGGGTTACGACGACTACATCGACCTGAACCCGCTGGCCGCCGGTATCGGCACCCTGGGCTTCATCTTCGGTGCCTACCTGTCGGAAACCTTCCGCGGTGCCTTCATGGCGATCCCCAAGGGGCAGGCGGAAGCGGGCATGGCCTACGGCATGAACAGCTTCCAGGTGTTCTTCCGGGTGCTGGTGCCGCAGATGATCCGCCTGGCGATTCCAGGCTTCACCAACAACTGGCTGGTACTGACCAAGGCCACCGCGCTGATTTCGGTGGTGGGCCTGCAAGACATGATGTTCAAGGCCAAGCAGGCGGCTGACGCCACCCGCGAGCCTTTCACCTTCTTCCTCGCGGTGGCGGCGATGTACCTGGTGATCACCAGTGTCTCGTTGCTGGCATTGCGTCACCTTGAGAAGCGCTACTCGGTAGGCGTAAGGGCGGCTGATCTATGATCTTCGACTACAACGTCATCTATGAGGCCTTGCCACTGTATTTCAGTGGCTTGCTGACCACCCTGAAACTCTTGGCCCTGTCGCTGTTCTTCGGTCTGCTGGTGGCGCTGCCCCTGGGGCTGATGCGGGTGTCCAAGCAGCCGATCGTCAACCTCAGCGCCTGGCTCTACACCTATGTGATCCGCGGCACGCCGATGCTGGTGCAACTGTTCCTGATCTACTACGGCCTGGCGCAGTTCGATGTGGTGCGCAAAAGCTTCCTCTGGCCGTGGCTGTCCAGCGCGACCTTCTGTGCGTGCCTGGCGTTCGCCATCAACACCAGCGCCTATACCGCGGAAATCATCGCCGGCAGCCTCAAGGCCACGCCGAACGGCGAGATCGAGGCGGCCAAGGCCATGGGCATGTCGCGCTACAAGATGTATGCCCGCATCCTGCTGCCCTCGGCCCTGCGTCGGGCGCTGCCGCAGTACAGCAACGAAGTGATCATGATGCTGCAGACCACCAGTCTGGCCTCCATCGTGACCCTGATCGACATCACCGGTGCGGCTCGTACGGTCAACGCGCAGTACTACCTGCCATTCGAGGCCTACATCACCGCCGGTGTGTTCTACCTGTGCCTGACCTTTATCCTGGTGCGCCTGTTCAAGCTGGCCGAAGGCCGCTGGCTGCGCTACCTGGCGCCGCGGAAGCACTGATATGGAACGCATTGACCACGCGTTGCCGTGGAGCCACCTGGGCAGCGAGCGGCAGATCTCGGTGTTCCGTTTCGGCCGCGGCGAGCGCAAGGCCTATATCCAGGCCAGCCTGCATGCGGACGAACTGCCTGGGATGCGCACCGCCTGGGAGCTGAAAAAGCGCCTGGTCGAACTGGAGGCCCAGGGTGCGCTGAATGGCGTGATCGAACTGGTGCCGGTGGCCAACCCGATGGGCTTGGGGCAGCTGTTGCAAGGCAATCACCAGGGGCGGTTCGAGGCTGGCAGCGGCAAGAACTTCAACCGCGATTTCGTCGAGCTGAGCGCGCCGGTCGCGGCCCGTCTGGATGGGTGCCTGGGGGATGATCCGCACGCCAATATCCAGATGATTCGCCAGGCCATGAGCGATGTGCTGGCCGAACTGCCAGCGCCGTCGAGCCAGCTGCAAGGCATGCAGCGCATTCTCCTGAGCCACGCCTGCACCGCGGATGTGGTGCTGGACCTGCACTGCGATGCGGAAGCGGCGCTGCATATGTACGCCTTGCCGCAGCATTGGCCGCAATGGCGTTCCCTGGCGGCTCATCTGAGTGTGCGGGTCGGCCTGCTGGCGGAAGATTCCGGCGGCAGCTCGTTCGACGAAGCCTGTTCGCTGCCCTGGCTGCGCCTGTCGCGCCAGTTCCCGCAGGCGCAGATTCCACTGGCCTGCCTGGCGACCACTCTCGAGCTGGGCGGCCAGGCCGACACCGGTCGCCCGCAAGCCGAGGCGCACGCCGAAGGCATCCTGGCGTTCCTCGCCGAGCAGGGGCTGATTGCGGGTGAGTGGCCGGCGCCGCAGCATGAGGCGTGCGAGGCCATGCCTTTCGAGGGCACCGAATTGTTGTTTGCGCCGCATCCCGGCGTGGTGAGTTTTCTGCGTCCGGCCGGTAGCTGGGTGGAGAAGGGCGAGCCGATTTTTGAAGTGATTGATCCCTTATCCGATCGGGTCAGCACCCTGTGTGCTGGCACCAGCGGCGTGTTGTTCGCCGTTGAGCGGCTGCGTTACGCCCAACCCGGTTTCTGGCTGGCCAAGGTGGCGGGGCGCGAAGCGCTGCGGCACGGGCGCTTGCTCAACGACTGACTGCTTTTGTGAGAACCGACAGCATGTACAAACTTGAAGTCCAAGACCTGCATAAACGCTATGGCAGTCACGAAGTGCTCAAGGGCGTGTCCCTGAAAGCGGCGGCTGGCGATGTGATCAGCATCATCGGCTCCAGTGGCTCCGGCAAATCCACCTTCCTGCGTTGCATCAACCTGCTGGAGCAGCCGCACGCCGGCAAGATCCTGCTGAACAACGAAGAGTTGAAGCTGGTGGCGAACAAGGACGGCGCGCTGAAGGCGGCGGATCCAAAACAGCTGCAACGCATGCGTTCGCGCCTGTCGATGGTGTTCCAGCACTTCAACCTGTGGTCGCACATGACCGCCATCGAAAACATCATGGAAGCGCCGGTGCATGTGCTCGGCGTACCCAAGGCCGAAGCCCGTGCAAAGGCCGAGCACTACCTGGCCAAGGTCGGCGTGGCGCATCGCAAGGATGCCTACCCGGGCCATATGTCCGGTGGCGAGCAGCAGCGCGTGGCGATCGCCCGTGCGCTGGCGATGGAGCCTGAGGTCATGCTGTTCGACGAGCCGACTTCGGCGCTCGACCCCGAGCTGGTGGGCGACGTGCTGAAAGTGATGCAGGCCCTGGCCCAGGAAGGCCGGACCATGGTGGTGGTGACCCACGAAATGGGCTTTGCCCGTGAAGTCTCGAACCAGCTGATATTCCTGCACAAGGGCCTGGTGGAAGAAAGCGGCAACCCGCGCGAAGTGCTGGTCAATCCGCAATCGGAACGTTTGCAACAATTCCTCTCGGGCAGCCTGAAGTAAATCACTCCCGTAATGCACCAAATTAGGTCATGCTGCGCACCGCGCGCCAGATGGTCTAATTTGGTTGCAGCCGCCTTTGGCCTCTAACACTGTTTTCGTTTCGGATTGCCCGCCATGACTGCCCATCGAATTGGTTTCCTGATTTGGCCCAGCACTAAAGCCTTGACGCTGGCGCTGGCCGAGGAGGCCTTGCGTGTCGCTCAGCGCGTGCATCCGGAAGTGGTCTACGAACTGGCCTTCCTGCAGGCCGAGGCGCCGGCCGACGGCGCCTGGCAACTGCCGGGCGAACCTTGGTCGGGCAAGCTCGAAGGCTGCCAGAAACTGTTCCTGCTGGCCGATGAGCCGCCTGCCACCCTGGCGCCGGCCCTGAGCAGCGCGCTCAAGCAACTGGTGCGCGCCGGCTGTGTGATCGGTGGTTTGTCTGCCGGTGTGTATCCCTTGGCACAGCTGGGTTTGCTCGATGGTTATCGGGCTGCGGTGCACTGGCGCTGGCAGGACGATTTTGCCGAGCGCTTCCCCAAGGTCATCGCCACCAGCCATCTGTTCGATTGGGATCGCGATCGCCTGACAGCCTGTGGCGGAATGTCGGTGCTGGATCTGTTGCTGGCGGTGCTGGCCCGTGACCACGGCGCGGAATTGGCCGGCGCGGTCTCGGAAGAGTTGGTGGTCGAGCGTATCCGCGAAGGTGGCGAGCGCCAGCGCATTCCGTTGCAGAACCGCCTGGGTTCCAGCCACCCGAAGCTGACCCAGGCGGTGCTGCTGATGGAAGCCAATATCGAGGAGCCGCTGACCACCGACGAGATTGCCCAGCATGTGTGCGTCTCGCGTCGGCAGCTGGAGCGGATCTTCAAGCAATACCTCAATCGTGTGCCGAGCCAGTATTACCTGGAGCTGCGCCTGAACAAGGCGCGGCAGATGCTGATGCAGACCAGCAAGTCGATCATCCAGATCGGCCTGTCCTGCGGTTTCTCCTCGGGGCCGCATTTCTCCAGTGCCTACCGCAACTTCTTCGGCGCCACACCGCGGGAAGACCGCAACCAGCGGCGTAGCAGCAGCCCGTTCGAACTGTCTTCGGTGCCTTCCGAGCGCGGTTGATCCGCCTCTTCGTTTTGTCTGTCAGACTTTTATTGCGAGCAAGCTTCGCTCCTGCACGGAATGCATTCTTCTGTAGGAGCGAAGCTTGCTCGCGATGGCGCCTTAATGTGTGGCGCAAATCGTTGGACAATCCTGCCGTTAAAGCCTCCAGCAGTTTAAACTGCGCCTTTGCGACGCTATTTGTCGCATTGCCGTAAACCCGCGTAAAACCGGGGTTGGCGCTATAAGAAGTTGTCGCTTGGCGACAAGGTCGGGCAGAAAACTGTCCTTACAATCCCCCCATCGCTCGCCAGTTTCAGGCAGGCGTTCCTCTTCAGGAGACTCCGATGTCCGTTGAGCAAGCTCCGGTGCAACGCGCCGATTTCGATCAGGTCATGGTTCCCAACTATGCACCTGCAGCTTTCATTCCTGTGCGTGGCGCGGGTTCCCGAGTCTGGGATCAGTCGGGCCGAGAGCTGATCGACTTTGCCGGCGGAATCGCGGTCAACGTACTGGGCCACGCCCATCCGGCGCTGGTCGCTGCTCTGACCGAGCAAGCCAACAAGCTGTGGCATGTATCCAACGTCTTCACTAACGAGCCGGCCCTGCGCCTGGCCCACAAGCTGGTCGACGCCACCTTTGCCGAGCGTGCGTTCTTCTGTAACTCCGGCGCCGAAGCCAACGAGGCCGCCTTCAAGCTGGCCCGTCGTGTCGCTTTCGACCGTTTCGGCGCGGAAAAATACGAAATCATCGCGGCTCTCAACAGCTTCCACGGTCGCACCCTGTTCACCGTGAACGTGGGCGGCCAGTCGAAGTACTCCGACGGCTTCGGTCCTAAAATTACCGGTATCACCCACGTTCCCTACAACGATCTGGCGGCATTGAAAGCGGCGATTTCGGACAAGACCTGCGCGGTGGTACTGGAGCCGATCCAGGGCGAAGGCGGTGTGTTGCCAGCCGAGAAGGCTTACCTGCAAGGCGCCCGCGAGCTGTGCGACGCGCACAACGCGCTGCTGGTGTTCGACGAAGTGCAGACCGGCATGGGCCGCAGCGGCGAGCTGTTCGCCTATATGCACTACGGCGTGACCCCGGACATCCTGACCAGCGCCAAGAGCCTGGGCGGCGGTTTCCCGATCGCCGCGATGCTGACCACCGAAGCGCTGGCCAAGCACCTGATGGTCGGTACCCACGGCACCACCTACGGTGGCAACCCGCTGGCATGCGCGGTGGCCGGCGCGGTGATCGACGTGATCAATACGCCCGAAGTGTTGAACGGTGTGAAGGCCAAGCACGATCGCTTCAAGACCCGTCTGCAGCAGATCGGCGAGAAGTACGGCCTGTTCACCGAAGTGCGTGGCCTGGGCCTGCTGCTCGGTTGCGTGCTCAGCGATGCCTGGAAAGGCAAGGCCAAGGACGTGTTCAACGCCGCTGAAAAAGAAAACCTGATGATCCTCCAGGCCGGTCCGGACGTGGTGCGTTTCGCCCCGAGCCTGGTGGTCGAAGAGGCGGACATCGAAGAAGGTCTGCAGCGCTTCGAGCGCGCGGTAGCCAAGCTGACCCAGGCCTGATTCGGGCCGCGGTACTCCTCGGCGCTTGTCTTCAGGGCCAGCGTCGAGCCCCATTTTCGGTGCCGGGCTGTCCCGGCATTTTTTTCCCTGAGTCGGCCTCCTGGCCGGCCTGTTTCGAGTAAGGAGTGACACCATGCTGGTGATGCGCCCCGCGCAAATGGCTGATCTGGGCGAGGTACAGCGTCTGGCTGCGGACAGCCCGATTGGTGTCACTTCCTTGCCGGATGACGTGGAACGCCTGAGCGACAAGATCGCGGCAAGCGAGGCTTCGTTCGCCGCCGAGGTGAGCTTCAATGGCGAGGAGAGCTACTTCTTCGTTCTCGAGGACACCGAAACCGGCAAGCTGGTCGGTTGCTCGGCCATCGTTGCTTCGGCCGGTTACTCCGAGCCGTTCTACAGCTTCCGTAACGAGACCTTCGTGCATGCCTCCCGCGAGCTGAAGATCCACAACAAGATCCACGTGCTTTCCCAGTGCCATGACCTGACCGGCAACAGCCTGCTGACCAGCTTCTATGTGGTCCCGGAGCTGGTGGGTTCGCCGTGGTCGGAACTCAATTCCCGCGGTCGCCTGCTGTTCGTCGCCAGCCACCCGGAGCGTTTCGCCGATTCGGTGGTGACCGAGATCGTCGGCTACAGCGACGAGAACGGCGACTCGCCGTTCTGGGACGCCATCGGCCGTAACTTCTTCGACCTCAACTACGCCGCCGCCGAGCGTCTGTGCGGGCTGAAAAGCCGTACCTTCCTCGCCGAGCTGATGCCGCATTACCCGATCTATGTGCCGCTGCTGCCGGATGCCGCGCAGGAAGCCATGGGCCAGGTGCATCCGCGGGCGCAGATCACCTTTGACATCCTGATGCGCGAAGGCTTCGAGACCGATCATTACATCGACATCTTCGACGGTGGCCCGACCCTGCATGCCCGGGTCTCGGGGATTCGTTCGATCGCCCAGAGCCGCGTGGTGCCGGTGAAGATCGGTGAGGTCGCCAAGGGCGGCGGACGCCAGTACCTGGTCGCCAACGCGCAGTTGCAGGATTACCGCGCGGTGATGCTGGAGCTGGATTACGCGCCGGGCAAACCGGTGACCCTGGATCTGCAAGCGGCCGAAGCCCTGGGCGTCGGCGAAGGTGCCAGCGTGCGCCTGGTGGCGGTTTAACGCCTTAAGCGAGTTTCGCGGGGGCCGTCAGCGGCGCCCGTCTGAGGAGATAGCATGATCGTTCGTCCCGTACGCAGCAGCGACTTACCCGCTCTGATCGACCTGGCCCGCAGCACCGGCACCGGCCTTACCACCTTGCCGGCCAATGAAGAACGCCTGAAGCACCGCGTGGGCTGGGCGGAAAAGACCTTCCGTGGCGAAGCCGAGCGGGGCGATGCGGATTACCTGTTCGTGCTTGAGGACGACAACGGCCGCGTGGTGGGGATTTCCGCGATTGCCGGCGCGGTCGGCCTGCGCGAGCCCTGGTACAACTTCCGGGTCGGCCTGACCGTCAGCGCCTCCCAGGAGCTGAACATCTACCGCGAGATTCCGACGCTGTTCCTGGCCAACGACCTGACCGGCAATTCCGAGTTGTGTTCGCTGTTCCTGCACGCCGATTACCGCACCGGCCTCAACGGCCGCATGCTGGCCAAGGCGCGCATGCTGTTCATCGCCGAATTCCCGCAGCTGTTCGGCAACAAGATCATCGCCGAGATGCGCGGCATGTCCGATGAAGCCGGGCGCTCGCCATTCTGGGAAAGCCTGGGCCGGCACTTTTTCAAGATGGAATTCAGCCAGGCCGACTACCTGACCGGCGTGGGCAACAAGGCGTTCATCGCCGAGCTGATGCCGAAGTTCCCGCTGTACACCTGCTTCCTCTCCGAGGGCGCGCGCAACGTGATCGGCAAGGTGCACACCGATACCGAGCCGGCGCTGGCGATGCTCAAGAGCGAGGGCTTCAGCTACCAGGGTTACGTCGACATCTTCGACGCCGGCCCGGCAGTGGAGTGCGAAACCGCCAAGATCCGCGCGGTGCGCGACAGCCAGGCGCTGGTGCTGGCCATCGGCACGCCGGGCGACGACGCCACGCCTTTCCTGATTCACAACCGCAAGCGCGAGGACTGCCGGATCACCGCCGCACCTGCGCGCTTTGCGTCGGGCACCCTGGTGGTTGATGCGCTGACCGCCAAACGCCTGCAACTCAATGCGGGCGATCAGGTCCGTGCCGTTGCGCTGTCTGCTTCCCGGGAGTCGAAATAATGAACACGCTGTACATCGCAGGCCAGTGGCTGCCAGGCCAGGGCGAAGCCTTTGAGTCGTTGAATCCGGTGACCCAGCAGGTGCTGTGGTCGGGCAACGGCGCCACCGTCGCCCAGGTTGAAAGTGCGGTGCAGGCCGCGCGCCAGGCATTCCCGGCCTGGGCCAGGCGTTCGCTGGACGAGCGGATCGCGGTGCTGGAAGCCTTTGCCGCCAGCCTGAAAAGCCATGCCGACGAACTGGCCCGCTGCATCGGTGAGGAAACCGGCAAGCCGCTGTGGGAAGCCGCCACCGAAGTGACCAGCATGGTCAACAAGATCGCGATCTCGGTGCAGAGCTACCGTGAGCGTACCGGCGAGAAGAGCGGCCCGCTGGGCGACGCCACCGCGGTACTGCGGCACAAGCCCCACGGCGTGGTGGCGGTGTTCGGCCCTTACAACTTCCCCGGCCATCTGCCTAACGGTCATATCGTTCCTGCCCTGCTGGCAGGTAACAGCGTGCTGTTCAAACCCAGCGAACTGACCCCGAAAGTCGCCGAGCTGACGGTCAAATGCTGGATCGAAGCCGGCCTGCCGGCGGGTGTGTTGAACCTGCTGCAAGGCGCGCGGGAAACCGGCATCGCCCTGGCCGCCAACCCGGGTATCGACGGTCTGTTCTTCACCGGCTCCAGCCGCACCGGCAATCACCTGCACCAACAGTTCGCCGGCCGTCCGGACAAGATCCTCGCGCTGGAGATGGGCGGTAACAACCCGCTGGTGGTGGATCAGGTCGCGGACCTGGACGCGGCGGTCTACACCATCATTCAGTCGGCCTTCATTTCCGCCGGCCAGCGTTGCACCTGCGCGCGCCGCCTGCTGGTGCCGCAAGGTGCCTGGGGCGATCAGTTGCTGGAGCGCCTGGTAGCGGTCAGCTCGACCATCGAGGTCGGTGCCTTCGACCAGCAGCCGGCGCCGTTCATGGGCTCGGTGATTTCCCTCGGCGCTGCCCGCGCGTTGATGCAGGCCCAGGAAAACCTGTTGGCCAATGGCGCTGTGGCGTTGCTGGAAATGACCCAGCCGCAGGATCAGGCCGCACTGCTGACCCCGGGCATTCTCGACGTGACCGCCGTGGCTGAGCGCCCGGACGAAGAGTTGTTCGGCCCCTTGCTGCAAGTGATTCGCTACGCCGATTTCGAAGCGGCGATCGCCGAGGCCAACGACACCCAATACGGTCTGGCAGCAGGCCTGCTGTCGGATTCCGAGGCGCGTTACCAGCAGTTCTGGCTGGAAAGCCGGGCCGGCATCGTCAACTGGAACAAGCAACTGACCGGTGCCGCGAGCAGCGCGCCGTTCGGCGGCGTGGGCGCCTCGGGCAACCATCGCGCCAGTGCCTATTACGCCGCGGATTACTGCGCGTATCCGGTGGCGTCGCTGGAAACCGCAAGCCTGACCTTGCCGAGCGCGCTGACGCCGGGTGTACGCCTGGTGTGATGGGTTGCGCTGCAGATTGCTGGAAGGTCCTGCGACCTTCGCAGCCTGCAAAGCGGCTACAGAGAGCGGCGGGGCGTCGGTGGTTGTGGTAACCCTGTAGCCGCTGCCGCAGGCTGCGATCGCCTGCGAAGCGGGCGCCGACGGCCTCAAGACATGTACTGATACCGATGCCTATAACAACAGATTCTCGTGGAGCCTCGCTGATGAAATCCTATGAAGTCAATTTCGACGGTCTAGTGGGGCCTACCCATAACTACGGCGGCCTGTCCTACGGCAACGTCGCGTCCCAGAGCAACAGCCAGCAGTCTTCCAACCCCAAGGAAGCTGCGCTGCAGGGCCTGGCGAAAATGAAAGCGCTGATGGAAATGGGTTTCCAGCAAGGCGTGCTGGCGCCACAGGAACGCCCGGACGTGGCCGCCCTGCGTCGGTTGGGTTTTGCCGGCAGCGATGCGCAGGTCATCGAGCGCGCCGCCAAGGATGCGATGCCGCTGCTGGTCGCCAGTTGCTCGGCGTCGAGCATGTGGGTGGCCAACGCCGCCACGGTCAGCCCGAGCGCCGACACCGCTGACGGTCGCGTGCATTTCACCGCCGCCAACCTGAACTGCAAATATCACCGCAGCATCGAGCACCCGACCACCAGTCGTGTACTGGGGGCGATGTTCGCCGACCAGCAGCACTTCGCCCATCACGCGGCGTTGCCGGCGGTGGCGCAGTTCGGCGATGAAGGCGCGGCCAACCACACCCGTTTCTGCCGCGACTATGGCCAGGCCGGTGTCGAGTTCTTCGTCTTCGGTCGCAGTGCCTTCGATACCCGCTACCCGGCACCGCAGAAGTACCCGGCGCGCCAGACCCTGGAAGCCTCGCAGGCCGTCGCCCGGCTGCACGGCCTGAGCGACGACGGGGTGGTGTATGCCCAGCAGAACCCGTCGGTGATCGACCAGGGCGTGTTCCATAACGATGTGATCGCGGTGGGTAACGGCGAAGTGCTGTTCTACCACGAGGACGCGTTCCTCGAGACCGACAAGATGCTTGCCGAGCTGCAGGCCAAGCTGGGCAAGCGCGGCGGCAACTTCCAGTCGATCTGCGTGCCGCGCTCGCAGGTCACGGTGGAAGACGCGGTGCGCTCCTACCTGTTCAACAGCCAGTTGCTGTCCCGCGCCGATGGCTCGATGCTGCTGATCGTGCCGGAAGAGTGCCGCGGCAACGAGCGCGTCTGGCAGTACCTGCAAGGCCTGACCAGCTCCGGCGGCCTGATCCGCGAGGTGAAAGTCTTCGACCTCAAGCAGAGCATGCAGAACGGCGGTGGCCCGGCGTGCCTGCGGCTTCGGGTCGCGCTCAATCAAACCGAGCTGGCGGCGGTCAACCCAGGGGTTATCATGACCGCGCCGTTGTACGACACGCTGACCCAATGGGTCGACAAGCACTACCGCGACCGCCTGAGCGAAAACGATCTGGCGGACCCGCAATTGCTGCTTGAGTGCCGGACGGCACTGGATGAACTGACGCAAATCCTTAAACTGGGCGCGGTTTATCCATTCCAGATCAATTGAAAGCCCGCGCCTGTTTCCGCTGATCCAGGCGCGCCGCTTTACCTCCAGATGAGAGCGTAATAAATGAGCGATACCCTGCAGCTGATCCTTGAAGACACCGACGGCACTCAACTGGAAACTTCCTGCACCCGCGTTGCCGTGATGTGGCAAGGCAAGGAACTGTGGATCCAGCAGGACGGCCGCGGCCAGCTGCTGATCGGCGTGGACGTCGAGGAAGGCGACGAAGAGTACGCCAACCTGCTGCTGCGTCCATTGGCGACTAATCTGGTAAGTCTGCAACTGGAAATGGAACCGGCCGACGCTGGTGACGACGATCACGTGCATGGCCCTGACTGCCAGCACGACCATTAAGGAATAACGTTCTATGCTCGCCCTCGGCAAACTGCTTGAACTGACCCTCGCCGGTCGTGAACCGGCGGAGAAGACTCAACTGACTGTCGACGGCGTGCGGATGCGCTGGCTGAGCGAAGGTGCGCTGGAAGTCCGGCCACCCCAGGCGCGGGACAATGGCATGGACCTGCTGCTGTCCGCCGGCATCCACGGCAACGAGACGGCACCGATCGAGTTGCTCGACCGTCTGTTGCACGACATCGCTCGCGGCGACCTCAAGCCGTGCGCACGCATTCTGTTTCTGTTCGGCAACCCCGAGGCCATGCGCCGCGGCGAGCGTTTCATCGAGCAGGACATCAACCGGCTGTTCAACGGCCGTCACGAACAAAGCAGTGGCAACGAAGCCTTGCGCGCCTGCGAGCTGGAGCGCCTGGCGGCGAGTTTCTTCAGCCTGCCGGACCGTACTCGCCTGCACTACGACCTGCACACGGCGATCCGCGGTTCGAAGATCGAACAGTTCGCCCTGTATCCGTGGAAGGAAGGTCGCCAGCACTCGCGCCGGGAGCTGGTGCGCCTGCGGGCCGCGGGCATGGAGGCGGTGCTGCTGCAGAACAAGCCGTCCATCGTGTTCAGCTCCTATACCTACGACAAGCTGGACGCCGAGTCTTTCACCCTGGAACTGGGTAAGGCACGGCCGTTCGGGCAGAACCAGGGGGTGAATGTCGAGCGTCTGGAAACCCGTCTGAAGCAGATCATCGAAGGCCGCGAACCGCCCATGGCGGAGGAGAAGCTGGATGGCTTGCAGCTGTTCAGCGTCGCTCGGGAAATCATCAAGCACAGCGATACCTTCCACCTGCATCTGCCGGCGGATATCGAGAATTTCTCCGAACTGGAAGTGGGTTACCTGCTGGCCGACGACATCGCCCAGACCCGCTGGATAGTCGAGGAGGAGGGTGCGCGGATCATTTTCCCCAACCCCAAGGTGAAAAACGGCCTGCGTGCCGGGATCCTGATCGTGCCGACCACGGCTGACGGCCTGGCCTGAGCTGTAGCTGCTGCCGAAGGCTGCGATCGACCGCGTAGCGGGCGCCGCCTTTGAGGTTAATTAGAAGGCCCTGCGGGCCTTATCGCAGCCTGCGGCAGCGGCCACAAAAAACATCGCGAGCCAGCCCGATCCTTGCTGGAACGAGCAGGCTCGCGATTTTTGCTTTCAGCGTCTGACGCTTACACCGCTACCCGCTGCTCAGGGCGACGCAGGGCGCGAGTCTTGTGCAGGGTGTCGGCGCAGGTCTTCGCCGCTTCCTGGCCCTTGTGCACGAAATGCTCGAAGAAGAATTTCTGATGTTCTTCGCCGGCGTGGAAGTGGTGCGGGGTCAAGACCACCGAGAACACGGGCACTTCGGTTTCCAGCTGGACCTGCATCAGGCCGCTGATCACCGACTGGGCGACGAACTCGTGGCGGTAGATACCGCCGTCCACCACCAGGCCTGCGGCGACGATGCCGGCATACCGGCCGGACTTGGCCAGCAGCTTGGCGTGCAGTGGAATTTCAAAGGCGCCGCCGACTTCGAAGAAGTCGATATCGCTTTCCTGATAACCCTGGGCGAGCATTTCGCTGACGAAACCTTTGCGGCTCTGGTCGACGATTTCCTTGTGCCAGCAGGCCTGGATAAACGCCACGCGTTCACCGTGATGCTGTTTGCTTTTGCTATCGATTGCGGTGGGTTGCATCTGTTCTGACTCCTGTTTGTGTGAAAAACAGGGCGTTATGAATCGAAAGGGATTTAAGGGTACGTACCGGCCAGGCGCACAAACAGTCGCGCGCAGGTCTGTGGACGGCCCTTTGGCGCCAATCCCGTTCTCTCTTCATCCGGACTATGACCGTCGGCCCCGGGATCACACCGGGTCTGCTGACCTTGCCGTCATTCGCCGCCGAAGCGGTACCTGTCGCCAAGCGCTCGCGGGCTATGCGCATTGCGCGCAATTACCGCCGGTGGGGAATTACACCCCGCCCTGAGAACGTTGCCACCGGGCTTTGCGGCGGCGGTGAGTTTGTAACACATATTTTTCGGCAGTGCATTGCAGCTTTTGGATGATAAGCATCGGGTTTTCATCTCCATCGATGGGCTTTTCCTGGGCGGGCCTTGATAAATCGCGGTTGTGCCCGTAGTAATTCAGTTCGAAAGAATTTCCTTATCCGCAGCGACGTCCGCGTCCCCTTGCCGAGGCCTGATTCATGAGCGTTATCGATCTTCGTAGTGACACTGTTACCCAACCCACGGCGGGGATGCTGGAGGCAATGGCCACGGCGGCCACGGGCGATGATGTCTACGGCGAAGATCCGACGGTCAACCGCCTGGAAGTCGAACTGGCGCAGCGCCTCGGGTTCGCCGAGGCGTTGTTCGTGCCGACCGGCACCATGAGCAACCTGCTGGGCTTGATGGGCCATTGTGGGCGTGGCGACGAATACATCGTCGGCCAGCAGGCGCATACCTATAAGTACGAGGGGGGCGGGGCGGCGGTGCTGGGCTCGATCCAGCCCCAGCCGCTGGAAGTCCAGGCCGACGGCTCGCTGGACCTGGCCCAGGTCGCCGCGGCGATCAAGCCGGACGATTTCCACTTTGCCCGTACCCGCCTGCTGGCGCTGGAAAACACCATGCAGGGCAAGGTGCTGCCGTTGAGCTATCTGGCGCAGGCCCGGGCCTTCACCCGTGAGCATGGCCTGGCCTTGCACCTGGACGGCGCGCGCTTGTACAACGCAGCGGTCAAGCTGGGCGTCGATGCACGGGAGATTACCCAGCACTTCGACTCGGTCTCGGTGTGCCTGTCCAAGGGGCTGGGCGCGCCGGTGGGCTCGGTGCTGTGCGGTTCGGCGGAGCTGATCGGCAAGGCCCGACGCCTGCGCAAGATGGTCGGGGGCGGCATGCGCCAGGCCGGGATCCTGGCCGCGGCGGGCCTGTATGCGCTCGATCAGCATGTAGCGCGCCTGGCCGACGACCATGCCAATGCCCGGTTGCTGGCCGAGGGGCTGCGTGAGGCGGGCTATGAGGTCGAGCCGGTGCAGACCAACATGGTCTATGTGGCGATGGGTGACAGGGCAGAGGCCCTCAAGGCCTTCGCCGGCGAGCGCGGGATCAGGCTGAGCGCCGCGTCACGGCTGCGGATGGTCACCCATATGGACGTCAGTCGTGCACAAATCGAGCAAGTCGTCGGGACTTTTATCGATTTTTCCCGCAACTGACAGTGTTAGCCGTCCAATTGACCGTCTCTATCGTATAAACACGCTGTACCCCAAGCTCAGGGCCGATATAATGCGGCCCTTTGCCGTCGTTTCGTCTGATGACGTTTCGCACAGGCCTTTGGCCGCAGTCTCCGTGGAAGAACCTAATGAAAAGCGCAGAAATCCGTGAAGCCTTCCTTCGCTTCTTCGAAGAGCAAGGCCACACCCGTGTAGCCTCCAGCTCTTTGATTCCGGGCAACGACCCAACCCTGCTGTTCACCAACGCGGGGATGAACCAGTTCAAGGACTGCTTCCTGGGCCAGGAAAAGCGCGCCTATACCCGCGCCGTAAGCAGCCAGAAATGCGTACGCGCCGGCGGCAAGCACAACGACCTGGAAAACGTCGGTTACACCGCCCGCCACCACACGTTCTTCGAAATGCTGGGCAACTTCAGCTTCGGCGATTACTTCAAGCGTGACGCCATCACCTTCGCCTGGACTTTCCTGACGTCCGACAAGTGGCTGAACCTGCCGAAAGAAAAGCTCTGGGTCACTGTCTACGCCAGCGATGACGAGGCCTATGACATCTGGACCAAGGAAGTCGGGGTTCCGGCCGAGCGCATGGTCCGTATCGGCGACAACAAGGGCGCGCCATACGCTTCCGACAACTTCTGGACCATGGGCGATACCGGCCCGTGCGGTCCTTGCACCGAGATTTTCTACGATCACGGCGCCGATATCTGGGGCGGCCCACCGGGCTCGCCGGAAGAGGACGGTGACCGTTACATCGAGATCTGGAACAACGTCTTCATGCAGTTCAACCGCACCGCCGATGGCGTGTTGCATCCGTTGCCAGCGCCGTCGGTGGACACCGGCATGGGCCTGGAGCGGATCAGTGCGGTACTGCAACACGTTCACTCGAACTATGAAATCGATCTGTTCCAGAGCCTGCTGAACGCGGCGGCCAAGGCCATCGGTTGCACCAACGACGCCCAGGCGTCGCTGAAAGTCGTGGCCGATCACATCCGTTCCTGCGGCTTCCTGATCGCCGACGGCGTGCTGCCTTCCAACGAAGGTCGCGGTTATGTCCTGCGTCGCATCATTCGCCGCGCTTGCCGTCACGGCAACAAACTGGGCGCCAAGGGCAGCTTCTTCTATCAAATCGTGGCCGCGTTGGTCGCCGAAATGGGCGAAGCCTTCCCGGAACTGAAATCCCAGCAGGCGCATATCGAGCGCGTGCTGAAAGCCGAAGAAGAGCAGTTCGCCAAGACCCTGGAGCAGGGCCTGAAAATCCTCGAGCAGGACCTGGCCGAACTCAAAGGCACTGTGGTTCCGGGCGACGTGGTGTTCAAACTCTACGACACCTACGGTTTCCCGATGGACCTGACCGGCGACATCGCCCGTGAGCGCGAGCTGACTCTCGACGAGGAAGGTTTCGAGCGCGAGATGGAAGCCCAGCGTGTGCGTGCTCGTTCCGCAAGCTCCTTTGGCATGGACTACAACAGCCTGGTCAAGGTCGATGTGGCTACCGAGTTCACCGGTTATCACGCCACCAGCGGTGCGGCCAAGGTGGTGGCTCTTTATAAGGAAGGGCAATCGGTCGACGTGCTGAGCGAAGGTGAAGAGGGCGTCGTTGTTCTTGACCAGACGCCTTTCTACGCTGAATCGGGCGGCCAGATCGGCGACTGCGGTTACCTGCAAGCGGGCAGCGCGCGTTTCGACGTGCGCGATACCACCAAGACCGGCGGTGCTTTCCTGCATCACGGCGTATTGGCCAGCGGCAGCCTGACCGTTGGTGCTCCGGTGCAAACCCAGGTCGATGCCGAAGTGCGTCACGCCACTTCGCTGAATCACTCGGCTACCCACTTGCTGCACGCCGCTCTGCGCCAGGTATTGGGCGAGCATGTGCAGCAGAAGGGCTCGCTGGTCGACAGTCAGCGCCTGCGTTTCGACTTCAGCCATTTCGAAGCGATCAAGCCTGAGCAGATCAAGGCCCTGGAAGACATCGTCAACGCCGAGATTCGCAAGAACACTGCGGTGGAAACCGAAGAAACCGATATCGACACCGCCAAGCAGAAGGGCGCCATGGCGCTGTTCGGCGAGAAGTACGGCGACAGCGTGCGTGTACTGAGCATGGGCGGCGACTTCTCCGTCGAACTGTGTGGCGGTATCCACGCCAACCGTACCGGCGATATCGGCCTGCTGAAAATCATCAGCGAAGGCGGCGTGGCCTCGGGCGTACGTCGTATCGAAGCAGTCACCGGTGCCGCGGCACTGGCGTACCTGAACGCTGCGGAAGAGCAACTCAAGGAAGCGGCGACCCTGGTCAAGGGCAGCCGTGACAACCTGATCGACAAGCTGTCGGCCGTGCTGGAGCGCAATCGCCTGCTGGAGAAACAACTCGAGCAGCTACAGGCCAAGGCCGCTAGTGCCGCTGGCGACGACCTGTCGGCGCAGGCGCTGGATGTCAAAGGCGCGAAAGTGCTGGCGGCGCGCCTGGACGGTCAGGACGGCAAGGCGCTGTTGGCGCTGGTCGATCAGTTGAAAAACAAACTCGGTCGCGCAGTGATCCTGCTCGGCAGTGTCCATGAGGAAAAGGTCGTACTGGTTGCGGGCGTAACCAAGGACCTGACTGGCCAACTCAAAGCCGGTGATTTGATGAAGCAAGCCGCTGCGGCAGTGGGCGGGAAGGGCGGTGGTCGTCCGGACATGGCGCAGGGCGGTGGTGTCGATGCCGCTGCGCTGGATGCCGCGCTGGCCCTGACCGTTCCGTTTGTCGAGCAGGGGATTTAAGGTTCCAAGCCGAGCCCGTCGTCTAGTGGCGGGCTTTGGAGCTGTGCAGTTTGATTGATTAATGGGCGCCCCTTTACGGGCTGAGGCGGCTTAGAAATGGCTTTGATCGTACAGAAATTTGGAGGCACCTCGGTCGGTTCCGTCGAAAGAATCGAGCAGGTCGCCGACAAGGTGAAAAAATTCCGCGAAGCCGGTGACGACCTGGTGGTTGTACTGTCGGCCATGAGCGGCGAAACCAACCGTCTGATCGACCTTGCCAAGCAAATCAGCGGCGACGGTCAGCCGGTTCCTCGCGAGCTGGACGTGATCGTTTCCACCGGCGAGCAGGTGACGATCGCACTGCTGGCCATGGCGCTGATCAAGCGCGGCGTTCCGGCAGTGTCGTATACCGGCAACCAGGTGCGGATTCTGACCGATAGCGCGCACAATAAAGCGCGCATATTGCAGATCGACGATCAGAAAATTCGCGGTGACCTGAAGGCCGGTCGCGTGGTTGTGGTTGCAGGTTTCCAGGGCGTTGACGAGCACGGCAACATCACCACCCTCGGTCGTGGCGGTTCCGACACCACCGGCGTGGCGCTGGCGGCAGCCCTGAAGGCTGACGAATGCCAGATCTACACCGATGTCGACGGCGTCTACACCACTGACCCGCGCGTGGTGTCCGTGGCCCAGCGCCTGGACAAGATCACCTTCGAAGAAATGCTGGAAATGGCCAGCCTGGGCTCCAAGGTGTTGCAGATCCGCGCGGTCGAGTTCGCCGGCAAGTACAACGTTCCGCTGCGCGTACTGCACAGCTTCAAGGAGGGTCCGGGTACCCTCATTACTATTGATGAAGAGGAATCCATGGAACAGCCGATCATTTCCGGCATCGCTTTTAACCGCGATGAAGCCAAGCTGACCATCCGTGGCGTGCCAGACACTCCCGGCGTGGCCTTCAAGATTCTCGGCCCGATCAGCGCCGCGAACATTGAAGTCGACATGATCGTGCAGAACGTTTCGCACGATAACACCACCGACTTCACCTTCACCGTGCACCGCAACGATTACCTGGCGGCCCAGCAAGTACTGGAAAACACTGCCCGTGAAATCGGCGCCCGGGAAGTGGTAGGCGACACCAAGATCGCCAAGGTCTCGATCGTTGGCGTCGGCATGCGCTCCCACGCGGGCGTTGCCAGCCGCATGTTCGAAGCGCTGGCCAAGGAAAGCATCAACATCCAGATGATCTCGACCTCGGAAATCAAGGTTTCCGTGGTGATTGAGGAGAAGTACCTGGAACTGGCTGTGCGCGCTCTGCACACGGCTTTCGAACTGGACGCTCCGGCCCGACAGGGCGAGTGATGCGTTGCCCGAAGGGCGCGGTTTACCGCGCCCTTCGTTTTTTTGATCGGCGTGACAGAAAACTGTTCTTTTGCTCGCGCTAGTCAATACTTAGGCGTGTAGGGCTACGGCCGTCCTGGTTGTAGGTCGATACCCTTTTTTTTGCAGACTGTTGTCCCTGAAATGAAATGCGTGAGGAGAAAGGTATGCTGATTCTGACTCGTCGGTGCGCAGAAAGCCTGATTATTGGTGATGGCGAAATCACCGTGACCGTGCTTGGCGTCAAAGGAAATCAAGTGCGTATCGGTGTCAACGCCCCTAAAGAGGTAGCGGTGCACCGTGAAGAAATTTACCTGCGGATAAAGAAAGAGAAGGACGAAGAACCAAGCCATTAATTTTTATCGTTTTTTTTGTTTGCAAACGGGGAGAAAGCTGGTTAATATACGCCCCGTGTTGCGGAGAGCTGGCCGAGTGGCCGAAGGCGCTCCCCTGCTAAGGGAGTACACCTCACAAGGGTGTCGGGGGTTCGAATCCCCCGTTCTCCGCCATTATTTACTTAGTTCGTTGTAATCTGGCTTCTTCTGTAAGTTGTTGAAATTACTAGAAAAAGTGCTTTACAAAAAGATTTAACGGCCTATAATGCGCGGCAACAAATGCACTCGTAGCTCAGCTGGATAGAGTACTCGGCTACGAACCGAGCGGTCACAGGTTCGAATCCTGTCGAGTGCACCATTTAAGAGTTGTTTGCAGTGATGTGAATAGCTTGGCTTCAACCAGTTGTGGTCTGGTCTAAAAACACAAAATGCACTCGTAGCTCAGCTGGATAGAGTACTCGGCTACGAACCGAGCGGTCACAGGTTCGAATCCTGTCGAGTGCACCATATACCAAGAAGCCCGCATTCATTGCGGGCTTTTTGCTTTCTGTCGTTTGGCTTTTCTCCCTTTTTTATCGATTCCTCTCTTTGAACGTCGCGATCATTCTGGCGTCGTATTCAGCGTGTGCCTGTCTTTTTTGATGTGGCCTTTCGAAAGCTCCCGGCAATTGTGAATTGATCGCGGGGGCGAGTTCCGGGCGCAGTTTTTTCGTCTGGGGTGTGTTTTCTTTTTCGGATGGTGCGTCGCAGCTTTATAGATTCAGCGCTTCTTCAGCTTTGCGCCGCAAGCGCTTGTTCTTGCCATGATTTTTTAACGTTTAAAGCCGTCAAGCGGTGTATGATTGCGCCCGTCAGCCCCGCCGGGGCTTGTGGAATACCTCCATGGACTTACCCAGTAGTTACTCAGTATCCCGTTTTTACAATCATGAATTGACTGATTGATCCTTCCGGCGTGCTCCTCTGCTGGGAGTGGAGTTCGCCTATGACCGAAGTAGAAGTAAAGAAAACACAAGACAGCCTGCAGGATCGCCTCGCTCAAGTCGTTGAGCTGCTGCAGCGCCAGCGGGTGGTCGAAGACCTGACTCATCGTCAGGAAGGTCATCATCAGGATCGGGTCGAGAACCTGGTCCACCGGCAGAACCTCGTCGAACTGCAACGCAAACTCGATGATCTGCACTCCGCCGACGTTGCCTACATCCTTGAAGCCTTGCCGCTCGACGAGCGTCTGACTGTCTGGCAGCTGGTCAAGGCCGAGCGCGACGGCGACATCCTGCTCGAAGTATCCGATTCCGTACGTGAAACCCTGATCGCCGACATGGACGATCATGAGCTCCTGGCTGCTGCCAAGGAGATGGACGCCGACGAACTTGCTGACCTGGCTCCCGAGCTGCCGCGAGACGTTGTCCATGAGCTGATGGAGGCGTTGGACGGCCAGCAGCGTGAGCGCGTTCGCTCCGCCTTGTCGTATGACGAGGAGCAGGTCGGTGCGTTGATGGACTTCGAGATGGTGACCATCCGTGAGGATGTCAGCCTTGAAGTGGTCCTGCGTTATCTGCGTCGTCTCAAAGAATTGCCTGGCCATACCGACAAGCTGTTTGTCGTCGACTATGACGGCGTGCTCAAAGGTGTGCTGCCCATCAAGCGGTTGCTGGTGAATGATCCGGAGAAACAGGTTTCTGAGGTCATGGCCAGCGACCCGGTAAGTTTCCATCCGGATGAAGATGCCTACGACGCTGCGCAAGCATTCGAGCGTTACGACTTGATCTCGGCGCCGGTGGTCGACAAGAACGGCAAATTGATCGGCCGTCTGACCATCGACGAAATGGTCGACTTGATTCGTGAGGAGAGTGAGACCGAAGTCCTCAACATGGCCGGTCTGCGCGAAGAGGAAGATATTTTTGCCTCGGTCTGGCGTTCCCTGCGCAACCGCTGGGCCTGGCTGGCAATCAACCTGATCACTGCATTCGTCGCTTCGCGAGTGATCGGCTTGTTTGAAGGCTCCATCGAAAAGCTGGTGGCCCTGGCGGCCCTGATGCCGATCGTGGCGGGTATTGGCGGCAACTCGGGTAACCAGACCATCACCATGATTGTTCGCGCCATGGCGCTGGACCAGGTCAGCACCGGCAATACCTCGCGACTGATGCGCAAGGAGCTGGCGGTGGCCTTGATCAATGGCTTGGTCTGGGGCGGAGTGATCGGCGTGGTGGCCTACCTGCTCTATGGCAGCTGGTCGTTGGGTGTGGTGATGACGGCGGCCATGACACTCAACCTGTTGCTGGCGGCGTTGATGGGGGTTCTGATTCCTATGACGCTGGCGCGTCTAGGGCGCGACCCGGCAATGGGGGCCAGTGTCATGATCACGGCCATGACCGACAGTGGCGGCTTCTTTATCTTCCTTGGGCTGGCCACCATCTTCCTGCTTTGATCCTGCATACAGCCCCTCTAATGGGGCTGTATCGTTTTCTCCATCCCTTTGCGATCCAGGCCCCAGTGCTTTTGTAGCGTTCGAGCGGTAAATTTCGGGTAAAAAAAAGCCAGCACAAGGCTGGCTCTAGCTTTCGAGGTCGAATCAGGAAGCGTCTGCGGCCATTTCGGCGTCATGGGCGATCAGCGAAACGAGGGCGTTCTGCTGGCGATGGGAAAGTTGACGGAAACGTTGAAGCAGTTCGCGTTCATGCAAGGAGAGCTCTGGGCTGTCCAGGCGCATGCTCAACTCTTCACCCAAGGCGCCTTCCTGAATAAGACTCTGTTCCAGGCGCGCGATGATTTCGGAGTTCATGCTGCGGTGATGATTGCGTGCCACCTCGGCAATGCGTTCACGCATCCCGTCGGGTAGACGTACGACGAACTTGTCAGCCGTACGGCTGGAATAAATTGCCTGTTTCAATGGGCGCATATATTTAACCGGTTAGTTCAGGGGAGCGGTTCTCGGAATTGGCCGCGGGATGTCAGTTAGGACAAGCGTTGCTGCCAAATGTTCAACCTGAATTGTTAAGAGGCCCGCATCATGCCTCAAAATAGCCAGATCCTTGGCGTCAATTCTGTGACAAATATTGAACTGGATAAAGGCGTTATGCCAGCACCAATTATCAGAAATGCGGACTGGTTTGAAAAGATTGCCTGTCCGCCTATCTGCCCGCGTCCTGGTGTCCGATAGCTGGCGCGCTTGTGCGTCGCCAGACGGGCCTGCATGCGGATCCGATCATTGTTTCCTACCTTGTACAGGATAGTGGCAAATTGCCGATTTACTAGGCTACGAGTGCCATGGAGTCTTTGAATGCCAGGCAGACTGATTTATTTGATGGGGCCTTCCGGGTCAGGAAAGGACAGCCTGATCGAGGCTGCGCGCCGGCCTCTGGCGCAGCTCGGCTGCGATGTGGTGCGGCGGGTGATCACCCGTTCCGCGGAATCCGTGGGAGAAGAGGCCCACGGAGTAAGTGCTGACGAGTTCGAGCGCCTGGAGCGGCAGGGGGCCTTTGCCTTGTGCTGGCGGGCCAATGGCCTGGCCTACGGAATTCCCGTGCAGATCGACGAATGGCTGGCCAGCGGGCGCCATGTCCTGATCAATGGCTCCAGGGCTTACCTGGATCAGGCTCGCCAGCGTTATCCGCAGCTTTTGGCGATTCTGTTGACGGTGGATATTGACGTGCTGCGGCAAAGACTGATGAATCGCGGTCGCGAAAGTGCGGAGCAGATCGAGGCGAGGCTCAAGAGAAGCGCTCTTTTTTCCGCAGACGACGGACCTGTGCTGGGAGAGTCCGTGTTTTTTCTGGACAACTCGAGCGAGCTGTCCGTGACGCTTGAGCGTTTTATGAAGCTCTTGAGAGATCAGGGGATCAGCGCAGTACAGGGTCGAACTTGATTTTGCGTCCCAATGCCAGCGCCAGCAGGAATAAGCCGGAAAAAACGCCACAAGCAATCAAGGGCACATCACCCAGGGTATTTTCAGCGGTGAAGCAACCCAGTGTGGCACTGAGCACTGCCAGGATGAGAAGGCCTTTGGCAAGTCGGGACATTAATAGGCTCCTGATAGGGTCATATTCAAAATACCCAGCTTTCGGGTCTTGGCTTGGCAGGTAGAACAACGGCTTCTGGGGCATCGGCGACCTGCGCCATGCCAGGATTCTCCGATGTGCTGCTCATCACAGCCCATTGCGGGGCCTGGTGTTGCACGTAGTGGGCCCTGTACTGGGTACTCTGATCAGCGCTGCCATCAGGCTGAAAGTGGAAGACCACCAGTACGGCGATGGCAATGGCATTCGATAGAAGAAGGGCGCTGTTCATGGGCTTGATCTCCACTGTTCTTTCATAGAGATGAAGCAGCGCTCATGCCAAGAGTCTAACCTCTAATAAACCCTTTAAAAACAATGAATTAATAGGGTTTTTAGAAGGCAGGAGATTGCATTCTGCAATGATGGCTTTTTGCAGTGATGCAATTTGCACGACGGCTCTGGCAAGTTGCCTGATGGCTAGAGGTAGCCACCGGTTAAAAAGCCCTACTCACAACATGACAAAATCAGGGCTGGCCGTTAACATGCACGCCGTCCTTTGCGCCGCAGCAGTATCTGCGGTGGTCAATTTGTCCCAGTAGCTCAATTGGATAGAGCATCCCCCTCCTAAGGGGAAGGTTGGCAGTTCGAACCTGCCCTGGGACACCATCTACTTCCGGGCTTTCAGGCCAAACGTGGTTCTCTCCCTTATTTCGCAGCAGCGGCTACGTTTGTGCACACAGTTCTCGATGCTGTGGAGTCATCCATGATTGTCATTGCTGGAAAAAACAATATTTCGGTATTTGGCCTGGAACAGGCTCTGCAACAATTTTCGCCTGACGAAGTTGCGGTGGTCTGCAACCGTAACGACACGGGTGTCGACGGTTGGCAACGTTCGTTGCGGGCGGCGGCGCTGAAATATGGCGTACGTGAGATCAGCCTGGAGACGGCTTACGAACTAGCATCCGTTGCGTTCATTTCCCTGGAGTTCGACCGGATCGTCGTGCCTGAGCGCTTCTCCATCAGTCGCGTGTTCAACATTCATTTCTCGAAGCTGCCGGAATACAAGGGCATGTTTACCTCGGTCTGGCCGTTGCTGGAGTCCAGGGCAGAAGCGGGTGTGACCTTGCATTTCATCGACCGGGGTATCGACACCGGGGACATCGTCGCGCAACAGGTATTCCCGATCCTGTCCTGGTGGACCTGTCGCGATCTGTATTTCGCCTTTAATCAGCATGCCGGCCAGTTGCTGGAGCAGTGGTTTGCCACGTTGGTCGATGGGGACCTCGGAGCAGAGCCACAGAGTGCGGTGGGGTCCAGCTACTTCTCAAAGGACGCCATCGATTATGGGGCGTTGAGAATCGATCCGCTGTCGACGGCCTGGGCACTACGCAATCAGATCAGGGCGTTCGCCTTTCGTGAATATCAGTTCTTGCGCTGGGAAGGAAAGCCGGTGGTCTCGGCGACGATTCTGCCTGGGCGTTCACAATTCAAGGCCGGGACCCTGATCAACGCAACCGAGGATTATGTCGAGCTCTGC
The DNA here is from genome assembly GCF_024610635.1 of Pseudomonas sp. T8. Lineage (NCBI taxonomy): Bacteria > Pseudomonadati > Pseudomonadota > Gammaproteobacteria > Pseudomonadales > Pseudomonadaceae > Pseudomonas > Pseudomonas sp. T8. Next base: position 6,061,954 of record NZ_CP102374.1, read on the forward strand.
ACCATCGATTACGACATCCGGCTGAATTTTGATCGATTGCCGGAGATGCTCAAGGCTTGTGAGTTGGGTGATCTGGAGGCGGTGATGGCGCTGCAGGCCAATATTGCCGGTTACAACGATGCCAACCCGCAAGGCTGGACGCCGCTGATCGTCGCCAGTTATGCGGGCGCCTATGAGGTGGTTGACTGGCTGTTGCAGCAAGGGGCCGACCCGGAGCGGAGCAACAACAAAGGCACGACGCCCTTGATGTATGCCAAGGACGCCTACCTGGCCGGGCGTTGTCGTAGAACCTTTCCGTTGTTGTTGCGCAGGGGCGCTAGGCTGGAGGCTGTCGATCATTCCGGTCGGGCACTCGCCGACTATGTGACGAACGAGCAGTTCGCTCAGTTGCGAGGCGCTATCTAGACACCTCGCAACAGGCGCATCAGCGGGCTGTGAACTGGTTGATGGCGGTGGCAATGTGTTGCTGTTGTTCCTGGCTCAATGTCGGATAGATCGGCAATGACAGGATCGAGTCATGCAGCGGGGGCCGGGACACCTTGGAAGTCCTGGCCAGATCGCTGTAGGCCCGCTGCTCGGTAATCGCCAGCGGATAGTGAACCAGGCATTGGATGCCACGTTCGGCCAGATACGCCTTCAGTTGATCGCGCCATGGGCAGGTAATGACATACAGGTGCCAGACGTGGGCGCTCGCTGTCGTGACCGAGGGCAGGGTGATACCCGGGTGCCGGATGTGTTCGCTGTAGTAGCGGGCGACGCTGCGTCGACGGGCAGTATCGCTGTCCAGGTGTGCCAGCTTCACCCCCAGCATCGCGGCCTGGATTTCATCGAGGCGGCTGTTCACCCCTTGATAATCGTGCTGGTACTTGATGCGTGAGCCGTAGTTGCCCAGCGCCCGGACCAGGGCTGCCAGCTCGGCGTCGTTGGTGGTGATGGCGCCGCCGTCGCCCAGGGCACCGAGGTTCTTCCCGGGGTAGAAGCTGAACGCCGCGGCATCGCCCCAGTTGCCGGCCTTGCGCCCGGCCAGTTCAGCGCCATGGGCCTGGGCGGCATCTTCAAGCACCAGCAGGCCATGTTTGTGGGCCAGCGCCATGATCTGTGGCATCGGCGACAGCTGGCCATAAAGATGCACTGGCAGTATCACTCGGGTTTTGTCCGAGATGGCCCGTTCGACGGCCTCGATCTCCAGGTTGTGGGTGGCAGGGTCGACATCCACCAGGATCGGCGCCAGATCGTTTGCCAGAATGGCCGAGATAGTGGCGATAAAGGTGTTGCTCTGCACTATCACTTCATCGCCGGCCTGAAGCTTGCCTTGCTCTTTCCAGGCACGCAGGATCAGGGTCAGGGCATCCAGGCCATTGGCGACGCCGATGGCATGGCGGCTGCCACAGTATTCGGCGAAGGCGGCCTCGAATTGCTCAAGCTCTCGCCCCATCAGGTACCAGCCGGAGTCGATCACGCGGCTGCAGGCGGCTTTGAGCTGATCGGCATATTCGTGATTGATGCCTTTCAAATCCAGAAACGGGATATTCATCATGTGAGTCATTGCCCGACCATGTCCATGAACTGGGCATAATCTCGGACATAGTCGCCTTCTTCGTAGAGTTGATCGGCCAGAACCATCAGTACACAGTCTGGAGAGAAGTCATACATCTCACGCCAGATAAAGGATTCGATCAGCAGGCCCTGGCAAGGATTGTCCAGGGTGATGTCGATCTTTTCCCGGCCGTCGTCCAGCAGAAAACGGCACGAGCCGCGTACGGCGATTGCCACCTGCTTGAGGGTCTTATGGGCATGGTAGCCGCGGCGAACCCCTTCACCGGTATTGAACATGTAGTACACCCGCTTGACTGGGAAGGGGATGTTTTTCCCTTCTTCCAGGGCGATCAGCGAGCCACGGTCATCGCCGTGGGTCTGCAGCGGCAGAATGTGAATCTTCATCGCGTCTCCCCTTCGAGCCGTTTCGACAAATGCTGTTGCAGCCAGTTTTCAACGCTCTTGGCGTCGACCCGATAATTTCGGTAATACAGTTCCCTGGAGTCGGTCGAGCCTACCCGGTAAGCGATGTAGTCCATTTCGACGCCGACGACCGCCGCCAGGTTGGAAAAGCACGACAGCTCTGCGTATTCCTCGGCCATCCAGCACAGGGCGCGAGCGTTTTTCGAGGCGAAAATCAGATTGGTCCAGGCCGCCCCGGTGGGGCCGACTATGACTTCGGCATTGGCCATGATCGCCACCTGATGGTTGATGTCCTGTTCTTCCATGTACACGCAGGTAAACCCATAGGGTTCCAGCAGCTTGAGGATCTCGGCCTGGTTGTAGTGCCGGAGAAAGCCTTTGCGGGCCAGGAATACTCGTTTGGGGAGTTCACTGATGGGAATGTCATGGGCCAGATGCAGCGCCTTTTCCCGCAGGAAATGGATCGACTCCGGGCGGACGAAGCCGCTGCTGGCACTGTTCTGTGCCGCGCCTTTGAAGTTCGGGATCATATTGTTCGGGGCACTGATCAGCAGTAGGTCGGCCACCTGGTAACTGGTGATGTTTTCCAGGAGCACCAGCGGGCGGTCAACACCGATTGCCTCGATCAGGGCCTTGATCGAGGGAATGTTCTGGCTGCTCTTGGAGATCAGCAGTGGATAGTCCGCATAGTGCGGCGGCAGTTCGGCCACGAATTGCAGTTGCGACAACACTTCTACCGTCCAGTGGTAATAGTTCTGCTCGTTGCAGCCGCTGATCAGCAGGCCTTTTTCCAGCTCCACAGGCTTGCCGCTCCTGACCAGGGCCAGGCGCTGCCCATGGTAGAGCAGGTGCGCAGCACTATAGTCGGCCTGCAGGGATTTCGCCGTGGGCACTCGCTCCAGCACCAATTGCCCGTCCGGCAGTATCACCGAGCGGGACACTGAACAGACTTGCCCCTGGCGGAAGTGGTAGAGAGCTATCTCGGGTAATTCCAGGGTGATCGCCGGTGTCGATTGATGGATGAATCGTGGCGGCTGGCTGGTGCCCGGTTGGCTCGGGCGAAAGACATGGACCTTGTGCTCGTCGCTTTCATCCAGCCAGCGCAAGGCCAGGCGCCGGGTATCCTGGCGTCGAAAAAACAGTCGATACAGCAGGTCGCTGATCAGCCCCGGTTTTTTGCATAGCCGTTCATAACCCAGTTGCTCGAGGTGTTTGCCAATACGCTGGAACCATGGGAGCTGCGAGTTGATCTGCGCGCCATGGAACACTTCGACCTTTTGCTCATTGATGGCCAGCTTCTCAGTGAGCTGCGGATGGATCTCGCGGTAGTAATCGCTGGCGATGATGATCTTGTCGAAAGCCAGCGAACTCAATTGCTGAGGCGCGTGGATCAGTTTGCCGAACAGGCGCTGGCCCTGCTTCTGCTGGTTGTTATCGACGAAGCCGATCACCCGGTAGCGGCGGCGGTTGTACTTGTAGAAGTTGACCCCGCCGGCGCCGGTACCGAATATCAGCACCCGCGCTTTTTGTCCAAACCCTGTCGACACATTGACCTCGTCTTGCTGGTGCAGCCGGTGGTAGATCGTCACCCGAGCGGTTCGCCCGCTCGGTAAAGGCGGTGACGCTAGCCATTGTTATTGATGATGTTGCCCTTGATCTGGGCGATACCCTTGGCGTTCAGGTCGCGTCGGGTCCTTATCGGTTGCAGCTCGCCCTGGATTGCGGCGTTGATGGTATCAATCGCGGTCTTGCCGGTGTTACTCCGGGACTTGCCCAGCAGGTAGCGCAGCGACAGGCGGAACTGTTCCGATTCATTGGCCACCGGCCGCGTACCGTGCAAGGTGCAGTTGTGCCAGAGCCCGACGTAACCCGGTCCGCCCGTCAGCCGGTAATCCTGGCAGGCCATCTGCTGCCCCTGATCGTCGGCGTAGGTCCATTGGTCGTGTTCCTGATGTTCCAACTGATGAGGGAACAACGTGGCGCCAAAACGGTGAGTACCGGGCATCAGGTGCAGCGGTGAGTCGTTTTCGGTGACTTCGTGCAGGTACACATAGAGGGTCAGGAAGGTCGAAGGGTCGAGTTCCACCCGGCCCTGGGGCCAGTCGATGATGTCCTGGTGAAAGTCGATCCCGCGGAAGTAGGTGATGTCGCGAAAGGGCTTTTTGATGTACGGCCCCAGGTTCGCCACATTCACATCGCGGATCTTTTCCCGTACCCAGTCCGGCAGCCATGAGTCCGGTACGCCGCACACCGCTTTCTTGATCACCACTTCATAGTCGGCGCCGAGCACTTCATCGAGCACCGCGCTGAGGCGCGGATCCTGCTCGATGAACTGCAGCTGCGGCTCGAAGGCATTGAGGAAGTTGAAGGTCTTGTTCGGGTTGGCGTTGAGGTGGTTTTCCTGGGCCAGGTATTCAGCCTCGTCCATGAACAGCCCGGCCCCGAAGGCCCGTGCGGCGACCATCTCGCGGTACAGCGCCTGCGTGCGGTCAGCGTCCAGGATCTCGCCAAAGATGTGGGCGCCCTGGTCGATGAGGTTTTGGATACAGGTTTGCATGTTGCGCTCGTTTTGACTGTTGCTGTCTGTCTGCAAGGTATCGGCGTGGCTGGCCTGAAGTTGATGCCGCCCGGCTGATATTCCCGATGGAATTTGCCGCAACCGGGGCTGGCGGGCGGCGCGAGCAAGGATATCGAAGGCTTTTGGCAACTATCTATAAGGGAACGCCAGAATCGGCCGATAACCATCATGGATGTTGTTGCAGGTCAAATGGCGGGGCCATGGACCGAGTGCCCGGCGAGAGCAGACGGGCGCTTTTGCGGGTTGATGTAGAATGCATTGATGGCCTGTGGCCATTATCGTTGTCCGGGTGCAACAAAGGTGACGACCTTGAGCGTGTCCTGCTGTTGCCGCGGGCTTCATCTTTTTTACGGGTCTGGAATCTTCGATGCTGGCGTACCACCAAAAAAGCTTTTTGATCGTCGATGATTTCTCGGATTTCCGCAGTTCTGTCCGGTCCATGCTGCGTGAGCTGGGCGTCAAGGACGTGGACACTGCCGATACAGGCGAGCAGGCGCTGCGCATGTGTGCGCAAAAGCGCTATGACTTCATCCTGCAGGATTACCACCTGGGCGACGGCAAGAAGAACGGCCAGCAGGTGCTCGAAGACCTGATGACCGACAAGCTGATCAGTCATGAAAGCGTATTCCTGATGGTCACCGCCGAGACCAGCCAATCGATGGTGCTCAGCGCCCTCGAGCACGAGCCGGATGCCTATCTGACCAAGCCTTTCAACCGCTCCAGCCTGGCTCAGCGGCTGGAGCGGCTGCAGCAGCGCAAGTCGTTGCTCAAACCGATCCTGCAGGCGCTCGATCGCGGCAAGCCGCTCGAAGTGCTCAATGCCTGCATCGCCCTGTGCAAGCAGGATCCGCGCTATTCGCCGCTGTGCCTGCGCTACCGGGCCGATGCCCTGCGTGATATGAACCAGAACGAAGCATTGGAGCGGCTGTACGAGAGCATTCTGGCGGATCGCCCGTTGCCATGGGCCTATGTCGGCCTGGGGCGTCTGCTGTTCAAGCGTGGCCAGGTGACCCAGGCCAAGGCCATCTACGAAAAGGCCTTGAAAGCCTTTCCGATGATGCCGGCGCTCTACGATGGCATGGCCGAAGTGCTGCTTGCCGAAGGAGACTCCAAGCGTGCCCAGAGTGTGCTGGAGGAGGCCGTGCGCCTGTCGCCTCTGGCCGTGCGCCGGCAAGCGCTGCTGGGCAAGCTGGCGATGACCAACGAAGACTTCGAGACCGCCTCCAGGGCCTATCGCCAGGCGGTATCGCAAGGTGCGCAATCGCGTTTCAAGGACCCGGAAAGCAACCTTGGCCTGGCGCATGCGCTGATCAGCAAGGGCAGTGAAAGGGGGCTGGATACCCGCACGCGCCTGGAAATCAACAGCACCCTGAGTGCGGTGGCCAAGGAAAACCCCAGCGATCCGGGGTTGCAGATTCGCGCCCGCTTGATGAAGGCCACCAGCCTGTTGCTCAACGATGCTGAGACGGCGGAAAAGCTCACCGAGCAGGCGATGTTGCGCCTGGACGGGATGGAACAGTTCATGAGCCCGGAAGCGGCGCTGCTGGTGGCCAAGCAACTGCAGATGCTGGGACAGGCCGATGCCGGCGCGTCGATGCTGAAAAACTGTGCGGAAATCTACGGCGACGACCCGAAGGTGATGGAGGGTATCGCCAAGCTCACCGATGACCCGGCGATCCTCAACTCCGCCAACGCCGCGGCGGACATGAACCGCCAGGGTGTGCGCAGTTACAAGGCTGGCGCCCTGGGCGAGGCCCGGGACCTGTTCCGCCGGGCCCTGGCCATGCAACCGAAGAACATCAGTATTGCCCTGAACATGGCGCAGTCGTTATTGCACGGCACTGACATCACCCAGGATACGGCGCTGCTGGAAGAGTGCCGGACCTGCCTGAAAATGGTCGGCCTGATGCCCGATACCGACGCGCGTTATCCGCGTTATCAGAAGCTGCGAAGCAAGGCGTTTGGCGAATGAATACCCACGAACAGGCTCTCGACTTTTCCACGGTGATCGCCTCTACCGTGCACGACATGAAGAATTCCCTGACCCTGCTCATGCAGGCCCATGCCCAGTGGCTGGCAAGATTGCCGCAGGCGCAGCAGGGCACGCCGGAACAGGGCGTGATGGAGTTCGAATTCGCCCACCTCAACGGCATGCTGGTGCAACTGCTGGGGCTCTACAAGCTGGGAGTCAACCAGTTGCCGGTGCAGCCGGGCTACCACGAACTGGATGACTTCATCGAAGCGCAGTTGGTCAGCCATCAGGATGTGTTCGCCAGTCGCGGCATTGCCGCGACCTATGAAGTCGATCCTTTGACCCCCCTGGGTTTTTTCGATCGGGAACTGATCGCCTCGGTGCTGGCCAACTGCATCAACAACGCCATTCGTTATGCGCGCCATGCGCTGCTGGTCAGCGTGCACGATGAAGGCGGGCAGACGGTGCTGACCATCAATGACGATGGCGAGGGTTATCCGCAGCAGATGATCGATAACCAGGCCGACTACGTGCAAGGTATCAATCACAGCAGCGGCAGCACCGGCCTGGGGCTGTACTTCGCCGGGCGCATTGCCGCGCTGCATCAGCGCAATGGTGTCTGCGGGCGTACCGAGATCCGTAATGGCGGGCCTCTGGGTGGTGGTGTGTTCAGTCTCTATCTGCCTTGAAACCGGCCTTGAAGCGGTTGCCGAGCTTGTAGGGGCTTCGCCGCATTTCGGTGGTGTGTCCGATCCCGAGGGCTTTTTGTTCGAGGCTGCTTGATATTCCGAACAGCCGGAGCCTATTTTGTACGGGTCGCCGTTCTCGGCTCGTACAACAACAAGGATTGAGTCATGACAACCGATGGCCGCAGTTCACTCGCACAGCGATTGACGGGCATTGACGAGATTGAATGTGTCACTCCGGATCTGAACGGCGTGCCACGGGGCAAGGTGATGACTGCCGAGGGTTTCCTCGAAGGGCGGCGTTTGCAGATGGCCCGCGGGGTGCTGCTGCAATGCATCATGGGTGGGTATCCACCCGCGCGTTTCTACGGCAGTGACGACGGCGACCTGGCGCTCAATGCCGACCCGCAACAGATTCATCGCCTGCCCTGGAGCTCGCAGCCGCGTGCGCTGGCGATTTGCGACGCGGACGAGTTGAGCGGCGAAAGCTCGCGCCTTTCCACCCGCGGCCAGCTCAAGGAGGTCATCGCGCGGTACGCCGCTCGCGGCCTGGCGCCAGTGGTGGCGACCGAGCTGGAATTCTTCGTGTTTGCGCCCAATACCGATCCGACCCAGCCTTTCCAGCCACCTATTGGCCTGGACGGTCGTCGCGAAGACGGGCATTCGGCGTTCAGTGTCAGCTCCAACAACGGCTTGCGGCCGTTCTTCAGTGAGGTCTACGCCTGCATGGCGGCCTTGGGCCTGCCGCGCGATACCTTCATGCATGAAATGGGCGTCAGCCAGTTCGAGATCAACCTGCTGCACGGCGATCCGCTGTTGCTGGCCGACCAGACCTTCCTGTTCAAGCACCTGCTCAAGGAAGTGGCGCTCAAGCATGGCCTGACCGTGGTGTGCATGGCCAAGCCACTGGCGCATACGCCGGGCAGTTCGATGCATATTCACCAGAGCCTGGTCGAGTCGGCCAGCGGGCGTAACGTGTTCAGCGACGAGGCCGGAGAGCCGACCGCGATGTTCCGCCACTTCATTGGCGGGCTGCAGGCGGGCATGGCGGATTTCACTGCGCTGTTCGCACCGAACGTCAACTCCTACCAGCGCCTGTGTCATCCTTACGCCTCGCCGAACAATGCCTGCTGGTCCCATGACAATCGGGCGGCGGGTCTGCGTATTCCGGCCAGCTCGCCGGTGGCGCGGCGGGTCGAGAACCGTTTGCCGGGCGCCGATGCCAATCCGTATCTGGCGATCGCCGCGAGCCTGGCGGCCGGTTTGCACGGCATCGAAAACGAGCTGGAGCCGACGCCGGCGATTCAGGGTGAGTTTGCCGTGCCGGACAGTTTATCTTTGCCTTGTACCTTGCATGCCGCTCTCGAGCGTCTGAAACGTAGCCAGTTGGCCAAGGAATTGTTCGGCAATGAGTTCGTCGAAGGTTATGTCGCTTCGAAGACCATGGAGTTGACCAGTTTCTTTGATGAAATAACTCCCTGGGAGCGGCGCGTCTTGGCGGCCCAGGCTTAACCGAACCGTCGCAGTCGGGCCATCGTTCGGATGGCCCGGCACTCAATTCAAGGAGCCGCTCGGAACGCCGATGCGCCAAATCTGGAAATCCTTTCGAGCGCTTTATTTCGCCTCGCTGATGATGTTGATCGGCTCGGGCCTACTCAGTACCTACCTGGCGTTGCGCCTGGCCGCCGATCATGTCGACGGGTTATGGGTGGGTGCCTTGATGGCGGCCAACTACTTCGGCCTGGTGCTGGGTGGCAAAATCGGCCACCGCCTGATTGCCCGGGTCGGCCATATCCGGGCCTACGCCACCTGTGCCGGGATCGTCGGCGCGGCGGTGCTGGGGCACGGCCTGGTGGACTGGTTGCCGGCCTGGCTGGTGCTGCGGATGATCGTCGGCCTGGGCATGATGTGCCAGTACATGGTCATCGAAAGCTGGCTCAACGAGCAGGCCGACGCCAAGCAACGCGGGCTGGTGTTCAGCGGCTACATGATCGCCTCGTATCTGGGGTTGGTTTTGGGGCAGTTGATTCTGGTCATGCACCCGGCCCTCGGGCTTGAATTGCTGATGCTGGTGGCCCTGTGTTTTGCCCTGTGCCTGGTGCCGGTGGCCATGACCCGACGCATTCACCCGGCGCCTTTGCATCCGGCGCCCATGGAACCGCGCTTCTTTATCAAGCGCGTTCCGCAGTCGCTGAGCACGGTGCTCGGGTCGGGGCTGATTGTCGGTTCGTTCTATGGTCTGGCGCCGTTGTATGCCTCCCAGCAGGGCTTGAGTACCGAGCAGGTCGGCCTGTTCATGGGCAGCTGCATTTTTGCCGGGCTGGTGGTGCAGTGGCCGCTGGGGTGGCTGTCCGACCGTTATGACCGGGCCCTGCTGATTCGCTGCTTTGCCTGCTTCCTGGCGGTCGTGGCCTTGCCGTTGGCGATCCTGCCCCAGGTGCCGCTGGAGGTGCTGTTCGCCCTGGGGTTCCTCTGTTCGCTGGTGCAGTTCTGCCTGTACCCGTTGGCGGTGGCGTTTTCCAACGACCATGTCGAAGGCGATCGGCGGGTCTCGTTGACCGCGATGTTGCTGGTGACCTATGGCGTCGGGGCCAGTGTCGGGCCATTGGTGGCAGGGGTGCTGATGAAGTTATTCGGCAGTCAGATGCTTTATGCGTTCTTCAGTTTTTTTGCCCTGGTACTGGTCTGGCGCATCCGGCCGAAAGCCGTGACCAACCTGCATCAGGTCGATGATGCGCCGCTGCATCACGTGGCGATGCCGGACAGCATGTCCAGTTCGCCATTGGTGGCCGCGCTCGATCCGCGGGTCGACGAGCAGGTGGTGCAGGATCAGATGCAGCAGAGCAGCACGCCGGAAGCCGAGCCCCCGGTCGCGAGCGAAGAAGCCGCAGACGAGGTTGAGGATCCAATGGTGAAGCCGGATGAGCCGGGGCCGGACCAATTCAGTGGGGCCAGGCCCTAGAAACAAAAAACGGGCAGTCACCGCAAGGGGCTGCCCGTTTTTTTATCGACCTGCGAAACTCAGAGGTCGTCTTTGTCGAAGCGCCGGGCTTCGCGTTGCAACTGATAGACAAAGCGTTCGACCTGGCGTTGAACCAGGCCGCTCATGTTGTGGAAGCGCACGCCGGCGAAAGTCGTGTCGATCTTCTCTTCGTAGTGCAGATAACGCAGTTCCACTGGCGCGGTCATGCTGCCGAAGGGCAGGGCGGCGATAAAGCGCTCGTAGACCTGGCCCAGTTGCAGGCGGCTGGAGATGTCACCGTCGAAGCGCAGCTTGCAGCCGGTGGCGGAGATATCCAGCAGTTTGCCGGCGATCGGCGCCTTGAGTTTTTCGCCACCCAGCTCGATGTTGACCAGTTGCGCCAGCTTCAGGGCTGCGCGAAAGGCATTGCGGCGCTGGTGATAGACCACCTCGTCCGGCAGGGTGCCGCGGTAGCAGCGTCCGCCATTGGATTCGTCGATGGTCGGGATGCCGTTGCTTTCCCAGGCGATGCGCACGCCTTCGTGAAAGCCTTCGACGCGAAAGGGTTCGCCGGCGAGCATGAAGCGTTCGCCATCGCGGGGGATCATTTCGTCCAGGGCCATCATGTTGCTGTCACGATCGACCTCGACCAGATAGCTTTGAAAGCGCTGGCTGCGTTCGTGGAAAGTGATGATCAGCGGGTCATGGCTGTCTTGCAGCAAGCGCAGCGTGGAGTTGATTTCCAAGGGGGTGGTGAGCACCTTGGGTGGCTGCGGCGCATCTTCTGCGTTTACGGCATTGAACACGGTTCATCAATCTCCAGACAAAATACGACTACACGCAAGAGCCGGCATTTTGCCAGCATGCTCCACGACTTGATAGGGCGCGCTCATCTCTGGGGTCAGGCCTGGCTAAGCGGGCGAGGCTTGGCCAGCTTGGCGGTTGAGCCGCGGGCATCATAGAGGGCTGGAGGCTCGCCACCGGTGAGGATCTTCAATTGATTGGCGGTGGTGGCCTGTTGAACCTGGATCGAGCGACCGTTGAGTTCGTTCGCCGCCTGGCAATCGGCAAGCATCTGGGTCAGCACATCGCTCTGGGTCAACAACTGCTCGCCAACCGAAGAATGGCTGGCCAGTTGTTCCAGGCCGGCGCGGCTGGCAGGAAGATTCAGGCTGGCAAGGATTTCGCTGCGTTTGCGGCCATGCTGCTCGAGCAAAATGATCAGGGCTTGCTTCTGCGCAAGAATCTCTTCCAGCAGCGGCATGTCGCGACCGTGCAGGGCGAGGGATTCGGTGCGCAGCAATTCCAGCAATTGTTGAGCTGGAGCAAAGTCGTCAGTGATCAGTTGCAGCAAATTAGTGTCGTGCATGTATGGCCTTGGGTTTTAAGCGTCCAAAAAACTGGCGCAGGCCTTATTGGCTAGCGCTGGGCTTCGAAATTGAGCAGTTTGCTGGCTACACGGTTGCTGTCGACTTTATAGCTGCCATCGGCAATCGCTTGCTTCAACTCGGCCACGCGGGCGTTGTCGACGGCAGGCTGGTCGCGCAGCTTGTCAGTGATCTTCTGCAACTGTTGAGCCTCATTGCTGAGGTGTACCGACTCCCCGCTGGTGCTGGCCTGTTCGGCCGGAGCGTTCAGCGGCGCGGATTTGTCGGCGTCGCCGGTTTCCTTGCTGGCGCTGGTGCGCGTGCTACCGGTGAGTGAAGGAGAGCTGTTTAAACGGCTGAAATCGATGACCATGGTAAAAAACCTCTGGGTATTTGGACGCTTGACTTGTTTTCGGCAATACCCCGGAAAACTTTAGGCTTCAAATATCGATAAGCCCGCACGCGCCGCTATTGCCCTGCATGGGCCACAGTTTAGGGGGCAAGAGTGCGCAGCGCCAGTCGTCTACATCGCGACTTCCACCTGTCCCGGCGCGGTGATCCGCGCTTTGATGACCCGTTGTGAATTGAGGTTCTTGACCCGTATCTGCTCGCTCATGCCGCCATTGGACAAGGCTTCACCCGGCATTTTCACGTTCAGCGTGCCGCTGCGGGCGGAGATCACCACCTGATCGCCCTTGCGCACCACTTCCGCCTGTTCCAGGTGAACCAGGGTGACGAGCTGGTCGGCGACCATTGGTCGGACAAGCTTCTGCCCGATGGCCTGGTCCACCGAGGTCAGATAACCCTGATTGATCTGGCCGATATCGCGCTCGCGCAGCATCACGTCTTCGGGGCCGATGATGCCGGCGCGCTTGAGTGGCCGGGTGGTGGTCACCACTTCGCGGAACAGCTTGACCTGGGCGGGCACGAATACGGTCCAGGGCGAGGCGCCGTCGCAACGCACACGAACGGTCACGCGTCCCAGCGGTTGCGCCGGGCTTTCCAGGGTCGCTGTCAATTCCTTGTCGCAGTGCGGCATGCGCAGCCGCGGGTCGAGCTGATTGACCTGGATCTCGTAGCGCCCCGGGGTTTGACTGGTGGCTAAATAGTCTTCTACGGTGAATTCAAGAAACCCCTGAGTGACGCCGATAAGTAGATCAGGCAGGGTTACCGAGTCAGCAACGGCAGGATGGCCAGGGTTTAAAAAAAACAAAGCCGACAGCCCGTACAGCAATCTGCGGTAGTTTGATGTCAGGCGTCGGGAAAATGTCGTTTTGGCGTTCATAACAGTTAAAAAGCAAGCGCCGTGCCGTTTAGCGATGAGCGCGCGTCGGAACTTAAGCTTTGGGGAGTCTGGGCATGGCTGGTGTAATGGATTCGGTGAACCAGCGCACGCAACTGGTAGGGCAGAATCGCCTTGAGCTGCTGTTGTTCCGTCTCGATGGGCAGCAACTCTATGGGATCAACGTGTTCAAGGTTCGGGAGGTACTGCAATGCCCCAAACTGACGTTGATGCCCAAATCCAGTCCTGTGGTGTGCGGTGTCGCGAATATTCGAGGGGCGACCATTCCGATCCTGGACCTGGCGATGGCCACCGGTTCAGGCGGGTTGCAGGATCTGAGCAACCCCTTTGTCATCATCACTGAGTACAACACCAAGACCCAGGGGTTTCTGGTGCGGTCGGTCGAGCGCATCGTCAACATGAACTGGGAGGAGATCCATCCGCCACCCAAGGGGACGGGGCGCGATCACTACCTGACGGCGGTGACGCGGGTCGACAATCAGTTGGTGGAAATCATCGACGTCGAGAAGGTGCTGGCCGAGGTCGCGCCGACACCCGAGACCATTTCGGTGGGCGTGGTGGATGTCGAGACTCAGCACAAGGCGGTTTCGCTGCGGGTGCTGACGGTCGATGACTCGTCGGTGGCGCGCAAGCAGGTCACGCGTTGCCTGCAGACCGTGGGGGTCGAAGTGGTGGCCCTGAACGACGGCCGACAGGCGCTGGATTACCTGCGCAAGCTGGTCGACGAGGGCAAGAAACCTGAAGAAGAGTTTCTGATGATGATCTCCGACATCGAGATGCCGGAGATGGACGGCTACACCCTCACAGCCGAAATACGCAACGATCCACGCATGCAAAAGCTGCACATCATCCTGCATACTTCGTTGTCAGGTGTATTCAATCAGGCGATGGTGAAGAAGGTCGGTGCCGATGACTTCCTTGCCAAGTTTCGTCCTGATGACCTGGCATCCCGGGTTGTCGACCGGATCAAAGCAGCAGATAACAGCTAGGGATATCCATCCCCGGCGGTCATACGATTTAAGAGGCGGCATCATTGTCTACGGGTAATTTGGATTTCGAACAGTTCCGGGTGTTCCTGGAAAAAGCCTGTGGGATCTTGCTGGGCGAGAACAAGCAATATCTGGTGTCGAGCCGTCTCAACAAGCTGATGGAACAGCAAGGCATCAAATCCCTCGGGGAGCTGGTTCAGCGCATCCAGAGCCAGCCGCGCAGCGGTTTGCGAGAGATGGTGGTCGACGCCATGACCACCAACGAGACCCTGTGGTTTCGCGATACCTATCCATTCGAGGTGTTGAAGAACAAGGTCCTGCCGGAGGCGATCAAGGCCAGTCCCAACCAGCGCTTGCGCATCTGGTCAGCGGCCTGTTCCTCGGGCCAGGAGCCCTATTCGTTGTCCATGTCGATCGACGAGTTCGAGAAGGCCAACATGGGGCAACTGAAGATGGGGGTGCAGATCGTTGCCACTGACCTGTCCGGGACCATGTTGAACAACTGCAAGACCGGCGAGTACGACAGCCTGGCGATCGGTCGCGGTTTGTCGGCCGACCGCCTGCAGCGCTATTTCGACCCCAAGGGGCCGGGGCGCTGGGTGGTCAAGGCGCCGATCAAGAGCCGGGTCGAGTTCCGCTCGTTCAACCTGCTGGACAGCTATGCCAGCCTGGGCAAATTCGACGTCGTGTTCTGTCGCAATGTGCTGATCTACTTCTCCGCCGAGGTGAAGAAGGACATCCTGATGCGCATTCACAGCACCCTGAAACCGGGTGGTTACCTGTTTCTCGGGGCGTCCGAAGCGCTCAATGGATTGCCCGACCACTATCAGATGGTCCAGTGCAGCCCTGGGATCATTTACCAGGCGAAGTAGGAATGTCGCTGTTGAAAAGAGAGGCCTTCGGGCCTCTTTTTTTGTGCCTGCGATTCCTTCTGTGGCGCAGGGCGGCAACCGTTGCATTGCCGCTTTGCTGACGTTTCGCGGAAATGCCTTGCCGCTTTTCTGGCATTGCCGCTTTGCCGCTGCCCGCAAAGCCTTGATTTACGGGGTTCGAGCACTTGGCACGCGGCTTGCTATGTCCAGCTTACGAAAAATCTGGTCGAAGGTTTCCCGACATGAGCATCAGCTTCGATAAAGCGCTCGGCATTCATGAACAGGCTCTTGGCTTTCGCGCCAAGCGTGCCGAGGTGCTGGCCAACAACATCGCCAACGCCGACACCCCGAACTACAAGGCTCGGGATCTGGACTTCTCCGCCGTGCTCGCCGAGCAGAACGAGAAAGCCAAGAGCGGCACCTTTGCCCTGAACATGACCAACAGCCGGCACATCGAAGCTGAAGGCCTGAGCAACGGCGACGAGTCGCTGCTGTATCGCACGCCGATGCAACCATCGATCGACCAAAACACCGTGGATGCCCAACTGGAACAGTCGAACTACGCCGAGAACTCGGTGAACTTCCAGGCCAGCTTCACGCTGCTCAACAGCAAATTCAAAGGGCTGGTGTCAGCCCTGCGCGGAGAGTAATCCATGTCCCTCGCCAGTGTTTTCAATATTGCCGGTAGTGGCATGAGTGCCCAGACCACTCGCTTGAACACCGTCGCCAGTAACATCGCCAACGCCGAGACGGTCTCCTCGAGCATCGACCAGACCTACCGTGCGCGCCACCCGGTGTTCGCCACTATGTTCCAGGGCGCGCAAAGCGGCGGCAGCCAGTCGCTGTTCCAGAACCAGGACGCGGCTGGTCAGGGCGTCCAGGTGCTGGGTGTGGTCGAGGACCAGAGCAACCTCGAGGCGCGTTACGAGCCTAACCATCCGGCCGCCGACGCCAAGGGGTATGTCTACTACCCCAACGTCAACGTGGTGGAAGAAATGGCCGACATGATTTCCGCCAGCCGCTCGTTCCAGACCAACGCGGAAATGATGAACACCGCCAAAACCATGATGCAGAAGGTCCTGACCCTCGGTCAGTGATAAGAGGCGACTCAGATGAGTGTTTCCGATAGCACCAGTGGCCTGACGCTCAAGGAGATCCTGGCGAACTCCTCGAAGAAGACCCCGACCACCAGCAATGATGGCCTGGCGGCGGCCACCAACAGCGTCAAGGGTAAAAACGAGCTGGGCAAGGACGCGTTCCTGAAGCTGCTGGTGACCCAGCTGAAAAACCAGAACCCGCTGGACCCGCAGGACAACAGCGAGTTCGTTGCCCAGTTGGCGCAGTTCTCCACCCTGGAAGGGATCACCACCCTCAATACCTCGGTGAACTCCATCACTGGCAGCTACAAGTCGTCCCAGGCCCTGCAGGCTTCGTCCCTGGTGGGGCGTTCGGTGATCGTCCAGGCCGGTACCACCCAGGTCGACACCACCAAGAGCATGACCGGTTCGGTGACGGTTCCGGCCAGCGTCAGCGGTCTGAAGGTGACCATCACTGACAAGGATGGCAAGGAGGTCAAGACCCTCGACCTGGGCAGTCAGAAGGCCGGCAGCACCAGCTTCGTCTGGGACGGCACCAAGACCGACGGCACCAAGGCCGATCCGGGCAATTACACCTTCAAGGCCAGCACAACGATCGATGGCAAGGCGACCGACCTGGTCACCTACCTGCCAGCGACGGTCAACAGCGTCACCATCAGCCAGACCGGCGGTGAGCTGATGTTGAACCTCGCAGGACTGAGCAGCCCCGTGGCGCTCTCCAAAGTTCAAACCATTGGTATCTAGAGCCGACTAACGCGGCACAAGGAGTGGAATATGTCTTTTAATATCGGCCTTAGCGGTCTCTACGCTGCCAACAAGCAACTGGACGTGACCGGCAACAACATCGCCAACGTGGCGACCGCCGGCTTCAAATCGTCGCGTGCCGAATTCGCCGACGTCTACTCGGCCACCAAGCTGGGCACCGGCAGCAAGACCATCGGTAATGGCGTGCGTCTGGCCAACGTTTCCCAGCAGTTCGGCCAGGGTGACGTGAACAACACCGGCAACGTACTGGACATGGGTATCCAGGGTTCGGGTTTCTTTGTGCTGAGCGACAACGGCTCGCTGACCTATACCCGCGCCGGTACCTTCAAGACCGACAAGGACGGCTACATCACCAACACCGATGGCACTGCCCGCCTGCAAGGTTATGCGGTCGATGCCAATGGCAAGATCGTCAACGGCGTGCTGACCGACCTGCGCATCGACACCTCGAACCTGTCGCCGAAGGCCACCAGCTCGGTGTCCTCGACCATCAACCTGAACTCCACCGCGCCGGTCATCGACCAGAGCGTGACAGGTTTTGCCTTTGATCCGACCAAGGTGGAAACCTACACCAAGCAGTTCAGCACACCGATCTATGACAGCCAGGGCAACGAGCACAAGCTGGACCAGTACATGGTGAAAACCGGTGCCAACACCTGGAAGACCTACACCCTGGTCGATGGTCGTAACCTCGATGGTTCCGCTCCGACCACCACCGGTGCTACCGCTCCAGTCGCATCGACCATGAATTTCGACTCCGCCGGCAAACTGGTTTCGGTCATCACGCCGCCTGCCACTACGCCTAATCCGGGCAACAACCTGACCCTGGCGGGCTGGGTGCCTGGCACTGTGACCAACGGTACGTGGAAGGCCAACGGTGCCAGCGCCAATCCCGGTGGCGTGACCATCTCCATGACCAGCACCACTCAGTTCAACGCCGATACCGCGCGTTCGCTGCCGGTGCAGGACGGCTACGCCACTGGCCAGATCACCAACCTGACCATCGACGGCACCGGTACCCTGTTCGCCAACTTCAGCAACAGCCAGAACAAGGCCATCGGGCAGATCTCCCTGGCCAGCTTCACCAACGAACAAGGCCTGCAGCCGGTAGGCGGCACCAGTTGGAGAGAAACCTACGCTTCGGGTGTGCCGGGCTACGATGCTCCTCAGACCGGTACCCTGGGTTCGATCGTGTCCAACTCCCTGGAAGAGTCGAACGTCAACCTGACCAACGAGCTGGTGGACCTGATCAAGGCCCAGAGCAACTACCAGGCGAACGCCAAGACCATCTCCACCCAGAGCACCATCATGCAGACCATTATTCAGATGACCTGATAATGGCTGGCTGACAGCGCTTGAAAAAAAGCCCCTCATCGCAGGGGCTTTTTTGTGCCCGCAAGCTTCATCGACCACGACCCGCTTTTGTAGGAGCGAAGCTTGCTCGCGATGAGGGATATGGCAGAGGAGGTGGATCGGTCCTGCCACGGCTGCCTGGCTCACAGGGCTGTATTCGGCTGGTTCATTCCCGCGAAGCTGACGTTGGGGGCTTCTGGCAAGTCGTCTGCAACAGGTTGTGGGAGGGCTTGGTCCTCGAAGTGCCGTCCTTTGGATTCGGTGGTGCTGTGGCTTTCCCGGGCAAAAGAAAACCCCCGGCAGGCAGGGCCTGTCGGGGGTTCGGATAAGCGCCGGGGAGGCGCCTATCGGCTCAGCTTATTGGCAAGCTTCGCAATCCGGCTCGTCGATGGCGCAAGCCTTCGGCACTGGAGCAGGACCGGCTGGAGCGGCCAGGACCGAGTCGTCACCGTGGTTGCCGCCGCTGGAAACAGCGTTCAGCTTGCCGGTGTTGATGGTCGACTTCTCGGTGCTGGTCGCGGCCAGGGCACGGAGGTAGTAAGTGGTTTTCAGACCACGGTACCAGGCCATGCGGTAGGTCACGTCGAGCTTCTTGCCCGAAGCGCCGGCGATGTAGAGGTTCAGCGACTGAGCCTGGTCGATCCACTTCTGGCGACGGCTGGCGGCGTCGACGATCCACTTGGTTTCCACTTCGAAGGCAGTCGCGTAGAGCTCCTTGAGTTCTTGCGGGATGCGCTCGATCTGCTGCACGGAACCGTCGTAGTACTTCAGGTCGTTGATCATGACCGAGTCCCACAGGCCACGAGCCTTGAGGTCGCGAACCAGGTACGGGTTGATCACGGTGAATTCGCCCGACAGGTTCGATTTCACATACAGGTTCTGGTAGGTCGGTTCGATCGACTGCGACACGCCGGTGATGTTGGCGATGGTCGCGGTCGGAGCGATGGCCATGATGTTGGAGTTACGAATGCCTTTCTGTACACGGGCGCGCACTGGTGCCCAGTCCAGGGTTTCGTTCAGGTCGACATCGATGTACTTCTGGCCACGGGCTTCGATCAGGATCTGTTGCGAATCCAGCGGCAGGATGCCTTTGGACCACAGCGAACCCTGGAACGTCTCGTAGGCGCCACGCTCGTCGGCCAGGTCGCAGGAAGCCTGGATCGCGTAGAAGCTCACCGCTTCCATGGACTTGTCGGCGAAGTCGACGGCAGCATCGGAACCGTAAGGAATGTGCTGCAGGTACAGCGCGTCCTGGAAGCCCATGATCCCCAGGCCGACCGGACGGTGCTTGAAGTTGGAGTTCTTCGCCTGCGGTACCGAGTAGTAGTTGATGTCGATCACGTTATCGAGCATGCGCACAGCGGTGTTCACGGTGCGTTGCAGCTTGGCGGTGTCCAGCTTGCCGTCGACGATGTGGTTCGGCAGGTTGATCGAGCCCAGGTTGCAAACGGCGATCTCGTCCTTGTTGGTGTTCAAGGTGATCTCGGTGCACAGGTTCGAGCTGTGGACCACGCCCACGTGCTGCTGCGGGCTGCGCAGGTTGCACGGGTCCTTGAAGGTCAGCCAAGGGTGGCCGGTTTCGAACAGCATGGACAGCATCTTGCGCCACAGGTCTTTGGCCTGGATGGTCTTGAACAGCTTGATCTTGCCGTATTCGCACAGGGCTTCGTAGTACTCGTAGCGCTCTTCGAAGGCCTTGCCGGTCAGGTCGTGCAGGTCCGGTACTTCCGATGGCGAGAACAGGGTCCACTTGCCGTCATCGAAGACGCGCTTCATGAACAGGTCAGGGATCCAGTTGGCGGTGTTCATGTCGTGGGTACGACGACGATCGTCACCGGTGTTCTTGCGCAGCTCGATGAACTCTTCGATGTCCATGTGCCAGGTTTCCAGGTAGGCACATACAGCGCCTTTGCGCTTGCCACCCTGGTTCACGGCTACGGCGGTGTCGTTGACCACTTTCAGGAACGGCACGACGCCCTGGGATTTACCGTTGGTGCCCTTGATGTAGGAGCCCAGCGCACGCACCGGAGTCCAGTCGTTGCCCAGGCCACCGGCGAATTTCGACAGCATGGCGTTGTCGTGGATGGCGCCGTAGATGCCCGACAGGTCGTCCGGCACGGTGGTCAGGTAGCAGCTCGACAGCTGTGGACGCAGGGTACCGGCGTTGAACAGGGTCGGAGTCGAAGCCATGTAGTCGAAGGACGACAGCAGGTTGTAGAACTCGATGGCACGGTCTTCTCTCTGCTTCTCTTCGATCGCCAGGCCCATGGCCACGCGCATGAAGAAGATTTGCGGCAGTTCGAAACGCACGCCGTCCTTGTGGATGAAGTAGCGGTCGTACAGGGTCTGCAGGCCCAGGTAGGTGAACTGCTGGTCGCGCTCGTGGTTGATCGCCTTGCCGAGTTTTTCCAGGTCGAAGTCGGCCAGCACAGGGTTCAGCAGTTCGAACTCGATACCTTTGGCGACGTAGGCTGGCAGTGCCTTGGCGTACAGGTCGGCCATCTCGTGGTGGGTGGCGCTCTCGGCCACTTCCAGGAAGCTCAGGCCTTCGGCGCGCAGGGTGTCCATCAGCAGGCGGGCGGTCACGAACGAGTAGTTCGGCTCGCGCTCTACCAGGGTGCGCGCGGTCATCACCAGGGCGGTGTTGACGTCCTTGAGCGCTACGCCGTCGTAAAGGTTCTTCAGGGTTTCGCGCTGGATCAGGTCGCCGTCGACTTCTTCCAGGCCTTCGCAGGCTTCGGTGACGATGGTGTTCAGGCGGCCCATGTCCAGAGGTGCGAAGCTGCCGTCGGCGCGGGTGATGCGGATCGATGGGTGAGCCTGTACCGGCTCTTCGCTTGGCGTGCGGGTGGCGCGCTCCTTGGCGCGCGAGTCACGGTAGATCACGTAGTCGCGGGCAACTTTCTGCTCGCCGGCACGCATCAGGGCCAGTTCGACCTGGTCCTGGATCTCTTCGATGTGGATGGTGCCGCCCGAAGGCATGCGACGCTTGAAGGTGGCGGTGACCTGCTCGGTCAGGCGAGCGACGGTGTCGTGGATTCGCGACGAAGCGGCAGCGGTGCCGCCTTCAACTGCGAGAAACGCTTTGGTGATGGCGACGGTGATTTTGTCATCGGTGTAAGGAACGACAGTGCCGTTACGCTTGATCACTCGCAGTTGGCCAGGCGCGGTGGCAGACAGATCCAGGTTGGAATCGGCAGCCTGCGGCGCTTTGGCCTGCGGGTTCTCGCGAGTTGTGTCGGTTTGCATGGGTGTCTCCACGTTCTCTATGTTTGTTTGGGCACCCTTTGGGTGCCCACCGTTCCGTCCTGAAGCACTACAACCGGCGCACGCCGGGCATAACGACTTCGGGACAGTTCAGGAAGGGGGGCTGTTGGCGCCGCTTCCATGCCGAAGTCATAGGTCGCGAGCCTGGGGCTCGTGACCGTATTCCTGGTGGGTGACAGTCATGTACTGCAACACCCGTACCGTTTTCCTCGCCGTGGGCTGGAAAACCGCAGCCATCCGCACGCGCGGTTTGGCTTCTGAAAATCCGATTGGTTCAACCAAAGAAGTGCAAGAAAAGCGCTTGAGTTTCTTGTCTGATTTGTGTTTGGTTTTTGGCCTGAAACCCTAGATATAGGGTTTTTTCGCGGCCGCGCTACAAGATAATGCGTTTCTGGGGGTGATTGCAACGTACGGCCTGTGGATAAGGTTGTGCGTAAATTGTGTATGAGGCGAGTAAACCTCACGCAGGCCGCAGCAGGGCTGGATCCTACCGTTTGTCACTGTTTTTTACCCTGCAAAACTGCCCGGGGCGGATTTTTGCGGGCGCGAACCCTATCACAAAAAAACGCCTTTACCGAGCGCATTCAGCGCCTTGTGTTCACGGCCTTTGCCGTTGCTACAATCGGGCCTTCGATGCATCGTTTTATCCATTTCACATTACAAAAAGACGGGCGGATTCTTCCTGAGCCCGTACCTGGCAAGCAGAGGTCACCGTGGAGCAAGAAGCGTGGCAGATATTGATCGTCGAGGACGATCAGCGACTGGCCGAGTTGACCTGTGAATATCTGCAGAGCAACGGACTGCGCGTCGCCATCGAGGGCAATGGCGCCCTGGCCGCGGCGCGGATCATTGCCGAACAACCCGACCTGGTGATCCTCGACCTGATGCTGCCCGGCGAGGATGGCCTGAGCATTTGCCGCAAGGTCCGCGATCGTTACGACGGACCGATCCTGATGCTGACCGCGCGCACCGACGACATGGACCAGGTGCTGGGGCTGGACACCGGCGCCGACGATTACGTGTGCAAGCCGGTCCGTCCGCGTCTATTGCTGGCCAGGATCCAGGCCCTGTTGCGGCGCAGCGAACCCGTGGACGGCGCCGCGCCGGAGAAATCCCGGCGCCTGCAATTCGGCCCGCTGGTGGTGGACAGCGCCTTGCGCGAAGCCTGGTTGCACGATGCCGGTATCGAGTTGACCAGCGCCGAGTTCGACCTGCTCTGGCTGCTGGTGGCCAACGCCGGGCGCATTCTGTCCCGCGAGGAAATCTTCACCGCCCTGCGCGGCATCGGCTATGACGGCCAGGATCGTTCCATCGATGTGCGCATCTCACGGATCCGCCCGAAAATCGGCGACGACCCGGAACACCCGCGGCTGATCAAGACCATCCGCAGCAAGGGTTATCTGTTCGTCCCCGAAGCCGCTGCC
Organism: Pseudomonas sp. T8; assembly: GCF_024610635.1. Classification (NCBI taxonomy): domain Bacteria; kingdom Pseudomonadati; phylum Pseudomonadota; class Gammaproteobacteria; order Pseudomonadales; family Pseudomonadaceae; genus Pseudomonas; species Pseudomonas sp. T8. Next base: position 6,084,548 of record NZ_CP102374.1, read on the forward strand.
GACCTGTCGTCGTGAACTCCATATTTCTGCGCATCTACGGCGGCATGTGCGCCGCGCTGATTCTGGTGGCGCTGTTGGGCGTGCTGGCGCTGCACCTGCTCAATCAGGTGCGCAGCGAGCAATACCGCGAGCGCCTGGCCCACGGCACGTTTTCGCTGATGGCCGACAACCTGCAACCGATGAGCGAAATCGAGCGCCGCCGCGCCCTGGCGGTATGGGAGCGCTTGTTGGGCATTCCGCTGACCCTGCAAACCTTCACCCAGACCGGCCTCGACCTCGGGCAGCGCAACCGCGTGCTGCGCGGCCAGGCCCTGGTGGAGCAGACCGGGCCTTACGCGGCGCGGGTCTATCGCCTGGTCAGCGAGCGGGAACAACTGCTGCTGACCGGTGAGGTGCAGCAGATCAGCGAACAACTGGCGCGGGCGACTATCTATCTGCTGGCCGACGAGTTGGTGCGCTTTCCGGTGGCCGAGCAGCCGGAGCGCCTGGCGGCCTTGAAAAAGGACAAGGGCTTTGGCTTCGACATGCACCTAGTCACCCAGGACGACGCGGACATGGACGAGGACCAGCGTCGCCGGGTTGCCGAGGGCGATACGGTGATGGCCCTGGGCAAGGGCGGCGACTCGATCCGCGTGTTCGCGGGGATGGTCGGCACGCCCTGGGTCCTGGAAATCGGCCCGCTGTACCAGATGAATCCCTACCCGCCGCAGTGGCTGGTGTTGATCGCGGTGCTGGGACTGAGCCTGATCGGCCTGATCGTCTATTTATTGGTGCGCCAGCTGGAGCGACGTTTGCGTGGCCTGGAATCGGCGGCCACGCGCATTGCCAAGGGCAGCCTGGAGGCCCGGGTGCCGGCCGGTGGCGCCGACTCGGTGGGGCGGCTGGCGGCGGCCTTCAACGGCATGGCCGAGCACTTGCAGCGCTTGCTGGCGATCCAGCGCGAGCTGGTGCGCGCGGTCTCCCACGAGTTGCGCACACCGGTGGCGCGCCTGCGCTTCGGCCTGGAAATGATCGGCTCGGCGACCACTCCCCAGGCCCGGGACAAATACATGGAGGGCATGGACAACGATATCCAGGACCTCGACCGGCTGGTGGACGAAATGCTCACCTATGCGCGGCTGGAGCAGGGTTCGCCGGCGCTGAACTTCCAGCGTATCGACCTGGATGCCCTGATCAACCAGGTGATCAGCGAGCTGGCGCCGTTGCGTGCGCAGGTCAAGGTGCAGCGCGGCTCATGCCTGTCCGCGGCGGATTGCGATGGCGCCTGGGTCGAGGCCGAGCCGCGCTACCTGCATCGGGCGTTGCAGAACCTGGTGAGCAACGCCATGCGTCACGCCGAGTCGCAGGTGCTGGTCAGTTACCAGGTGGGGCAGATGCGCTGTCGGGTCGACGTCGAGGACGATGGCCCGGGGGTTCCGGAAAGCGCCTGGGAGCGGATATTCACCCCGTTCCTGCGCCTGGATGACAGCCGCACCCGCGCTTCGGGCGGTCACGGCCTGGGCTTGTCGATCGTGCGGCGGATCATTCACTGGCATGACGGCCGCGCGTTGATCAGCAGGAGCAAGACCCTCGGCGGCGCCTGCTTCAGCCTGAGCTGGCCACGGCACCAGGATAAAGGTTGAGGGCCTGCGCTCAGGTTCGTCCGGGCATCAAGCCCGGATGCTGACCAGGCTCAGCAGTTGCCCGTCCTGCAGGGCGAATTGCGCGTCCAGTTCACTGCCACTGCGCCATTCGCTGGACAGGTCGGTCAGCAGGCGCAGACGGATCTGGCCGCTGGCTGTCCACTCCAGCACTTCGGCGTGTTCGAAATAGAAGCGTTGCTGGACGATCGGGTACAGCGCCTTGAACAGGCTTTCCTTCACCGAAAAGGTCAGGGTGACCCAGAGCGCCAGTTGCTCGCGCGGGGCGGCCGCCATGCGCTGCATTTCGGCCGGGATAAGGATTTCCCCCGCCAGGCGTTCCGCCCGTTCAATGTTGAGCAGGTTCTCCAGGTCCATGCCCAGCCCGCGCCAATGCTCCTTGCGCGCGACGATCGCCGCGGCACGCCCGGTGCTGTGGGTGATCGAGCCACTGATGTGCGCCGGCCAGACCGGCGCCCGGTCCTCGCCGATCGGCGGAATGCAGTCCAGGCCGTCCAGGCGTTGCAGGGCGGCGCGGGCGCAGAAGCGACCGGCGAGAAACTCGGCCTGCCGTTTCGCCACCGAACGTTGAATGCTCGCGGGCGGCTCGATGGCGCTGAGCTGGAAGTCGTCGCTGGCCAGGCGCGAGGCATCGAAATGGGTGCCGAGCAGGACGGTGTCCGGCAGGGCGTCGGGCAGCGGCCACTGGTCGTCGAGTGGGGTGCAGCAGGCGGGGAGGGTAGGGATGAGATTCATGCCAGGCATTTTGCCGGGTTGTAAGGCCGGAGGGTAGCCTGGCAACCGTCGGCCTTGAGGCCGCTGTCCCGGGAGTTGAGGCCCCCGGGGCGGTCGGTGCGGGATCAGTTGAACAGTTTCTTGAAGAGCGCCTGCATGTCCGCCCACGAGCGTTCATCGGCGGCCTGGTTGTAGCCGATGTCCAGCCCGCCATGTTCGCCGTGGCTCATGCGGTCGGCATCCGGATTGCTGAAGCTGTGCTTGGCGCCCTCGAGGTTGACGAACTGGTAGTCGGCGCCGGCCTTGTCCATTTCTGCCTTGAAGGCGCTGACGTTATCGGCGGTGACCATGCTGTCGAGGGCGCCGTGTTCAACGAGAATCTTCGCCTTGACGCTGCCGGGGGTGGCTGGGGTGTTGGTGACCAGGGCGCCATGGAAGCTCACCACCCCGAGCAGGGGCAGGCCCTGGCGCGCCGCGTCCAGCACCACCTTGCCGCCGAAGCAGTAGCCGATCGCGGCCAGCTTGTCCGGGTCGGTCTGCGGTTGTTTCTTCAGCAGGTCGAGCCCGGCCTTGAAGCGTGCGCTGGCGGCGGCACTGTCTTTGGAGGCGGCCTGCATGAAGGCCATGGCGTCTTTCGGGTGCTCGGTGTGCTTGCCGTCGCCGTACATATCGATGGACAGGGCGCTGTAGCCCAGGGCTGCAAGGTCCCGGGCCCGGCGTTTGGCGTAGTCGTTCAGGCCCCACCATTCATGCACCACCACTACCCCTGGGCGTGGCCCTTTCAGCGCGTCGTCATAGGCGTAGTAACCGATGAGCCGGGTACCGTCGGGGCTCTGGTAGGGGATTTCCTGGGTCTTGATGGCCGCCTGGCTCATTGCGCAGAAGGTCAACAACAAGCAAGCAAAAAGCGCGCGCATAGTCCGTTCTCCTTTAAAAGACTGCCAGACAGCCTAGTCGATTTGATTCAGCCGAGGTTCAGAGTGTGTTCAGGGGGAGTTCAGGGCGGGGTCGGTAGTCTGGCCCCGTACCCAAAAACACATAGCGAATGAGGAAATACCCCCATGACTACTTTCAAGAAGATGATCCTGGCCTTCACTGTTCTCGGCGCCAGCGCTGTCGTCCAGGCCGCCGACAGCAACTTCGCCAGCCTTACCTACGGCCAGACCAGCGACAAGGTGAAGAAGTCCAGCCTGCTCAACAGCAACCTGAACAACCCGAACGCCGACGGTGTGATCGGCAAGGACAACACCTGGGGCGTGCGCCTGGGTCAGCAGAATGACCAGCACCGCTACTACGCCACCTACGACAATGTCTCCGGTTCCCACAATGGCATTAAACTGCGCCAGGAAAACCTGCTCGGCAGCTACGATGTGTTCCTGCCAGTGACCAGCAGCACCAAGCTGTTCGGCGGCGGCACCGCGGGCCTGACCAAGCTGACCCAGGATTCCCCAGGCTTCAGCCGCGACAGCGATATCGGTTACGCCGTCGGCGTGCAGGCCGGTGTCCTGCAGCAGGTTTCACAGAACACTTCGGTCGAACTGGGTTACCGTTACCTGCGCAGCAATGCCAGCACCGAGATGAGCGAGCGCAGTGGCAGCAAGCAGGGTTCGCTGAGCCTGACCAGCAGCGCCCAGACGTACCTGTCGGCCAACTACGCTTTCTAAAATACCGTCCTGGTTCTGACCGCGCCGGATCTGCCAAGGTAGGATCCGGCGTTGCCATATATACGATCAGGGCGCCTGAGCGCCCTTGGAGATGTCGAATTTTGCCTGGGAGAGCTGCATGAAACTGCTCGTCGTTGAAGATGAGGCGCTGCTGCGCCATCACTTGCAAACCCGCCTCACGGACAGCGGCCATGTGGTCGAGTCCGTGGCCAATGCCGAGGAAGCGCTGTATCAGACCGAGCAGTTCAACCATGATCTGGCGGTGATCGACCTGGGCCTGCCGGGCATGGGCGGGCTGGACCTGATCCGCCAGCTGCGCTCGCGGGGCAAGGCATTTCCGATCCTGATCCTGACGGCTCGTGGCAACTGGCAGGACAAGGTCGAAGGGCTGGCCGCCGGTGCCGACGACTATGTGGTCAAGCCCTTCCAGTTCGAGGAGCTGGACGCGCGCCTGAATGCCCTGCTGCGCCGCTCCAGCGGGTTCACCCAGTCGACCATCATCGCCGGCCCGCTGCTGCTCGACCTGAATCGCAAGCAGGCCTCGCTCGACGAACAGCCGCTGGCGCTGACCGCCTACGAATACCGGATTCTCGAGTACCTCATGCGCCACCATCAGCAGGTGGTGGCCAAGGACCGCTTGATGGAGCAGCTGTACCCGGACGATGACGAGCGCGATCCGAACGTGATCGAGGTGCTGGTCGGCCGCCTGCGGCGCAAGCTGGAAGGCCCTTCGGGCTTCAAGCCCATCGATACCGTGCGTGGCCTGGGTTATCTGTTCAACGAGCGCTGCCGATGATTCGATCGTTACGCCTGCGCCTGATGCTGGCGGCCACGACGCTGGCGGTGCTGTTCATGCTGGCGTTGTTGCCGGCCATGCAAGGTGCGTTCAGTCTGGCGCTGCAGGACTCCATCGAGCAGCGCCTGGCCTCCGACGTGACCACGCTGATCTCGGCGGCCCGGGTCGAGAACAATCACCTGCAAATGCCGGCGCAACTGCCGGATGAGCGCTTCAACCTGACCGACAGCCGCCTCCTGGGCTACATCTATGACCGGGAGGGGCGGCTGGTCTGGCGTTCCAAGGCGACCCAGGAAGAGAACATCAACTACAAGCCGCGTTATGACGGCCGCGGCAATGAGTTCGCGCGCATCCGCGAAGTCAACGGCCAGGAGTTTTTCGTCTACGACGTCGAGGTCAAGCTGCTCGGTGGTAAAAGCGCGGCGTTCAGCATCGTCGCCTTGCAGCCGGTGCGTGAGTACCAGCTGACCCTGGAAGGGGTGCGGGAAAACCTCTACCTCGGTTTCGGCGCCGCGTTGCTGGTGCTCCTGGCGCTGCTCTGGCTTGGCCTGACCTGGGGCCTGCAGGCCTTGCGCCGGCTGAGCCAGGAACTGGACGAAATCGAAAGCGGCACCCGGGAAAGCCTCAGCGAAGAACATCCGCGCGAGCTGTTGCGCCTGACCGGCTCGTTGAACCGCCTGTTGCACAGCGAGCGCGAGCAGCGCAGCCGTTATCGCGATTCCCTGGACGACCTGGCCCACAGCCTGAAAACCCCGCTGACGGTGTTGCAAGGGGTCAGCGAGGACATGGCCCTGCGCCCCCAGGATCGCGAACAGGCCTGGGTGCTGCAGACTCAGATCGAACGCATGAGCCAGCAGATCAGCTACCAGTTGCAGCGGGCCAGCCTGCGCAAGAGCGGCCTGGTGCGTCATCAGGTGCGTCTGCGTCCGGTGCTGAAAAGCCTGTGCGACACCCTGGACAAGGTCTATCGCGACAAACAGGTGCGGGTATCGTTTGATCTGCCGGAGCGTTGCTATGTGCCGATCGAGCATGGGGCCTTGCTCGAGCTGCTGGGCAACCTGCTGGAGAACGCCTACCGCCTGTGCCTGAGCGAAGTGCGCATCAGTGTCCGCCAAGACCTCCACGGCGCGCAGTTGTGTGTCGAGGACGACGGGCCGGGTGTGCCGCCGGACCAGCGGGCGCGGATTCTCCAGCGTGGTGAACGGCTGGATCGCCAGCATCCGGGGCAGGGGATCGGCCTGGCGGTGGTCAAGGACATCATCGACAGCTACGGCGCGCAGCTGACCCTTGGCGATTCCGCCCTGGGCGGGGCGGCGTTCCGCATTCACTTCCCGGCGATCTGAGCGGCGCGCTCAGGTTTCCTGGGCGCGGTAGGCGCCCGGCGTCAGCCCGGTCCACTTCTTGAACGCGCGGTGAAAGGCCGAGGGCTCGGAAAAGCCGGTCTGCTCGGCGATCTGTTGCAATGACAGGTCGGCCCGACGCAGATGGTAGATGGCGATATCGCGCCGCAACTGATCCTTCAATTCCTGAAAGCTCGTGCCTTCTTCGCGCAAATGCCGGCGCAGAGTCTGCGGGCTGATGTGCAGGTGCTGGGCGATGCTTTCCAGGTCTGGCCAATGGTTGCTGTCGCGGCTGAGCAGGCGGCGCAGCTGGCTGCTCAGGCTGTCGCCGTCATCCGGGCGGGCCAGCAGGTCGGCGGGGGAGCGCTCGAGAAAGTGCTTGAGGGTTCGTTCGTCCTGCAGCAGCGGCATGCTCAGGTAGCGGCTGTGGAACAACAGGCTGCTGCAGTCGCGGGAAAACACCAGGGGGCAGGGGAACAGCAGGTCGTACTCGTTGCCATGCTCGGGTTTCGGGTAGCTGAAACAGGCCTGTTCGAGGCGGATGCGCTGGCCGATCAGCCAACTGCCGAGGCGATGCCAGATCACCAGCAGGCTCTCGCTGAGAAAGTGGTCCGGGTCCCACAGCCCAGCGTCGTCCAGGCTCAGGCGGGTCATTTCCCCTTCGCGCGTCAGGCTCAGCCGCGGCGCCTGGGGGAACAGGCTATAAAACAGCAGGCCGCGCTGCAGGGCCTTCTCCAGGTTGCTGCAGTGGATCAGGGCGTGGCACATCATGGCGAAGGTGCCGCGCTTGCTCGGGCCGTCGCCGAACCCCAGGTACTCGTCATCGAGGACTTGCCAGAGCTGTTGCAGCAGGCTGGCGAACTGCTCGGGGGCGATACGGGCCTTGGGTTCGTTCAGCAATTCGAGGCTGATGCCCAGGGTCTGCAGCAACTCCGAATAGTCGTAGCCCCGTCGGCGGGCCCCGCCCAGGGCGGCGCGGGCGAAATGACTGGCGATAGTGCGTTCGCGCATGAAGGTTGATCCGTCCATTAAGTGGCGGATGTTAACAGCCGCCAGCGACCGGACAAGGCGGATATCCGCCAAATTGTAGGACGAGGGCCGGATGATGGGCGGAAATCCGCCACTTCGTGTGGGGCGGGGACCGCGAAGGGCGAGAGCAAACCCTGATGTCCAAAGGCCTTCAGGTTTTTTGGGCAAGCTGGCACGGGCTTTGCGATAGCGAGCGAGGAGAAGGGAGCAGCGAAAGGTGTTCCCCGCAGCTCTACACAACAAATCCCTCCAGTGCAGGAGGGTTCGCACTTTAGGCGTCGTGTGCATCGATGGATGGTGTGCAACGGTGCTCTTGAGGAACTTTGCAATGACGACTCGTCAGCCACTGTACAAATCCCTGTATTTCCAGGTGATCGTTGCCATCGCCATCGGCATCCTGCTCGGTCACTTCTACCCGCAGACCGGTGTGGCCCTCAAGCCCCTGGGTGACGGGTTCATCAAACTGATCAAGATGGTCATCGCGCCCATCATCTTCTGTACCGTCGTCAGTGGTATCGCCGGCATGCAGAACATGAAGTCGGTGGGCAAGACCGGTGGCTACGCGCTGCTGTACTTCGAAATCGTCTCGACCATCGCCCTGCTGATCGGCCTGGTCGTGGTCAACGTCGTGCAGCCGGGCAACGGCATGCACATCGATGTGTCGACCCTGGATGCCTCGAAAGTGGCGGCCTACGTCACCGCCGGCAAGGACCAGAGCATCGTCGGCTTCATCCTCAACGTCATTCCGAACACCATCGTCGGCGCCTTCGCCAACGGCGATATCCTGCAAGTGCTGATGTTCTCGGTGATCTTCGGTTTCGCCCTGCACCGCCTGGGTGCCTACGGCAAGCCGGTGCTGGACTTCATCGATCGCTTTGCTCACGTGATGTTCAACATCATCAACATGATCATGAAGCTCGCGCCGATTGGTGCGCTGGGTGCCATGGCCTTCACCATCGGCGCCTACGGCGTGGGTTCGTTGGTGCAGCTGGGCCAGCTGATGATCTGCTTCTACATCACCTGCGTGCTGTTCGTGCTGGTGGTGCTGGGCGCCATCTGCCGCGCCCACGGTTTCAGCGTGCTGAAGCTGATCCGCTACATCCGTGAAGAGCTGCTGATCGTACTGGGTACTTCCTCGTCGGAATCGGCCCTGCCACGCATGTTGATCAAGATGGAACGCCTGGGCGCGAAGAAATCGGTAGTGGGTCTGGTGATCCCGACCGGTTACTCCTTCAACCTCGACGGTACCTCGATCTACCTGACCATGGCGGCCGTGTTCATCGCCCAGGCGACCGACACCCACATGGACATCACTCACCAGATCACCCTGCTGCTGGTGCTGCTGCTGTCCTCCAAAGGTGCTGCGGGCGTGACCGGTAGCGGCTTCATCGTGCTGGCGGCAACCCTGTCGGCCGTGGGTCACCTGCCGGTGGCCGGCCTGGCGCTGATCCTGGGTATCGACCGCTTCATGTCCGAAGCCCGTGCGCTGACCAACCTGGTGGGTAACGCGGTAGCCACCGTAGTGGTCGCCAAGTGGGTCAAGGAGCTGGACGAAGATCAGCTGCAGGCCGAGCTGGCTTCCGGTGGCCGTGCTATCAGCGACACCCGCGAAGAAGACGACCTGGGCGTTGCCGAAGGCCCGACCCCGACGACCGTGAAGTAACTTCACCGCGTTGATGAAAAACCCGCTCCGGCGGGTTTTTTCATGCCCGGCGTTTGAGCGCAACGGTCAGCCCGGGTGGCGCTTGCGGTGATTGCCGGGCCTTGAGGCGCTGCCTACTCTGTGGGCAATCAATCGGCAAGGGAGAGTGTTCATGCAAGGGCCACTGGCGTCACTCAAGGTACTGGATTTCTCCACGCTGCTGCCGGGGCCGTTCGCCTCCTTGCTGCTGGCGGACATGGGCGCCGAGGTGCTGCGCATCGAATCGCCGACCCGCATGGACCTGCTGCGGGTGCTGCCGCCCCACGATCAGGGCGTTTCCGCCAGCCATGCCTACCTCAATCGCAATAAACGCAGCCTGGCGCTGGACCTCAAGCAGCCCGAGGCGCTGGAGGTGATCCGCCAACTGGTGCTGGAGTACGACATCGTGCTGGAGCAGTTCCGCCCCGGGGTGATGGAGCGCCTGGGGCTGGGCTACGAGGCGTTGAAGGCGCTCAACCCGAAGCTGATCTATGTCTCGATCACCGGTTACGGCCAGACCGGCCCGTATCGGGAGCGCGCCGGCCACGACATCAATTACCTGGCCCTGGCGGGCCTGGCCAGCTACACCGGGCGCAAGGACAGTGGACCGCTGCCCCTGGGCATCCAGGCGGCGGACATCGCCGGAGGTTCGCTGCATGGGGTCATCGGCCTGCTGGCGGCAGTGATTGCCCGCCAGCACAGCGGCTTGGGGCAGCACCTGGACGTGAGCATGACCGATTGTGTGTTCAGCCTGAATGCCATGGCCGGGGCCGGCTACCTGGCGTGCGGGATCGAGCCCGCGGCGGAGCAGCAGGTGCTCAATGGCGGCAGCTTCTATGACTATTACCGCAGTCGGGATGGTCGCTGGCTGTCGGTGGGCAGCCTGGAACCGCCGTTCATGCAGGCGCTGTGCAAGGCCCTGGGGCGTCCGGAACTGGCGGCCCAGGGGCTGTCGCCGCAGCCGGAGCAACAGCAGGCGCTCAAGCAGGCCTTGCAGGTCGAGTTCGAGAAACACGATTTTGCCGAGCTCTGCGAATTGTTTGCCGCGGTCGATGCCTGCGTCGAACCGGTGCTGGGCCTGGCGGAGGCGGTGGCGCATCCGCAGTTACAGGCGCGGCAGCTGGTCAGCCAGGTGCCGCGTGGCGATGGCAGCTACCAGGCGCAGATGGCCTGTCCGTTGAAGTTTTCCCAGGGGCTGCCGGAGCCGCGGCATATCGGGGCGGCGCTGGGGGCGCATAGCGACCAGGTGCTGACCGAGCTGGGTTACAGCACGCAGCGCATCGCTGAGCTACGCCAGGGCCGGGTCATCCTGTAGGGCCGGGTTCACTCCACCCGCATCTCGCCGCTGAACACCAGGGTGTGCCGGCAACGCCGGCACAGATAACGCCGGCCCTGGGCGACCAGGCGGTGGCGCTGGGCGGAAAACGGGAAATCGTTGTCGCAGGGGCAGCGATAGATGTAGCGCGTCACGCTGCGACGCTGGATCTCGTAGGTGTGGCAGCGATTGGGCGGGAGTTCGTACACCCCGCGCATGATCAGTTGCCATTCTTCGCCGTGGGGCTGGATGCGCTCGCCGAACAGTTGGTGGGCGATCAGGTGCGCGACTTCATGGGCCACGGTCTGCTTGAGGAAGTCTTCGGTGTTTTCCCGGTACAGCTGCGGGTTGAAGCGCAGCAGGTTCTCGTGCAGGTGGGCGACACCGGCTTTCTGGCCGCGCAATTTGAGGCTGACCACCGGGCGTTTGAAAGGTCGTTTGAAAAAGGATTCAGCGAGTTGGAAACAGTCTTCGACGCGGGTATTGAGTTGCTCGGGCATGCTTAACGGCTCTCCAGAGCGGGTGAGTATGCCGCAAAGCTGATGCATTCCGAATCGTCCAGGCGCCGAATGGTCGTTGCGCAGATTAGAAGGCCGCCTTGCGGCGGCCTGTGTTGGCAGATTGTGTTTGTTTTTTGAGCAGCGTCAGTTGGTGTAAACGGGGCCGACGCCAAGACCCCAGACGATCACGGTGAACGCCATGATCGCGACCAGCACCACCAGCCCAACGGCCAGTACGGAGCTTGAGAACAGGAAACCTTCGTCCGATGGAATGTTCATGAAGGTCGGCAACCCGACATACAGCAGGTAAACGGTGTAACTGATGGCGGCCGTGCCGACGATCATGCCGAGCCACATGTGCGGATACAGCGCCGCCAGGCCGCCGATGAACAGCGGCGTCGCTGTGTAGGTGGCAAATGCGATGCAGCGTGCAAGGCTCGGGCTGGCGTCGTAGGTGCGGGCCATCCAGTGGACGAAGGCGCCCATGACCGCGACCCCGCCGAGCATCGCCAGGTACGACATGATGGTCATCCACAGCGCGCTTTCCATGGTCAGCATGACCGGCGCTCGATTACCAATGACCCAACCGACCTGGGTGGTGCCGATAAAGGCCGAAATCGCTGGAATCGCCGCGAGAATCAGCGTGTGGGTGAGGTACATGTGGCTGATGCTTTCCTCTTCGTCGCCACGTATTTCTCGCCATTCCTGATCGGGGTGGGTGAAGAGTCCCACGACATGATGAATCATAGTCAGTCACTCCTTTGTTATTGCCATCGCCCCCCAACGGAGCGCCTACGGGCCAGTGGCCAAGTAAGTAAAGGTCTGAATATGTGTGCGACCTTATGTCGCAGTATAGAAAGGACTGCCTTGCAAAAGGCGCAGGCGTTAGAGCAAATCGCGCTGTCGACGCAGCTGGTAATCGCATTCGGTGATTTGATCGGTCGACTGGTGCCCGGCGCTTCGCCCGCGCGCGGTTTTTGCGTAAAATGACCGGCTTTTCGTCACACACCGCGGATTTCAAGCGCCATGGGCACTCTTACGGTCAACCAGAACAAACTGCAGAAACGCTTGCGCCGCCAGGCCGGGGAAGCAGTCGCCGACTTCAACATGATCGAAGACGGCGACAAGGTCATGGTCTGCCTGTCCGGCGGCAAGGACAGCTACACCATGCTCGACGTGCTGATGCACCTGCAGAAGGTTGCACCGATCAAGTTCGAGATCGTCGCCGTGAACATGGACCAGAAGCAGCCCGGGTTCCCCGAGCACGTGCTGCCGGCCTACCTCGAGACACTGGGTGTGGAGTACCACATCGTCGAGAAGGACACCTACTCGGTGGTCAAGGAACTGATCCCGGAAGGCAAGACCACCTGCTCGCTGTGCTCGCGCCTGCGTCGCGGCACCCTGTACACCTTCGCCGATGAGATCGGCGCGACCAAGATGGCCCTGGGTCACCATCGCGACGACATCGTCGAGACCTTCTTCCTCAACATGTTCTACAACGGCTCGCTCAAGGCCATGCCGCCCAAGCTGCGGGCCGACGACGGGCGCAACGTGGTAATCCGCCCGCTGGCCTATTGCAGCGAGAAGGACATCCAGGCCTATTCCGACCTCAAGCAGTTCCCGATCATCCCGTGCAACCTCTGCGGCTCCCAGGAAAACCTGCAGCGCCAGGTGGTCAAGGAAATGCTCCAGGAATGGGAACGCAAGACCCCGGGCCGTACCGAAAGCATTTTCCGCGGCCTGCAGAACGTGGTGCCGTCGCAGCTGGCGGACCGTAACCTGTTCGACTTCACCAGCCTGAAGATCGATGAAACCGCGGCCTCGCGTTTCGTCAATGTGGTGAACCTCTGAGTCGTTTCGCGGCTCTGTATCGTGGAATCACGGCGCTCCTCTGAGCGCCGTTTCTTTATCGTCATTAGGAGAGGGCATGCGCGATTACAAGTGGCTGCACGAATACTGTCTGAACCGTTTCGGTTCGGCGGCCGAGCTGGAAGCCCATCTGCCGGTGCCGAAAACCCCGGCGCAATTGCGCAAGATCAGCGATGACCGTTATCTCTCGACCCTGGCCCTGCGGGTGTTTCGCGCCGGCTTGAAGCACAGCCTGGTGGACGCCAAGTGGCCGGCTTTCGAAGAAGTGTTCTTTGGTTTCGACCCGGAGAAAGTGGTGCTGATGGGCGCCGAGCACCTCGAGCGGCTGATGCAGGACACGCGGATCATTCGCCACCTGGGCAAGCTCAAGAGCGTGCCGCGCAACGCGCAGATGGTGCTCGACGTGGAAAAGGAGAAGGGCAGCTTTGGCGCCTTGATCGCCGACTGGCCGGTGACCGACATCGTCGGCCTGTGGAAGTACCTGGCCAAGCACGGTCACCAGTTGGGCGGCCTGTCGGCCCCGCGCTTTCTGCGGATGGTCGGCAAGGACACCTTCGTGCCGACCTATGACGTGGTGGCGGCGCTGAATGCGCAGCAGATCATCGACAAGGTGCCCAGCAGCCTCAAGGACCTGGCCACTGTGCAGGGCGCCTTCAACCAGTGGCACGCCGAAAGTGGCCGGCCGCTGTGCCAGATCTCGATGATGTTGGCCTATACGGTCAACCACTGATTCGGGGTTGATCTCATCGCGGGCAAGCCTCGCTCCTACAGAAAACCGCATGCTTCTGTAGGGGCGAGGCTTGCCCGCGATGGCGTACCGTCAGGCGGCGCTGACCTCGCCTTCGCCCGCCAGCTTGCGGTTGAGCTGGAAGCGCCAGCGCACATAGAGCAGGGCCGAGCAGAACACCGCCAGGCTGGCGAGCATTTCCAGGACGCCGAACAGCTGGCGGTTCGGATCGTAGGCGGCCAGCGCGCCCTTGATGAAATACAGGTTCACCACAAAGCACATCCACGAATGCCCGCGCGCGCTGCCCACCAGCATGCCCGGCGCCATCAGCAGCAGCGGTACCAGTTCGATCAGCAGGATCACCCAGGGCCGGGCGCCGTGCAGGTCGGCGACGAACAGGTAGTAACCGCAGAGCAGGCCGACCAGGCCGAAAAAGCAGATCAGGCTCAGCACTCGGGTGATGCGTACGCGCGGCTCCAGCCATTCGATGGCCGGCAGGATCTTCGGCTTTTTAGCCACGGCTGCTCTCCAGTTGCAGGGCCGTCTTGGCCAGGCGCAGGCCCAGGGCGCGGCAGAGGGCGACCTCGTGCTCGTTCAGCGGGCTTTTGCCGTCGGCGCCGGCATGGTGGCTGGCCCCGTAAGGCGTGCCGCCGCCACGGGTTTCCAGCAGGGCCGATTCGCTGTAGGGCAGGCCGGTGATCAGCATGCCGTGGTGCAGCAGCGGCAGCATCATCGACAGCAGGGTGGTTTCCTGGCCGCCGTGCAGGCTGGCGGTGGAGGTGAACACCCCGGCCGGCTTGCCCACCAGGGCGCCGGTCAGCCACAGGTTGCTGGTGCCGTCGAGGAAATACTTCAGCGGCGCGGCCATGTTGCCGAAGCGCGTCGGGCTGCCCAAAGCCAGGCCGGAGCAGTGCTTCAGGTCATCGAGGCTGGCATACAGCGCGCCGTCTTCCGGGATGCTCGGGGCCACGGCCTCGCAGTCGGCGGATATCGCCGGCACGGTGCGCAGGCGCGCCTCCATGCCACCTTGTTCGATACCCCGGGCGATCTGCCGGGCCATCTCGGTGGTCGAGCCGTTGCGGCTGTAGTAGAGAACCAGGATGTACGGCGTACTCAAGGCAGGATCTCCAGTACGTTCTCTGGCGGCCGGCCGATGATGGCCTTGTCGCCGACTTCGAGAATCGGCCGTTCCATGAGTTTCGGGTGCGCGGCGATGGCGGCGATCAGCTGCGCTTCGCTCAGGCTGGCGTCGGCCAGGTTGAGGCTCTTGTACTCGTCTTCGCCGGTGCGTAGCAGCTGGCGGGCGCCGATCCCGAGCTTGCCCAGCAGGCTTTGCAGCTGGGCGGCATCGAGCGGGGTTTCCAGGTAGCGGACCACGGTCGGGGTCAGGCCACGGGCTTCCAGCAGTTCCAGCGCACCGCGGGATTTCGAGCAGCGCGGGTTGTGATAAAGCGTCAGATCGGTCATGGGCGGGTCGCATCTTGCGTAAGGTGGCGGCTATTCTACCTGTGCGACGGGCAGTCCTGAACCTTGCGAGGCGATGGGTCGCACGAGAAAGCGGGTTTGACTGTTTTTTTTCAATACAAGGATCAAGGCATGGCAAGGCAACTGGCAGCGGCATTGGCGATCATCGGCACCTTGTTGCTGAGCGGCTGCGGTAACGATTACGGGGTCGATCAATATGGCCGGCAAGTCGCCGCCGAGCGCGTGGACAAGCAGTGGCTGGTGCTCAATTACTGGGCCGAATGGTGTGGGCCGTGCCGCACCGAGATCCCCGAACTCAATGCATTGGCCGAAGGGCTCAAGGGCCAGCCGGTGAGTGTGCTGGGGGTCAATTTCGATAACGTCCAGGGCGAAGAACTGAAAAGCGCCAGTGAAAAACTGGGCATCAAGTTCACCGTGCTGGCGCAGAACCCGGCGGAGATTTTCGACCTGCCACGCAGTGAAGGGTTGCCGGTCACCTACATCATCGATGACCAGGGCAAGGTGCGTGAGCAACTGATGGGCGAGCAGACCGCGGCGGGCGTGATGGCGAAGCTGGAAGCCCTGCGCGGGCATTGATCCGTAGCCACTGCCGCAGGCTGTGATCGGCCTGCAAGGCCGTTGCGATCTCGGGATCGCTGAAGGTCCTGCGGACCTTATCGCAGCCTGCGGCAGCGGCTACAGGGGGCGGTCAACCTTCCTCGAGCCACCAGCGCAACGGCTTGCCTTCGGCCGGCCAGAAGCGCACTTGTTCGATCGGGGAAATGTCCCAGCGCTGGACGGTTTCCAACGCCTGCAGGAAGCGTCGTTCCTGCTCCATCAGGGCGGGCGCGCACATCTTGCGGGTGCTGCCGACCTTGCCGAAGCTGAGCTTGTCGCCGTCCAGGGTGTAGGGGGCGAACCAATGGTTGCAGCCGCCGTTGCCGTAGGCGCGACCGTCTTCACCGAGGGTGATGGTCAGGTGGCTGTAGTCGATCAGCGGACGCTCGCCGATCCACTCCAGGATATAGCTGCGATCCTGCTGCAGTTTCACCGGCTCCGCCGCGCAACCCAGCAGGCCGGCGCCGAACGCGGCGGTCAACGCCAGGCGTTTCATTGGGCGGCTCGCTGGCATTTCGGGCAGAGGTGTTTTTCCCCTTCACTGATCCAGCCCAGCTCGGCGATCCGCGCGCTGGCCGCGGGTTTTTGCGCCTTGCTGCCCAGCTTGGCATCCACCGCGAACTCGAAGCTCAGCTCGGCCGCGCAGCTGTCGCAGTTGACCTGCCACTGATGGATCGCCAGCTCGCCGAATACCGGGCCGCGGGCCACGGCGACCCATTGGCCGACCGGGTTGATCAGGTGCCGCACGGTTTCCACCGTCAGGCGCATCGACAGGTCCTTGCTGCCCTTGAGGGTGACGATCAGCACGTCGTCGTTGCGGATGGAACCACCGTTGCCGGTGACCTGATAACGGCCGGGCACCAGGGCGCGGCATTCGATCAGGGTGTGTTGCGGGTTCATCAGGCTGTAGCGGAAATCGTGTTCGACCATGGGTCCTCCAAATCTGGCGCGTATGCTAGCACGCACCCTGATATCTCAGGTTGCAGGCAGATGACCTTCGCTTACCGCCGGTCCGTCGACTCAACCTTCCACCTGGTTGCAGGGCGTGCCGGCGGCCCAGGCAGCGATGTTGTGCAAGGTGGTGTCGGCGATCGCCGCCAGGGCTTCGCGGGTGAGGAAGGCCTGGTGGGCGGTGACTATCACGTTGGGGAAGGTCAGCAGCCGCGCCAGCACGTCGTCCTGCAGCGGCAGGTCGGAGCGGTCCTCGAAGAACAGCTGCGCTTCCTCTTCGTAGACATCCAGCCCCAGGTAGCCCAGTTGGCCGTTCTTCAGGGCCTCGATCAGCGCCGGGGTATCCACCAGGCCGCCGCGGCCGGTGTTGATCAGCATCGCCCCCGGTTGCATCCGGGCCAGGCTCTGGCGGTTGATCAGGTGTTTGCTGTCGGCGGTGAGCGGGCAGTGCAGGCTGATGATCTGCGCCTGGGCCAGCAGCTCCGGCAGGCTCAGGTAACGCGCGCCCAGGGCCTCGACTTCTGGGTTGGGGAAGGGGTCGTGGGCCAGCAACTGGCAGCCGAAACCGGCCATGATCCGGGCAAAGGTGGCGCCGATCTGCCCGGTGCCGACGATGCCGACGGTTTTTCCCACCAGGTCGAAACCGGTCAGGCCGTGCAGGCTGAAGTCGCCTTCGCGGGTGCGGTTGTAGGCGCGGTGCAGGCGGCGGTTCAGCGCGAGGATCAGGGCCACGGCATGCTCGGCCACGGCATGGGGCGAGTAGGCCGGGACCCGCACCACGCTCAGGCCCAGGCGCTTGGCTGCGGCCAGGTCGACATGGTTGTAGCCGGCCGAGCGCAGCGCGATCAGGCGCGTGCCGCCGGCGGCCAGCTGTTCCAGCACCGGGGCGCTCAGGTCGTCGTTGATAAAGGCGCAGACCACTTCGTGGTGCTCCGCCAGGGCCGCGGTGTCCAGGCTCAGGCGCGCGGCCTGGAACTGTAGCTCGAGGCCCGGCGGCCGCTCGGCGCCGAGGAAGCTGTCGCGGTCATAGTTCTGGCTGCTGAAGAGAATCGTGCGCATGGCGTCGTCCTTGTGGGTGGTTGCCCCCAGCATGAACCTTCGGGGCAATCGGGTCGTTGCCCTGAGTCAGGCGTTGATGCGGGCCTCCGTGGCCAGGCGGTTGATCGCCCGTTCGAGTTCGTCGAGGGCGGCGAAGGCCTTGATGTCTTCCTGCTTGAGCAGGGTTTCGCTGCGCTGGCAGGCGGCGCGCAATTGCGGCACTCCGCAGTAGCGGGTAGCCCCGTGCAGGCGGTGGACCCGTTCGATCAGGGCATTGTGGTCGTTGGCGGCACGGGCGGCGCGAATCGCTTCGCGATCAGCCTCCAGCGAGGCCAGGAGCATCGCCAGCATGTCGGCGGCCAGATCCGCCTTGCCGGCGGCCAGGCGCAAACCTTCGTCGTGATCCAGCACTTGCAGCTCAAGGCCGTTGCCGGACGGTTCGCCCGTGCGTTCCGGGCCCTGGTTGCGCAGGGCCAGACCGGTCCACTTCAGCACCACCTGAGCCAGCTGCCGTTCGCTGATGGGCTTGGTCAGGTAGTCGTCCATGCCGCTTTGCAGCAGCGCGCGTTTTTCGTTGGCCATGGCGTGGGCGGTGAGGGCGATCACCGGCAGCGGCGTGCAGTTGCGCTCGCTTTCCCACTGGCGAATCGCCTCGGTGCTCTGGCGACCGTCCATGCCGGGCATCTGCACGTCCATCATCACCAGGTCGAAGGATTCGTTCTGCACTGCCTTGACCGCCGCGTAACCGCTGTCGACCGCGAGCACCTTGGCGCCCATGTCCTCGAGCAGGGTCTGCACCAGCAGCAGGTTGGCCGGGTTGTCATCGACACACAGCACCCGCGGCGGGCGACTGGCGATCGGTTCGCTCGGCTCGCTGCGCACCGCCTTGGGGTTGACCAGGTCGGCCAGGGCGCGCCGCAGTTTGCGGGTGCAGGCCGGTTTGGCCTGCAACTGGCTGTGAGGGTTGGGCACCGACAGGTGGAACAGCGTCTGTTCGGTGGTCGGGCACAGCACCAGCACTTTGCAGCCCAGGTGTTCGAGGTCCCAGATGTGCTGGTTGAGGCGTTCCGGCGGCATGTCATTGGTGGTGATGCCGAGAACCGCCAGGTCGATCGCCTGTTCGGTCTGGTGCACCCCGGTCACCCCGTTGGTCAGGGCTTCCAGGGTATTGAACGGCGTGACTTCCAGGCCGCAATCCTCGAGTTGATGCTGCAGGGCCTGGCGCGCCAGCTCATGGTTCTCCAGCACCGCGACCCGCCTGCCGAGCAGCGGCGGGGCGGGCAGGTCTTCAGCGTCGTCGCGGGTTTTCGGCAGGCGCAGGCTGATCCAGAACTCCGAACCTTCGCCGGGCGTACTGTCGACGCCGATCTCGCCACCCATCTGTTCGATCAGGCGCTTGGAGATCACCAGCCCCAACCCAGTACCGCCGGGTTGCCGTGATAGCGAGTTGTCGGCCTGGCTGAAGGCCTGGAACAGGGCGCGCACGTCCTGGTTCGACAGGCCAATGCCAGTGTCCTGAATGCTGATGCGCAGTTGCACGCTGTCTTCGTGTTCTTCTTCGAGCATGGCGCGGGCGACGATGGTGCCTTCGCGGGTGAACTTGATGGCGTTGCTCACCAGGTTGGTGAGGATCTGCTTGAGGCGCAGTGGGTCGCCCACCAGCGACAGCGGCGTATCGCGATACACCAGGCTGACCAGTTCCAGCTGCTTGGCGTGGGCAGCCGGGGCGAGGATGGTCAGGGTGTCCTGCAACAGATCGCGCAGGTTGAACGGAATGCTGTCGAGCACCAGCTTACCGGCTTCGATTTTCGAGAAGTCGAGAATTTCGTTGATGATCCCCAGCAGGCTGTCGGCGGATTTTTCGATGGTGCCCAGGTAATCCAGCTGGCGCGGGGTCAGCTCGCTTTTCTGCAACAGGTGGGTGAAGCCAAGGATGCCGTTGAGCGGTGTACGGATTTCGTGACTCATGTTGGCCAGGAATTCCGACTTGATCCGGCTGGCCTCCAGGGCCTCCTTGCGCGCCAGGTCCAGTTCGATGTTCTGGATCTCGATGGTCTCCAGGTTTTGCCGGACATCCTCGGTGGCCTGGTCGATGCTGTGCTGCAGTTCTTCCTGGGCATTCTGCAGGGTGCCGGCCATGCGGTTGATGCCCGAGGCCAGTTCGTCCAGCTCCTGGCTGCCGAGCAAGGGCAGGCGGGTTTCCAGATTGCCGTCCTTGAGTTGGGTGACGGCCTGTTTGATCTGGCTCAGCGGGTTGTTGATGGTGCGCCCCATGCGCAGCGCCAGCAGGCCGGTGCAGATCAGCCCGGCGGTAATCAGCATCAGGCTGGCGAACAGGCTGCGGTAGCCGCGCAGCAGCATGCTGTTGTGGGACAGTTCCAGCTCGACCCAACCGAGCAGGCGGTCGGACTCGTCGGGAATCAGGTCGCCGGCCAGGTTGCGGTGGCGGCCGAACACCGGCAGCAGATAGCGGGTGGCGTCGCTGCCGGTGCGTTGCAGCATCTGGCTGCCGTTACCGGTGGGCGCCTGGTTGAGCATGCTCGGGCCGGCATGGGCCAGGGGCGTGCGGTCGGGCGCAAGGAAGGTCACCGCGCGTACGTCCTGCTGTTCCAGGGACTGGGTGGCGATGCGTTCCAGCAGGGCGGTGTTCTGGTGGGCCAGGGCCGGTGCCACCAGGGGCGCCAGTTGTTCGGCGATCATTTCGCCGCGTTGCAGAAGTTGGGTTTGCAGGTCCGACTGCTGCATCCAGGTGAAATAACCGCCCAGCACCAACGCCATCAGGCTGGTTGGCAGCAAGGTCAGCAACAGCACGCGGCCTTTGATCCCCAGTTTCTTAAGCACGCAACTCTCCTGCTAACACGCCATGTTGAATGAACCCTGCGCACATCCGGTGCGCACCACCTGCGCAGTGTAGCCATTTGCTTTGCCGCAATCTTCGCAAAATTAACCGTCGAACCGCTCGGCCTTCCCCCGGTGTAGCGAACGCTTTGTCGACCGGTGTCGGTTGCCCGGCCGCGGACAATCTTGAATAATCGCCCAACTGAGAATTACTTGCAGAAGCTAATGAATCCCGTATCTGTCGGCCATCCCCGGATCCTGAGCATCGAAGACGACCTGGTGCTCGGCGCCTATGTGCACGAGCAATTGGGCCGTTGTGGGTTTGATGTCACCTGGTGCCAGAACGGCCAGGAAGGGCTGGCGATGGCCCGCCAGCAGCCTTTCGATGTGGTGCTGATGGACATCCTGCTGCCGGGGATGGATGGGCTGACGGTGCTCACGCATTTTCGCCAGAGCCATTCCACGCCGGTGCTGCTGATGTCGGCGCTGGGGGCCGAGGCCGATCGCATCAGCGGTTTTCGCCTGGGCGCCGACGACTACCTGCCCAAGCCCTTCAGCATGGCCGAGCTGCGGGTACGGATCGAAGCCATCCTGCGGCGCGTGGCCCTGGATCGCCGGCCGGCCCCGGCGCCGCTCAGGCAGGAAGCCCAGGGGCTGCGTTTCGACGACGAGCTGTGCGACGTGTATTACGGGCAACAGTGGGCCGGGCTGACCCGCAGCGAGTACCGCCTGCTGGAGACACTCAACCGCAACGACGATGAGGTCCTGAGCAAACCCTTCCTTTATCAGCATGTGCTGCAGCGCGGCTACGCGCCCCATGATCGCAGCCTGGACATGCACATCAGCCAGATCCGCCGCAAACTCAAGGCGGTCGGTTATGTCGCGCGGGAAGTGCGCACGGTCTGGGGCAAGGGCTATGTGCTGAGTGCCGTCGATGAAATGGCCTGAGCTGCCCGGCAGGCATTCGCTGTTCTGGAAGCTGGCCTGTCTGTTGGTCGCCTTCTGCCTGCTGATGATCTGGCTGAGCTGGTCCTGGGGCCGCTACATGGAACAGAAGAACCTGTTCCTCTCCGATGAGGCCCGCGGCACGCTGACCGGTTACGCCGCCGAGGCCGAACAGGCCTGGAGCCAGGGGCAGAGCGCCGGGATCGATGCCTGGTTGCAGGGCATGGCCGGGCGTGAGCGGCATTGGATCGGGGTCATCGGCCGCGACCTACAATCGCTGAGCAGTTATCCGCTGAGCGAAGCCGAGAGCCAGCACCTGACATTCCTGCGCGGCCTGGATTGGCCGGTCAGCCGTCATACCCGTGGTTTGCCCTGGCTGAAGATTCCGTTTCCCAACGACCCGTCCGCCGGCAGCCTGGTGATCGAGCTGCCCCAGCGCTTCATGCCCGGGCGCTACCGGGTATTCTGGCGGGTACTGACCAACGGGGTGATTCCCGGCCTGTTCACCCTGTTGCTGTGTGTCGGGCTGTATCGACTGTTGGTGGTGCCGCTGAACCAGTTGCGCGAACAGGCCAACGCCTGGCGCGCCGATCAACTGAATGCGCGGCTGTCGAGCCAGACCACCAGTCGCCAGGACGAGCTGGGCGAACTGGGCCGGGCGTTCGACCAGATGTCCGAGCGCCTGCAGGGCACCGTGGCCTTGCAACAGCAATTGCTGCGCGACCTTTCCCATGAATTGCGCACGCCCCTGAGTCGTCTGCGGGTGGCCTGCGACGGCGAGCAGAGCCTGCCGGCATTGCGCGAGCGGTTGGCGCGGGAAGTCGATGGCATGCAGCGGCTGGTGGACGACACCTTGCAACTGGCCTGGCTCGACACCGAGCGGGCACCGTTGGCCGAGGAAGTCATCCAGATCCAGGCCCTGTGGGAAATGCTCACGGAAAACGCCTGCTTCGAAAGCGCCTGGTCCAGCGCGCAACTGCACTGCGCGCTGGATGCCTCGTGCTGGGTACGGGGCAACCTCAATACCCTGGCCCAGGCCCTGGAGAACATCCTGCGCAATGCCATTCGTCATTCGCCCGCGGGCGGTCGTGTGCTGCTGGACGGCCAGCGCCAGGGCGAGCATTGGCTGCTGTGGCTGGAGGATGAAGGGCCTGGCGTGGCCGACGCCGATCTGCAGCGGATCTTCGATCCCTTTACCCGTCTCGACGGCTCGCGTCCGGGCAATGGCGGTTTTGGTCTGGGGTTGAGCATTGCGCGCAACGCCGTGCAGCGTCAGGGCGGCCAGCTGTGGGCGGAAAATGCCGGGCGTGGCTTGCGCCTGAATATGCGTCTGCGGGCTGCCGTTAGGGTGCAAGCGCCTTCGAGCGAGGCTGATTCGCTGCCTTATATCGTTAAGCCATAAGACCCTCACTTTGCGTGATATGGCCTGCGAACGTTTGCCGGTATGATAGTCGCCCCCGCAGTCCGGATTGCGAATACGCCATGACCTTGCAGTACCCCACCATCGCCGATTGCGTCGGCAACACCCCGCTGGTCCGTTTGCAGCGCCTGCCTGGCGTCACCAGCAACACCCTGCTGCTCAAGCTCGAGGGCAATAACCCGGCGGGTTCGGTCAAGGACCGCCCGGCGCTGTCGATGATCACTCGCGCCGAGCTGCGTGGGCAGATTCACCCCGGCGATACGCTGATCGAGGCGACCTCGGGCAACACCGGGATTGCCCTGGCCATGGCTGCGGCGATCAAGGGCTACAAGATGATCCTGATCATGCCCGACAACTCCAGTGCCGAGCGCAAGGCGGCGATGACCGCCTATGGCGCCGAGCTGATCCTGGTCAGCCAGGAAGAGGGTATGGAAGGCGCGCGCGACCTGGCCGAGAAGATGCAGGCCGAAGGTCGCGGCAAGGTGCTCGACCAGTTCGCCAACCTGGATAACCCGGAAGCGCACTACACCGGCACCGGCCCGGAAATCTGGCGCCAGACCGAGGGCACCATCACCCATTTCGTCAGCTCCATGGGCACCACCGGCACCATCATGGGCACCTCGCGTTATCTGAAGGAACAGAACCCGAACGTGCAGATCATCGGCCTGCAACCGATGGAAGGCTCGGCCATCCCCGGCATTCGTCGCTGGCCGCAGGAATACCTGCCGAAGATCTACCAGGCCACTCGCGTCGATCGCATCGTCGACATGACGCAGAGCGAAGCCGAAGACGTGACCCGGCGCCTGGCCCGCGAAGAAGGCATCTTCTGCGGCGTGTCCTCGGGCGGTGCGGTGGCGGCGATGTTGCGCCTGTCCCGCGAAGTTGAAAACGCGGTGATTGTCGCGATCATCTGTGACCGTGGCGACCGTTACCTGTCGACCGGCATCTTCGATGCGCCCAACTGATGGCTAAGCCAGTCAGAGGCCTGCGCTTCCAGCCTTCGGGCGGGAGCCGGGCGGCGCAGATCCCCGTTGGAAAAAAACAGCGCCTGACCATCGAGCGCCTGGCCAACGACGGTCGTGGCATCGCCTTTCTGGAGGGGCGTACCTGGTTCGTTGTCGGTGCACTGGCGGGCGAAGAGGTCGAGGCGCGAGTACTGGGTGCCCACGGCAAAGTGGTGGAGGCCCGTACCGAGCGGGTGTTCAGCGCCAGCGATCTGCGCCGGCCAGCGCCTTGCGCCCATGCCGGCCGTTGTGGCGGCTGCAGCGTGCAGCACCTGCCCCATGACGAACAGCTTGCCCTGAAACAGCGCATGCTCGCCGAGCAGCTGTCGCGGGTTGCCGGTGTCGAGCCAGAGGAGTGGGCGCCACCTTTGAGCGGTCCGGAGTTCGGCTACCGACGCCGGGCGCGGGTCGCGGTGCGCTGGGACGCCAAGGCGAAAAAACTCGAAGTGGGCTTTCGTGCCGCCGGCAGCCAGGACATAGTCGCCATCGACGAATGCCCGGTGCTGGTACAGCCCTTGCAACCGATCATGAGCCGCTTGCCGGCCATGCTGCAGCGCCTGAGCAAACCGCAGGCGCTGGGGCATGTGGAGCTGTTCAGCGGTTCGGCGATTGCTGTGCTGCTGCGCCATATGGCGCCGTTGTCCGCGGCCGACCTGGAGATTCTCCAGGCGTTCTGCGCGTTCCATGAGGCCCAGCTGTGGCTGCATGGCGAAGGCGAGCCGCAACCGGTGGACCCGGACCAGGCCCTGGGCTATCGCCTGGAACCGTGGAATCTGCAACTGGCTTATCGGCCGGGGGATTTTGTCCAGGTCAATGCCGGGGTCAACGAGGCGATGGTGGCCCAGGCCCTGGAGTGGCTGGCGCCACAGGCTGACGAGCGCGTGCTGGACCTGTTTTGCGGCCTGGGCAACTTTGCCCTGCCACTGGCGCAGAAGGTTCGTGAAGTGGTGGCGGTCGAAGGGGTGGCGACCATGGTCGCGCGTGCCGCGGAGAATGCCGCTAGCAACAATTTGCATAACACCCGGTTTTTTCAGGCCGATTTATCGCAGCCCCTGAGCGACGCCGAGTGGGCCCGCGAAGGCTTTTCTGCGGTACTCTTGGACCCACCTCGGGACGGGGCTTTCGAGGTGGTACGCAAGCTGGCGAGCCTGGGCGCCAAGCGCCTGGTTTATGTGTCATGCAACCCTGCCACTCTGGCGCGTGACACAGTCGAACTGGTCAGGCAGGGCTACCGGTTAAAACGTGCCGGGATCCTCGATATGTTTCCTCAGACGGCACATGTCGAGGCCATGGCGTTATTTGAAGCGAGCTAGGATGGCTCGTCTAATCCGTTGGCCCGTCAGGCAGCACTCGCCGGCCCAGCGAGGAAATACTGGCAGTGAAGGTCAGCGATTTGACGCATTGAATGTGCGTCGTAGGGAAGGTAAAGCAAGATGGTACAGGTGAGAGCGCACCAGCCGATCAACACCGACGGCAGTATCAATCTCGAGGCGTGGCTCGATCATGCGGTCAGCGTCGACATGGCACTGGACCGTGAAGCCTTGAAAGAAGCCTGCGAGTTCGCTCGTGAGGCAGAGCAACAACACATCGCCGCGAAGAATCTCAGTGGCGAAGACATGTCGAGTTTCAGCACCGGCCTCGAGATCGCGGAGATCCTTGCCGACCTCAAGCTGGATCAGGATTCGCTGGTGGCCGCGGTACTCTACCGTGGCGTCCGTGAAGGCCAGATCCCGCTGCCGGCCGTCAGCCAGCGCTTCGGCCCGGTGGTGGCCAAGCTGATCGACGGCGTGCTGCGCATGGCGGCGATCAGCGCCAGCCTCAGCCCCCGCCAATCCCTCGTGCTCGGCACCCAGGCCCAGGTGGAAAACCTGCGCAAGATGCTGGTGGCGATGGTCGATGACGTGCGTGTGGCACTGATCAAGCTGGCCGAGCGGACCTGCGCGATTCGCGCGGTGAAAAACGCCGACGACGAGAAGCGCAACCGGGTCGCCCGGGAAGTCTTCGACATCTACGCACCGCTGGCGCATCGCCTCGGTATCGGCCATATCAAGTGGGAGCTGGAGGACCTGTCCTTCCGTTACCTGGAGCCTGAGCAGTACAAGCAGATCGCCAAGTTGCTGCACGAGCGGCGCCTCGATCGTGAGCGCTTCATCTCCGATGTGATGAACCAGCTGCAGAACGAACTGCAGGCCACCGGCGTCGACGCCGACATCAGCGGCCGGGCCAAACACATCTATTCGATCTGGCGCAAAATGCAGCGCAAGGGCCTGGAGTTCAGCCAGATCTACGACGTGCGCGCGGTGCGCGTGCTGGTCCCGGAAATGCGCGACTGCTACACCGCGCTGGGGATCGTCCACACCCTGTGGCGGCACATTCCGAAAGAGTTCGACGACTACATCGCCAACCCCAAGGAGAACGGTTACCGCTCGCTGCACACGGCGGTCATCGGCCCTGAGGGCAAGGTGCTGGAAGTGCAGATCCGTACCCACGCGATGCACGAAGAGGCTGAGCTGGGGGTCTGCGCCCACTGGCGCTACAAGGGCACCGACGTCAAGTCCGGCTCCAACCACTACGAAGAGAAAATCTCCTGGCTGCGCCAGGTGCTCGAGTGGCACGAGGAACTGGGGGATATCGGTGGCCTGGCCGAGCAACTGCGGGTGGATATCGAGCCGGACCGGGTGTACATCTTCACCCCCGACGGCCATGCGATCGACTTGCCGAAAGGCGCGACGCCGCTGGACTTCGCCTACCGCGTGCACACCGAGATCGGCCACAACTGCCGGGGCGCGAAGATCAACGGGCGCATCGTGCCGCTCAACTACAGCCTGCAGACCGGCGAGCAGGTCGAGATCATCACCAGCAAGCACGGCACGCCGAGCCGCGACTGGCTGAACCCGAACCTGGGGTATGTCACCACCTCGCGGGCACGGGCGAAGATCGTCCACTGGTTCAAGCTGCAGGCGCGCGATCAGAACGTGGCGGCGGGCAAGACTTTGCTCGAGCGCGAACTCAATCGCCTCGACCTGCCGCAGGTGGATTTCGACAAGCTGGCCGACAAGGCCAACATGAAAACCGCCGAGGACATGTTCGCCGCCCTGGGCGCGGGCGACCTGCGCCTGGCGCAACTGGTCAACCTGGCGCAGCAGTTGGTGGAGCCGGAACGCGGCAACGAACAGTTGGAGCTGATCCCGCGCAAGGCCACCGGCTACAAGCCGGGCAAGCGCGGCGACATCCAGATCCAGGGCGTCGGCAACTTGCTGACCCAGATGGCCGGTTGCTGCCAGCCGCTGCCGGGGGATGCGATCGTCGGTTACATCACCCAGGGCCGCGGGGTGAGCATTCACCGTCAGGACTGCGCCTCGGTGCTGCAACTGGCCGGCCGCGAGCCGGAGCGGATCATCCAGGTCAGCTGGGGCCCGGTGCCGGTGCAGACCTATCCGGTGGACATCATCATTCGCGCCTACGACCGCTCCGGTCTGCTGCGTGACGTGTCCCAGGTGCTGCTCAACGAGCGGATCAACGTGCTGGCGGTCAACACCCGCTCGAACAAGGAGGACAACA
This sequence comes from Pseudomonas sp. T8, assembly GCF_024610635.1. Taxonomy (NCBI): domain Bacteria; kingdom Pseudomonadati; phylum Pseudomonadota; class Gammaproteobacteria; order Pseudomonadales; family Pseudomonadaceae; genus Pseudomonas; species Pseudomonas sp. T8. The sequence goes on from NZ_CP102374.1 coordinate 6,111,662, forward strand.
CTGCGCTGATGTCCCTGACCATCGAGATTCCGGGGCTGGACGCGTTGGGGCGGTTGCTGGGGCGTATTTCCCAGTTGCCGAACATCATCGAGACCCGCCGTAACCGTACCCCTTGAAATCCGGAGCGTAGGAGCGAGCGGACGGCGATCCGGTTTGCCCGCGATAGCGGTATGTCAGACAAATCGCCATCGCGGGCAAGCCTCGCTCCTACAGAAAACATGGTTTGGCAATGAGAGTGACCGATGTACAGCCTTGAAGACCTGTTGCACCTGATGGCGCGGCTGCGGGATCCGCAGTACGGCTGCCCTTGGGATATCAAGCAGAGCTACGCCACCATCGTCCCCCACACCCTGGAAGAAGCCTATGAAGTGGCCGATGCCATCGAACGGGGCGACTTCGAGCACTTGCAGGGCGAGCTGGGCGATCTGCTGTTCCAGGTGGTGTATTACAGCCAGCTGGCGCGGGAGGAGGGGCGTTTCGAGTTCGACGGCGTGGTCGACAGCATCACCCGCAAGCTGATCCGTCGCCATCCCCATGTATTCCCTACCGGGGACCTGTACGCGCCGCTGGATACGCCACGGCTGGATGAAGAACAAGTCAAGCAGCGCTGGGAAGAGATCAAGGCCGAGGAGCGCGCTGAGAAATCGGCAGAGCCTTTGCAGTTGTCCTTGCTCGACGATGTGCCCGCGGCGCTGCCGGCCCTGTCTCGTTCGGCCAAGTTGCAAAAGCGCGCGGCCCAGGTCGGTTTTGACTGGCCGGATGCCTTGCCGGTGGTGGACAAGATCCGCGAAGAGCTCGATGAAGTGCTCGAAGCCATGTCCGAGAATGACCCGCAGGCGATCGCCGACGAGGTGGGCGACCTGCTGTTCGCCGTGGTCAACCTGGCCCGGCATCTGAAGGTCGATCCGGAAACCACCTTGCGTGGCGCCAATGCCAAGTTCGAGCGGCGCTTTCGATTTATCGAGCAGGCATTGCGCGATACCCGCCGACCCATGGAAGATTGCACCCTCGAAGAGTTGGACGCCTTGTGGGGCGAAGCCAAACGTCAGGAAAAGAATTTGCCCAGCTGTGGCTGAGGCTGTTGCCTAAGTGAGTGAGCACCAATGAGCCTTTCCCTTCGCGACCAGTTGCTCAAAGCAGGGCTGGTCAACCAAAAGCAGGCCAAGCAGGTCAGCAAAGAGAAACAGAAGCAGCAACGCCTGGTCCATAAGGGTCAGGTCGAGGCGGACGATACCCAGGCGCGCCTGGCCCAGGAGGCGCAAGCCGAGAAGGTCAAGCGCGACCAGGAACTCAACCGCCAGCAGCAGGAGAAGGCCGAGCAGAAGGCCCGTGCCGCGCAGATCAAGCAACTGATCGAAGTGTCGCGCCTGCCAAAGCTGACCACCGAGGACTACTACAACTTCGTCGACGACAAGAAGGTCAAGCGCCTGTCGGTGAACACCCTGATGCGCAACAAGCTGAGCAGCGGCTCGCTGGCCATCGTGCACCATGCCGGCGGTTATGAAGTCATCCCGCGTGAAGCCGCGCTGAAGATCCAGGAGCGCGATCCACGGCGCATCGTTCAGCTCAACACGCCGACCGAGGCGCCGGACGAGGACGATCCGTACGCGGCCTACCAGATCCCTGACGATCTGATGTGGTAAACCCGCAGAAACAACAAACCCCGCCATGAGCGGGGTTTGTTGTTTCTGAAGCGGCTACCGATGCGTGGCGGCAGCCGCGGCAGTCAGTGTGAGGTCAGGAGCTTTGCGGTGCGCGGTTCTGCTCCAGCTTCTCCAGTTCGGCCTTGTAATTATGGGCATCGCTCTCGGAATGAAACATTCCCACCAGCAAGTCTTGTTGATGCACGTCCCAGATCCGTACACCTGCGGCTACGCCTTCATGGGACATGTGTGAATCGTCGCGTTCAGTTACTTTTACAGTCATCTGCTAGCTCCAATCTCTATTGATCTGCAGCAAGGCGTGTGCAGGACTTCGTTATATATTTTGTTAGCTGGCTAAGTAAATTGCTTTCAAATGCAACAATCTTTTGCAGATTTCGAAACAGTCCCGCAGGCCGCGGAAACTGTGGCATTCGGTCGCAGGGGCCGGAGTTTCATGACAAAAGTTTCATGTTGGGCGGCTGTTGTGCCGGGCATTTTTTGCTCGGCGAGCGAGCCTGTCGGGTCGCCAGGAGGGCTGTGCTTGAGCGGCCAAATAGAAACACCAGGCGAAAAAAAGCCCCGCATCGGCGGGGCTTTTTCATTGTCGTGCGGCTTAGCTGCCTTTGACGGTCTTGCCGTTGACGGTGCCGTTCAGGAGCATGATGTTGTACTCCTTGCCGTCGGTTTCGACCTGTTGCAGGCGAACCAGCAGGTAATCCCAGTCCTTGGCGAACCACATGACGGTGATGCGTTTGCTTTGTGTCGGGTCGCGTACGCGCTCGACCTTGATCGCGTCGATCTGGCCGGCCTTGGTGTCGACTTTTTCCGAGCCCAGGACACGGAAGTCGTAGGTGTCGACTTCGCCATCATCGACGACCTGATAGCTCATGCTTTTCTTGCCGGCGGCCACATCGTGCTGCAAGGCGAGCTGGTAGGTGGATTTGTCGACCATGCCGCGATTGAGCGGGATCTTGACCGCATCGCCGCGATCGGTACCGGTGACCATCTTGGCGTTCCAGTCGAAGTCCAGGTCGGCCTTCTTGGCCTTGCCCAGGCCGCCGCGCTCGAAGTGATAGGACTGCGGCAGCAGGGTGTCCTTGTCGAGCGTCAGGGTGCTTTCTTCAGTCAGGCTGGCGATCATCATCGAAGCCTTGAAGCTCAGCTTCCAGGTGCCGTCGCCTTTCTTTTCCAGGCTGCGTTCGGCGGTACCGCTCATCGGCAGCTGTTTCCAGTCGGCGGTATAGCTGGCGGAGAAGGGTTGAAGGTCCGCAGCCTGCGCGAAGGGCAGGGCGAGCAGAGCACAAGCGAAGAGCAGGGCGCGACGCATAAAATCTCCTAATTACGAATCAAGTGGCCACTGGCGGCCAGCAACTGACCATCCAGTAAAGCACCCTGTTCGCCGAGTGTGAGTCGACCTTCGGCAAACCAGCGTACGGCCATCGGGTAAATCCGGTGTTCCTGGACGTGGACCCGCTGCGCCAGGCTTTGCGGCGAGTCGTGCAACTCTACCGGGATCACTGCCTGTACGACCAGTGGTCCGCCATCGAGTTCCTCTGTCACAAAGTGCACGCTGCAGCCGTGCTCGGTGTCTCCGGCCTCCAGCGCTCGCTGATGAGTGTGTAACCCTTTGTATTTGGGTAGCAGCGAAGGATGGATATTGAGCAGGCGACCCTGATAGTGCCGAACGAAATCCGCGCTGAGAATGCGCATGAATCCGGCAAGCACCACGAGCTTGGGCTGGAAGGCGTCGATCAGTTCGATCAGTGCGGCATCGAAGGCCTCGCGGCCTTCGAATGCTTTGTGATCGAGGGCGCGGGTATCGATACCCGCGTCCTGGGCGCGTTGCAGGCCATAGGCATCGGCGCGATTGGAAATCACCGCGCGGATGCGTACCGGGCTGTCGTCGGCCCGGGTACTGTCGATCAGGGCCTGCAAGTTGCTGCCGGTACCGGACAACAGCACCACTACATCACAGGTGGCTGGCATCGGCTCTTGCATCAATGTGCCTTGAGGTTTTTCAGCTCGACCTGGGCAGCGCCTTCGGCGGCGCTAGCGATCTGACCAATGACCCAAGGCTGTTCGCCGGCTTCGCGCAGGACGTTCAGGGCAGTTTCAACGTGCTCCTGAGCCACGCAGATCACCATACCCACGCCGCAGTTCAGCACGCGGTGCATTTCGTGTTCTTCGACATTGCCCTTCTCTTGCAGCCAGTCGAATACCGCCGGACGCTGCCAGCTGGCCACGTCGACCACGGCCTGGGCACCTTTTGGCAGAACGCGCGGGATGTTGTCCAGCAGGCCGCCGCCAGTGATGTGGGCCATGGCTTTGACTGCGCCAGTGTCCTTGATCAGCTTGAGCAGTGGCTTGACGTAGATGCGGGTCGGGGCCATCAGCAGTTCGGTCAGCGGCTTGCCGTCGAGCTGGACGGTTTCGATGTCGGCGCCGGAGACTTCGATGATCTTGCGGATCAGCGAGTAGCCGTTGGAGTGCGGACCGGAAGACGGTAGGGCCAGCAGGGCGTCGCCGGTGGCAACCTTGGAGCCGTCGATGATTTCGGCTTTTTCCACCACGCCGACGCAGAAGCCGGCCAGGTCGTAGTCTTCGCCTTCGTACATGCCTGGCATTTCAGCGGTTTCACCGCCAACCAGGGAGCAGCCAGCCAGTTCGCAGCCGGCACCGATGCCGGTAACCACGGTGGCGGCGACGTCGACGTTCAGTTTGCCGGTGGCGTAGTAGTCGAGGAAGAACAGCGGCTCGGCACCGCAGACCACCAGGTCGTTGACGCACATGGCGACCAGGTCCTGGCCGATGCTGTCATGCTTGTTCAGGTTCAGTGCCAGGCGCAGCTTGGTGCCCACGCCGTCGGTGCCGGAGACCAGTACCGGCTGCTTGTAGCCGGCCGGGATTTCGCAGAGGGCGCCGAAACCGCCCAGGCCGCCCATGACTTCCGGGCGCGCAGTGCGCTTGGCGACGCTCTTGATGCGTTCGACCAATGCTTCACCGGCGTCGATGTCTACACCGGCGTCTTTGTAGCTCAGGGAGGGTTGCTTGCTCATGATCCAGGCCTTTAGGGGGGATTCAGGGGGTATCGACCGAGTCCAGGGAGGCCATTGAAACAGTCGCGGCGGCAATGCCACGCAATCATTTCAGCGACCCCGGCTGTTGCCGGTCTGCGAAGGCGCGCGATTTTATCAGGCTTGAGGTGTAGCGGCCATCCTCGGGCCGACGGGCAGGGCATATCCGCTTAAAAAAAACTGCAATTGCGTGTGTCGATCGCGTCGCTCAGGACTGTATAAGGTATAGCCTTGTACTCGCTGTCGTTATGACAGCACGAAAACTTCCATCGATCGGGTGAATGTTTGCCTGGGCTTTGTGGTCACAGCCTGGGTCAATCCTGTTCATGCGGTCCGTTCCAGCCGCCTTTTGTCGTCGGGAATCCTCCATGCGTTTGTGCAAATTTCTTTTTATGGGCTGTTTGTCATTGGTCAGCCTGGCGAGTCATGCCGAAACCCTCAATAACCTGTATCAGGTCCGTGAACCGGTCAGCAGCCAGTCCCCTGGCGAGCGCGATCAGGCCACCCAGCGGGCCCTGGAAACCCTGGTGCTGCGCCTGACCGGCGATAGCAAGGCCTTGCAGAGCCCAGGGCTGGCGGCGATCCGCAAGGACCCGCAGCAGATCATCAGCCAGTACGGCTACGACGCCGGTCCTCCCGAGAGCCTGCAGGTCGACTTCGATCCGGCCAGCACCGATCGGGCGTTGCGCCAGGCTGGCCTGTCGCTGTGGGGCAGTAATCGCCCATCGATTCTCGGCTGGTGGCTGACCGACTCCAGTGAAGGTTCCAGCCTGGTCGGCGATGGCCAGGCCAGTGCCACGCCGTTGCGCCGTGCGGCCCTGCATCGCGGCTTGCCGCTGCGTTTGCCGCTGGCTGACCTGAACGAACAGATCGTCGCCACGGCGCCGAATCTCGAAGGTTCCGATTCGGCGCCATTGCGTGCTGCGTCGGAGCGTTACGGCGCGGACGCCCTGCTGGCGGTGCATGCCAGTGAAGAGGGCGGTCAGTGGCAGGCCAAATGGCGCCTGTGGATGGGGGACCAGAAGGAGCAGGGCAGCGTCCAGGGCGCCGATGTGCCGGCCTTGGCCGATGCCGTGCTATTGGCGGTCAGCCAGCGCCTGGCGCCGCGGTTCGTGGTCAAGCCGGGCGCATCCAGCGAGCAGTTGCTGGAAGTGCAGGGCATGAATCTGGAACGTTATGCGGCGTTGGGGCGTTTGCTCGAACCCTTCGGTGGGCGTTTGCAGAGCGTCGATGGCGATCGCTCGGTGTACCGGGTCAGCGGCAGTGCCGAGCAATTGCGCGCGCAGCTGAGCCTGGCTCGGTTGCAGGAGGTCCCAGCGGGCGCTGCGCCTGTCCAGCCGGTTGTCGAAGGCGCGACACCAGCGCCCGCGCCTGCACCGGCCGCGCAACTGCATTTTCGTTGGTAGGTTTTCTTTCTTTATATAGAAGCAATGGAGTGGTTCATGGCTGATACGCGTCGATGGGTCTGGTTGGGTGGGTTGGTCCTGCTCGGTGGTTTTGTGTACCTGTTGCATCCGATCCTGACGCCGTTCCTGGTGGCCTTGCTGTTGGCCTATCTGTTCGATCCGCTGGTGGACCGCCTGGAAAAGCTCGGCTTGTCGCGCACCTGGGGCGTGGTGGCGGTATTTGCCCTGTTCACCCTGATCGTCATGGCGTTGTTGTTGGTGTTGGTGCCTATGCTCGCCAAGCAGCTGCTGCGCCTGTACGAGCTGGCGCCGCAGATGCTCGACTGGTTGCAGCACACGGCGATGCCCTGGGCGCAGTCCAAGCTGGGCTTGTCCGACGGTTTCTGGAAGTTCGACAAGGTCAAGGCGGCGATCAGCGAACACATGGGGCAGACCACCGATATCGTCGGCGTGGTCCTGAGCCAGGCAACGGCCTCCAGCCTGGCGTTGATCGGCTGGCTGGCCAACCTGGTGCTGATTCCGGTGGTGAGCTTTTACCTGCTGCGCGACTGGGATCTGATGATGGCGAAGATCCGCAGCCTGTTGCCCCGTGATCGCGAGGAGCGGGTGGTGGCGCTGGCCGGGGAATGCCATGAGGTGCTGGGGGCGTTCGTCCGTGGTCAGCTGCTGGTGATGGTCGCTCTGGGAATGATCTATGCCGCCGGCCTGATGCTGGTCGGGCTTGAGCTGGGCCTGTTGATCGGCCTGATTGCCGGTCTGGCGGCGATTGTGCCGTACATGGGCTTTGTCATCGGCATCGGCGCAGCGCTGATTGCCGGGTTGTTCCAGTTCGGCGGCGACCTGTACCCGATGATCGGCATCGTGGCGGTGTTCATGGTTGGCCAGGCCCTGGAGGGCATGGTGCTGACCCCCTTGCTGGTGGGGGATCGGATCGGCCTGCACCCGGTGGCGGTGATCTTCGCGATTCTCGCGGGGGGCGAGTTGTTCGGTTTTACCGGCATCCTGCTGGCCTTGCCGGTGGCGGCGGTGATCATGGTGCTGGTGCGCCATGTGCACGACTTGTACAAGGATTCGGACATCTATAGCGGTGTAGAGGAGTCCGAGCAGTAACGCCTACTGTTGATGCTTTAGGGGCGCCCGTGTTTCAGGCGGGCGCCTCTGAGAGTCTTTACAGCTGTCACATCCACCGTCAAAGAACCCCCCGTGATTTCATCAGGCTAACGCAAACCTTTGATTTTGCTTGTGGTCTGCTGCATTGTGCGCCCGGCGTCACGGGTATAAACTTTGCAAACTTTACACAGAGGCCACTAACGGTTCGTTTGGAACTGTTCAGTCAGCATGAAACCGATTCAGCTGCCCCTAGGTGTGCGTCTGCGTGATGACGCCACCTTCATCAACTACTACCCAGGCGCCAATGCCGCTGCACTCGGCTATGTCGAGCGGCTTTGCGAAGCCGACGCCGGCTGGACCGAAAGCCTGATCTACCTCTGGGGCAAGGATGGGGTAGGGCGTACGCACTTGCTGCAGGCGGCCTGCCTGCGGTTCGAGCAACTGGGGGAGCCAGCGGTCTATCTGCCCCTGGCGGAATTGCTGGATCGCGGCATCGAAATCCTCGACAACCTGGAACAGTACGAGCTGGTCTGCCTGGACGACTTGCAAGCGGTGGCAGGCAAGGCCGACTGGGAAGAGGCGCTGTTTCATCTGTTCAACCGCCTGCGTGACAGCGGCCGGCGTCTGTTGATCGCGGCCTCGACCTCTCCCCGGGAGTTGCCAGTGAAGCTGGCGGACCTCAAATCCCGCCTGACCCTGGCGCTGATCTTCCAGATGCGCCCGCTCTCTGACGAAGACAAATTGCGTGCATTGCAATTGCGCGCCTCGCGTCGCGGGCTGCACCTGACCGACGAAGTCGGGCACTTTATCCTGACCCGCGGCACCCGCAGCATGAGCGCCTTGTTCGAACTGCTGGAGCGCCTCGATCAGGCGTCCTTGCAGGCTCAGCGCAAGCTCACCATTCCCTTCCTCAAGGAAACCCTGGGCTGGTAAATCCGCGGGCGGTAGTGGCTTTTTGGTATATTTCAGGCGCCAGAAAACCCGCATCCGGAAGCGTTTCCAGAGGCGCGTGCGTTTAAATTGGGCTTAAGGCCTTAGATGTTGAGTAGAAACCGATAAGTCACATTTCAATCGATTGAATTTGCAAATTAGAGCGATAGAAGGCATAGTCGCGGCTTCTTTATAACTTTAAGCCACGGTCGTGCCCATGCTGAAGCGCTTCGCACCCCTCGTGCCTCTTGCACTCGTCACCCTGTTGTTTGGTTGCGCCACCCACTCTCCGGTGAGCCAACAAGAGCAGCAACAGGCTCAAAACTCTTCAAAAGCCCAGTCTTCCGCTATTTTCCAGGAAGAGCTGGCAACCGAAAAAGAACTCGCCGAGTTCGCTGACAGCAAGCCTTACCAGCTGCCAGTCTTGGCCGACAGTATCCTCGAGCGTGGCATGTCCCTGATCGGTACCCGTTACCGTTTCGGCGGTACCTCTGAAGCCGGTTTCGATTGCAGCGGTTTCATCGGCTACCTGTTCCGTGAAGAAGCCGGCATGAATCTGCCGCGCTCCACCCGTGAAATGATCAACGTTGACGCTCCGCTGGTTGCGCGTAACAAGCTGCAGCCGGGCGACCTGTTGTTCTTCGCCACCAATGGCCGCCGCGGTCGCGTAAGCCACGCTGGCATCTACCTGGGCGATGACCAGTTCATCCATTCCAGCAGCCGCCGCAGCGGTGGTGTGCGAGTGGACAGCCTGGGCGACAGCTACTGGAGCAAGACCTTCATCGAAGCCAAACGCGCCCTCGCAATGGCCCCGACTGTGGTCACCGCACGCAAGTAAGCGGACTTTTTGTAAGGTGAAGTTAAAGTCTTACTTGAAGTTTGGCGCGTAGGCGCTAGAATCCTGATCTATTGTTGAAAACTAACCGCGTAAGCCCTGCTTACGCGGTTTTGTTTTCGGCCTCACGGCAGAGAAAGCCGCATCCAGATCAGGATTGTTCTGCATATGTCGACGTCGGCCCGCCTCGCATTGATCGTTCTCGCCGCGCTGCTCAGCGCGTGTGCCAGCCGTACCCCGCCACCCGCGCCTGTGGTACGTGCTCCCGTTTTCAATACTCCCCAGACCTTCTCGCCCGCTGCCGAAGACGTGCTGTTTCGTGCGTTGGGCCTGGTGGGCACGCCTTATCGCTGGGGCGGCAACACGCCGGATTCCGGTTTCGATTGCAGTGGCCTGATCGGCTACGTCTATCGCGACGCGGCCGGTATCTCTTTGCCGCGCTCGACTCGCGAAATGATCGGCATGCGTGCGCCGAATGTCGGCAAGAACGCCTTGCAGACCGGCGACCTGATATTTTTTGCCACCAATGGCGGTTCTCAGGTCAGTCACGCGGGCATCTATGTCGGTGAAGGCCGCTTCGTCCATGCACCGGCCACCGGCGGTACGGTGAAGCTGGACAGCCTGTCCAAGGCCTATTGGCAAAAAGCCTACCTGAGCGCCAAGCGCGTGTTGCAGCCAGAGCATCTGGCGCACAACCCTTAGGTCCTATCTCAATGTTGAGGTTGCCATGACCGCTCGTACCCTCAACCTCGACGACGCCCTCTATCACTACCTCCTCGACGTTTCCCTGCGCGAAACGCCGCTGCTGCGCCGTCTGCGTGACGAAACCCAGGCACTGCCCATGGCGCGCTGGCAGGTGGCGCCCGAACAGGGGCAGTTCCTCGCCTTGCTGGTCAAGCTTATCGGTGCCCGGCGTGTGCTGGAGGTGGGGACCTTCACCGGCTACAGCGCCTTGTCCATGGCTGCGGCCTTGCCGGACGATGGCCAGTTGATCTGCTGTGACATCCCGGGCGACTACAACGCCACCGCGCGCCGCTACTGGCGGGAAGCAGGTGTCGCCGGGCGAGTCGAGTTGCGTCTGGCGCCGGCCCTGGAGACCTTGGCCAAGATCGAGCAGGAGGAGGGCGAGGGTGGTTTCGACCTGGTCTTCATCGACGCCGACAAGGCCAATTACCCGGCTTATCTGGAAAGTGCCCTGCGCCTGCTGCGCGTGGGCGGGCTGGCGGTGTTCGATAACACGCTGTGGAGCGGTCGGGTGCTGGAGGAGAATCCCCAGAGCGAAGACACCCGAGCCATCCAGGCACTCAATCGTGCCTTGAAGGATGACCCGCGTGTCGACCTGTCGCTGCTGCCCCTGGGGGATGGCTTGACCCTGTGCCGCAAGCGTTGAACCTAGTGCGCCTTGGCTGCTGACACACGCCAGACCTTGTTGCCGACATCATCGGCCACCAGCAGATCCCCTTGCTTGTCGATCACTACGCCGACCGGCCGGCCCATGGCTTTCTCATCGGCGCTGAGGAAGCCGGTCAGGACGTCCACCGGTTGGCCCACCGGCTTGCCATTGGCGAAGGGCACGAAGATCACTTTGTAGCCGCTGTGGGGCTTGCGGTTCCACGAGCCATGCTGGCCGATGAACACGCCCTGGGTGAACGGCGCCGGCAGCTTGCTGCCTTCGGCGAATGCCAGGCCGAGGGAGGCGGTATGTGGGCCGACGGCATAATCCGGGGCGATGGCCTTGGCCACCAGGTCCGGGTTCTGCGGAGTGACTCGCACGTCCACATGCTGGCCGTAGTAGCTGAATGGCCAGCCGTAGAAAGCGCCGTCCTTGACCGAGGTGATGTAGTCCGGCACCAGATCGCTGCCGATCTCGTCGCGCTCGTTGACCGCGGTCCACAGCTGGCCGCTTTGCGGTTCCCAGGCCATGCCGTTGGGGTTGCGCAGGCCCGAGGCGAAAATCCGTTGCTTGCCGGTGGCGCGGTCGACTTCCCAGATGGCGGCGCGACCTTCCTCCTGGTCCATGCCGTTTTCGCCGACGTTGCTGTTGGAGCCTACCGTGACGTACAGCTTGCTGCCGTCCTTGCTGGCAATCACGTTTTTGGTCCAGTGGTGGTTCAGCTTGCCACCAGGCAGGTCGACCACCTTGGTCGGCTGGGCGTTGATCTTGGTGTCGCCGTCCTTATAGGGGAAGCGCAGCAGGCGATCGGTGTCGGCGACGTACAGGTCATTGCCCACCAGGGTCATGCCGAACGGCGAGTTGAGGTTTTCCAGGAACACCGTGCGGGTTTCCGCCACGCCATCGTGATCCTTGTCCCGCAGCAGGGTGATGCGGTTCGGGCTGGGCACGCCAGCGCCGGCACGGCTCATGATCTTGCTGGCGATCCAGCCGCGGAAACCTTTGCTGTCATCGGGGGAGGGCGGGGCGTTGGTCTCTGCCACCAGTACGTCGCCATTGGGCAGCACGTACAGCCAGCGCGGATGGTCCAGGCCTTCGGCGAATGCGGCCACCTGGGTGCCGGTGGCGGCCACCGGTTTGGCGCCTTGCGGCCAGCCGATCGCGGGCGCGATGTTCACGGTCGGGAACAGGGTCTTGTTCGGTTCGGGCAATTTCGGCGAGGGGCCGGTGCCGTCGGAGACCTGGAGGGTGGAAGTTTCGCCACAGGCGGCGAGGCCTGCGGCGACGGCGACAAGGATGGCGTATCGAAGCTTGAGCATGCTGATTTCCCTATGAATGCACGAAGTCGGTGTAGTCATAGAGAAGCACAGATGGACGATGGTTCCACCTGCTCAGCGTGCTTCCTTGAACAGCACGGCAACGCCGGGGTGATAGTTGCCGGCTTCGTTGCGCAATTTGCGGTACGCGTAGGGGAAGTACCAGGCGACGGCGCAGCAGTGTTCCTTTTGCAGGTCGTCGACCATGTCCTGCAGTTCTTCCGGGGTGGCGCTGTGCTGGGTTTTCTGCGGCGTAACGAACAGGCAGCCGAGTTTCAGGTCGCTGGGGTAGCTGGCTTTTTTCGCGTCGCTGGCGGCATCTAGCAACGGTTGGGTCAGGTGCAGGCTATTGACCCGGGGCCAGCGCTGGGTGGTCTGGATATAGACACGCTCCTCCTGCGTGGCGATGTACAGGTCGGTGCGGCCGCTGCGGTCGCCGTCCTCGACCTGTTTTTTGCTCGGTGTGTGTTCCAGGGTGACCATCTCCGCCATCCAGGCCGCCGCCGAGAGCAATCCCAGGTTGGCTTTTTCGTCGAACCAGTAAGGGCTTTCGTTATCGCCGCGCACGGCGTTGTAGCGGTCGATGCAATCGAACCAGCGTTCCAGGGCAGGGCGCAGGAATTCCAGTTTCGGATTGCTGATGATCATGCCTTGCATCGGACTTTTCCTATTATTGTTGAGATATTGGAGTTTTTTAACGCGATTATGGCTATTTGATATCACTGCGTTGAGTGTGGCACAAGATTGGCGTCATTTTTCCGATATGGCAGCCATTCGTCGATCTGCCGGGCCCCGGCTTTAATTGACGCTCCACCCCCAACCCTCTAACCTTCGCGACTTGTTTCAGGTGCTCTGTGGCCGCAGGTCGACAGAGTGAAACAGGGAAGCCGGTGAGTACGCGTGCCGAAGGCGCACGCACGACGATTCCGGCGCTGCCCCCGCAACGGTAAGTGAGTCAAGACTGCGCCTGATGCCACTGTGTCGACTGTCGACATGGGAAGGCGCGCAGTTGGGCATCCCAGCCACTCACAAGCCCGGAGACCGGCCTGATCCATCCAACGGCATCACGGTGGGCGATGCCAGGCTTGCGCCGTCTATTCCTATTCCTGCCCCCCGTTATCCAGCCCCAACGGAGAGCTGCCCCATGACTGAATCCCCTGATCGTGACGAACGCCATCTGGCGCGCATGTTGCGAAAAAAAGCCGTGATCGATGAACGCATCGCCAACTCGCCGAACGAATGCGGCTTGCTGCTGGTGCTGACCGGCAACGGCAAAGGCAAAAGCAGCTCGGCCTTCGGCATGCTCGCGCGGGCCATGGGCCACGGCATGCAGTGCGGCGTGGTGCAGTTCATCAAGGGCCGCAACAGCACCGGCGAGGAATTGTTCTTCCGGCGTTTCCCGGAGCAGGTGCGTTTCCATGTCATGGGCGAAGGTTTCACCTGGGAAACCCAGGACCGCCAGCGCGACATCGCCGCCGCCGAAGCCGCCTGGGCGGTTTCCCGCGAACTGCTGAGCGACCCGAACATCGGCCTGGTGGTGCTCGACGAATTAAACATCGCCCTCAAGCACGGCTATCTGGACCTGGACCAGGTGCTCAGCGACCTGCAGGCCCGGCCGCCAATGCAGCATGTGGTGGTCACCGGGCGTGGCGCCAAGCCGGAGATGATCGAACTGGCCGACACCGTCACCGAAATGGGCATGGTCAAGCATGCCTTCCAGGCCGGGATCAAAGCGCAAAAAGGCGTCGAACTGTGAGTGATGCCCGTCATTGCCCGGCGGTATTGATTGCCGCGCCGGCTTCCGGTCAGGGCAAGACCACCGTGACCGCCGCGCTCGCCCGACTGCATCGCAATCAGGGGCGCAAGGTGCGCGTGTTCAAATGCGGCCCGGATTTTCTCGACCCGATGATTCTCGAGCGCGCCAGCGGTGCGCCGGTGTATCAGCTGGACATGTGGATGGTCGGCGAACAGGAAAGCCGCCGCCTGTTGTGGGAGGCCGCCGGCGAGGCGGACCTGATCCTGATCGAGGGCGTGATGGGGCTGTTCGACGGCACGCCGTCCAGCGCCGACCTGGCGCGGCATTTCGGGGTGCCAGTGCTCGCGGTAATCGATGGCACCGCCATGGCCCAGACCTTCGGGGCCCTGGCGTTGGGGCTGGCGCGCTATCAGCCGGACCTGCCGTTCGCCGGCGTGTTGGCCAACCGCGTCGGTACCTTGCGTCATGCGCAGTTGCTCGAAGGCAGCCTGACCGAAGGCCTGCGCTGGTACGGCGCGCTGTCCCGGGAAACCGGCATCGAACTGCCCAGCCGCCATCTGGGGCTGGTGCAGGCCAGCGAACTCAACGATCTGGATCTGCGTCTCGACGCGGCGGCAGCCGCCTTGGCTGACATCTGCGAAGTGGCCTTGCCGCCCGCCGTGGCGTTTGCCGCTCCCCAGACGGTTGCCGTCGAGCCGCTGTTGGCCGGGGTGCGCATTGCCGTGGCCCGCGACGAAGCCTTTGCCTTTACCTATGGCGCGAGCCTGGATCTGCTGCGGGCCATGGGCGCCGAGCTGGGCTTTTTCTCGCCGATCCATGACGCGGTACTGCCCGAGGCAGACAGCCTGTACCTGCCAGGCGGTTACCCGGAGCTGCATCACCGGGCGCTGGCGGCGAACGGCTCGATGCTCAGCGCGATCCGCGCGCATCACGCCGCCGGCAAACCCTTGCTCGCCGAGTGCGGCGGCATGTTGTATCTGCTGGACTCCCTGACCGACGTCGACGGCGAGCGCGCCGAACTGCTGGGCCTGTTGCCCGGCGATGCGGTGATGCAAAAGCGCCTGGCGGCCCTGGCCTTGCAGGCGGTGGAGCTGCCGGAAGGCTCGCTGCGCGGCCATACCTACCACCACTCGTTGACCAGCACCGAGCTTGCGCCGATCGCCCGGGGCCTGAGCCCGAATGGCGGGCGCGGCGCGGAAGCGGTTTACCGCGAAGGGCGGATGACCGCCTCTTACGTACATTTCTATTTTCCGTCCAACCCCGAAGCGGTGGCGGCCCTGCTGGCGCCGGCAGGAGCGAGCGTGCTCGCGCGGTGCCCATGACCGACAACGCCTTTTCCGCGGCCGAACGCGACGCGGTCTATCGCGCGATCGCCGAGCGTCGTGACATGCGCCACTTCGTCGGTGGCATGGTCGAGCCGCAGGTCCTGCGCCGCCTGCTGGAGGCGGCGCACCAGGCGCCCAGCGTCGGCCTGATGCAGCCTTGGCGTTTCATCCGTATCAGCGACCGACCGTTGCGTGGGCAGATCCAGCAACTGGTGGAAGAGGAACGGGTGCGCACCGCCGAGGCTCTGGGCGAACGCTCCGATGAGTTCATGAAACTCAAGGTCGAAGGCATCAACGACTGCGCCGAGGTCCTGGTGGCGGCGCTGATGGACGACCGTGAGCGGCATATTTTTGGCCGGCGTACCTTGCCGGAGATGGACCTGGCCTCGCTTTCCTGCGCGATTCAGAACCTCTGGCTGGCGGCCCGGGCCGAAGGGTTGGGCATGGGCTGGGTGTCGCTGTTCGAGCCCGTTGCCCTGGCCGAGCTGCTTGGCCTGCCGGCCGGGGCCAAGCCGCTGGCGGTGTTGTGCCTGGGTCCGGTCGGCGAGTTTTACCCGGCGCCGATGCTGGTGCTCGAAGGTTGGGCGCAAGAGCGCCCGCTGAGTGAATTGCTGTATGAAAACTACTGGGGAGTGAGTCAATGAGTGTGGCGTTGCTGAGTGTCGCCGGGGTAGCGCTGGACGCGTTGCTGGGCGAACCCAAACGCTGGCATCCGCTGGTGGCGTTCGGCCGTTTTGCCGACCGCATCGAGCAACGTTTCAACTCCGGCGGTCGCGGCTGGCGCAGTCATGGCGTCACTGCCTGGGTCATCGCGGTGCTGCCGCTGACCCTGCTGGCGACGCTGTTTTCCTGGCTGCCCTATATCGGCTGGTTGTTCGAGATCCTGGCGCTGTACTGCGCCCTCGGCCTGCGCAGCCTTGGCGAGCATGTCGAGCCGGTGGCCCAGGCCTTGCGCAGCGACGACCTGGATCAGGCGCGGCAGCGGGTCGGTTATCTGGTCAGTCGCCAGACCAGCGAGCTGGATGCCACCGAAGTCGCCCGCGCCGCCACCGAGTCGGTGCTGGAGAACGGCAGCGACGCGGTGTTCGCCGCCCTGTTCTGGTTTGCCGTGGCCGGCGCGCCAGGCGTGGTGCTCTACCGCCTGAGCAACACCCTGGATGCGATGTGGGGCTATCGTAATGAGCGTTTCGAGCGTTTCGGCTGGGCGGCGGCGAAGATCGACGACCTGCTCAACTATATTCCGGCCCGCCTGGTGGCCCTGACTTACGCGTTGCTGGGCAAGACCCGCCTGGCGCTGAAATGCTGGCGCCGCCAGGGGCCGACCTGGGACAGTCCGAACGCCGGGCCGGTGATGGCGGCCGGGGCCGGAGCCCTGGGTGTCGAGCTGGGCGGCGCGGCGATCTATCACGGCGAGCTGCACCAGCGGCCGCAGCTGGGCGAGGGGACGGCGGCCGATGCTTCGTCCATCGATCGTGGCTGGCAACTGGTACAGCGCGGGGTCTGGTTATGGCTGCTGATTCTCTGCGTGGGAGCTGAATTCTATGCTTGAGCACGGTGGTCGCCTGCGCAAGGCGGCCGAGCAATACGGCATCGCCGAGGCCGACTGGCTGGACCTGTCCAGCGGCCTGGCGCCCTGGCCGTGGCCGATTCCCGAGATTGGGATGCGGGCCTGGGCGCGCCTGCCGGAAACCGACGATGGCCTGGAGCAGGCTGCCCGCGACTATTACGGCGCCGCCCATGTGTTGCCGGTGCCTGGCTCCCAGGCGGCGATCCAGCTGCTTCCGCGTTTGCGCCGCGCCGGCAAGGTCGGCGTGCTGTCGCCCTGTTATGCCGAGCACGCCGAAGCCTGGCGCCGCAGCGGCTACATCGTGCGTGAAGTGCTGGAACAGGAAGTGGACTTTTTCCTCGACAGCCTGGACGTGCTGGTGGTGGTCAACCCGAACAACCCCACGGGCCTGAGCCTGACCCCGGAGCGCCTGCTGGACTGGCACGCGCGCCTGGCGCAGCGCGGTGGCTGGCTGGTGGTCGACGAGGCCTTCATGGACAACACTCCCCATCTGAGCCTGGCGGCCCAGGCCGATCAGGTGGGGTTGATTGTCCTGCGCTCCTTCGGCAAGTTTTTCGGCCTGGCCGGTGTACGCCTGGGCTTCGTCCTGGCCGAGCGCAAGTTGCTCAAGCTGCTGGCCGAACAGGTCGGCCCCTGGGCCGTCAGCGGACCGACCCGGGTGCTGGGCCAGGTGTGCCTGCGTGACAGCCAAGGCCATGCACGGCAACGGCTGCGCAGCGAAGTGGCGAGCCTGCGCCTGGCGCACCTGCTCGAGCGCCACGGCCTGAAACCCCAGGGTGGCTGTGCGCTGTTCCAGTGGCTGATCACCGATCGCGCCGAGCTGTTGCATGAGTTCATGGCGCGCCGGGGCATCCTGCTGCGGTTGTTCACCCATAACAGCAGCCTGCGCTTTGGCCTGCCGGCCGATGAAGCCGATTGGTCGCGTCTCGAACAGGCCTTCGTCGCCTACGCCAAGGAACATCCATGACCACCCTGATGGTGCAGGGCACCACCTCCGATGCCGGTAAAAGCACCCTGGTGACGGCGCTCTGCCGCTGGCTGACGCGCCAGGGTGTCAGCGTCGTGCCCTTCAAGCCGCAGAACATGGCCCTCAACAGCGCGGTGACCGCCGACGGCGGCGAGATCGGCCGCGCCCAGGCGGTGCAGGCCCAGGCCGCGCACCTGGAGCCGCACACCGACATGAACCCAGTGCTGCTCAAACCCAACAGCGACACCGGGGCACAGGTGATCATTCACGGTCGCGCGGTGACCACCATGAACGCGGTGGCCTATCACGACTACAAGGCCATCGCCATGCAGGCGGTGCTGGCCTCTCACCAACGCCTGAGCGCGGCCTATCCGGTGGTGATGGTGGAGGGCGCGGGCTCGCCGGCGGAGATCAATCTGCGGGCCGGCGACATCGCCAACATGGGCTTTGCCGAAGCGGTGGACTGCCCGGTGCTGCTGATCGCCGACATCAATCGTGGCGGGGTTTTCGCCCATCTGGTGGGCACCCTGGAGCTGTTGTCGCCGAGCGAGCAGGCGCGGGTCAAAGGTTTCATCATCAACCGTTTTCGCGGCGATATCGCCCTGTTGCAACCGGGCCTCGACTGGCTCGAAGCGCGTACCGGCAAACCGGTGATCGGCGTGCTGCCCTACGTGCTGGACCTGCATCTGGAAGCCGAGGACGGCATCGACCAACGTCAGGCCGACAAGGTCGAGCAGGTGCTGAAAGTGCTGGTGCCGGTGTTGCCGCGCATCAGCAATCACACCGACTTCGACCCGCTGCGCCTGCACCCCCAGGTGGACCTGCAATTTATCGGTCCGGGCCAGGCGATTCCGCCAGCCGACCTGATCATCCTGCCCGGCTCGAAAAGCGTGCGCAGCGACCTGGCGTATCTGCGCGCCCAGGGCTGGGACAGGGCCATCGCCCGGCACCTGCGCTATGGCGGCAAGGTGCTGGGCATCTGCGGTGGTTTGCAGATGCTCGGCGAGCAGTTGCACGATCCCTTGGGGCTGGAAGGCGCGCCAGGTTCCAGCGCCGGGCTGGGGCTGCTGGCATTCGAGACGCTGCTGGAAGAAGAGAAGCAACTGCGCAACGTGCGTGGACGCCTGGCGCTAGAGGAGGCCGAGGTCAGCGGTTATGAGATCCATGCCGGGGTCACCACGGGGCCTGGGCTGGAACTGCCCGCGGTGACTCTGGACGACGGTCGTTGCGACGGTGCGCGCAGCGACGATGGGCAGATTCTCGGTACCTACCTGCACGGCCTGTTCGAGGCGCCGGCAGCCTGCAGCGCGTTGCTGCGTTGGGCGGGTTTGCGCGAGGTGCAGGCGGTCGACTACCACGCCCTGCGCGAGCGCGACATCGAGCGCCTGGCCGATCTGGTGGAGCAGCATCTGGACACCGAGCACCTGCGCCAGCTTTGCGGGCTTTAGAGCGTCGGCGCCGGTAGTGCGGCGCCGCTGTGGCTGTACCTCAATTCAAGGGTTTCCAAGCATGTTGCAACTGATCCTCGGCGGCGCCCGCTCCGGCAAGAGTCGCCTGGCTGAAAAGCTCGCTGGCGAGAGCGGTCTGGCCGTGACCTATATCGCCACCAGCCAGGCGCTGGACGGCGAAATGAACCAGCGCATCGAGCATCACCGCGAACGGCGTCCGGCCGAATGGGCATTGATCGAGGAACCCCTGGAGCTGGCGCGAGTGCTGCGTGAAGCGGCGAGCGCCGAACGCTGCCTGCTGGTGGATTGCCTGACCTTGTGGCTGACCAACCTGTTGCTGCTGGAGGATGCCGAGCGGCTCGCCAGTGAACGCGAAGCGCTGTTGCAGTGCCTGGCGTCGCTGCCGGGCGAAATCATTTTTGTCAGCAACGAGACCGGAATGGGTGTCGTGCCGCTGGGCGAATTGACTCGCCGTTATGTCGATGAAGCCGGTTGGCTGCATCAAGCCCTGGCCGAGCGTTGTCAGCGGGTAGTGCTGACGGTGGCCGGCCTGCCCCTGACTCTGAAAGGAACTGCGTTATGAATGACTTCTGGTGGCTGCGGCCGTGCAAGGCGCTCGACACTCAAGCCCTGGAGGCGGCGCAGTCGCGTCAGCAGCAATTGACCAAGCCCACGGGTTCGCTGGGGCAGCTGGAGCGGGTAGCGGTACAGCTGGCCGGCTTGCAGGGGCGGGTAAAGCCTGGCCTGGAGCAGCTGTGGATCGCGATTTTCGCCGGCGACCACGGGGTGGTGGCCGAGGGCGTTTCGGCTTATCCGCAGGAAGTCACCGGGCAGATGCTGCACAACTTCGTCACCGGCGGCGCGGCCATCAGCGTGTTGGCGCGACAGCTGCGGGCACACCTGGAAGTGGTCGACCTCGGCACGGTGACGCCCGGGCTGAACCTGCCTGGCGTGCGTCATTTGAATCTCGGGGCGGGTACCCGCAACTTCGTCGAGGGGCCGGCCATGACCCAGACCCAGGGCGAGCAGGCCCTACAGGCCGGACGTGACAGTGTGCTGCGGGCTGTCGAGCAGGGCAGCGAGCTGTTTATCGGTGGCGAGATGGGCATTGGCAACACCACCGCGGCCAGTGCCGTGGCCTGTGCCTTGCTGGACATTCCGGTAGCGCTCCTGGCGGGTCCGGGCACCGGCCTGAATGCGGCGGGTGTCAGCCACAAGGCGCGAGTGATCGAGCGTGCCTTGAGCCTGCATGCGGCCCAGCGTGGCGATGCCGTGCAGACCTTGTTCAACCTTGGCGGTTTCGAAATTGCTGCGCTGGTGGGGGCGTACCTGGCCTGTGCCCAGGAAGGCGTGGCGGTGCTGGTCGACGGCTTCATTTGCAGCGTGGCGGCGCTGGTGGCGGTGCGGCTCAACCCCGGGTGCCGGCAGTGGTTGCTGTTCGGCCACCGTGGGGCCGAGCCGGGGCATCGGCATATCCTGCAAACCCTCGAGGCCGAGCCTTTGCTGGACCTCGGCCTGCGCCTGGGCGAGGGTAGCGGCGCGGCGCTGGCGGTGCCATTGCTGCGCCTGGCCTGCGACCTGCACGGGCAGATGGCGACTTTCGCCGAAGCGGCCGTGGCGGATCGCCCTGCATGACCTTGCGCCTGGACCTGCTGCGCCATGGTGAAACCGAGCTCGGTGGCGGCCTGCGCGGCAGCCTCGACGATGCCCTGACCGACGCCGGATGGCAGCAGATGCGTGCCGCCGTTGCCGGCCAGGGACCCTGGGATCGGCTGGTGAGTTCGCCCTTGCAACGCTGTGCGCGTTTCGCCGAGGAACTGGGTGCGCGCCTGGCACTGCCGGTGAGCCTGGACCCGGATCTGCAAGAGCTGCATTTCGGCTCCTGGGAGGGGCAGAGCGCGGCGGCGCTGATGGCGACCGATGCTGAGGCGCTGGGGCGGTTCTGGGCTGATCCCTATGCCTTTACTCCGCCGCAGGGCGAGCCGGTGCTGGCGTTTTCCGAGCGGGTGCTGGGGGCAGTCGAACGTCTGCACCAGCGTCATGCCGGCGAGCGGGTGCTGCTGGTCAGCCATGGCGGAGTGATGCGCTTGTTGCTGGCCCGGGCCCGGGGTTTGCCGCGCGAGCAGCTGCTGAATGTCGAGGTCGCTCACGGTGCCTTGTTCGCCCTGACTGTCGAGGCTGGCCTGGCGTTGAGCGAAGGAGTCTGAGCATGCTGCCATTCTGGATCGCCCTGCAGTTTCTCAGCAGTTTTCCGGTGCGTTTGCCGGGCATGCCGTCGCCCGAGGAAATGGGCCGGTCATTGCTGTTCTATCCGCTGATCGGCCTGCTGTTCGGGCTGCTGCTCTGGGGCATGAACCAGTTGTTGATGGGCGCGCCGCTGTTACTGCATGGGGCGCTGTTGCTGACGGTCTGGGTGCTGCTCAGTGGAGCCTTGCATCTGGATGGGCTGGCCGACAGCGCGGACGCCTGGCTGGGCGGCTTCGGCGATCGCGAGCGTACGTTGACGATCATGAAGGACCCGCGCAGCGGGCCGATCGCCGTGGTCACCCTGGGGCTGGTGTTGCTGCTCAAGTTCGCCGCGCTGGTGGCGCTGATCGAGCAGCAGGCCGGCGTTGCCTTGCTGCTGGCGCCGCTGATCGGTCGTGGTGCCTTGCTCGGGCTGTTCCTCTGCACGCCTTATGTACGCCCTGGTGGCCTTGGGCAGGCGCTGGCGAATCATCTGCCGCGTCTGGCCGGCAAGTGGGTGCTGGCGCTTGCTGCGCTGGCGTGTGTAGTGCTCGGTGGTTATGGCGCGGTGTGGGCGTTGCTGCTGGCGGGCGTGGTGTTTGTCGGCTTGCGCCAGCTGATGCTGCGTCGTCTGGGCGGCACCACCGGGGATACGGCGGGGGCTCTGCTGGAACTGCTGGAGGTGGCGGTCCTGGTGGGGTTGGCGCTGTTCTAGAAAGGCGGGGCGCGGGTTTTATCCGCGCCCTGGGCTTTGCAAAATTCTTGCATTCCATTAATCGCGGGTATATACACGCACCATGCTTCCTTCTCAATGTTTGTGCACCAACCTGCGTCGCGCCGCCCGTGGCGTCAGCAGGTTCTACGACGGCGCTCTCGACGGCTTCGGGATCAACGTTGCCCAGTATTCCTTGCTAAGCAACCTGCAGCGCCTGGACCAACCGAGCATTTCCAGCCTGGCCGAAGCGATGGGGCTGGATCGCAGCACCCTGGGCCGTAACCTGCGGGTGCTGGAAGGCGAGGGGCTGGTCCGGTTGTCCGAAGGCGAGGATCAACGCAATCGCATCGTCCAGCTGACCGAGGAAGGCCAGCAGCGATTGCTGGCGGCCTTGCCGGCCTGGGAGGCGGCGCAACAGCGTTTGATCGACCGTCTGGGTGCAGAGAAACGCGAAACCTTGCTGGCCTTGCTGAACGAACTGGCGTGAACGCCTTTTGTTCGATGATAAGCGGGTATATACCCGTAAATGGAGAATAACGATGACTTCGATGTGGCGTACCAGCGGTTGGGTTCTTCTCGGGAGTGCGCTGATCCTGGCCTTGTCCCTGGGGGTAAGACACGGTTTCGGTCTGTTTCTGCCGCCCATGAGCGCCGAGTTCGGCTGGGGGCGCGAGGTGTTTGCCTTTGCCATTGCCTTGCAGAACCTGATCTGGGGCCTGGCCCAGCCCTTCACCGGCGCCCTGGCCGACCGCTTCGGTGCGGCCAAGGTGGTGATGATCGGCGGCGTGCTGTACGCCGTGGGCCTGTTGTTCATGGGGTTGGCCGACTCGCCACTGTCGCTGTCATTGAGCGCCGGATTGCTGATCGGTATCGGCCTTTCGGGGACCTCGTTCTCGGTGATTCTCGGCGTGGTGGGGCGTGCACTGCCGGCGGAAAAACGCAGCATGGGCATGGGCATCGCCAGTGCGGCCGGTTCGTTCGGTCAGTTCGCCATGCTGCCGGGCACCCTGGGCTTGATCGGCTGGCTCGGCTGGTCGTCAGCGCTGCTGGTGTTGGGGTTGCTGGTGGCGTTGATCGTGCCGCTGGTGAGCATGCTCAAGGACAAGCCGCTGCCAAGCCTGGGCCATGAGCAGAGCCTTTCCGAGGCCTTGCGTGAAGCCTGCTCCCATTCCGGGTTCTGGCTACTGGCGTTCGGCTTTTTCGTCTGTGGTTTCCAGGTGGTATTCATCGGCGTGCATTTGCCGGCTTACCTGGTGGACCAGCATTTGCCGGCCACAGTGGGCACCACGGTGCTGGCGCTGATCGGCCTGTTCAATATCTTCGGGACCTACACCGCTGGCTGGCTGGGCGGACGCATGTCCAAGCCACGCTTGCTGACCGGCCTGTACCTGTTGCGCGCGGTGGTCATCGGCCTGTTCCTCTGGCTGCCGGTGACGCAACTCAGCGCATATCTGTTCGGCATGGCCATGGGCTTCCTGTGGCTGTCGACGGTGCCCCTGACCAATGGCACGGTGGCCACCTTGTTCGGGGTGCGCAACCTGTCCATGCTGGGCGGCATCGTGTTTCTGTTTCACCAGTTGGGCTCGTTCCTCGGCGGCTGGCTCGGCGGGGTGGTCTACGATCGAACCGGGAGTTATGACTTGATCTGGCAGGTGGCGATTCTCCTCAGTCTGCTGGCCGCGGCCTTGAACTGGCCGGTGCGCGAGCGTCCGGTCGCGCGTTTGCAGGCAAGCGTGGCATGAGCCGGGCAGGCCTGCGCTGGGTCGGCCTGGCGGTTGTCGTCGTGCTGTTGGCGTTGGCCTGGTGGGGCTGGCACCAGGGTGGGCTGGCGCTGATGCAGCTGGGCATGGGCGTCTGCTAGGAGGCACTTGCTAGGGCGTCCGCCGGGCGAGTAGCTTCACCCTTTGACGGTACTTTCAAGGAGTTGAATATGTTGGCGCGTTGGCTGGCTGTTCCAGCTGTACTCATGGTGTTTGCCGGTTCGGCGTGGGCGGGCGAATGCCCGTCGCTGTTGCAGGGCTCGCTGCCCAAGCTGCGCGCCAAGGAATCCATCGACCTGTGCCAGCGCTTTGCCGGCAAGCCGCTGGTGGTGGTCAATACCGCGAGCTTTTGCGGCTTTGCCCCGCAGTTCAAGGGGCTCGAAGCGCTGTACCAGCGTTACAAGGATCAGGGGCTGGAGCTGGTAGGCGTGCCCTCCAATGACTTCAAGCAGGAGTCCAAGGATGGCGCGGAAACGGCCAAGGTCTGTTATGTGAACTACGGCGTCACCTTCACCATGACCGAACCGCAGCAGGTCCGAGGCCCGGACGCGGTGCATCTGTTCAAGGTCCTGGCCGAGCAGAGCAGTGCGCCGAAGTGGAATTTCTACAAGTATGTGGTCGATCGCCAGGGCAAGGTGATCGCCAATTTCTCCAGCCTGACCAAGCCGGACAGTCCGGAACTGATCGAGGCGGTGGAACAGGCGCTGGCGTCCAAGCCTTGAGTGTTATCCGCGGCCAATAAAAAAGCCCCGGCATCCTTGGATGCAGGGGCTTTTTCGTTCAGGCCGTCAGGCTTCAGAAGCGGTAGGTTGCACCCACGCCAAAGCCGTTCGCACTGTTCTCGTACTCGGAGCTGTAAGACTGGCCGAGCTGCGGGTTCCTGTTGTTGACCTTGACTTTCTCTTCCTTGAGGTAGGAGTAAGCCACGTCGATGGTCAGGTCTTCGGTTGGGCTCCAGCCGGCGCCGAGGCTGAAGATGGTCCGGTCGCCGGTAGGAATGCGTGGCGAACGGTTGGTGTTGTTGGCTGGCGACTGGTCGAAGCTCAGGCCGGTACGCAGTACCCACTGCTTGTTCAACTGGTAGGAAGTACCGATGGCGTAGGCCCAGGTGTCGTGCCAGTTCTGCTCTTCCTTGATGCTGCTGAGCGCACCCGGGGCCAGAAGACCGCCGGCGCTGGCAGTTACACCTTCGTTTTGCACGGTGATGTCTTTCAGGCGGCTCCAGCGGGTCCAGGTCGCACCGGCATAGAGTTTCCAGGCATCGTTGAGGTCCTGGGTCACCGACAGGTCGGCCGATTCAGGGGTGGTGATGTCCAGCGAGGCATCGTAGCGAGCGCCACGCAGCAGAGCGCCTGGAGTACCGGCGCCTGGGCTGACTTCGGTGTGGCCTTCCAGCTTGTACTTGACCTTCGAGTGGTAGGTCAGGCCCACGCGGGTGGTGTCGGTCGCCTGGACCAGCAGCCCAATGTTGTAGCCGTAGCCAATGTCGTCACCCTTGATTTGCACACGGCCGTCGTTAGGCGAAAGAGGGGTGGTCAGTGCCGATTCCAGGGTGCCGGAGATACGGTTGATGGTCGGACCGAAACCGATCGACACCTTGTCGTTGAAGGCGTAGCTGACGGTTGGCTGGAAGGTGATGACTTTAACTTCGCTCTTGCTGCCGAAGTTACGGCCCTGGAAGCCGTTTTCGTAGTCGGTGATCAGGCCGAATGGGGCATAGACACCCAGACCGAAGGCCCACTGATCGTCGATAGGCTTGACGTAGTAGCCCATCGGCACGGCAGTGAAAGGCACCATGTCGCCTTTGTTGGTGCCGCTACGGCTGCCGCTGGCATCGTTGATGTCGGTGGATGCATCAATGGCCGCGACGCCACCAGTGATTTGCTGGCGTTTCAGGCGCGACATACCGGCAGGGTTGCCAAAAACTGTGCTTGCATCGTCCGCAGCAGAGGATCGACCGGCGAAACCAGTACCCATGCCGCTGATGCTTTGTTCGTTCAGGGCAAAACCACTTGCGAAAAGTTGGGTGGATGCCATGGCAACGGCAAGGCTAAGACTGGTTTTGAGTATTACTTTTTTCATTATTAGAACTCCTGGTGATCACCGGAGCGAAAATTACCAACATTTCCTCCTCAGCGCTATAGCCTGTATGGCTTGAGATAGAGCGGTTTTGTAGGACAATCAGACCAAAATTGCCGTTGTTTGCACGAACTTGCAAAAAGTCCGATCAGCAGGCGACCTGATTCAGTGGTGCAACACAGGTTTGCCAGGCATCGGCAAAGTCCCGCAAGCGTCCTTGTGGCTGGAAGATCTGCTTCCAGATGCGAGCCATGCCGAGCAGGTCGCCGGCTTCGGGGAGCGGGGTGTTCTGCTCTTCTACCAGCAGCCAGGCGATGGCGGTGGCGTAACGCAGGTTGACGGTCAATTCCAAGTGCGGGCCGCTGAGGAATGCGTGCTGGCTGGCCAGGCCGCGAACCAGGCTGGCGCGTTCCGGATCCAGCGCCAGATAGTGGTCCCAGAGTGCCTGGTGGCGGGGTTCGGCGATGCGGTAGAGGCCGTGGCCCCTGCGGTCGTGCAGGGCGGAGCCGAGGGCGGATTGGCTGGCGGCGATGCCTAGCAGCAGTGATTCTGCGGTGCGACTGTGGTTGCCCAGATAGATCAGGGTCGGGCGGATCACGTAGCGGCACAGTTCGCTGGCGGCAATACCCATAAAGCCCTCGAAGCGTGAAAGTGGCCGGCGAGACCTGATGGGGGAGCTTGGCAGCGGTGGATCGGTCAGACTCGCCGGAAGCGGATCATGCCGCTTGAGTTGAAGTGTAGTGTCATATCGTTGCTGTAAAGGACTGTTTTTAAAATATTTCCAGCTTCGAGTTATAACCGTTATATCGGATGGTGCTTTAGCCGACGGCGGAAAAACCGAAATAACAGGCAATAAAAAAGCCCCGCTGTTCAGTCGGGGCTTCGGGTTTTCAGCGCTCTGGCGTCTCAGGCAGTCAGGGCCTGACGGGTGCGCTCGATCACCGCTTGCAGCGGCTCGGCGCTGGAATACTGGTCGGGGTACAGGCGTTCGCTGTGACGAGCGATACCGTGTTCGTTGACCAGGGTGAAGCTGAAGCAGCCTTTGCGAGCGGCCATGATCAGGCAGTTCATTGGAGCAAAAGCGTTGGTGAGGGTGCGAATGGCATCCTGAGTCTGGATTTGAGTAGACATAGTTATTGGGTGTTCCTACAAATGACACGGTTAAGAACCGTGCAACGTTAAAACGTTCCAGTAACGCCGACCACCATTGGTCGAACGAAGAACCCGACTGGAACAAAGCAGCCAGTTGGAAGCGCTTTATCAAGTGCGCGCTAGGGCTGGCAGGTAGGTACTTAGGAGGGCAGGCAATCACAGCGGGGGTTAAGGTTCTGGGCCCCAGGTGAAGATCCTGATCAATTTGCAGGTTGGTTCGGTCAGAGTAAAAGGGCTTCGCGACATCCTTTGCAATGTGTTCAAAGGCGGTGTCGGCGAAAGCTTTACCTGGAAACCAGCGAGGTGGTCGATCCCGTGTAGTCGGTAGAAACTTCTCTTCAGGGAAGCTGAACCGGGGGACTTGTTCGACCAGAATTGACTTTCAGCTTGGTACTAACGCTGTGGATGATAACGGATTGATGTAGCTGGTGCAAGTGTGTTAGGCAAAATGGTTATGAGTATCGCAGGGCAGGCCGCGAATGAGCCGGGCCGGACTTTCACCGCAGTGGGGCAGAAAAGTTGTTACTGGAATCTTTGGTCTTCGATGTTGTTCTCCCGGGAACGGACGAAAAAGGTGCAGCGATATAACTGGATCGAGGGTACTTGTGCACAATAGTTGCGCGGGCTGTCACCGGCCTGTCACCTCACCTGCCGGGCCCTCCAATGCCTGCGATGAAAATTTAAGTCAATGAAAAACATCGGTTTTTTTTACTGGTGAAAAAATCGTCAGTTTGACTGCGGGCCCCGTCCCATGCGGCTTTCGGCGACTTGTAGGGCGGTTGTCCACTGAGTTATCCACAGCTTCTGTGGATTGTCCCAAGCGCTTGCTCTAGCACGGGCGTGCCGAGTTCTTTTCGACTTTACGCGTGCGAAAAAAGGAGTAGAGTGGCGCGCCTTCCGATCTGCCCTACAGTGCTTTATGAAGTTTCGCTCAGTGTCACCTTCTGTTACCCCTGCCTCTTCCAGTGTTACCGAGTCCAAGCGTTTTTCGTTACGCGTGGCCATGTGGCTGCTCGACAGCCCACGCCTGGGTGATAACCGGAACATCAAGCACTTTGCCGGGCGTTTGCTCAAGCAGCCTGCCCGGGAAGGGGTGGTGGCAGCACAGAGTCGTCTTGGCCAACTGATGTGCCGCGAATGCGGCAACGCCCGCGATCGGCGGATCGGCCACGATCTGCTGCGTCAGGCGGCACGGGCTGGCGATCGTCGCGCCCAGCAGGAGCTTGGCCAGATCGAAGACTGAGCTGTCCAAGCCTCGGTCCCTTGGTTAACCTTCAAGCTTTATTTCCCTGTCTGGAGTGGCTATGGCTATGGACTTGACCAGCGTACTGCTCGGTCTGGCAGGCGCGGCATTGCCCTTGGTGGCGCTCGCCTGGCAACTGCAACGCCGTCTGAGCTCCCGCCAAACCGAACTGTCCCTGCTGGAGGAGCGCCTGGCCATCGCACTGCTGGCGCAGGATGGCTTGAACGCCCAGCTGGATGCCTGCCGTGACGAGATCAGCGACCTGGGCCAGGCGAATGCCGTGAAGCAGGCCGATCTGGCGGCGGTGCGCCGGGAAGTCGAGTTGTTGCAGATCGAACGCGACAACGCCCGTGACGCGGCCCACGCCTGGAATCTTGAGCGGGCCAACAAGGAAGCCGAGTTGCGGCGCCTGGACGCCCAGGCCGCGTCATTGAATGCCGAGCTGCGCGAGCAGCAGGAAAGCCACCAGCAACGCCTGAGCGACCTGCAAGGCTCGCGGGACGAGCTGCGGGCACAGTTCGCCGAGCTGGCAGGCAAGATCTTCGATGAGCGCGAGCAGCGTTTTGCCGAGAACAGCCAGCAGCGTCTCGGACAATTGCTCGACCCGCTCAAGGAGCGCATCCAGTCCTTCGAGAAGCGGGTCGAAGAGAGTTATCAGGCCGAAGCGCGCGAGCGTTTTTCCCTCGGCAAGGAACTCGAACGCCTGCAACAGTTGAACCTGCGCTTGAGCGACGAGGCGACCAACCTGACGCGCGCGCTCAAGGGCCAGAAAACCCAGGGCAACTGGGGCGAGCTGATTCTGGAGCGGGTGCTGGAGCATGCCGGCCTGGAGAAAGGCCGCGAGTACCAGACCCAGATCAGCCTCAAAGGGCCCGACGGCGAGCGTTTCCAGCCCGACGTGCTGATCATGCTGCCCGGCGACAAGCAGGTAGTAGTGGACTCCAAGGTCAGCCTGACTGCCTACCAACAGTTTGTCGCGGCGGACGATGAGGTGATCGGCCAGGCGGCGCTGAAACAGCACGTGCTGTCCTTGCGCAATCACGTCAAAGGCCTGGCCGGCAAGGACTACAAGCGCCTTGAAGGCTTGCACAGCCTGGATTTCGTGCTGCTCTTCGTACCTATCGAGGCGGCCTTTTCCGCCGCCTTGCAGGCCGAGCCCAACCTGTTCCAGGAAGCCTTCGACCGCAACATCGTGATCGTCAGCCCGACCACGCTGCTGGCCACGCTGCGAGTGATCGACAGCCTGTGGAAGCAGGAGCGGCAGAGCCAGAACGCCCGGGAAATCGCCGAACGCGCCGGTTGGCTGTACGACAAGTTCGTGTTGTTCATTCAGGATCTGGATGAGGTCGGCAATCGTCTGCAGCAGCTGGACAAGGCCTACAGCGCCGCGCGCAACAAGCTGACCGAGGGGCGCGGCAACCTGGTCAGCCGTAGCGAGCAACTGCGCTTGCTCGGCGCGCGCGCGAGCAAGAGCCTGCCGGCGGACCTGCTGGAACGGGCGATGACCGATGCCGACGGTGCCCTGCTCGAACTGCCGGATTGAGCTGTAGCCGCTGCCGTAGGCTGCGATCGGCCCCGGAGGGGAAGCGGCGTTTTCAATATCGCTGAAGGTCTTATCGCAGCCTGCGGCAGCGACTACAGGACTCTCAGAGCGGCAGATGCCGGCTCAACAGCGCCCGCAACGCCGCCGGCTTCACCGGCTTGGCCAGGTAGTCCAGCCCCGCGGCGTGTACCTCGGCGACCATCTCGGGGCGTCCGTCGGCGCTGATCACCACGCCAGGTACCGGATCACCCAACTGGGTGCGCAGCCAGGCCATGACCTCGGTGCCGGTTTCACCATCGTCCAGGTGATAGTCCACCAGCGCCAGTTGCGGGCGCACGCCATCACTGAGCAGCGCGGCGCATTCTTCCCGGTTGCGCGCGGTCCAGACCTGGCAGCCCCAGCGGCTGAGCAGGCTGTTCATGCCGATCAGGATGCTGTCTTCATTGTCGACGCACAGCACCTGGGCGCCGGACAGCAGATGACCGTTGAGTTCGGCCACCTGTCTCGGTGCGCTGACAGCTGCCTTGGCCAGCGGCACGCTGACGCTGAAGACGCTGCCCTTGCCCGGCCAGGAGCGGACTTGCAAGCCGTGGCCGAGGACGCGGCACAAGCCATCGGCGATCGCCAGTCCGAGGCCCAGGCCTTTTTCGGCGCGGGTCTGGTGGCTGTCGAGGCGCTTGAACTCTTCGAAGATCACCTGCTGCTTGTCCAGCGGAATCCCCGGCCCACGATCCCAGACCTCCAGGCACAGTTGGTTGCCGCGGCGGCGCACGCCCAAGAGCACAGGCCCCTTGGCGTAACGGAAGGCATTGGTGAGGAAGTTCTGCAGGACCCGGCGCAGAAGCTTGATGTCGCTGTCGACCCTGAGACGGCTGCCGCGCAGGCGGAACTTCAAGCCTTGCTCCTGGGCCAGGACCTTGAATTCGGCCCCCAGGGTATCGAACAGCTCGTTGAGCACGAATGGCTTGCGCTCCGGATTGATCTTGCCGTTTTCCAGGCGGGAGATATCCAGCAGGTCGCTGATCAGGTCTTCGGCGGAGCGCAGGGAGCTGTCCAGGTGCTGGACCAATTGCTGGGCTTCGGCGGACAAACCGTCGTTCTGGTGGGAGAGGGCGGCGGAGAACAGCCGGGCGGCGTTCAGCGGTTGCATCAGGTCGTGACTGACCGCCGCCAGGAAACGCGTCTTGGACTGGTTGGCGGCCTCGGCGGTGCCCTTGGCTTCGGTCAGCGCAGCGTTCAACTGCGAAAGCTCCTGGGTCCGTTCGGCAACCCGTTGTTCCAGGCCTTCGTTGGCTTCGGTGAGGGCCTGTTCGGCTTCGCGGAACGGGGTGATGTCGGTGAAGCTCATGACAAAGCCGCCGCCGGGCATCGGGTTGCCGATCAACTCGATCACCCGGCCATTGGGGAACAGCCGCTCGGAAGTGTGGGCGCGGCCCTGGCGCATCCAGTGCAGGCGGCGGGCGACATGCACTTCCGCCTCGCCCGGCCCGCACAGGCCGCGCTCGGCGTTGTGGCGGATGATGTCGGCGATCGGCCGGCCGACGCTGATCAGCCCGTCCGGGTAGTTGAACAGCTCCAGGTACCGGCGGTTCCAGGCCACCAGCCTGAGGGACTGGTCGACCACGCTGATGCCCTGGCTGATGTTCTCGATCGCGCCTTGCAGCAGGGCGCGGTTGAATTGCAGCACTTCCGAGGCTTCGTCGGCGATGCGCACCACGTCTTCGAGCTGCATCTCCCGCCCTTCGATGGCGGCCTTGACCACTGCGCGGGTGGACGAGGCGCCGAGGACACCGGCCAGCAGGCGTTCGGTGTGGGCGATCCATTCGCCGTCGGCGTTCTGGTTGGGGTTGAAACCTTTGCCCTGGCGGTAGGCAAAGCGGATGAAGCTCTGGCGGGCCCGTTCTTCCCCGACAAAACGCGCGGCGAGCTTGAGCAGGTCGTCGATCTGCACCGACAGCATCGAGCGGGAGCTGGGGCGGCCGCTGATTTCCTGGCCGATGAAACGCCCGGCCTGCCAGTGTTCCGAAACCCGGGTGCGCGACAGCACCGAGACCCAGGCGAACAGGGTGAAGTTACCGGTCAGCGACAGCACCACGCCCTGGGTCAAGGGCGTGATCGGCAGGTTCAGCGGGTTGCCGTGCAGCCAGGCCAGGCCCGGGAAGCTGCTCAGCGACCAGCCCAGGCTGTGGGCGGCGATCGGCAGGATCAGGGTGTAGAACCACAGGAAGGTGCCGGCCGCTAATCCGGCGAACACGCCGCGGCGGTTGGCCTGCTTCCAGTACAGCGCGCCGAGCATGGCCGGGGCCAGTTGGGTCACGGCGGCGAAGGCGATCTGGCCGATGGTCGCCAGGCTCGCGGTGGAGCCCAGCAGACGGTAGCTGACATAGGCCAGCAGCAGGATGACCACGATGCTGACCCGGCGCACCGAGAGCATCCAGTGGCGGAACACTTCGAAGGGGCGCTCGGCGCTCTGCCGGCGCAGCAACCAGGGCAGCAGCATATCGTTGGAGACCATGGTCGACAGCGCCACGCTGGCGACGATCACCATGCCGGTGGCGGCCGATGCGCCACCGATGAAGGCCAGCACGGCCAGGGCCGGATGGGCCTGGGCCAGGGGCAGGCTGATGACGAAGGAATCCGGCAGGACCGAGCTGGGCAGCAGCATCTGCCCGGCCAGGGCGATCGGCACCACGAACAGCGCGGCCAGGGCCAGGTAGGCGGGAAACACCCACTTGGCCAGGCGCAGGTCCTGGGGCTCGATGTTCTCCACCACGGTGACGTGGAACTGCCGCGGCAGGCAGATGATCGCCATCATGGCGACGCCGGTCTGCACCACCATCGACGGCCAGTTGATGGTTTCCTGCCAGTACTGCTCCAGGCGCGGGGCGAGCATGGCCTGGCTGAACAGGTCGTCGAAACCGTCGTACAGGCCATAGGTGACAAAGGCGCCGACCGCGAGAAAGGCCAGCAGCTTGACCAGGGATTCGAAGGCAATCGCCAGCACCATGCCGCGGTGGTGCTCGGTGGCGTCGAGGTTGCGGGTACCGAAGACAATGGTGAACAGCGCCAGGATCAACGACACGATCAGCGCCGTGTCCTGGGCGCGGGTGCCCATGGTGTCGGCACCGGCGCCGATCAGCAGGTCCACGCCAAGCACGATGCCCTTGAGCTGCAGGGCGATGTAGGGCAGCACGCCAACCAGGCAGATCAGCGCCACCACCACCGCCAGCGACTGGGATTTGCCGTAGCGCGCGGCAATGAAGTCGGCGATGGAGGTGATGTTTTCCTGCTTGCTGATCATCACCATCTTTTGCAGGACCCAGGGCGCGAGCACCAGCAGCAGGATCGGCCCGAGGTAGATCGGCAAGAACGACCAGAGTTGCTCGGCGGCCTGGCCGACGGCACCGAAGAAGGTCCAGCTGGTGCAATACACCGCCAGCGACAGGCTGTACACCCAGGCACGCACCCGCGGCGGCAAGGGCGCGCTGCGACGGTCACCGTAAAAGGCGATGGTGAACATGATGGCCATATAGGCCAGGGCGACAATGGCGATCAGCCCGCTGGACAACGACATGGAAACTCCGAACATAAAGGCGCGCCGGGCGCTTCAGCCCGGTCAGACAGTCTCGCACGATGTTCGGAGTTCGTCAGTGTCGACCAAGGTATTGGCGCGGCCAGGTGTCGCAGGGGGAAGTGCGAGCAATCTCGCTTCTGCAAAGGGTGACGAACCCGCCAGGAGCGAGCTTGCCCGCGCTGGCGGCCTCAAGGCCGCAGCGCGATGTCGATCAGTTCATGCAACTCCTGCACGTCAAGCGGTTCCGCGGCGAACAGGATGCGGAACACCGTCGGCGCCACCGTCATGTTCAGTAGTCGATCGAGGCTGGGCAGAGCTGCTTCGCTGTGCCGGTGGCGATCGAGGATGATCTGCAATTGCCCGCTGAGAATGCTCACGCAATAGCCGGGCGTGGCGCTGCATTGCACATCGCGCATCATGTTGCGCCCGGGCTCGGAACTCATTTCGTCGAGGTACTGTTCGGCCCAGGCCAACAGGTCGCCGCGCAGGCTGCCGGTGGCGGCCGGTTCGCTGTCCGGGCGCATGCGCGCCAGGGCGACATCCGCCAGCAGCGTCGACAGGTCGCCCCAACGGCGGTAGATGGTCGAGGGCGTCACGCCGGCGCGGGCGGCGATTTGCGGCACGGTCAGGGTCGAGCGCTCCTGTTCTTCGAGGAGTTCCCTGACTGCCGAGTGGATGGATTCCTGTACCCGGGCACTGCGCCCGCCCGGGCGTAAACCTTCTTTAATAGCCATGGATCGAACCTTAACACAAAGAATTTGCTTTAAGAGCGAGGCGGTAGCACACTCCGCAAAAGCAAAATATTAGCTTTAATGGAGCGTGCCCATGTCCAGTCCTGTCGACTCTTCACTGTCAAACCGTTCCAGACTGCTGTTTCTGGCGATCACCTTACTCAGTTTTCTCGCCGCTTCCAGCGTGCCGACACCGATGTACCACCTGTATCAGGAGGTGCTGCAATTCTCCTCGGCGACCCTGACCCTGATCTTCGGCGTCTACGCCTTGAGCCTGTTGGCGGCGCTGCTGACCGTGGGTTCGCTTTCGGATTATCTGGGACGCAAGCCGGTGATCTTCGTGGCGCTGCTGCTGGACATACTGGCGATGCTGCTATTTATCCAGGCCGACAGCGTAGCCTGGCTGATTGCTGCCCGGGTGATGCAGGGCTTCGCCACCGGCATGGCCACCAGCGTGCTGGGGGCGGCGCTGCTGGATACCGACCGGCAGCAAGGGCCGCTGGTCAACAGCGTGGCGCCCTTGCTGGGCATGGCCTGCGGGGCGATGGGCAGCGGTTTGCTGGTGGAATACGCACCGTTGCCGCTGCAACTGGCCTACTGGTTGCTGCTGGTGCTGTTTGTCGCCCAGGCGCTGTACGTCTGGCGCCTGCCGGAGA
Organism: Pseudomonas sp. T8; assembly: GCF_024610635.1. NCBI lineage: Bacteria > Pseudomonadati > Pseudomonadota > Gammaproteobacteria > Pseudomonadales > Pseudomonadaceae > Pseudomonas > Pseudomonas sp. T8. The sequence continues at coordinate 6,146,111 of NZ_CP102374.1, forward strand.
CAGTCAGTGCCCAGCCCGGTGTCTGGGCCTCCCTGCGGCCGACCCTGCATGTACCGCCTCAGGCGCGGCGGGCGCTGTGGCTGGCGTTACCGGTGGACGTGGCGGTGTGGGCCGTGGGCGGGTTCTTTCTGTCGTTGGCGCCATCGCTGGTGCGCACCGCGACGGGCTCGACCTCGAACCTGATCGGTGGCGGCCTGGTGGCGGTGCTGACCCTGAGCGGTGCCCTGATGATTGTTTCCCTGCGTCATCGTCCGGCGGACAAGGTACTGCGGCTGGGCGCGAGCCTGCTGGCCGTCGGCATCGGCCTGATCCTGATTGCCGTGCACACCGCCAGCCTGCCGCTGTTCTTTCTCGGCACCCTGGTCACGGGCGGTGGTTTTGGTTCCGGATTCCTCGGCGCCCTGCGCAGTGTGATGCCCCTGGCCTTGCCCCATGAGCGGGCGGGGTTGATGTCGGCGTTTTATGTGTTGAGTTATCTGGCGTTCTGCCTGCCGTCCCTGCTGGCGGGAAACCTGACCCGCAGTTTTGGCCTGATCGCGACCACCGATGGTTATGGCGCGGTATTGATCCTGCTGTCCCTGGCCGCTTTGCTGGGGCTGCTGCGCCAGCGCACCGCCAAGACCTGCGTCGTGCCAGAAAGTTGAGCGCGTTGGTGGCTGATCCGGGCGCCGGCTTGGGTTAGCCTGCGCATCTGGCGCGCGAGGTGCACGCATCAGCCTTGGGGGCGACGGGCATTCATGAAGATCATTCGCAGTAAAACCTTCACTGGGGAGCGGGCCTGGGCGGCGTTGGATATCGCCAACATGAACGGCATCACCACGCGCCTGCATTGGACCGACCAGCCTTATAAGTGGCACACCAACGACGGGCAGGAAGTGTTTGTCGTGCTCGATGGCCAGGTGCGCATGCACTATCGGGAAAACGGCCTGGAGCACTCGGTGCTGCTGGAGGTGGGCGATATCTTCTACGCCGATGTCGGTACCGAGCATGTGGCTCATCCACAAGGTGCAGCGCGGGTATTGGTGGTGGAAACCGCGGGCAGTGTCTGACTCGTATATTTGTAAAATAGATAACAGATAGAGAAATTACCCGTTATATAGATATTCGATCCGGTTCTATCATGGGCTCCACCTCATCGGAGGACAGGAGATCGCACCATGACATGCCCCAACACCCTCGGAACCGGACGGCCCTTGAGCCAGCTGCAGCATCCTCGCGAAGCCATTCGCCAATTCACCCCCAACTGGTTCGCCGCGACCATGGGCACCGGCGTACTGGCCCTGGCGCTGGCCCAGTTGCCGCTGCGGATCCCGGGCCTGCACCTGCTGGCCGAGGGGCTGTGGCTGTTCACCATCGTACTGTTCGTGCTGTTCAGCGCGGCCTATGCGGCACGCTGGATAATGTTCTTCGACGAAGCCCGGCGGATTTTCGGGCACTCCACGGTCTCGATGTTCTTCGGCACCATTCCCATGGGTCTGGCCACCATCATCAACGGTTTCCTGCTGTTCGGCGTGCCACGCTGGGGCGAGGGCGTCGTGCAACTGGCCGAGCTGCTGTGGTGGCTGGACGTAGCGCTGTCGCTGGCTTGCGGGGTGCTGATTCCCTACATGATGTTCACCCGCCAGGAGCACCGTATCGACCAGATGACCGCGGTCTGGCTGTTGCCGGTGGTCGCGGCCGAAGTCGCCGCCGCCAGTGGCGGGCTGCTGGCGCCGCACCTGGTGGACGCGCATTCGCAACTGGTGATGCTGGTGACCAGCTATGTGCTCTGGGCCTTCTCGCTGCCGGTGGCGTTCAGCATCCTGACCATTCTCCTGCTGCGCATGGCCCTGCATAAGTTGCCGCACGAAAGCATGGCCGCCTCGAGCTGGCTGGCCCTGGGGCCGATCGGCACGGGGGCCCTGGGCATGTTGCTGCTGGGCGCGGACGCTCCGGCGATCTTTGCTGCCAACGGCATGGCCGGAATGGGCGAAATCGCCGAGGGCCTGGGGCTGGTGGCCGGTATCACCCTGTGGGGGTTCGGCCTGTGGTGGATGCTGACGGCGCTGCTGATCACCTTGCGTTACCTGCGCGACGGCATTCCGTTCAACCTCGGCTGGTGGGGGTTCACCTTCCCGCTGGGGGTCTATGCCCTGACCACCCTGAAACTGGCCGCTACCCTGAACCTGACGTTTTTTGCGGTGTTCGGCAGCCTGTTGGTCCTGGCGCTGGCACTGATGTGGCTGCTGGTGGGCAAGCGCACGCTGCAGGGCGCCTATCGGGGTGAGCTGTTCGTTTCGCCTTGCATCGCAGGATTAGCGAAATAATCCGCGAACTTTAGGTAAGGTTGTGGCCTGGATCGAAGATCGATAATCCAATAACAGCATCCAAGCCACTCAGGGACATGGAAGATGAGTCACCCCTCACAGTTCACCTTGCTTCGTACGCGGCGTTTCCTGCCGTTCTTCATTACCCAATCCCTCGGTGCGTTCAACGACAACATCTTCAAGCAGTCGCTGATCCTCGCCATTCTCTACAAGCTGGCCATCGAGGGCGACCGCTCGATCTGGGTCAACCTCTGCGCCTTGCTGTTTATCCTGCCGTTCTTCCTGTTCTCGGCGCTGGCCGGGCAATTCGGCGAGAAGTTCGCCAAGGACGCGTTGATCCGCCTGATCAAGCTCGGCGAGATCGTGATCATGGCAGTGGGGGCGGTGGGTTTTGTCTTCGATCACCTGTCGCTGATGCTGCTGGCATTGTTCGCCATGGGCACCCACTCGGCGCTGTTCGGTCCGGTGAAATATTCGATCCTGCCGCAGGCGCTGCGGGAGGAAGAATTGGTCGGCGGCAACGGCCTGGTGGAAATGGGCACCTTCCTGGCGATTCTCGCCGGGACCATTGGCGCGGGGATCATGATGTCCTCCGCCCATTACGCCCCCATCGTCTCGACGGCGATCATTGCCGTCGCCGTACTCGGTTATCTCGCCAGCCGGGGCATTCCCCGGGCCGCGGCGGCCACTCCGGACCTGCGCCTGGACTGGAACATCTTCAGCCAGTCCTGGGCTACCTTGCGCCTGGGCCTGGGGCAGACTGCGGCGGTGTCGCGCTCGATCGTCGGCAACTCGTGGTTCTGGTTTGTCGGGGCGATCTACCTGACGCAGATTCCGGCCTACGCCAAGGAGTGGATGCACGGGGACGAAACGGTGGTCACACTGATCCTCACCGTGTTCTCGGTGGGGATCGCTGTCGGTTCCATGCTGTGCGAGAAGCTTTCGGGACGTAAGGTCGAGATCGGCCTGGTGCCCTTTGGCTCGTTCGGCCTGACGGTGTTCGGCTTGCTGTTGTGGTGGCATTCCGGCGGGATTCCGCTGAGCGAGGCGGGTTACAGCTGGATCGAAGTGCTCGGTTATGGCCACGCCTGGTGGGTGCTGATCGATATTCTCGGCCTGGGCATCTTCGGCGGTTTCTACATCGTGCCGCTGTACGCCCTGATTCAGTCGCGGACCCCGGAGCACGAGCGGGCGCGGGTGATTGCCGCGAACAACATTCTCAACGCGCTGTTCATGGTGGTGTCGGCGATCGTCTCGATCGTCTTGCTGAGCCTGGCCAAGCTGTCGATCCCGCAGTTGTTCCTGGTGGTGTCGCTGCTGAACATCGCGGTCAACGCCTACATCTTCAAGATCGTCCCCGAGTTCAGCATGCGTTTCATGATCTGGCTGCTCAGCCATTCCATGTACCGGGTCGAGCATCGCAACCTGGAGGCGATCCCGGACGAAGGCGCGGCGTTGCTGGTGTGCAATCACGTGTCCTTCGTCGATGCCTTGCTGATCGGCGGCGCGGTGCGGCGGCCGATTCGTTTCGTGATGTATTACAAGATCTACAACCTGCCGGTGCTCAACTTCATCTTCCGTACCGCCGGGACCATTCCGATTGCCGGGCGCAACGAGGACATCCAGATCTACGAAAGGGCGTTCACCCAAATTGCCCGTTACCTCAAGGATGGCGAGCTGGTGTGCATCTTCCCGGAAGGCAAGCTGACCGCCGATGGCGAGATCAATGAGTTCAAGGGTGGGCTGACGCGGATTCTCGAAGAGACACCGGTGCCGGTGATTCCGCTGGCGTTGCGGGGGCTGTGGGGCAGCTTTTTCAGCCGCGATCCTAGCAAGGGGCTGTTCCGCCGCCTGTGGTCGCGAGTGACCCTGGTGGCGGGTTCGGCCGTGACAGCCGACAGTGCCGAACCGGCCCGTTTGCAAACCCTGGTGGGCGAGCTGCGCGGTAACGTGCGCTAGGTTTCCAGCGCCTATAAAAACGCCCACAGAGTGGTGGGCGTTTTTGTTGGGGCGCTTGCTGGTATCAGGCCGTGCTGACCTTCAAGCCGATCAGCCCGGTAATGATCAGCGCCACGCTGGCCAGGCGGAACAGCGCCATGGACTCACCGAACAGAATGATCCCGGCGATCACCGTGCCGACTGCGCCGACCCCGGTCCAGATGGCATAGGCAGTGCCCAGCGGCAGCTCCTTCATGGCCAGCCCCAGCAGGCCGAGGCTGACCGCCATGGCGACGATGGTCAGGGCAGTGGGGAGAGGGCGACTGAAACCGTCGGTGTACTTGAGGCCGACGGCCCAGCCCACTTCGAACAGGCCGGCGAAAAACAGAATGATCCAAGACATGATGACCTCCATCGATTGACGGGGTCGTCCCCAGATTAATGACTCGATCGAGCCGCGGGGTCGTCCCCGCGTTGCGCAGTATAGTGCCCATCATTAATCCGGGGATCAAGTTTCTCCTCAGTCGCTCGCCTGCTGGGCGGCCAGTGTGCGGTCGTCCTTTTCGCTCATGCGGCGGAACCAGGTGGAAAGCAGCGCCCCGGAAATGTTGTGCCAGACGCTGAACAGGGCGCTCGGCACCGCCGCCAGCGGCGAAAAATGCGCGCTGGCCAGGGCGGCGCCAAGGCCGGAGTTCTGCATGCCGACTTCCAGGGCCAGGGATTTGCGTTGCGCCAGCGGCAGCTTGAACAGGCGACCGGTGAAGTAGCCCAGCAGGTAACCGAAGCTGTTATGCAGCATCACCACGGCCATGATCAGCAGGCCGGACTCGGCGATTTTCGCCTGGCTGGCGGCCACCACCGCGGTAACGATGATCACGATGCTGACCACCGACACCAGCGGCAAGACCTCCACCGCATGCCGCACCCGGTCGCCGAGCACGCGCTGGGCAATCACCCCGAGCACGATCGGCAGCAGCACCACCTGCAGGATCGACCAGAACAGCTCCATGAACGAAACCGGCAGCCAGGCCGAGGCCAGCAGCCAGATCAGGGCCGGCGTCAGCAGCGGCGCCAGCAGGGTGGTGACAGCGGCGATCGCCACTGACAGCGCCAGGTCGCCGCGGGCCAGCCAGGTCATGACGTTGGACGAAGTACCGCTCGGGCAGCAGCCGACCAGGATCACGCCGACGGCGATCTCCGGCGGCAGGTGGAAGACCTGGCACAGCAACCAGGCCATGCCCGGCATGATCACGAAATGCGCGACCACGCCCAGGGCCACGCGCCATGGATGGCGGGCGACTTCGGCGAAGTCTTCGAGCTTCAGGGTCAGGCCCATGCCGAACATCACCAGGCCCAGCAGCGGCACGATGGCGCCCTTGAGGCCGATGAACCAGCCCGGTTGCAAGAACGCCACCACCGCGAAAATCAGTACCCAGTAGGCAAAGGTATTGCCGACAAAACGACTTAATGCTGCCAGTGCACGCATGGCCTGTTCCTTCTTATATGAAAACGCCACCGAAAGCGGTGGCGTCTGTGGTGCTCCTGCAGGAGTCAGCGGCGGATCGGGCAATGCCGGTCGCCAGCCCGCTGGCTGCTGAAAGGGGTTGTCAGATGCCTTGTGGAATCTCTTCGCCACCCAGGGCTTCGAACAGCGCCGGGAGGAAATCGCCGAAGGTCAGCATCATCAGGGTGAAGCTGGCGTCCAGTTGGCCGAGGGCTTCGTCGCCGCCGTCCTGTTCCGCCTGGTCCTGCAGCAGGTCTTCGAACTTCAGGCGCTTGACCGTCATCTTGTCGTCGAGCATGAAGGACAACTTGTCCTGCCAGGCCAGGGACAATTGGGTGACCACCTTGCCAGTGCTCAGGTGCAGCTGGATTTCTTCGCTGGTCAGGTCCTGGCGCTTGCAACGGACGATACCGCCGTCTTCGTGGGTGTCACGCAGTTCGCACTCGTCGAGGACGAAGAAGTCGTCGGCGGCTTGTTGGGTTTTCACCCAGTCGGTCATGATCGCGGTCGGCGCGGTCTTCACGGTCAGCGGACGCACCGGCAGGGTGCCGAGTACTTCGCGCAGGGTGGAGAGCAGGTCTTCGGCGCGTTTCGGGCTGGCCGAGTTGACCAGGATCAGGCCCTGTTTCGGCGCGATGGCGGCGAAAGTCGAGGAGCGACGGATAAAGGCACGCGGCAGGAAAGCCTGGATGATTTCATCCTTGATCTGGTCGCGTTCCTTTTTATAGACCTTGCGCATTTGCTCGGCTTCGATCTCTTCGACCTTTTCCTTGACCGCGTCGCGCACCACGCTGCCAGGCAGAATACGTTCTTCCTTGCGTGCGGCGACCAGCAGGAAGTCCTGGCTGACGTGTACCAGCGGTGCATCTTCGCCTTTGCCGAACGGCGCGACGAAACCGTAAGTGGTCAACTCCTGGCTTGCACATGGACGCGCCAGTTTGGTGGCCAGTGCGGTTTCCAGCGCCTCAGCATCAAAGGGCAGATCTTGGGTCAGGCGATAGATAAGCAGGTTCTTGAACCACATGGGGTGAATCTCTCCTTTATACAAAGGGGGGCATTATTCTCCGCGCAGCTCCATAGGCCAACCCTCCGCTAAGCCTTTGGAAGGCCTGAAAAAATTATTTTAAAAAGTGCTTGCCAGAGTAGGGGACGCTCCGTAGAATGCGCGCCACACCGAACGTGAAGGGTGATTAGCTCAGCCGGGAGAGCATCTGCCTTACAAGCAGAGGGTCGGCGGTTCGATCCCGTCATCACCCACCATTCGCTTTCAGTGTTACGCGCAGCGGTAGTTCAGTCGGTTAGAATACCGGCCTGTCACGCCGGGGGTCGCGGGTTCGAGTCCCGTCCGCTGCGCCATATTCGATGATCTGGAACACTGAACGCCAGGTCATCACAGAAAGCCCGCTAACGCGGGCTTTTTTGTGCCTGTGTTTCATGCGCGGCGCCCGATACATCGAAATTCAGCTTTTTTTGATAATTTTGTTATTTAAATCAGCACGTTATGAATTTCTGTGTAATAATGCGCCCCGCAACGAAGGTAAAGGGTGATTAGCTCAGCTGGGAGAGCATCTGCCTTACAAGCAGAGGGTCGGCGGTTCGATCCCGTCATCACCCACCACTTGCTTTCAACGCTACGCGCAGCGGTAGTTCAGTCGGTTAGAATACCGGCCTGTCACGCCGGGGGTCGCGGGTTCGAGTCCCGTCCGCTGCGCCATATTCGATGAGTTGGAACACTGAACGCCAGCTCATTACAGAAAGCCCGCTAACGCGGGCTTTTTGCTGTCTGGGGTATGCAAATACTCCCCAAAAAAAGCGGCCTGCGGGCCGCTTTTTTCGTTTGTGGCTCACTGCTCGGCGTTGCGGCTGTGTCGGTAGTCGCTGACCGCTTCGTACACCGCCTTGCGCAGGCGGTTGATGCCGCCGATAGGGCGGTGCGCCTCCAGGCCGAACCAGGGGTTGAAGGACAGGTTGTCGCATTGCAGGTTCTGCTGCGGGGTATCGAAGTCCTGGGCGGGAATCCTGATCCGCGCCACGGTTTCGAAGGGCGCATCGCTTTCTCGCCATTCGATGCTGGTGTTTTCGATGGGCATGTAGTGGCTCGGGTCCTGGCGTTGCACCTGCAATACGAAGCAGGCCGGCACCCGGTCGGTCGACAGCTGCTGGTTCAGGGCGTTGCGCAGAAAGTTGGGCAGGGCCTGGTTCTGTGGGGGCAGGTTGTACGCCGGGCAGCTGTCCGGATCCGGTGCGACGCGGAACTTGGCGTTGGCGCCGCCGAACTTGTAGGGCGAAACCGAAAAATAGCGGGTTTGCGTCGGGCTGGCCGGGGGCGGCGACAGGGTGGCCAAGGCGATGAACAGATGACGAACCTGCCAGGTGCGTGGGTCCCAGCCGGGGAAAAAGGCTCCGACCTTTTTTCCGTCCGCCTGCGCGGCGACATTCTGCCGATACTCGGCGACATCGCTGACGAAGAAGTTCGGATGGTTGAACATCACGAAATCCTGCTCGCCACGGCCCTGTTGCTCCTTCAATAGCTGGGTGCCGGGCACATTCAACAATTTGATCGCCATCCCGCGCGCATCACGAACGCTGTCGAACTGTGGATAAGCATTGCCGTTGGACAGCCGTACCATGGCTTGCCAGGTCTTGCCGGGTTCGGCGAACACGCCCTGGCGCAACGGCGGCGTCAGTTGCTCGAGCACCTGGACCTCGGCCTTTACGCAGCCGTGGGCCTTGGCGTGGGCGTCGCGCAGGTAACGGGTGTTATCCCGGTGCTGATCGACGATGCGCACGGCGGTCTGGATGATGTCCTGGGTCATGGCGGCTTCGCCGGGCGGGACCTGTTCTTCGGTCGAGACCGGCCCCTGGTAGCGCCAGATCGACCAGGCGCTACTCAGCGCCCAGCCGAGCAACGCGATCAGCCCCAGCAGCACAAGTGTCTTGAGCAGCAGCGCACCGATGCGCAGCCATAAGGTGATCAGCATGAAAGCATCCTTTCGATGAGGGCCAGGGTCATGGCAGCTGCGCCTCCAGCGGCCCGCCCAGCACTTTCAGGTATTCCAGCAGCGCCCAGCGTTCCTCGGGTTGCAGCAGGCGGCCGATCACCCCGTCGCCACGCTTGCCCGAGCGGAACTCATGTCCACCGTTGTGGTTGCCACTGATCCGCGTATCGAACAGGAAGCCGTTCTTGAACGGTTCGGTACGGTAGCCCAGGTGCTTTGGATCGTATTCGAAGGTGCCCTTATAGAAGGTGCTGGCGCGTTCGGCCTGAGGCGAGAGCAACTGGTACAGGCTGGGCACCGAACCGTTGTGCAGGAAGGGCGGGGTGGCCCATACCCCAGCCAGCGGCCGGGCCTTGTAGGCACGCAGTTCGCGGACACCGATCGGCAGGCCGTAGCCGTCGAGTCGCGGGCGTTCGGCCGGGGTCACCTGGGCGTCCCGATAGGCGCGTTCCTCGACGAAGGCCGTGACATAGGCCAGGCCCTTGGCCACGGACAGCTGACGCATGTCCAGCGGTTCGCCGGGCGTTGGGTGCAGCTCGACATTCGACTGGGCCAGCTCGGCGGCATCCCATTGCAGCGCGCTCAGGTCATAGCGCTGGTCGGCAATATTGTTGGCGGTATTGGGGTCGGTACCGATCACCGCAACCGGCAACATCTTCAGCTGCTGCACCGGGCGCCCGTTGACCTCGGTGACCGGCGGGACATGGCAACCCGCGCAGTTTTCCGCGAACAGTGCTCGCCCCTTGGCCGCCAGCGGCTTGTCGATGCTGCCGAACAGGCCTTCCGGCCAGGTCGGCGGTTTCAGCCGTTGCAGGGTTTCTTCGATGCGATTGAGGTCGCGCACCCGAACGCTCGACGGGTAGCGGGCATCGCCCTTGAGCGGCTGGCCCTGGGCATCGAAGAAATTCAGGGTGGCGCCGACGCCCAGCGCCTCGCCGATATTGCGGGCCATGGGTTGCTGGGCAGAGCCGTTCCACTGCACCCAGTCGAAGCTCCAGATGTCCCACAGCTGGGGGTAATCCACCGGCGCGTTGGCCACCCGATAGTTGTCCGGGGAGATGGCGTCGCCGAAGCTGGCGTTGGCGATCCGGCCAAAGGCATCGGTACGCCCGGGGCCTTCTTCGGTGGGGTAGAGGCCACGATGCGTGTCGTTCCAGGCGACGCGCAGGAAGGTGTCCAGCGATGCCTTGAAGTCCTTGCGCAGCTGTTCATGCTCGGCGTCGTAATTCTGGCCCAGCACGTTGCGGGCGAACCGCTCGAATTTCCACGGGTTGTAATAGGTCGACGCCAGGCTGGCGACCAGCGCCTGGCCGAAGCTGCCGCCACGCAGGGTGGGCACGCTGGAGGGCAGCACATGCTGCGCCGAACCGCCGTCGACCCGCAGGGCTTGCTGGTTGTAGCGCAGCTCGCCGGTGTGGCAGGCGGCGCAGGTGATGTCCAGGTACTGCTGCGGGCTGCCAGGGTTCTGATGGCGGGTGAAGCCGACCGGCATGTTCGCCGGGTTATCGGCGCTGGCCTGTTGTGCCGGATCCACCAGAAAGCCGAAGCGGGCCAGGTACTGCGGCGCGGCGAAGCGTTGCGTGGAGAAGGGCAGTTCCAGGGCGGCGAACCACTCATAGCGCAGGCTCTTCACCTGAGTGCCCTGGGGCGTGAAGTAGTAGGTCTGGCGATCGGTGGCGCTCCATTGATCCTGATAGTGCACCTGCAGGGCGGGCACATAGTCGGGCAATTTCGGATTGGCCACGTAATACAGGACCACGGCCAGGGCGACGCCGATCAGGGCGAGGATCAGCAGCAAAACACGGGATAAGAGGCGCAAGATAAACATCCTTGTCGAGTTGTGGCTCTCTTATGCCTCAGGGCAAACTGCCGGGCAAGTGGCCATTACGTCCGGTGTCATGACTTTGTGTTCGAGGCGTTCTTTCCCGCACTCGTAGTATTGGCTGGCGAAATGCTTTTAAACACGTGAACTTATCGGACTAATCCGGCTCTCATGCCGGTAGCCATTGGTCGTGGCCGCCTGATAAGCTCGCGGCTTTACTCGAATGCCCTTTAGGCGCATGAACAAGGAAATAGCATGAAACAGCATCGGTTAGCGGCGGCGGTAGCCCTGGTTAGCCTGGTACTCGCGGGTTGTGACTCGCAGACCAGCGTGGAGCTGAAAACCCCGGCGCAGAAAGCTTCCTATGGTATCGGCCTGAACATGGGTAAAAGCCTTGCCCAGGAAGGTATGGATGACCTGGATTCCAAAGCGGTAGCCCAGGGCATCGAAGATGCCATCGGCAAGAAAGAACAGAAGCTGAAAGACGACGAACTGGTCGAAGCCTTCGCCGCGCTGCAAAAGCGTGCTGAAGAGCGCATGGCCAAGATCAGCGAAGAGTCGGCAGCAGCCGGCAAGAAATTCCTCGAAGAAAACGGCAAGAAGGCTGGCGTGACCACTACCGCCTCGGGCCTGCAGTACGAAGTGCTGAAGAAGGCCGATGGCGCCCAGCCTAAGCCGACCGACGTGGTGACCGTTCACTACACCGGCACCCTGACCAACGGCACTGTGTTCGACAGCTCGGTCGAGCGCGGCAGCCCGATCGATCTGCCGGTCAGCGGCGTGATTCCGGGCTGGGTCGAAGGCCTGCAACTGATGCACGTCGGCGAGAAGTACAAACTGTACATCCCGAGCGATCTGGCCTACGGCGCACAGAGCCCGAGCCCGGCCATTCCGGCCAACTCGGTGCTGGTGTTCGAGCTGGAACTGCTGGGTATCAAGGATCCAGCGAAACAAGACGACGCCAAGTAATCTTCGTCTGGTTCAATGACAACGCCCCGTCCTTACGGGGCGTTGTCGTATCTGGTCGTTGGTCCGGGAAAAAATGCGAACCCACGGCATAAGGCATAGTCTTAACAAGACGCGCTGCGGCTAGCCGCATGAAGCTGCCAAGTCAATGAAATTATGGGTTTTTTTATGTGAGTAAAAAACGCCCGATCTGAGTCGAGCCCTTGTAAAACGGGGCTTTCAGCTGTGAAAAGCGGCTCTGTTCACAAGGTTATCCACAATTTGTGTGGATAACATTTCAGTGGGAGTGACGATGAAAGCACCCTGGAATTTCGCCCGCTTCCTGCCCCTGGCCGGCCGCTTGCTCAGCCGTGGCCGGCTGCCGACCCTGTTGTTCGCCGTGGCCAGCAAAGGCGCCTTGCAAGGCGGCCGTCTCGGCAAGCTCAAGGACGATCTGCGCCTGCTGCAGGCCCTGTGCCTGGCTTACTGGCGTGGCGAGTACCGCGCCATCAGCCCCAAGGCGCTGCTGTCGGTGGTCGCGGGCCTGATGTACTTCCTCAGTCCGCTGGATGCCATCCCGGACTTCCTGCCCATATTCGGCATGCTCGATGATATCGCTGTGCTGGCCTGGATCATGAAAACCCTGGACGGCGAACTCAGCGCCTTCCGCGCCTGGCGCAATCGCCAGCAACCGGAGAAGCTGGCGGTGGTCGAGCGTTTGCCCGACACCCCGGAACAACTGCAATTGGAAGGTCCGAAGAAAAACTGAGGTGAATTCGGATCCATACAACGATGCCCCCGCGACCTTAGTGACTGTTAGGATTACACTTCATAAGGAAAAGTCCGACTCGTTATGTGTCGTCCTACGGGGTAGTAATGGATATTCAGATAATTGCACGCGATGGCGAGCCCGAGTATGCGGTGCTGCCATGGGCTCAGTATCAGGCTTTGCTAAAGGCCGCAGGTATCACCGATCAATCTCCGCGAGAGGCCAGGGGACCTGTCGCGACCGCAGCCGACCAGCCGCTTCCGGGTCTGGATCAACTCCGCAGTTTGCGTGAAACCAAGGGCATCGCCATCGAGGCGCTTGCCCGTACGGTAGGTATCAGTCCGTCATATCTGGCCATGATTGAAAGCGGTGAGCGTCAACCGGACGCCGCTATACGCCGTAGCCTGGCCTGGGAATTGACGGTTCCGGGTTGGAGGGATGAATCGTGAGCGTAAGGATCAGTCGTCAACATTGGGATGGCCTGTTGGGGGAACTCGACCAGGCCCGTCGGCAACGCCATCTTTTGACCTATCGCGCTCTGCTTGAGCGCTTGCAGCTACCCAGCCCCGCCATGCAGACCCTGACAGCGGCCCTCGAGCATCTGGCCGCGCTGGATGCGCGTGCGGAGCAGCCGTTGCGCAGTTCGCTGGTGATCAGCCAGGGGGCGAGCCGTTTGCCGCGCACCGGTTTTTTCGAGTGTGTGGAGCGCCTCGGGCGTTTTTCCGGGCCTTCCGACGGGGTGGCGGCCGCCTCATGGCATGCCTCGGAAGTGGTGCGTGTATTCGAGTACGAATACCCTGAGTCGGCGGAGGCCTGAGTGTACTGGCGCCTCAAGGCGCGGGCCGGCTACTGGCTGGCCCGCCGGTTGTTTCATTGGCCCTGGTTTGTGCGTCAACCCCGGGGCTGGCACTGGCTGGAGGGGCAACTGGCGCGCATGGCGAACCTGGGGGACGTCGGCGCGCAGAGCTTTTATGGCCATATCCTGACCTTTCGTGGCCAGGGCCTGGGGGCCCGTGAAGAAGGCATACGCCTGTTGCGTCTTGCCGGCTTGGCCGGGGACGCCAAGGCGGCCTATCAGATGGGCGTCATCAGCCTGGCCGGTTCACCCAGCAAGGCGGCGGATGCGGCAGAAGCGGCCCGTTGGTGGACCCTGGCGGCGAAGGCCGGGCACCCCTTGGCCGAGGTCAAGCTGGCGCAGCTGAATCCGTCGAGTACGCCGGATCCGCTAGCCGGTCCGCGCCAGCCGTAAAGCCGCCGGCCACCTGGCGGCTGTCGATCACATGAATGCTGTAGCCCGGCACGTTCTTGGCGTGGTGCTTGGCTTGCGAGGCCAGTTCGGCCAGCTGGCTGGCATCGAGTTGTCCACAGGCCTGTGGATACAGATGCACCACGCCAATGGACAGTGACAGCAAGGCGAACTCCTGGCGAATGCCCTGGCGGTTCGGGGCGATGAAGCAGCCGGCTTCCAGGTGTTCGCTGCGATAGAAGCGCCGGCACTGGCTGTGGAAATCGTCCAGCAGCTGGTTCAGGCGCTTTTGCCAGTCCTCGGGGCCCAATACCAGGAGAAAGTCGTCGCCGCCGATATGGCCGACGAAATCACGGCTGGGGTCCACCCGGTCATTCAGGCACTGCGCCAGACACAGCAGCACTTCATCGCCACGGCCGTAGCCATAGATATCGTTGAAGGGCTTGAAGCTGTCGATATCCACGTAACAGATCAGTGATTCCCGCCCTTGTTGCAGCAGGTGGGTCAGGCACTGCTGGATCGGCACGTTGCCAGGCAGCAGGGTCAACGGGTTGGCATAACGCGCCTGCTGGATCTTCAGTTCGGTTATCAGCTTGAGCACATCGATCACCCGTCCCAGGCCCAGGTAGCCGCCGTTGAGGGTGATGATGAAATCCTCCTCGATCCGTTGCCGCGCGCGGCTGGTGATCAGGCGGCTGACCTGTTGCAGCGACTGGCTGAGCTCCACCGCGAGGAAGTCGTCGTTCATCAGGCGGCTGATGGGCTTGCGGGCAAACAGGTCGGTGGCGAAGGGCTTGAGCAGGGCGTCGGACAACGAATGGCGGTGCACGATGCCGCAGGGCTGGCCCTGTTCATCGAGCACCGCCAGCGAATTGAGGTTGGCCTGGCGGCGGAAGGCTTCCAGCACCGTGGCCGTCGGTATGTCGCGTGCTACCGCTGGTTGTTCGTTGAGCAGGGCACTGAGGTCGCTGCCTTCGTCGTTGAGCGTCGCGGGAGTGCTTTCGCGCTTGGGCAGCAGGTTGCGGCCATCGCGGGGCGGGTGCTCCTGGGGGCGGCAGAGCAGGTAACCCTGCAGCAGGTCCACGCCCATTTCCGTGAGCACCGCCAGCTCTTCCGCCACTTCGATGCCCTCGGCGATCACCTGGGCACGGGAGGCCTTGGCAATTTGCAGGATCGAACCGACGAACTCGCGCTTGAGGGCATCCTGGTGAATGCCGTCGATAAAGTGCCGGTCGATCTTCACGTAGTCCGGGCGCAGCTCGGACCACAGGCGCAGGCTCGAATAACCGGCGCCGAGGTCGTCCAGCGCGATCGAGAACCCCATGTCCCGATAGTGATGCAGCGCATCGTGCAGCAGCTGGAAGTCATCGATCGGCGTCTGTTCGGTGAGTTCGATCACCACCTGGCTCGGCGGGATACCGAAGTCCTGCAGCAATTGCAGGGTGCGCCCTGGCTGGTGGGCGGCTTCCAGCAGCGATTCCGGAGAGACGTTGAGAAACAGCTTGCCGGGCAACCGCTGCTCGCTGAAGCCCTTGCAGGCGCTCTGGCGGCAGGCGATTTCCAACTCGCTGAGGCGTCCGACCTGGCGGGCCACGGCAAACAGGGCGACAGGGGAGTGCAGCGGGCTGTTGGACGGGCCGCGGGTCAAGGCTTCGTAGCCGAGAATGCGCCGCTCGGAGAGACAGATGATCGGCTGGAACAGACTGTGCAAACCGCTTTGAGCCAGGATTGAGCTCAAGGCACTCAGCTGTTCGGTCGTGGTCATGGCGATCTCTGTCGATAAAAAAAGGACCGGGCGTGCCCTTGATTCAAGAGCAGCGCCCGGTCCTTTATTTCACGACAGAATGATGACTGTTTGATGACGCTCCGAGGAGCGTCAGCATTAAATTGCCATCATCTCAGTGCTTGGCTACCGCGGTGTTGAGCTTCAGGTAGTCGAGGAGGATTCGCCCGGTTTCGCTCAGGTAAGCATCGTCTTCCGGCTTGGTCTTGTCCGGATCGGCGGCCGCGATGGCGTCTTCGTCTTCTTTCTTCAACTCTTTGAGCGGCTCTTCACCCTTGGCCTTGCGGCGGATGTTTTCCAGCGTCAGCTGCTTGGCCTCGATGTCGGCATGCTGCGCCCGACGCTCGGCTTCGTTGAGGCTGACGGTTTTTTCCGCCATCAGCTTCTTGGCCAGGGCCAGCTTGTCGCGGATGAAGACGAATTCGGCGTCCTTGGCCGAGCGTACGTCATGCTCGGATTTCAGCTGCGCGAGGAATGGCTTGAACGGATCCACCGCCGGCTTGATGGCCGGGCGAATGGTGTCCCACGGCATGGCTTCGGGCAGGGCGCTTTCGCCGATTTCCTTGGTGTCGATGATCGACGGGTAATCGATGTCCGGCAGCACGCCCTGATGCTGGGTGCTCTGCCCGGAAACCCGGTAGAACTTGGCCAGGGTCAGTTTCAGCTCGCCATGGTTGAGTGGCTGGATGGTCTGCACGGTACCTTTGCCGAAGGTCTGGCCACCGATGATCAGCGCGCGGTGATAGTCCTGCATCGCACCGGCGAAAATCTCCGAGGCCGAGGCCGAGAGACGGTTGACCAGCAGCGCCATCGGCCCTTTGTAGAAGGCGCCAGGGTTTTCGTCTTCGAGCACGTCGACCCGGCCGTCGGCGTTACGCACCAGCACGGTAGGACCCTTGTCGATGAACAGGCTGGTCAGCTCGGTGGCTTCCTGCAGGGAGCCGCCGCCGTTGTTGCGCAGGTCGATGACCACGCCGTCGACCTTGTCTTTCTGCAGCTCGGTCAGCAGCTTCTTCACGTCACGGGTGGTGCTCTTGTAGTCCGGATCGCCGGCACGGAAGGCCTTGAAGTCCAGGTAGAAGGCCGGGATCTCGATCACCCCGAGCTTGTAGTCCTTGCCATCCTGCTTGAGGTTGAGGATCGACTTCTTCGCCGCCTGCTCCTCCAGCTTCACCGCTTCGCGGGTGATGGAGACGATCTTGCTGGTCTGGTCGTTCGGCGCGTTGCTCGCCGGGATGATTTCCAGGCGCACCACCGAGCCTTTCGGACCGCGGATCAGCTTGACCACTTCGTCCAGGCGC
Source organism: Pseudomonas sp. T8 (assembly GCF_024610635.1). Taxonomy (NCBI): domain Bacteria; kingdom Pseudomonadati; phylum Pseudomonadota; class Gammaproteobacteria; order Pseudomonadales; family Pseudomonadaceae; genus Pseudomonas; species Pseudomonas sp. T8. The sequence goes on from NZ_CP102374.1 coordinate 6,162,724, forward strand.
CAGCCGACCACGTCGACCATTTCCTTGTCGCCCTGGGCCACGCCGATGATCTTGTCCGCCGGTGCCACCTGCTTGGTCTTGTCCGCCGGGCCGGCCGGCACCAGGCGCACGACCTTGACCTGGTCGTTGTCGCTCTGCAGCACGGCGCCAATGCCTTCCAGCGACAGGCTCATGTTGATGTCGAAGTTCTCCGCGTTATCCGGCGACAGATAGTTGGTGTGCGGGTCGTAGGACATGGCGAAGGTGTTGATGTACGCCTGGAAGATATCTTCGGCGCGGGTCTGGTCCAGGCGGGCGAGCTGATTCTTGTAGCGCTTGGTCAGCGTTTCCTGAATCTGCTTGGGTTCCTTGCCAGCGATCTTCATGCGCAGGACTTCGTCCTTGACGCGTTTGCGCCACAGGTCGTCGAGTTCCGCGGTGGTCTTGAGCCAAGGCGCGTCCTTGCGATCGATCAGCAAGGATTCCTTGGTGGTGAAGTCGAATTTGTCGACGCCTTTGCCCAGCTCGGCCAGGGCAAAGTCCAGGCGCGCCTTGACGCGGTCCAGGTAGCGCTTGTAGATGATGAAGCCGGCGTTCAGGTCACCGCTTTTCAGGAAGTCGTCGAACTGGGTTTTCCACTTGTCGAATTCCGCGATGTCGCTGGCCATGAAGTAGCTGCGCGACGGGTCCAGCAGCTTCAGGTAGCTGTCATAGATGATCGCCGAGCGCGCGTCGTCCAGCGGTGGCTTGCTGTAGTGATGACGCTTGAGCAGCTCGACGACATTGAGGCTGGCAATTACCTCGTCGCGATCCGGCTGAAGTTTGTCCCAGCTATTGGCTGCGAACGTATTGGTCGACATCGGCAGCAGACCGAGACCAATGAAAAGAGCGAGGGCGGTGCTGGGGAACAAATGCTTCATGCTGATTCGACGCGGGGGCAATTGATAACGCATATTAGGCCGTCTTTGAAGTCGCCGGTTCCACAAGGGCCGGTCGCATAATGCAAAAAGCCCGGTGCTACAGCTCCGGGCTCAGTCCAGACTCACTATGGAGGCACTGTGAAAGCATTGCAAGGCGTTGAAGGTCATGTGGAGTGGGTTGAAGAGCCAAGTCCGACGTGCGACGTAGGACAAGTGCGAATCCGCGTGGCGGCCGCAGGGTTGAACCGGGCCGACCTGTTGCAACGGGCCGGACTCTATCCGCCGCCGCCAGGCGCCAGCAAGGTGCTGGGGCTGGAGTGCTCGGGCGTGATCAGCGAGGTTGGCCCGGGTTCGGCGTGGCAGGTCGGTGATCGGGTCTGCGCGCTGCTGGCCGGGGGCGGCATGGCCGAGGAGGTGGTGGTCGACGCCCGTCATGTTCTGCCAGTGCCGGAAGGGCTGTCCCTGGCGGAAGCGGCGGCGCTGCCGGAGGTGTACAGCACCGCCTGGCTGAACCTGTTCCAGCTGGCGGCCCTCAAGCCGGGGGAAAAGGTGTTGTTGCACGCTGGCGCCAGCGGCGTCGGTTCGGCCGCGATCCAGTTGTGCAAGGCGTTTGGCAACCCATGCTGGGTCAGCGTCGGTTCCGCCGACCGCCTGGCCTACTGTGAGGCGTTGGGCGCCCAGGGCGGCGTGGTGCGCACCGATGGCCTGGAAGGGCTGCGGGATTTCGGGCCGTTCGATGTGATCCTGGATCCGGTCGGCGCCAACTATGCGGCGCACAACGTCAAGCTGCTGGCCCTGGACGGGCGTTGGGTGCTGATCGGGCTGATGGGCGGGCGCGAGGCCCAACTGGACCTGGCGCAGATCCTCGGCAAGCGCATCCAGTTGCTGGGTTCGACCCTGCGCAGCCGCAACGAGCAGTTCAAGGCCGACCTGTTCAGCGACCTCAGCCAGCATGTCTGGCCGCTGTTCGCCGAAGGGCGCCTGAGCCCGCAGTTGGCCATGACCTTCCCGATCAAGGACGCCGAAGCGGCCTTTGCCGAGCTGGCGACCAACCAGGTGTCGGGCAAGCTGGTGCTGCTGATCGACGAAACGTTGGTCTGATCCTGTAGCCGCTGCCGCAGGCTGCGATAAGCCCGAAGGGCTTCAGCGATCTTCAGATCTTGCGCCCACGTTGTGGGCGATCGCAGCCTGCAGCAGCGGCTACAGTGGCGCTTATTTCCAGTGATGAATCGGCCAGCCGGCCTTTTCCGCGTGTTCGCGCAGCACCGGGTCCGGGTTGACCACGTGCGGGTAATCGACCTTCAGCAGCAACGGCAGGTCGTTGCGCGAATCGGAATAGAAGCTCGCGCCTTCGAGGTTTTCTTCTTCGGCATCCAGCCATTCCAGCAGGCGGGTGACCTTGCCTTCGCGGTAGGTCAGGGTGCCCAGGGTATTGCCGCTGTAGACCCCGTGCAGCACCTCCAGCTCGATCCCCAGGACTTCATCGATGCCCAGGCGTTCGGCAATGGGCTGGACCAGATGAGTGCCCGAGGCCGAGATCACCAGGATCCGGTCGCCGGCCTTGCGGTGTGCGGCGATGGCCTTGCAGGCGTCGCTGAAAATGATCGGCTCGATCACGTCCTCGACCCAGGGGCCGACCAGGTGCCCGACCTCTTCCGGGGTGCGGCCGGCCATCGGCTCCAGGCTGAAGGCCATGAACTCCTCCATAGCCAGCTTGCCGTGGCTGTAGGCGTCCATCAGTTCGTTGTTGCGGCGCATGAAAGACTCGCTGTCGACCCAGCCCAGGCGCCCCATCTGTTCGCTCCAGAGGGTGGCGCAGTCGCCGTGGATCAGGGTTTCGTCCAGATCAAAAATTGCCAGGGCCATTAGTGCAGTTCTCTCCGAGAACAGCTTCAAGCGATAAGCTTCAAGCTGCAAGAATTGGTTTTAGGTGCTTAGCAGTCTATCTATAACTTGAAGCTCGCTGCTTGAAGCTTATCGCTGCCGTCAAGCTACCTCACAGAGGGCCGCGGGATCGATGGAAAGGGCCAGGCGTTGACCGTCGGGGTGCAGATCGTCCGGCGAGCGGTTCAGCACATCCACCACCAGCTCCACGCCACGGGCCTCGACCCGGTAGCGGATCACGTTGCCCAGCAGGCTGTGGCTGCGGATCTGCGCGTCGGGTTCGCCGTCCTTGCGCAGTTCGATGGCTTCGGGGCGAATTGCGATACGCCCGTTGATCGGCCGCTGCAGCAGCTTGCTGGCGCTTTCGGCGTCCAGCAGGTTGTAGTTGCCGATGAAGCCCGCGGCGAACACATCCACCGGTGCGGTGTAGAGCGTTTCGGCATCGCCGCTCTGGACGATCTTGCCCTGGTTCATCAGGAAGATGCGGTCGGACATGGTCAGGGCCTCTTCCTGGTCATGGGTGACGAAAATCGTGGTCAGTCCCAGTTCGCGCTGGATCTGCCGGATCTGCTCGCGCAGGTGCTTGCGGATCCGTGCGTCCAGCGCCGACAGCGGCTCGTCCAGCAGCAACAGGCGCGGACGGGTCACCAGCGAGCGGGCCAGCGCCACGCGCTGGCACTGGCCTCCGGACAGTTGATGGGGATAACGGCTGGCGAAGTCGTGCAGCTCCACCAGGCGCAGGACTTCGAGCACGCGCTTGTGGCTCTCGTCGGCGTTGACCTTCTGCATGCGCAGGCCGAAGGCCACGTTCTGTTCCACGGTCATGTTGGGGAACAGCGCATAGCTCTGGAACACCATGCCGATCCCGCGTTTCTGTGGGCTCAGGGGCACGATGTCGTGGCCGTCGAGGAGGATCTTGCCGGCGTCCACCGGAGTCAGGCCGGCGATGCAGCGCAACAGGGTGGACTTGCCGCAGCCGGAGGGGCCGAGCAGGGTGACGAATTCGCCCTTGTGGATTTCGCAGTTGATGTCGCTGAACACCGGGGTGCCACTGTAATTTTTCTGCAGGTGTTGGACGCTGACGAAGCTCATTGGCTTTTGTCCTTGTTCAAGATGTTGGCGGCCCAGGTCAGAACCAGCACAAAGAAGAAGTAGGAAATCACCAGCGCGCTGGTGAAGTGGCCGCTGCTGTTGCGCATGTTGTTCAGGTAGACCTGCAGGGTTTCGTAGCGGGTACCCACCAGGATGTTGGCGAACACGAATTCGCCGAACAGGAACGAGAACGACAGCAATAGGGCCACCATCAGGCCCTTGCGCAGGTTCGGCAGCACCACCAGGAAGGCCGCCTGCCAGGTGCTGGCGCCCAGCAGCTGGGCGGCGTCCATCAGGTCGCGCAGGTTGATCGCCTGCAGGTTGTTGGTGATCGCCCGGTACATGAAGGGCAGGGCCACGGTGAAGTAGCAACCGACGAGGATCCACGGTGTGCCGACCATGGCGAACGGCCCTGAACCGTAGAGTTGCAGCAGGCCCACCGAGGACACCACCGGCGGCACCGCGAACGGCAGCAGGATCAGGATGTTCATCAGCGCATCGAGCCGTGGGAAGTGGTAGTGCACCACGAACAGCAGCGGCAGGATCAGCACCACCGACAGGATCAGCGCACCGACGCAGACCAGCAGCGACTGGCCGAAGGCGTGCAGGAAGCGCGGGTCGCTCCACAGCTGGATATACCATTTGAAGGTAAAGCCGCTGGGCAGGATGGTCGCCGACCAGCTGCTGGCGATGGAGTAGACCAGGGTCCCGGCCAGCGGCAGCAGGAGGATGGCGAACAGCAGGTACACCACGAGCCGGTGATAGAGGGCGGCGGAGCCGGGTTCAGCGCGAGACATGGTAGCTCCTCTTCAACAGCAGCTGATGGACGATGGTCACCAGGGTCATCAGCGCCACCAGGACCACGGCCAGGGCGCTGGCCATGTTCGGGTCCAGGGAGATGTCGCCGGAAACCATGGCGGCGATGCGGATCGGCAGCACGTTGAAGTTGCCGGTGGTCAGCGCATAGACCGTGGCATAGGCGCCCAGGGCGTTGGCCAGCAGGATGACGAAGGTCCCCAGCAGCGCCGGGGTCAGCACCGGCAGGCCGATGTGGCGCCAGAACTGCCAGCCACTGGCGCCGAGCAAGGCCGCGGACTCGCGCCAGTCTTCGCGCAGGGCGTCGAAGGCCGGGTAGAGCAGCAGCACGCCGAGGGGGATCTGGAAGTAGGTGTAGAGAATGATCAGGCCGGTCTTGGAGTACAGGTTGAAGTCCTGAATGATCCCCGCCTGCTTGAGCATGATGGTGATGCTGCCGTTGAAACCCAGCAGGATGATGAAGGCGAACGCCAGGGGCACGCCGGCGAAGTTGCTGGTCATGTTGGCGAAGGCGTTGACGAAGTTGCGCAGCTTCGAGTCGACCCGGCGCAACGAGTAGCTGCCGAGGATCGCGATGACGATGCCGAACACGCTCGACCAGAAGCTGATTTCCAGGCTGTATTGGATGGCCTGCAGATAGAACTTCGAGCTGAAGATCTTGTTGAAGTTGGCCAGGCCCCAGCCCAGCTCTTCCGACTGCAGGCTGTTGACCAGCACCCAGAGCAGCGGGGCGATCTGGAACACGATGAAGAACAGGGCAAAGGGCAAGAGGCACAGGATCGCCAGCCATTTGCCGCGGGTGAATGCATTCACTTCAGCAACTCCCGGCATACAGGTTTGTCATGGGGCGCGCCGAGCAATTCGCAGATGGTGCCGCACAGCTCGGTCTGATCCGGGGTGGCGACAGGGCTGAGGCTGAACGCATCGCCGAGGACGAACAGCGGCACTTCCCGCTCCTCGGGCAACAGGCCGTTGTGGGAGCGGTCGTTGTTCATGCCGTGGTCGGCCGTCACCAGCACCTGGTAGCCGGCGTCGAGCCAGCCTTGCAGGTAGTCGGCGAGGATGATGTCGGCCGAGCGTGCACTGTTGCGGTATTGCGGGCTGTCGAGGCCATGCTTGTGCCCGGCGTCGTCGATGTTCATCGGGTGCACCAGCAGAAAGTTCGGCGCATGGCGCAGCCGCAGGTGCTCGGCATCGGCGAACAGGTGGGAGTCGGGGTAATGGTCGTTCCAGTAGAAATGCCCGTGCTGGATCGGCAGCTTCTTGTTGTCGGTATGCCGGTCCCGGGCCGGGTTGAACGGTGAGCGGTTGTACAGCTCGCTGACCCAGTGATAGGCCGCGGCGGCGGTGCTGAGCCCGGCGGCGCTGGCATAGTGGAAAATGCTGCGCTGGTTGGACAGGCGCGAGACGTTGTTGTGCACGATGCCGCTGTCCAGCGGTGGCACCCCGGTCAGGATGCATTCGTAGAGCGGTCGGGACAGGGCCGGCAGTTCACATTCCAGCTTGTACAGCGCGGCGCGTCCTGCGCCGACGTAGGCCTGAAGGTGTCCCATGGCATGGCGGGCGACCTCGTGGTTGAGGCCGTCGAGCACGACAAGGATGACGTTGTGTGGCATGGGGGAGGACTCCGCAAGACAACCAGGTGCCTGTAGGAGCGAGCTTGCTCGCGATGGCATCTCTGCGGTTCCAGGGCAGACCGCAGTGCCTGGATCGCGAGCAAGCTCGCTCCTACAGATGCAGCATTACTGCATGTTGATGATCACTTCTTCCTGCCATTTCTGTGGCAGGGCCTTGGAGGTCTTCTCCCAGGCATCGGCGTCCTTGATCGGCGTGACTTTCTTGTACTGCTCGTTGGGCAGCAGGTTGGCCTGGACCTCGGCTGGCAGGGTCAGGTGCTCGGCGCGGATCGGGCGCGCATTGCCGCGTGCCAGGTTGATCTGCCCGGCATCGCTGAAGATGTATTCACGGGTCAGCTTGGCCGCGTTCGGGTGCTTGGCGTATTTGTTGATGATAGTGGTGTAGCCGGAGATCACCGAGCCGTCCGACGGGATCAGCACGATGTAGTCGTCCTTGTTGACCATCTTGTTGCGGTAGCTCAGGCCGTTGAAGTCCCAGACCACGCCGACTTCCACTTCACCCTTTTCCATGGTGGCGATGGTCGGGTTGGCCAGCGACAGGCGCCCTTGCTTGGCGATCTCGGCGAACATCAGCAGCGCCGGCTGGAGGTTCTTTTCATCGCCGCCCTTGGCGATGGCCGCAGCCAGCACGCCGTTGGCGGCCTGGGCGGCGGTGCTCACATCGCCGATGGAGACCTTGTATTTGCCTTTCTCCAGGTCGGCCCAGCTTTTCGGCGCTTCGGAACCGTGCAGCAGCTTCTTGTTGATGATGAAGGCAATGGTGCCGGTATAGGCCAGCGCCCAGTTGCCGTCCTTGTCCTTGGCCCAGTCCGGGACCTGGTCCCAGGTGCTTGGCTTGTAAGGCTGGACCACGCCCTGCTTGACCGCGATCGGGCCGAAGGCCGCGCCGACGTCGCCGATGTCGGCGCTGGCGTTGTCTTTCTCGGCGGCGAACTTGGCGATCTCCTGGGCCGAACTCATGTCGGTGTCGATGTGCTTGAGGCCGTAGTTCTTGGCCAGGTCTTCCCAGGTCCCTTTCCAGTTGGCCCAGTCGTCGGGCATGCCGACGCTGTTGACGGCGCCTTCGGCTTTCGCCGCGGCTTCCAGGGTCTTCAAGTCGGTATCAGCGGCCATGGCGGCGGTGCACAGGGCGATGGTCGAGCCTAACAGTGATGCCAGGAAAAGCTGTTTCATCCGAAGCTCCTTTGGGCGTGTTCAACGCTGTGTTTGTCTAACGTTGTTGGTCTAGGTCAGCAATACCTGAGCCAATTTAAGCCGGCTGGATGACACTTTAATGTCGGCATCAGTCCTGCAAGGCATTCGCGGGCGGCAGGTGCGGGGCTGCGAGATAAGCGTAGACCAAGGCTAAACGGCTGATATGAAAGGACTTGGCCAGCCAATTGCAGGCGTCTGGCACAGCCATTGGGCGGCTTTGTCATCTGTCAGTCATATGCATTGCCTAGGCTCTCGGTGAAGGCTGAGTGCCTTTTTTCCAGGCACGTTTTGCCCTGAAACAGTGCTGGTCTAGTCCAGATAGGTAACGTTGATGCGCGAAGAGGCAGTCAAGGCGGTGACAGCCATTGGGCAGGTCCTGCAGGAACAGATCGATCACGGGTTGTTGGCGCCCGGTAGCAAGCTGCCGGCCGAGCGCAAGCTCAGCGAGTTGTTCGGTACGACCCGGATTACCGTGCGCGAAGCCTTGTTGCAGCTGGAGGCCCAGGGCCAGATCTATCGCGAGGAGCGACGCGGCTGGTTCGTCTCGCCACCGCGCCTGGCCTACAACCTGATGCAGCGCAGCCACTTTCACGCCATGGTCAGCGCTCAGGGGCGGGTGCCGTCGACCGAGATGATCTCGGCGCGCCTGCAACCGGCTTCAGCGGCGGTCTGTGCCTGGTTGCAGCTGCCGGCGCTGTCCAGCGTGATCCAGATCCGTCGGGTACGGCGCATCGACGAACGCCTGGTGCTGTATGTGGAGCACTACCTCAATCCGCAGTACTTCCCGGGCATCCTCGAGTTCGACCTGAACCAGTCGATCACCGAGCTATACGCGCGGCACTACGACCTGCATTACGGCCGAGTGCGTTTTGAGATCGTGCCGACTTCATTGCCGGTGGAAGCCGCGGCGGCGCTGAAGGTGTCGGCGGGCAGTCCCGGGCTGCGGATCGCCCGGGTCAATTACGACCAGCACCAGCGCCTGATCGACTGCGACCTGGAGTTCTGGCGCCACGATGCGATCCATGTCGGTGTCGATGTGGTCTGAGCCCGCTCCCGTTGCAGGAGCGGGCTTGCTCGCGATGACGTCAGGGGCGTTTCGATCCTTAGGGTTTGGCTCCGGCGAACAGATAATCGGTGGTCAATGACGCCAGGGTACGCACGCCCACCACCAGCGCCGATTCATCGACAAAGAACCCCGGGTTGTGGTTCGGCGCGGCCTTGGCCATGTCCTGGTCCCGTGGCGTCACGCCGAGGAACACGAACAGCCCCGGCGCCTCCTTGGCATAGAAGGAAAAGTCTTCCGCGCCTCCCACCAACGGGCCCTGCACCACATCGTCCTTGGCCGCCCAGCGCAGGCTCGGCAGCATTTTCTCGGTCAGGGCCGGGTCGTTGATGGTCGGGTCGTACTTCTCGATGATGCTCACCTCGGCCTTGGCGCCACCGCTTTCGGCGATCTTTTCCACGGTCTGGCGCACATCACTGTGCAGCTTCTGGCGGATGCCGTAGTCGTAGGAGCGGATGGTGCCGGTCATCTCCAGCGACTCGGGGATGATGTTGTAGCGCGTGCCGCCGTTGATGGTGCCGATGCTGACCACCGAGGGGAACGACGAGATATCGGTGCGCCGGCTGACCACGGTTTGCAACCCGACCACGGTCTGGGCGCCGACCGTGATCGGGTCGATGCCGTCCCAGGGGCGGCCGGCGTGGGTCTGCTTGCCGAGGATCCTGATACGCAGGTCGTCGGAGCTGGCCAGGGTCGGGCCCGGTCGATAGGCGATGCGCCCGGCCGGAATCCCGGCCCAGACATGCAGGCCGAACACCGCGTCCGGCTTGGGCGATTTCATGACGCCTTCCTGCACCATCATCTTCGCGCCCCAGGTGTTCTTGCCGTCGGGGACGAAATCGCTCGGGCCTTCTTCGGCGGGCTGGAAATAGAACACCACGGTGCCGGGCAGACGCTCACGCATGTCGCTGAGGATTTTCGCCGTGCTCAGCAGGATGGCGGTGTGGGCGTCGTGGCCGCAGGCGTGCATGACGTCCACTTCCTTATCCAGATAGCGCCCCTTGGCCTTGGAGGCGAATGGCAGGTCCGCGACTTCCTTGACCGGTAGCGCGTCCATGTCGGCGCGCAGGGCCACGGTCGGGCCGGGCAGGGCGCCCTTGAGCACCGCCACCACGCCGGTGCGGGCGACGCCGGTCTTGACCTCCATGCCCAGGGCGCGCAATTGCGTGGCCACCAGTTCGGCGGTGCGTTGTTCGGTGTTGCCGAGTTCCGGGTGGGCGTGGATATCGCGGCGGGTTTCCAGCAGCGCCGGCTCCAGGGCCTTGGCCTGTTCGGCGATGTGCTGGCGAGCCAGTTCCATGGCGCTGTCGTCGACGGCGTTGGCGGCCTGGCTGGACAAGGCCAGGACGCCGATCAGGCAGGCTTGGGCGATAGCGGATAACTGCATAGGGATTCTCTCCATGATTATTGTTGTGCTGCTCAGGTGGCAAAACCTGTGACCGCCCCAACCGTGGAGAGTGCGGCCGCGCCCTTGTCGATGCGCGGCCGGACGCCTTACTCCTCTTGCTGGGGCCCGCCGCCGGCGGTGATCACTTGCACGCTCATGCGTGGCGTGGCCAGGTCCATTCCGGCTTCGTCGAGGTGGCGCTTGAGGGACAGGTTGAAGGCCCGTGACACCTCCCATTGCTTGATCGGCGCGGTCTTGAAGCGGGCGCGCAGAATCGCATTGCCGGACTCGAAGCTTTCCACCCCCTGGAACTCCAGCGGCGACCAGATGTTGCGCCGTTGCAGCGGGTCGGTGCGCATCTTCTGGCCGACATCGCGCATCAGCTTGATGGCCTCGTCTATGTCCATGTTGTACGGAATGGCCACCCGGAAGATCGCGTAGCCGAACTCCCGGGAGTAGTTCTTGATGCTCTTGATTTCGCTGAACGGGATGGTGTGCACGATGCCGTCGATGTCCCGCAGGCGCACGGTGCGGATGGTCAGGCCTTCGACGGTACCCAGGTGGCCGCCGACGTCCACGTAGTCGTCGATGGCCAGGGAGTCCTCGATGATGATGAACAGGCCGGTGATCAGGTCGGCCACCAACGACTGGGCGCCAAAACCGATGGCCAGGCCGATCACACCGGCACCGGCCAGCAGCGGCGTGACGTTCATGCCCATGTTCGCCAGGGCGACGATCAGGGCAATGATGAAGATCGCCACGAACAGCACGTTGCGGATCAGCGGCATCATGGTCTGCGCCCGGGCATTGGCCAGGCCTTTGCGTGAGCGGGTCAGGGCGTGGTGCACCGCCGTGTCGCTGAGGATCCAGATCAGCCAGGCGAACAGCAGGGTGCCGCCGAGGCTGAACAGCTTGACGCTGATTTCGTGGCCGTCGCCTTCGGTGAAGCGGATCAGCGACATGCCCCAGACCCGCAGGCCGAGTTCGATGAATACCAGCCACACCATCAGGTGGGCGAGGGTGTAGAAGAAGCCTTTCAGGCGCTCGGAGTACAGGGCGTGGCGCTTGTGCCCGCGATGGGGCTTGAGCGAATGGCGGCGCACCAGGCCGTTGATCACCATGCACAGCACCAGAAGTACGGTGCAGATCAGCGACTGGCGCAGGGCAGTGCTGGTGTCGCCGGCGGAAATGAAGGTGGCGAACAGGGAGATGGCCACCAGCACCAGCGCTGGCAGGTACCAAAAGGTGCCGATGATCTCGATGGTGTCGCTCAGGGCGCGGCGGGTCAGGCGCCGGGACAGCGGCTGGTTGCGGATCAGGTGTGCGATCGGCCGGCGGAAACGCAGGATGAACACGCCGGTGGACAAGGCCGCCATGACATTGGCGAAGGTGGCCGCGGTGTGCGCCAGGTGGCTGCCCAGGCTGGCGATCAGCCGCGGGTCGCTCAAGGCCTCGCCGAAGGCGGCGAAACTGCCGATCAGCCACAACGGCCGGAACGCCTGGCGGCGCAGAATGTACAGCGCACGGTGGCGGTTCGGACCGTCCAGCACGGAAAAGGCGATCACGCAGATTGCCGAGAAACAGGTGCCGACCACCAGCGCATAAGCCAGGACCATGGCCAGGTCCTTGCCCAGGGACGACGGCAGTTTGTAGGTCATGTACACGGTCATGATCAGCGCGATCAGCCAGGGCCCCAGTTTGCGCAGGGCGAAGCGCAGCAGGTCCCAGGTCTTGGGGTGCTGCGGCAGTTCTTCGGTGAGGCCAAAACGCTCCCGCAGGCGGTGACTGAGCCAGATCAGCGCCGCCGCCAGCAGGCTCCAGACCATCAGGATCAGGGCGAAGGCGAAGATGATCGGCAGCCATTCGCTGGCCGGCAGCATCAGGGCCGCCAGTTCATCCTGGGCCTGATCGAATTCGTTCGACCAGCGGGTGATCGGGCTGTCGGCGCCGGAGAACTGTTTTTCGAAGCTGGACAGGGTGCCGCCGATCAGGCCGAGCACGCCTTCTTCGGCGGGTGTCTGGGCTTTTTTCGTGGCGTCGCGGAGCTTTTTCAGGTCGGTCAGCAACTGGCTGCGTTGCTGGTCGTTTTCCAGGGATTTGATGACCTCGTCCAGCGACTGTCCCAGGGGCTGCTCGGCTTGTGGCTGGGTTTTACCGCTGTTGAGCAGGCCCGGCAGACCCACCGCCTGGGCCGATGACAGCGGCAATAGTGTCAGGAGACAGAGAAACAGGCAGTAGGGCAGAACGGAAAGACGAGCGAACACTGGGCGGTCAACCTCAGAAAAAGCGGATCGACCGAGTGTACGAGGCAGCTAATACCAATGCGAGCCTGGACGGCGCATTTTATTCGGCGAGTTTGGCGAGGATCTTGTAGATCACGGTGCCGAGGATCAGCAGCATACCGGCCCACATGCTGAAGATGCCGGCATTCTTGTCGCGGAAGTTGTAGCCGATGGCCAGCAGGATCATCCCCGAGAGAATGGGAATGAGCATGGCGTGGAACGAAGACATCGAGATCATGGCGACAGCCTTGTCGGAGGGGATACTCACCAGTCTAGGTGGCTTTGGCGGAGTTCGGGTTGATGTGCATCAGAAATGCCTCGATGCCTGGATTTTCGCGTCTTGTAGGAGCGAAGCTTGCTCGCGATGGCGGCGACGCGGAGGTACTGGACGACCGCGTCATCGTTCATCGCGAGCAAGCTTCGCTCCCACAGAAGGGGGCTTACGGCAGGTCGCGGCTGGCGTAGAACGCGCTCAGTACCTTCACCAGATGCGCCAGGTCGTGGCTGCCGCACAGTTCGCGGATCGAGTGCATGGCGAAGGTCGGCAGGCCGATATCCACGGTGCGCACGCCCAGGTGGCTGGCGGTGATCGGGCCGATGGTCGAGCCGCAGCCCATGTCGCTGCGCACCACGAAGCTTTGCACTGGCACTTCCTCGGCCATGCACAGGTGGCGGAAGAAACCGGCGGTTTCGCTGTTGGTGGCGTAGCGCTGGTTGCTGTTGACCTTGATCACCGGGCCGGCGTTGAGTTTCGGGCCGTGGTTGGCATCGTGCTTGTCGGCGTAGTTGGGGTGCACGCCGTGGGCGTTGTCGGCCGAGACCAGCAGCGACTTCTGGATGGTGCGCACGAATTCGTCGCCTTCGGGCAGCAGGCGGCGCAGGGTCTGCTCGAGCATCGGGCCGTCGGCGCCGCAGGCCGAGCAGGAGCCGACTTCTTCGTGGTCGTTGCAGACCAGCACGCAGGTTTCCTCGGTGTCGGCGTTGAGCAAGGCTTGCAGGCCAGCGTAGCAGGACAGCAGGTTGTCCAGGCGTGCGCCGGCGATGAAGTCGCCGTGCAGACCGATCACCGCGGCGCTTTGGGTGTCGTAGAAGCTCAGCTCGTAGTCGAGCACCACATCGGCGTTCAGGCCGTGTTCGCGGGCCAACTGGTCGGTCAGCACCGCGCGGAAGTCGACCCGCTCGTCGCCGGCGAATTGCGCGAGGATCGGCGGCAACTCGGTCTGGGCATTGATGGCCCAACCCTGGTTGGCTTCGCGATTGAGGTGAATCGCCAGGTTGGGGATGATCGCGATGGGCGCCTTGAAGTCGATCAGCTGGCTTTCGACCTTGCCGTCGCGACGGAAGGTGACGCGGCCGGCCAGCGACAGGTCGCGGTCGAACCAGGGCGCCAGCAAGGCGCCTCCGTAGACTTCCACGCCCAGTTGCCAGAAGCCCTGGCGTTGCAGCTCCGGTTGCGGCTTGACCCGCAGGCACGGGCTGTCGGTGTGCGCGCCGACCATGCGGATCCCGCCTTGCAGGGGCGAATGCCGACCCAGCTTGACGGCCACGATGGAGGAGTCATTGCGGGTGACGTAGTAGCGACCGTTGGCTTCGGTGGTCCACGGCTCGCGCTCGTCGAGACGCTGGTAGCCTGCGGCCTCCAGGCGTTGAACGAGGCTGGCGGTTGCATGGAAAGGGGTAGGGGAGGCCTTGAGGAAGTCGATCAGGCCCTGGTTCAACTCTTCGCGCATAAGTAACTCCAGACAGCAGTGGCGCGAGTTTACCGTATCGGCTCGCGGCATTGCAGGCGCAATGCCGTTGAGGGAGACAACATTCATCGCGGCAGGGAAAACGGCTCAGCCGGTGATCAGGTTGCCTTTGAGGAACACTTCGCGGCGTTGCTTGCGGCCCACATATTCATGCTTGCTGGCCTGGTAAACCTGGTTGAATTTCTCTGCGCAAATGCCCGGCAGTTGATCGAGGTATTCCTCCACCAGCGCGTCGTACTGCGCTTCGGTGATCAGTTTGTAGACTTCGCGACGATAGAAGAACCCCAACTGAAAACCCAGGGTCTCGCTGGGATGGGGCGTGATGGTCGCGAAGCAGTTCTCGAAGTCGATGGCCTTGAGCGGAGCCTGGGGGCTGATCATGATGTTGCCGGCCCAGAAATCCATATGGGTGATGTTCTTTTGCGCGAGGGAGTGCAGCAGCCCGAATGCATCGCGGATAAAGGGTTCGATCTTGTCCGGGTTGTTGCGCAACCACTGTACGCCGTCGATGTAATCGTCCAGCAGGCGGGTAAGGATGAAGTATTCCTGTACCAGCCCCAGGCGATCCCGGGTATAGCCGAATCCTTCAAGGTCGGACATCTGTACGCCGCGTCGCTGGGCTTCGACGGTGTTGATCAGCTCTTCCAGCGGCCAGTCGAAGCGGCCGTTGCGCTGGGGCTTGCCCAGGGTGACGCGAACTTTCGCCTTGAGCGTATCCAGGGGCTGCACCTTGGCGAACAGCGGTGTCTCGCCGTTCGCCAAAGGGGCGCTGGCGCGGGTCTGTTTGTGTGCGTGACGTTGGCGGATGAGTTGTTCGAGGGCTGTGCAGGCGTTTGCCGAAGGTTTTTCGCGAAGGTGCAGGGTGGTATTGAGAAAGCAGAAGGTGAAAGGGTAATCGCGTTGAAATGGCTGACTGCTGAGCACGAGGGCTTCCTGCCTTAATATCGAATAGCCACTATTTTAATATTTTTTTCACAAATTCATAACAAATTATTCGGATTAATCTTAATTTTTGGTCGGATTTTTCTGAGGTTGTGTGCCCCTCAATCGAGGGGCGTCCCGCTACGGTGGTCGCTCTCGATCAGAACGGTGCCGGGCACTCGAAGCGCAGGCGTTCGCCGCTCTGTGGATGGGTGAAGCTGAGCATGCTGGCGTGCAGGCACAGGCGTGGCCAGGCGGCCAGCGCTTGTGGATGCGCGTACAAGCCGTCGCCCAGCAGCGGGTGACCGATGGACAGCATATGCACCCGCAACTGGTGCGAGCGCCCGGTGATCGGGGTCAGCTCGACCCGGCACCAGTCGCCGCAACGTTCCAGCACGCGCCAGAAAGTCAGGGCGTTCTTGCCGAATTCGTGGTCCACCACGTGCCGCGGTTTGGTCGGCGGGTCGTAGCGCAGTGGCAGATCGATGCTGCCGCTGTCCAGTTCCGGCTGGCCCCAGCACAGCGCGGTGTAGGCTTTTTCGGTCTCGCGGTCGTGAAATTGCCGGGACAGTTCGCGGTGGGTATCGGGGTCGCGGGCCAGCAGGATGATGCCGGAGGTTTCCCAGTCCAGCCGGTGGACGATGCGGGCTTCCGGGTAGCCGTTTTCCTGCAGGCGGGTGATCAGGCAATCCTTGTTGTCATCGGCCCGGCCAGGCACTGAGAGCAGCAGGGTGGGTTTGTCCACCACCAGGACAGCGGCGTCCTGGTGAATGATGCGGATATTCGACAGCGGCATTAAAACAGCCTCGTAACAAACGCCAACGGCGGCTCGATCAGCCCGGCTTCTACGGGAGCGGGCTTGCTCCTGTAGAAAAACCGAGGGATCGAGCCGCCGTGGCTCCAGCCTGGTCGATCAGCGATCAGGCAGGGTGATATTGAGTTCCAGGATCGAGCAGCTGCCCTGGTTTTCCAGAGCGACGTGCACGTCATCGGACCCGATATTGACGTACTTGCGGATTACTTCCACCAGTTCCTTCTGCAAGGCAGGCAAGTAATCGGGGGTAGTGCGTTGGCCGCGTTCATGCGCCACGATGATCTGTAGACGCTCTTTCGCTACCGACGCGGTGCTTACTTTTTTGCTGGCACGAAAGAAGTCAAAAAGGTTCATTTACCTACCTCCAAACAGGCGCTCGAAGAATCCCTTCTTCTCGACATTGAGGAACCGGTGTTCCTTTTCCTTGCCCAGCAAGCGATCAACGGTATCGCTGTAGGCCTGGCCGGCGTCGCTCTGGTCGTCGAGAATCACCGGCACGCCCTGGTTGGAGGCCTTGAGCACCGCCTGGGATTCCGGGATCACGCCCAGAAGGCGCACTGCAAGGATTTCCTTGACGTCTTCGACACCGAGCATTTCCCCTTTTTCGACGCGCTCCGGGTGGTAGCGGGTGATCAGCAGGTGTTCCTGGATCGGCTCTTCGCCTCTTTCGGCGCGGCGGGACTTGCTGGCCAAAAGGCCGAGCATACGGTCGGAGTCGCGCACCGAGGAAACTTCAGGGTTGGTCACGACAATCGCTTCGTCGGCGAAGTACATGGCCAGGTGGGCGCCTTTCTCGATACCGGCCGGGGAGTCGCAGACCACGAAATCGAAGGTCTCCTTGAGCTCCATCAGCACTTTTTCCACGCCTTCCTGGGTCAGCGCGTCTTTGTCGCGGGTCTGGCTGGCGGCCAGTACGTAGAGGTTTTCCAGGCGCTTGTCTTTGATCAGGGCTTGCTGCAGGTTGGCTTCGCCGTTGACCACGTTGACGAAGTCATACACCACGCGACGTTCGCAACCCATGATCAGGTCGAGGTTACGCAAGCCGACGTCGAAGTCGACGATGACAGTTTTGTGGCCGCGCAGAGCGAGGCCGGTACCGATAGCGGCGCTGGTGGTGGTCTTACCCACACCACCCTTGCCGGATGTAACCACGAGAATCTTGGCCAAGGTGTTTCACCCCTAAGGAAGAAGGACTTTTTAGCCCCTGAAAAACATCTCTATGAAAACTACTGCAGTCGGACAGCCTTGGCTGGAGGTCGGTTAACACCTGCTCCTACTTCGTTTGAGCCGTATTCGCTAGGTTTTAGAGATGCCTGGAAAATGCGGCAGTATCCGTTAAAGACGTGTGATGTTCAACACGTCACCCGACAGGCTGACCTGGACCCCGGCGCCCCACAACGGGTCGCGCCGCAGGTCCTCGGAAACCTTGTACTGGCCGGCGATGGACACCAGTTCAGCGCTCAACTGCTGACAGAAAATCCGTGCCTTGGTGTCGCCCTTGACCCCGGCCAGCGCTCGACCGCGCATCGGGCCGTATACATGGATGTTGCCATCGGCCAGAAGTTCCGCACCCGGACTGACCGACGAGGTCACTACCAGATCACCACCCTGGGCATAGATCTGCTGTCCGCCGCGTACTGGCGAAGTGATGATGCGGGTGGGCTTGATGGTCGGCTCAGGCGGTTTTTCAGGCTTTTTCCGGGCTTCGTTTTCCTGCGGTTCCAGCGGCCGCTCGCGGGCGCCGGAGGGAGGCAGGACCGGCAGATCAACGGCGATCGCCGCGGCGATGTCTTCGATGCGGCTGGCGCGGATCGCCAGGGTGCGCAGACCATGGTGACGGCAGACGCGCATCAGGCCGGGCAGATCGACGGCGCCTTCGCTGGCCGGCAGTTTGTCCAGCGCCAGCACCAGCGGGGCGTTACTGAAGAAATTCGGGGCTTGCGCGACCTTCGCCGCCAGTTGGCGATCGAGGCCTTCGAGGTCGTTGCGGGCCAGTTCCAGCACGGTGATGGCCAGCATGCTGCCCTTCAACTGGAACACAGGATCCAGGTCTTGCGATTCGGTTTGGCTCATGGTCGGCATAAAGCGGCTTGTCACTAAAAGTGCCGAGACTTATAACGAGAACGCCCGCGGGCCGCAAGCCGGGTCGAACCGATGTAGAATGCGCGACCTTGTTGTCTGTCCGGAATCTGTAATGGATCGCCCGCGTTTTCGAGCTGCATTTCTTTATCCCCGTTTTTGGCCGCTGTGGCTGGGCCTGGGCCTGCTATGGCTGGTGGTCCAGTTGCCCTATCCGCTGCTGCTGTGGATCGGCCGTGCCCTGGGCGCGTTGATGTACCGGGTGGCCGGCGAGCGTCGGCGGATCGCCAAGCGCAACCTGGAACTGTGTTTCCCCGAGAAGTCCGCGGCCGAGCGCAAGCGCCTGCTCAAGGAAAACTTCGCCTCCACCGGCATCGCCTTTTTCGAGATGGCCATGAGCTGGTGGTGGTCCAAGCCGCGCCTGGCGCGCCTGGCCCATGTCGAAGGGCTGGAGTACCTCAAGCAGGCGCAGCTGGAAGGCAAGGGCGTGATCCTCATGGCCCTGCACTTCACCACCCTGGAAATCGGCGCGGCGTTACTGGGCCAGCAGCACACCATCGATGGCATGTATCGCGAGCACAAGAACCCGCTGTTCGATTTCATCCAGCGCCGTGGCCGCGAGCGGCACAACCTGGATTCCCTGGCCGTGGAGCGTGAAGACGTGCGCGGCATGCTCAAGCTGCTGCGTGCCGGTCGTGCCATCTGGTACGCACCGGACCAGGATTACGGCGCCAAGCAGAGCGTGTTCGTGCCGCTGTTCGGCATCCAGGCGGCGACGGTTACCGCCACCAGCAAGTTCGCCCGGCTGGGCAAGGCCCTGGTGGTGCCTTTCACTCAGCAGCGGCTGGCCGATGGCAGTGGTTATCGGCTGGTGATTCACCCGCCGCTGCAGGATTTCCCGGGAGAGACCGAAGAGGCCGATTGCCTGCGCATCAACCAGTGGATCGAAGGTGTGCTGCGCGAGTGCCCGGAGCAGTACCTGTGGGCGCATCGCCGTTTCAAGAGCCGCCCGCCAGGCGAGCCGAAGCTGTATAAGAAGCGCGGTTGAAATTATCACGCTAGATTGAAAGCCCTTTATCAGCGCCATGGAGTGTAGCGATGAGCCCAGCGGAACCGGTCACAGGATTGATTCTTTCCGGCGGTGGGGCTCGTGCGGCATATCAGGTGGGGGTATTGGCGGCAATTGCCGAGTTGCTGCCGGCGGGGGCGAGCAATCCGTTTCCGGTGATTGTCGGGACCTCGGCCGGGGCGATCAACGCGGTCAGCCTGGCCAGCGGCGCGCTGGATTTCACCGCGGCCATCGAGCGTCTCACGGCGTTCTGGCAGGGCTTTCGCAGCCATCAGGTGATCCGCAGCGACTGGCCCGGGGTGATCCGCCAGGCCACCCGGTTCGTCGGTCACAGCCTGCTCGGCCTGGGCGCGCAGGTGCCGGTGGCGCTGCTCAACAGTTCACCGCTGCGGCAGTTGTTGAACGATAAGCTGCAGCTGTCCGGCATTCGTCAGGCGATCGCGCAAAAGCACCTGCAGGCGGTGGCGGTCACGGCCTTCGGTTACGAATCGGGCCAGGCGGTGACCTTCTACCAGGGCGGCGGCACCATCGATGCCTGGCTGCGCCATCGGCGTATCGGCCTGCCCACCGAACTCACGGTTGAACACTTGCTGGCCAGTTCGGCGATTCCGTTGCTGTTCGCGCCGGTGAAAATCGACCAGGAGTTTTTCGGCGACGGCGCGGTGCGGCAATCGGCGCCCATCAGTCCGGCGTTGCACCTGGGGGCCAGCCGGGTGCTGGTGGTCGGGGTCAGCGGCAACCCTCGCGGCATCGATCCGCAGGCGCCCCAGCAACGCAGCTACACCGGGCAGCAGCCGACGCTGGCGCAGATCGGCGGCCACATGCTCAACAGTACCTTCATTGACAGCCTGGAGAGCGACATCGAACTCTTGCAGCGACTCAACCAGTTCAGTCATCTGCTGCCGTCGGGCACGCCCGTCCGCGCCCTGGGCGTGGCGCCGGTGGAGGTGCTGGTGATTGCGCCCAGCCAGCCGATCGACGAGATCGCTGCCCGGCACCGGCATGAGCTGCCGGCGGCACTGCGCCTGTTTCTGCGCGGGCCGGGGGCAACCAAGACCAGCGGTGCCGGAGTCCTGAGTTACCTGTTGTTCGAGTCGGGGTATTGCAGCGAACTGATCGAACTGGGACGCAGCGATGCCCTGGCCAAGCGCGACGAGCTGCGGCGCTTCCTGGGATTGGCGGCAGAAGTCGAGACGGCCTGAAAAAGCATCGCGAGCAAGCTCGCTCCTACAGGGAGTTCATTATCTCTGTAGGAGCGAGCTTGCTCGCGATAGCGTTTCTAAGGGCAATGCTCAGGCCGTCAGTTTGTCATCGCGAAAATCCCGCAACGCCTGCTCGATCTCTTCCCGGGTGTTCATCACGAACGGGCCGTACTGCACGATCGGCTCGCCCAGGGGCTTGCCGGCGATCAACAGCACACGGGCGCCATTGGCACTGCTCAACTGGATCTCGCCCTGGTCGGACAGGCGCACCAGCTTGCTGCTGGCGACCGGTTGCGGATGCCCGGCCAGCTCAACCTGGCCTTCATAGACATACAGCAGGGCCCGATGTCCTTCAGGCAGACGCGGGCTGATGCTGGCGCCAACAGGCAGGCGCAGGTCGAAGTAGTGGGGCTCGGTGTCTGGTCGCTCCACGGCGCCGGTCTGTTGCACCTGGCCGTCATCGAAGCGGCCGGCGATCACCACCACTTCCACGCCATTGGCGGTGGTCAGGCGCGGGATGTCCTGGGGTTGGATGTCCCGGTAGCCGGCCTTGTCCAGCTTGTGCTTGCCCGGCAGGTTCAGCCATAGCTGGAAGCCGCGCATCACGCCTTCTTCCTGCTCCGGCATCTCGCTGTGGATGATGCCCTTGGCAGCGGTCATCCACTGCACGCCACCGCCTTCCAGCAGGCCGACGTTGCCCAGGTGATCCTCGTGGCGCATGCGGCCTTCGAGCATGTAGGTGACGGTTTCGAAACCGCGATGGGGATGGGGCGGGAAGCCGGCGATGTAATCGTCGGGGTTTTCCGAGCCGAACTCGTCGAGCATCAGGAACGGGTCGAAACGCTCGACACCCTGGCCACCGAAGACCCGGGTCAGTCTGACGCCGGCGCCGTCCGAAGCGGGCTGGCCGGTATGGACGCTGAGTACTTTGCGAAATTGAGTCATCGATGCAACTCCTGATCAGATTGGAATGAGCGACATGCTATGCCAGCTCAACTGATCGATGGTTGCGAATATCGGCGCGTTACTATCGATTTGTTCGATGTAATCCGTTCCCGCGACCCGCACGGGAACGGTGCTCACAGCATCAGAAGTGGTACTTGAGCAGCAGGCTGGCGGTGTTCTGGTCGGTGTCGAAGTACGGGGTGTCCTTGACTCCGTACTTGTTCTTCCAATAGTCGTATTCGATACCGACATACAGCTGTTTGTCGCCCAGTTTCAGCGCCTTGCCCAGGTCGTACTTGATCTGCGGGTTGATGTGCAGGTTGGCGTGGTACTCGCCTTTGGAATTCTTGTCGTTGTCCACCACCCAGTCGATGAAGCCGTCGATCAGGATGTCCGAACGGCCCACCGGAATGGTGTAGGACCAGACCGGGGTGATCTGCCAGACATTGTCGCCGGCACGGCTGCCTTCGGTCTGGCGGTTGTAGAAGTTCAACTGGAAGTAATCGAACCCGGGGATCGCCAGGTCAAAACCCGGACCGATCAGGTAGGACTCGTTATCGCCTTCGCCGAACTCGTAAGTCATGGCCAGTAATACATCCTTGATCGGACCGAACTCCAACTTCTGATCAAAGATCTTGCCGAATGAAAGACGCGGGCTGAACTCGCCGTAATAAGTATTCGGACCGACGTTGCCGTCCTTTTTACCGTTGTAGAAGATCTTGTCGATAAACAGGAAGTTGTCGCCGTACTTCCAGGCATCGGCATGTTCGAACGTAACGGTCTGTTGGATTTCTGGATTGATCGCGAAGTCTTTGCCGTAGAGGTAAGTCAGGCTGTTGTTCTGCCATTGCAGCAGATCGCCGGCGGTGGCCTGGGCCCCTGCCAGCAAGGATCCGGCAAGCATCAGGCCTTTACAGATGCGGTTCATTCGGTTGCTCCCAAAAAGTAAGTGGTTCCACGTTTTTTTCTTTAAAGCCGGTGCTCTGGTGTGGCACCTTTCAGTGGCTGAAAAATCATCCGATCGGTCAGCTTTGTTGCTGATAGCAAGAGCTGAGCCAAGGCGAAAAAAAACGCAAAAACTCCCGCGCGGCTGTACGAATACAGTCGATCGAGAGTGAATTCGGTTCTAAATCGGTACGCCTTGGTACTTTCCAGAGGCCGGGATAAGTTGGCTTTCTGGTCAGTTTTTAAATCCGGGCTTTTTTTTTCACCGGATTCAGGCGGCCGCGGAGAATACTGACTCCCACGGCCTTGCTCAAGTGCTCTGCAATAGCGCACTTGAAACAACTTTGGAGCACGTTTGCCGGCCATCCTAGAAATGGACCTTCACCAGCAGGCTGGCGGTGTTCTGGTTGGTGTCCAGGTTCGGGCTGTTCTGGATGCCGTACTTGTCTTTCCAGTAGCTGTATTCGAGGCCGACATACAGCTGCTTCTCGCCCAGGCGCAGGGCCTTGCCCAGGTCGTATTTGATCTGTGGGTTGATATGCAGGTTGGCGTGGTAGGTGCCGCGGTCGTTCTGGTCGTTGTCCACCACCCAGTCCAGGTAACCGTCGATCAACAGGTTCGAGCGACCCAGCGGGATGCTGTAGGACCAGGAGGGGGTGATTTGCCAGACACCGTCGCCGGGGCGCGGGCCTTCGGTCTGGCGGCGGTAGAAGTTCAGGGTGAAATAGTTGAAGCCCGGAACGGCAAGGTCGAAACCGGGGCCGATCAGGTAGGCCTCGCTGTCGCCTTCGCCATATTCGTAGGTCATGGCCAGCAACACGTCCTTGATCGGGCCGAAGGCCAATGAGCGGTCGAGGATCTTGCCGAACGACAGCCTGGGGCTGAACTCGCCGTAAAAGGCGTGGCGGCCTTTGTTACGGTCTTCCTGGCCGTTGTAGAAAATCTTGTCGACGAACAGGAAGGTGTCGCCGTACTTCCAGCGGTCGGCGTGTTCGAAGGTCACCGTCTGCTGGATCGACGGGTTGATCGCGAAGTTCTTGCCGTACAGGTACGTCAGGCTGTTGGTCTGCCACAGCAGCAGGTCGCCAGCCATGGCCTGGGTTGTCGCCAGCAGTGTGCCGCCGAGCAGCAGGCGTGCGTGTGCATGTCTCATCGTGTTGCTCCCTGTTTGTTTTTATTGTCAAGGCGCAGGCAGCCGCCGACTGCGACCGGGCGCGGTGCCGGGTCTGCCTGTCGTGCGTGTATTTCGGGTATCGACGGTCAAGCAGGGGCGACCGCCAGGCCGCCCCGTTCAGGCTTCAATGCTGGTGGGCGTGTCGGGGATTGCTGGCGGCCCGTTCGGTACCGCCCAGGATGTTGAACAGCAGGTTCAGGGCCAGGGCACTGAGAGTGGCCATGGCGATTCCGCTGTGGGTGATCGGGCTCATCCACAGCGGCAGGTGGGCGAAGAATTCCGGGCGGACCACCGGAATCAGGCCCATGCCGATGCTCACCGCCACCAGCAGTTGATTGCGGCGGTCGGCGATGTCGGCTTCCTGGAGGATCTTGATCCCGGTCGCCGCCACCATGCCGAACATGGCGATGGCTGCGCCACCCAGTACCGCCGGTGGAATCGAGGCCACCAGGAAAGCCGCCTTGGGCAGCAGGCTCAGGACTATCAGCAGGCCGCCGGCGACTAGGGTCACCGAGCGGCAACGCACGCCGGTCATCTGTACCAGGCCGATGTTCTGGGCGAACGAAGAGTGGGTGAAGGTGTTGAGGAAACCGGCGAAAAACGAGGCGCCGGCATCACACAGCAGGCCGCGACGCAGCATGCGCGGGGTGACTTCCTGGCCAGTGATCTTTCCCAGGGCGAGGAACATCCCGGTGGACTCGACGAAGATGATCACTACCACCAGGCACATCGAAAGGATCGGCGCCAGATGGAACTGCGGCATGCCGAAATGCAGCGGAGTGACCACCTGCACCCAGGGCGCCTGGGCCATGCCGCTGAGGTCGACCATGCCGATCAGGCCGCAGAGCACGTAGCCCAGGCCCATGCCGATCAGCACGGAAATATTCACCCAGAAACCGCGCATGAAACGGTGCACCAGCAGGATGGTGCCCAGTACCAGCGCGGCGATGGTCAGGTAGATCGGGGAACCGAATTCGGTATTGTGGCTGCCGCCGCCCGCCCAGTTCACCGCGACCGGGAACAGCGACAGGCCGATGGAGGTGATGACGGTGCCGGTGACCAGGGGCGGGAAGAAACGCACTACCTTGGACATGAAGGGCGCGATCAGCATGCCGAAGAAACCGGCGGCGATGGTCGCGCCAAAGATCCCCTGCAAACCGATGCCCGGCATGCCGGCCATGGCCACCATGCTGCCCACGGCGGCAAAGCTGGCGCCCATCATCACTG
Organism: Pseudomonas sp. T8; assembly: GCF_024610635.1. Lineage (NCBI taxonomy): Bacteria > Pseudomonadati > Pseudomonadota > Gammaproteobacteria > Pseudomonadales > Pseudomonadaceae > Pseudomonas > Pseudomonas sp. T8. The sequence goes on from NZ_CP102374.1 coordinate 6,187,102, forward strand.
GCATGCGGATGCCCATGGGGCCGATGCCGAGGGATTGCACGATGGTGGCGATGCCGGCGACCAGCAGGTCGGCATTGATCAGGAAAGCGATTTCTTCACGACTCAGACCCGCGGCCTGTCCGATGATCAACGGCACCGCGATGGCGCCTCCGTACATCAGCAGGACATGCTGCAAACCGACCAGGATCAGTTGCAAAAGGGGCAGTCGCGCAATGGCGGGTGCGTCGGGGATGCGCGGTTCGGTTAACGCGGACATGCAACACCTCGGATCTTTTTTATTCTTGTGATTAGAAAGCTGTGTGGTTGCGAACAGCTTTTTTGCAGCAGGCCAACCGCGTGGCGGTTGATCGCGGGCAAGCTCGCGCCTACAGGTATTGCATGAGCTGCAGGAGCGAGCGGGCTGGCACCGCAGTACTAGTTGGTGCGCGCCCCCTGGTTGATCCAGGCGCCGATCAGGTCACGTTCCTGCTGGGTCATCTGGGTGATGTTGCCCAGCGGCATGATCTGGCTGGCGACTGCCTGGGCCTGGATCCGTGGGGCCTGGAGCTTGATCTGCTCCGGGGTATCGAACATCACGCCGGCCGGCGCGGCACTGAACAGCGGGCTGGTGGGCTTGGCCGAGTGGCAGACGGTGCAACGTTCCTGGATCACGTTGTGCACCTTGTCGAAGCTCGGGCCCGGGGTTGCCGTGGACGCTTGCGTCGGAGCAACTTCGGGAGCTGCCGGAGCTGCCGGAGCCGCTGCGGCCTCAGGCTTGGCGCCGCCGCCGATGGCGGTTTCCGGCAGTGGCTGGTACTCGATCTTTGCCGGGGTCTTGGCCACTTCCGGACCCTTGGCCATTTGCGCGGGGCCGGTGACGTAGGCCAGGCAGATCATGCCCAGGGCCGCGACCGGCAGGGTCCAGGCGAACTTGTGGCTGTCGTGGCGGGTGTTGAAGTAGTGACGCACCAGCACCGCCAGCACCGCGATCCCGGCCAGGATCAACCAGTTGTACTGGCTGCCGTAGGTGCTCGGGAAGTGGTTGCTGATCATGATGAACAGCACGGGCAGGGTGAAGTAGTTGTTGTGGCGCGAACGCAGCAGGCCCTTGGCCGGCAGGGTCGGGTCCGGCGTGCGGTTTTCCGCGATGGCGGCCACCAGCGCGCGCTGGGCCGGCATGATGATGCGGAACACGTTGCCGACCATGATGGTGCCGATGATGGCGCCGACATGCAGATAGGCGCCGCGACCGCTGAACACCTTGCTGAAGCCATAGGCCGCGGCGATCAACAGCACAAACAGGATGAAGCCGAGCAGGGCGGGTTTCTTGCCCAGGGGCGAGTCGCAGAGGAAGTCGTAGACGAACCAGCCGGCGATCAGCGAACCGATGCCGATGGCCACGCCTTCAGGGCCGGTCAGGCCGCTGCCGGGCGCTACCAGGTAGAGCATCGGGTTGTAGTAGAACACCAGGCAGAGCAGCGCGATCCCCGACATCCAGGTGAAGTAGGCTTCCCACTTGAACCAGTGCAGGTTCTCCGGCATGGACGGTGGGGCCAGCTTGTATTTTTCCAGGTGATAGATGCCGCCACCGTGGATTGCCCAGAGGTCGCCCGACAGGCCGTCCTTGGGGTTGACGCGATTGAGGTTGTTTTCCAGCCAGACGAAGTAGAACGACGCGCCGATCCAGGCCACGCCAGTGATCATGTGAACCCAACGCACGCTCAGGTTGAGCCATTCCAACAGATGTGCTTCCACAGTCTTTACCTCTCGCCTGTCACCCTTGTTTTCGGGTGATCAGACCTTCTCTTATTGGTGGGGGGCGAGGATCAAACACTCATCCTCTTCAAAGAAATGCTCATCGCAGTTATTGCCTGTGCCACTGCGATCAACCACCAGGAAGTCATCCCGCTTTTCGATCGTCAGCACCGGGTGGTGCCAGACGCCGCGATGGTAATTAATGCCCTGCCTGCCATTGCTGACGAAGGCGCGGACCAAGCCCGATACAGGTGCATCGCCAAGTGGCGCGACCACGATCAGAAAGGGGTTGCCGAGCAGCGGAATGAAAGCCTGGCTGCCCAGCGGATGGCGCTCCAGCATGCGTACGGTCAAGGGCATGTCCAGCGCGTCGGCGCGGAAGATGCTGATGATCGCCTTGTCGTCCGGCGTGGCGGTTTCCACGGTAGCCAGACGATGGAAGCGCATGGTCGAACCGTTGTTGATCATGAAGTGATCGCTGCCGTCGGTTTCGATCACGTCACCGAAGGGGGCGAAGGCTTCTTTGGTCAGCGGTTCGATCATCAATGTGCGCATGCTGTTCTTCTTAATCTGTGAGTTCGGTTTTTCGGCAAGTCATGTTTTTTGCAGGAGCGAAGCTTGCTCGCGATGGCGTCAAACCAGACAGCAGATGTCGACCTGACAACCGCTATCGCGAGCAAGCTTCGCGCCTACAGGCTCGGCATTACTTCGCGACCTTGCCGAGGATCCGCAGGCGGCTGACGCCACCGTCCGGGAACACGTTCAGACGGATATGGGTGATCGGGCCCAGGGCCTTGATCTGCTCGGCGAAGGTGTGTTCGGCGTGCATTTCCAGCTTCTGGCTCGGCAGCAGTTCGCGCCAGAACAGCGACTGGGTTTCGATCTGGCTGTCGGTGCCGCCCTTGACGAAGGCGCCCTGGATCGAGCAGCTGTCCGGGTAGTTGCCCTTGAAGTGCAGGGTGTCGACGATGATCTTCTCGATCTCGCCCGGATGGCCCAGGGCGACGATCACCCAGTCATTGCCCGGCGTGCGGCGGCGGGCGGTTTCCCAGCCATCGCCCATGTTGATACCGCGGCCCGGGTTGAGGATGTTGCTCATGCGGCCGAAGTGTTCATCGGAGCAGGCCAGGGCGCGGCCACCGTTGAGGGCGGCTGCCAGGTCGACCTGTTCGTTGTCGCCGACCGCCGACCAGTCGCGGTACGGGATGCCGTGCACGCGCAGACGGGCCACGCCGCCATCCGGGTAGATGTTGAAGCGCAGGTGGCTGAACGCCTGGTCGTTGCTGATCTCGTGGTAGTGATGGCTGTTGCCTTGCAGCTCGACGGCCGGCAGCACTTCCACCCACTGGGTGTTTTCGTTCGGCTCGCCTTCGGTCAGGAAGCAGGCTTCCAGGGAGGCCGATGGCGGGAAGTTGCCGGTGAAGAATGAGGTGTCGATGTCCACACCCTTGATCTGGCCAGGCACGCCCAGGCGGATCACAGCGCTGTCGTAGCCTTCGAAGCGCTTGCGGCGCGACTCCCAGCCGTCCATCCACTTGCCGTTGTCATCGAATACGCCCTCCTTCCATACGGCCGGGGTCGGCTGGAACAGACGGTTGGCGTCCGCGAACCAGTCATCGGTCACCGAGATGATCTTGGTGCCCAGGCGGGCGTCGGCCAGGTTGACGAACTTCTCGAAAGGTACGGCGTAAGCTTTCATTCTTCTTGTCTGCCTTTAATTGAGTGGCTTGGGATGCTTGCAGGGCCCTGGGTACGTTTCGTACTCGGGCCAGGCTTGCTAGAGAGTCAGTAATCGGAACAGGGCGATCTTGTTGATCTCCGCCAGCGCGCACCGGAATTCGGTGTCCACCGAGTTGTGGATGCGGGCTTCGAACGCCGCGAGGATCTGATGCCGGTTGCTGCCTTTTACCGCCATGATGAAGGGAAACTTGAACTTGGCCTTGTAGGCATCGTTCAGCTCGGTGAAGCGCTGGAACTCTTCGGCCGTGCATTGGTGAATACCGGCGCCAGCCTGTTCATGGGTGCTGGCTTCGGTCAGCTGCCCCTGGACGGCGGCTTTGCCGGCCAGGTCCGGGTGAGCGTTGATCAGGGCCAACTGGCTCTGGTGATCAGCGCTCAACAGGATGTCGCTCATGCGCTGGTGCAGGGTGTCGATCCGGTCGATCGATGCGTCCTGGCCCAGGTCGAAGGCCTTTTCGGCGACCCATGGCGAATGTTCGTAGATATCGGCGAAGGCTTTGACGAAGGCGTCGCGGCTCAGGGTCGAGGGTTTCAGGGTTTGGAAGGTGCTCATTTCGCAGCTCCCGGGAACGGGTGGGTTTGTTGCCAGTGGCGGGCGATATCCACGCGGCGGGTGAACCAGACCTGATCGTGACCCTTGGCGTACTCGATAAAGCGTTTCAGGGCGGCCAGGCGCGCCGGACGGCCGATCAGGCGGCAGTGCAGGCCGATGGACAGCATCTTCGGCGCCTCGGCGCCTTCGGCGTACAGCACGTCGAAGGCATCCTTGAGGTACTGGTAGAAATCGTCGCCCTGGTTGAAGCCCTGGACCTGGGTGAAGCGCATGTCGTTGGTGTCCAGGGTGTAGGGGATCACCAGGTGCGCCTTGCCGGTCGGGTTGTTGGGTTCCCAGTAGGGCAGGTCGTCGTCGTAGGTGTCGCAGTCGTAGAGGAAACCGCCTTCTTCCATCACCAGGCGCCGGGTGTTCGGGCCGGTGCGGCCGGTGTACCAGCCCAGCGGGCGTTCACCGGTGATTTCAGTGAGGATGCGGATCGCCTCGAGCATGTGCTCGCGTTCCTGGGCTTCGTCCATGTACTGGTAGTCGATCCAGCGGTAGCCGTGGCTGCAGATCTCGTGGCCGGCTTCGACCATGGCGCGGATCACGTCCGGATGGCGCTGGGCGGCCATGGCGACGGCGAAGATGGTCAGCGGAATGTCGAATTCCTTGAACAGCTTGAGGATCCGCCACACGCCGGCGCGGCTGCCATACTCGTACAGCGATTCCATGCTCATGTTGCGCTCGCCCTGTAGGGGCTGGGCGGCGACCATTTCCGAAAGGAAGGCTTCTGATTCCTTGTCGCCGTGCAGGATATTGCGCTCGCCGCCTTCTTCGTAATTGAGCACGAACGACAGGGCGATGCGGGCATTGCCCGGCCAGTGAGGGTGAGGAGGGTTGGAGCCGTAACCGATCAGGTCGCGTGGGTAGTCAGCGCTCACTGCAGTCTTCCTTCTTATCGTGATAACGGTGGCGTGGCGGGGCCTGAGGGGGAAAGGCAGGCTGGCGTCACAGCGATGGAACGATTGTATACAACTTTTCAATCAGTTTGTAAGCCCGATTTTTTGCATTTTTCATCGATTGTGCTCATGCCTGGGTATTGCAAGAAACCTGCCTGGTTGGTCAGCTAATGGATGAAAAGTCTTCTGCTCTCATGGTCTAGCCGCTGATCAAGGGAATACGGGGGCTTGCTCGAAGTACCCGGAAATGGGTGATTTTTATTGTGTACAATTTTTTTTAAAAGTGTCTTAATAAATTCCTTGCCGCATCCTTTCGTGCTCCGAAATGGTGCGGTCTCCTTATCAACTGACTTCAGGAGGCGCGAGGTCTGGACGTGTGAGCGCGCACAGACACGCAGAATCAATGGGACGTTTGACTACACACGTGTTGGATGCCGCGCATGGCTGCCCAGGCAGCGCCATCAAGGTCGAGCTGTACCGGGTCGAAGGTGCCCAGTTGGAACTGGTCGCCAGTGCCCTGACCAACAGCGATGGCCGTTGCGATGCGCCGTTGCTGCAAGGCGATGACTACCGCACCGGGGTTTACCAGCTGCAATTCCATGCCGGCGATTACTACCGTGCTCGCGGCGTGCAACTGCCTGAGCCTGCGTTTCTCGATGTGGTGGTGCTGCGCTTCGGCATCTCGGCCGAGCAGGAGCATTACCACGTACCGCTGCTGATCTCGCCCTACAGTTATTCGACCTACAGAGGAAGCTAGGACTTTCCCCCCACGAAGCCTGCGCAAATAGCTTCTTTGGTCTTTCGCCCGCTCACACTGCGGGCTTTTTTTCGTCTGCGAAAATGTGCTGTGGGTGAGGACGCCATCGCGGGCAAGCCACGCTCCTACAGAAGCCAATCCTGTAGGCGCGTGGCTTGCCGGCGAAGCTTTTCAGCGGCTCAACAGCGACGCAGCGCCCGCGCCGCTGAACAGCCCGGCGCTGACCCGGTTGAACCAGCTCTGGCCCTTGCCGCTGCGCAGGTAGCGCGCCGCGCCATGGGCGCCCAGGCCGTAGGCCAGCTTGCACAGCAGGTCGAGCAGGGTCCAGGTGATGATCATGATCAGCAGCTGCGGCAGGAAGGGTTGTTCGGCGCTGAGAAACTGCGGCAGAAATGCGGCGAAGAACAGAATGTCTTTCGGGTTGCTGGCGCCCAGCACAAAAGCGCGCCCGAACAGTGCGCGAAAGCGCGGTTTCGGTGCGGCCTCGGGTACTTCGGCACCGTGGGAGGGCTGCCGCGATTGCTGCCAGCTTTGCCAGGCGAGATAGAACAGGTACAGCGCACCAACGATTTTCAGGGCACTGAACAGCTGCTCCGAAGCCAGCAGCAGGGCGCCCAGGCCCAGGGCCGAGGCACTCAGCAGGCAGATCGAGGCAAACACGCCGCCGAGAAACGCCGGGTAGGACCGGCGCAAACCGTAATTCAGGCTGTTGCTGATCATCAGCAGGGACAGCGGGCCCGGAATCAGGATCACCACCAGTGCCGCGCCGCTGAACAGCAGCCAGGTTTCCACGCTCATTGCCTTTCTCCTTATGTGCAAAAGCCTCACCCGACGGGGTGAGGCCGTTTGAAACCGATGTGCCTACAAGAAAATGAACTTGGCGATAAAGATCGCGCACAGCACCCACAGGCTGATGGAGATTTCCTTGTACTTGCCCGTCCCGGCCTTCAAGGCCACGTAGGTGATGAAACCCAGGGCGATACCGTCGGCGACCGAGAAGGTCAGCGGCATCATGATTGCGGTCACGATCGCCGGGATGCTGTCGGTGGCCTCTTCCCAATCGATGTGGGCCATGCCGCCCATCATCAGCATCGCCACATAAATCAGCGCACCGGCGGTGGCATAAGCGGGGATCATGCCAGCCAGCGGTGCGAAAAACATGGCTGCGATAAATAGCACACCTACGGTCACTGCGGTAAGACCAGTCCGACCACCCGCGGCGACACCCGCGGCACTTTCCACGTAGCTGGTCACGGGTGGAACGCCGACCACCGCACCGAATACGCTGGAGGCGCTGTCCGCCTTCAGGGCGCGGGAGAGGTTCTCGATCTTTCCGTCGGGGTTGACCAGGCCGGCGCGCTGGGCCACGCCCATCAGGGTGCCGGCGGTATCGAACATGTGCACGAAGAGGAAGGCCAGCACCACGCTGATCATGCTGACGTTGAACACCCCGGCGACGTCCATGGCCATCCAGGTCGGTGCCAGGCTCGGCGGGGCCGACATGATGCCCTCGTAGTGCACCAGGCCCAGGCCCCAGCCGGCCAGGGTCACGGTGATTATGCTGATGAGGATCGCGCCGAACACCCGGTGGTAACTGAGCACGGCAATCATCAGGAAGCAGATCGCCGCCAGCAGCGGGCCGGGTTCGCGCAGGGAGCCGAGCTTGATCAGGGTGGCCGGGCTATCGACCACGATGCCCGCGGTCTTCAAGCCGATCAGCCCGAGGAACAGGCCCACGCCGGCGCCCATGGCGAAGCGCAGGCTGGCCGGAATGCTGTTGAGCAGCCATTCGCGGATCCGCGAGAAGGTCAGGAACATGAACAGCACGCCGGACACGAACACCGCACCGAGGGCGGTTTCCCAGTTGTAGCCCATGGTTCCGACCACGGTGTAGGTGAAAAAGGCGTTCAGCCCCATGCCGGGCGCCAGGCCTACCGGCCAGTTGGCGTACAGCCCCATCAACAGGCAACCCAGGGCGGCGGCGATGCAGGTGGCGACGAAGGCCGCGCCGTGGTCGATGCCGGCGTCGGCCATGATGTTGGGGTTGACGAAAATGATGTAGGCCATGGTGATGAAGGTTGTCAGACCGGCGATCAGCTCGGTCTTCACCGTGGTGCCATGCAACCTGAGTTTGAAGATGCGCTCCAGCCAGCCACTGTTCAGCGGCGGCGAGAGTTCCAGCGTAGGGGCTTCGGATTTGCGGCTTTCCACAGCGAGTACTCCTCAAGAGTTTTATTATTTTTTCCAGAGCCGGACACGCGAGGGTGGGCAGCGGCTCTTTGAGGCATGTAAGGCTTGCGGGCTTTTATTGACCTATGGGTCAGGAACTCGCACGTGGCGAATTATGCTTTTGTATACAAAGAAAGCAAATAATGTTTTTTAGGTTGTGTGCGAAAAGTTCGCCAGAAATGCTATATGCCTGTAGCCGCTGGCGCAGCCTGCGATCGAGCGTGCAGCGCTCGCAATGGGGCTGACGCGGTCTTGCAGAAGCATCGACTATGCAGATTGACGGCCGCTGCGCAGGCTGTGGTGTCAGCGGTTTTCGCCCAGGGCCTTGTTCACCGCCAGCCAGCCATCCACCGCCGCCTCGCCGGCCTCGGCGAACACCCGTTGCAGCAGCTTCACCTGCTCGCGCCGCAGCGATTGCTCAAAGCGCGCACCGTCCTCGGTCAGTTCCAGCAGGCGTTTACGCTTGTCGCTCTCTGGGGCAACGCTGTTGACCAGGTGCATCTCCATCAATTGGCGCAGCGGAATGTTCAGCGCCTGCTTGCTCACGCCCAGTGCCGTGAGCAGTTCCTTCACACTCAGCCCCGGGTAGCGGGCAATGAAAAACACGATGCGCTGATGCACGCGACTCAGGCCGCGGCGCTCGAGCATTTCGTCGGCCTTGGCGGTGAACGCCTGGTAACCAAAGAAGAAAGCTTCCATGGCGGCTTGTTGCGTGGTCTGGTTTTTAAGGTCAAGCATATTGACGTATCTGCGAAAGTCGGCGTAATTTCGGTCAAGCAGTTTGACGTATTTTCCTCCGCCTTCGCTACGGGTGACCCTCATGGCCTTCTCCGAACGTGTTTCGCGTCTTAAAAGCTCACTGATCCGTGAAATCCTTGCCGCCGCGCAGCGTCCGGAAGTGATGTCGTTCGCCGGAGGGCTGCCCGCCGAAGCGATGCTGCCGAAGACCGATTGGCAGGCGATGCCGGTGTCCATGGGCCAATACGGCATGAGCGAGGGCGAGCCACAGCTGCGCGAGGCCCTGGCGGCACAGGCCCGGGCGCTGGGCGTGCCGTGCGAGGCCAGCCAGGTGCTGGTGGTCAGCGGTTCCCAGCAGACCCTCGATCTGGCGGCCAAGCTGTACATCGACAAGGGCACCGAGATCATGCTGGAAGCGCCGACCTACCTGGCGGCGTTGCAGATCTTCCAGCTGTTCGGCGCCGATTGCCTGACCGTGCCGCTTGAGGCCGATGGGCCGGACCTGGCGCAATTGCGCGCCCGCCTGGAGCAGCATCGTCCCGCGTTCATCTACCTGATCCCGACCTTCCAGAATCCTTCGGCGGTGCGCTACAGCGAGGCCAAGCGCGATGCCGTGGCGGCGTTGCTCGACGAGTTCGGGGTGACCCTGATCGAGGACGAGCCTTACCGCGAACTGACTTTCGATGGCGGCAATGCCACGCCTATTGTCGGGCGCCTGCGCAAGGCCAGCTGGATCTACACCGGCACCGTGTCGAAGACGTTGCTGCCGGGGCTGCGGGTCGGTTACCTGATCGCCAGCCCGGACCTGTTTCCCCATCTGCTGCGGTTGAAGCAGTCGGCGGACCTGCACACCAATCGAGTCGGCCAATGGCAGGCGCTGCAATGGATAGGTACCGAGCAGTATCAGCAGCATCTGGGCGAGTTGCGTGATTTCTACCGGGTCCGCCGCGACGCTTTTCAAGCAGCCCTGCAACGTCATTTCGGCGATCTGGCCGACTGGCAGGTGCCCCAGGGCGGGCTGTTTTTCTGGTTGACCTTGAAACAGCCGCTGGACACCCGCACTTTGCTGAAGGCGGCGCTGGAGCAGGATGTGGCATTCATGCCGGGCGAACCCTTCTTCTCCGAGCCGGACCGCAATCCAGGTCACCTGCGGTTGAATTTCAGTCATATCGATCCGGCGCGTCTGGACGAAGGTCTCAAGCGGCTGGCCACCGTGGTACGTCAAGCACAGGCTGCACAGGCAGCCTAAGAGGAGAGGGCCATGTACAAGGTTTATGGGGATTACCGGTCCGGCAACTGCTACAAGGTCAAGCTGATGCTCAATCTGCTGGGCCAGCCTTATGAGTGGCACGCCGTGGATATCTTGAACGGGGATACGCAGACCGAGGCGTTTCTGGCGAAGAACCCCAACGGCAAGATCCCGGTACTGGAGCTGGAAGACGGCACTTGCCTGTGGGAGTCGAACGCGATTCTCAACTTCCTCGCCGATGGCAGCGAATTCCTGCCGAGCGAGCCGCGTTTACGCACGCAAGTGCTGCAGTGGCAGTTTTTCGAGCAATACAGCCATGAGCCGTACATTGCCGTGGCACGTTTCATCCAGCTTTATCTGGGCCTGCCGCAGGAGCGCCTTCACGAATACGAGAAGCTGCAAAAGCGCGGCTACAAGGCCCTGGACGTGATGGAGCACCAGCTGGCGCGCACGCCGTATCTGGTAGGCGAGCAGTATTCGATTGCCGATATCGCGCTCTATGCCTACACCCATGTCGCCCATGAAGGTGGCTTCGACCTGGCGCGCTACCCGGCGATCCAGGCCTGGATGCAACGGGTGGAAAGCCATCCGCGGCATGTCGGGATGCTCGACTGAGCTTCTGCGGGAAACAAAAAACCGACCCTTGGGTCGGTTTTTTATGGTCTGGCGCTTGTGGGGGCTGTTCTGGCGCTATCGCGGGCCAGCCTCGCTCCTACAGAGACTCGGTCGTAAACCTGTAGGAGCGAGGCTTGCCCGCGATGACGTCCTTCAGAACGCCACCAACCATTCAAGCTGTTGCAAAGCGCTTGTCCAGATAATCGATGATCACCTTGGACTCGTACATCCAGGTGGTCTGGCCGTTTTCTTCGATGCGCAGGCACGGCACCTTGATCTTGCCGCCTTGCTCCAGCAGGGTCTGGCGGTCCTGCTCGTTGTTTTTCGCGTCACGCAGGGCCACCGGAACGTTCAGGCGGTGCAGGGTGCGGCGGGTTTTCACGCAGAAGGGGCAGGCGTGGAACTGGTACAGGGTCAGGCCCTTGGCGGCCTGTTCGACCTGGGCTTGGGCCGCGGCGGGGCGCTGCTGCTTGCGTGGGCGGGTGATGAAGTCGATGAAGATGATGAGCTGGCCCAGGCCGACTCGAAGCGCTTTGACGATCACGATATTGCCTCTTGCCCATGAAAGAAGGGGCGGCAGCTTACCTGATTTTTGCCAGGCGAAAAAAAACCGGCGATGAACGCCGGTTCTTTCGGGCAGCCGATTACTTGATCAGGCTGAGAAACTCGCTGCGGGTCGCCGCGTTTTCGCGGAATTCGCCCAGCATCACCGAGGTGATCATCGACGAGTTCTGCTTCTCCACACCGCGCATCATCATGCACATGTGCTTGGCCTCGATCACCACCGCGACGCCCAGGGCGCCGGTCACTTGCTGGACCGCATCGGCGATCTGGCGGCTGAGGTTTTCCTGGATCTGCAGGCGGCGCGCGTACATGTCGACGATGCGCGCGACTTTCGACAGGCCCAGCACCTTGCCGCTTGGAATGTAGGCGACGTGAGCCTTGCCGATGAAAGGCAGCAGATGGTGCTCGCACAGCGAGTAGAGCTCGATGTCCTTGACCAGCACCATTTCGCTGTTATCGGAGCTGAACAAGGCACCGTTGGTGACTTCTTCCAGCGTTTGTTCATAACCGCGGCAGAGGTACTGCATGGCTTTGGCGGCACGTTTTGGCGTGTCGAGCAGGCCCTCGCGGGAGACGTCTTCGCCCAATTGGCCGAGGATCGCCGTGTAATTCTGTTCCAGGGACATGAAACTACCTGTGGGATTTTACGCAAAGGGCAAGGGTACGGTGGCGGACTCGACGCTGCAAGCGCGACGAAGCGGCTTTACTCGTCGCGACCTTCCATCATGGTGCGTTTGAGCATCACATAAACGGCCCCAGCGCCGCCGTGCCTGGCCTGGCACGAGGTGAAGCCGAGCACCTGGGGATGCTGGCGCAGCCAGGTGTTGACGTGGCTCTTGATCATCGGCCGCTTGCCGTCCAGGCGCACGGCCTTGCCGTGGGTGACGCGCACGCAGCGGATTTCGAACTTGGTGGCTTCGGCGAGGAACGCCCAGAGGGTTTCCCGGGCCTTTTCCACGTTCATGCCGTGCAGGTCGAGGCTGCCCTCGAAAGGGATCTGGCCGACCTTGAGCTTGCGCATCTGGCTTTCCTGAACCCCGTCGCGGGCCCACATCAACTCGTCTTCCGGGCCGACGTCGATCACGAACTGATCGGACAGCCCATCGACGGTCGTGGTCTCGGTGCGCACGCTGGCAGCCTGGCGCAGCTTGGCGATCTGCGCCCGGTCAGCCTTGGGTTTGCCGGTTTCGGCGCGATCGTGCTTGATCGGCTTGACGCCTTGGACCGCGCTTTTGAACAGGGAAAAATCGTCGTCTTGCATGTCAGCCTCCGCGAAGACCGAGCAGTTTACCCAACTCGAAGGGAGAGGGGCGGGACAAAACGTGTTGCCATCGATTCAGTCATGTTTCTTCATCAGGTGCGGAGCCATGTTCAAGGTCTGCGGCTGGCGCATGCGGCGCCGGCAACGACGCCACAGCCAGACGCCGACATACAGCAGTAACAGACCGACCGCTAGAATCACCGCGGAACCTGCCGGACTTGCATTCAATTCGCCCAGCGCCGGAGGGCGCCCCAACAGGCTGGCGGCCCCGGCCATCGCCAGCAGCACACCGAAGGTCGCCAGCAACGCGGAGAATCCCGCGCCCAGGCGCAAACGCCAGTTCCGCGGGCCTTTGGGCCGCAGACGACGTGCGTCAAAACCATCGGATATCTTCATTCCGACCTTCCTCAATGGGTATCGGCCCTTCGACCGAAAGATGACCGGGTGGTTCCTGAGGCTAAGGCAATTACGGCAAATGAGAGGCTTTTACGGATGAGCGGCCCGTGGACCGCTCATTGCAGGTCGATCAGATCAGATCTTTGGTCAGGGCGAGGGTGGCGAAGTTGTCCGCCATGATGGCCATTTCGGTCTGCTGGACGTGCTCGGCGCTGAGGATGCCGCCCTTGTAGGGCAGGTCGCGGGTGGCGCAGGCGTCTTCCACCAGGGTGCAGCGAAAGCCCAGGTTCTTCGCCGCGCGCACGGTGGTGCTGACACTGGAGTGGCTCATGAAACCGCAGACGATCAGGTCCAGGGAGCCCAGGTCCTGCAGGCGCTTTTCCAGCTCGGTGCCATGGAAGGCGCTCGGCAGCAGCTTGCCGATGATGGTCTCGTCGCCCTGGGGTTCGAGGCCGGGGATGAATTCGCCGCGCTCACCCTGGGGGTCGAACAGACCGCCGACGGTGCCGAGGTGACGCACGTGCACAACCGGGCGGCCGGCGGAGCGGGCGACAGCGACCAGTTGCTTGATGTTGGCGACCGCGGCGTCCATGCCGGACAGGGCCAGCGGACCGCTGAGGTACTCTTTCTGGGCGTCGATGATCACAAGGGTCGCGTGGCTCAAATTAGCCGCTGCATAACCACGACCGCTGAGTTGAAACATCGTCTTTGGAACGGACATTCTGGGGCTCCTGTGAGTGGGGCTTTTGCGACATTGTCCTCTGGCGGAGCGCTTCTGTGAATCGCTACTAACGTAAGGTGCGTGGTTGCTGGCCTACAGCCGTGTCAAGGGCTATGGAGAATCGGGTCGAATGCGGGGAAAACCGCCTGGACGTCCCGCAGACTCAGATTTTTCATGCGTCGTCCTCAGACGTTTTGGCTGTTAGAATCGCCAGTCGTTTTTTCAGGAGTCTGTCCCGTGATCACTTCCCGCCTGCGCACCCTGCGCGACCACATCCGTTGGGCTGTCAGCCGCTTTCATGGGGAGGATCTGTTTTTCGGCCATGGGACCGACAACGCCTGGGACGAAGCCCGCCAGTTGGTACTGGGTGCCTTGCACCTGCCGTGGGAAATAGCCGACAGCTATCTGGACTGCGCGCTGGAAGATGACGAACTGGTCAATCTGCAGCGTCTGCTCAAGCGGCGCATCGAAGAGCGCGTGCCGACCGCCTACCTGCTGGGCGAGGCCTGGTTCTGTGGCCTGTCGTTCATTGTCGACGAGCGTGTGCTGATCCCGCGTTCGCCGATCGGCGAGCTGATCGAAAAACGTTTCGAACCCTGGCTGGGTGCCGAGCCTGCGCGGATTCTCGACCTGTGCACCGGTTCCGGCTGCATCGGCATTGCCTGCGCCTACGAATTCCGCCATGCGGAAGTGGTGCTGGCCGACTTGTCGTTCGAAGCCCTCGAGGTGGCGAACCAGAACATCGAGCGCCATGGCGTCGATGAGCGGGTGTTCACGGTGCAGGGCGACGGTTTCGAGGGCTTGCCGGGCCAGCGTTTCGACCTGATCGTGTCGAATCCGCCGTATGTGGATGCCGAGGATTTCGCCGACATGCCCGAGGAGTACCAGCATGAACCGGAGCTGGGCCTGGCTTGTGGCGACGATGGCCTGAACCTGGTGCGGCGCATGCTGGCCGAGGCGGCGGATCATCTGACCGAGAAGGGCCTGTTGATCGTCGAGGTCGGCAACAGCCAGGTCCATGTCGAAGCCCTGTACCCGGAAGTCGACTTCGCCTGGCTGGACTTCGAGCGCGGCGGCCATGGCGTGTTCATGCTCACCGCCGAGCAGTGCCGGCAGCACCAGGCGTTGTTCAGCTCCCGGGTCTGATCGGCGTTTCTGTAGGAGCGAGCGGGCGGCGATCCGACTTGCCCGCGATCCAGGCACCGGGGTGTGCCTGGACGGACGCTATCGCGAGCAAGCTTCGCTCCTACAGGTATCCGCGTAAGTCTGGAATCAGCGGTGGGTCGCGATCCAGATCAGCAACCCGGCCTGGAACACCGCAAAGGCCACCAGGCAGGTGATGGTAAAGCGCAGTCCGGTGTCTTCGCGCTTGTACTTGGCAACCTTTTCTTCGTGCTTGCGCAGTTTGACTTCCTGCTCTTCGAGGTTCTGCTCGGCCTGTTGCAGCATCTGCGCGGCCTCGAGGATCTCGACGAATTGCAGTTTTTCGGTGTTCCAGTTGGCCAGCAGTTCGCCGACCTGCACATCCTTGACGCTGCCCTTGAGATGCTGGGCATCGGCGTAAACCACATCGAAACCCTGGACCCTCAGGAAATGATCGCGTCGCAGGCGCGTGGCCTCGTTCAGCGCATCCTTGTTCGCCAGTTCGAAACCGTCCACGCGGTAGTGTGGCCATTTCTTCTGCGCCCAACTCGCCCCCTGCGCCAACAGAAAGCGGCCGATGCCACGGTTCGCCGGCTCGATTTGCAGGTTTTCCGGTTCGAAGCGCACCCGCCGAGTCGTATGGTCGACCCAGACATCCAGGTGATTCTGTTCCTTGCGCACCCGTTGGCCCGGCAGCTGGAGGGTCATGCGCAACAGGCTGCGCTCCTTGTTACTGCGCTCGGCATAACCGAACTCGATAAAGCGCAGCGGCCGTCCGCCCGTGGCGCGATCGGTTTGCAGCGGGGCCAGGCGAAGCATCCGGTGATGCTCGGCGTGGACATCCGCCCACGGCAACGCCACGGCTTCGGGAGCGGGGTTTTCAACCTCGGTTTCGGGAGGGTTCTGGGTATCGGTCATAACGGCGAGATCCTGTCCAAGCGCTACTTGCCGACGGCAAGTGAACGGCCGGCAAAGGCTTATCGGCCGTTTTTTTCAGGACTGGAGGGGAAAACGCGTCAACGGGCGTGAAGTCCGTCAATAAAACCGATGATGCGGCTGCCGAGTTCCGAGGCCAGGGGCAGTTGCGGGTCCTTGTAGGAGGCCAGTTGCCGCTTGACGTCGTTGGGCACGATGCGCAGCACATGGTTCATGCCCTCGATCAGCGCCAACTGGGCATCCGGCTTGGCGGCCTTGAGCATCCGCGCGTCGTCGACGCCGACCTGGATGTCGTTGCTGCCCTGGACGATCAGGGCCGGCATTTTCAGGCGGGCGAACGCGGCGGCCGGGTCTTCTTTGAACAGGGTGATCAGGTACGGCTGCACGCTGGGGCGGAAGATCACTTCCAGCGGCGGCGGCACCTCGGTGTCGACTCGGCCGGCCTTGAGGCTGTCGAGCAGTTCGTTGCTGCGCAGCATCAGCGGCGCCGGCAGGCGATAGCTCAGTTGCTGGCGCAGCACCTGGTCCACCGGGCGGGCGGTCCCGGAGATGGAAATCACCGCCGCCGCATCGACCTGGGGCGCCGCCAGGGTGGCGATCAGCGCGCCTTCGCTGTGGCCGAGCATGATCAACGGGCCCAGGCGCGGGTCGGCCTTGAGTTTTTTGCCCCAGGCCACGGCGTCGGCGACGTAGGCGTCGAGGGTCAGGTTGCGTTCGTCCGGGGTGGCGGCAAGGCTCGCGGCCACGCCGCGCTTGTCGTAGCGCACGCTGGCGATGTTGTGCTTGGCCAGCACCCAGGCCAGGCGCTTGAGGCTGTCGTTGCGCCCGCCGTCGGGGTTGTTGCCATCGCGGTCGGTAGGGCCGGAGCCGGAGACGATCAGCACCACCGGCACCGGGGCGTCGGATTTGGGCAACAGCAGCGAGCCGTATAACTCGCCATTGCCAGTGTCCAGGCTGATGGGACGTTGCAGCACGGCCGCGTGGACCAGGCCGGTGAACAGGGTAAGGCTCAAGAGAAGAACTCGCAGCATCATCACGCCATCATGGAGAAGGTGCCGGTTGGACTTCCCGGCACGGATAAGGTTCGAGGATGAACTAGTTGGGTAGGCTGCGTATACTGGCGCGCTCAGTAATCCAGATTGAGTTATTTCGGCTGATTTCACGGAGCGTCCCGCATGTCTGGCAATACCTACGGCAAGCTGTTCACTGTCACCACCGCCGGCGAAAGCCATGGTCCGGCGTTGGTCGCCATTGTCGACGGCTGCCCACCGGGTCTTGAGCTGTCGCTGGACGATCTGCAGCGCGACCTGGACCGGCGCAAGCCCGGCACCAGCCGCCACACCACCCAGCGCCAGGAAGCCGATGAAGTCGAAATCCTCTCCGGAGTGTTCGAAGGCAAGACCACTGGCTGCTCCATCGGCCTGCTGATCCGCAATACCGACCAGAAGTCCAAGGACTACTCGGCGATCAAGGACCTGTTCCGCCCGGCCCACGCCGATTACACCTACCACCACAAATACGGCATCCGCGACTATCGCGGCGGCGGTCGCAGTTCGGCGCGGGAAACCGCCATGCGCGTGGCGGCCGGGGCCATCGCCAAGAAGTACCTGGCCAGCCAGGGCATCGTGGTGCGGGGCTACATGAGCCAGCTGGGCCCGATCGAAATCCCGTTCAAGACCTGGGACTCGGTGGAAGACAACGCCTTCTTCAGCCCCGACCCGGACAAGGTGCCGGAGCTGGAAGCCTACATGGACCAGCTGCGTCGCGATCAGGACTCGGTGGGGGCGAAGATCACCGTGGTCGCCGAGGGCGTGATGCCGGGCCTGGGCGAGCCGATCTTCGACCGCCTGGACGCCGAGCTGGCCCACGCGCTGATGAGCATCAACGCGGTCAAGGGCGTGGAGATCGGCGCCGGTTTCGCCAGCGTTGCCCAGCGTGGCACCGAGCATCGCGACGAGCTGACCCCGCAAGGTTTCCTCAGCAACAACGCTGGCGGCATCCTTGGCGGGATTTCCTCCGGCCAGCCGATCGTCACGCACCTGGCGCTCAAGCCGACCTCCAGCATCACCACCCCGGGTCGCTCGATCGACATCGATGGCAACCCGGTGGACGTCATCACCAAGGGCCGTCACGACCCGTGCGTCGGCATCCGCGCCACGCCGATCGCCGAAGCCATGATGGCCATCGTGCTGATGGATCACCTGCTGCGTCATCGTGGCCAGAACGCCGACGTGCGCGTCAGCACGCCGGTGCTGGGCCAGTTGTAATGGCGTCCCTGCCAGTCGCCACGGTCTGACGGCCGTGGCGGCGCTCCCGTACTGGCGGCTCTCCAGTTTCTATCTGTTCTATTTCGCCTTGCTGGGTTCGACCGCGCCATTTCTGGCGCTGTATTTCGATCACCTGGGGTTTTCCAGCGCGCGCATCGGCGAGCTGGTGGCGATTCCCATGCTCATGCGCTGCGTGGCGCCGAATATCTGGGGCTGGCTCGGCGACTACACCGGCCAGCGCCTGGCCATTGTGCGTTTTGGCGCGATCTGCACGCTGCTGAGCTTTTCGCTGATTTTCGTCAGCAAGAGCTACGCCTGGCTGGCGATGGTCATGGCCTTGCATGCGTTCTTCTGGCACGCAGTGCTGCCGCAATTCGAAGTGATCACCCTGGCGCACCTGCAAGGCCAGACCGCCCGCTACAGCCAGATCCGCCTGTGGGGTTCGATCGGCTTCATTCTCACGGTGGTGGCGCTGGGGCGGCTGTTCGAGTGGCTGAGCCTGGATATCTACCCGGCGACGCTGGTACTGATCATGGCCGGCATCGTGCTCAGCAGCGCCTGGGTGCCCAATGCCCAGCCAGCGGCCCAGGGCAGTCGCCTGGCGGCTGGAGGCTTTCTTGGCCAGCTGCGCAGCCCCGGCGTGCTAGCCTTCTATGCCTGCGTGGCCTTGATGCAAATGAGCCACGGCCCCTACTACACCTTCCTGACCCTGCACTTGGAACACCTGGGTTACAGCCGCGGCTTGATCGGCCTGCTGTGGGCGTTGGGGGTGGTCGCCGAAGTGCTGATGTTCCTGGCGATGAGCTGGATTCTCTCGCGGTTTTCGGTGCGCCGGGTGCTGCTGGCGAGTTTCCTGCTGGCGGCCCTGCGCTGGCTGCTGCTGGGCGCCTTTGCCGAGCACCTGTGGCTGCTGTTGTTTGCCCAGGTGCTGCATGCCGCGACTTTCGGCAGCTTTCATGCCGCGGCCATTCATTTCGTGCAACGCAGCTTCGGTGACCGCCAGCAGGGCCAGGGCCAGGCTCTGTACGCGGCCCTGGCCGGCACCGGCGGCGCATTGGGCGCGCTGTATTCCGGCTACAGTTGGAACGCCCTGGGCGCGACATTGACCTTTAGTATTGCAAGCCTCGCAGCGCTGGCGGCAGCCGTTATCATTGCCACACGTATGCAAGAGGAGAGGCCATGAGCCTTAGCCGCGAACAGCTGGCACAGGACATCATCGAGGTCGGGCGCTTTCTACATGCCCGCGGCTGGTCGCCGGCCACCAGCAGCAACTATTCCACGCGCCTGTCGCCAAGCGCGCTATTGCTCACGGCTTCTGGCAAGCACAAAGGCCAGTTGGGCCTGGATGACGTGCTGGCCACCGACCTGGCGGGCAACAGTCTGGAACCGGGTAAAAAGCCGTCGGCCGAAACCCTGTTGCACACCCAGCTGTACAGCTGGAACCCGCAGATCGGCGCCGTGTTGCATACCCATTCGGTGAACGCCACGGTGCTGTCGCGCCTGACCGCCGAGGACTTCATCGAGTTCGAGGGTTACGAGCTGCAAAAGGCCTTTGCCGGCATTGCCAGCCACGAGTCGCGGGTGCGCGTGCCGATTTTCGACAACGATCAGGACATCGCCCGGCTGGCGAGCAAGGTCCAGCCCTGGCTCGACGCCCATGCCGATTGCGTTGGCTACCTGATTCGCGGTCATGGCCTCTATACCTGGGGCGCGCGCATGAGTGACGCGCAGCGCCAGATCGAGGCCTTTGAGTTCCTGTTCGAGTGTGAGTTGAAGACTCGCGCCCTGTTAAACCGTTAAGGCTTTCTTCGACTGAAGTAGCCACCGCCTGATGACATGCACCGCCTGACCGGCCTGGAAAGCCTGCGGGCACTGCCGATAACGAGGAATTGCCAAGATGAGCAGCCTGTCCGTTTACCACGTATCCAGCCCGGACCTGCCGAACAAGGTGCTGACCCATTTCGACGATATCGCCGCGACCCTGGCCGAGCAGGGCGTGCGTTTCGATCGTTGGCAAGCCGCCACCAGGATCCAGCCGGGCGCCAGCCAGGAGGAAGTGATAGGCGCCTATCAGGAACAGATCGACCGCCTGATGACCGAACGCGGCTACATCAGCGTCGATGTGATCAGCCTCAATAGCGATCACCCGCAGAAGGCCGAGCTGCGCGCCAAGTTCCTCGACGAACACCGCCACGCCGAGGACGAGGTGCGCTTTTTCGTCGCCGGTCGCGGCCTGTTCAATCTGCACATCGGTGATTACGTGTACGCCGTGCTGTGTGAGAAGAACGACCTGCTTTCGGTGCCGGCCGGTACCGCGCACTGGTTCGACATGGGCGAGAACCCGTACCTGGTGGCGATCCGCATGTTCAACAACCCGCAAGGCTGGGTCGCCAACTTCACCGGTTCCGATATCGCCAGCCAGTTCCCGCTTCTGGAGGATTGAGCGGATGCCGATCAAGGCCATTCTCACCGACATCGAAGGCACCACCAGCGCGGTGAGTTTTGTCTTCGAGGTGCTGTTTCCCTACGCGGTGCAGCAACTGCCAGGCTTCGTGCGCAAGCACGCCACCCGGGCCGATGTCGCCGAGCAGTTGCAGGCGGTGCGTGAGGCAAGCGGCGAGCCGGCGGCGGATGTCGAGCGGGTGATCGAGATCCTGCTGGGCTGGATCGCGGAAGATCGCAAGTCCACGTCACTCAAGGCGTTGCAAGGCATGGTCTGGGAGCAGGGGTATAGGGCCGGGCAGCTCAAGGGCCACGTCTACCCGGATGCAGTAGAGGCGTTGCAGCATTGGCACCAGGCCGGCTATCGGCTGTACGTCTATTCGTCGGGCTCGATCCAGGCGCAGAAGCTGATTTTCGGTCGCTCCATTGCCGGGGACCTGGCGCCGCTGTTCAGCGGTTTTTTCGACACCACTTCCGGGCCCAAGCGCGAAGTGCAATCTTACCAGCGCATTACCCAGGCCATCGGTTGTGCACCTGGGCAGATTCTCTTTCTGTCCGATGTCGTCCAGGAACTGGATGCGGCCCAGTCCGCCGGCCTGGCCACCTGCGGCCTGGTGCGCGAAGGCGGGGTGTTGACGGGGCATGCGAATGTGGCGAGCTTCGCCGAGATCGATCCGCAGCGTTTCTGAAAGCAATCAGGCCGTGTCAGCGCAAGGCCGGCACGGCCTGATTGGGGCTATCCGTCATGTCTGAGTTGTCACCGCGAATCCGCAGCGGTACGGATTTAAAGCGAGTGATACGACGGCAGGGCAAAACGGTTCTGGCTTTGCAGCAGGGAAATCTGCGGCAATTCGCTGGCCTGTTCAGCCAGGTCGCGACGCAACGCGCTGATCACCCACGACAGCTGATCGCCCGCATGCAACTGCGCATAAGAGATCGAGCGCTTGAGCTGTTTACCTTCGCTGTTACGCAGCGTCAGCAGGATGCCGCCATCAGGCCGTGGCTGAGTGGTCACTTCGTAGTTGGAGAACAGGGAAGCGAATTTTTCTTGGATCAGGCTCATGTCTATCAGCTCCATTGGTTCTTGAATGGCAAACCTGGAGTGATAGGTGCAGTGATTGTGCCAGCCTCAATTTTTTAAAAAATCTTTATAAATCATATTGTTATAAATATTCGTCATTTGTGCGTTCGTGCAATTTGCATGAATGGCCATCGTGCATCCTGCATTTTGCGAGATCGCAGGCGTGAGCAAGGGCCGAGGCGTAACGCTGTGACTGCCGGTTCACGTAAAAGATTCAACCGGCAAACCGGCCCTCAAGCGCGAGGCACCTGGCGGCGCGGGGGAGATACAAAACTTTGCAAAAACTCCGTGTACAGGCCAAGAAGCGCTGACGTATTTTTTTGCCAGCGACAGGCTGTACAAGTCAATCAGACGCTTCATCGACATGGACAGTCATGCGTCGTGATCCCTAGGGTCATGGGCGCCTGATAATAAGAAAATAGGACGTCATCCATGAACGCCATGCTCCGCATCACTGCCAATAGCGCGCCCCCTGTTTCTCTCCAGTTTGCCGTGGCGGCCCGCCCTCGGCCCCCAGCCGAATAGCCCCATCGACCCTTGTCTGCCTGCCGGTCTGGCCCGTGCAGGATCCTTTTGCGTCGAACAGGAGCCGTCATGAGCACTCGTCAGCACGACATGATCACCTGGGGCATGATGCTGCGAAAGTTGCCCTCCATCGCCCGGGCGTTGCCGCGGGTCATCAAGGGCATGCAGATAGCCAACGTCAAGCGTGCCGATCAGCCCTGCGGGCTGGGCTGGACCTTCGAGCAGGCCACGCAACGCAACCCTGACGGCCCGGCGCTGCTGTATGGCGACCGGGTGTTGAGTTATGCACAGGCCAACCAGTGGGCCAACCGGATCGCCCATTACCTGGCGAGCCAGGGCATCGGCAAGGGCGACGTGGTGGCGATCTTCGTCGAGAACCGTCCCGAGTTGCTGGTGAGCGTGCTGGCGGTGGCCAAGCTCGGCGGTATCTGCGCCATGCTCAACACCGCGCAGACCGGCAGTGTGCTGGTGCACAGCGTGAACCTGGTGAAGCCGGTGGCGATGATCGTCGGCGGCGAACTGCTGGATGCCTATTCGGCGATTCGCGACCAGGTCGCCATCGACGGGGCGCGCACCTGGTTCGTCGCCGACCTGGATGTGGCGCCCGGGCCAACGCCCGCCGGCTGCATCGACCTGATGGCCGCCAGCGCCGCCAGCGACTCGACCAATCCCCCGAGCACCGCGCGGATCTACCTCGACGATCCGTGCTTCTATATCTACACCTCGGGCACCACCGGGCTGCCCAAGGCCGGCATTTTCAAGCACGGCCGCTGGATGCGCACCTCGGCCAGCTTCGGCATGATCGCCCTCGACATGCAGCCGGCCGACATCCTCTACTGCACCTTGCCGCTGTATCACGCCACCGGGCTGTGCGTGTGCTGGGGCTCGGCCATCAGCGGGGCCTCGGGGTTTGCCATTCGCCGCAAGTTCAGCGCCAGCCGGTTCTGGGAGGATGCCCGTCGGTTCAAGGCCACCACCATCGGCTATGTGGGCGAGCTGTGCCGTTACCTGATCGACCAGCCCGCCAGCGAGCACGACCGCGACAACAGTGTGGTGAAGATGGTTGGCAACGGTCTGCGCCCCGGCGTGTGGGGGCCGTTCAAGCAGCGTTTCGGCGTCGAGCATATCTGCGAGTTGTATGCCGCCAGCGACGGCAATATCGGCTTTACCAACGTGCTCAACTTCGACAATACCGTGGGTTTTTCCCTGGCGCCCTGGGCGCTGGTGGAGTACGCCCACGACACCTGCGCACCGATCCGCAACGGTTCTGGCTTCATGCAGAAGGTCGCCCGGGGCGGGCAGGGCCTGCTGCTGGCGAAGATCGACGACAAGGCGCCACTGGACGGCTACACCGAGCCGGAAAAGAACCTGAAGGTGATCCTCGCCGACGTGTTCGAGAAGGGCGACCGTTACTTCAATACCGGCGACCTGCTGCGCGATATCGGTTTTGGCCATGCGCAGTTCATCGATCGCCTGGGCGATACCTATCGCTGGAAGGGCGAAAACGTCTCCACCACCGAGGTGGAGAACATCCTCCTGCAACATCCGCAGGTCGCCGAGGCGGTGGCCTATGGCGTCGAGGTGCACAACACCAACGGTCGCGCCGGGATGGCGGCGATCACTCCGGCCGAGTCCCTGGCGACCCTGGATTTCACCGAGCTGTTGCAGTTCGCCCGCGAGCATCTGCCGGGCTACGCGGTGCCGCTGTTCCTGCGGGTCAAGGTGAAAATGGAGACCACCGGCACCTTCAAGTACCAGAAGACCCGGCTCAAGGAAGAAGCCTTCGACCCGTCGAAAACCGGCGGCGACCCGGTGTACGCCTGGTTGCCGGGATCGGCGACCTACGTCCAGGTGACGGAGGCGGTCCTGGCGGACATTTGCGCTGGCCGGCACCGTTATTGATTCTGGCTATGGCCGCTCTTGAGAAAAAAGGGATGACAGGGCAGGAGGCGCTTGGGGACACTAGCGGCTTTCCGATTGGCCGAAAGTGGAGTTCCCGATGTCAGACAACAGCCGCCAGATGACCGCAGAAGAAGCCGCCGCGTTTACCGAGCAGGTCTTCAACGTCGCCCGTCAAGGCGACGCCCAGATGCTCGACAAGCTGGCGAGCAGCGGTCTGCCGGTCAACCTGCGCAATCACAAGGGCGACACCCTGCTGATGCTGGCCAGCTACTACGGGCATGTGGACGCGGTGCAGGTGCTGCTCAAGCACAAGGCCGACCCCGAGATCCGTAACGACAACGGCCAGAGCCCGATCGCCGGCGCGGCCTTCAAGGGCGACCTGGCAGTGGTCAAGGCGCTGGTGGAAGGCGGCGCCGAGGTGGAAGGTTCGTCCTTCGACGGGCGTACCGCGCTGATGATGGCGGCGATGTTCAACCGCACGGAAATCGTCGACTACCTGATCGGCAAGGGCGCCAACCCGCGAGCCACCGACGCCAACGGCGTGAGCGCACTGGACGCGGCGAAGACCATGGGCGCCGTCGACACCACCGCGCAGTTGCAGAAGTTGCTGGGCTGAGCTGAATGGCGCATGCCGCCGGGCCAAGGCCAGGCCTTGGTCGCGGCGGTAGGTTCGCGGGGCGGGTTTAGGCTATCCTGCGCGCCCGCCATTGACCCGTAACAGGATTCGCCCATGAAAACCGTCCTCGCCGAACTCATCACCAAAATCAGCTCCGGCTGCATGGGCGAAGAAGAAATCCTGCGGATCGCCGACGAGGCCGCCCAGGCCTACGCCGATCCCCAGGCCTTCCTGGCCGCCAACCCGGACATCAACTACGACGACAGCTTCCCGATCCCGCTGGGCGAATGGGTGGTGGTCGGCAGCCTGCCGGAAACCGTGCTGTTCCAGGCCGACACCTACATGGACCTGTTCGCGCAGATCGTCGCGTCTTTCGGCCCGGGCGTGGCGTTCAACATCAAGCCCAAGCAACTGGCCAAGACCGAGGCCCTGACCGCGCTCAACCGCATCCAGATCCAGATGGGCAGCATGAACCCGGAAAACGGTGGCTACGTGCTGATGAACTTCAGCCAGCTGCTGGACGACGAGCTGCAAGTGGTACTGGTCTACGGCAACGATGTGCCGCGCGTGCTGGAGCTGTGCGCCGAAGCCGGTATCGCCGCCGCTCCGTCCCTGGAAGCGCTCAAGGTCGCGGTTCACGTCTGAGCTGCCGAGCCACGGACCTGACCGCGCGGGCGATAAAAAGGAACCCAGGCGCTGGCCGGCTATCCTAAGTGGGCAAGCCCTCACTTAGGAGCGACACCATGGGTTCCACCTTCAATACGCTGGTCGGCCTGATCATCCTCGCGCTGGACATCTGGGCGATCATCAATGTGCTAAAAAGCAGTGCCGAAACCGGGATGAAAATCCTCTGGGTGCTGCTGATCATCCTGTTGCCGGTTCTGGGCCTGATCATCTGGGCGATTGCCGGGCCGCGCGGTAACGTGAGGTTCTGAAGGCTGGCGCGGGTTCGAAAAGGGGCCGCCAGGCCCTTTTTTATGTGACCAAATATGCGCTGCACGAAATTTTCACAAAGTCTCCATGACAATTCGCCAGCGCTGTTTTTCCGCTGCACCCCGTGCGATCTCCGGTTGCGATCCCTGACTCTGGCCATTGCCGGCCGGGTGAGGGCGCCTGCCAGTAATCAATGGCAATGCCGCTGCTGATCGTGCAACATTTGCGCACCGCGCCATCCCCCCAGCCCTGAATGGCTACAAGAGGGCAAAGCGCAGCTGCATTTTTTTCGCAACTTCAACTTCCATTGGGTCCTAAAACGATATGGCAAACCCGGACGCCCTGAGTCAGCAGCGAGCCTCGAGTCGCCTGCTGCAACCGACCGTCAAATCGCATCTGGCTTATACGCTGCTCTGCGCGCTGGCCATGATGGTCATGCTGTCCTTGCTGCGCGTGGCGCTGCTGGTCTACAACCGCGAGATGATCCTCGACACACCGGCCTCGACCTTCCTTGAAGCCTTCGCCAACGGCTTGCGCTTCGACGTGCGCCTGGTGGTCTACCTCAGCATCCCGCTGCTGCTGGCGCTGTTCAGTGCCCGGGCCATGGCGGCTCGCGGTTTCTTCCGCTTCTGGCTGACCATCGTTTCGAGCATCGCGCTGTTCCTCGGCCTGATGGAGATGGACTTCTACCGCGAGTTCCACCAGCGCCTCAACGGCCTGGTCTTCCAGTATGTGAAGGAAGACCCGAAAACCGTGATGAGCATGCTCTGGTACGGCTTCCCGGTGGTGCGCTACCTGTTGGCCTGGGCGCTCGGCACCTGGCTGCTGAGCCTGGCGTTCAAGGGCGCCGACCGCGCGACCCGGCCACGCGGCCCGTTCAGCGGCGGCAGCATCGGCACCCGGCAGGTCGCCCCGTGGTACGCCCGTATCGGCGTATTCGTGGTCTGCCTGCTGGTCTGCGTGGTCGCCGCTCGCGGCACCCTGCGCCAGGGCCCGCCGCTGCGCTGGGGTGACGTCTACACCACCGAATCGAACTTCGCCAACCAGCTGGGCCTCAACGGCACGCTGTCGCTGGTCGAAGCGGCCAAGAGCCGGATGGGCGAAGACCGCAGCAATATCTGGAAAGCCACCCTGCCGCAGCCCGAGGCGCAGCAAGTGGTGCGCGACCTGCTGGTGATGCCGGACGACAAGCTGGTGGACGCCGATATCGCCGCCGTGCGCCGCGACTACACGCCACCGGCCGACAAGACCCTGCCGATCAAGAACGTGGTCGTGATCCTGATGGAAAGCATGGCCGGTCACTCGGTGGGCGCCCTGGGCGCTCCGGGCAACATCACCCCGTACCTGGACCAACTGTCCAAGGAAGGCCTGCTGTTCGACCGCTTCTTCTCCAACGGCACCCATACCCACCAGGGCATGTTCGCCACCATGGCCTGCTTCCCCAACCTGCCGGGTTTCGAATACCTGATGCAGACCCCGGAAGGCAGCCACAAGCTGTCCGGCCTGCCGCAGGTGCTGAGCGCCCGCAAGTATGACGACGTGTACGTCTACAACGGCGATTTCGCCTGGGACAACCAGTCGGGCTTCTTCAGCAACCAGGGCATGACCAACTTCGTCGGTCGCAACGACTTCGTCGATCCGGTGTTCTCCGATCCGACCTGGGGCGTGTCCGACCAGGACATGTTCAACCGTGGCCTGGAAGAGCTGAAGGCACGGGAAAACGGCAAGCCGTTCTATGCCCTGCTGCAGACCCTGTCCAACCACACCCCGTACGCCTTGCCGACGCCGTTGCCGGTGGAGAAGGTGACCGACCGTGGCAGCCTGAACGAACACCTGACCGCCATGCGTTATTCCGACTGGGCCCTGGGCCAGTTCTTCGAGAAGGCGCGCAAGGAGCCGTACTTCAAGGAGACGCTGTTCGTGATCGTGGGTGACCACGGTTTCGGCAACGAGCGCCAGATCACCGAAATGGACCTGGGCCGCTTCAACGTGCCGATGCTGATGATCGCCCCGGGCATCCAGGAGAAATTCGGCCAGCGCAACCACACCGTGGGTACCCAGGTCGATATCGTGCCGACCATCATGGGCCGCCTGGGTGGCGAAGTGCGTCATCAGTGCTGGGGCCGCGACCTGCTCAACCTGCCGCAGGGCGATACCGGCTTTGGCGTGATCAAACCGTCGGGCAGCGAGCAGACCACCGCCATCGTCACCGCCGACCAGATCCTGGTACTGCCGCGCGAGAAGGAAATGGCGCCGAAGATCTACCAGTACGAACTGGGTGCCAATCCCCATGCCGAAGTCGTGCCGGACGCGCCGCGTACCGCCGAGTTGAAGCACAAGCTCGAAGCCTTCCTGCAAACCGCTACCAAGAGCCTGCTGGATAACACCGCAGGCGTGGTGCACGGTACGCCGGACTGATTCATCGCGCGAATGAAAAAGAGGCCCTCGGGCCTCTTTTTTTTCGACGGTTGAACAGTCCCGAGCTTGAACGAGCGATGCCTATATCCGGCCCAGTAACACGAGAATCAGCAACACCACCAGGACCACACCGATGATGCCGGATGGGCCATAACCCCAGCTTCTGGAGTGCGGGAACACTGGAAGACCACCGATCAGCAGAAGAATAAGAATAATGATCAGGATTGTGCCCATGTCGTTGTCCTTATTGGATGATCAAAGGCGCGGCTGGATTCAAGGCAATTAATCCGTACCGCTTAATCATTCCGACTCTTTGTTTTCAAGGATGATTCCAAGTTTTTTTAATGCTTTTTGCACGCAGGGCTATTTCCTTTCGTACCTGCTACCGCTGGCCATCGAGTGGAACTTGCAACACCGCGGGAAGTCGCACCGAGGCCCCGGTTTGCCTGGGGCATTCAGCAATCTGATGGTGCGTGGGCGGCACAAAATCCTTCGCTACACTCGCCTCATCTCTCCCGGAACAACAAGGCAACTCCTATGCAAAATCGCATGATGATCACTGGCGCCGGATCCGGCCTGGGTCGCGAAATCGCTCTGCGCTGGGCGCGCGAAGGCTGGCAGTTGGCGTTGTCGGATGTCAGCGAACCCGGCCTGCAGGAAACCCTCAGGCTGGTGCGCGAAGCCGGCGGCGATGGCTTCGTGCAACGTTGCGACGTGCGTGACTACAGCCAGCTGACGGCCTTCGCCCAGGCCTGCGAGGTCAAGCTCGGCGGCATCGATGTGATCGTCAATAACGCCGGCGTGGCGTCCGGCGGCTTCTTCAGCGAGTTGTCCCTGGAAGACTGGGACTGGCAGATCGCGATCAACCTGATGGGCGTGGTCAAGGGCTGCAAGGCGTTCCTGCCGCTGCTGGAAAAGAGCAAGGGCCGGATCATCAACATCGCCTCGATGGCGGCCTTGATGCAGGGCCCGGCCATGAGCAACTACAACGTGGCCAAGGCCGGCGTGGTGGCCCTCTCCGAAAGCCTGCTGATCGAGCTGGCCCAGCAGGAAATCGGTGTGCACGTGGTCTGCCCGTCGTTTTTCCAGACCAACCTGCTGGATTCGTTCCGCGGTCCGACCCCGGCAATGAAGGCCCAGGTCGGCAAGCTGCTGGAAAGCTCGCCGATCAGCGCGGCGGACATCGCCGATTACATCTACACCCAGGTCGCCGCCGGCGAATTCATGATCCTGCCCCATGAACAGGGGCGCATGGCCTGGGCCCTGAAGCAGAAGAACCCGCAACTGCTGTACGACGAAATGACCCTCATGGCCGACAAGATGCGCGCCAAGGCCAAGCAAAACGCCAGCTGAGCTTGCCGCTGACCCTGTGCGTCGTTAGGGTTGCCAGCATCTGGCATCCCTGACGAGACCTTGCATGCTCAATTACCTGTGGTTCTTCCTCGCCGCGCTGTTCGAGATCGCCGGCTGCTACGCCTTCTGGATGTGGCTGCGCCAGGGCAAGAGCGCCTGGTGGATGGTCCCGGCGCTGGCGAGCCTGATGCTCTTCGCCCTGTTGCTGACCAAGATCGAAGCGAGCTACGCCGGCCGCGCCTATGCGGCGTACGGCGGGATCTACATCATCGCCTCGATCGGCTGGCTGGGCATGGTGGAGCGGGTGCGGCCGCTGAGCTCGGACTGGCTCGGGGTGGCGCTGTGCGTGATCGGCGCGAGCATCATTCTGTTCGGGCCGCGCTTTACCAACGGTTGAGGGGCTGGCCGGGTTTTGGGCGCCGCCATGGCATCCGCTCCCGGCCGAAGATCAGTCGAACAATTCCTTGGGCACGTCGTGCTTGAGCATCAACTGGCACTGCTCGCTGTCCGGATCGAACACGATCACCGCCTGGCCCTTGGTCAGCGCCTGGCGCACGCGCAGGACGCGGGTTTCCAGCGGGGTGTCGTCGCCATTGTCGGTGCCGTCGCGGGTGACGAAGTCTTCGATCAGGCGGGTCAGGGTGTCGACTTCCAGTTGGTCATGGGGAATCAGCATAGGGGCCTCCGGCAAACAATCCCGGATCCTACTGCGCCGGGCCCTGCGCGGCTAGGCAAACCTCGCGCGGGGCCCGGCTTTTCACTTCAGGGCTTATCACCTCAGGACTTTTGCCCCACCAGGCTGTCCACCGACGGCACCCGGGTGTCGCTTTCCATTTGCGTGTCGTGCTCCAACTGATGGCTGAAGCGGTCCAGGGAGCCCTGGGCCGGCTGCGCGTCGCTGGCGAACACCGGCGGGCTGAGGATGTAGGCGCCCAGCAGGCGACTGAGGGCCGCCAGGCTGTCGATATGGGTACGTTCGTAGCCGTGGGTGGCGTCGCAACCGAAGGCCAGCAGGGCGGTGCGGATGTCATGGCCGGCGGTGACCGCCGAATGGGCATCGCTGAAGTAGTAGCGGAACAGGTCGCGGCGCACCGGCAGCTCATGTTCCGTGGCCAGGCGCAGCAGGTGCCGCGACAGGTGATAGTCGTAAGGCCCGCCGGAGTCCTGCATGGCCACGCTCACCGCGTGCTCGCTGGAGTGCTGGCCGGGGGCGACCGGGGCGATGTCGATGCCGACGAATTCGCTGACGTCCCAGGGCAGGGCCGCCGCCGCGCCGCTGCCGGTTTCTTCGGTGATGGTGAACAGCGGATGGCAGTCGATCATCAGCGGCTCACCGCTGTCGACTATGGCCTTGAGCGCGGCCAGCAACGCGGCGACCCCGGCCTTGTCGTCGAGGTGGCGGGCGCTGATATGGCCGCTTTCGGTGAATTCCGGCAAGGGATCGAACGCGACGAAATCGCCGACACCGATGCCCAGCGACTCGCAGTCGGCGCGGGTGGTGCAGTAGGCGTCCAGGCGCAATTCGATGTGGTCCCAACTGATGGGCATCTCGTCCACCGCGGTGTTGAAGGCATGCCCGGAGGCCATTAGCGGCAGCACGCTGCCGCGCACTACGCCGTTGTCGGTGAACAGGCTGACCCGGCTGCCCTCGGCGAACCGGCTGGACCAGCAGCCCACCGGGGCCAGGGTCAGGCGGCCGTTGTCTTTCACCGCGCGCACGCTGGCGCCGATGGTGTCCAGGTGCGCCGAGACGGCGCGGTCCGGGCTGTTCTTCTGGCCCTTGAGGGTGGCGCGAATGGTCCCGCGGCGAGTCAGTTCGAAGGGAATGCCCAGTTCCTCCAGGCGCTCGGCCACGTAACGCACGATGGTGTCGGTGAAGCCGGTGGGGCTGGGAATGGCGAGCATTTCCAGGAGGACTTTCTGCAGGTAGTTGAGGTCCGGTTCGGGAATCGATCGGGTCATGGAAACTCCTGGTGAAGTGGAGCCAGTGGGTGCGTCATCGCGGGCAAGCCTCGCTCCTACATGAATATCTGTGCCTGTAGGAGCGAGGCTTGCCCGCGATGAGGCCGGTACTGTCAGCACATGGCTTTCAAATCGCCGGCTGACTGTGGGGAAACAGCAGGTCGACGAACCTTTCGGCCGTCGGCTGCGGCTCATGGTTGGCCAGGCCGGCGCGCTCGTTGGCCTCGATGAACACGTACTGCGGCTGGTCCGCCGCCGGCACCATCAGGTCGAGGCCGACCATGGGGATATCCAGCGCCCGCGCCGCGCGGATCGCGGCGTCCACCAGTTCCGGATGGAGAATCGCGGTGACATCCTCCAGGGTGCCGCCGGTATGCAGGTTGGCGGTGCGCCGCACGAACAGCCGTTCGCCGGCCGCCAGGATGCTGTCGTAGCCATGCCCGGCGGCCTGCAGGGCGCGCTGGGTTTCTTGGTCCAGGGGGATCTTGCTTTCGCCACCGGTGGCGGTCTGGCGACGCCGGCTTTGTGCCTCGATCAGCTCTCTGATGGAATGCTGGCCATCGCCGATCACCTCGGCCGGCCGGCGAATGGCCGCGGCGACCACCTCGAAGCCGATCACCAGGATGCGCAGGTCCAGGCCCTCGTGGAAGCTCTCGAGCAACACCCGGCTGTCGAACCGCCGGGCGTTGTCGATCGCCTGTTGCAGCTCTTCGATGGTGCACAGATCCACGGCCACACCTTGGCCTTGTTCCCCGTCGAGTGGCTTGACCACCACCCGTTCATGCTCGTCGAGAAACGCCAGGTTGTCGTCGGCGTTGCCCGCGAGTTGTTGCGCCGGCAGGTTCAGCCCGGCCTGTTTCAGCACCTTGTGGGTCAGGCTCTTGTCCTGGCACAGGCTCATGCTGATGGCGCTGGTCAGATCGCTCAGGGATTCGCGGCAGCGCACCCGGCGGCCGCCATGGCTGAGGGTGAACATCCCGGCTTCGGCGTCGTCGACCTGCACGTCGATGCCGCGACGATGGGCTTCCTCGACAATGATCCGCGCATAGGGGTTGAACGCTGCCTCGGGCCCGGGGCCGAGGAACAGCGGCTGGTTGATGCCGTTCTTGCGCTTGATGGCGAAGGTGGAGAGGGTGCGAAAACCCAGCTTGGCGTAGAGGCTCTTGGCCTGGCGATTGTCGTGCAGTACCGACAGGTCGAGGTAGCTCAGGCCGCGGCTCATGAAGTGTTCGATCAGGTGCCGGACCAGCACTTCGCCGACCCCCGGGCGGGTGCAATGCGGGTCCACCGCCAGGCACCACAGGCTGCTGCCGTGCTCCGGATCGTGGAAGGCCTTCTGGTGATCCAGGCCCATGACGCTGCCGATCACCGCGCCGCTGTCTTCGTCTTCGGCCAGCCAGTACACCGGCCCGCCGGCATGGCGCGGGGTCAGCAGATTCTGGTCGACCGGCAGCATGTTGCGGGCCAGGTACAGCTGGTTGATGGCCTGCCAGTCCGCCGCGCTCTGCGCCCGGCGGATGCGGAAGCCGCGAAACACCCGGGTGGCCTGGCGGTAGTCGCTGAACCACAGGCGCAGGGTGTCCGACGGGTCGAGGAACAACTGGGTCGGCTCCAGGCCGAGAATCTGCTGCGGCGCGGCGACATACAAGGCGATGTCGCGTTCGCCGGGGTGTTCGTTGAGCAGCTCCTCGGCCAGGCTCGTCGGGTCGGGAAAGGTATGGCCGATCAGCAGCCGGCCCCAGCCGCAGTGCACGGCGATGGGGTCGGTGCCGAGGGCGCTGCGGTCTTCGGCGAAACGCGCCTGCAGACGCTCGTAGGAGGGCGCCTGACCGCGCAGCAAGCGTTGGCTGTAAGCCGTGGCGTGGGGTTTCATGGGTCAGATTCCTTGTTCGCTGAGCCACAGGTTCAGCGCGGCCAGTTGCCACAGCTTGGAGCCGCGCAACGGCGTCAGTTGGCCTTGTGGGTCGGTCAGCAGGCGGTCGAGCATCGCCGGGTTGAACAGGCCGCGGTCCTGGCTTGGGTCGAGCAGCAGCTCACGCACCCAGTCCAGGGTGTCGCCCTGCAGGTGCTTGAGGCCGGGCACCGGGAAGTAGCCTTTCTTGCGGTCGATCACCGCGCTGGGGATCACCAGGCGCGCGGCTTCCTTGAGCACCTGCTTGCCGCCATCGGGCAGCTTGAACTTGGCGGGTACTCGCGCCGACAGCTCCACCAGCCGGTAGTCGAGGAACGGCGTGCGCGCCTCCAGGCCCCAGGCCATGGTCATGTTATCCACACGCTTGACCGGGTCGTCGACCAGCATCACCGTGCTGTCCAGGCGCAGGGCCTTATCCACAGGCGCGGTGGCGCCAGGCTGGGCGAAGTGCTCACGGACGAAATCGCCGGCGGCGTCGTTGGCGGTCAGCCACTGCGGTTGCACGGTGGCCGCGTAGTCGTCGTAGCTGCGGTCGAAGAACGCCTCGCGGTAGGCCGCGTAAGGGTCGCTGGCGCCATCCACCTGCGGATACCAGTGGTAACCGGCGAACAGCTCGTCGGCGCCCTGGCCGCTCTGCACCACCTTGCAATGCCTGGCGACTTCCCGCGACAGCAGGTAGAAGGCGATGCAATCGTGGCTGACCATGGGTTCGCTCATGGCGCGGAACGCCGCCGGCAGCTGTTCGATGATCTCGCGCTCGTCGATGCGCAACTGATGGTGATCGGTGCCGTAGTGTTGGGCGATCAGGTCCGAATACTGGAACTCGTCGCCGCGTTCGCCCCCGGCATCCTGGAAGCCGATGGAGAAGGTCGACAGGTTATCCACACCCACTTCGCGCAGCAGGCCGACTAGCAGGCTCGAATCGACGCCGCCGGACAGCAGCACGCCGACATCCACCGCCGCCCGTTGACGGATCGCCACGGCTTCGCGAGTGCTGTCGAGCACGCGGTCGCGCCAGTCTTCCAGGCTCAGCCCGGTTTCATCGGCGCGCGGGCCGTAGGGCAGGGTCCACCAGGTTTGCTGCTCGGTGCGGCCGTCGGCTTCGATGCGCATCCAGGTGGCCGGCGGCAGTTTCTCGATGCCCGCCAGCAGGGTGCGCGGCGCGGGCACCACGGCATGGAAGTTCAGGTAATGGTTGAGCGCCACCGGGTCGAGCAGTGGGTTGATGTCGCCACCCTTGAGCAGCGCCGGCAAGGCCGAGGCGAAACGCAGGCGCTGGCCGGTGCGCGACAGGTACAGCGGCTTGACGCCCAGGCGGTCGCGGGCGATGAACAGGCGCTTGGCGTCGCGTTCCCAGATGGCGAAGGCGAACATGCCATTGAGCCGCGGCAGCAGCTCGGCGCCCCAGGCGTGATAACCCTTGAGCAACACCTCGGTGTCGCCGCCGGAGTAAAAGGCGTAGCCCAGGCTTTCCAGCTCGGCGCGCAGTTCGGGGAAGTTGTAGATCGCGCCGTTGAAGGCTAGGGACAGGCCCAGTTGGTTGTCGATCATCGGCTGGGCCGAGCCGTCCGACAGGTCCATGATTTTCAGGCGTCGATGGCCCAGGGCTATCGGGCCCTGGCTATGGAAGCCCCAGGCATCGGGGCCACGAGGGGTGAGGTGGTGGGTGATTCGTTCAACCGCTGCCAGGTCGGCGGGTTGATGATCAAAACGTAGTTCTCCAGCTAATCCGCACATAAGTCCTTACCGGTTTTTCCGTTGGGGAGGGGTGAATCGCGACCGGCCAGAAACGGCAGGTACCCGGAAACTGACCCAGGTGAAACCCTGGAGTTTTAGACCGATGGGTTATAAGCGGCGGGGTGCTAGTGCGTTGCGGGCCGAGGTAAAGGCCTTGATCTGCCTGGAGTTTTGCCGCGCGGGCAGGGCCCGTGGGCGTTTGCGCGGCGATGGCGAAGCGATGCCAGGGCGGCTGGCATCGCGGTTCGCTTTCATGGCTTGCCGCGAATCAACCGACGCAAGGCAAAGCGATTGGGGTGACAGGCTTCGGCCACGTTGCGCGGCAGGGGCAGCGGTTCGTTGTCCAGCCAGGCGGCCAGCAACTCGCCCGACAGCGGCGCGGTGATCAGCCCGCGCGAGCCGTGGCCGCTGTTGATATACAGGCCGTCCAGCCAGGGGCAGGGCAGGTCCGGGACCTGGCGCGCATCCTTGCCCAGCACCGCGTAGACCTCGGCGAATGCCGCCTGGTCCGCCAGGGGACCGACGATCGGCAGATAGTCCGGGCTGGTGCAACGGAAGGCGGCCCGTCCTTCGAGGGTTTCCGCATGCAGGCGGTCGGCTTCCAGGCGTTCCACCAGGTCCTGGGAGATCTCTTCGAGCATCTGCAGGTTGCCCGCGTGCTCGGCGGCGGTGGGCGTCAGGTCTTCGCTCTTGAAGTCGAAACTGGCGCCCAGGGTGTGTTCGCCCAGACGCGCGGGGGCGACATAGCCTTCGGCGCACACCACGGTGGCCAGGTCCTGGCTGCGCGGGGTCTGCGGCAGGCGGGTGATCTGCCCGCGGATGCGCTTGAGCGGCAGCTCGGCGCTGGGCGGGAAGCGCTTGATCTCGGCGGCGCCGGCGAGGATCACCACCTCGGCACTGGCCAGCAGCCGCTCGCCGTCCCAGGCCTGCCACTGGCCATCGACCCGGCGCAATTCCAGTACATCGTGATGGGGCAGCAGGCGAATCCGTGGGTGCGCGGCTTGCCATTGGCACAGGGCCGGCGGGTGCACCCAGCCGCCTTCCGGGTAGAACAGCCCGCCGTGGGCCAGGCCGATGCCGGCCTGGGCCTGGGCCTGGGGCTGGTCCAGCTGATGCAACAGGTCCGTCGGGAAGGCGGCTGCCAACTGCGCCTGACGCTCGGCTTCCTTGGCGTTGAAGGCCAGTTGCAGCACGCCGCAGCTGTCCCAGTCGACACCCCGTTGCAGCTGTTCGAGCAGGCGCCGGGTGTAGCCGAAACCGCTGAGAATCATCTGCGACAGGGCGGTGCCGTGGGCCGAGAGTTTCAGGTACAGCACGCCCTGCGGGTTGCCCGAGGCTTCCTGGGCCAGTTGCCCGTGGCGCTCCAGCAGGCTGACCCGCCAACCCCGCGCGGCGAGGCTGGCGGCGCTGGCGCAACCGGCCAGGCCGGCGCCGATCACCAGGGCACGTTTGTCCTGGATCCGTTGAGTGGGGCGGGCGAACCAGGGCTTGCTGGCGGCAGGCAGCGGCGTGTCTTCGGGCCAGCCGAGAAACTCGCCGCGCAGCACTTCCCACTTGTGGCCGATGCCCGGGGTGCGTTTCATCTTGAAGCCCGCGGCATTCAGCAGGCGGCGCACCCAGCCGGTGCTGGTGAAGGTGCTGATGCTCGAACCCGGAGCGGCCAGGCGCGCCAGTTCGGCGAACAGCTCGGCGGTCCACATCTCGGGGTTTTTCGCCGGGGCGAAGCCATCGAGGAACCAGGCATCGACCTGCCCGTCGAGTTGCGGCAACTGCTCCAGGGCATCGCCGATCAGCAGGGTCAGGGTGACGCGGCCCTCGTCCAGCACCAGGCGTTGAAAACCCTGATGCACGGCGACATAGGCGCGCAACAGGCGCTCGGCCAGCGGCCCCAGCTCCGGCCACAGGGCCAGGGCGCGCTGCAGGTCGGCTGGCGTCAGCGGGTATTTTTCCACACTGACGAAATGCAGGCGTGCGCTGGGGTTGGCCTGTTGCTCGAACAACTGCCAGGCGCAGAGAAAATTCAGGCCGGTGCCGAAGCCGGTCTCGCCGATGACGAAGCGGCCACTGGGCGGCAACGCGGCAAAACGCTCGCGCAGGCGGTTCTGTTCGAGAAACACATGGCGGGTTTCATCCAGGCCCGAGTCGGTGGAGAAATACACGTCGTCGAAAACCCGCGAACGCGGGCGGCCCTGGTCGTCCCAGTCGAGTTGGGCATGGGACTGGGCATGGGGCTGGGTGTGGGACAGTTCAGCGGTCATGTTCGGCTCGGTAACGGCAAGGCGACCATTCTAGCCGATCGACACAGGGGGTAATGATCCACGGCAATGGCTGGCATCTTCCCTGCCGACAAATCAGGTGTCGATCCGCTAGTCTTGCTCCATCTTGCCAGGGAGTCGCTCATGTTCGAATCAGCCGAAATCGGTCACGCCATAGACAAAAAAACCTTTGACGCCGAAGTCCCGGCCCTGCGCGAAGCCCTGCTGGAAGCCCAGTTCGAGCTGAAGCAGAAAGCCCGTTTTCCGGTGATCGTATTGATCAACGGCATCGAAGGCGCCGGCAAGGGCGAGACGGTGAAACTGCTCAACGAGTGGATGGACCCACGCCTGATCGAGGTCCGCACCTTCGACCAGCAGACCGACGAAGAGCTGGCGAGGCCACCGGCCTGGCGCTACTGGCGGATGCTCCCGGCCAAGGGACGCATGGGCGTGTTTTTCGGCAACTGGTACAGCCAGATGCTCCAGGGACGGGTGCACGAGCTGTTCAAGGACGGCCGTTTCGACCAGGCCATCGCCGGCGCCGAACGCCTGGAGAAAATGCTGTGCGACGAAGGCGCGCTGATCTTCAAGTTCTGGTTCCACCTGTCCAAGAAACAGATGAAGGCCCGCCTCAAGTCGCTGCAGGACGACCCGTTGCACAGCTGGCGCATCAGCCCGCTGGACTGGCAGCAGTCGGAGACCTACGACAAGTTCGTCAAATATGGCGAGCGGGTGTTGCGTCGCACCAGCCGCGACTACGCGCCCTGGCATGTGATCGAAGGCGTGGACCCGCATTACCGCAGCCTGGCGGTGGGCAAGATTCTCCTCGAGGGCCTGCAGAGCGCGCTCAACCGGCCCGCGGTCGAAGCCGAGCCCCATGTGGCGCCGTTGGCCGAGGCGGTCGACAAGCTGACCCTGCTCGACAGCCTGGACATGAGCCAGCAACTGGACAAGGACGACTACGAGGAACAATTGATTACCGAGCAGGCGCGCCTGGCCGGCCTGCTGCGTGACAAGCGCATGCGCAAGCACGCGCTGGTGGCGGTTTTCGAGGGCAACGACGCCGCCGGCAAGGGCGGGGCGATCCGCCGGGTAGCGGCGGCGCTGGACCCGCGCCAGTACAGCATTGTGCCGATTGCCGCACCGACCGAGGACGAGCGTGCCCAGCCTTATCTGTGGCGCTTCTGGCGGCACATTCCGGCCCGGGGCAAGTTCACCGTGTTCGACCGTTCCTGGTACGGCCGGGTGCTGGTGGAGCGGGTCGAGGGCTTTTGCAGCCCGGCGGACTGGTTGCGCGCCTATGGCGAGATCAACGATTTCGAGGAGCAGCTCGAGGACGCCGGGGTGATAGTGGTCAAGTTCTGGCTGGCGATCGACAAGCAGACCCAGCTGGAGCGTTTCCAGGCCCGTGAAGAGATCCCGTTCAAGCGTTTCAAGATCACCGAGGACGACTGGCGCAACCGAGATAAATGGGACGCCTACCGCGCGGCTGTCGGCGACATGGTCGACCGCACCAGCACCGAGGTTGCGGCCTGGACCTTGGTGGAGGCCAACGACAAGCGCTGGGCCCGGGTCAAGGTGCTGCGCACCCTCAACCGCGCGCTGGAAGAGGCATTCGACAAGTCCGAGAAAAGGGACAAGAAAGGCAAGAAGAACAAGAAATAACCGTCGCCGGCGATGAGCGGGTCAAGGCACGGGCCCGGCGGCGCGATGGTTTTGCATATGCCGGATGAATGATCGTCGCGGTCGGGCAAGGGCTGGATTTATGCTCGACCCACTCACAACCGACAACAACAATGAGGTATGCCATGCGTGAAGTGGTGATCGTCGATAGCGTGCGGACCGGCCTGGCCAAGTCCTTTCGCGGCAAGTTCAACCAGACCCGTCCGGATGACATGGCCGCCCATTGCGTCAATGCGCTGCTGACCCGCAACGGTATCGACCCGGCCAGCGTCGAGGACTGCATCGTCGGCGCCGGTTCCAACGAAGGCGCCCAGGGCTACAACATCGGGCGTAACGTCGCGGTGCTGTCCCGCCTGGGCACCGGTACCGCGGGCATGACCCTTAACCGTTTCTGCTCTTCCGGCCTGCAGGCGATCGCCATCGCGGCCAACCAGATCGCGTCCGGTTGCAGCGACATCATTGTCGCCGGCGGCGTCGAGTCCATCAGCCTGACGATGAAAAGCGTCAACACCGACAACCTGATCAACCCGCTGCTCAAGGAGCAGGTGCCGGGCATCTACTTCCCCATGGGCCAGACCGCCGAGGTGGTCGCCCGGCGTTACAACGTGAGCCGCGAGGAGCAGGACCTGTACGCCCTGCAAAGCCAGCAGCGCACCGCGGCAGCCCAGGCGGCCGGGCTGTTCGACGACGAGATCGTGGCGATGGCGGTGAAGTACCGGGTCGAGGACAAGAACAGCGGCCAGGTGCAGATCCTCGACGGCGTGGTCGATCGCGACGACTGCAACCGCCCGGACACCACCCTGGAAAGCCTGGCCGGCTTGAAACCGGTGTTCGCCGAAGACGGCTCGGTGACCGCGGGTAACTCCTCGCAGCTGTCCGATGGTGCGTCCATGACC
The DNA here is from genome assembly GCF_024610635.1 of Pseudomonas sp. T8. NCBI lineage: Bacteria > Pseudomonadati > Pseudomonadota > Gammaproteobacteria > Pseudomonadales > Pseudomonadaceae > Pseudomonas > Pseudomonas sp. T8. Next base: position 6,226,661 of record NZ_CP102374.1, read on the forward strand.
CTGGTCATGAGCCTGGACCGGGCCCTGGCGCTGGGGCTCAAGCCCAAGGCGTTCTTCCGCGGTTTCACCGTGGCCGGTTGCGAGCCGGACGAAATGGGCATCGGCCCGGTGTTCTCGGTACCCAAGCTGCTCAAGGCCAAGGGCCTGCAAGTGGATGACATCGACCTCTGGGAGTTGAACGAGGCCTTCGCGTCGCAATGCCTGTACAGCCGCAACCGGCTGCAGATCGACAACGCCAGGTACAACGTCAACGGTGGCTCGATCGCCATCGGCCACCCGTTCGGCATGACCGGTTCGCGCCAGGTCGGCCACCTGGTGCGCGAACTGCAACGGCGTAACCTGCGCTACGGCATCGTCACCATGTGCGTCGGCGGCGGCATGGGCGCGACCGGGTTGTTCGAAGCGGTGCGCTAAGTCCGTCAGGCGGGGGCGGATCTGTCTGCCTTACGAACCTATCGCGGGCAAGCCTCACTCCTGCAGAAGTACGCCATCTTCTTCTGTAGGAGCGAGGCTTGCCCGCGATGCTTTTTACGACCAGCACAATCCCAATCACGCTCAGCCGGCAATTGTCCCTGTGTTCGCCGCAGCCCCCGGGCCTAGAATGCGGGCTCCCTCCATCAGGCTTTTGGGGTTCGCATGCACATCTCGTCCGGTCGCTGGGTCTACGGCTTGTTCCTTGCGCTGCTTACGGCGCTGTTGTGGGGCATCCTGCCGATCAAGCTCAAGCAGGTGTTGCTGGTGATGGACCCGGTGACCGTGACCTGGTTTCGCCTGTTGGTGTCCGGTGGGTTCCTGCTGATCTACCTGGCGGCGGTCAAGCGTTTGCCGAGCTGGCGGGTGCTTGGGCCGCGCGGCGGCTGGCTGGTATTGATGGCGGTCTGCGGGCTGGTGGGCAACTACGTGCTGTACCTGATGGGGCTGAACCTGCTGAGCCCCGGCACCGCGCAACTGGTGGTGCAGATGGGGCCGATCCTGCTGCTGATCGCCAGCCTGTTTGTGTTCAAGGAGCGTTTCAGCCTGGGGCAGGGGATTGGCCTGGCGGTGCTGCTGATCGGTTTCGGGCTGTTTTTCAATCAGCGCCTGACCGAGCTGCTGACGTCCCTGAGCAACTACACCGCCGGGGTGCTGACGGTGCTCGCCGCCTCGGCGGTCTGGACCTTCTACGCCCTGGGCCAGAAACAGTTGCTGACGGTGTGGAATTCCCTGCAGGTGATGATGGTGATCTACCTGTTCTGCGCGCTGTTGCTCACGCCGTGGGCCCATCCCCTCGAGGCGCTGGAGTTGAGCCCGCTGCAAGGCTGGCTGTTGCTGGCCTGTTGCCTGAATACCCTGATCGCCTACGGTGCCTTTGCCGAAGCGCTGGCTCATTGGGAGGCGTCGCGGGTCAGCGCCACGCTGGCGATCACACCCTTGGTGACCTTCGCCGCGGTGGCTGTGGCGGCCTGGTTGTGGCCCGAATATGTGCATGCCGAACAGATCAACGGCCTGGGTTATGGCGGGGCGGTGTTGGTGGTGCTGGGGTCGGCGTTGACGGCCCTGGGGCCGTCGCTGATGGCCGGGCTCAAGGCGCGGCGGGTGCGTATGCAAGTGCCGGAGAGCTAGGGCGCGTTATCCTTGATCGCGGGCAATCCCCCTATCCTGTAGGAGCGAGGCTTGCCCGCGATAGCGTCTGTTCAATCACCGCCTTCCATCAGCCCTGCTTGCCAGCCTCCAGCATGTTTTCCGGCCGCACCCAGGCATCGAACTCTTCGTCCGTCAGATACCCCAGCTCCAGGGCCGCTTCACGCAAGGTGCGGTTCTCGGCATAGGCCTTCTTGGCGATCTCGGCGGACTTGTCGTAGCCGATATGGGTGTTGAGCGCGGTGACCAGCATCAGCCCGCGTTCCAGGTGGTCGGCCATCTGCACCGGGTCGGGCTCCAGCCCGGCGATGCAGTGCTGCTGGAAGTTGCTGCAGCCGTCGGCGAGCAGGCGTACCGATTGCAGCAGGTTGTGGATGATCACCGGCTTGAATACGTTCAGCTGCAGGTGGCCCTGGCTGGCGGCGAAGCCGATGGCGACGTCGTTGCCCATCACCTGGCACGCCAGCATCGACAGGGCTTCGCACTGGGTCGGGTTGACCTTGCCTGGCATGATCGAGCTGCCCGGTTCGTTGGCCGGCAGCCTGACCTCGGCCAGCCCGGCGCGTGGCCCGGAGCCGAGCAGGCGCAGGTCGTTGGCGATTTTCATCAGGCACACCGCCAGGGTCTTCAGGGCGCCGGAGAGGGTGGTCAGAGGTTCATGGCCGGCGAGGGCGGCGAACTTGTTCGGCGCGGTAACAAACGGCAGTCCGGACAAGGCCGCCAGCTCGGCGGCGATCGCCTCGCCGAAACCGTGGGGCGAGTTCAGCCCGGTACCGACGGCGGTACCGCCCTGGGCCAGTTCGCAGACCGCCGGCAGGGCCGCGCGAATGGCGCGCTCGGCGTAGTCCAGCTGCGCGATGAAGGCCGACAGCTCCTGGCCGAAGGTGATGGGCGTGGCGTCCATCATGTGGGTGCGCCCGGTCTTCACCAGCTTCATGTGGCGTGCCGCGAGTTCGGCCAGGCCGCCGGACAGCTCGGCGATCGACGGCAACAGATGCTGCTGCACCGCCTGGGCCGCGGCGATGTGCATCGCCGTGGGGAAGCAGTCGTTGGAGCTTTGCGAGCGATTCACGTGGTCGTTGGGGTGCACCGGCAACTTGCCGCCGCGCGGGTTGCCGGCCAGTTCGTTGGCGCGACCGGCGATCACCTCGTTGACGTTCATATTGCTCTGGGTGCCGCTGCCGGTCTGCCAGACCACCAGCGGGAACTGGTCGTCATGCTGGCCGTCCAGCACCTCGTCGGCGGCCTGTTCGATCAGCCGGGCGATATCGGCGGGCAGGTCGCCGTTGCGGTCGTTGACCCGGGCCGCGGCCTTCTTGATCAACGCCAGGGCATGCAGGACCGACAGCGGCATGCGCTCGTTGCCGATGGCGAAGTTGATCAGCGAACGCTGGGTCTGGGCGCCCCAATAGGCGTCGTCCGGGACTTCAACCTGGCCAAGGCTGTCGGTTTCGATTCGACTCATCGTGCTCACTCCTGTAGGTCTGATTGCGCAGTTTAGGCCGTGATCCACAGCCCGGGTTCCATAAAGCGCCTTTTGTGTCATTTGGTCGAGCAAATGCAGGCACCACAAGGCTTGGGGTTGAGCGACAGAGTTTTTTAGGCGCAGAATGGTCGCCCTTGGGGTTATACCTCGCCTGCTAGAAAAGGAAACTCGATGACTCGTCTTCGTGCCATCTGTACCGCGGTTGCTCTGGTTTGCGCCAGCGGCCAGGTGCTTGCCGATACCGCCAGCCACAACGCCAGTGCCGAAGCTTTCCTGACCCTGGCGCACGCTGACAAGCTGGGCACTCCGGTGTACATGCAAGTGCAGCAAATGTTTGCTCAGCGTTTTGAACAGACCAAAGCCCCAGAGTCGAAAAAAGCCGTGCTGGAAACCTACCAGGCCAAGGCCAACGCCGCCCTGGACCAGGCCATCGGCTGGAACAAGCTGAAGCCGGACATGGTCAAGCTCTACACCAGCAACTTCAGCGAATCCGAGCTCAAGGACCTGGTGGCGTTCTACCAGTCGCCGCTGGGCAAGAAAGTCCTGGAAAAAATGCCGCAGCTGACCCAGCAATCGGCCCAGATGACCCAGGCCAAGCTGGAAAGCGCGGTACCGGTAGTCAACAAGCTGCTGGCCGACATGACCGCCGAGCTCGAGCCTAAGGCCGCACCGGCGAAGAAGAAGTAAGCGGAGCCAGGAATGACCATGCAACAACGTATCGAATCGGCACTGGGCGCATTGCAGCCTGAGCATTTGCAGGTGCTGGATGAAAGCCACATGCACAGCCGCGGCCTGGAGACCCACTTCAAGGCCGTGCTGGTCAGCGAGCAGTTTGCCGGGCTCAACAGCGTCAAGCGTCACCAGAAGGTCTACGCGACCCTGGGCGAGCTGATGGGCCAGTTCCATGCGTTGGCGCTGCATACCTACACGCCGCAAGAATGGGCGAAGATTGGCGCGGCCCCGGCCTCGCCGACCTGCGCTGGCGGCAGCAAGCATTAACCACAGGTTTTTTGCTAGAATCCGCAACGCGCCGCTCAGTCGGCGCGTTTTTTTTGCATCCGGTTCACCCTTTACGAGGGTAGCCACCTGGAGAATTACCCATGACACAACCGATTGTCGTGGCGGCACTGTATAAGTTCGTCACCCTCGAAGATTACGTTTCCCTGCGCGAACCGCTGCTCAACGCGATGCTCGACAACGGCATCAAGGGCACCCTGCTGATCGCCGAAGAAGGCATCAACGGCACCGTTTCCGGCAGCCGCGAAGGCATCGACGGGCTGCTGGCCTGGCTCAAGAACGACCCGCGCATGGTCGACATCGATCACAAGGAATCGTACTGCGACGAGCAGCCGTTCTACCGCACCAAGGTCAAGCTCAAGAAAGAGATCGTGACCCTGGGCGTGCCCGGCGTCGACCCGAACAAGAAGGTCGGCACCTATGTCGAGCCGCAGGACTGGAACGCGCTGATCAGCGACCCGGAAGTGCTGCTGATCGACACCCGCAACGACTATGAAGTGTCGATCGGCACCTTCGAAGGCGCCATCGACCCGAAGACCACCAGTTTTCGCGAGTTCCCCGACTACATCAAAGCCAACTTCGACCCGAGCAAGCACAAGAAGGTCGCGATGTTCTGCACCGGCGGCATTCGTTGTGAGAAGGCTTCGAGCTATATGCTCAGCGAAGGTTTCGGCGAGGTCTTCCACCTCAAGGGTGGCATCCTCAAGTACCTCGAAGAGGTGCCGCAGCAGGAGAGTAAATGGCAGGGCGACTGCTTCGTCTTCGATAATCGGGTGACTGTGCGTCACGACCTCAGCGAAGGCGACTACGATCAATGTCATGCCTGCCGCACGCCGGTAAGCGTCGAAGATCGCGCCAGCGAGCACTATGTACCGGGTATCAGCTGCCCGCATTGCTGGGACACGCTGAGCGAGAAAACCCGCCGCAGCGCCATCGACCGGCAGAAGCAGATTGAACTGGCCAAGGCTCGCAACATGCCGCACCCGATCGGTTACAACTACAAGCAATCTTCTTCCGAGGCCTGAGCCATGTCTGCCCGCCTGCTCTATGTGATGGACCCGATGTGTTCGTGGTGCTGGGGCTTCGCTCCAGTGGCCGAGGCCCTGGTCGAGCAGGCGCGCGCAGCGGGCGTCGAGTTGCATCTGGTGGTGGGCGGCCTGCGTACCGGCAGTGGCTCGGCACTGGAGCCGACCACTCGCCGCTACATCATCGAACACTGGCAGGCGGTCACCGAGGCCACCGGCCAGCCGTTCAAGTTCGAGGGCGCCTTGCCCGACGGTTTTGTCTATGACACCGAGCCTGCGTGCCGCGCCATTGTGACGGCGCGCAGCCTGGCGCCGGATTGCGCCTGGAAACTTTTGCGGCTGATCCAACAGGCTTTTTACGTCGAAGGCCGGGATGTCACTCGCGCCAGCGTTCTGGTGGAACTGGCCGAAGCAGCGGGTGTGCCGCGCATCGAGTTCGCCGAGGCTTTTGATCGCGCCGAGCAGCATGCCGCCACCGCCGCCGATTTCACCTGGGTCCAGGACCTGGGGATCGCCGGCTTCCCGACCTTGCTGGCCGAACGCAATGGCCAGCTGGCCTTGTTGACCAATGGCTACCAGCCCCTGAGTGAGCTGTCTCCACTGCTCGGCCGCTGGCTGGAGCGTGCCGCCTGTGCGTGACCTGGTTGGTGATCCACAAGCGCCGGAACCCGTCGATCGCCTGAGCTGGGCGGAAGTCCGCCGGCTGGCACTGCAGCATAAAAAAGCGTTGTGGATCGCCAATGGCGTGGCCGTCCTGGCGACGCTGTGCAGCGTGCCGATTCCGTTGCTGCTGCCATTGCTGGTGGACGAAGTGCTGCTGGGGCACGGCGATGCCGCGCTGAAGGTGATGAACCACGCCTTGCCCGCGGGCTGGCAGAGCGCCGCCGGCTATATCGGCCTGATGTTGCTGATCACCCTGATGCTGCGTTGCTCGGCGCTGCTGTTCAACGTGCTGCAGGCCCGGTTGTTTGCCGGGTTGGCCAAGGACATCGTCTATCGCATCCGCCTGCGGCTGATCGAGCGCCTCAAGCGCATTTCCCTGGGCGAATACGAAAGCCTGGGCAGCGGTACGGTGACGACTCACCTGGTCACCGACCTCGACACCCTGGACAAGTTTGTCGGCGAAACCCTCAGCCGTTTTCTGGTGGCCATGCTCACGCTGGTGGGCACCGCGGGCATCCTGATGTGGATGCACTGGCAACTGGCGCTGCTGATCCTGCTGTTCAACCCCCTGGTGATCTACGCCACGGTGCAGCTGGGCAAGCGGGTCAAGCACCTGAAGAAGCTCGAGAACGACAGCACCTCGCGGTTCACCCAGGCCCTGACCGAAACCCTGGATGCGATCCAGGAAGTCCGCGCGGGCAACCGCCAGGGCTTTTTCCTCGGCCGTCTCGGCCGGCGTGCCCAGGATGTGCGGGACTACGCGGTGGCCTCGCAATGGAAGAGCGACGCCTCCAATCGCGCCAGCGGGCTGCTGTTCCAGTTCGGGATCGATATCTTCCGCGCGGCGGCCATGCTCACCGTGCTGTTTTCCGATCTGTCCATCGGCCAGATGCTGGCCGTGTTCAGCTACCTGTGGTTCATGATCGGCCCGGTGGAACAACTGCTGAACCTGCAATACGCCTACTACGCCGCCGGTGGCGCGCTGTCGCGGATCAACGAGCTGCTGTCGCGGGCGGACGAGCCGCAGTACGCCGGCGGTGTCGACCCGTTCCAGGGGCGCGAGACCGTGGGGATCGAAGTCAGCGGCCTGAGCTTCGGCTATGGCGACGAGCTGGTGCTGGACCAGATGAACCTGTCGATCGAGCCGGGGGAGAAGGTGGCGATCGTCGGCGCCAGCGGCGGCGGCAAAAGTACCCTGGTGCAGCTGTTGCTGGGGCTCTATACACCGCAGGCGGGCGTGATTCGTTTTGGCGGCAAGACCCAGCAGGAAATCGGCCTGGAAACCCTGCGCGAAAACGTCGCGGTGGTGTTGCAGCATCCGGCGCTGTTCAACGACAGCATCCGCGCCAACCTGACCATGGGCCGCGAGCGCAGCGACGAGGCCTGTTGGCGGGCGCTGGAGATCGCCCAGCTGGATTCGACGGTGCGCGCCCTGGCCAACGGCCTGGACAGTGTGGTCGGCCGCTCCGGCGTGCGTCTGTCCGGCGGGCAGCGCCAGCGCCTGGCGATCGCGCGGATGGTCCTGGCCGAACCCAAGGTGGTGATCCTCGACGAAGCCACTTCCGCCCTGGACGCCGCCACCGAGTACAACCTGCACCAGGCGCTGACGCGTTTCCTCCACGGCCGGACCACCCTGATCATTGCCCACCGCCTGTCCGCGGTAAAACAGGCGGATCGGGTTCTGGTGTTCGATGGCGGACAGATTGCCGAAGATGGCGACCATCAGCAGCTAATTGCCGACGGCGGCCTTTACGCCAAGCTTTACGGGCATTTGCAGCAAGTCCAACGACCTTGAGTTTTATCCGGTTTTCTGTGCTTAGTGCTTGAATTCTCTGGTGGAAATGACCCTCCTGGGGCACGGCCCTGTCGTGTCTCGACTGGCAGCGTGCTCGAACGTCACGGCCTGTGCGTTCGAAGCCGCGGAAATTAGCCTAGTCTGTGCTGTCAGGAGCGTTATTTTCTCGGGTGTTCATCTGGCAGTGCTTATGCAAGGGACCTCATGAAGCAAAAGCGGACTCTCGGAACGCCACGGTTATTGGGCATCGTCTGGCCATTTATTGCGGTGGTGTTGTTTCAAGCGCTGTTGGGTGGCCTCAGCTTATATGTCCTTTCGGCGGTACGTGGTTACGTTGCCGGGGAGAGCCTTTGGTCCAAGGGCCAGAAGGACGCCATCTACTACCTCAATCTCTACGCCGACAGCCGCGACGAATCGATCTTCCTGAAGTACCAGAACGCCATTGCCGTGCCCCAGGGCGGGCATGAGCTGCGTGTTGCCCTGGATCAGCAGCCGCCCGACCTGAATGCCGCGCGGGCGGGGATTCTCAAGGGCGGCAACCACCCCGACGACAGCGACAGCGTGATCTGGCTGTACCTGAACTTTCGCCATTTCAGCTACCTGGAAAAAGCCATCGACCTGTGGACCGTGGGCGACAGTTATCTGGTGCAGCTCGATAGCGTGGCCCATGAAATGCACCGCAGCATTACCAGCAACCAGGCCTCCGAAGCCGATATCCAGCGCTGGAAGAACCAGATTTTCGCCATCAACGATGGCGTGACGCCCGCGGCCAAGGCCTTTAGCGATGCACTGGGCGAGGGCTCGCGGGTCATCCTGCGGCTGTTGCTGATCACCAACCTGGCCACCGCGCTGGGGCTGATTGTCCTGGCGTTGCTGCGCACCCATAAGCTGCTGGCCCAGCGTCATGAATTCGCCAGCGCCTTGCAGCTGGAAAAGGAGCGGGCCCAGATCACCCTGCAATCCATTGGCGACGGCGTCATCACCACCGACGTGGACGGCGCCATCGCCTACATGAACCCGGCCGCCGAGGAAATGACCCACTGGAAGGCCGAGCAGGCCGTGGGGCTGCCGCTGGCGGCCTTGTTCAATCTGCTCGATGAAAATGCCCAGACCGACGGCTTCACCCTGATCGAACACATCCTCAGCGGCCAGCTCAGTGGCGGCAGCGAGCACTCGAAGCTGATCCAGCGCCTGGATGGCAGCACGGTGTCGGTGACCCTGGTCGGCGCGCCTATCCAGAACGCCGGCAAGGTCAGTGGTACGGTGCTGGTGCTGCACGACATGACCCAGGAGCGCCAGTACATCGCCAATCTGTCCTGGCAGGCGACCCACGATGCCTTGACCGGCCTGGCGAACCGTCGCGAGTTCGAATACCGCCTGGAGCAGGCGCTGCACAACCTGAGCCGGCAGTCGGGGCGGCATGCGCTGATGTTCCTCGACCTGGACCAGTTCAAGCTGGTCAACGACACCTGCGGCCATGCGGCAGGGGACGAGCTGCTCCGGCATATCTGCGCCTTGCTCCAGTCGGGCCTGCGCGAGGGCGATACCCTGGCGCGCCTGGGTGGCGACGAATTCGGCATCCTGCTGGAGAACTGCTCGCCGGAAGCGGCGGAAAAGATCGCCGAAGGCCTGCGCCAGACGGTGCAGAACCTGCATTTTGTCTGGAAGGGCCGGCCCTTCGTGACCACGGTCAGTATCGGCCTGGTGCACGTGGCGCACACCCCGACCACCCTCGAAGCATCACTGCGGGCAGCGGACATGGCGTGCTACATGGCCAAGGAGAAAGGGCGCAACCGGGTCCAGGTCTATCACGCGGACGACTCGGAGCTGTCCCTGCGGTTCGGTGAAATGGCCTGGGTCCAGCGCCTGCACATGGCCCTGGAGGAAAACCGCTTCTGTCTTTATGCCCAGGAAATAGCCGCCCTGGGGCATGTGGACCGGCTTGGCGGGCATATCGAGATTCTGCTGCGCCTGCACGACGAGGCCGGGCGGATGATCCTGCCCGACAGTTTCATTCCGGCCGCCGAGCGTTACGGCCTGATGACCTCTCTGGACCGTTGGGTAGTGGAGAATGTGTTCAAGATCATCGCCGAATGCATCCGCGAGGAGCGTGAAGGGCCGCTGGCGATGTGTGCGATCAATCTGTCGGGCGCGACCATCGGTGACGAGGCTTTCCTGGACTTCCTGCGCGAGCAGTTCATCGTCCATGGCGTGCCGCCGGACCTGATTTGTTTTGAAATCACCGAAACCAGCGCAATCTCCAATCTCGGTAGTGCGATTCGATTTATCAACGAGCTCAAGGGCTTGGGCTGCCATTTTTCGTTGGACGACTTTTGCGCGGGAATGTCGTCATTCGCTTATCTCAAACATTTGCCTGTAGACTTCCTGAAGATCGATGGAAGTTTCGTAAAGGATATGCTGGACGACCCGATCAATCGCGCGATGGTCGAGGTGATCAACCATATCGGTCATGTGATGGGCAAACGCACGATTGCCGAGTTTGTCGAAACACCGCAGATTGAGCAGGCATTGTTGGAGATCGGCGTGGATTACGCTCAGGGCTACCTGATCGAGCGCCCGCAACTCTTTACCTGCGACAGCCTGCAGTGCCGGCCTTCACGACCACAGCCTCTGCTATTCAAGGCTCCTGGCACGTTCCGTTGAATCTCTCGCTGATCCGTACCATCACCATCAAAAGGAGCCCCGACAGTGATCGACGCATTCAACAGGACCGGTCCGCTCATGGACGCTGCAAGCTATCCGGCCTGGGCCCAGCAGCTGATCCAGGATTGCAGCGAGAGCAAGCGCCGCGTGGTCGACCATGAACTGTACCAGCGCATGCGCGACAACAAGCTCAGCAACAAGACCATGCGCCAGTACCTGATCGGTGGCTGGCCGGTTGTCGAGCAGTTCGCCCTGTACATGGCGCAGAACCTGACCAAGACCCGTTTTGCCCGTCACCCCGGTGAAGACATGGCGCGGCGCTGGCTGATGCGCAATATCCGGGTCGAGCTCAATCATGCCGATTACTGGGTGAACTGGAGTCGCGCCCACGGCGTGAGCCTGGAAGATCTGCAGGAGCAGCAGGTCCCTCCGGAGCTGCATGCCTTGAGTCATTGGTGCTGGCACACCAGCTCCGCCGATTCGCTGATCGTGGCGATCGCTGCGACCAACTACGCAATCGAGGGGGCAACGGGTGAGTGGTCGGCGCTGGTCTGCTCCACTGGCGTGTATGCGGCGGCCTTTCCCGAAGAAGAGCGCAAGCGGGCGATGAAGTGGCTGAAAATGCATGCCCAGTACGACGATGCGCATCCTTGGGAGGCGCTGGAAATCATCTGCACCCTGGCCGGCATGAAGCCGAGCAAAGCCTTGCAGAGCGAACTGCGTCAGGCGATCTGCAAGAGTTATGACTACATGTACCTGTTCCTGGAGCGTTGCCTGCAACAGGAAAAGACCCCCGCGGTCCGTGAGCGGATGGCACTGGTCGAAGGTTGAGTGGCTGCCTCCGATGGAGGCGGCCCAGCGTTCTTCAGCCGGCCATCGCCAGGCGATTGCGGCCTTCGCGCTTGGCCACGTACAGCGCGCTGTCCGCACGGCGTAGCAGGCTCTCGGCTGATTCCCCCGGCAGCAGGGTCGAGCAACCCAGGCTGACCGTCAGTTCGATCAACTTGCCATCCGCCCAGTAATCCTTGGCCTGAGCCGCCTGGCGCAGCCGTTCTCCCACCATGGCGGCAGCATCGCGGCCGGTGTTGGACAGCAGGATCAGGAACTCCTCGCCGCCAAAACGAAACACCATGTCGACGTTGCGCAACTGCGCCTTGATGGCCGCGGCAACGGCCTTGAGCACTTCATCGCCGGCGCTGTGGCCGTGGCTGTCGTTGATTCTCTTGAAGTGATCGATATCCAGCATCAGCAGCGACAGGGGATGCAGGTGGCGGCGGGCCATTTCAATTTCCCGCTGCAGCGTCTGGTCCATGGCGATCCGGTTGCCGGTGTCGGTCAAGGGATCGCGCAGGGCGCTACGGGTGGCGGCCCGATAGAGCAGGGCATTGCGCATCGGGTAAAGCAGGGTGGACAGCAGGGATTCCAGATGGCTCTGTTCCTGGTCGCTGAAGCGCTGATTGCGCCGAAACACCAGCTCGCCCATGGTTTCGCCTTCATGGCTCAGGCTGTAGCTGATGGAGTGGTGGCCGCGCTGGCCGAACTCCAGGCGCAGGTCGCTGGGCTTGTGCTGGTAAACCAGGGCATCCAGGGGCACAAGGCGTTGGGTTTCGCGGAAGAACAGGCCGAGAATGCGTTGCGGTTCCAGGCTGGTCTGCAATTGCAGGCTCAGTTGCTGGCGCAGCTGGGCGAGGCTGACCGGGCGTTGCAGGAGTGGTGACTGCTGGCCAAAGCCCAGGCGTTGCAATTTGGCACTATCGAAGTCAATTGCGTTGGTCTGGGTCGGTGTTTTCATATGGCGTGAGCCCCTGAGCACGTAATGCAATCTTTACTGGCTGGGTGAGAGCGGCTCATGGCTGCACGTCATACTGTTCCATCAGTCCCGCAGGACAAAGTGCCCACAGTCTAATCCGCTTTAGAGCCCGTTATAAGCCCCGACCCGATCGCCGCCGAGTTTCGCCAATACACTGCCTATCTGAGGGAGGTTAGAGCGAAAGGCGTGCCATTTGCTTCATCTGAGCAAAATGCTTTTGAATTCAGATGGTTGGCTGACAGTGCCGAGGTTTGGCGTAACCAAGGGTGGCATTTGTCTGGCGATGGCTCGGCAAAGGCCGGCGAAGAAAGGAGCGCCGCGACGGTATTCCGCCGCGGCCAAAGAAAGGATTACTGGGCGTCGAATGCCTGGCCGTTGATCCCGCTACTGTCCGGACCCATGAGGTACAGGTAGACCGGCATGATCTCCTCGGGGGCCGGGTTGTTGCTCGGATTTTCCCCCGGGTAGGCCTGGGCGCGCATGCTGGTGCGGGTAGCGCCCGGATTGACGCTGTTGGCGCGCACCGGGGCAACGCCGTCGACTTCGTCGGCGAGGGTCTGCATCAGGCCTTCGGTGGCGAATTTCGAAACGCCATAGGCGCCCCAGTAGGCACGGCCCTTGCGGCCAACGCTGCTGGAGGTGAACACCACCGAGGCGTCCTGGGACAGCTTGAGCAGCGGCAGCAGGGTACTGGTCAGCATGAACATGGCGTTGACGTTGACTTGCATCACACGCATGAAGTTCTCGCCCGACAGCTGTTCCAGCGGCGTGCGTGGACCAATGATCGAGGCGTTATGCAGCAGGCCATCGAGGTGGCCGAACTCGGCTTCGACCATGGCGGCCAGTTCGTCGTACTGGTGCGGCAGGGCGGTTTCCAGGTTGAACGGAATCACCACCGGCTGAGGATGGCCGGCGGCTTCGATCTCGTCGTAGACCTGGGTCAGGTTGGCTTCGGTCTTGCCCAGCAGCAGCACGGTGGCGCCGTGGGCGGCGAAGGTCTTGGCGGCAGCGGCACCGATGCCGCGGCCAGCGCCGGTGACCAGGATGACCCGATCCTTGAGCAGTTCGGGGCGGGCGGAATAATCAAACATAAAAACCTCGGGAAATCAGAAGCGAAAGCCTGGGCCGGTCAGCAGCTGCACAGCGCCTGATCCAGGACCTGGCGCAGTTCCAGTGGGTGATCGACCACCACGTCGGCGCCCCAATGCTTGGGATTGTCGTCCGGATGGATGTAGCCGTAGGTCACGGCGGCGGTCCTGGTGCCTGCATCGCGGCCCGATTCGATGTCGCGCAGGTCGTCGCCGACGAACAGGACGCTGGCCGGGTCGAGGTCGAGCATCTTGCACGCGAGGATCAACGGTTCCGGATCGGGTTTGCTGTTCTTTACGTGATCCGGGCAGATCAGCAGGGCGGAACGTTCCGCCAGGCCCAGCTGCTGCATGATCGGCTCGGCAAAGCGCACCGGCTTGTTGGTGACCACGCCCCAGAGCAGATTGGCCTTCTCGATATCGGCCAGCAGCTCGGCCATGCCGTCGAACAGCTTGCTGTGCACCGCGCAATGCTTGAGGTAGCGCTCCAGGAACTCCAGGCGCAGTTCCTCGAAGCCCGGGGATTCCGGGTCGATCGAGAAGGTCACGGCCACCATCGCCCGGGCGCCGCCGGAGATTTCGTCGCGAATATGCTTGTCCGCGATCGGCGCCAGGCCGCGGTCGGCGCGCATGGCCTGGCAGATGGCGATGAAGTCCGGCGCGGTGTCGAGCAGGGTGCCGTCCATGTCGAAAAGAACTGCTCTGATACGCATGGGCTTATTCCTCTCGCAGGGTCTGGATCATGTAGTTGACGTCGACGTCGGCGGCCAGCTTGTAGTGCTTGGTCAGCGGGTTGTAGGTCAGGCCGATGATGTCCTTGACGGTCAGGCCGGCGTCGCGGCTCCAGGCGCCCAGTTCGGAAGGGCGGATGAATTTCTTGAAGTCATGGGTGCCGCGTGGCAGCAGCTTCATGATGTATTCGGCGCCGATGATGGCGAACAGGTAGGCCTTCGGATTGCGGTTGATGGTGGAGAAGAACACCTGGCCGCCGGGCTTGACCATGCGGAAGCAGGCGCGGATCACCGAGGACGGATCCGGTACGTGTTCGAGCATCTCCAGGCAGGTGACGACGTCGAACTGCTCGGGCATCTCCTCGGCCAGGGCTTCGGCGGTGATCTGCCGGTATTCGACGTTCACCCCGGACTCCAGTTGATGCAGCTGTGCCACCGCCAGCGGGGCCTCGCCCATGTCGATGCCGGTTACCGTGGCGCCGCGCTGGGCCATGGCTTCGCTGAGGATGCCGCCGCCGCAACCGACGTCGAGGACTTTCTTGCCGGCCAGGTTGACGCGCTCGTCAATCCAGTTGACCCGCAGCGGGTTGATATCGTGCAGCGGCTTGAATTCGCTTTCGCGGTCCCACCAGCGATGGGCGAGGGCTTCGAATTTGGCGATTTCGGCGTGGTCGACGTTGCTCATGGGTAATCCTCTGAATCTGGAAAATGCTTGCTATCGGTCTCGAGCCGCGGCTCGAGGGTTCCTGCTATTCGGTATGGCCGCTGATGCGCCGGCCCCAGGCTGTCGCCGTGGCGTGCAGCTGTTGTTCGTCCAGGCGCGTCAGGCGCCGGTCGTCGAGCAATTGCTTGCCGGCGACCCAAAGGTGTTTCACGCAATCGCGGCCGGTGGCATATATAAGCTGCGAAACCGGGTCGTAGATCGGTTGCTGCGCCAGGCCGGACAGATCGAAGGCCACCAGGTCCGCGGCCTTGCCGAGTTCCAGCGAGCCGATTTCGCTCTCCAGGCCCAGGGCCCGCGCGCCGTTGAGCGTGGCCATGCGCAGTGCCTGGTGGGCATTCAGGGCGGTGGCCGAGCCCGCCACGGCCTTGGCCAGCAGCGCGGCGGTGCGGGTTTCGCCGAGCAGGTCCAGGTCGTTGTTGCTGGCGGCCCCGTCGGTGCCTACTGCAACATTGACGCCAGCCTGCCACAGCCGTTCCACCGGGCAGAAGCCGCTGGCCAGTTTCAGGTTCGACTCCGGGCAATGAATGACATTGCTGTTGGTTTCTACCAGCAAAGCCAGGTCGTCATCGCTGATTTGGGTCATGTGTACGGCCTGGAAGCGCGGCCCGAGCAGTCCCAGCCGCGCCAGGCGGGCCAGGGGCCGTTCACCGTGCCGGGCGATGGCCTGTTCCACCTCGAAGGCGGTTTCATGGACATGCATATGAATGGATGCATCGAGTTCTTCGGCAATGATCCGGATCTTCTCCAGGTTTTCGTCGCCGACCGTATAGGGCGCGTGGGGGCCGAAGGTGATCTTGATGCGCGGATGATGCTTGAGGTCGCTGAACAGCTCGACGCCCTGGCGGATGGCCTCGTCGGCGCTGTGGGCGCCCGGAATCGGAAAGTCGAGGATCGGAATGGCGATCTGCGCCCGAATGCCGCTGTTGTGCACGCGCTCGCTGGCAACCTTCGGGAAGAAGTACATGTCGGAAAAACAGCTGATGCCGCCTTTGAGCTGTTCGGCGATGGCCAGGTCGGTACCGTCGCGGACGAAGGCTTCATCGACCCATTTGGCTTCGGCGGGCCAGATGTGGTTTTCCAGCCAGGTCATCAGCGGCAGGTCGTCGGCCAGGCCGCGGAACAGGGTCATCGCCGCGTGGCCGTGGGCGTTGATCAGGCCGGGGCTGAGCAGCATGCCAGGCAGCTCGCGGACCTCGGCAGCCTGCAGCTTCAAGGCTTCGGCACGCGGGCCGATGAATACGATGCGGCCGTCGCGGATACCCAGGCCGTGCTCCTTGAGCACCACGCCGGCCGGTTCAACAGGCACCAGCCAGGTCGGCAACAGGAGTAGGTCGAGCGCAACGACAGGGTTCGGCATCGAAGATCGGTTCCAGGGCGTTTGTGGAGGATGGCGAAGTATACCCGAGCGTCTTCGCCGGGGGATCGCTATAATCGGCGGCTTTTGTTCATGAGTGCGGGGTGAGGGATGCGCGACCGACTGTTGGCTGCGGAGAAGGTGAAGGCCATCGATTGGCGGGATGACGCCCTGTATCTGCTCGATCAGCGTATTTTGCCCTTCGAAGAACGCTGGATCGCCTACACCAGCGCGGCGGGCGTCGCAGGCGCCATTCGCGAAATGGTGGTGCGTGGTGCGCCGGCGATCGGCATCAGCGCCGCGTATGGCGTGGTCCTGGCCGCGCGCGCACGTTTTGTCGCCGGTGGCGACTGGCGGGCGGCGATAGAGGAAGACTTTGCGCTGCTCGCCGATTCGCGCCCGACCGCGGTCAACCTGTTCTGGGCGCTGAACCGCATGCGTGAGCGCCTGGAGCGCCTCAAGGACCACGCCGACCCGCTGGCGGTGCTGGAAGCGGAAGCCCTGGCCATTCATGAAAGCGACCGCGAAGCCAACCTGACCATGGCCCAATTAGGTGTTGACCTGATTCGCCGGCATCAGGGCAATGCCCAGGCCATCCTGACTCACTGCAACACCGGCGCCCTGGCGACCGGTGGTTTCGGCACGGCCCTGGGGGTGATTCGCGGGGCCTTTATCGAGGGCATGGTCGAACGGGTGTATGCCAATGAGACCCGTCCCTGGCTGCAGGGCTCGCGGTTGACCGCCTGGGAGCTGGCCAACGAAGGCATCCCGGTGACCTTGAATGCAGACTCCGCTGCCGCGCACATCATGAAAACCAAGGGCGTGACCTGGGTGATCGTCGGTGCCGACCGCATTACTGCCAACGGCGACGTGGCGAACAAGATCGGCACCTATCAGCTGGCGGTCAATGCGATGCACCACGGGGTGCGTTTCATGGTGGTCGCGCCGAGTTCGACCATCGACATGGCCCTGGCCAGCGGCGAAGACATTCCGATCGAAGAGCGTGATGGCAAGGAGTTGCTCGAGGTCGGTGGCAAGCGGGTCGGGGCGGATGTGGAGGCCTACAACCCGGTGTTCGACGTCACCCCGGCGGACCTGATCGACGCCATCGTCACCGAGAAAGGCATCGTCGAGCGTCCCGACACCGCAAAAATGGCCCAGTTGATGTGCCGCAAGCGCCTGCACTGAGGTCATTTTGCAAGAGGTTTCGCTGACGGCTGCCGTGGGGCGGTCGTCAGTCCGGGAAAAAATCTGCATTTAAGTGCGGAATCCGCCTCTGAGCTTCTCTCGTCTCTTATCAGCCTGTCACCGGTCAACTAACTATGCTCCATGCGCATCAGGGGGATAGGTGCGTGGCGGCGATTGTGATAACATCCGGCGGTTTCCAAGGTGGTCCGAAGTGACCGCCTTCACTGCGCAAATCCATGGCATAACTTGTTGATTTGTCGTAAGTCGGTGCATGGCACTAGGCCTGCAGCGGCGAGCTTCGTTCGTCCCATATGGATGTGACGAAGTTTCACCAGAAAAAGGAATCAGGCTTCTCATGGGCGAACTGGCCAAAGAAATCCTCCCGGTCAATATCGAAGACGAGCTGAAACAGTCCTATCTCGACTACGCGATGAGCGTAATCGTCGGGCGGGCACTGCCTGATGCGCGCGATGGCTTGAAGCCCGTGCACCGGCGTGTGCTGTACGCGATGAGCGAGCTCGGTAACGACTGGAACAAGCCGTACAAGAAATCTGCCCGTGTTGTCGGTGACGTGATCGGTAAGTATCACCCGCACGGTGATACCGCGGTGTACGACACCATCGTTCGTATGGCCCAGCCATTCTCCCTGCGCTACCTGCTGGTAGACGGCCAGGGTAACTTCGGTTCGGTCGACGGCGACAATGCGGCGGCCATGCGATACACCGAAGTGCGCATGACCAAGCTGGCGCACGAGCTGCTGGCCGACCTGCACAAGGAAACCGTGGACTGGGTGCCGAACTACGACGGCACCGAACTGATCCCCGCGGTCATGCCGACCAAGATCCCCAACCTGCTGGTCAACGGCTCCAGCGGTATCGCCGTGGGCATGGCGACCAACATTCCGCCGCACAACCTCGGCGAAGTCATCGACGGTTGCCTGGCGCTGATCGACAACCCGGAACTGACCGTCGATGAGCTGATGCAGCACATTCCGGGCCCGGATTTCCCGACTGCGGCGATCATCAACGGTCGCGAAGGCATCATCGAAGCCTACCGTACCGGTCGCGGACGCATTTACATGCGTGCCCGCTCGATCATCGAGGACATCGACAAGGTCGGTGGCCGTCAGCAGATCGTCATCACCGAGCTGCCTTACCAGCTGAACAAGGCGCGCCTGATCGAGAAGATCGCCGAGCTGGTCAAGGAGAAGAAGCTCGAAGGCATCACCGAGCTGCGCGACGAGTCCGACAAGGACGGTATGCGCGTGGTGATCGAGCTGCGCCGTGGCGAAGTGCCGGAGGTGATCCTCAACAACCTCTACGCCCAGACCCAGCTGCAGAGCGTGTTCGGTATCAACATCGTTGCGCTGATCGACGGTCGTCCGCGGATCCTCAACCTGAAGGACCTGCTGGAAGCCTTCGTGCGTCACCGTCGTGAAGTGGTGACCCGCCGCACTGTGTTCGAACTGCGCAAGGCTCGTGAACGTGGCCACATTCTCGAAGGCCAGGCAGTTGCCCTGTCGAACATCGACCCGGTCATCGCCCTGATCAAGGCTTCGCCGACCCCGTCGGAAGCCAAGGAAGCGCTGGTCAGCACGCCTTGGGAATCCAGCGCGGTGATGACCATGGTCGAGCGCGCCGGCGCGGATTCCTGCCGTCCGGAGAACCTCGATCCGCAATACGGTCTGCGCGACGGCAAGTACTTCCTGTCGCCAGAGCAGGCACAGGCCATTCTGGAACTGCGTCTGCACCGCCTGACCGGCCTCGAGCATGAAAAACTGCTGGCCGAGTACCAGGAGATCCTCAACCAGATCGGCGAGCTGATCCGCATCCTCAACAGCGCCACGCGCCTGATGGAAGTGATCCGCGAAGAGCTGGAAGTGATTCGCGCCGAATACGGCGATGTGCGTCGCACCGAGATCCTCGATGCCCGTCTCGACCTGACCCTGGGCGACATGATCCCGGAAGAGGAACGCGTCGTGACCATTTCCCACGGCGGTTATGCCAAGACCCAGCCGCTGGCTGCGTACCAGGCCCAGCGTCGTGGCGGTAAAGGCAAATCGGCAACCGGCGTCAAGGATGAGGACTACATCGCTCACCTGCTGGTGGCCAACAGTCACACCACGCTGTTGCTGTTCTCCAGCAAGGGCAAGGTCTACTGGCTGAAAACCTACGAAATCCCCGAGGCTTCCCGTGCCGCCCGCGGCCGTCCGCTGGTCAACCTGCTGCCGCTGGACGATGGTGAATACATCACCACCATGCTGCCGGTCGAGGAATACACCGAAGGTCACTACATCTTCATGGCGACCGCCAACGGCACCGTGAAGAAGACCCCGCTGGAATCCTTCAGCCGTCAGCGCAGCGTTGGTCTGATCGCGCTGGAACTGGACGAGGGCGATGTGCTGATTTCCGCCGCGATCACCGATGGCGAGCGCGAAGTCATGCTGTTCTCCGATGGTGGCAAGGTGACTCGCTTCAAGGAGTCCGACGTTCGTGCCATGGGCCGTACCGCCCGCGGTGTGCGCGGCATGCGTCTGCCGGAAGGGCAGAAACTGATCTCCATGCTGATCCCGGAAGAAGGCAGCCAGATCCTCACCGCTTCGGCGCGGGGTTATGGCAAGCGTACGGCGATCACCGAGTTCCCTGAGTACAAGCGTGGCGGTCAGGGCGTTATCGCCATGGTCAGCAACGAGCGTAACGGCCGTCTGGTCGGCGCGGTTCAGGTGCTCGACGGCGAGGAAATCATGCTGATTTCCGACCAGGGCACTCTGGTGCGCACCCGGGTCGACGAAGTGTCCAGCCTGGGTCGTAACACTCAGGGCGTGACCTTGATCAAGCTGGCCAACGACGAAACGCTGGTAGGCCTGGAGCGGGTTCAGGAGCCGTCCGAAGTCGAAGGCGACGAATTGGAAGACGAAGATGGCGAGGTGCTCGAGGGTGCCGTGCTGGATGCGGCGACCGACTCGGATGATGCCGTCGAAGGCCAGCAGGCTGACGCCGCAGGCGAAGAAGAGTCGCAAGACTAAATAAATCGTAGCAGGGCAGAGTGTTTGCTCTGTCCGCTACCGTGAATGCATAGCGAGAGTGGATGTGAGCAAACGAGCCTATAACTTCTGCGCAGGTCCCGCTGCGCTACCTGAAGCTGTCCTGTTGCGTGCCCAGGCCGAATTGCTGGATTGGCATGGCAAGGGCCTGTCGGTCATGGAGATGAGCCATCGCAGCGATGAGTTCGTCTCCATTGCCACCAAGGCCGAGCAGGATCTGCGTGATCTGCTGAATATCCCCTCGAACTATAAAGTGCTGTTTCTGCAAGGCGGCGCCAGCCAGCAATTTGCTCAGATCCCACTGAACCTGCTGCCGGAAAATGGCACTGCCGACTATATCGACACCGGTATCTGGTCGCAGAAAGCCATTGAAGAAGCCTCGCGCTACGGCCATGTCAATGTGGCTGCCACCGCCAAGCCTTACGATTATTTCGCCATCCCTGGCCAGAACGAATGGCAGCTGTCGAAAGACGCGGCCTACGTGCACTACGCGCCGAACGAAACCATCGGCGGCCTGGAGTTCCAGTGGATCCCGGAAACCGGCGACGTTCCGCTGGTGGCCGACATGTCTTCCGACATCCTCTCGCGCCCTGTGGATATCTCCCGTTTCGGCATGATCTACGCCGGCGCGCAGAAAAACATCGGCCCGAGCGGCATCCTGGTCAATATCGTTCGCGAGGACCTGCTGGGTCGCGCGCGCTCGCTGTGCCCGACCATGCTCGACTACAAGGTCGCGGCGGATAACGGCTCGATGTATAACACTCCGCCGACCCTGGCCTGGTACCTGTCCGGCCTGGTGTTCGAGTGGCTCAAGGAGCAGGGTGGGGTGGAAGCCATCGCCAAGCTCAATGACGTCAAGCAGCGCACCCTGTACGACTTCATCGACGCCAGCGGCCTGTACAGCAACCCGATCAACAAGTCGGACCGCTCGTGGATGAACGTACCGTTCCGCCTGGCCGATGACCGTCTGGACAAGCCGTTCCTGGCCGGTGCCGACGCGCGTGGTCTGTTGAACCTCAAGGGTCACCGTTCGGTAGGCGGCATGCGCGCCTCCATCTACAACGCCGTCGACATCAATGCGGTCAACGCGCTGGTGGCGTACATGGCAGAGTTCGAGAAGGAACACGGCTAATGTCTGAGCAAGAACTCAAGGCACTGCGCCTGCGCATTGACGCTCTGGACGAGAAAGTCCTGGAGTTGATCAGTGAGCGCGCGCGCTGCGCCCAGGAAGTCGCGCGAGTAAAGATGGCCTCGCTGGCCGAAGGCGAAGTGCCGGTGTTCTATCGTCCTGAGCGTGAAGCTCAGGTGCTCAAGCGGGTGATGGAGCGCAACCAGGGGCCGTTGGGCAACGAAGAGATGGCGCGGCTGTTCCGTGAAATCATGTCGTCCTGCCTGGCGCTCGAGCAGCCGCTGAAAGTGGCTTACCTCGGTCCGGAAGGCACCTTCACCCAGGCCGCGGCCATGAAGCACTTCGGTCACGCGGTGATCAGCAAGCCGATGGCGGCGATCGACGAAGTGTTCCGTGAAGTGGCGGCGGGTGCGGTGAATTTTGGCGTGGTGCCTGTGGAAAACTCCACCGAGGGTGCGGTCAACCACACCCTCGACAGTTTCCTGGAGCACGACATGGTGATCTGCGGCGAGGTCGAGCTGCGTATCCACCATCATCTGCTGGTTGGTGAAAACACCAAGACCGACAGCATCAGCCGCATCTACTCCCATGCCCAGTCCCTGGCGCAGTGCCGCAAGTGGCTGGATGCCCATTATCCGAATGTCGAACGGGTTGCGGTTTCCAGCAACGCCGAAGCGGCCAAGCGGGTCAAAGGCGAGTGGAACTCGGCGGCCATCGCCGGCGACATGGCGGCGAGCCTGTATGGCCTGACCCGCCTGGCCGAGAAAATCGAGGACCGTCCGGACAACTCCACGCGCTTCCTGATGATCGGCAACCAGGAAGTGCCGCCGACCGGCGACGACAAGACCTCGATCATCGTTTCCATGAGCAACAAGCCTGGCGCTCTGCATGAGCTGCTGGTGCCTTTCCATGACAACGGCATCGATCTGACGCGTATCGAAACCCGGCCTTCGCGCAGCGGCAAGTGGACCTATGTGTTCTTCATCGACTTCGTCGGCCATCATCGCGATCCATTGATCAAGGGTGTGCTGGAAAAGATCAGTCAGGAAGCAGTGGCACTCAAGGTGCTGGGTTCCTACCCGAAAGCGGTTCTCTGAGGCTTTAACAATGAGTGGCGACTTCCTCGCTCTGGCGCAGCCGGGCGTGCAACAACTTTCGCCTTACGTTCCGGGCAAGCCCGTGGACGAACTGGCGCGCGAGCTGGATATCGATCCGGCGAAAATCGTCAAGCTGGCGAGCAACGAAAACCCGCTGGGTGCCAGTCCCAAGGCGCTGGCGGCGATTCGCGAAGAGCTGGCCGAGCTGACCCGTTATCCGGATGGCAATGGCTTTGCGCTCAAGACCCTGCTGGCCGAGCGCTGTGGCGTCGAGTTGGCGCAGGTCACTCTGGGCAATGGCTCCAACGACATCCTGGAATTGGTCGCCCGTGCCTATCTGGCGCCTGGCCTGAATGCGGTGTTCAGCGAACACGCCTTTGCGGTCTACCCGATCGTTACCCAGGCCGTGGGCGCCGAAGCCCGCGTGATTCCAGCCAAGGACTGGGGGCATGACTTGCCGGCCATGCTGCAGGCCATCGATGCCGATACCCGGGTGGTCTTTATCGCCAACCCGAACAATCCGACCGGTACCTGGTTCAGCGCCGAGGCGCTGGACGAGTTCCTCCAGGACGTACCGGCGCATGTGCTGGTGGTGCTGGACGAGGCCTACATCGAATATGCCGAAGGCAGCGATCTGCCGGATGGCCTGGACTTCCTGGCGGCCTATCCGAACCTGCTGGTTTCGCGAACCTTCTCCAAGGCCTACGGCCTGGCCGCGTTGCGCGTGGGTTATGGCTTGTCGACTCCGACAGTGGCTGATGTGCTCAATCGCGTTCGCCAGCCATTCAACGTCAACAGCCTGGCCCTGGCGGCGGCGTGTGCGGCGCTGGAGGATACCGATTACCTGGCCGAAAGCCGCCGTCTGAATGAGGCGGGCATGCAGCAGCTGGAAGCCGGCTTCCGGGAGCTGGGCCTGAGCTGGATCGCTTCCAGGGGCAACTTCATCGCGGTGGATGTCGGGCGGGTTGCCGCGCCGGTGTTCCAGGGGTTGTTGCGTGAAGGGGTGATCGTGCGTCCGGTGGCCAACTACGGCATGCCGAATCACCTGCGCGTGACCATTGGCCTGCCGGCTGAAAACACGCGTTTCCTCGAGGCTTTGGCCAAGGTTCTGGCTCGTGGTTGATGTCATTCCAGTGCAACCTGCGGTGCCTATGATCGGTCGCCTGGTGGTGGTCGGTCTGGGACTGATCGGCGGTTCCTTTGCCAAGGGCCTGCGTGAAAGTGGCGTATGCCGCGAGGTGGTCGGCGTCGATCTCGACCCGCAATCGCGCAAGCTGGCCGTTGAGCTGGGTGTGGTGGATCGCTGTGAAGAAGACCTGGCGCTGGCGTGCCAGGGCGCTGACGTGATCCAGCTGGCGGTACCGATTCTGGCCATGGAAAAGTTGCTGGCGATTCTGGCCGGCATGGATCTGGGGCAGGCGATCCTGACCGATGTCGGCAGCGCCAAGGGCAATGTGGTGCGGGCGGCGACCGAGGCTTTTGGCGGCATGCCGCCGCGCTTCGTCCCGGGGCATCCGATCGCCGGTTCCGAGCAGAGTGGGGTGGAGGCCGCCAGTGGCCAGTTGTTCCGTCGCCACAAGGTGATCCTGACACCGCTGGAACAGACCGACCCGGCAGCGCTGGCGGTGGTCGACAAGCTCTGGCGAGAGCTGGGGGCCGATGTCGAGCATATGCAGGTCGAGCGCCACGATGAAGTGTTGGCGGCGACCAGTCATCTGCCGCACTTGCTGGCGTTCGGTCTGGTCGATTCGTTGGCCAAGCGCAGTGAAAATCTGGACATCTTCCGCTACGCTGCGGGCGGTTTCCGTGATTTCACGAGAATCGCCGGTAGTGACCCGGTCATGTGGCACGACATCTTCCTCGCCAATCGCGAAGCTGTCCTGCGCACACTCGATACATTTCGCAACGACCTCGACGCCTTGCGCGACGCGGTCGATGCAGGGGATGGGCACCAGTTGTTGGGCGTATTCACTCGCGCCCGGGTTGCTCGCGAGCATTTCAGTAAAATCCTGGCCCGTCGGGCCTATGTGGACGCTATGAACTCCAATAACCTGATTTTCCTGGCAAATCCTGGTGGCCGCCTGACTGGGCGGATTCGTGTACCAGGCGACAAGTCGATTTCTCACCGTTCGATCATGCTCGGCTCCCTGGCTGAAGGTACTACCGAAGTCGAAGGCTTCCTCGAGGGCGAGGACGCCCTGGCGACGCTGCAGGCTTTCCGTGACATGGGGGTGGTGATCGAAGGCCCGCACCATGGTCGCGTGACCATCCATGGCGTTGGCCTGCATGGCCTGAAGCCGGCTCCGGGACCGATCTATCTGGGCAACTCCGGCACCTCGATGCGTCTGCTGTCCGGCCTGCTGGCTGCGCAGAGTTTCGATAGCGTGCTGACGGGTGATGCTTCGCTGTCCAAGCGTCCGATGAATCGCGTAGCCAATCCGCTGCGCGAGATGGGGGCGGTGATTGAAACTGCCGCGGAAGGGCGTCCGCCGATGACCATCCGTGGCGGTCACAAGCTCAAGGGTCTGACTTACACCATGCCAATGGCCAGTGCCCAGGTTAAGTCCTGCCTGCTGTTGGCTGGCTTGTACGCCGAGGGCAAGACCACGGTGACCGAGCCTGCGCCAACCCGTGATCACACCGAACGCATGCTGCGTGGCTTCGGTTACCCCGTAGCGGTCGACGGCGCCACGGCCTCGGTCGAGTCTGGCGGCAAGCTGCAGGCGACCCATATCGAGGTGCCTGCAGATATCTCCTCGGCGGCCTTCTTCCTGGTGGCTGCGTCCATCGCCGAAGGTTCCGAGCTGGTGCTCGAGCATGTTGGCATCAACCCGACTCGTACCGGGGTAATCGATATCCTGCGTCTGATGGGGGCTGATATCAGCCTGGAGAACCAGCGGGAAGTCGGCGGCGAGCCTGTGGCGGACCTGCGTGTTCGCGCGGCGAAGCTCAAGGGGATCGACATTCCGGAAGAACTGGTGCCGCTGGCAATCGACGAATTCCCGGTGCTGTTCGTTGCCGCGGCCTGTGCCGAAGGGCGTACCGTGCTGCGTGGCGCCGAAGAGCTGCGGGTCAAGGAGTCCGACCGCATCCAGGTGATGGCCGACGGTCTGCTGGCCCTGGGCGTCAAATGCGAACCGACCCCGGACGGTATCATCATCGATGGCAGCCAGATTGGCGGTGGCGAAGTGCACGGGCATGGCGACCACCGTATCGCCATGGCGTTCAGCGTGGCCTCGTTGCGCGCCAATGCGCCAATCCGCATCCATGATTGCGCCAACGTTGCCACGTCCTTCCCGAACTTCCTCGCATTGTGCGCGCAGGTCGGCATTCGCGTTGCGCAAGAGGCTCAGTCGTGAACATCAAGGCACCCGTCATCACCATCGATGGGCCAAGTGGCTCGGGCAAGGGCACTATCGCCGGGATTCTGGCCAAGCGCTTGGGTTGGTGTCTGTTGGATTCCGGTGCCTTGTACCGTTTGCTGGCTTTTGCTGCGCGCAATCATGGTGTCGACTTGACCAATGAGGAATCGCTGAAACTGTTGGCGGCTCATCTGGATGTGCAGTTCGTCGGCGCGACCGAAGGTCATCCGCAACGCATCATCCTGGAGGGTGATGACGTCACCGACGATTTGCGCAACGAGCAGGTGGGCGCCTGGGCATCCCAGGTTGCTGCGCTGCCGGCCGTGCGCGATGCGCTGCTGCAGCGTCAGCGGGCTTTTCAGGAGCCGCCGGGACTGGTGGCCGATGGGCGCGACATGGGGACAGTGGTATTTCCCGATGCGCCCCTGAAGATATTTCTCACTGCCAGTGCCGAGGAACGTGCGCGCCGCCGTTACTTGCAGTTGAAGGGAAAAGTCGATGGTGTTAGTCTGTCGAGTCTGCTAGATGAGATTCGTGCGCGCGATGAGCGTGACACCCAGCGAGCAGTCGCCCCGCTCAAACCGGCGGTTGACGCGATACAGCTGGATTCCACGGAGTTGTCCATCGAGCAGGTGTTGGAACGCATCTTGAGTGAGATCGCCATTCGCGATATCACCGGGTGACCAAGGAGGAGCGCAGGGGACCAGTCATAGTCCTGCGGTCCTTCTTTTATATGAACGTAACCCACATTGTCTGGGATGTGGCAGATGGGCGTATTCTTCGCCCTTATCAACAGGAATTAAAATGAGCGAAAGCTTTGCGGAACTCTTTGAAGAAAGCCTAAAAACCCTGAACCTTCAGGCAGGCTCCATCATCACCGGTGTTATCGTCGACATCGACTACCAAGCGCGTTGGGTAACCGTTCACGCTGGTTTGAAGTCTGAAGCGCTGATCCCGCTTGAGCAGTTCTACAACGATGCTGGCGAACTGTCCATCAATGTTGGTGATGAAGTTCACGTTGCTCTGGATTCGGTTGAAGACGGCTTTGGTGAAACCAAGCTGTCCCGTGAAAAAGCCAAGCGCGCTGAATGCTGGATCGTTCTGGAAGCAGCCTTCGCAGCCGAAGAAGTGGTCAAGGGCGTTATCAACGGTAAGGTTAAAGGCGGCTTCACTGTCGACGTTAACGGCATCCGTGCGTTCCTGCCAGGTTCTCTGGTTGACGTCCGTCCAGTGCGCGACACCACGCACCTGGAAGGCAAAGAGCTCGAGTTTAAAGTCATCAAACTCGACCAGAAGCGCAACAACGTTGTCGTTTCCCGCCGTAGCGTCCTCGAAGCCGAGAACTCCGCTGAGCGTGAAGCTCTGCTGGAATCCCTGCAGGAAGGTCAGCAAGTCAAAGGTATCGTCAAAAACCTCACCGATTACGGCGCATTCGTCGATCTGGGTGGCGTCGATGGCCTGCTGCACATCACCGACATGGCTTGGAAGCGCATCAAGCATCCTTCCGAAATCGTCAACGTTGGCGACGAGATCGATGTCAAGGTTCTGAAGTACGATCGCGAGCGCAATCGTGTTTCCCTGGGCCTGAAGCAGCTGGGCGAAGATCCATGGGTTGCTATCAAAGCCCGTTACCCAGAAAGCACTCGCGTTACCGCTCGTGTAACCAACCTGACCGACTACGGCTGCTTCGCTGAGCTGGAAGAGGGCGTTGAAGGTCTGGTGCACGTTTCGGAAATGGACTGGACCAACAAGAACATCCATCCTTCGAAAGTCGTACAAGTCGGCGACGAAGTGGAAGTTATGGTTCTGGACATCGACGAAGAGCGTCGTCGCATCTCCCTGGGTATCAAGCAGTGCAAATCTAACCCATGGGAAGATTTCTCTGGCCAGTTCAACAAGGGCGATAAAATCTCCGGCACCATCAAGTCGATCACCGATTTCGGTATCTTCATTGGTCTGGACGGTGGCATCGACGGTCTGGTTCACCTGTCCGACATCTCCTGGAACGAAGTGGGCGAAGAAGCCGTACGCCGCTTCAAGAAGGGCGACGAGCTGGACACCGTTATCCTGTCGGTTGACCCAGAGCGTGAGCGTATCTCCCTGGGCATCAAGCAACTGGAAAGCGATCCGTTCTCCGAGTACGTTCAAGAGAACGACAAGGGTGCAATCGTTAAGGGTGTTGTAAAAGAAGTTGACGCCAAAGGCGCCATCATCACCCTGGCCAACGATATCGAAGCTACTCTGAAAGCCTCCGAAATCAGCCGTGACCGCATCGAAGATGCTCGTAACGTCCTGAAAGAAGGCGAAGAAGTTGAAGCCAAGATCATCAGCGTTGACCGTAAGAGCCGTGTAATCCAGCTCTCGATCAAGTCGAAAGACGTTGAAGACGAGAAAGAAGCTATCCAGAGCCTGCGCGACAAGCCAGCTGCTTCGGATATCGCTGCTGGTCCTACCACTCTGGGCGACCTGCTGCGTGCACAGATGGAAAAGCAGAACTAAGTTCTGTCAGACCATAGAAAAAGGGCGACTTCGGTCGCCCTTTTTTGTGTCTGCGATTTGGATTCTGGCTTGCATCTGTCAAGGGGGAAACCAATAGAGTCATTCGGGTGTCTATTTTCTTAAGCGGATCAATAACCTATTCAGGGCTAGGCTTGCTTGAGCTGAATGATGGTGGGGCGATTGCCCGGTATAAGGAAGTAGATGAAAAATCTCATTGTGGTTTTTGCGGTTCTAGTCTTGGTGGGTTGTACGACCAACGCCAAGGTCCATGCAGTCCGTGGTGTCAGCGGCATCGAGATCGACTGCTCCGGTCTTGGGGCTGGATGGGACAAGTGCTACAGGCGCGCTGAGCGTGAATGCAAGGGGGATGGCTACAAAGTCATCACCAGATCCAGTGATGCCAAGGACGAGGAGGGTGACTATCCCTTTGGTTGGAATCCTGCGGGGTACCTCACGCGGACCATGCTTGTCATATGTCGTTAGTAGGATGGCGTGGTGGGAGGCGAGATTGCTGTGGAGTTTTCGTTTTAGGCGCTGTTGAATGCCTTCGTTTATAGCGTTTTCGCAAGGTGGGAGATAAGTCAATGCTTGGGCTGTTCAAAATCCCCCGGTCGTGCTAAAACCTTTGAAGCGCTTATCTAGCTGCTTGAAAAAGAAGGGAAAAATATGACGAAGTCGGAGTTGATCGAACGAATTGTCACCCATCAAGGGCTACTCTCATCCAAGGATGTGGAGCTGGCCATCAAGACCATGCTTGAGCAAATGTCCCAATGCCTGGCCACTGGTGATCGTATCGAGATCCGGGGGTTTGGTAGCTTCTCTCTGCACTATCGTGCGCCGCGTGTTGGGCGTAATCCGAAGACTGGCCAGTCCGTCAGTCTTGACGGAAAATTCGTTCCTCATTTCAAACCGGGCAAAGAACTGCGCGATCGCGTGAACGAGGAAGAGGAGGAGGGGCTTTGACAGCTGTTACACTTCAAGGGACTGCTGATGCATAACCTCAAGCGCGTACTTCTCTCTGTATTTGTCCTGTTGCTCGTCCTGGCGATCTTGGCGTTCGTTCTTGAGAACCAGCAAAGCGTGTCGCTGTCATTCTTGGGTTGGGCTGGTCCGCAGTTGCCGGTGTCGCTGATCATGGTGATTGCTCTGCTGGTTGGCATGATAATTGGGCCGATTCTCGGCTGGTTTCTGGGGTGTCCGTCCAGAACCTCACGCAAGCGCCTTGTCTGATTACGACAAACCCGTTGTGTGCATCGAATTTGCGTCACTGCTCGTCCATATCCATTAGTAAAACCTTCATTAAGCTGTAAAATGCTGCGCTTGGCTGATGGGGGGAATTCCCACATTGGTTCAGACTGACTCTGTCAGAAGCCACGGCTGACTTGATGGCTTCTGCATTCATGGATTAGACAGTGCGCGGTTGGCGGCCCTGTCAGCAATTTAAGGGTATGGTTTCGCGTGAAAATTCTAGTAACCGGCGGCGCCGGGTTTATCGGCTCGGCAGTCATTCGTCATATCATCTCTAGCACTGCCGACTCTGTCGTTAACGTCGATAAACTGACTTATGCCGGTAATCTTGAGTCGCTGACCGAAGTCAGCCAGAACTCGCGATACGTGTTTGAACGCGTCGATATCTGCGACCGTGATCAAGTGGATCGTGTCCTGCGTGAACATCAACCGGATGCCATCATGCACCTGGCCGCAGAGTCCCACGTTGACCGCTCGATCTCCGGTCCGTCTGAATTCATCCAGACCAACATTATCGGCACTTACACGCTGCTGGAATCTACACGCCACTATTGGGCGGCACTGGATGATGTGCGCAAAGCGAACTTCCGTTTCCATCACATTTCCACCGACGAAGTCTACGGAGACCTCGAAGGCCCGGAAGACCTCTTCACCGAAACCACGCCGTATCAGCCAAGCTCGCCCTACTCGGCCAGCAAGGCCAGTTCTGATCACCTGGTTCGCGCCTGGAGTCGTACCTACAACCTGCCGACCTTGGTCACCAACTGTTCGAACAACTACGGTCCTTGTCATTTCCCTGAGAAGTTGATCCCGCTGATCATTCTCAACGCACTGGAAGGCAAGTTGCTGCCGGTCTACGGCAAAGGTAATCAGGTCCGTGACTGGCTCTACGTCGAAGACCACGCCCGTGCACTGTACAAAGTTGTGACCGAAGGCGTGATCGGCGAGACCTACAATATCGGCGGCCATAACGAGAAGCAAAATATCGAAGTGGTGCATACCCTTTGCGCACTGCTCGACGAACTGCGTCCAGACTCGGCTCATCGTCCACATGCGAGCTTGATCACTTACGTTCAGGATCGTCCGGGCCACGATCAACGTTACGCGATCGACGCCAGCAAAATCCAGCGCGAGCTGGGTTGGGCGCCGGAAGAAACCTTTGAAACCGGCATTCGCAAAACCGTCGAGTGGTACCTGAGCAACACTGAGTGGGTCGCTCATGTGAAGAGCGGCAGCTACCAGCAATGGATCGACCAGAACTACACGGACCGTTCGGATAAAGCGTGAAAATTCTCCTGTTGGGAAAAAACGGTCAGGTGGGCTGGGAGCTGCAACGTTCTCTTGCGCCACTCGGTGAGCTGATCGCCCTGGATCGGCATGCGGTCGGTGGATTGTGCGGCGACCTGTCTAACCTCGACACATTGCGTGCGACGATCCGTCAGGTCAAACCCGATGTCATCGTCAACGCCGCTGCCTACACTGCTGTCGATAAAGCCGAGTTCGAGACTGAGCTGGCCGACCGCGTGAACGGTCAGGCAAGCCTGGTCATGGCTGAAGAAGCCGCGATTCTAGGGAGCTGGCTGATTTACTACTCGACTGACTACGTCTTCAGTGGCGAGGGTTCGACACCATGGCAAGAGACGGACGCAGTCGCCCCCGTGAATCATTACGGCGCCAGCAAATTGACCGGCGAACAGGCAATTACGACGTCTGGCTGCAAGCACCTGATCTTCCGAACCAGTTGGATCTATGGTGTTCGTGGTAACAACTTCGCCAAGACCATGCTGCGTCTGGCCAAAGATCGTGAAGATCTGAGCGTCATCGCCGACCAGGTCGGAGCCCCGACGGGTGCAGACCTGATCGCCGACGTTACCGCGTTGGCCATTCAGCAAGTTCTGCAGCGTCCTGATCTTTCGGGCTTGTACCACTTGGCGGCTAGTGGTGAAGTGTCGTGGTACGGTTATGCTAGCTATGTGATTGGCTTCGCCCAAGCCAGCGGCGAGCAGCTCGCCGTAACGGTGATCAATCCGATTGAAACGATCGCTTATCCAACACCTGCGCGCCGCCCTCTGAATTCGCGTTTGAATACTCAGAAGCTGTGCGACAGTTTTTCTCTACACTTGCCGGATTGGCAAAGTGGTGTAACCCGAATGCTTAGGGAAGTTCTGAATAAATGACCACGACAAATCGTAAAGGCATCATCCTCGCCGGCGGCTCGGGCACGCGCCTGCACCCGTTGACCCTCGGCGTATCCAAACAGATGTTGCCGATCTACGACAAGCCGATGATCTTTTATCCGCTGTCAGTGTTGATGCTGGCGGGTATGCGCGAGATTCTGATTATTTCCACTCCGGAAGATTTGCCCTGTTTCCGTAAATTGTTGGGTGATGGGAGTCAGTATGGGATCCAATTGACTTATGCTGAGCAACCCAGTCCAGATGGTCTCGCGCAGGCCTTCATCATTGGCGAGGAGTTCATCGGTAAAGATCCTTGCTGTCTGATCCTTGGCGACAACATCTTCTATGGTCAGCACTTTTCTGACAATTTACGTTCGGCTAGTACTCAGGCGCGCGGTGCCACGGTCTTCGGTTATCACGTATCCGATCCAGAACGTTTTGGCGTAGTGGAGTTTGACGCTTCCGGTCGTGCATTGAGTATCGAAGAGAAGCCACTGAAACCAAAATCCAACTATGCTGTTACAGGGCTTTATTTCTACGATAATGATGTAGTAGAAATAGCAAAATGCATTAAGCC
This sequence comes from Pseudomonas sp. T8, assembly GCF_024610635.1. Taxonomy (NCBI): domain Bacteria; kingdom Pseudomonadati; phylum Pseudomonadota; class Gammaproteobacteria; order Pseudomonadales; family Pseudomonadaceae; genus Pseudomonas; species Pseudomonas sp. T8. The sequence continues at coordinate 6,258,958 of NZ_CP102374.1, forward strand.
GTCTGAGCGTGGGGAGCTCGAAATTACCGATGTGAACCGAGCTTACCTAGAGCGGAAGATGCTGAGTGTCGAAATACTTGGTCGTGGTTTCGCTTGGTTGGATACTGGTACTCATGATTCCCTGCTTGAGGCGAGTCACTTTGTGCACACCATTGAGCAGCGCCAAGGTCTTAAAGTGGCCTGCTTGGAGGAGATCGCGTATCACAACGGATGGATCAATTCCGAGCGGTTGAGTGTGCAAGCCGATGCTTTGAAGAAGACTGGTTACGGGCAGTACTTGAAAAAGCTTCTGGACTCGCCTTCTTGTTAGCCTGAGTAAGCAGAAGCATTTAACCAGCGTAAACAGGAATGGCATGCCAGAACAACGCTTCAAAGTTGCAGTTTTACTGGCGGCCTACAATGGTATGCAATGGATCGAGGAGCAGTTGCACTCGATCCTTTGCCAGAAAGGTGTAGATGTAACCGTCTATATCAGTATCGACTCTTCCAGCGATGGCACAGAGGCGTGGTGCAAAGCATATGCAGGCCAGCATCCACGTGTTGTTGTTTTGCCTGATGCTGGCTCTTTTGGCGGTGCCTCTCGCAACTTCTTCCGACTGCTTCGCGATGTTGATCTTAATGGGTATGATTTTATCGCATTTTCAGATCAGGATGATGTTTGGCATGCTGATAAGCTCCTCCGGGCTGCTCACGCAATACGGAACCGGAAGTTAGATGGCTATTCCAGTAATGTCACGGCGTTTTGGCGGGATGGCAACAGGCAATTGCTGAATAAGGCCCAGCCACAGGTTACTTGGGATTTTCTATTTGAAGCCGCGGGGCCAGGCTGCACTTATGTAATGAGTCAGAAACTGATTGTCCTTTTAAAGGCGAACATGTTGGCTAACTGGGCCGACTTGCAAGGCGTCAGCCTGCATGACTGGTATTTCTACGCTTTTGCTCGTAGCCATGGATTCAAGTGGTTTATTGATCCGCAACCGTCTATGGACTATCGTCAGCACGAGCGCAATCAGGTTGGAGCCAACTCAGGACTGGGGGCGCTCGTCGCACGTTACAAGGCGATTCATGATGGCTGGTGGTTCTCCCAGGTTCGGCTGATTGTTCGCTTGGTAGGCAAAGAGTCTGATCCTTTCGTTCAGAGATGGTTTGTGATGGGCCGAAGGCATCGAATTAAACTTTCTTTGAGTTCATGGAGCTGTCGCCGGCGTGGACGAGATAAAATGTTATTTTTTTTGATTTGTTGGATTACGGCATTGACTGGAAGTAGTGCCGAATGAACTGCCCGAAGATTCTAGTGACTGGGGCTACAGGGTTTGTCGGAGAGGCGGTGGTCTTCAGATTATTGCTCGACAAACAATTTACCCCCGTCGCTGCAGTTCGGGCTAGTACCCGGTTGAGTGGCTTGTGCCAGATTGTTTCCTTTGACCTTGAAGACCCGATGAGAGTGCCATCACTCGAAGGTGTGGATGTTGTCGTCCATTGTGCTGCCAGAGTGCATGTGATGAATGAGACAGCTGAAGACAGTCTGGTAGCGTATCGAGTCGCTAATGTTGACGGAACCCTCCGGCTGGCTAGGCGCGCGGTGAAGGCTGGCGTCAGTCGCTTTATTTTCATCAGCTCAATTAAGGTCAATGGTGAGCGCACGGATCCTGATAGGCCGTTTAAATTCACTGATGTTCCAGCACCTGCTGATCCTTATGGGGTTTCCAAGCTGGAAGCGGAGAATGCCCTGCAAAAACTTAGCCAGGAGACAGGGATGGATGTTGTTATAATTCGTCCCCCTTTGGTTTATGGCCCTGGGGTCAAGGCTAACTTTCTTAATATGATACGCTGGATCAATCGCGGTATACCTCTGCCATTGGGGAAAGTTAAAAATCGGCGCAGCTTTGTTGCTTTGGGGAATCTCGTGGACTTGGTGGTTACGTGCATCACCAAACCTGCTGCTGCCGGTCAGATTTTTTTGGTCAGTGACGGTGAGGATATCTCCACAACTCAGTTGTTGCGGCGTATGGCGTTTGCGTTGGGTAAAGCTGTAATTTTGCTACCCATACCGGTGGTTATGTTGAAAGCGGCAGCTTCTGTATTGAGGAAAGCAGCTGTTTTCGAACGTCTGTGTGACTCCTTGCAGGTTGATATTCGGCACACACAGGAAGTGCTTGGTTGGATGCCACCTCTCAGTACTGAGCAGGCCTTGCGCCAAACTGCCGACTATTACCAGGATAGACAGGCCACATGATTATTATGTTATTGGTGATGGTATTTCTCGCCTCTTGGGCTCTAACCGGTTTTATTCGCCGATATGCATTGACTCGAAGTTTACTTGATATCCCCAATGCACGCAGTTCGCATACGGTTCCCACACCTCGTGGTGGTGGTGTAGCTATTGTTGTGGCTTTTTTGCTCGGGCTACCTGTCCTAAGCCTACTGGACCGGATGCCCCCCCCGGTAATGATAGGGATGTCGGGAGCAGGTCTGCTGGTTGCACTCATTGGCATTGCTGACGATTATGGTCACATCGCTGCGAGGTGGCGTTTGGCTGTTCATTTTATTGCTGCGGCCTGGGTGTTGTCCTGGTTTGATGGATTGGCTTCAATTGAGTTTTTTGGAGTGGCAATCGCGTTAGGTTGGTGGGGGTGGATTTTAGGGGGGCTTTATCTCGTTTGGATGCTAAATCTCTACAACTTCATGGATGGTATCGATGGCTTGGCCAGCATCGAAGCAATTTGTGCATGTTTGGGAATGTGTTTGATTTATGTGTTGATCGGGGATCTTGAGTTAGTTTGGGCGCCTCTGATGCTAGCGATAGGTGTTGCGGGTTTCCTTTGTTGGAATTTTCCTTCAGCGAAGATATTTCTAGGGGACGCCGGGAGCGGTTTTTTAGGACTTGTTCTTGGCGCAATGACTCTTCAGGCCGCCTGGAGTGCACCTGAGTTGATCTCGTGCTGGTTGATACTTCTTGGAGTTTTTATCGTCGACGCGACATGGACGCTCGTGCGGAGATTGATTCGCGGTGATAAGGTGTATCAGGCGCATAGCAGTCATGCCTATCAGTTTGCAGCTCGTTGCTGGGGGCATAAAAAAGTGACAGTTTTAGTTGGTGTTGTCAATGTTGTGTTCTTACTGCCTATATCAGTCCTTGTTGCGTTTGGGTACTTAAATTCATTTGTTGGGATATGTATGGCGTATGCGCCACTTGTATGTCTGGCATATTTACTGGGTGCAGGAAAGAGTCAAGTTTGAAGTGGAAATTTCTTTTTTCTTTGAAAGTAGCGCTTTACTGAAAACGGCTACTGTTTTGTTTGCATCGGTTTCAGGCTGAACAAGTTTCGCTTGCAGGCACAATCCTGGCTGCGTCGGCGTATTGGCTGGGATTGTCACGTGAAGAGGAGGCTGACGAAAGTAGGAGTGTCAGACTCTAAGCCAGCCAATCCGCCAGATTGAGCTAAACTGGCACGGATAGGACGGTGCGCAGGCTGCGCGGGGCATGGAACTGAGGATCCTGTGCGAAAAAAGAGCGGTAGAACAGGCTTGCGATCCTGGTAGCTATCTTGAAAATCCCTGCCGGGCATGCGACCTTACGACCGTTCTGTGCAGCTTGCGGTGCAGTGCTACTGTACCGTACTTCAATTGGCTATCTCAGAGCCAGTCCATCAAAACAGCAAAGAATGCTGCTACCATGTGCCCTAAGCACCCAGAGGTGTTTACCTGATGCAAAATTTTTCAGCCAGCCCCCGTGAACTGGCAGCCAGTCTTTGGCGCAATCGTAGTTTGATCAACGCCGCAGTAAGACGAGAAGTTGTGGGGCGGTATAGAGGGTCATTTATGGGGATCCTGTGGTCGTTTTTTAACCCTCTGTTCATGCTTACGGTATACACGTTCGTGTTCAGTATTATTTTTAAGGCTCGCTGGGGAGTGGGCAGTGACTCGAAAACCGAGTTTGCACTCATACTCTTCGCCGGATTGATGGTGTTCAGCCTGTTTTCCGAGTGCATTATCCGAGCACCGGGACTCATAGTCGGTAACCCTAACTATGTAAAAAAAGTCTTGTTCCCCCTGGAGGTGCTACCTTGGGTGAATCTTGGTTCTGCTCTGTTTCATTTTTTAGTTAGTCTCGTAGTTTGGTTGATTGCTTACTTGTGTTTTTTCGGGTTACCAAATATCACAATGCTCTATTTGCCTCTTGTGTTGCTGCCAATGGTGTTTTTTATAATGGGTATCAGCTGGGCGATAGCATCACTCGGTGTTTTTTTGCGCGATGTGTCGCAATTTATTGGGATTCTTACAACAACATTGATGTTTCTTTCTCCTGTGTTTTATCCGGTTACCGCTATCCCCGAGCAGTATCGTTCACTCATTTATATGAATCCACTGACTCCTGTAATTGAAAGTGTCAGAGATATACTTTATTGGAATGTCACTCCTGATTTTGGGGTGTTGAGTATCTATATTTTAGTTAGTATGTTTGTTGCTTGGCTTGGGTTTGTTTGGTTTCAAAAGACTCGTAAGGGATTTGCTGATGTGCTCTGATAATATAGCAATTCAAGTAAAGAATATAAGCAAGCAGTACGAGATCTACGAGCGCTCGCATGATCGTTTGAAACAATTCCTTTTGCCAAAAATGCAGCGCGCATTAGGTAAGTCGCCGGCGCAATATTATAAGGCTTTCACTGCTCTTGATGATGTCTCATTTGATATATTGAAGGGAGAAACAGTAGGGATTATCGGCCGAAACGGCAGCGGAAAGTCTACGCTGCTGCAAATGATATGCGGAACTTTGAATCCTACATGTGGAGATATAAGAACTAGCGGTCGAATTGCTGCTTTGTTGGAGCTTGGTTCTGGATTTAATCCGGAATTTACGGGCAGAGAAAACGTTTACTTGAACGCTGCTGTATTGGGGCTGGAAAGAAAAGAGGTTGATCGCCAGTTTGACGAAATTGCAAGCTTTGCCGAAATTGGGCAGTTCATGGACCAACCAATAAAAACGTATTCCAGCGGGATGGTTGTTAGGCTTGCATTTGCCGTGCAAGCTCACCTGCGGCCAGATATTTTGATTGTCGATGAGGCCCTTGCGGTTGGTGATATTTTCTTTCAGCAAAAATGCATCAGATATATGCGTGAAAAACTGGAGGCCTGTACCAAGCTTCTGGTTACGCACGACATGCAAGCCATCTATAATTTTTGTTCGCGCGTTATAGTTCTGAACAAAGGGAAAGTAATATTTAATGGGGATGTAAAAATAGGCATCGAAACGTTCATGAAGATTAATCATGGCGTATCTGATGTGGATGTTAAAATAGAAGTCTCTGAGCGACTGCTATCCGCCGATACTGAAAAAACAGAAAGAACTTCGAAGAAGAGACTCATTCCGCTTGATGCCATGGGCGGGAAGCAAAGTGTCAAGTTTGAAAGCTTTGCAACTATAGTTAACGGGAAGACTGTTCTGTCGAGTAGCATGACTGTCTTTCCAGGTGATGACATCGTGATTGATATGGATGTAGTTGCTGCCGAGGCGATTGAGGAAGTTATTGTTGGCTATTTGATAGTTGATCGTAATGGTATGTATGTATGCGGTGATAATTCTCTTTCTGTTAGCAACGGTTTTACTATTGGCTCACCGGGGAATGTGAGTGCATCTATAAGTTTTAAGTGGCCAGCTATTGCAAATGGCACCTATACGTTAACGCTAGGGCTTGGTCGCGGTGTTGATCCAATGAATCATATTGTGGAATGTTGGGCGCATAGTTTGGTTGCGTTTGAAAGTGTCTCGCATACTCCTGTTCATGGGTTGTTTACCAATAAGTTGACTAACTTCGAATGTGATGGAGTAGAGAGATGAGCAATGTTTGCAACCTCTGCGGTAGCGAGGGGCTCGAGTACTTGGAGTCTTTTTTGGGGGCTGATAATGTAGCTATAAAAGTTGCTACGTGCGGTTGTTGTCAATCGCTTATTCCTGAATATGCTGTCGATTCTTCGTCTGAGATAAATTCTACGTTACAGCAAGTAAAGTTTCATGAAGATTGGTGGGATGAAAGTAATAAGGAAGAGCTTGATGAGGTGCTTTCAAATGTCAAGAACCTTGTCAGCGATCTACAGAAATACCTGGGTCCGAATGATCCGGATAACCTAGTTCTAGAATTGGGGGCGGGAAGAGGCAGTCTTCTGCGCGCTCTACTTGATAAAGGTTACAGCGCTTATGGCTGCGAGCCTGCCCCGAAACTGGTAGCGCTGGCTCGCCAGTATTATGGGTTGACCGAGAAAAACCTGTTCGAGGTTCCTGGTGGGCATTTCCTTGATCATATAGTTCCCTCGCTCCCGGGGCATGTTCAAGCCTTTGTGCTGTGGCACGTTCTTGAACATCTGGAAAATCCGATGCAACTGCTTCGCAAGTTGTATGAGATGCTCAGTGATGGCGGTTGTCTTATTCTGCAACTTCCAATATTTTGTCAGCAGTATATTTATCCCGAACATTATTTCTTCCCTTCTCATGCAACCTTTGATTACATAGCCAAGGATATCGGTTTTCAAGTCGAGATTGTTGATTATGATTTAAATAATTTTTTTGTCACGATTTGTTTTAGAAAAACTGAGCTTTCTATTTTACGTGAAAAAAATAAGCTCGCTGAAAATATGAGAAATATGTCAGCTTTTTCTCAGGCCGTATTTCTACGTGACGAAGTGATTCGTGAACGGGAGAGAGCTGTAACGGCTCAGACGAAAATTATTAACGAAAAAGTTCAAGGTATGGACTTGATGGAGTCGCTCATTCAAGAGCGAGATAAAACCATCTCTGCTCAAACTGCACTCATTGATGAACAGGTTGTGGGTATGGACTTGATGGAGTCGCTCATTCAAGAGCGAGATAAAACCATCTCTGCTCAAACTGCACTCATTGATGAAAAGGTTGTGGGCATGGGCTTGATGGAGTCGCTCATTCAAGAGCGAGATAAAACCATCTCTGCTCAAACTGCACTCATTGCTGAGAAAGTTGTGGGTATGAGCTTAATGACAGCTATGATTGACGAGCGAGAGAAGGCTCTCGAGGCCAAATCGGAGCTAGTAGCTATTCAAATATCCGAACTTAGCAGAATGGAATCTGCGATCAAGGGTTTGACGGCCGAAATTAGTAGCATGGAATCTGTGATCAAGGAAATGAAGGTGGCTATTCAAAATGCCAATGAAGAGTTAGATGTGTATCGTAATTCTTCGGTATTTAAAGCAGCAAAATTAATTCGTTTGATTAAGTGAGTAGGTTTCCATGAAACAGTTTGCGATAATTTCCCCGGCTCCTATCAGAGGTTCTGGCGGAGTGGCGAGGATTTTTAACTTTGCTGACGCCCTCACTCGTGCTGGTTTCAAATGTGATGTCTATGTATTTGATGCTGGCTCTAAATCAAAAGAACAGCTTAAGAAAGAAGCTTTGGACTATTATGGTGCTCAGGGCTTTGATGTTTATTGCGGGGCGTACATTGAGGAGCATTACGACTATGTTATGGCGACTCGGTGGGATACTGCGAAACTCGTGAGGGACTCCAGCGCGAAAAATAAGCTTTATCTAGTGCAGGACTTTGAAGCATGCTTCAGCCCGGTCGGTGACGGGACCGTCTTTGCAGAGAACTCCTATCTGTATGATTTGCAAACGATTACCTATGGGAAATGGCTGGCTACTAAATTAAATCGTCAGTATGGAAATCAACCCTATTTCTTGGATTTTTCCTCTGATTTGAATAGCTTCTTTGTTAAGCGAGAATATGAGGAACGGTTGAAAGGCCGTCCGTCGATTTGCTTTATTTATCAGCATGACAAACCACGGCGCTGCCCTCAGCTTGGCATTGAAGCGTTAGGTATCGTCAAGAGCATGCGGCCTGACGTAGAAATAGTTTTGGTAGGTACAGATCAAAGTCCGCCTCTGTGGTTCGAGTACACTAACGCCGGGTTACTCAATCTTGAGGGATTGAATGAACTCTATAACAAATGTCACGTAGGCCTTTGCCTTAGCTCCAGTAATCCGTCATGTAACCCGTTTGATATGATGGCGGCAGGATTGCCTTCTGTGGAGCTATATAGAGACAATAATCTGTATGATCTACCGGAAGGCGGAGTCCTGCTCGCTCATCAGACTCCTGAGTCTATTGCAGAAGCCATCTTGTTTTTGTTGTCTGATAATGAAACTCTGAAACGAATGTCAGAGTTCGGCGTCAATTTTATGAAGGCGCGTGGAGCCGAGCAGGAAGTTATCAGCTTCTTGTCTATTGTTAATGACGTTGGCTCCGGAACCAATAGTCGTCAAGTTACCGGCGGTAAAATTCCAGCTCGTTATTCTTTACCTGCAGTAGTTGCTCCGGCTTGCCAGGGAGCTGCTGTTGAAGCTCATGTTCAGGACCAATTCAATTGTTTTCGGGATGATATGAATTTACAGCCCGCCACGGTAGCGCGTGTTAGCTCACACGATATCGTAAAAACATTAAGTCACCCCCCACGCGTTGCTCATGCTAGAAGCCGAATTCTAGTTTTAGCGAAACGAATCCTTCGCCGCCTTGGTGTTTGATGTATGCAGAATGTGAAGTTGGTTACTATTGATGTTTGGGATACTCTTATTCGTAGAGTATGCCACCCTGATGCGGTGAAAGTACATACTTGCCGTTTTTTACTATTGACTCATTTTTTTGAAATTAAAGATGATTTTAGAACAATAGCTGCCCTTCTTAACGCTAGGCGAGGCGCAGAAGCTCATGTGGGAGAGATCCAAAAAAACAAGGGTTTCGATGATGAGTATCAGATTCGTGAGGTCTATGCTTATTGGCTCAAGTCAGTTCTGAAAAGTGTCGTCGATTTAGGGGGGAGCGTGGATGAACTTTTTAATTCCGAGCTATCTCAGGAATACAAAGTGTCATATCGGGACCCCGAGATTATCCAGGTACTCAATCAGTACCCGAGTGTCAAGAAAATTTTCGTTTCTGATTTTTATATGGGGGCGATAGAGCTTAAAAGTCTGCTCACTCAAACCGGTTATGGCGGAGAAATATCAACGGGCTATAGTTCATGTGATATTCGTTTGAACAAACGTAGCGGGAATATTTTTCCTTATGTGCTGGGTCAGGAAGAAGTTGACGCAAAAAATGTCATGCATATCGGAGATAATGCACATTCTGACGTGTATTCACCGAGTAGATTTGGTATTCAAACGACACACTTTCTTCCAAAAGAGCAGCATGAGTTGCGCTTGGCGAGAGAGTCTGCATTTGATAACCAGCAAACTCTCATCAGTTCCGCGCTGAGCAGTCTCACGATTGAAGCATCACTGGAAACCAATAGCGCGCGAGCAAAAGCTTTATATAGCTGTGGAATTAATAGCTCACCTCTGCTAATCGGTTTTGTGCTTGATATAATGGAGAAAGCGATAAAATTTAGGCATAAAAAGGTTTTTTTCTTTACCCGGGAAGGTGAGTTCTTTAAGCAGATATATGATGTGCTTGCAGCTCAGGATCCGTTTGGTGTGCCTGTCCCAGAAGCGGTTCTTCTCGAAGTCAGCCGTGTGGCAACATTTTCTGCTTCGTTACCCTGTGCCTCACTAGATGTCTTAATGCGCATCTGGACACTCTATAGTACTCAATCAATACAGGCATTGTTTCGCAGCCTTGGCATAAACATCCAAAGCTTTTCCAACATGATTGAATCATATGGGATACCTCTGGAACTTGATATTCAATACCCTTGGTTGGACGATCGCTTCAAAGCTCTTTTTAATGATGAAGAGTTTAAAGTGCGGCTTGAAACCGAGCTGGCGTTGAAAAGAAACAGGTTGTTAGGATACTTGAAGTCGAAAGACTTTCCACTAGAGGGGAAGGCGGCAATCGTTGATATCGGATGGCGCGGAACTATCCAAGATAATCTTGCCCATCTACTTCCGGATGTCCACCTGGACGGTTTTTATCTTGGACTTGACAAATTTCTCAATTCCCAGCCTGATAATACAAAAAAATATGCGTTCGGGCCGAATAGGAATGATTTATCACAGTCTAATTCGACACTATTTGGAAAGGTTGCCCCGATCGAAATGCTCTGTAACTCTCCCAGTGGAAGTGTTACGGGTTATAAGGATGACGGCGGTAGTTTTTTGGCTGAAAAGTTGATTCAAGGTTCAGAAAACTCAATCTTCTATGAATCTGTTACTTACTTTCAGCAGGGCGTTATCTGTGCTGCAGAAAAAATAGGTGCAGTCGTCCGCTTACATGCAGTGATGTCAGAGGCCTTCAAGGACCTAGCTGTTTCTTGCTGGACAGAAATAGTTGACAGGCCTCCAGCAATCATCGCTGATACGTTCTTTAAGCTTAATCACAATGAAAGTTTTGGCTTAGGACGGTTTGACGACAAGAGTGCTGTAATTCCAAGTATGGTCTGGATGAAGGCGTGTATTTCTGTGGGCGGGCTTAAGAACCTGATCAGGGCGCTGGAAAGTACCGGATGGCCAGAGGGATATCTTTCTCAACGCGGCTTATTGTGGATCTGGACAGCTATTCATAAAGCACGTCAGACTAAAAGTAAACTGACTCGGAGGCCTTGACTTTTATGAAGGTTACAGTATTTGGTGGCGGCGGTTTCATCGGATCCACTATCGTGGATAGATTATTACTTGATGGGCACGATATTAAGGTCTTTGAGCGGCCACGTGTTGCGCGCTACCGGACTTTTTTGGCGCATGAGAACGTTCAGTGGATCACCGGAGATCTACTCAGCAAGGCTGATGTCGATTCTGTAGTAAAAGGAGCTGATGTTGTTGTGCATTTGGTCTCAACCACCTTGCCCAAAAGCTCCAATGACGACCCGATATACGATGTACAAACCAATTTGGTTGCCAGTTTGCAGATGCTGGAAGCAATGGTCACACATCAGGTGGGTCGGATCGTGTTCATTTCTTCAGGTGGAACGGTTTACGGTAGCCCACGCTATACCCCAATTGATGAAGTTCATCCAACGGATCCAGAAGTCTCTTACGGAATTACCAAGTTAGCGATCGAAAAATACTTGTTAATGTATGGCAAGCTACGAAATATCAAGCCAGTCATCCTTCGTGTCGCGAATCCTTACGGCGAACGCCAACGTGTTGAGACTGCTCAAGGTGCAGTTGGTGTGTTCATCAGCAAAGTATTAAAAGACCAAACGATTGATATTTGGGGCGATGGTAGCGTCCAGCGTGATTTCCTTCATGTCAGTGATGTTGCTGACGCATTCGCAAAGGCTATTACTTATTCCGGTTCAGAGACGGTTTTCAATATTAGCTCTGGGACAGGCACAAGCCTTAATGAGCTCGTAAAGTTGATTGGTGAAGTAAAAGGTAGTGTGCCTGAGGTCGCTTACTCACCGGGCCGTCAGTTTGATGTTCCCGTGAGTATTTTGAGTAACGAACGGGCAAGAACGGAATTAAATTGGGCTCCTAAAGTCACCATTAAGGAAGGTGTATCCAGAACTTTTAGTTGGATGAAGCAGGAGTTGGCTAAGTCAGAGCAATGAAAGTTCTATTAACCATACACCAATTTTTCCCCGATTTTTCGGCTGGTACTGAGGTTCTGACCTATTCAGTTGCCAAGGAGTTAATCGGAAGAGGTCATGAGGTGCGAATTCTGACTGGCCACCCCGAGCAATCCACGCTTTCAGAGGACAGTTGTTTCGAAGAGTATGATTATGAGGGTATTCACGTCTATCGCTATAATCACTCATACAGTCAGGCGGTGCTGCATGGGTCAAGGATGGAGCTCGATTACGATAATAAAGGCGCCGCTGGATTTTTCGAGAAAGTACTGAATGAATTCAGACCAGATATTGTTCACTTCTTTCATTTGAGTCGTTTGGGCTCGGGTCTCATAACCAAGGTTGTAGAAAAAGGTATTCCTGCTTTTCTGACTCCCACTGATTTTTGGGTCATTTGTCCCAAGGCTCGAATGAGTTATGCGGGTGGTCAAGCGTGCTTGGGGCCCAGTGAAAGTGCAGGAAACTGCGCAATGCATCTTGCCGCTCAACCGTTTGGTGCTTTTGCAGAAAGCCTTGTAAAACTCGTCCCTTCAGTTGTTGGGGATCTTCTTGTTCGTAGCGTTCAAAGTGTCTCTTCGTCCGGCATTCGCAGCTTGAATGAAGTAAGAGCATTAGGGAAGCGGCTACCCACTAATATTCATCGACTTAATCTTTTGAATAAATTAGTGGTTCCTAATCGTACGCTTGAACGTCTGCTGATCCGGTATGGAGTTGATAAAAGGAATATTGTTCTCTCGGCGTATGGAATAAAATTTGACGAGGTGATTGTTCGCAAGGCAAGAGTTACAGCGGGGGCTGCTTTGCGTGTCGGTTTTATAGGAACACTTGCCTCTCATAAAGGTTGCCATGTCCTACTTGATGCGTTTCAGCAGTTGGATAAAGGCATCGCCACGTTAAAGATTTTTGGATCAGAATCTGACTTTCCGGATTATTCACGAAATTTGCGAAATAGTTCTGAAAATAATCCCTTTATTGAGTTTTGTGGCACCTTTCCCAACAGCTCTATAGGGCAGGTGTTAAGTGAATTGGACGTATTGGTAGTTCCCTCAATCTGGGCTGAAAATACCCCGCTTGTTATTTACTCCGCTCAAGCGGCGGGCTGTCCTGTATTAGCGTCTGACGTGCCAGGAATCGCCGAAGCCATTGAGGATGATGTTGACGGCCTGCTGTTTGAACGAGGAAATTCGCAAGCCCTCTACGAATGCCTGCTAAAATTGGTAAGGGCTCCCGATATATTGGAGCGGCTTTCAAAAAATACCCGCCCTCCTAAATCGGTTGTGATTTATGTTGATGAGTTATTGGGTATTTGGGAAGAAGGTATTCGTTTGTAAGTGATCCACCATTGAGGGGTAGAGCAATTATTTATTCGCGCTGCAACTTTTTAAAGCTGCAGCGACTAGATTTTATTCAGGCAGATAGCGATAGCCAGACTGATATTGTCCATTAGAGTCTGACGATAAATTCCTGATTTTTTCATAAGCCGAAGTCTCGTAAAAAATGAGTCTTGTCTACCCTGCCTAAAATCAATCAAAGTTTGATGATTTTCTGGGGGCAGCTTGTTCTCAACTATTTCAAGAGCTTTTAAATTTAAATCACTCCAGTCCCTGAATTGTCCGTCGATGAGCTTCTGGAAACGTATCATCCTTTCCTTGATGCTGGAGCCAGCACCGATGAGATTGCCACCGTGCTGACGGTAATCTAGCGTTGGTTCTTGGTCGTATACAACCCTCCCACCACAAGCTGTTGTCAGGAGATAGGCTAGCCAGTCGTGAGCTACAATCTTCATTGTGTCAGGAATCAAGCTTAGAAGCTCACGTGCGGCGTTGTTCAGGAGCATTGTATTGGCCCCGGAAATGCTCTGTATCAGTGCATTCTTAAAGGTAGGTTCTCGTTTGAACTCGGGTGAAAATCCAATGTTGTTCTGATCTTCATCAATAAGTCTGGTTCTGGAGCAATACAGTGCCGGCAGATCAGAGGGTAGTAACGCCAAATGCTGGATGCTTCTCTCCAGTTTATTATTTTTCCAAATGTCGTCTTGGTCACTGAATGCGAAAAAGTCGGCTTTTATACCCTTGTTTCTAATCAGCGACATGAAGTTGGCTGCAAAACCTTTACGCGGGCCGTTGAAGATTTTAATTCGCTGTTCATCAATAAGCAGCTGATACTCTTCTAATAGCTCAATTGTTTTGTCGGTAGACCCATCATCGGAAATGTATAATGTCCATTCTTGATGGGTCTGAGCAAGGATGGAGTCAATCTGCTCTTTAAGAAAAGCTTGCCCATTATATGTGCAGAGAAGAATTGCCACTTCAAAAGGAGAGGGCGATCTTGTAGAAGGAGGTACGAATAGCTCTGTATCTGTATAACCGGGCTGGGGCGGTTGCTGCTCCATGCGTCCTCGCACTGGGATAAAAATTTGTGTTGGTATTAAGTGAAAAATAGACTGCTGGCCTTGTGATGTCGCGTGAGCAAATGCTCAACAGCACACAGAATGTACGCAGGGTGTGCATTTTACCCGTCTGGGAGGTTTAATCTCTACTTTTTTGCGCTCTAATACTGGGGGTAGATGCGTTTGGCCTGCCGGTACCAAACTGGCAATTCACATGCCAAAAAAGTAAACGCATTTTTTATGCAGTGCCGGCTTGGTTGGGAGTAACTGAGGTCAAAATGAAAGGATGGGAAATGGACAATTTGCGGATGCTCCTTTTGAGAATGCCTCGTCAGAAAAAACGCCTTATTCAGGTGATTACTGACGTATTTCTGGTTTGGACAGCGCTGTGGGGGGCGTTTTTGGTTCGTCTGGGAATTGAAGACGTGACTGAGCCTCTCAGAGTGCATACTTGGCTTTTCATTTACGCCCCGGTGATTGCCATCCCGCTTTTCATCCGCTTCGGCATGTACCGTGCTGTCATGCGGTATTTCGGTAACGACGCGCTGATTGCCATCATTAAAGCTGTCAGCCTTTCATCCCTGATCCTTGCCCTTGTCGTCTACTGGTACACCAATCACCAAGCCGTCGTTCCTCGTTCCATCATCTTCAATTACTGGTGGCTCAGCTTGGTCATCATCGGTGGCTTGCGCCTCTGCATGCGCCAGTACTTCATGGGCGACTGGTTCACCGCCGCCAAACACGTGCCGTTTACCAATCGCGACGACGGTCTGACCAAGGTCGCCATTTATGGTGCTGGCGTTGCAGGCAACCAGCTGGTTGCGGCGCTGCGCATGGGGCGGGTAATGCGTCCTGTGGCTTTTGTCGATGATGATCCGAGTATCGCGGATCGCTCCATTTCCGGTTTGCAGGTTTACAAGCCCAAACACATCCAGCAGATGATTGAAGTAACCGGTGCCCAGGAGATTCTCTTGGCATTGCCGTCGTCGACTCGTGCGCGACGTCGGGAAATTCTCAACCTGCTTGAGGGCTTTCCGCTCCATGTGCGTAGTGTTCCGAACTTCACCGATTTGGCCAGCGGGCGGGTGAAGGTCGACGATATTCAGGAAGTTGATATCGCAGACTTGCTGGGGCGCGACGCTGTACCTGCTCAGCCTGACTTGCTGGCCCGTTGTATCAAGGGCAAGACGGTTCTGGTGACCGGCGCAGGTGGTTCGATCGGGGCCGAACTCTGCCGGCAGATTTTTTCGTTGGGGCCGACCACGCTCCTGTTGTTCGATCACAGTGAGTTCAATCTCTACAACATCCTGTCGGAACTCGAGCAGCGTCTCTCCCGCGAGTCGTCGCCTGTTCGGTTGCTGCCCATTCTTGGCTCGATTCGCAATCCGCATAAGCTGCTGGATGTGATGAAGACCTGGAATGTCGATACGGTTTATCACGCGGCGGCTTACAAGCATGTGCCGATGGTCGAGCACAATATCGCCGAAGGCGTGCTGAACAACGTGATGGGAACGCTCAACACTGCTCAGGCCGCATTACAGGCCGGGGTCGCCAATTTCGTGCTGATTTCCACCGACAAGGCGGTGCGCCCAACCAATGTGATGGGGAGCACCAAACGTCTCGCTGAGTTGACCCTGCAGGCTCTAAGTCGTGAAATCGCCCCGGTGTTGTTTGGGGACAAAGCCAACGTATCGCGTGTCAACAAAACCCGTTTCACCATGGTGCGTTTTGGCAATGTGCTGGGGTCTTCAGGCTCGGTAATTCCGTTGTTTCATAGCCAGATCAAATCTGGCGGCCCACTGACCGTTACCCATCCAAAGATCACTCGTTACTTCATGACCATCCCCGAGGCGGCGCAACTGGTGATTCAGGCCGGTTCCATGGGGCAGGGCGGCGATGTGTTCGTGTTGGACATGGGCGAGCCGGTGAGGATTGTCGAGCTGGCCGAGAAGATGATTCACCTCTCCGGGTTGAGTATTCGTTCGGAGAGGAACCCCCAGGGCGACATCGCCATCGAGTTCACGGGCTTGCGCCCGGGCGAAAAGCTTTACGAAGAGTTACTGATTGGCGACAACGTTTCTGCCACTCAGCATCCGATGATCATGAGCGCCAATGAGGATCATCTGCCTTGGGACTTGCTGAAAGCCAAGCTGGCGGAATTGCTGGCGGCCGTTGAGCAGGATGACTATTCCAGGGTTCGACAACTGCTGCGCGAGACTGTCAGCGGTTACACCCCGGATGGCGATATTGTCGACTGGATTTACCAGCAGCGTCGCCTCGAACCCTGAATTTACATACGTTGTAACCCAGTCACTTTTGACTTGCCCGTGGCACCGCCTAGGTTTGGAGAGCAGCTTTGGAAAAGCTGCTTTTCCTAATCGATGTGATGGAGTGTCACTTATGCGTATCACTTATTTCCCTTCTCTGGTCTTCGCTCTGATGGCCAGTCTTTCTTCCATTACCTACGCAGCACCTGCGGTCCATGCCGAGGCCAAGGCTCCGGCAGTGGCGCAGGTGGCCTCTTCGGAGCAAGCAGGCAAGATCGATCTGAACACTGCCGATGCAGCCGCCTTGCAGCGCGAGCTGCCCGGCGTTGGTGCGGTCAAGGCGCAGGCGATCGTTAAATATCGTGAGAGCAATGGACCTTTTACCTCGGTGGACGAACTGCTCGAGGTCAAGGGCATCGGCAAGGCGATTCTGGAAAGCAACCGGGAAAAGTTGAAGGTCAACTGACGCTTCAATTCATGCGCAAGGCCGATCAGTGATCGGCCTTGCGTTTTTCGGGCTCTAGCGCGCAAACACCATAAGCAGGATTGCGCCATTCAATGTTGTCTATCGCTTCGATAGAATTATGATCGTAATATTTTATTGAATTATGACTATAATCAAATCGCTTCCCAAGCAGCGTATCAATTCCTTGTCTTTCCCTTCTCAAGCACTTTTCTGGAGAGCCGTTATGAACTCGATTTCCCCCAAGGGGCTGGCACTTGTCACCGGTGCTTCATCTGGCATCGGTGCGGTTTATGCCGAGCGGTTGGCCGCTCGTGGTTACGATTTGTTGCTGGTTGCGCGAGATGAGCAGCGCCTGCAGACCGCGGCTACCCGGCTGCGGGCCGAGCACAAGGTGCAGGTTGAAGTGTTGAAAGCCGATCTGACGCTCAAGGCTGATGTGCTGAAGGTCGAGCAGCGTTTGCGTTCCGACTCGAGTATCAGTCTGTTGCTGAACAATGCCGGTATCGCTGCCGACGGAAGTCTGGCCGTTGCCGACACGGATCAGTTGGAGGCGATGATCCAGCTCAATGTGATCGCGGTCACTCGTCTGGCTGCCGCTGCTGCCGCCAGCTTTTCGGCAGCGGGAAGAGGGGCGATCATCAATATCGCTTCGGTGGTGGCGCTGATTCCCGAGCGTTTTAATGCGACCTACAGTGCGACCAAGGCCTATGTCCTGAGCCTGACTCAGTCGCTTGCTGCGGAACTGGACGGTAAAGGCGTGCAGGTCCAGGCGGTATTGCCCGGGGTAACCCGCACTGAGATCTGGGAGCGCTCGGGCATCGACGCCCAGGGGATTCCAGCTGAAATGGTTATGGATGCCACCGAGATGGTGGATGCGGCTCTGGCCGGTTTTGATCAGGGTGAGTTGATCACCATCCCCTCGCTACCCGACTCGGCTGATTGGGACGACTTCGTGGCTGCGCGTTTTGCCCTGGGGCCCAACCTGTCGAAAAGCAGCGCGGCTGCTCGCTACAAATAACCGTGTCGAGGTCGGAGGGTGGTGCGGTTCACTCCGCCTGCCCATCCTGCTTTTTCAGATGCTCGCGTGTTACCTCCAGTATCCGTTTGGCCAGGTCGGGGTTCTCGACACTGCGTGACAGCACCAGGGCCCCGACCAGGGTCGACATGATCACCAGGCTCTGGTCGGCGGCATTTTCTCCTTCGAGATTGGCCTCTACCTGCGCGAGTCGGGCATTGAGCACTGCATCGGTGGTGGGACTGGCTTGCCCGCGCAGGCCCAGTTCCGAAGACATGGTGGGCAGCGGGCAGCCTTGACCGGGAGAGGTCTGATGCCACTCGGACAGGTAGCTGTCGATAAAGGCCTGCAGTGGCTGTTCCTGGGCAAACAGTGTGGCGCAGTGGGCATCAAGTTCTGCGGCCGCAGCCTGCAGGGCTTTTTCGACCAGATCATCCTTGGATTTGAAATGCGAGTAGAAACCGCCATGGGTCAGGCCCAGGGCTTTCATCAGTGGTTGCAGGCCTGTCGCACCGATACCGTCGCGCCGAAAGCGCTCGGCGGCTTCCTTGATGATGCGTTGATGGGTTTGGGCTTTATGGTCTTGCGAGTAACGCATCGGGGAAGTCTCCACAGCTAGGGAGTCATCTTACCCAAGGTTGACGGGAGGGGGATTGCACTTTTAACCCCAGAAACCTCATTTTCCCTACTGAATGACTAGAAAGTCATGGTTTGCCGGCGAGCCCAGTATCAGTTGGCATGAATAGTGACTATTGGATATCCATAGATTGTTCAACAATCGCAAGGCGATATTCATGAGCAACGTATTGTCCCTGGCTGACCAGATAACCCTGGAGTTACGTGCCGATATCATCGGCGGTCGCCTGTTGCCGGGCATGGCCCTGGTGGAAGGCGATCTGGTGTCCACCTACAACGCCTCGCGCAACACCATCCGCGAGGCCTTGCATCGTCTGGGGCAGGAAGGCCTGACGCGCTACGCACGCAACAAGGGCGTCACGGTGCGACAGTTGGGGATTGACGAGGTGCGTGACCTGTTCCAGGTGCGTCGTACCCTGGAGTTACAGGCCATTGCCTCCAGCAAACCGTTGCGCGACTACCAGTCCGATCGAATGCTCGAGGCTATCGAGGCCAGCGAACTCGCCCGTGAGCGCGAGGACTGGCGCTCGGTAGGTACCCACAGCCTGGCGTTTCATCAACACATCGTCGGGCTGATGCGTAGCCCCTTGTTCGACGAGTTCTTCACCAACGTCGTGGCGCAGCTGCGCCTGGTGTTCTGTGCCGCCCCTGACGAGCAGCGTTTCCAGTCCCCCTGGTTGGCCCGGGACCGGCAGATCCATGACTTGCTCGCCGATGGCGACAAGCAGGCCGCCGGCGAGACCCTGGCGGTTTACCTGGACGATTCCGAACGGCTGTTGCTCGACATTCTCAGCCACTCTTCCCGCCACTGATCGAGGGTTTCAACCATGTACAAGGACTATCCCGCGGCTTATCAGGTCAGCAAAGGCTCGGCCCTGCAGGTGGACACGGCCTTTTATGAGCGGGTCCGCGACAGCAAGGACCAACGCACCTTGATCGAGCAATTCGAGGTACCGATCCGCACCGGGCGGGCCTGGCATGTGCCGGCCGGACATGTGTTCCGGGTGACCACGCCGGCCGGCCCACAGGTCGGGGACTTCAACGTCTGGAATGCCAACGATCCGCGGGAGCGTTTGTGGGCGGCGCGTACCCGGCAGTTGCAGGGCGCGCATGTCAGTACCCACGATCGGCTGTGGTCGAACCTGCCGTTCCTGCGGCCGCTGGTGACCATTACCGATGACAGCCTGGCCGGTTACGGCATCGACGAGCATGGCGGGCGTTTGCACGACCTGCTCGGCACGCGCTGCGATCCCTACGTGAACCGCATGCTCACCGGGGAGGACTTCCATCACCATTGCCACTCCAACCTCACGCGCGCGGTCCTGCCCCACGGCCTGACCGAGTTCGATGTGCACGACGTGCTGAACATCTTCCAGTGCACCGGGCTCAATCACGACGACATGTATTTCATGAAGGCCTGTCCTGCGCAGAAGGGCGATTACCTGGAGTTCTTTGCCGAAATCGATCTGTTGTGTGCGCTGTCGACCTGCCCGGGCGGCGACCTGTCGTTGCCCATGTGGGGGCCGGAGGCCCAGGACCCGCTCAGTGTCTGCCGGCCATTGGGCGTGGAAATCTATCGGCTCGACGAGGCGTTGCTCGAAGGCTGGAGCCAGCCAGAGCGGGCTGCCTACAAAGGCTTGCATGGCCTGCAGATCACCAAGGCAGCCTGGGAGAAATAATGCCGTTGAGGAAATAAAAAGCCCCGCCATTGTGTGAAGGGCGGGGCTGTTCGATCGGGTTATCCAGTCAGCGGTCCTGCGCGTCCTTGGCGTCCGCTTCCGCGTTGCGCTCAGCAACGCGCTTGCGTTGCTCATCGGTCAGTTCCACCTTGTTGGCGGTGTCGCGCAACATCATCAGACCGCCGACGATCGAGCCGATTGCAACGATCAGAATCAACCAGGCATACCAGGGCATAGGGCTCTCCTTGAGGGCATACCGGCGGGCGAGGAGTTTCGCCCGTCAAGCTGCCATACCACTTCGAGTTACAGCGTTTCGCAGTGGTTCCATTGTAGGCCCGATCTGCCCCGGTAACCTCTCTTGCATCAATCTTCCGTGCGGCTACGCAAGCCAATTACAGAGGCATGCTACTCACTCAGAGCCCGGTCAGCATCGCATCCGCTGGCGCATTGGCACGCAGTTGTGCGGTCAGTTGGAAGTAGACGAAACCGGCGGCCATGAAACCGAGGAAGATCAGGCCGATCAGGCTGTTGAACCAGGCCATGGCCATCAGGCAGACCACGGCCAGCGCCAGGGCAATGGCCGGGACCAGCGGGTAGCCCGGGGCGCGAAAGGTGCGTTCCAGGTGCGGCTCGACTTTGCGCAGCTTGAACAGACTGAGCATGCTCATGATGTACATCACGATGGCGCCGAATACGGCCATGGTGATCATCGCCGCGGTCAGGGTCATGCCGCCCAGGTTGATCAGGCCATCGCTGTAGATGGCGGCGATGCCGATCAGGCCGCCGGCGATGATGGCGCGGTGTGGCGTCTGGAAGCGCGACAGCTTGGCCAGCGACGCCGGCAGATAGCCGGCGCGGGCGAGGGCGAAGAACTGCCGCGAGTAGCCAAGAATGATGCCGTGGAAGCTCGCCACCAGGCCGAACAGGCCGATCCATACCAGCATGTGCAGCCAGCCGGAGTTGTCCCCGACCACGGCTTTCATGGCCTGGGGCAGCGGGTCGTTGATGTTCGACAGGGTGCGCCAGTCGCCCACGCCGCCGGCGAAGAACATCACGCCCATGGCCAGCAGCACCAGGGTCAGAATGCCGCTGATGTAGGCCTTGGGGATGGTGCGTTTCGGATCCTTGGCTTCCTCGGCGGCCATGGCTGCGCCTTCGATGGCGAGGAAGAACCAGATGGCGAATGGAATCGCCGCGAACATCCCGGCAATCGCCGGCGCGCTGAAGGTGTCCGAACCCGCCCAGCCGTTGAGGGCGAAGTTGCTGAAGCTGAAGGCCGGCGCGACCACGCCCATGAACACCAGCAGTTCCGCCACCGCCAGTACGCAGACCACCAGCTCGAAGGTGGCGGCGAGTTTGACCCCGAGAATGTTCAGCCCCATGAACACGATATAGGCGCCGACCGCCGCATGCTTCGGGTCCAGGGCCGGGAACTGCACATTCAGGTAGGCACCGATCGCCAGGGCGATGGCCGGTGGCGCGAAGACGAATTCGATCAGGGTCGCCAGCCCGGCGATCAGCCCGCCTTTTTCACCGAAGGCCCGGCGGCTGTAGGCAAAGGGCCCGCCGGCATGGGGAATGGCGGTGGTCAGCTCGGTGAAGCTGAAGATGAAACAGGTGTACATGGCCGCGACCATCAGTGAGGTCAGCAGAAAGCCCAGGGTGCCGGCGACACCCCAGCCATAACTCCAGCCGAAGTACTCCCCGGAGATCACCAGCCCGACCGCGATCCCCCATAAATGCAGCGTGCCCAGCGTTGGTTTGAGTTGTGTGTTCATGCGTGGCTCCCGGAACGGAAAGAAGTGCTCGAGGCTGCTCACTGCACCGCTCATGCCAGAGCGAAAACGGGCGTCGTAAAGCGCCAGAAGCTGTCGTATCGAGGATGTTTCCAGTTGTTTCTGGGCTGAAGGTGTCTGGATTGGTGCACAGCCGTGCAACAGAGAAGGGCGGCGTCCGGGCATGTTCCTTCATGGATTGTGCCTGCCGTTGCAGCAAGACTTCCCGCGATGGCTGCCGTCTCCTCCCCAGGCCACGCCGATGGCCGGTGTAAATCCCGCGTAAAGCCTTTCTTTACGCTTTCTTTATGCGCCGCCCACGCCCTCGATCTCGTTCCTTTACAGCCTCCCTGCGGACAATGCCCCACACGCGGCGATTGCCGTACGACGGAGAGATTCCATGAGCGTTCTGGACGGGGTGTCCCTGCTGCTGGCAGTGGGGCTGTTCATCTATCTACTGGTTGCGCTGTTGCGCGCGGATCGGAACTAGGAGCGGCTATGCACAGTTATGACTATTGGCTGATCCTCGGCTTCTTTGCCTTGGTGCTGCTGCCCGCGCCTTTCCTGGGGCGGTTCTACTACAAGGTGATGGAGGGCCAGCGTACTTGGCTGACGCCGCTGTTGGGGCCGGTGGAGCGCGCCTGTTACCGGCTTTCGGGCGTCGATGCGCAGAGCGAACAGAGCTGGCAGAAGTACACCCTGGCCTTGCTTGCGTTCAACCTGGCCGGCTTTCTGTTGCTGTTCACGATTCTGTTGTTCCAGGACCATTTGCCGCTCAACCCGCAGAACCTGCCGGGGCAGGAGTGGACGCTGGCGTTCAACACCGCGGTCAGCTTCATGACCAACACCAACTGGCAGTCCTACAGCGGTGAAGCCTCGCTGAGCTACCTGAGCCAGATGATCGGCCTGACCGTGCAGAACTTTGTCAGCGCCGCCACCGGCCTGGCCGTGCTGGTTGCCCTGTGCCGCGGCATCGGCCGGCGCTCGGCGCAGACCCTGGGCAACTTCTGGGTCGACATGACCCGCGCCACCCTCTACGGCCTGCTGCCGCTGTGCCTGCTGCTGGCATTGTTCCTGGTCTGGCAGGGCGTACCACAAACCTTCGCCCAGTATGTCCACGCCGTGACCTTGCAAGGCGTCGATCAGGTGATTCCACTGGGCCCGGCCGCCAGCCAGATCGCCATCAAGCAACTGGGCACCAACGGCGGGGGCTTCTTTGGCGTCAACTCGGCGCATCCGTTCGAGAACCCGACGGCCTGGAGCAACCTGTTCGAGGTGGCCTCGATCATCCTGATCCCGGTGGCCCTGGTGTTCACCTTCGGCCACTACGTCAAGGACCTGCGCCAGAGCCGGGCGATCATCGCCTGCATGCTGGCGCTGTTCCTGATCGGCGGCGCGACTTCGCTGTGGGCCGAGTACCAGCCCAACCCGACCCTGAACAATGTCGCGGTCGAGCAGACCGCGCCGCTCGAGGGCAAGGAAGCGCGCTTCGGTACCACCGCCACCGTGCTCTGGTCGGTGACCACCACCGCGGCCTCCAACGGTTCGGTCAACGGCATGCATGACAGCCTCAGCCCGCTGAGCGGCATGGTCGCGCTGATCAACATGATGGTCGGCGAAGTGATCTTCGGCGGCGTCGGCGCGGGCCTCTACGGCATGTTGTTGAACGTGCTGATCGCGGTGTTCCTCGCCGGCCTGATGATCGGGCGCACCCCGGAATACCTGGGCAAGAAGCTGCAGGCCAAGGAAGTGCAGTTGCTGGTGGTGACGCTGATGGTGATGCCGGTCGGCGTGCTGGTACTGAGTGCTATCGCCGCGAGCCTGCCGGGGCCGGTGGCAGCGGTGAGCAACCCCGGTGCCCATGGTTTCAGCCAGTTGCTGTACGCCTACACCTCGGCCAGCGCCAACAACGGTTCGGCCTTCGCCGGCCTGGGCGCCAATACCCCGTTCCACAACCTGATGCTGGGCCTGGGCATGTTGATCGGCCGCTTCGGCTACATCCTGCCGGTGCTGGCCCTGGCTGGCAGCCTGGCGCTGAAAAAGACCGCGCCGGTCGGCCAGAACAGCTTCCCGACCCATGGCCCGCTGTTCGTCACGCTGCTGACCATGACCATTTTGCTGGTGGGCGGGCTGACCTTTTTGCCGACCCTGGCGCTGGGCCCGATTGCCGACCACTTGAGCTTGGCTGCCTTTGGAATGAAGGGCTGAGGACTTAATGATGAATATGCCTGTTCCTGCCTCCAAGAAGGCTGTAACTGAAAAAATGCCCGGCGCTAAAACCGTGGCCTCGAAACACACGACCGACGAGCAGCAGAAAACCTCGATCGCAGCCCTGTGGCGTCCGGCGCTGGTACAGGCCTTCGTCAAGCTCGACCCGCGCCAGCTGCAACGTTCGCCGGTGATGCTGGTGGTCGAGCTGACCGCGATCCTGACCACAGTACTGTGCCTTGTGCCGGACACTGCGGTGCCGACCTTCGTCGCCGCACAGATCGCTCTCTGGCTGTGGTTCACCGTGCTGTTCGCCAACTTCGCCGAAGCGCTGGCCGAAGGGCGTGGCAAGGCCCGCGCCGACAGCCTCAAGGCCGGCAGCGAAGGCCTGAGTGCGCGCCTGAAGAAAGCCGATGGCAGCTTCCAGGTGATCCCTGCCGCCAATCTGCGCAAAGGCGACGTGGTACGTGTCGAGGCCGGGGAAATGATCCCCGGTGACGGTGAAGTCATCGAAGGCATTGCCGCGGTCAACGAAGCGGCGATCACCGGCGAGTCGGCGCCGGTCATTCGCGAGTCCGGCGGCGATCGCTCGGCCGTGACCGGCAATACGCGCCTGGTGTCCGACTGGTTGCTGGTGCGCATTACCAGCAATCCGGGCGAATCGACCCTCGACCGCATGATCGCCCTGGTGGAAGGCGCCAAGCGCCAGAAGACCCCCAACGAAGTGGCCCTGGACATCCTGCTGATCGGCCTGACCCTGATCTTTCTGATTGTGGTCGTGACCCTGCAGCCGTTCGCTCACTTCGCCAATGGCAGCCTGCCGCTGGTGTTCCTGGTGGCGTTGCTGGTGACCCTGATTCCGACCACCATCGGTGGCTTGCTGTCGGCCATCGGGATCGCCGGGATGGACCGCCTGGTACGGCTGAACGTGATCGCCAAATCCGGTCGCGCGGTGGAAGCGGCGGGTGACGTGCATGTGCTGTTGCTGGACAAGACCGGCACCATCACCTTCGGCAACCGTCGTTGCGCGGCCATCCACTCGGCGCCTGGGGTCAACCATCAGGAAATGGCCGAGGCCACCTTGCTGGCCTCGCTGGCGGACGACACGGCGGAAGGCAAGTCCATCGTCGAATACCTGCGCGGGCTTTATCCACAGCCCGAGCCGGGCGCCGATGCGCTGACCGCCGTGCCGTTCAGTGCTGAAACCCGGCTGTCTGGTGTCGACTATCAGGGGCGGGTCTATCGCAAGGGCGCGGTGGATTCGGTACTGGCTTTCGTCGGTCTGCAACGTGGCGACCTGGCTCCGGCGTTGTCCCGGGAAATCGACAAGATCGCCCAGAGTGGCGGCACGCCGTTGCTGGTGTGCGCCGAGGGCAAGCTGCTTGGCGCCATTCACCTCAAGGACGTGGTCAAGCCCGGTATCCGCGAGCGTTTCGCCGAGCTGCGCAAGCTGGGGATCCGCACTGTGATGGTGACCGGCGATAACCCGCTGACCGCCGCCGCCATTGCTGCGGAGGCCGGGGTGGACGACGTGCTGGCCGAAGCCACGCCGGAGAAAAAGCTGGCGCGCATTCGCCACGAACAGAACGACGGCCGCCTGGTCGCCATGTGCGGCGACGGCGCCAACGACGCCCCGGCGCTGGCCCAGGCCGACGTCGGCATGGCGATGAACGATGGCACCCAGGCGGCGCGCGAAGCGGCGAACATGGTCGACCTCGACAGCGATCCGACCAAGCTGCTGGACGTGGTGCAGATCGGCAAGGAACTGCTGGTGACCCGTGGCGCCCTGACCACCTTTTCCATTGCCAACGACATCGCCAAGTACTTTGCGATCCTGCCGGCGCTGTTCGCGGCGATTTATCCACAGCTCGGCGTGCTCAACGTCATGCAACTGAGCAGCCCGCAGAGCGCGATCCTCTCGGCGATCGTGTTCAACGCCCTGATCATTGTCGTGTTGATTCCGCTGGCCCTGCGCGGGGTGCGGGTGCAGGCGGCCAGCGCGGCCCATCTGCTGCGCCGCAACCTGCTGATCTATGGCCTGGGCGGGATCCTGGTGCCGTTCCTGGGCATCAAGTTGATCGACATGCTGCTGACGGCTTTGCACCTGGTGTAACCGCATCCCTGGAGGCGCGAGCCTACTGGCGAGGCGGTGTCACTGATGCACCGCCAGCAGGCCGGCTCCTGCAGCGTTTGGGGTGAACTTGTTAACCGAATCGAGGATTTGATGATGTCCACTGTATTGCGTCCGGCCCTGAGCCTGATTGTGTTGATGACCCTGATCACGGGCGTGGCCTATCCGCTGGTGGTCACCGGCGTGGCCCAGGTGGCGTTCCCGAAACAGGCCAATGGCAGCCTGGTGCTCGATGGCGTGGGCCAGGTCCGTGGTTCGGCCCTGATCGCCCAGGACTTCAGCGGCGACAGCTGGTTCCACCCGCGTCCATCGGCCGGGGCCTTTGCCACGGTGTCCAGCAGTGCGAGCAACCTGGCGCCGAGCAACCCGGCGCTGGCCACCCGTGTGATCGACGACGCCAACAAGCTGGTGGTACCAGGGCAGGGGCCGGTACCGCTGGCGTTGCTGACGACTTCGGGCAGCGGCCTGGATCCGCACTTGCCACCGGCGGCGATTAACTATCAACTGGCGCGGGTCGCGGCGGCGCGTAACCTGCCGGTCGCCACGCTGCAGCAACTGGTGGACGCTCATGTCGAGCAGCCTCTGGTCGGCCCGCCGGTGGTGAATGTGCTGGCCTTGAACATGGCGCTGGAAAAGCTCGCCCTGTAGCCAGCTGCTACAAGTCTGTATGTCGATGATTTGAGTCCAGAGAGAAAAATGCATGAGTGATTCCGGCCGCGCCGATGCCCTGTTAGCCGATCTGTCCCACGACGGCCGCGGCCGGCTCAAGGTTTTCCTCGGCGCCGCGCCGGGCGTCGGCAAGACCTACGCCATGTTGCAGGCGGCGCACACGCAATTGCGCCAGGGGGTGAAGGTTTTGGCCGGGGTGGTTGAAACCCATGGCCGGGCGGAAACCGAAGCCTTGCTCGGCGGTTTGCCGCAACAGCCGCTGGTGCGTTCCGAATACCGCGGGGTGATGCTCGAAGAGATGGACCTCGACGGTTTGCTCAAGGCCAGACCCAAGCTGGTACTGGTGGACGAGCTGGCCCACACCAACGCCCCAGGCAGCCGGCACGCCAAGCGCTGGCAGGATATCCAGGAGTTGCTGGCGGCCGGTATCGACGTCTTCACCACGGTCAACGTGCAGCACCTGGAAAGCCTCAACGATCAGGTTCGCGGCATTACCGGGGTGCAGGTCCGCGAAACCTTGCCCGACTGGGTGCTGCAGGAAGCCTACGAATTGCTGCTGGTGGACTTGCCACCACGAGAACTGCTGGAGCGCCTGCGCGAAGGCAAGGTGTATGTGCCGGAGCAGGCCCGCGCGGCGATCGATGCGTTCTTCACCCAGACCAACCTCACGGCGCTGCGCGAGTTGGCGATGCAGGCCGCGGCGGCGCAGGTCGACGACGACCTGGCCCAGGGTTATCGCAAGCTCGGGCAGGCCGCGCCAGCGGTGCGCGGGCGCTTGCTGGTAGGGGTCGACGGCGATGCCCAGGCCGAGCGCCTGGTGCGCCATGCCAGCCATGTCGCCCGGCGGCGGCATCTGCCCTGGAGCCTGGTGCATGTGGATAACGGCCGAGTTCCCGACGAGCAATCCCGCCAGCGCCTGCAAAGCGCCCAGCAACTGGCCGAGCGCCTCGGTGGCGAGGTGGTCCTGCTGCGGGCCGGCGAGGTGGCGAAAACCCTGATCCAGCATGCCGCGGAGCGGCGCGCCAGCCTGGTGCTGGTGGGGCAGTCACGCAAGCGCCTGCGTCGCCGTTTGTTCGGTGGCGGTCTGGCGGCGCGCCTGCTGCGCAACGCCCAGGGTCTGGAAATCAACGTGCTCGACAGCGAGGATGAACCCGGCCAGCCGCGCCTGCGGGTGGAACGTTCGCTGGTCTGGTTCGACTACGCCCTGGCGGTGTTGGCGACAATCCTGGCGTCGGGGCTGTCGTGGGCAGTGGCGAGTGTGCTGGCGTTGCCGAATATCTCCCTGGTGTTCCTCGCCGCGGTGCTGCTGGTGGCAGTACGCAGCAGTCTCGGGCCGGCGCTGGTGTGCGCGGCCCTGTCATTCCTGACATACGATTTCCTGTTCATTCCACCGACGTTCTCCTTCGCCATCCAGCGCGAGGAAGACGTGCTGACGCTGCTGTTCTTCCTGTTGATGGCGGCCCTGACCGGCAACCTGGCGGCGCGCCAGCGTCGGCAATTGCAGGCATTGCGCGATACCCAGGAAGAAACCAGCGAGCTGCTGGACCTGTCGCGCAAACTCACCGCCGCTACCGACCGGCAGGCGGTGGTCAGTGCCGCGGCGCAGCATCTCAATGGCTGGAAGGAATTGCAGCTGTGCCTGCTCAATCGCGACGGGCAGGGTGGCTGGAAGGTCGAGACGGGCGGGCCCTTGCAGTTTTCCGAGTCCGAGCGGGCTGCCGCCGACTGGGCCTGGCAACACGATCAACCGGCGGGGATGGGCACCGGAACCCTGCCGTTCGGCCGCTGGTGGTGGTGGCCGTTGTCCGTCGATGAAGGTCCGCTGGGTTTGCTCGGGGTCTGCCCGAAAGAGGGCGAGGAACTCAACGCTCAGCGTCGACGCCTGTTGAGCGCACTGAGCCAGCCCCTGGCCCAGGCCTTGGCCCGGGCACAGTTGGCCGAGGATCTGGAAGCGGCGCGCCTGCACGGCGAAACCGAGCAGTTGCGCAGTGCGCTGCTGGCCTCGGTGTCCCATGACTTGCGCACGCCGCTGACCTCGATGCGCGGCAGCATTGACAGCCTGCTGGCGCTGGGGGAGGCGATCCCCCTGGAAGACCGGCGCGAACTGCTCGAAGGCACGCGTGATGAGGCCGAGCGCCTGGATCGCTACATTCAGAATCTGCTGGACATGACCCGTCTCGGGCATGGGTCATTGAAACTGGCGCGGGACTGGGTGGCGCCAGCCGATATCGTTGGCAGCGCGCTGAATCGCCTGCGGGTGGTGCTGGCGCCGCTGCGGGTCAGCACCGACCTGCCGGCCGAACTGCCGTTGCTTTTCGTGCATGCGGCGCTGATCGAACAGGCACTGATCAATGTCCTGGAAAACGCCGCGCGTTTTTCGCCAGCCAACGGCCGCTTGCAACTGAGCGTCGGGACCAGCGACACCGAGTTGCTGTTTGCCGTGAGCGACGAAGGGCCGGGTATTCCGGTGGAGGATCGCCCACGGATTTTCGACATGTTCTACACCGCCGCCCGCGGCGATCGTGGCGGGCAGGGTACCGGCCTGGGGCTGGCGATCTGTCAGGGCATGGTCGGTGCCCATGGTGGACGCATCACGGTGGGCGAGGGGATCGAAGGGCGTGGCACCTGCATCACCCTGTGCCTGCCGCTGCAGGCGCAACCCGAGCTTGAAGGAGAGGCCTGAGTGCCGGTAAAAAGCTTCAACCCAACGAGGCCAGGAGGGCCGCCCATGTTCTTTACAATCTACAGCGACGCCTGCGCTACTCTTGCGCCACTTATTTGCCTTGAACCGAAACCATGAGCCAGACCGCGACCATCCTGGTCATCGATGACGAACCGCAGATCCGCAAATTCCTGCGCATCAGCCTGGCGTCCCAGGGCTACAAAGTGCTTGAAGCCGGCACCGGCAACGAAGGCCTGGCCCAGGCGGCGTTGAACAAGCCGGACCTGCTGGTACTCGACCTCGGCCTGCCGGACATGGACGGCCAGCAGGTGCTGCGCGAGTTTCGCGAGTGGTCGGGTGTACCGGTGCTGGTGTTGTCGGTGCGGGCCAGCGAAGGGCAGAAGGTCGAAGCGCTGGACGGTGGCGCCAACGACTATGTGACCAAGCCCTTTGGCATCCAGGAGTTCCTGGCGCGTATTCGTGCCTTGTTGCGCCAGGCGCCCGTCGGCGAAGCGCAGGAAGCGGCCTTGAATTTCGGCCCGCTGACCGTGGACCTGGCGTATCGCCGGGTATTGCTCGACGGTGCCGAAGTGGCGCTGACGCGCAAGGAATACGCTGTGTTGGCGCAACTGGCGCGGCACCCGGGCCGGGTGATCACCCAGCAGCAACTGCTCAAGGATATCTGGGGGCCGACGCACACTGAGGACAGTCACTACCTGCGTATCGTGGTTGGCCATCTGCGGCAGAAGCTGGCGGACGATCCGACCCGGCCACGCTTTATCGTGACCGAGGCTGGCGTGGGCTACCGGTTGCTGGGGGCGGAGGAGTGAGCGGGCTCGCGGCCCTCTTTCAATTCAGCTCGTTCTCGTAGCGGTCCAGGGTGTCGCTGGCAATCTCCCGCCCCAGTGCGATCAGCTCCGGAGCCTTGTAGAACTCGAAGAAGCGGCACACCCGCTTGGGCACGTTGATCAGGATGTCCGGCGGGTAGCCGGCGATCTTGTACTGCGCCAGCGAGGTCTGCATCACCTCGAAGCTCTGGTTGATCAGGTCCAGCAGGGACGCGGGGCCGACGTTATCGATAATGAACGAGCCGGTGGCCGATTTCGGGGCGCCGTCGGTTTCCGGAGCCGCGGCCGGTTGCTGGGCCTCGGGCTCGGCGGATTCGATCCAGGGGTTGCCGATGTCGGCCGCCTCGCTGCGCAGGGCTTCCTGTTCGAGCAGCAGCAGTTGTTCGGCTTGCTTGCGGCGAAAGGGCAGGTGCGAGCCCAGGGAGTTGATCAGGCTGTCGAAGCGGCTCTTGAAGGCGGCGGGGCGCTGGATCACCGGCAACTGGTAACGACGCTGGTTGGTCGAGTTGAGGTTGACGGCGATGATCAGGTCGCAGTGGCTGGAGACCACCGGGACGATCGGTAGCGGGTTGAGCAGGCCGCCGTCCACCAGCATGCGGTTGCCTTGCATGACCGGGGTGAACAGGCTGGGGATCGCCGCCGAAGCCCGCATGGCCTGGTGCAGGCAGCCTTCCTGGAACCAGATTTCCTGCTGGTTGGTCAGGTCGGTGGCCACAGCGGTGTAAGGGATGCGCAGGTCTTCGATATTGATTTCGCCGACGATCTTGCGGATCTGGCCGAATACTTTCTCTCCGCGTATCGCCCCCAGGCGAAAGCTGACGTCTACCAGCCGCAGCACATCCAGGTAGTCCAGGCTTTCGATCCAGCTGCGGTAGTCGTCCAGTTTGCCGGCGGCGTAGATGCCACCGACCACCGCCCCCATGGAACAACCTGCGACACAGGCAATGTCGTAACCACGTCTTTCGATTTCTTCAATCACCCCGATGTGGGCGTAACCCCGGGCACCACCAGAGCCCAGGACCAGTGCGACACGCTTCTTCATGACCCGATCCTTCGCCAGACAGGTTTCCACAATGCACCCATCGAGGGTTTCGGTTCAATCACTGATGCCTGCCCGGGCCTTGGGCAAAGGGATTTTTCCACTGTCTTGCCGCATGAGGTTATGCTCGCGCGACTATATTTTCCCTTGACGGGCCAAGGCACTTTTAGCGGCGGCGATCGTCTTAGGTTCACGATTGTTTTTTTGTTCAAGACTGTTTCCCCCCTACTTTGAGGTGTCATTGATGAAAGCCTGGATCTGTCTGCCGTTGATTGCATTGGTACTTGGTGGTTGTGCTGGCAAGACCGCCTATCGCGACAGCTGCGGTACGCAACTGGATGCGGCCTGGCATGAACTGGATCTGGCCAAGGCCGAAGGTTTTGCGGGAACGGTCAGTTATTCCAAAGCCCTGTCGCTGCTGACCGGGGCCAAGACCCAGCAGCAATTCGAAGCCTTCGAGGGCTGCACCAGAAAAGCCGAGAAGGCCCGTTTCTATATTCGTGAGTCGCGCGCCGGCCGCTGATCGCAAGGTCGCCGTTTGCCGCTAGACTGAAGAGCGCTCTTCAGTTTCCGTCTCGCAGGCGCCTTGGTCGCGCCTGCCAGTCATGCCAGGGCCCGGCCGCAGTCTTTGTGCTGCGGGCCGGGTCATTCGTTTCGGGAGTCAATGATGTCTGCCTTGGTTGATCAGTTGGTGGCTCAGGTGTTGGGGCTGGAGGTGCGCTTGCTGGCGTGCCAGGCGCGTTTGCAGGCGGTGACCGACCCCGAGGCGCTGCACGATCTGCGTACCACGGTGCGCCGCTTGCGCAGCCTGTTGCGAGCACTGCGTGGCTTGCCCGGTGTCGAGCAACTGGAAGCGGCCGCCTCGGCGGTCGGGCAATTGACAACACCGTTACGCGACCGCGAGGTCCTGGCGGCGTACCTGCATCAACATGACTATCATCAGGCCGCGGAGCGCCGCACCACGGGCCTGGCGGACGAGTATCGGACGGTGGCGACAGGCGCTGAACTCAAGCAATTGCTGCTGGTGCTGGATGCCTTCCCGCGCTTCCTGCGGGCGGCGCAACGTCAGGAACTGTTGCGCGGTTTGCGCAAGCGCATTGAAAAACGCCTGGCCAAGCAATGGAAGGCGCTGGATCAGGCCCTGCATGATCCGGCCCATGACCGGCACCGTTTACGCCTGCTGATCAAGCGGGTGCGCTACGCGGCCGAGGCTTATCCCGAACTTGCCGCGCTGTCGCCCAAGGCGGTCTCGCACTTGAAGGCTGCACAAGGCGCGCTGGGCGACTGGCATGATTGCTGGCAATGGCTGGCCCAGGCCGAACGGCAGGCGGACCTGTTGCCTTGTGTTCCGGTCTGGCACACCACCATGCACGAGGCCGAAGTCCGTTCCGATCGGGTACTCGACAAGCTGAGCTCTGCCTGCTTCCGGAGCTGAAAGGCGTCTGGCGGCTTATCTGTCAGTCTTTTTGGCGGGAATAAGTGCTTTACCCTTGTGTGCTGCTGGTTAAGATCCTCGAATCTTTCCTTTGACCAGAGGTGTTCATGCGCTTTTCCGATTTGCTCGATGCCGTCCGCCAACATCCGTTGGAGCTGTCGATTCCAACCGAGTGGGCGCAGGGGCGGGCCAGTTTCGGCGGATTGGTAGCAGCTTTGCAGTATGAAGCCATGCGCGCAAAAGTCTCCGCCGAGCGTCCGGTGCGTTCGTTGGCGATCACCTTTGTCGGTCCGGTCACCCCCGACGTACCGGTCAGCTTTGAAGTCGAGGTGCTGCGCGAGGGCAAGGCCGTCAGCCAGGTGCTGGGGCGTGCGGTGCAGAACGGTCAGGTGGTGACCCTGGTGCAGGGTAGTTTTGGTGCCTCTCGGCCGTCCGAGGTGACGGTCGTCGCCGAGGAAGCGCCTGCCATGAAACATTGGGACGAATGCCCGGAGCTGCCTTACGTCAAGGACGTGACGCCGGAGTTCATGCGCCATCTGGCAATGCGCTGGAGCATCGGTGGCATGCCGTTCACCGGCAACAAGTCGCGAGACATGGGCGGCTGGGTGCGCCTGCGTGGCGACGTGAAGGAAGAACCCCTGACCGAAGCGCATATCCTTGCATTGGTGGACGCCTGGCCGCCGGCCCTGTTGCCGCATCTGACCAGTGTCGTTCCCGGCAGCACCCTGACCTGGACCATTGAATTCGTGCAGCCGCTGCTGGCGCTGAGCACCCTGGACTGGTGCAAGTACCGGGTGCATATCGAGCATGCCCGTGATGGTTATGGCCATGCGGCCGCGGCACTCTGGAGCGCGGAAGGTCAGTTGATCGCACTCAGCCGGCAGACGGTAACCATCTTCGGCTGACACCCTCTCAATGCCGGTGGCGTTCGCGCCAGGCACGCCACCAGGCGCCGCTGAGAACGAAGCGTGGAAAGGTCACGAATTGTTCCACCAGCAGGCGCTGGACCGCATCCTTACGGTCACTGAACGGTTCGGCGGCTTGCGCCTCCAGGCTGTGGCCGTGGCGCTGCAGGCCCAAGGCTGCAATCAGGCCGACCACGCCGATGGCGACGTTGGTGAAGCTCAGACCGAATACCCCTGAAACCAGCAACAGGAAGCCGACGATGAACAGCGGCACCGCAATCAGGTGCGACACCAGGTTGGTCGGGTTGCGGTGGTTATGCGGGTAGGAGCGCCATTGCCAGGCGGGGAGGTTGGGGTGACGTTTACCCATGACGGTGATCCTTGATTCGTAGAAAGCCATGTATCAAGGATAGGTCTCGCGTGGGGCTTCGGCGAATCAAGGCTGGCTATGGGGACGATAGCTTGGCAAGGGTTTCGCCGCGGCAGGGAGGCTGATCCTGCCGCAACGAAACTCGCGGTTTTAAAGCTTCAACTGACCGATGGCCTTGCTCAACTCTCCGGCCAGGGTCGCCAGTTCGTTGCTGGTGGTCGCCGAGTCGACGGTCTGTTGCACGGTGTTTTCGGTGACGTCGCGAATACTCACCACGGCGCGATTCATTTCTTCCGCCACCTGACTTTGCTGCTCGGCGGCCACTGCAATCTGGGTATTGCTTTCACGCATCTGCGCCACGGCCGCGGTGATTTCCGCCAGCGCTGCGCCGGCTTCCTGTGCCTGCTGCACGCAATCGTCTGCCTTGAACGAGCTTTCCTGCATGAAGTCCACCGCGTCGCGGGTGCCGGCCTGCAGGGCGGAGACCATCCGGGTGATTTCGTCGGTGGAGGTCTGCACCCGTTTGGCGAGGTTGCGTACTTCATCGGCGACCACCGCAAACCCCCGGCCCATTTCACCGGCGCGCGCCGCTTCGATCGCGGCGTTGAGCGCCAGCAGGTTGGTCTGTTCGGCGATGCTGTGGATCACGTTGACCACGCCATTGATCTTCTGACTGTCCTCGGCCAGGCGCTGGATCATCTCGGCGGTCTGTTGCACGCCGGTGGAAAGCCCGGCGATGGACTTCTGCACGCGTCCCACCACTTCCTGGCCACTGCCGGCCAGGGCGTCGGCGGCCTGGGAGCGATCCCGGGTGGCACCGGCGTGCTGGGCGATGTGATAGACGGTGACGGACATTTCGTTGATCGCCGTCGCGGCCTGATCGGTTTCGCTTTGCTGGCCCAGCATGCCGTGACGCACATCGTTCATGCTCGACGCCAGGCGCGCGGCGCCGATATCCAGTTGCCGGGCGGTGTTGGCGACGGTGTTGACCACCCGCTGGTAACCGGCCTGCATCGCGTTGAAGGCATTGGCCATCTGGCCGACCTCGTCGGTGCACGACAACGGCACGCGCGCCGACAGGTCGCCGGTTTTCTCCACATGCAGCATCACATCCTTGAGGGTGTTCAGTTGGCTGAGCAGGAAACGGATCAACAGTTGCGAAGCACCGAGCATCGCCAGCATCAGAATGAACACGGCCACCGCGTATTGGCTGAAGCGTTCGCTGAACACCTGTTGCAGGCTTGGCCCATGAGCAAGCACCGCAACCCGTTGGCTATCGGCCCGGGACAGTACGTACGCGCCGATCAGCGGGTTTTCGCCGAACAGCGGCATTTCATCGAAGGCCACCCACCCATTGGCGTTGCTCAACTCTGGCAGGGAGCGTTGGTCGAGGCTGGGGATCTGGCCGGCAGCGAAGCCCAGCAGGTTTTCAGCATTGGGTAGCGCTTGTCCGGAGGGCCATGCACCGAGCAGGTTGGCCTGGGCCCGGGCGTTGTTTTGTGAGGCCTGGCTACGCGCGTGTTGCTCCAGCTGGACGGCGTACAGGACCAGTAGCAGGGTGGTCACGAAGGCGACTGCATTGACCGCCCAGAACTTGTATTTCAGTGAGATATTGCTGAGCCAGGCACCCATGGAAGGTCTTCTCTGATTAAGCGGAACAGTATTGGCAAGGTGCCATTATTGTGCCGCTATGCAGAGCGTCAAATCTTGATATGCGTCAAGCAATCTCGGGCAAGGCGAAGAAGGCTCGGGCGCTGGCGGTACTGTGGGTTGCCAGCTCTTCCTGGCTCTCTCCGCGATGCAGGGCCACCTCGCGCAATACCTCTGTCAGGTAGGCCGGTTCGTTGCGACCGTTCTTCGGTTTGGGGCGCAGGCTGCGCGGCAATAGATAGGGGGCGTCGCTTTCGAGCATCAGGCGGCCGCGGGGAATCTCTCGTACCAGAGGGTGCAAGTGAGTGCCGCGGCGTTCGTCGCAGATCCACCCGGTGATGCCAATGTGCAGATCGAGGTCCAGGTAGTTGAACAGCGCGCGCTGTTCACCGGTGAAGCAATGCACCACCGCAGCCGGCAAGCGGTCTCGGAAATCGCGGACTATTTCCAGCAGGCGCTGGCTGGCGTCGCGCTCGTGGAGAAAGACCGGCAGTTGCAGTTCAACGGCCAGGGCCAAGTGTTCCTCCAGTACTTTTTCCTGTTGCGGGCGAGGGGAGAAGTCCCGATTGAAGTCCAGGCCACATTCGCCCACGGCTTTGACGCTGCTTTCCTTGAGCAGGCTGCGCAGGCGCTGGGCACTGTCGGCATTCCAGTCGCTGGCGCAATGCGGATGAATACCGGCGGTAGAGAACAGTTGGCGGCCGCTTTCGTCCAGTTGCCGCGACAGCTCGAGCGCCTGTTCGCTGCCTTCGACGCTGGTGCCGGTGAGCACCAATTGGCAGACACCGGCGGCATAGGCTCGGTCCAGTACTGCGCGATGTTTTTCGGCGAAACTCGGGTTGGTCAGGTTGACGCCGATATCGATGAGTTGCATGGTGCTATCTCCGCCTGCGGCCGGAAAGCATATCAGAGCTGTAGATTTATAAGAAAAGCCAAGAACTACAACGAGTTGGAGCTGTCTCTTGATGCCGGGAGAAAGGCCGCGGTTGGTTTGTCCGCCGAGGTTGTGCCAGTCTTTCGCATCTTGTCAGCGCTCTAGGCGCTCTGTTTCTGTTGCCCGATTTTTCGTCAGTCCCTGAGAACTCGGACAGTATTCTTCCCGGAGAGCGGATGACGCGACCCTCGGTTTTGCTAGCGTTGTGCTTGTCGTTGCTGCTGCCCCTGCCGGCGGTCGCGCGCTTGGCCGGCCCTCCGGAAGCCGCCGTAGCGGGCAAGGTCCGCGACCTGGCGGAAATTCGTAGCAGCCGAGTCCTGCGGGTGCTGGTCAACCAGAGTCGCAACAGCTCCGGTGAAGTCCAGGGCCAGGCCATCGGCGTCGAATACCACCGCCTGCGCGCCTTTGAGCAGTACCTCAATGGTCATGCCCGCGACGGGCAGGAAATCAGCCTCAAGATCATCCCCAAAGCCAAGGATCAATTGCTCGGTGCGTTGCAGCGCGGTGAGGGCGACCTGGTCGCTCCGGGAGAGTTGCTGGAGGCGCTGCCGGGGCAAGCGGTAAGCCCCAGTGAGCCGGTCGCCAGCAACGTGCCGTTGCTGCTGGTGGGAATCAAGGGTGAGCGGCGCTACACCCGACTTGAACAACTCTCCGGCAAGACCCTGGCGCTGACCACAGGCAGCGCCGCCGGGGAGGTGGTGAGCCAGATCAATCAGAAGCTGGCGCTGCATAAGCTGGCGCCGATCAAGGTCGAGTGGGTCGATCCGAGCCTGGCAGTCGAAGATGTCCTGGAAATGGTCCAGGGCGGGATCTTTCACCTGACCATCGTCGAGAAACCCATTGCCGAGCGCTGGGGCAAGGTCCTGCCGAAGCTGCGTTTCGATCGGCAACTGGTCATCGGCGAGCCAGGCGAGGAGCACTGGTTCGTGCGGCGCGACGCCTCGATGCTGCGGGCGAGCATCGATCGTTTCCTGAAGGTCTACAAGGCGCCGGCGGATCAGGACGTTGCCTTCTTGCGTATCTATCGGCGCCTGTATCAGGTGCATAACCCTTTGACCCGGGCCGACCGCCAGCGCCTGGAAAAGCTGCGCCCGGTATTACAGAAGCATGCCGATGCGCAGAGCATGGACTGGTTGAACCTGGCGGCCCTGGCCTTCAAGGAGTCGTCGTTGCAACCCACTGCCAGGAGCGGCAGCGGCCCGACCGGCCTGATGCAGATCACCCCGTCAGCCGCCCAGCGGGTAGGGGTCAATAACATTCAGACTCTTGATAACAATGTGTTGGCCGGAGCCAAGTACCTGGCATTGATCCGGCGCAAGTTCTTTTCCAGCCCCAAGCTCAACGAACGCGAGCGCATGGCGTTCGTCTTGGCGGCCTACAACATGGGGCCGGAGCGTGTGCAGGGGATGCGGACCGAGGCCCGGCGGCGCGGGCTGAACCCCAATCAGTGGTTTTTCCAGGTCGAGCGCATTGCCATGGAACAGGTCGGAATGGGCGCCGTCAGCTATGTTAATAGCGTCAACAAATACTATTTGGCGTTTGACCGGGAACGCGAATCGTTGGAGCCGCAAGCGCGTAAGGTCGTCTCACGAAAATAATCGAAAAAATAGATTGTTATCTTGCTATTTTTGCACTTTTAACATGAATTTTTATGATTAATATAGCGACCCAATACCCAACACCACAAAGGACTACACAGCATGAGCACACTGATCAAAACCGTACTGAGCACCCGTGCAGGCTATGGCCTGACGGTCCTGCGAGTTTTTGTCGGCATCATTTTCGCCGCACACGGCGCGCAAAAGCTTTTTGGCCTGTTTGGCGGTTACGGATTGGCAGGGACGGCACAGTGGATGGAGAGCATCGGCCTGGCGCCGGGGCATTTGATGGCGTTGCTGGCGGGCGGTACCGAGTTCTTTGGCGGTCTGGCGCTGATTATCGGTCTGTTGGCACGTCCTGCCGCACTGGGGTTGAGCTTCACCTTGCTGGTGGCGATTTTCTCCGTACACATCAGCAATGGCCTGTTCATGGCGAACAATGGTTATGAGTTCGCCCTGGCTCTGCTCGGCGGCACCATTGCGGTTCTGATCGAAGGCGCGGGCAAGTTGTCACTCGATGCCGCGATTGCCAAGTAACTTCCGGCAAACACTCAAAGGCCCGCTTGTAGCGGGCCTTTTTCGTTGCTGATTTCGTTGTGGGGGATTCTTGACACTACCCGGTCGGCTTCTCTAGGATTGTTGCCCATGCGCCGATTTAAACAGCTACTTGCGGGGCGCCAGGTGATTCGGAATATCACCGATAGAAGCTCTACAGGCTTCGAAATACCGCTAAAGCGCTGGTTCGGTGTTGCCTCTCACCTGCCCGGCAGAAAATTGAGGCAGAGACACGACACGATGAATGCACTCCACCCTCCCGTACGCCTTGCGCCAATCACGGCGAATCTTGTTCAGCGCAATCCAAAAATTCTTCTTGGCGGTACACACCAGCCGACACTGCTGCGTTATCTCGATGGCTGGCCGCGTCGCAGCACAGGCCCTTCAGCCTTTCTGATCCAGTTCATTGAAGATGGCGAGTCCCTGGCACGTTTTGCCAACGACAGTTTTGACCTTGCGGTGATACAGGCCCCCAGTGCGGAAAATGCCGCCGAAGTCATCCGACATCTGACCCGCGTGGCTCGACAGGGGTTGATCACCCGCAGGTAAGTAGCGTAGGGGATCAATCCGGCTGTCGAGGTGGGTGTTTCCTGAGGCTTCTGAATCCTGGCTGAAGGCTCCATCGATATCAGGGCTTCAAACGACGGAGTTGCGTTTGGCCAGCTCCGCCAGTGCTACCAGATTGGAAACGTTGAACCGTTTTAGCAGCCTGACCTTGTAGGTACTCACCGTCTTGTGGCTGATCAGCAGCGCATCCGCGATTTTCTGATTATTCAGGCCGCTTGCCAGCAGTTTCAGGACGGTGATTTCCCGGTCGGTCAGTTGGGCAATCAAGACACTTTCCTGGCAGGCGGCGTTTGTATTCTGTTGCAAGGTGCTGATCGTATCTTCGGGGAAGTAGCTATACCCCGATAGGATGGCTTTTACCGCATTAGCCAGTTCGTTCAGGTTATCGTTCTTGCACAGGAAGCCGGCTGCACCGGCCTGCAAACAGCGCAAGGCGAAATTCTTAGAGTTGCTGGAGGTCAGCACCAGCGTCTTTATCGGCAGTCCAGCGGACTTTATGTGGGAAATAACGGAAAACCCGTCGAGGTTGGGTATGTTCAAGTCCAGGATGAGCAGGTCCGGAAGATGCTTGCGTACCAACTGGACAGCGTCCGCGCCATTGTCCGCTTCGGCGACGATGTTGTGTTCATGAGGCTCCAGAACGGTTCTTATTGCGAGTCGAATCAACGGATGGTCGTCGACGATGATGATACTTCCCATGCAAGGCATCTCGATATTTAGGGGGAGGGTGCTTTTCGTATTTTATCCGAGCACTCTGAAAACTAAATCAGACGAATCTGATAGTTGTCATTGAGTGTCTAAGTTATGGTTGAGCACAGTTTTAATCTGGAAAAGACTAGCTCTCCATGCACGTTATTATCTTTAGACCGGCCCAGCTTAAAGGCTCCTGGTTATTTAATCTGCTTTTGCGTCTTGATCGTTTCATTTATTGGTTTGCCCCTTCTCTGGCTATGTTGACGGGGGCAGCTGGCATCGCGTTGTGTTTTCTAGCCTGGCAGCAGCAACTGATATTGACAGGGGTAGGTGGAGCACTCCTGATACTGATGGCAGCAGGAATAACCATGCTCTGGTCGAATTATGAGTGGTGGCTGTTTAAGCTCAGCCCGCAGAAAGGGTTGAATATTCCTCTTAAGTAAAATCTGAGCTGAAATATTGATGCAGTAATTTTATCTGTCATGTTTTTAAAATATTTCAATGTGACTCTCGTCGCTGTGTGATTCGGCGGCTTGTCGATGGTATCGGATAGTTCTACTTGAGGATCGGAAATGTCTGGTTTCCGGTTAGGTGTTGTAAGGTGTATTTTTTGCTCCTTGCGATATATATAACGGAGCCTGAGCCAGTGATGCTGCTACGAACTATTTCCATTAAAAATGCAGAGCAGGAAGTGCTGAACGGCGCGGTGCTTTGTAGCTTTGCAATTCCTATGCTGAGCCATAATTTTCTTGCTTATAGCTTGAATGAGGGGGCTGAAGTTGGAGAGTCGCGAGTTTATCTGGCGATGCTAAATAAGGCGGGGAAGAGTTATTCACTGAGCTCGATTGAGGCCGAGGAAGATTGGCGTCAGGTTATTCAAGTCTTCAAGGATATAGTCACCCATGCGAGCCTGCCTGAGGGGCGACAGCAAG
The DNA here is from genome assembly GCF_024610635.1 of Pseudomonas sp. T8. NCBI lineage: Bacteria > Pseudomonadati > Pseudomonadota > Gammaproteobacteria > Pseudomonadales > Pseudomonadaceae > Pseudomonas > Pseudomonas sp. T8. The sequence goes on from NZ_CP102374.1 coordinate 6,299,910, forward strand.
GTGCTGGTAGTAGTACCGATATTCCTTACCATCTGATTGACCTTAAGGATTGTGTGATACCGACAGGAAACCTATCGGATCATCGTTCACTCACCATCAAGAAAAATCTGGTGATGAAGCTTATCTCGTCAGAAGCCTCGGTTGCTTGCCTGCCTGCAATTGACAGCGCTGAACTCGGAGTTCCTGCGCTCGATGCCTCTATTTTGATGACTTCTCAATCTACTCCTGCTGCACAGGCTGTCGCGGAGTGTATAGAAGATGAGGTTTCTGATTCGAATGAGCATTGCTCGCCAGGAAGCGTTGAGGATCTTGGAGGCGATGCACTCGATGGTGCTCCATCCGGGTTCGCTTCGATTGGAAATCCAGAAGAGCTCTCTCAAAAAACAGAAGAAGCTGAGACTGAAGTAGAGAAGGTTCTTACTGATGTTTCATTATTTACCGAGAGTTTTCAACACGATATGACTGAAATGCTGACTGCGAATACCGAAAAATATGTCGACTCCTCTGAAAGTGATGCTCCCTTGTCTGGCCATTTGACGCCTGAGGTTGTCGCTGACCACTCTGCCAACTCGGAGGCCGACATTGGACGCCTGTCCCAAGGTATACAGAGCACATTGGCTGGCTTGGCGGAGGTGGTTCGCGATTTGGCCTCGGAGGAAGAGATGAAGTTAATCCAGAGTGATGAGTTCGACCTGTCGATATCTGACAGTGTTCCAACTTTGATGGATAGGCAGGTTCAGGCTACCGCAGATATTGATCAATCCGCTCAAGTTGCTGGGGATGTAACACGGGATGAGGTGGCTGATTGCCCAATTCCCTTAGAGATCTCATTGGATGAAGCACAGTTTCTGATGGCGACGCTTCCTGAGGCTGAAACTGCGCTTCAGGGGGCGGATACCGATCATCTACTTCTTGATGTGGAAAGCACTTTGTCGAATCTTGCACTTATGGCGCAGGAGTTGACGCAGCAAAAATTGGTTGCGGTGAAACAACAGGAAGCTTTGGAGCTTTTGAAGGAACAGTTGCAAGAGCGAGAGCGTAAACTTCATGAAAAAGATGAGCACCTGCGCCAGCTACAAAGTCAGCTTCAGCAAGAGAAGATCGCGATCGATAAGTCCGCTGAGCATAATTCCCGAGTGATTGCGGAACGCAGTGCTGCGCTTCAACAGCTGGCTGAAAGTGTTGAGTCCAGAGAGCGAAGTGTTGCCCGGCGCTCTGAACTAATGCAGCTTGAGCAGCAACGTCTTGATGAGATTTCCGCTAAGCAAAGTATCCGCGCAGCCGAACTGGAAAAGAGAGACATCGGAATCCAGCAAAAAAATGCAGAGCTGGTAGAAAGGTTAACGCAGTTGTCCAGCACCCGTAAGAAACTCAGCAATATTGTAAAAGGCTTCAATGAGACGGTGACCTTCAATAATAGCCTGCATAGCATATCCAGTACATTGCTCAGCGATGATGAGTAAAGCGCTTCTGCTGGAATTACAGTTCTCTTTTTTAGTGTGTTGGGTATTTCAATAAAGCCGTATTTGACCTGTGTGAAAAGGCGGATAGTGCAGTCAAACGGCGCAAACTGGAGAGGACTGATGGGGCGTATCCGGGTTTAGATATGTGCATTCTGATGTGGATTCGCACGTGGGTTTGATGCCCTATTGACCAAGCGCGACCGCTTTTTCGTACAACGCCCAAGCGGTAGTGTTATCGGCTTGTTCATTCTGGATAGGGTATCCCCGTGAGGAGGTGTGCTGCAGGTGGGTTTATCTCGCCTAGCATTGGTTCTCAAGGTCTCGATTCAACCATAATGCTGAACTGGCTCATAAGGCTCTGCATGGGGGATTTAACCAATTGAGTACCAAGCTCATTACGCAGGAAGGTTTCGAGGCTCTGAAAAACGAGCTGGATTACCTGTGGCGGGAGAAGCGTCCGGATGTGACGCAGAAAGTCACCTGGGCGGCCTCCCTGGGGGACAGGAGTGAAAATGCGGACTATCAATACAACAAGAAACTCCTGAGGGAAATTGACCGTCGGGTTCGCTACTTGCGCAAGCGACTCGAAGACATGAAGGTCGTGTCGTATTCGCCGGAGCAGGAGGGCCGGGTGTTCTTCGGCGCCTGGGTCGATATCGAGAACGAAGAGGGCGAAACCAAGCGCTTCCGTATCGTCGGTTATGACGAGATATACGGGCAGAAGGATTACATCTCCATCGATTCGCCCATGGCCCGGGCACTCTTGAAGAAAGAAGTCGGCGACGAGGCGATAGTGCAGACGCCCGGCGGAGAAGTGTGCTGGTGGATCAATCAGATCGAATACGTGAAATGACCTGCCTGCGAGGGGCTTACCCCTCGCGCAGTACTGTCAGCGGGCTGGCATTCAATGCCCGGCGCGTTCCATAGACACCGGCACCTCCGATCAGCAGAGCTCCGATAATGGGCAGGAGCAGCAGCCAGGGATGTGGATGCCAGGGCAGGTCGAAGGCAAAGCGATAGAGCACCAGGCTCACCAATTCCGATCCCAATGCGGCCAGTAGCCCGCTGACGGCTCCCAGCAGCCCGAACTCGATACGCCGGGCCTTGACCAGTAATTGTCGTTCCGCCCCCAGCGCCCGTAGCAGGGCGCCCTGACGAATACGCTCGTCCAGGGTGGCCTGCAGTCCGGAAAACAGCACGGCCATGCCGGCGGCGAGTACGAACAACAGCACGTATTCCACGGCCAGGGTGACCTGGGCCAGGATGCTGCGCAGTTGTTCGAGCAAGGCCTCCACTTGCAGGATGGTCACTGCCGGGAAGGCCCTGGACAGCTCGACCACCTGCTGGTCGTGGCCCGCAGCCAGATAGAAGCTGGTCAGGTAAGTGGCAGGCAAATCCCGCAGCGTGCCCGGCTGAAAGATCATGAAAAAGTTGGGCTGGAAATTGTCCCAGTTGATTTCCCGCAGGCTGGTCACCCTGGCCTCGCGATTGACTCCGCCGACGCTGAACGTCATCTGGTCGCCAAGTTTGAGTTTCAGGCTTTCGGCCACTTGGGCCTCGACCGAGACGCCAGGCAAATCCCCTTCGGGCTGTTGCGCCCACCACGAGCCGCTGGTGATCTTATTGCCTTCTGGCAGATCCGCGGCCCAGGTCAGGCTCAAGTCCCGCTGTACGGCGCGGTCGCCACTGGAGTCCTTGCTGACGATTTCCCGAACCGGTTCGCCGTTGATGCTGATCAGCCGCCCTGGCACTACCGGATACAGGGGCGCGGAAGGAGCGGAAAGCGCCACCAGCTTGTCGGTGAAGGCCTGCTTGTCCGCGGGCAGGATATTCAGGGCGAAATAGTTCGGCGCGTTTTTGGGCAACTGGTTTTGCCAGGTGTCGAGCAGTTCTCCACGCAACAGCGCAATCAGGGCCATCGATAGCAGGATCAAGCCGAAGGCCAGGGATTGTCCGGCAGCGGCCAAGGGATGCCGCAGTAACTGGCCCAAACCCAGGCGCCATGGCAGCGACGCCTTGGCCAGCAAGCGACGCAGACTCTGCAGGGCCAGCAGCAGTAATCCACCCAGAACCAGGGCGGCAATGACGCCGCCACCGAGCAAGGCGAAGGTCAAGAGCAGATCCAGGCTCAGGCGCCACATGATCAGGCCCAGGGCCAGCAGGGCGGCGCCATAAACCATCCAGGTGCTTGGGGGGATCGGCAGCAGGTCACGACGCAACACCCGCAAGGGCGGGACACGCCCCAGCGCCGCCAAGGGCGGCAGGGCGAACCCCCCAAGCGCCACCAGGCCGGTACCGATACCGGCGACGGCGGGGAGCAATCCGCCGGGAGGCACATCGGTTGGTAGCAGGTCATGCAGCAGATAAAACAGCCCAAGCTGGGCGAGCCAGCCGAGCAGCGCACCGACGATGCTGGCCAGGATGCCGAGCAGGGCCAGTTGCAAGGTGAACAGCAGCATGGTTTCCCGGCGGGACAAGCCCAGGCAGCGCAGCAGCGCGCTGGCGTCGAAGCGGCGGGAGGCGAAGCGCGCGGCGGACAGGGCAACTGCCACGCCTGCCAGCAGCACCGCCACCAGGCTGGCCATGTTCAAGTAGCGTTCCGCCTTGCCCAGGGCTCCGCCGATCTGGCGGTTGCCATCTCGGGCATCCTGCAGGCGCTGATTGGCCGTCAGGCCAGGCTTGATCAATTGGCGATAGGTTTCCAGGGCGCTTCCTGGACCGCGCCAGAGTTCCTTGTAACTGACCCGGCTGCCCGGTTGCACCACGCCGGTGGCGTTCAGGTCGCTCAGGTTGATCAGTACCCTGGGTGTCAGGCTATAGAAGTTGCCGGCGCGATCCGGTTCGTAAGTCAGTACCCGGCTCAGGCGCAGGGTTTTCATCCCGACGTCGATGCTGTCGCCGATTTTCAGGTCCAGCGCGGTCAACAATCGGGCTTCGACCCAGGCTTCGCCTGGTTGTGGACCGCCGCCGATTTCTTCCGCCGCGTAAGGGGCCGGGGCACTTTTCAGCTGGCCGCGCAGCGGGTAGGCGTCGTCCGCGGCCTTGATACTGGACAACTGGATGCCATTGTCGGTGGCGATCACACTGGAGAACTCCACCACCTGCGCATGTTGCAGGCCCAGTTCCCGGCCGCTTTGGATCTGTTCGGGCCTTGCCGGAGAGCTGCTTTCCAGCAGCAGGTCCGCGCCGAGAAACTCCGTGGCGCGCAGCAGCATCGCGCCGTTGAGGCGCGCGCCGAAATAGCCGATGGCAGTGCTGGCGGCTACCGCCACTACCAGGGCGAAGAACAACACCCGCAGTTCTCCGGCGCGGGCGTCGCGCAGAAGTTGGCGAACGGCAAGGCTGAACAGGCGCAACAGCGGTAGACGTGCCATCAAGGCTCCAGGGGGGTGACCAGCAGGCCGGCTTCAAGGCGGATCAGGCGCCGGCAACGATGGGCCAGGCGTTCATCGTGAGTGACCAGGACCAGCGTCGTGCCGCTTTCCTTGTTCAGATCGAACAGCAGGTCGCTGATGCGCTCGCCGGTGTGGCTGTCGAGGTTGCCGGTCGGCTCGTCGGCGAACAGCACGTCAGGCTCGGCGGCGAAGGCGCGGGCGATGGCTACCCGCTGTTGTTCGCCACCGGAGAGCTGGCGAGGCGAGTGGCTCAGGCGTTGCCCGAGCCCGACGCGCTGGAGCAGTTCGGTCGCACGCTCGCGGGCATCCCGGCGGCCATCCAGCTCCAGGGGCAACATCACGTTCTCCAGGGCATTGAGGCTGTCGAGCAGTTGGAACGACTGGAAGACGAAGCCCACATGCTCGGCGCGGATTCGGGCGCGCTGGTCTTCGTCCAATGTGCCCAGGCTGCGGCCGGCCAGGGTGACCTCGCCGCTGCTGGGCAGGTCGAGACCGGCCAGCAGGCCGAGCAGGGTGGATTTTCCGGAGCCGGAACTGCCGACGATGGCCAGGCTGTCGCCTTTGTTCAGTTCCAGGCTGAGTTCGTGCAGGATGGTCAGTTCACCTTCCGCGCTGGGAACCACTTTGCTAAGGTTCCGCGCAGTGAGAATGCTTGCGCCCATGGAGAATCCGATGCGTGTGTGGTTTTTGAGTGCTGGCCTGGCCTTGATGTGCATGGCCCAGAACGCAGCGGCGGGTACAGTCCTGATCGTTGGCGATAGTATCAGCGCGGCTTTCGGCCTGGATACCCGGCAGGGGTGGGTGGCATTGCTCGAGCAGCGGCTCAAGAGTGAAGGTTTCGACGATAAGGTGGTCAATGCTTCCATCAGCGGCGACACCAGTGCAGGTGGCCAGGCGCGGCTGCCGGCGCTGCTTGCAGAGCACAAGCCGGAGCTGGTGATTCTCGAATTGGGCGGCAACGATGGCCTGCGCGGGCAACTGCCCACGCAATTGCAACAAAATCTTGCTTCGATGATCGACAGCTCCAAGGCCAGTGGTGCCAAGGTGCTGTTGCTTGGCATGCAGCTGCCACCCAATTACGGCGTGCGCTACACCCAGGCGTTTGCCGAGGTGTACAGCAAGCTCGCGAATGAAAAAAACGTGGCGCTGGTGCCGTTTTTTCTGGAAGGGGTCGGCGGTAATCCCGAGCTGATGCAGGCCGATGGCATCCACCCCGCGGTCGCTGCTCAGGGCAAGTTGCTGGAAAATGTCTGGCCGACGCTAAAACCGCTGCTTTGACGCTTTTCTACCGGCAGTGTTTCGGCTAATGTGGCGCCCCCGATTTGGAGCCCCCGATGCCGCGTCCCGCCTGGTCCCTGTTTGCCTACCAACTGATCGAGCCTGACGAACAGCTCGACCTGTTCGCCTGCCAGGAAGTCCGGGTGCATCTGGTGACGCGTCAGCTGGAGTTGGGCGGCTCAGCCGATCGCACGTTGTGCGGCACCTTGCTGCCTGCGCAACCGCGCTGGTCGAGTGTCGACCGGACCATTTTCCAGGACCAGCGCCTGTGTCCGTTGTGCCGGGCAATCCTCGAATCGCAAAAGCGCGGCACGCCGCCGATCTGGCCAGAGTTGCGTTTCGAACTGTAAGGCAGCAAGTTCTCGCCCGGCCCCCTTCTTGCGTTGATGCAGCTGTCGCTCCCGCAGCCACGGGGGCGGGTGTACAATCACTTTTTTACTCGTTGATCATGCGAAGGATTTTCCGGATGTTGCCGCGCTTTCCTGTCGTCACCCGTTGCCTGACGCTTGCCGCCTTCTGTGTGGCTGGCCCCGTTGCCGCATTGGAACTGCCTCTACCTCCACCGGGCGAAGATATCGTCGGTCAGGTACAGGTGATCAAGGCCAAGTACGAAGACACCTTTGCCGACCTGGGCACGACCTACGACCTGGGCTATTACGAGATGGTCGCGGCCAACCCGGGAGTCGATCCCTGGTTGCCGGGCGCAGGCACCGAAGTGGTGTTGCCGACGCGCTTCATCCTGCCGCCGGGACCTCGTGAAGGCATCGTGATCAACCTCGCCGAATATCGCCTGTACTACTACCCGAAAGGGCGGAACGTGGTGTACACCTTCCCCCTGGGTATCGGCCGGGAAGGTTGGGGGTCGCCGATCGCCCATACCAGCATCGTCGCCAAGACTCCGAATCCGACCTGGACGCCGCCTGCCTCGATCAAGGCCGAGCACGCGGCTGACGGTGACCCACTGCCGAACGTGGTGCCGGCGGGGCCGGACAACCCGTTGGGACCATTCAAGTTTACCCTGGGCACGCCGGGCTACCTGATCCACGGTTCGAACAAGAAGTTCGGTATCGGCATGCGAACCAGCCACGGCTGCTTCCGGATGTTCAACAACAACGTCCTGGAAATGGCCAGCATGGTGCCGGTGGGGACATCGGTGCGCATCCTCAACGATCCGTACAAGTTCGGTATCAGCGCTGGCAAAGTTTATCTGGAGGCTCATACGCCGCTCGATGACAAGGGCAATCCGTCGGTCGTGGACAAACACACCGCGGTGATCAACGCCTTGCTCAAGCGTGAAGACCTGGCCAATAACCTGCGGATGAATTGGGATGTAGTGCGCGACGTGGTGGCGGCCGAAGATGGTTTGCCAGTAGAGATCGCCATACCGACCAATGCACCGGTGGTATCGGCGGTGCCTATCGATATGCAGCAGTAACGGCTGGAACAGCAACCCGTCGATGCTTCAGGGTGTCGACGGGTTTTTTATTGCCACAAGAAAATCCGGGCAATAAAAAAGCCGACCCAATAAATGGGTCGGCTCGATAACAATCCCGAGGGATTATTACTTGCGGCTAGCTTTTTCCAGCATACGCAGAGCGCGCTCGTTAGCTTCGTCAGCAGTCTGTTGTGCTTTTTGAGCAGCAGCCAGAGCTTCATCAGCTTTACGGTAGGCTTCGTCTGCACGAGCCTGGGCACGAGCTGCTGCGTCTTCAGTTGCAGTCAGACGAGCTTCGGTTTCTTTGGATACGCTGCTGCAACCGGTAGCCAGAACTGCGGCCAGAGCCAGAGCAGAGAATTTCAGAACGTTGTTCATCGTGTTCCCCTTCAAGGACTTTCTATTAAGTAGCTATCTCATCCGAGTGATGAAATGGCCGGCGTACATACTACCCATTACTTGTAGTAAGTAAACTGACGTAGCGCAAGAAGCAAAAAAAATTCTAGGCGTTGAATCTTTTTCGAGCAACTTTTTATCGATCTGTATAAAAAATACGCAACCTTGTCACCCTGTTGGGAGCTTGCGCTTGTTAAGCGCATCTGCCGCAGAGTCCCTTTGCATGGCGCTCGCGGAGTGTAGGCTAAAGTCTATCTATATCGATTCGTCTACACTTTTGTTCAGAATCTGTGGGGCGCCTCACGCATCTTTGTCCATGTTGAGGTGACTTTAAATGGGTGGGCTCGTCTTAAATCTCAACATCCGGCGATGTTCAGGTTGTTGATCATCAGGTGGTTGGATCGAGTGCTTTGCATGTATCCGGGAACAGGTCCGGGGGAAGCATCGACACTAAACTGGCCTGATGCCGGTAGCTTGAATGCAAGCGTCCCTTGAGCATTGGTGCCAATGGTGCCTACTATTTGAAACGTGCTCGGTCATGCGAGAGCGGCAAGCTCTGCTCGGTGTCCAGACAGGCACGGGGTGGCGTAGTTGTTCCTTCGCCGGAAAAACATCGGTAAGGTAGGGGTCAGAATCCAAGACCCGCGAGGAGTAGTGATGAGCGAGGCGTTGTCCATCCACCATGACCAGGCTGGTCATCAATTCGAGACCAATGTGGACGGTCATCGTGCCTACCTGACCTATATGGACCTGGGTAAGCAGACCCTGGATATTTATCGGACGTTCGTGCCTAACGCGCTGCGCGGCCGTGGTATTGCTGCGGCACTGACCGAGCAGGCGTTGGAATATGCTGATCGCATGGGGTACACGGTGATTCCGTCGTGCTCATATGTGGAGCGCTACATGGAGCGCCATCAGCGCCACGCCGCGAAACTCTGAGCGGGGACACCAAAAAAAAACGCCGGGCTTGGCCCGGCGTTTTTGTGTCTGCGATACGGGATCAGGTGCGAACCCGTTTTGGCAGGACGTCCTTGAGCTTGGCGTGCATGCTGCGCAAGGTTTTCTCGGTGCTTTCCCAATCGATGCAGGCATCGGTGATCGACACGCCGTATTGCAGTTCGGCCAGGTCCTTGGGAATGGCCTGGCAGCCCCAGTTCAGATGGCTTTCGACCATCAGACCGATGATCGACTGGTTGCCTTCGAGAATCTGGTTGGCCACGTTCTCCATTACCAGTGGCTGCAAGGCCGGATCCTTGTTGGAGTTGGCGTGGCTGCAGTCGACCATGATGTTCGGCTTGATCTTCGCCTTGTTCAGCGCCTGCTCGCAGAGGGCGACACTGACCGAGTCATAGTTCGGCTTGCCATTGCCTCCGCGCAGAACCACGTGACCGTAGGCATTGCCCTTGGTGGTGACGATGGATACGCCACCTTCCTGGTTGATGCCGAGGAAACGGTGAGGGCTGGAAACCGATTGCAGGGCGTTGATGGCAACGGTCAGGCCGCCGTCGGTGCCGTTCTTGAAACCTACTGCCGAAGACAGGCCGGAAGCCATCTCGCGGTGGGTCTGGGATTCGGTGGTACGCGCACCGATCGCCGACCAGCTGATCAGGTCCTGCAGGTATTGCGGGGAGATCGGGTCCAGCGCTTCGGTGGCGGTTGGCAGGCCCATCTCGGCCAGGTCCAGCAGCAGTTGGCGACCGATGTGCAGACCGTCCTGGATCTTGAACGAGTCGTCCAGGTACGGGTCGTTGATCAAGCCTTTCCAGCCAACGGTGGTCCGTGGTTTCTCGAAGTACACGCGCATCACCAGGTAAAGGGTGTCGGAGACTTCGGCGGCCAGGACTTTCAGGCGCTCGGCATACTCGTGGGCAGCCTTGATGTCGTGGATCGAGCAAGGGCCGATGACGACGAACAGACGGTGGTCGGTGCCGTCGAGAATATTGCGGATCACTTCGCGACCCTTGGTCACGGTGCGCAGGGCGGCGTCGCTCAGCGGAATGTCGCGCTTGAGCTGGTCGGGAGTGATCAGGGTTTCGTTGGAGGCGACGTTAAGGTCGTTGATCGGTAAATCAGCCATCGTGTTACTCGTCAGGTCACGGGTGCCGGCCGCCAGCGATCCCCGCGCGGCGGTGCACAGCGGATTTAAGCGCGTCGGGGAGCCGAACCTTAGCGCGTTACACCGGGGCTCGACAATGGGCAGAGACGGGTTTAATCCAGCGCTGGCTGCATAAAAGCCTGATGAACCCGGTCGTGGGAGAACTCGGCGGCGTGCTGTTCGACCCATTGCTGGGCCAGGGTTTCGATCTGTCGCTGCTCGGCCTGGGGCTCATGCAGGTGGCAGTAGTGGGCGATCTGGCACACCTGCTCACTCATTCGGGCACGGAACAGGGTCTGTTCGTCGATGAAGGCGATCCCCACCAGGTAGCCACGCTTGCGTCGCAGGCACCAGGCCACATAGCCGTTGTAGCGGGCGTTTTCACCCAGAGTGGGCATGCAGATTTCCAGTGCAGTGCCGCGGCGCCAGGCGCGGTGATAATTGCAAGCCATGCCGCCGAGGCTGATAGTGTGCAACCGTTGACGCGAAATGCATGCGTGCTTGCGTAAGGTCAGCTCAACCGGAACATCGTCAGGATGAGGAATGAAACGTCCCATGAACGCGGACTCCGAGTGTCGGCTATGTGACATTGTTTCTCCCAGTATAGTGGTCGAATTGGAGCTGACTGATTTCGATATCGATCAGCGGCTGTTGGCGATGAGCGGTGTTTCGCTGGTGATATTCACCAGCGTCGGCTGCGCCAGTTGTCGCTGGGCCCGGCAGCAGTTGCCCGGCTTCGATCTGCCGATCGAGCGGTTGTGCTGGATCGATGCGGGAAACAATGGCGGCGCGGTCGAGCGTTATCAGGTGTTTCACTTGCCGGCACTGTTCGTGGTGCGCGACGGTGAGTTTTATGGGGCCTTGCAGTCGCGCCTGACACCCGGCGAGCTCGGCGAGCGACTGGCACAGGCGCTGAATCGAATTCCAGAGGAGTTGCCTTGATGGAAGCAGTCCACACGCCGCGAATCGGCATTATCGGTACCGGAGCGATCGGTGGTTTCTACGGGATGCTGCTGGCGCGAGCCGGCCTGGATGTGCATTTCCTGCTGCGCAGCGAATTCGCCGCGGTCACCGAGCGGGGTTTGCAACTGCATAGCGCGGTGCATGGTGAGCTGACCCTGAACCCGGTCCAGGCCTATGCCAGTGCCGAAGACATGCCGCCCTGCGATTGGCTGCTGGTGGGAGCCAAGACCACCAGCAACGCCGAGTTGGCTCCGGCGATTCTTCGTGCGGCGGCTCCCGGCGCCAAGGTGCTGTTACTGCAGAATGGCCTGGATGTGGAGGACGGCTTGCGCGACCTGCTTCCCGACTCGCTGCATCTGTTGGGCGGCCTGTGTTTTATCTGCGTGCACCGTGCCGGGCCCGGGGTGATCGAGCATCAGGCGCTGGGCGCGGTGAACCTGGGGTATCACAGTGGCCCGGCCGCGCAGGACGAATCGCAGCGCCAGGCAATAGTGGAAGAGGGCGCCGCGCTATTCCGCAAGGCCAGTATTGATTCCCAGGCCATGGCCAACCTGCAGCAGGCGCGCTGGCAGAAACTGGTGTGGAACGTGCCGTACAACGGTTTGTCGGTATTGCTCAACGCCAGCACCACGCCGCTGATGGCCGATGCCGACAGCCGCGAGCTGATTCAGGCCTTGATGCGTGAAGTGGTGCAAGGCGCCCTGGCCTGTGGTCACAGCATGCCGGACGGCTATGCTGAGCACTTGTTCAAGGTGACCGAAAGCATGCCGGACTATTGGCCGAGCATGTACCACGACTACCGGCACAAGCGAGCGCTGGAGTTGTCGGCCATCTACGCCGCGCCATTGGCCGCGGCCAGGGCAGCGGGATGCGAACTGCCGAAAATGGAAGCCTTGTATCGGGCGTTGAGTTTTATCGACCGGCATAACGGTTGATCGCAGCATCGGGGGGAAGCGATATGGCAAAGGGCTTGGGCGGTAAACTGGTGGTGGCGATTTCGTCACGGGCCCTGTTCGATCTCAGCGAAAGCCATAAGGTCTATCTGGCCGAGGGGGTCGAGGCCTACCGCAAGTATCAGATCGATCACGAGGAGGAATCCCTCGAACCGGGCGATGCTTTTCCCCTGGTGAAAAAACTCTTGAGCCTCAATGCCAGCCTCGGCCGGGCGCGGGTCGAGGTGGTGCTGGTGTCGCGTAACAGTGCCGACACAGGGCTGCGGGTCTTCAACTCGATCCAGCATTACGGCCTGGATATTTCCCGGGCCGCTTTTGTCGGTGGCCGTAGCCCTTATCCCTATCTCGCGGCTTTCGGCTGCGACCTGTTTCTTTCCACCCACGCCGAAGATGTGCGCAGTGCACTGGACGCCGGGTTCGCCGCGGCGACCATTCTTTCCGGTGGCGCCCGGCGCGCCGCCAGCGCCGAACTGCGGATCGCCTTCGACGGCGACGCCGTGCTGTTTTCCGATGAGTCGGAGCGGGTCTATCAACTCGGTGGCCTGGAAGCCTTCCAGGCCAAGGAGCGCGAGTCCGCCCGCGAGCCGTTGCGCGGGGGGCCGTTCAAAGGCTTCCTTGCCGCGCTCAATCTGCTGCAGCGCGAGTTCCCCGACGATGATTGTCCGATCCGTACCGCCTTGGTGACGGCACGTTCGGCACCGGCCCATGAGCGGGTTATTCGGACCTTGCGCGAATGGGATATTCGCCTGGACGAATCGTTGTTCCTGGGCGGCCTGGAGAAGGCTGCCTTTCTCGAAGCCTTCGCCGCCGATGTGTTCTTCGACGATCAGGCGGGCCATTGCGAACTGGCTCGCGAAGTGGTCGCCACCGGCCATGTACCCCATGGCATCAGCAACGAAACCAAGGTTTAGCTCAATGTTCACGGGCTTGCGCGGGACGTCGTAGTCGCCTTGGCACTGCTAAGCTGAATCAATCTCCGCCATATTGGCAGTCGAGGAGGTCATATGATTCGTTCGATGCTGTATGCCACTGACCTCGGTCTGTATGCGCCCTATGTGATGCAACATGCCCTGGAGCTGGCTCGAACATTCAATGCCGACTTGCACGTGGTTCATGCGGTGGAGCCCATGGGGCTGTTTGCCGAATCGGTGTTGCAGAGTTATCTCGACGAACAGGCCCTGAATGAGTTTCACAGTCAGGGCCTGAGCACGGTGATGGCGAATATCGAGCAACGGGTACTCGACAGCTTTCGCGAAGAGTTGGGGGAGGGCATGCAGGATCTCGCGCTGATTCAGTCGGTCCGGGTCTTTCAGGGGGACCCCTCGCAAGTCATTCTCGAACAGGCGTCGAAACTCTCTGTGGATTTGTTGATCGTAGGAAGTCACAGCCATGGGGCGGGTGGTGAAACCCCATTGGGCAGGACGGCCGCCAGGGTACTGCAACTGGCCAAGGTTCCGGTTTACCTGGTGCCCTTGGTGCAGCGTCGACGGTTCGGAGATATCTGACGCGGCTATTGGAATTTTCTTAAGAAAAGTTCTAGATTTATTCTTCGAACCATTAATATAGTTATATACCGTCGCTGATGCCCGTGGCGTCTACCTGCTTTGAGGGATTCATATGAAGCTTCAACAATTGCGCTACATCTGGGAAGTGGCGCACCACGACCTCAACGTCTCTGCTACAGCCCAAAGCCTTTATACGTCGCAACCGGGTATCAGCAAGCAGATTCGCCTGCTCGAGGACGAGCTGGGGGTCGAGGTATTCGCTCGTAGCGGCAAGCACCTGACTCGCGTCACCCCGGCTGGCGAACGCATCATCACTACCGCTGGCGAGATCCTGCGCAAGGTCGAAAGCATCAAGCAGATCGCCCAGGAATTCTCCAACGAGAAGAAGGGCACCCTGTCGATCGCCACCACCCACACCCAGGCCCGTTATGCCTTGCCGCCGGTGATCAGCAGCTTCATCAAGCAGTACCCGGATGTGGCGTTGCACATGCATCAGGGTTCGCCGATGCAGATCGCCGAAATGGCCGCCGATGGCACCGTCGACTTCGCCATCGCCACCGAAGCGCTGGAGCTGTTCGGTGACCTGGTGATGATGCCGTGCTACCGCTGGAACCGTTGCGTGGTGGTACCGCAGGGCCACCCGCTGACCAAGTTGCCGAAGCTGACCCTGGAAACCCTCGCCGAATACCCGATCGTGACTTACGTGTTCGGTTTCACCGGCCGTTCCAAGCTCGACGAAGCCTTCAGCCATCGCGGTCTGACGCCGAAGGTGGTGTTCACCGCCGCCGACGCCGACGTGATCAAGACTTACGTACGCCTGGGCCTGGGTGTGGGCATCGTCGCCAAGATGGCGGTCGATACCAAGCTTGATAGTGACCTGGTGGTACTGGATGCCAGCGAGCTGTTCGAGTCGAGCATCACCAAGATCGGTTTCCGCCGTGGCACTTTCCTGCGTGGCTTCATGTGCGACTTCATCGAGAAGTTCGCGCCGCACCTGACGCGCGAAGTGATGGCCAAGGCCATTCAGTGCCACAACAAGCAGGAACTCGAAGAGCTGTTCGACGGCGTCGAACTGCCTGTCCACTAAGTCGTCGGGCTCACTTGACCTCGGTGACCGCGAACTGCTGCCGAGCGCCCGCGACGACGATCTCCAGCTCATCCCCCTCGAACTTGCCCAGCAGGCCTTTGCCCAGCGGTGAACGAGGGGTGATGACGGTCACCGGTTGCCCCACCACCTCGACCTTCAGCCCCGCCCCATCCGGCGCCAGGAACAGCCATTGTTCGTGGCCGTTTTCGTCTTCGAGGCCCAGCAGCGCGCCGACCTGGATACCAACCTGCTCGTCGTACGGGCGCAGGGTCAGGTTCTGGCAGAGCGCCAGCGCCTGCCGGATTTCCTCGACGCGCCTGGCCTGGCCGGCGGCGAGATAGGACGCCTCCAGCCCCAGGGTGTCGTACTTGTTTTCGGCAATGTTCTCTTCGTGGGTCGCCGCCTCATAGGCGGTCTGCGCCGCACGCTGGGCGATCTCCAGATCGCCGCGGAGCTTGTCGAGAATCAGTTGGTGGACAGTAGGCTTGTGCATGGTCAGGTTCAGGCTCAATCGCAGAATTGCAGGACGTTGGCCCGGCTCTTTTCGCTCGGCGCCGTCTGGTCCTGTTGCAACCAGAACTGGCATTTCGGGTTGGACTGGTTGCGCAGGTTGCTGCGTGCATTATCCAGTGCCTGCTGTTGTTCGTTCTTGCGCAGGTTTTCCTGGTATTGCTCGAACATGCGGTTGGAGGCGGCCGACTCCGTGCTGGGCGGTTTTGTCAGCTGTTGCACGGCCTGGGCGACGGGCGCCAATTGCTGGTCGAACAGAAAACGCCAGGCCAGCCAGCAGGTCAGGGCGATTGCCAGAAAACCCAGCCACAATCCCAGGGCAATACTGCCGCTGAGCTGAAGTGCGTTTACGCTGATACGTAATGATCGACGGGGTGTCGGGCGATAGGGCATGGCAGCCTCCTGGCAGGCGGTGTCGGCAAACCGTGATTGTCGCACGAAGATTATCGGCATTGGCTCTTCTGTCTGTGGCGATTTATGCGGACAATCGGCGCTTTTGCCAAACGGAGCCCGGAATGAAAGCCTCCTGGGATATTTTCTGCAGCGTCGTCGACAACTACGGCGATATCGGCGTGACCTGGCGGCTGGCCCGGCAACTGGTGGCCGAGCATCAGTGCGCGGTGCGGCTGTGGGTGGATGACCTGCGGGCCTTCGAGCGTTTGTGTCCACCGATCGATGTCGCCTTGCCTCAGCAATGGCAGGAAGGCGTCGATGTGCGCCACTGGCCGGCCGAGTGGTCGCCGGTGGCGGCTGCGGATGTGGTGATCGCGGCCTTTGCCTGCCAGTTGCCACCGGCTTATATGGAGGCGATGGCCGAGCGTGAACATACCCCTTTGTGGCTGAACCTCGATTACCTCAGCGCCGAGGCCTGGGTGACCGGCTGCCACGGCCTGCCCTCGGTGAAGTTCAAGGGCGTGCAGAAGTACTTCTTTTTCCCTGGCTTTCAGGCCGGTACCGGCGGCTTGCTGCGCGAGGCGGGGTTGTTGGAGCGACGCAGGGCGTTTCAGCAGGATCCGCTGGCTCGGCAACATTTCCTTGAAGGACTGGGCGTATTTGCCGCACCCGACGCCCGCCTGATGTCGCTGTTCGCCTATGAGAACGCGGGCCTGGCCAGTTGGCTGGACGCGCTGGCTGCCGATTCGCGGGCTACCCATCTGCTGGTTCCCGAAGGTCGGATCCTCGGTGACGTACAACACTGGCTGGGTGACGAGGCGCTGGCGGCGGGTGCGGTGCAGGTCCGTGGGGCGTTGACGGTGCAGGTGCTGCCATTCGTCCGACAGGAGGAATACGACCAGCTCCTGTGGGCCTGCGATTTCAACGCGGTACGCGGCGAAGATTCGTTCGTGCGCGCACAGTGGGCCGGTCGGCCGATGCTCTGGCACATTTATCAACAGGACGAAGACATCCACCTGGACAAGCTCGATGCCTTTCTCGAGCTTTATACCCAGGGGCTGTCGCCAGAGGCCAAGGCGGCGCTGATCGACCTGTGGCGGGCCTGGAATGCCGGGGGCGAGATGGCGCAAGGCTGGAAAAAATTGCTGGAACACTGGCCGGAAGTGGCCGCTCACGCTGAAAAGTGGTGTCTGGAACAGGGCTCGCAGCCCGATCTTGCTGCGGCGCTGGTGCAGTTTTACCTAAATTGGATATGATACGCGGCCTAGATTTTTGTAAATCCCATCCAAATTCGGATATTCGCAATGAAAACTGGTAAAGAACTCAAACCCGGTACCGTGATCCGTATCGACAACGATCCTTGGCTGGTTCAGAAAGCTGAATTCACCAAGTCCGGTCGTAACAGCGCGATCATGAAGACCAAACTGAAGAACCTGCTGACCGGTTACAAGACCGAAACCGTTTACGGTGCGGACGACAAACTGGACGACGTGATTCTGGATCGCAAAGAAGCGACCCTGTCGTTCATCAGCGGTGACACTTACACGTTCATGGACACCACCGACTACACCATGTACGAGCTGAACGCCGAAGACATCGAAGCCGTTCTGCCGTTCATCGAAGAAGGCATGACCGACGTTTGCGAAGCCGTGTTCTTCGAAGACCGTCTGGTTTCCGTTGACCTGCCGACCACCATCGTGCGCCAGGTTGACTACACCGAAGGTTCCGCTCGCGGCGACACTTCGGGCAAGGTGATGAAGCCTGCCAAACTGAAGAACGGTACCGAGCTGTCGGTTGCTGACTTCATCGAAATCGGCGACATGATCGAGATCGATACTCGCGAAGGCGGTTCCTACAAAGGCCGCGCCAAGGTTTAAGCTTCTGCTTGAATTCTCGCGTACGAAAAAGCCCGACCATCGAGTCGGGCTTTTTTGTGGCCGAAGATCAGTGACAGCCTTACTTCAGGTGTTGCTTGAGCTCTTCACTGGCCTGCAGCAGCGCCGAGCGCACTGCGGGTACCTGGCTGACCACGTTGAGCAGGCCATAGTCATGGATCATCCCGTTGTAGCGCACCGAGGTCACGGTCACGCCGGCTTCGTCCAGCTTGCGGGCATAGGCTTCGCCTTCGTCGCGCAGCACATCGGCACCGGCTGTCTGGATCAACGCGGGCGGCAGGCCCTTGAGCTGGGCGCTGGTGGCGCGCAGCGGCGAGGCGTAGATCTCGTTACGCTGCCGGGCGTCGGTGGTGTAGTTGTCCCAGAACCACTTCATCATGTTTTTGCTGAGGAAGTGCCCCTCGGCATACTGGTTGTACGACGCCGTCTCGAAATTCGCGTCGGTCACCGGCCACAGCAGTAGCTGGAACCGAATCGCCGGCGTGCCCTTGTCCTTGGCCATCAGGCTGACCACGGCCGCCATGTTGCCGCCGACGCTGTTGCCGGCAACCGCCAGGCGCTTGCCGTCGACGTTGATTTCCTGGCCATGCTCGGCCACCCACTGGGTTGCCGCGTAAGCCTGATTGATCGCCACCGGGTAATGAGCTTCCGGAGACGGCGTGTAATTGACGAACACCGCCGCCGCCCCGGAGCCCACCACCAGGTCCCGCACCAGCCGTTCATGGGTCGGGAAGTCGCCCAGCACCCAGCCGCCGCCGTGGAAAAACATAAACACCGGCAACGTGCCTTTCACCCCGGCCGGCCTGACGATGGTCAGGCTGATGTCTTGGCCGTCGACCTTGATGGTCTTCTGGCTGACATCCGCCTTGGGCAGCGTCAGCTTGACCCCGGCCTGGGCACCGACCAGCACGGCCCGGGCCTCTTTTGGCGTCATCTGTTCCATCGGCTTGCCGCTGCCGGCGTTCAAGGCGTCGAGGAACGCCTGGGTGTTGTGTTCGACCCCGCCTTCGGCGAAGGCCGTGTTGATGGACAGGGCGAGAAGGCTACCGGTCAAGACCTTGCTGAAAGTGTTCATGTTCGTCTCCTGGACGGTGCGGGCGCTGGTGCGCAGTTGGGTTAGACAGTCACGTGCAGACGTACGTCGACGTTGCCGCGGGTGGCGTTGGAGTAAGGGCAGACCTGGTGAGCCGCTTCGACCAGGGATTGCGCATCGCTCTGTTCAAGACCTGGCAGGCTGATGTGCAGGTCGATGTCCAAGCCGAAGCCGCCAGGAATCTGGCCGATGCCGACATGGGCGGTGATCGAGGCGTTGTCCGGGATCTTGCGTTTGCTCTGGCTGGCGACGAATTTCAGGGCGCCGATAAAGCAGGCGGAGTAGCCGGCGGCGAAGAGTTGTTCAGGGTTGGTCGCCTGGCCGCCGGCACCACCGAGTTCTTTGGGGGTGGAGAGTTTGACGTCGAGGATGTTGTCGCTGGAGACGGCGCGACCATCACGGCCACCGGTTGCGGTTGCGACTGCGGTATAGAGAGTTTGCATGGTGTGAGCCTCTTGGGTTTCGAAGTTTTGCGCTAAATGTTTGCGCGCTAAGTAAGTGCGAAATAAATGTATCGCTCAAATATTTAGTGCGCAAGGCAAATTTTTGAAAAAAACTCGAAAATGCTTGCCAGAAGCCCATATCTTTTAGCTAAGCGAATGATTTAAATAATATTTTTATCGAGAAATTTTTTCGTCGATACGCTGGTGGCGGCATCGAAATAGAGAGGATCGCGAGCAAGCGCTGCTGCAGGAGGGGCAGGCGTGCTCGCGAGAGCGCGGTTAAAGGCTGTCTTGCAGATGGCCGCGCAGGTTCAGCAGGTCGGCCTGCAGTTTGCGCAGTTGTTCCAGGGTCAGGCCGCTGGCGCCGAGGATGCATTGGGGAACGCCGCGCGCCCGGTCATACAGGGCCCGGCCTTGCTCGGTCAGCTCGATGATCACCACCCGTTCGTCTTCGCGGCTGCGGGTACGGCTCAGCAATCCCTCGGCCTCCAGGCGCTTGAGCAAGGGCGTCAATGAACCGGGATCGGTCAGCAGGCGGCTGCTGATTTCGCCGACGGTCAGGCCGTCCTGCTCCCAGAGCACCATCATCGCCAGGTACTGGGGATAAGTCAGGCCCAGCTCCTGCAGCAGCGGTTTATAGACTTTGGTCATCAGCAGCGAAGTCGAGTGCAGGGCGAAGCACAACTGGTTATCCAGCAGCAGATCGTCGCATTTTTCCGGGGTGGAGCCTTTGGTGTTCATGGTCGGGCCTTGATCGATACTCGCCCTGAATCTAGCGGGCGAATCTTTAATGCGCCAGATAATTCTCGCCGGCTCTCAGCCCATGGCGCTCTGCAGGGCCAGATCCCAGGGCGGAATCGGGCTGAAGCGAGTCTTCAGGTATTCCAGCAACAGGCGGCTGCGGGCGTTGGTGTGCTGTTCCAGGCGCAAAGCATAGATACCGGCGCTTTCCGGTTTGGGCAGGCCGGTTTCGCAGAACAGCGGCAATAGCTCCCCGCGCAACAGGTATTCGCTGGCCAGCCAGGTCGGCAGGTGGGCGATGCCCAGCCCGGCCAGGGCTCCGGACAACAGGGCCTCGGCATTGTTGGCGCTCAGGCGGATGCGTTGTGGGCGGTGAGTCTGCAACTGCCCGTCCAGTTCGAAGCGCCAGGCGAACAGCGGAGCCAGGCCGTCCCAGTCCAGGCCATCATGCTGGCTCAGCTCGGCGGGATGGACCGGAGTGCCGCGAAGCTTGAGGTAGGCCGGGCTGGCACAGGCGATGCGCACGATGCTCGCCAGCGAGGTCGCCACCATGCGGGTATCGACCCTTTGCCCGGCGCGCAGCACCAGGTCGACCTTGCCCAGGTGCGAGCCCTGCATGTCGACGAAGCTGTCGATCAGGTGCAACTGCACATCCAGCCCCGGATAGAGCATCAGGAAATCGGCGATGGCCGGCGCCAGGTGTCGCCGGCCGAACGCCGCGGGCGCGTCGATGCGGATCAGGCCTTCCGGCGCATGGCTCAAGGACACGGCTTCCGCCCGGGCCAGTTGCAGTTCGGCGACGATGCGCCGGGCGCGTTCGGCGAAGGCCTGGCCAGCCGCCGTCGCCACCACCGCGTGGGTGGTGCGCATGAACAGCTTGCTGCCGACCGCGTTTTCCAGGCTGTCGATACGCCGGGCCACCGCCGAAGGGGTCAAGGGATGCCGGCGCGCGGCGGCGGAAAAACTCCCGGCTTCCAGGACATCGAGAAACAGGCCGAGCTGGTCGGTGAGGGCGTTGGGGTTCATGGCGGGCATTTGCCTGTGCGAAATTGGCAAAGCCATTGTGCGTTGCTGTGCGTTTCCGCACCAGAGCCGACTGCGTAGCATGCAAGGCCTGAGGTGAGGAGAGCGGCGGTGATCGATTTAGCGATGTATGTGGTGTTGGGCGCGGCGCTGGGCACGGTGGGCGGCTTGTTCGGGATCGGCGGCGGCCTTATCGCGATTCCGGTGCTGGGTGTGCTGTTCGGGCTGGACCAGCAGATCGCCCAGGGCACGGCGTTGGTGATGGTGGTTCCTAACGTGATGCTCGCGTTGTGGCGCTATCACCAGCGCAACCGGATCGAGGCGCGGCATGCGCTGCCATTGGCCTTGATGGGTTTCTGTTTTGCCTGGCTCGGTTCGATCTGGGCGGTGGGCATCGATGCCCAGGTCATGCGGATCGGCTTCGTCGCGTTCCTGGTGGCCTTGTCGGCCTACAACCTGCTGCGCATGTTCCTGGCCAATGTCCCGGCTTCGGCGCAGATGCGTTACCCCTGGCCGTGGCTCGGCGTGCTGGGGGCCGCTTCCGGGGCCATGGGCGGGCTGTTTGGGGTCGGTGGCGCGGTGGTTGCCACGCCGGTGCTGACCAGCGTGTTCGGCACCACCCAGGTGGTCGCCCAGGGGTTGTCGCTGGCCCTGGCCTTGCCCAGCACCGGGGTAACGCTGGTGACCTACGGAGTGCATCAGGAAGTGGACTGGATGATCGGTCTGCCGCTGGCGGCGGGTGGTCTGCTGAGCATCAGTTGGGGGGTGAAAATCGCCCACGCGCTGCCCGAGCGAATGCTGCGCGGGCTGTTCTGCGGTTTCCTGGTGGTCTGTGCGGTGATGCTCGCCTTTAAAGTTTGAAGCCTTCGACTATGTGCTCGGCCAGGCATTCGGTGATGGGCGAGGGCGTGTTGAGGTTGCGCACCAGCATGATGCTGGCTTCGGGCAGCTGGGGCAGGTCTTCGCCGGCGCCCAGGATGCGCATGTCCGGGGTGATCAGGCTTTCCAGTTGCGCGGTGATCGCCAGGCCGGCGCTGACCACGGCCATCAGTGCCGACAGGCTGGAGCTGTTATAGGCAATGCGATAGTCGCGCCCGGCGGCGTCCAGCGCATTGCACGCCCACTGCCTGCAAAAGCAATCGCTGTTGAACATCGCCAGGGGCAGCGGCGTCTGTTCATGGGGGCAGAAACCCTGGGCCTCGGCCCAGACGAAACGCTCCTTGCGCAGCAACTGGCCGATTTCGCTGCCCGGCTCGCGTGTGACGATGGACAGGTCCAGGTCCTGGCGCAGCAACAATTGCTTGGACGACTCGCAATGCACTTCGATCTGGATCAAAGGGTAAGCCTGGGCAAAACGCGACAGGATCCCCGGTAGAAAACGCATCACGTAATCGTCCGGCGTACCGATGCGCACGGTGCCGACCATGTGCGGCTCGCGCAGGGTATTGAACACCTCGCTGTGCAGTTTCAGGATGCGCCGCGCGTAACCCAGCAGCACCTGGCCCTCGGCGGTCAGGCGCACCTGCCGGCCCTCACGCTGGAACAACTGGCGTTGCAGCACGTCTTCCTCGAGCCGCTTCATCTGCATGCTCACCGCGGACTGGGTGCGATTGACCTGCTCCCCGGCCTTGGTGAAACCGCCCTGATCGGCGATGGCGACGAAGGTGCGCAGGACCTCGGTATCAATGCTTGGGTAGCTGGACAATTCATCAAACTCCGAGATGTATTGCATAAGAAACATTCGTTGGATTGATCTTAGCCCCGGGTGGAGACTTGAGCCATCCCCACTGGAGGGCAAGACGATGAAAGGTCAAAAAGGTTTTGTACTGGCTCACCGATTTGCATGGCATGGCATTTCCGTGCGGCATCTGCTGCAGAGGATTGTCCGCTGGCATGAGCTGCACCGTGAACGGATCATGCTGGCCGGCATGAGTGACGAAGCGCTGAAGGATATCGGCCTCAGTCGCGCGGATGTGGAACGGGAGACCGTGCGGCCGTTCTGGGACGATCCGATGCACAAGTGAATGTCAAAACGCTACACAAGCCACTTCTCACTGAGGTAGTTTGCGGGCAGACAAGGAGATTGCCATGCCCGCAGAACTGTCCTTTTCCTTCAAGCAAGCTCGGCGTCTGGCGCTGGCCGCCCAAGGTTTTTCCGGGCGGCCGCTGCCTGCGACGATCAGGCCGGCACAGGTCAATCGCCTGATCGCGCGCCTGGGCATCCTGCAGATCGATTCGGTCAACGCCCTGGTGCGCTCGCACTACCTGCCGCTGTTTTCCCGCCTTGGCGACTATCCCGCGCAACTGCTGGACCAGGCCGCCTGGAGCCAGGGCCGGCAACGCACGTTGTTCGAGTACTGGGGGCACGAAGCCTCGTTGCTGCCGCTGTCGCTGTACCCACTGATGCGCTGGCGCATGCAGCGGGCCAGCCAGGGGCAGGGGATCTACCAGCAGTTGGCGCGTTTCGGCCAGGAGCAGCAGGCGACTATCCGCCGGGTGCTGGCCGCGGTCGAGGAACAGGGCGCCCTCGGCGCGGGCAGCCTGTCTACCCGCGAGGAACGCGCCGGCCCCTGGTGGGACTGGAGCGCGGAGAAGCACGCGCTGGAATGGCTGTTCGCCGCCGGTGAGGTGACGGTCGCCGGTCGGCGTGGATTCGAGCGTTTGTACGACTTGCCGGAGCGGGTGATTCCTTCGAGCATCCTGCAACATTCGCAGCTCAGCGAGGCCGACGCCCAGCGCGGTTTGCTGTTGCATGCCGCCAGTGCCTTGGGCGTGGCCACCGAGAAGGATCTGCGTGACTACTTTCGCCTGGAACCGGCAGACAGCCGGGCACGCCTGGCGGAGTTGCTGGAAGGCGGCGAGTTGCTGGCCTGCGAGGTGGAAGGCTGGAAGCAAGCGGCCTATTGCCTGCCGCAGGTGAAGGTGCCGCGTAGCGTGCCGGCCAGTGCCTTGCTTTCTCCCTTCGATTCGCTGATCTGGGAGCGCAGCCGCACCGAGCGCCTGTTCGATTTCCGCTATCGGCTGGAGATCTACACGCCGCAGCACAAGCGGGTGTATGGCTATTACGTGTTGCCGTTTTTGCACCACGAACGGATCGCCGCGCGGGTCGACCTGCGGGCAGAAAGGGCGCAGGGACGCCTGGCGGTGCATGCCGTGCATGAGGAAGAGCAGGGGCTGGACGAGCAGGGCATGCAGGCGCTGGCGAGCAACTTGCGGGATATGGCCAATTGGTTGGGGCTGGCCGACGTCCAGCTCAATTGCCCGAGGGCCAGCGCCCAGCGCTTGCGAGGGTTTCTTTGAAGCGCGTCGATCATCCAGCAGCGTTTCCTGGATGATCGAGCGCTACAGGTTCAACGCTTGACCTGTTTCAAGGTCTCGGCAATCAGGAACGCCAGCTCCAGCGACTGATCGGCGTTCATCCGTGGGTCGCAATGGGTGTGGTAGCGATCCGACAAGGCATCTTCGGTAATCGGCCGCGCGCCACCGATGCACTCGGTGACGTTCTGCCCGGTCATCTCGATGTGGATACCGCCGGCATAACTGCCCTCGGCTTCGTGGACCTGGAAGAACTGCTTCACCTCATTGAGGATCTGCGCGAAATCCCGGGTCTTGTAACCGCTGCTGGCCTTGATGGTGTTGCCATGCATCGGGTCGGAGCTCCACAGCACCTTCTTGCCTTCGCTTTCCACCGCGCGGATCAACTGCGGCAGATGGTCGCCGACCTTGTTCACACCCATGCGCACGATCAGGTTCAGGCGGCCCGGATCGTTGTCCGGGTTGAGGATGTCGATCAGGCGGATCAGCTCCTCGGTGTTCATGCTCGGGCCGACCTTGACCCCGATCGGGTTATTCACCCCACGCAGGAATTCGACGTGGGCGCCGTCGAGCTGGCGGGTACGGTCGCCGATCCACAGCATGTGCGCCGAGCAGTCGTAATAGTCGTTGGTCAGGCTGTCGCGACGGACGAAGGCTTCTTCATAGTTCAGCAGCAGCGCCTCGTGGGCGGTGAAGAAACTGGTCTCGCGCAACTGCGGCGAGCTGTCCATGCCGCAGGCGCGCATGAAGGCCAGGGTTTCGTCGATGCGGTCGGCCAGCTGGCTGTACTTCTCGGCCAGGGCGGAGTTGGCGATGAAGTCCAGGTTCCATTTGTGCACCTGGTGCAGATCGGCAAAACCGCCCTGGGCAAAGGCGCGCAGCAGGTTCAGGGTGGCGGTGGCCTGGTGATAGGACTGCAGCAGGCGGTCCGGGTCCGGCACCCGGCTTTTTGCGTCAAAGCCGATGCCGTTGACGATATCGCCGCGGTAGGCCGGCAGGGTCACGCCATTGATGGTTTCGTCATTGGCCGAACGCGGCTTGGCGAACTGGCCGGCCATGCGCCCGACCTTGACCACCGGGCAGCCGGCGGCGAAGGTCATGACGATCGCCATCTGCAGCAGGACCTTGAAGGTGTCGCGGATCTTCGCCGCGGAGAACTCGGCGAAGCTCTCGGCGCAATCGCCGCCCTGCAGCAGAAAGGCGCGGCCCTGGGTCACCTCGGCAAACTGGCGGCGCAACTCCCGGGCTTCGCCGGCAAACACCAGCGGCGGGTAACTGGCCAGGGTCTGCTCGACCTGCAACAGGTGTGCGGCGTCGGGGTAGGCGGGTTGTTGCTGGATCGGCAGGGCGCGCCAGCTGTCAGGACTCCAGGGTTGGCTCATCACGGACTCGGGTGTTTTTTAAGGTCGGACAGGCATGTTATCAGCAATTAGTGCGTGACCTGTTCCCGCCGGTTCGCGGACAATCGCGCCTTTCCCGCTCGGCGCCGAGCGGCCGGTTTATCGCGACGGCGAGGTTGAGCCCCGTCGCGGCTAGGAGAAGAGATGACTGAGGAGCGCGTCGAGCGCCTGCTCGCCGAAGTGCACGATGAGTTCGGCATGATTCGGGTACTGGAAGTGGCGGATTACCGCTTCCTCGAATTTGGCGATGCCATCGAGCAGAGCTGCGTGTTTACCGCCGACCCGAGCTGGCTGGAGTACGACTACACCCGGGCCATGCTGATCGGCGCGCTGTGCCATGAACAGCCCGAGAGTGCGCTGTTTCTCGGCCTGGGCGCTGGCACCCTGACCCAGGCCTGCCTCAAGTTCTTGCCGCTGGAAGATGTCGAGGCCATCGAGTTGCGCCCCGACGTACCGCGCCTGGCCATCGAGTACCTGGGGCTGGATGACGATCCGCGTCTCTATATCCGGGTCGGCGATGCGCTCGAACTGCTGGACAGCGCCGAGTCGGCGGACCTGATTTTCGTCGACCTGTATACCGACGTCGGACCGGGCGTCGGGCACCTGGCCTGGGGCTTCCTGGAAAACTGCCAGAAGCGCCTCAACCCGGGCGGCTGGCTGGTGATCAACCAGTGGGCCACCGACGATGGCAAGCCACTGGGGGCGGCCTTGCTGCGTGGGCTTTACCACCGGCATTACTGGGAGCTGCCGGTGAAGGAGGGCAACGTGATTCTGATCGTGCCGTCCGACCTGGACCAGGATCTGGACATGGACGGCCTGAGCGCCCGGGCCGAGGCGCTGGCGCCGCGCCTGGGCTATTCGTTGCAGTCGTTGATCAAGTGCATTCGGCCGGCGACCTGAGTCGGTTGGCCGAGCGCATCTGTAGGAGCGAGGCTTGCCCGCGATAAGGCCTCACATTTG
Source organism: Pseudomonas sp. T8 (assembly GCF_024610635.1). Taxonomy (NCBI): domain Bacteria; kingdom Pseudomonadati; phylum Pseudomonadota; class Gammaproteobacteria; order Pseudomonadales; family Pseudomonadaceae; genus Pseudomonas; species Pseudomonas sp. T8. Next base: position 6,326,253 of record NZ_CP102374.1, read on the forward strand.
GCAACTGCCTGAAGCGTTCAACACCCCTTGAACACCCCCGGCCGCTTCTCGACCATCGCTCGTACACCTTCCTTGGCGTCCTCGCTGTTCAATAGCTTCTTCACCAGCGACGGCAGCCCCTGCGCCGCCGCGCTTTCCCCTTCGAGCCGGGCTTGCCGGGCCGACATCAGGGTCGCCTGAACCCCCAGCGGCGCCTGGCTGGCGATCCGTTCGGCGAGAGCCAGGGCGCGGGGCAGCAGGTCTTCGCTGGCCATGACTTCCTGCACCAGCCCCAGGCGCAGGGCTTCATGGGCGTCGAATTCGTCGCCGGTGAGCAACCAGCGCATGGCGTTGCCCCAGCCGGCGATCTGATGCAGGCGCAGGGTGGCGCCACCGAACGGAAAGATGCCGCGTTGCACTTCCAGCTGGGCGAAGCGGGTATTGCTGGCGCACAGGTTGATGTCCGCCGCCAGCATCAGCTCGATGCCTATGGTCAGGCAGTAGCCCTGCACCGCGACTATCACCGGTTTGCTGACCCGTGGCCCGGCGAAGACGCCCCAGGGATCGCAACCGCCGGCCGGCGCCTGCCAGCCTTTGGCGAGCTTGGCTCCGACATTGGCCAGGTCCAGCCCCGCGGTGAAGTGCTCGCCATGGCCGAACACCACGGCGACTCGGGCTTCGGCACAGGCCTCGAACTCGCCATAGGCCAGGCTGAGTTGATCGAGCAACTGCAGGTCGAAGGCGTTGCGCTTGGCGACCCGGTCCAGGCCGATGAGGAAGAGATGACCACGTTGTTCACGGCTGACGCGACTGCAACTGGGCTGGCTCATGGGGCATTTCCTCGGACGGTAAAGAGTGTCTCGGACCGACGGTATCGGCCGGCAAGATGAACCGTTTAAGCGTCATCCCCCGACAGGCGTGGGCCTGTGCAAAATAGACCTTTGCCGGATTATCCGCAAAGCCTGTGACAACTAGGTATTCAGCGGGTTTTTCCGATAAAAAAAACTCCCTTTTTTGAGTAATTCCGGTATAGTGCGCGCCGGCCTTTAACCGGGCCTCGTTTAGGTGATGCAATTCCCCGAAGTCAGCTTCGGCTGCTTGTCCGCTGCGCGGACTATCCTTGACGTTCATTTCTTTCAATCGTTTTCGCAAATCCCCGCCGACAAAGCTGCCAGGGTGACTCTTGAGTCTTACACGGCATGCGCAGCTTTGGAGCATGGGTCTTTGCGGATGCACTTAGAGGCAGACCCATGACCCAGGAAATCGGCGGCTTCGCCGCTCTTGAACTTCATCCCAATATTGTCGCTGCAGTAGTCGCTACCGGCTATGAAGAGCCTTCGGCCATTCAGCAGCAGTCGATCCCGATCATCCTCGCCGGTCACGATATGATTGGCCAGGCGCAAACCGGTACCGGTAAGACCGCCGCGTTCGCCCTGCCTATCCTGCACCGCATTGATCCGTCCAAGCGCGAGCCGCAAGCTCTGATCCTGGCCCCAACCCGTGAGTTGGCGCTGCAAGTTGCAACCGCTTTCGAAACCTACGCCAAGCAAATGCCGGGCGTAACTGTTGTGGCTGTCTACGGCGGCGCGCCGATGGGCCCACAACTGAAAGCAATCCGTAATGGCGCACAGATCGTTGTCGCCACTCCGGGCCGTCTGTGCGACCACCTGCGTCGCGACGAAAAAGTCCTGGCTACGGTGAACCACCTGGTTCTCGACGAAGCCGACGAAATGCTCAAGCTGGGCTTCATGGATGACCTGGAAGTGATCTTCAAGGCCATGCCGGAAACCCGCCAGACCGTACTGTTCTCGGCCACCTTGCCGCAGTCGATCCGTGCGATCGCCGAGCGTCACCTGAAGGACCCGAAACACGTCAAGATCCAGAGCAAGACCCAGACCGTCACCGCGATCGAACAGGCTCACCTGTTGGTTCACGCTGACCAGAAGACTTCTGCCGTTCTCAGCCTGCTGGAAGTGGAAGATTTCGACGCCCTGATCATGTTCGTGCGCACCAAGCAAGCGACCCTGGACCTGGCCAGTGCCCTGGAAGCCAAAGGCTACAAGGCCGCTGCGCTGAACGGCGACATCGCCCAGAACCAGCGTGAGCGCGTGATCGACTCCCTCAAGGATGGTCGCCTGGACATCGTTGTGGCGACCGACGTTGCCGCCCGTGGCCTGGACGTACCGCGCATCACCCACGTATTCAACGTGGACATGCCGTACGACCCGGAATCCTACGTGCACCGTATCGGCCGTACCGGCCGTGCCGGTCGCGAAGGTCGTGCGCTGCTGCTGGTGACTCCACGCGAGCGCCGCATGCTGCAAGTGATCGAGCGTGTAACCGGTCAGAAGGTGGCCGAGGTTCGTCTGCCGGACGCCCAAGCCGTTCTCGATGCGCGCATCAAGAAGCTGACCAACAGCCTGTCGCCGCTGGTGGCTGACGCTGAATCGACCCACGGTGATCTGCTCGATCGCCTGACCGCCGATATCGGTTGCAGCCCGCGTGCCCTGGCCGCGGCCCTGCTGCGCAAGGCCACCAACGGTCAGGCGCTGAACCTGGCAGCGATCGAGAAGGAACGCCCACTGGTGCCGAACAGCGCGCCACGTGGCGACCGTCCCGAGCGTTCCGGCGATCGTCCTGATCGCGGCGAGCGTGAGCGTCGTGCACCGATGCCTCTGGCTGAAGGTCGTGCCCGTTGCCGTACCGCGCTGGGCGCGCGTGACGGTATCGCGGCCAAGAACCTGCTGGGCGCCATCCTCAACGAAGGCGGCCTGGCCCGCGAAGCCATCGGTCGCATCCAGGTGCGTGACAGCTTCAGCCTGGTCGAGCTGCCGGAGGAAGGTCTGGAGCGTCTGCTGACCAAACTGAAGGACACTCGCGTGGCCGGCAAGCAGCTGAAGCTGCGTCGTTATCGCGAAGACTGATCGGCGCTGAGCTGATCGGTTGAACGAAAAAATCCCCGCCTGGTGCGGGGATTTTTTTTGCCTGGTGTTTTGATCCGGTAGGGCTCGCCAGGCTTCATGCCCGACAGTGGCATCAACCGAAGCGATAGATATCCATGCCCAGCGCGCCCATGGTGAAGCCTTGATGGGCGATGCTGAAGTCGCCGCCGGCGCCTCTGGCGAAATACAGCGGCAGCAGGTGTTCATCGCTGGGATGGCTGCGCACGGCATTCGGTGCCTGGCGACGGTAATCGTGCAGCGCGGCTTCGTCGTTGGCGGCGAGTTTCTCGATCATCCAGTCGCGAAAAGCCTTGGCCCAGGGCTCGACGCTTTCCGGGCCGGCGTGCCAGTCCAGTTCGCGCAGGTTGTGGGTAATGCTGCCCGAGCCGATCAATAGCACCCCTTGTTGTCGCAGGCTGGACAGGGCATGGCCGACCTGAGTCTGCAAGGCCGGGCCCATTCGGCTGGGCAGGGAAACCTGGACCACCGGAATGTCCGCCTGTGGGTACATCAGCGACAGCGGCACCCAGACCCCATGGTCGAACGGGCGCTGGTCGTCGAGCTGCGCCGGCAGGCCGTCGGCCCTGAGCAGCTGTGCCACCTGTTCCGCCAGTTCAGGCTGGCCGGGGGCCGGGTATTGCACGGCGAACAGCGCCGCGGGGAAACCACCGAAGTCATGCCAGGTTTGCGGTTGTGGGTTGCTACTGACCCGCAGGTCCTGGCTTTCCCAGTGGGCCGATACCACCACTATGGCCTTGGGACGTGGCAGCTCGGCGGCCAGGCGGGTGAGGGCCGGGCCGCTGGCGCCGGGTTCCAGGGCAAGCATCGGCGATCCATGGGAGATGAACAGGCTAGGGAGCATGAATGAGGTCCTGAGCGTTAAGATGCACCATCTTCAATCAGATCATTGATCTAAATCTAATATAAGTTTTTGTGGTTTTTGATCGAATTTCAGGGTGATTTATGCAGCCAGAGTTTTGGCACAAACGGTGGGAGCAGAATCAGATCGGCTTCCATTTGTCCGAGGTTAATCCTTATCTGCAGCGCTACTGGCCCCAACTGGAGCTGGCGCCGGGTTCGCGGGTGCTGGTGCCGCTGTGCGGCAAGAGCCTGGACCTGAGCTGGCTGGCCAGTCAGGGCCATCAGGTGCTGGGTATCGAGTTGTCGGAGAAGGCCATCCAGGACTTTTTCAGCGAACAGCAGTTGCAGCCGCAGGTCAGCCTTCGAGGTGGGTTCAAGGTCTATGAGTACGGTCCGATCCAGCTCTGGTGCGGCGATTTTTTTGCCCTGCGGGCCACGGATGTCGCCGACTGCCAGGCGTTGTACGACCGGGCGGCGTTGATCGCCTTGCCGCCGGAGATGCGCGAGCGGTATGCGGCGCATTTGCAGTCCATTCTGCCCCAGGGCTGCCAGGGGCTGCTGATCACCCTGGATTACGATCAGGCGTTGATGGCGGGGCCGCCTTTCGCGGTGCTCGATGACGAGGTCAAGGCCTTGCTCGGTAAACGCTGGCAGCTGCGGGTCGAGGAGGAGCGGGACATTCTTGGCGAGAGCTGGAAGTTTCTCCAGGGCGGCGTGACCCGCCTCGAAGAGCGGGTCTATCGCTTGCTGGCACCCTGAGTTCCGGTTTTCACGGGCAATAAAAAAGGGCGACCTGGGTCGCCCTTTTTTGTGTTGCGCCAGCGTTATCCGCGACGACGACTCAGTGCGTCGATACGCTCTTCCAGCGGCGGGTGGCTCATGAACATGCGAGCCAGGCCTTGCTTGAGGCCACCGTTGATGCCGAAGGCATTCAGGGTGTCGGGCATGTGCACCGGCAGGCCCTGTTCCGAGCGCAGGCGTTGCAGGGCGCCGATCATTGCCGCGGTACCGGCCAGTTGCGCGCCGGCTTCGTCGGCACGGAATTCGCGCTTGCGCGAGAACCACATGACGATGGCGCTGGCCAGGATGCCCAGGACCAGTTCGGCGAAGATGGTCGCGATGTAGTAGGCGATACCCTGGCCTTCTTCGTTCTTGAAAATCACCTTGTCGACGAAGTTGCCGATGATGCGCGCAAAGAACATCACGAAGGTGTTCACCACGCCCTGGATCAGCGCCAGGGTAACCATGTCGCCGTTGGCCACGTGACCGATCTCGTGGGCCAGCACGGCTTTCACTTCATCGGGCGAGAAGCGCTCGAGCAGGCCCTGGCTCACCGCGACCAGTGCGTCGTTCTTGTTCCAGCCGGTGGCGAAGGCGTTGGCCTCGTAGGCCGGGAAAATACCGACTTCTGGCATCTTGATCCCGGCTTCGCGGGACAGTTGCTCGACGGTTTGCAGCAGCCATTGCTCATGACGAGTACGAGGCTGAGTAATGATCTGGGTGCTGGTGCTCATTTTCGCCATCCACTTGGAGATGAACAGCGAGAACAGGGAGCCGGCGAAACCAAAGACCGCACAGAAAACCAGCAGCTGATTGAGGTTGAGATCAACCCCATTGGCCGCCATGAACCCGTTGAAGCCGAAAAGGCTCAGGGTGATGCTGGCAATCAGCACGACCGCCAGGTTAGTGGCCAAGAACAGCAGGATGCGCATCATGGTTGTAGAAATCTCCTCATGCTAAAGATGTAGCGTTCTGCGGGGTATATAAGGTGCGGCACCGGCCTATTCAACCGGGTGACTATTTCAAACTGTGTCCTGCAGGCTGATTTTAGACGCTTGCATGAGCTTTCTGTCGCAGGTGGGGAAGGCACCGGAAGCTGACCAGCGCTTCAGAGGCGTGTTACCACTGGGCACGAGGTGCAAGGCAAAGATACAGAAGGGTAGGCGCAGCAGGGAGTACAGAAGTGTTGCTGAATTAATCGCAGTGCGACCCGGGGCGGTCGCACTGCGTCGCAAGGCTTACTGGCGATACGACTTGAGGAAGCTGCCGATACGGCCGATCGCCTGTTCCAGGTCATCGACCCGTGGCAATGTCACGACACGGAAGTGGTCCGGCCATGGCCAGTTGAAGGCGGTGCCCTGAACCACCAACAGTTTCTCCGAGAGCAGCAGGTCCAGGACGAACTTCTCATCGTTGTGGATCGGGCAGACTTTCGGGTCGATTTTCGGGAAGGCGTACAGTGCGCCCATGGGCTTGACGCAGCTGACGCCGGGGATGTCGTTGAGCAGTTCCCAGGTGCGGTTGCGCTGTTCCAGCAGGCGGCCCGGCGGCAGCACCAGGTCGTTGATGCTCTGATAGCCGCCCAGCGCGGTTTGGATGGCGTGCTGGCTCGGCACGTTGGCGCACAGGCGCATGTTGGCCAGCATGTCGATGCCTTCGATGTAGCTCTGGGCGTGGTGCTTGGGACCGGAAATGGCCACCCAGCCGGAACGGAAACCGGCCACCCGGTAGGACTTGGACAGGCCGTTGAAGGTCAGGCACAGCAGGTCCGGCGCCAGGGAGGCGGTGCAGACGTGCACAGCGTCATCGTAGAGGATCTTGTCGTAGATCTCGTCGGAGAACACCACCAGGTTGTGCTGGCGCGCCAGTTCGAGCATCTCCAGCAACACTTCCTTGGGGTATACCGCGCCGGTCGGGTTGTTCGGGTTGATGATCACCAGGGCCTTGGTGTTCGGGGTGATCTTGGCCTTGATGTCGGCGATGTCCGGCCACCAGTTGGCCTGCTCGTCGCACAGGTAGTGCACCGGGTTGCCGCCGGCCAGGCTCACGGCCGCGGTCCACAGCGGGTAGTCCGGAGCCGGTACCAGCACTTCGTCACCGTTGTTGAGCAGGGCCTGCATGGCCATGACGATCAGTTCGGAAACGCCGTTGCCCAGGTAGATGTCTTCGATGCCGACGCCTTCCACCTGCTTTTGCTGGTAGTACTGCATGACTGCCTTGCGGGCGCTGAACAGGCCCTTGGAGTCGCTGTAGCCCTGTGCGGTCGGCAGGTTGCGGATCACGTCCTGGAGAATTTCGTCCGGCGCTTCGAAACCAAAAGGCGCCGGGTTGCCGATGTTCAGCTTGAGGATGCGATGGCCTTCCTCTTCCAGGCGTTTGGCGTGCTTGAGCACTGGGCCGCGAATGTCATAACAGACGTTGGCGAGCTTGTTCGATTTGCTGACCTGCATGGCGATGTGTTCCCGAAAATGAACGATCCAGACGGTGAGTGAGCTACCGTACTGGGAATCCTGCGTTTGCACACAGGCCTGAAGCCTGGGTTCGCGGCGGCAAAATCCGTTTGAACCCGTGTAACACGGCTGCCAGACTGGCGTCTAACGAGGCGCAATCATACGTGCCGCCCGATCCGTGGAAAAGATACAGATCGGGCTTTTTCAGTTGCAGAGGAAGGACCATGGAAAAGCTGGAAAAAACCCTTGAAGAATGGCGTGCCATGCTCGATCCGGAGCAGTACAACGTCTGCCGCCTCAAAGGCACCGAACGGCCGTTCTCGGGCAAGTACAACGCCACCAAGACCGACGGTGTGTATCACTGCATCTGCTGCAATGCGCCACTGTTCGACTCCAAGGCCAAATTCGACTCCGGTTGTGGCTGGCCGAGCTTCTACGAGCCGATCGGCGAGAGCGCCATGGTCGAGATCCGTGACCTGAGCCACGGCATGATCCGCACCGAAGTGGTCTGCGCCAAATGCGATGCGCACCTGGGGCATGTATTTCCGGACGGTCCGCCGCCGACCGGCCTGCGCTACTGCATCAACTCGGTGTGCCTGGACCTGGTTCCACGCTGATCGTAGTGGGCGCCCAAGGCGATTTTTCGAAATCGCTTTTTGGCTAATTAAATTGCACACAATTTAATTGAACGCTATTTTTGTCGCACCTTTCGTTTCTGGAGTCCGCGCCATGAGTGACACATTGCTGAACATTCCGTGCACCACCATCAAGGGTGAGCAAAAGACCCTGGCCGACTTCGCCGGCAAGGCCGTGCTGGTGGTCAACACCGCGAGCAAGTGCGGTTTCACCCCGCAGTACAAGGGCCTGGAAGAACTGTGGCAGACCTACAAGGACCGGGGCCTGGTGGTGCTGGGCTTTCCCTGCAATCAGTTCGGCAAGCAGGAGCCGGGCAACGAAGGGGCGATTTCCGAGTTCTGCGAGCTGAACTACGGCGTCAGCTTTCCGCTGTTCAAGAAGATCGACGTCAATGGCGCCGAGGCGCATCCACTGTTCGTGCAGTTGAAAAAACGCGCGCCGGGGGTATTGGGTTCCCAGGGCATCAAGTGGAACTTCACCAAGTTCCTGATCGGCAAGGACGGCGCGCTGGTCAAGCGTTTCGCCCCGGCCACCAAACCCCAGGACCTGACCCGCGAGATCGAAGCCCTGCTCCAATGACCGACCTGTCCGCCGATTCGCTGAAACTCGACAGCCAGTTGTGCTTCAAGCTGTACGCCGCCTCGCGGGCCGTAGTGCGGGGCTACAAGCCGATGCTCGACCAGTTGGGACTGACCTATCCGCAGTACCTGGTGATGTTGGTGCTCTGGGAATGGCAGGCCACGCCGCCAGAGCTGCCGACGGTCAAGGCACTAGGGGAGCGCCTGGCGCTGGATTCCGGGACCCTGACACCGCTGCTCAAGCGCCTTGAACAGCTGCAACTGGTGCAGCGCCAGCGTTCGTCCCGCGACGAGCGCGAGGTGCACCTGAGCCTGAGCGAGGCCGGCCTGGCCCTGCGCGATCAGGTACCACCGCTCAAGGCAGCGTTGTTATGCGACAGCGGTGTCGACCTCGACAGCCTGAGCGAATTGCGCAATGGCCTGGACCGTCTGCTGGCTCAGGTCAAAGCGCTGTCGTAGTCGGCACCCAGAGGTCCAAGAGGGCGATCAGCTCTTCACGGCGGAAGGGTTTGGCCAGGTAGTCGCTCATGCCCGCGGCCCGGCAGCGCTCGCGCTCTTCGGGCATGGCATTGGCGGTCAGGGCGACGATCGGCAGGTCCGGCCAGCGGCCGCTGCGGCGGATCTGCCGGCTGGCCTCGTAGCCATCCATCACCGGCATGTTGCAGTCCATCAGCACCAGGTCGAAATGCTGGTGCTCCAGCACGTCCAGGGCTTCGGCGCCCTGGGAGGCGACCGTCACTTCGCAGCCGAGCTTGCTCAGCATGCCTTTGGCCACCAACTGGTTCACCGGGTTGTCCTCCACCAGCAGGATGAAGGCGCGGCGCAGGGGCGCCAGGGTTTCCAACTGGGTTTCATTGATCACCGCGGTTTCGGCCAGCAGGGCCCGGCGCAGGGTCTGATACAGGGCGTTGCGCGCCAATGGCCGCGCCTGTTGCTGCAACGGCGCCAGGGCGCTGGCTTCTTCGCTGGGCAGGAAACTGCCGTAGGCGGTGACCAGCAGAATCGGCGCGCTGATGCTCGGGCGCAGGCCGAACAGGCATTCCGGGCAGTCGGTGATCAACAGGTCCGGCTTCTGCCCGAGCAGTGATTCATCGAGATCGCAGCGCCGATATTCCAGCCCCCAGAACGGCAACTGCACGCTCAGCAGTTCGGCCAGCCCGCTGCCTTCGGAGGTAATGGCCAGGACCTGGCCGTGCAGAGGCGACGGTGGGCTGGCAGGCGTGTGGCAGGGCAGCGGCAGGTCGGCACAGAACTGGCTGCCAAACCCCACTTCCGAGCTGATGCTCAGGCGCCCCTGCATGGCTTCGCAGAGGTTGTAGGTCAGCGCCAGGCCCAGGCCGGTGCCGCCGTATTGCCGGGTGATCCCGGCGCCGGCCTGGGTATAGGGCTGGAAGATCTTCACCTGGGCCTCGCGGGCGATGCCGATGCCGGTGTCGCAGACTTCGATCCTGACCCCGTCTTCGAGCCTACGCAGGCGCACATCGACACGGCCGAAGCGGGTGAACTTGAGGGCGTTGGACAGCAGGTTGCTGACGATCTGCCGCACGCGCGTGGGGTCGCCGAGGACCAGCGCCGGGAACTCCGGCTCGATCAGGCAGGCCAGCTCGACACTCGGCGCGGCGTTCTGCGACAGCAGGTTGGCGGTGTCCTCCACCAGCACCCCGAGGTCGAAGGGGATGCGCTCCAGCTCCAACTGGCCGGCGTCGAACTTGGACATGTCGAGAATATCGTTGAGCAGCTCCACCAGCACTTTGCCGGAGTCGTGGGCGATCGACAGTTGCTGGCGTTGTTCGGCGTTCAGCGGACTGTCCAGCGACAGGGCGATCATGCCCAGCAAGCCATTGAGCGGCGTGCGGATTTCATGGCTCATGTTGGCCAGGAAAGCGGCTCGCGCCTGGGCCATGTCGAGGGCGGTACTACGAGCGATTTCCAGCTCTTCGTTGGACTGGCTCAGCCGGTCGTTGATCGCCTTGAGCTCGGTGGTGCGCGCCGAGACGATATTTTCCAGCTGCCCGAGGTAGTCGGTCAGGCGGTTTTCGGCATTGCGCCGTTGCTGGATCTCGGTGGCCATGTTGTCGAACTGCTGGTTGGCGACCTTGACCAGTACGCCGATCTCGTCCTGTTCGTGGCTGGGCGGAAAGTCCAGTCGCGTCTGGTCGGGGTTGCGCGGATCGCGGCCGCTGAGCTCGCGAATGACGCCGACCAGGGGTTTGGTCAGCATCACGTAGAACAGCGCCAGGAGCAGCCCGGTGAGGATTAGGCTGCGCATGAAACCGTTGATCAGGGTGATTTCCGCACGGCGCAGGAAGCGGCTGCCGAACGAGTAGGTGTCGACTTCCAGGTGCAGGACGCCGAGGGATTCCGAGGGCAGGTGATCGAGGTACAGGCGGTCCTGGAACTCGCGCTTGGCGCCGAACAGGAAGTCGCTGAGCATCCGGTAGGGGCTTTGCTGGGCCGGTCGGGTGACGTTGGCCAGCAAAGTGTCGTTGTTGTCGATCAGCCGGGCGCGGATGATCGCCGGCGAGCGCAGCAGGCCGAGCGTCAGCTCCTGGGCGAGCTCGGAGTCGATGTTGTAGGCGATACGCGAGGCCGGATTGTGGCTGATTTCCAGGAGCGCGTTGATTTCCCGGTTGATGGAGGCATCTTCGCTGGCATAATCGATGCCGATTTGCAGCAGACTGAGCGCCGTCCCCAGGACAAACCCGACCAGCACAGTGAGCCTGGCTTGCTTGTAAGACAGGCGGTTGGTGAACTTGATGTCCATGGGGTGTTGAACCAATTTCCGTTTCCCTTCGCTGGGCAAGCATAGCTGATCGTCAGTGTGTTCCGGCAGGGCCCGGCGCCGTTCGCCTGCGGTAGACCTGGGCGGCGGAAGGTCGTTTCGTCTGCGTGCCACATCATTACTGGGAACCTGCCCGAGGAGAAGTCGTGGAATCTCGATTGAATGCTTTTCTTGAACGCGCCGACGCGGTTCTGGCGCGTATCGAGCCGCTGTTGCCTGCGCCGCGACAAGCCATCGACTGGAGCCAATGCCTGGCCGCGCGCTGGCAGCGTGAAGGCCGCAGCGGTTTTCTGCTGCCGCTGGAGGTCAGCCTGGACATGCGCTTGTCCGACCTGATCGGCGTCGACAACCAGCGCGACCAGTTGGGGCGCAATACCCGGCAGTTTCTCGATGGCCTGCCGGCCAACCACGCCTTGTTGTGGGGCTCGCGCGGCACCGGTAAATCGTCGCTGGTCCGCGCGCTGCTGGCCGAGCATGCCGAGCATGGCCTGCGCCTGATCGAAATCGAGCGCGATCACCTGGCCGACCTGCCGCGGGTGGTGGAGCAACTGGTCAAGCTGCCGCAGCGTTTCGTGCTGTTCTGCGACGACCTGTCGTTCGAGTCGGGCGAGGGCGACTACCGGGTACTCAAGAGCGTGCTCGACGGCTCGCTGGAGCAGGCCCCGGACAACGTGCTGCTGTATGCCACCTCCAACCGCCGGCACCTGGTGCCGGAGAAGGAAAGCGACAACGAGAACTGGAAGCGCGTCGATGGCGAGCTGCACCCGAGCGAGGCAGTGGAAGACAAGATTGCCCTGTCGGACCGCTTCGGCCTGTGGCTGTCGTTCTATCCCTTCACCCAGGAGCATTACCTGAACGTGGTCGAGCACTGGATCGGCGAGTTGGGAAGCAAGGCTGGCCTGCAATGGCAGCGTGACGAAGCCCTGGACATCCTCGCCGTGCGCTGGGCCACCGGCCGCGGCAATCGCAATGGTCGCTGCGCGTATCAGTTCGCGCGCTACTGGGTAGGTTTGCAGTTGTTGGAGCAAAAAGCATGATCGATCTGCAGAACACCGGCAAAGGCCTGGACGGCTATGCCTTGCTGTGCGCCCAGCTGGAATCGTTGCTGGCCGACGAGCGTGATTTCATCGCCAACGCCGCGCAATTCTCGGCGTTTCTGTTCAATCAGCTGGACGACTTGAACTGGGCTGGGTTCTACCTCAATCGCAACGAGGAACTGGTGCTCGGCCCGTTCCAGGGCCAGATCGCCTGTGTGCGCATTCCCTTCGGGCGTGGCGTGTGCGGTGCGGCCGCGGCGAGCCTGCAGACCCAGCGGGTCGAGGATGTGCACGCGTTCCCCGGGCATATCGCCTGCGACAGCGCTTCCAACAGTGAGCTGGTGGTGCCCCTGGTCAAGGCTGGACGGCTGATCGGCGTGCTGGACCTGGACAGCCCGAAAATCGCCCGCTTCACCCTCGAGGATCAGGCCGGCATCGAGCGCCTGGCGGCAATTTTCCTGCGCCTGACCGACTGCTGAACCCGCGTCAGGCCCTGAGCCCGGCCTTGCCCAGCACGCCCTCGGGGTCTACTCCATCGATCTGCTGCGGTTCCATGAAGCGGTCGGCGTACTGCTGGTAGATCCCGGTCTGGATAAACAGCTCGAACAGCTGTGGATCGATATGGGCATCGCGGCACATGGTCGCCATGATGCCCAGCGCTTCGCTCAGGGTCTTGCCCTTCTTGTAGGGGCGATCGGCCGCGGTCAGCGCTTCGAAGATATCGGCGATCGCCATCATCCGCGCCGGCAGGCTCATCTGCTCCCGTTTCAGCTGCCTGGGATAACCGGTGCCATCCATTTTCTCGTGATGGCCGCCGGCGATCTCGGTGATGCTGTTCAAGTGGCTGGGGAAGGGCAGGTGGCTGAGCATCCGGATGGTCTGCACCATGTGGTGATTGATCACGTAGCGCTCTTCACGGGTCAGGGTGCCTTTGCCGATTTTCAGGTTGTACAGCTCGCCACGGTTGTACTTGTAGGGCGGCACATCGAGCTTGAAGCCCCAGGGATTGTCCGCCGGAATCAGCTCGCAAGGGTTGCGTTCGATCAGATGCTCGGGCTTGTCGGCCAGCAGCGGTTCGATGACCGGCAGGGGCGCCGCCGGGGTACGTTGCTGGCGGCGGTTTTCTTCCCAGGACACGCCCAGGCGATCGTCCAGGGTGCGGCTCCAGGTGCGTTGGGCAATTCGTTCCAGGTGTTGCAGATCGGCCTCGGCCATGGCTTCGCTGCCGAGGTTGCAGCGGGCGATAAAGGCAAAGTCGTCGTCCAGTTCCGCCAGGCCGGCATCGCGGATCGCCGCCAGCGAAGCCTCATCGCCACCCTGGGCACGAGCCTGCCAATAGTCGATCCAGAGATCGCGCTTGAGCACCTCGAAGCGGGTGCGGATCTCGTGGATGCGGTCGTTCAGGGTTTCCAGCTTGGTGGCCTTGTCCACCACGTACTCGGGGGTCGTGATCTTGCCGCAATCGTGCAGCCAGGCCGCGATATGCAACGCCTCCCACTCGTCCTCGGTGGGCTGGTAGGCGCTGAACGGCGGTTGCTGGCTGGCCGCGGCGGCCTGGGCCAGCATCAGGGTCAGCGCCGGCACCCGCTGGCAATGCCCGCCGGTGTACGGGCTCTTGGCATCGATCGCCCCGGCCAGCAGTTGGATGAAGGCGTCGAGCAATTGTTTTTGCCGGTTCTGCAAGCGCTGGCTGTCGATGCTGACCGCCGCGGCGCCGGAGACTGCCTGCAAGAAAGCGATGCGGTCCGGGCGCAGCTTTTCCAGGTCGGCTTCCTGGCCGCTGTCGGCCAACAGCAGGACAAGGATGCCGACGGTTTCGTTGTGACGATTGTGCAGGCGGATACCGATCAGATGGACGCTGGGGCAATTCATGGCCAGCAGCACGCTTTGCAGGTCGGCCGCCTGCTCGAACCCCAGGGTCGTGACCACGTTCTCGCTGTTCGCCAGTTGCCGCAGCCACACCGGGCTTGCGTCGTGCTGGGCATCCTGGCTCCGTATGTCGAATGCCGGCAGGTCCTGGACATTGCCGGCGATGATCAGGCCGTGAGGCTCCAGGCTCATGCCTTCGTTTTCCCGCAGGTAGATCAGCCCGGCCTGGGCCTGGCCGATCTTCATGGTTTCAAACAGCACCCGTTGCAGCAGCGGGTCGAAGCGGGTTTCCGCGGAAAGGCTGGCGGTGATTTCAAAAAAGCTGGCCAGGGTGTCTTTCATGCGGGCCATCGACACGCTCAACTGGTCGACTTCCAGCACCGGCGAGCGGCGGGTCAGCGGGTAGTTGAAATCGAAGCTGCGGACGGCGTCGGCTTCCTGCACCAGGGCGCGCAACGGCCTGACCAGCACCCGTGAGGTCAGCCAGCCGAGTGGCAGGCACAGCAGCAGAATGCTCAGGGTGATCAGCGCGCCTTGCCAGCGCATGCGATAGGCGTCCGCCAGCAACTCGTCCTCGGGCACCAGCAGCGCCAGCTGCAAGCCACGGGGCCCACCTTCCTGCAGATGACGACTGGCAACTATCCATTGGCGATCCTTGAGTCGCAGGCGATTACCCTGGGCCTTGCCCTGCAACAGCGCATCGAGGGCCGGGTTCAGGTCGTTGGCGCGGATCAGCCGGGCACTCTGTTCTTCGACGATCAGGCGACGGCTGTCCGGATAAGCCACGGCATGGCCATTGCCATCCACCAGGGCGATTTCAGTGCTGGGCGTGACCCGATGCTTGGCCAGGGTGGCCGAGAGTTGTTCCAGGGTCAGGTCGGCGCCCATCACCGCGTTATGGCCACTGCGGCGGGCGAGGGTGGTACCGACGTTGCGGGTGGAGAAAAAGACGTACGGCTCGGTGGTGATCTGATCGGTATCGGCCTTGGCGTTGGCAAACCAGTTGCGGCTGCTCGGGTCGTAGGCTTCCTGGGAATTGTCCCGGCGGCTGACCAGGGCGAGGTCGGCGTCGTAGAACAGCGACTGTGAATGCAGTTGCCCGGTATGGCGGTCGCGCTCGATGCTCCAGACTTCATAGGCCGCGGGTCCGGGGGCCTGGCGGGCCTCCTTCAAGGCCTGGCTGCGCAAGGGCCGGACCATGAAAAAGTCCCCGTCGGCATAACCCACATAGAGGGAAGCCAACTCGGGATTGTCCTTGAGCGATTGGCTGAAAGGCCCGAGCAGCGCCAGGCGTTGCCCCAGATCGGTGGCCTGGACGGCCGGATTGCCCACCAGCAGGCTGAGCAGATGGCGAATCGGTTCGTAGGTCGCTTTCAGGTCCAGCTGCACGTCCTGTTCGATGCGCTGGAACAGTTTTTCGCTGCTGGAAAGGATGATGCGGGTGGTCTGCTGGTAATTGAAAACGCCCAGCACCACGCCGGTCAGCAGAAGCAGGCAAGTGAACATCACGCTGATATGCACATGGAGAGGAAATCGGCGTTTATCGAACGACAGCGTGCTCGGCATTACAGCTCTCTCCAGGGGGCGCGTGATGCGCAGCTCAACGTCTCAGCATAGTTAAGGCAGGTGCATTGTGCTCAGGGGAGGCGGCTCCGGGGGCGTTGCGAATTGCAGTCTGATGGAGACTCGCCATGAGGCTTTTGCGGCCGACTGACAGGATAGTGGCTTTTTGATATTTATCTGGCAACTAGCGGCAAACACAAGCTGTTGCGTTGGTGATGGGGCTCAGGTCAGGGGCGCGCTGGGCTGTTGATCGATCTGCCACAGCAGGGCCCGTTCGAGCTTGAGCATGGCCTGTTCCAGGGCGGTTCTGCGCTGCGTCAGGGTTTGCCTGTCCGCGTCTTCCAGAACGGCCTGCTCAAGGGCTTCGCACTGCGCTTCAAGGTCTTTGGCCTGCACCATCAGCGCCGAGCCCTTGATCTTGTGGGCCAGTTCCGCGAGTGCTCGGGGCGGTGGCTCGCAGGGCAGGGCCATCAGTTGCTGGCGGTCCCGATAGCTGCAATGCAGCAGTTCGGTGAGGATGCGCAGGGCGAACTGCGGTTTGCCACGGGACAGGGTGCGCAGCGCTTTCAGGCTGAACACGCCATTCCAGGGCCGCGGTTGCAGGCCAGCCAGTTTGTGACTGAGGGTCGCCAGGCTGACAGGCTTGAACAGGCAGTCATCGATGCCGGCCTGTTCGCACTGCTGTCTCTCTTGCGGTCGGGGGCTGGCGGTCACCCCCAATACCCGGCAGGCCGCGCGGGACTCCAGGCGTTCATGCTCGCGGATGGCGCGGATCAGCTCGTAGCCGTGCATGCCCGGCATGTTGCAATCGACGATGAGCAGGTCGAAGAACCCCTTGCACCAGAGCTCGAAGCCTTGCTCGACGTCTTCGGCGGTGCGGCAGCGGTGCCCGAGAAAATGCAGTTGTTCCCCCAGCAGCAGGCGGTCCGCCGAATGATCGTCAATCACCAGTACGTTCAAGGCCCGGGTGGCAGGGGCAATGAGTGGCTCGACGAGGGTCGCGGGTTTTCGCGCGGGCTGACAGGCCAGCGGCAACAGGACCCGTACTTCCGTGCCTATGCCCGGCTGGCTGGCCAGTTGCAGCGTGCCTTGCATGAGTTCGCAGAGGTGACGGCAAAGGGTCAGGCCCAGCCCGGCGCCGTCAGGCCGGGAAAGGGGGCGAGCCTGGGCCTGGAAGAAGGGTTCGAACAGCCTGTGCTGATCCTGCTCGTCGATGCCGATGCCGCTGTCCGTCACTTGCAGCATCAGTTGCACCTGTTGCGGCTGCGTGGCCGCTTGCAGGTCGAGATGGACCCTGATCTGGCCCTGTTCGGTGAACGTGATCGCGTTGTGCAGCAGGTTGCCCAGGACCTGCCTGAAACGCAGCGGGTCGAGCAGCACATCGACCGGCTCGAGGCTGGAGTGGAAGGTCGGCAGCAGCTTGAGATGCTTCTCCCGGACCTGGCTGTCGAACTCGCTGACAACGGTTTCGACAAGCAGGCGCGGGTCGAGCCATTCAGGCTTCAGCGCCAGGCTGCCTGATTCGATGCGGGCGATATCGAGGGTATCGTCGACCAGGGCCTGCATTGTCCGCGCCGAGCGATAAGCCATTTCAATGACCGGACCATCCTGGGACTGGCTGGCGGAGCGCTGCTGCAGCAGTTCCAGCGCACCGATCAACGCATTCATCGAGCGGCGCAGTTCGTGGCTGGTGCTGGCCAGGAATGCACTTTTCGCCCGGCAGGCCGCTTCGGCCTGTTGCCGGGCGGCCTCGAGGCTGTCGCTGAGCCGATGGCGTTCGCTGATATCGACCCAGCCGCCGATGATGCCCCGGACCTCGCCGTTCGCGTCCCGATAGGGCAGGACCCAGTGCTGGACGGTCAGTTCCTGCCCGTTCAGGCGCAGTGGCCGGTCACGCAGCAGCGGGCGGCCTTGCGCCATGACCCGCTGGTAGTCAGCGTGATATTCGCGGGCCTGCCCGGGATCGTCCATGACGCCCTGCAACAGGGTTTTGCCGATGAGCGCTTCGCGGTGGGCGGCGAGACTTTCCAGGTAACTGGCATTGCAGCTTTGCAGCAAGCCCTGGCGGTCGCGCACGTAAGTCGGATGCGGCACGCCGTCGATCCAGGCCTGCATGAATGCGAGCTGCTGCCCAAGATCATGCGCGGCCTGTTGCTGGCGGGCCAGGCGTAGGTGCAGCCAGGCATTCCAGCCCAGGGACGCCAGCAGCGGCACGCCAAGCCCCAGGCCAGCGAGCAGGAGCAGCCCGCGATGGCCGTTATCGAGAGGTGGGTCGGCAGCCGATTCAAGACAAGGCGCGGTGCCAGTGCACTGAGGGGCGGATGTTATTCCGGACTCTCGTTGCCCGGCCTCGACCAGGCCAAGAAACAGTACCGCCAGAACGGTCGTGGCCGTCAGGGTTAAATAATAAGAAATGTGTTTGAACATCCTGTTTCTCACACCAGTTCGTGACGTTGTGCCAACTCGATAAGTTCCGCCATGGAAGTCGCGCGAAGTTTGTGCATGATTCTTTTTTTATAGGTGCTGACGGTCTTGCCACTGAGAAATATGCTGTTGGCTATTTGCGTACTGGTGCTGCCCTTGGCAAAAAGTTGCAACACCATGAGTTCCCGATCACTGAGCAACATCAGGCGGTTCAGTTCGTCGTTCGAAGTTTCATCCTGCCTTGGCGTTTGCAGGGCATGACTCGGAAAGTAGTTGTAGCCGCACAGCACGGCCTTCATGGCGCTGAGCACTTCGCTCAGGTCTTCCTGCTTGCACACATAGCCGCAGGCCCCGGCCTGCATGCAGCGCCCGGCGAACAGGGCTGGCGACTGCGCCGTCAGCACCAGCACCCGCAGCGACTTGTCCAGGGCGCCGAATCGCAACAGCAGCTCCAGCCCGTCGAGCTTGGGAATGCTGATATCGAGCACGATCAGGTCCGGCATGCTGTCACGGACCATTTGCAGGGCATCGACCCCGTTATCGGTTTCGCCGACGACTTTATAACCTTCATGTTCCAGCAACATGCGGATGGCCAGTCGGATAACGGGATGGTCGTCGATGATGAAAACAGAACTCATGGTCAAACCCGTGGGAATAAATACAGGGCTGGACCTTAGCGCAGGCAGGACAGTGGATATATGCGGGTTAAGGCGGGGTTGGGGACAATAAGGCAGTTCTTACATGAAAGACGGTTTCGGATTACAGCGGTTTTTCAGTTGAAAGTAGGAATGAGTATCCAGCCATGTAAAAGGTAAGGAGATGTTGGCGGTTTAGTGCAGTTTTCGCAGGGCAATAAAGGGAGGAGGGAAGGGAACAGAGCGAGGCTGCCCCCCGTTCATGGGGGGCAGCCGATCACGGAGCGCTTGCCTCAGGGCGCTTTCTGATCGATGCCGGCCTGCAACAGCTGGCTGTCGCTATGGCCGCCGACGCGCAGCGGCCCCAGGTTGAACGCCTGATCCTTCTGGGTGGCCTCGTCCTGCTTGCGGGTCAGCTCATCCTTGGCGCCGAGGGCCAGGTTGACCGGCGACTTCGACAGGTTCAGCCCGACGTCGGCACGGTAATCCGTACCGGCCAATGCCGTGGTGCTGACGGTCGAGCCGCCGAGGTCGACCTTGCCCTCGCTGGCGCCGATCCGCGCGCCGCTCAGGCGGGTCTCCCCCGACACTTGCAGGCTCACGCCCCGGGTCCCGCTGATGCCTGAAGCCTCTGCCACGCTGTCCTTGCTCTGACGGCTGACATTCAGGTTCAGGGTCGGCGTGTAGGAAGTGTTGCCGCTCTTGTCGCCGAACAGCACGCCTTCCGCGGTGTTGGTCAGCTTGCTGCCAGCGCCGGTTTTCTCGCTGACGGCGTAGCTGTCGCTGGTTTTCGGCCAGACCCGTTC
This sequence comes from Pseudomonas sp. T8, assembly GCF_024610635.1. Classification (NCBI taxonomy): domain Bacteria; kingdom Pseudomonadati; phylum Pseudomonadota; class Gammaproteobacteria; order Pseudomonadales; family Pseudomonadaceae; genus Pseudomonas; species Pseudomonas sp. T8. Next base: position 6,345,595 of record NZ_CP102374.1, read on the forward strand.
CTTGAGGCTGGAGAAGCGATCGCCCAAGGCTTCGGTCTTGTCGGCGAGGTAGCCCTTGGCTTTGTCCACGCCGCGACCGAAGGCGCCCTTGGGTTCCGGGTTGACGTCATAGCTGCCGCTGCGGGTGAATTTCTCGCCCAGGCGCTCCTTGGCAATTTCGGCCTTGTTCACCAGGGTGTCCTTGGCCGCCACCAGGCGCTCGGTGCCCTTGTCGACGACGTTTTCCAGCTTCTCGCGGTGCTTGTCGAAACTGCCTTCGGCCTTGGCCTGCAGCTTGTCCTTGAGCGGGCCGGTCTGCTTGGTCAGCTTGTCGACCACGCCAGGCTGGTTCTTCTCGGCGTCCAGGCGGGCGTCGAGGTTGACCGTGGTGCTGCTGAGCTGGTCCTTGCGGCTCTCCACCTTGAGATCGCCACCGATCCGTCCATCCACCTGATTGGCGTCGATGCGCGCCCCTGCCAGATGGGTGTCGCCGTTGCTGACGAGCGTCACCTGGTCGGCCTTGATCAGGCTGTTGTGCTGGGTGTTGCTGTGCACCTGCGCGACATCGATCTTGGCCCGGGCGTGGATACCGCGATCGGTTTTCGGCGAGTCGTGTTCGCCGGCGTCGGCGCGGGTGGTCTTGCCGCCATTGCCACCAGCGCCCAGGGTCAGGCCCCAGTTGTTGTGGGCCTGGGTGGATTGCGCCGACTCCTGGTAGATCCCGCCGCGGTCAGCGCTGAGGGTGACGTTTTTGCCCTCGACCTGGGTGCCCTGCAAGTGCAGCGCGGTGTTGCTGTCGGAGCCGCTGGCGAGTGTTACCTGGCCATTGCTGTGCAGTTGCCCGCCGGTCTGCTTCTGGTCCTGTTCCGAGACCCGGCCGATGTTGAAGTTGGCGCTCAGGTTGGCGCTCTTGCCGCTGCTCTGCTCGCTGCTGGTCTTGCTGGCGCCGCCGGTCAGGCCGCCACCGAGGTTGCTGCCCTGGCTGCTGTGGGTGTCGACCGCGGCCTGCAGGTCGAGTTTGCCGCCGGCGTTCAGGTTGATGTCGCCGGTCTTGGCGGTTTTGCTGCCGATGGTGGTGCCCTGCAGGATCAGGTCGCCACCGCTGGTCAACTCGACCGGGCCTTTGCCCTGGATGGTCGCGACCCGCGCCTGGCTGTCCTGTTGGTCCAGGCGCTTGTGGTCCAGTTGCACGCCAGCGCCGAGGTTGAGGTTATTGCCATTGGCGCCCGGGGCGCTGCCGACGGTGAGCGAGGCGTCGCCGCGCAGGCTGGAGTCGCTGCTGTTCTGGCGGTCATTGGCCTGGTTCAGCGCCAGTTCGCCGCCGCTGTGCAGCTTGACGCCGGCTTCGCCGCCATCGAACCGGCTGCCTTCGTACTGGCCATCGCCGCTCAGCGCGATGTCCACGCCCTGTTTGCCGACATAGCTGCCGACCACCGCCTTGCTGCTGTCGCTGCGCTTGTCGCTGCTGCCGCCAGCGCCGCTGCCACGTACGTTCAGGTCCTCGCCCGTGGTGGTGTAGACCCGTACGCCAGCCTTGGCGTCCAGCGCCTGCTCGCTGCTGCTGTGGGTATTGCTGGCGGCCTTGGCCACCTGGCTGCCGGCATCGATCTTCAGCGTGCCTTGGGTGGCCTCGTAGCGGCTGCCCTCATCCTGCAACTGGCCGGCTACCTTGACCTCCACCTGGCCGCCCTGGAACTGGCTGACCACGGCGTTGCTGCCTTGCTCGGTGCGCTGTTTGTTCTGGTGGCCGACTTCCACGTCCAGGCCAACGTTGGGTTGTTCCAGGGCGTCGAGCAGGCCCGGCTGATGGAACTTGCGCTGGGCCACGCCTTCGATGGCTTTTTCCACCGGGCGGGTCAGGCCCTTGTATTCGACGTTGGCGCCGACATCGGCGCTCCAGGTGTTTTCCTTGTGGCTGGTGGACTCAGTGTTGTGCACCGCGCGGTTGTCGACCTGCTCGGCATTCACCAGCAGCTTGCCGCCGGCCTTGACCTGGGCGCCCTCGGTCACCAGGGTGTTGCCGGCCTTGATGGTCAGGTTGCCGCTGGCGGCGATGCCGGTGGTGTTGGCGGTACCGGTGTCATGGGTGTCCTGGGTGCTGCTGTGGGCGAACTCCACACCGTTGCCCGCGCGGTCCAGGCCGCCGGTGTAGTAGAAACCGCCGCCGGTGGTGCGGGTGTCGGTGCTGTTGCTCTTCTGGTCGTGATCGGCCAGCAACTCGACCTGCTTGCCGCTGAGGCTGGCATCGCCGTGGGTGGCCTTCAGGTCGCTGCCCTTGATGCTCAGGTTGCCGCCCGCAGCGACTTGCAGGCTGCCGCCGCTGAGGCTTGAACCCTGTTGCTGGGTGTCGCTGGTCTTGACCGTTTTCTGCTGGTCTTCGTAACGCACGCCGGCACGGTATTGCCGGGTGCCCGGGGCATTTTCCTTGGCATAGGCGTCGAAGCCACGGGTGTGGGTGGTGCTTTCGCTCTGCGAGGTGTTTTGCGCCGAGTCGATCTTGATGTCGCCGCCAGCCTTGGCTTCGAGCTCGCCGGTCGCGGCCACGTGCGCGCCGCTGATGGCGATGTCCTGGGTGCTTTGCAGCTTGAGGTTGCTGTCCGAGCGCAGGTCGCTGGTGACGGTGGTGCTGTCTTTGCGGTTCTGCCGGCTTTCATCCTTGGTGATGCCGAAGAACTTGCTGTCCTTGCTGTAGCTGTTGTCGTGGGAGCGGTCTTGCACGCCGTCGATGGTCAGCGAGCCGTTTTCGCTGATCACGCTGGCCTGCTTGCCGCCACGGGCCTGGCTGCCGCTGATGCGGACCTCGTCGGCCTTGACGATCAGGTCGCCCTTGGCGTTGACCTTGCTGCCCTTGTTCAGGGTCTTGCCCTTGTCGCCGTCGCCGTTCTTGCCGAAGAAGCTGCCGCCGACCAGATCGCCGGAGTAGGACTTGTCGCTGTTGCTCTGGGTGCGGCTGGCACTGGTGATGTCCACCTGGCGCCCGGTCAGCTCGATATTGTTGCTGGCCAGTTCGGCGCCCTGCAGTTGCAGCTGCTTGCGACTGGTCAGTTGTAACTGTTCTTTGGCCTCCAACTGGCTGGTGATACTGCGCTGTTCGCTGCTGGACTTGTCCCAGTCGGCTTTCCACAGGTGCTTGCGGTGGTGGCCCTGGTCGCGTTGTTCGTGGGTTTCGGTGGCGGCGGTCAGGCGCAGGTCGGCGCCGCTGTCGACCGTCAGGTTGTTGCCGGCCTTGATCTGGCTGGCCTTGAGTTCGGTGTTGGCGCGGGCCTTGAGCTCGGCATCGCGGCGGGCGGTCAGCTGGTTGCCGTGCTGACGGCTGTCGCTGTCGGTCAGGGTGCGGTCGTAGGTTTCCCAGGTGATGCCGATGGTGCTGTTGCTCCACTGCTCGCGTTTTTCCTGGAGCTTGCGGCTTTCGATGGCGCTCAGGGTGAGGTTGCGTCCGGCATCGAGCTTGATGTCGCGGGCGCTGACATCGGTGGCGGCGAGGGTCAGGTCCTGGCCGCTGCGCAATTGCACGTCGCCCTGGCTGCTGTGCACGCCGGCACGGACGGCGTCGAGGCTGTCGGGCTTGGCCTGGCCGCTGATCTGCAGGTCGCCGGCAGACGCGATATCCACCCCGTCGTGACCTTTGACCTGCACCGCGCCGACCCGCACGCCGGCGCCTTCGGCGGTGCTGACAATGTTGATGCGCCCGGCCTGCATGGCGCCGAACAGGCTGGCGTCGATGCGTTGCTCTTTGGTGTTACCGGCCGGGTCGGTGCTGAGCACCTTGCCGCTGGCCGGGTCCACGCGGTTGCGTCCGACGGTGAGGTTGAGCTGGTTGCTGGCGGTGATGTCGCCCTGGCTGTCGATGCGCGGGGCGATCAGATTGATGCTGCCATTGTCGTTCTTCAGGCCTCGGCCCTCGACCGTCAACTGGCCTTTGGCGTCACCGGTGCTCAGGGCTTGCAGCTTGCCGTCGTTGAGCTCGGGGCGACCGACCAGCAGGCTGGCGTTCGGCGTGTTGATGAAGCTGCCGCCGTTGACCGAGATGCCATTGGGGTTGGCCAGCACATAGTCGGCGGCGCGGCCGAAGATCTCCTGGGTGCCGTTGAGCGCCGAGGCGTTGCGGCTGATCACCTCGTTGAGAATCACGCTGGCGTCCTGGCCGTGGAACTGCGGGTTGGCAGCCAGCTGCCCGGCCAGTTGCGAGGCGCCGGATTGCAGGGAGTTGTTCAGCACCACGCCCTGGCGATCGACGTTGTAGTCGAGGAACTGGTTATGGGAGAGCCCGGCGCCGTTGGGCGCGACGATGTTGACGATCGGCACGCCGTTCTGGTTTTGCAGCTGCGGGATACCGCCCGGGCCCGGGGCCACGGTGATACCGCCGGCCAGCGCCTGCGGCAGATGGGAGACCAGGAGCAGGCTGGCGATGGCCAGGCGCAGTTTGCCCCTGGGGGACAGGTGAAACACAGATGTGTTGTCGGGCATAAGAAGCTCTCTATGTGTGGGCCGAGTGGCGGTGCGCGCTGTTCGTTGCAACGCTGCTGTAGTGTTCAGGCTCGGCTGTTTTTTTCAGGCTGATGCACGGTTCGCGGGACCTCAGATCTGCACGCTCAGGCGGGTCAGCCAGGCGGGCGATTCATGGTGAAAACGCTGGGGTGTTTCCAGGCTGTGCTGGTAGTCGACATCGACTTGCACGTTCTTCCAGCTCAGGTTCAGGCCGATGCTGGCGCTGCTCAGGCGCTCGCTGCTGGCGCCTTCTTGCGCCTTGATCCGGCCGTGGTCGAAGGCCAGGCGCGGGGTCAGCTTGACGGGCAGGTCGTTCTGCAACGGCAGGCGCAGGGTGTTGCGCCAGATCCCGCCGATGGCGCCCGAGGCGCTGTTCTCGCGATAGCCGCGCACGGCGGAGTCGTCGGTGCCCAGCAGTTGTTCGATGGCCGGCAGCGGGTCGGGGCTGTACTGCAGCGACAGCTGGCTCTGCCACTGCCAGGGCTGGCTGGCGAAGTGGCCATTGCGCCATTGGCTGAGGCTGGCGCGGTATTTGCGAAACTGCGCCTGCGGCAGGTTTTTCTGCACCTGTTGCGAGTCGCGGTCGGCGCCGAACCAGGTCAGGCCCTGGGCGTAATTGATGTCGAGGTTCCACACCGCGCTGTCGAGCCAGAACAGGTTGAGCCCGGCTTCGGCCACGGTCAGGGTCGGGCTCTGGATGCCCAGGCGGACTTTCTCCAGGTAGCTGTCGACATCCTTGTGGGCCAGTTGCAGGTTGGCGCTCAGCTGGTGCCCCTGGTCGCGCCACAGCACACGATCGGCGCGCAGGCTGAACAGGTCAGTGCGCCCGCTGTTGTAGAAGGTCACGCTGCTGAGCTTGAACGGCGCCCGGTACTCGGCATGGCTGGCGAACAGGCTGTAGGTCCAGTAGCCGTAGGGGATCGAATAGAAAACGCTGGCGCTGCGGCTGTAGCGCGGACCGTGATTGAGGGTGTCGCTGAAGTTCAGGTTGAGCGCGTCGTTGAGTTGCAGCGGGCTGTCGAGGCTCAGGTTGACGGAGTTGCGGTCGCGCCCGGTACTGGCGCTGCCGAGGTTATCCACACCCAGCCCGAGGGCCCAGCGCGAGGCGCCGCTGCTGCGCGAGCGCAGGATGATCCGCGAGGCGCCGGGTTGGCTGCCGGGAGCGATATCGGCGGTCAGGTCGAGGGAGCGCAGGCGATTGAGCTGGTCCAGGCCCTGTTCCAGGTCGCGCAGGTTCAGCGGTTCGCCGAGCATGCCGGGAAAGGCCCCGGCCAGGGAAACCGGCAGGCTCTGGTCGGCCAGTTCGACGGCCTCGACATAACCTTCGTCGACCACGATATCCAGCGAATGGCCGGCGGCGGGAGCACTGCTCAGGTAGGGGCGGCTGGCGATGTAACCGGCCTCGACATAGATCCGGGTGATCTGCGCCAGCAGGCGGTTGATCCCGTTCACTCCCATGCAGGGCGCGATATAGGGTTCGAGCTGGCGGTTCAACCGGTCTTTCTTGAACAGCGTGACGCCGGCGATCCGTGTGCCGCTCAGGGCCCAGCACTGTTCATCCTGGCCACCCTGGGTGGTTTCGGCGGGAGTGACCGCCGGGGTCCCGAAGCTGCCGCGCTGTAACTGGCGCTGGCGCTGTTCCAGTTGCAGTTGTTGCAGGTCGCGCTGTTGCTGTTGCTGCAGACGCAGGGCTTCCTGACCCGGTTGTGGCATATCGGCGGCGGCCACCGGCAGGGACCCGGCCAGCAGCGAGAGCAGCAACCAGCGGTGCAGGCTGGTATGGCAACTTGGGTGACTTGAGGACGTATGGGGCACTCGACATCCTTAACAGTGAAAAACGGACGAGGAAGTGCGGGAACAACTTATCGACACGGATTCATTCCGTGTACTCACTTCCATTTTGACGCTTGAGTCCTGGGCGTGCTCTTTGTTACAGCGAGGGGTGAAATTATTTTCGAACTAACCGTTGGCTTGAAGTTTGAGTGAAGGTGCTTAGTTCGCTTGCTATTTGTTTTGCCGGCGATCATCCGGCCTGGGGTCATGAACGGGGAACGATCTATCGAGGCGTGAAATTAACCTTGTTAAGCCATTACGGTTCGAGACTAGCGGAAACGATAAAGTTGATTTGTACGGAATTTGTAATCGACGGGAACCTGCAGGGGCCTTGTGTTGCAAGGGGTTTGGTCCGACGGGTGAGCAGATGTATCGAAAGGTAAAGGTAGGATGTCTGGTTGTTTCGTTAACGGTCTGTTTAATTCAGGTTAGTTGGATTGATTGTTCAGCTACATATATCGGTCACTATCGCTAGTTATAGAGCAAGTGCTCTAGGTGCTGAAGGCTGCCTGGAATAGTGTCGAGACTTGATGGATGTCTCGTGAACGAGGTGGAAGTGAAGGCGCTGTCGAACAGTGCGCAGAAGGCAACTGATCAAAGTTGAAGTAACGATTGCATCGGGATATTGCCTGATAAGGGCCTAGGGGAATCCCTTAGTTGCCGACTCACACAAAACCGCTCGAACGGCCACCTCGATAACGCGAGGCAGCCGTTCAACGACGGGTCATTGCGGGCTGGAACGCCCGGTCATTTCCCGGGCCATTTCGCTGGCGTAGCTGTCGGTCATGCCGGCGATGAAGTCGATCATGCGCAGGAAGGAGGTGTGCAGCGAACCGTTCGGATCCGGCGCGTTGTTGCCGAGCAGGTCGAGGATCCGCCGGTTCTTGAACGACGGTGTGCGTCCGCCGTGCTGTTCCAGCGCGGCGCCGCAGAACGAGTTGAGGAGGATTTCCAGGGTGGTGTAGGCACCGATCTCGTGCAGGGTCTTGCGCTTGTCCTGGAAGATCTTCTTGCGCGCGATGTCCTTGGCATTGAGCACGCAACGCTTGGCCGGGCCGTGCATGTGTTCCACCAGATCGCCGGGCAGGGTGCCGCTGAGCAGGGCGTCCTGCTGTTCGACGAAGGCCCGGGCGGCGGCGTTGGTCAGGTGCTCGATGGCCTTGCCGCGCAGGATCGCCAGCTTGCGCCGGCGCGAGTCCCGCGGGCCGAGCTGGCGATAGGTTTCCGGCAGGTCGTCGCCCACCAGGCCGAGCAGCAGCGACTCGACTTCGGCATAGTCGAGCAGATCCATCTCCAGCCCGTCCTCGAGGTCGATCAGGGCATAGCAGATGTCATCGGCGGCCTCCATCAGGTACACCAGCGGATGGCGGGCCCAGCGTTGTTCCTCGAGTTGCGGCAGGCCGAGCTTGTTGGCGATCTGTTCGAGCAACGGCAGTTCGCTCTGGTAGCAGCCGAACTTGTGCTTCTTGTAGCCCAGGGAGTCGGCGTGGCGTGCGGTCCAGGGGTACTTCAGGTAGGTGCCGAGGGTGGCATAGGTCAGCCGCGTGCCGCCGTCGAACTGGTGATATTCCAGCTGGGTCAGCACCCGGAAGCCCTGAGCATTGCCTTCGAAGTTGAGGAAGTCGTTGCGCTCGTTTTCGCTCATGGCGTCCAGCCAGCCGCGCCCGGCGGCCTGCTGGAACCAGTGGCGGATCGCATCTTCGCCGGAGTGGCCGAATGGCGGGTTGCCGATGTCGTGGGCCAGGCAGGCCGATTGCACCACCATCCCCAGGTCGCTCGGTTCGCACCACTCGGGCAGGGCGTCGCGAATGGTTTCGCCGACCCGCATGCCCAGGGAGCGACCGACACAGCTGACTTCCAGGGAGTGGGTCAGGCGTGTATGGATATGGTCGTTGCTGGACACCGGGTGCACCTGGGTCTTGCGGCCCAGGCGGCGGAAGGCACCGGAGAAGATGATGCGGTCGTGGTCCTTGTGGAAGGGGCTGCGGCCCAGTTCTTCAGGGCTGTGCAGCGGTTTTCCGAGGCGTTCGCGGGTAAGCAGGGTATGCCAATCCAAGGCGGGGTCTCTCCGTCGAATGACTGATGGGCTAGCTTCCCGGTTCGCGCCAGCGCCTGCAAGTGGAACTAAAGCCCCGCGGCATCGATATCGATCAACAGCAGGCGCTGGCCATTGTCGAAGAACTGCCCGGCGGTCAGGCAGTACTGGTTGCTGGTGGCGTCGCGGTAGGTGTTGGACAGGGTCAGCCGTCGCTCGTCCCAGCCTTCGGCCAGCAGGTGGTAGAAGTAAGGACGCCACGACCAGTTGTGGCCGACGTAGCTGTGGTCGGCCTGCCAGCGCTCGTGGCGCCATTCCAGGTTCGGCGTCAGCTGGGTGCCGTGGCGATCGCATTGATAGAAGCGCAACAACCAGGGAAAGGCATCCACCTGCGGCAATCGCTCGATCGGGGCTCGGGCCTGGGCCCAATCCTGCAGCAGGGTCATCAGCTCCGCGAGTTGCTGGCGCATCTGCATCAGGCGTCCGCGTTCGGCCAGTTTCTGCTGCACATAGCGCTGGCGCGCCCGGGCAAAAGGCGCGACGAAAGCATCGCTGGCGAAGAACGCCTGCTCGGCCCGGGCAAACAGGAAACCCTGGACATACCGCGAGCCGCATTCCAGGGCGAAGTTGAGTTCGGTTTCGCTCTCGACCCCTTCGGCGATGATCCAGCAGCCGGTCTTCTCGGCCATCTGCGCCAGGGCCTTGACCACGTCGCTGCTGGGCCCGCCACGGGCCGCGGCCTGGAACAGGCGCATGTCGAGCTTGAGAATGTCCGGTTGCAGGGCCAGCACTCGGTCGAGCTGGGAGTAGCCGGCGCCGAAGTCGTCGATGGCGATCCGCGCGCCGGCTTCGCGGTAGCGCGCCACCACTTCGCTCAGGCGCTGGCTGTTGCCGCTCAACTCGGTGATTTCGAAGACCACGCGCCGCGGATCGACGCCCTGTTGCTGCAATTGCCTGAGGCTCGGCAACGGCTGGCCGGCGCGCAGGCGGCTGATCCAGCGGGGCGAGATATTGAGGCTCAGGAACCAGTCCGCGGGCGCTTCATGCAGGCGGCTCAGGGCGTCGGCGCGAATCAGCCGGTCGAGCCGGCGCAGGGCGGTGGAAGAGGTCCGGGGATCGTTGAACAATGGGCCGACCGACAGCAGTTGGCCGTTCGGTTGGCGCAGGCGGCCCAGGGCTTCGACACCGGCAATGCGGCCAGTGGCGGTGTCGATGAAGGGTTGAAAGCAGGCAAGCGGTTGCCCGTCGATCACGGGGCCTCCTTGGTTGATCTTGTTGATCTTGGGCGGCGCGCCGACGCAACAGGCAGGCAAGGCCCGACCTCTCGTGAGAGAGGCCGGGGCGCAGCTATTGCGGGAACGGTTGCAAGAATGCAGCCAGATGGTGGCGGCTCAATGCTTGCTCGAAGAACCTTGCATGACCAGCTTGATCAGCGGCAACAGGCCGGCGCTGAGCCGTACCAGTCGGGCGAAGTTTCTGACGCTGCCGCTCTTGGCGCCCTTGCCGGTGAGAAACCCCAACAGGGTCACGGCGGCCACACCCCACAACGGCGCGTGCTTGATGCCGAAGCCCTGTTGCCAGCTTTGGCCAAGGCCACGGACCCGCTGCAAGGGTTGCAGCAATTGATGGGATTCGTGGCGGATTTCCTGGCGATGCATTTCCATGCGCAGGCGGATCAGCGCCTTGCGCATTTCGCGCCGGGAATTGGTTTGCGGAATGTCCGGCAGGCTCATGGCAGCAGGCGCTCCCTGTCATTGGCCAGCTCTTCGAGGGTGGCATGGAAGGGCGAGGACTCATCGAAAATCGCCGCCTTCAGGCGCAGGGCGCAGAACAGCGCGGCCAGCGTATAGAAGACGCACAGCCCGGTGATGGCGGTCAGGCGATAGGTGTCCCAGAACAGGATCAGCACCAGCGTCGACAGGCCTACCAACAGCAGCAGGGCGAACACCAGGGTCAACCCGGCGAACAACAGCAGGCTGACGGTTCTGGCTTTCTGTTCCTGCAACTCGATACCGAACAGTTCGACGTGGCTGTGCAGCAAACCCAGGAAAGCAGCGCCCAGGCGCCGCGTTGAGGAGCCTTGGCCCGCGGTGGAGCCGGATTCATCGATAGCCATATCAGCGCCGGGTCGCCAGCAGGCCGATCAGGAAGCCCACGCCCGCCGCGATGCCCACTGCTTGCCAGGGGTTGTTCTGCACATAGTCTTCGGTGGCAGTGACCGCCGCCTCGCCGCGTTCGCGCAGCGATTGCTCGGTCAGTTGCAGGGTCTCGCGGGCGCGCAGCAGGCTGTCGTGAATCTGTGTGCGCAATTCGTCCGCCTGTTCGCCCGCCAGGGTGGCGGTGTGTTCCAGCAGGCGTTCCGTGTCACTGACCAGTGCCTGAAAGTCCGCCATCAGGGTTTCTTGAGCTGTCTTGGTGGTTTTGCTGGCCATGATGATCTCCATAGTGGCGTTCTGAAGGGTTCGAGTATGAGCCTTGCGCGAAGGTTCAGTGCAATTGTCTGGTACAGCTTTTGCTTTGTCCTGGTGCGTAAACACGGGTGGTTGCGCCGAAAGCGCGCAGGATGCGGTGCCTGGCAGCTAAAACCTTACCCTAAAAAATCAACACTTATGGAAACACCCCCGAGCGATACACCCTTCTCGAAAAAGCGTCGCGCCAAAATGGGTCGTAATGCGTAGGTCGACAGGACCTTCGGTGCCAAGTTGGTGCAAAAACGCTCGAGCGGCTCGCGGATAATTCCTGCTATCAGGTCTGCCCATTCCATGGAAAATCTGCAAAGCGCTGTGGACACTCTGGTCCATGGTTCCAATACCCTGTTCATCCTCATCGGTGCGGTCATGGTCCTGGCCATGCATGCCGGCTTCGCCTTTCTCGAGGTGGGCACGGTGCGCCAGAAAAACCAGGTCAACGCCTTGTCGAAGATCCTCAGCGACTTCGCGGTTTCGACCCTGGCCTATTTCTTTATAGGCTATTGGATCTCCTACGGCGTCAGCTTCCTGCAACCGGCGGCGGTGATCAGCGCCGATCACGGCTACGGGCTGGTGAAGTTCTTCTTCCTGCTGACGTTCGCGGCGGCCATTCCGGCGATCATTTCCGGCGGCATCGCCGAGCGTGCGCGGTTCGTCCCGCAGCTCTGCGCCACGGCGCTGATCGTGGCCTTCATCTATCCCTTCTTCGAAGGCCTGGTGTGGAACGGCAACTACGGCCTGCAAGCCTGGCTGCAGGAGAGCTTCGGCGCAGGCTTCCATGATTTCGCCGGCTCGGTGGTGGTGCATGCCATGGGCGGCTGGCTGGCGCTGGCCGCGGTGCTGTTGCTCGGGCCGCGCAACGGGCGCTACCGCGACGGCAAGCTGGTGGCGTTCGCGCCGTCGAGCATTCCGTTCCTGGCCTTGGGTTCGTGGATCCTGATTGTCGGCTGGTTCGGCTTCAACGTGATGAGCGCGCAGACCCTGCAAGCGGTCAGCGGCCTGGTGGCGGTGAACTCGCTGATGGCCATGGTCGGCGGCACGGTGGCGGCGTTGATCGTCGGGCGCAACGACCCGGGCTTTTTGCACAACGGCCCGCTGGCCGGGCTGGTGGCGATCTGCGCCGGCTCCGACCTGATGCACCCGGTGGGAGCGTTGATCACCGGGGCGATCGCCGGCGCGCTGTTCGTCTGGTGCTTTATCGCCACCCAGACGCGCTGGAAGATCGACGATGTGCTGGGTGTCTGGCCATTGCATGGTGTGTGCGGTGTGTGGGGCGGTATTGCCTGTGGGGTCTTCGGCCAGAGCGCCCTGGGTGGCCTGGGCGGTGTCAGCCTGACCAGCCAGTTGATCGGTACCGGCCTGGGCGTGCTGGTGGCGCTGGTCGGCGGCTTCCTGGTGTATGGCGCGATCAAGGCGCTCTGCGGCCTGCGCCTGACCCAGGAGCAGGAGTACTACGGCGCCGACCTGTCGCTGCACAAGATCGGCGCGGTCAGCCAGGACTGAAGCCTTGCGGCCCGGGCTGGAGCCTCCAGCCTGGGCTGCTTGCCGCTGATCATTGGCCGCCGAGCAGGCGCGCCTCCGACGCTTCGATGGCCGCCAGCGGGCCGGACATCAACACCGTATCGCCGGCTTGCAGCAAGGTGCCGGCGGTCAGCTCCAGGTCACGGCCATCGCGCTGCACGCCTTGCACATCCACGCCCAACTGCTCCAGCGCCAGCTCGCCCAGGGCCAGGTCGCAGGCGTGGGCCGCGCTGCCGAGATTGACCGCATGCATCAGCACTCGTGGCTGGCCGCGGTTGTCCAGCAGGTCGGTCTGCGCGCCATGGTAGAAGCCGTGCAGCAGGCTATAGCGGTTGTGGCGGACTTCATCGACCTTGGCCTGTACCTGGTGTTCCGGCAGCCCGAGCATCACCAGCGCATGGGACGCCAGCATCAGGCTCGACTCCAGCAGCTCCGGCACCACTTCGCTGGCGCCGGCGGCTTTCAGTTCGGCCAGTTGGCTGTCGTCCCGGGTGCGTACCAGGATCGGCACGTCGCTGTTGATCCGGCGCGCGCTTTTCAGCACGTTGAGGGCGATGTCGGTCTTGTCCACGGCAATCACCAGCAGCCGTGCGCGTTCGAGGCCGACCGCCGCCAGCAGCTCGGCGCGGCGGGAGTCGCCGTAATGCACGCAGCTTTCGCCGGCCGCGGCTTCCTGGACCCGCACCGGGTCATCGTCCAGGGCAATGAAACGCTGCTGTTCGCGGCGCAGGAAGCGGCCGATCGACTGGCCGACGCGGCCATATCCACAGATCACCACATGGCCCTGCAATGCGGCGTTGAGGGCGCTGATTTCTTCCAGGTGGGCCTCTTGGTTCGGCTTGCGGTGCAGGCGCGCGGCAATGCCCGGGGCGGCGCGCAGCAGCAAGGGGGTCAGCAACATCGAACAGAAGGTCGCGGCCAGCAGCAGGCCGCTCAGCTCGGCCGGCATCAACTGGCTTTGCTGCATCTGCGCCATCAGCGCAAAACAGAACTCGCCGCCCTGGGCCAGGGCCAGGCCACTGCGCCAGGCCGTCTCGCCGTCGCTGCCGCGCAGCTTGAGCAACAGCGCCACCACGGCGCCCTTGATCAGCATCAGGGCCAGGGTCAGGCCGAGGATCAGCAGGGCATGGCTGGCGAACAGTTGCAGGTCGATCAGCATGCCGATGCTGACGAAAAACAGCCCCAGCAGAATGTCGCGGAACGGCCGGATATCAGCCTCGATCTGGTGCCGGTAGCGGCTTTCCCCCAGCAGCATGCCGGCGAGGAACGCGCCAAGGGCAGGGGACAGGCCGAGCAGGTGGGTCAGCCAGGCGGTCAGCAGGACGATGACCAGGGCCAGCAGCACGAACAGCTCGGCGGAATGGGAGGCGGCCACCTCGTGGAACAGCCGTGGCAGCAGCCAGCGGCTGGCCAGCGCCAGGCCGATGAACAGCAGGGCGGTCTTGCCCAGGGTCAGGGGCAGGGCCCAATACCAGGCCTGTTCGGTATTGCCGGCGAATACCGGCACCAGGGTCAGCAACAGCACGGCCACCACGTCCTGGAACAGCAACACGCCGATCGCATTCTGCCCGTGGCTGCTGAAGATTTCCCCTAGGCTGCCCAGCTCCTTGCTGACGATGGCGGTGGAGGACAGCGCCAGGCCCGCGCCGAGCAGCAAGGCCGGGATCAGCGGCCCGCCGGCGAGGATCAGCAGGCCACCGAGGACGGCGCCGCTGCACAGCACTTGCAAGCTGCCCAGGCCGAAGACCACCTGGCGCAGGGCCAGCATCTTCGATACGGAAAACTCCAGCCCCAGGGAAAACAGCAGGAACACCACCCCCAACTCCGCCAGGTCAGGCAGGTTTTCGTTGTCGTTGACCCAGCCGAAGGCGGTCGGCCCCACCAGCAGGCCCACGCACAGGTAGCCCAGCACGGGCGGCAGGTGCAGGCGGCGGAACAGGGCGATCACCACCAGGGATGAAGCGAGGATGATCAACAGATTGGCAAACACAGGCATCTCCGGCGGCGGGTTGGAATACAGAGCGTAGAGGCAAAAAAAGCCGCGAGGGTCGCTCAATCGCAAGTTGGCGACGCTGACCTGCATCAGCTGTTTGGCAGAATGCCCGACGATGACCGCACGCTGCCGTGTTCATCGGTCGACGGCTTTTTATCGCGGGCCTAGAATAAGCGCCTGTCTCTTTTCGGTCTGTATGTCATGCCTCCTGAATGTCAGCTGTTCGGCACCCTGGGTTGCCACCTGTGCGAACTCGCCGAAGCGGAGTTGATGCCGTTGGTGGAGCACGGGTTGTTGGTCGAGCTGGTGGATATCGCGGAAGACGAAACCCTGTTCGAGGCGTATGGCCTGCGTATCCCGGTCCTGCGCCGGGTGGACAACGGCGCCGAGCTGGGCTGGCCGTTCGATGCCGAACAGGTGGTGGCCTTCCTGCGCTGAGCCGGCTGTCGCTGGCACGACCCTTTCCGTTTGTCGCCTTCGCTGCAATCCCTTGGCGGGATCCCGATTATTCGGTTACTGTATATGCGTACAGTTATCGGGATGGTTCGTCATGTCTCTCACAATCCTTGCCCGCGCCGAGCGTTTGCAACACCTGTCGCCCGAACATGCGGAGCACGGCGGGTTTGCTGCCGGGCTCCAGTTCGAAGGCGGTTTTTCGCTGGATCGCACCGTGGGTCTCGGAGCCCCGCAGATCCGCGCGGTGCTGGTGGATGACGACAGCCTGCTGGGCTTCGGTATCTATCCCGGCGACCGGCTGATCGTCGATCGTTCGGCAGCCCCGGCAGTGGATCAATACGTGGTGGCCCATCTCGATGGCGAAGACGCCTATGGCGTGCGCCTGCTGGCTCCCGACCCCAAGGGCGGGCTGCTGCTCAAGGCGGCGCGACCTTCGATTGCACCGATTCCCCTGGACGATCGGGATTCGGCGCAAATCTGGGGCGTGGTGTTGTGGGTGGTCAGTTACGTCGGCCGTGGCTGATATCGATGCGCAGGGCGTGTGCTCAGTGGATGAATGAGAGGGTAGAAGGACTGATGATGGTCAATGTCGAACAATTGAAGAGCAGTGTGAACCGCATGTCCGCCGATGTGGTGCGCGAAGCGGTACTCGAGCTGCGCCTGGACGGGCTGGTCACGGAGGGCAAGACACCGTTCAACAAGCTGCATTTCAATACCTGCTTCGCGGAAATCGAAGCGCTGTTCCAGCGTGCGGGTTATCACCGGCAACTGGACGTGGTGGGGTATCAGGGTTTGTTGTATGCGTTGTATGACCCGGCCCGCTGGGAGGCGGTCGATGTGCTGCGCTGGCTGAAGGAGTTCACCGATGCCGCCGCGCAGGCTGGAGTGGCCCGCGCCTAGTCGTTGGTCCCGAAGGGGGAAACTCTCCTAGGTTCCCCGGGACCCATGTTGGATAATGCCGCTCTGCATTGTCCGCTCGAGCTTTTGTATGTCCTCCGTACCTTTTTCCGCCGCACAGCATCAGGCCAGCACCCTGTACCTGCCCCCCGGGTCATGGCCAACCGTACTGGACTGCCTGTGTGATCACTTCAGTACCATCAGCCGCGAGCAGTGGCTGAGCCGGATCGTCCGTGGCCGGGTGCTCGATGGACAGGGTTTGCCGATCAGCGTCGACCTGGCGTACCGCGAAGGCCTGCGCATTCATTATTTCCGCGAAGTACCCGACGAAAAGGTCATCCCGGTGCAGGAATCGATCCTCTATGTCGATGAGCATCTGGTGGTGGCGGACAAGCCGCATTTCCTGCCAGTCACCCCGGCGGGGGAATATGTCGAGCAAACCTTGCTGCGCCGCCTGATCCGCAGCCTGGACAATCCCCACCTGGTGCCTCTGCATCGCATCGATCGGCATACGGCGGGCCTGGTGTTGTTTTCGGCCAATCCGCAAAGCCGCTCGGCTTATCAGTCGCTGTTTCCGACCCGCAGGATCGACAAGCGCTACGAGGCCATCGCCCCGGCCTTGCCCGGTCTCGAGTTCCCGCGGGTGCATAAAAGCCGCCTGGTCGATGGCGAGCCCTTTTTCCGCATGCAGGAAGGGCCTGGCATTCCTAATACGGAAACGGCGCTGGAGGTCCGGGAAAAGAACGGTGACCTCTGGCGTTATGGGTTGTATCCGGTGACTGGCAAAAAGCACCAGTTGCGGGTGCACATGAGTGCGCTGGGGGCGGCAATCTGCAACGACCCGTTCTATCCCGATGCGCTCAAGGATGTGGAGGACGATTATGCCAAGCCGCTCAAGCTGCTGGCCCAGGGGCTGCGTTTTACCGACCCGCTGAGCGGGGAGGAGCGCGAGTTCGAGAGTCGGATCACCTTGCAGTGGTAATCCAGGTCACTGCTGGTTGTTGCCCGGAAACGATAAAGCCCGCGAAAGCGGGCTTTATCGTTCAAGGCTGTAACGCTATGGATTACAGCTCTTTTACCGTACGAACCTGATCCTTGTTGATACGGGTTTGTTTGCCGTCCAGTTGTTCGAACTCGTAGAAGCCGGAATCCTCATCGTATTTCGGCGTATCGACGGCCTGGATTTCGCGACCGTCATTCAGGGTGATCACAGTAGGCGATGCGCAACCGGCGAGAGTGGCAAGGCCCAGTGCGAGCATGAGAGTGGCGAGAGTCCGCTGAATCATTATGTGTCTCCGAGATGAATACTTTTAGTTGCTGTGCTTGAGACGTATACAACGCCTGCAAGTTCCTTGAGTTAAGGGCATTCTGACACGCCGTGCTGCTGGCTTAACAGCGCTGATGTATTCAGATTAGCCAATCGGGGATCGTTTGCCGGACATTGCAGGGCCTGAGCATCCAGCCCGCGCATGATACGTCCGGGGCTGCGTTCACCGTTCTGCCAGGCGCCGTCGAAGGTGCCGAGCAGGGCGCGCGGAATGATACACAGCAGGGGTTCCCAGTGCTCGCCATGGCGCAGCATCAGTGGTTTGTCCGGGTGCCGGGCGGCGCTTTGTCGCATGGCGTCGATCAGTTGCGCGTCAATGCGCGGTACGTCGCAGGGCAATACCAGCAGTCGGGCATGCCGGGCGACCGCCAGTCCGGCACGAATACCTGCCAGCGGCCCGGGGAAATCGTTGCTTTCGTCCTGCACCAGTTGATCGGCATAAGGCGCGTACTGCTGCTGATTGCGGTTGCAGGAAATGATCAGGTCATCGCTCAGGCTGCGGGTCAGTCGATGCAGGTGGGCGATCAATGGCCGGCCCTGCCACTCGATCAACCCCTTGTCCCTTCCGCCCATGCGTTGGCCGCGCCCACCGGCCAGGAGCAGAATGGAGCAGGGCGGCAAATCTGCGCGCTGGGTCATGGCACGTCTCCACAGGGGCGGGCAAAGAGAGCGCTGTGATATAACACCGGGCTGTTTCTCCTACAACTGGATCGAGCCTATGAAAGCCAAGGCTGATGTACCTTTTGCACCCCTGAACATCGCGGTGCTGACTGTCAGTGATACCCGGACCCTGGAGACCGATACATCCGGCCAGGTCTTCGTCGATCGTCTGAGCGCTGCTGGCCATAACCTGGCCGCGCGCGTCCTGCTCAAGGACGATCTCTACAAGATTCGCGCACAAGTGGCGACCTGGATCGCCGACGATCTGGTCCAGGTGGTGCTGATCACCGGCGGCACCGGTTTCACCGGCCGCGACAGTACCCCGGAAGCCGTGTCTTGCCTGCTCGACAAACAGGTCGACGGATTTGGCGAGTTGTTCCGCCAGATCTCGGTGGCCGATATCGGCACTTCCACCGTGCAGTCCCGAGCCCTGGCTGGCCTGGCCAACGGCACGCTGGTGTGCTGCCTGCCGGGTTCGACCAATGCGGTGCGTACCGGTTGGGACGGCATCCTCGCCGAACAGCTGGATTCGCGGCACCGTCCGTGCAATTTCGTCACCCACCTGAAACAGGCAGCGCCTTGTGAATCCCGTGGGTAAGCCGGGCAAGACCGGTGCCTTGATGCCGGTCGAGGTCGCACTGGCCCGTTTGCTCGAGATGGCCGAGGCTACCCCCATTCTCGAACGCGAACGGTTGCCACTGGCGGCTGCTCAAGGCCGGGTATTGGCCGACGACTTGATTTCCACCCTGGATCTTCCGCCCTGGCCCAACAGCGCCATGGACGGTTACGCCTTGCGTGCCTCGGACTGGAAGGGCGAGCCCCTGGTGGTCAGCCAGCGCATCTTCGCTGGCCAGGCGCCTGAGCCTTTGGCACCTGGCACCTGCGCACGCATCTTCACCGGGGCGCCGGTCCCGGCGGGAGCCGACTGCGTGGAAATGCAGGAGAACGCCCAGGTCCAGGCTGATGAGCGGGTGGCTTTTACCGAGCCTCTCGGCGCGGGGCAGAACATTCGTCCGCAAGGCCAGGAAACCACGGTTGGCGAGTGTGTGCTGGTGGCCGGAACGCAGCTGGGGCCGATCGAGTTGGGGCTGGCTGCGTCCCTGGGTTGCGCGGAGCTGGATGTGGTGCGCCGCGTGCGAGTCGCCGTTCTCTCCACTGGCGATGAACTGGTCGAACCCGGGCGGGCGCTTGGTCCCGGGCAAATCTACAACAGCAACCGTGTCCTGCTGTGCAGTTGGTTGCAGCGTCTGGGCTGCGAGGTGATCGACGGCGGAATCCTGCCGGACGACCTGCCCATGACCCGGCGTCGTCTTGCCGAGCTGGCGGATGTGGATCTGATTCTGTCCACCGGCGGCGTATCGGTGGGCGAAGCGGATTTCCTGGGGATCGCCTTAAGAGAAGAGGGTGAACTGGCCCTCTGGAAGCTGGCGATCAAGCCGGGCAAGCCGTTGACCTTCGGGCATTTCCGCGGTGTGCCGGTAATCGGCCTGCCCGGTAACCCGGCCTCGACGCTGGTGACCTTTGCCTTGCTGGCCCGCCCCTATATTTTGCGGCGCCAGGGAGTGAAGCAACTGCATCCCTTGCAGTTCCAGGTTCCGGCTGGATTTGCCTGGCCGAAGCCGGGGAACCGCCGAGAGTATCTGCGCGGGCGCCTGGAGCAGGGCAGGGCAATCATCTACCGGAACCAGAGTTCCGGGGTCTTGCGCAGTGCCGCCTGGGCCGAGGGGCTGGTCGAGGTGCTGGAAGAGCGAACGCTGGTCGAGGGCGATTGGGTCAACTTCATTCCGTTGAGTGAAGTCCTGGGCTGACGCCAGGGGAGGCGGACCTGGTCGGCAGGGCCGGGTCCATCCTCCAGAGCCCTACCTATCAACGCAGCAGTAGAAGGATCAGCAAGCCAAAACGGCTGTTCAGGCCCCAGGACAGCAGTGCCGATAGAAACCCGGCATAGGCCAATATCCACGCGAGTTTCTTGAGCAAGGCGTGAAGCTTGCTGTCGGGCTTATGCTCGCGGTCATGGGCATGTACTTGATGGACACTCAGTTCCGGGTGTTTGCCTGTACTGAGCAGGATGCTTCCTTCCAGCCGGTTGAGCGCGGAGTTCGAGCGTTCAAAGCATTTCTTGTCATCCATGTGTTTCGCTTCCCTGTTTGAGGCGTCGTTCGCCTGCCATGAACATTCTCCGATTGTCTGTTTCGGGTCAATTCAGGTGATTCTCAATCTGCGGTCAGAAAAGTTACCGGTCAGCCAGCAGACGGCCTGATGGGGACAAATTGATTACATTCCGGTCGGACTTTTTCTCATGGAGCGAGGGTCAACATCCTTCAATGGCCCTCGAATGACAGGAGTGATGAGCGATGAGCGAACGCAAGGCGATGCTGATATTGCACGGCAAGCAGGCCCTCAACGAAGAGGTTCGCGACGCTGTCGAGCGCAAGCGCGAAGAGGGTTGGGAGCTGGCGGTCCGCCTGACCTGGGAGGCGGGCGATGCCCAGCGCCTGGTGGATGAAGCCCTCGCGGGCGGTTATACGCGCCTGATCGCAGGAGGCGGTGACGGCACCTTGCGTGATATCGCCGAGGCCATGGCGGCGCAGGCCAACGATGCCAGTCTGGTGTTGCTGCCACTGGGGACGGCCAATGATTTCGCGCGGGCGGCTGGCGTTTCGTTGCTGCCCCATGAGGCATTGAGCCTGCTCGACGTGCCGGCACGGACGATCGACCTCGGTGAGGTCGGTGGCCAGGTATTCCTCAACATGGCCACGGGTGGGTTCGGCAGCCAGGTGACGGCCAATACCTCCGAGGACCTGAAAAAGATCCTGGGGGGCGCCGCCTATCTGTTCACTGGTTTGTCCCGCTTCAATGAGCTGCATGCGGCCTATGGCGAGCTGCAGGGGCCGGATTTCCATTGGCGCGGCGAGCTGCTGGCCCTGGGGATCGGCAACGGGCGCCAGGCCGGTGGCGGTCATCTGCTGTGCCCTGAGGCGATGGCCGATGACGGGTTGCTTGATGTCAGTATCCTGCCGGCCCCTCAGGAGCTGGTGGGCACCTTGAAGGATCTGCTGGCCGGCGGCTGGGGGATCGACAATCTGTTTGTGCGTACACGCCTGCCCTGGGTGGAAATCAAGGTGTCCGAGGGGCTGGATATCAATCTCGACGGTGAGCCCCTGCAAGGCGAAAACCTGCGTTTTCGCGCGCTTCCAGGGGCATTGCGGGTGCATTTACCGGAAGACTCCCCGCTGTTGGGAGCTTTGGCGCCTTAATCGTCGAGGCTGATGATCTGCTCGCGGACGGCAAACAGGACCAGGCCGGCTACGTCGTAGATCTGCAGGCGTTTCATGATCTGCGAGCGGTGGGTTTCCACAGTCTTGATGCTCAGGCCCAGCCCGTGAGCGATTTCCCGGGTCGATTTGCCGCGAACGATCAGGCGCAGGATCTCCAGCTGGCGGGCGGTCAGGTTATGGGTTTCAACGGGTTCTGGATGGGGCTTCTGCACGCGGATCAGCGCCTGATTGATCACCGTATGGGCAATGGCCGGGCTGAGGTAACGCTCGTTGTTGCGCAAGGCGTCGAGCGCGTGCTCGAGCTCGTTGGCGGTGGTGTCCTTGAGCAGGTAGCCATGAGCACCGGATTCCAGGGTCTGCATGATCAGCGCCGGATCGGTATGCATCGAGAGAATCAGGACTTTGCTCTGCGGATGCACCACCTTGAGTTTCTTCAGGGCTTCAAGGCCGCTGACATCCTTCATGGAAATATCCAGCAGGATAATGTCTGGCGACAGCCTTTCGACCATTTCCAGTACTTGTGCGCCATCGTTGGCTTCGCCGATCACGGCATAGCCAGGAATGTCCATGACCAGGGCACGCACGCCAGCCCTGATGAGCGAGTGGTCATCCACCAGAAGTAAATTGCAGGTCAATGTAAAACCTTATTCGTACTGGCCCGTTCGAGTGCGCGAGGCGCCCAGGGGAAGAGTGCTTCGATTTGTGTGCCCTGGTCGGGCTGGCTGGAAACCTTCAGGGTGCCACCCAGTTGCGCGATTCTTTCCGACATGCCCGCCATGCCGCGTTGTCCTTGTGCGCCAGGATTGGCCGCCGGGGAAAAACCACGGCCATCGTCGCTGATAAACAGCGAAAGTCCCTCGGGCAGGCGTTGCAGGCGTACCAGCAGGTTATCCGCCTGGGCGTGACGCAGCATGTTGGTGACGGCTTCCTGGGTGATGCGAAAGGCGGCCACCGCCATCTCTTCGGGGATGCCAGCCAGGCGTTGCTTGCATTCCAGGCTCCAGTGCACGGAGGTGTTTTCCAGGGTCTTCAGCAAGTGGGCCCGCAGGCTGGCTTCCAGGCCCAGGCTGGCCAATTGCCGGGGATTGAGAATGGCCGATACATCGCGGACCTTGGCCAGGGTTTCTTCCAATGTGCTTTGAAGCGTCGTGCAATGCTGTTGCAGCTCTTCGGGCAGGCGGCGCTTGAGCCATTCGCTTTGCAACTTGGCGGCGGTCAACAACTGACCAATATCATCATGCAATTCACGACTGAGGCGATGGCGCTCGTTTTCCTGGACTTCCAGCAAACGGTCCGCCAGTTCCTGAGGCTGGAACTTGATCGATTTGCGCGAATCGCCGTAATAGGCCCAGACACTGGCCAGGGCCGCCAGATTCAGGATCAGCAGGCTGAGGGGAAAGGTAGTCGACAGGCAATAGACGGCCAGGCTTCCAAGTGCCGAGCATGAGCACAGCAACAGGTTGAGCCGGCGCAGGTGTATTCGAGAAAGAAGCCTGGTGGCGGTTGACTTGAGGCTGGCGTACATAGCGGATGGAGCCAATGAATGTTCGCTGCGGGGAGACCGGTCAAGTCGGCTGACGGGCCCCGGTTTGGAAAACGGTATTGTTTGAGTATGCGGCTTCAATTAACGCGGTCTATTCGTTGGGAGCAAGCCTTGCACTGATCCGGTGTGTAACAAGATCAATCTGAAGTCACAGTGCCATTAAGTACATCGGTTAGTGGTTGGCATAGTACCAGCTTAGCTACCGTTGGTCGCGCCTCTATATATGTCCAGAAAGTCAGGAATATCGCCTTTTGGGACGTATGTGCCGATTTGCTTGTTTCAACTGGCCACCCTGAAACAGTGACTGTATCTCGCCTTGAGCGAACGGGCAGGCGAAATTCAGGACACTTGAAGTCTCGGGATTGGTTTTATTTAGTTGCGCTAGTTGGTTCTGTCGTTAACAGGCATGAAATATTGAATAACGACATGATGCTGATCAATGTCACAACATATCTAACGGCTGAAGTTAGGGATTAACGACAGGTTTATGCGTTTCTCTTGGCGATCGAAAAAACTTTAAACGAGTTGTGTTGGCAGGACAGGGGCGCAGGCAGAGGATCCATTTGCACGGCGAGGGTTTCGATGAGGGTGGCCTGTTCGTTGCCGTCGAGGTTCAGTTGCCCGGTCACCGGATCGACGAGTTCAAGCTGCCAGGCCATCAGGCTGAAGCACTCTCCGAGGGTGTCGAGAATCTGCTCGTTCATGTCCGGATGAGGATGGGAATGATCCAGCAACGCATGAACCTGGCGCGAGAATTCGGCGGTGCTGCGCAGCGCCAGCGCGTCGGTTGTCTCGGCAAGCTTGAGCAGAGTGGACAACATGCAATCGATGGCGTCCTGATCGTTCTTGATCAGATTGAGATGGTTCAGGCACTCAACCGACTTGGCCAATAGTGCTTCTGCCTCAAGCAGAAAGTCAGGTGATTGGTGCCACGTTTGATCGTCGATCAGCATGCTTGTCTCCACGACGCCACGTCAGATGATGGAATGGTCCGTTTTGTGAGCGGCTGTAAGGTATTACGCCGGTTATGCCGTGGGATATAGGACGAATCTGATTGGTTCTGAATGGACGAAGACGATGGGCTGGTGTTTAGTCTGCAGGATGCAACTCGTCGGGCACGGTCTATCGACCACGCTTGGACAGCGGAGGTGGGGGGGCTCGAAAGGGCACCAGCCCATCTTCCTGCGATCACAAACAAAAGCCTGACTCCATTCATGCAATGAGAATGGCGTCACATTAATGGCTATTGGATATTGCGAATATCAGGTTGGTCCTGATTGCCGATAGGGGATTCCCTTACAGAGGGGAACCAAGCGCTGAAATAGAGGTCGCGGCGGGGAAGTTGCGTGGATGAAATCGCGAAGCCAGTAAAGCATGATGTTAATGTGACATCAATGCCTTTGCATGGCATTTTGTATGCGGGTCAAGATTCGGCGAATTGCGCCGATAACCCGCGTTAGTGAATTCATCAGAACAAGCCCAGGAGTCATTACATGGCCGGCATTCTCGACACGGTAGATCAACGCACGCAACTGGTGGGTGAGAATCGCCTGGAAATCCTCATGTTCCGTCTGGCCGGGCGACAGTTGTTCGCGATCAACGTGTTCAAGGTGCAGGAAGTCCTGCAATTGCCGAAGCTGACGCTGATGCCCCAGCGCCATCCGTTCGTCTGTGGCGTGGTCAACCTGCGGGGGCAGACGCTGCCGGTCATCGACCTGTCCCAGGCGATCGGCATGCGGCCGCTGGTGCCGGGGCCCAACAGCACCATCATCGTCACCGAGTACAACCGCTCGGTGCAGGCCTTCCTGGTGGGAGGCGTCGACCGCATCGTCAACATGAACTGGGAAGCCATCCTGCCACCGCCGACCAGTGCCGGGCGCCAGCATTACCTGACGGCGATCAGCAAGGTCGACGATCAACTGGTCGAGATCATCGACGTGGAAAAGGTCCTGGCCGAAATCGTCCCGTACAACGCCAAGGTCTCTCGCGACAAGCTCGACGACCCGGTGCTCGAACGTGCCCGCGGCCGTGAAGTGCTGCTGGTGGACGACTCCAACGTGGCGCTGACGCAATTGCGCGACACCCTGGGCCAGCTGGGGGTGAAGATGCACATTGCCAGCGACGGCCTGAAAGCCCTGAAGATGCTCAAGGCCTGGGCCGATACCGGGGTCGACATGACCGACAAGCTGCTGATGGTGTTCACCGACGCCGAAATGCCGGAAATGGACGGCTATCGCCTGACCACCGAAATCCGCAACGATCCGCGTCTGCGCGGTCTTTATGTGGTGTTGCACACCTCGCTGTCCGGCAGCTTCAACGAGTCGATGGTGAAGAAGGTCGGTTGCGACAACTTCCTGTCCAAGTTCCAGCCGGACAAACTGGTCGACGTGGTGCGCCAGCGCCTGATGCTGGACGAAGTTCCCGCCTGACGGGAGCAGTGGCCGGAGTGATGCCTGCGCCGCAGGTGCTTCTTTGATTCGCGGGCCGGCTCGTATAAGGTTGCTTTTTTTGCCTCCCGGGAGCTGGCCATGCGTCTCAGCGCGCTTTATCGATACCCCTTGAAGTCCGGCAAGGGTGAGTCCCTGCAACAGGTCGCGCTGGACAGGCTGGGGCTGGAGGGAGATCGACGCTGGATGCTGGTCGATGAACCCAGCGGACGCTTCCTGACCCAGCGCGCGGTCCCGCACATGAGCCAGCTGTCGGCGCTGTGGAACGCCGACGGTGGGCTGACCCTCAGCGCTCCCGGCTATCCAGCCCTCGATGTGCCACTGCCTGGTGCGGATGCGCCGTTACGTGGCGTGACCATCTGGCGCGACACCCTGCGCGTGCCGGATGCCGGCGAGGCGGCCCATGCCTGGCTGAGCGAGTTCATCGGCAAGCCGACCCGCCTGGTACAGGTGCCCCTGGAGCGCGCGCGCACCACTCAGGCCGGTTACGGCAAGGATGACGATCAGGTGGCCTTTGCCGACGGTTTTCCGTTGTTGCTGATTGGCGAGTCTTCCCGGGAAGACCTGTCCAGTCGCGTCGGCCGTCCCTTGGAGATGCTGCGTTTTCGTCCCAACCTGGTGATCGAAGGCTTCCCGGCATTCGCCGAAGACGGCTGGAAGCGCATTCGCATCGGCGATATCGAGTTTCGGGTGGTCAAGCCTTGTGCGCGTTGCATCCTCACCACCATCGATCCGCAGACCGGAGAGCGCAGCGCCGACCGTGAACCGCTGGCCACGCTGCAGCAGTACCGGGCGCAAGAAGGTGGGGCGATGTTCGGGCAGAACCTGGTGAACGATGGCATTGGCCGGCTGGAAGTCGGCATGCCGGTCACTGTGCTGGAATAGCCAGCGGCGCTGCAACGAAAAATGCCCGTATCGTCAGATACGGGCATTTTTTATGACCAGCAATCAGTCCCCGGGGGAAGGATCAGCCGCGGTATTCGCACAGGTAGGCGGTGTCGACGGCGACCTTCAGCTGGAACTTGCTGTTGGCCGGTACGTTGAACTGGCTGCCGGCGGCGAAGGTTTCCCAGTCGTTGCTGTCAGGCAGCTTGACGGTCAGGGCACCGGAAACCACGTGCATGATTTCCCGTTGGGCGGTGCCGAACTCGTATTCGCCCGGAGCCATGACGCCGATGGTGGCTGGACCTTCGGCCGTGCCGAAGGCAATCGACTTGACGGTGCCGTCGAAGTACTCGTTGACTTTAAACATGGGCGATTCCTCAAAAAAGGGGTCAAAAAGGCCGGCCAGTATGCACAAGGCCTTCAGATGCGTCACCTGTTGCGCAGACGGATCAGCCGGGAAGAATCAGGGGCAATAAACGCGCCGTATTGCGGGCATCTTCCAGGGCGCGATGCTGCTGGCCGGTGAACTGCAGCCCGGCGAGTTGCAGCGCGCCGTTCAGGCCCAGCGGCCGTTCGAGGCGACGCGCCTTGGCGAAGCGTTGCTTGAGGTTCATGTGCGGCAGTTGGGCGAGGGCGCTGTGCAGTTGCGAGCGTTGCCACTCCTGCAGCAGCTGCTTGCGATCGTAGTCGCCCCAGCTGGCCCAGCCTTCCAGGCGCGCATGGTGCTGGCCCAGCCAGCGTTCGAACAGCGGCCAGACCTCGCTCAACGGCTGGGCGCCGTCGATCTGGGCCTGGCTGATGCGGGTCAGTTCACGGCAGAACGGCGTCAGCATCGGCCGCCGCAGCGGGCGCACGAAGCGCTGGAAATGGTCCAGTTCACGCCCTTCGCGGTTCACCAGGGTGGCGCCGATCTCGATGATTTCCATATCGGTCACCGGCCAGCCTCCTTCGTCCGTGGTGGCTTCCAGATCAATTACCAACCAGTGAGGCATCACAGGCTCCAGCTTCAACATCCCGATGAGGCTTGAGCGTAGCCAAACCCGACGCCTGCGCCTAGCGGCTTATTCCACCTCCAGCAGAACCTGGCGGTTTTTCACCTGATCGCCGAGGTTGACCTGCAGCCGCTTGATCACGCCATCGATCCCGGCCTTCAGCGGATGCTCCATCTTCATGGCCTCCAGCACCAGCAGCAGCTGGCCCTTGCTGACGGTCGCGCCCTCGCTGACCAGTACGTCGACGATGGCGCCGTCCATGGGCGCCTTGAGCATGCCGCTGTGGGCGCCGGCCTGGCTGGCGACCGGTGCGTGGCTCAGGTCTTGAAGGTGCAGGCTGCCGGGACGGGTAAACAGCCAGAGCTGCCCGGCTTCCAGGGTATAGGCGTAGTGGCGGCGGATACCGTCGATGGTCGCGCAGGCCCAGCGGCCATCCGCTTCCAGCAGCTGTACCTCGAAGCTTTCGTCGGCGTGTTGAATCTGCAGCGTCCCGGCTTGCTGGTTATTCAGTTCAAGGTTCCACACGGCTTCACCCGAGCCCAGGCGATAGTGCAGCGGCACACTGGCGTTGTTGCGCCAGCCGGCCAGCGCCGCGCCGTGGCGTTGGGCCGCGTGCTGATACAGCAGCGCCGCGGCCAGGGCCAGTTCGGCGCCGCTTGGCGGCTGGGGATGCAGACTTGGGTCGTCGGCGAAATGTTCGGCGATAAAGGCAGTGCTGAATTCGCCGCTGACAAAACCGGGATGGCGCAGCAGGTTCGCCAGCAGTTTCTGGTTGCTTGCCACACCCGTCAGCACCGTGTCTTCGACCGCGCGCAGCAGCTTGCGGCGCGCCTCTTCGCGGGTGGCGCCATGTGCGATGAGCTTGCCCAGCATCGGGTCATAGAACGGGCTGACGCTCTGGCCTTCCAGCAGGCCATGGTCGATGCGCACATCGGTGCCCAGCGCCGGCTCCCAGCGCCGTACCTGCCCGGTTTGCGGCAGGAAATCCTGCGCCGGGTCCTCGGCATACAGCCGCACTTCGATGGCATGGCCCTTGAGTTCGACCTGTTCCTGGAGCAGTGGCAGCGGTTGACCGGCCGCCACCTGCAGCTGCAGGGCCACCAGGTCCAGGCCGGTGATCATTTCGGTGACCGGGTGTTCGACCTGCAGCCGGGTGTTCATTTCCAGAAAATAGAATTGCCCCCGCGCATCGAGGAGAAACTCCACGGTGCCGGCGCCGACATAGTTCACCGCGCGGCCCGCCTTGAGGGCGGCTTCGCCCATGGCCTGGCGCAGTTCGGCGGTCATCACCGGGCAGGGCGCTTCTTCGACGACTTTCTGATGACGGCGCTGGATCGAGCAGTCGCGTTCGCCGAGGTAGATCAACTGGCCGTGGCGGTCGCCGAACACCTGGATTTCCACATGCCGCGGTTCGATCAGCGCCTGTTCCAGAATCAACTCGTCGCTGCCAAAGGCGTGCAGCGCCTCAGAGCGAGCGGTGCGCACCTGTGCCAGCAGTTCATTGGCGTGCTGAACGAAGCGCATGCCGCGTCCGCCGCCACCGGCGCTGGCCTTGATCATCAGCGGGTAGCCGATGCGTTCGGCTTCCTGTTGCAGGGTCGTATCGTCCTGTTCCGCGCCCTGATAACCGGCGATGCAGGGCACGCCCGCCGCGAGCATCGCCAGCTTGGACAGGCGCTTGCTGCCCATCAGTTCGATGGCCTCGGCGCTGGGGCCGATAAAGGTGATGCCGGCCGCCTCGCAGGCGCGGGCGAATTCGGCGTTCTCCGACAGAAAGCCGTAGCCGGGATGCAGCGCATCGGCGCCCGTGCGCAAGGCTGCATTGAGGATTGCCTGGCTGTTCAGGTAGGACTGCTGCACCGCTGCCGGGCCGATGCGCACCGCCTCGTCGGCCATCCGCACATGCAGCGCATTGGCGTCGGCGTCGCTGAACACCGCCACGGTGCGATAACCCAGGGCTTGCGCGGTGCGCTGGATGCGGCAGGCGATTTCGCCACGGTTGGCGATCAGGATTTTGCTGAAGGCGGGCATGGGGTGGTTTCCTGAGATCGGTGGTGTTTGGTCGGGCGTTTCGCGAGCAAGCTCGCTCCTACAAGGAGTAGGCAGGTCACGGACCTGTAGGAGCGAGCTTGCTCGCGATTGGGCTCATGACGCCCACGCCGGTTTGCGTTTCTGCACGAAGGCCATGGTCCCCTCGATGCCTTCGGCACCAGTGACGGCGGCGGCGAACTGCTCCGCCGCGCGATCGAGCAGGGGCGCCAGCGGTTCTTCAGCGCTGGCCAGCAACAGGGCCTTGGTCGCGGCATTGGCTTCGGGCGCGCAGCACAACACATGGGCCAGTACCTCATCGAGGCGTTCGGCCAGGGCCTGTGGACTGTTTTCGACAAAATGCACCAGGCCCAGCCGCTTGGCTTCGTGGCCATCAAAGCGCGCGGCGGTCAGCGCCAGCCGGCGGGCCTGGGTCAGGCCGATGCGCTTGACCACGAACGGAGCGATTTGCGCCGGCAACAGGCCGAGGCTGGTTTCCGGCATGCCGAACTGCGCCTGATGATCGGCGATGGCGATATCGCTGACACAGGCCAGGCCGAAACCGCCGCCCAGCACCGCGCCTTGCAGCAGCACGATCAGCACCTGCGGGCTGTGCTGGGCTTCTTCGAGCAGCGTGCCAAACGCCCGGTTCAGTTCCTGATAGGCGCTGGCGCCCTGGGCGCGGGCACTGGCCATGTCTTTCAGGTCGCCGCCGGCGCAGAAGTGCCCGCCGGCGCCTCTCAGCACCAGGGCGCGAATGTCGCGGTCATCGCGTACCGCCGCCAGCACCGCGCGCAGTTCGGCGACCATTTGCAGGCTCATGGCGTTGCGGCTGTCCGGGCGATCGAGGGTGATGTGCAGGACGCCGCCGCGGGGCGCCAGCAGCAGGGTTTCGCAGGCGGGCAGGCGGCTCATTTTCTTTTTCCCGGCAGGATGCCCATGAGTTTGCAGATGATGCCCAGCATGATTTCGTCGGCGCCGCCGCCGATCGACACCAGGCGCACGTCGCGGTAGGCGCGGGCCACCGGGTTGTCCCACATGAAGCCCATGCCGCCCCAGTATTGCAGGCAGCTGTCGCTGACTTCGCGGCCCAGGCGCCCGGCCTTGAGCTTGGCCATGGACGCCAGGCGAGTGACGTCCTGGCCCCGCACGTATTGCTCGGTGGCCTGGTACACCAGGGCCCGCAGGCATTCGATTTCGGTGGACAGCTCGGCCAGGCGGAAGTGGATCACCTGGTTGTCGATCAGCGCACTGCCGAAGGTCTGGCGCTCCTTGCAGTACTCGATGGTGCTGTCGACGCAATACTCAAGGCCCTTGATCATGTTGGCCGCGCCGAACAGCCGCTCTTCCTGGAATTGCAGCATCTGCATCATGAAGCCGGCGCCTTCGTGGCCGATGCGGTAACGCTGGGGCACGCGCACGTTGTCGAAAAACACCTGGGCGGTTTCCGAGCTGCGCATGCCGAGCTTGTCCAGGTGCGGGCTGAGACTGATGCCGGGGCTGTTCATCGGCACCATGATCA
This sequence comes from Pseudomonas sp. T8, assembly GCF_024610635.1. Classification (NCBI taxonomy): domain Bacteria; kingdom Pseudomonadati; phylum Pseudomonadota; class Gammaproteobacteria; order Pseudomonadales; family Pseudomonadaceae; genus Pseudomonas; species Pseudomonas sp. T8. Next base: position 6,375,947 of record NZ_CP102374.1, read on the forward strand.
GCGACTTGTTGACGTGGGGCTTGTCGTCCGAGGTGTTGGCCAGCAGGCAGATGAAGTCGGCGCTGGGGGAGTTGGTGATCCACATCTTGCTGCCGTTGATCACATAGTCGTCGCCGTCCTTGCGCGCCGTGGTCTTGAGCCCGGCCACGTCGGAGCCGGCACCGACTTCGGAGACGCCGATGCAGCCGACCATTTCCCCGCTGATGGCCGGGCGCAGGAATTCCTCGCGCAGCTCGTCGGAGCCGAAGCGCGCCAGGGCCGGGGTGCACATGTCGGTCTGCACGCCGATGGCCATCGGGATGCCGCCGCAATGAATGGTGCCGAACTCTTCGGCGGCGACTATCGAATAGCTGTAGTCCAGGCCCATGCCGCCGAACTTCTCCGGCTTGGAGATGCCCAGCAGGCCCAGCTCGCCGGCCTTGCGGAAAATCTCGTGGATCGGAAAGCGCCCGGCCTTTTCCCACTCGTCGACGTACGGGTTGATCTCGCGCTCGACAAAGTTGTGCACCGTGCGCCGCAGTTCTTCATGTTCCTGGGTGAAGATCATTTTTATTGTTCTCCTCAAGTTGAGTGACGCAATCCCTGAACCTTGTGACTCCTGTAACCGCTGCCGCAGGCCGAAAACACTGCCGTTGCGGAACTGCTCGCTGTCCCTGTAGCCGCTGCCGAAGGCTGCGATAAGGCCCGAAGGGCCTTCGAGGGCTTCAAGAGCACGTCCTCTTCGGGGCCGATCGCAGCCTACGGCAGCGGCTACATCAGAACCGTGCGACACCGAAGCTATTGGGGTGTAGCTGACGCACCTGCGCCTCATGGCAGATATCCAGCAGATAACCCAGCAGGGTGCGGGTATCCCGTGGGTCGATCAGCCCGTCGTCCCACAGGTTGGCGCTGCCATACAAGGCGGTGGACTGGCTGTCGAGTTTCTGCGCGGTGACCTGTTCCAGCATATCCAGCATCTGCGGATCGGCCGCCTGGCCCTGCTTGGCGTGCTTGGCCTCGGTGACGATGCGCAGCACCTTGCCGGCCTGGGCGCCGCCCATCACCGCGGTGCGGCTGTTGGGCCAGGCGAAGATGAAGCGCGGGTCCAGGCCGCGGCCGCACATGGCGTAGTTGCCGGCGCCGTAGGAGCCGCCGACCACGATCGTCAGCTTCGGCACCCGGGCATTGGCCACCGCCTGGATCAGCTTGGAACCGTGCTTGATCACGCCTTGCTGCTCCGACTCGGTGCCGACCATGAAACCGGTGGTGTTGTGGAAAAACAGCAGCGGGGTGCCGCTCTGGTCGCACAACTGAATGAACTGCGCGGCCTTGCTCGCGCCTTTCGGGGTGATCGGTCCGTTATTGCCGATAAAGCCGCAAGGGCGCCCCTGGATCTGCAAATGGCCGCAGAGGGTCTGCTGGTCGAACTCGCCCTTGAATTCGAGGAAGTTCGAGCCGTCGGCGATGCGCGCGACGATTTCCCGGGCGTCATAAGGCTTTTTCGGGTCGTCGGGAATCAGCCCCAGCAGTTCGTCGATCGGGTACAGCGGTTCCGCGTAGGCGCGGGTCGGCTGCAGCGGCAGCCGGGCATTCCACGGCAGGGCGTCGAGAATCTCGCGCACGATGCGCACGCCGTCGCCGTCGTTTTCCGCCAGGTATTCGGCGGTGCCGGCCACCTGCGCATGCATCTCGGCGCCGCCCAGTTCTTCGTCGGTGGCCACCTCGCCAGTGGCAGCCTTGAGCAGGGGCGGCCCGGCAAGAAACAGCTTGGCCTTGCCGCGCACCACCACCACGTAATCCGACAGCCCCGGCTGGTAGGCGCCGCCGGCGGTGGCCGAGCCGTGCACCACGGTGATCTGTGGCAAGCCCATGGCCGAGATGCGCGCCTGGTTGGCGAAGCTGCGCGCGCCTTCGACGAAGATCTCCGCCGCGTAATTGAGGTTGGCGCCGCCGCTCTCGGCCAGGGTCACCACCGGCAGTTTGTTTTCCATGGCGATCTGTTGCAGGCGCAGGGATTTTTTCAGGCCGCTGGGGGAGATGGTGCCGCCCTTGATCGCACTGTTGTTGGCCACCACCAGCACCCGCACGCCACTGACATAACCGATGCCGGCGATCAGCCCGCCACCGGCCTGGCTGCCGTCCTTGTCGTCGTGCAGCTTGTAGCCGGCCAGGCTCGCCAGTTCGAGAAAGGGCGCGCCGGGGTCCAGCAGCAGGTTGAGGCGTTCGCGGGGCAGCAGTTGCCCGCGCTTTTCGAATTTCGCCTTGGCCTCGGCAGCCTTGGCCAGCAGGTTCTGTTCCAGTTGGCGGATCTGCGCCAGGCCGGCCAGCATCGCTTCGCGGTTCTGCAGGAACTGCGGGCTGTGAGGGTCGAGTTGGGAATGGATGACCGGCATGGCTTACTCCTGATCCTTGAGCACGTCGGGCAGATAAGCGCGGTGGAAGCCGTTGTAGGACTGGCTATGGGAGGCCTTGTGCAGCGGCCAGGCGCGGCTGCCGAGGCTGGCGGCGCCGTCGATGCGCAAGGTGCTGCCGCTGATGAAGGCCGCCGCCGGGCTGAGCAGGAAGACGATGGCGGCGCTGACTTCCGACTCGGTGCCGATGCGCTTGAGCGGCACGTGTTCGCGCAGGGTCGGGATCAGCGCCTTGAACGCGCCTTCGTAGGTGTCCATGCCGCTGGAGGCGATCCAGCCCGGCGCCACGGCATTGACCCGCACCCCGGCATGGCCCCATTCGAATGCGGCGGTCTTGGTGAAGTTGTCCATCCCCGAACGGGCGGCGCCGGAATGGCCCATGCCGGGCATGCCACCCCACATGTCGGCGAGCATGTTGACGATGCTGCCGCCGTGCTTGCTCATGGACTGGTTGAAGACTTCCCGGGCCATGAGAAAACCGCCCACCAGGTTGGTGCGCAGCACGGTTTCAAAACCTTTCTGATTGATCGAGGCCAGGGGCGAGGGGTATTGCCCGCCGGCGTTGTTGACCAGGCCATGCAGCGGCCCGTGCTCACGGATCAGTTCACTGACCAGGGCCTTGACCGCCTCCTCGTCGCGGATATCGCAGGCATGCCCGCTGGCCTGGCCGCCGTCTTCGGCAATCTCCGTGGCCACCTTGTGCAGCTTGTCCGCCTTGCGCCCCACCAGCAGTACACGGGCGCCAAGGGCTGCCAGTTCGTGGGCGGTGCAGCGCCCGATGCCGCTGCCGCCGCCGGTGACGATGATGGTCTGGCCGGCGAACAGGTCGGGTTTGAAAATCGAGTCATAACCCACGATAGGTGTCCTCTAATTAACGGCGTCAGCGATGCTCTGCGGCACCGGGATCTGGATTTCCAGCAACTGCTGGGCAAAGGCCTTGCCTTGCGGGTCGATGCGCAGACTGGCGACACCGCCGCCACCGAGGGCGTTTTCCAGCAGGAAATTCAGGCTATGGCTGCCCGGCAGGTACCAGCGCTGGACCCGGCCATGGATCGGGTCCAGCACATGGCTCATCCAGTCCACCACGACTGCGGGGGTCAAGGCTTCGGCGATCCACGGCAGGTATTCGGGCGCGCGGGCCATGACCCCGATATTGCTGTGGTTGCCCTTGTCTCCGGAGCGCGCCACCGCCAGCTTGACCAGCGCCACGCTGGCATCGGCGCGGCCCACGGGGCTGGCCACGGCATGGGGCGCTGGCAGGGCACTGGAGTCGAGGCTGTCGAGCTCGGGCAACTCGACCCGGTGGCGCTGGCCGGCCATCTCGACTTCCAGGGTGCAGGCGCTTTTGTCGATCAGGAACGAGAACAGACGGATCAGCGGATAGACCGTGGGCCGGCCGCCGACGATGCCGGTCAGGCCCGGGGCCATGCCCGTGGCGGCCTGGGCGATCTCCCGGGAAAACAGCACCAGCGCGCGCTTGTCCGGGTGGCGCACGGCGAGCTTGATCACCACTTCGCGGCTGTCCTGGCGCTGGCCGTGAGGGCCGTAGGTGGCTTCGCTGCCGAGCAGTTCGATATTGACTTCGCTGTAAGGCGCCCAGCCGCGCTGGGCGAACATTTCCGCGGTCTTGTCGATGATCGCCTGGCTGACCCGGCGCGCCTTGGCCACTGCGTCGATACCGGCGATCAGGCAACTGGCGGTGCAACGGAAACCGTCCGGGTAGGTGGCGCTGACCTTGTACTGGCCGGTCGGCGGCAGGCCCTTGGCGCCGTGCACGCTGACCGCATTCTTGCCCTGTTGGCGCAGCTTGACCTGGGTGAAGTCGCAGACCACGTCGGGCAGCAGATAGGCCCGAGGGTCGCCGATCTCATATAGCAGTTGTTCGCCGACGGTCAGCGGCGTGACCAGGCCGCCCGAACCTTCGGGCTTGCTGACCACGAACTGGCCGTCGGCGCCGACCTCGACTATGGGAAAACCGATGTGTTCGTAGTCCGGCACGTCGCGCCAGTCGGTGAAGTTGCCGCCGGTGCACTGTGCGCCGCATTCGATGATGTGCCCGGCGAGGGCGGCCTGGGCCAGCTTGTCGTAGTCGTGCCAGGACCAGCCGAACTCATGCACCAGCGCGGCGCTGACCACCGCGCTGTCAACCCCGCGGCCGGTGATGACAATGTCGGCGCCGAGCTTCAGGGCTTCGACTATTCCCGGGGCGCCGAGGTAGGCGTTGGTGGACACGCACATGGGTGGCAGCGGCGCGCCGCTGAACATTTCATGAATGCCGCTGCCGCTCAGTTGCTTGAAGCGCGGTTGCAGGTCGTCGCCCAGTAGCACGGCGATCTTCAGGGCCACGCCGGCCTGGTCGCAGGCCGCTTGCAGGGCCGCGGCGCAGGCCTGTGGGTTGACCCCGCCGGCATTGCTGATGACCCGGATGTTTTGCCGGGCGATCTCGCCCAGCAGCGGGCTCAAGACCTCGACAAAGTCCGTGGCGTAGCCGGCAGTGGGATCCTTCATCCGGGCGCCGGCCATGATCGACATAGTGATCTCGGCCAGGTAGTCGAACACCAGGTAATCCAGGCGGCCGCCCTGCACCAGTTGCGCGGCGGCGCTCGAGGTGTCGCCCCAGAAGGCACTGGCGCAGCCGATGCGGAGGGTCTTGGTCATGGCAGGGGGCTCTCGATAAAAGACTCGATAAAAGACGCGATGACAGAACTGCATCGAGACTACCAAGCAAGCGCTTGGTTTGTAAACGTCGGAAATATCTTCTTCCCAAGCGCTTGCTTGGTCGTCCCCACGGGCTTAAATTGCGCGCGCAAGCTCCCTGTTTCAGCGGGCTGCGCCGCATAACGATCGAGCGAATGTAGGAGAGAGGCCGTGGACGAGCAAAAAGCCTTGCTGGTGATGCGCCAGCTGGTCGCCAACGGGCAACTGACCGATCCGGACAGCGCCCGCGGCAAGCTGCTGCAAACCGCGGCTCACCTGTTTCGCAACAAAGGCTACGAACGCACCACGGTGCGCGACCTGGCCAGCGCGGTGGGCATCCAGTCCGGCAGCATCTTTCATCACTTCAAGAGCAAGGACGACATCCTGCGCGCGGTGATGGAGGAAACCATCCACTACAACACCGCCCTGATGCGCGCCGAACTGGCCGAAGCCGGCAGCGTGCGCGAGCGGGTGCTGGCGCTGATCCGCTGCGAGCTGCAATCGATCATGGGCGGCAGCGGCGAGGCCATGGCGGTGCTGGTCTACGAATGGCGCTCGTTGTCGGCGCAAGGCCAGGCCGACGTCCTGGCCCTGCGCGACATTTATGAGCAGATCTGGCTGCAGGTGCTGGGCGAGGCCAAGGAGGCCGGCTTTATCAAGGGCGATGTGTTCATTACCCGGCGTTTTCTCACCGGGGCGCTGTCCTGGACCACCACCTGGTTTCGCGCCGAGGGCAGCCTGACCCTCGAACAACTGGCCGAGGAAGCGCTGACCCTGGTGCTCAACGAGCCCTAAGCGCAAGTAATTAATTACTCAGTGGAAAGTTGTCGAAGCGAGGGAAACCGCCTAGCTTTAATGGCACTCCCCTGTTTCTTTTCTTGAGGTACGTTACCTGATGTCTTCGCCAATGCGGACGGCTTTGCGAATGCTTGTGTGGGGCCTGGCCACCCTGACGGTTTTCCCGGTCTGTGCTGCACAGTTGGTACGGGTGGGGGCGGCGCACTTTCCTCCTTATACCGTGCGGCCCGAGCAGGGCGCCGATACCGGTTTGCTGCCGCAACTGGTGGAGGCCTTGAACGTACTGCAAAGTGATTATCAATTCGTACTGGTGCCGACCTCGATTCCCCGGCGTTTTCGCGATTTCGAGCAAGGCCGCGTCGACATGGCGATTTTCGAGAACCCGGCCTGGGGCTGGCAGGACATTCCCCACACCAGCGTCGACATGGGCCTGGAAGATGCCGAGATCTTCACCGCCCAGCGCGAGCCCGGCCGCGGCCAGGAATATTTCGCCGACCTCAAGGGCAAGCGCCTGGCCCTGTTCAGCGGTTACCACTACGCGTTCGCCAACTTCAATGCCGACCCCAAGTACCTGGCCGACACCTACAACGCGACCCTGACCTACTCCCATGACAGCAACCTGCTGATGGTGCTGCGCGGTCGTGCCGACATTGCGCTGGTGACCCGTTCCTACCTCAGTGATTTCCTCTCGCACAATGCCGACACGGCGCAGCAGTTGTTCGCGTCCGAGCGGATCGATCAGGTCTACCACCACTACGCCCTGATTCGCCCCATGGCGCCGATCACGGGCGAAGACTTCGCCAAGTTGCTGGGGCGCCTGCGCGACAGCGGTGAAATGCTGAAGATCTTCGATCCCTACCGCATTGTGGTCATGCCCCCGGCCAAGTGAAGCCGGCCTGCCTAAATTTCTCTCTGCGGCTCACGTCACTTGGTTGAACACCGATGACGCTGAGTCCGTGCCATGTCCTCTCTCGATACGCTGTCCGCTGTGGCCGTTGCCGATACCTGCCGTTGCGTCGCCGATGCCGCTGGCCTGCAACCGCTGCGGCTCGCCGGCATTGAAACCAGCGGTGCCAGCCGTGGGCCTGGCGCGCCGCTGCCACCGCCGGGCAGCGAGGTGCTGCAAGCCTTGCGTGGGCAAGACGGATGGCGTGAGGAGTGGATGGCCGGCTGGTTGTCGACCCTGGTGCATTCGTTATGCCTCGACCACGGGCCGAGCGAGCGGCTGGTCGAGGACGCTGGCCACAGGCTCGAGCAGCAGGAGCGTTGCCTGCATTGTGGAAGGGCCTTCGATTTTTCGCACAAGCGCGCCGCCCTGCTGATTCTGGCGCAGGGGCGTGGTGTCGAACGGCATCAGGGGGTCGAGAAGATCGGGCGGGAGCGTTCCTGTTCGCGGTAGCGCCGTGGCGGACGGTGGCTATCGCGATCAGGTGCGGGAGTAGCGGGCAGCGCGGATCAGTGGCGGGCGTAGGTGTCGGCGCGGCTACCCGAGACTTTGCGGCAGTGCACCAGTGCATCGCGAATCATGAAATTCACCAGGGTCGGCGAGACCCCGAGCTCCTTGGCGATGTCCTTTTGCGGCACGCCATGCAGGCGATACATCTCGAACGCATAGCGGGTGCGGCTCGGCAGTTCCGTCAGCGCATCGGCAATGTGTTCCAGGGTCGAGAAATTGATGTGTGAGGTTTCCGGCGACGCTCCCTGCACGACCACATTCAAGCCCTCTTCTTCAGTGCCCGAATACTTCTGCTCCAGCGCCTGCTTGCGATAGTGGTCGATCGCCAGGTTGCGCACGATCTGGAACAGGTAGCTCAACTGCGCCTTGAACGACGAGGTGATCTGCGGCGCCGATTGCAGCCGGAAGAAAGCGTCCTGCACCACGTCTTCGGCGCGGGAGCGGCAGCCGGTAATGCGCGCCGCGATTTTGACCAGGATCAGGCGGTTGTCGACAAAGGCCTGGAGTAGCGGTGAATCGCACCTGCTTGTGGATACTTGTTCCGTCATGGAAATCACCTTGCTGCAAAAGGGTTAGTAGGACGACAGAAATTTCAGATTCGTCTTACACATCGAGCGACAAATTATGTTGAATGATAATGATTGTCAATTGAGAAAGAGAATTAATGATCCTCTTTGGTGCGCAGTGAGAACTGCGGCTCGTTGTCGCACTTTGTGAAGGTGTTCGAGGGGTGGGTGGGGACTAATTATTTCAAGACGCCATCCGTTCTCATTGGAGAAAGGCTACGGGTGGAACATCCCGCCACAGCAGTCTCCAGATGCCCCGTTCCGAGGGCAGGGGCCTTTATTTTTCAAAGGTTTATGTAACGGTCGCGGCCTTGGTCCGCGGCTCTACGTGCAAGCACAATCCGCGCAGGAAACCCCATGATGGACGCGTTCGAACTCCCCAGCACTCTGGCTCAAGCCCTTCAACGCCGGGCGGCTCAGACCCCCGATCAAGTGGCCTTGCGCTTTCTTGCCGAAGAGCAGGATCAGAGCGTGGTCCTCAGTTATCGCGACCTGGATCTGCGCGCCCGGACCATCGCCGCGGCGCTGCAGGCCAATGCCGGTCTGGGCGATCGCGCGGTGCTGCTGTTCCCCAGCGGCCCGGACTATGTCGCGGCGTTTTTCGCCTGCCTGTATGCCGGGGTCATCGCGGTGCCGGCCTATCCGCCGGAGTCGAGCCGACGCCATCACCAGGAGCGGCTGATCTCGATCATCGCCGACGCTGAGCCGCGGCTGCTGCTGACCAGCAGCGGGCTGCGCGATTCCCTGGCGCAGATGGACGAGCTACAAGGCGCCGACGCGCCGCAGCTGCTCTGCGTGGACACCCTGGAGGCGAGCCTGGCCGAAGTCTGGACGGCCACCGAACTGCGCGGCGACGACATCGCCTTCCTGCAATACACCTCGGGTTCCACCGCCTTGCCCAAGGGCGTGCAAGTCAGCCACGGCAACCTGGTGGCCAACGAACTGCTGATCCGCCGCGGCTTCGGCATCGACCTCAACCCCGACGACGTGATCGTCAGCTGGCTGCCGCTGTACCACGACATGGGCCTGATCGGCGGCCTGCTGCAACCGATCTTCAGCGGTGTGCCCTGCGTATTGATGTCGCCGGCCTACTTCCTCGGCCGGCCGTTGCGCTGGCTGGAGGCGATCAGCGAATACGGCGGCACCATCAGCGGCGGCCCGGACTTCGCCTACCGCCTGTGCAGCGAGCGGGTCAGCGAGTCGGCCCTGGAGCGCCTGGACCTCAGTCGCTGGCGCGTGGCCTATTCCGGGTCCGAGCCGATCCGCCTGGACACCCTGGAGCGCTTCGCCGAGAAGTTCGCCGCCTGCGGTTTCACCCCGAACAACTTCTTTGCCTCTTATGGCCTGGCCGAAGCCACCCTGTTTGTCGCCGGCGGCACCCGTGGCCAGGGCATCCCGGCCCTGCGCCTGGACGAGCAGGCCCTGGCGCAGAACCGCGCCGAGCCGGGCACCGGCAACGCCATGATGAGCTGCGGCACCAGTCAGCCCGAGCACGCCGTGCTGATCGTCGAGCCGCACACCCTGGTCGAGCTGGAAGACAATCTGGTCGGCGAAGTCTGGGCCGCCGGCCCGAGCATCGCCCATGGTTACTGGCGCAACCCCGAGGCGTCGGCCAAGACCTTCGTTCAGCACGCCGGCCAGACCTGGCTGCGCACCGGCGACTTGGGTTTCATGCGCGGTGGCGAGCTGTTCATTACCGGTCGCTTGAAAGACATGCTGATCGTGCGTGGCCACAACCTTTATCCACAGGACATCGAGCAGACCATCGAGCGTGAGGTCGAGGTGGTGCGCAAGGGCCGGGTCGCGGCGTTCGCCGTCACCGAACAGGGCGAGGAAGGCATTGGTATCGCCGCGGAAATCAGCCGCAGCGTGCAGAAGATCCTCACGCCGGAGGCGCTGATCAAGCTGATTCGCCAGACCGTGGCCGAGGCCTATCAGCAAGCGCCGAGCGTGGTGGTCCTGCTTAACCCCGGCGCGTTGCCCAAGACCTCCAGCGGCAAGCTGCAACGTTCGGCCTGCCGCAACCGCCTGGCCGATGGCAGCCTCGACAGTTATGCCCAGTTTCCTAGTCGCCAGGCGGCGATCGACGAGGCCAGCGGCGAAGCGAGCAGCGAACTGCAAGAGCTGATCGGCCGCATCTGGCGCGAACAGCTGCACGTCGAGCAAGTGGCGAGCGACGATCACTTTTTCCTGCTGGGCGGCAACTCCATCGCCGCGACCCAGGTCGTCGCGCGCCTGCGTGAAGAACTCGGCCTGGAGCTGAACCTGCGCCTGCTGTTCGAGGCGCCGACCCTCGGCGCTTTCGCCGCGCAGGTCGCGCAATTGCAACAGGACGGCGGCCTGGCCCAGGGCGCGATCAATGCCTTGTCGCGTGCCGAGGCGCTGCCTCAGTCCCTGGCGCAGAATCGCCTGTGGATCACCTGGCAGCTCGACCCGCACAGCAGCGCCTACAACATTCCCGGCGGCCTGCGCCTGCGCGGCGAGCTGGACGAAGACGCCCTGCGCGCCAGCTTCCAGCAACTGATCGAGCGTCATGAATCCCTGCGCACGCGCTTTTTCGAGCGCGACGGCCAGGCGCTGCAACAGGTCGAAGCCGCCGGCGAATTCAACCTGCAGGTGATCGACCTCAGCGACCTGCCGCTGGCCGAGCGCGAGGCGCGGGCGCAACAGATCCGCGAGGAGGAAGCCCGTACCCAGTTCGACCTGGAACAAGGCCCGCTGCTCTGGGTGACCCTGGTGCGCCTCGACGACGAAGAGCACCAACTGCTGGTGACCCTGCACCACATCATCGCCGACGGCTGGTCGCTGAATGTTCTGATCGACGAGTTCTCGCGCCTGTATGCCGCCGCCGTGCAAGGCCAGGCGGCGAGCCTGGCGCCGTTGCCGCTGCAATACGCCGACTACGGCAGCTGGCAGCGCCAGTGGCTGGCCCAGGGCGAAGGCGAGCGGCAACTGGCCTACTGGAAACAGCAGTTGGGCGATGAGCACCCAAGCCTGAGCCTGGCCACCGATCACCCGCGCTCGGCGCAGCGGCAACACAGCGCCGCGCGTCACAGCCTGCGCCTGGGAGCGAGCCTGAGCGACGCCATTCGCCAGACCGCCCAGGCCCATGAATCGACACCTTTCATGCTGTTGCTCACAGCGTTCCAGAGCCTGCTGCATCGCTACAGCGGCCAGCGCGACATCCGCATCGGCGTGCCCAACGCCAACCGTCCGCGCCTGGAAACCCAGGGCCTGATCGGCTTTTTCATCAACACCCTGGTGCTGCGCGCCGAGGTGGATGGTCGCCTGCCATTTAGCGCGTTGCTGGCGCAGACCCGCCAGGCCGCGCTGGAAGCCCAGGCCCATCAGGACCTGCCGTTCGAGCAACTGCTCGAAGCCTTCCCCCAGGCCCGCGAACAGGGTCTGTTCCAGGTCATGTTCAACCACCAGCAGCGTGACCTCGGCGCCCTGCGCCGGTTGCCCGGGCTGCTGGCCGAAGAGCTGCCGTGGCACAGCCGCGAGGCCAAGTTCGACCTGCAACTGCACAGTGAAGAAGACCGCAACGGCCGCCTGAGCCTGTCCTTCGACTACGCCGCCGAGCTGTTCGAGGCCGCGACCATCGAGCGCCTGGCCGAGCATTTCGTCAGCCTGTTGCGCGAGGCCTGCGAGCGTCCGCAGACCGCCATCGCCGACCTGCCGTTGCTCAACCCTTGCGAGCAGGCGCAGCAGCAACAGTGGAGCGAGGCCCCTTGCGCGGCGGCCAGCCAATGGCTGCCCGAGCTGCTCGACGCACAACTGCAACAGACCCCGGAACGCACCGCGCTGGTGTGGCAGGGCGGTGAGCTGAGCTTCGCCGAGCTGCACGCCCAGGCCAACCGCCTGGCCCATTACCTGCGTGACAAAGGGGTCGGCCCGGATGTCTGCGTGGCCATCGCCGCCGAGCGTTCGCCGCAGCTGTTGATCGGCCTGCTGGCGATCGTCAAGGCCGGCGGCGCCTATGTGCCGCTGGACCCGGACTACCCGGCCGAGCGCCTGGCCTACATGCTGGCCGACAGTGGCGTCGAGCTGCTGCTGACCCAGATCCAGCTGCTCGAGCGTCTGCCCCAGGCCGAGGGTGTCAGTGCCATCGCCATGGACAGCCTCAAGCTCGACAGCTGGCCGAGCCATGCGCCGGGTCTGCACCTGCACGGCGACAACCTGGCGTATGTGATCTACACCTCCGGTTCCACCGGCCAGCCCAAGGGCGTGGGCAACACCCACGCGGCCCTGAGCGAACGCTTGCAGTGGATGCAGAATACCTACCGCCTGGACGCCAGCGATGTGCTGATGCAAAAGGCGCCGATCAGCTTCGACGTGTCGGTGTGGGAATGCTTCTGGCCGCTGATCACCGGCTGCCGCCTGCTGCTGGCCGCGCCGGGCGAACACCGCGACCCGCATCGCATCGCCCAGTTGGTGCAGCAATACGGCGTGACCACGCTGCACTTCGTGCCGCCGCTGTTGCAGCTGTTCGTCGATGAGCCGCTGAGCGCCGAATGCAGCAGCCTGCGCTGGCTGTTCTCCGGTGGCGAAGCCTTGCCGGCCGAATTGCGCGACCGGGTGCTGGAGCAACTGCCGAACGTCCAGTTGCACAACCGTTATGGCCCGACCGAAACCGCGATCAACGTCACCCACTGGCATTGCCGCCGCAGCGATGGCGAGCGCTCGCCCATCGGCCGGCCGCTGGGCAATGTGATCTGCCGGGTGCTGGACGCCGACCTCAACCCGGTGCCGGCCGGCGTGCCGGGCGAGCTGTGCATTGCCGGGATCGGCCTGGCCCGTGGTTACCTCGGGCGGCCGGGGCTGAGCGCGGAACGTTTTGTTGTCGACCCGCTGGGCACCGATGGCGCGCGCCTGTACCGCACCGGCGACCGTGTGCGCTGGGCGGCCGATGGTGCGCTGGAATACCTCGGGCGCCTCGATCAGCAGGTCAAGCTGCGCGGCTTTCGGGTCGAGCCCCAGGAAGTCGAAGCGCGCTTGCTGGCCCAGGAGGGCGTGGCCCAGGCCGCGGTACTGGTACGCGAGACCGCGGCCGGTGCACAGCTGATCGGTTATTACACCGCCACTGCGGATGTGGAAGATGAGGAGGTGCAGATCGCGCGCCTGAAAACCGCCCTGGCCAGCGAGTTGCCGGAGTACATGGTGCCGGCGCAACTGATGCTTCTTTCGGCCATGCCGCTGAGCCCGAGCGGCAAGCTCGACCGCCGCGCCTTGCCGGAGCCGCAATGGCAGGTGCGTGAACACGTCGAGCCGGTCACCGAACTGCAACAACAGATCGCGGCGATCTGGCGCGAGGTGCTGGGGCAGCAGCGCATTGGCTTGCGCGATGACTTCTTTGCCCTGGGCGGCCACTCGCTGCTGGCCACGCAGATCATTTCCCGGACCCGCCAGGCCTGCGACGTCGAGTTGCCGCTGCGGGCCTTGTTCGAAGCCAGCGAGCTGGGCGACTTCGCCGAGCAGGTGCGGCTGATCCAGGCATCCGGCAAGCGCAACCAGCAGCCGCCGATCGCCAAGGTCGACCGCAGCGCGCCTGTGCCGCTGTCCTATTCCCAGCAGCGCATGTGGTTCCTCTGGCAGATGGAGCCGGACAGCCCGGCCTACAACGTCGGCGGCATGGCGCGTTTCAAGGGCGTGCTGGATGTCGGGCGTTTCGAGGCGGCGCTGCAGGCGCTGATCCTGCGTCACGAAACCCTGCGTACCACTTTCCCTAGTGTCGACGGCGTGGCCCGGCAACGGGTGCACGCTGAAACCGGCGTGCGCATGGCCTGGAAGGACTTCTCCAGCCTGGATGCAGCAGCCCGCGAACAGCGCCTGCAACAGCTGGCCGACAGCGAGGCGCACCAGCCGTTCGACCTGGAAACCGGTCCGCTGCTGCGTGCCTGCCTGGTCAAGGCGGCGGAGCATGAGCACTACTTCGTGCTGACCCTGCACCACATCGTCACCGAAGGCTGGGCGATGGACATCTTCGCCCGTGAGCTGAGCGCGTTGTACGAAGCCTTTATCGACGACCGCGACTCGCCGCTGGAACCGCTGCCGGTGCAGTACCTGGACTACAGCGTCTGGCAGCGCCAGTGGCTGGAGTCCGGCGAGCGTCAGCGCCAGCTGGATTACTGGACCACGCAACTGGGCAACGAACACCCGCTGCTGGAACTGCCGGGCGACCGTCCGCGGCCGCCGGTGCAAAGCCACCAGGGCGAGCTGTACCGCTTCGACCTCAGCGACGAGCTGGCGGCACGGGTGCGCCGCTTCAACGCGGAACACGGCCTGACCCTGTTCATGACCATGACCGCCACTTTGGCCGTGCTGCTCTATCGCTACAGCGGCCAGACCGACCTGCGCATCGGCGCGCCGGTGGCCAACCGCATCCGTCCGGAAAGCGAAGGGCTGATCGGCGCCTTCCTCAACACCCAGGTACTGCGTTGCCAGCTCGACGGGCAGATGAGCGTCGGCGAGCTGTTCGAGCAGGTGCGGCACACCGTGATCGAAGGCCAGTCCCATCAGGACCTGCCGTTCGACCACCTGGTGGAAGCCCTGCAACCGCCGCGCAGCGCCGCCTACAACCCGTTGTTCCAGGTGATGTGCAACGTCCAGCGCTGGGAGTTCCAGCAGAGCCGCAGCCTGGCCGGGATGACAGTCGAATACCTGGCCAACGATGCGCGGGCCACCAAGTTCGACCTCAACCTGGAAGTCACCGACCTCGATCATCGCCTGGGTTGCTGCCTGACCTACAGCACCGACCTGTTCGACGAGCCGCGCATCGCGCGCATGGCGGCGCACTGGCGCAACCTGCTGGAGGCCTTGATCGAGAGCCCCGAGCAGCGCCTGAGCGAATTGCCGCTGCTGGATCGCGCCGAGCAACAGCAACTGCTGGACAGCCTGGGCGTCGAGCCCGGCGAACATCGCCTGGACCAGTGCATCCATCACCTGTTCAGCGAGCAGGCGCTGCTGCGCCCGGACGCGCCGGCCCTGACGTTCGCCGGGCAGACCCTGAGCTACGCCGAGCTCGACAGCCGCGCCAACCGCCTGGCCTGGATGCTCCGTGAACGTGGCGTCGGCCCGCAGGTGCGGGTCGGCCTGGCCCTGGAGCGTTCGCTGGAAATGGTCATCGGCCTGTTGGCGATCCTCAAGGCCGGCGGCGCCTACGTGCCGCTGGACCCGGAATACCCGCTGGACCGCCTGCACTACATGATCGAAGACAGTGGCATCGGCCTGCTGCTCAGCGACGCGGCGATGTTCCAGGCCCTGGGCCAGCTGCCGCCGAGCGTGGCGCGCTGGTGCCTGGAAGAGGACGGCGCGCAACTGGCCAACTACCCGGCCGGCGAGCTGCCCTTTATCAGCCTGCCGCAGCACCAGGCGTACCTGATCTACACCTCCGGTTCCACCGGCAAGCCCAAGGGCGTGATGGTGTCCCATGGCGAGATCGCCATGCACTGCCGCGCGGTGATCGAGCGCTTCGGCATGCGCCCGGACGACTGCGAGCTGCACTTCTATTCCATCAACTTCGACGCCGCCACCGAGCGTCTGCTGGTGCCGCTGCTCAGTGGCGCCCAGGTGGTGCTGCGGGCGCAAGGGCAGTGGGACACCGAAGATATCTGCCAGCTGATCCGCCAGCACCGCATCAACATCCTCGGTTTCACCCCGAGCTACGGCAGCCAGCTGGCGCAGTGGCTGGCGACCCAGGGCGAAACCCTGCCGGTGCGCATGTGCATCACCGGCGGCGAAGCGCTGACCGGCGAGCACCTGAACCGCATTCGCGCGGCGTTCAAGCCGAGCCTGTTCTTCAACGCCTACGGCCCCACCGAAACCGTGGTCATGCCTTTGGCCAGCCTGGCGCCGGAGCAACTGGAGGAGGGCGCCGGCAGCGTGCCAATCGGCACGGTGGTCGGTGAGCGCGTGGCCTATATCCTCGACGCCGATCTGGCCCTGGTGCCGCAAGGCGCCACCGGCGAGTTGTATGTCGGCGGGGCCGGCCTGGCCCAGGGTTACCACCAGCGTCCGGGTATGAGCGCCGAGCGCTTTGTGGCCGACCCGTTCAGCACTCATGGCGGGCGTCTGTATCGCACCGGCGACCTGGTGCGCCAGTGCGCCGACGGTCAGGTGGAATACATCGGCCGGGTCGACCATCAGGTGAAGATTCGCGGCTTCCGCATCGAGCTGGGGGAAATCGAAAACCGCCTGCTGGAACATGAGGCGGTGCGCGAAGCGGTGGTGCTGGCCCTGGACATGCCGGGCGGCAAACAGCTGGCCGGCTATCTGGTGACCGATGTCGCCGAACAGAGTGACGAGCAGCAAGCTGCCTTGCGCGAGGCGATCAAGGCCCAGCTTAAAATCCATCTGCCGGATTACATGGTGCCCACCCATCTGGTCCTGCTGGCGAGCATGCCGCTGACCGCCAACGGCAAGCTCGACCGCCGTGCCTTGCCGGCACCGGACCTGGAACTCAACCGCCAGCAGTACGTGGCGCCGAGCAACGAGCTGGAGCAAACCCTGGCCCAGGTCTGGTGCGACGTGCTGAACCTGCCGCAGGTCGGCCTGCACGACAACTTCTTCGAACTGGGTGGCGACTCGATCCTGTCGATCCAGGTGGTCAGCCGCGCCCGCCAGCTGGGCATTCATTTCAGCCCGCGCGACCTGTTCCAGCATCAGACCGTGCAGACCCTGGCCGCGGTGGCCAGCCGCAGCGAGCAGATTGTTGCCGAGCAAGGCTTGCTCAGCGGCGGGTCGGGCCTGACGCCGATCCAGCATTGGTTCTTCGACAGCGAGATCCCCGAGCGTCAGCACTGGAACCAGGCGCTGCTACTGGCGCCGACCCAGGCACTCGATGGGCAGTTGCTGGAACAGGCGCTGCAAGCGGTGCTGGCCCAGCATGACGCCCTGCGCCTGCGCTTTACCCAGGTCGATGGCCAATGGCAGGCGATGCATCAACCGTTGTCCGAAGCGCCGCTGCTGGTGCAGATGCATGTGGCGTCTATGGATCAATGTGTTGCGCTGTTCGCCGAGGCCCAGCGCAGCCTCGACCTGAGCAACGGACCGCTGTTGCGCGCGCTGCTGGTGGACGGTCCGCAGGAACAGCAACGCCTGTTTATCGCCATCCACCACCTGGTGGTCGACGGCGTGTCCTGGCGGGTGCTGCTGGAGGATCTGCAAAACCTCTACCGCCAGCTTGAAGCTCAGCAGACGCCGCGCCTGCCGGCGAAAACCAGCGCCTTGCGCGATTGGGCGTCACGCCTGCAGGCCTATGCCGGCAGCGAGTCGCTGCGCGAAGAGTTGAGCTGGTGGCAGGACCAACTGGCTGGCCCGGCGGCGATGCTGCCGGTGCAACACGCTGAGGGCGGGCGGCAGAACAAGCATGCCCGGACCGTCAGCGTGAAACTGGATGCCGAGCGCACCCGGCAGTTGCTGCAACAGGCGCCGAGCGCCTACCGCACCCAGGTCAACGACCTGCTGCTGACGGCCCTGGCCCGCGTACTCTGCCGTTGGACCGGCGAGGCTTCGGCGCTGATCCAGCTCGAAGGCCACGGCCGCGAAACCCTGTTCGACGAGATCGACCTGACCCGCACGGTCGGCTGGTTCACCAGCGCTTACCCGCTGCGCCTGACCCCGCTGGCTATAGAGGAAGCGGCCGGGCAGGGCGCCTCGATCAAGGCGATCAAGGAACAGCTGCGCGCCGTACCGCACAAAGGCCTGGGTTATGGCGTGCTGCGCTACCTGGCCGACGCGGCGATCCAGCAAGGCATGGCGGCCTTGCCGAAGGCGCCGATCACCTTCAACTACCTGGGCCAGTTCGACCAGAGCTTTGCCAGCGACGCGCTGTTCCGTCCGCTGGACGAGCCGGTGGGCGCCGCCCATTCACCGGAAGCGCCGCTGCCCAACGAGCTGAGCGTCGACAGCCAGGTCTACGCCGGTGAGCTGGTGCTGCGCTGGACCTTCAGCGGCGAGCGTTTCGACCCGCAGACCATCGACGAGCTGGCCCAGGCCTACCTCGGCGAACTGCACTGCCTGATCGCCCATTGCCTGGAGGACGATGCCGGCGGCCTGACGCCGTCGGACTTCCCCCTGGCGCGCCTGACCCAGGCGCAGCTGGACGCGCTGCCAGTAGCAGCCGGGGTCATCGAAGACGTCTACCCGCTGACCCCGATGCAAGAGGGCATGCTGCTGCACACCCTGCTGGAGCCGGGTACCGGCCTGTACTACATGCAGGACCGCTACCGCATCAACAGCGAGCTGGACCCTGCGCGTTTCGCCCAGGCCTGGCAGGCGGTGGTGGCTCGTCACGAAGCCCTGCGCGCGTCCTTCTGCTGGAACGTCGGCGAAGACATGCTGCAAGTTATCCACAAGCCGGGCGGCACGCCGATCGAGTTTCTGGACTGGAGTTTAGTGGCCGAAGCCGAGCAGGAGCCGAAGTTGCAGGCGCTGCTGAAAAGCGAACGCGAGGCCGGTTTCGATCTGCTCGAGCAGGCGCCGTTCCACCTGCGGCTGATCCGCGTGGGGGCCGCGCGCTACTGGTTCATGATGAGCAACCACCACATCCTGATCGATGCCTGGTGCCGTTCGCTGTTGATGAACGACTTCTTCGAGATCTACACCGCCTTGGGCGAAGGTCGCGAAGCCCAGCTCAGCGTGCCGCCACGCTACCGCGATTACATCGGCTGGCTGCAACGCCAGAGCCTGGCCGAGGCGCGCCAGTGGTGGAAAAACAACCTGCAAGGCTTCGAGCGCACCACGCCGATTCCGAGCGACCGGCCGTTCCTGCGTGAGCACGCCGGCGACAGCGGCGGCATGATCGTCGGTGACTGCTACACCCGGCTCGATGCCCGCGACGGCGCGCAACTGCGCGAGTTGGCGCAGCAGCATCAACTGACCGTCAACACCTTCGCCCAGGCGGCCTGGGCCCTGGTCCTGCGGCGCCTGAGCGGTGAGCGTGACGTGCTGTTCGGCGTCACCGTGGCTGGGCGCCCGGTGGAAATGCCGGAGATGCAGCGCACCGTCGGCCTGTTCATCAACAGCATCGCGCTGCGGGTGCAGTTGCCGGAAGACGGTCAGCGCCTGAGCGTGCGTCAATGGCTGGGCGGCCTGCTGGAACGCAACATGGAGCTGCGCGAGTACGAGTACCTGCCGCTGGTGGCGATCCAGGAGAACAGCGAACTGCCCAAGGGCCAGCCGCTGTTCGACAGCCTGTTCGTGTTCGAGAACGCGCCGGTGGAAGTCTCGGTGCTGGACCGCGCGCAAAGCCTGAACGCCACCTCGGATTCCGGCCGCACCCACACCAACTTCCCGCTGACCGCGGTGTGCTACCCGGGGGATGACCTGGGGCTGCACCTGTCCTACGACCAGCGCTACTTCGAGCAAGCGACCATCGAGCGCATGCTCGGCGAATTCAAGCGCCTGCTGCTGGCGCTGGTGCAGGGCTTCCATGGCGACATGGCCGAGCTGCCGCTGCTGGGCGCAGAAGAACAGGACTTCCTGCTCGCCGGCTGCAACCAGAGCGAACATGAGTACCCGCTGGAGCGCAGCTACGTCGAACTGTTCGAAGCGCAGGTGGCGGCCCATCCGCAACGCATCGCCGCCAGTTGCCAGGAGCTGCAATACAGCTACGCCGAACTGAACCAGCGCAGTAACCGCCTGGGCCACGCCCTGATCGCCAACGGCGTGGGCCTGGACCAGCCGGTGGCCCTGTTGGCCGAGCGCAGCCTGGACCTGCTGGGCATGATCATCGGCAGCTTCAAGGCCGGCGCCGGCTACCTGCCGCTGGACCCGGGCCTGCCGAGCCAGCGCCTGGGGCGGATCATCGAGCTGAGCCGCACGCCGTTGCTGGTGTGCACCGCGGCCTGCCAGGCACAGGCGCAAGCCTTGCTGGACGAATTCGCCTGCGCCAACCGACCCCGTTTGTTGGTCTGGGAAGAGGTGCAAGCGGCCGATCATTCGCTGGACAACCCAGGCATTTACAGCGGCCCGGACAACCTGGCCTATGTGATCTACACCTCGGGCTCCACCGGCCTGCCGAAGGGCGTGATGGTCGAGCAGCGCGGCATGCTCAACAACCAGCTGAGCAAGGTGCCGTACCTGCAATTGAGCGAAGCCGATGTGATCGCCCAGACCGCGTCGCAGAGCTTCGACATTTCGGTCTGGCAGTTCCTCGCCGCGCCGCTGTTCGGCGCGCGGGTGGACATCGTGCCGAACGCCATCGCCCATGACCCGCAAGGTTTGCTGGCCCATGTACAGGCGCAGCGCATCAGCGTGCTGGAAAGCGTGCCGTCGCTGATCCAGGGCATGCTCGCCCAGGAGTCCATCCACCTTGATGGCCTGCGCTGGATGCTGCCCACCGGCGAGGCGATGCCGCCGGAGCTGGCGCATCAATGGTTGCTGCGTTACCCGCAGATCGGCCTGGTCAACGCCTATGGTCCGGCCGAGTGCTCGGATGACGTGGCCTTCTACCGCGTCGACATGGCCTCGACCCGTGGCAGCTACCTGCCGATCGGTACGCCGACCGACAACAACCGCCTGTACCTGATGGATGGCGCGCTGGACCTGGTGCCGCTGGGCGCGGTGGGCGAGTTGTGCGTCGCCGGTACCGGGGTCGGCCGTGGTTATGTCAGCGATCCGCTGCGCACCGCGCAGGTGTTCGTGCCCCATCCGTTCGGTGCCCCGGGCGAACGTCTGTACCGCACCGGCGACCTGGCCCGCCGCCGCGCCGATGGCGTGCTGGAATACGTCGGGCGCATCGACCACCAGGTGAAGATCCGTGGCTACCGCATCGAGCTGGGGGAAATCGAAGCCCGCCTGCACGAACAACCGGAAGTCCGCGACGCGGCGGTCGGCGTGCAGGAAGGCGTCAACGGCAAGCATCTGGTGGGCTATCTGGTGGCCAGCGACTCGGCGCTGAACCCGACGGAACGCCTGGAGCGCATCAAGCAACGCCTGCGCGCCGAGCTGCCGGAATACATGGTGCCGCTGCACTGGTTGTGGCTGGAACGCCTGCCGCTCAACGCCAACGGCAAGCTCGACCGCAAGGCCCTGCCGGCCCTGGAGATCGGCCAGCTGCACAGCCAGGACTACCTGGCGCCACGCAGCGAGCTGGAGCAGACCCTGGCCGCTATCTGGGCCGAGGTGCTCAAGGTCGAACGGGTCGGGGTCCGGGACAACTTCTTCGAACTGGGCGGGCATTCGCTGCTGGCCACGCAGATCGCCTCGCGGGTGCAGAAGACCCTGCAACGCAACGTGCCGCTGCGGGCGATGTTCGAGTGCAGCACAGTGGAGGAACTGGCGCAGTACATCGACAGCCTGGCGAGCAGTGAAATCAGCGAGGAGAAAGTCGATCGCCTGAGCGATCTGATGGCGGAGCTGGAGGGGCTGTAATCCAGCACTTGTCAGTGCTGGCCCTATCGCGAGCAAGCTCGCTCCTACAGAAGGCGATATGTCCCATGTAGGAGCGAGCTTGCTCGCGAAAAACCTCCAGGCTTGCACGGCCCTTAGGACTTGTCCGATTGACGGCAACCCTTCACCGGCACAGTCTACCGAAGCTTTTTCGCAGCCCACCTGACAGGAGACAGTTGATGCCCTTCGCGACTATTGATGGACAAGCCCTTCACTACCTGGACCAGGGCAGCGGCCCCGCGGTGCTGCTGGCCGGCAGTTACCTGTGGGACCTGAACATGTGGGCGCCGCAGATCGAGGCGCTGTCCCGGCAGTACCGGGTGATCGCCCCGGACCTGTGGGGCCACGGCCAATCCGGCGCGCTGCCGCAAGGCACTGCTTCGCTGGATGACATCGCCCGGCAGGTGCTGGCGCTGCTGGATCATCTTCAGATCGAGCGCATCACCCTGGTCGGCCTGTCCGTGGGCGGCATGTGGGGCGCACGCCTGGCCCTGGCGGCGCCGCAACGGATCAATGGCCTGGTGCTGATGGACACCTATCTTGGGGCCGAGCCGGAGCCGACCCGCCAGTACTACTTCTCGCTGTTCAAGCAGATCGAAGAGAGCGGGACGATCGCGCCGCAACTGCTGGACATCGTGGTGCCGATTTTCTTCCGGCCGGGCATCGACCCGCAGTCGGCGCTGTACCAGGACTTCCGCGCCGTGCTCGCGGCATTGCCCAGCGAACGCCTGCGCGAAAGCGTGGTGCCCATGGGTCGTATCACCTTCAGCCGCGCAGACCTGCTGTCGCGTCTCAACCAACTGGACCCCAAGAGCACCTTGCTGCTGTGCGGCGACCAGGACAAACCGCGCCCACCGTCGGAAACCCGGGAAATGGCCGAGCTGATTGGCTGCCCTTATCAGCTGGTGCCTGAGGCGGGGCATATCTCCAACCTGGAGAACCCGGAATTTGTCACCGAGGCGTTGTTGACGTTTTTGGCGGAGCGGTATTCCTGCTGACAGTGCAGCGGCGTCTGGGGTGACGTCATCGCGGGCAAGCCTCGCTCCTACAGAAGCCGTATTTTCCCTGGTGGATCGCGGCTTCTGTAGGAGCGGCCGGTCGATGCTCGATTGCCCGCGATGCGACTGCGTAATGCCGCCGAATCTTCCGGTTGACGGCGCTTCTGTAGGAGCGAGGCTTGCCCGCGATTCGATCTCAAGGCTACCACCCGACCCCTCTGCTATAGTCGCGCCCGGCGCAGGTCCAAGCACCTGCGTCGGGCGTTTTCATTCAGGGACAGGGGCCATGACGGAACAGATTTACTGGCGCGATATCGAGGACCTGGCCGGCAACTGGAACGGCCTCGGGGTGGACGTCAAGCGCCCGGCCAGCGGCAAGCCGAACCTGCGCCTGCTCAGTGGCAACAACCGACGCATGCAACTGGTGCTGGGTGACCAGACGCTGCTGTGGGGCAGCATGTCCCGCTGCCTTTACGGCGTGTGGCTGGTACGCAATCACCTGCTGGAGCAATTGCCGCAAACCCTGGTGGGCCCCATCGACTCGCCTCAGGTGGAGCAACAGATACGCCTCGACCCGGCCCTGCGCCTCAAGGCCTGGAGCCGCTTCTTCGTCCAGCAGTTGATGCAGCATCAGCCGGACTTTTTCTACCCCGGCTACTGGCTGGTACGGGCCCTGCGCCCGGAATCCCTCAAGCCGATGCGGCCGTTGCTGAGCGGCACCGAAGCCTGGTACTTCAAGGGCGGTGAAGACGCCCTGAGCCATATGCCGCAGTGGGCGATCTACGGCCGCAACATCCTCGACAACCGGCAACCCGGCGCGGCGCGCTGGGTCGAGTTGGGCGAGAGTGGCGGCGCAGTGGTCGGCCTGCATGCAGTGGACCCGCATTCCGGGCGCCTCAAATGGTGGCGCAAGAAAGCCCGTGAAGGCAGCTTGCCGCCCATCCTGCTGTGGTACGTCAGCGGCCTGAGCTGCCACCTGATTCTCGATGGCCATTACCGCTTGCAGGCGGCCATCGATGAAAACCTTCCACCGCAGTTCCTGGTGCTCAGCTCGCCGCGGCTCTTCAGCTATCGCCCGAACCCGCAAGAGCAGCAGAAGGTGCTGGGGGCCCTGCAGATGCAGATCCAGCGCAAGAACCTGGAGACGGTGCGCTTCAACCAACTACTGATCAGCACCTTCGATGACCGTCCGTATCACGGCTTCGGCAGCCAGTCGTGGGCCGGGATTGCCTCGGAAAAGGTCTGGGTCGATCAGGTCAGCGCCATCCTCAACGAACGGGGAGACACGGACGAACTGGAGAACATCCTTGCCCGCGAAGCACCAGACGAGTTCGCCTGAGCCTTACGCACAAACGCCGAATGCTGACGCCCCTGTAGCCGCTGCCGAGCTCCGCGAGGCTGCGATCGGGCGCGAAGCGGCCGCAAACCAGGCGATGGGGTTTTGCCTGACACACCGCATTGGCAGGTTTGGCACTTGCTGCGCCCGAACGCGGACCGAGCCGATCGCGCCGTCGGCAGTCGCTTATCCACAGGCGCCGAATTCTGACACTCCCCTGTAGCCGCTGCCGAAGGCTGCGATCGGGCGCGAAGCGGCCGCAAACCAGGCGACGGTATTTTTCCTGACACACCGCATGGGCAGGTTTGGCGCCTGCTACGCAGTCGATCGCAGCCTCGCAGGCTCGGCAGCGGCTACAGGGGGCCGATTCGCTTTCTTTTGTAGGGCATTTCCGGGAAGTGGTTTGCCGCTTGAATACGGGGGGCCTGACGCACTAGCCTGCACAGGTCATTGCGAAATCAATGGCCGGATGTGCAAGTCCGAAACATATCGGGAACGTACGAAGACCCAGAAGTATTTGCTGGGTGTTCATATCCACTGTGTTGAGGACCGCATCCATGAAAAAGCCAATCCCTGTATATCGTTACCCTGAGTTGAAAACCGCCAATCAAACCTTGCGTCAGGCGCTGGCCAGTTCGCCTCCTGAAGCATTTGATTCTCTCCACGCCACTACGGCAGGGCCGGTAGGTCCGGATTCTCTTTTTTGTGTACGCCAAGGCATCAGCGCCGAAGAAGCCCTGGTGCATGTGTCGCTGCTGCTCAAATGCGCTGAAGAAGTCAGCGATGAAATCACCGAACGCGGCAGTGGCCTGGAGCGTGGGTTGATCTGGTCGATGGTCCATTCCGTGGAAATGGCCAGGGCGGTGGTGGATGCGTTGCTGGATGGGCGCGGCGCCCGTTGAGTCGTTTTTGAAGCGTTCATCCTGAGCGGGCTCGCCCCCACAGGGGCCTGATCGTTGTTTCACAATCAGGTATCCGTGGGGGGCGAGCGCGTTCACCAAATATCTTCAGGTCAGCGTCAGGCGCTGACAGTGTTCAACGTTAGGCCTGCTCTTCCAGAGCATTCAGTTTTGCCAGAAAGGCAGCAGGCCCCATTCTTTGCAGCGGGAATTTGCCGCGACTCACCGCATCGAAATAGCGCAGCGACCCCCAGAGGTCAAAATCCCCCACCAGATAGACCCGACGTTTGGCCCGGGTGAGGGCAACGTTCAACAGGTTGGGTTTGGAGGCGGCCCACTGCGCCGCTCCCGCATGCTCGGGGTCTGCCCCCAGCAGCATGAACACGGTGTCTTGTTCCTTGCCCTGGAAGGTATGCACGGTGCCGATGGAGGCTTTCAACCACTGTTTCAACTCACCCGCGGGTAATTTCGGGCGATGGTTGGGCCTGGCCCAGGCCGCCGCGCGTATGGCTTTCTGCAGGGCCAGGCGCACGGCCTTGAACGGCGAGATCACGTACAGCTGCGGCAGTTCTCCATCGCGCAGGTACAGCTGCCCGAGAAGATCGACCATGAACTCGATCTGCCTGGGGACGACCTGTTTGTGTTCGACATTGCCAGGGATATCGACCCAGCAACTGGAGCTGTACACCGGGGCGTCCTGTTCGGCGTGGGCGTTGGGCAGGCCAAAGACCATCTTGTTACCGTAGGCGATCTGGTTCGACAGGCTGAACATGGGTTCGATGCAGCGTCTGTGGACCCTCAGCGGGCTGCCGATCCACAGCTCTTCATCGGTGTCGTTCTTGAACACGCTGCCATAGCGATTGTTCTGGTCCGCCAGGCTCTGGACCGACACGCGATTGGGGGCGAAGGCATCGTTTGCCGTGTGCGCCGATAGCTGGCCCAGTGTCTTGACCAGGCGTTGCGGCAGGGTGAAGACCGGCTCGATTTGCAGGGGGTCGCCCACCACCATGGCGCGCTGCGCCCGCCACAAGGCACCGACGGCGGCCTGGGGCACGGCTTGCCCTGCCTCGTCGATGTACAGCCAGCCCAGAGAGCCGGCACCCAGCCCACGGAACTGGTTGCCAAAGGAGGCAAAGGTGCTCGAGACCACCGGGATCACCATGAACAGGCTTTGCCAGAGCACCTGGGTCAGTCGCTCATCCTCAGGTGTCTTGTTGCTCAGCAACAGGCTGATGGCTGCAAGGTTGGCGCTGAAGCCCTTGCCGTTCGAGCCTGAGGGCGCGACCTCGGCAAGCCAGGCCTCATGCAGGGTCAACGCCGCGGCGAACACGGTCGAGCGCAATCGGTTGAGCGCGGCATCATGCCAAAGCCCATTGATCTGGAAGTCGCTGTTCTCCAGTTCACTCAGTTGGCCTGGCAGGTTCGGACGGCCCAGGCGGCTGGCGAAATCGTCCAGGCATTGGCACTTGCCTTGCCATTGCGCTTTACGGGCATCGAGTTCGCTTTTACAGAACAGCAATGCGGTTTGCGCGCTTTCAAGTTCCGGTCTCAGGCTATTGTTCAGAAGGCTTTTCGCGCGGTTGATCTCTTCATGCGCCAGACGCTGGAGCCGGGCATTTTCCAGTTGTTCATTACGGTGGGTTTTAGCTGCTTGAGTATTGAACAAGCGCTTCCACCAGACCGGACGACTGCGATCTATCAGGCGCTCCAGTTCCTGCAGGCTGCTCAGGTGTTGCGCCGTTGCTTGAAGTTGCTGTTGCTGGCGGTCGAGGGCTTGCTGGGCGGACGCCCTGGTCTGTTCGGCCTGATTGAATGACTGCTGTTGAGGGTGCAGGAAGGCCGGCTCATCGGTAGCCGCCATTTCTTCCAGCAGGCTGGCGTAGCGGGCTCGCTCCTCCAGCGCCTTGCTGACCTCCTCGTCGGCTTTTTTGAAGGCTGCGCAGGCCTCCTTGAAAGTGGGGCCCTTATAGTCATCCACCCATTGCCGAATCGTCAGGGGCGGATTGGGCTCGGTGGTGTCTACCGGGTTGAAAAACAAACGTTCCTGCAGGGCTTTTCGGTTGCTGCTGTTACCGAGTGCGGCGCAGATCAACCCCCAGGGTTTGTCCTCATCGGACAGGGGGCTGATGCTGCCATCGCTTTTCTGGGCAGCAATCTTATGGGCGACCGGTTGCAGGTACTGCACGTTGTTCCAGCATTTTCCCAGGGATTTGCGTTTGGGCAGGTCTCGGGAAATGTTTTCCACGGCGGCGTTGTTGGAGGAGGCCACCACCATTTCATAGCCGGTCAGCTCAGGCTTGAGCGCGCGGATGGTGTAGGTATTCGGCATGCCCTTGAAGGTGACCTGCGGTTTTTTCCCGCCAACAAAAGCGTCTGCCGCCTCGCTGTATCCCGCCAATACCCGCGCTCGACGAACAATGTTCTCGGCGAACATGTCGCGCAATAAGGTCGTTTTGCCTGTCCCGGGTGGTCCGTTAACGGAGAACACACCGCTGTTTTCCAAGGTGCCGAGCGCGGTATTGATCGCGAACTGTTGCATCAGGCTCATGGCATGGCCGGGCTCATCCGGCCAATGTCCGGGGTTTATGCATTGCGGTTGCAGGGCCTGGTAAATGGCCGTGCGGCCATGATCGGTATACAGGTCGATTCTTTTGCTCGGGTCGGCTTCGCCCAGGTACTGAAGCAAAGGCAGCGGCTGCTCTGCGCGCTGCAAGCTGGCGATCGCACGCTCGATGTCTTTTATGAAAAAGCTGTTGAGAATGTCGATCTCGGTATCGGGTTCTTCTTCATCCTCGACTTCCGGTGCCTGTGCCGCAGAGAGTTGGGTGAGTGGTTTCTCGACCTTGGGCTGGGTCAGCACTTGAAGCAATGCGACCGCGGTACCGCTGTTCTGCTCAGGCGTGAAACTGGCCCAGTTGCACAGCAGTTGATGTAAATGCAGGACTTCCTCAGCCATCAAGCTCGGGTCATCGTTTTGCTGGCGCTGTCCATGGAAGTTGTGCAGCAGTTTGATCAACTGCTCCTTGGCGTCTTCGAAGGCTTGATGGCCAAGAGCGCCAAGCCCTTTGCTCACCGTTTGCCCCAGGGCCCAGGGAGCCGTCGACAGTGACACGGCATCCAGTTGCGGGACGGCTTGAGCATTGAGCTTGATCTTGGCAAAGCACGTCAGCCCTTCAAGCTCCACCCGTTCCTGCTCTTCATAGAAGGTGTTCTCGTCTACCGATAAAGCGGCCAGGTGCGGTTCGCAAAGAGTTGCAATGACGGAGGCATCAAAGACTCCGATGTAGAGGTTGAAGCCTTTGACTTGAAGGTCGTCGGGGATGGAAAAGTTGCGCCAGCGGCTGTCCTTGCTCTGCTGGAGATCTTCCTGGGAGAGCCATCGGGTCTCCCATTCCTTGAAGTCCTCGACATATTTCTCGAGGGCATAAGGTAGAAAGAACTCCACCTTGTGCCAGTAATCGAGAATGTCTAAAAGCCTAGCTTGTCCTTGAGCTATCAAAACGTCACTTCCCTGTCTGCGTGAATAAAGGCAGTAGTGTAACGCTGTCGGTAAGGCTAAAGGCCATTACGGGTCAGGTCTTGGCGCATCTCATTCATTTAGGCCCGAGAATCTTCACCAGCTTGCCCGGCGCCGGCGCGCCTTGTTGCTGTTGCAGTTCGCCCTGGTCGTCCATGTAGAAGATCGCCGGGGTGGCGGACAGCTCCAGTTCGTCCATCAGCGCCATGTTGGCGTCGAGCTTGGCCTGGACTTCGGCGGGGATCTTGTCCAGGGGTTTGAGGCTGCTGCCCTTGCCGGCTTTTTCGTGGTCTTGCAGGGCTTTTTGCGGGTCTTTGGCGGCCAGCAGGGCGGCGGATTTGCCCGGGCTGTCTTCGCGGATGATGCCGACCATGATGTGCCGCAACTGGACCTTGCCGGCGTTCACCCAGGGCCGCGCCTGTTCCCAGAACATGTTGCAGTAAGGGCAGTTGGGGTCGCTGAACAGGTAGACCACGCGTGGCGCGTCGGCCTTGCCGTCGGCGATCCAGTTGCTCTTTTCCATCTTGGCCCAGACTTCCTTGGCCATTGGCGCATACACCAGTTTCTGCAGCAGCTCGGCGCTCAGGTCCTTGCCGTCGGCGTCGTACAGGTTGCCCAGCAGCACATGCTTGCCGTCCGGGGTCAGGTACAGGGCCATGCCACGGTTCTGGTACTGCGCGGCATAACCCTTGAGGCCGTCCGGGGCGTCGAAGCGGCCGACGATCTTGGCGCCTTTGGCTTCGATGTTCTTGATCGCCTGGGGCAGTTCTTCGGCGTGCAGCAGCGGTACCTGGAGCAGGGCCGCGCCCAGGGACAGGCTCAGCAGGTGGCGGATGAAGGGCATGGCAGTTTCCTTGAAGGGGCGGCCTGCGTGGCCGTGGTCGAATGCGGTCGGTCGAAATGTTCCAGGGCGCGGGCCAGGCTGGCCTCGGACAGCTCGCCGAGGTGGCTGCCGAGCATGCGCCCGTCAGCGCTATAGAACAGCGTAGTCGGTAGCGCCATGGAGCCCACGGCCTGGCCCAGGCGGCCGCTGCCGTCGAACAGCACGTTGTTCAGGTTGAGGTCCTGGGTGGCCAGGAAGGTGCTGACGCTCTGCATGCTTTCGGCCTGGTTGACGAACAGGAAGGTCAGGTCCGGGCGCTGCTGCTGGGCTCTTTCCAGCACCGGCATTTCCCGGCGGCAGGGCGGGCACCAGGTGGCCCAGAGGTTGATCACCAGGGGCTTGCCCTGGTAGCTGGTCAGTTGCACGGTGCCGCCGTCGGCGTTGCGCAGGGCGATCTCCGGCAGCCGTGTGCCTTGTTCGAAAATGCTCAGGGACAGGCTGGCGAGCAGCCAGAAGGCCAGGCCGCTACCGACCCCGGCGCCCAGCGGCTTGCGCAGGGCCGGGCGGCGCCAGCCCCAGGCGAGGGCGGCCAGCAGCAGGACGATCGCTCCCGGCCAAGGGAGAAAACCACCGTCGCGCAGGTCGATGATCTGCCACAGGTCGTGGCGGTAATGCTTCCAGTAGGCGACCACGAAGCCGATGCGCGCCGCCAGCATGCCCAGCAGGAACAGGCCGAACAGCACCGATTCCGGGTTCTCGCCACCGCGCTTGGCGACTCGCCAGCCAACCAAGGTGGCCAGCGCCAGGGCACTGATCAGCAGCAGGTGGTTGAGCGCGATGGCAAAGGTGCCGATGGTAAAGGTCAGCATCAACGGGCTTCTCGGGTAGCGGTCCAGCGTTGCAGGAAGCCAGCGGCGTCTACCTCGCCGGTAATCCGCTGGCTGCGTCGTTCTTCGCCGTCCGGGCCGATCCACAGCAGGCTCGGCGGCCCCGGCACTTTATACCGGTTGAGCAGTTCGCGGCTGGCGGCGTTGTCGGCCGTCACGTCCAGGCGCAGCAGGCGCACGTCTTTCAGGGCGTCGAGGACCTGGGGTTGGCCGAACACCTGTTTCTCCATGATCTTGCAGGACACGCACCAGTCAGCGTAGTAGTCCAGCAGCACCCACTGGCCCTGGGCCCTGGCGGCGTCGAGAGCGCCTTGCAGGTCGGCCGGCGCCTTGACGGTGGTGAAGGCGTCATGGGCGCTGACCGCCGCCACGGCATTGCCGCCGCTGTAGACCTTCAGCGGTCGCCACAGGTCGTCGCTGCCACCGGCGGCGCCCACCAGCAGCAGGCTGCCCCACAGGCCGAACACCACCGAGCCGGCGCCGAACAGGTGCCCGGCGCGCCCGGCGGCACGCATCTGATACCAGGCGGTGTAGGCCAGGACCAGCGCCAGCGCGCCCCACAAGCCGATCCACAGCGACTCGTCGAGCACCGGGCGCAGCAGCACGATGGCGGTGCCGAGGAACAGGAAGCCGAACACGCCCTTGAGCAGGTTCATCCACGGACCGGGCTTGGGCAGGAAGCGGTTGCCCAGGGTCACCAGCAGCAACAGCGGCAGGCCGATGCCCAGGCCCATGACGAACAGGATCAGCCCGCCATGCAGGGCGTTGCCGCTCTGGGCGATGTACAGCAGGGCGCCGGCCAGCGGCGCGGTCATGCACGGGCCCACCAGCAGGCCGGACAGGGCACCGAGCACCCCGGCGCCGACCAGGCTGCCACCGCGGCGCGAACGGCTGGCGTTTTCCAGGCGGTCGCGCAGGGCCGCCGGCAGTTGCAGCTCGAAGAAGCCGAACATCGGCAGCGCAAGGATCACGAACACCGCGGCAAAGCTGCCCAGCAGCCAGGGCTGTTGCAGCAGGGCTTGCAGATTGGCGCCGAGCAGCGCGGCCAGCACGCCCATGGCGGCGTAGACCAACGCCATGCACACCACATAGCTGCCGGCCAGGGCGAAGCCGCGACGCGGGCTGGCGCCGCTGCCCACCACCAGGCCGGCGAGGATCGGCAGCATCGGCAGCGAGCAGGGGGCGAAGGCCAGCAGCAGGCCGAGGCCGAAGAACACCAGCAGGCTCCAGCCCAGGGCCCGCTGTTGCAGGCCGCTGGCCAGGGCCTGGTCGCTGGCCTCAGGGGTATTGGTGGCATTGCCGGCGGTGGTCGGGCTGCCGCCCAGGTCCACTTCCAAAGATTGCGGCGGGTAGCACAGGCCGGCGTCTGCGCAGCCTTGCCAGCCGAGCTTGACCTTGCCGGTGGCGCCGGCGGGGATTTTCAGTTCCAGGCCTTGGCGATACACCTGCTGCGCGCCGAAGAATTCGTCGCTGTGGGCCTCGCCTTCGGGCAGCGCCGGTTTGTGCGCGTCCGCCAGGCCGTCGAATCTCAGCCGCTGCTGATACAGGTAATAACCGTCGGCGATCTGCCAGAACAGCTGGGTTTCCCCCGAGGCCAGGCGCTCGGAAGTGAAGACGAAGGCTTTGCCGACCGGGAGAAAGTCGGGTTTGACCTCGAACGGGTTGTTACCCGCCTGGGCCAGGCCCGACAGCAGCATGAACAACAGGATGAACAGACGACGCATGGAAAAGCCTTAAACCGGTGCAAGTGGGGGGCACAATGGCCGATGGCGATTAACCGATGATTAACCCTGCACGCCTTGTGACACTGGCGGTGCGGGCATAATGTCGGCTTAATCGGCGATAGTTTTAATGCACCCCTTTTCTACAGGTTTCACCATGCACGTACTGGTCTGTGAAGATGATGAACTGATTGCCAGCGGGATCGTGGCCGGCCTCACGGCCCAGGGCCTGACGGTCGAGCACGTGGCCACCGCCTCGGCGGCGCGGGCCATGCTCGGCGTGGCGGAGTTCGACGTGATGGTGCTCGACCTCGGCCTGCCCGACGAAGACGGCCTGAAGCTGCTCAAGCAGCTGCGCCACAACGGCCTGGAAATCCCCGTGCTGATCCTCACCGCGCGGGACTCGGTCAGCGACCGGGTCGACGGCCTGCAGGCCGGCGCCGACGATTACCTGCTCAAGCCCTTCGACCTGCGGGAACTGGCGGCGCGCCTGCACACCCTGTTGCGCCGGGTGGCGGGGCGCAGCGTCAACCTGATTGAACACGGCCGCCTGACCTACGACCCGAGCACCCGCGAAACCCTGCTCGGCGGCCAGCCGGTGGACCTGTCGCGGCGCGAGCAGTCGCTGCTCCAGGCACTGCTGCACAACCGCGGCCGGGTGCTGTCCAGCGAACAGCTCAAGGACAGCGTCTACGGCTTCAACGACGAACTGGAAAGCAATGCCCTCAACGTGCACATCCACCACCTGCGACGCAAACTCGGCAATGGCATCGTCGAGACCGTGCGCGGCCTGGGCTATCGCCTGGGGCCGGCGGATGGTGGGGAGGAGTCGTAAGTGATGAGCCTGCGTTTGCGCCTGAGCCTGACCATCGGCGCGGCCTTCGTGCTGATCTGGGCACTGGCCGCGGCCTGGATGTTCAGCGACTTGCGCAACCAGATGATGTTTTCCCTCGACCAGCGCCTGGTGGCTTCGGCGCGCATGGTCGCCGGCCTCCTGGAACAATTGCCGCCGTTGTCGAGCAAGGGCGAGGGCACTCATTTCAGTGCCGAACAGCTGAACATTCCCGGGGGCATGGCCTGCCAGGTCAGCTCCCTGCGCGGCGAGATTCTTGCCCGCAGCCATAACCACCCCGACGAGAAACTCGAAGCCGAACGCATGGGCTTTCACGACCAGATGATCGATGGCGTGCGCTGGCGCAGTTTCACCCTGGCCCGGGGCGACCTGCGCATCACCACTGCCGATCGGCAGGTCGAGCGCGAGGCGTTGAACATGTCGGTGCTGCTGGCTGCCTCGGTGCCAGTCGGCGTGGCGTTGCTGGGCTGCCTGTGGTTGCTGTGGCTGGGGATCGGCCAGGGCCTGGCGCCGCTGAACCGCATGCGCGATGCCTTGATGCGCCGTAGCGCCGACTCCCTGGAGCCGTTGCAGATCCAGCCGCTGCCCAGCGAGTTGCGGCCGTTGCTGGAAACCCAGAACCAGCTATTCCAGCGCATCGGCAAGACCATCGAGCGCGAGCGCCGCCTGACCGGCGACGCTGCCCATGAGTTGCGCAGCCCGCTGACGGCGATCAAGACCCACCTGCAAGTGGCGCGCATGACCGACGGCGCGGCCCGCGATCAATCCCTGGCGCGCGCCGAAGAAGGCGCCGACCGTCTGCACCGGACCCTGGAGCAACTGCTGTTGCTGGCACGGGTCGAAGGCAGCCTGTCGTTCGAGGATGGCGTGCAGTGCAATGCCGAACAGGTGGCGAAAACCGCGATCCAGGACGCCGCCAGCGGCGCCCGGCAACGGGTCCGGCTGCACATTGACGAGCGGGTGTCGGCGGCGCCGCTGGAAATGCCCTCGGTGCTGGCCATCGCCGCGCTGCGTAACCTGCTGGACAACGCCCTGCGTCATACCCCGAGCGATGCGCCGGTGGAGCTGAACCTGGAAACCCTCGGCAACCGCGTGCGCTTCCAGGTGCGCGACCATGGCAGCGGCATCCCCGAGGATGACTTGCAGCACCTGACCCAACGCTTCTGGCGCAACGGCCAGAGCACCGGCTGCGGCCTGGGCCTGGCCATCGTCCAGGCGATTGTCCAGCGCTGCGGTTGCGTGCTGCATTTCGACAGCCGGCCGGATGGCTTGCGGGTCGAGCTGACCATGCCGCTGCAATCGACCTGACGCCCTCATCGCGGGCAAGTCGGATCGCCGCCCGCTCGCTCCTACAAAATCCTGTAGGAGCGAGGCTTGCCCGCGATGACGTCTTGAGGTCCACCACCACCTTCGCGGTTGATACGCAATAAACCTCTCCCGGGTGTAAATCCTCTCGTCGCTGATGCGTTTCCAGAACAGGAAAACCTGCGAGTGCGCGCTGAACCGGCTGCGTACCTGTGTGGTGTGCGGTTTCGCTCAACTCATCAGCGTGAGGATTCGAGAGATGTCAGTTGCTACCAGCCTTGTCGACGATCAGCCCGCGCGGACCAGTCCCGCGCCGGCCGAAACGCTTTACCAGTTCACCGAATCGCCGTTGCTGGCCCGGCAGAACCAGCAGGAATCCAATGCCCGCAGCTACCCGCGGCGCATTCCCCTGGCGCTCAAGCGCGCGCGCGGGATTCATGTCGAGGACGTCGAAGGCCGGCGCTTCATCGACTGCCTGGCCGGTGCCGGGACCCTGGCCCTGGGCCACAACCACCCGGTGGTGATCGAGGCGATCCAGCAGGTGCTGGCTGATGAGCTGCCGCTGCTGACCCTGGACCTGACCACGCCGGTCAAGGACCAGTTCGTCCAGGACCTGTTCGGCCTGCTGCCGCCGGCCCTGGCCGCCGAGGCGAAAATCCAGTTCTGCGGCCCCACCGGCACCGACGCCGTGGAAGCGGCATTGAAGCTGACCCGTACCGCCACCGGCCGCAGCACCGTGCTGTCGTTCCAGGGTGCCTACCACGGCATGAGCCAGGGCGCCTTGAGCCTGATGGGCAGCCTGGGGCCGAAGCGGCCGTTGGGTGCGCTGCTGACCAATGGCGTGCAGATCCTGCCGTTTCCTTACGACTACCGCTGCCCGTTCGGCCTGGGCGGCGAAGCAGGGGTGAAGGCCAACCTGAGCTACCTGGAAAACCTGCTGAGCGACCCGGAAGCCGGCGTGCAACTGCCGGCGGCGATCATCGTCGAGGCGGTGCAGGGCGAGGGCGGGGTGATTCCCGCCGACCTCGACTGGCTGCGCGGTGTGCGTCGCAT
This sequence comes from Pseudomonas sp. T8, assembly GCF_024610635.1. NCBI lineage: Bacteria > Pseudomonadati > Pseudomonadota > Gammaproteobacteria > Pseudomonadales > Pseudomonadaceae > Pseudomonas > Pseudomonas sp. T8. Next base: position 6,410,638 of record NZ_CP102374.1, read on the forward strand.
CACTGAAAAGGCCGGTGTGGCCTTGATCGTCGACGAGATCCAGAGCGGTTTCGGCCGTACCGGCAAGATGTTCGCCTTCGAGCACGCCGGGATCATCCCGGATGTGGTGGTGATGTCCAAGGCCATCGGCGGCAGCCTGCCGATGGCGGTGGTGGTCTACCGTGACTGGCTCGACACCTGGCTGCCGGGCGCCCATGCCGGCACCTTCCGTGGCAATCAGATGGCCATGGCCACCGGTTCCGCGGTGATGCGCTACCTCAAGGAACACAAGGTGGCCGAGCATGCCGCCGCCATGGGCGAGCGCTTGCGCGAGCACCTGCGGATCCTGCAGCGCGACTTCCCGCAGATGGGCGACATTCGCGGGCGCGGCCTGATGCTGGGGATCGAGCTGGTGGACCCGAGCGGCGAAAAAGACGCCCTGGGCCATCCGCCGCAGTTCAGCCGCCTGGCGCCGCTGGTGCAGCGTGAATGCCTCAAGCGCGGGTTGATCCTGGAAATGGGCGGGCGCCATGGCAGCGTGGTGCGTTTCCTGCCGCCACTGGTGATCACCGCAGCGGAAATCGACCAGGTGGCGGATATTTTCAGCCGGGCTTTGGCGGCGGCGGTCGCCAGCCTCTAATTTTCCACGGGCCTCGAACGTTCCTTATTCACAACCGCTGCGCGCTCGGCGCAGCGAGCCTTACAGCGATGGAGACACGTAATGACTTCAGTATTTGACCGCGAGGACATCCTCTTTCAGGTAGTGGTCAACCATGAGGAGCAGTATTCGATCTGGCCGGACTACAAGGCTGTGCCACAAGGCTGGCGCACCGTGGGCAAGAGCGGCTTCAAGAAGGAGTGCCTGGCCTACATCGAAGAGGTATGGACCGACATGCGCCCGCTGAGCCTGCGGCAGAAGATGGACGCCCAGGCGGCGGCCAACTGACTGGCCACGCCCTGTAGCCGCTGCCGAGCCTGCGAGGCTGCGATCGACTGCGCAGCAGGCGCAAAACCTGAGAATGCGTTGGGTCAGGATAATCGCGTTGGCCCCATTGCGGCCGCTTCGTCGGAATGCCGCCCAGCCCGATCGCAGCCTCGCCAGGGCTCGGCAGCGGCTACAGGGAGTGTGGGGATGTGGAAAGCCCGCTGGAGATACAGTCCAGCGGGCTTTTTTGTGGGCGTCAGATCGGGCGTTTGATGGCCTGCAAGGTGTAGCTCAGTGGCAGGCGCAGGGGCGCTTCCTTGAGGTGCCATTCGCCTTGTTCGTCACAACGCATCTGCCCGGGCAGGGCGTCCCAGGGGATGCTCTGGTGTTCCACCAGGCCGCTGATCTGCAGGCCGTGCTTGAGCAGCGCGCTGACGATTTCCCCCAGGCCGTGGTTCCACGCATGGGTCACCGTGGCCTTGAGCGGCCGGTCGGTGCTGACGTAGGTGCTGTCGTCGTCCCACACCAGCGGTTCGCTGTGCTCGAAGTAGGGCAACTCCACCTGCAGCGTATCCTCGCGCCTTTCGTCCAGGGCCCAGAGCATCGGGTGGCCTTCGCGGATAAACAGCCGGCCACCGGGCTTGAGCAGTTCGCTGACATTACGCGCCCAGGTATCGACGCTGGGCAGCCAGCACAGGGCACCGATACCGGTGTAGACCAGATCGAAGGCTCCCTTGGGCAGTACTTCGGAGGCCTTGTAGACGTCGGATTCGACGAACTCGATAGTGGTACCCGTGCGCGCCATCAGGCTGCGGGCTTCGGCCAGGGACGCGGGGGAGAAATCCAGCCCGGTCATCCGCGCGCCGAGGCGCGCCAGCGACAGGGTGTCGGTGCCGATATGGCATTGCAGATGCACGCCGCGCAGGCCGCTGATGTCGCCCAGCAGCGGCAGGTCGAAACGCACCACCTCGGACAGGTGCCGCGGGTCGTCGACAAACATCTGTACCTGATAGTCCGGCGAGGCCGCGTGCAGCGGTGCGCGCTCGTCCCAGTTGGCCTGGTTGAGCTTGAGGTAGTCACTCATGGCGGGGCTTCCTGTCCGTTCAAGGGAGCAGCAGGCTAGCACCGGCGACGCGGGCGATTCTTGGGGGAATTTGTAAGCCGCGCCATTTCCCCTGTAGGAGCGGGTCAGGTTTTCGGAGCGAGGGCACTGGTGATCTGGCTGATGTTGCTCTCCAGCTCCGCCAGCGGGTCGGCGCTGTCGGTTTGCAGCACCAGCAACTGGCTGCCGGCGGCGCTGATGGCGGCCTTGATCGCGTCGGACGGCTGGCGGTGATGCAGGACGATGGCCACGTCGTTGTCCTTGAGCCGGGCTTGCAACTGCTGCAGCGCTTCGGCCGTCCACTCGTTGTCGGCGCGGGCGTCGACCTCCAGCAGTTCCAGGTTGAGCCCGCTGACCAGATAACCGAAGTGGTCGCTGAGGCTGAGCACGCTGAGGTTGTCGGCGTTGGCCAGTTGCCCCTCGGTATCGGCGCTGAGCTTGAGCAGGCGTTGCTTGAGGCTGGCCAGGTTGGCGTCGATCTTCGGCTTGGCGGCGGGGGCCAGGCGCACCAGGTCGGCGGCCAGCACATCGGCCATGCGCCCTAAATTGTTGCTCGACAGCCACGGCTGGCTGTTCAGGCCATCGCTCTTGCCGGGTTGCAGGGCGACGCCGGGCAGGGCGCCGTCCACCGGGCGCGCGGCATCGACTTCGACGATGCGGATGTTGCTGCGCCGTGCGTTGGGGTACAGCGGGTCGTCCGGCCAGATCGAGCGCAGGCCGATCACCGCGTCGGCGTCGAGGGCCAGCTTGTGCAGCGCCGGGGCGCCACGGCCGGTGAAGTAAGCGGTCTGGCGCGAGCCCGGCAGGTTGTCGGGGGCGGCGCGCTCGAGCTGCACATCGGTGCCTTGCAGCAGCAACTGGCCGAGGCCGAAGGTCACCGGCAGCGAGGCCAGTACGGTCAGCGGCTTGTGTGAGCTGGCGCTGTGCAGCGCCGTGGTGCCCAGGCTCTGGTTGGCGGTGACGCGCATGGGTTCGAAACGATCCGGCTGGGCCAGGGCCGGAGCGCTGCTCAGCCCGGCCAGGGCGAGGGTCAAGGGTAGTGTCAGGTGACGTAATGAACTGTGCATTTATCCGATATTCCCTTTGAGGCTGGGGACAATGCCGCGGGCAATGGCGGCCAGGGCGAAGGCGACACCGGCCACCAGGATGATCGCAGCGCCGGAGGGCACCGGCAGGTCGAAGAGGATCGGCAGCAGGATGCCGCACAGGGTGCTGACCGTGGCGATCAGCACCGAGATCCAGAAAAAGCCCTTGAGCGACTGGCTCAACAGGCGCGCGGCCGCCGCCGGGATCACCAGCAGGGCGCCCACCAGGATCGCGCCTATGACTTTCACCGCGGCCACGGTGATCAGGGTCACCAGGATCACGAACAGGTAGTCCAGGGTTTTCACCGCGACGCCGCGCACCGCCGCCAGTTGCGGGTTGAAGCTGGCCAGCATGATGCGGTTGTACAGCGGCAGGCTCAGGCCCATCACCAGGGCACCGACGATCAGCAGCACCAGCAGGTCGTTGCCGTTGACCGTGAGCACCGAGCCGAACAGCACGTTTTCCAGGATGTGCACGTTGATCTTGCCGGCGAGGATCAGCAGCAGGCTGGCGCCCAGGGCCAGGGACACCGAGAGGAACACGCCGATCAGGGTGTCCGGCGCCAGGCCGGTGCGGTTGCGCAGGTAGTTGAGCAGGATGCCGAACAGCAGGCAGTAGCCGAACAGGCTGCCGTACGGGCCGGTGTAGGGTTCGCCGAGCAGAATGCCGATGGCCACGCCGGTCAGGGCCGCGTGGCCCACCGCTTCGGAGAAGAAGGCGAAGCGCTTGACCACCACCAGAGTGCCCAAGTCGCCGAGCACCGGGCCAATCAGCAATCCGGCGAGCAGGGCGTTGACCACAAACCCATAGGCCAGGGCTTCCGGCAGGTAACCGGAGGAGGCCCAGCCCTGGATCATCAGACGAAAGGCTTCGTAACTCATCAGGCAACACTCCCGCTGACAATGTCCGCGCTGCGCGGGTGGGTGGAAAACAGCGTCAGCAGGCGTTCCGGGGTCAGCGCCTGTTGCGGCTGGGCGTCGAACAGCACCCGGCGATGCAGGCCGGTGACCCGGTCCGCCAGGCGGCCGACCGCTTCCAGGTCGTGTTCGATCCACAGCAGGGTGATGCCGGCCTGGCGCCAGTCGCCGAGCAGGCGCTCGAAGACCTGGATGCCGGCCTCGTCGAGGGCCGACATCGGTTCGTCGAGCACCAGCAGCTGCGGCGCCGGGATCAGCCCCTGGGCCAGCAGCACCCGCTGGCGTTCGCCGCCGGACAGGGCGCCCATGCGCCGCTTGCGTTTGTCCTGCATGCCGACCCGCTCCAGGGCCTCGCCTATGGCCGCGGCGTAATGCCGGCTGAGGCCGAGGAAGGCCGGGCGGCGCTGGCACATGGCGGCCATGAAGTCATCGACGGTCATCGGCAGGCCGCGATCGAATTCCAGGGCTTGCGGCACATAGCCGATCACCCCCGGTTCGCCCGGCCAGTGCAGGCTCAACCGGCCCTGGTGGGGCATCTGCCCGAGCAGGGTCTTGATCAGCGAGCTCTTGCCGCCACCGTTGGGGCCGACCAGGGCATGCAGGGTGCCGGGCTGCACCTTGAAGCTGACGTTGTCGAGGATGGTGGTGCGGCCCAGGGTCAGGCTGACCTGGTCGAACTCGATGGACGGGCCGCGGGCCAGAGTGTGCAGGGCGGTCATGCGCCGGCCTCCTGGATCGCCCGGACCACGGTATTGAGGTTGCCGGCCATTTCCTTCTCGTACTTCTCGGCGCTGTAGTCGCCGTAGGAAATGTGCGACAGCGGGTACAGCTTGACCCCGGACTCGCGCTGGATGGTGTCGACGTAGGTGGACGGGAAGTCCATCTCGGAGAAGATCACCTTGACGTCCAGTTCACGCAGTTGGTCGATGGTCTTTTTCAACTGGCTCGGGCTGGGCTCGATGCCGTGGGCCGGCTCGACCACGGCGGTGACTTCCAGGCCGAACTCGCGCAGCAGGTAATCGTAGGCGGCGTGCACCGTGGCCACCCGCAGGTCGGCGTTGGGCGCCTTGGTCAGCTTGGCCAGGGCGTCGGCGCGCATCTGCCGCAGGCGTTTGCCGTAGGCGCGGGCGTTCTGGGTGTAGGCCTTGGCGTTGGCTGGGTCCATCTTGCCCAGCTCGCGGGCGATGTTGTTGACCTGGGCGATGGAGGCGCTGATGGACAGGAAGGTGTGCGGGTTGACCACCTTGCCGGCGCCGCGCGCGGCGATGCCGGTGGCGGCCAGCAGCGGCACGTTCTGGTTGGCCTCGATCACCGGGATGTCCGGGCGCTCGCTGGCCTCGATCATGCGGTCGGCGAAGTCGTCGTGACCGACGCCGTTGAGCACGATCACGTCCAGGGTGCTGATGCGCTTGATGTCTTCGGCGCGCGGTTCATAGGCGTGGGGGTTGAAGCCGGCGGGAATCAGCGGCACGACCTCGGCCTTGTCGCCGACGATGTTGGCCACGTAGCTGTAGTAGGGATGCAGGGTGATGCCGATACGCAGGCGTTTGGCCTGGTCGGCGGTGGCGAGAGGGCTGAGCAACAGGGCGAACAGGCTGACCAGCAGCACCCGCAGGAACGGGCGGCGTTGAGATGAAATAGGCATGGGCTAGCGGTCTTCTCTCGGGTGAATGCGTGGGTTCAGTGGCGATGCTGGCGGGTCACTCCGGCATCGAATTGCGCGACCACCTGCTGCCAGCCGGCACTGGCCAGGGCGGCGTCGCTGAGGTCGTCGGGGGCGGCGAGGGACGGGCCGCGATTGAGCCAGATATCCGGGGCGGCGGCCGGGTCGGCAGCGATGCGCATCAGCAAGGAACCGGCCACTGCGTTGTTCTGGCTGAGGCCGACATAGGCCTGTTGCCGCAGCTGCCAGACATGCCCGCCACGGCTCACCGAGCTGGCGTCCTGGGCAAAGGGCGCGAAACCTTCCTCGGCCAGTTGCTCGGGCGTTGGCAGGGCCTGGGCTTCTTCGCGCAGCAGGCGGATTTCGTCGAGGGTCACCCGCAGGTCGGCGTACAGGCCCTGCTCGCCGGCGGTGAGGTCGCGGCGGGCGTCCAGCTGGTGGCTGTCGACGCTCGCCACTTCGCGGGTTTCGCCGCGCCAGAGCACCACGGAGCCGGCCACGCTGAGGATCAACAGGCACAACAACAGGACGTAGAGGGTTTCATGGCCGGCGCCGGCCGGGCGCACGACTTGGGGAGGAGAGGTGCTCATGGGGCCTCGATGTCGGCTTGGTCGATCTCGACCACGTGGCCGGGGCCGGCGTCGAACAGCACATAGAACTCGGCGTCGGGTTTCTTGAAGGTCAGGGTGGAGTCGGCGCCCAGTTTGCCGGGCACCAGGATGGTTTCGTCGTAGCCGATCACGTCCAGGGTCACCCCCGGGGCGCCGCTGCCATCGGAGAAGCCGCCGGTGCAGCGGATCTGCTCGCCGTCGATCTGCTTGCACTCGCACATCGGGTTGTGGGCCAGGGCGCCGCCACTGAACACGGCGCTGGCGAGCAGGAGCGCGCCGGCGCCGAGCAGGCGCAGGCGGGCGGTGGGTACAGCAATCATGGTTTGCCTCCTTGTTTGTTCAGCCAGGCGAGGGTCGCCGGGGATGCCTGGCCCAGGGGGATGGCCGCCTGGTGCATGCTGCCGTCCCAGCCTTCCATGGTGATCCACAGCTCGGCGTCGGCCTTGGTCTTTTCCGCAACGGGCAGGCTGGCCCCCATGCGGTATGGGGTGCCGAAGAAGATCACCCCGGCGGCGCGCAGGCTGCGGGGTTTGCCGATGCGCAGGTAGGTGGCCTTGACCTGGTTGATGCAGGCGTCACACAGGGCGGCATTGAAGCCTTTCATATAACCGGCCGGCCCCTGGAGTTGCGGCGCTTCGTTACGCAGTTCGGCCAGGCGCAGGCTCCAGGGGCCGACCTGGATCTCGCCCACCTCGCGTTCGCCCAGGCCGCTGTCGCCACGGGCCAGCGCCGCGTCGGCAAAGTACTTGGGCATGAAACCGAGGGGGATCAGCAACAGCAGGATGTTCAGGTGGAAACGCCATTTCAGCCAGAACTGGCGCAGGGGCGAAACCGGCATTGGGTTGTCTGTCTTGCTCACAGGTTGCCCTCCGGCGTGTCGCTGTGCAGGGCCGCAATCGGGCGCGGGGCGAGGGCGGGGCGCGGCGTCTTGGTGCTGCGCTTGAGGGCCGCGGCGGTGGCCAGGGCAGTGCGTTTGGTCCAGATCAGCAGGCCGCTGAGCACCATCATGCTCAGCAGCAGGCCGAAGAAGAACCAGATCAGCTTGATCCAGAGGCCGCCGAAGTCACCGGTGTGCAGCGGGCGCATGGACTCGGTGACGAACTCCAGGGCCGAGCGATGGGACAGCAGGTGCGCGGTATCCACCGAGCCGCTGTAAGGGTTGAGGTTGGCGGTCTGGTACATCAGCGGGTACCAGCCGCGGCCGCCGATGAACATATGGCTGTAGGCGTTGCTCGGCAGCATGACGAAGCCGACCTCGAAGCCCGAGATCTGCTGGGTGGCGATGCGGATGGCTTCATCGACGCCGATCATCGGCGTCGGGCTGCCGTCGGCCGAGGTCGGCACGTTTTCGCGGGCGATCACCGGCACTATGGGTTCGCTGGAAATGGTGATCTGGTTGTCGCTGAGGATTGCCTCGATCAGGAACCAGGTGCCGGTGATGGAGATCACCGCGATAAACCAGATCGACCAGATGCCGCTCAGGCGATGGAAATCGCCCCAGAAAATCCGCGCGCCATGGCGCAGGCGTAGGGTCGGCTTGAGAAAGCCCTTCCAGAACTTCTTGTAGACCACCAGGCCCGTGACCAGCGACGCCAGCATCGGCAGGCCGAGCAGCGATACCAGGTACCAGCCCCAGCTGTAGCCATTGGTGAACGGCACCAGCCACCAGCCGTGCAGGGCGCGGGTGAAGGCCTGGAAGTTGAACGGCGGGCTGACACCCTGGATCACGCCGGTGTACGGATTGACATAGACCTCGACAGAACGGCCATCGGGGTAGCTGACGCCCACGGTCAGGGCGAAATGCGCTTCGTCGGGGGTGTTGATGCTTTCGACCAGGGTCTGCGGTTCGGCCTGCTTGATGGCCTTGACGATCTGGTCGTAGCTCAGCGGCTGGGCATCGCCTGTGGGTTTGCTGGCGCGGATGTCGGGGTTGGCCAGCCAGACGATTTCCTGGCTGACCACGGCCAGGGTGCCGGTGACGCAAACGATCAGCACAAAGAACCAGATGGGCAGCGCCAGCCAGCTGTGAACGAGAAACCAGATTTTCGAGCGGGACTTCTTCGACATTGAGCACGCGTCTTGATTCGAGGAGTGGAGTTGCGGGGCGTTTGCCGAGCCCGGAGATAAACCCGCGGCGTAGCCTTCGCCAACGCGACCTGCTGCATCTAATTAAGACGAATGAGAATCGTAAATCCCGAAAGACGATATGAAAGTAAATGTTTCCGCGCGACCAATGGCGTGCAAAAGGCCGGTGCTGTGGGGCGTTGAGGGCGCTATCGCGGGCAAGCCTCGCTCCTACAAGGGAACGCGCATCTGTAGGCGCGAGCGGGCGGCGATCCGACTGGCCCGCGATCAGCGGTTTACAGGCTCAGGGCTTATCCCTGCTGTTTAAACATCTCCACGGCCCGCTGCTTGATCTGCTCTTCGCTCAGGTCTTCCTTGCGGGTGGCGAGAAACCACAGGTGGCCGAACGGGTCTTTGAGGGTGCCGCTGCGGTCGCCATAGAACTGGTCCTTGACCTCGGACACCACCTGGCCACCGGCGGCGATGGCCTGGGCGAACTGTTTGTCGACATCGTTGACGTACAGGTGCAGGCCGACCGAAGGCGATTGGTCGGGATTGCTCAATGGCCCTTGGTCGCAGGGCGTTCCCAGCATGATCGGGCAGTCGCCGATGCGCAGCTCGGCATGGCCGACACTGCCGTCGGGCATGTCCAGGCGCATGACCTGGGTGGCGCCGAAGGCATTCTTGTAGAACTCGATAGCCTCGGCAGCCTGCGTGATCCCCAGGTAGGGCGTGATGCTGGGGTAACCCTCGGGGATGGGTTTGACGCTCATCTCGGTTCTCCTTTCTTGTCTGGGTGTTCGTCGAAGTGAACCTGGCCGGTTTTCCGGTCGGTTCACTATAGGCCCGGGGAATCCACAGCCTGGTTTGAACTGACGAGGTGTTCGCCAGGCAACAGTGAGCCTGCGATCAGGGGAAGAGGTGTCGCCGCTGCCGCAGGCCGCGATCGGGCTGGATGGCATTCCGACGTTTGACTTGAAAAGACGCCAGCAGTGGCCGCTCCACCGATTGCCGGCTGGGGAAACCGCTGCGCCGTCCGCTCAGTCGGTTTCCAGCAATTGCGCGCCCGGGCCGTGTTCGCCCAGCTGGTCGCCCTGGTTGCGCAGCGGGCAGTCTTGCATCGACAGGCAGCCGCAGCCGATGCAGCCATTGAGGCGGTCGCGCAGCAGGGTCAGCTGCTTGATCCGCTCATCCAGCTCATGGCTCCACTGTTCGGACAGCCGCTTCCAATCGGCGGCCGTCGGTGCGCGGTGGTCCGGCAGGCTGCGCAGGGCCTGGCCGATCTCGGCCAGGGGAATGCCCAGGCGCTGCGCCACCTTGATCAGCGCCACCCGGCGCAGCACTTCCCGCGGATAGCGGCGCTGGTTGCCGGCGTTGCGGTTGCTCTTGATCAGCCCCTTGGTTTCATAGAAATGCAGCGCGGTGACCGCTACGCCACTGCGGGCGGCCACTTGGCCGACGGTGAGTTCCTTGTGCACGGTTTCGGGGGTGAGCATGCAGCACTCCTGCGGGTGGGGAATGAGCAAAAGTCGCTTGACCTTTACTTAACTGGAGGTTTTACCCTGCAGGCCTTCGAATCACAAGATTCCGTTTATCCGTCAGTAGGGACTTGCCATGCACGCGTTTGCGCAAAACCGCAGCTTTACGCAATTGATCGAATTCGAAATCGAACCCCATCAACAATCCGCCCTGGTGTCGGCGCTGTCCGAGCAGACCGAACGCCTGGCCCAGGGTTACCCGGGGTTCCTGAGTGGCAGCGTGCAGGCCAGCGAAGACGGCCGGCGGGTGCTCAACTACCTGCAATGGCAAACCCGGGAAGCTGGCGAAGCGGCCTTCCAGAGTTTCGAGAAGGGCGAACAGGACTTCTGGCAACTGATGCGCGCCTATCAGGCCAAGACCGTGACCTTCGGCTCGTTCCAGGTGGTGCGCAGCATCGAGCGCAGCCCGGATAACGCGCTGCATTGCCGTTTGGCCAGCTAGATCGACAGTTGCAGGGTGCGTTCGTGCTGGTCGGGTTTTTCCGGCAGACGGCGCTTGTTCACCGCCAATTCGCCGATCTTGATCAGCCGGGTTCGGGTGACGTTGCGGCTCAGGCCCAGCAGGTTGGCGGTGTGCACCTGGTTGTAGTGGCTGAAACGGTAGGCCGCGCGCAGCAGCGCATCCTCGACCTTTTCATGCAGGGCGCCGGCCTGTTCTTCGAAGAGTTTGTGAAAGGCCCGCTCCAGCAGGGCTTCGGCTGAGTCGTCGTGGCTGTGGTGGCTGTCGTCCTGGCGCTCGATGCGCATGTTCGACAGGCGCAGGTCGTCGCGCTCGATCACGCCGTCGCGGCAGATCAGCAGGGTGTGGTGGATGACGTTTTCCAGTTCGCGGATATTGCCCGGCCAGCTGTAGCTGCGCAGCTTGTGCTCGGCCTCGCTGCTGATGGTCACGGCGCCGTAGCCCAGGCGCTGGCTGTAGGCTTCGATGAAGTGCCGGGTCAGCGGCAGGATGTCGCCGGGACGTTCGCGCAGCGGGCTCAGTTCCAGGCTGACCACGTCGAGGCGGTAGTACAGGTCCTCGCGGAAATGCCCGGCGTTGATGGCTTTCTCCAGTTGCACGTTGGTCGCCGCCAGCACCCGCACATCGATGGGAATGCTTTTGCGCGAACCCAGGCGCACCACTTCGCGCTCCTGCAACACCCGCAGCAATTTCACCTGGATCGCCATCGGCAGGTCGCCGATCTCATCGAGGAACAGAGTCCCGCCATTGGCTTCTTCGAACCAGCCGGCCTTGGCGCTCAGGGCCCCGGTGAAGGCGCCTTTTTCATGGCCGAACAGCTCGGCCTCCACCAGCGACTCGGAGAACGCGCCGCAGTTCACCGCCACGAACGGCCGGTTGCGCCGGGCGCTGAGGTTGTGGATATGGCGCGCCACCAGCTCCTTGCCGGTACCGGTCTCGCCGATGATCAGCACACTGGCCTCGCTCGGCGCGACCTGCTGCAGATGCGCCAGCAAGGCCTGGGATTTCGGGTCTTCGAATACCTGGGCGGTGGCCCGGATCGAGGTGGCCAGGGCGGGCGAGGGCGGTAAGGTCAAAAGCTGCATGGACAAGCTCCGGGAACAGAAGGCTAGGAATAGAAAGTCGGGGTCGGCAGGGACTGGTTCAGGGCCCAGTCGCCCAACTCATGGAGTTTGTAATCCACCGGGTCGTGCAGGGTTTGCGTGCGCAGGTTGCGCCAATGCCGGTCCAGGCGCAGGGAGGCGTGGGTGGAGCGGGCGCCGGTGACCTCGAACAGGCGGCTGCACAGTTCCAGGCCCTGGCGCGTGGTGGCGACCTTGGCGGTGGCGATGGCCGTGGCCAGGTGGCCGCGTTCTTCGGCGCTCAGGTTCGGCCCCTTGGCCCAGGCCTTGTCCAGCAGCTCCGCGGCGCGCTCCACCAATAGGCGCATGCCTTCCAGGGCCACCCAGAAATCACCGTAATGGCCCAGTACGTAAGGGTCCTGATAGGCCTCCTGTGCGCTGGACTTATGCCAGGGCCGGGTTTCGCTGAGGGTGTACTGGCGGGCTTCTTCAAAGGCGCCTTCGGCGATGCCGAGGAACATGTGGGTGAAGGTCAACTGAGCGATCAGTGGGCGCAGACAGGCAAAGGGCGTGCTCAAGGGGCCCGGGTCCAGCAGCAGCTCCGATTCCTCGACCCGCACCCGCTCGAAGCTGGCGCTGCCGCTGTCGGTCTGGCGCTGGCCCATGTTGTTCCAGTCGTTGTGCAGGGTGATGCCGCTGCGGCCGCTGGGGATGGCGGCGATCAACAGCTTGCCGCCGTTGCTTTCGTCGACCGCCGAGGCGATGAGCATTTCCGAATCGCTGGCGCCGGAGCAGAAGCTCTTCTTGCCGGAGAACTCGCGCCAGCCGCCGAGGTTCTTCACCACGGTACGGGTGTCCAGCGGGTTGAGGGCGTTGCCCCAGAACCAGTTCTTGCGCGCGGTCTGTTCGAACCAGGGTTGCCATTGTTCCGGGCGGGCGAACAGGCGCACGGTGGCCAGCATCAGGTGATGGAAACCGAAGACGTGGGCGATGGAACTGTCGACCTTGGCGAACTCGCGGACGATGTTCAGGGTCTCGCTCCAGCTGGCGCCGAGGCCGCCGTACAGGGTGGGAATGCTCAGGGCCAGCAGGCCGCTCTGGCGCAGGGCGTCGCGCTGGGCTTTCGGGGTTCCGCCGCGTTCGTCGCGTTCGACGGCGGTCAGGGCAAACTCGGCCGCCAGCTGGCGGGCGGTCTGCAAAGGGGACAACAGGGCGCTTTGCGGCTTGGCAGTCACGCGGTGTTCCTCGTTCGGGGCCGGTTGTTGGGCCGTGAAATCGGTGGGCTATCAGGGAGAGCGAGCAAGCCGCAGGTGGCTTCTGTAGGAGCAGGGGGGACGCCCAGTTCTTGCCCGCGATAGCGTTCTGTCGGGCGACCCGGGCAGCAGGCCGCCACGGCCATCAGCCTCCAGCCACTTTCGCCGGCAGCACATCATTGGCAATCATTTCGCCGAACGGCCCGGTGAGGTTGGTCACGCCGCGTCCGGCCAGGCTCGCATAGGGTTCCGGCAGCAGCGGGAACACCAGTTCGGCAAAGCGATAGGCTTCTTCCAGGTGCGGGTAGCCGGAGAAAATGAAGCTCTCGATCCCCAGGTCCGCGTATTCCTTGATCCGCGCCGCGACCTGCTCGGGATTGCCCACCAGCGCGGTGCCGGCACCGCCACGCACCAGGCCGACGCCGGCCCAGAGGTTGGGGGCGATTTCCAGGTTGTCGCGCCGCCCGTCGTGCAGGGCGGCCATGCGCCGTTGGCCCTCGGAGTCGAAACGCGAGAAGGATTGCTGCGCGGCGGCGATGGTCTCGTCGCTGATGTGTTCGATCAACTTGTCCGCGGCCTTCCAGGCCTCTTCCGCGGTTTCGCGCACGATCACATGCAGGCGGATGCCGAACTTCACCGTGCGGCCATGGCGGGCGGCCCGCGCACGCACATCGGCGAGTTTCGCGGCGACCGCGGCCGGCGGTTCGCCCCAGGTCAGGTAGACATCTACCTGTTCGGCGGCGAGGTCATGGGCGGCGTCCGAGGAACCGCCGAAATACAGCGGCGGGTAGGGCTTCTGCACCGGTGGGTAGAGGGCCTTGGCGTTCTGCACATGCAGGTGCTTGCCTTCGAAATCCACGGCTTCGCCTTGCAGCACGCGGCGCCAGATCCTCAGGAATTCGTCGGTGACTTCATAACGCTCGCTGTGGCTGAGGAAACTGCCGTCGCCACGGTTCTCGTCGGGGTCGCCGCCGGTCACCACGTTGATCAGCAGGCGGCCGTTGGACAGCCGGTCGAGAGTGGCGGCCATGCGCGCCGAGACGGTCGGCGAGATGATTCCCGGACGGATCGCCACCAGGTAGCGCAGGCGTTCGGTCAGGGGCACCAGCGCCGAGGCGATCACCCAGGAGTCTTCGCACGAGCGGCCGGTGGGGATCAGTACGCCGTGATAACCCAGGCTGTCCGCGGCCTGGGCCACTTGTTTGAGGTAGTTGAGGGTGACCGGACGCGCGCCCTGGGTGGTGCCCAGGTAATGGCCGTCGCCGTGAGTCGGAAGAAACCAGAAAACGTCCATGACAGGTCCTTAAGCGATTTTCAGCAGATTTTTCGGATGCACGCCGAACAGGGGCGCGGCGCGTTCTGCCGCAAGGCGAATGCGGGCCTTCAAGGGCTCGCTGGTTATCTGGTAGTTGGCGAAGTCGGCCTCGGTGGCATAGACCCCGATGGGCAGGGTCAGGGCCTGGAAGAAACTGAACAGCGGCCGCAGCTGGTGATCCAGCACCAGGGCGTGACGCTCGCTGCCTCCGGTGGCGGCCAGCAGCACCGGGGTATTGATCAGGGCGTTGAGGTCGATCAGGTCGAACAGGTGCTTGAGCAGGCCCGGGTAGGAGCCTCGATACACGGGCGCTGCGACGATCAGCAGGCCGGCGCTTTCGATGGCCTGCAACTCGGCTTCGACTTCCGCCGCCAGTTCCTGGCGGGACAGGGCCGCGCCCAATGGGCGGGCGATGTCGCCCAGTTCGATGAGCTTGCTCTCGATCGGCAATTGCCCTGCCAGTTCGGCGAGCAGCGCTTGGGTCAGCACCAGGGTGCGCGAGGGGCGCCAGGTTCCACCGGACAGGGCAACGACTTTTAATGGACGCGACATGATCAGTTCCTTTGTTGAACAGGGCTCAACGAGCAGTGAGTAGTCCCAGGGCTTGAGCAAGAGCTGTACCAGCGGGGCAAAGCCTTGAGTGGCGGGGCTCGTGGCGCTGTTGCAGGATCAGGCTGTTGTTGAGAAGACACTGTTTTGTTGATTGGCTGTTGCCTGGCGAACAGTTGCCCAGGCAACAGCAGGCGGCGCGATGGGCCTGTTATAAAGGCTTACTGATATTCCTAAAAAATACTTTATTTCCATATTTATAGGTCTTTTGGAAATAAGAGAGGGCGCTATGGGCTGCGATAGGGGGAATCGATAGCCACTATCGAGCGTGATGATTTCTGCCCCGGGAAGGGCGACGGTAGCCTGTGTCCATTGCCTCGCAGACCAGATCCAGGAGCCTTTGCCATGAACCGTTCGCTCGTCTTATCCCTGCTTGTCGTCACCTCGGTCCTGGCCGGTTGTGCCAGCCAGCCGGGTCCGGAATCGCGCCCTTATACCGCCGAGGAAACTCGCGAACTGGCGCTGGAAGCCCTGAACCGGCGCGGGCTGTCCTTTGACGAATACCAGCAGAAGAAGGCCGAGCTGCTTGCCCCGCAACGGACCTTCGGTTTCGACC
This sequence comes from Pseudomonas sp. T8, assembly GCF_024610635.1. Taxonomy (NCBI): domain Bacteria; kingdom Pseudomonadati; phylum Pseudomonadota; class Gammaproteobacteria; order Pseudomonadales; family Pseudomonadaceae; genus Pseudomonas; species Pseudomonas sp. T8. The sequence continues at coordinate 6,425,777 of NZ_CP102374.1, forward strand.
AGCAGGGCGAAATGAACGCCGAACACAGCGTGACCCTGCATGGCCGTGCCAGCTGATTTGTCGATCTTCCGTGGCCTTGCCCGCAGAGGCTGACGGACTGCCGGTGACAGTCGGCAAAACCCTGTGATGATTTTTCCGCGTCCTGCCGTGTTCTTCGGCCCCTTGGCCGAACCTCGCTTAACCCGGCTCCCGGAGCCTGTTAAGCTGCCCCTCGGGAGCGTTCCTACGCACTTTTAAATGAAGTTGTCCTTCTTTAACTGCATCCGATCGGGTATTGCTGACGGTCTGCCGTTTTTGCGTTGCCGAAAGGGCGCGTATCAGCGTTCGGCACCGAGCGAACCTTGATCCTGGAACAGGCTCTGCGGGTATTTTTGCGATGAATAAACGTCCTCTCTATTTCGACTACGCCGCCACCACGCCGGTGGATGAGCGAGTCATTCAGGTGATGGTGGAATGCCTGGGGTTCAACGGTAATTTCGGCAACCCGGCGTCCAGTTCCCATGCCTTCGGCCAACAGGCCCGGCGCAGCGTCGAGCTGGCGCGGCAGCAGGTCGCCCAACTGGTGGGGGCGGCGCCCGAGCAGATCGTCTGGACCTCCGGCGCCACCGAATCCAACAACCTGGCGCTCAAGGGCGTGGCTCAGGCCCGGGGCGTATCCGGCGGGCACATCATCACCAGCCAGATCGAACACAAGGCCATTCTCGATACCGCCAGCCAGCTGCAGGCTGCCGGCGTGGCAGTGACTTACCTGGTGCCGGACCGCGACGGGCTGATCACGCCCGAGGCGGTTAGCGAAGCCCTGCGCGACGACACCTTCCTGGTGTCGCTGATGCTGGTCAATAACGAGCTGGGTACGGTCAACGATATCCCGGGCATTGGCCGCGTGGTCCGCGAGCGCGGTGCGCTGCTGCATGTCGACGCGGCCCAGGGCGCGGGCAAGGTGGCGATCGACCTGGCGCAGTGGCCGGTGGACCTGATGTCCTTTTCCGCCCACAAGATTTACGGCCCCAAGGGCATCGGCGCGCTTTACGTCGGCCCTCGCGCGCAGCAGCGCTTGCAGGCGCAGATCCACGGCGGCGGCCATGAGGGCGGCTTGCGCTCCGGGACGCTCGCGACCCATCAGATTGCCGCCATGGGCGCCGCCTTTGCCCTGGCAGCCGAGCATTTCGACGAAGAAGCGGCGACCATCGCCCGTCTGCGCGAACGCCTGCTCGAACAGCTGGCCGACCTGCCGGGGCTGCGCCTGAACGGCAGCCCGGCCCAACGCATTCCCCATACCTTGAGCCTTACCTTTGGTGAAGGGGAGTTCAATCCGGCGGCCCTGAGTGCCTCCATCGCGTTTTCCGCGACCTCGGCCTGCAACTCGGCGAGCAATGCGCCGTCCCATGTGTTGCTGGCGCTGGGGCTCGACGCCCGGACGGCGGGGCGGACCATCCGCCTGAGCCTGGGCCGCTTCACCACCGAGCAGGACATCGATCAGGCCGTCCAACTGATCAAGGCTTCATCCGCCAGTGCACCGGCGTTCTGGGCGGTTGCCCAACCCTGAGGGCTTATGCCCTCGGTATCCAATAACAATGATTCACCTGGTAGCAGGAGACACAATGAGTACGCAGCCCTTGACCAATGGAGTGGTCCCCCAGCGCCTGGCGCGCACCCGTGAGCTGATGAGCCGCGAGGGCATTCATGCCCTGCTGGTGCCGTCGGCCGACCCGCACCTGTCGGAGTACCTGCCGGGTTACTGGCAAGGCCGGCAGTGGCTGTCGGGCTTTCACGGTTCGGTCGGCACCCTGATCGTCACGGCGGATTTCGCCGGGGTCTGGGCCGATAGCCGTTATTGGGAGCAGGCGACCAAGGAGCTCAAGGGCAGCGGTATCGAACTGGTCAAACTGTTGCCGGGTCAGCCCGGTCCGCTGGACTGGCTGGCCGAGCAGACCCCGGAAGGGGGCGTGGTCGCGGTCGACGGCGCGGTGATGGCGGTGGCTTCGGCGCGTACCCTGGGCAACAAGCTGCAGGAACGTGGCGCTCGCCTGCGCACCGATATCGATCTGCTGAACGAAGTCTGGAGCGACCGTCCGAGCCTGCCGGATCAGCCGATCTATCAGCATTTGCCACCCCAGGCCACGGTCAGCCGGGTCGAGAAGCTCGGCAAGTTGCGCGAAACCCTGAAAGAGCGAGGCGCGGACTGGCATTTCATCGCCACCCTCGACGACATCGCCTGGTTGTTCAACCTGCGCGGCGGTGACGTCTCGTTCAACCCGGTATTCGTCTCCTTCGCCCTGATCAGCCAGCAGCAGGCGACGTTGTTTGTGGCGCTGAGCAAGGTCGATAACGCTTTGCGTGCCGTGCTGGAACAGGATGGCGTCACCCTGCGTGACTACAGCGAAGTGGCCGCGGCCCTCAGCGCGATCCCCGACGGCGCCAGCCTGCTGGTGGATCCGGCGCGGGTCACTGCCGGTTTGCTGGATAACCTCGGTAGCGGCGTGAAGCTGCTGGAAGGCCTGAACCCGACGACATTGGCCAAGTCCCAGAAGAGCCTGGCTGATGCCGAGCATATCCGTCAGGCCATGGAGCAGGATGGCGCCGCGCTCTGCGAGTTTTTCGCCTGGCTGGAGTCGGCCTGGGACCGTGAACGCATCACCGAGCTGACGATCGACGAGCACCTGACCGCGGCCCGCACCCGTCGCCCCGGCTACGTGTCCCTGAGTTTCAACACCATCGCCGCGTTCAACGCCAATGGCGCGATGCCGCATTACCACGCCACCGAAGAAGAGCACGCGGTGATCGAAGGCGATGGCCTGCTGCTGATCGACTCCGGTGGCCAATACCTGGGCGGCACCACGGACATCACCCGCATGGTCCCGGTCGGCACCCCGAGCGCCGAGCAGAAACGCGATTGCACGCGGGTGCTCAAAGGCGTGATCGCCTTGTCCCGGGCGCACTTCCCGCGGGGCACCCTGTCGCCGCTGCTGGACGCCATCGCCCGCGCGCCGATCTGGGCCGAGGGCGTGGACTATGGGCACGGCACCGGCCATGGCGTGGGGTACTTCCTCAATGTCCACGAAGGCCCGCAAGTGATCGCCTATCAGGCGGCGCCGGCACCGCAAACCGCGATGCAGCCAGGGATGATCACCTCGATCGAGCCGGGAACCTATCGTCCGGGCCGTTGGGGCGTGCGCATCGAAAACCTGGCGATGAACCGTGAGGCGGGCACCACTGAATTCGGCGAGTTCCTCAAGTTCGAAACCCTGACCCTGTGCCCGATCGACAGCCGCTGCCTGGAGCCTTCGCTGCTGACCCAGGACGAGCGTGAGTGGCTCAACGCCTACCACGCCGAAGTGCGTCGGCGCCTGAGCCCGCTGCTGCAAGGCGCGGCGCTGGAATGGCTGAATACCCGTACCGCAACTATCTGAACGTTAATCGCGCTGCCGGCTTTGGGCTGGCAGCGCGAATGGCGTTGCTCGTCATATCGACGTCTTGGCTTAACTCAAGGCTTCGAGGACAAAGTCCAGGCGATCCTGGCCGAAAAACAGCTGGTTATCGACGAACATGCTCGGCGCGCCAAACACGCCGCGCTGCAAGGCTTGTTCGGTCTTGTCCTTGAGGGCGTTCTTGACCTCTTCATCGTTGGTCAGGGCCAGCACCTCCAGCGGATCGAATCCCCCCTCACTGAGTACCGCCGCCACGGTGGCCTGATCATTCAGGTTGCGCTTCTCGACCCAGAGTGCGCGAAACAGGCAGTCGATAAAGGCAACAAAGCGCTGCGGGTGTCGCAGTTGCATGCCGGTCACCGCGCGCATCAGCAGCAGGGTGTTGATCGGGAAGTGCGGGTTGAATGCCAATGGCACCTCATAGCGTCTGGCATAACGCGCCAGGTCCTGAAGCATGTAGCGTCCCTTGGCGGGGATGCTGATTGGCGAGGCGTTGCCAGTGACCTTGAATACGCCACCGAGCAACATGGGTTGGTAAATCAGTTGGCTGCCCGTCTGGGCACAGATCTTCGGCAGTTGGGTGTAGGCCAGGTACGAGGTCGGGCTGCCCAGGTCGAAAAAGAACTCGACGGTTTTGCTCATCGGTAATGCTCCTTTTTTGTTGTTGTGGAGGAGGGGGCTACCAGCGTTCGTTCCAGGGCCGCAGATCCAGTTCGAAGGTCCAGGCATCCCGTGGCTGGCTGTGCAGATGCCAGTAGTTGTCGGCGATGTGCTCGGGGTTGAGGATGCCGTCTTCATCCTTGAGCGCGTACTTTTCCGGGAAACTGTTGCGGATAAAGTCAGTGTCGATGGCGCCATCGACCACCACGTGAGCGACGTGGATGTTCAGCGGTCCCAGTTCCCGAGACATGCTTTGCGCCAGCGCGCGGATGCCATGCTTGGCTCCGGCGAAGGCGGCAAAACCCGCAGCGCCACGCAATCCCGCGGTGGCCCCGGTGAACAGGATGGTCCCGCGTTTGCGAGTGACCATGCGCTTGGCCACTTCCCGCGCATTGAGGAAACCCGAGAAGCAGGCCATCTCCCAGATCTTGAAGTACTTGCGCGCGGTTTCCTCGAGGATGCTGCACGGCACGTTGGCGCCGATATTGAACACCAGGGCTTCGATCGGGCCGATCTCGCTCTCGATCTGTTCGATCAAGGCAATCACTTCTTCCTCTTTTCGAGCGTCGCAGGCGAACCCGTGGGCTTCGCCTCCCGATTGCTGGATGGCCTCCACCAGTGGCTGCAACTTGTCCGCGCTGCGTCGGGTGACACAGGCCACAAGACCTTCCCGGGCAAAACGCTTGGCGATGGCACCGCCTGTGGCATCGCCGGCTCCGACGACCAAAACGACTTTCTTGTTCTCTGTAGCTGTAGTCATGGTGGGATCGCTCTATTGGTAAACGGTCGTTAACTAAACGAACGTTATGCTACGATTCGCCGAGCGTCAAGGCGAAGAAAGGAGAGGGGCGTCATGCGTTATTCAGCCAGTCACAAGCAGGAAACCAGGGAGCGGTTGCTGCAAAGCAGCGCCGTGTCAGCCAAAAAGGAAGGGTTTTCGACTGTAGGGGTCGATGGCCTGATGAAAGCGATCGGGCTGAGCGGCGGGGCGTTCTACAGCCACTTTTCGTCCAAGGATGAGCTGTTCGGTTCGATTGTCGAGCGGGAGCTGAGCCAGAGCCTTGAGCGCCTGGGCGCCGATGGCGAGCAAAGCCGGATGCGGCTTGAACGTTGCCTCAAGCACTACTTGAGCATGGCGCATGTCGAGAGCCCGGAAACGGGTTGTGCGCTGCCGACCTTGGGTGCGGAAATATCACGGGCGGACGAGGTGGTTCGACAGCAGGCGGAAGACTGGATTTGCCGCTTGCAGCAGAGCTGGGCGCACACCTTGGGCAGCGACAGCCTGGCCTGGTCGATCCTGTCGCAATGTGTAGGGGCGTTGGTGGTGGCGCGAATGTTGGTCAGTCCGGACATTCAGCGCCAGGTCCTGAAATCGAGCCATGACGAAATTGTTCGTCAGTTGCCAACGCAGGATGTGCAGTAGGCAGGTGCTGCCTACTTGCAGATGACGATCATGCTGCGGCTGGTGTAGCCGGCGGGGTTCAGGCCGAAGGGGTAATCGCCCGGATCCTCCACCGTATCGCCGGACTTGGCGATCACTTTGTAGCCTTTGGGGCCACAGGAGGTGGCAGCACTGGCGTAGCATTTGTCCCAGGAGGAGGACAGGCCGGAGCAGTTGATATGCAGGCCCTTCTTTCCGCGCTTGACCTCGGTTTTCGAAGTTGCGGCGCAACCTGCGATGGCAAGTACGGCTAACAGAATCAAAAAACGTTTCATTCCTGTCCCTATTGCTGATCCCGGATCTGTTGTCCGGGTTCGACTGCGTTAGCTGTCACTTTGGCGTCTGTGCGGTCCTTGCCCGAAAAATCCATGACTGGCGCTGAGTTACAGCGCCTAAACATGGCCTAATTGAGCGGCAAATGCCAGAGCTATGTACAACCGAGAATCAATCCGCCGCTACCAAAGGTTTCGATTCGCTGCGCATGGTCAGGGTCGCACCCACTGACGCCAGGATGATGCAGGCAATAGCCATCCATTGTGCGAGAGACAGGTATTCGTGGAGGAACAGCAGCCCGGACAAGGCACCGAAAGCGGGTTCGATACTCATCAGTGTGCCGAAGGTTCTCGCTGGCATTCGGGTCAGGGCGACCATCTCCAGGCTATAGGGAAGGGCGGTGGAGAGAATGGCCACTCCGATGGCGATGGGAATCAGGCTGGGGGTCAGCAAGGCAGCTCCGGCGTGCACGATACCGATAGGCGCAACGAACAAGGCGGCGATCATTACACCCAGCGCTGCGGTCTGGACGCCATTATCGGCTCCGGCCTTTTGCCCGAACAGAATATAGAGCGCCCAGCACACTCCGGCCCCCAAGGCATAACCTGCGCCGATCAGGTCGATGCCGGCGCTGGTATCGCTGGTAGGGATCAACAGCAGCAGGCCGATAACCGCCAGAAGGATCCAGAGAAAGTCGATGGCTTTTCGCGAAGCATAAATGGCCACGGCAAGCGGGCCGGTGAATTCCAGGGCGACGGCGATCCCCAGGGGAACGCTGCGTAGCGACATATAGAAGAGGAAGTTCATTCCACCCAGTGCCATCCCGTAAACGATGACCGTGCGCAGGGACTTGGCGGTGAGCTTCGCGCGCCACGGGCGCAATAGCAGCAGCATGATGATGCTGGCGAAGATCAGGCGCAGTGTGGTGGTGCCCTGCGCGCCCACGATCGGGAACATGCTTTTGGCCAGCGAGGCGCCGGACTGGATGGAGGCCATGGCAATAAGCAGCAGTCCCACCGGGAACAGGGTTGAGGTTAGGCTGCGGGGCTGGTCATTCATGGCAAGGCATCATCCGGTTTTATAAAGGGGGGGAGATTGAGTGCGCCGACATGATGCTCAACTAATAACGCATGAGCAATATATTGCTCATGGTGTTTCTGCTCTTCTTATATAGAGAAGGATTTATCTGTTTTTGCAGGTTATTGATAGAAAAGACAAATTAGGGGTTGACGGCAGATTCTGGAAGTCTATAATTCGCCCCACTTCCGGCGCAGTCGAAACGGAAAACTCCTTGAGATTCAATGAGTTACGCGGTTTTCGACAGCGGTTACGCTTCAGTTCATCGAAGCCCGAAGGAGTCGGTTCGGCAGTGTGTTTTCGCCGGATTGACGGTTCGATCTTCTCGGTCGAAAGCGGAGAAAAAGAGGTGTTGACAGCAGCGTGTAACGCTGTAGAATTCGCCTCCCGCTGACGAGAGATCGGAAGCGCAAGTGGTTGAAGTTGCAAAGGAAACTTTGAAAACTTCTTAAAATAACCGCTTGACAGATACGGAGGCTGCTGTAGAATGCGCGCCTCGGTTGAGACGAAAGACTTAACCAACCGCTCTTTAACAACTGAATCAAGCAATTCGTGTGGGTGCTTGTGGAGTCAGACTGATAGTCAGAAAGATTATCAGCATCACAAGTTACTCTGCGAGAAATCAAAGATGTAACCAACGATTGCTGAGCCAAGTTTAGGGTTTTCTCAAAACCCAAAGATGTTTGAACTGAAGAGTTTGATCATGGCTCAGATTGAACGCTGGCGGCAGGCCTAACACATGCAAGTCGAGCGGTAGAGAGAAGCTTGCTTCTCTTGAGAGCGGCGGACGGGTGAGTAATGCCTAGGAATCTGCCTGGTAGTGGGGGATAACGTTCGGAAACGGACGCTAATACCGCATACGTCCTACGGGAGAAAGCAGGGGACCTTCGGGCCTTGCGCTATCAGATGAGCCTAGGTCGGATTAGCTAGTTGGTGAGGTAATGGCTCACCAAGGCGACGATCCGTAACTGGTCTGAGAGGATGATCAGTCACACTGGAACTGAGACACGGTCCAGACTCCTACGGGAGGCAGCAGTGGGGAATATTGGACAATGGGCGAAAGCCTGATCCAGCCATGCCGCGTGTGTGAAGAAGGTCTTCGGATTGTAAAGCACTTTAAGTTGGGAGGAAGGGTACTTACCTAATACGTGAGTATTTTGACGTTACCGACAGAATAAGCACCGGCTAACTCTGTGCCAGCAGCCGCGGTAATACAGAGGGTGCAAGCGTTAATCGGAATTACTGGGCGTAAAGCGCGCGTAGGTGGTTCGTTAAGTTGGATGTGAAATCCCCGGGCTCAACCTGGGAACTGCATCCAAAACTGGCGAGCTAGAGTATGGTAGAGGGTGGTGGAATTTCCTGTGTAGCGGTGAAATGCGTAGATATAGGAAGGAACACCAGTGGCGAAGGCGACCACCTGGACTGATACTGACACTGAGGTGCGAAAGCGTGGGGAGCAAACAGGATTAGATACCCTGGTAGTCCACGCCGTAAACGATGTCAACTAGCCGTTGGGAGCCTTGAGCTCTTAGTGGCGCAGCTAACGCATTAAGTTGACCGCCTGGGGAGTACGGCCGCAAGGTTAAAACTCAAATGAATTGACGGGGGCCCGCACAAGCGGTGGAGCATGTGGTTTAATTCGAAGCAACGCGAAGAACCTTACCAGGCCTTGACATCCAATGAACTTTCCAGAGATGGATTGGTGCCTTCGGGAACATTGAGACAGGTGCTGCATGGCTGTCGTCAGCTCGTGTCGTGAGATGTTGGGTTAAGTCCCGTAACGAGCGCAACCCTTGTCCTTAGTTACCAGCACGTAATGGTGGGCACTCTAAGGAGACTGCCGGTGACAAACCGGAGGAAGGTGGGGATGACGTCAAGTCATCATGGCCCTTACGGCCTGGGCTACACACGTGCTACAATGGTCGGTACAGAGGGTTGCCAAGCCGCGAGGTGGAGCTAATCCCATAAAACCGATCGTAGTCCGGATCGCAGTCTGCAACTCGACTGCGTGAAGTCGGAATCGCTAGTAATCGCGAATCAGAATGTCGCGGTGAATACGTTCCCGGGCCTTGTACACACCGCCCGTCACACCATGGGAGTGGGTTGCACCAGAAGTAGCTAGTCTAACCTTCGGGAGGACGGTTACCACGGTGTGATTCATGACTGGGGTGAAGTCGTAACAAGGTAGCCGTAGGGGAACCTGCGGCTGGATCACCTCCTTAATCGACGACATCAGCTGCTTCATAAGCTCCCACACGAATTGCTTGATTCATTGAAGAAGACGATTGGGTCTGTAGCTCAGTTGGTTAGAGCGCACCCCTGATAAGGGTGAGGTCGGCAGTTCGAATCTGCCCAGACCCACCAATTACTGGTGCACCCTGTAGCGATACGGGGCCATAGCTCAGCTGGGAGAGCGCCTGCCTTGCACGCAGGAGGTCAGCGGTTCGATCCCGCTTGGCTCCACCATTACAGATTGGTGTCCATCGTTTAAAGCTTAGAAATGAGCATTCCGCTGATTGGCGATGAATGTTGATTTCTGATCTTTATCAGAATCGTTCTTTAAAAATTTGGGTATGTGATAGAAAGATAGACTGGATAGCACTTTCACTGGTGTTTATTCAGGCTAAGGTAAAATTTGTGAGTTTAATCGCGAATTTTCGGCGAATGTCGTCTTCACAGTATAACCAGATTGCTTGGGGTTATATGGTCAAGTGAAGAAGCGCATACGGTGGATGCCTTGGCAGTCAGAGGCGATGAAAGACGTGGTAGCCTGCGAAAAGCTTCGGGGAGTCGGCAAACAGACTTTGATCCGGAGATGTCTGAATGGGGGAACCCAGCCATCATAAGATGGTTATCTTGTACTGAATACATAGGTGCAAGAGGCGAACCAGGGGAACTGAAACATCTAAGTACCCTGAGGAAAAGAAATCAACCGAGATTCCCTTAGTAGTGGCGAGCGAACGGGGACTAGCCCTTAAGTGGCTTTGAGATTAGCGGAACGCTCTGGAAAGTGCGGCCATAGTGGGTGATAGCCCTGTACGCGAAAGTCTCTTAGTCATGAAATCGAGTAGGACGGAGCACGAGAAACTTTGTCTGAATATGGGGGGACCATCCTCCAAGGCTAAATACTACTGACTGACCGATAGTGAACTAGTACCGTGAGGGAAAGGCGAAAAGAACCCCGGAGAGGGGAGTGAAATAGATCCTGAAACCGTATGCGTACAAGCAGTGGGAGCAGACTTTGTTCTGTGACTGCGTACCTTTTGTATAATGGGTCAGCGACTTATATTCAGTGGCGAGCTTAACCGAATAGGGGAGGCGTAGCGAAAGCGAGTCTTAATAGGGCGTTTAGTCGCTGGGTATAGACCCGAAACCGGGCGATCTATCCATGGGCAGGTTGAAGGTTAGGTAACACTGACTGGAGGACCGAACCGACTACCGTTGAAAAGTTAGCGGATGACCTGTGGATCGGAGTGAAAGGCTAATCAAGCTCGGAGATAGCTGGTTCTCCTCGAAAGCTATTTAGGTAGCGCCTCATGTATCACTGTAGGGGGTAGAGCACTGTTTCGGCTAGGGGGTCATCCCGACTTACCAAACCGATGCAAACTCCGAATACCTACAAGTGCCGAGCATGGGAGACACACGGCGGGTGCTAACGTCCGTCGTGAAAAGGGAAACAACCCAGACCGTCAGCTAAGGTCCCAAAGTTATGGTTAAGTGGGAAACGATGTGGGAAGGCTTAGACAGCTAGGAGGTTGGCTTAGAAGCAGCCACCCTTTAAAGAAAGCGTAATAGCTCACTAGTCGAGTCGGCCTGCGCGGAAGATGTAACGGGGCTCAAACCATACACCGAAGCTACGGGTATCACGTAAGTGATGCGGTAGAGGAGCGTTCTGTAAGCCTGTGAAGGTGAGTTGAGAAGCTTGCTGGAGGTATCAGAAGTGCGAATGCTGACATGAGTAACGACAATGGGTGTGAAAAACACCCACGCCGAAAGACCAAGGTTTCCTGCGCAACGTTAATCGACGCAGGGTTAGTCGGTCCCTAAGGCGAGGCTGAAAAGCGTAGTCGATGGAAAACAGGTTAATATTCCTGTACTTCTAGTTATTGCGATGGAGGGACGGAGAAGGCTAGGCCAGCTTGGCGTTGGTTGTCCAAGTTTAAGGTGGTAGGCTGGAATCTTAGGTAAATCCGGGGTTCTAAGGCCGAGAGCTGATGACGAGTTACCTTTTAGGTGACGAAGTGGTTGATGCCATGCTTCCAAGAAAAGCTTCTAAGCTTCAGATAACTAGGAACCGTACCCCAAACCGACACAGGTGGTTGGGTAGAGAATACCAAGGCGCTTGAGAGAACTCGGGTGAAGGAACTAGGCAAAATGGCACCGTAACTTCGGGAGAAGGTGCGCCGGTGAGGGTGAAGGACTTGCTCCGTAAGCCCATGCCGGTCGAAGATACCAGGCCGCTGCGACTGTTTATTAAAAACACAGCACTCTGCAAACACGAAAGTGGACGTATAGGGTGTGACGCCTGCCCGGTGCCGGAAGGTTAATTGATGGGGTTAGCTAACGCGAAGCTCTTGATCGAAGCCCCGGTAAACGGCGGCCGTAACTATAACGGTCCTAAGGTAGCGAAATTCCTTGTCGGGTAAGTTCCGACCTGCACGAATGGCGTAACGATGGCGGCGCTGTCTCCACCCGAGACTCAGTGAAATTGAAATCGCTGTGAAGATGCAGTGTATCCGCGGCTAGACGGAAAGACCCCGTGAACCTTTACTATAGCTTTGCACTGGACTTTGAATTTGCTTGTGTAGGATAGGTGGGAGGCTTTGAAGCGTGGACGCCAGTTCGCGTGGAGCCATCCTTGAAATACCACCCTGGCAACTTTGAGGTTCTAACTCAGGTCCGTTATCCGGATCGAGGACAGTGTATGGTGGGTAGTTTGACTGGGGCGGTCTCCTCCTAAAGAGTAACGGAGGAGTACGAAGGTGCGCTCAGACCGGTCGGAAATCGGTCGTAGAGTATAAAGGCAAAAGCGCGCTTGACTGCGAGACAGACACGTCGAGCAGGTACGAAAGTAGGTCTTAGTGATCCGGTGGTTCTGTATGGAAGGGCCATCGCTCAACGGATAAAAGGTACTCCGGGGATAACAGGCTGATACCGCCCAAGAGTTCATATCGACGGCGGTGTTTGGCACCTCGATGTCGGCTCATCACATCCTGGGGCTGAAGCCGGTCCCAAGGGTATGGCTGTTCGCCATTTAAAGTGGTACGCGAGCTGGGTTTAGAACGTCGTGAGACAGTTCGGTCCCTATCTGCCGTGGACGTTTGAGATTTGAGAGGGGCTGCTCCTAGTACGAGAGGACCGGAGTGGACGAACCTCTGGTGTTCCGGTTGTCACGCCAGTGGCATTGCCGGGTAGCTATGTTCGGAAAAGATAACCGCTGAAAGCATCTAAGCGGGAAACTTGCCTCAAGATGAGATCTCACTGGAACCTTGAGTTCCCTAAAGGGCCGTCGAAGACTACGACGTTGATAGGTTGGGTGTGTAAGCGCTGTGAGGCGTTGAGCTAACCAATACTAATTGCCCGTGAGGCTTGACCATATAACACCCAAGCAATTTGCTTAAGAAGCGAGTTGCGGTGTGTGAAGACGAAACGAACCGAAAGTTTGCACTACTCACAAAAGCACCACAAAGCTATTACATACCCAATTTGCTGAAGCGTCGAAAGACGACTCGGCACACCGAATTTCTTGACGACCATAGAGCATTGGAACCACCTGATCCCATCCCGAACTCAGAAGTGAAACGATGCATCGCCGATGGTAGTGTGGGGTTTCCCCATGTGAGAGTAGGTCATCGTCAAGATTAAATTCCGAAACCCCAATTGCGAAAGCAGTTGGGGTTTTGTTTTTGTGCGCAGAAAAACCTTTCAACGGAGAGCAGCGCCCTTCGACTCAAGACTGTCTCAAGCCGAAGGCACCCTTGACCGGCGTTAACGTCCCAGGCTGTTGTGCGTTAGCCGGGTTACCCACTTGCCATGCTGCTCGCCACTCTTCAATGCCCGCAGTTTCTCCGGCAGTTGGTTGAAGTCGAACTCAATCAGCGGTGCAGGTTGCAGAAGACCCGAGACGGTTTGGCTCATCAGTTGTTCGGCGTACTGACGTAGCTGTTGCCAGTCGGCCCGGCTGCCGTAAGCGTGAATGCTGTTGAGGGCCACCTCATGGAGTGAGATCGCGGTGCTGAACGCCGGCAATGGCGTCGTCTCCTGACGATCCTGAATGCACACCAGGTGCCCGTTGTAGCCCAGCAGCGCTGCCAGGCTGCGCGCGTGAGCGCCGCTGACGGTATCGAACAGCGCATGCAGGCGACGTTCCCCCAACCGTGATTGCAGCTCGGTTTGCCAAGTGGCTGTCTGATAGTCGAAGACCCCGACCGCGCCCTGCGCCAGCAACCGCGCATGGTGCTTGGCGGACGCTGTCGCCCACACCCGCAGACCGCGTTGCGCCGCCAACTGAACCAGCAGCGAACCCACTGCCCCGCCAGCCCCCACCACCAGCACATCACGTGCACCTACAACGGGGACTTTATCCAGCGCCTGCAAGGCGGTCAGGCCGGGGCAGGGCAGGCTGGCGGCAACCGCGTCATCCAGTGACTCAGGAACCGGCAGCGCCGCATCGGCATCGAGCAGGCAATACTCGGCGAAGCTGCCATCACGGCTCAGCGACTGGTGATAAGCCACTCGCGTACCGACCTTCAGCGTCACTGCGGCTCCCGCGGCCACCACCACCCCGACGCCATCGACACCAGGCACCCGGCCGCTATGCCAATCGGCATGCCCCCACTCGATGATCTTCCAGTCCACCGGGTTGAGGGCGATCGCGGTATTGGCGATCAACACTTCCTTGGGCCCCGGTTGCGGCAATACCTTGCGGATCAGTTGAAGGCCTTCCAGGTCGGCCCCTGCGGTCCAGCCCCAGGCGTTGTATTCAGTTGGCATGGTGAAACCTCGGCAGTACGAATTCGGCAATTTCCTCGATGGCCTCGGCCACCGGACGTTCGCTGCGCCGCAGATGCAGGCCGACATGCTGCACGCCCGCTTCTCGCAGGGCCTGCAACTCGTCGATCAATGCCAGGCGCCCACAGCGGCCGCCAAAGCGCAGGCGCTGCATGGGTGCATGCGGGTCAGCGGCGAGGTCCAGGTGGACGAAGCTGATGTAGGGTTTGTCGCCACCGACCTCACGCCAGAGCGCGACGCGTCGGCGGTGCTCCTCCGAGGTGCCCGGATAGGCCAGCCAGCCGTCCATGTGTGCACCGATCCAGGCCGGTGATTGCTGGCTCAGTCCGGCCACCAGCAGCGGTGCGGCTTCAGGACGCTGTGGCAGCAGATGCGCGCCCTCGGGCAAGCGATCCTGCCCCTGGCTGTGCAGCAGCTCGACCGCATCGCGAAAGAGCTCCCCACGCTGGGCGTAATCGACGCCGAACAGCGGATACTCCATCGGCCGGTCACCACTGGCGACCCCCAGCAGCAAGCGACCATCGCTCAACTCGTCGATGCTGTTGGCCGCCTTGAGGGTCAGCCACGGCTGACGCAGCGGCAGGACCACCGCGGCGGTCCCGAGCATGATGTTGTGCGTGATACCGGCCAGGTAGCCGAGATAGGAAAAGGTTTCGAAGACCTGAGCGGCATCGCCGAAATTCGGGTCGTACACCGGCACATCACGTACCCACAGCGCACGAAAGCCGGCCTGGTCCGCCAAACGGGCGAGGGTTGCATGTTGCTTGAGGTCCGGCACGCCGAAGGGGCGACCTGCGATCTGGCGCAAGCGTTGGCCATCACTGGACCAGTCGTTGTCCAGCGGCAGTTCCAGGCCGATGGAAAAGTTGTTCCTGCCAAGCAGGCGTTGAAACCGAGGGTGCATGAAGGGCTCCAGCGTCTCGCCCGTGGCAAGACGGTCATAGGGATTACAGGGCAGCAGTATCCCCAGGCCCGGCCCACAGAAAAATGCATGAATCGGAACAACAATCTTGAGCGGGCATCACGAATCGGCCGAATTCTTCATGAAAGCGCCAGGGCGGTTTTTGGTATGGTGCAGCTCGTTTTTCAAGGGACCGACATTCACCCGCACGGACCAGCGTTCACTATTCCACGAGAAGCTGTAGCAATGCCTGAACCGATACCGATCAAGGACCACGAAAAAGAGACGCAACTGGTCAACAAAAGACTGTTGGCCTGTGCCCTGTTGGTGGTCGCCATCACCTGCACCCTGATCGGGCGCCTGTATTTCCTGCAGGTGGTCGAGTTCGACTATCACTCGACCATCTCCGAAAACAATCGTGTGCACGTGCTGCCCATCACCCCGACCCGCGGCCTGATCTACGACCGCAACGGCGTGCTGCTGGCCGACAACCGCCCCAGTTTCAACCTGACCATTACCCGCGAGCGCACCACCGACCTCAAAGGCGAGCTGGACCAGGTGGTCAGCCTGTTGCACCTGCCTGCCGAAGACCGCGTCCTGTTCGACAAGGCGCTGAAGCAGTCACGCCATCCATTCGTGCCGGTCACCCTGTTCTATGAGCTGACCGAAGAGCAGATCGCTGTGCTGGCGGTCAACGAGTACCGCCTGCCGGGGCTGGAGGTCGAGGCGCAGTTCGTGCGGCACTATCCGATGGGCGCGCACTTCGCCCATTCCATCGGCTATGTCGGGCGTATCAACGAGAAGGAAGCCAAGGTCCTGGACTCGGTGGAATACCGCGGTACCCAATCGATCGGCAAGACCGGGATCGAGCGGTTCTACGAGTCCGAGCTGCATGGCCACGTCGGCTATGAAGAGGTGGAAACCAACGCCCAGGGCCGGGTCATGCGGGTGCTCAAGCACACCGATCCGATCCCTGGAAAAAACATCGTGCTCAGCCTCGATGTGAAGTTGCAGGAGGCGGCCGAGGCGGCCCTGGGCGACCGTCGCGGATCGGTGGTGGCCCTCGATCCGCAGACCGGCGAAGTGCTGGCCATGGTCAGCAAGCCGAGCTTCGACCCGAACCTGTTCGTCACCGGCATCAGCTTCAAGGAGTACAGCGCGTTACGCGACTCCATCGACCGGCCGCTGTTCAACCGCGTGCTGCGCGGCCTGTATGCGCCGGGGTCGACCATCAAGCCGGAAGTGGCGATCGCCGGGCTGGATTCCGGGGTGGTCAACGCCTCGACCCGGGTGTTCGATCCGGGTTACTACCAACTGCCGGACGTCGACCACAAATACCGCAACTGGAACCACAGCGGCGACGGCTGGGTGGACCTGGACGCGGCGATCATGCGCTCCAACGACACCTACTTCTACGACCTGGCGCACAAGCTCGGTATCGACCGCCTGCACGATTACCTGGCGATGTTCGGCCTGGGCGAGAAAGTCTCCCTGGACATGTTCGAGGAAGCATCGGGGCTGATGCCGTCCCAGGCCTGGAAGCGCGCCACCCGGCGCCAGCCGTGGTTCCCCGGCGAGACGGTGATTCTCGGCATCGGCCAAGGCTACATGCAGGTCACTCCATTGCAGCTGGCCCAGGCGACGGCGCTGATCGCCAACAAGGGTGTGTGGAATCGCCCTCATCTGGCCAAGACCGTCGATGGCGTGGCGCCGGTGGACGAACACCCGATGCCGAATATCCAGCTCAAGGACCCGGTCGACTGGGACCTGGTCAGCCATGGCATGCAGATGGTGATGCACGCGCCCCGCGGCACCGCGCGCGACGCAGCGGCCGGCGCGCAATACCGCATCGCCGGCAAGAGCGGTACGGCGCAGGTGGTGGCGATCAAGCAGGGCGAGCGTTACAACCGGCTCAAGACCCACGAGCGTCATCGCGACAATGCCCTGTTCGTCGGTTTCGCCCCGGCCGAGCACCCGCAGATCGTGGTGGCGGTGATGATCGAGAACGGCGAGGCCGGTGGCCGGGTCGCGGGGCCGGTGGTGCGTCAGGTCATGGATGCCTGGCTGCTCGACCAGCAAGGCCACCTGAAGCCGCAATACGCCAGCCCCGGCAAGGGGCCGGACGTTCCCCACGCCTGAGTCATTTGAACATCAGGCTGTCCGGCACCTGCTCACGAATACTGAGCATGTGCTGGATGCTGTCCAGGAACAGGGTTTCGGCCTGGCTCATCTTCTGTTCCCGGTGCCACAGCAGCTGGATATCGAAATCCACCACGCCCTCGTCCGGCGGCAAACGCCAGAGCAGCCCTTGCTCGACATTCCGTTTGACCAGGTGGATCGGCAGACAGCCGATACCGAACCCTGCGCAGACCAGGCGATAAATCTCTTCGAAACTGGTGGAGGAGGCGACGATCTTGCCGGTAAAGCCCTGCTGGTCGCGAAACAGCGTCAGCGGTGACAGGTTGCCCCCCAACTGGTCGCTGGTGAAGCTGACGAAGTTCTCGTTGGCCAGTTGTTGCAGGCTCAGACTCTGCTGGCCGAACAGCCGGTGACGCTGGCCGCAGAAGTAGGCATACCGCTCGCGAAACAGCACCCGCTGCTCCAGCCTGGGCTGCGGCAGACGGCACAACCCGACCCCCAGGGTCGCGGTCTTTTGCAGCAGCGAACTGATGATGTCCGAGCTGCCCATCACCTCTACTTCCAGCTCGATTTTCGGGTGGGCCTCATGGAAATCGGCGAGGAACTCATCGTAGTGCGGCGCCTGCACGCCGCTGACGGTGAGGATGCGGATCTTGCCCACCACGTCGTCGTTGCGGCTCTCCACCACGGTGCCCAGGCGGGAAATATCGCCATAGATATCGGTGGCGATGCGCAGCACTTCCTCCCCGGTTTCCGTCAGCTCGAAGCGCCGTCCGCTGCGGGCGATCAACACGCAATCGAGCTGTTCCTCCAGGCGCTTGAGGGCCTGGCTGACCGCCGACTGGGTGATGTGCAGGCGCGCGGCGGCGCGGCTCATGCTGCCTTCCTGGCCGATCACCAGGTAGGTGCGCAGCAGGTTCCAGTCCAGGCGATCGTTGAGGAAACGCCGGCCGACCCAGGGGTTGGACGTGGAGAGTGGTGTAGGCATGGCGGCTCCATCTAGTAGCTGTGCTAATAGCAAGGATAAGGATTTGAAAATTGACTAATCCTGGCACGCCGGCGATAAAGCCCACAAGCGCCGCAGAGCGCCGTGATCCAAGCCTTCCGCACCTGCCCAAAACTACAATTACACAGGGTCCTTGCATGCACACCACCCCTCAACCGCGCAGAGCCGCGGCGGCGGCCTTTATCGGCACGACCATCGAGTTCTACGACTTCTACATCTACGCCACGGCTGCGGCCCTGGTCCTCGGTCAGGTGTTCTTTCCCAGCAGCGACCCGGTGATGAGCACCCTGGCGGCCTTCGGCAGCTTCGCCGTGGGCTTCATCGCCCGGCCCATGGCCGGCATGGTGTTCGGCCATCTGGGCGATCGCCTCGGGCGCAAGAAAATGCTGCTGGTGACCATGGCACTGATGGGCCTGGCCACCACCGGCATCGGCCTGTTGCCCAGCTATGCCAGCGTCGGTATCTGGGCGCCCATCGGCCTGATCGTGCTGCGCATCATCCAGGGCATTTCCGTGGGCGGCGAGTGGGGCGGGGCGGTGCTGATGGCCAGCGAACATGCTCCGGCCAGGCGCAAGACTTTCTACGCTTCCTTTGCCCAGCTCGGCAGCCCGGCCGGCCTGCTGCTGGCGTTGATCGCCTTCCGCCTGGTGACCAGCCTCGACCAGCAGGACTTCCTCGACTGGGGTTGGCGCCTGCCATTCCTCGCCAGCGGCGTGCTGATGATGTTCGGCCTGATGATCCGCTCCGGCGTGCACGAGTCGCCAGAGTTCGCCAAGGCCCGGGCCAACAATGAGACCGCCCAGTACCCGGTGATGGAAGTGCTGCGCAGCTGCTGGAAGCAGATCCTGTTCGCCGCCGCCGCGGTGACCATCGGTTCGGCCGGCTTCTTCTTCACCAACACCTTCATGATCACCTACGTCACCCAGTACCAGGGCATTTCCCGGGCGACCATTCTCGATTGCCTGTTCCTGGTGACGATCATCCAGCTGCTGTCGCAGCCGCTCTCCGCGTTGCTGGCCGAGCGTATCGGCGAGGGGCGCTTCCTCAAGTGGGTGGCGCTGCTGTGCATGGCCACGCCGTACCCGATGTTCCTGTTGGTCGGCACCCAGAACATTGTGCTGATGACCCTCGGCATCGCCCTGGCGGTGGTGATTCTCTCGGCGCTGTACGCGGTGATCGCCGGCTACATGACCCAGGCCTTCCCGGTGCACCTGCGCTACTCGGGGATCTCCATCGCCTACCAACTGGCCTGCGCGGTCGCCGGTGGCAGCACGCCGCTGATCGGCACCTTGCTGGCCAGCAAATTCTCGGGGCAGTGGCTGCCGCTGGCGGCGTTCTTCAGCCTGCTCTCTGCCCTGTCATTGATCGGCGTCTGCGGCCTGGCCCGGCTGCGCGCCAACCCTACCGTCCACCACGCTGCCAAAGAGGTGTATTCGTGAGCAAACCTGAACACATGAGCCCGATTGAATGGCAGGCCCGCTGCGAGCTGGCGGCCCTGTATCGACTGGTCGCGCACTTTCGCATGACCGACCTGATCGACACCCACATCACCCTGCGCATTCCTGGGCCCGAGCATCACTTTTTGATCAACCGCTACGGGGTGATTTTCGACCGCATGCGTGCCAGCGACCTGGTGCGCATCGACCAGCAAGGGCGCATCGTCGATCCACATTACGCCGGGCACCGGGTCAACGCCGCCGGCTTCGTCATTCACTCGGCGATCCACATGGCGCGCCCGGACCTCAACTGCGTGATCCACACCCACACCGCCGCCGGCATGGCGGTGGCCGCGCAGAAACAGGGGCTGTTGCCCATCAGCCAGCATGCGCTGAAGTTCTACGGCAAGCTGGCGTACCACACCTATGAAGGCATCGCCCTGTCCCTCGACGAGCGCGAGCGCCTGATCGCCGACCTCGGCCCGCACAAGGCGATGATCCTGCGCAACCACGGCCTGCTGGTGGGCGGTGCCAGCGTCGCCCATGCCTTCCAGGAGATCCATTTCCTCGAGCGCGCCTGCCAGGCCCAGGTCCAGGCGCTGGCCGGCGGTTGCGAGCTGAACTACCCGTCGCCGGAAGTCTGCGCCCACACCGCCGAACAGTTCGAACGCGACGACGCCGACAACATCATCGAACTGGCCTGGGAAGCCGCCCTGACCCTGATCGAGTCCCAGCGCGAGTCCTATCTGTCATGAGCATCGTGGTGCTGCTGTCCCGCGACAGCCTGTTGCTCAAGCAACTGCAGGCCGCCTTCGCCCGCTGCGTGCCACAGGTGCAGGCGGTGCTGGCCGACGACCCGCGTGCCGCGCAGGCGACAATGGCCGCTTGCTGGTTTCCACCCGCCGGCAGCCTGGGGCGTTTGCCCAACCTGCAAGTGATTCATTCGGTGGCCGCGGGCATCGACCACCTGGAACACGACCCTTCGTGCCCGGACCTGCCGATCTGCCGGGTGGTGGACCCGGGGCACCGCCAGGGCATGACCGAGTACCTGCGCTGGGCGGTGATCCACTTTCACCGCGGCTTCGACCGGGTGCTCGAGCAGCAGCGCGAACGGCACTGGGAGCGACCGCTGCAACGGCCGGCGCGGCAGTTCAAGGTCGGGGTCATGGGCCTGGGTTCCCTGGGTAGCGCCATTGCCCTCGACCTGGCCGCCGCCGGTTATGACGTGCGTGGCTGGGCGCGCAGTGCCAAGAGCCTGGCGGGGGTGCAGACCTTCGTCGGGCCGGGGCAACTGGAGCCCTTTCTCGATGAAGTGGAACTGCTGATCAACCTGTTGCCGCTGACTGCCGAGACCCGCGGCATTCTCGGGCGAGACAGCTTTGCCCGGCTGGCCCGCGGTGCGGCGCTGGTCAATGTCGGGCGGGGTGGCCACCTCAACCTCGACGACTTGCGCCAGGCCCTGGCCAGCGGCCAACTGCGCGGCGCCTTGCTCGACGTGTTCGAGCAGGAACCGCTGCCGGCCGATGATCCGCTGTGGACCATGCCCGGGGTCACCATTACCCCGCACATGGCGTCGGCGGCCTCCCACGATTGCATCGCCGAGCAGGTGGCGGACAACCTGCGGCGCCTGCAAGCCGGAGAGCCGCTGTTGAACGAAGTGGACAGAGCCCAGGGTTACTGAGCGCCCAGGCAGGCCTGCAAGGTTTCGATAAAGACCGTCTCGGCGCGGCTCATGCGCTGTTCACGGTTCCACAGCAGATGGATGTCGACGTCGGCGATGCCGTCGTGGGGCGGCAGGCGCCACAGCAGCCCGGCTTCGACGTCGGCCGCCACCACATGCTCGGGCAGGCAGCCGATGCCGTAGCCGGCGATTACCAGACGCCGCACTTCCTCCAGGCTCGGCGACGAGGCGACGATGCGCCCGCTGAAACCCTGCTGGTCGCGAAAGATGGTCAGCGGCGAGAGCATGCCGCCGATCTGGTCACTGGTGAAACTGACGAAATTCTCCCGCTGCAAATCACCCTCGGCCACCTTCTGCTGGCCGAACAGGGCATGGTGCTTGCCGCAGAAAAACGCATAGCGCTGGCGCAGGAACAGCCGCTGTTCCAGGCGCGGCTGGGGCCGGCGGTTGAGGCTCAGGCCGAGGGTCGCGGTTTTTTCCTGCAGGGCGCTGACGATGTCCGAGCTGCGCATCACCTCGATCTCCAGGTCGACCCGCGGATGCTGGCGATGGAAGTCGGCGAGGAAGTCATCGAAACGCTCGGAAAAGATCCGGCTGATCATCAGCAGGCGCACCTTGCCGATCACCTCGTCGGCCGGCTGCTCCAGCACGCCGCTGACCTGGGACATCTGCCCGTAGATCTCGCCGGCCAGGTGGAAGATCTGCTCGCCGACTTCGGTCAGGGCAAAACGTGGCCCGCGCCGGGCAATCAACTGGCGGCCCAATTGTTCCTCCAGGCGCTTGAGGGCCTGGCTCACCGCCGGCTGGGTCAGGTGCAGGCGGGCGGCCGCGCGGCTGATGCTCAGCTCCTGGCCGATCACCCGAAAGGTGCGCAGCAGGTTCCAGTCCAGGCGGTCGTTGAGCAGGCGGTCGGGCAGGCGGTTGGACATGGCGCAGGGCTCTGGGTCGAAGGACAGGACTGATAATAAGCAGCAGTAATAATCAGCATAATAAATAGAAAATTGACTAATTATAGGCCCGCGACGATAAATCCCTCCCAGACAGGCGCCGCCAGAGTGCCTCTGCGTTCCCGTTCTCTCCTGCCAGAAAAATAATCAAAGGAGCACGATCCATGAAGCCTTCCGCTTCGCCCCAGCCGCGCCGTGCGGCGGCCGCCGCCTTTATCGGCACCATGATCGAGTGGTACGACTTCTACATCTACGCCACCGCTGCGGCGCTGGTGTTCGGCGCCTTGTTCTTCCCCTCCGACGACAAACTGTTCAGCACCATGGCGGCCTTCGGCACCTTCGCCGTGGGCTTCTTCGCCCGGCCACTGGGCGGCATCGTGTTCGGCCATATCGGCGATCGCATCGGGCGCAAGAAGTCCCTGGTGATCACCCTGCTGATGATGGGCGTGGTCACGGTGTGCATCGGCCTGCTGCCGACTTATGCACAGATCGGCGCGACGGCGCCGGTGCTGCTGATCCTGCTGCGCATCGTCCAGGGCATTGCCGTCGGTGGCGAGTGGGGCGGGGCGGTGTTGATGGCCGGCGAGCATGCGCCCAAGGGCCGGCGCAACTTCTTCGCCTCCTTCGCCCAACTGGGCAGCCCGGCCGGGTTGATCCTGTCGCTGCTGGCTTTCAGCACAGTCACCCGCCTGCCCGAAGAAGACCTGATGAGCTGGGGCTGGCGCATGCCGTTCCTCGCCAGCGCGCTGTTGCTGGTGGTGGGCCTGGCGATTCGCCTGGGGGTCAATGAGTCGCCGGAATTCCTCGCCAGCCGCGAGCAGGCTCACAAGGCCCAGCGCAAGGAGCAGGCGCCGGTGATGGAAGTGCTGCAAAGCGCCTGGCGCCCGCTGCTGCTGTGCATCGGCGCCAATACCCTGGGCATCGCCGGGGTGTATTTCACCAACACCTTCATGATTGCCTACAGCACCCAGCAACTGGGGTTGCCGCGTTCGCTGATCCTGGAATGCCTGTTCGTGGTGGCAATCATCCAGTTCTGCATCCAGCCGCTGGCGGCCTGGACCGCCGAGAAGCTCGGCGCCACGCGTTTCCTGTGCCTGGCGTCGTTGCTGGCCATGGCGTCGCCGTACCCGATGTTCGTGCTGGTGAGCAGCGGCCAGGCGCCGCTGATCATCCTCGGCATCGCCCTGGCGGTGGTGTGCATGGCGTCCTTCTATGCGGTGATCGCCGGCTACGTCAGCGGCATGTTCGAGACCCGCGTGCGCTACACCGCGATCTCCCTGGCCTATCAGGTCTGCGGCGCCGTGGCCGGTGGCCTGACGCCGCTGATCGGCACCTGGCTGGCCCACCAGTTTGCCGGCCAGTGGTGGCCGATGGCGCTGTTCTACAGCCTGATCGCGACTATCTCGCTGCTGTGCGTGCTGGCCCTGTCTCGCCGGCATGCCGCCGCCCACCGCCTGGAAATGGCTTGAGTTTTTATCGCATCCGGAGAACCGAAGCATGTTGAAGATCAACGGCGAACGCCTGTGGGCGAGCCTGATGGCCATGGCCGAAATCGGCGCGACCGCCCGTGGCGGCAGCTGCCGTCTGGCCCTGAGCGAAGACGACAAGGCCGGGCGCGAACTGTTCGCCCGCTGGTGCCTGGAGGCCGGCATGAGCCTGAGCGTCGACCCCATTGGCAACCTGTTTGCCCGCCGTCCGGGCAGCGATCCCGACGCCGCCCCGGTGATGATGGGCAGCCACCTCGACACCCAGCCCGAAGGCGGGCGCTTCGATGGCGTGTACGGCGTGCTCGCCGGCCTGGAGGTGGTGCGCCGCCTCAACGATCTGCAAATCCAGACCCGCAAGCCGCTGGAAGTGGCGGTGTGGACCAACGAGGAGGGCGCGCGTTTTACCCCGGCCATGTTCGGCTCGGCGGTGTTCACCGGGATCATGGACCTGGAGACCGCCCTGGCGGTGCGCGACGCCGACGGCATCAGCGTCGCCGAGGCGCTGCACGCCACCGGCTACGCCGGCACACGGCCCCTGGGCGGGGCGGTGGATGCCTATTTCGAGGCGCATATCGAGCAGGGGCCGATCCTCGAGGACAACGCCAAGAGCATCGGCGTAGTCAGCGGTGGCCAGGCGATCCGCTGGCTCGACGTGCAGGTCGAAGGCATGGCGGCCCACGCCGGCACCACGCCCATGCCGCTGCGCAAGGACGCGCTCTACGGCGCCGCGCAGATGATCCTGGCGATCGAAACCCTGGCCACGGATTTCGCCCCCGAGGGCCTGACCACCGTCGGCGAACTGAGCATCGCCAAGTCCTCGCGCAATACCATTCCCGGCTTGTTGCAGTTCACCGTCGATTTGCGGCACCACCGCGACAGCGCCATCGCCGCCATGGAGCAGGAGGTGCGCGCGCGGCTTGGCGCCATCGCCGAGCAACGCCAACTGAAGGTGACCATCAGCTCGCACTGGATCAGCCCGGCCACGCCCTTCGATGCCGACTGCGTGGCGGCGGTGCAGCAGGCGGTGGACGGCCTGGGCTACGCTCAACAATCGATCGTCAGCGGCGCCGGCCACGACGCGATTCATCTGGCGCGGTTCTGCCCGACGGCCATGGTCTTCATCCCTTGCGTCGGCGGCCTGAGCCACAACGAAGCCGAAGACGTCTTGCCCGAGGACGTGCGCCAGGGCACCGACGTATTGCTCAACGCCGTGCTGGCCCGCGCCGGCCAGGTTGCATAAGGAGAAGGTCATGCGCAGTTTTTTCCACCCCGAACAGCTGCTGCACCACCCGCGCAGCTATTACTCCCGCGGCCAGATGCGCACGCCCCAGGAAGTGCCCGAGCGCGCCCAGCGCCTGGTGCAGGCCGCGCATTCCCTGGGCTTTGACGTGCAGCAACCGGAGGATGCCGGCCTGGAGCCGCTGCTGGCGGTGCACGGCGCGGCGTACCTGCAATTCCTCAAGGAAGCCCACCAGCGCTGGAAGGAAATTCCCGAGGACTGGGGCGAGGAGGTGATGTCGAACATCTTCGTCCGCGAGCCCAACGCCCTGCGCGGCATCCTCGCCCAGGCCGCGCGTTACCTGGCCGATGGCAGTTGCCCGGTGGGCGAGCTGACCTGGCGTTCGGCCTACTGGTCGGCGCAAAGCGCGATTGCCGGCGCCCGGGCCTTGCTCGACGGCGAACCGGCAGCCTACGCCCTGTGCCGCCCGCCGGGCCACCACGCCCGGGCCGAAGCCGCCGGCGGCTTCTGCTACCTGAACAACGCGGCGATCGCCGCCCAGGTGCTGCGCGAGAAGTTCGCCCGGGTCGCGGTGCTGGACACCGACATGCACCATGGCCAGGGCATCCAGGAAATCTTCTACGAGCGCGACGACGTGCTGTACGTCTCGGTGCACGGCGACCCGACCAACTTCTACCCGGGCGTCGCCGGCTTCGCCGACGAGCGCGGCAGCGGCGCGGGGCTGGGCTACAACCTCAACCTGCCCATGGCCCACGGCGCCAGCGAAGCCGATTTCCTCGCCCAACTGGAAACCGCCCTGGCGGCGGTAAAGACCTTCGACGCGCAAGTGCTGGTGCTGTCCCTGGGCTTCGACATCTACGAGCTCGACCCGCAAAGCAAAGTGGCGGTGACCCGCGCCGGTTTCGCCCGCCTCGGCGAATGCATCCGCAGCCTCGGCCTGCCGTGTTTGATCGTGCAGGAAGGCGGCTATCACCTGGAAAGCCTGGAAGACAACGCACGGGCATTCTTTGCCGAGGCTGGGGCCTGGAAACTCTGATTGCGGTGGTTGTCAGATCGCTTCGCGGGCAAGCCTCGCTCCTACAGACAGTGGTGCTTCTGTAGGAGCGAGGCTTGCCCGCGATGAACGTTAACGATAACGCGCCACCCCTGAACGCCCCTCATAGCAAAGCCCCGAATCAAAAGATCCAGGGGCTTTTTTAGCGCCTGCAACAGGCTGCCGCAGAGGACGGCGGGAGGGGAGGCTCAAGCGCTTAGGGACGGCCCTAGCATCGCCTTGCCCTGGGCAACATCCAGCAACGCCACACCATCGCTCAGCAGCAGCGAGGCGAGCATTCAGACACTGGATGGTGGGCCAGTCATTAGCTGAAAAAACTGACGTCTTCTTCCAATTCTTTCCAGGAGGTTTAGGACGTTTCCTAGATCAATGCCGTGGGTGACTTGCTAGCCTGGCTCGGCTGTTCAGCTTGGCCGAATCTGGATGTGACCAGGCCAAAAACGAGTTGCGCTGACATCAAGTCCGCGCACCAGAGCTCGCGCTCGCTATGTCGCAGTCCAAAGGAACAAAGGATGTTCAACAGAGCCAATGAAACTCACTTCAGCCTGAGCATTGAAGGCGTCCAAAGCGACTTGCAAGTAGTCTCTTTCAAGGGGACCGAAGGCATCAGCCAGCCGTTCCGTTTCGATCTGGAACTGGTCAGCGAGAACCCCGACCTGGACCTGGAAACGCTGCTGCACAAGCAGGCGTTCCTGGCTTTCGATCCGGCTGCTTTGAACGGAGAGGGCAGTGGCATCCACGGCCAGATCTACCGCGTGGCCCAGGGCGATGCCGGCAAGCGCCTGACCCGCTACAAGGTGTCGCTGGTGCCGCAGCTGGCCTACCTCGAACACCGCACCAACCAGCGCATCTACCAGCAGATGTCGGCGCCGAAGATCATCGCCCTGATCCTCGAAGAGCACGGCATCCAGGGCAACGCCTACCAGTTCCAGCTCGGCACGCCGTGCCCGGACCGCGACTACTGCGTGCAGTACGACGAAACCGACCTGCACCTCATCCAGCGCCTGTGCGAAGAGGAAGGCCTGCATTACCACTTCCAGCACAGCCCGCAAGGCCACCTGCTGGTGTTCGGCGACGACCAGACGGTGTTTCCCAAGCTCGGCCAGCCCATCGCCTATATCCAGGGCAGCGGCATGGTCGCCGATGAGCCAGTGATCAAGGGCTTTAACCTGCGCCTGGAAACCCGCACCCGCCGCACCACCCGCCGCGACTACGACTTCGAGAAGCCGCGCCTGCAACTGGAAGCGGCCTATAAACCCGAGGCTGAAAGCGCAGAGCCGGACCTGGAAGACTACGACTACCCGGGCCGCTTCACCGACCGTGCGCGCGGCAAATTCCTCAGCCAGCGCGCCCTCGAACGCCACCGCGCCGACTACCAGCAGGCCGAAGGCTGGGGCGACCAGACACGCCTGGTCAGCGGCCATTTCCTGGAACTGTCCGAGCACCCGCGCAGCGAGTGGAACGACCTGTGGCTGCTGACCCATATCGTCCACGAAGGCAAGCAGCCGCAGGTGCTGGAAGAGTCGGTGACCAGCGACACCGCCGACGCCTCCCGTGACAACAAGGACGGCTTCCACCAGGGCTACCGCAATCGCTTCCTCGCCACACCGTGGGACGTTTTCTACCGTCCACCCCTGAAGCATCCGAAGCCTCGCGTGCTGGGTAGCCAAACGGCCAAAGTCACCGGTCCCCAAGGCGAAGAAATCCACTGCGACCAGTACGGCCGCGTGAAGGTGCAATTCCATTGGGGCCGCGCGGGGCAGAGCGATGATAAGACCAGCTGTTGGTTACGCGTCTCTTCCGGCTGGGCCGGTGCTCACTACGGCGGCATTGCCATTCCTCGCGTTGGCATGGAAGTGCTGGTGACCTTCCTCGGGGGCGACCCCGATCAACCGTTGATCACCGGCTGCCTGTATCACAAGGAAAACCAGGTCCCCTATGACTTGCCCGCCAACAAGACTCGCAGCACCTTCAAGACCCTCAGTTCTCCAGGCGGCTGTGGTTACAACGAACTGCGCATCGAAGACAAAAAAGGCGCCGAGCAGATCTTTATCCACGCCCAGCGCGACTGGGACGAAAACATCGAACACGACCAGAAAATCCGCATCGGCCACGAACGTCACGACACGGTGGAAAAGAACACCTACACCGAACTCAAGGCCGAAGAACACCGCACCACCCACGCCGACCGCAAAGTCGAAGTCAAAGCCGACGATCATCTAATCGTTGGCCAGGACCAGCACATCAAACTCGGCACGGCTCAACTGATTCAGGCCGGTCAGGAAATCCATCTCAAGGCTGGACAAAAAATGGTGCTCGAAGCCGGAGCAGAGCTCACGCTGAAAGCGGGAGGCAGCTTTATCAAGTTGGATGCTGGTGGCGTTACCGTGGTGGGGCCACAGGTGAGGATCAATTCGGGAGGGGCGCCGGGCCAAGGTACCGAGAATGCGGCGTTATTACCCATCATTCCGCTACCCGCTGACAGGGACAACGCGGGCGAGCTTCTGGAACCTGCGGTCTCGCAACCCGCCCCGGATGTCATACACAAACTGAGCGCGATCGTGAGCCCGTTACCGGGACTTCCAGGATACGAGGATGAGCCGTATACCCTGTTTGCCGATGGCGCGGCTATTCAGGAGGGCCTGACCGGGGCCGATGGCGTGATCACATTCGAGCACGTCCCTGGCACTCAAGCCTATGCGGTAGAACTGGTGAATGGTCATCGCTTCGAGATTGAGCCCAAAGAAGACAGCAGCCAATCCGGTTCACCCAATCAGCAACTGGCACGCCAAGGTTATCGCGACTATCACGCCCAGGCCGATCAGCTCGAACCCTTGGGTTCAACAGATGATTACCGCGCCGCTACCTTGAATCCGGCAAGCAAGCCGAAGAGCCATTGAGTGCAGGAAGCCATCGAATGACAACGGACTACAGCAAGGAAGTTATCCAGCTAACGCCTAAAGCCCACAAGTCCACGGCCTTGACCATGGACTGGTTCGCCAGAAAAGCGCTTTACCCGCCGCGAGCCGGTATACAGGTCACCCCGCTGATCAACGGTGAGCACGCATTCGGCGCTGTATACGATGCCATTCGGGGCGCGCAAAAGAGCATCGAAATCATCAGTTGGGGATTTGACCCGGCGATGTGCTTCAAGCCCGACAGTGATCGAATCGGTGAACTGCTGGATGTTCAAGGTCGACACGGCGTCAAGACGCGTGTGTTGATCTGGAAAAACCCGCTGGCCAACTTTGTCGAAAACACCATCATCGGTGATGGCCTCGCGGGTTCGGGAGGCACCGCAATGGGATCGGGCGTGGCCCGCGCAAGCGCAGCCTCCGATAAGGACCTCAAGTACCGTCAGACGTTGGAATTTCAGCGCACTTATTATCAGGATGAACTGGCCAAGTTGTATGCGGCTCAACGGCAGGTTGACGGTGCAGGCAAGCGCCCTCAGCCGCCCAATCCCGCGCGTGAACGTGAGTTGCAGGCCATGCTGGCTGACATCGAAGCTCAGCTGAATGGGGAGGGCGGCTACAACACGCTCAAAGGCTCGGGTGGGCCCAAATATGCCCCTCAGGATGAGCAGTACACCCGGGAGTGGTTTAACCGCCTGCACGATGGGCGGATGCAGAACGTTGAGTTTCGCACCCGCGATTTCTCCACCGAAGTTCCGCTCAATGCGATCATGCGCGGACCTCAAGTGGTCCAGGAAAAGGGGCGTCTGGCGACGCTCTATCGACTGATAAAAGGCGAAGCGCCCGACGTCAACTTTGCGCACATGCTCGCGCTGACGTTCTTTGCCAGCCACCACCAGAAGATGGTGCTGGTGGACTATGAAGACACCGCGAACGCGGTCGGCTTTGTCATGGGGCACAACATGCATCGCAATTACTGGGATACCAGCGCGCACCTGTATGACGACAAAGCCGCCCGGCGCAGCCCGGGCTTCGGCCCATGGCAGGACTTGTCGATGAAAGTGCAAGGGCCTGTGCTGCATGACCTGAACCACAACTTCAGCACTGCCTGGGATCGGGAAACCTTTTGGATCAAGAAATGGTTTACCGATGGCCTGCGCGATCAGCGCGAGGCTATCAAGCCAGACAATTTCAAAGCCGCTGGCTCGACCATGGCACAGATTTGCCGCACCCAGCCGCAAGAAGGGGCGGAAACCTCGATTCTGGAGCTCTACCACAAAGCGTTAGGCAACGTGCGCAACTACGCCTATTTTGAAAACCAGTACTTCCGCTACCCGGCGTTTGCCAAACAGTTACGCGAGCTGGCGGCCGCTTATATCGCCAAAGGCAGAGACAAGGACTTGTACGTGTTCGTGGTTACCAACAACCCAAACAAAAGGGGTTTTTCCAGCACCACCTACGCCACCTTGCAGGAACTCGGGCAGGAGCAACTGATGCCCCAGGCCCAGCGTACGCTGACGGAAGATATGCTGCGAAAGCGCAGCCAGTTGGCGTATCTGGAGGCCAACCCACACACCGACCCCTACGTGCAGCGCGCTCAGCTCAACCGAGCCGAGATACTCAAACGTGAGATCACCGAGCTGGAAAAAAAGGGCGTTACCCCTGAGGTCGAACAGCGCCTGGGCGGTCTCAAGGCAAAAGATATTCCTGAACTCGGCAAGCCAAAATCGAATGACGGTGAAGAGCCCAAACCCTACACCCTCAAGGACATACCCGGTCTCAAAGTCGTCATCGCCACCCTGACTGCCTGCACGCCGGACCCCGGAAGCACTTTATCCGAGGGGCAACAGGCCTACTTCCGGGATATCTACGTGCACTCCAAGTTGTTGGTGGTGGACGACGTCTTCAGCCTGCTCAGCTCTGCGAACATCAACGCCCGCAGCCTGCATACCGACTCTGAATTAGGCCTCGCTGCGCCGGATGCCGAGCTGGCCAAGCATTGGCGGGAGGAGTTGTGGAAGTTGCATGCAGGTGAGTCGTTTAACGATGACAAAGGGAGTTGTGATGGGCTAGAGAACTTCATTAAGTGGAATAAAGTGATGGATGAAAACTGGAAGAACAAAAACAAAAATGAACCGTTGATAACCCACTTGACACGCTTTTGGGATGTGGAGACGCCTTATGCCAAAGCCATTGATTAAAGCTCTCTCTTTTTGTGCCCTTACTTTTTTATTGTTATTGAGTGGAACTTCGGCCATGGCCTATCCAACCTTTACCTGTGCCTACGAAAAAGACCACAACCCACCACTGGATGCCGAAGCAGATGGTTGGTTTCAACAGGCTCGCGCTCTAGAGAAAGTGCGTGGAGTGAAAGACTGGCGAACCATCGTTGGGCTCTACGAAAAAGCCATTGCCAAAAATCACTGGAAGGCGATGCATAACCTGGCGGGACTCTATCGTACAGGATGGCCAGGACAGCCTGGGGTAGAACAAGACACCAGCAAGATGCTCGATCTTTATGAGCGTATGGTCAAACTCAAAGTGCCGTTGGGTTATTACAACTGGGCCGTGGTTGTCGAGAACGGGCAAGGCGTTTTGAAGTCAGACCGGATGGCCAGTTCGTATATGTTTCAAGCGGCACAATTGGGTAGTCCTTTGGCACAAGTTAAAATCGGAAATTACTTGTCATTCGCGTTACCACGAGACAAACAGGACGATCAAATGGCCGAGGCCTATTTCCGATGTGCCGGCGCTCAAGATTCGCCGGATGCAATTATCGAAACGGCTGCGTTCTATAAGATAGCTAAAAAAAATATGCCTCTCGCATTATTCTATTATCAGCGTGCCGCATCGCTGGGTAGTTCCTCAGGGTTAAGCTCTCTCAGTGGAGCATTTTCGGCTCAACCGGAACCTATAGATAATTTTGGATATCAGCCAGATGAAAAACTCCATGAGTTTTATTCCGGTCTATGGAAACAGCTCCGAGCTGACCGTAATCTACGTTTCCCTAATCTGATGAAAGACCATCCTCTACCCGCCCATCCCAAACAAGGCTTTGACGCGGAACATCCGGATCGCAGGCCGGAGATATGAGCCATCTTATGTACCAAGAAAAACGTCGGTGCATACTAGGGCAATTGATTAAAACAATGGTTTTTTGTGCTGTCTGCATATGCAGCGTATTCAATAGCACTCCGGCCATGGCCTACCCAACCTTTACCTGTGCCTACGAAAAAGACCACAACCCGCCACTGGATGCCGAGGCCGATAGTTGGTTTCAACAGGCGCGAGCTTTGGAGAAAGTGCGGGGCGTCAAAGACTGGCGAACTATCGTTGGACTCTACGAAAAAGCCATCGCTAAAGATCATTGGAAGGCGATGCATAACCTGGCGGGACTCTATCGCACGGGTTGGCCAGGACAACCTGGTGTTGAACAAGACACCAGCAAGATGCTCGACCTCTATGAACGTATGGTGAAACTCAAAGTCCCACTGGGTTACTACGATTGGGCTGTAGTGGCTGAAAACGGGCGTGGGGTGTTGAAGTCGGACCGGATGGCCAGCTCCTATCTGTTCCAGGCGGCACAGTTGGGCAGTCCATTGGCACAGGTTCAAATCGGCCAATACTTCGCTTTTGGGCTCCCAAGGGATAAGCAGGATGATGACATGGCTGAACGTTATTACCGATGTGCGGGGGGGCAGGAAAATGCAGATGCCGTGTCAAAAACAGCATCGTTTTATAAAAATGCTAAACAGAATATGCCCCTTGCGCTTTCCTACTATCAACGTGCTGCATCGCTGGGTAGTTCCACGGGATTGAGCAATTTAAAAGGAGCTTTCGACGCCGTACCTCGGCCAATATATAACTTTGGATATCAGTCAGACCCTAAGCTCCATGAGTTGTATACCAACTTGTCGAAACAGCTAGATGCCAATCCTAATTTGCGCTTCCCTAATTTGATGAGAGACCACCCTCTACCCGCCCACCCCAAACAAGGCTATGACGCAGAGCACCCGGATCGCAGACCGGAAATTTGAATGACTGCATTCACTCCAGTAGCGGCGATCTAATGAAATACGCCACATGAAGAACGACCTCATTTAAGTACACAGTTGCCGTATCACATTTTTTTTCATGTATTTTTCGATCTAGATAAGGAATGAAAATGCTGTTGCTTAGTTGCAAGCCAGGTGAGACGTTCAAACTCGGTGAGGAGATAGTGGTCAGCGTGATGGATATTCAGGGCAAACATGTTCGCTTGGGACTCATGGCG
Organism: Pseudomonas sp. T8; assembly: GCF_024610635.1. NCBI lineage: Bacteria > Pseudomonadati > Pseudomonadota > Gammaproteobacteria > Pseudomonadales > Pseudomonadaceae > Pseudomonas > Pseudomonas sp. T8. The sequence goes on from NZ_CP102374.1 coordinate 6,458,746, forward strand.
CCTAAAAAAATCGCGATACATCGTCATGAGCATTACCAAAAATATCAGGGTCGGAAAAGATAGTGCAGTAATAAGGCAGTCAAATGAGCCTGAATACGGCAGACAAAATATTCCTGGTGGTCGGATTCATCGATTTTGCGGGGATGTTTATTGCGCTCGGCATCCAATTGCACATGGCCTACACCAAGATGGATGTGATGTTGGAGCATCTGCAGAACAGTGCTGTGCTCAGCACACTGACCACGCTCAGGCACGGCGGTCCGTGGGGGAAATTGATTCTGGTCGGGAGCATTTCCGGTTTTGTGACTTTCCCCAATTTTTACCTTAAGCGTGGCTGGGTCAGCGCTGAGGATTTGCTTGGGTTTCCTGCGGCGCTTAAGCGCAAGTTGGTCGTGCTGCAGTGGAGTGCGCTAGGGCTGATAGTGGTCATGACGGGGCTTGCAGCGGTGGTCAAGCTGGGTGTTGTTTGAGGTCATTTACGAGAGCTGCCAATGAATACCCCTGAGATCGTTTTCGGCTACCTGGGCGGAGTCGTGATTCTCGGCGCATTTGTCTGGATCGGTGTCGCGTTGCACATGGCTTATACCAAGCTGGATGAACTCTTGGACCATCTGAAAAACTGTTCAGCCATCATGGCCCGCGCTCCGTTAAGGCACGGCGGTCCCTGGGGGAAACTTTTACTGATTGGGGGTATCTCCGGGATCGTGACGTTTCCCGGTTTTTATCTCAAAAGAGGGGCGTTGAGCGCTGAGGACTTAAACCATTTTCCCCTGCCATTTAAACGGAAGTTGGCATGGCTGCAGTGGAGCGTAATCGGGCTTCTGGGCTTTGTTTTTCTCCTATGGGTCATTGGCAAAGTTGTAGGTTGGCACAAATAAATCGTGCGTATTTCTGCCTGCCTGCCTGCAAAGCAAAGTGGCAGTGACCTGTACAGGTGCACCTGTCTCGGCGAATGCATCCGTAGCCTCAGCCTGGAAGTTCTGATTGCTGTGGTTGTGAAATCGCTTCGTGGGCAAGCCTCGCTCCTACAGAGACACCGGCATCTGTAGGAGCGGCCGGGCGACGCTCGATGGCCCGCGATGGGCGATGACGCAGCCGTCTCCTTTGCGCCATACGGCACTTGCCATCCGCTTTACGTTAACGTCAAGATGCCCTGGCGCGGTTTGTTCCGTGGCGCAGGTTTTGCTTCTTAAAGGCAAGGCTGGCCACGGGCCAAACTTCCCTTTACTGCCATCTGAACCGGGTGTAGACATTGGCCTTGGCTTGCGTGCTCCTCGCAATCCAAGGGAATGGACCGGGGAGGGCCGGGCGGACCGATTCGGAGCGCTTGATGACTCTCATAAAAACAACAACGGGCGAGCTGCAGCACAAGGCCGGACTGGCCCGGGCAAAACTCCATCTGGAAGGCGAAGTCCCCGACGGCGTATTGCGTGCGGAAATCGATGCTTCATGGCGGCGCAGCCTCAGCCATGGCGTGCACTTTAATGGCCAGCCGGAACTGACCCTGGAATCCGGCGCCAGCCTCGAGGTGCTGCTGGCGAGCAATCGCCTGCTGCTCGACGCGGCGATCCCCGCCATCGACTACCTGGCCGAGCGCCAGGGCCAGGATGGCCTGATCATCCTGGCCAATGCCGACGCCACCATTCTGTCGATCGAGGGCCGCGCCGACCGGCTCAAGGGCAGCGGCGTGCAGGACATCACCCTCGGCGCCTGCTGGAGCGAAGCCACCCGCGGCACCAATGCCCTGGGCACGGCGCTGGTGGAAGCCCGCACGACCCTGATCGATTGCGGTGAACATTACCTGGATCGCCTGAGCCATTTTTCCTGCACTTCGGTGCCCATCCATTGCCCCCAGGGCGAGATCCTCGGCGTGCTCGACCTGACCCGCGAAGGTCCGCTGGGGCGCTTCCAGGACAGCTCGGCGCTGCTGGCCATGGCGGTCAGCCAGATCGAGAGCCGGGTGTTCAACGCTTCTTATCCGGAGCAGATCGTCCTGGCCTTCCACAGCCGCCGGCAGTACCTCGAATCCCCCTGGCAGGGCCTGCTGGCCCTGAGCCTGGGCGGGCAGATCCTCGCGGTCAGCACCCAGGCCTGCCAGTTGCTCAATGCCTCGCGCGCGGCCCTGGTCGGCCGGCGCTGCGAGGAATTTCTCGGCGTCGACGGCCTGCAATTGCTGGCGCGCCTGCAACAGGGCGGCATCGGCAGCCTGCAGACCGCCAAGGGCGAGTTTTTCTACAAGACCCTGCGCGCGCCGCAACGCTCGATCACTGTCAGCAGCGTGCCGCGCAGTGCGCCGAAGAATGCCCCGAGCCATCCGCAACTCGACCCACAACTCGACAATCTGGCCGGCAGCAACAGCCGTTATGCCCGCGCCCTGCGCATGGCCCGCCAGGGCCTGGCCAATGCCTTGCCGGTATTGCTGCTGGGGGAAACCGGCACCGGCAAGGAAGTCGTTGCCCGCGCCCTGCACCTGGCCGGCAGCCGCGCCGACAAACCCTTTATCGCGGTGAACTGCGCGGCGATCCCCGAGGGCCTGATCGAGTCGGAGCTGTTCGGTTATCGCGAGGGCGCCTTCACCGGTTCGCGCCGTGGCGGCATGATCGGCCGCCTGCAACAGGCCCACGGCGGCACCCTGTTCCTCGATGAAATCGGCGATATGCCGCTGGCCTTGCAGGCGCGCCTGCTGCGGGTGTTGCAGGACCGCAAGGTGGCGCCGCTGGGCGCCGGCGAAGAGCAGGACATCGACATCGCGCTGATCTGCGCCACCCACCGCGACCTCAAGCAGCAGGTGGCCGACAAGCAGTTCCGCGAGGACCTGTTCTACCGGGTCAACGGCATCAGCGTGATGCTCCCGGCGCTGCGCGAACGCGAGGACTTCGACGCGCTGCTGGAGGTCCTGCTGGCCAAGCTCGGCAGCCCCGGGGTGGCCCTGGCCGAAGACCTGCGCCAGCTGCTGGCCGGCTATCACTGGCCGGGCAATATCCGCCAGTTGGAGATGGTCCTGCGCACCGCCCTGGCGATGCGCGAGGAGGGCGAAGCGGCCCTGGGCCTGGACCACTTGCCCGACAGCATGCTCGACGATCTCAACGCCAGCGAGCGGCCGGCCACCGGCAGCATCCGCGAGAACCAGCTGGAGCTGATCCGCCAGGCGCTGGACAGTCACCAGGGCAATGTTTCCGCCGCCGCCGATGCCCTGGGCATCAGCCGCGCCACCCTGTACCGCAAGCTCAAGCAGTTGCGCAGTTGATGTCGCGCCTGCTCAGCCGGCTGGTGGACAGCCCCGACCCCGCGGCCCTGCAAGCCGCCTTGCGCTGGCTGTATGGGTTTGTCCGCCCGCAGCGCCTGGCCATCGCCGGGCTGCTGGCGCTGTCGGTGTGCGCCTCGCTGCTGGTGCTGGTGCAGCCGTGGCTGACCAAGCTGCTGATCGACGACGGCCTGCTGGCGCGCAATTTCCCGATGCTGGTGTGGATCGCCGGGCTGATGATCCTCGCCGGGCTGCTGGGCACCGCGCTGTCGGGCATCAACCGCTACCTGCACACGCGCCTGTCGGGGCGGATTCTGTTCGCCCTGCGCGACGACCTGTACCGCCATTTGCAGCGCCTGTCGCCGGGCTTCTACGGGCAGCGGCGGATCGGCGACCTGATGTCGCGGCTCGATGGCGACGTGGCGGAGATCCAGCGGTTTGCCGTCGACTCGCTGTTCTCCGCGGTGTCCAGCGTGATCGGCCTGCTGGTGGCCCTGGCAATGCTGGTGACCCTGTCCTGGCAGCTGTCGTTGCTGGCGTTGTTGCTGATTCCCCTGGACCTGCTCTGGCTGCGCTGGATGCGGCGCAAGGTCGAGCGCGACGTGCGGCAACTGCGCGAGCGTTCGGCTGACATGTCGTCGTTCATGGTCGAGACCCTGCCGGTGATGAAGTTCATCCAGAGCGCCGGCCAGCAGCAGCGCGAAGCCCGGCGCCTGGAGCGCCTGGGCCAGGGCTACATGAGCCAGTTGCTGCGCCTGCAGGTCAGCGAGTTCTTCACCCAGGCGGTGCCCGGCACCCTGACCTCGCTGTCGCGGGCCTGTGCGTTTTTGATCGGCGGTTATTGGGTGGTGCAGGGCACCTGGCAACTGGGCGCGCTGATCGCCTTTTCCACTTACCTGGGCATGGCCGTGGGGCCGGTGCAGAGCCTGCTGGGGCTGTACGTGGCAATCCAGCGCATGACCGTCAGCCTGGGCCGGGTCATGGAGCTGCGCGGCGAACAACCGAGCGTGACCACGCCGGCCCAACCGCTGCCGATGCCCAGCGGCGGCGAGCTGTATTTCCGCGACGTGCATTTCAGCCACCCGGGGCGCCCCAGCACCCTGCGCGGCATCGAGGCACGCATTCCCTATGGTCTGAAAGTGGCCCTGGGCGGCGGCTCCGGGGTCGGCAAGTCGACCCTGATCGACCTGCTGCAACGCCACCACGACCCGCAGTCCGGGCAGGTGCTGCTGGACGGCGTCGACCTGCGCCAGCTCGACCTGTTCGAGCTGCGCCGGCGCATCGCCGTGGTCAGCCAGGACATCGTGCTGTTCCGTGGGAGCCTGGCCGACAACCTGGCCTACAGCGTGCCCGACGCACCGCGCGCGGCGGTGGCCGAGGTGGCGCGGCTGGCGCAACTGGACAGCCTGATCGAGTCGCTGCCCGAAGGCCTCGACAGCCCGTTGGGCGAGCGCGGTCAGCAGCTGTCCGGCGGGCAGAAACAACGGATCGCGATTGCCCGCGCGCTGCTCCAGGACCCCTTGATCCTGGTGCTGGACGAAGCCACCTCGGCGGTGGACGAAAGCACCGAGCGCGAAGTGATCGAGGCCATCGACCGGCTGTTCGCCGGGCGCACGCGGATCCTGATCAGCCACCGGCCCTCGACCCTGGCCGACGCCGACCTGCGTTTCGAGCTGGTGGACGGCGTCTTGCAATCGGTGAAGGTGCCCCATGAAGCCTGAGCTGCGGATCGGCGTGGTCGACAGCGGGCATACGGCCGCGCAACGCCCGCAGGTGGTGGCCGGGCGGCGTTTCTACCTGGTGGAGGACGGGGTGGGCGAGGGCGACTTGCGCGAGGACCCCCTCGGCCACGGCAGCGCGATCATCGAGGCGATCCGCGAGCGGGCGCCCAAGGCGCGTTTCTGCGTGGCCCAGGTGTTCGACCAGCGCGGGGTGACCAGCGCCCTGCAGATCGCCAGCGCCCTGGACTGGCTGGTGAGCCAGCGGGTGCGGCTGATCAACCTCAGCCTGGGGCTGCGCCAGGACCGCAGCCTGTTGCGCGAAGCCTGCGCCGCCGCCCTGGCCCGCGGCGTGCTGTTGTGCGCATCGAGCCCGGCCCAGGGCGAAGGCGTATTCCCGGCCCGCTACCCGGGTGTGCTGCGGGTGACCGGCGATGCCCGTTGCACCCCCGGCGAATGGTCGTGGCTCGACAGCCAGCAGGCGGATTTCGCCGCCTGCGTGCAGGGCAGCCACCCCGGCCAGTCCGGCGCGAGCTTGGGCTGCGCGGCCTTGAGCGGGCATATCGCCGGTTACCTCGGCGAACACCACGACGCCGACAACCCGCAGGTGGTCCAGTGGCTGCAGACCCATGCCCGCTATCACGGCCCCGAACGGCGCGGCTGGCCATGAGGCCGCTGCTGATTCTCGGCGCCGGTCCGGCCGGTGCCGCGGTGGCCCTGGGTTTAAGACGGCTGGGCTACGCGGTGGCGCTGGTCAGCGAGTGGCGGCGTTTCCCGGCGCTCGAAGGGGTGTCGCTGCGGGTGCTCGAAGCCCTGCATGGCGCCGGCCTGGGGCGGGCGCTGGAGGCTGGGTTGCAGGCGTCCCAGCGTCAGGTGGCATGGAACGGCCAGAGCCATGGGCAGAACGTCGAATACCTGCTGGATCGCCCGCGCTTCGATCGTGGCTTGCGCGAGGATCTGCGCGAGGCCGGGGTCGAGTTGATCGAAGGCCGGGTGCTGGAGGTGCAGTCGACGGCGAGCGGGCATCGGCTGCGGATCGAGGGGCAGGCCGAGCGGCTAACGGAATTTCTGGTAGAGGCCCGCGGGCGCCAGGCGCCTGCCTTGAGTAAAGCGCTGGGCAAAGGCCTGCGGGGCCCGGAAACGCTCAGCCTGCTCAACCGTTGGCAGGGCGCGCCGGGCGCCACCGCCAGCGCCGTGCACAGCCTTGAGGACGGCTGGGCCTGGATGGCGCGCCAGGCCGATGGCCAGTGTTACTGGCAACTGACAGTGGACGTGGCCAGCGCCGAGTTACCGGGCAAGGCGCAACTGCTGGATTACTGCCGTCAGCGGCGCCGGGGTTCGGCCCTGGTGCGGGAGTTTTTCGCTGATGGGCCGGAGCTTGATTTGCAGCTGCACGCGCGCAGCAGCACGGCGATTCTCTGCCCGCAGGTGTGTGGCGCCAACTGGATTCGCGTGGGCGACGCGGCCATGGCCGTGGACCCGCTGTCGGGCAACGGTATCTTCCAGTCGCTGTCCTCGGCGTTGCAGGCGCCGGCAGTAATCAACACGCTACTGCAACGGCCCGAACGCGCGGCCCTGGCGCAGCGCTTCCATGCTCGGCGGGTGGAGCAACTGTTCCTGCGCTTCGCCCGCATCGGCCGCGATTTCTACGCCGACGAGCAGCGCTGGGCCGAGCAGCCGTTCTGGCAGGCCCGACGGCAATGGCCGGACCGCGAGCCGGCGCACGCCGTGGCGGACTTTTCCGCCCTGCGCATCGAGCGCGCCCCGGTATTGCGCGAGGGCCTGGTGGATGAAGCCGAGGTGGTGATCACCCCGGACCAGCCGCTGGGCATCTGGCATGTGCAGGGGGTGGAGCTGGCGCCGCTGTTGCGCCGCTTGCCCAACGAACCGGCGCAACAGCTGCTGGCGGGGTTGAGCGCGGAGCAGGACAGGGCCGTGCGTGGCTGGTTGCTGGGGCAGGGCTACAAGCCTTGAGGCGACGGAGCGGCTTTTGTAGCCGCTGCCGCAGGCTGCGATCGGCGGCGCAGCCGTCGTAAAGGCAGGGGTGATCGATCAGCAGATGTGTGATGCCTGGACGAATGATCGCGAGCAAGCTCGCTCCTACAGAAGATGAGACGCCCTTGTAGGAGCGAGCTTGCTCGCGATCCGCGCAGCGGCCATCTGAGCCCCGTCGTTCCTGACGAAGCGCTAACAAGCCGGGGTCCGGACAGACCCCCGGCTTGCCATGGCTAACGATCAGCTATCGGGATTGACATACACCCGGTGGCCGCCTTTCCAGGTTTCGCAGACCTTGATGTCCCTGATGTGGGTGGCCGGCACTTTTTCGTCGAGCGGGTCTTGCTCGAGAATCACCAGGTCCGCGAAATGGCCGTCCTGCAACGACCCGGTCCAACCCTCGGCGTGGCACTGCCAGGCCGCGTCATAGGTGATGGCTTTCAGGGCCTGCTTGCGCGTCAGGCACTCGGCTTCATTGAGGATCGGTTGCAGCCTTGGGTCATGGACGAACCGCCCCTGGGCATCGCGAATGCCTTCCATCTTGCGGGTCACCGCCTGTTCCATGGAACGCAGCGGCCCCAGCGGCGTTACCGAGCAGTCGCTGTGCAGGGTCACTTTCAGGTTGTGGTCCAGGGCCGACTGGCACAGGTCGAGCATCTGTTCGGCCTTGCCTTCGAAGATCGCCTGTTTGAAGGCGTAACCCCAGTAGCCGACATGACCGATCAGGAAGCTCGGCGACAGGCCCAGGCGCTGCATGGCCTGCAGGGTGTCCGCGGTCAGCAGCGAGCAGTGCTCGATGCGGTGGCGTTTTTCCAGGGCGCTGCCGCCCTGCAAGGCCGCCTCATAGGCTTGCAGGGTGAAGTCGATGGCCCGGTCGCCGTTGGCGTGGATCATCAGCGGCCAGCCGGTTTCGACGGCATTGCGCACCACGGTCTTGTAGGTATCGGGTGTGGTGACCGGGGTGTGGTCCTGATCGCAGAAATTGAAATTGCCCACCGGCCGCGTCGCCTCGCAGCAGTAGCGCGTGGCCTGGTAGCCCGTCAGCCCCTGGTTGGAACCGTCCGACACCAGCTTGACCGAGGCCTGATAGAAGCGCTTGGCCTGTTCCCGGCTGACCGGCTGGTAGCGCGGCAGCTTGCCGATGGCCTCGGGCGTGCCATCGCAGGCGGCGGCGTAGCCGATCCGCAGCTTGCGGGGGCGGGTCAGGAAGTAGGCGCCCAGTACCAGCTTCGACTGGGAGTCCATCATCGCGTCGTAGAGCAGGGTGATGCCGCGGCGCGAAGCCTTGTCGAAGTAGTCCTCGAGGTGTTTGAAGATATTCAGTATTTCCAGCTGCTGCCGGAGGGGAATGCTCTTGATGGCGGCCAGCACCTCGGCTTCCTGCAGGACTCCGTTGTCGGCCCTTACACCGGTCTTCTTGAACACCGCGTCGCTCGCCGCGGTGTTCAGGTAGGCGGTGTGCATGGACGCGCTGATCAGCAGCATCGGGTGCTGCTTGTCGATGGTGTCCAGGTTGCCGATGTCGTCGCCGGAGCCACAGTGAAAGGTGATGAGTCTGTTCAGGCCGTGGGGGACGACCTGGAACGGCATCAGCGCCGGATCGACCTGATGGCCGAGGATCCAGGTCGAGTTGTCCTTGGGCAGGTTGGCCTGGATGGTGCTTTTCAACCAGTTCCAGTCATAGGTGGGCCGTAGCCGCTGGTTCTTGTGCTCATCCGGGTTGTCGCTATCGATGGCCCCCAGGTTCAGCCAGCCTTCCGTGGCGCAGCTCTGCACGATATGGGCGTGGGGTTCGATCAGACCGGGCAACAGGGTCTTGCCGTTCAGGGACTGCTTCTTGTAGGTGATGCCCAGGGCGTTCATGCGGGCTTCGACGGCGGCCAGGGTGCCGGAGGCGACCACGTCGCCGGCGTGGATGCCCAGGGCCTCGACCCGTTCGTCCATGTTGCCGTCGCGCAAGGGGTAGATGGTGCCGTTGGTAAAGATGATGGACTCGCCGGCCGGCTCCTTGGCCAGTTCATTGGCGTCCTGTGGTTGGTTGGCGCTATGGCTGGCCGGGTCGAGTGTGTCTTTCAGAGCGTTCCAGATGGGGTTGTGGCATCCGCATTGGACCCAGTCGTGATCATTTCCATTTGATCCCATGATGCTTTCCTCGGGTTTTCGGTGGTGATGAGGTGTGCGTTGAAGGGGGTGAGCCAGGTTCGCAGGGCAGCTATCGAGCCGGCTCGGGCTGAGCGTAGCAGCCGTTCGGGGCGCGGACCGGGCAGCGGGTCGGCGACCCTGGACCAGTCGTCGGGAGGCGCCGGGCAGACCCCGGCGCCGCCGTTGAGGAGCGCTTGCGTGAGTGCGAGGCGCTAGGGCTAGCGCGGGTCAGAGCTTGATCAACACCGATTTCAGCTCGGTGTAATGCTCGATCGCCGCGTAACCCATTTCCCGGCCCACGCCGGACATCTTGTAGCCACCGAACGGCAGCGCCGGGTCGAGGGCGCTGTGGCAGTTGACCCAGACCGAGCCGGACTTGATCCGCGGGATCATCCGGTGCACCGCCGCCAGGTCGTTGGACCAGATGCTCGCGCCCAGGCCGTAGGGGCTGTCGTTGGCCATGCGCAGGGCATCGGCTTCGTCGTCGAAAGGAATCGCCACCAGCACCGGGCCGAAGATCTCTTCCTGCACCAGCGAATGCTGCTGGTCGACGTCAACGATCACCGTCGGCTTGACGAAATAACCGGGGCCGAACTGCTCGCCGCCACAGGCGATGGTGGCGCCGCTTTCCCGGCCCATTTCGATGTAGCGCCAGACCCGTTCCTGCTGCCGGGCGGAGATCAGCGGGCCCATGTCGACGCTGGCGTCCAGGCCGCTGCCGAGCTTCATGGCATTGGCGATGCCAGCGATATCGGCCACCACCTTGTCGAAGTGCTTGCGCTGCACATACAGCCGGGAGCCGGCGCAGCAGACCTGGCCTTGGTTGAAGAAGATCGCGCTGGCGGCGCCGGCCGCGGCGCTGCCCAGGTCGGCGTCGGCCATGACGATGGTCGGCGACTTGCCGCCCAGTTCCAGGGTGACCCGGGTCATGGAGTCCATGGCGATCTTGCCGATTTCCTTGCCCACCGCGGTGGAGCCGGTGAAGGTCAGCTTGTCCACCCGTGGGTTATGGGTCAGGGCGGCGCCTGCGGTGATGCCGGTGCCGGTGACCACGTTGAACACGCCGTCGGGGTAGCCGGCTTCCTGCACCAGCTCGGCGAGTTTCAGCGCGGTCAGCGGGGTTTCGTCGGCCGGCTTGAGCACCACCGTGCAGCCGGTGGCCAGGGCCGGGCCGAGCTTCCAGCAGGCCAGCAGCAGCGGGAAGTTCCAGGCGACGATGGCGCCGACCACGCCCACCGCCTCGCGGCGGATGAAACTGTGGAACTGCTGGTCGGGCATCAACGGCACTGAGACCTCGACGCTGCTGCCTTCGATCTTGGTCGCCCAGCCGGCCATGTAGCGCAGGAAGTCGATGGCCAGTTGCACGTCCATGACCTGGGCCACCGCGGCGCTCTTGCCGTTGTTCAGGCATTCCAGTTGCGCCAGCAGCTCGGCGTCGCGCTGCATCAGGTCGGCGAGTTTCCACAGCAGGTTCTGCCGTTCCCGCGGGCGGGTGCGGCTCCAGGGCGAATCGTCGAAGGCCTGGCGCGCAGCCAGCACCGCGCGGTCGACATCGTCCACCGTGGCCCGCGGCACCACGCACAATTGTTCGCCGGTGGCCGGGTTGCGCAGGGGCATGGTCTGGCCGTCGGCGGCCTCGACCCATTCGGCGCCGATCAGCATGCGCGGGGCGCGCTGGATAAACGCGGTGGTGGCGGGGAGCAGGGTTGCAATAGCCATGACAGAACCTCTTGTTATGCGTGAGGCGAGGGCTTTCGCAACCCCTGTGCCAGTTTTCACTGGCGCTTAACTCGATGATTTGAATGGGGTTTATTAACGGTGGCGAGAGAGCGCCGGATACAAGCTGTCGCAATTTGCGAATGCCTTGAGACAAGTCCGGCCTGAACTTACCCGCCGCGAATTCGTCGTAAAGGGGCTCGTTATAAAAGGAGCATTGAACAAGGAGATGTGCAGTGAAGATTTCAACGATCCTGGGAACCGCCGTGTTGCTGGCTCCATTCTTTGCCCAGGCCGCGACGACCCCGGCCGAGCCGGAACTGCCGGCGTACCAGAGCAGCCTGGCCAGCTACCGCTGCGAGGGTGGGGTAGAGGTGCAGGCGGCGTACCTGAACATCGATAACGGCGCCTCGTTCGCCACCCTGTATTACAAGGGCCAGCTGATCCCGATGCATATCGCCCGCTCAGGCTCCGGCGCGCTGTATGTCGCCGACGACGAGCAGAACAGCTACCGCTGGCACACCAAGGGCGACAGCGGCCTGTTGAGCTTCCTGGAAGCCGACCACACCGCCAAGGAACAGCAGCTGCTCAAGGACTGCAAGGAGCAGAAGGTCGAGGAGCAATAACGCCCTCAGTCGCAGTCTCGCTTGTCCGGCCGGCGAAGGCCCAGGCTGTTGCGTTGTTCCTCCATCCGTCATCGCGAGCAAGCTCGCTCCTACAGGGGTTGCGCATTCTCCGTAGGAGCGAGCTTGCTCGCGATAGATCGGCACAAGCGCCGCTGACCTAGCGGTTGAAACGCTCCACCAGCGAGTACTGGGTGGTGGCGGTCTGGGTCAGTTCCTTGCTCAGTTCGGCCGAGTGATGGGCCTGTTCCGAGGTCTGGTCGGCCAGTTGCGCAATGGTGCTGATATTGCGGCTGATTTCCTCGGCGACGGCGCTCTGCTCCTCGGTGGCGGCGGCGATCTGGGTGGTCATGTCGGTGATGTTGGCCACTGCCTCGCTGATGCCCAGCAGCGCCTGGTCGGCCTCCAGCACCCGGGCCACGCCTTCCTCGGCCTGGCGCTGGCCGCTTTCCATGCTCTGCACGGCGTTTTGCGAAGAGTTCTGCAACTGGGTGATCAGCTCATGGATCTGCTGGGTCGATTGCGCGGTGCGCTGGGCCAGCTGGCGCACCTCGTCGGCCACCACGGCGAAACCGCGGCCCATGTCACCGGCGCGGGCCGCTTCGATGGCGGCGTTGAGTGCCAGCAGGTTGGTCTGGTCGGCGATGCCCTTGATCACATCGACCACGGTGCCGATCTCGTCGCTGTCCCTGGCCAGTTGCGCGACGTTCTGCCCGGTCTCGCCGACCACCTGCGACAGGCGTTCGATGGCTTCGCGGGTATCGCGGGCCACTTCGCGCCCACGCCCGGTCAACTGGTTGGCGGCCTGGGTGGCGTCGGCGGTGCGCTGCACATGGCTGGCCACTTCCTGGGTGGTGGCGGCCATCTGGTTGACGGCGGCGGACACCTGCTCGGTTTCCAGTCGCTGGCGGTCCAGGCCGCGGGAGCTGTCGCTGGCCAGGGTGTCAGAGCGGCTGGCCAGGGCATTGAGCTGCTCGGCGCTGTCCTGCAGGCGGGTGAGGCAGGTTTTCAGCCGCGCGTCCTGACTGACGAAGGCGGTTTCCAGGCACGCCTGGGGGCCGTGGGCGTCGCTGTACATCTGCGCGATCAACGGGTCGCAGGTGGACGAGTCGGCCAGTTGTAGCAGGCGCCGGGCGGCATGGTTCTGGCGCTGCATCGCCAGCAGCGCCAGGGGCACGGAGACCCCGGCGGCCACCGCCAGCGCCAAAGGCGGCGCCAGCCAGAGGCCGCTCAGGCCACCGGCCAGGCCCGTGGCCAGGAAGGGCGCCCAGCCGAGCAGGGCCGGTTGCCAGCGATGTCGGCGGGGGATGGCCGGCTGCTGGCGGTTGAGGCGCTGGTAGAGGTCTTGCGCGCGACGGATCTGTTCGGCGCTGGGTTTGACCCGGACCGACTCGTAGCCGACGATCCGGCTGCCCTCGAAAATTGGCGTGACGTAGGCGTTGACCCAGTAATGGTCGCCGTTCTTCGAGCGGTTCTTGACGATGCCCATCCACGGCTGGCCCTGTTTCAGCGCTGCCCACATATGGGCAAAAACCGCGGGGGGGACATCGGGGTGACGGACGATGTTTTGTGGAGCGCCGATCAGGTCATCGCGGTCGAAACCGCTGATGTCCACGAAGGCATCGTTGCAGTAGCTGATGACGCCATGGGCATCGGTGGTGGAGATGAGTTTCTGGTTCGACCCCAGAGCCACTTCGCGTTGTGTAACGGGCTGATTGTTTCTCATTTCCAGATTGCTCCTTTTGTCCTACAAAATCCATCGGCACAATTCAGAACAATCTTAGAGAAATTTTAGAAAATTCCTTGCATAACAATTAGTTGCATTCCCATCTGCGAGGAATTCTGAATACTCCCGAGCGGGTTTTGCAGGTCGTTGAATCCGTTGGGAAAAATCTGGCGCCAAAGCAGCCCGGGCTCGCCGGAGCGAGCCGCTGACGAAGCGCAACGGGCAGGAAGCCCGCTTCAGCTGTCGTGGGCGCCGAGGGCGTATTGCAGGACTTGCAGGGCGTGGGTGAGCCGCGCCTTGCGCTTGTCGATGATGCTCGGGTCGCCATAACGCTGCGCGGCGTCGAGTTCCATCTGGCGCAATATCACCTGGTACTCGGCCTGGCGCAGGGGCGGGTTGTGCTCGAAGTGCAGGCCGTCGCAATAGCGGCTGAGGGGATCCAGCGCCCGTTGCAGGCCGGCCAGTTGGCGGTACGCGGGGTCGGGCAGGAGTTTTTCCAGGCTGCTCTTGATGGCCTCGCCGCGGGTCAGGCAACTGCTGGTGGCTTCCGGCGGGGCCGGTTCGGGGTCTTCCTGGGCGTGGCCCGTGCTGGCTGCAAGGCCAAGCAGGGCCAGCAGGGTGAGGGAGGTGAGGGCGTTCATGAAGGTCCTTGATACGACAGGCGTGCGGGGCGCTATCTTCAAGAGCCAATGCACGTCGGACCATCAGACACAACTGAAAAAGCCTTGGGTTATTTCTGAGTTTTCCCATCAGACCGTTGGGCGCCGTCTCAGCGCGAGCCGAGCATCCGCTCGATCACCGCCCACAATTGCGGGTCGTTGAAGTCCTCGACCACCAGATGCGCACCGGCGGCCAGCAGGGCCTCGGGGCTCTGGCTGGTGGCCAGGCCGACGGTGAAGATCCCGGCCCCGACCGCGGCGGTCAGGCCGGGGATCGAGTCCTCGAAGGCAATCCCGGCCTCGGCGCTGGCACCCAGGCACTCCAGGCCGGTGAGGTAGGGCAGCGGGTCGGGCTTGGCCCGCGGCAGCTCCTCGGCCACCAGCACGGTGTCGAAGCGATCGCCCAGCCCCAGCACGGCCAGCATGTGCTCGGCGTTGGCCCGTGGCGCATTGGTCACCACGCACATGCCGATGCCGCGTTCCCGGGCGAAATCCAGCAGGCGCAACAGGCCCGGCATCGGCGTCAGCTGCGGCGACAACTGGCGAAAGCGCGCCTCCTTGCGGTCGGCAAAGGCCTCGTGCTCGGCCACCGAGCGCTGCGGGAACAGGTAGCGGCACATATTGGCGTTGGCCTGGCCACTGACATGGGCCTCGAACTCTTGATGGGTGAACACCCGGCCATCTTCCTCCAGCAACAACTGCTGTAACGCCAGCAGGTGCAATTGGTCGGTGTCGGTCAGGGTGCCGTCGAGATCGAAAAGCAGGGCATTGAGCATGGCGCGATTCCTGTCAGGGCCGGGGGCTGAAGCGGTTAAGCCAGGCATCGTAGCAGCTGCCGAGGAGGGTGCCACAGCCATTTCTCGGGGGAGATTCAGAATGCAGCTCCGCTGCCAGCGACCTCTCCCTTCCTATGCTTAGCTCTCAAGATCCCTCTGCTCTTGCAGGCACAGGCGGGTCTCGTCTCAGAGTGGAACAGTTGTCGCGAAATTAAACGCGGCCGGCCGGCGATTGCCTGGGAGGTGCGTCCTGGAACTCCAGCAAGCCTTTGATAAAACACATTATTTGTAAGCTGGCACGCTCCGTGTATTGCTCACCTCAACCGTTTCTCTTGCCTCCATGCCCGGCGCGACGGGCATGGCCGAAACCATAAAAACGACGCACAACAATAATAAAGCTCCTAATAAAAAGCTCCGTGGAGGTCCGACCTTGATCAAGAGAACACTCCGAGCAGGCATGTCCAGCGGCCTGCTGGCGCTGGCAGTCTGCGCCGCCTTGCATTCCCCTCCCAGCCTCGCGGCGCGCGATGCACAGGCCATCCTCAAGGAGACCTGCCAGGGCTGCCATACCCCGGAAACGGGGGGCGGCCTGAGCCGCATCAGCCACCAGCGCAAGACCCCGGAAGGCTGGCTGATGAGCATCGCCCGCATGCAGATCATGCATGGCCTGCAGATCAGCGACGACGACCGCCGCACCCTGGTCAAATACCTGGCCGACACCCAGGGCCTGGCGCCGAGCGAAACCGACGGCGTGCGTTACGCCCTGGAGCGGCGCCTGAACACAGTGGAGAAGTTCGACGAGCAGACCAGCCAGATGTGCGGCCGCTGCCACTCCGGTGCGCGGGTCGCCCTGCAACGGCGTCCGGCCCAGGAGTGGGAACGCCTGGTGAACTTCCACCTCGGGCAATGGCCGTCCCTGGAGTACCAGGCGCTGTCCCGCGATCGCGACTGGTTCGACCTGGCGCGCAAGGAGATGGTGCCGCTGCTGGCCAAGCGGTATCCGCTGGACAACCCGGCCTGGACAAAATGGCTGGGCAGCGCACCCAAGGCCGAGACCCTGGCAGGCGACTGGAGCTTCAGCGGCCATCTGCCGGGCAAGGGCGAACTGGCCGGGGTGATGAGCGTCAGCGCCGATGGCAATGACACCTTCAAGGTCAGCGTCAAGGGCCAGTACGCCGACGGCAGTCCGTTCAACGGCGAGGGCAGCGCGATCCTCTACAGCGGCTACGAATGGCGCGGCAATGTCAGCATCGACGGCGTGAGCATGCGCCAGGTGTTCGCTGCCAAAGGCAATGAATTGCAGGGCCGGATGTTCGAGGCCGAGCACGACGAACGCGGCCTGGACTTCGTCGCCGCCAAGCAGGGCAGCAGTCGTTTGCTGGCGGTGCAACCGGGTTACCTGAAGGCTGGCGGTGAAACCGAAGTCACCCTGATCGGCAGTGGCCTCACCGGCAAGCCGAGTTTTGGCAAGGGCGTGGAAGTGCTCGAAGTCATCGAGCAGAGCCCGCAGCGGATCAGGCTCAAACTCAAGGCGGCTGCCGATGCCCAGCCGGGCCTGCGCAACGTCACCGTCGGCACGCTGAAAGGCCCGACGCTGTCGGTCTACAGCACGATCGCCGAAGTCAAAGTCGTGCCTGAGTTCTCGGTGGCGCGTATCGGCGAGGGCGGTGGCTCGACGCCCAAGGTCCAGGGCCGCTTCGATGCCGAAGCCTGGGGCAAGGGCGCCGATGGCAAGCCGTACCGCATCGGCGTGTTCCCGGCGCAGTGGAAGGTCGAAGCCTTCGACGAGCGCGCCAAGGAAGACGAGGACGTCAAGTTCGCAGGCCAGATGCAGGCCGACAGCGGCGTGTTCATTCCAGGCGATGCCGGGCCCAATCCGCAGCGCAAGATGTCCACCAACAACGCCGGCAACCTCAAGGTGATCGCCGCCGTCGACGACGCAGGGAAATCCCTGACCGGCGCAGGCCACCTGATCGTCACCGTGCAACGCTGGAACAATCCACCCATCCCTTGAGGCGCGGTCCGTGACTTGAGACACCCTTTCGGAATGACCGCAGGCCCCCGCGAAAGGGGGCCGGCACAGGAGGTTTGCAATGGGCGCTATCTTGAATCTGGTCGAACGCAACCTGCACGAAGTGCAGGTCGATGCCGACCGCATGCTGTTCCATATCCCCAGCAGTTCGCTGTTCGCCAGCGATGAGTTGACCGGCACCATCATCGACACCTTGCGCGGCCCCGGCTGCACCCCGGAGGACCTGGTCCAGCGCCTCGGCGCACGGTTCAACGGCGAGGAAATCAACGAAACCCTGCGCGAGCTGATCGCCCTGGAACTGGTCAGCGACGGCTCGCCGCTGACCCCGGAGATCGCCGTCAAACGGGTCGAGCGCACGGCGATCAACACCGTGGTGCTCAACGTCAACACCGGCTGCAACCTGAGTTGCACCTACTGCTACAAGGAGGACCTGGACAAGCCCTCGGCGGGCAAGAAGATGGACGTCGAGACGGCCATCGCCTCGGTGGAAATGCTGCTCAGGGAATCCCCCGATGAACAGCGTTTCACCGTGGTGTTCTTTGGTGGCGAGCCGCTGAGCAACCGCAAGCTGATCGAATACATGGTCGACTACTGCGAGAAGCGTTTTCGCGAGGCGGGCAAGTTCGTCGAGTTCGTCATGACCACCAACGCCACCTTGCTCACCGAAGAGACGGTGGACTACCTGAATGCCCACCGCTTTGGCTTGTCGGTGAGCATCGACGGGCCGAAGACCGTGCACGACCGCAACCGCATCACCGTGGGCGGGCAGGGCACCTATGACGTGGTGCGGCGCAAGGCGAAGATGCTGCTGGCGCGCTACGACAGCCGCCCGGTCGGTGCGCGGGTGACCTTGACCACTGGCGTCACCGATGTGGAAACCATCTGGGACCACCTGTTCAACGAACTGGGTTTCGCCGAGGTCGGGTTTGCCCCGGTGACCTCGGGCGATATCAGCAGCTTCAACCTCACCGGCGAAGAACTGATCGAAGTCTTCGCCAGCATGAAGCGCCTGGGCCGGCGTTACCTGGAGGCGGCCCTGGAGCATCGCAATATCGGTTTTTCCAACCTGCACCAGCTGATCACCGATATCCACGAAGGCCACAAGAAGGCGCTGCCCTGTGGCGCCGGGCTGAAGATGCTGGCGGTGGACCACAAGGGCGAGCTGAACCTGTGCCACCGCTTTACCGGCTCATCGCTGCCGACCTTCGGCAATGTGCGCGACGGCGGGGTGAAGCAGATGGAGCTCAACGACTTCCTGTCCCAGCGCCTGGACCGCAGCAACACCGGCTGCGACAGCTGCCGCATCCGCAACCTGTGTTCCGGCGGCTGCTACCACGAGAGCTACGCCCGCTACGGCGACCCGGCGCACCCGACCTATCACTATTGCGAACTGATGCGTGACTGGGTGGACTTCGGCATCGAGGTCTACAGCCGGATCATGGCCCACAACCCTGCGTTCATCAGCAGCTACATCACTCCGCGCAAGGCTCACTGACATGAAACATCTCAAGCCGATCAATAACAAAGCCCAGAAACTGGAACAGGCCGCCGACGAGAACCGTATCGAAGAGGTGGTTGCCATGAGTTCGGTGGCCGGTTGTGCCTCGACCACCGACCCGGGCTGGGAAATCGATGCCTTCGGTGGCGTGTCGTCCTTGTGCCAGCCGATGGAGGCCGACCTCTACGGTTGCTCCGACCCGTGCTGGTGGCCGGCCCAGGTGCCGGACATGATGAGCACCTACCCCGACTGGAACAAGGACGCCCAGGCCTCCAACGAGAACTGGCGCAATCTCGGCACCGTGTTCCCCAAAGACAAGTAATCGGTCAGTAGAAGGATTCCAGCATGCTTCGCAAAAATGCCTGCGGCCTGGCCGCTTCCGTGATCCTGGGCGCCTGTTCCCTCGGCGTCCTGGCCGACGACAACACTGACAACAAGGCCCTCAACGCCGGCCATGAATACATGGTCACCACCAACTACCCGAACAACCTGCACGTGATCGACCTGGCCAGCGACACGCTGTACAAGACCTGCAAGATGCCCGACGCCTTCGGCCCCGGCACCGTGCAGCTGGCGCCGGACCGTAAGGTCGCCTACGTGCTGAACAACCACTACGCCGATGTCTACGGGGTCGAGCTGGACAGCTGCAAGCAGGTGTTCCACGCCAGCATCACCCAGCAGCCGGGGGAAAAGGCCCGCTCGATGTTTGCCTTCACCGTCAGCCATGACGGCAAGGAGTTGTACACCGTGGCCAACCCGACCCAGATGCTCAACGACCGCTACGAGGTCAAGCAGCCGCGGCTGGACGTCTACGCCACCGACGCCGGGCTCAAGGCCAAGCCGGTGCGCAGCTTCCCGGCGCCACGGCAACTGACCATCATGCAGAGCGGCGACGACGGCTCGCTGTATGTGGCCGGGGCGGATGTGTACAAGGTCGACGTCAAGACCGGCAAGTTCGACGTGCTGATCCCCAGCCGCCACTGGAAACGCCCGAACTACAGCGCGCCGGACGTGCTCTACGTGTGGAACCAGCAGACCTGGCGCCATGACTTCTCGCTGCTCTACACCGCCGCCAAGTTCAAGGACAAGAAACAGGACCCGGCCAGCGCCGAGTACCTGTACGGTCTGTTCAGCATCGACTTGAAGACCGGCAAGAGCGAAACCACCGACTTCGGTCCGCTGACGGAAATCTACTTCAGCGGCATGCGTTCGCCGAAGGACCCGAACCTGATGTTCGGTGTGCTCAACCGCCTGGCCAAGTACGACATCAAGCAGAAAAAACTGCTCCAGGCCGCCACCCTGGAGCATTCCTACTACTGCATTTCCTTCAACAAGGCAGGCAGCAAGATCTACCTGGCCGGGACCTTCAACGACGTGGCGATCTTCGATGCCGACAGCCTCAAGCAGATCGGCAGCATCAAGCTGCCGGGCGGGGACATGGCGATCACCACGGCCCAGGTGTTTGTGCGCTAGGCGTTGCTACCGCTATCGCGAGCAAGCTTGCTCCTACAGGGGAATGTGTCATCTCCCGACACCGCACTCCAAATGCATGCGGTCCCTTGTAGGAGCGAAGCTTGCTCGCGAAAAATCTCAAGATCGCCGCCGATTCAATTGCCCGGCACCGGGCAGCTCAGGTCGCCTTCCTGGCACTTGAGGTAGGTCTTGAACGCCTCGACCCGGGCCTTGGTCAGGTCGGTGGTGCAGTTGCTGTAGATCAACGGATAGACGCTGCCACCGGCGACCCCGGAGGCGGCGAACCCGCATTCCGCATCCCGAAAAGCCACCCAGGCGCGCTGGGCGCTGACCAGCAGCTTCTTGCCGTCCGGGTTGTCCTTCAGGCGCTGGGTGATGCGCTGGTAGAGCGTGTTCAGTTCCTTGTCCGCGGCCTTGTGCTGCTCGGCGGCGCACTGGTTCATGGCGGCCTGGGTGGTGGCGTTGGCACAGTCGGCGGCCTGTGCCAGCGGGGTGAGCAGCAGCGGCGCCAGGGCCAGGAAAATGCGTGGGTTCATGGGGATTCTCACAGTGAAGGGGGACACACCGACAAGGGGCATCGCCCGATGTTGGCGTCGCGCGGCAAGGGCCGCCGGTCAATCGTCGTCATAATCGCCGCCGGACAGCTCGAAGGCCGCGGCCTCGACCGCGCGGACCGGTGACAGGCTATAGGGCGCGATCTTCAGCCTGTCGAGGCGTCTGCTGTACGCCTGGTTGAAGTCGTCATGAAACGCGGCGAAACCGGGAGACGCGATCAGGGTCCTGATGTCCTTAATGTAGGAACGGTAGTTTTCGACGCGGCTCATGTTGGTAGTGGCATCGCTCGTTGCCCAGACTCGCGCGACCTTCGAATCCCAGATCGGGTAGAGCTGCGGGCGCAGAAAGTGCAGGAGCTTGGAGGTGCCCACTACCGAGTGCAGGCTGTTGGCCAGATCCTGCATCTGCGCCGTGTCGATCAGGACGTCTGACTCCAGTGCGCAGGCGAGGGCGGCCGAGGCTTTATCGACATGTCTGGCATTCACCCGGGCCACCCTGGGCATCCAGCCGTAGCACATCGCCGATAACTGCAACAGCAGGTCGCCACTGTCGTGGGTGCTGGCCAGGGTCCTGGAGGCGGCCAGCAGGGCAGGGTAGGAGCGCAGGTAGGTCAGCGACTGAGGCGTCAGTTCGATCAGCGGCTCGTCGATCAGCCTGATCGCCCGGCGCAGTTTTTCCAGGGTGATTGCGGGGGATGTCTGGGTCATCGGAGGCATTCCATTTCTGTTGTCCGCTGCGCTCACTACCGCGTTGGGCAGCGGCGAGGCAGCCATTGGCGAGTGGCGAGCTTAGCCCTGTTTTTCGGCGGCAGGGCTAGGGATTTCAATCCGTGCTTGGCCGGGCGGAAAAAATACGCAACTATAAGGTTGCATTTTTCGCGAGAGCGTCTAGGGTTTCATCACTGGAGGTGACCCATGAACTCATCAGATCGCATCGAAAGAAAGATCCTGCTCAAGGCAACCCGTTCCCGTGTCTGGGCCGCGCTGGCCGATGCCGAGGCGTTCGGCAGCTGGTTTGGCGTGGCGCTCGCGGGCCAGCGTTTTGTCGTCGGGCAACGCACCCGGGGGCAGATTACCTACCCCGGGTATGAACACCTGGTCTGGGATGTGCTGGTGGAGCGGCTGGAGCCCGAACACCTGTTCGCCTTCAGCTGGCACCCTTACGCGGTGGAGCCTGGAGTCGACTATTCCGTCGAGCCCAGCACCCTGGTGCAATTCGAACTCGAAGACCTGGACGGCGGCACCTTGCTGCGGGTGGTCGAGTCGGGGTTCGACGGCATTCCACCCGAACGGCGGCTCAAGGCGTTTCGCATGAACAGCCGTGGCTGGGACGAGCAGATGAACAATATCGAGACCTACCTTGGCCCCTGATACTTCTTCCCCATCCCTGTTGCCGGTGGCGGCATCCCTGGACGGCTCGGCCATGATCTTCGCGGCACTGGGTGACGAGACCCGCTTGCGGCTCGTCACCATCCTGTGTGGTGGCGGCGCCCTGTCGATCACCCAACTGACCCTCGGCACCGACATCAGCCGCCAGGCGGTGACCAAGCACCTGCAGGTGCTGGCGCAGGCCGGGCTGGTGCGCGACGCCAAGCTGGGGCGCGAGCGCCTGTGGGCGTTCGAGCCGGGCCGGCTGGCCGAAGCCCGGCGCTCGCTGGAGGTGATCAGCCAGCAGTGGGATCAGGCCCTGGGTCAATTGCAGGCCTTTGTCGAGTCATAACGGAAATCATCACGGATGTTCGAGTTTTACCTGAAACGCTGGAACCTGCAGGTCGATGGCGCGCCCATCGTCACCCCTGGCAGCCACCTGTTGCCGGTGCGCCTGGACGACGCGCCGGCGATGCTGAAGATCGCCCTCGACGACGAGGAAAAATACGGCAACCGGCTGATGGCCTGGTGGGCCGGGGAGGGCGCCGCCCGGGTCTACGCGCACCACGGCGATGCCTTGTTGATGGAGCGGGCCATGGGCCGGCGCTCGCTGATGCAGATGGCCCTGGCCGGCGAAGACGACGAGGTCAGCCGGATCGTCTGCGCCAGCCTGGCACGTCTGCATGCGCCACGCTCGACACCCTTGCCGCCGCTGTTGACCCTGCCGGAGTGGTTCAAGGCCCTGCGCCTGGCCGCCCGGCGCGAGGGCGGGATGTTCCTGCGCTGCCTGGCCACGGCCGACGAGTTGCTGGCATCCCCTCGGGAACAGGTGGTGCTGCACGGCGATATCCATCACGACAACGTGCTGGATTTCGAGGCGCGCGGCTGGCTGGTGATCGATCCCAAGCGGGTCATGGGCGAGCGCGGTTTCGATTTCGCCAACCTGATCTGCAACCCGGACCTGCCGACCAGCGGCGATCCGCAGCGCTTCACCCGCCAGGTCGAGGTCATCGCCCAGGCCGCGGGGCTGGAGCGCAAGCGCCTGCTGCAATGGGTGCTGGCCTATACCGGGCTGTCCGCCGCGTGGTTCCTGGAGGACGGCGACATAACCAGCATGGAACACGAACTGCAGGTGGCGGAGTTGGCCATCCAGGCCCTGGAAGGCGCGGCCTAGGGGTTTTGGTCAGTGGTTTTATGGCGAAAGGCTTACATGCCCTGGCTGCTATTTCGCCTGTTGCCGATTGGGCGACAGGCTTAATCTTCATTCACCAACTGCAGCGCAGGACGCGCTCAGGGTCATGGATGACCGACCATGTGCAAGGATGCAGCGACAGGATGTCGTAATGGTCTTGAAAAAAACCCGCTTCGGCGGGTTTTTTTTCGCCTGTGGAAAAGCTAGAGGTGACGGATCTCCTCCGGCACATGCCCCCAGTTGTCATGGCGACCGTCGGCGTAATGCACCGGGGCCGCAAGCAGCTCCTGCAGGTCGATGTCATCCAGGGTCATCACCTGCACCGCGACATAGTCGCCGCCGATCTCCTGCACATGCCCGCGCCCGAAGGTGCGCACGCCACAATGCTTGCAGAACAGATGATGGGTATTGCCACGGTTGAATCGATAGTCGCTCAGCGCCTGTTCGCCGCTGAGCAGGCGAAAGGCCTTGGGGGCGATGATCGCGTTCCAGTTGCGGGTCTTGCTGCAGATCGAGCAATTGCACTTGTGGGTGCCCAGGCTCAAGTCGATCTCGACTTCATAGCGCACTGCACCGCAATGACAACTGCCGGTGTAAGTCTTGTGCATGGCAAGGCTCCTGAGGGAAGGCTGGGCCAGAGTGTAGAGGCTGCCTGAACACGCGCGGGAAAACTTTTCAATTAAGGCCAGTAGCCAGTATTGAACATGTCTTGCCTAGATGAAAAAAGTTCAGATAAGAGCATGTAAGTTCGTCCGCTGGGTAGCGCGAAGGACCTACCAGAGTTGGTAGGTTTACAAGTATCCGATTGCAGATAGAGTTTCAGCCAAGAAGACGGGTTCTGTCTCACTACCAATACATTCTGTCAAAAACAGGCAGATAGTGTTTGGAATGCGCGGTGGGCGATTTCCGCTTTCAGTTCATCACCAGGCCGCTGTTCCGGGTGCTGCTGTTTTGTCGTTCATTATGTTTTGTTTTTAAGTTCGACCTGCCACGAATACAGCGCGCGCCTTTTTTGTCGTGCCCAACTTATAAAACTGCCTTTCATGCCGAGGTTCATTTCAAGTGATCTCTGGCGTGCCTGTGTGGTTGAAAAGCAAAAGGTCCCCGCACTTATGAAACATGTACTTGTTGTTCGTTATTCGCAAAGCGGTCAGTTGAGCGAAGTGGTCGAAAGCCTGATCTCGCCCCTGCGTTCGACGCAGGAGGTCAAGGTGCATGAAGTGGTGCTCAAGCCCCGGGTTGCCTATCCGTTTCCCTGGCCGGTGGGCAGGTTTTTCGACGTGTTTCCCGAGACCGTGCAGCTCAGCCCGCCGGCCATCGAACCGGTGCATACCGATCATCCATGGCCTTTCGACCTGGTGATCCTGGCGTATCAGGTCTGGTACCTGTCGCCGTCGCCGCTGATCACCGCGTTTCTCCAGAGCGCGGAAGGCAAGCGCCTGCTGGCCGGGCGCCCGGTGGTCACGGTGATCGCCTGCCGCAACATGTGGCTGATGGCCCAGGAGGTGGTCAAGCGCCTGCTGGACGAGGCCGGCGCGCGGCTGCGCGACAACGTCGTGCTGACCGACCGGGCCAATACCTTCGCCACCCTGATTACCACGCCGCGCTGGATGTTCACCGGCAGCCGCGAGTCATTCCTCGGCCTGCCCAAGGCCGGGATCAGCGCCGAGGATGTCCAGGGCGCCGCACGTTTCGGGCGGGCATTGAAGGCCGCCCTGTATGCCAATAAAGAGAAAGCCAAAGGGCCGATGCTGGCCGGGCTGGGGGCGGCGCCCGTCAACCCCGGGCTGATACTCAGCGAGCGTGCGGCCTATAAAGGCTTCAAGTTCTGGTCGGGAATAATTTGCCGTTTCGGCAAGTATGGGCAATGGCTACGGCGACTCTTGCTGGGCGTGTTCATCGTTTATCTATTGCTGGTCATCTTGACTGTCCTGCCTATTTCACTGGTGTTACGCCGTTTGCTTCATCCCTTTATCCGGACGCGACTGGACGAGTTGCAGCGTTATTACGAACAACCGTCCGGCTCGCAACTAAATCTTGAAACTGAAGAGTGAAATCATCATGAGTGAATCGTTTGTCTATATTACGAAAACATCCACTTATATGCCGGGAGAGGCAGTGGATAACGATACGATGGAAAGCATTCTCGGGTATGTGGGCGGGCGACCTTCACGGTCTCGGCAAGTAGTGCTGCGCAATAACGGTATCAAGCAGCGCTATTATGTGCTGGACCCGCAGACCGGTATTCCCCGTTTCACTAACGCGCAAATAACCGCCGAGGCGATCAAGGGCCTGGTGGGCGATGGTTTTGCCCTGGACTCCATGGAATGCCTGTCCACCGGCACCACCATGCCGGACCAACTGATGCCCAACCATGGCGTGATGGTGCATGGCGAGTTGGGCAACAAGCCTTGCGAAGTGGTGTCCACCGCCGGCATCTGCCTGGCGGGCCTGACCGCATTGAAATACGCCTACCTGTCGGTGCTGTCGGGGGCCAGTCGCAATGCCGTGGCCACCGCCTCGGAGGTGCCTTCGCCGGTGCTGCATGCGCGCAATTTCGATGCGGAAAACGAGGCACTGGTGGCGCAGATGGCGGCCCGCCCGGAAATCGCCTTCGATAAAGACTTCCTGCGCTGGATGTTGTCCGATGGTGCCGGGGCCTTTCTGCTCGAGAACCAGCCACGGGCCGGCGGCCTGTCGCTGCGCATCGACTGGATCGACATCTTCTCCTACGCCAACGAATTGCCGACCTGCATGTACGCCGGCGCGGAAAAGGCCGAGGACGACAGCCTGGTCGGCTGGAAGCTGCTGACCCCGGAGGAGTGGGCCTCGCGCTCGATTTTCGCGATCAAGCAGGACGTGCGGCTGCTGAACGAGAACGTGGTGAAGTACACCCTCGGCAAGCCGCTCAAGGAGGTGATGATCAAGCGCAACCTGTCGCCCGAGGCCATCGACTGGTTCCTGCCGCACATGTCGTCGGAATACTTTCGCCAGCCGATTGCCGAGTGCCTGGAAAACACCGAACTGGCGATTCCCCAGGAGCGCTGGTTCACCAACCTGTCCGAGCGTGGCAACACCGGCTCGGCGTCGATCTACATCATGATCCACGAACTGCTGGAGTCCGGGCGCCTGCGCAAGGGGCAGCGCGTGCTGTGCTTCGTCCCGGAAAGCGGGCGCTTCTCCGGTGGCTTCATGCACCTGACGGTGGTCTGACGCGCCTCGCCATGGCGCAACAACCCGGTGGCCGGCGCGGGCCGGCCACTGTTTCGTGGTACGCATCCAACTGCAAGGGAATGACTATGGAAACCCTCGAGCAACGTGTGAAAAGAGTGGTGGCGAGCGAACTGGCCGTCGACCTGGCGCAGATCGGCAACCAGGACTCGTTTGTCGGGAACCTGGGAGCGGACTCGCTGGCCCGGGTGGAACTGGTGACGGCCCTGGAGACCGAGTTCGAACTCACCATCCCGGACGACCAAGCCGATAGCCTGCAGACCGTGCAGCAGGTGATCGACTACCTCCGACAGGCCACTGAGCACGCAGTCCCGGCCTGACGTCGGTCAAGCGAAGATGCGGCCAGGGCTCAGCTGGCCGATAAGGTTGCCCTGGCCCGCATCTTTCTTCCCCCGGCGTGCGCAGGTCTCAGGCCTGCCGCCACTGCGCCACGACCCTGTCGACTATCTCGCCGCGTTGTTGGATGGAGTTCGCCGCGAGCCGTCGGGCTTCTTCCACCACCGCTTTGGGCGCTGTCCGTGGGCTACCGGCGGCGAAAGGCGGAGCCGGGGCGTACTCCAGTTGCAGCTGCACTCGCTGCGCGGTTGCCTCGCCGAATAGCTCACCGGCCAGGGTCAGGGCAAAATCGATCCCGGCGGTAATCCCGCCCCCGCTCAACAGGTTGCCGTCGCGCACCACGCGCTCCTGCACCGCAATCGCCCCCAGCGCCTCCAGCAAATGGTGGTAGGCCCAATGGGTGGTGGCGCGCTTGCCACGCAGCAGCCCGGCGGCGCCGAGCACCAGGGAACCGGTGCACACCGAGGTGACGTAACGCGCCTGCGCCGCCTGCTGGCGGATGAAGTCGAGGGTCTGCGGGTCTTCCATCAACGGCCCGACACCGGCACCACCGGGGATGCAGATCACGTCCAGTGGCGGACAGTCAGCGAAGCTGGTGGTCGCCTGCAACACCAGGCCGGTGCTGGCGGTGACCGGCCCGCGCGCCTTCCAGACCAGATGCACCTGCACGTCCGGCAGCGACGCGAGCACATCGTAGGGGCCGGTCAGGTCGAGTTGCTGGACGTTGGGGAACAACAGGAAACCGATCTGCAGCGTCATGGGGTATCTCCCTGGAAAAGTTCGAAGGTGCCCACCCTTATGTGGCTGGACGGTTCGACTCTAGCGCCCTAGGCTTTGGCGAATACGCCAACCTGCCCACGATTTACGCCAACCATGCCCCAGACCGCCAGAACCGTTCATGTACTGACTTTCGCCAATGCCCAGGTGCTCGACGTCACGGGCCCGCTGCAGGTGTTTGCTTCGGCCAACGACCTGGCGCGGCATAAAGGCTTGCCGCTGCCCTACGCGGTGAACGTGATCGCCGCGGGCGACGGGCCGGTGACCACCTCGGCCGGGCTGGCGCTGCTGGCCGAGCCCTTGCCGGCGCTGGGCACGCCTTGCGACACCCTGATCATCGCCGGCGGCTGGGGCGTGTACGCCGCGGCCGAAGACCCGGCGCTGGTGGCCTGGGTCCGTCAGCAGGCGGCGCTGGCGCGGCGGGTGGCGTCGGTGTGCACCGGGGCTTTTTTGCTGGCCGCCAGCGGCTGGCTCGACGGGCGCCGGGTGGTCACCCACTGGACCCGCTGCGAGCAACTGGCGCGGCAATACCCGCGCTTGCGGGTGGAAGCCAATCCGATCTTCATCAACGAGGGGCCGGTCTGGACCTCGGCCGGCGTCACCGCCGGCATCGACCTGGCCCTGGCGCTGGTCGAGGCGGACCTGGGGCACGCCATGGCGCTGGACGTGGCCCGGCAACTGGTGGTGTTCCTCAAGCGCCCGGGCGGCCAGTCGCAGTTCAGCGCGACCCTGGCCCTGCAAAAGCAGGGCAGCCGCTTCGACGACCTGCACGCCTGGATCGCCGAAAACCTCGGTCGCGAGCTGAACCTCCCGACCCTGGCCGAACAGGCCGGCATGAGCGAGCGCAGCTTTGTCCGCCACTACCGCGCCGACACCGGCCAGACCCCGGCCCGGGCCATCGAACAGATCCGCGTGGAAAGCGCCCGGCGCCTGCTCGGCGACAGCGGCGTACCGATCAAGCGCATCGCCGTGCAGTGCGGTTTCGGCAGCGAAGAAACCCTGCGCCGCAGCTTCCTGCGGCTCGTCGGCGTGACACCGCAGGCCTATCGGGAACGCTTTTCGCCGGAGGGGGAGTCAGGCTTCCAGTAGTTCCAGCAGCGCCTGCAAGGTGGCCTGCGGCGCTTCCTGGGGTACGTTGTGGCCGACCCCGGGCAAGATCCGGCGTTGGTAAGGGCCGGTGAACAGGCCGATGTCTTCATCCTCTTCGCTGGCCGGGCCGACCCCGTCGGCGCCGCCACACAACGAGATGGTCGGTACGCGGATCGGCGGCTGTTGTGCCAGGGCCTGCTCGATGTGTTCCAGGCTCGGGTCGCCCGGGGCGTACATGAAGCGATGCCGGTAGGAGTGGATCACCACCTCGACGAAGTCCGGGTTGTCGAACGACGGCGCGCTCAGGTCGTAGAGTTCGCGGCCGCGATCCCAGGTCGGCGACCACAGTTGCCACAGCAGTGCGCACAGTTCGCGACGGTTGGCGGTCAGGCCGTCGACCCCGCGTTGGGTGTGGAAATAATACTGATACCAGAGCCGGTGCTCGGTCTCGGGCGGCCGCGGTTGGGTCGAGCGGGCAATGTCTTGGATGTTGTAGCCGTCGGCGCTCACCAGGCAGCGCACCCGCTCCGGCCACAGGGCCGCGACGATGCAGGCGGCGCGACCGCCCCAGTCGAAACCGGCGAGGGCGGCCTGGGGGATCTCCAGGGCATCCATCAGATCCAGCAGGTCCTGGGCCAGCGCCGCCTGCTGCCCGGAACGCAGGATGTCCGGGCCGGCGAAGCGGGTCGGCCCGTAACCGCGCAGGTACGGCACTATCACCCGGTAGCCACGCGCCGCCAGCTCGGGGGCGATCTCGTCGTAGCCGCGCGGGTCGTAGGGAAAGCCATGCAGCAGAATCACCGGCGCGCCGTCGGCGGGGCCGTGATGTTCGTAGGCGATGTGCAGGCGAGGTGTCTGGAGGTACTGGACAGAGGGCGAGCTGTTCATGACGGATCCGGCGACAGGGAAAGCAGCAACCTTAGCTCAATCCGTGTGTCTGGCCAGTGTCGTGTGGAGACTCCGTGCGTGGGTTTTGCCCTGACGGCATAAAGCGCTGACGAAGGCGTCACACCTCAGTCAGGGGCTACAGGAAAGTGAGCTCGGCGCTGGTCGTGAGGTGCTTGAAATGGTGCTGCCACAACCGCACTCCCAACTGCCCGCTGCGGTCCAGTGACGAGCCCAGGGTCAGGTCGGTGATCAGGGTCGGTTGCAGGCCGGCGTCGAACAGGGCGAAGCCGGCGGCGAGCACGCAGGTGTCGGTCTGGATGCCGCAGACCAGCACGCGTTCGGGGCCCAGGCTGAGCAGGTAGGCGATGGTCTCTGGCGTGGGGGCGTAGCCGTGCTTGATGAAGACGCGGTCGGCGGCGACCAGGCAGTGGTCATCGGCGGCGGGTTGCCAGCCGAGCTGGCGGGCGAAGGGCGTGCGGCTTTCATCATGGCGTTCGACGGTGGCCACCGAGGGCAACTGGCCGAGCAGGGCGTTGATGCCGTCCACCAGCCAGTCCGGCGGGTTGAACGTGGGTTGCACATCGATGATCAGCAGCACCTGGCGCATGGGAATCCTTGAGAGGGCCGGGGCGGCCTATTCTGCCCGCAATCCGCCATTGCCGCGAACCGCTCGCGCGGGTAAAACACGCCACCTCTGTAGCCGCTGCCGAGCCCGCGAGGCTGCGATCGGCCCGGAGGGCCGCTAAGCCTGACACCTCGTAGGATCTGGGGAAACGCGGTGCCTACCTGGCGAGTCCTTCGGCCTCGATCGCAGCCTCGCTGCGCTCGGCAGCGGCTACAGCGGCCGCGCATTGCGGCAGGCACCCTGGTCGTCTTTCGTAGGCGCGCAGCTTGCGCGCGATGAAGGATGACACGGTGTATCCGACATTCCGCGTTGCCCCTATCGCGGGCAAGCCTCGCTCCTACGAGAGCGAGGAGGCCGGTCACGGCTGCCAGAAGATCTTCCGAGCCAGGGCTCAGCGCACCCGCAAGCCCTGCAACAGCGCCTCCAGGCCGACCAGCGCTTGCTGCAAGCGTTGCCCCGGATGCTCGTCGCGGGCGATCCACAGCGAGGCGTCGAGCAGGCTGCCGTTGATCAGGCGCGCCAGGGCTTCGCTGGGGGCGTTGACCACCAGGCCGGCCTGCATCAGCTCATCCAGCAGTGTGCTCAAGGACGCCACGCACTGTTCTTCGCTGGCCTCGGTCAGGTCCCCGAGTACCGCGCGCGCATCCTGCAGGACGATGCGCTGGATCTCCGCTTCCTGGGCCATTTCCAGGTAGGTGCGGCAGCGCTGGACGAAGGCTTCCCAGAGGTCGTCGGTGCCGCGCGAGATCGCCTCCAGGCGCTGGTCCATCTCCGCATCGAGCTGTTCCACCACCGCCGCCAGCAGGCCTTTCTTGTCGCCAAAATGGTGATACAAGGCCCCCCGGGTCAGGCCCGCCTCGGCCGTCAGGTCGTCCATCGAGGTGTTGGCATAACCCAGGCTGCCAAAGGCCTGGCGGGCACTGGCGATGAGTTTGCTGCGGGTTTCTTCGATCATCTCGGCGCGTTGACGCGGGCTCATGGCGGGCACTCACACAGCTGACAGGTGGATTGACATACGCCGCGTATGTTCTCATGCTTTCTCACATACGCGCCGTATGTATTTTTGTCTTGCGGTGCATTTCTGGCAAGCCTCAGACAAGGTGTGATGACGATGGCAAACCCTTACCGCGAACTGTTCAAGGCCCCCGGCAGTCGCGCTTTCGTGGTGGCGGGGATGATTGCGCGGATGCCGATGTCGATGACCGGCATCGGCCTGATCACCATGCTGGCCCAGCTCAAGGGCGGTTACGCGCTGGCCGGTGCGGTGGCGGCGACCTTCGCCCTGGCCACGGCCTTCTGCGCGCCCCAGGTGTCGCGTCTGGTCGACCGTTTCGGCCAGGGCCGGGTGCTGCCGATCGCCGCCGGCCTGGGTGGTGGGGCGCTGCTGGCGTTGTTGCTGTGCACCCGGTTGCAGGCGCCGCACTGGACGCTGTTCCTGTTCGCCGCCCTGGCCGGCTGCATGCCGAGCATACCGGCGATGATCCGCGCCCGCTGGACCGAGCTGTACCGCGGCCAGCCGCAGTTGCAGACCGCCTATGCCCTGGAATCGGTGCTCGATGAGGTGTGCTTTATCGTCGGCCCGCCGTTGTCGGTGGGGCTGTGCGTGGCGGCCTTCCCCGAGGCCGGGCCGCTGGCGGCGCTGTTGCTGCTGGCGATCGGCGTCACCGCGCTGGTGGCGCAACGGGCGACCGAGCCACCGGTGCATCCCCATGAGGCCGGGCACGACGCGTCGATCATCCGGTCGCTGGAGTTGCAGTTGCTGGTGTTGCTGATGATCGCCATGGGCATGATCGTCGGCGTGGTGGACGTGGTCAGCGTGGCGTTCGCCCAGCAGCAGGGGCAACCCGCGGCGGCGAGCATCGTGCTGTCGGTGTACGCCATCGGCTCCTGCCTGGCGGGTATCGCCTTCGGCGCGCTGAAACTGAATACCCCGCTGCCGCGCCTGTTCATGTACGGCGGCATCGCCACCGCCGTGACCACCCTGCCATTGCTGCTGGCGAGCAATATCCTCGGCCTGTCCCTGGCGGTGTTCGTCTCTGGCCTGTTCTTCGCCCCGACCCTGATCGTCGCCATGGCCCTGGTCGAGAACATCGTGCCACCGGCCAAGCTCACCGAGGGCCTGACCTGGCTGGTCACCGGGGTGAGCATCGGCGTGGCCATCGGCGCCGCCAGTTCCGGCTGGCTGGTGGATGCCTTTGGCGCGCGCAGCGGCTTCTGGGTGGCGCAGGCGGCGGCAGTGGTGGTGCTGGGGGCGGCGGTGCAGAGTTGCCGCCGACTGACCCGCGGCCAGCCGGCGGTTGCCTGAGCCTTACCCGCCGCGCCCGGAGTTGACCCAGAAATTCACCGAGAGCGAGGTGGACACAGAATGCTCTGCACGTCCACGGCGGTCTCTCTTGTTGGTTGGTTTGATCTGCGACTGGAACGAAGGCTGTGCCGGGAAATTTATGGGGGCGGATGATCCAATGCCGATCGGTCAGCGAAGGGGATCTACTGTAGGAGCGAAGCTTGCTCGCGATGGTCGTTAACGATACCGATGTATTGGCTGGATAAACGTGGCGCTCTCAGGTTCATCGCGAGCAATCGAGCGTCGACCGGCTGCTCCTGCAGATCAGCGTCAGGCCGGTGGCGGCTACTAATTTGCCGCTCAGGTGGCACGTCCAGTCTTTACCATCATTTTTTTCAAGGGGAACACCGTGACCCAGCTGACGCTGCTATGCCTGCCGTATTCCGGAGCCAGCGCCATGGTCTATAGCCGCTGGCGGCGCAAGCTGCCGCAATGGTTGCACCTTGCGCCGGTGGAGCTGCCCGGGCGTGGCGCCCGTTACGCCGAGCCGCTGCACACCGACATGCGCGAGCTGGCGCGGCAACTGGCGGTGGAAATCCGCGCCAATCTGCGCATGCCCTATGCCTTGTTTGGCCATAGCCTGGGGGCGCTGCTGGCCTGCGAGCTGGCCCACGCCCTGCGGGCCCTGGGTTGTCCGGAGCCGGTGGCGCTGTTCGCTTCGGGGACCGCGGCGCCGACCCTGCGCACCGACTACGACCGGGGTTTTGCCGACCCCAAGACCGACGAACAGCTGATCGAGCAGCTGCGTACCCTCAACGGCACCAGTGAAGAGGTGCTGGCCAACCAGGAGTTGATGAGCCTGACCCTGCCGATCCTGCGCGCCGACTTTCTCCTGTGTGGCCGTTTTCGCCCGCTGCAGCGCCCGTTGCTGAACTGCCCGGTGCATGTCTTGGGGGGCAAGGCCGACCGGGCCACCACCGAACAGCTGATTGGCTGGAGCAAGGAGACCCAGGGCAGCTTCTCGGTGGACATGCTGGCGGGCGGGCACTTCTTCATTCACGAGCACGAAACCAAGGTCCTGAGCCTGATCAAGGGCCACCTTGAGGTGCATCGTCGGCGTCACCTGCAACCCGAAGCGGCGACCGCCCTGTAGCCGCTGCCGCAGGCTGCGAATAGCCGGCAGGGCCGCGGCGCTCGGTGGCCCATCGCAAGATCGTCAAGCAAGGCCCTGCGGGCCTTATCGCAGCCTCGCGGGCTCGGCAGCGGCTACAGGGTCGGAGACTGGCTTCATGTAGCCGCTGCCGCAGCCTGCGATCGGCCGGCACGGCCGTGGCGTTCTCAAGGCCCAGGCAGATCTGTCAGCCCAACGACGTGCCCAGGCGCCAGTAACCCATCAGGGTCAGGTTGCGGCGTTCCTGGCCACGCTCGTTGATCAGGTGGCGGCGAATGCTCATCACCGTGGCGGACTCGCCGGCCACCCAGGCATAGAAGCTGTTGTCGGCCGGCGTGGCGGTCTCCCAGGGACGCTGTTCCTCGTCGCCCTCGCGCAGCTTGATCGGCCGCTGTGCCGTGTTGGGCGGCGGCAGCTCGGCCAGCTCCCGGGCGGCATGGATCAGGGTTTCGCCATGCTGGGCGCCCAACAGGTCCCGCGGCAGCCAGTTGAGCCGGGTCTGGGGGTTGCAGCGCAGGTCGATGCAGTCGCTTTCGTGGGGCACTTCGATAAACGCCTGCACGTCCGGGTAATCCGGATAGGCCTGCAGCTCCTCGAGAATCCCGGCAATGGCCGGCAGGGCGGTTTCATCGCCCATCAGCAGCACTTTGCGGATCCCCGCCGGCGGCATCCATTCATAACCGCCGGGGTCGCCGCTGTAGGCCTTGTTCGGCACCACCATCTGCAGGCGGTCGCCGGGCCGGGCGTGGGTGGCCCAGCTGGACGCGGGGCCGTTGATTCCGTGCAGCACGAAGTCCACATCCAGTTCCGCCGGTTGCAGGCGCAGGGCGCGGATGGTGTAGGTGCGCATCGGTGGCTGCTGCTCGGCCGGCAGCTTGCGCCGGGCGGCGTGCCAGTCGCCTTCCACCGGCAGTTGCGGGACGCTGCCGTCGGCCCCGGGGAACAACAGCTTGATGCGCTGGTCCGGGGCCAGGGCGCGGGCCTGGGCGATCTCCTCGCCGGCGAACACCAGGCGCACCAGGGACGGGCTGAGGACGATGCGTTGCTTGAGCTCGACGTTGATCACCCGGTAGCCCTTGGGTCTGGGCCGGTCGATGCCCGTCAGTTTGCGCAAGCCTTGGGTGAGGATGTCGGTCAGCGATTGGGCGGAGGACATGGGCGGATACCTGTGCAAGGGGGGGTAAGCAAGGAACGAAGGGCGGCGGGTCCGATTTAGCGTCGGCGCCGCTGGTCGGCGGCTCCTGAGCGGCGCGGGGGGAGGGTGGCTGGCGTGGCGCGCGGGGTTAATTTTCCCGGGCCTTCATCCGTTCCGTAGGGATGACCGAGCCAATGCTCGATACCCCACAAGCAAGTACGGATGCCCCCCCGATGAATGCCGAAGACTCCTTGAAGCTCGCCCGTAGATTCATTGAACTGCCGCTGGAAAAGCGCCGGCTGTTCTTGAAGGCTCTGGACAAGGAAGGCGTCGACTTCTCTCTGCTGCCGATTCCCGCGGGGGTCGCTGTGCCTGAGCGCCAGGCGCTGTCCTACGCGCAGCAGCGCATGTGGTTTCTCTGGCAACTGGACCCGCAGAGCGCGGCCTACAACCTGCCCAACGCGGTACGCCTGAGCGGGCCGCTGGATCGGGCGGTGCTGGCCCGGGCCTTCGACTGGCTGCTGGAGCGCCATGAAAGCCTGCGCACGGTGTTTTGCCTGGAGCAGGACGAACCGCGGCAGGTCGTCCTGGCGACCCGGGTGAACATCGATTACCAGGACCTGAGCGACCTCGACCCCGCGCAGCGCGAAGCCAGCGTACGGCAGCGGGCCGACGCCGAGGCGCGCCGGCCCTTCGATCTGCAGCAGGGGCCGCTGTTGCGGGTCTGCGTGTTGGGGCTGGGGGAGCAGGAGCACGTCATGCTGCTGACCTTGCACCACATCGTCGCCGACGGCTGGTCCATGGGCGTGCTGATCGAGGAGTTCCTGCAAGCCTACGACGCCCTGCTCGAGGGCGAGGCGCCGAGCGCGCCGGCCCTGCCGATCCAGTACCGCGACTACGCGCTGTGGCAGCGCAGCTGGCTGGAAGCCGGGGAGCAGGAGCGGCAGCTGGCGTACTGGCGGGCCAAGCTCGGGGACGAACACCCGGTGCTCAGGCTGCCCACCGATCATCCGCGCCAGGCCCGTTCCAGCCGCCAGGGGCGGCGCCTGGACTTCGAGCTGGCGCCACCGTTGGCCCAGCAACTGGGTGCCCTGGCGCGACAGCAGGGGGTGACCCTGTTCGCCGTGCTGCTGGCAGGTTTCAAGCTGCTGCTGGCACGCTACAGCGGCCAGCAGGATATCCGCGTCGGCGTGCCGATCGCCAACCGCACGCGCCAGGAAGCCGAAGGGCTGATCGGCTTCTTCGTCAACACCCAGGTGCTGCGCAGCGAGTTGAGCCCGCATTTGACGGTGGAGCAACTGCTGGCCGATATCCGCGAGACCACCCTGGGGGCGCAGGCCCATCAGGAGCTGCCTTTCGAACGCTTGGTGGAGGCCCTGCAACTCGAGCGCAGCCTGAGCCACAGCCCGCTGTTCCAGGTGCTCTACAACCACCAGCCGCAGGTCACCGAGCTGGCCACCCTGCGCAGCCGTTCCGGGCTTGAAGTGCAGGCCCTGGCGCGCAACGAGCGCACGGTGCAGTTCGACCTGACCCTGGACACCTTCGAGCGCGGCGGCCTGCTGCAGGCCGCCTTCACCTATGACTGCCAGCTGTTCGAGGAACAGACCGTCGAGCGCATGGCCGGCCACTGGCAGAACCTGCTGTGGGCGATGGTGCGTGAGCCGCAGTCGGCGATCGCCGAACTGCCACTGCTCGACGCCGAGCAACGCCAGGTCACCCTGGCCCAGGGGGGCGGTGCGCCTGAGGCATTCGCCGCCGCTTCGGTGCTCGAGCTGTTCGCCGAGCAGGTGCGCGTGCGGCCCGAGGCGCCGGCCCTGGTGTTCGGCGAGCAGTGCCTGAGTTATCGCCAGCTGGATCAGCGCGCCGCGCGCCTGGCCGCGGCCCTGGTGCAACGTGGCGTAGGCCCCGAGGTGCTGGTGGGCATCGCCGTGGAGCGCTCGCTGGAGATGGTGGTGGGCCTGCTGGCGGTGCTCAAGGCCGGCGGCGCCTACGTGCCGCTGGATGCCCAGTACCCCGAGCAGCGCTTGAGCTACATGCTGCACGACAGCGGCGTTGCCCTGCTGCTGAGCGAGACCGCGGTGCAGGCGCGGCTGCCGCTGGCGGCCGGGGTCAGCGTGCTGTTGCTCGACCAGCCGGACAGCTGGGCGCCGGCCAGCGATTCGCAGGCGCCACTGCCGCAGGTCGAGGCCGGGCACCTGGCCTATTCGATCTACACCTCCGGTTCCACGGGGGCGGCCAAGGGCGTCACCATCACCCACGGGGCCCTGGCCAACTACGTGCAGGCGATCCTGGCGCGCCTGCCGCTGGGGGCCGCGCGCAACATGGCGGTGGTCTCGACCATCGCCGCCGACCTGGGGCATACCACGCTGTTTGGCGCCCTGTGCTCCGGCAGTTGCCTGCATGTGATCGACCTGGATACCGGCCTGGATGCCGAGGCCTTTTCGGCCTACCTGGACGCCCGGCAGATCGATGTACTGAAGATCGTCCCTTCGCATTTGCAGGCGCTGATGAGCGGCGCGGAGCCGGCCCGCGCCCTGCCAAGGCAGTGCCTGGTGCTGGGCGGCGAAGCCTGCCCGGCGACGCTGGTCAGCAAGGTTCGGGCCCTGGCGCCGCAGTGCGCGGTGTTCAACCACTACGGCCCGACGGAAACCACGGTCGGCGCCCTGACCATGGCTGCCGCTGACGTGGACCAGGCCCTGGCGGTGGTGCCCCTGGGCCAGCCGCTGGCCAACGTCCGCGCTCGGGTGCTGGATGCTTCGCTGCAACCCGTGGCGCCCGGCACCCCGGCCGAGCTGTACCTGGGCGGTGCCGGCCTGGCGCGGGGTTACCATCGCCGGCCGGCATTGACCGCCGAGCGTTTTGTTCCCGACCCTTTCAGTGCCGACGGGCAGCGGCTGTACCGCACCGGTGACCTGGCGCGCTACCTCGAAGGCGGGGTCATCGATTACCTGGGGCGCATCGACCATCAGGTGAAGATTCGCGGCTACCGCATCGAACTGGGGGAAATCACCGCGGCGCTCAAGCAGTTGCCGCAGGTCGAGGACGCCGTGGCGCAGGTGGTCAGCGTGGCCGACGAGCCGCAAGTGGCGGCTTATGGGGTGCTGGCCAAGGCCAGCGCTCAGGAGCCGGAAGCGGCCTGGCAGGAGATTCGCCGGCAGCTGGCGGTGGCGCTGCCCGACTACATGCTGCCGATGCATTTCGTGGCCCTGGAAGGCATGCCGTTGACCGCCAACGGCAAGCTCGACCTGCGCGCCTTGCCGCCGGTGCAACCGCAGGCACCGATGGCCGCATACGTCGCGCCGGTCAGCGAGTTGCAACAGCAGATCGCGGCGATCTGGCAGGACGTGCTCAAGGTCGAGCGGGTGGGCCTGAGCGATAACTTCTTCGCCCTGGGCGGGCATTCGCTGCTGGCCACTCAGATCATTTCCCGGGTCCGCCGGTTGCTGGCGGCGGAGGTGCCGCTGCGGGTGCTGTTCGAGACCGCGCGCCTGGATGAGTTCGTCGAGCAGGTACAGGCCTGCGCCGGCGCCGGTTCGCTGTCGCTGATCGAGGCGCTAGGGCGTGATGAGCCATTGCCGGCTTCCCATGCCCAGCAGCGGCAATGGCTGTTCTGGCAGATGCACCCGCAGAGCACCGCCTACCACACGCCGATCGTGGTCCGGCTCCAGGGTGTGCCGGACCGGCAGGCGTTGCAGCACAGCTTCGACGCCCTGGCGCTGCGCCATGAAGCTTTCCGCACCACCTTTACCCAGCACCAGGACAGCCTGTGCCAGGTGGTGCACCCCCAGGGTGAAATTCCCCTGGCCTGGGAACGCCTGGCCCCGGGCCTGTCCCGCGAGGCGGTCGAGGCCAGGGCCCTGGAAGAAACCCAGGTGCTGTTCGACCTGGAGCACGGCCCCCTGTGCCGGGCCCGGGTGCTGCAGATCGCCGAGCAGGAGTGCCTGCTGGTGGTGACCTTGCACCACATCATTTCCGATGGCGCCTCCATGAGTGTGCTGGCCCGGGAATTCGTCGCCCTCTACCGGGGGTTCATCCAGGGGCAGGCCCCGCAGTTCGATGAATTGAGCGTGCAGTACGCCGACTACGCCAGCTGGCACCGGGCCTGGCTCGAGCAGGGCGAGCAGCAGCGGCAACTGGATTACTGGCGCGAGCAACTGGGGCTGGAGCACCCGGTGCTGGAACTGCCGGTGGACCATCCGCGCCAGGCCCTGGTGAGCCATCGCCAGGAGCGCCTGGGTTTGCGTCTGCCGGTGGACCTGGAGCAGGGCCTGCGGCGCCTGGCGCGCGAGCACGACATGACCCTGTTCCAGCTGTTCCTCGGCTCGTTCGCCCTGTTGCTGCACCGCTATTGCGACCAGCCCGATATCCGTATCGGCGTGCCGGTCAGCAACCGTCGCCACCAGGAAATGGAAGGCGTGATGGGCTTCTTCGTCAACACCCTGGTGATGCGCGTCGAGCTGGCGCCGAGCCTGGCGGTGGGGCAGTTGCTGCGTCAGGTCAAGGCCACGGCCCTGGCCGCCCAGGCCCATCAGGACCTGCCGTTCGACCGCCTGGTGGATGCGCTCAAGCCGCAGCGTGCGCTGGACCAGAACCCGCTGTTCCAGGTGATGTACAACCACCTGAGCATTGCCGGGGAAAGCGCTGACGGCGCCAGCCTGCCGGGCCTGCACGCCGAGGAAATGGTCCTGCAGGGCGGTACCGCGCAATTCGACCTGACCCTGGAAACCCTGGAAACCGACGCTGGGATCAACGCATCGTTCATCTATGCCGGTGAGTTGTTCGAGGTGTCGACCGTCGAAGGTTTCGCCGATCACTGGCGCAACCTGCTGCAAGGCATGCTCGAACCGCAACAGGCGATTGGCGAGCTGGCGATGCTGGGCCGGGAGGAGCAGGGGCGGATTCGCCAGGATTGGGATCACACCCAGGTGGTCTATCCCACCAACCGTTTCGTCCACCAGCTGTTCGCCGATCAGGCAGCCAGGGCGCCAGAGGCACCGGCGGTATTCTTCGCCGAGCAGCGCCTGAGCTATCGCGAACTCGATACCCAGGCCAACCAGCTGGCGCACAAGCTGATCGAGCTGGGAGTCGGCCCGGAAGTCCGGGTGGCCATCGCCATGCCGCGTTGTGCGGAAATCATGGTGGCCTTCCTGGCCGTGCTCAAGGCCGGTGGGGTTTATGTGCCGCTGGACATTGAATACCCCCAGGACCGCCTGCGCTACATGATGCAGGACAGTGGTGCCTGGTTGCTGCTGACCCAGAGCCATCTGCTGGATCGCCTGCCGATTCCCGATGGTTTGCCGACCCTCAGCGTCGAAGGCGCGGCTGACTTTGCGGCTTACCCTATGACCAGCCCGGAGGTGACCCTGGCCGAGGAAAACCTCGCCTACGTGATCTACACCTCCGGTTCCACCGGCCTGCCCAAGGGTGTGGCGGTGTCCCACGGTCCGCTGGCCATGCACAGCCTGGCCACCGGCGAACGGTATGAAATGAGCCCGGCGGACTGCGAGCTGCACTTTATGTCCTTTGCTTTCGACGGTTCCCACGAAGGCTGGATGCACCCGCTGATCTACGGTGCCAGCGTGCTGATCCGTGACGACAGCCTGTGGTCGCCGGAGTACACCTACGAGCAGATGCACCGCTACGGCGTCACCGTCGGTGTGTTCCCGCCGGTGTACCTGCAACAACTGGCGGTGCACGCCGAACGCGACGGCAATCCGCCGGCGGTGCGGGTGTATTGCTTCGGCGGTGATGCGGTGCCCCAGGCCAGTTATGACCTGGCCTGGCGGGTGCTGCGGCCGAAGTACATCTTCAACGGCTACGGCCCGACCGAAACCGTGGTCACCCCGCTGATCTGGAAGGCCAAGGCTGGCGATCCGTGCGATGCGGCCTATGCGCCGATCGGCAATATCGTCGGCAATCGCAGCGCCTACGTCGCCGATGCCAACCTCAACCTGCTGCCGGTGGGCGTGGCGGGCGAGCTGTACCTGGGCGGCCTGGGCGTGGCCCGGGGTTACCTGGATCGGCCGGGGCTGACGGCCGAGCGTTTTATTCCCGACCCTTACAGCATCAGCGGTGCGCGCTTGTACCGCAGCGGCGACCTGACTCGTTATCGCACCGACGGTTTGGTGGAGTATGTGGGGCGTGTCGACCATCAAGTGAAGGTGCGCGGCTTCCGTATCGAACTGGGTGAGATCGAGGCGCGCTTGCTGGAGCAGGACCCGGTGCTGGAAGTGGCGGTGATCGCCCAGCCCGGGCCAAGCGGCCAGCAGCTGGTGGGTTATATCGTGCCGGTGGACGCCGACGTGGTGCACAGCAATGAGCGTCAAGCGCAGCTGCGGGAAAGCATCAAGGCCCGCCTGCGGGAAAACCTGCCGGACTACATGGTGCCGACCTACCTGCTGTTCCTCGAAGCGCTGCCGCTGACGCCGAATGGCAAGCTGGACCGCAAGTCGTTGCCGAAGGTCGATGCACAGCTGATGCAGCAGACCTATGTCGCGCCGCAAAACGAGCTGGAACAGCAGATCGCCGCCATCTGGGCCGATGTGCTGAAGCTGCAGCAGGTCGGCGTGACCGACAACTTCTTCGAACTGGGTGGCGACTCGATCATCTCGATCCAGGTGGTCAGCCGTGCCCGTCAGGCCGGTATTCGTTTCACCCCGAAAGACCTGTTCCAGCACCAGACGGTGCAGGGACTGGCCACGGTGGCGGAGCAGGGCGAGGGCGGGTTGCAGATCGACCAGGGCCCGGTGCGCGGCGAGATGGCGCTGCTGCCGATCCAGCAATGGTTCTTCGACACCCCGGTGCCGGAACGTCATCACTGGAACCAGTCGGTGCTGCTCAAGCCGCTGAAGACCCTGAGTGCCCAGGCGCTGGAGCAAGCCTTGCACGCCTTGCTCGAACACCACGACGGCCTGCGCCTGAACTTCGTCGAAGAGGGGGCCGGCTGGGTCGCGACTTATGCGCCGTCGGCGCCGGTGACTTCGGCACCGTTGGCCGCGATGCAAGCCGATGCGGTGCTGTGGCTGGCGGACAACGCGACTCAAGATTCGCTGCAAACCCTGTGCGACGCGGCGCAACGCAGCCTCAATCTGCAACAGGGGCCTGTGCTGCGCGCCGTGCTCTTGACCTTGCAGGACGGCAGCCAGCGTCTGCTGCTGGCGATCCATCACCTGGTGGTGGACGGCGTGTCCTGGCGGGTGCTGCTGGAAGACCTGCATCAGGCCCTGGTACAGCAAGCGGCCGGGCAAACCATCAAGCTGCCGGTCAAGACCAGCTCGACCCAGGCCTGGGCGGGGCAGTTGCAGGCCTATGCCAACAGCACAGCCCTGCAGCAGGAGCTGCACTACTGGCAGGCGCAATTGCAGGGCGTCGAGTCGCGCCTGCCCTGCGACCGGATAACGGACCAGGTGGTGGTCAAGGATGCCCTGAGTATCAGCACCGAGCTGGACCCGACCTACACCCAGCGCCTGCTGCAGGACGCTCCGGCGGCCTACCGCACGCAGATCAACGACCTGCTGTTGACGGCCCTGGCCCGGGTCATCACCCGCTGGACCGGTGACGCCAACGCCCTGGTGCAACTGGAAGGCCACGGCCGTGAAGAACTGTTCGACAGCATCGACCTGAGCCGTACCGTGGGTTGGTTCACCAGCGTATTCCCGGTCAAGCTGACGCCGCAGGCGGCCCTGGCCGACTCGATCAAGCAGATCAAGGAGCAACTGCGCGCGGTGCCGAACAAGGGCATCGGTTTTGGCGCCCTGCGTTACCTGGGGGATACCAATGCCCAGGCAACCCTCGCGGCCCTGGCCGTACCGCGCATCACCTTCAACTACCTGGGCCAGTTCGACGCCAGCTTCGACGAGGCCGATGCCTGGTTCGCCCCGTGTGCCGAAGCCAAGGGCGCAGACCAGAGTGCCGAGGCCCCGTTGGGTAACTGGCTGAGCATCAATGGCCAGGTCTATGGCGGTCAGTTGAAGCTGGGCTGGACCTTCAGCACACAGATGTTCGACGCCGCGACCATCCAGCGCCTGGCGGATGACTATGCCGAGGAACTCAAGGCGCTGATCGAGCATTGCAGCCAGCCGCAGCACCGTGGCGTCACCCCATCGGACTTCCCGTTGGCACGCCTGAGCCAGCAGCAACTGGATCGCTTGCCCGTGCCGCTGCCCCAGGTCGAGGACCTCTATCCGCTGTCGCCGATGCAGCAGGGCATGCTGTTCCATACCCTGTATGAGCAACAGGGCGGCGACTACATCAACCAACTGCGGGTGGACGTGGAGGGGCTCGATCCCGAGCGTTTCCGTCAGGCCTGGCAAGCGGCCATCGACCGTCACGATATCCTGCGCACCGGTTTTCTCTGGCAGGGCGAGTTGCCGGCGCCGATCCAGGTGGTGCACAAGCGCATGGCCCTGGATTTTGTCGAGCATGACTGGCGCGCCGTGGCATCGGCGGCCCAGGACCTGGACGCCCTGGCCGGGCAGGAGCGCCAGCGCGGTTTTGATCTGGCGGCGGCGCCCTTGCTGCGCCTGACCCTGGTGCGTCTCGATGACCAGCGCTATCACCTGATCTACACCAACCATCACATCCTGATGGACGGCTGGAGCAACTCGCGGCTGCTGGGGGAAGTCCTGCAAGGTTACTCGGGGCAATCGGCGGGGGCGGCGCCTGGCCGCTATCGCGACTACATCGCCTGGCTGCAACGCCAGGACGCCCAGCTCGGCGAGGCCTTCTGGAAACAGCAACTGGCGACCCTGGACGAGCCGACCCGCCTGGCCCAGGCCATCAGCCGCAGCGGGCAGGACGCCGCGGACCAAGGCTACGGGGCTTACCAGCAGCAGTTGGACGGGCAACAGACCCAGCGCTTGAGCGAGTTCGCCCGCCAGCAGAAGGTCACGGTCAACACCCTGGTGCAGGCTGCCTGGCTGCTGTTGCTGCAACGCTATACCGGGCAGGACACGGTGGTGTTCGGCGCCACGGTGTCCGGGCGTCCCGCGGAGCTTAAAGGCGTGGAGCAGCAGATCGGCCTGTTTATCAACACCCTGCCGGTGGTGGCTTCGCCGCGTCCGGACATGGCCGCCAGCGACTGGCTGCAGGTGGTGCAGGCACGCAACCTGGCCCTGCGCGACTTCGAACACACGCCGTTGTATGAAGTGCAGCGCTGGGCCGGTTTGGGTGGCGAGGCGCTGTTCGACAACATCCTGGTGTTCGAGAACTACCCGGTGTCCGAAGCCCTGGCACAAGGCGCCCCGGCGCAATTGAGCTTCGGCACGGCGGCCAACCATGAGCAGACCAACTACCCGCTGACCCTGTCGGTCTACCTGGGGCAGAGCCTGTCCTTCGACTACAGCTATGCCCGGGAGCATTTTGCCCAGGCGAATATCCAGCAACTGGCCGGCTACCTGGAGCAACTGCTCATGGGCATGCTGGCGAATCCGCAGGGCAGCCTCGGCGAACTGTCGTTGCTCGGCGCCACCGAGTGCCGGCTGATCGACGAGCAGCGCAGCCGGACCCCGGCGCGGGACCTGGCGCCGCAGTGCGTCCAGCAGTTGATCGAAGCCCAGGCCCGGCGCACCCCGGATGCGGTGGCGCTGCTGTGTGGCGACCGGCAACAGAGCTACGGCCAGCTCAACCAGCGCGCCAACCAGTTGGCCCACAAGCTGATCGAGCTGGGCATTGGCCCGGATGTCCGGGTCGGCATCGCCGTGGAGCGCGGGCTGGACATGATCGTCGGCCTGCTGGCGGTGCTCAAGGCCGGTGGCGCCTACGTGCCGCTGGACCCTGAATACCCGCAGGACCGCCTGCATTACATGATGCAGGACAGCGGCATCCGCTTGCTGTTGACCCAGGCGCCACTGCTGCAACGCTTGCAGGATGGCGTAGCGGTGCCGCACCTGTGCCTGGACCAACATGAGCACAGCCTGCACGGTTACCCCCTGGACAATCCGCAGCCGCGGGCCCAGGCCGATAACCTGGCGTACGTGATGTACACCTCCGGCTCCACCGGCCGGCCCAAAGGCGTGGATATCAGCCACAGCGCCTTGAGCCAGCACGCCCAGGTTTCCCGGGATTATTTCAAGATGACCGCCGAGGACCGTGGGCTGCAGTTCTCCACCTTCAACTTCGACGCCTTCGTCGAGCAGCTATACCCGGCGCTGATCTGCGGCGCCTCGGTGGTGATTCGCGGCAAAGAGCTGTGGGACAGCGAAACCTTCTACCGCGAACTGATCGGGCAGGGCATCAGCATCGTCGACCTGAGCACCGCCTACTGGTTCATGCTCGGCAAGGAT
Organism: Pseudomonas sp. T8; assembly: GCF_024610635.1. Lineage (NCBI taxonomy): Bacteria > Pseudomonadati > Pseudomonadota > Gammaproteobacteria > Pseudomonadales > Pseudomonadaceae > Pseudomonas > Pseudomonas sp. T8. The sequence continues at coordinate 6,503,281 of NZ_CP102374.1, forward strand.
TACGCCAGCCGCGAACCCCGGGACTTCGGGCGCCTGCGCCAGCTCAACCTGGGTGGCGAAGCCATGGCGGCGGAAGGTGTGGCCGCCTGGAAAAAGGCCGGGCTGAAGCACGCGTGCCTGCTCAATACCTACGGGCCCACCGAGGCCACGGTGAGTGTCACCGCCCATGACTGCAGCGGCTACCTGCAGGACGGCGCAACCCTGCCGAGCCAGATCCCCCTGGGCAAGGGCCTGCCGGGCCGCTCCATCTACCTGCTGGACAACAGCGGCAACCTGACCCTCAAGGGCGCCACGGGCGAGCTGATGATCGGCGGCGACCTGCTGGCCCGGGGTTACCACGATCGCCCAGGCCTGACGGCGGAGCGTTTCATTCCCGATCCGTTCAGCCAGGACGGCGGGCGCCTGTACCGCTCCGGCGACCTGGCGCGCTACGACGCCGAGGGCGTGATCGACTACGCCGGGCGTATCGACCACCAGGTGAAGATCCGTGGGTTCCGGATCGAGATGGGCGAGATCGAAGCCCGGTTGCTGGAACAGCCCCAGGTGCGCGAAGCCGTGGTGCTGGCCCAGGAGGGGGCGGGTGGTCCGCAGTTGGTGGCTTATCTGGTGGCCGCCCAGGGTGTGAGCGCAGACAGCCAGGACGATCAGGCCCGGCTGCGGGAACAACTGAAAGCGGCGCTCAAGGAAGTGCTGCCGGACTACATGCTGCCGGCCCATTTGCTGTTCCTGGAAGCGTTGCCGCTGAGCCCCAACGGCAAGCTGGACCGCAAGGCGCTGCCCAAGGCCGACGCCAGCCTGCTGCAGCAGGCCTATGTCGCCCCGCAAAGCGAATTGGAACAACAGGTCGCGGCGATCTGGGCCGAGGTGCTCGAAGTCGAGCAAGTGGGCATGAACGATAACTTCTTTGAATCAGGTGGGCATTCCTTGTTGGTAACCGCGATGGTCTCTCGAGTCCAGCTCAAGCTTGGGCGTCAAGTCAGTGTGCAGATGGCGTTCGAATTTCCAACCCTGGGGCTGTTCGTCAGCCAGTTGCAGCAGGCCCCGGGCCAGGCACAGGGCGCCGATCTGAGCGCGCTGGAGCTGTTGCTCGACGAAATGGAGGCCGTGTAATGGATAACGCCACCGCGTTGAAGATTGTCAGAGGCTTCATCCTGCTGCCGCTGGAGAAGCGTAAGGTCTACCTGCAGAAGATGCTGGAGCAGGGCATTTCCCCGGCCAACCTGCCGATTCCGGAAGTGCGCCTGAGCCAGGAGCGCTTGCCGCTTTCCTATGCCCAGCAACGCCAGTGGTTTCTCTGGCAGCTGGCGCCGGACAGCACGGCCTATCACATTCCCAAGGCCCTGCGCCTGCGTGGTCGGCTGGACGTGGAGGCCTTGCAGCGCAGCTTCGACACCCTGATTGCCCGCCATGAAAGCCTGCGCACGCATTTCGTCGAGGATGCCGACGCGGCGCTGCAAGTGGTGCTGCCCGAGGTTCGCCTGGAAATCGCCCGCCAGACGCTGGCGGCCGATGAACGCGAGATCGACACCGCGGTGCAGGGTTTCGTGCAGACCCAGACCCGGCAGCTGTTCGATCTGCTGCAAGGGCCCTTGCTCCGGGTCGGCCTGTTGCAACTGGCCGAGGACGACCATGTGCTGGTCCTGACCCAGCACCACATCGTTTCCGATGGCTGGTCGATGCAGGTCATGGTGGATGAGCTGATGAGCCTCTACATCGGCTACAGCCAGGGGCGACAGCCCGAGCTGCCGCCGCTGCCGATCCACTACGCCGACTACGCCATCTGGCAGCGCAACTGGATGGAAGCCGGTGAGAAGGAACGCCAGCTGGCCTACTGGACTGCGCAGTTGGGGGGTGAGCAGCCCCTGCTGGAACTGCCGCTGGACCGTCCGCGTCCGGCCGTCCAGAGCCATCGCGGCGCGCGCCTGGAGCTGACCCTGGAGCAGCCCTTGAGTGAAGCCCTGGGCAGCCTGGCGCAGCGCGAAGGGGTGACCCTGTTCATGCTGTTGCTGGCCTCGTTCCAGGCCTTGCTGCACCGCTACAGCGGCCAGGCCGATATCCGCGTCGGCGTGCCCATCGCCAACCGCAACCGGGTCGAGACCGAGCGCCTGATCGGCTTCTTCGTCAACACCCAGGTGCTCAAGGCCGAGGTCGACGGGCAGATGTCCGTAAGCCAGCTGTTGCAGCAGGTGCGGCAGACCGCCCTGGCGGCCCAGGCCCATCAGGACCTGCCTTTCGAGCAACTGGTGGAGGCGCTGCAACCGGAGCGCAGCCTGAGCCACAACCCGCTGTTCCAGGTGATGTTCAACCATCAGGTCGAGGCCTCGGCTCCAGCGGCTGCCTTCAGCCTGCCGGGCCTGGGCATCGAAGCCCTGGACTCGGCCGGGCAGTCGGCGCAGTTCGACCTGACCCTGGACACCGTGGAGACCCAGGGCCGGATCGCCGCCTCGCTGATCTATGCGACCGATGTATTCGATGCCGCGACCATCGAGCAGATGGCCGGCCACTGGCGCCAGTTGCTGCAGGGCATGGTCCGCCAGCCAGAGCAGCGCATTGGCCAGCTGCCCATGCTCGACGCCGGGGAACAGGCGCAGATCATCGCCCAGTGGAATCCGCAGCCGCAGGCATTCCCCTCGACGGCCTGCGTGCACCAGTTGATCGAGGCGCAGGCGGCGAAGGCGCCCGAGGCCATCGCCCTGACGTTCCAGGGCCAGCACCTGGACTACCGGCAGCTCAATGAGCGGGCCAACCGCCTGGCGCACAAGCTCATCGAACAGGGCGTGGGGCCCAATGTGCTGGTGGGGCTGGCGGCGGAGCGTGGCCTGGAGATGCTGATCGGCCTGCTGGCGATCCTCAAGGCCGGCGGTGCCTATGTGCCGCTGGACCCGGCCTATCCCCAGGACCGCCTGCAACACATGATGCAGGACAGCGGTATCAGGCTGTTGCTGACCCAGGGGCTCCTGCGCCAGGGGCTGCCGGCATTTGCCGGCACCACCCTGTTGCTCGAGCAGCCACTGGACACCTACGCGGTGCACAACCCCGAGGTCGGGGTGACCCCGCAGGACCTGGCCTATGTGATCTACACCTCCGGTTCCACCGGCAAGCCCAAGGGCACCTTGCAGCCCCATCACAATGTGTTGCGGCTGTTCGCGGCGACCGCCGACTGGTTCCGCTTCGGCCCGGAGGATGTCTGGAGCCTGTTCCATTCCTATGCCTTCGACTTCTCCGTGTGGGAGATCTTTGGCGCCCTGATGCATGGCGGGCGCCTGTTGATCGTGCCCCAGGAGGTGGCGCGCTCGGCCCAGGACTTCTACCCATTGCTCTGCGCCGAAGGGGTCACGGTGCTCAACCAGACGCCGTCGGCCTTCCGTCAGCTGATGCACGTGGCCTGCGCCGCCGGGCAGGGGCATGCGCTGCGCTACATCGTGTTCGGCGGCGAGGCCCTGGAGGTCAATACCCTGCAACCCTGGTTCCAGCGTTTCGGCGACCGCCAGCCGCAGCTGGTGAACATGTACGGCATCACCGAGACCACGGTGCACGTCACCTACCGCCCGCTGTCCCAGGCGGACTTGACGCTGGCGGGGGCCAGCCCGATCGGCGAGTTGATCCCCGACATGTCCTGGTACCTGCTGGACGGCAACCTGCAACCGGTGCCCAAGGGCTGCATCGGTGAGCTGTATGTCGGGCGCGCCGGGCTGGCCTGGGGCTACCTGAACCGCGGCGACCTGAGCGCCGCGCGGTTTGTCCCGGACCCCTTCGGCGAGGCGGGCGAGCGCCTGTACCGTACCGGCGATCTGGCGCGTTACCAGGCCGATGGTTCGATCGGCTACATCGGTCGCATCGACCATCAGGTGAAGATTCGCGGCTTCCGTATCGAGCTGGGTGAGATCGAGGCACGCCTGCTGGAACTGCCGGCGGTGCGCGAGGCGGTGGTCCTGGCCCAGGCAGGGCCGGACGGTCCGCAGCTGGTGGCCTATGTGGTGCCGGCCGGTCCGGCCTGGAACGACCTGGCCTGGAACGACGCGGCCCAGGCCGACGCGCAACTGGCGCTGCGGGAACACCTCAAGGCCGGCTTGCGCGAGCATCTGCCGGCGTACATGGTGCCGGCCCACGTGCTGTTCCTTCCGGCCTTGCCGCTGACCGCCAACGGCAAGCTCAATCGCGGCGCCTTGCCCGCCGTCGACAGCGGCTTGCTGCAGCGCGCCCATGTGGCCCCGCGCACCGAGCTTGAAGCGCAGGTGGCCGGGATCTGGGCCCAGGTGCTGAAGCTGGAACAGGTCGGCCTGAGCGACAACTTCTTCGAACTCGGCGGCCACTCGCTGCTCGCCACCCAGGTGATGTCGCGGTTGCGCCAGGACCTGGGCATCGAGGCGCCGCTCAAGCGGCTCTTCGAAGGCGAGTCGCTGGAAGACTTCGTGCGCCTGCTGGGAGCGGATACCTCGGCAGCGCTGGAAGCGATTCCCCAGGTGGATCGCCAGCAGCCCCTGGCGGTCTCCTATGCCCAGGAGCGCCAGTGGTTCCTCTGGCAACTGGATGCCGACAGCAGCGCCTACCACATCCCCATGGCCCTGCGCCTGCGCGGCGCCCTGGATGAGGCGGCGTTGCAGAGCAGCTTCGATGCGCTGATCGCTCGCCATGAAACCCTGCGCACACGCTTTGTCGAGGGCGCCCAGGGCCTGACCCAGGTGATCGAGGCCCAGGCCCGCTTGCGGATCGAGCGACAGGACCTGTCCTTGCTGGTGCAAGCCGGCAACGCCGAGCAATTGATCCAGCAGGTGCTCGAGACCCAGGTACGCCAGGCCTTCGACCTGCGCCAGGGACCTTTGCTGCGCGCGACCCTGGTGCGCCTGGCGGCGGACGAGCATGTGCTGGTACTGGTGCAGCACCATATCGTCTCCGATGGCTGGTCGATGCAACTGATGGTCGAGGAGCTGATCCAGCTGTATGGCGCCCATGCCCAGGGGCAGCCGGCCGAGTTGCCGGCGCTGGCGGTGCAGTACGCGGACTACGCGGCCTGGCAGCGGCAGTGGATGGACGCCGGCGAACGCGAGCGGCAATTGGGCTACTGGCTGCGGCAACTGGAAGGCGGCACCCAGGTGCTGGACCTGCCACTGGACCATCCGCGTCCGTTGCAGCAAAGCCACCGTGGCGCACGCCTGGGCATCAGCCTGGACGGCGCGTTGCCGGGCGCCTTGAAACAACTGGCGCAGCGCGAAGGGGTGACCCTGTTCATGCTGTTGCTGGCCTCGTTCCAGGTGCTGCTGCACCGCTACAGCGGCCAGGCCGATATCCGCGTCGGGGTGCCCACCGCCAACCGCAACCGGGTCGAGACCGAGCGCCTGATCGGCTTCTTCGTCAACACCCAGGTGCTCAAGGCCGAGGTCGACGGGCAATCGAGCTTCAGCGACTTCCTCGCCCAGATCAAAGGCCGTGCCCTGGAAGCCCAGGAGCATCAGGACCTGCCTTTCGAGCAATTGGTGGAAGCCCTGAACCCGGAGCGCAGCCTGAGCTACAGCCCGCTGTTCCAGGTGCTGTTCAACCATCAGGCCGCTGCCCGTCAGGGCGCCCGGGGCCTGGAGGTTCCCGGCTTGCAGGTGGAGATGCTCAGTGGCGAGGAGAGCAGTACCCAGTTCGACCTGAGCCTGGACACCTTCGAGTCCGAGGACGGTCTCTGGGCATCGCTGACCTACGCCACCGACCTGTTCGAACCCTCGACCATCGAGCGCCTGGCCCAGTCCTGGGTGCAGTTGCTGCAGGGCATTGTCCAGCAACCCCGGCAACGCCTGGGGGATCTGCCCCTGCTGGCGACGGCGGAGCAGAACAAGCTGCTGCATGAGTGGGCTCCGGCTTCGGTCGAGTTGCCGAGCGAGCACGGTGTGCATCAACTGGTCGAGGCCCAGGCGCGGAAAACCCCTGAAGCCAAGGCCCTGCTGTTTGCCGGGCAAAGCCTGAATTACCTGGACCTCAATGCCCGGGCCAACCGCCTGGCGCACAAGTTGATCGAACTGGGGGTAGGGCCTGAGGTTCGTGTCGGCGTGGCCATGCAGCGCACCCCGGAGATGGTCGTGGCGCTGTTGGCGGTGCTCAAGGCCGGTGGCGCCTATGTGCCGCTGGACCCGGATTATCCACAGGATCGCCTGGCCCATATGCTGCGCGACAGTCAGGCGCAGATCCTGCTGACCGAGAGCGTGTTGCTGTCGCTGCTGCCGGCTGTTGAGTCCCTGCAAACCCTGCAACTGGATGCCCAGCCGGGCTGGCTGGACGGCTATTCGCCGGAGAACCCGGCGCCGCGAGCGACCGCGGACAACCTGGCCTATGTGATCTACACCTCGGGTTCCACCGGCTTGCCTAAAGGCGTGGCGATTGCCCATCGCAACGTGCTGGCGCTGATCGACTGGTCGAGCCGGGTGTACAGCGCCGATGACCTGCAAGGGGTGCTGGCCTCGACCTCGATCTGCTTCGACCTGTCGGTGTGGGAGCTGTTCGTCACCCTGTCCAGCGGCGGTTTTATCGTCCTGGCGCGCAACGCCCTGGAGTTGCCGGAGCTGGCGGATCGCGATCGGGTGCGGTTGATCAACACCGTGCCGTCGGCGATTGCCGCGTTGCAGCGCAGCGGGCAGATTCCGCCCGGCGTGCGGATCATCAACCTGGCGGGCGAACCGCTGAAACAGGCGCTGGTGGATACCCTGTATCAACAGCCGGGGCTGGTGCATGTCTACGACCTCTACGGTCCGTCGGAAGACACCACCTACTCGACTTACACCCGTCGCGAAGCGGGTGGCCAGGCCAATATCGGCCGGGCCATCAGCAATACCCAGAGCTATATCTTGAGCCCGGATCTGCAGCCGGTGCCGGTGGGCAGCGCCGGAGAACTCTATCTGGCCGGCGCCGGGGTGACCCGCGGCTACCTGGCGCGTCCGGGGCTGACCGCCGAGAAGTTCGTGCCCAATCCGTTCTCCAGCGACGGTGGCCGGGTCTACCGCACCGGCGACCTGACCCGCTATCGCGCCGATGGGGTGATCGAGTACATCGGCCGCATCGACCATCAGGTGAAGGTCCGCGGTTTCCGTATCGAACTGGGTGAAATCGAAGCGCGACTGGTGCAGCAGGCCGCGGTGCGTGAGGCCTTTGTCCTGGCCCAGGATGGCGACAACGGCCAGCAACTGGTGGCCTATATCGTGCCGGGCGATGCCGAGGCGGCGGTTGCCGGTGACGCGCAAGTGGCCTTGCGCGAAAGCATCAAGACTGCGCTGAAAGAACATCTGCCGGACTACATGGTGCCGACCTACCTGCTGTTCCTCGAAGCGCTGCCGCTGACGCCGAACGGCAAACTGGACCGCAAGGCCCTGCCCAAGGTCGACGCGCAGCAAATGCAGCAAGTCTATGTGGCGCCGCAAAGTGAACTGGAGCAACAGATCGCGGCGATCTGGGCCGATGTGCTGAAGCTGGACCGGGTGGGCCTGAGCGACAACTTCTTCGAATTGGGCGGCCATTCCCTGCTGGTGGCCCAGGTCGTGACCCGGGTCAAGCAGCAGTTTGGCGTGGATATTCCGATCAGGTCGCTGTTCGGCGCGGAGAGCCTGTCGGCCTTTGTCGAGAAGGTTCAGGCCCTGCGGGAAACGACCTCTTCACTGCAGGATGAATTGGCTAAATCTTTGGAGGCCCTCAAACGTTTATCTCCTGATGATCTTGAAAAAATAATTTCTTAGGAGAGGTAGTACATGCAAGCTTTAATCGACTCGGTAGGCACGCTTTCTGCCAAAGAAAGAAAAGCCCTGGCGATTTTGCTTAAAGAAAAGGGCATCAACCTTTTTGGTATCGCTCCTATCTGCAGCCGCGGCGCCGATGAGGCGCCGGTTCTCTCCTATACCCAGGAAAGCCAGTGGTTCCTCTGGCAACTGGAGCCCGACAGCAGCGCCTACCACATCACCACGGCGTTGCGCCTGACCGGAGAGCTGGACCTCGACGCGCTGCGCCATGGGTTCGATAGCCTGATTGCCCGGCATGAAACCCTGCGTACTACCTTTTGCGAAGAAGACGGCATTGCGGTGCAGGTGGTTCATCCACCGGCGCCGCTGCACATCGAGGTCATCGATCTGCAAGCCGGCGGCCTGTCCTATGAGGAGCAGCTCAATGCCCTGACCGACAGCAAGCGCCAGCCTCCCTTCGACCTGCGCAGCGGTCCGCTGCTGCGGGCCAGCCTGTTGCGAGTGGCGGCGGACGAACATGTGCTGGTGCTGACCCAGCACCATATCGTCTCCGATGGCTGGTCGATGGGGGTGATGGTCGACGAGTTGATCCAGCTCTACGCCGGCTACCGCCAGGGACGCAGGGTCAGCCTGCCGGACCTGCCGATCCAATACGCCGACTATGCCAACTGGCAACGGCAGTGGATGGACGCTGGCGAGCGTGAGCGGCAGCTGGGTTACTGGTTGCAGCAACTGGGCGGGGAGCAGCCGCTGCTGATGCTGCCCCTGGACCATGCGCGCCCGGCGATCCAGAGCTATCGCGGCGCGCTGTTCGACATCCCGCTGGGGGACGAGCTGCGGGTCGCCCTCAAGCAACTGGCGCAGCGCGAAGGGGCGACCCTGTTCATGCTGTTGCTGGCCTCGTTCCAGGTGCTGCTGCACCGCTACAGCGGCCAGGCCGATATCCGCGTCGGGGTGCCCACCGCCAACCGCAACCGGGTCGAGACCGAGCGCCTGATCGGCTTCTTCGTCAACACCCAGGTGTTCAAGGCCGAGGTCGATGGTCAGCTGGGCTTCATTGATTTCCTGCAACAGGTCAAGCAGACCGCCTTGATGGCGCAGTCCCATCAGGACCTGCCCTTCGAGCAACTGGTGGAGGCCCTGCGTCCCGAGCGCAGCCTGAGCCACAGTCCGCTGTTCCAGGTGATGTTCAACCATCAGACCGCGGTCAAGAAGGGCGCGCACAGCCAGCGCCTGGACGATCTCAGTATCGAAACCCTGAGCTGGCAGGGACGCGCCGCGCAGTTCGACCTGACCCTGGACACCTTCGAATCCGAAGACGGTCTCTGGGCATCGCTGACCTACGCCACCGACCTGTTCGAGCCCTCGACCATCGAGCGCCTGGCCCAGTCCTGGGTGCAGTTGCTGCAGGGCATTGTCCAGCAACCCCGGCAGCGCCTGGGGGACTTGCCGCTGCTGGCGGCCTCCGAGCAGAACAAGCTGCTGCACGAATGGGCCCCGGCGTCGGTCGAGTTCCCGAGCGAGCATTGTGTGCATCAGCTGGTGGAAGTGCAGGCGCGGAAAACCCCTGAAGCCAAGGCCCTGCTGTTTGCCGGGCAAAGCCTGAATTACCTGGACCTCAATGCCCGGGCCAACCGCCTGGCGCACAAGCTGATCGAGCTCGGTGTCGGGCCGGAAGTGCGGGTCGGCGTGGCCATGCAACGCACCCCGGAAATGGTCGTGGCCCTGCTGGCGGTACTCAAGGCCGGTGGCGCCTATGTGCCGCTGGACCCGGATTATCCACAGGATCGTCTGGCCCATATGCTGCGCGACAGCCAGGCGCAGATCCTGCTGACCGAGAGCGCGCTGTTGTCGCTGCTGCCGGCGGTGGAGTCCCTGCAAACCCTGCAACTGGATGCGCAACCGGGCTGGCTGGACGGCTATTCGCCGGAGAATCCGGCGCCGCGAGCGACCGCGGACAACCTGGCCTATGTGATCTACACCTCGGGTTCCACCGGCTTGCCCAAGGGCGTGGCGATTGCCCATCGCAACGTGCTGGCGCTGATCGACTGGTCGAGCCGGGTGTACAGCGCCGATGACCTGCAAGGGGTGCTGGCCTCGACCTCGATCTGCTTCGACCTGTCGGTGTGGGAGCTGTTCGTCACCCTGTCCAGCGGCGGTTTTATCGTCCTGGCGCGCAATGCCCTGGAGTTGCCGGAGCTGGCGGACCGCGACCGGGTGCGGCTGATCAACACTGTGCCGTCGGCGATTGCCGCGTTGCAGCGCAGCGGGCAGATTCCGCCCGGTGTGCGGATCATCAACCTGGCGGGGGAACCACTGAAGCAGGCGCTGGTGGATACCCTGTACCAGCAGCCGGGGCTGGTGCATGTCTACGACCTCTACGGTCCTTCGGAAGACACCACCTATTCCACCTACACCCGCCGCGAAGCGGGTGGCCAGGCCAATATCGGTCGCGCCATCAGCAATACCCAGAGCTATATCTTGAGCCCGGATTTGCAGCCGGTGCCGGTGAGCAGCGCCGGCGAGTTGTACCTGGCCGGCGCCGGGGTCACCCGCGGTTACCTGGCGCGTCCAGGGCTGACCGCCGAGAAGTTCGTGCCCAATCCGTTTTCCAGCGACGGTGGCCGCCTGTACCGCACTGGCGACCTGACCCGCTACCGCGCCGACGGGGTGATCGAGTACATCGGCCGTATCGACCATCAGGTGAAGGTCCGCGGCTTCCGTATCGAGCTGGGTGAAATCGAAGCGCGGCTGGTGCAGCAGGCCGCGGTGCGCGAAGCCTTTGTCCTGGCCCAGGACGGCGACAACGGCCAGCAACTGGTGGCCTATATCGTGCCGAGCGATGCCGAGGCGGCGGTTGCCGGTGACGCGCAAGTGGCCTTGCGCGAAAACATCAAGACGGCCCTGAAAGAACATCTGCCGGACTATATGGTGCCGGCCTACCTGCTGTTCCTCGAGGCGCTGCCGCTGACGCCGAACGGCAAGCTGGACCGCAAGGCCTTGCCCAAGGTCGACGCGCAGCAGTTGCAACAGGTCTATGTCGCGCCGCAGAACGAGTTGGAACAGCAGATCGCGGCGATCTGGGCCGATGTGCTGAAGCTGGAACAGGTGGGCGTCACCGACAACTTCTTCGAGCTGGGCGGCGACTCGATCATCTCGATCCAGGTGGTCAGCCGCGCCCGCCAGGCCGGCATCCGCTTTACTCCCCGGGACCTGTTCCAGTACCAGACGGTGCAAGGCCTGGCGGCGGTGGCCGGGCAGGGCGAGGGCGGGGTGCAGATCGACCAGGGCCCGGTGCGTGGCGCGACCGCGCTGTTGCCGGTGCAGCAGTGGTTCTTCGAATCGCCGATGAGCGAGCGTCATCACTGGAACCAGTCGGTACTGCTCAAGCCGGCCCAGCCGTTGCGCGCCGAAGTCGTGGAAAACGCCTTGCAGGCGCTGTGGGTGCAGCATGACGCCCTGCGCTTGCAGTTCAGCCAGCAGGCCGATGGCTGGTCCGCCCGGTTCGCCGATGCCGGCCAGCGGCCGAGCCTGCTTTGGCAGGTCGCGGTGGATAACGCCCAGGCCATGGAACAATCGGCGATCGCGGCCCAGCGCAGCCTGAACCTGCAGGACGGACCGCTGTTGCGGGCCGTGCTGTTCAGCCTGGCGGACGGCAGCCAGCGCCTGTTGCTGGTGATCCACCACCTGGTGGTGGATGGCGTGTCCTGGCGGATCCTGCTGGAGGACCTGCAACTGGCCCATGCGCAGCTGAGCGCCGGCCAGCCCCTGGCATTGCCGGCCAAGACCAGCTCGACCCAGGCCTGGGCCGAGCATATGCAGGCCTATGCCCAAGGCGCGGCGCTGCAAATGGAACTGGACTACTGGCAGGCCCAGTTGCAAGGCGTGGAGTCGAGCCTGCCGCTGGATCACCCCGTGACGCCGTTGCAGAACCAGCACGCCAGCAGCCTGAGCTCGCGCCTGGACAAGACCCATACCCAGCGCCTGTTGCAGGACGCTCCGGCGGCCTATCGCACGCAGATCAACGACCTGCTGCTCACCGCTCTGGCCCGGGTCATCACCCGCTGGACCGGCGAGGCCAGCGCCCTGGTGCAACTGGAAGGCCATGGTCGCGAAGACCTGTTCGATAACCTCGACCTGACCCGCACAGTAGGTTGGTTCACCAGCATGTTCCCGGTCAAGCTGACGCCCCGGGCGGCCCTGGCCGACTCGATCAAGCAGATCAAGGAACAGCTGCGCGCGGTGCCGAACAAGGGCATCGGCTTTGGTGCCCTGCGTTACCTGGGGGATGCCAATGCCCAGGAAACCCTCGCGGCCCTGGCCGTGCCGCGTATCACCTTCAACTACCTGGGCCAGTTCGACGGCAGCTTCGACGAGCAGGATTCCCTGTTCAAGCCGACCGGTGAAGCCAAGGGCGACGACCAGAGCCCGCTGGCCCCGCTGAGCAACTGGCTGAGCCTGGATGGCCAGGTCTATGGCGGTGAGCTGAGCCTGAGCTGGACCTTCAGCACACAGATGTTCGACGCCGCGACTATCCAGCGCCTGGCGGATGACTATGCCGCGGAACTCAAGGCCCTGGTGGCGCATTGCTGCGAGCCGGGCCAGGGCGGCGCGACGCCTTCGGACTTCCCGCTGGCCGGTCTGGACCAGCAGCAGCTGGACCGCCTGCCGGTGGCGCTGGCCGAGGTCGAAGACCTCTACCCGCTGTCGCCGATGCAGCAGGGCATGCTGTTCCACACCCTGTATGAACAGGCCGCGGGCGACTACATCAACCAGCTGCGAGTGGACGTGGACGGGCTCGACCCGCTGCGCTTCCAGCAGGCCTGGCAGGCGGCCATCGATCGGCACGATATCCTGCGCACCGGCTTTATCTGGCAGGGCGAGGTGTCGACCCCGCTGCAGGTGGTGCACAAGCACATCGCCCTGGATTGCAGCGAGCATGACTGGCGTGGCCAGCCGCAGCAGCAGGAAGCCCTGGACAGCCTGGCCGCCGCCGAGCGCCAGCGTGGCTTCGAGCTGGATGCGGTGCCGTTGCTGCGCCTGACCCTGGTGCGTCTCGACGACCAGCGGCATCACCTGATCTACACCAACCATCACATCCTGATGGACGGCTGGAGCAACTCGCAGTTGCTCGGCGAAGTGCTGCAGCGTTATGCCGGTCAGTTGCCGAACCATGCGTCAGGCCGCTACCGGGATTACATCGGTTGGCTGCAACGCCAGGATGCCCAGGCCTGCGAGAACTTCTGGAAAGAACAATTGCAGGCGCTGGACGAACCGACCCGCCTGACCCAGGCCCTGTCCCGGGTTGCGGAGATTCCCGCCGGCGCCGGCCATGGCAAGCATCAGCGTGAGCTGGACCTGGCGCAGACCGCGCGCCTGGGCGAGTTCGCCCGTCAGCAGAAGGTCACGATCAATACCCTGGTGCAGGCGGCCTGGCTGCTGTTGCTGCAGCGTTGCACCGGCCAGGAAAGCGTGGTGTTCGGCGCCACGGTGGCGGGGCGCCCGGCGGAGCTCAAGGGCATCGAGCAGCAAGTGGGCCTGTTTATCAACACCTTGCCGGTGGTGGCCACGCCACGTCCGGACATGACCGTGAGCCAATGGCTGCAGGCGGTGCAGAGCCGCAACCTGGCGCTGCGCGACTATGAATACACGCCGCTGTACGAAGTGCAGCGTTGGGCCGGCCTGGGTGGCGATGCGCTGTTCGACAACATCCTGGTGTTCGAGAACTACCCGGTGTCCGAGGCCCTGGAAAAGGGCGCGCCGGCACAGCTGCAGTTCGGCGCGGTGGGCAACCACGAGCAGACCAACTACCCGCTGACGGTCGCGGTCAATCTGGGCCAGAGCCTGTCGTTCGAATTGATCTACGCCCGCGAGTCGTTCTCCGAGGCTTCGATGCTGCAGTTGGGCGGGCATTTGCAGAGCCTGTTGCTGAGCCTGATGGCGCATCCGCAGACCGGCCTGGGCGAGTTGCCGTTGTTGACCCTGGAAGAGCAGCGCGGCATCCGCCAGGACTGGGATCACACCCAGGTGGTTTACCCCACCAACCGCTTTGTCCACCAACTGTTCGCCGACCAGGCGGCCAGGGCGCCAGAGGCGCCGGCGGTGTTCTTCGCCGAGCAGCGCCTGAGCTATCGCGAGCTGGACATCCAGGCCAACCAGCTGGCGCACAAGCTGATCGAGCTGGGAGTCGGTCCGGAAGTCCGGGTGGCCATTGCCATGCCGCGTTGCGCGGAGATCATGGTGGCCTTCCTGGCCGTGCTCAAGGCCGGCGGGGTCTATGTACCGCTGGATATCGAATATCCCCAGGACCGCCTGCGCTACATGATGCAAGACAGTGGTGCCTGGCTGTTGTTGACCCAGAGCCATTTGCTGGATCGTTTGCCGATCCCGGACGGGTTGCCGACCCTCAGCGTCGAAGGCGCGGCTGATTTCGCGGCGTACCCGACGATCAGCCCGGAGGTGACCCTGGCCGAGGAAAACCTCGCCTACGTGATCTACACCTCCGGCTCCACCGGCCTGCCCAAGGGTGTGGCGGTGTCCCATGGCCCGCTGGCCATGCACAGCCTGGCCACCGGCGAGCGTTATGAAATGAGCCCGGCCGATTGCGAGCTGCACTTTATGTCCTTCGCTTTCGACGGTTCCCATGAGGGCTGGATGCACCCGCTGATCTACGGTGCCAGCGTGCTGATCCGCGATGACAGCCTGTGGTCGCCGGAATACACCTACGAGCAGATGCACCGTTATGGCGTCACCGTCGGTGTGTTCCCGCCGGTGTACCTGCAACAGCTGGCGGTGCACGCCGAACGCGACGGCAATCCGCCGGCGGTGCGGGTGTATTGCTTCGGCGGTGACGCGGTGCCGCAGGCCAGTTATGACTTGGCCTGGCGGGTGCTACGGCCGAAGTACATTTTCAACGGTTATGGCCCGACCGAAACCGTGGTCACCCCGCTGATCTGGAAGGCCAAGGCTGGCGATCCGTGCGATGCGGCTTATGCACCGATCGGCAATATCGTCGGTAACCGCAGCGCTTATGTGGCCGATGCCAACCTCAATCTGCTGCCGGTGGGTGTGGCGGGCGAGCTGTACCTGGGCGGTCTGGGCGTGGCCCGGGGTTACCTGGATCGTCCGGGCCTGACGGCCGAGCGTTTTATTCCCGACCCTTACAGCACCAGCGGTGCGCGGCTGTACCGCAGCGGCGACCTGACTCGTTATCGCACCGACGGTTTGGTGGAGTATGTGGGGCGTGTCGACCATCAAGTGAAGGTGCGGGGTTTCCGTATCGAACTGGGCGAAATCGAAGCGCGCTTGCTGGAACAGGAGCCGGTACTGGAAGTGGCGGTGATCGCCCAGCCCGGGCCAAGCGGCCAGCAGCTGGTGGGCTACATCGTACCGGTGGACGCGCAGGTTACTTCGAGCAATGAACGTCAGGCGCAACTGCGGGAAAGCATCAAGGCCCGACTGCGGGAAAACCTGCCGGACTACATGGTGCCGACCTATTTGTTGTTCCTGGAGGCTTTGCCGCTGACGCCGAATGGCAAGCTGGACCGCAAGTCGCTGCCGAAGGTCGATGCGCAACTGATGCAGCAGACCTATGTCGCGCCGCAGAACCCACTGGAACAGCAGATCGCGGCAATCTGGGCCGATGTGCTGAAGCTGGAGCAGGTCGGTGTGACCGATAACTTCTTCGAGCTGGGCGGCGATTCGATCATCTCGATCCAGGTGGTCAGCCGTGCGCGGCAAGCCGGTATCCGTTTCACTCCGAAAGACCTGTTCCAGCACCAGACGGTGCAGGGACTGGCCACGGTGGCGGAGCAGGGCGAGGGCGGGTTGCAGATCGACCAGGGCCCGGTGCGCGGCGCGACCGCACTGCTGCCGATCCAGCAATGGTTCTTCGACACCCCGGTGCCGGAGCGCCAGCACTGGAACCAGTCGGTGCTGCTCAAGCCGGCCCAGCCGCTGCAAGCGGATGTTCTGGAAACGGCCTTGCAGGCGCTGACGGTGCAGCATGACGCCCTGCGCCTGCGTTTTGTCGAGGGCGAGGGGGGCTGGAGCGCAGCGTTTTCCGAGTTCGACGAGCAGGCGCAACTGCTGTGGCAGGCCAGCGTGGCCAACGATCAGGAGTTGCAGCAATGCAGTGAACGCGCCCAGCGCAGCCTGAGCCTGCAGGACGGCCCGCTGCTGCGTGGCGTGCTCTTTACCCTGGCTGACCAGAGTCAGCGCTTGTTGCTGATCTTCCATCACCTGGTGGTGGACGGGGTGTCCTGGCGGATCCTCCTGGAAGACTTGCAGGTGTTGCTGGGCAACCAGTCGTTGCCGGCCAAGTCCAGTTCGACCCAGGCCTGGGCCGGGCAGTTGCAGGCGTATGCCCGCAGCACAGCCCTGCAACAGGAACTGGCTTACTGGCAGGCCCAGCTGCAAGGCGTCGACTCGAACCTGCCCTGGGATCACGCGAGCGACGGGCTGCAGAACCAGCACGCGTGCAGCGTCGACACCCGACTGAGCAAACGCGATACCCAGCGCCTGCTGCAGGATGCCCCGGCGGCCTACCGCACGCAGATCAACGATCTGCTGTTGACCGCGCTGGCCCGGGTCATCACCCGCTGGACCGGTAGCGACAGCGCCCTGGTGCAACTGGAAGGCCATGGCCGTGAAGAACTGTTCGACAACCTCGACTTGAGCCGCACTGTGGGTTGGTTCACCAGCGTGTTCCCGGTCAAGCTCACGCCGCAGGCGGCCCTGGCCGACTCGATCAAGCAGATCAAGGAACAGCTGCGCGCAGTGCCGAACAAGGGCATCGGTTTTGGCGCCCTGCGTTACCTGGGAGACGAGGCTGCCCAGCAGACTTTGGCGGCCCTGGCCGTGCCGCGCATCACCTTCAACTACCTGGGCCAGTTCGACGCCAGCTTCGATGAAGAGCAGGCGTTGTTCATGCCGGCCGGTGAAGCCAAGGGCGAAGACCAGAGCCCGCAGGCCCCCCTGGGTAACTGGCTGACTCTCAACGGCCAGGTTTATGGCGGCGAGCTGAGCCTGGGCTGGAGCTTCAGCCAGGCGATGTTCGAGCCGGCGACCATCCAGCGCCTGGCGGATGACTACGCCGAGGAACTCAAGGCGCTGATCGAGCATTGCAGCCAGCCGCAGCATCGTGGTGTCACGCCGTCGGACTTCCCGTTGGCACGCCTGAACCAGCAGCAACTGGATCGCTTGCCCGTGCCGCTGGCGCAGATCGAGGACCTCTACCCGCTGTCGCCGATGCAGCAGGGCATGTTGTTCCATACCCTGTACGAGCAGCAGGGCGGCGACTACATCAACCAGTTGCGGGTGGACGTGGACGGGCTCGACCCCAAGCGTTTCCGCCAGGCCTGGCAGGCGACTGTCGAGCGCCATGACATCCTGCGCAGCGGTTTCCTCTGGCAGGGCGAACTGCCGGCGCCGATCCAGGTGGTGTACAAGCAGGTCGGCCTGGAGTGCGCCGAGCATGACTGGCGCGGGCAGGCGCAGTTGCAAGAGGCGTTGGACACCCTGGCGGCGACCGAGCGCCAGCGTGGCTTCGACCTGGCGACGGCGCTGTTGCTGCGCCTGACCCTGGTGCGCACGACCGAGCAGCGTTATCACCTGATCTACACCAACCATCACATCCTGATGGATGGCTGGAGCAATTCGCAGCTGCTCGGCGAAGTGCTGCAACGTTATGCCGGCCAGCTGCCCGCGCACCTGACCGGGCGCTATCGCGACTACATCGCCTGGCTGCAACGCCAGGACGCCCAGGTCAGCGAGGACTTCTGGAAGCAGCAACTGCTGGGCCTGGATGAACCGACGCGCCTGGCCCAGGCTATTGCTCCGGGCGCCCAGGCGCTGGAGGAGCGCGGCCATGCCAGCCATTCCTGCACCCTGGACGAGCAGCAGACCCAAGGCTTGAGCGAGTTCGCCCGCCAGCAGAAGGTCACGGTTAACACCCTGGTGCAAGCCGCCTGGCTGCTGTTGCTGCAACGCTGCACCGGGCAGGACACGGTGGTGTTCGGCGCCACGGTGTCCGGACGTCCCGCCGAGTTGAAGGGCGTGGAGCAGCAGATCGGCCTGTTTATCAACACCCTGCCGGTGGTGGCCGCGCCGCGTCCGGAGCAGTCGTTGGGCGAGTGGCTGCAGGTGGTGCAGGCACGCAACCTGGCCTTGCGCGACTTCGAACACACGCCGCTGTATGACGTGCAGCGCTGGGCCGGCCTGGGTGGCGAAGCGCTGTTCGACAACATCCTGGTGTTCGAGAACTACCCGGTGTCCGAGGCCCTGGAAAAAGGCTCGCCGGCGCAGCTGCAATTCGGTGCGGTGGGCAATCATGAACAGACCAACTACCCGCTGACCCTGTCGGTGTTCGTCGCTGAACGCTTGTCGTTCGACTACAGCTATTCCTTGCAGCACTTCAGCGCCGCAGCGATCGAGCAGTTGGCCGCCGGGTTGCGGCATCTACTGTTGGCCATGCTCGGCAATGCCCGGCAGTGCCTGGGCGAGATGTCCCTGCTCAGTGACGGGCAACGGGCGGCCAGCGAACTGGAGTCGCGTCGCGCGCTCACTCAAGTGGGCCGTGACTTGAACGTCCACCAGTTGATCGAGGCCCAGGCCCGGCGCACCCCGGATGCCGTGGCGCTGCTGTGTGGCGACCGGCAGCTGAGCTACGGCCAGCTCAACCAGCGCGCCAACCAGTTGGCCCACAAGCTGATCGAGCTGGGCATTGGCCCGGATGTCCGGGTCGGCATCGCCGTGGAGCGCGGGCTGGACATGATTGTCGGCCTGCTGGCGGTGCTCAAGGCCGGGGGCGCCTACGTACCGCTGGACCCTGAATACCCGCAGGACCGCCTGCACTACATGATGCAGGACAGCGGCATCCAGTTACTGCTGACCCAGGCGCCGTTGCTCGAACGTCTGCGCGCAGGCGTGGAAGTGCCGCACCTGTGCCTGGACCAGGACCATGAATGGCTGGCCGGCGCTGACCGGGGCAATCCGGTTCAACGCAGCAACCCGGAGAACCTGGCGTATGTGATGTACACCTCCGGTTCCACCGGCCGGCCCAAGGGCGTCAGCATCACGCATAACGCCCTGAGCCAGCATGCGCGGGCTGCGCGGGATTATTTCAAGATGACCGCCGAGGACCGCGGGCTGCAATTCTCCACCTTCAACTTCGACGCCTTCGTCGAGCAGCTGTACCCGGCGCTGATCTGCGGCGCCTCGGTGGTGATCCGCGGCAAGGCGTTGTGGGACAGCGAGACCTTCTACCGCGAGTTGATCGGGCAGGGCATCAGCATCGTCGACTTGAGTACCGCCTACTGGTTCATGCTCGGCAAGGATTTCGCGGCCAAGGGGCCGCGGGACTTCGGGCGCCTGCGCCAGCTCAACCTGGGCGGCGAGGCCATGCCGGCCGAAGGCGTGGCCGCCTGGAAACAGGCCGGGTTGACGGACGCTTGCCTGCTCAACACCTATGGCCCGACCGAAACCACCGTCAGTGCCACCGCCCATGATTGCGAGGCTTACCTGAGCGGTGCCGAGCCGTTGCCCGCGGTGATCCCGTTGGGCAAGGCGTTGCCCGGGCGTTCCATCTACCTGCTGGACAACAGCGGCAACCTGCCGCTGAACGGCGTCGTTGGTGAGCTGATGATCGGCGGCGAGCTGCTGGCCCGGGGTTACCATGATCGCCCAGGCCTGACGGCGGAGCGTTTCATCCCCGACCCGTTCAGCCAGGACGGCGGGCGCCTGTACCGTTCCGGCGACCTGGCGCGTTATAACGCCAACGGTGTGATCGACTACGCCGGACGCATCGACCATCAGGTGAAGATCCGCGGTTTCCGGATCGAGATGGGCGAGATCGAAGCCCGTCTGCTGGAACAGCCGCAAGTGCGTGAAGCGGTGGTGCTGGCCCAGGACGCGGCCGGTGGTCCGCAGTTGGTGGCCTATCTGGTCGCCGCCCAGGGTGTGAGCGCAGACAGCCAGGACGACCAGGCCCGGTTGCGCGAGCAGTTGAAAGCGGCGCTCAAGGCAGTGCTGCCGGACTACATGCTGCCAGCGCACCTGCTGTTCCTCGAGGCGCTGCCGCTGAGCCCCAACGGCAAGCTGGACCGCAAGGCCCTGCCCAAGGCCGACGCCAGCTTGTTGCAGCAGGCCTATGTCGCGCCGCAAAGCGAATTGGAGCAACAGGTCGCGGCGATCTGGGCCGAGGTCCTGGGTATCGAGCAGGTGGGACTGGACGACAATTTCTTCGAACTGGGTGGCCACTCCCTGGATGCGTTGCGCCTGATCGGCGCCCTCAACCAGGCGCTGGGGTTGCAGCTGAGCATCAATGCGCTGTTCAGCGCGCCGACTGTCGGGCAACTGCTGGTCGTCGTCGACGCCGGCCAGGCCGCTGTGGCGGACAACGTCATCGCCCTGGGAGGCTCCGGCCAGCCGCTGTTCTGCTTCCACCCGGCGGGGGGCAGCGTGTATGGCTACCTGCCGCTGGCGGCGCGACTGCGCGATTGTTGCGCGGTGTATGGCGTGCTGCATCAGTCCTATCTGCAGGCCGACTGGAGCGAAGTCTCCTGGCAGGCCATGGTCCAGCGTTATGTGGCCAGCATCCGCCAGGTGCAGCCGGCGGGGCCTTACTACCTGGCCGGTTGGTCCCTGGGCGGGTCGATTGCCATGGATGTGGCCAGCGAGCTGGAGGCAGTGGGAGAGACAGTGCGCTTCCTCGGGCTGCTCGACCCGACACCGCCCCAGGCGGCGGTGGAGGACAGGGTCGAGGAACAGGCAGTGCCGGTCACGGTGACGGCCGAGTCCGAGTGGCGGGCGATTGTCGACAAGCTTTGCCTGCTGTTCCCGGCCAGCGCCGAGCTGATCGGGCAGCGGTTGAGGCAGGAGGCCGAGCTGAACGGGCCGAGCATCCATGGCTGGGTGTCGCGCAATATCGCCCTGGAGCCCGGCGAGCTGGAGCGGGTGCTGGGGTTGTTCAAGGCGGAGTTCGATGCGTCGTTGGTCAGCGCCGTGTTCAATGACTTGAGCGCCTTGTCCGCGGCCTATGCCTATCGTCCGTTGCAGGTCGCGCCTCATCTGTGGTGGTCCGGCGATTATTCCGACCAGGCCATCCAGGCCCTGGAACAGGTCATGGGCCGGGAGGTGCTGGGCGGACGGCCAGTGGCGTCGCTGAAGACGGGCTCCCGCCATGAGGAGATGGTGAACAGCGAGATCTTGCTGGCAAGTTTCAGAAAGCACTTGCTGACCTGCTTGAACTGAGGGCGAGCCCCAGGCCTGGACCGGTAACGGTCCAGGCCTTTTTTGTGCCTGTCTTTTTCTGCCCGGGCTTCCCTCGAAACCCCATCCACCGCCCAGGCAGCGATTGGTCTGTGAAGGCGTGCTTATGCCTTGCGCGCCTGGCGGTTGCGATCGCCGGCAAGCCGGTTCCTACGGAGGAGCGGGGACAGGGATAGGGGGCGTGATGCAAGCGGGCTGGTGTAGGCGCTGGCTGGCCAGCGAAGGCCTGCTTATGTCTTGTGTGCCTGGCGGCTGCTATCGGCGGCGGCTGGCATCTAGAGGGGAGGGGAAAAGGCGTCGGACCGGGCGCTGGGGCCGTGGATCCGACGTGGGCAGGGCGGTGTCGAGGGGGCCGTCGCCGTTGGCGCCGACCCCGGGTCAGGGGAGGAGATTAGAGCGACCAGCTGACGGTGACCATGGCGTTGCGCGGATCGCCGTAGAAGTTGTTGCCGTAGTCGGTGTTGCTGCTGATGCTCTGGTAGTAACGCTTGTCGAAGACGTTGTTGAGGTTCAGGCGAATGTTCACATTCTCCGAGGCCTTGTAGCTGGTCATCAGGTCCACCAGGGTGTAGGCCTTTTGTTCGATGTGGTAGTCGAAGGTGGTCAGGTATTCGTTGGTGCCCTTGTTGTAGATGGTGTTCTGCCGATACAGGCCGCCACCGATGGTCCAGCGGTTGAGGTCGCCGGGCAATTGGTAGGTGGTGAAGGCCTTGAACACATGGCGCGGGATATCGGTGTCGAACAGGGTGCCTTCCTTGGTCGGGTCGGAGTCCTTGGTGTACTTGACCGAGGCGTAGGTGTAGCCGGCCCCCAGCTGCCAGCCCGGGGCCAGGGAGCCGTTGATCTCAAGCTCGATACCTTGGCTGCGCACTTCGCCCGCGGCTTCATAGCAGTCGTTCCCCGGAGGGCACAGAATGGGGTTCAGTAGCTTGGCGCGGTTTTCCTGGTCGATGCGGAAGATCGCCGCGCTGGCATTCAGGGCGCCGTCGAAGTACTCGCCCTTGATGCCCATCTCGTAGTTCTTGCCTTCGATGGGCTTGAGCGCGTTGTTGGAGGCGTCGAGCTCGGTCTGCGGCTTGAAGATGTCGGTGTAGCTGACATAGACCGAGTGATGCTGGTCCAGGTCGTAGATCACGCCGGCATAGCGGGTCAGGTTGCGGGTGACCTTGTTGGGCAGGCTGGTGGAGGAGGGCTTGCCGTTCCAGGTGGTGGTCACATCGTAGTCGTACCAGTCCAGCCGTCCGCCGAGGATGAGTTTCAGGTCGTCGGCAAGGTTCAGGCGCGTGGTGACGTAGGTACTCTTCAGTTCGCTGGTGCGGTCCTGTGTCCAGGGGTTGGCACTCATGTCCGGCTTGGGAATGCCGGAAGGATTGTTCAGGTCGGTGTGGGTCTCGAGGTCGATGGGCAGGCCCTTGCCCTTGAACTTCAGGTCGCGCTTGCTGGCGCCCACCACCAGTTCGTGGGTACGGCCGAACAGCGAGAAGGGACCGCTGACATAACCGTCGTAGCTGCTCTGCTTGTCCTTGTAGTCGTACCGGCCGATGTTCTGGCCGAACTCGACGTAGTCGCTTTGCCAGGTGCGCATCGGGATGGAGCCGAGCATGCTCAGGTCCGACCAGCTCTTGCTGGCGGCCAGGAGCATTTTCCAGTCGTTGGCGAAGCGGTATTCCAGGCGGGTGAAGGCGGTGGTGTTGTCCTGGTCCCAGAATTCCCAGTCGCTGCCCAGGTAGGTCGAGCGCTTCAGGTGCAGGTCGCTGCCGTCGGCGGCCACCGGCAGGCCGCCCCAGGATGTGTTGTTGTTGGCGTTCTGGTTGGAGATGCCGAAGGTGAAGGTGGTGTCTTCGTTCAGGTCGGCCTCGGTGATGCCGTAGAACACCGAGCGCTCGGAGCTGACGAAGTCCTGGAAGCTGTCCTTGGTCTGGTAGGCGGTGACTATCCGGCCACGCAGGGTGCCACTTTCGTTCAAGGCATTGGAAGCGTCGAACTCGGTGCGGTAGTTGTCCCAGCTGCCGGCGCTGCCGGTGAGGGTGACCCGCGGGGTAGCGGTCGGACGCTTGTGCACCATGTTCACCGCGGCCGAGGGGTTGCCCGCGCCCTGCATCAGACCGGTGGCGCCGCGCACCACTTCCACCCGGTCGAAGATCGCCATGTCGGGGGTGGAGTTCATGTCCCGGCTGAGGTAGTGGCTCAGGTCGTTGGACAAGCCGTCGACCATCAGGTTTTCAATGGCGAAGCCGCGGGAGTAGAAGGTCGGGCGCTGCGGACCGTCCTTGGTCACGGAAATGCCCGGGGTGGCCTTGAGCACATCCTCCAGGGTCTTCATGTTCTGGTCATCCATGCGCTGGCGGGTGATGACCGTGACCGATTGCGGTGTTTCCCGGGCCGTCAGGGCCAGCTTGCTGGCGGTCTGCATGGGCCCGGTGGTGTAGGAACCGGTGTCTTCGGTGGTCGAGTCCAGGCCCTGGGCGGTGATGGTGCTGGTCCCCAGTTCCAGTGAACCGGCGGAAGCCCGGTTGAGAATGGTCACCGAGTTGCCCTTGAGGGAATAGGCGACCCCCGTGCCATTGAGCATCGCCGCGATGGCCCGCTCCGGCGAGTAGCTGCCGGAGAGCGCATTGCTGCGCTTGCCTTGCACATCGTCGGGGCTGTACAGCACTTGCAGGTTGGCCTGGCGCCCGAACTCCTGCAGGGCCAACGCCATGGATTGCGCGGCGATATTGAAATGGATTTCCTGGGCCTGGACCTGGGCCATCAAGGGCAGGGTCAGGGCCAGGCCCAGGGTGCGGGAAGCCATTCTCGGCGAGAACGCCTGGCCAAGCAGGGCTTTGGCCAGAGGAGTCAGTCGATGTTGTGCGGGCATGCTCATGTGCTCTTATAAAACGGCAGAGGTAATGATTGTTAATGCTAGTAATTCTCAGTTCTGTCTGTAAGACGCACCAGTTGCCAGAAACCGGAAACAATCACGCCGGTTGCAGATCGCTCATGACTTGCCCGGCCTTCATGCGCACCAACTGGTCGGCGATATCGAAGTAGCGATCGTCGTGGCTGATGACGATGATGGTCTTGCCCAGGCGCTTGAGGTCCGGCAGCAGCTCGGTATAGAAAATCCGCCGGAAGGCCGGGTCCTGGTCGGCGGCCCATTCGTCGAACACCAGCACCGGGCGCTCTTCGAGCCAGGCATTGATCAGCGCCAGGCGCTTGCGTTGGCCGGTGGAGAGGTCGGTGGTGGTGAAAGCGCCATCCTTGATGCTGACCTTGTGGGCGATTTCCAGGCGGTCCAGGTACTGGGTGGCGATGTCCAGCGACTTGCCGGCATTGCCCTGGACCAGGTCGTCGAACAGGTGGTAGTCGGCGAAGACCGTGGTGAACAGTTGTCGGTAGTCGTCCCGGAGCCGGTCGGTCACGGCTTCGCCATTGAGGCGGATCTCCCCGGACTGAGGCTGGTACAGGCCCAGCAACAGTTTGATCAG
Organism: Pseudomonas sp. T8; assembly: GCF_024610635.1. Lineage (NCBI taxonomy): Bacteria > Pseudomonadati > Pseudomonadota > Gammaproteobacteria > Pseudomonadales > Pseudomonadaceae > Pseudomonas > Pseudomonas sp. T8. Next base: position 6,527,726 of record NZ_CP102374.1, read on the forward strand.
GGTGGTCTTGCCGCAGCCGTTCTCGCCGACGATGAAGACGATGTCGCCCTGCCTGATGTTCAGGTTGATCGGGCCCAGGTGGAACGGCTCGCTGCCTGCCACGGGCGGCGGACTGTAGCTCACACCGCGCAGTTCCAGGCTGTGCACCACCGCTTGCGGCGCTTCGCTGTCGTCCATCAGCAGATGCGGCTCGGGGGAGGAGAAGCGTTCCGACAGCTCGCGGATACGGGCGAAGGCGATCTTCGCCTTGCCAACGATGGGCAGGTAGCCGACCACGTGTTCCAGGGGGCCCTTCATGTACAGCAGCACCAGCACGAAACCGGTGATCACGGCGGGGTCCGGGTTCGGGTAGTAGGCCTGCATGGCCAGGGCCAGGCCGATGACCACGAAGAACAGCATCGAGCCGAAGCTCTTGGCCAGGATATAGATGTTCACCGAGCGCACCTGGATATCGCTGATGCGGTCCGCGGTTTTCTGGATGCGCTGGGTGTTCATGCGAAAGCGCCGTGGCCGGTGGATGCGCAGTTCCTTGGCGCCGGAGGCAATAGCGTTGTAGTAGCGCTGCAGTTCGTCCTCGTGGTCGCGCGCTTCGTCGAAGCCCTTGATGCCCTTGCCGCCGGCCACCAGTTGCACGCTGGTGCCGATGATGATGGCGACCACCATCATCAGGAACATCGGCACCGACAGGTACGCCAGGTAGCCCAGGCAACCCAGGGTGACGGTGGTGGCGATGGCCAGCGGGGTGAAGGCGAAGGAGAAGTCGCTGATGGTGTCGACGTCGTGGGTCAGCACCGGGATCAGGCGGTGGGAGCGGTAGCGTTCGATCTGGGTGATGGGCGCCGAGAGTACTTTTTCCCCCAGGTCCTTGCGCAGGGCGGCAATGATGCGCTGGCCCACGTAGTTGGTGCCGATATCCGAGACGATCGAGCTGGTCAACGCCAGCAGGCACAGTGCGGCGAAGGTCAGGACCACGCCCTGGGTCATGCCGGTCGCCGAGTGCAGGGCGTTGTTGATGGTCGCCAGCAGCAGGGTGATGGCCAGGCCGCCGACCATGCCCAGGGCAACGGAAATCACGACAGTGGTACGAAAGGGTCTGAGCAGGGCGAGCAGTCCGTGAAAGGCTCCGCGCTTGGGGTCGGTCATAAGGGGTTCCCGGCAGTGAATGAAGGGTCGAGGCAGAAAGACCCGTACTCATGAACAGACGAACCGTTGGCGGCAGTATTTAGCGTGGCCGCGGGCGCGGATAAATTGCCCGGCGCCTGCTTCGTTCTTGTTCTGGAGGTGCACGCGTAACGACGTCGTGCCTGGCCCATTCAGCGAGAGCGAGCAAATGACGAAAAAGAATCTGGTGTATGTCTGGTCCCTGAGGAACGCGGCGGCCGACAAGGCCGGGCAACCGGTGGCCTACAAGGATCACGAGCGCTACATGAAGTCGGTGCTGGAATTCCTGGTGGAGTCGCTGAACCAGACGCCCCTGGGCGAGGCCTACAAACTGGTCGGCGTGGTCTACGACGATGACGAGCAGTCGCCACGGGACCAGCAACTGGTGAGCGACTACGGCTTTGCCTATCAGCCCGGCCGGCAATGGCTGTACCCGGCCGACCTGCAGGTGCAGGGGCGCCTGGTCAACGACCTGCTGCTCAGCGTGCCGTCCACCTATCGCCGTCATCCGCGGGGTTCGGCCGAGCATATCGCCGGCAAGCAGGATTTCGAGCGTCGCCTGCACGACACCCTGGTGGAGCTCAAGGCCGACATCGTGGTGCTCGACGGCCTGCTGGTGATCCTCGACGAGCTGGTGCGCCCGGGCGCGCCTTTCGCGCGGCGGATCATGAACATCCATCCGGGCATCACCCGCCTCGAATCGCCCTACGAGCGTCGCGGCGCCTATGCCACCTGGAATGCGCTGTACGGTGCCCGTGGGCAGAAGGTGGTGGACTGGGCTACGCGGGAAACCGAGCCGGTCGAGCCGCTGTACATGACCGGGGCCTCGTTCCACTACGTGGACAACGGCATCGATTCCGGCGAGGTGTTCCACGACGTGCTCAACACCGAGATCGCGCCCGAGGACACCATCCTCGAACTGCGCTGGAACAACTTCAACAACAGCCTGTTCCCGGCCTTGCATGAAGGCCTGGCGCTGCTGGCCGAGCAGCTTGGCCAGCAGCCGGTCGGCGAATCCCGGGCCGGCGCCTGAGGCCCGCGGCGATCAGGCGCGACGGTCGCGCTTGATCGCTGTCGATCGGGCCTTTTACTGGTGCTGGGTGCCGGGCTGTTCCAGTTCGCGCACGACACGGAAGCTCAACCAATCCCCACGCACTTCGCGCTTGCGGCTGTTGCGGTTGCCCGAGCGGGAGAACACCGGGGCCTCGCCCCAGTCGTTGCCGCGAATCTGCGCGTCGAGACACACCCCGCCCGATTCCTCCATCCAGGCCCTGCCATCGGCGGGCGCGCCGACATAGTCGGGGTGCCAGCAGTCGGCGACCCACTCGTAGACATTGCCGTGCATGTCATACATGCCGAAGGCGTTGGGCGGATAGCTGCCCACCGGGGCGCTGTAGCTGTAGCCGTCCTTGGGGCCGTAGGTGTTGGCGTGCTGGGTGATCTGGTACTGGCCTTCTTCATCGAAGGGGAAGGGGAAGGAGCCGCTGCTGCCGGCCCGCGCGGCGTACTCGCGCTCGGCCTCGCTGACCATCCGGTAGTGCTGGCCGGTCTTCTTCGACAGCCACCGGGCATAGGCCTGGACGTCGGCATAGTCGACGCAGACCGCGGGCTGGCGCGGGCCTTGTTCATAACGCGGCTTGCTGGCCTGGCACAGGCGGCCGGGACGCTCGTCGCCGTCCTTGATCACTGTGCCGGTCTCGCGGATGTAGGCGTCCAGCTCGCCGGCGGTCACGTGGAAACGGCTCATGGCGAAGGCCTTGTTGAAGGTCACCGTATGCTGCGGGCCTTCGTCGGGCTCTCGGCCGACTTCGTCTTCGGGGGTGCCCATGACGAAGCTGCCGGCGGGCAGCACCACCATCTCCGGGCAGTTCTTGCAGTCCTTGAACACGCTGCCGGGCTTGGGTGGCTCGACGGCCTGGGCATTGAGGCTGGCCAGGCAGCCGAACAGCGCGGCGAGTGAGGAGCAGGCGACAGGTTTCATCATCAATAACCTTGTGCAATGTAGAGAAAAGAAGTGGGCGAGGGGCTCAGGCGGTCTTGCCGGCGCGCAGGCGCTTGCCCAGCAGGTCCATGGCGCGGTCGATGTCTGCTTCGCTGTTGAGCAGGCCGGGCGCCATGCGCACCAGCGGCCCCGCGTCGCGGTACACCGCATCCACCAGGATGCGGTTCTCGATCAGCCAGGCAGCGGTGGCGTCGGTGTCCAGGTTCGGGCCGCGGAAGAAGGTGAAGCCAGCGGAAAGCTCCGGGCTCAGGGGCGTCACCAGTTCGATGCCGGGGAGTTCCTGCAGGCGTTGCTTGAGGTAGCTGTTGAGTTGGTGGATCCGCGCCTGGATGTTGGCCTTGCCCAGCTGCATGTGCAGGTCGAAGGCCTGGTCCACGGCCCAGCGGTGCTCGAAGCTGTGGTAGCCGCCGGGGGTCATGGTGGTGGCGAAGTCCTGGTTCTCGGAGAAGGTCGCCACCATCGGCGTCAGGTGCTCGAGCTTTTCCGAGCGCGAGCAGAAGATCCCGGTGCCCCGCGGGCCGAACATCCATTTGTGGGTGCCGGCGACGAAGAAGTCGCAATTGAGGTCGGCAAAAGTGACGTCCTCCACCCCCAGGCCGTGGACGCCGTCGACGCAGTAGAGAATCCGCTCGGCCTCGTCGCGGTTGCGGTTGTGCTGATCCACCAGCTTGCCGATCTCGCCGATCGGCAGCTTGACGCTGCTGCCCGATTGCACCCAGGTCATCCCCAGTACGCGGGTGTTGGGGCGGATGCTGCGGTCGATATTGCCCAGCACTTCATCGACGCAGACCTGGTGGGGCGACTTGAACAGCTCGATGGTGCGCACCTGGGTGCCGTCGCGCTGGGTGCGGAACTTCAGGGCGTTACGGGTCGAGTAGTGCTCATGCACCGTGGTCAGTATCTCCTGCCCGGGGCGCACGTGAATGCCGCCATACATCATGGCCAGGCCTTCGGTGGTGCTGCCGGTCAGGGCCACCTGGGCAGGCTTGATCTGCAGGTAGCGGCCGACGCTCTCGCGCACTTGGGCTTCGCGCTTCCAGGTGTACTGGGTGTCGTAGTCCATGGCCATGGCCGGGTTGCGATCCAGGACCGCGCGGTATTTTTCGATGGCTTCGCGCACGGGCCTGGGGTGCGAGGTGATGAGGAAGTTGGCCAGGTGCACGTAGTCCGGGTCGAGGTCGAACAGCTGGCGCAGTTGGTCCCAGGGTTGCTGGTGGGTGGCGGGCGTGGCGGCGGCCCGGGCCTGGCCGATGGCGAAGGTGCCCAGGGGCAGGGCGGCGGCCAGCAGGCTCGCGTGCTTGAGGAAGGTCCGACGATTGGTCACAGGGATTCTCGTGGTCAGGGTTCAGCCGGCGACGGCGGGTGGTTCGACGGGATGTGTGGCGGGTTGCGTGGCAGGTTGCGCGGTGGGGCTTACCGGCTTGGCCAGTTTCTGCACCTGTTCCCAGACGCGCAGGTAGTTCTCGCCCCAGAGCTTGGCAATCTCGATATCGCTGTAGCCGCGCTGGATCAGTTCGGCGGTGACGTTGCGGTTGTCCGCCACGTTCATCCAGCCGTTGACGCCGCCACCCTCGTTGAAGTCCGAACTGATGCCGACGTGATCGATGCCGACCTTCTTCACCGTGTAGTCGATGGCGTCGACATAGTCCTTGAGGCTGGCCTTGGGCTCTTCTTCCAGAATGCCGTACAGGGAGCTGGCGTACTCGCCGAAGCGCTGTTCCGGCCAGATGGTGATGACCGCGTCGCCCGGCATCAGGGCGTTTTCCAGGCCTTGCAGCGGACCCAGGTCGAAGCGCTGGCGCAGGGCGTTGAGCTTGTCCAGGGTCGGCTGGCTGAGGGGCCGCAGGTAGGTGGAGAAGCCCACCACCTGGACCACCCCGCCCGTGGCCTTGATCACCTGCAGTTCCTTGTCGCTGAGGTTGCGCGGGATGTCCACCAGCGCCCGGGGCGCGGAGTGCGAGGCCACCACCGGCGCGCGGGTCAGGGCCGCGACGTCGTCCAGGGCCTTGCTGGACATCTGCGAGACGTCGATCACCACCCCCAGGTCGTTGAGCCTGCGCACGGCCTGCTTGCCGATCGGCGAGAGGCCGCCGAGGGCGTCCCGGGTGTCGTTGAAGAATGGCAGCGGGCGCGAGGAGTCGGCCCAGTCGTTATTGCCCACATAGCTGAAGCCGAACAGACGCATGCCGCGGGCGGCCCACTTGTCCAGCTGGTCGAGATCGTCGCCCATGGCGTAGGCGTTGAGCAGGCTGATCACCACTGCCAGCTTGCCTTCGGAGGCGATGCGGCGCAGGTCGGCGGGGGTATAGGCAATGGCCGCCTGGTTGGGGAAGTCGCGCACCAGGCCCTGGATGATCCGGTAGCGGGTCTCCCGCTGGTGCCGGGCCTCTTCGACGAAGCCGGCGGTGGGGCGATGCGGGGCGTTGGCGCCGTTCCACATTTCCGGCCAGGCGAGAATGCTCAGGGCGGCGCCGGACATCCTGCCGCGACCGGCCTTGACCAGGTCGAACTGGCGATGGGTGTCCTTGTCCGCCTCGGTGCCTTCGGTGCCGAAATCCAGGGGCACGGTGATATGGCTGTCGAAGGAGATGATGCGTTCCTGCAGGTCGTTGGCGTGCTTGACGATTTCGCTGGGGTAAGACACCCGGTCCTTCCAGTAGTAGTGCCAGGCGGCCCCGGCACCGACACCGAGTACGGCGACAGTAAGTACCAGCAGGCTCAGGTAGAGGGTTTTCTTACCAGGTAATTTGATCATTGCTATCCCAGTCGCAGGCGGGCTGATGACGGGGCCGGAGCGGGAGGCGCAATGCCTCCAGGCCCGACCTTTTTGTGCACATCTATCCGCGATAAACGAGCTGGCCGGCGGCAAATTTAGCGGCCCGGGAGCGGCTCGCCGGTAAATTTCCGTGCAAATCCAACGTTCTAGCTAGATGCGTGAGGCGCCACTGGATATAGGTAGAGCGATGAGGTTTTCGAGACGAGGATTTTTGACCGGTCTGGCGGTGACGGGGGCGGCTATTCCTGTGGCGCTCTACACCCGCAAGGAGTTGCAGCGCCTGGATGTGCGTCGTCAGGAAGAACTGGAAATCACCCCGGGGGAAGCCAAGCTGGAAGTCGCCCTCGACCCGGGCGTGCGCCTTGCCGATCACCTGCGGGGCATCTGGGACATCGAGTTCCTGGATGCCGACGCACCGCTGCCGCGTCGCGGCTGTGAACTGGTGCTCGATGTCGGTCCGACCGGGCGCGGCCTGCGGGGCTTCCTGGGGCGTGCGCAAAGCCTGCGGGGCGACGGTCCGGTGGAGTTTCGGGTGCAGGGCGAGCTGGCGGCGGTGGACGCCGCGAAATTGTGCTGGCGGCTGTTCCCCGGCGGCCAGCTCAGCGGCGCGCCCAGCCATGAGTGCCAGGTGGTGCTCGACGAGGTCTGGGCGAACTGGGGCAATGCCGGCAGCGGCACCCTCAGTGGCCGCCTGCAGTCGTTGCAGGTGTCGCTCCTGGCGCCGGTATCCGCGGTGCGCTTCGTGGCGCGCAAGCGGGCCTTTCCCGCGGCCCGGGAGCAGAACGGCCTGAGCCCCGAGTTGCTGGCCTGGCTGGTGTCCCCGCAGCATCGCCTGTTCCACCAGCTCTGGCATGCCTCCCGGGATCGCTGGCATTCCTTGCCCAAGGACAAGCGCAACAGCCTGCGCGGGCTTGGCTGGCAGCCGGGACCGCTGAAGCACGAGCGCGATGCCCGTGGACGACGCAAGCATCGCAATGCCTCGGGGATCGATTTCCTCTTCATGCACCGGCACATGCTGTTGCAGGCGCGTTCGTTACAGCCGGACCTGGTGTCCTGGCAGCAGCTGCCCTTGCCGTCCCCGCGCCTCGAGCAGGATCGTCTGGGCTTTATCCGCTACTACGAAAATCACGACGGCTGCTCGGTGCCGCCGGCCTGGATCGCCGACGACGATGAAGAGTTCACCCAGTGGCTGCATGGCTTGAAAAGCGATGCGGCCTTCTATGGCAACTTCCAGGTCTGGGAGTCGCAGTACCAGGACCCCGACTACCTCAGCCGCCTGACCCTGGGGCAGTTCGGCTCGGAGGTCGAGCTGGGCCTGCATGACTGGTTGCACATGCGCTGGGCCGATGTCGCCCGGGACCCTGCCAACGGCATGCCGGTCATGGAGGCCCGGGTGTCCTCGGACTTCGCCGGACGCTGGTACCTGGCGCAGAACGACTTTCTCGGCGACCCGTTCTCGTCCCATGTGCATCCGATGTTCTGGAAGTTCCATGGCTGGATCGATGACCGCATCGACGATTGGTTCCGCGCCCATGAGCGCTTCCATCCCGGTGAAGTGTTGCGCCGCGAGGTCAACGGCGTGCCGTGGTTCGCGCCCGGGCGCTGGGTCGAGGTCGACGACCCGTGGCTGGGGGCCTCGACCCATGGCTGCGGCCCGCTGGGCAACGCGCCGGGCGAGATGTCGCTGGAGATGGACCAGGAGGTCATGAAGCTGGCCTTGCGTATCGCCCTGAGCCGTGACGAGGAGGTGCCGCAGTTGCTCAAGCGGGCCCCCCGGCGTCCCTGGTACGCCCAGCACCTGAAGGTGTAAGTTGGCAAGGCAGCGGCGCGGGTCCTGTTGCAGGGCCCGCGCTTTTTTTCAGCGTTTTATTTAGAGGCTCTTTATTCAGCGCTTCTTCGTTTCGAGTGTCTTCCAGCCACCGCCCAGGGCTTTGTACAGGGCAATGCTCGACTGCACCCGGGACAGCCGCAGTTGCACGTTCTGGTCTTGTGCGGTGTACAGGGTGCGCTGGGTTTCCAGGACTGTGAGCAGGTCGGCGGCGCCGGCCTGGTAGCGGCTCTGGGCGATCTCGAAGGCGCGTTGCGCCTGCCTCAGTTCTTCGTCTTGCCATTGCCGCTGCTGGTCCAGGCCGCGAATGCTGTTGAGGGCCTTTTCCACATCGGCGAAGCCATTGACGATCGCTGCGCGGTAGCTTTCCAGCAGTTCCTGCTGGCGGGCCGTGGCCCGGTCGCGCTCGGCACTCAGGCGCCCATTGTTGAAGATCGGCGCCACCAGCCCGGCGGTCAGGTTGTAGAAGGGGCTGCGTAGCACGTCATCGAACTGGTTGGCGCCGGAGCCGAGGTTGGCGGTCAGGGTCACGCTGGGCAGCATCGCCGCCCGCGCCACTTTGACATCGGCCCGGGCCGCCGCCAGCCGGGCTTCGGCGCCGGCGATATCGGGGCGGCGGGCCAGCAGGTCGCTGGGCACCCCGGCATCGATGTCCGGCCAGTTCAGTCGGGCGAAAGGCTGGTCGCTCAAGGTCAGGCTCTGTACCGGCCGGCCGAGGAGGGCGGCGAGGGTGATCAGGGCTTCTTCGGCCTGTTGCCGAACCAGCGGCACCTGGCGTTGCTGCGCCGCCACCAGGCTCTTCTGCTGGGCCAGCTCCAGGGCGGTGGCCGAGCCCGAGTCGTAGCGGGTCTGCACCAGCCTGAGCACGCTTTGCGCATTGGCCAGGTTGAGTTCGGCGATGCGGCTCTGCTCGCGCAGCGACAGCACCTGGGCGTAACTGTTGGCCACGCCGCTGAGCAGGGTCAGCTCCACGGTGGCCTGGTCGAATTCGCTGGCCTGCACGCCCAGCAGCGCGCTGTCCCGGGCGGCACGCTTGCCGCCCCAGAAATCGATTTCATAGCTGGCGCTCAGGCCGGCATCGAAATAGTCCACGGCCTTGTTGTTGCTGTCGGCATTCAGCTGGCTGTAGCCGTTGCCCCGCATGAGCTTCTGGCGGTTGGCGTTGAAGGTGCCGTTGACGGCGGGCAGCAAGGGCGCGCCGGCAATGACGGCACTGGCCTGCGCCTGGCGCACCCGGGCCATGGCGGCGGCCAGGTCGTGGCTGCCCAGGCGAGCCTGTTCGATCAGGCGTTCCAGTTCCGGGCTGCCGAAGCGGGTCCACCATTGCCGGTTGTCCTGCTGCGCGGCCGCGGTATGCGGCGAGTGCCAGGCGGGCGGTGCCTGCAAGCCACTGTCCGGGCGCGGCGCGGGGCCGCTGCAGGCCGCCAGCAACAGGCTGGCGGCGATAAGGCTGAGGGGCGCTTTCATAGGTCGATCATTCACTGGTGAGGGCCGTGACCGGGTCGAGTCGGGCTGCTTTGCGGGCCGGCATGAAGCCGAAGACGACGCCGGTGACCAGGGCGCAGGCGAAGGCGCCCAGGATCGCGGCCAGGGAGAAGGCCACGGCCACTTCGCTGAGGATCAGGATGCCGCCGATGATCAGCGCCACGCCGATCCCGGCCAGGCCGCCGACCACCGAGAGCATCACCGCCTCGGTGAGGAACTGGCGCAGGATGTCGCGCTGGCGGGCGCCGGTGGCCATGCGGATGCCGATCTCGCGGGTGCGTTCTCGCACAGTCATGAGCATGATGTTCATCACCCCGATGCCGCCCACCAGCAGCGAGATCGCGGCGATGGCGCCGAGCATCAGCGACAGGGTGTTCTGGGTGCGGGCCTCGGCCTGGATCATCGCGGCGTTGTTGGTCAGCTCGAAGTCGCGCTTGCCGCCGTGCATGCGCAGCATCAGTTCGTCGATCTCGCGCTCGGTCTGCTTGACCCGGCTGGCATCGGCGGCGGCAATCGCCACGTACTGCGGGTTATGGTCGCCGAACAGGCGGATGCTGGCGGCGGAGTAGGGCACGGCGATGCGGTCGTCGCTGTCGCTGTCGCCGGAACTGGCGCCCTTTTCCGAAAGCACGCCGACCACCTGGAACGGCACGTTCTCGATCAGGATGTATTGGCCGATGGGGTTGGCCACGTCCTTGAGGAGCTTTTCCCGGACCTTGTGGCCGATCACCGCCACCGCCGCCGCCGAGCGTTCGTCGGCGTCGCTGAAGTAGCTGCCCTGGGCCACGGGCCAGTTGAAGATCTCCGGGAAGTTGGTGTCGTTGCCGCCCACATAGCTCATGTAGTCGGCGTTGCCGAAGCGCACCCCGGCCTTGGCGCCGTTGACCGGCATGATGCGTTTTACCTGGGGCAGGTTGGCCAGGGCCGCGACGTCGTCCAGGGTGACGATGCCCTCGGGCGTGCGCGGGTTGGGCGAGTAGCCGCTCAAGTAGATGATGTTCGAGCCAAAGGCGCCCATTTGCGCCATGACCTGGCGCTTGCTGCCTTCGCCCACCGCCAGCATCACCACCACCGAAGCCACGCCTATGACGATCCCCAGCAGGGTCAGGGCGGTGCGGAAGCGGTTGATCCACATCACCCGCCAGGCCGCCTGCACGGCGTCCACCAGTTCACCTTTCCAGGCGCCGTTGTGTTCGCTGCCGTCGGCCAGGCGCTGGCGCAGGTCCACCGCCTGCAGCGCGCCGCTGTTGGCGCTGGCCTGGACCTCGGGGTGGTCGTCGGCGGTGTCGCTGATGATCTCGCCGTCGCGGATTTCGATGATGCGCTTGGCCCGCGCCGCGACTTCGCGGTCGTGGGTGATGAGGATCACCACATGGCCCTGGCTGGCCAGCTCGTCGAGCAGCGCCATGACCTCGGCGCCGCTGTGGCTGTCGAGGGCACCGGTGGGTTCGTCGGCGAGGATGATGTGGCCGCCGTTCATCAGCGCGCGGGCGATCGACACCCGCTGCTGCTGGCCGCCGGACAACTGGTGCGGGCGGTTGCCGGTGCGGCTGGCCAGGCCCAGGCGGTCGAGCAGGGCGGCGGCGCGGGCATGGCGCTCGGCCGCCGGGGTGCCGGCGTAGATCGCCGGCATCTCGACGTTTTCCTGGGCCGAGCCGGACGCAATCAGGTGGTAGCCCTGGAACACGAAGCCGAAGGCTTCGCGGCGTAGCCAGGCCAGTTCGTCGCTGCCCAGGCGGGCGACGTTTTCCCCGGCGAACAGGTACTCGCCCGAGGTCGGGCGGTCGAGGCAGCCGAGGATGTTCATCAGCGTCGATTTGCCGGAGCCGGAAGCGCCGACGATGGCGACGAATTCGCCGGCGTGGATCGACAGGTCGATGCCACGCAGCACGTCCACTTGCGGCGTGTCGCCGCCACCGTAGGATTTGCGGATGTCCTTGAGGTCGATCAGCGGGGTCTGCATTCAGCCTCCGCTGCTTTGCGCGGGACCGATCAGCAGGTGATCGCCTTCGGCGAGGCCGTCGAGGATCTGGATGCGCAAGCGGTCGCTGATGCCGACCCGCACCTTGCGCTCCTCGATCGAACCGTTTTTCGCCACCACCCGGGCCAGCTGCATGCCGCTATCGGCGCCGCCCTGCAGGGCGGCAAGCGGCGCGGTAAGAACGTCCTGCGCGCGCTCGGCGACAAAAAACACCTGGGCGGTCATTTCGGCCATCAAGGCGTTGTCGGCGTTATCCACATCCAGCAGCACGGTGTAGAGCACCACCCGGCCGCTGCCGCTCTTGCTCGAACTGTTGGGGCTGCCGCTGCCCTGGCTGCTTTCGTTCAGCGGCTTGGGCGGAATCGGCAGGATCTGCCGCACGGTGCTGGTCCAGCGCCGGGTGCCGCCGCTCAAGGTGGTGAAGTAGGCGCTCATGCCCGGTTTGACGTGACCGATATCGGCTTCGGAGACTTCGGCCCAGACGGTCATCGGCGACAGCCGGGCAATGCGCAGGATCAGCGGCGTCTGCTGCTGGGCGTTGAGGGTCTGGCCTTCGCGGGCGTCCACCGCGACCACGGTGCCGGACATCGGCGCGTAGATCCGCGTATAGCCCAGCTCGGCCTGGTCGCTGCGCAGGCTGGCCTGGGCCTGGCGGATCTGCGCCTGGATCATGTCGATCCGCGCCTGGGTGGCCTTGAGTTCGGCGCGGGCGGTCTGCACGTCTTCGTCGCGGGTCGCGCCACCGGCGGCGAGGTTCTGCTGGCGCTGGTACTTCTGCCGGGCCAGCTCGTTCTGCGCCCGCTGCTCTTGCAGCTGGGCCTGCAGGTTCTCGATGGAGAAGCGGCTGGCGTCGAGCTTGGCCTGCTGGGTGGCGGGGTCGATCTCCACCAGCAGCTGGCCTTCCTTGACCGGGTCGCCGGCCTCGACGTGGATCTTGCGGATCTGCCCGGACGCCTGGGCGCCGACGTCGACATAACGCCGCGGTTGCAGGGTGCCCAGGGCGGTCACGCTGCTTTCGATGGTGCCGCGGCTGACCTGCACGGTGGCGAACTGGTCGCGCCCCGGCGGCAGGATCTGCCAGGCGGCGAGGGCGACGATGGGAATCAGACACAGGGTGACAAGCAGGGCGCGTCGGGGATGACGGGGACGTTTCATGCAGGGTTCCGGCCAATGGAAATCGGCCCGTCGTCCGGCCTGGCCCGTGGCATGGGCGCTGGCTGGAGGCTGTCGATGGAGCGACAGATACGGGGAGCTGTCAGGTAAACGAGGGAAAACAGAGGGAATTTAAGCATGGACACATGGAGTTACAGCTGGGGCGAAAAATGTAGACGAAGAAAATAAAGTCGGCGAATCGACTCAGTACTTTAAATCTATATGAGAATTACTATAAATTACGCCACTTCTAAACTGCCATCATCGAATCGCCTGCCCAGGGGCGGGGCGCCGGTTGTGCTCAAGGACAAAAGCCGCGTATCGCGGTCGGGAGTCATGTTGGAAAACTACTATCGCGAGCTGGTGTGTTTCCTCAACGCCAAGCTGGGCAACCTGCAGGTGGCCGAAGATGTGGTGCATGACGCTTACGTGCGGGTGCTGGAGCGCTCCAGCGACACGCCGATCGAGCAACCGCGGGCCTTCCTCTATCGCACCGCGCTGAACCTGGTGATCGATGGCCATCGGCGCAACGCCTTGCGCCAGGTCGAGCCGCTGGATGTGCTCGACAATGAAGAGCGCTTCTTCAGCCCCTCGCCGCAAACCAGCATCGACCACGGCCAGCGCCTGGACATGCTGCAACGGGCGCTGGCGGAGCTGCCGGCGCTGTGCCGGGAAAGCTTCCTGCTGCGCAAGCTCGAAGGCCTGTCCCACCCCGAGATCGCCGAGCGCCTGGGGATCTCCCGCAGCCTGGTGGAGAAGCACATCGTCAACGCGATGAAACATTGCCGGGTGCGGGTCCGGCAGTGGGACGCCCATTGATCCTTCTTTGTTAAATTTTTTTTCACTGTCCTCGTTCCTACTCAACAGACGACCTGCTGCCTCGCCATGGGCCGATCAGGTCACCGTCGATTTCTCCCCGCGTTGAGGGATTTATCCAGAGGACACTGGAAATGACACAGGCAATTGCATCGACCATCGTTCACGACCTGATCGGTATCGGTTTCGGCCCCTCGAATCTGGCGCTGGCTATCGCGCTGGAAGAACGTGGCCAGATCCAGGGGCCGCTGGACGCGCTGTTTCTCGACAAGCAGGCCGACTACCGCTGGCACGGCAACACCCTGGTGGCCCAGAGCGACCTGCAGATTTCCTTCCTCAAGGACCTGGTGACCCTGCGCAACCCGACCAGCCCGTACTCCTTCGTCAACTACCTCAAGCACCACGGCCGCCTGGTGGACTTCATCAACCTGGGCACCTTCTATCCGTGCCGCATGGAGTTCAACGATTACCTGCGCTGGGTCGCCGGGCACTTCCAGGAGCAGAGCCGCTACGGCGAAGAAGTGCTGGCCATCGAGCCGGTGCTGCACAACCAGCAGGTCGAGGCACTGCGGGTGATTTCCCGCGACAGCCAGGGCCAGGAATTCGTCCGTACCAGCCGTTCGGTGGTGGTCAGCCCTGGCGGCACGCCACTGATCCCGGACACCTTCAAGGCGCTCAAGGACGACGGCCGGGTGTTCCACCACGCGCACTACCTGGAACGCATGGCCAACCAGCCATGCACCAGCGGCAAGCCGATGAACGTGGCGATCATCGGGGGCGGGCAGAGCGCCGCCGAGGCCTTCATCGACCTCAACGACAGCTTCCCATCGGTGCAGGTGGACATACTGATGCGCGGTTCGGCGCTGAAGCCGGCGGACGACAGCCCCTTCGTCAACGAAGTGTTCTCGCCGGCCTTCACCGACCTGGTGTTCCAGCAGCCGAGCGGCGAGCGCGAGCGCCTGGTCCACGAGTACCAGAACACCAACTATTCGGTGGTGGACGTCGACCTGATCGAACGCATCTACGGGATTCTCTACCGGCAGAAAGTCTCCGGCATCGCGCGCCATGCCTTCTGCACCCTGACCACCGTGGAGAAAGCCACCGCCACCGCCCAGGGCATCGAGCTGCTGCTGCGCAACACCTCCACCGGCGAGCTGAGCACCCGCCACTACGACGCGGTGATCCTGGCCACCGGCTACGAGCGCCAGACCCACCGCGCATTGCTGGCGCCGCTGGAAGCCTACCTGGGCGACTTCGAAGTGGACCGCAACTACCGGGTCATCACCGACGAGCGCTGCAAGGCCGGCATCTACACCCAGGGCTTCAGCCAGGCCAGCCATGGCCTGAGCGACACCTTGCTGTCGGTATTGCCGATTCGTGCCGAGGAAATCGCCGCCTCGCTGTACGAGCACGACAAAGGCCGCCACAGCCGTTCGGTGCGCGACCTGCTGCTGGCCACGGCCAGCTGATAGAGGCCGTCGGGCCCGATAGTTCTGTGTTGAATGTTCGGGCCTCATCGCGGGCAAGCCTCGCTCCTACAGACGCAAATCGACGTCAACCTGTAGGAGCGAGGCTTGCCCGCGATGGGCGGCGCAGCCGTCCCCCATTCCAACCCTCTCGATATCCCCGAAAATCCCCGCATCCAGCCTTCGCTGCCGACCCTTCCTGAACCTTCGCTGAAGAACTTTTCGATTCCCCCACCAGCGCCTTGCCGTCGATTTACTCTGCAAAAACCGCGGCGTAAGCTTCGCGCGTTTTCCATCAAGCGGAGACCCACAGTGGGTACTTGTTCGAGTGACAGTAGTCGGCCGGTTTCGATAACCGGCGCCTTCCCGGCAAGATAACGCGCCCGCTTTTTTTGCGCCGTTGTCTCGCCGTAACAGCGAGCGGCGGCTTCCCGACCGTGGCCTTCAGGGCCCGTTCCCGATGTCCTTCTCATCGACACTGCAACAGTGGGTGATGCCTGACGCATCGCCGCGCTACGGCTGCGCCTGTTCGCGCGGCCGGCGAACCCGACCTGGCTGTGAGTCTCCCGGCGCCGACCGTTAGGGGACACACCATGAACCTCACCCTGCTCAAAGAGTTTTTTGCCGGCTTCCTGCGGACCCGGCACTTCGCCCGGCACTTTCGCCGCCTGGCCTTGCTGGAAAGCTTCAGCGACGCCAGCGTCAGCCGCGATGTACCGCCCAGCCTGGCGCACACCCTGGTGGCCGCGGCCAACGACGAGGCCGCGGACCTGCTGCAACGCCTCGGCAGCCACACCGATGGCCTGAGCGAAGCCGAGGCCCAGGCCCTGCGCGAACGGCATGGCCTCAACGAGGTCGAGCATGAGCAGCCGCTGCCTTGGTGGACGCACCTGTGGCATTGCTACAAGAACCCCTTCAACCTGCTGCTGACCCTGCTGGCGGTGATCTCCTGGCTGACCGAAGACATGAAGGCGGCCACGGTGATTTTTTCCATGGTGGTGCTCTCCACGCTGCTGCGTTTCTGGCAGGAGGCCAAGTCGAACAAGGCCGCCGACGCCCTCAAGGCGATGGTCAGCAACACTGCCACGGTGCTGCGGCGCGATGTGCTCGATAGCGCGCCGTCGGTGTTCGCCAGGCTGCATGGCGCGGCGGTGGCGCACCAGGGCCTGCAACGCCTGGAACTGCCGATCCGGCAACTGGTGCCGGGCGACCTGATCCAGCTTTCGGCCGGCGACATGATCCCCGCCGATTGCCGGGTGCTCAGCGCCAAGGACCTGTTCGTCAGCCAGGCGGCGATGACCGGCGAATCGCTGCCGGTGGAGAAATTCCCGCGCCAGCAGGACGCCGCCACCCTCAACCCGCTGGAGCTGGACAACATCCTGTTCATGGGCACCAACGTGGTGTCCGGCGCGGCCACCGCGCTGGTCCTGACCACCGGCAATGCCACCTATTTCGGCGCCCTGGCCCAGCGGGTCGGGGCCACCGACCGGGCGCCGACGTCGTTCCAGAACGGGGTGAACAAGGTCAGCTGGCTGCTGATCCGCTTCATGTTCGTCATGGCGCCGCTGGTGCTGTTCATCAACGGCTTCACCAAGGGCGACTGGATGGAGGCGCTGCTGTTCGCGCTGTCCATCGCCGTGGGCCTGACCCCGGAAATGCTGCCGATGATCGTCACCTCGACCCTGGCCAAGGGCGCGGTGTTCCTGTCGCGCAAGAAGGTCATCGTCAAGCGCCTGGACGCGATCCAGAACTTCGGCGCCATGGACGTGCTGTGCACCGACAAGACCGGCACCCTGACCCAGGACAAGATCTTCCTCGCCCGGCATGTGGATGTCTGGGGGGAGGAGTCCGAGGATGTGCTGGAAATGGCCTACCTGAACAGCTACTACCAGACCGGCCTGAAGAACCTGCTGGACGTGGCGGTGCTGGAGCACGTCGAAGTGCACCGCGAGCTGCGGGTCGGCACGGCGTTCCAGAAGGTCGACGAGATTCCCTTCGACTTCAACCGGCGGCGCATGTCGGTGGTGGTGGCCGAGAAGGAGCGTGCGCACCTGCTGATCTGCAAGGGCGCGGTGGAGGAGGTGCTGGCGGTGTGCACCCGGGTGCGCCATGGCGCCGCCGAGGAAATGCTCAGCGACGAGCTGCTGGCGCGGATTCGCCAGGTCACCGCCGAGTTCAACGGCGAAGGCCTGCGGGTGGTGGCCGTGGCCGCCCGGCCGATGCCGCAGGGCCGCGACAGTTACAGCCTGGCGGACGAGCAGGGGCTGACCCTGATCGGTTACGTGGCATTCCTCGACCCGCCCAAGGAAAGCACCGCGCCGGCCCTCCAGGCCCTGGCCGCCCATGGTGTGGCGGTGAAGGTACTGACCGGCGACAACGAGCTGGTGACGGCGAAGATCTGCCGCGAAGTCGGCCTGGAGCAACAGGGCCTGTTGCTGGGCAACGACATCGAGCGCATGAGCGATACCCAGCTGGCCAAGGCCGTGGAAACCACCAATGTCTTCGCCCGGCTCACGCCCTCGCACAAGGAGCGCATCGTCCGCCTGCTCAAGGGCAACGGCCATGTGGTCGGCTTCATGGGCGACGGCATCAACGATGCGCCGGCATTGCGCACCGCGGACATCGGCATCTCGGTGGACAGCGCCGTGGACATCGCCAAGGAGGCGGCGGACATCATCCTCCTGGAAAAAAGCCTGATGGTGCTGGAGGAGGGCGTGCTGGAAGGGCGGCGAACCTTCGCCAACATGCTCAAGTACATCAAGATGACCGCCAGCTCGAACTTCGGCAACGTGTTCTCGGTGCTGGTGGCCAGCGCCTTCATTCCGTTCCTGCCGATGCTGCCGATGCACCTGCTGGTGCAGAACCTGCTGTACGACATTTCCCAGATCGCCATCCCGTTCGACAACGTCGACGAGGACATGCTGGCCCGGCCCCAGCGCTGGCAGCCGGCGGACGTCGGGCGCTTCATGCTGTTTTTCGGGCCGATCAGTTCGATCTTCGACATCGGCACCTTCGCCCTGATGTGGTACGTGTTCGACGCCAATACCCCGGACCACCAGACGCTGTTCCAGTCCGGCTGGTTCGTGGTCGGGCTGCTGACCCAGACCCTGATCGTGCACATGATCCGCACGCCGAAGATCCCCTTCCTGCAAAGCCGCGCGGCCATGCCGCTGCTGGTGATGACGGGGGTGATCATGGCCATCGGCATCTTCCTGCCCATGGGCCCGCTGGCGCACTACTTCAAGCTGCAGGCGCTGCCGTCGCTGTACTTCGTGTTCCTGCCGGTGATCCTGCTGGCGTACATGGCGCTGACCCAGGCGGTGAAGGGCTTTTATATCCGCCGGTTCGGCTGGCAATAAGCGGAGCGCCGCACCAAATCCTGTAGCCGCTGCCGCAGGCTGCGCCAGGACCGCAGGTCCTCCGGCGTTGGCACGATCGCCACGGCCCTGCGGGCCGATCGCAGCCTGCGGCAGCGGCTACAGGGTCAATCCAGCGCTTGCCCGATGAGCGCCATCTATCCGTAGGAGCGAGGCTTGCCCGCGATGGGCCGTGCAGCGGCTCTGGTTCCGCGGGCCAACCGGCAATCGCCATCTGCTCGTAATACCAGCCGGTGCAAGATACCCGGCACCCTGGCCGGCCTCATCGCGGGCGCTTGGATCGCCGCCCGCTCGCTCCGGCAAAGTGCACCTATCCTGTAGGGGCAACCGACCGTCGCGTACTCAAGGACTTGATTCATGCAAGCACTCCAGAACATCAACCTGACCTCCCTGGTGGACACCCTGGTCAGCCTCAGCGCGGCTTTTATCCTCGGTGGCTTGATCGGCTTCGAGCGCCAATACCGGCAGCGCACCGCCGGCCTGCGCACCAACGTGCTGGTGGCGGTGGGGGCGGCGATTTTCGTCGACATGGCCAACCGCCTCGGCGGCGCCGAAGGCGCGGTGCGGGTGGTGGCCTATGTGGTGTCCGGCATCGGTTTTCTCGGTGCCGGGGTGATCATGCGCGAAGAGGGCAACGTGCGCGGCCTGAACACCGCGGCCACCCTCTGGGCCTCGGCGGCGGTGGGTGCCTGCGCCGGTGCCGACCTGATCCTCGAGGCCTTTCTCGGCACGCTGTTCGTGCTGGCGGCCAATACCTTGCTGCGGCCGATCGTCAACAACATCAACCGCCAGCCGCTGGACGTGATCTCCGCCGAGGTCACCAACATCGTCTACGTCATCGCCCATCGCTCCAAGCAGAAAGCCGTGTTCGCCCTGCTCGAAGCGGAGCTGGAGCGCAGTAACTACCCGGCCAGCGACATCGATGTCCATGCCTTCGGCAACGACGACGTGGAGATCGAAGCGACCCTGGCCACCACCTCGGTGGACGGCGACGAACTCGACGCGCTGGTGGCGCGGCTGTCCACCTCGGCCCTGGTGGAGCAGGCATTCTGGAGTCCCAGTACCACCGAATAGACCGCGCAATCGTGTTGGTGCGGTGGGGCGATGCGCCTGTAAACAGCGGGCTTTTTGTCGAGAGGAAAAAATTCTCCGTCTACAGCGATTTTTGCGAATCGTCTTAAAGAGTCGGCCGGGGGCCATCGGATAGTCTGTTGAACCTCTGTGTTCAACCGAGAGTTGCCACGCCGATGCCCAACAAACGCCTGAGAATACTGATTGCCGACGCGTCCCGGGAACGGTGTGGACGCATCCAGCGTGTGTTGAATGGCCTGGGTTACTTTCGCGTCGCCACGGTGGAGGCTTTCCGCGAACTGGTAACCCTGACCCACTATTCCTGCGAGCCCTTCGAGAACTTCGACCTGTTGCTGCTCAGCGGCGAGCTGGCGTTTGCCGCCGGGGTGGACGCCGGCGTGTTCTGCCAGGGCAACCCGCAGATCCGCCATGCCATGATCTACGGCGGCCGCACCGACCATGCATTGCCGGTGGTCCTCGGCGCTTCTGCGTTACAGGAGATTCTCTGGGTGCAGGGCGCAACGCAGGAAATCCTCCTGCGCTTCATTGCCCATATCAATCCTCCCTCCTCGGGCAAAGACCGAACCTGCTGAATACTGGAATAGCCCCCGCAGTGGCTGGGAACAGGGCTGCGTCGTGCTGCTGGCGGCGGACACCACCACCTGGCCAGCGGTTTTCCGATGGCCGCTGCCGGGGCCGGGCGGGCCTTTTGTCTCCCCCGGGCCGGGCAAGAAGCAGGGCCCAAAGCTGCCCATCGATACCGGGTGTATGCCGCCGATGCCCGTGGATATCCCAGGGAAACGAGCATTTCAGGCTTAAAAAGTAGGGGAAAGCCGTATTTTAGTAATGTGGAGTAGGGCTTTTCAGAAAAACCTTAGAGAAAACACTCGGCTGCTCCCCTAGCCTTTATTCGTAGGCTTGGAGCCTGTCATCTCAGACTTTTTCATGGTCGCGAAAAAATGCCGAATAAAACGTTACGAATCCTGATCGCCGATGAACAGCATTTTCATCGAATGAAAATCGAGCGGGTGCTGAACCAGCTGGGCTATTACCGGATTGCACCGATGTATCGACTCATCGAGGTGTTGAACATCGTGGAATATGGCAGTGAGCCAATGGACCTGCTGATCATCAACGCCTCTCTGGGGTTGCAGGCCCGGCTCGATATCGTGGCGTTCTGCATGGATAACCCGCAGGTCCGTCACGTACTGGTCTATGACTCCGAGCTTCTCGGCATGCCATCGATTCCACCCGGCTCGCGACGCAAGCTGTATATCAGCAGCCTGCCGTTGCCGGACTACGAGACCATCAGCCGCTTGATGAGGGCCATCGACACCGGCCGCCGGAGCAGGACCCCGGCGGCCGGAACGTTTCCCGGCAGCTCCAATGAGGAAGAAATAGCGCCCGACGGCATTCGGTTGAATGTCGTGGTGCGCTAGGACCTCAGTCCCACGCCGGTGCAATGCCGGCGGGGCTGGTCAGGCGATGCCCGCGCTCCAGATCGGCGATGCGCCGCATGTCTGCTTCGCCCAGGGTCAAGGCGCAGGCCTTGAGGTTGCTTTCCAGGTTCGCGCGCCTGGTCGAAGAGGGAATCACCGCATAACCCGATTGCATGGCCCAGGCCAGGGTCACTTGAGCCGGCGTCGCCCGATGCTGCTCGGCGATCTGCTGGATGACCGGGTCCTTGAGCACTTCCCCGTAGGCCAGCGTCATGTACGAGGTGATGTGAATCCCCTGGCTTTGCGCGAACTCCACGACCTTGCGGTTTTGCAGGTAAGGATGCAGTTCGATCTGGTGGGTGGCGATGTGTTCGGCACCCACCGCGGCGATGGCCTGTTTCATCAGGTCGTTGGTGAAGTTGGAAACCCCGATCTGCCGGGTCAGCCCCAGTTGCCTGGCTTCCAGCAGCGCCGCCATGAATTCTTCGACCGGCACCTGGTTGTCCGGTGACGGCCAGTGGATCAGGGTCAGGTCCAGGTAGTCGGTCCGCAGCTTGCGCAGGCTGTCCTTGAGGCTGGGGATCAGCTTGTCGCGGGCGAAATTGGCGACCCAGATCTTGCTGGTGACGAACAGCTCGTCGCGGGGGATGCCGCTGTCGGCGATGGCCTGGCCGACCTCGGCTTCGTTCTCGTAGATCTGTGCGGTGTCGATCGCCCGGTAGCCCAGCTCGAGCGCGGTGCTGACCGAGTCGATGACCACCTGGCCTTGCAGGCGATAGGTGCCGAGGCCGAAAGCAGGTACAGACATGGATGACTCCAGATGGCAGTGGAAAGGCCACGAGTATCCCGGTCCGCACCTTTGAGAAAAACCGCCGGACAGGCAAAGGAATCTTTACCGCGAATCACGAATATCCCCGGCTCCCGCAGAGACGACGCACGCCCCCACAGGAGCAACCGGGCGACCCCATTCCATCACCCAACCCACACGCAACGGGTTCAGCCGCGGGCTTCGAGGATCATGCAGGTGGTGGAACCGGTGGCGTACAGGCGGCCATCGACATCGTAGATCCGCCCTTCGGCCAGGGCGGTGGAGCGGCCCAGGTGGACGATCTTGCCTTCGGCGCGGATCGGCCCGCTGCTGCCGGTCAGGGCCCGTACATAACTGATGCGCAGGTCCAGGGTGGTGTAGCCCTGGCCCTTGTTCAGCCGGGTGTGGATCGCGCAGCCCATGCAGGAGTCCAGCAGGGTCGCGGCATAACCGCCGTGCACGCTGCCCAGCGGGTTGTAATGGCGGGCATCCGGGGTGCCCTGGAACACGAAGTGCCCGGCGGACCATTCGATGGGGATGAAATCCATCAGCGTGCCGATGGGCGGCGAGGGCAGTTCGCCGTTGCCGATGCCATCGAAGAATTCGCTGGGGGAGAGGGCGCTGACTTCGGCCAGGGACAGGCTGCCCGGACCGGCCAGGCGTGCGCGCATGGCCTGTTCCTGGGCAATCCACTGGGCCAGGGTGGCCTCGCGGGATGGGCTTTGCATGGGCGTTTTCCTCACTGGGCGGAATAAGATGACGAGCAAAATATTATGTTCGAAATATTATTTCGGCCAGTGTCAAAAATGCCACAGGTCGGAAGATTCGGCCTGGCTTCACCTGGAGCGCATCCTCAGGTGATATCGCTGCGGCTGAACTCCTCGCCGAGAAAGTCGATCAGGGTGCGCACCGACGGCAGCAGGCCACGGCGCGACGGGAAGATCGCATGGACGATCCCGCACTTGGGCGCCCAGTCCGGTACCAGCTGCACCAGGCGCCCGGCGGCCACATCGTCGCGCACCACCACGCTGGGCAGGTGGACGATGCCGATCCCCGCCAGGGCCGCCTGGCGCAGGGCGATCAGGTCGTCGGTGACCATCCGCGGCTTGTGGCGAATCTGCGCCAGGGCTTCGTTGGGGCCGAACAGCTCCCACTGGTATTCGCGCTGCGCCGAGCCCCAGTGCAGGCTCGGCAGGCCGCTGAGGTCGGCGAGCGAGGCGGGGCTCGACAGCCGCGCGAGAAAGTCCGGGTGGCCGACCAGCCACTGGGTGCTGTTGCCCAGCACCTTCATCACCAGGTCGCTGCTTTCCAGCGGCGGGAAGCGCACCCGCAGGGCGATGTCGAAACCTTCGTGGATCAGGTCGACCCGGCGATTGGTGCTCTCGATGAACAGCTCCACCAGCGGGTACTTGAGCATGTAGCGGGTCAGCATCGGCCCGACCCAGGAGTTGAGCAGCGCGGTCGGGCAACTGAGGCGCACCAGGCCCTGGGGTTCGGAACGGTTGCGCTCGATGACTTCCGCGGCGCTTTCCGCTTCCACGCGCATGGCCAGGCAGCGCTGGTAGTACTCATGGCCGATCTCGGTGAGCGAGCAGTGGCGGCTGGTGCGGTGAATCAGGCGCACGCCGAGGCGCTCCTCAAGCTGGGCAATGCGCCGGCTGAGCTTGGACTTGGGCATGTCCAGGGCGCGCCCGGCGGCGGCGAAACCCCGGTGTTCGACGACCTGGGTGAAGTAATAGAGGGTGTTGAGGTCTTCCACCATCGTTCTCCAAATAGAACGCTAAGGACGATTTTTGCAGTCTAGTGCATCAAAGGTATGGGTTTTAAGGTGTATCCACGAAATAACTCACCCATGTCGGAGGCACCCGCATGAAAAACA
Source organism: Pseudomonas sp. T8 (assembly GCF_024610635.1). Classification (NCBI taxonomy): domain Bacteria; kingdom Pseudomonadati; phylum Pseudomonadota; class Gammaproteobacteria; order Pseudomonadales; family Pseudomonadaceae; genus Pseudomonas; species Pseudomonas sp. T8. Next base: position 6,550,967 of record NZ_CP102374.1, read on the forward strand.
TCATCGGTATCTACACCAGCCCACGGTCTCATTGGGTGGGCGATGGTTTCCCGGTTCGTACGCTGTTTTCCTACGACAACCTGGGCAAGCACATCAGCCCGTTCCTGCTGCTCGACCACGCCGGCCCGGCTGAATTCACCCCGACCCAGGGGCGCCGTGGCGTGGGCCAGCACCCCCATCGCGGCTTCGAAACCGTGACCATCGTCTACAAGGGCGAGGTGGAACACCGCGACTCCACCGGCAGCGGCGGCAAGATCGGCCCTGGCGACGTGCAATGGATGACCGCGGCCTCGGGGATTCTCCACGAGGAGTTCCACTCCGCAGCGTTCGCCCAGTCCGGCGGCACCCTGGACATGGTCCAGCTGTGGGTCAACCTGCCAGCGCGGGACAAGATGGCCGCCCCCGGTTACCAGACCATCCTCGATGGCGACATTCCGGCCATTGCCCTCAAGGACAAGGCCGGCACCCTGCGGCTGATCGCCGGCGAGTTCGACGGCGTCAAGGGCCCGGCGCGCACCTTCACCCCGATCGACGTCTGGGACATCCGCCTGAATGCCGGCAAGCCCCTGACCCTCGACCTGCACCAGGGGCGCAACACCGCCCTGGTGCTGCTGCGCGGCACGGTCCAGGTCAATGGCCAGGAGCTGGTGCGCGAAGGTCAGCTGGTGCTGTTCGAACGCGATGGTGACCAGATCAGCCTGGAAGCCAACAACGACGCGGTGGTGCTGCTGCTCAGCGGCGAACCGATCGACGAGCCCATCGTCGGCCATGGCCCGTTCGTGATGAACAGCGAGGCCGAGATCCACCAGGCATTCGTCGACTTCCAGTCCGGCCGTTTCGGCCAGATGCCTGGCTGACACCCCCTTACCGACTTGCACAGGATGTGTAGGCCGGTTTCAGGGCCAGGGATGGCTGTTGCCTTAAATAAATGCCTAGACACAAGAGGAACTGCACATGAACACCCTCAACGCGGCCAACTTCAATGGCCTGAAACCGACCATCGACCCCAACGACGCGGCAATGCTGCTGATCGACCACCAGAGCGGCCTGTTCCAGATCGTCAAGGACATGGACGTGCCGCAACTGCGGGCCAATGCCATCGCCCTGGCGAAAGCCGCGACCCTGTTGCAGATGCCGGTAATCACCACGGCCTCGGTACCCCAGGGGCCCAACGGCCCGCTGATCCCGGAAATCCACCAGGAAGCCCCCCATGCCCGGTACGTGGCCCGCAAAGGCGAAATCAACGCCTGGGACAATCCCGAGTTCCGGGCGGCGGTCGAGGCCACCGGCAAGAAAACCCTGGTGATCGCCGGCACCCTGACCAGCGTCTGCCTGGCGTTCCCCTCGATCGCCGCGGTGCATGAAGGCTACAAGGTGTTCGCGGTGGTCGATGCCTCGGGCAACCATTCGCGCCTGGCCACCGATCTGACCATCGCCCGCCTGGCCCAGGCCGGGGTGGTGCCGATCGACATCATGGCCACGCTCTCCGAACTGCAGGGTTCGTGGAACCGCCCGGACGCCGAGCAATGGGCCGCGGTCTACGCCCAGGCCATGCCGCACTATCAGTTGCTGATCGAGAGCTACCTCAAGGCCCAGCAAGTGGCGAATGAACACGAAGTGCTGGACTCCCAGCGCTGAACGAACACCCCCCACGCCGATTTCCCTTCGGTATCGATAAGAAGCGAGGACTACCCCATGACTACCACCTACAAACGTCTCGACAAAGACAACGCCGCCGTGCTGCTGGTCGATCATCAAGCCGGCCTGCTGTCCCTGGTGCGCGACATCGACCCGGACAAGTTCAAGAACAACGTGCTGGCCCTGGCCGACCTGGCCAAGTACTTCAAGCTGCCGACCATCCTCACCACCAGCTTCGAAACCGGCCCCAACGGCCCGCTGGTGCCCGAGCTCAAGGCGCTGTTCCCGGACGCGCCGTACATTGCCCGGCCCGGCCAGATCAATGCCTGGGACAACGAAGATTTCGTCAAGGCGATCAAGGCCACTGGCAAGAAGCAGCTGATCATCGCCGGCGTGGTGACCGAGGTCTGCGTGGCGTTCCCGGCGCTGTCGGCCCTGGAAGAAGGCTTCGAGGTGTTCGTGGTGACCGACGCCTCCGGCACCTTCAATGAGCTGACGCGCGATTCGGCCTGGAACCGCATGTCCACCGCCGGCGCGCAGCTGATGACCTGGTTCGGCCTGGCCTGCGAGCTGCACCGCGACTGGCGCAACGACATCGAGGGCCTGGGCACCTTGTTCTCCAATCACATCCCGGACTACCGCAACCTGATCACCAGCTACACCACCCTGACCACCGGCAAATGACCTGCCGGTAGCCGCTGGCGAAGGCTGCGATCGGGGCGCAGCCCCGTAAACCGGACAGCGCATTTTCCAGGCAGGTCCGGGGCTCAGGGGTTGCGACAACTGCGTTGCCGATCGCAGCCTCGCCAAGGCTCGGCAGCGGCTACACGGTGACCATACCTGTAGCCGCTGGCGAAGGCTGCGATCGCTTGCGCAGCAAGCGCGACCCAGGGCATGCGGTCCGCCTGTCGAACCGCGTGCTCGTCCTTGACGACGGCTACGCCGCCGAACGCGGGCTGCGCCAGCGGCTACAGAGGTGAACGAAGGCGTTACAGACAGGGGCCTCCCATGAGGCCCCTGTTTTTGTTTTTCCGGCTATACCTGCAAGGTCGCTTCTGTGAGATTGTCGCGCCTCTGACTGTGCTGGAGTTGCTTGATGTCGATTCTGTTCGCCGACCACCCGTTGTTCGCCGCATTGGTGCTGATCCTGCTGGACATGCTGCTGTGGCGCTTGATCGGCGCGCGGGGCGGTTACTGGAAGCTGCTGGTGCGGGTGCTGATCTTTACCCTGTACAGCGTGCTGCTGTTCAACCAGGGCCTGAACCCGATGCAGGCGGCGCCCTGGCCGGAGGACGTGCCGCTGCACCTGGCCGCCACCGGGTTGCAGATCGGTTGGTGGCTGTTCGGCGCGCGGACCCTGACGGTGCTGCTCGGCACCCTGATGATGCAGCGGGTCGGGCATACCGGGCGGCTGTTGCAGGACCTGATGGGCGCGGTGATTTTCCTGATCGCCATCATCGCCGCCATGGCCTATGTGCTGGAACTGCCGGTCAAGGGCGTGCTGGCCACCTCCGGCGCGGTGGCGATCATTGTCGGCCTGGCGCTGCAAAGCACCCTCAGCGACGTGTTCTCCGGGATCGTGCTGAACACCACCAAGCCTTATCAGCTCGATGACTGGATCTCCATCGACGGCACCGAAGGCCGGGTCACCGACATCGACTGGCGCGCCACCCGCTTGCAGACCTCCCAGGGCAGCATGGCGGTGATCCCCAACTCCCTGGCGGCCAAGGCCAAGATCATCAACTTCAGCCGTCCCGCCGATATGCACGGGCTGTCCATCAGCCTCCAGGTCAGCCCTCATGCGCGGCCGCAAACGGTGATCGAGGCGCTGGAGCGGGCCATGCTCGGTTGCCGTTTCCTGCTCCCCAAGCCGGCCCCCAGCGTGGCCCTGAAAAGCTCGGGCAACGCGGGGGTTGAGTACGAGATCAGCGGCTTCGTGGCCTCCATGAGCCAGAAGCGCGAAGTGCGCAACCAGCTGTTCGACCTGGCTTTCCGTCACTTGCAGGCGTCCGGCGTCAGCCTGCTGTCCACCGGTGAAAGCAGCGTGGCGGCCAACCTGTCGCGCCCGCGGGCGCTGCTGGACAGTTCGAGCATCTTCTCCACCCTGCGCCAGGAGGAGAAGGAAACCTTCAGCCAGAACATGACCCTGCAAACCTTCCGCGCCGGCGAGACCATCCTGCCGGCGGGCGAGGTCAGCGATCACCTGCTGATCATCGAGTCGGGGGTGGTCTCGGTCAGCCTGATCCGCGATGGCAAGCCGTTCGAAGCCGGGCGCATGGGGCCGGGCGAAGTGATAGGCGAGGCGGGCATCGCCGATCAGGCGAACGCGGCGGACTTCTCGGCCAAGACCTTCTGCACCCTCTACCGCATCGAAAACGAGTACCTCAAGCCGTGCCTGGACGCGCGACGCGATATCAATGAGGCGATGAAAAATCTCCTGGATTTCCGCCAGCACATCGCCCAGACCCTGACCCAGGAAACCCCGCGGCCCGTGCTGAAAAAAGGCTTCATGCAGTGGCTGCGCCGCCGCGCCTGAGCGTCAATACACAGCCTCTGTAGGAGCGCAGCTTGCGCGCGATCCGCGCAGCGGCCATTCACCGCGGTGCCTGGACTGACGCTATCGCGCGCAAGCTGCGCTCCTACAGAAGAGAGGGGGACATTGGTCACCTGGTCTTAGCCGGAATTGGTCATTGGTATGGACTGCACCCGGGCTTAACGTAGCGCCACATTCACTGGATCTGGAGCCATCCCATGCAACCGCGTATCGACTTCTACACCGCTTCGCCGGACGCCCTCAAAGCCATGATCGCCCTGGAAACCGCGGTCTCGAAACTGCCCCTGGAAAAGTCGCTGATCGAGCTGGTGAAGCTGCGCGCCTCGCAGATCAACGGCTGCGCCTTCTGCGTTGACATGCACACCGCCGACGCGCGCAAGAGCGGGGAAACCGAGCGCCGCCTGTACGCGGTCTCGGTCTGGCGCGAAACGCCGTTCTTCACCGACCGCGAACGCGCCGCCCTGGCCTGGACCGAGTCGCTGACCCGGGTCAGCGAAACCCACGCCCCGGATGCCGACTACGAGCTGCTGAGCAGCCAGTTCAGCCCCAGCGAACAGGTCGACCTGAGCCTGGCGATCGCCACCATCAACAGCTGGAACCGCCTGGCCGTGGGTTTCCGCAAAATGCCCCAGGCCTGATTCACCCGGGCTCAATGGCCGTCGCTGGCGGATCGAACGGACCGCCAGCGCCGGCGTTTGGCGAGGAGGAATCAGGGCACCAGCGGAAGCAGTTGGCGCAAGCCGTGGCGAAGACTATTGTTGGCAGTCTGAATAACTGCCCGAAGAGAGCGATGCCATGAACACCAGTGATTTGCTTGAACAGTTGCTGCGCGCCGGCCAGGCCTCGATGACGCAGCAGGGTGGCGGGGCCTCGGCACCGCAGGGCGGCCTGGGAGGCCTGGGTGGCTTGCTCGGCGGCCTGTTGGGCGGGAACAGCGGCGGCGGTGCTCCGGGTGGCCTGGGTGCTGGCGGGCTGGGTGGTCTGCTGGGCGGCCTGCTGGGTGGTTCCGGCTTGGGCGGCGCGATCTCTGGCGGCGCGGCTTCCGGTGGAGCCCCTCAGGGCCGCTCCGGTGGTGGCATGAACTACGCGGCGCTGGCGTCCCTGGGGATGATGGCGTTCCAGGCTTACCAGGCCTGGCAACAACAGCAGCAATCGGCGGCCCCGCAACAGGCGTTGCGCACCGTCGACCAACTGGCCGGCCCGGAAGTCGAAGAACACAGCCATGCGATCCTCCGTGCCCTGATCGCCGCGGCCAAGGCCGATGGCCGTATCGACGAGCAGGAAAAACAACTGATCAGCGCCGAGATCGGCCGTCACACCGACGACCCGCAATTGCAGCAATGGCTCGACGACGAAGTCGCGCGTCCCCTGGATGCCGCCGACGTGGCCCAGTCGGCCGCGGGCGAGCCGGGCATGGCGGCGGAAATGTACCTGGCCAGCGTGATGCTGGTGGACGACCAGCAGGACGCCGAGCGCAGTTACCTGGACGAGCTGGCGGCGGCGCTGCGGATCGACCCCGAGCTGCAACTGCACCTGGAGCAACAGGCCAAGGGCGGGGTGGCCTGACTCACAAGAACCGGCTCCCGCGGGGCCGGTTCATTGACCGTGCCGGGCGTGCCATCGACGCCCGGCAATCCCGCATCCGTATCACTCCCAATCTCAGAGTCGTTTCGACAGTGCGACCACCCAGGGCCGAGGTGGATTGTCGCAGCGCGGATTTATTCGCCATCTCCCGGTGCGGGCAGGGTGATAATGCTGGCCTGTTCATCATGCGAGCGCACCGTCGCCATGTTCGAGATCCAGCCGCAGAACCCCGAGCTTTTTCGCCAGCAGACCCGTCGTAGCACCCTGTTTATCGCCCTGATCTTCCTGTCCCTGGCCATGCTGCTGTCCAGCGCCGCGGTGCTGCTGTTCGGCACGCCTGGCGGCGACAACTTCCACCTGAATGTCGCCGGCGTGCTGGCCGGGCTGGTGCTGAGCATGGTGCTGATGCGCGTGCGTTTCTGGTCGCAGCCGTGGATGGCCGCGGCGGTCTACGGCTGGCAGCTCAAGCGCAGCCTGATGAGCGTGACCAATGTCATGCATCACGTCACCGCCGGCGTCGAGGCCGCAGACCCGACAGCGATGAAACTGCTGCGCTTCTACCACCTGGGCCTGACCCAGATGCACCAGCTGGACGCCAACTCCAGCGCGCTGAGCCAGGTGGTGCATGAGATCGACCGGCACAAGGAACGGATGGAAGCGCTGGGCATGGACACCGAGCAGAACCGCTTGAATCCGGACTGGATCGAAGCAGTGAAGCGGATCCCGGTAAAAAAATGAGCTGAAAAGGGCGCGGCGTCCAAGGTTTTTCCCGGCCGCCTCCAAGCCCATTTCGCCATGTGACTGCTGCATGAAATCCAAGGGTTGCATGCGCTGGATACATGGCAAAAAGGCAAAGAGTTATAACGTTAGATTTTATTTATATAAATGGACATAAGCATTAGCGCTATGCTGCCGCCAGTTTTTTACCTGGCCGCGGTTGATGCGTAGGGCTTATTGATGGATGTGGGTAATTTTGGTTTTGTAATCGCGGGCCTGTTGGTGGGTTTCATTGTTGGGATGACGGGGGTGGGAGGCGGTTCGCTGATGACCCCGATCCTGTTGTGGTTTGGGATCAACCCGGCGACCGCTGTGGGGACCGACCTGCTGTATGCCGCCATCACCAAGTCCGGTGGTGTGCTGGTCCATCAGAAAAACCGCAACATCGACTGGAAGATCACCGGCTGGCTGACCCTGGGCAGCGTGCCCGCGGTGTTGGCCACCTTGTGGTTCCTCAAGAGCCTGGACACCGACCCGCAAGCGCTGAACAGCGTGATCAAGCAGGCCCTGGGATTTGTGCTGCTGCTTACCGCCCTGGCGATCCTGTTCAAGAAAAAACTGCTGGCGTTTGCCCAGAAGCATGCCGGCGATCACTACCACCTGAAGGATTCCAGCCTCAACGGGCTGACGGTGGTGACCGGCGTGGTCCTCGGCACCATGGTCGCCCTGACTTCCATCGGCGCCGGCGCCCTGGGCACCGTGGCGCTGTTCATCCTGTACCCGTTCCTGGCCACCAAGCGCCTGGTTGGCACTGAAATCGCCCACGCCGTGCCCCTGACCCTGGTCGCTGGCCTGGGGCACGCGAGCATGGGCAACATGGACTGGCAACTGCTGGGCTTCCTGCTGATGGGCTCGCTGCCGGGGATCTGGCTCGGCAGCCACATGACCGGCCGCGTCTCGGACGAACTGCTGCGGCCGTTCCTGGCGGTCATGCTGTTTTCCATCGGTTACAAGCTGGCGTTCTGAACCCGTGCTGGCGGGCCGAGCCAAAAGCCTCCTGCGGGAGGCTTTTGTGTTTTTGGAGTTTGTGCAGATTGAGCCAGATCCTGGCAGACCTGCCTCCACGCCACTCTCAGCGTTGCGCCAACCAGTAATCGTGCAGCCCACGCGCCGCCTGTTCGACGCGGGCTACCGTCTGGCGATGCTGAACCAGATCCAGGTCGGCCGGCAGTTCGAAGTTGTCCTGTTCGGCGCAGGTGACGATGGCTTGCAGCTGGGCGGCCTGGGCGGCGGGCAGTTCGGGCCAGTTGCTTACGGCCATAGCGCGGATGTAGCCGAAGCACCATTCTTCCGCCAGCGTCAGCGGCTGGTCCTGATGCTCGGTCTGTTCGAAGCGCGGCTGAAAGCTCGCCGAGTCGCTCGCCAGTGCCGTGGCGAGGGCATTCAGGTGGCGCACGCTCAGCTCGATGAAGCGCTTGCACTCCTCGGGGTCCTGCCAGTCCGGGTTCTGCCCGCCCCAGATGGCCGGGAACCATTCGGCGATGTCCACCTGGGCCGGGCCGGACACCAGGGCGGTGCAAAAACCGTCGAGCTCGGCCAGGTTGAGCACGGAATGGTCGTCACCGTACTTGAGCAGGGTGTCTTCGATGAATTCGAACTCGGCGGGGCTGAGCGGCTGGTTGTGCATGGATGGCTTCCTTGGAAAAACGTGCGCCCCAGGGGCTGCGCGGAAAAAAGACGCGGAGGATGGCGCGTTCCGCGGCTTTTATCCAGCGCCGATCATCGTCGCGGAGCGAGTTGTCATGGCGGCGACGCGCCCCCGGCTGGCCCAGCGACCGGGCCTGTTAACCGACCCGGCCGTTGTTTTGCTCAGGGTCGCTTCGCCGCGCCGACCTGGTCATCCAGGGCCTTGAGCAGGGCATGGGCGACCTTGACCCGTTCGGCGTTGGGGTAGTTCTTGTTCGCCAGCAGCACCAGGCCGATGTCCTTGCCGGGCACGAACAGCACATAGGCGCCGAAGCCGTTGGTGGAACCGGTCTTGTTCAGCAGGGTATTGGCCCGCGGCGCCTGGGGCGGGGTGAGCCAGCGGGTCGGGTGCGGTTCGAAGGCCATCTGCGACGAGTTGCCAGCCAGCAGGGCGTCGAGGCTGAGCGGGTAGGGGTAGAGCTCCCAGCCCAGGCCCTGGGTCATGCCCTCGACCTGGTAATAGCCGGTGTGGGTGATGGCGATTGCCTGCGGCCAGGGCTGCGGCAGCGACTCGGGCTTGAGGTTGGCCTGGACGAAGCGCAGCAGGTCGGCGGCAGTGGTCTTCACCCCGTAGGCCTCGGCATCCAGGGCGCCGGGGCCGAGCCGCACCGGCTTGCCGTCCTTGCCGTAGCCCTGGGAGTAATTGCCCATCTGCGACTTCGGCACCTGGATATAGCTGTGCGACAGGCCCAGTTGCGGGAACAGCTTCTGCTCCATCAATTGTTCGAAGGGCTGCCCCAGGCTTTGTGCGGCCAGGTAGCCGAACAGGCCGATGCTCGGGTTCGAGTACAGGCGCTGGGCGCCGGGGGCAAAGGCCGGTTTCCAGCCCTGGTAGTAGCCGAGCATCTTGTCCTGGCTGTCCCACTGCTCCGGGAACTGCAACGGCAGGCCGCCGGCGCTGTAGGTGCCCAGTTGCAACAGGCTGATGTGCTCGAAAGGGCTGCCTTTGAATGCCGGCAGGTAGCGGCTGGCCGGGTCGTCCAGGGACAGTTTGCCGCTGGCCTGGGCATAGGCCCCCAGGGTTGCGGTGAAGAGCTTGCTCACCGAGCCGACCTCGAACAGCGTGTCGGCGGCGACGGCTTTCTGCTCCTCTTTGGAGGCCAGGCCGTAGTTAAAGTAATGGGGCTGGCCCTTGAGGGTGATGGCCACCGCCATGCCGGCGATGTCCTGTTGTTGCATCAACGGGCGGATCGCCGCGTCGACCAGCGGCTTGAGCGCGCTGTCCGGCTGGCTGGCGGCCAGGCAGGCGCTGGCGCCGGAGAGCAGCAGGGAAACGGCGAAAAATCCGGATAGGGCAAGGTTTTTGTTGTGCATGATGGGCTGACATTCCATGATTTTGCAGGGTGATGGCCGCTACACTCCGAGCGGCTTTTGCCAGTGCCTGCCCTTGCAGTCAGGGGGCGGGGCGCTGCGAGCCGGCTCAATGTAGGCGGCCGGCGAAGGATCGGCAAACGACGATATTTCGCAGGAGCCATTAGAAAAACTAGGGAGTGGTCATGATTCGACCCCATCTGCCGCTGAATGCCCTGCGGGCCTTCGAGGCCTCGGCGCGGCATTTGAGTTTTACCCGCGCGGCCATCGAGCTGTGCGTGACCCAGGCGGCGGTCAGTCATCAGGTGAAAAGCCTCGAGGCCCAGCTCAACGTCACCCTGTTCAAGCGCCTGCCCCGCGGGCTGATGCTGACCAGCGAGGGCGAAACCCTGCTGCCGGTGCTGTGCGAGTGTTTCGACCGCATCGCCGAAACCCTCGGCCGCTTCGAAGGCGGGCACTACCGCGAAATGCTCAGCGTCGGCGCGGTCGGTACCTTTGCCGTCGGCTGGTTGCTGCCGCGCCTGGAGGACTTCCAGGCCCGCCACCCGTTTATCGACCTGCGCCTGTCGACCCACAACAACCGGGTCGACGTCGCGGCCGAAGGCCTGGACTACGCCATCCGTTTCGGCAGCGGTGCCTGGCATGGCACCGATGCCGTCCAGTTGCTGGAGGCGCCGCTGTCAGTGCTCTGCGTGCCGGAACTGGCGCGACAGCTGCGCAGCCCCGCCGACCTGCTCGGCCAGACCCTGCTGCGCTCCTACCGCACCGACGAATGGCCGGAATGGTTCAGCGCCGCCGGCCTGCCGGCCAGCACCCTGCCTGCGCGCAGCATCGTCTTCGACTCGTCCCTGGGCATGATGGAAGCCGCGCAGCAGGGCATAGGCGTGGCCCTGGCGCCGCCGCTGATGTTCGCCCGGCAGTTGCACGCCGGCAGCATCGTCCAGCCGTTCGCGGTGGGCATCACCACCGGCAGTTACTGGCTGACCCGCTTGCAGTCACGGGCGCAGAGCCCGGCGATGCTGGCGTTCAAGGAATGGTTGTTGGGGACTGTGCAGGAAGGCTGAATGGCTTGAATCAACGCTAGGTTGAATATTCAACGCTGTGTTGATATTTTCGCTCGATTCTTTTTCCGCGAAACCGCCATGAACAGCCCCGACAGCCATTTATCCCCTGAGAGTGCCGCCGAGCGCCAGCTGGTGTTCAAGGTGCTGCACAGCACCCTGAACATGCTCGGCAGCGTGGTGGGCCGGCACACGGAAATCGTCCTGCATGACCTGAGCCGGCCGGAATCCTCCATCGTCGCCATCGCCAATGGTCATGTCACCGGTCGCCGGGTCGGCAGCCCGGTGCTGGCCGGGCCGCGCGAGGACCTGGGGTTCATCGCCGTGCGCCGGGCCATGGAGGATCGCTCCGGCAGCGAGCCGGTGCTGGTGGAGAATTACCCGACCACCGCGCCCGACGGTCGCCCGTTGCGCAGCTCGACGGTGGTGTATCGCGACAGCAGCGGCCAGCCCTTCGCCACCCTGTGCACCAACGCCGACCTCAGCGGTATCGCCGCCGCCCATGCCTGCCTGGGCGAACTGCTGGGCCTGGGCGCAGCCCCCGAACCACGCCACGACGAGCCCCAGGACATGGAGCAGTTGATGGCACAAATCATTCAGCAAGCCTGCCCCGGCGGCCGGGCCTTGATGAAGAAAGCCCAGAAGCTCGAAGCCGTGCGCCAGATGCAGGACCGCGGGCTGTTCATCGTCAAGGGCGGTATCGAGAAGGCCGCCGCGGCCCTCGGCGTCACCCGCTACACCGTCTACAACTACCTGGACCAGATCCGGGCCACAGACCAAGCCAGTCAACAGGAATGAAGCCGATGCAGCTCGATATCTTTCAGGTGGATGCCTTTTCCTCCACGCCTTTCGGTGGCAACCCGGCCGCGGTCTGCCCGCTGGACGCCTGGTTGCCCGACGCCACGCTGCAACGGATCGCCGAGGAGAACAACCTCTCGGAAACCGCCTACTTCGTGCGCAACGGCGAGCTGTTCGAATTGCGCTGGTTCACCCCGACCGTGGAAGTCGACCTCTGTGGCCACGCCACCCTGGCGGCGGCCTGGGTGCTGTTCGAACAGCTGAACGAACCCAGCGAACTGCTGCGCTTCAGCACCCGCAGCGGCGAGTTGCGCGTGCGTCGTGACGGCGAGCGGCTGTCCATGGACTTCCCGGCCAAGCAGCCGGCGGCCGTAGAGATTCCACCCAGCCTGCTGCACGCCCTCGGCCTGCCGCGCGCAGAAGCCCTGTACCGCACCGACGACTATTTGCTGGTGGTCGAGGACGAAGCGATCATCGCCGGTCTCAAGCCCGACTTCGCCGCCCTGGCCAAGTTCGATGTGCGCGGCATCGCTGTCACCGCGCCGGGCAAGCAGTTCGATTTCGTCTCCCGCTGGTTCGGCCCGAGCGTCGGGGTCAACGAAGACCCGGTCACCGGCTCGGCCCACACCTCCCTGGCGCCGTACTGGGCCCAGCGCCTGGGCAAAACCCGCCTGAGCGCGGAGCAGGGCGGGGCGCGCAAGGGCCAGCTGTGGTGCAAGGTGCTGGATAACGGTCGGGTGCTGATCAGCGGCCAGGGCGCGCTGTATCTGAAGGGCACGATCTTTATCTGAAGACCTGGCGTTTGCTCCGCCAGGAGCATCAGTGATCGACTCGGGTCGTGCCTGGGGCCCTCAGGATCGATCACTGCCGGGTGGACGATACCTCTGTCAGATAGCCCATGTAGCCCTGGGCGAAGTCCAGGTAGGCCCGCACGATGGCCGACGGGTGACGATGGGACGGGTAGAGCAGATTGATTTGCTGCTCCGGCAAGGGATGGCCGGGCAGCAGCGCCAGCAGCCGGCCTTCGCGGATGGCGTGTGCCGCGAGGAAGGGCGGCAGCTCCGTCACCAGGTCACCGGCCAGCGCGCGGCTGCGCAGGTGTGCATAGTCGTTGGTGGCGAGCATGGCCCTGGGCCTGAAGGCCACGTCTCCCAACTGCCAGGTCCCCGGGCTGCCCTGGCTCCAGACACCGCAGGGGTAAGCGTTCAGCGCCTCGACGCTGCTGGGTGGGCCCAGCCGCTCGATCAACCCGGGACTGGCTACCAGCAGGTGGCGATAGCTCAGCAGGCGACGGGCGACCATGGTCTCGTGGGTAATCGCACCGACCCGCAGCGCCACATCCACACCGTCTTCGATCAGGTCGATACGCCGCTCCGTGGTATGCACGCTGACCTCGATCTGCGGGTAGCGGCGTTGGAACGCCGACAGCACATCCCACCAGGGTTCGAACGCGGGCGGCAACGACAGCCGCAAGCGGCCTTTCAACAATGCCTGATCGCTGATCACCGCCTGTTCGCCCTCGACCAATGCCTCGATACCGCGGCTGGCGTGTTCGTACAGGCGTGCCCCCGAGTCGGTGAGCTTGGTGCCCCGTACCGAGCGTTCGAGCAGTTGTACCTTCAGCTGTTGCTCGAGTTCGCGAATGCGTCGGCTCAAGGTCGGCAGGGGAATCTCCAGGCGCTCGGCGGCGGCGGAAAGGCTGCCGGTCTGCGCCACGCTGACAAACATCCGGACGGCGTTGAAGTCCATGATTGCTCCTCTCATTGGTGAGAGGAAGCCTATCTTTTGCGTGGATTATCTTCCAGTTTCGATTGATGGATAGTGAAGCCACTTGCCCAGGCGGCAATGGCTTCAACCCACAACGTACTTGAGGAACTCCACCATGAAAGCTTATGTGATCGAACAGACCGGCGGCCCGGAAGTCCTGCAACTGCGGGATATCCCATCCCCCGCGCCGACGGCCGACGAAGTGCTGATCCGCGTCCGCGCCTTTGGCCTCAACCGCGCCGAAACCTATCTGCGTGCTGGCAAGATGGGCGCCATCAGCGCACCTCGGGTGCCGGGTATCGAGGCGGTAGGCGAAGTCATCCAGGACCCCTCGGGCCAGTTGCGCACCGGCCAGCGGGTGGTCACGGCCATGGGTGGCATGCAGTTCACCCGTAACGGCAGCTACGCCGAGCAGGTGACGGTGCTGCGCAACAATGTGATCGCGCTGGACGACACTTCGCTGTCCTGGGAACAGCTGGCCACGCTGCCCGAGGCGTACCTCACGGTATGGGGCGCACTGGACAAGAGCCTGGGCATCCAGAAGGGCCAGACCTTGCTGGTACGCGGCGGTACTTCATCGGTTGGCCTGGCCGCCATCACCTATGCCAAGGCTCGCGGATTGAAGGTCATCGCGACCACCCGCAACCCTGAAAACAGCCAGCGCCTCTACCAGGCAGGGGCCGATGCAGTGGTGGTCGACAACGGCGACATTGCCCCGCGTATTCGCGAAATCGCACCCGATGGGGTCGATGCCGCCCTGGAAATCGTAGGCGCGCCCACCCTGCGGGACACCCTCAAGACCCTGCGCCCCTTCGGCGCGGTGAGCGTGATCGGACTGCTCGGCGGTGCCCCCACCCTGGAACAATTCCACCTGATGCAGGACCTGCCCGCAGGCGTGCGGCTGAACTTCTTCCCGAGCGGCTTGTTCGGGACGCCGGCCTTGCCCCTGCAGGACACGCCACTGCCTTGGCTGGCCAAGGAACTCGCCGCCAAGCGCATACCGTCGATCCATACCCGAACCTTCGCCTTTGACGAAGTCCGCGAGGCGCACCGCTTGATGGAAAGCGATCGCGCACTGGGCAAGCTCGTCGTGGTGCTTTGATCTCAAGGAGAACAGCATGCGTATCCCATTGATCACACTGATGCTCGGCAGCCTGTTGCTGCCCCTGACGGCCCAGGCCGCCAAGCCGGGCGCCGAGGCGGGGGTGACCGCGGCGGTCACCCAGCAACTCAAACGTTATGAAACGGCGCTGAACACCTCCGACCTCGATCAGGTCATGACCCTGTATGCCGACGATGCGGTGTTCATGCCGCAGAACAGCCCGCCGGCCGTAGGCCGTGACGCGGTACACGCGGCGTATCGGCAGGTCTTCGACCTGATCAGGCTCGACGTGCGTTTCACCATCGATGAGATCCAACCGCTGTCACGGGACTGGGCGTTCGCCCGGACCCGTTCCAACGGAACGGTCAAGTTGCTGAAGGGCGATCAGCCTGCCAGCGCCGAAGGCAATCAGGAGGTTTTCCTGTTGCATCGAGAAAGCGATGGCCAATGGCGTTTTGCACGCTACATCTTCTCGACCATCCAGCCACGCCAGTAGATGAAGGAAGCAGAGGCGCGACGCTGTCTTGGGACCTGCCACGAGTGGATCACAGTTTTCAAGCGCGCCTCTTTTTTACAGGTCACCCGGCAGGCTAAAGGCGCTGAGTTTCTCCATCAGTGCTCCGGCCGCTGCCAGTTGTTTGCGTTCCTTATCCGTCAGGCAGGTGTTCACTGCGCTGTCCAGCCATTGATCACGTTGATCCCGGCTGGCCTGCAACACCAGCCGGCCTTTTTCGGACAGCTCTAGCCAGGTGCGGCGACGATCGCCGGTGTCCTGGGTGCGGGTAATCAGTTCACGGGCTTCCAGGTCCCGCAGCAGCGAGGCGAGGTTGGAGGAGCGCATGTTTTCCTCTTCGGCGATTTTCGAGGGCGTGGCCATGCCGTCCATCCGCTCGATTGCACTCATCACCAGCATCTGCGACCAGGTCTCGGGAGTGTTCTGCGCCTCCTGGCGCAGGCGTTTGCCCAGGCGGGTCAACTGTCGGCGAAACAACGAAATATCCATGCCGTCATACCTATGAAAAAATAGCTATGTAATTATAGCTAAATACAGTTCGCGACGATGCCCATTCCGAGCGTCGGACCGGGAACATCACGAGGGGGGATTACGATGGCTAACGATCATCCGAGATTCGCGCGGATTCTTCTCACCAACGATGACGGCATAGACGCACCAGGGCTCAAGATTCTCGAACGCATCGCGGGCCAACTGGCGCGTGAGGTCTGGGTTGTGGCGCCGTTGCTCGATCAAAGCGGCACCTCTCATTCGCTGAGCCTTCACACACCTCTGCGGCTGAGTTGCCATGGCCAAAGACGCTTTGCTGTCACCGGGACGCCGGGCGATTGCGTGGCAATGGCGCTGGGGCATCTGCTCAATCACGACCGGCCCGACCTGATTCTGTCCGGGGTCAACCGAGGCGCGAACCTGGGGGTGGAAACGGTATTTTCGGGGACGGTCGGCGGCGCCATGACGGGGTTGCTGTTTGGCGTTCCTGCCATCGCCTTGAGCCAGGCCTTTACCGACAGAAGTGCGGTGCCTTGGGATAACGCGCTCAATCATGGGCCGCAAGCCATCACGCAACTGATGGACATGAACTGGCCCGAGGATGTTTGCTTGAACGTCAACTTTCCCGACTGCGCGCCGGATGCCGTGCTTCCATTGAAACTGACGCGTCAAGGCTCGGGGCGCTTGAACGGCGTTTCCGTGCGTACGGAAAACGATCCTCGCGGGCTTGAATATCACTGGCTGAAGCTGGACAGGCACACGCAAGCCGATGAGCCAGGCACTGAGACGGCGGAGCTTCTCGCCGGGCATATCACCGTGACACCGCTGCAATTCGAGCGGACTCACGACAAGGCACTCCTCTCATTTGAACAACAGAATCGAGGCTCGCTGGTTAGGTAGCGCGGCTTTTTCAGACGGGGGGATGGCCTTCAAACAGCTTCGGGCAAGGTCGACCGCAGACTATTTGGGCGAGTGATGATGTCGAGGGACGGCCTGATGATTCAGGCTTGTCATTACCGGGCGGGATTGGAGGCAGAGCTGCTCCAATCCCGTCCTTTCCATTACTGACCAGCCACCTGTTTACTGTCCACCAACGCCGGAGTCCGCGGCGGGATCAGGCGTTTGCTGCCGGTGGACTCGTAGGCTGCCGCCAGGCGCAGCAGGTTCGAGTCGTCGTAGGCGCGGCCGGCGAAGGTCAGGCCGATGGGCATGCCGATGTCCGGCATGACGCCCATCGGCACGGTGACCGTGGGCACGCCCAGGTGGCGGATGGCGAGGTTGCCGTTGGCCACCCAGACGCCGTTGCTCCAGGCGATATCCGCCGACGCGGGGTCGACATCGGCATTCGCCGGGCCGACGTCGGCCACGGTGGGGAAGATCACCGCATCGAGCCCCAGCGTGTCCATCCAGTCTTCCAGATCGATCTTGCGGGTTCGCTCCAGGCCGCGCAGGCCGTCGGGCACGGTAGGGATCTGATCCCAGGGGGTGATGCCGCGCTCGGCCATCTTCACGTACTCGTCCATGCCGGCGGCGAGGTCGCCTTCGCGGTTGGGCAGGGTGCCGGGGTCGTGAGGGAATATCAGCGGGCCGTCGACGTCCACCAGGCGATTGAGTTTCGGGTCGCCGTTGGCCCGCAGGAAGTCATCGAAGGCCCAGGCGGTCAGGTCCCACAACTCGTGATGCAGGAACTCCTTGGACACCAGGCCGCGGTTGAACACCGTCGGCGCGCCGGGGCGGTCGCCCTCGCAATTGGACACCAGGGGGAAATCCACTTCGAGCACTTCGGCGCCGGCGGCTTCCAGCGCCTGGCGCGCCTGCTGCCAGAGGCCGATCACCGAAGGGCGGGTGTGGATGCGTTGCCCGGTCGGGCCACCGATCCCCGGTGCTTCGCTGGTGCCTGCCTCGGGGTCGGCGTTGATGTACATGCGCGGCACACCGAAGCGTTTGCCGGCCAGGGCGCTGCCGGTGGCGGCCAGTTCCCGATAGGACGCCGGGCGCACCGAGGCCACGCTGGGAATCGGCACCCAGGGTTGCAGGCGCCACAGATCGCCACGGGTGTCCGGGTCTTCGGCGACCACCACGTCGAGCACTTCGAGCAGGTCGGCCATGGTCCGGGCATAGGGCACCACCACGTCCATGGTCGGGGTCAGCGGCCAGTTGCCGCGCACCGAGATCACCCCGCGCGAAGGGGTGTAGGCACACAAGCCGTTGTTCGAGGCCGGGCCGCGGCCGCTCGACCAGGTTTCTTCCGCCAGGCCGAAGGCGGCGAAACTCGCAGCGGTGGCAGTCCCTGCGCCGTTCGATGAACCCGAGGCGAAGGGCGCGGTGAGGTAGCCGGCGTTGTACGGGCTTTCCGCGCGGCCATAGACCCCGCGCTGCATGCCGCCGTTGGCCATCGGCGGCATATTGGTCTTGCCCAGGCAGATCGCTCCGGCGGCGCGCAGCCGTTCGATGGTGAAGGCATCGCGATAGGCGATCAGCTTGGCGAAGGCAGGGCTGCCGGAGGCCGCGGTGAGGCCCTTGACCAGGTAGCTGTCCTTGGCCGTGTAGGGAATGCCATCGAGCGGACCCAGGGTTTCGCCCCTGGCCCGGCGGGCATCGGAGGCCTGGGCTTCCTTGAGCGCGTCGGGGTTGCGCACCACCACCGCGTTGAGGGCGGTGGGGGTGTCGGGGCCGTCGTAGGCATCGATCCTGGCCAGATAGGCCTGGACCAGTTCGACCGCCGTGGTCTGGCCAGATTCGAGCGCGGCGCGCAGTTGGGCAATGGAAACCTCGGTGACTTCGATCATGCGGTTACCGCCGGCGGCTGATGGGTGATGTGGTGAAGGTTGCCATCACATTGGCGCTGGGGGTTGGGCGGCTTGGGCACATCGCTTATCTCACAATGGGTGTTCATATCGGTTCTCGTTGCGCGGCACGACGCGACTGGGGCTGGGCTACAACCTGAGCAGGGTATTTTGCACCAAGTTGCCGGCGGGGGAATCGCTAAACGCTTGGCCGTTGTTGTTGGCTGCTGATCGGTGTCTGGCGCCCGTCGTGTAGGGGCCCCCAGGCATCGGCGGTTTTTACCTCAGTCAGGCCCCAAAAAGTAAGTAGCTGTTTTAAAAACAAATTTATGCATCTTGGTCTTCACAGATACAGAAAAAGTTGATAAATTTCCGCGCGTTCTTGCAGAGGTCCCCCACGGGCCTTGCAGCGAGAGCAGGCAATACCAGAGATAGGGGCGTCGCCAAGCGGTAAGGCAGCAGGTTTTGATCCTGCCATGCGTTGGTTCGAATCCAGCCGCCCCTGCCATCTCTTATCCATCCAGGTACCCCTCGGCCGCCAGGCATGAGGCGAATCCTCCCGAAACACCCATCCTTCTGTTTTTATCAAGCGCTCTCGTAATGCCCGGTATCTGTGTGGATGCTCAAGCGGCGCATTTTCGCGTGCCCGGAATATCCCCATCACCTCGCCCGTGCCCGACGGCTAGCGAAAGCGCTGCGCGATGGCCTCGGCAAAGGGGTAATGGACAAAGTAGGGCCGGGCTTCGTCGATGACCCGCTGGAACGACGGCCGCTGTATCAGCCGCTCGAAATAGGCGCTCAGGTGGCGATGGTCGTCGGCAAAGGCCACGAGCGTGCTGGCATAGAACAAGGCCGGGGCGGCGGCGCAGTCGGCCAGGCTGAAGCCCGGGCTGGCCACCCAGGTCCTCGAGGCCAGGCGCTGCTCGAGCATGGCGTATGCGCTCAGCAGGGCTGCGCGTTCCCGGCTCAGGTCGCCGTGGGTGCCATACAGGCGATCGGCGACTATCCGCTGCATCGGCCCCTGGACATGGCAATCGAAAAAACGGTCCCACAGCCGGACTTCCAGCGCACTGTCCCAATCCTCGGGAATCAACGGCTGCTGGCCCCTATAAAACCGATCCAGGTACTCGATGATCACGCTCGATTCCGGCACATCACGCTGCCGGGCGTGATCGCGGATGACCGGGAACTTGCCCAGCGGCCACAGGCTTTGCAGCTCGGCCCGGTCGGCGTCGTTGGCGAGATCGATGATGCGCTTTTCAAAGGCGATGCCGTGTTCGTACAGGGCGATCAGCACCTTGTGGCAGAACGACGACAGCGGATGGAAATACAGGGTCAGCGGCATTTTCCGGTTCCTCGGTGAAGTGTGGGGCGCACGACGTGCCAGCAGGGCAACCCACACAGTATCGGCCTGCCTGGGTGGCAACGCGCTGGCAGGCGACGAGCCGGGCTACAACCCCCCGGAATATTTCACCGCCGCCGCGGCCCGCGACGGCACGTTGAGGATGCGCAGCAGCGAAGACACATGGATGCGCACGGTGAAGGGCGAGATCTCCAGTTCGCGGGCGATTTCCTTGTTGGTCTTGCCCTGGGCGATCAGGCGCAGCACCTCGAGCTGGCGCGTGGTCAGGGTGGCGCCGGTGCCCAGGGGCAGCAGGCCGGAAGGGGCGAACTTGACCAGCACCTCGCCTCCGCGAATGGCCAGGACGGCCTGGCCGATCTCGTCCGGGGCGATGTTCTTGCCGATAAAACCGTCGACGCCGGCGGCCATGACCTCGCCGATCAGCGCCTGGTCATCGACCATCGACACCACGATCAGGGTGGTGCGCGGCAATTGCTTGCGCAGTTCGGCCAGCTGGCTGACGCAGGTCAGGCCCGGAAAACGCAGGTCGAGGATCAGCGTGTCCAGTTCGTCGCCGGCCTGGGTCAGGGCGAGTACGGTGTCCAGGTCGCCGGCCTGTTCGATCTGCGCGTCCGGCAGCAGGCGCTGGACCGTGCGCAACATGCCCTCGCGAAACAGCGGGTGATCGTCGGCTATGATAATCCGGCATGCCATGGGGTGACTCTCCTTGGGTCGAGCTTTCCTTGAGGCTGCTACTTTAGCAGCGGGTCAGGCAACTGCCCGTGATTCGTGCTGGGTACGACGACTGCCGGACAAGGATGTTCCCCATGAAATTCGAAAAAAACACCGAGCTCGACCAGGCCAACCTGCGCACCATCGTGGGCAGCTGCGCCTTGGCCTATATCAGCGTGCTGGGTTTCCTGCCCGGGCAGCGGCTCGATACCTACCTGCCGATCGTGATCTATATCGTCCTGTTCCTGCTGCTGTCGATTGTCCTGCGCCAGGCCATCGTGCGCTGGCCCGGGCATTATCCGGCGCGGCGGGTGCTGGGCATGGTCTATGACTACACCGGGACTTCGTTCGGCCTGGTGGTCGGCGGGGAAGCGGCGCTGCCGCTGTACGCGGTGATGGTCTGGGTCAACCTGGGCAACGGCATGCGCTTTGGTTCGCGTTACCTGGCGATCGCCACGGTCCTGGCGTTGGTGGCACTGCTGGCCATCTACCGCCTGACGCCGCTGTGGCAGGCGCAACCCTTCATGGTGCTGATGCTGTTGATCACCAGCACGGTGATCCCGATCTATGCCCATATCTTGCTGGAACGCACGCGCAAGGCGTCGGAGGAGGCGATTGCCGCCAACCTGGAAAAGTCGCGTTTTCTCGCCCAGGCCAGCCACGACCTGCGCCAGCCGATCCATTCCATCGGCCTGTTCACCGCCTGCCTGCGCGAGGCGCGCCTGGGCGACGAGGAGCGGCGCCTGGTGGACAACATCGACCGTTCGCTGCTCAACGTCTCGCAGTTGTTCCGCTCGATCCTCGACCTCTACACCCTGGACAACGGACGGGTGCAACCCAGTTACCAGGCCCTGCACCTGGGCGAATTCCTTGCCGACCAGCTGCGGCAGAACGCCGAAGCCGCGCGCTGGGCCGGGGTCGAGATGCGCCTGCGCCCCTGTTCGCACTGGGTCCGGGCAGACCCGGCGCTGCTCGCCACCATGGTCCAGAACGTGCTGTCCAACTGCTTCAAGTACGCGGCGCGGCGACCGGTGCTGATCGGCGTGCGCAAGCGCGGCGCGGGGCTGGCCATCGTCATCTATGACCGGGGCCGGGGGATTGCCGAGGAGCATCTGCCGAACCTGTTCGAGGAGTTCTACCGGGTGCGCGAGCAACGGGACAAGGACGTCGAAGGCGTGGGCCTGGGCCTGTCCATCGTCAAGCGCCTGGGGCAGTTGATGGGGCTCGAGGTGGCGATCCGTTCGCGGCTTGGCCACGGCACCGCGGTGAGCCTGTACGGGTTGCCCCTGGCGCCACCGCAGCTGCAGGCGGCGAGCCTCGACGAGGCGCGTCAGGCGGGGCTGTTGACTGGCTTGAAAGTGTGCCTGGTGGAGGATGATCGCAATGTGCTGCTGGCCACCTCGGCCTTGCTCGAGCGTTGGGGCTGTGTGGTCCAGGCCGAGCTTTCCGGTAAGGACCTGGTCAGCGACTGCGACATCATCGTCGCCGACTATGACCTGGGCAACCACGCCACGGGCATCGAGTGCATCGACAGCCTGCGCCGGCAGCGCGGCTGGGCGGTGCCGGCGTTGATCCTCACCGGGCATGAAGTCGAGAAGATCCAGGCCGCGTTGCACGACCGCAATATCGCCATCCTGTCCAAACCGGTGCGGCCGGCCGAACTGCGCGGCAGCTTGCGCGCGCTGCGCCAGCATTCTGCGTCGGCATCGGTGGCGGGGGGCATGCCCGAGGCGTGAGGCGCGGGTCAGCGAGCCCCGACCGCGTCCCTTGCCAGGATAAGGGGCGCGCTGGGCTTATCGCTTGCAGGGGACGTCTTGGGTCACGGTGCTTTGCAGGTCGGCCGGCGCTGCTGCTTGCCAATGCCGGTGTTCGGCCCAGGGCGACCAACTGAATGGTGCTGATCAACAAGTACTTCAGCGCCCAAGTGATGGCGTTTGCCGAATCGCTTCACTCCCCACACACCTCCCGCACACAGTCGCGCAGCCAGCGATGCGCCGGGTCGCTGTTCATTCGCGGGTGCCAGAGCATGGACACGGTGATTTCCGGCGTGGCTACCGGCAGGGCGAAGCTGTGCAGGCCGCTACGCAGGTTGTGGGTGTGGCGTTCGGGGACGGCGGCGATCAGGTCCGAGGCGCGGATCAGCGCCAGGGCGGCGGAGAAACCGCCAACGACGGTTGCGATATCACGCGCCAGGCCCACCGCCTGCAATGCGTCGTCCACCAGCCCGCGATCGAGACCCTGGCGCGATACCAGCACATGCTCGCCGGCGGCGTAACGGGCGGCGCTGATCGGCCCGCGGCTCAGCGGATGGCCGGTGCGCACCACGCCGATAAAACGATCGCGGAACAGCGCGCGGGTGTGGATTTCCGGGCTGGCGTTGGCGTCCACCACGCCGGTGTCGAGGTCGACCGTGCCGTCGCGCAGGGCTGTGCTGTCCTTGCTGGTTTTCTGCAGGAAATGCAGGCGCACCCCAGGGGCTTCGGCGCGCAGGCGAGCGACCAGGGCCGGGCCGAAGTTTTCGACGAAACCGTCGCTGCTGCGCAGGGTGAAGGTGCGTACCAGGCGCTGCAGGTCGAGCCGTTCGACGGGGCGCAGCATGGCTTCGGCGTCCTGAACCAGGTGGCCGACCCGCTCGCGCAACTCCAGGGCACGCGGTGTCGGCACCAGGCCGCGGCCGGCGCGTACCAGCAGCGGGTCGCCGGTGGTTTCGCGCAGGCGCGCCAGGGCCCGGCTCATCGCCGACGGGCTCAGCCGCAGGCGTTGGGCGGCGCGCGCCACGCTGCCTTCGGCGAGCAGCACGTCAAGGGTGATCAGCAGATTGAGATCGGGTTTGGACATGGCGGCGGCCCCGTCTGGCGTAGAAGTGAGATGGCGTCAGATGCACGAATAACCTGCAAAGGCTGCGCCTTCCGCCATGTTAGACCGCGGGCTAGATTGGCGACAGCGCCGTTTCGCGCGGGTCAGAGAGGGAGTGCAACGTGAAGCCAGTCAATGCCGGAGCAGAACCGAAAGCGGTATCAGTCGGCAGGGCGCTGGCCAGCCTGTCGCTGTCGATGTTGCTGGCGTCGCTGGGCACCAGCATCGCCAACGTCGGCTTGCCGACCCTGGTGCAGGCGTTCGGGGCGAGCTTCCAGCAGGTGCAGTGGGTGGTCCTGGCCTACCTGCTGGCGATGACCGCGCTGATTGTCAGCGTCGGCCGGCTCGGCGATCTGTTGGGACGGCGGCGCCTGCTGCTGGTCGGGATCCTGCTGTTCACCCTGGCCTCCATACTCTGTGCCGTCGCCCCGACGCTGGGGATGCTGATCGGCGCCCGGGCGCTGCAGGGTGTCGGCGCGGCGATCATGATGGCGCTGACCCTGGCCCTGGTCGGCGAGACCGTCAGCAAGGCCCGCACCGGCAGCGCCATGGGCTTGCTGGGCACGATGTCGGCGATCGGCACCGCTCTTGGCCCGTCCTTGGGCGGGGTGTTGATCGCCGGGTTCGGCTGGCAGGCGCTGTTCCTGGTCTGCGTACCGTTGGGCGGGCTGACTTGGGTGCTGGCTTATCGGTGTCTGCCGGCCGCTGGTCAGGCGCGGACCCTTGAACGAGGCGCTTTCGACCCCCTGGGCACCTTGCTGCTGGCTCTCACGCTGCTGGCCTACGGGCTGGCCATGACCCTGGGCCGCGGCCATTTCGGCCTGCTCAACGCTGGGCTGCTGGTGATGGCGTTGGTGGCGGCTGGCCTGTTTGTCTGGGTGGAGGCGCGGGTGGCCGCGCCGCTGATACGCCTGGTGCAGTTTCGCGACGCGGCCTTGAGCGGCAGCCTGGCCATGAGTGCGCTGGTCTCGACGGTGATGATGGCGACGCTGGTGGTCGGGCCTTTTTACCTGGCCCACGGGCTCGGGCTGGAGGCGCTCGGGGTGGGTCTGGCGATGTCGCTTGGCCCCTGTGTCACCGCGCTGAGCGGCGTGCCGGCCGGACGCATCGCCGATCGTCTTGGCGTGCGACCGATGATCCTCGCCGGCCTTGGCGCCATGGTCCTTGGCTGCCTGATGCTGGCGTTGCTGCCCGTGAGCCTGGGCATTGGCGGTTACCTGGCGCCCATCGTTATCACCACCCTGGGCTATGCAACGTTTCAGACCGCCAACAACACCGTGGTCATGAGTGACGTGGGGGCGGAGCAGCGCGGCGTGATCTCCGGCCTGCTCAACCTGTCGCGCAACCTCGGGCTGATCACCGGTGCCTCGCTGATGGGCGCGGTGTTCGCCGCGGTGGCCGGCGACCTCAGCACGGCAGGCGCCGAGGCCGTCGCCAGTGGTATGGGCTTCACCTTCGCCCTGGCCGCGGGGCTGCTGGTCATGGCGCTGTCTATTGCGCTGGCCAGCCAGCTGCGTGGAGGGCGGACGGTGGATTCGACGGCTTAGCCAGGAGGCAGCATCAGCAAAAGCCTGACCACCGCAAACATCTTCTGTAGGAGCGAGGCTTGCTCGCGAAGACGGACTCCGGTTCGACGCAAGAGGTGGGTTGCATGTAATGGCCCTATCGCGGGCAAGCCTCGCTCCTACAGAGGCGAGGCGGGGAGAGGCCCGCGATTGCGCGGGACAATCGCGGGCTGTTCCTGGTCCGGCGGTTTTATTGGGCGCTCTCGACGTTCACCGCGTCGTTGTTGGCGCCTTTCCTGACGGTGCCGTTGGTGGTTGGGCAATTGGGCTTGTAGGTGCCGACAATGGTGTAGTTGCGCTCCAGATTGTCGTTCTGGCAGCGTTCGCGGCGGGCGTAACCCAGATTGATCGGGTCGTAGCGAGACTCGGGTTTTGGTTCGCGCTGAGGATGAGGCACTGGCAAATCGTGTTTATCCATTCTCAGGAATACGCTGGCATGGACCTTGTCCCGTTCCACCGGCTTGCGACGAATCAGCCCGGCTTTCTTGTAGGCGATATGGGGCAAACCTGTGGCATCGTGGAATTCATCGTGCAGCGGACCGCCGATGCACTCGGCTGGCCAACGGGTGCTATTGGCGAATAGGCCGTCGCTCTTGAGATTATTCAGCATCCAGCGCAGCGGGATGGTTTCCAGCCCCTGGCCGCCCTTGGCATAAGGGCTTTCACCGCACTTGGCGCTATCCGGGGCATTGAGGTAACCACCGCCCACATCGGCATGCACGCCGGCAAACCATACCTCTTCCAATACCTGTGATTTCGTTTGCGGCAGGCCGAAACGCAGCAGGCGGAACGAGGCCCTTTGTTCATCCAGGGACATGGCGTGGTAGCCGCGCTCGGCATACAGCTCCAGGCGGTGTTCGTCGGGTTCTTCCTTCAGGTTGGTGCCTACCGCCGGTACGGTGTCGAACACACCAATGACTTTGACCACGACTTTGTTCTCGTCTTTTTTAGCCGGGTCGTCTCCGTAGACCCGGATGTCGTTGGCGTCTTGGTAGCTCTTCAGGCGCTTGCGCAGCGTGTCATCGAAGCCGGGTACCCCATCGTTGCGCGACTTGTAGATGTCGTACATGTCTTCGACCACATCGTGCATATGGCCGGTCCAGCCCCACAGGGAGCTGTTGTCCCGGGCATCGGCCTTCAGGTTGCTGGGCAGGCCGGCGACTTCGATAAACCCGTTCAGCGAGCGTGCGGTGAAGGCGCCGCGGCTGAACCCGAAGATATAGATATCGTCGCCGGGCCGGTAAGCCTCGATCAGAAAGCGGTAGGCCTGACGGATATTCAGGCTCACACCGGTACCGAACAGTGCGCCGAAGGGCGAGGTGAAGCGGGTCCTTACGCCCTTGTCGTAATAGGGAATGACCCTGGCCCCATCCTTGGCCTGCTCGAGCGCCAGGTTGTACATGCGCCAGATATTGGTGTTGTCCTCCTTGGTGTTTTCCGTGCCGTCGAGCAGCACCACGAGTTTTCTGGGCTTGTTGTCGCTGTACAGGCAATCGAGGAGTTTCCAGCGCTCGCGGACTTTGAAGTAGCCGTCTTGAATACCTTCGGTGTTGAAAGCATCCGCGCATTTTTGTGCCGGTGCCTGTGGTGGGGTCGTTCGGGCTTTGCTCAGCAACTGGGTGTCGAGGAGTTGTGTGGTTTGCAGTTTCAGCGTGCTGTTGTGTGGGGTGGAACAGGCTGCCAGGAGGGCGAGGCTCAACAGAAGGGCTATGCGCATATCGAAGGTCTCCATGACCGGATACGGATGGCGTGGCAATGCAGCCGATCGAGGCCGATGAGCGCGCTCCGCTGGCTGCTCAAGTGAACCTAGCTGAAGGTAATCAAAATGCCATCAGTGGGTCGGGATCAGGTTCCCCAGAGCGACGCCAGCGCCCTGCTTGGGGCGGGCGGGCCAGGGATCAACCCGCGCTTTCCCCCACCAGCAACGCACTGTAGGCCCGCAGCCGCTGCACGAACTCACTCACCGAACCCTGGGGCACATAGGCCTGCTTGAGGAAGAACGCGGCGTACTCGGCCATCCCCGGTTCGGCTGCCGACAGCAGCTGCGCATGCTCCTCCAGGGTGGTCGGCCAGCCGCGTTCCAGCTCGCCGCGCAGCAGGTTGGCCGAGCGTAGCGCCTTGCGCGCCGCGGCCCGTTGCAGGCGTTGTTGCTGCAAAGGTTCGCGGCTTTGTTCCAGCTGCTGCGCGTAGCCTTCCAGCACCTGGGGGAAGTCGCCATTCAGCGCCAGGGCGATGGTGCGGCTCGGGCGGAAGGGTTCGAAGCGCAGCCCCAGGTCATTGCCCCAGATGCAGCGGCACTGGTGCTTGAGCCAGAAACCCCAGCGGTAGCGATTGTCGGGCGCCAGCACCTCGCTGAGCACACCGATATCGAAATCGATCTTCGACACCTCCGGGTGCCGCGCCTCCAGCGCTTGCCGAGTCTCCTCCAGCCGCTGGCGCTCCTCGGGGCTCGGCGCCCAGGCCAGCACCAGGGTCACATCCAGGTCGGAAGTGCCCGGCCGCGCATCGCCACGGGCCACGCTGCCGTACAGGTACAGGCCGTCGAGCAGCGCCGGAAAACGCCGCGAGAGCATTGCGCACAGCTCATCCACCAGAGGGCTGAACGCCGGTTGCAACGGCTGGTCGGGCAGGGACTGGATAAAACCTTCGGCGTCGACGCCTGGGTACTGCGACATGGTGATCTCGATGGGAGGATGGCGATGAAAGCAGCCCGGCCAGGCGGGCGGTTGGCAGACAGTCTGGCTGACTTCACGAATCGCGCAAGCCGGCGCGGTTCAGCGCCACGCCGTCACGGGTCGAGGCTCGCCAGATCGTTACCCAGTGGCGCCGGCGACTCGCCGCTGATCGCGCACAGCAGGGCGCTGATGGTTTGCCCCTCGACCGTGCCGCGTTCTTGCAGCAGGTCCGCCACCGCGCCGACCGCCGGCCAGTAGCGATGCACCAGGCAACTGGCGCGGGCCATGGCCCGGGATTCGGCGTCGAGCAGCTTGCGTGGCGGCAATAGGCTGATCAACTCGTGACCGCGGCTCAGGTCGCCGCGGCCGCTGCCTTTTATCAGCTTGTCGGATCGACCGTGGCGGTAGATCGCTTCGGCCACCGGGCCGGCAAAGCAATGCAGCAGGTCGCGCTCGATGGACTCGACCATCGACGGCAGGTATTCGGCGATCCCCGGGGCATCGAAGGCGGGGCGTGGGACCAGGTAATCGGCCTCCACCAACCCCTCTACATAGCGCGGGTTACCGCGCAGATCGAGCATCGGACCAGCGGCAGCTTCGGCCCTGGTACGCACGCTGACACGGGCGATCGGCTGACCGTTCCACCAAAAGGCCAGGGCGTGGCCGGCTTCGTGGATGGCCGTGCAACGCGGGCGCTGGTTCATGGTCTTCTCCCGTGCTGGGCAGGCTTGGGGCGTGACGAAAACGCGCCAGGCACCGGAAAGCAGGCGACCCCACAGGCGTTGTCCCTATCATTGGCTTCAACTGCGCAGGCCGGGTAAAAGCTTGTTCCTATCAACAAGCAATAGCCCGGCTATTAGCGATCCGCCACAGAGGGTCTAGCCTTAATTCAGCGTCGGCGTCAGCCGGCCGGATGAGACCTGATCAAGAGATAACGAAGAACGAGTCAGAAGCGTACTGGGCTTACCGTGGGCCACCGTCCTGGCAACTTGCTTGCCACTCTTCAGCGGCCTGTGGCCACAACCATCAGTTAAGCGAACTGTGAGCCCTGCAACCTATGTCATTGCTTTCGCCTGTCGCTATTCAGCGCCCGCCCGGGCCGGATAGCTGGATGAATACGACCAAAGGTAGCTCCTCATGGCAAACGAATCGAAATGCCCGTTCAACCACGCCGCCGGCGGTGGTGTAACCAACCGCGACTGGTGGCCGAACCAACTGAACCTGAAGATCCTGCACCAGCACTCGTCCCTGTCCGACCCCATGGGCGAGGACTTCAACTACGCCGAAGCTTTCAAAAACCTGGACTTCCAGGCCCTGAAACAAGACCTGCACGCGCTGATGACCGACTCCCAGGACTGGTGGCCCGCCGACTTCGGCCACTATGGGCCGTTGTTCATCCGCATGGCCTGGCACAGCGCCGGTACCTACCGCACCGGTGACGGGCGCGGCGGCGCCGGTTCCGGCCAGCAGCGTTTTGCGCCGCTCAACAGCTGGCCGGACAACGTCAGCCTGGACAAGGCGCGGCGCCTGCTATGGCCGATCAAACAGAAGTACGGCCGCAACATCTCCTGGGCCGACCTGATCGTGCTCACCGGTAACGTCGCGCTGGAATCCATGGGCTTCAAGACCTTCGGTTTTTCCGGTGGTCGCCCGGACGCCTGGGAGCCGGATGAAGATGTCTACTGGGGCGCCGAAAGCACTTGGCTGGGGGGCGACACCCGCTATGGCAAGGGGCCGGGAGCCCCCGCCGCCGAGCCGGGGCGCAACCTGGAGAACCCGCTGGCCGCGGTGCAGATGGGCCTGATCTATGTGAACCCTGAAGGCCCCGAAGGCAACCCGGACCCGGTCGCGGCGGCGGTGGACATCCGCGAAACCTTCGCCCGCATGGCGATGAACGATGAAGAAACCGTGGCCCTGATTGCCGGCGGCCACGCCTTCGGCAAGACCCACGGCGCCGGGCCCGCCAGCAATGTCGGCCCTGAGCCCGAAGCCGCTGGCCTGGAGCTGCAGGGCCTGGGCTGGAAAAGCACCTTCGGCACCGGCAAGGGCGCGGACGCCATCACCAGCGGCCTGGAAGTGACCTGGACCACCACGCCCACCCGCTGGAGCAACAACTACCTGGAAAACCTGTTCGGCTTCGAGTGGGAACTGACCAAGAGCCCGGCGGGAGCGCACCAGTGGACGCCGAAAAACGGCGCCGGCGCCGGCATCATCCCGGATGCCCATGACCCGTCCAAGCGGCGCAGCCCGACCATGCTGACCACCGACCTGTCGCTGCGCTTCGACCCGGTCTACGAAAAGATCTCGCGGCGCTTCCTGGCCAACCCGGACCAGTTGGCCGATGCCTTCGCCCGCGCCTGGTACAAGCTGATCCACCGCGACATGGGCCCGCTCTCGCGTTACCTGGGCCCGGAAATGCCCAACGAAGAACTGCTGTGGCAAGACCCGGTCCCGGCAGTCGACCACCCCCTGGTCAACCACGGCGATGTCGCCACCCTCAAGAGCAAGCTGCTGGCCTCGGGCCTGTCGGTGTCCCAACTGGTATCGACCGCCTGGGCGGCGGCCTCCAGTTTCCGTGGCTCCGACAAACGCGGCGGCGCCAATGGCGGACGCCTGCGCCTGGCCCCGCAGAAGGACTGGCCAGCCAACCAGCCAACGCAACTGGCGACGGTGCTGCAAACCCTGGAAGACATTCAGCGCGACTTCAACGGCGCGCAAGCCGGCGGCAAGAAAATCTCCCTGGCCGACCTGATCGTGCTGGCCGGCAGCGCCGGCATCGAACTGGCGGCGAAAAACGCCGGGCTCAATATCACTGTGCCGTTCACCCCGGGCCGCACGGACGCGAGTCAGGAACAGACGGACGTCCAGTCCTTCGCCCACCTCGAACCCATCGCCGATGGCTTCCGTAACTACCTCAAGGGCCACTACCGCGTGCCCGCCGAGGCCCTGCTGGTGGACAAGGCGCAACTGCTGACTCTCACCGCACCGGAAATGACCGTGCTGATCGGCGGCCTGCGCGTGCTCGACATCAACGTCGGCCACACCCCCCACGGCGTCTTCACCCTGCGCCCGGGTGCGCTGACCAACGACTTCTTCGTCAACCTGCTGGACATGGGTGTGGAATGGAAACCGCTGTCCGACGCCCAGCAAGAGTTCGAAGCCCGCGACCGCAAGACCGGCCAGGTCAAATGGACCGGCACCCGCGTCGACCTGGTCTTCGGCTCCAACGCCCAACTGCGGGCATTGGCCGAGGTCTATGCCAGCGCGGATGCGCAGGAGCAGTTTGTGAAGGACTTTGTCGCGGCTTGGGTCAAGGTGATGAATTTGGATCGGTTTGATTTGAGGTGAGGGGGAGGGCGTCTTTTGGGGCTGGAAATAGGGCTCTCGACCTGACGATTCAGGTTGGGGGCCACAGACCAGGGAGCCGCGTTATAACCCTTGTTTTGAACGTTCTTAACGCCTCCCAGTGTGGAGGCGTTTTTCTGTTCGCGGGGTGGCGATTGCCTGGGCATTTTGGACAGTACAGGGGATATCCGCTTCTTATAGGCGTCGACAACCTGACCACTCAAGTGCATTCGATGTGATCCGGATCAGGCTTTTCTTGCCGCAGTTTTGGATAATTCCTATCCCTATCCTTTCGTCTCTTTGGGTATGGTGGCAAGCCTGATCTGGACGCCTCATTGGATATCCACACGTCAGCAAACCAGGCTTCGAGAACATGCAGGTGGTGCGAGCGCAGAGTTGATCCTCGCGCACTTTTGCAAATAGGCTACTGCCCTGACGAGTTACCTGGGCATACGAACCGGGCTGGATTGTTCAGCCGTAGTCAGACCAGGCCCAGGTATCCGTCCAGGTAGTACAAAGCGCAGTTGGCGCTCGGCATTGGACGCCATCTTCATACCTGACGCCTCAATACATTGACCAAGGATGAGTCATATGCGTCAAAGGGATTTGAGATTCACCTTCTCCGTGCTGTCCGGCCGGATGGAGTTCGAGGTCGTAGCGTTCACCCTGGAAGAAGCCATTAGCGAGCCTTATCGGCTGACGCTCGAACTGGCCAGTGACCACCCCTCCATCGATTTTGCCCAGGTCCTCGATCAGCCGGCGTTGCTGACTATCTGGCAAGGCTCCACGGCTGTCCGCCATGTCCACGGTTTGGTCTCCAGCTTCACCCAGGGCAAAACCGGCTTTCGGCGTACCCGCTACCGCGCGGTGGTCGAGCCGCAGCTTGCCCGGCTTGGCCTGAGTTCCAATTGGCGCATCTTCCAGCAGAAAAGCGTGCCCGAAATACTCAAGTCGGTGTTGGCCGAGCACGGCATCCTGGACTATCAGCAGAACACCCATACCGAGCACCTGCTTCGCGAATACTGTACCCAGGCGGGGGACACCGACCTTTACTGGTTCGACCGGCTTTCCACGGAAGAAGGCTTGTTCTACTACTTCAAATCCGACGCGACTTCTCACAGGCTGATCCAGAGCGACAAGCTCTACGTTCAGGAACGCATCCAGGGTGAGCCGGTGCTGTACAGCACGCAGCCGGCTGGAGACGCTGAACGGCCGGTGTTGTATGCGTTCAGTTACACGGAAAACGTCCGCACGGCCGAACAGACCCAGCGTGACTACACCTTCAAGCGTCCCGCGTTCAACCAGCAACAGCGCCTGGTCGGTGAGGACCTGGAACACCAGGCTCCGCACTATGAACGCTACGACTATCCAGGACGCTACAAGGCCAGCGCAGCAGGTAAACCCTTCACTGAAAACCGCCTGCGAGGTCACCGTCGAGATGCCCAGGTCGCCATGGTCGAAGGTGACGATCCGCGCCTGATTCCAGGCCTTTCCTTCCAGCTGACGGGCCACCCCCGGGAAGACTTCAACCGCTGGTGGCGATCGGTCCGAATCACCCACAGAGGCGTGCAGCACGCCAGCCAGCAAGAAGAGTCCGCCGACGCTGAAATGGGTGTGAGCTACGACTTCACCGCCGAGATCATTCCCGAACAGATGGAGTGGCGCCCGGTACCTCTGCCCAGGCCCCGTATCGATGGGCCGCAGATCGCCAGCGTGGTGGGTCCGGAAGGCGAGGAGATCCACACCGACGAGTTTGGCCGGGTAAAGGTTCAGTTCCCCTGGGACCGGGAAGGCAAGGACAACGAGTTCAGCTCCTGCTGGATCCGGGTATCACAGAACTGGGCCGGTGCTGACTGGGGCCATATGGCGATCCCGCGAATTGGCCAGGAAGTCATAGTCGACTACCTCGATGGCGACTGTGACCAACCGATCATCACGGGCCGCACTTACCGTGCGAGCAACATGCCACCGTACCAACTGCCGAATCACAAGATCCTCAGCACCATCAAGAGCAAGGAATACAAAGGCAGCCGCGCCAACGAACTGCGCATCGACGACACCACCAAAGAGATCAGTGCCGCGCTGATGAGCGATCACGGCAGTACCGCGCTGCACCTGGGGTATCTGACCCACCCACGCCCCGACGGTGGTGCGCCACGGGGTGAAGGCTTCGAGTTGCGTACCGACGAGCATGGTGCGTTGCGAGCGGCCAAGGGGCTGTTGCTCAGCACTGAAGAGCAGTTGAATGCCGGCGGTGGTCACCTTGACCGTGGAACGGTCATTCAAGTGCTGGAGGCAGCTCTGCAACTGGCCAAGGGCCTGGGTGACTATGCCGCCGATAATCAGGGCATCGATCACGACACCGATCCTCAGAAAACCCTCAGTGAAGCGGTTCGCGATCTGGGGCATGGCGCCAACGACGAGTCAGGCAAAACCAATGGTGGTAAACCTGCCATCGCCCTGAGCGGTCAGGCTGGTATTGCTGTGGCGTCTCCTAACAGCGTCACGTTGGCGGCTGGCGAGCATATCGACAGCGTGGCCCAGCAGAACCAGCAACTGACCTCGGGACAGAAGTTCGTGGTCAACGCTGGCACTGACCTCGGTTTGTTTGCGCAAAGTGGCGAGATGCGCCACATCACCCATCAGGGGCTGATGCTATTGCAGGCGCAGAAGAACAACATCCGCCTGGAGGCGGACCAGAGTGTGGAGGTCAGTGCAAGCAACCAGCATGTATTGGTCTCTGCCAAGGAACACATCACCCTGATGTGTGGTGGCGCTTACGTCACTCTCAAGGGCGGCAATATCGAGCTGGGCATGCCGGGCAACTTTACCGTCAAAGCTGCCAAACACAGCATGCTGGGGGGCGCGAGTCTCGATACCGAGCTGCCGAAGTTCAAGGTGGGGGATACCCAACGACGTTTCATGCTCAAGCAGATCGATGGCCAATCGGCGATGCCCAATGTGCCCTACAAAATCACCATGGCCAATGGTGAGGTTGTCGAAGGCACTACCGATGCAACGGGAGCTACCCAGTTATTGCAGAAAGATGCGATGAACATCGCCAGTGTGCGCATGTTGCTTTCAAAAGCTGGGGCATAAAGATCCAGAGCGGGTGGGCACAGCGGATTTGTAGCGGCCCCCAAATTCAGACAGCTGCCTGGTCAGAAGGATTACCAGGCAGAAGCAAGGAGAGCAGCAATGAATGATGCGGTTCGGATGAGAACAATCAGTTCAGGTAAGGCCATCACCCTGCCTGGCGGTGGTGACGTGCATCTGATTGCAACTCCGCCAAAACCTTGCGTGACCATCGTTGTGCATGGGGTCAACGATCTTGCCGGTTGCTATGAGCGTATCGAGCGTGGTCTATGCCAGGGGCTGAACGAACGCCTGGATATGCCGCAGACCCTGCCCAACGGCGCCACTAATCCGGGTTACCTGATATCGGCTGGATACAGCCTGCCGTCTGACGATGATGGTAAAGCGACTAACCCCGACGCGGTGTACTACCGGCGAAAGTTCAGTGCTTCCAGCGATGGTGGGGCCATCCGCAGTGTGGTCATCCCATTCTATTGGGGCTTTCGCGAGGAAGAAAAATACATTAACAAGACCGAGCCCCACGGTGAGTGGCTGGACCGCAACAATAACCGCCTGGATAAGACCGGCACCAAGGAGGGGGGGCAGTTCGCTAACGCCACCACCAATTTACCCGACATGTGGGGCGAGGGTTTTAACGGTTATCCGTTCGGTATCCTTCCCCTCAATTTTATTGGTGGCAACCTAACCCACCCGCTGTTTTCGGCCGCAGGCCGTCGTTACATGGTGCTGGCTTCCATGCGCTTGGCCATGTTGATCAAGATCATCCGCAAGCGTTATCCGAATGACACCATCAACATAGTCGGACATAGCCAGGGCACGATGCTCACCCTACTGGCCCATGCATTTCTCAAGGATGAAACGATAAAACCGGCCGATGGTGTGATCATGCTCAACTCGCCCTATAGCCTGTTCCAACCCTTCAACGAAAAGACCCAGAAATGGCTGGAGCAGCAAACAACAGCTGCCCGTATCGCCACCCTCAACGGCATCCTTCAGTTCATTGCGGGTACCCCGAACCCGGTTCCAGCACTGTCGAGTGTTGCGCTGAAAAACTGCCAGGGTTACGGCGCTATTGGCGGGCCTGGATGGACCGGCAGCACAGCATCTCAAGCCAATATCCGTGGAGAGTCCGTTTCATTTGACGAACGAGATAACCGAGGATGCACCTACCTTTACTTCACGCCTCAAGATCAGACTGTGGGTCTTGGCAACGTACAGGGAATTGGTTGGCAGGGTATCGGGGATGTCGTTGATGGGCAGCCTGCACGTACCGTGTTGCCGCAGCGCTTCTACCAGCGCATCTTTACCTTGCGCAAGCGCAATGGGCAGAAGGAAGAAATCGGCAAGCATGTGCCTCCCTATTCTTACTCTCTGCTGCTTGAAGGGGAAAAAACCTGGGAAGACACCGGTTTAGGAGGATTGGACCGGAGTGGGCGTGCCAGTTTCAAGCCGGGCACCAGTGTGATGTTGACTGCTCCTCTATTGCCTGTGCCGGCAAAGGCTGATTTCTCGGCCGACGGAACCATGAGCGCGCCAGGGGAAGACTCAAGCAGTGGTGTTTATCAGATCATGGACAAGCTGGACCCCATCGATGCGGCTATTGGTCTGAGTAATGACAAGTCCCTCCGTATCAAGTCTGCCTGGCGTCCCAAGGATCCGAAGTACGCCCGTCAGGAGACGCTAGATGAACAAGTAGCTTTTAAACGTGGCCGTGATACTGCCAGCGTGCAGCAGGCTCGTGACGACATCAATGAGCCCGCTCAGCGCGCTCATGTTTTTTCCGCACGGTCGTTGGGCAATGGTCAGGTACTGATCACCCGCGGAGAGACGCCTTACGAAGCCCGGTTGCGCCTGCAAAGCGAGGAGTATCAAGAAGCCCAGTCCTTTCACTCGGGCATCCCGAACAACCCGGAGCACAGTCGGCAGATATTGGCTTATGACGTGGCCATCGGGGCGGGGGAGAGCGTCGACGATATGACGTTCTATGCGTATCTCTGTCGTGTGGCGGATTGGCGGTTGGATTGGGATAGGACCGATGGAGGGCTAAACAGTGAGAGTGACAATTTGGACGCAGACCTTCCAGGCGATGCAGTCGAAAAACTCTATCTTCAAGAAGAGGGTAAGAATCGCAATCTGATCGACTCCACAGTGACGTACCGCCAGAGTGGCACATTGCCGGATATTGTAGTTAAGGCCGAGATGCCCTCCTTAGTTGCCACTCAGACTTGGGGTGGAAAAAAACTGGGTAAATCCATCAGTTTCGGGGGGAAAGTCTGATGCGCCGCATGCTCCCGTATTTATCTATTACCGGCTTGCTGCTGACCAGTCATCTGGTTCAGGCAGCCCAATCCCAACTGACTGCTACCCGCTGCTTTGCCAACCCGGCCACGCCCGTGACTGCCTATACCTCGGCCAAGGAGGCTACCACTATGTCCGCTGATACTCGTTACCGCGCCCCAACTACCTCTCCTCGCCTGGAAACTCTGGACGTCCTCAGCGTCGGCATGAGCCTGGATGTATTTCGTCAGGGGCAGGCCTGGCAGACTTTGCAAGAGCAGAGCGCGAGACAGCCAGAAGCCCTGCACGTTGGCAGTATCCTGCCCATGGATCCGAAGAAGTATCCGATCACTGGTGATGATAAGGACATGGCTTGGGAAAAGCGTAAGTCGGATGCCCTGGAGCTAGGGTTAAGAGACTTTCCGGAGAAATGGCCGATTCCCACCATCACGGTGGTCCGTGGTTGGAACCCCGCTACACAAAACCTACGCTTTACACCTGAACGAACTCAGAAAATGCTTACCAGTATGGTGAACAGTTACCGTACGGAGGCGGGGTTACACTGGCACCGCATTCGCAATGTGCAGGACGGTATTGTTTGCAATGACACTCCTGAAGGTTTGATAGAGAACCTGTTCCAACTATTTGAACGTAACCCCGACCTTCCTGCTGTGCTGGTGTACAACGTCGAAGGCATCAACATGTTAGGGGCTCTATCGAGTAAGGATGTTCCATTGAAAACACTTGGTGCTGGCAGTGGTCCACGTCAACCCGGTAAATTAACTGACTCAATGGTTGCCTTGGTCGTCGGTCGCCCGGAGCGCGTTGAATGGCTGCGCTACTACGCCCAGTTCACCAAGACCAACAAGAATCCCATCGATCCCGAGTTCACTGGTTGGGGCTGGCGCAAACCCGCCGTGGAATTCCAGCCATCGGAGTTCATTCCCCAGCCCTGGACCCAACGCGCCTTCGAGCAATGGGATGCTTTACCAGTGCTGGCCAAAATCCACCGCCCGGTCACTGTATCGCTGCAACGCCCGGACACCGGCGAACGGTTGAAGCGCGAGGCTTTGACCACGCAACTGGCCAGTGGCTGGAAAAAAGCTACCGACACGCTCACTCCCAAACCTTCCCGACTGTTCTACGACGGTGGTTTGAACAGCGTGCCACTGGCCGAACTTTCGCCAGCGCTCAGCGTTGCCCACAGCTCTTTGGACCTGCTCGACTCGCGGGAGAGCTACGACCTCACCCAGCGCTTGGGAGACACCGGCTCTGCCTCACCCTTCGTAGGTATCGCCCTGGCCACCATGGCCAGCTACCTGAATGCCGATACCAGCGTGGTCATGCCGATGCGCCGTCAGGATCAGGCGACGATCATCAGTGTGACCTCACCGACACCGGGCAAGAAACCGGTCGGCAACCATCATTTTGGCGTGAAGCTGATGTCGCAGACCGCCAACAGTGATGAACCCGCCCCCCAAATACCACCGGAAGGTAAATCTGTTGAGGGATCTGCTCCCAAGCCGCCACTCGTGCAAACGGACTACGCCTTGGAGGAGTTCCTGGCGGACCTGAAGCCGAACAACAACTGGATGGATGAGCTGTAAAAGCCATGTAGACATCAGGACCTGTTGTGACAGAGGGCACTTGCCTCTCTGGGGCATCGCTCTTCACACCCGACATTTATCCTTCGATGGGCATAAAGCCTGTCGAGGGAGAAGTGCCTGGTAGCGCAACGGAAAAGGAACAGGCATGTACATCATTCGAGACGATCAGATCCTCGGGAGTAATGGCTGGTTTCCCCAAGACTTGCCATCGGCTGCCGAAGATCCCCTGCAGTTAGAGGACTCATGATGCGCGTGCATCAACTCATCATTGTTCTTGGCATCGTCACCCTAATCGGGATAACCAGTTGCTCATTACTTCCTTCTTCTCGGAGCCCTGCCATGGACAAGACTGGATGGATCACCCATTGCTTTGGCAGATTTCTAATTGATTTACCGCCCCAAGCGGAAGTTAGAGCGGGGTACTACCTTTGGGGCGATAACATCGAAGCGCTCGACGAATCACCGATCACTCTGGCTGCCAGAGTTGATCAGACTGAGCAGGAACTGAAGAGCCAACTGCACAGAAGGGCACAAGGCAGTATGTTTCTTCGCCGGCTAGACCTTGGGGGGAGCTCGACAGGGCTGCTTTCTTGGAAATCCAATGCCAGCACAGAGATGTATCTGTTGGACACTTACGCTATTTCCAAACCGACATGGCGTGTTTACCGTTGGATGGGAGGCGTATCGAAAAGTCGTGAAGCGCAGGGAGTTGAAAGTGCCACTTCTTTGGCCCACAGCTTACGCTCTCGCGAACCCAACGAAATTCCCTCTGAATCCGGCTTTTGTATTGACCGAGCCTATATCGCGGGTAACAGTTTTCAAGGTGAGCGGTTCGATATTGGCGTGACTTTTCCCGAGTATCCCGGCGCCCACTTCGAATTCACCTCCAGCACCGGAGCCGAAGAAGATCGCCTGTTGGATCGGGCAAGTGGTTTCCTGGCAGGCGCCACCAGGATGGTGTTAGGGATCGAGACCCTGCGCAAAAGAGAGCGTGGCGGCGCGGTTCCTGCCGATGAATACCTGGTGGCCAGTACCGACAAGGGGCAACGCCTCTATACCTTCGCCTGGGAGGCTCAGGGCAAGGATGGCTCGATCACCGAGCCAAACATCTCAGCCGCGCTCGGTGTACTCGAACGTAGCCCCGACAGCAGCGGCAAACTGCCAGCGCCGCCTTTCAAGTCAGACAAGGAAGCTCTGGCGTTGTGGGACACCATCATTGACTCCGTGCGCCTGCGCCCGGTGTCTTCGCCTGATGGTAATGCAGGGGATTCCTGAATACTTATCCTTCGGGAGGCACAACGCCCAAAGAAGGAGAAGTGTTCGTGAGTACAACGAAAAAGGAACAGATATGGACATCATCCGCCTCGGCGACTCCACCAGTCACGGCGGCACTGTGATTGAAGCGTTCAACCAAACTGATTTGAACGGCAAACCCATGGCCGGCGTCGGGCACAAGGTCACATGCCCTTTATGCAAAGGCGTGTTTCCTATTTCCGAGGGCAGTGCACTGCTGGATGTTGGCGGTGTTCCCGTGGCGCTGAATGGAATGAAAACCGCCTGTGGGGCCAGCCTGATCGCCAGCTGTCCGAAAGGAGACGCTGAGAGTTAGTCAGGTAGAGGGTGGTGTTTTTTGTTTGCCCCAGGGGAGGGCGTAGTGATCGTTCGGTGGGTACAGATTGCTGACGTTTCGGGTGGCGTAAGTGGGGACCTGCTGCTTGAGAGATGGACATAAACAGCGACGGTTTTAAGGTTGTTCGCCACCGCCCAAAAAACTAGTCTGCCCTGTCCCTGCAAAAGCAGCGACCGGGCCTGAGAACCCGATTAGATGCAGGCGCACAATATGGGAGCTTCAACCATGTACGCCCGTAATCCGTCTAGATATTGCTGCTTTTCGTCTCTCCTGCCTCTACTCAAAAGCACTTGCTGTCTGGCAGTCGCAGGAGGTGACCTATGAGCACGCAACCCCCCATCAAAACCCTGGGCTTCGTCACCTTCGGCCAATGCGCCGCCCCCGAACAAACCCTGTTCCGCGTCAACGCCGACGTGCCCTTGCAGCAAGCCCTGGAACAAGCCTCGACCCTGCTGTACTACGCCAAAAAACTCGCCCTGGACGCTGCGATGGAAGAGCAAGGTGAACGCTATGCCTGGGCTTCGCACTTTCTGGCGGAGATGGGGAAGGCGGTGATTGATGATGTTTGTTTGGGGTTGGAGGGTGGGGAAGGGCTATGAGTTGGTTTTGATTTGAGGCTCTTTTGAGTGAACCAAAAAAACGCCACTTATCGTGGGTGATGAGTGGCGTTTTATTGTATGGAAGACTGCTTTTAGCTGTGGATTCAACCGGTCGATGCAACACAACTAAATTCTGTGTAAGCAGAAGGAGTGTTGCAGATGAAGCAGAGACCTATTTCCGATTTTTCCAACGTTTCCACAGTCCGCTCATTGCACGGCTGTTTCCGAATATGTTGTTGATAATACTGACATCACCCTCAACCAATCCATCGGGCTTGAGGTCTTTGAGCACGGCTTCGGTTCCCAGGGTTTTGGCCCATCCCGCCATGTATCCCTTCGCGGTATCAGAGGCCCCATTCGCCAGCTCACTGAGGAGCAATCTAGCGTAAGCCAGTCGGTCTTCTTGCGTGAGGAAGCGCTTGTTTACATCTGCGCGCAGGTTGTTGACAGCCGCCCATGTGAACGGACTTTCATCCATTCTGAGTAGTTGCAGGGCCAAAGCAGGTATTTCCTTCGACTCTTTCTCACTGTGGTGTCCTTCATCACGAATTATTTGATGAAACAGTCGCTTGCGTTGCCCGTCATTGGTATCTGCAGCGAGCATCAGTTTTTTCAGGTTGCTGTGTGCTTCCACTCCCAGTGCGCGGCACCACAGCGCGAGGGCTAGATCAGGATCGGTGGTGGAACCAAGCTTGCCCTTGACCAGCACGGCCTTCGTGGTCTCTAGGTCTTCCGAGATGGACAGGTTCGGAGTCATTGCCTTCCAAGCGCGCTCCAGTAGGCCGACTTCCTCGGTGTTGTTGTAATCAATAGCGTCAGCCAATCCCGCGATTTGGGCGATCGATAGTTCCTCTTTGCCAGAACTTAGGAAGTCAACAGCTTCAACAGGTCTTTGCTGCCAAACCACGCAGGCCGTCTCAACAAGATTTGAAGACAGCGTGTCAGAAACCACTTCATCCGCCAGCATGCTGCTCAGGGACGCCAGTGTGTATCGGCCAACGACCCCAGGAGATGAGATAGCTGTCTGTTGAGCTTCCGAAAACAGAGTTTGAGGTGCATATCCGATGGGTAACTGCCCCACGGTTGGCCATCGGCCTATGAAATAACTGTGCAGTGGGTCGAAGGCGTCTTCGTATGCTTTGGCGTTACTGACCAGCATTTGCAGGGCCGGGCCGAGTACAGCAGGGGTCGCATGTGTAAACACCTGAGAAAGCCCAGGCAGAACGTGAGGAAGGTAGCTATGCCAGTTGCTGACCTTGGCGGGCAACTTTGGCAGTAGCTTGTCCAGATGAGGTTGCAGGTAACCATCCTCCCAATACTCGGAAGGAATGTGTGTCGCCACATCGGTGTATAGGGCCTCATCCTCGGCGTCGAGTTCTGCAATATCAGTCAAATCCGTCAGGTATGCGGCCAACGACTCCTGGTCTCCCTCAGGCAGGCTTCCATACGCTGCAAACAATTGATTGCGGCACACGCTCGGGACATGCGAGATCGGTTCATCGATCCAGCTCTCAGCCACTTGGCTGAGGGCTTGCGTGTTGTGAACCACAAAGGTGCGGAACACCTCGGATGCATCCTGTTCGCAGCCTTCAATACGGCTCAACGAGATGGCAAAGCTGGCATATTCTTCGTAGTGAGCATCGTTGAACTGCGGGAGCCGTGCAGCGCCCAGGTCGACCAGCAGGCGAAACGCGCGCTTGTAGTCGAGCGGCGCTTCTTTGACGTCGACCACGCGACGACTGAATCTAGTTAGGCAGTCCAGTAGCAGCTCATCATGCGCGTGGGGAACGTACCGTTCCAACGCGTTGATCACGCACTCAATCAAGTCTGGAGCGTTGATGGTGGAGAGTCGGGTTACCTGTTCCCACAGCCGCTCACGGCTTTCTTCTCCTTCGCCAGCCAAGCGTTCCCATACAGTGTTTATGCGAGTCGCAGTCAATTGTACGTCGAGAGATTCTAGCGGCTCAAAGTCATCGTTAGCCTTCTCTTCAAAATAGTGGAACGCGGTTGTGAGCTGCTGGACATAGTTCGCTCCAATTTCCGGCAATAGCGAGGTCTCGTAGCGGTCTATCCATTGCTGCAGCTCAATGAAACGGAGCGTGTAAGACCCTGCGTCAGCAGAAACATTGCGTTCGCACAGCCATGCCATGAGTAGCTCTTTCGGTTGAGGCGGTAACCCTTGGGCATCAAACACGGACAAGGCGATTTCTGCCGCGCCCTTGGCCATGACAATGGCTTCATCCATGTTGGGAGCCTGGCCACTGGGCAGGCGCATGGTGCTCTTCTTCCCGCTGGTGAGCATTTCTTCAATGAGGGCAGAGGCGATGTGTTGTTGGTCGACGGGGTTGGCGACGGCGGTGATTCGAGCGATCTTCTCAATACCCAGGAGCGACCTGAGTTCTCCAGACGTGATGATGTCGTTGCACAAGATGCCAAGTATCAAATTGCGGGTGCGCGGAGGCAGGCGATCAATCACATCAGCAACTACGCGCATGGCATTGAATTTTAGCGCTTCTTCGGTGCGATGGAGCTCGCTGAGCATACCGTGCAGCAGTTCCATCTCCTGATCGCTCAGGAATTCGTTGGCGCGAGGGGAAAGGGCCTCTAAGAACCCTTGGGTATCACCAGATACCAAGTAGCCATAGATTCGTGATGCATGACCGCCGTATTGGCGAGTCGCGAAATCTTCCGATAGCAGAAGTAGGCTTTGCAGGGAATCTGGCCAATGAATGCCGACCAGGCTTGCCAAAAATTGGCGCAGGTCACGGCATCCTTCCACCAGGATCGTTTTCCCCGTGTCATCTACAACATACCGCTTGAGGACATGATGGGACTCCAGTGGTTCGTCCTTAAGCGACGTTTGTCTGACCATCAGGCTGGTCAGGCGATGCAGCAATTGAGGATCATCTTGGAGGTCTCGGTAGAAGCCTGGGAAACTTACTCGGGCAGCGCTCAGTGCGCCGAGGGCAATCGGGTGCTTGGTTACAGCACCTTCATGAAGTCCACCCGGGCGCTCACTTCCAATGGCGTCGAGCTCGCGTGCCTTGGCTAGCCACCAGGTCTGTGTAAACGCGTTGACGATCTGTAGCGCATTGCGCGGATCGGTGACATTGGTGTGGATCATTCGATCTACCACCTGTTCAACCGATGCACCTTTGTCCGAGATTTCCTTCACGAGCTCCGGGAAATCCTTCAGCTTTGATAGCGCGAACTGGCGCATGTCGTTTCGCGGCGGCGGTGGGATCTCCAGCCGGAACTGAAAGATTCGGTCGAGGTAGCGTCTGGCGTCTGTCGGGTTAAAGATGGAGCCTGGTTGCTCGGGATTGCCGCGCCGGCGGGAGAGGGCATCGGCGACTTTGCCTTCATCGCAGGAGATGACGAACACAAGCCCCAGGTTTTCAGGAAGCTTGTCGGTTGGGATCTCCATGAACGTTCGTACGGCGTCCAGACCTAAGACCATCTCTTCCGCAGAGAGGCGATCGAGGTCGTCTACGAAAATGACGAGGCGTTCATAGGGTACCGCATTGGTTTTTGCGGGCTTGAATTTGCGCAGTTGCTGAAGTAGTAGCTCTTCGTACTGCTCCGCGCTAACGCTGGGGAGATGCACCCGGGTAACGGTGTTGAACGGGCTGACTGCCGGGGGCTTCATGACTTTGATGAGGTAAGCATAGATGCTGGTGACCGCTGTAAGGAAGAGCGATTGGACGATCCAATTGTGAAGCGGCAGCAACGCAAGACCTGCACCGATAATCAGGAGATAGATGATGAAGGCAATCAGGAATGCTGGTACTGGAGCAGCCCAGCTAGTCAGATGCTGCTTGGTCAGCTCGCCTATAGGTTTACTGACTGACTCGGTATGCGTCACATTCCGATAGAGGTCGTCATGAAGCTTACCTTCGTCACCACCCAGCTCTAGGAAAACATGACGAAGCAACGCGCGCTTGATGTCCTGCTCTTTCCCTCCGAAGCGCCAAGCGTTGAACGTTATGCTCTTGAAGCGTTGGCTGCGTGGATGTCGCCCG
Source organism: Pseudomonas sp. T8 (assembly GCF_024610635.1). Lineage (NCBI taxonomy): Bacteria > Pseudomonadati > Pseudomonadota > Gammaproteobacteria > Pseudomonadales > Pseudomonadaceae > Pseudomonas > Pseudomonas sp. T8. The sequence continues at coordinate 6,594,780 of NZ_CP102374.1, forward strand.
CCCGCCGTCGAGGTGTCGTCCGCCAACGCTCGCGCGTAGAGCTCTTTGATCGAACTTTTGCCTGTCCCCCACCCCCCGAGTAGTCCAATGCTGAAGGGGGGGCGATGGCCCTCATCTTCGATCAGGCAGCGCAGCGCTTGGGCATAGTGCCGGTGACCGAAAGCATCCTGATCTTCCGTCTCAATGTGACGATCCAGCACCGCGGGCATGGAGCGACGAGAATCTAGCATTCGATCATCCCTAATTCGTATGTGGCATTCAGCTATCGTTGAGGTGAAGCTTACTTTGGGCTTTAGCAGGAGGCCAGTTAACTAATGAGAAGTGTCCACGCATACATTTAGACGTCGGAGCTGACCATCCGCTTTTGGCCGAAAACCACCATTCACAAAAGAGCCATCGAACGACCAGAGCCCCCGCGCCCCAAGCCCCCCAACCCCCGAACTATAATTAATAAGCACCCCCATTTGCCCGGCGAGTACCGCTACGTCCATCTGTTACCCACCACACCCACCCGCCAGGCAGAGGGCAGTCCAACCAATGGGACGGGACGCCCAACTGATTACGCGAGAGGGGCCCGCCATGAAACTTCATTCCTTCCAGCATTACTCCCATGGCCTGGAAATGGCCGTTCACGATGCCTGGATCACCACCAAGGTGAAGTCGGCCCTGGCCTTTGCCGAACCGACCCGCGGCCTGCATATCAATGTCAAAACCCATGCGGGCATGGTCACCTTGAGTGGCCGGCTCATCACCCATAAGCAGTGTGAGCAGGCCGTCAGCCTGACCCGTGCGGTGCATGGCGTCGTCGACATCGAGGCCAGTGACTTGCAGACCCATATGTTCACGCCGGGAAGCCTGCCTGAAGCGCCCAACGCTGAAGAGAGCCGCGAATACTCTTCGCAGTCGTCGACGAAGAAGGACGACAAATGACCAAGGCGATCGCTTGAGCGTCGCGCCGGGAAGCCAGGGCGGCACTGGGTTCGAGAGCCCTTTCGACAGAGCCTCAGGAGGATCATCAGCATGTTGAAAGCCCCACCTCAGCCGGTGGGGCTTTTTCTCATGCGCGAAGTCGGGTTGTATCCGGCCCGTTGCAACACCCAGGCAATCCCGACGAAGCCTTTCAGCCCAGCGCGGCCAGCATCAAATCCAGATTCTCCACCGCCGCCCCGGCGGCGCCTTTGCCCAGGTTGTCGAACACAGCTGCCAGCAGCACCTGACCCTCACCCTCGAACACCATCAAGCGCATACCATCTGTGTCGTTCAGCGCCTGCGGATCAAGGCCCGTGAGTTCTTGTGCGTGCCGAAGCGACATCACCTGCACACAACCGCTCCCGGCGTAATGCTGCTCCAGACAGGCATGGATACGGGCGGCATCGACACCCGGGGCAAGCAGGCGCAATTGCAGGGGAATGGTCAGCACGATGCCCTGGCGAAACGCACCGTAGGCGGGGACGAACAGCGGCCGTTCGCTCAGGCCGCTGTGTTGCTGGATCTCCGGCACATGTTTGTGAGCCAGGCCCAGGCCGTAGATCTGAAAAGGGGCGGCTTTGGACGCATTTGGCCCTTCGTGGGCTTCGACCGCGGCGCGGCCGCCGCCGGAGTAGCCGGAGATGGCGTTGATGCTGATCGGGTAGTCCTGCGGCAGCAGCCCGGCTTGCAGCAAGGGGCGCAGCAGGCCGATGGCGCCGGTGGGGTAGCAGCCGGGGTTGCTCACGCGTTTTGAAGTAGCGATACGTTGCGCCTGTTGCGGGTGCATTTGCGCGAAGCCGTAGGTCCAGTGGGGGTGGGTGCGGTGCGCCGAGCTGGCGTCGATCACCCGCACGGCCGGGTTGCGGATGCTGGCGACGGCGTCGCGGGCGGCATCGTCAGGCAGGCAGAGCAGGGCGATGTCGCAGGCGTTGATGGCTTCGGCGCGGCGTTGCGGGTCTTTGCGCTGGTTGGCGGCGAGGGTCAGCAGGTGCAGGTCGTTGCGGCCGCGCAGGCGCTGGTGGATCTGCAACCCGGTGGTGCCCTGGTCGCCGTCGATAAATACGAGGGGTGTGCTCATGCTGTGTGCTCGCAAGCGGGAAAAGTTGGGCAAATCTTCCGGCTGCAGCTGAAATAGAGAAAGTTGAATTTAATAACGCTAAGCTTCAGTTTTTCTGAATCTGGAGCGAGCCATGCGCGAAATCAGCCTCGACCGGTTGCGCACCCTGGTGGCGATTGTCGACCTTGGCTCCTTTGCCGAAGCGGCCCGCGCGCTGAACCTGGCGCCGCCCACGGTCAGCCTGCATATCGCCGACCTGGAGGCGCGGGTGGGCGGTTCGCTGTTGTCGCGCACCCGCGGCCAGGTGCAGCCCACGGCTATTGGCGAAACCCTGGTGGAGCGCGCGCGGCGCTTGTTGGCTGATGCCGAACAAGCGCTGGAGGATGTGCAGCGCCAAGTGTTGGGTCTGGCCGGGCGGGTGCGCCTGGGGGCGTCCACCGGCGCCATTGCCCAGTTGCTGCCCCAGGCCCTGGAAACCCTCGGCCAGCGGCACCCGGGTATCGACCTGCAGGTGGCGGTGCTGACTTCCCAGGAGAGCTTGAAGAAGCTCGCCGAAGGTTCACTGGACATCGGCCTGGTGGCCTTGCCGCAAACCCCGGTCAAAGGTTTGCGCATCGAGCCCTGGCGCAAGGACCCGGTCATGGCCTTCCTGCCGGCCCGCTGGCAGTGCCCCGACCCGGTAACCCCGCAGTGGCTGGCGGCCCAACCGCTGATCCTCAACGACCACAGCACCCGGCTGTCGCGCCTGACCTCGGAGTGGTTCGCCCTGGGCGGGCAGCAGCCCACGGCGCGCATTCAGCTCAACTACAACGACGCGATCAAGAGCCTGGTGGCCGCCGGTTATGGCGCCACCTTGTTGCCCCACGAAGCCGCCACGCCGCTGCCCGACACGCGGATCGCCATGCGCCCGTTGCAGCCGCCGTTGTGGCGCCAGTTGGGCATTGCCCATCGGGACGGCGAGGTGGAGCGCTCGACCCAGCATGTGCTGGAGGTGTTGTGGGGGCTGAGCGCCGATTGACGACGGGTCGTCCTAGCCCAGCAGATGCTTGGAGATGTACTTGGAGATTTCCACAATCGAAGTCTTGCCGGTGAATTCGAACTTCACCTGGCCCAGCGATGAAAAGTAGATCTCCAGCTCGGAGTCCAGGTCGAAAGTGCCGGAGGTTTCCACCGAGTAAGCGACGATGTTTTTGTAGGGCAGGGAGGTGAAGTCCTTTTTACTGCCAGTGATGCCCTGCACGTTGACCGCGATGATGCGCTTGTTGGTAAACACCACACCGTCGCGCATGGCCTTATAGGCATCGATCACCTGCTCGCCTTCCAGCAACAGGTCGCTGACCCGCTCGGCGTATTCGTCGTTTTGCTTGAGTTTGAAGAAGCCTTTGTTGTTGAAGTCGATCATGGGGGAGTCCTTGTTCTTGAAGTGAGCTTCTAGGATTTTTGCCGATTGCATTGTCGGGCCTGGCCTTTGACATGGCGGTCGGAGGGGTAGGGAGCGCTAGCTTGGACTGACCTTTCCCGACTCACCACCTACCGCTGCCGATTCTCCGGCCACGTCTCAGTCGGAAAATACGCCTCCAGCCCCGGCCGTTTGTGCTCCACGCCGTTGTCGATCCAGTAGCAGCTCAGGCGGCTGTAGTTGTCCAGGTCGCCGCGCAGCAGGCAGGTGCTGCTGTGGCTGGGCCAGTAGAAGCGCAGGACATCGGCTTCGGCGATGCTTGCCCGTTCGACTTTGCCGGTGGCGGTGGTGGTCGTGCCGTTGATGGTTTTCACCAGGGTCAGGGTGCCGTCCTGATAGCGGATTTCGGCGTTGCCCGAGTAGGTCGCGCCGCCGTCCGGCTCCTGGCCGATCAGGGCGTAGCGGCCTGGGGTCATGCTGTAGTAGAGGTGGGGCTCCGGCTCGTTCTTGGTGGCGGCGAGGCTGCCGAGGCTGGTGAGCAGCAACCCGAGCAGGGCGCTGGCGGGCAAAAGGCGATTCATGGGGCGCGGTCCTTGGCGAAATCGACGGCCATGATTCCAGACTTGGCGCCGGCGTGGAATCCTCCCGCGCTGGCGCCGATCACGAGGGTTGCCGGTAGCGGTCGTTAAAACAACTTCCAGCTATAACTCAGCAACAACCGGTTCTCATTGATATCGGTCCGATAGTTCGACCTCGCCACCACATTGCGCACCTTGATCCCCAGCCCGCCCAACGGCCCGGACTGGATCACGTAGCCGATATCCAGGTCGCGCTCCCAGTCCTTGCCCTCAAAGCCCTTGCCGGTGTCGACGTTGTCGCCGCGGATATAACGCACGGTGCTGGTCAGGCCGGGCAGGCCGCTGGCGGCGAAGTCGTAGTCGTAGCGCAGTTGCCAGGAGCGTTCGTCGATGTAGGCGAACTCGTAAGTTGGCACTTCGTTGCCCAGTGGGGTGATGTTGGCGAAGACCCGGGGGAAGGCGCTGTCGCCGAACATGCCCTGGTAGCCGACATAAAAAGTATGGCCGCCACGTTTGGCCGACAGCAGGGAGAAGAAGGCCTGGTTGTCGATGGCGCCGAGCAGCTGTTTGCCGTCCTCTTCGCTGTTGTAGTAGCCGAGGTTGGCGCCGAGTATCCAGTTGCTCAGCGGCTGGCTGTGTTTCAGGCCGAGGAAGCGCTGGTGGTAGATGTCCTCCAGCTGGCCGTACCAGGCGCTGAGGCTGGTGCGTTTGTCGTTGAAGGCGTAGTCGGCACCAAAGTAGTTGAAGGCGTCGCTGCTGACCGCGCGTTTCGGCACGTGGCCGAGCATGGCTTGCAGTTTGCCGTCGCCGGACTCGTTGCGCAGGCTGGTGGAGCGCAGGCGGCCGCCTTGCAGGGTCAGGCCGTTGATGTCGTTGGAGACGATGCTCGCGCCCTGGTAGGACGGCGGCAGCAGGCGGATATCGCTGAAGCTCAGCACTGGCAGGTTGGGTTGCAGTTCGCCGATGCGCAGTTCGCTTTTCGCCAGGCGCAGTTTCAGCGCCTGGCCGAGGCGGCTGTAGTTGTCGGCGGCTTCGCCGTCCTCCTGCACCGGCAGCAGGCCGCTGTTGACCCGGCCCTTGCCGCTGTCGAGCTTGAGCCCCAGGGTGCCGATGGCATCCAGGCCCACGCCGAGGGGGCCGGGGGTGTAGCCGGACTTGAAGTTGAGGATAAAACCCTGGGCCCATTCCTGGGCCATGGACTGCTCGGGGCCGCGGATATCCGAATAGTCGCGGCTGAAGAAGTAGTTGCGGGCCTGGAGGGTGGCGGTGGCGTCCTTGATAAAACCGCCTTCTTCGGCCAGCAGGTGCTGGGGCGCGCTCAGGCACACCGCGCTGGCGCCCAGCACGGCGAGGGTCTTTGCAGGTTTCATTGCTTTTACTCTTATTGTTATGGAAAGCAGTTCACTGCCCGCAGGCTAGGGGCGGGTATGGCGCTGGCACTATCCGTTGCGTGCAGACCTGTATCCCTTTTCTGCAGGCATGCTTTTTGGCGGCAAGGGGAGGTGGGCGCAACCGCGAGTCGGTTGCGCGCGAGGCGTCAGGCGTCGGGGTGTTCGGCGCGCAGTTCGTCGATCATCCGCAAACAGTGGCTGAGCCCCGCGGAGACGTCGCCGACCCGCCGACTGATGATGATCGGCGAGGTGGCGTTGGCTTCCAGTAGCGGGCTGAAGCCGATGTCATCGCGGTGCAGCAATTGCACCGAAGCCGGCACCAGGGTGATGCCGATGCCGGCACCCACCAGGCCGATGGCGGTCTGCAGTTCATTGGTCCACTGCACGATGCGGATATTCAGGCCGTGGGTGTTGAACAGCGCGATCACATGGTCGGCGTAGCTCGGACGCGGGTTACCGGGGTAGAGCACAAAAGGCTCGTCGGCCAGTTGCGCCAGGCTCACCGGCTGGCCGATCAGCGGATGCCCGGCGGGCAGGGCGGCCACCAGGCGATCCTCGGTCTGCACCTTCTGCACGATGGCCGGATCGTCGATGCGGATCCGCCCGAAGCCGATGTCGATGCGTCCGGCCTTGAGCGCTTCCACCTGTTGCAGGGTGGTCATTTCCGACAGCCCCAGCTCCAGGGCCAGGGTCTCGTGGCTGCGCAGGCGGCGGATCAGTTCCGGCAGCAGGCCATACAGGGTCGAGGGAGCGAAGCCGATGCCGAGCCAGGTCTTTTCGCCGTGGCCGATGCGCCGGGTGTTGTCGCAGACCTTGGCCAGTTGCTCCAGCAGCGCGCTGGAATGCTCATAGAAGAAGCGCCCGGCTTCGGTCAGGCGCAACGGCCGGCCGCGCTCCAGCAGCAATACCCCGAGTTCCTCTTCCAGTTGCTGGATCTGCCGGCTCAGGGGCGGCTGGGCGATGTGCAGGCGCTCGGCGGCCTTGGTGAAGTTGAGGGTCTGGCCCAGCACCTGGAAGTAACGCAGATGACGCAGTTCCATAAGGCCTCCGCAGGCAACGGTTGGATACCTTCAAGGTATCGAGCCAGACCAATTCTATATTGGAACCCCGGAAAAAGCCGTACGAGAATCGGGTCCATAACTTCAAGAACCTGATGGGTATGGAAATGCTTTCGAGTGCCATTGAATCGATCGAAACGATCATCGTCGATCTGCCAACCATCCGCCCGCACAAGCTGGCGATGCACACCATGCAGAACCAGACCCTGGTGCTGATCCGCCTGCGCTGCGCCGACGGCATCGAAGGCCTGGGCGAAGCCACCACGATCGGCGGCCTGGCCTATGGCAATGAAAGCCCGGACAGCATCAAGACCAACATCGACCGCTTCTTCACGCCGCTGCTGCTCGGCCAGGACGGCGCCAATATCAATGCCGCCATGCAGCGCCTGGAGCGCAGCATCCGCGGCAACACCTTCGCCAAGTCCGGTATCGAAAGCGCCTTGCTCGACGCCCAGGGCAAGCGCCTGGGGCTGCCGGTCAGCGAGCTGCTCGGCGGCCGGGTGCGCGACGCCTTGCCAGTGGCCTGGACCCTGGCCAGCGGCGACACCGCCAAGGACATCGCCGAAGCGCAAAAGATGCTCGACCTGCGTCGCCACCGCATCTTCAAGCTGAAGATCGGCGCCGGCGAGGTGGACCGCGACCTGGCCCATGTGATCGCGATCAAGAAGGCCCTGGGCGACCGCGCCAGCGTGCGGGTCGACGTCAACCAGGCCTGGGACGAAGCGGTGGCGGTGCGCGCCTGCCGGGTCCTGGGCGGCAACGGCATCGACCTGATCGAACAGCCGATCTCGCGCAACAACCGCGCCGGCATGGTGCGCCTCAATGCCATCAGCCCGGCGCCGATCATGGCCGACGAATCCATCGAGTGCGTGGAAGACGCCTTCAACCTGGCCCGCGAAGGCGCGGCCTCGGTGTTCGCCCTGAAGATCGCCAAGAACGGCGGCCCGCGCGCGGTGTTGCGCACCGCGGCGATCGCCGAGGCGGCGGGCATCGGCCTGTACGGCGGCACCATGCTCGAAGGCGGCATCGGCACCCTGGCGTCGGCCCATGCCTTCCTCACCCTCAATACCTTGAGCTGGGACACCGAACTGTTCGGCCCGCTGCTGCTGACCGAGGACATCCTCGCCGAGCCGCCGCTGTACCGCGATTTCCAATTGCACGTATCCCGGGCGCCGGGCCTCGGCCTGAGCCTGGACGAGGAGCGCCTGGCGTTCTTGCGCCGCGACAAAGCCTGAACTGCCATTCATCACGTCTTAAGGAGAGCACCATGCTGTTCCACGTCAAAATGACCGTGAACCTGCCGGTCGACATGAACCCCGAGCGCGCCGCCCAGCTCAAGGCCGACGAAAAGGCCCTGGCCCAGCGCCTGCAGGAGCAGGGCAAGTGGCGGCACCTGTGGCGCATCGCCGGCCTGTATGCCAACTACAGCGTGTTCGACGTCGACAGCGTGCAGGAACTGCACGACCTGCTGATGCAACTGCCGCTGTACCCGTACATGGCTATCGAAGTGAACGCGCTGTGCAGGCATCCTTCGTCCATTCATGCGGATGACCGCTGAGCCCTCGCCAGCCCGCTGCACACTCTAATAAATACAAGATGAGGAATAACCATGAACGTCCGAATTTCCCACACTGCCAGCGCCCAGAAGTTTCTCGAAGAAGTCAGTGGCCAGTTCAACGACCAGGGCAACCCGCGCACCAAGGCCCTGGTGTACCGCATCCTGCGTGACACGGTGAACATCATCGAAGACCTCGATGTGACCCCGGAAGAATTCTGGAAGGCGGTCAACTACCTCAACGTGCTCGGCGCGCGCCAGGAAGCCGGGCTGCTGGTGGCCGGCCTGGGCCTGGAACACTACCTGGACCTGCTGATGGACGCCGCCGACGAGCAGGCCGGCAAGACCGGCGGCACCCCGCGCACCATCGAAGGCCCGCTGTACGTGGCCGGTGCGCCGCTGAGCCAGGGTGAAGCGCGCCTCGACGATGGCGTCGATCCGGGCGTGGTGCTGTTCATGCAGGGCCAGGTGCGCAACACCGCCGGCCAGCCGCTGGCCGGGGCCATTGTCGATGTCTGGCACGCCAATACTGGCGGTACTTACTCCTACTTCGACACCACCCAGTCGGAGTTCAACCTGCGTCGGCGCATCGTCACCGATGCCGAAGGCCGCTACCGTTTCCGCAGCATCGTGCCGTCGGGCTACGGCTGCCCGCCGGACGGTCCGACCCAGCAACTGCTCGACCAACTGGGCCGCCACGGCCAGCGTCCGGCGCATATCCACTTCTTCATCTCGGCCGACGACCACCGTCACCTGACCACCCAGATCAACCTCGATGGCGATGAATACCTGCACGACGATTTCGCCTACGCCACCCGCGACGAGCTGATCGCCAAGATCACCTTCAGCGACGATCAGCAGCGTGCGGCGCAGCATGGGGTCAGCGGGCGTTTTGCCGAGATCGACTTCGACTTCACCCTGCAGCCGTCGGCCCAGCCCGAGGAGCAGCAGCGCCTGGAGCGGGTACGAGCGCTGGAGGACTGACATCGCGGCAGATCCCGAATCGGGGCCACGGGATGACTTGACGGTTGTCCCGTGGTTTTTGCCATTGTGAACCGTGGTCGATGTTTTGCGTGATGTGCCAGCGGTGGCGAACGATCACCGCCCGATAATAACAATCCCAATAATTAGAACTGGGAGTGACCCGCTTATGGAAACGCATCTGTTGAGTGAGCGCAGCAGGGTATTCGCCCAGGCCGATCCCTATGCCGTGTCCGGCTATGTCAACCAGCATGTGGGCAGCCACTGCATCCGTTTGCCCAAGGCCGGCAGTCCCCAGGCCAGCCTCAATCATCGGCAGTTCGCCAGCCTCGACCTGTGCTCGCTCAGCTACGGCGGCAGCGTGCGCGTCACCTCGCCGGCGCTGGAAACCATCTACCACCTGCAAGTGCTGCTGCGCGGTCACTGCCTGTGGCGCGGCCATCGCCAGGAACATTACTTCGCCCCGGGCGAGCTGCTGCTGATCAACCCCGACGATCCGGTGGACCTGACCTATTCCGACGATTGCGAGAAATTCATCATCAAGGTGCCCACCCGCCTGCTGGAGTCGGTGTGCCAGGAGCAGCGCTGGCTGTATCCGGGGCAGGGGGTGCGCTTCGTGGGCAACCGCTACCAGCTGGATGAGCTGGAAGGTTTCATCAACCTGTTGAGCGTGGTCTGCCGCGAAGCCGAAGCCGTCGAGTGCATCCCGCGGGTGCAGGAGCATTACGCGCAGATCGTGGCGAGCAAGATGCTCAGCCTGATGAAGACCAACATCCGGCGCGCGGGCCTGGGTTCGTCATCGGCGACCTTCGAGACGATTGCCGATTACATCGAGCGCAACCTCAAGCAGGACATCGGCTGCGAGGAACTGGCGCAGCAGGCGCAGATGAGCCTGCGCTCGCTCTATGCGCTGTTCGAGCGCAACGCCCGCAGCACGCCCATGCGCTACATTCGCCAGAAGAAACTCGAGCGGATCCACGCCTGCCTGCGTGACCCCAGCTGCAACGTGCGCAACATCACCGAACTGGCCATGGACTTCGGCTTCCTGCACCTGGGACGCTTCTCGGAAAGCTACCGCAAGCAATTCGGCGAACTGCCGTCCGACACCCTCAGACGCCGGGCTTGATCCGGCTTTTGCTTCTGCTTCTGTAGGAGCGGCCGGTCGACGCTCGATCGCCGGCGATGGCGAACGACACGTAGGTGTTTGATCCGACGCCATCGCGAGCAAGCTTCGCTCCTACAGAAGCTGTGCCCACCGCATCATTCGTGATTCCTCGTGTAGCCGCTGCCGAGCCTGCGAGGCTGCGATCGGCTGCGCAGCAGTCGCAAAACCTGAAACCGTGTTCGTTCTGGATAAATGCGCGGCCCGGGTGGCGGCCGCTACGTCGGAATGCCGCCCAACCCGATCGCAGCCTCGCAGGCTACAGCAGCGGCTACCCCTGTAGGACTTGCCCTACAAAACTCTGCAGAAAACGGATAGTGGTCTGCACGCAACGGATATTGCCCCCGCACACCCCGCCCTAGCATGAGCCTTGCCTGAATAAAAACAACGGAGGCGGCGGCCATGACCCTGCGACCCGAATACCTTCACTCCCTGCTTGAAGAAGACCGTGACCGGGGCGTCTACCGCTGCAAGCGGGAGATGTTCACCGACCCCCGGCTGTTCGACCTGGAAATGCAGCACATCTTCGAGGGCAACTGGCTGTACCTCGCCCACGAGAGCCAGATCCCCAACAACAACGACTACTACACCACCACCATGGGCCGGCAGTCGGTCTTCATCGCGCGCAACAAGGACGGCGAACTCAATGCCTTCCTCAATGCCTGCAGCCATCGTGGCGCCATGCTCTGCCGGCACAAGACCGGCAACAAGTCGTCCTACACCTGTCCGTTCCACGGCTGGACCTTCAACAACTCCGGCAAGCTGCTCAAGGTCAAGGACCCGGCCGCCGCGGGTTACCCGTCGAGCTTCAACTGCGAAGGCTCCCACGACCTGACCAGGGTCGCGCGCTTCGAGTCTTATCGCGGCTTCCTGTTCGGCAGCCTCAACCCTGACGTGCTGCCCCTGGTGGAGCACCTGGGCGAGTCGGCGAAGATCATCGACATGATCGTCGACCAGTCCGCCGATGGCCTGGAAGTGCTGCGCGGTTCCTCGAGCTACATCTACGAAGGCAACTGGAAACTCACCGCGGAAAACGGCGCCGACGGCTACCACGTCAGCTCAGTGCACTGGAACTACGCGGCCACCCAGAGCCAGCGCAAGCAGCGCGAAGCCGGCGAAGAGATCAAGACCATGAGCGCCGGCAGCTGGGCCAAGCAGGGCGGTGGTTTCTACTCCTTCGACAAGGGCCACATGCTGCTCTGGACCCGCTGGTCCAACCCCGAGGACCGTCCGCTCTACGAGCGCCGCGACGAGCTGGCCCGGGATTTCGGCCAGGCCCGCGCCGACTGGATGATCGAGAACTCGCGCAACCTGTGCCTGTACCCCAACGTCTACCTGATGGACCAGTTCAGTTCGCAGATCCGCATCGCCCGGCCGATCTCGGTGGACCGCACCGAGATCACCATCTACTGCATCGCGCCCAAGGGCGAAAGCGACGAAGCCCGGGCCATGCGCATCCGCCAGTACGAGGACTTCTTCAACGTCAGCGGCATGGCCACCCCGGACGACCTGGAGGAATTCCGTTCCTGCCAGATGGGCTACCAGGGCAGCAACAGTGCCTGGAACGACATGTCCCGCGGCGCCGAACACTGGGTCGAGGGCGCGGACGACGCGGCCCGGGAAATCGACCTGCAACCGATCCTCAGCGGCGTGCGCACCGAAGACGAAGGCCTGTTCGTGATGCAGCACAAGTACTGGCAGCAAACCATGCTCGAGGCGCTTGCCGCCCAAGCCGCGCGAACCATTGCCGTGGAGGCTGTGTGATGAGCATTTCCCATGACACCGTGCGCGACTTTCTCTACCGCGAAGCGCGCTACCTGGACGACAAGGACTGGGACAGCTGGCTGGAGCTCTACGCCCCCGACGCGACCTTCTGGATGCCGTCCTGGGACGACAACGACGAGCTCACCGAAGACCCGCAGCGGGAGATCTCGCTGATCTGGTACGGCAGCCGCTGCGGCCTGGAGGACCGGGTGTTCCGGATCAAGACCGAGCGCTCCAGCGCGAGCATTCCCGACACCCGCACCTCGCACAACCTGAGCAACATCGAGGTGCTGGAGCAGGCCGACGGCTTGTGCAAGGTGCGCTTCAACTGGCACACCCTGAGCTTTCGCTACAAGACCGTCGACAGCTACTTCGGCACCAGCTTCTACACCCTCGATGTGCGGGGCGAGAACCCGCTGATCAGGGCCAAGAAAGTCATCCTGAAGAACGATTACGTTCGTCAGGTCGTCGATGTCTACCACCTCTGAGGCGACTGCCATGACTCATCAAATCGCACTCAATTTCGAAGACGGGGTGACCCGTTTCGTCGCCGCCAACGCCGGCGAAACCCTGGCCGATGCCGCCTACCGCCAGGGCATCAACATCCCCCTGGACTGCCGCGACGGCGCCTGTGGCACCTGCAAGTGTTTTGCCGAAGCCGGGCGTTACGACCTCGGCGAGGAATACATCGACGATGCGCTGACCGCGGATGAAGCCGAGCAGGGCTTCGTGCTGACCTGCCAGATGCGCGCCTTGAGCGACTGCGTGGTGCGGGTGCCGGCTTCGTCGCAAGTCTGCCGAGCCGCCCAGGCCACCTTCGACGCCACCATCAGCGCGGTGCGCCAGCTGTCCGACAGCACCATCGCCCTGTCGATCAAGGGCGAGGCCCTGAGCAAGCTGGCGTTTCTGCCGGGGCAGTACGTCAACCTCGGCGTGCCCGGCAGCGAGCAGACCCGCGCCTATTCCTTCAGCTCGCTGCAGCGCGACGGCGAGGTCAGCTTCCTGATCCGCAACGTGCCGGGCGGCCTGATGAGCAGCTTCCTCACCGGCCTGGCGAAAGCCGGCGACCGCATGAGCCTGGCCGGACCCTTGGGCAGCTTCTACCTGCGGGACATCCGCCGGCCGCTGTTGCTGCTGGCCGGGGGCACCGGGCTGGCGCCGTTCACCGCGATGCTGGAGAAAATCGCCGAGCAGGGCAGCGAGCATCCGCTGCACCTGATCTACGGGGTGACCAACGACTTCGACCTGGTGGAAATGGATCGCCTGGAAGCCTTCGCCGCACGCATCCCCAACTTCAGCTTTAGCGCCTGCGTGGCCAATCCCGAGAGCCGCCACCCGCTCAAGGGCTACGTGACCCAGCATATCGAGCCCCAGCACCTGAACGACGGCGATGTGGACGTGTACCTGTGCGGCCCGCCACCGATGGTCGAGGCGGTCAGCCAGTTCATCCGCGACCAGGGCATTGCCCCGGCCAATTTCTATTACGAAAAATTCGCCGCCAGCGCGGCCTGACCCGGTCGCGGTTTCTGCGGCCTCTGTAGGAGCGAGGCTTGCCCGCGATCAGCCGACAGGCTGAAAGGTCAACGCTGCACGCACTATCGCTATCGCGGGCAAGCCTCGCTCCTACAGAAGAAGGGACGGTGGTGCGTCGGTATATTGGCATGAGGTTTTGAGATGAGCAGATTCGAGAAGAAAGTCGCCCTGGTCACCGGGGCGGCGCAGGGTATCGGCCGGCGGGTCGCCGAGCGCCTGGCCGAGGAGGGCGCGCGGCTGGTGCTGGTGGATCGCTCCGAGCTGGTGTTCGAGTTGCAGGCCGAGTTGGCCCCCAGGTTCGAGGTGCTGGCGCTGACCGCCGACCTCGAACAGTACGCCGAATGCAGCCGGGTGATGGCCGCCGCCGTCGAGCGTTTCGGGCGCCTCGACGTGCTGGTCAACAACGTCGGCGGCACCATCTGGGCCAAGCCGTTCGAGCACTATGAAGAGCAGCAGATCGAAGCCGAAGTGCGCCGTTCGCTGTTCCCCACCCTGTGGTGCTGCCACGCCGCGCTGCCCTACATGCTGGAGCAGGGCAGCGGCGCCATCGTCAACGTGTCGTCCATCGCCACCCGCAGCATCAACCGCGTGCCCTATGGCGCGGCCAAGGGCGGGGTGAATGCCCTGACCGCCTGCCTGGCGTTCGAGACCGCCGGGCGCGGGGTGCGGGTCAACGCGACCGCCCCCGGCGGCACCGAAGCGCCGCCACGGCGCATTCCGCGCAACAGCGCCGAGCAGAGCGCCGAGGAAAAGGTCTGGTACCAGCAGATCGTCGACCAGACCCTCGACAGCACCCTGATGAAACGCTACGGCACCATCGACGAGCAGGCCGCGGCGATCCTGTTCCTGGCCTCCGACGAGGCGTCCTACATCACCGGCATGGTCATGCCGGTAGGCGGTGGCGACCAGGGCTGAAGTATCAGGCGTCATCGAAAACCGCACCCTGACCGTAGGAGCGAGGCTTGCCCGCGATGGCGTCCGGCCTGACACACCGCGGCGTCCCGATCGCGGGCAAGCCTCGCTCCTACAAGACTGCGTAAACGCACATCCGGTTTCTCATAAAACAACAACAAGAGTCAGATGCCATGCGAAACATAGACAGCAATCAATTGATCGACGGGGCACGCTTCAATGCCTTTCACTGGCGTGTGCTGTTCTGGTGCGCGCTGATCATCATCTTCGACGGCTACGACCTGGTGATTTACGGTGTGGTGCTGCCGGTGCTGATGCAGGAGTGGGGCCTGAGCCCGCTGCTGGCCGGGGCGCTGGGCAGCTATGCGCTGTTCGGCATGATGTTCGGTGCGCTGTTTTTCGGTTCACTGTCGGAGCGTATCGGCTGCAAGAAAGTCATCGCCATCTGCGTGGTGCTGTTCAGCGGTTTCACCCTGCTCAACGGCTTCACCACCACGCCCACCCAGTTCGGCATCTGCCGCTTTATCGCCGGCCTCGGCATCGGCGGGGTGATGCCCAACGTGGTGGCGCTGATGAACGAATACGCGCCGAAGAAAATCCGCAGCACCCTGGTGGCGATCATGCTCAGCGGCTACTCGGTGGGCGGCACCCTGTCCGCCGGCCTGGGCATAGTGCTGCTGCCGAGTTTCGGCTGGCAGGCGGTGTTCTATGTGGCGGCGATCCCGTTGTTGCTGCTGCCGCTGATTCTCAGGTTCCTGCCCGAATCCCTGGGCTTTCTGCTGCGCCAGGGCCGGGAAGACGAGGCGCGCCAGGTGCTGCAATTAGTCGAGCCGGGCTTCGTCGCGCAACCCGGCGACTCGTTCGTCAAGGCCAACCTCAAGAGCGCCGGCGCGCCGGTGGTGCAGCTGTTCCGCGAAGGCCGGGCGCTGAGCACCTTGATGCTCTGGGTCGTGTTCTTCTGCTGCCTGCTGATGGTCTACGCGCTCAACTCCTGGCTGCCCAAGCTGATGGCCAGCGCCGGATACAGCCTGGGCTCGAGCCTGATGTTCCTGCTGGTGCTGAACCTCGGCGCGATCTTCGGCGCCGTGGGCGGCGGCTGGATCGGCGATCGCCTGCAGTTGCAAAAGGTTCTGGTGGCGTTTTTTGTCGTGGCCGCGGTGTCCATCAGCCTGCTCGGCTTCAAGAGCCCGCACGGGCTGCTGTACGCCCTGATCGCGATTGCCGGGGCGACCACCATCGGCACGCAGATCCTGGCCTTCGCCTGCGTCGCCCAGTTCTATCCGGTGACGATCCGCTCCACCGGCATTGGCTGGGCCTCGGGTATCGGCCGCAGCGGGGCCATCGTCGGGCCGCTGCTGGGCGGTGCCTTGGTGAGCATCGAGCTGCCGCTGCACTATAACTTCATGGCCTTCGCCATTCCGGGGGCGGTGGCGGCGCTGGCGATGTGTTTCGTCTACCAGCGACCCGCCAAGGCGCTGCCGGTCAGCCAGGCCAGCGCGCCATCGCTGTAGTGATGCCATGACCGGCGCGGGCGCCCAGGTGCCTGCGCCGGCGGTTCAGCCATGCCATGCCTCAGGGCTTCGGAGCTTGCATGCGGCAGTTGATCGAGGACTTTTCGTTGTCGGCGCTGGTGGCCGGGTTTATCGCCACGCTGATTTCCTATGCGGGGCCGCTGGTGATCATCTTCCAGGCGGCCAAGGCCGCGGGCCTGCCCCAGGAAGTGTTGTCGTCCTGGGTCTGGGCGATTTCCATCGGCAGCGGGGTGCTGGGCATCGTCCTCAGCCTGCGCTTCAAGGTGCCGGTGGTCATCGCCTGGTCGGCGCCGGGCTCGGCGCTGCTGGTGGCGTTGCTGCCGGGCATTGGCCTCAATGAGGCGGTGGGTGCCTATCTGGTGGCTAGCGCGCTGATCCTGCTGATCGGCCTGTGCGGCATTTTCGACAAGATTGTCGGCCGGCTGCCGGCGGCGATTTCCGCGGCGATGCTGGCGGGCATCCTGTTCAGTTTCGGTACCGGGCTGTTTCGCTCGATCCAGGATAAACCGCTGCTGGTCGGGGCGATGTTCCTCACCTACCTGCTGTGCAAGCGCCTGTGGCCGCGTTATGCGGTATTGGCCGTGCTGCTGGTGGGCTGCGCCATCTCTTTGACGATGGGCGATATCGACCGCTCGGCGCTGGTGATCGGCCTGGCCACGCCGCACTGGATCAGCCCCGCGTTCAGCTGGAACGCTGTGCTCAACGTCGCGCTGCCGCTGGTGGTGGTGGCCCTGACCGGGCAATTCGTGCCGGGCATCGCCGTTCTGCGCAACGACGGCTACCGCACGCCGGCCAGCCCGATCCTCGCCAGCAGTGCCTTCGCCAGCCTGTTGCTGGCGCCGTTCGGTTGTCACGGGCTGAACCTGGCGGCGATCACCGCGGCCATTTGCACCGGCCGCGAAGCCCACGAAGACCCGGGCAAACGCTATGTGGCCGGGGTCATGGGCGGGCTGTTCTACCTGCTGCTGGGGATCTTCGGCGCGACCCTGGTTTCGCTGTTCAGCGCCTTCCCCCGGGCCTTGATCGCGGCCCTGGCCGGGCTCGCGCTGTTCGCCGCCATCGGCGGCGCCCTGAGCAGCGCCATGGCCGTACCGCGGGATCGCGAAGCGGCGCTGATCACTTTCCTGGTGACGGCGTCGGGCATGTCGCTGTTCGGTTTGTCGGCGGCTTTCTGGGGGCTGCTGTTTGGCCTGGTGGCCCATGGCGTGCTGACCCTGCGTCGCCCGCAAGCCTTACCTGCGGCGGGGGAGGCACCGGTCCAGGCGCGTAATTGACAGCACCCTGTATCGAAATCCTTGCACAGGCGAATCGCCACCGGCACGGCCTGTGCCTGCGGGCCTGCCGTGCGCTGCTGGTGAAATAAACGTGTGAATCCCCGGAAACCTGTGGGTTTTTCGATACAACCCTTACCCATTCTTTACCTTCATGCGCTGCTCGATGTCGCGCAAACGCTGTCTGAAACGGCGAGAAACTTGTGGTTCTCGTCCTGAAAGAGAGTGAAGTGATGATGTTGAGTCGAGTTGCAAAAGTGGCGGTAGTGATCGCCTTGTTGTCGTCCCTGTCGGGCTGCTGGATGTTCTTCCCGCCGGGTGGCGGCGGTGGTGGTCATGGCGGTGGCGGCCAGCATGGCGGTTTTGGCGGAGGTCCCGGTGGTGGCGGCCCACGCTGACCGCGGCTGACCCGAGCCTGTAGGAGCGAGCTTGCTCGCGAAAAATCCCAAGGGCGACGTGGAGCGTCAGACACACCCTGTTGTCCCTATCGCGAGCAAGCTCGCTCCTACAGTGACCCTGCTGGTTGCAGATACCGCGTCGCCGACAAGCAAGCGGCTGGTCGGATGCGCTGTTGCAAACCCCTTCTCGAGCCTGGGGCGCAGACCCCAGCACCTATACTCAACCCAGGCATGGTCGTGTGGTACCCGGTTGAAGCCTGCCCCGTCGTGGGCGGGTGGCCGTGGTCGACGCTGTGCGAGGGTTGCCATCTTGTACCTGCGTGCGCTGATCGTCGTGATGCTGCTGGTGCTGGCCGGGTGCGCCGCGACCCAGCGCGTCCGCGAGGCGGTGGCGCCGGTGGTGGTGCCGCCCAGCACCTGGCGCCAGGTGGACCGCGAGATCGCCCAGGCTTCGCAAGAGGCGGTGATCCAGGTCAAGGTGTTTGCCCGCGGCTCCATGGAGCATTGGCGGGTGCGGGTCTACGCAGTCACCGAAGAAACCTTCATCCCCTGGTTCAGCAGTTACTGGACCCAGGAATGGATGGCCATGAAAGTCAGTTGGTACAGCCTCACCGCCGGCGACGAGGAGGACGCGGCGGCGACGCGGCTGGCGGCCTACCTCAAGGAGCAGTATCAGGAACAGGTGCTGGCACCGGTGGCGGTGGAGATCGACCCGGATGCGATTCTCAACCAGGCCACGGAGTTCTATGTCGAGCTGCTGGACAAGCAGGTGCAGGTCATTGCCCTGCGCTATCGGCTGCCGGCCAAGCAGCTCGATCAACGGCTCAATGGCATCCAGGCAATTCGCCTGGGGCCGCCGCCGGCGCGCGATGCGTCGTTGTACCAGGTGCTGCACGCCAAGCCCTTGACCACGCTGCCGGCCTACTCGGCGCTGTACCAGCAGATCCATAGCGCCCCCGCGGGCACCGGCGAGGTGTCGTCCGAGGCGGGGATTGTCTCGGTGGCCAGGCAGGCCAGCGAAAAATTCGAAGCGCAGATGGCCGGCCGTGGCATTGCCGGCGCCGCGTCGGCGGTGGCTGGCAAGGTCGCCGGGGCGGTGATCTCCCTGGGGGCCGCAGGGTTTCGCGCGATCGCCCATGAGAGCGACCGGGCCGAGACCGAGGCGCAGATTCGCCAGAGCCTGGGCAAGGCGTTCGACCAGGCCTGGTTCAAGCTGTTGAACAACACCGGCAACGGGGTGATGGCCGGGGTGTATTACCTGGCCGGACAGGTCGAGGGCGAGCTGGGCAAAAGCGCGGTGCCGAACCCTCCGCTGGAGACCGTGCCAGGCTCCGTGCATCCGCCTGCCACGCCGGGCCTGAGCGCCCCGGAAACCGGTTGGCAACCGGAGCCATGAAGCCCGTCGGTCGGCCTCCCGGTTTTTTCGCGCCGAGCTGTCGATTGTCGGCGATGCGGATCGACCAGTTCACAGAAGGGCCGACACCCGGTTCGGCCCCGGATGTTCAACCCCAATCAGCAGGAGCAGGATCATGTCTTATGTCGATGGTTGTGTCCTGGCAGTACCCACCGCCAACCTTGAAGCCTTCAAGCAGCATGCAGAGACCGCGGCGAAGGTGTTCAAGGAGTTCGGCGCCCTGAGCGTGGTCGATTGCTGGGGCGACGATGTGCCCGAGGGCAAGCTGACCTCGTTCCCCATGGCGGTCAAGCTCAAGGCGGAGGAGACCGTGGTGTTCAGCTGGATCATCTGGCCGTCCCGTGAAATCCGCGACGCGGGCATGCAAAAAGCCATGGAAGACCCGCGGCTCAAGCCCGACGCCTGCCCGATGCCGTTCGACGGCCAGCGCATGATTTATGGCGGGTTCAAGATGCTGGTGAATGCCTGAGGCATCACCAGCGGAACATCGGCAATGGCCGCAGCGGCGTACGCAGCAACTGCCGGGCCGAAGCGCGCGCCAACATCCAGTGAAAACCCTGGTCGGGGTAGCGTGCCTGGACCTTGCGGATAAACGGGCGGGGCAGGCCGAAGCTGAGCAGGCCCAGGGAGACGTCGATCGTGTCGGCCTGCCGGAACGCTTCGACACTCGCGGCGTGGGCCTGGCGATAGGGGCGCAGTTTGTGATGCTGCTCGATCAGCGCGCTGACCTGCTCATCCAGCAGCGATTCGCCGCGCTCGGCCAGAAAGGCCCGGGCCAGTTGGATCGACGGCGCCAGGTAGTCGAGGGTGCCATGAGTCCAGATACCCAGGTCATGAAAGGCCGCGGCGACCTGTACCGCCGAGGACAGCGGCCGGTCCTGCGGGTTGAGCGCGGTGTAGAAGCTCAGCACGCGATATATATGATTGCGATAGCCGGGCAGGTCCTTGCCGATCACCGTGGCGTAAGAGGCAAGGATCTGTTCGGTGAGCGGGCATTCGAGAACGACGTCCATGTGGTCTGCTCCGGGTCTGGAAGGGCGACAGTATAAGGCTCGGCGCAGGGCTTGAGGATGCGGGCGTCACGGCGTATCGACAGGTCGCGGATCGATTCAACGCCAGGAACAAAGGGCGGACCAGATGCTGGCCCGCCCTTTTTTCATTGCGCCGTTCGCTGGCGGTATTCGGTGGTGGTCATGCCGGCGTAGCCCCAGTTGTCGGTGTCGACTTCCTCGATGACGATGTGGGTCAGTTCCGGGGCCTTGTTCAGCACCCGTTGCAGGGTTTCGGTGATCTCGCGGATCACCTGGGCTTTCTGTTCGCGGGTCACGCCGTCACGGGTGATGCGGACGTTGACGAAAGGCATGGCATTACTCCTAAGGAAAGGATGGAGGTTGCAAGGGACGGGAGGCACGCGGGCCTCCCGCCGGGTTTACCATTTGCCGCTGCTCATGCCGCCGTCCACCGGCAGCACCACGCCGGTGGTGAAGCCGGCGCCGGACAGGTAGAGCACCGCGTCGGCGATTTCCTCGATGCGTCCGACCCGTCCGGCCGGTTGCAGGCCGTCGAGGAAGGCGCGGTGCGCCGGGTCGTGCATCGGCGTGTCGATGATCCCCGGGGCCACCGCGTTGACCTGGATGTTGAACGGCGACAGCTCCAGGGCCAGGGCGCGGGTCATCTGGTTCACGCCGCCCTTGATCAGCACCGGCAATGCCGCCGGGACCGCCAGGTTCGGTTGCAGCGCGACGCTGGCGCTGATGTTGATGATGCGACCCTGGCGCCGCTCGATCATGTGCCGCGCGGCGGCCTGGGAGGCGTAGACCACGCCCTTGAGGTTGGTCTCCAGCAGGCTTTCCAGCTCCTCGGGGCTGTAGTCGATAAACGCCTTGGGCAGGAAGAAGCCGGCGTTGTTGACCAGCACATCGACCTGGCCGAAACGGTCGATGGCGCGTTCGACCAGTTGCGTGGCGGTGGCCGGGTCGGCGATGTCGCCTTCGACCCCGAGAAAACGCTCGCTGTGGCCCAGGGTTTCGGCCGCCGCGGCCAGTCGCTTTGCCGAGCGGGCATTGCCGACCACGTTGTAGCCGCGGGCCAGGTAGGCCTGGGCCAGGCCGAGGCCGATGCCGCTGGAGGCGCCGGTGATGATGACGGTGCTGTTGGGGTTCAGGTTGAGGCTCATGGTGATAGTCCTGTTCTGCGTTGAGAGAAGTTCCAGCGCTGTTGGGCAGAACTATATTTGTGTGCCGAATACTGATAAATAGCGCCACAGGTACTTCACTTGATACATGGTGTAATCAATGAGTCGGCAATTCGACGATGTGCTGCTGGGCAGCATCGAGCTGTTCTGCATGGCGGCGGAGATCGGCAGCTTTACCGGCGCGGCGCTGGCGGCCGGGGTCACGCCGGCGGCGGTCAGCCGCTCGGTGTCGCGCCTGGAAGAGCGGCTCGGCGTCCGCCTGTTCGTGCGCACCACCCGCAGCATCCGCCTGACCGACGGCGGGCGCGACTATCACCAGCAATGCCGCAGCGCGCTGAACCAGATGCTCGAAGCCGAGCGCCAGTTGACCGGGCAGCAGCTGGCGCCTTCCGGCACCTTGCGCATCAGCCTGCCGACCACCTACGGCCATCTGCGCATCCTGCCGCTGCTGCCGGAGTTTCGCCGGCGCTACCCGCAGATGCGGGTGGAGGTCAACCTGAGCAACCGCAATATCGACTTTGTCGAAGGGGGCTACGACATGGCGATCCGGGTGCGCGCGCAGCCGGATTCCGGGTTGGTTGCGCGGTTGCTGGAGGACGCCGAACTGGTGGTGTTTGCCGCCCCGGATTACCTGGCGCGGGCCGGTACCCCGCAGCGGCTCGACGACCTGGCGCAGCACGAGTGCATCCAGTTCGAGCTGCCCAGCAGCGGCCGGCGCATCGCCTGGCTGTTCAACGGCCCCGACGGCCCCTGTGAAGTGCTCGCCGAGGGGGCCTACGTGTGCTCCGAGGACCTGCTGGGGGGCGTGACCCTGGCCAGGCATGGCGCCGGCCTGTTCCAGACCTACCGTTTCATGGTCGAGCGCGAGCTGGCCGAAGGGTCGCTGGTGGAGGTGCTGCAGCCTTACGGTGGCCGTTCGCGGCCCTTCAGCCTGCTGTATCCCCACAGCCGGCATGTGCCGTTGCGCCTGCGCGCCTTTATCGACTTCCTGCTGGAGAAACAGCCGGGCTGGAAGACCTGAAGCGGGGATGGGCAGCCCGGGATGGATTGGTTAGTATGGCGACCGGGCTTCCTGGGCGCCCACCTCGCGAAAGCGCAAGCACCTTCAATTTCCGCAAGCACCACGCTTGCATACCCCCTCCGGGCCAATAGCGAGCAGGCCGATTCTCTTGGAGTTGGTATGCCTATCAACAAATCCGTTCCCCGTTCACCCGCCAGTCAGGCCGCCAGCCTGGTACTGCGCGAAGCCAAACGCCTGCATCGCACCGCCACCAGCGGTTCGCTGGCCAGCGCCTTGCCGATTCTGCGGCGCTTGCTGGCGAGCAACAGTTTGCCTGGCCTGTCGTTGCCTGAGCTGTATCGACAGCGCGACAAGGTGCAGCGCAAACACCTGCTGCGCACCCTGGCCAGCGAGGCCGGTTTTGCCCATTGGGAGACCTACCGCCAGATCCTCGACGAGCTGGCGCCCGAGCAGTTGCAACACTTCGAACTGGTCTACCGCCAGGCGGGCCATCTCAACTGCTGGTTCTCGTCGCCGGACGAGGCTCGGCAGTACGTGGCCCATCATGGCGGCCGGCTGTTGTGCGTAGGGCAACAGGCGGTGGTGCTGGTGGATCTGCCGGCGGCGTAAGGCGCTATCCATCGTTGTACAGAAGCACGGTACCCGGGATCTGCCCGGGTGCCGTTTTTATTGGCATGCAACATCTGAATCAACAACACACATCTGTAGGAGCGAAGCTTGCTCGCGATGGTCGTTAACGATGACGCGTATCGACCGGGTAAGCGCGCCGCCCTCAAGTTCATCGCGAGCAAGCGTCGCTCCTACAGGACTGCGTTTTTATTTACGTGCCTCGAGAATCAGGTTGAACGGCGTCTCCGCGGCCCGGCGGAACTGGCTGAAGCCGGCTTCGCTGAAGACCTGGCGCAGGCGCGCTTCGCCGGCCTGGGCACCGAGGCCCAGACCAACTTCCTGGGACAGCGAGTTGGGCGTGCAGATAAAGGTCGAGGCGGCATAGAACAGCCGGCCGACCGGGGTGATGTTCTGATCCAGTCGGTCGTTGGCGAACGGCTCGACCAGCAGCACGCTGCCGTCGTCTTTCAGCGCCTGGAAGGCATGTTGCGCGGCGCCCACCGGGTCGCCCATGTCATGCAGGCAGTCGAAGAAGCAGATCAGGTCGTAGTCGTTGCCGGGGTAGGTCTTGGCGCTGGCCTGGGAGAACTGCACGCGGCCGGTCACCCCGGCTTCCTCGGCGCGTTGCGTCGCGGTGGCGATGGAAGGCTGGTGGTAATCGAAGCCGAAAAACTGCGAAGCGGGATAGGCCTGGGCCATGATCACCGTCGAGGCGCCATGCCCGCAGCCGACATCCGCCACCTTGGCCCCGGCCTGGAGTTTTTCCACCACGCCGTCCAGGGCCGGCAGCCATTCGGCCACCAGGTGCGCCCGATAGCCGGGGCGGAAGAAGCGCTCGGTGCCGCTGAACATGCAGGGGTGGTGATCGCCCCAGGCCAGGGCGCCGTCGCCGCGCATCGCCGCCAGCAGTTTGTCCTTGTCGTGAAACAGCGCGGAGACCACCACGGCGCCACCGGCCACGTACACCGGCGAGTCCTCGATGGCCAGCGCCAGGGCCTGTTCTTCCGGCAGGCGGAACTGGCCGTCGAGGTGTTCCATGTAGCCGGACGCGGCATGGGCGCTCAGCCATTCGCGCAGCAGCCGCGCGTTGCAGCCGGTCTTGGCGGCCAGCGCTTCGGGGCTGACGAAACGACTGTCGGCCATGGCCCGGTACAGGCCCAGTTCTTCGCCGAGAATCATATTGGCGAGCATCGCCGCGCCGCCCATGTCTGACACCAGTTTGCCCATGAAATCGTTGAGCTTGGCTTCGTCCATGGCCTTGTCCTCCGCTGTGAGGGTCACTGTCGCAGACGGCCCGGCAGTGGCCGGAGGGGTACACGCGCACGCGAGGGGAGGCCGTGTCCCGGCGCTGCCGAAGGAATGGGTCTGGCAAGCCAGGCCTGTGCTTTGAAGAACTGATGCACGGACGCCTCCCGCATGGGCGGGGGGCGTGCCTACCGTCAGGAAGGTGAGGCAGGCCATCGGGCCTGGGCGTCGAACCCATGGCGGCAGGCGAGGCTGCGCGCGGGTTCCGGGGACGCCCGGAGCAAGCGATTCCTGGCCGGTAGATGAGTCAGTTTAGTTCCCTGGCAGGGGCGTCGTGGGGTTGGCCGATGAGGGGGCAGGGCGCCGATCACGGCGCCCTTGGGCAAGGTCGGCCAGGCCTTCAAGGGGTGCCGAACATGGCGGTCCAGTAGATGCCGGCATCGCTTTTCGGATCGATCGCATAGGACGCGCCCAGCTCGCGGTATTGCGGGTTCATCAGGTTGGCGCAATGGCCGGGGCTGGCCAGCCAGCCATCGACCACCTTGCGCACGCTGTCCTGGCCGGCGGCGATGTTCTCGCCGATCTGCTGGCCGGCATAACCTGCCAGTTCGGCGCGGTCGCCGGGGGTACGGCCGTCGCGGTCCTTGTGATCGAAGAAGTTGTGGTTGGCCATGTCCCGGGTATGGTCCTGGGCCGCGCTGGCCAGGGTGGCGTTCCAGGCCAGCGGGGTGGCGGCGGCGAAGATCTGGTTGCCGCACTGGCGTGGTTGCGCGCGGGCGCTGTTGAGGCTTTCCAGGAGCTTCTGGCCTTCCGCCTGCCAGTCGCCGAGGCGTGCGGTGAGCAGCGGCCGGGCGAGGACGATACGCCAATCCTGGCCGGTGCGGCTGACGCCGATATCGACGAACTGCGGGTCCAGCACCACCTGGCAGAAACTTTCCCGCACCGCCTTCATGGCCGCCTGGGCATCGCGCGGCCCGGACAGGCTGATGGCCTGCACATTGACCATCGGGTAGGCGCTGCTGGCCAGGGCCTGCTGCAGGTTGCCGATGCTGTTGGCGGGCAGCACCAGGCGCGGGTCGGCGGCCAGCGGCGGCAGCTCCTGGGACACCTGGCCGGCGCAGCGCTGGGCCTGGCTGCGGTAGCTGTTGATCGATGTCACCAGTTGCGTCTCGTCGCTCGCCACGGCGGTGGTGGCGAAGGCCATGCTCATCGACAACAGGAGGGACGACAGCAGGGTCAGTGGCAGAGCGGAGGATAGGCAGCGCATGGAGGTCTCCCTTGAGCGAATTGCGCCCATGATGCGCGATTTCGCCCCGGTCGGCGCAAGGTCTTTTTGCCGAAAACGGGCGCCGTTATCCATTCTTTTGGTTGCCGGCATGGCGCCGGTTACGGGCGGACGGTGGCGAACTACACTCAATTCCAGCCGCGCCAGCCGGCAGGCTGGCGGTGGCTTTCCCGTGCCCGGATCGGGCTTTTGGCGAAGGTGCGAGCATGCGCCCGACAGCGATTGCCGGCGGTCTCCTGATCCTCCTGTGCGGGGGGCTGGCGATGGCCGCGGGTGAAAGAGCGAACCCCGAAGTGGTGGAGGACAAGGCCCAGGTCCTGGAGCAGAAAGCCGCGGACCAGCAACCGGCGCCCCGCAGCGAAACCATTACCCCTCCCGAGGCCCAGGCGGTGGACCCGGCCGGCGCCGCGCCGCTGGACGATGCCATCACCTGCCTGGCGCGCTCCATCTACTGGGAAGCCAAGGGCGGGGCCGCCGCCGACATGGAAGCCGTGGCCAGCGTGGTGCTCAACCGGGTCGGTCACGAGGGGTTTCCGGATACGGTGTGCGCGGTGGTCAAGCAGGGTTCGCAGCAGCGTGCCTGCCAGTTTTCCTGGTGGTGCGACGGGCGAGCGGACCAGGTGAAGGAAGATGAGCCCTACATCGCGGCCAAGGAAATCGCGCGCAAGGCGCTCAACCAGCAACTCCCGGACCGCAGCCACGGCGCCCTGTATTTCCACGACCGACGCGTGCGGCCCGCTTGGGCCAGGCAATACCGCAAGACCGCCGAGACCGGCAAGTTTCTGTTCTACAAGCCGCAAGGCGACAGCGCGCGTTAAACCGGTTTACCCAGGCCATCTGTAGGAGCGAGCTTGCTCGCGATAGCGTCCGTGCTGACACGCTGCATCGCGAGCAAGCTCGCTCCTACAGGGACTGCGTCAACTACGCGGGCGGAGTATCATGCCCGGCCCGCCGCCGACGCCTGCTGTCCAGGCGTGCCTCAACCTTTGGAGCCCTTGCGCGCAATGCCCACCATCAGCCACTTCCAGACCCCGTGCCCGGAGGCCGTCAACAGCCAGATCCTGCAGATGGTGGTCGACTACCTGACCGACATCAGCGCGGTAGCGATCCCGCCCAGCAACCTGCTGTACAACATCTACCAGTACGCCATCGGCTACGAAGTGCATCTGTACCTGCAGGCCCTGGACGGCTCCCGGGGCATCGCCGTGGAACTGCTGGTAGCCACTGACGATGATGACCCGCAGCAGGTGCTGGGTTTTGTGCTGTACCTGCCGGTCAAGGACGATCTCGAGGCGTGCGGCGTGGCCTATATGGCGGTGCGTGCCAGCCATCGCCGGCAGGGGATCGCCCGTTCGCTGCTGGCACGGATGCGCGAGCGCTACCCCCATGCCGAACTGACCTGCGCGGCGGGCAAGGTGCCCTGTTTCGAAGCGCTGGGCTTCCAGGTGCTGGGCGTGCGCGGTCCGCAGGTGCTGATGAACACCCGCGATCACGCCACCGACGGTTTGATGGGCCTGCTGGACACGGCGCCGATCTATCGCTCGCTGGAGGTGCGGCAGATCCACAGCTACCTGCTGCAAAAGCATGGCAAGCGGGCGATGCTCGATGCCGAAAAACAGCGCGACCGTCACCTGGACCAGATGACCCGCAACGCCCAGGCGCTGGTCCGCGAGCGCCTGGGGCAGGGCTGAGGCCGCTCAGCCCTTGAGCCGCACGCTCAGCCCGGCTTGTGCTGGTCGGCGGCCATGATCGAGGGGGCCAGGGAAATGCCCGCCATCTGGCAGATGTCCGCCAGCGTCGCCCTCTGCTTCTGGAAGGCCTTGGCCAGGTCCAGCGCGGCTTCCTGGACGTCGAGACCGAACTCCTTGATCACCTCGCTCTGATCGAACAGGAAGCCATAGGCCAACAGTTCCGGGGTTCGCGATTCGTCCTTGGGCACGATGACGATTTTCCAGAAGCGGGTCGGGTAGTGCACCGGGCCCTTGCCGAAGTCCTGCTCGACGCAGGAGTCCCCCAGCACCGGGCCGGCAAAGATGACGGCCTGGCCACCCCCGGCCTCGATCTGTTCGGCCAGCTCGCCCTCGAAGTAACCCCAGATGCCTTTGCGATTGCGGTACTGGGCGCCGTCGGGTGTTTCCTGGTTGAACAGCTCGTGTTGCGGCGTGCAGTTGGTCCAGTGGTAGGTGTCGGCGTTGGCGTACTCGGTGTCGATTCCCGGCTGGCCCCAGCAGCTGTCTTCGCGGCGCACGATATGGCCGCGATCGAAGTTGCCGGCCGGCGCGTAGATGTCGCTGTTGGTCAGCTGGAATCGGCTCGGCACCCGGCGGTCGAGGCGCCAGCTTTCGCCGCCGAAGCCCCGGCGGCCCCGCGCATCGCCACGGACCTCGGGCCGGTAGTCGGCATTGGAGGCGGCCCACATCGGCATGCGGTACTTCTTGTTCATCACCAGCGAATAGCGGTGATAGGGCAGCTCCAGCGGAGCGTCGTCGTCCAGGTGGGAGAGCCTCATGGCCGGCACATTGCGCGCCGAGGCGGCATGTTCGCGGTAGTCGCCGACGCGGTAGAGCTGGGCCAGCTGGGCGCCCTCGACGAAGGGCGGCGGGACCGGCACCCCGAGAAAGTCCGGGTCGTAGCCGGGGCGGGCCTCGTAGTCGAGGTCGAAGGTCAGGGTCTTTTCCAGGGCCGCGACTGCCGGAGCGGAGTCGGTTGATGCCGGCTCGGCCGGCGCCACGCTCAGGCTGGAGGTAATGCTTGCCGGGCTGTCCGCGGCATGGCTGAGGATGTTGATGGTGGTGGGGCCGGAGATATGAAAGATGTTCTGCGACCTATCGGGCAGGCCTGGGCGGAGCGGCGTAACGGCCACTGCTTCGTTGACGCTGAGCGCGGCCAGCGGATCGGCGGTCTGCTCCATGAGCTGGGCCAGCAGCTCGGCCGGCCTGCCGCTCAGTTGCAGGGCCTTGAGCGCCCCGACGATGCTGCTGACCCGGGTGCCCTCGTTGGCCACCCAGTCCACGGTGCTTTCCTCGTCCCCTTCGGGGTTCCAGAGGCTGTGGTCGGTCTTGAGGATGTTGCCGGCTGCGTCGGTCCGGGGGATGCCGCAGTGATGCAGGGCGATCAGCTCCCAGTTGTCGCTGAACACCGGGGAGCCGGAGGCGCCTTCGGCGGTGTCGGTTTCGTAATGCAGGAAACCCTGGTCGAGAATGTCCAGCAGCCGGTTGTGGGTGGTGGCGTACTGGCGCGGGCCGCCATCGGGGTGCTGGATGATGTTCATCGGCCGGCCACGCAGGGTCTTGCCGGTGGCTTCGATCAGGCGGATGCAGCCGTAGTCCGACAGCGCCTCGCCGCGCGTGCCCTGCGCGGAAATGGCCACCAGGCAGAAGTCCAGCGCCTCGTCGGCGAAGTAGAACTGGTCCGGCTGCAGGTTGAAGTAGGTGCCTTCGTTGATGCCGCGCTCCTGCCTTTCGTAGAGAAAGTTGGCGGCGCAGTCCACGGCATCCACATACCGGGGAAACACATGCTGGTTGGTCAGCAACAGGCTGGGCGAGACCAGGAAGCCGGTGGCGAAGCCCTCGACCACCGTGCCCGGGCGTGGCGCATTGACCAGCCGCGCCACCGGCCTTGCTGCCTGGCGGGCGGCCTCGCTGGGGGCGTAGAAGGTCGGGTCCCAGGTGCCGATCCGGCGTTCCAGCCCGGCGCGGGTCAACAGGGCACGGGCGTTCTCGCGGGCAACCCACTTGGCCAGTTGCTGCGGTGAATCGCCGGCGCCCGGGCCCAGTTCGCGGATGCGCGACAGCGATGCGGTTCGGGTATTGGCTTGCTGGTTCCAGCGCTCCAGGGCTTTGGCCATGTTGCTTCTACGGGCACTGGCAACGGCATCTGGCGTCTTGCTCATGGGCACCTCCTGGCGAGTACGGGATTCCTTTCGGGCTAGCCATTTGAGCGTAGACAACAAGTGCCGCGGCAGACGACCGGCGTCATGCCAGCTCGTCGGATCCGCCGCTCTTTATGCGCCTTTTATGCACCTTTGCCGGCGCGCTCCTGCAAGCGCTCGAGCAACACCTTGGCCACGCCCTGGGCCGAGCCCGGGTTCTGCCCGGTTACCAGCTCGCGGTCGATCACCACGTTTTCGCTCCACGGCGAGCGGTTGCTGCGGTACAGGCCGCCGGCCTGTTCCAGGGCGGTTTGCGGATAGAAACGCATGGCGCCGCCGCCCAGCAGGCCCTTGGCCAATTCCTCTTCCTGGTTGCTGATCACCGTGAACTGGTAGCCGGCGTAGATCCAGCCCGGGGCGCTGGCCTTGCCGCCGCTGGCCAGCTGTCGGGTGAAGTCCTGCGCCTGGGGCAGGGTCGACAACAGGGCGATCGGGCCGTGGCAGACCAGGGCGGTGGTCTTGTTGTTCTGATGGAAGTTGCTCAGCAGCCGGCCCAGCTCGGGGCTGTGCAGCAGGTCCTGCATCGGTGCGTGGCCGCCGGGCACGTACAGCGCATCGAAATGCTCGTAGCCGATCTGCTCGACCCGGGCCAGGCTGATCACCGGCGATTCGCCGGGGGAGGTGATTTTCAACTGGTCGAGCAGCGCCTGGTGCGCCTGCAGCGCGGCGACATCATTGTTGAAGTACATCTTGTCGGTGGAGGAGCGGTCCAGGGTCGGTGCCTTGCCCTGTGGGGTGGCGAAGGTTACCGAGTGGCCGGCGTCGAGCAGCTGCTTCACCGGTTGCATCAGTTCGTTGAGGTAGAAGCCGGTGGAAAACACCTTGCCGTCCTTGAGGTCGAGGTGGTCGGAGTCCGAGAGCACCACCAGGACGTTTCCGGCCTGGGCGTTGAAGGTGGCGGCGGTAATGCTCATGGCAAGAGCGAGGGTGCTGAGTGGGCGCATGTGGGTGTCCAGTATGTGAGGTCAGGGAGCCGGCGGTGGCCGACGGGTGATTCACTGTATTCATGCCTCTGTGGACGATAAACTCGCGCCACTGGAAATCACTTGTTCCCTGGAGGTTAAGGTGAGTCGCCGATTCGATTATCTGGCTGACGTCGAGGTATTCGTCAGCGTGGTGGAGAAGGGCTCGTTGAGCGCTGGCGCGGTGGCGCTGGGCACCACCCCGTCGGTGGTCAGCCGGGCGATTTCCCGGCTGGAGGCGCGCCTCGGCGTGCAACTGCTGCGCCGCACCACAAGGCGCCTGAGCCTGACCGAGGCCGGCCTGTTGTACCTGGAACAGTCGCGCGCGGCGTTCGAGTTGATCGACAGCGCGGAGCGCAGCATCCAGGGCCAGGACGGCGAGCTGAACGGCCGGGTGCGCCTGAGCGTGCCAACCACCTACGGCCATTACCGGCTGCCGGCGCTGCTCGGCGGCTTTGCCCGGCAATACCCGCAGGTGCGCATCGAGCTGAGCATCAGCAACCGCAATGTCGACCTGGTGGCCGAGGGTTACGACCTGGCGATCCGCCTCGGCCAGTTGCCTGACAGCGGCCTGATCGGGCGCAAGCTGGAGGACGCGCCGCTGTGCCTGGTGGCGTCCCCCGACTACCTGCAACGCGCCGGCACGCCGCGGCAGCTGGGAGATCTGGCGGCCCATGCCTGCCTGCCTTTCATCATGCCCAGCAGCGGCCGGGTCGGTGCCTGGCTGCTGCGCGAGCAGGGGCGGGACCTGGAGTGGACACCCCAGGCGAATATCCAGGTGGCCGACGATGTGCTGGGCATCGTGTCCCTGGCCGAGCACGGCATGGGCATCTGCCAGACCTACGAGTTCATCGTCCGCGAGCGGATCGCCAGCGGTCGCCTGGTGGCGCTGCTGCCGGAGGCGGGCGGTCGTTCGCGGCCGTTCTCGGTGATCTACCCGCCGCATCGCCAGCTGTCGGCGGCGGCGCGGGCCGTGATCGATCACCTGACCCAGGCCGTGGCGCAGTGACAGGCTGACTGGCCATCAGTCCCGGTGTTGCCCGGGAGGAGGATTAAAAAAGCGCCCACTCCCGTGGGGAAGGGGATTTACTGAGAATCGGGCGCTGATTACAATGATAATCATTGCTATTAATGTCCTTCCCTCCCTTGAGTGCACACCTTGAAGTCATCCTGTCCGCGTGCCCGCCGTAACACCCTGATCAAACGCCTGTTGCCGACACTGTCCTGCTGCCTGGTCGCCAGCCCGCTGTGGGCACAGGAGGCGGTCGAACTGCCGACCACCGATATCCAGGCCGACCGCCTCAGCCAGGACACCGGCTACACCACCTCGCAAGCCAGCACGGCGAGCAAAAGCAATGTGCCGATCAAGGAGGAGGCGCAGTCGATCAACGTGGTGACCCAGCAGACCCTGGCCGACTATCAGGTGCGCTCGCTGAACGACGCCATGAAGTTCGTCAGCGGCGTCAGCCAGGGCAACACCCTGGGCGGTTCCCGGGACTCGCTGGTCAAGCGCGGTTTCGGCACCAACGACGACGGCTCGATCCTGCGCGATGGCGTGCGTTCCAACCTGGGGCAGAACTTCAGCGCCACTACCGAGCGGGTCGAAGTGCTCAAGGGCCCGGCGTCGATGCTCTATGGCGCGCTGGAGCCGGGCGGGCTGATCAACATCATCAGCAAGCAGCCGCAATATTCCCAGAGCACCACGCTCAGCGGCTCGGCCTACAGCGAAGGCGGCGGCACCATGGCCCTGGACACCACCGGGCCGCTGGGCGATACCGGCCTGGCCTACCGCCTGATCGCCGAGCGCGGCCATGAGGACTACTGGCGCAACTACGGGGTCAACGAGCACACCCTGGTGGCGCCGTCGCTGACCTGGACCGGCGAGCGCGCCAGCCTGACCCTGAACTACGAATACAACGACTACTCCAGCCCCTTCGACCGCGGCACCGTGTTCACCAACGGGCATCCGGCGGACATCGACTACGACAAGCGCCTGGACGAACGCTGGGCGAAAAGCGTCGGCATCCGCGAAGTGGCCAGCGCGCGCTTCGAGTACCAGCTGAGCGATGACTGGAAAACCCGTGTCACCTACGGCTGGAACAACGACCGCTACAGCCTGTCGATCGCCCAGCCCAACAGCCTGACCGGCAACACCCTGCGCCGGGCTGCCAACGGCGCCCACTACGACGACGAAACCCGCTACGCCAGCTGGGACTTCATCGGCCAGCAGGAGCTGTTCGGCCAGCGCCATGACCTGCTGGTGGGCGTCGACAGCGAGCACTCCGACCAGTACCGCGGCAAGACCTACCGCAACACCGCCCAGGGTGGTTTCAACATCACCTCGCCGGTCTACGGCAAGCTGGCCGAGCCGAGCCTGGTCAGCGCCACGCAAAGCAACCTGCGCAACCAGCTGACCTCGAGCTCGGTGTACTTCAAGGACAACTGGCATTTAAGTGAACAGTGGATCCTGGTGTTCGGCGGTCGCCAGCAGCATTACGACCAGTACAGCGACCAGGGCCTGGGCCGCAGCTACAAGGTCAATCGCGACAGCAATGGCGACACCTTCGTGCCGTTCCTCGGCCTGGTGTTCAAGGCCACCGACAGCCTGTCGCTGTACGGCAACTACAGCCGTTCGTTCAAGCCCAACACCGATGTCGACGATGCCGGCAAGACCTTCGATCCGGAAGAGGGCCGCAGCTACGAGGTGGGGGCCAAGTACGATCCGCTGCCGGGCCTGAACATCAACCTGGCGCTGTACGACATCGAGAAGAAGAACGTGGTGACCACCACCACGGTCAATGGCGTGAGCCTCTCGGAAGCCGCCGGCAAGGTCGGTTCCCAGGGCGTGGAACTGGACGTCACCGGGCGTATCGCCGAGCGCTGGGACCTGATCGGCACCTACGCCTACAACCACACGGAAATCCTCGACGACCCGAGCAACGAAGGTCACCGCCTGGCCAACGCCCCCAAGCACACCGCCAGCCTGTACCTGAGCCACCACCTCAACGTGCCCGCGGAATTCGGCGCCTGGCATGCGGGCGGCGGTGCCCGTTATGTCGGCGAGCGCGCAGCCAACAACGCCAACGATTTCTGGCTCAGCAGCTACACCGTGGCCGATGCCTTCGTGCGCTGGGAATCGCCGCTGTTCGGTTATAAAACCAGTTTGCAGTTCAATGTCGACAACCTGTTCGACAAGCAGTACTACCCGTCGTCCACCGGCAGCCAGCTGCAGGTCAACGTCGGTGAACCACGCACCGCACGCCTGAGCGCCAGCGTGACCTTCTGACAATATCCGGACCGCTGCGCGTCGCCCTATCGGGTGGCGCGTCGGCGGGATCCGTCTCGCCGCGGTCGCTCTTCCCCCCACCCATTTCGCTCTTCATGGCATTCCCGCCAATCTCCCGACTTTGCCCACCCGCGGCCCGATTCCCCGTGGCCCGGCGTCAAGAAAGCCCTGGTCATGTCGATAGTTGAAAAGGCGAACTTGGCTATTTGCCACTATCGTTGCTGACTGAACCGCTCGCCGAAAGCGGTCACTCCGTTTTGCCCTCTGCCGATTTTCTTCCCGTCACGTACATGGAGTAAGAGTGCATGGCTTTCCCCCCGCGTTTTCTCGAGCATTACCGCAAAGCCGACCGCATCATGATGGGCCTGATCTGGCTGATGTTCGCCTATGCGCTGGGCCTGGCGTTCTGGCACGACACCTTCACCCAGGCGCTGCTGGTGGGCGGTGGCACCACCCTGGTGCTGAGCCTGCTGTACCGCGCCATCAGCGGCACGCGCCTGATGCGCTGCTGCATCGCCATCGGCTTCATGCTCATGGCGGCGCTGCATATCAACCAGGCCAAGGGCTTGATCGAAGCGCACTTCGGCATTTTCGTGCTGCTGGCGGTGCTGACCTTCTATCGCGACTGGTTGCCGATTCTGCTGGCGGCGGTGACCATCGCCCTGCATCACGTGGTGTTTCATGTGCTGCAGCACCAGGGCTTTCCGGTCTATGTCATGGCCCATCACGGCGGTTTCGGCATGGTGGCGGTGCACGCCTTCTACGTGGTGGTGGAGACGGTGATCCTGCTGTACCTGGCGCTGCACAGCCATGCCGACGCGGTGGAGAGCCAGGACATGCTGGACAAGATGCTCGCCGCCACGTCCCAGCTGACCGTCGAGGTTCATCAGGGCGAGAGCGGCAAGGTGCATGTGTCGCTGGCCCAGCGTTTCGACCACTTCATGCAGCAGATCACCGCGCTGGTGGATGGCGTGGTGCGTGACACCCATGGCCTGCGCGAACTGGGCCAGGACCTGGCGAAAACCAGCCAGACCCTGGAGCAGGGCGCCCAGCACCAGTTGACGGAAATCACCCAGATGACCGGCTCCATGCAGCGCATGGGCGATGCCATGGGCGACATCGCGGTGCACGTCGAGCAGGCGGTCGAGCGCGCCGGCCAGGCCAGCGCGCAAATCAGCCGCGGCCAGCAAAGCGTCGATCGCGCCCAGGCGGAAATCACCCAGTTGGCGTCACGCATCAACGGCACCAACGAGACCGTGCAACGCCTGGCGGGGCAAGCGCAGCAGATCGGCAACGTGCTGGACGTGATCGGCAGCATCGCCGCCCAGACCAACCTGCTGGCCCTCAACGCCGCCATCGAGGCCGCCCGTGCCGGCGAGCAGGGCCGCGGTTTCGCCGTGGTCGCCGATGAGGTGCGCAACCTGGCCCAGCGCACCGCGCTGTCCACCCAGGAAATCAAGACCATCATCGAAGCCCTGCAACAGGGCAGCCGCCAGGCCGCCGAAGCCATGCACGACAGCCACGAAGGCGCCCAGCGCTGCGTCGAAGACAGCCGCCAGGCCTCCGCGATGTTCCAGGCCGTCGGCGCCGACATCTCGCATATCGACCAACTCAACGGCCGCATCGTCAGCACCACCCGCGAACAATCCAGCGCCAGCCTCGACATCGTCGGCCGCCTGCACTCGGTCCAGGCCATCGCCCAGAACACCGCCGACGACATGGGCAGCCTGGCCCTGAGCAGCCAGCGCCTGCCACCGATTGCGATCCGCCTGGAGGCGTTGGGGCAGACGTTTCACAAGTAACGGGGGAGTGGCGCCTGTTTGCCGATAAGCAGCGGGCGCCATCACTGCTGCTGGTCCGCTGGCCCTGACCGGAAGCCGGACTACAGGTCATTCAGACCGGTCAGCGTCAATCTCAGAGTTCTCCAAGTTTCCAAGGGCGAGCCGTTTCGCCAACTTGAGATGTCGACAACCTGAGTGTCGTTACACCGAAACATCACATGGGCATTCACAGAAATGGATGACGTTTATCCATGAAGAACAACATCACTGACTTTACCGAAGACGAATTTGTCCGCTATCTGAAAGAACTGCTCGCCGCTAACAAGACCGCAACCGACGATGTGCTTGACGATCTTCTAGAGGAATTCTGCGAGATTACCGGTCACCCAGGCGGCACCGATTTGATTTACTACCCGGAGGACGGTTCAAAGGGAACCGCCGAAGACATCACGCGAGTTGTGAAGGTGTGGCGTACGGCGAATGGGTTACCGGGATTCAAGCAGTGATGATCAAAGGAGAGGGTGAGCGTCTGATATCACATTCATCAAAAGTGAGACCTCCAAAAATCTTGCTCAAGGTTAGCTGCCATGTCTTTAGATAAGGCTCGGATCGAGCACTACACAGAGTGTGAGTTCCTACAGCTGATCAATGAGTTCTTCAGTGAAACCAACGACCTTGAAGGGCCCCAACTCGAAAAGTATCTGAGTACGCTGGCCGATCATTTTGAGAAAGTCACCGGGCATCCGGCGGGTTATGGACTCATTTACTACCCGGATCAAAACGGTATTGAAGACAGTCCTGAGGCGGTATTGAGTGAGGTGAAAGCGTGGCGGGCCGCGAACGGTTTGCCGGGCTTCAAAGCGTGATGCCCCACCTTGTTGAGCACCAGACAGAACCGATAAAAAGCCCCGCTTATGCGGGGCTTTTTCATGGCCGGGAGTAGGTCAGCCGGGAGGCAGGCTGGCGCGTATCTGGCTGACGCGTTGTTTCACGTCTTTCCAGGGCGCCTGGCTTGCCAGGTCCTGGCGCAGGAAGGTCAGCAGGTCGGCGATCTGCTGGTCGTCGAGGCTGTGGCGGAACGCGGGCATGTAGCCCAGTTCCGGGTTGGCCGGTTGGGCGATGCCTTCGAGGATTACGCGGATGGCGTTGTCGGGGCTGTCGGCGTAGAGGTTGCTGTTGAGGGCCAGGGAGGGGCGCACGCCGGTCAGGGTCGGGCCTTTTTCCTGGGCGTGGCAGGCCATGCAGGCTCCCGAGAACAGGCGGGCGCCGGGGGGGCCGAGGGGGTCGGTGCGTTGCTCGGCCTGGTGGTTCAGGGTGTCGGCGCTGCCTTGCGTGGCGCTGGCCGGCTGCAGGCTGGACAGGTAATGGGCGATGGCCTGCAGGTCGGCCTCCGGCAGTTGCGCCAGGCCTTCGTGGATCACCGGCGCCATCGGGCCGGCGGCGACGCCGTGGCGCGGGCTGTAGCCGTGGCGCAGGAAGTCCAGCAGGTCCTGCTCGGTCCAGGCCAGCGGCGCCTTGCCGCCGGCCAGGGCATGGGCGCTCCAGTCTTCGGCAACACCGCCGCTCAGGTGGCGCCGGCCGCCGCGTTCGCCAAACAGCGGGTCGCGGGGCGAGTGGCAGGCGCTGCAATGTCCCAGGCCCTCGCTCAGGTAGGCGCCACGGTTCCACAGGGCGCTGCGCCCGGGATCGTCGGCCAGGGCGCCGGGCCTGAGGTAGAGCCAGTTCCAGGCGAGGATGCCCGGGCGGATATTGAAGGGGAAATGCAGGTCGGTCTGCGGTGGCTGGTGGCGGACCGGCGGCTGGCTCATCAGGTAGGCGTAGAGCGCCTTGAGGTCCTCGTCGCGGGTCTTGGTGAAGGCGGTGTAGGGAAACGCCGGGTACAGGTAACGCCCGCTGCGGTCGATGCCGTGGCGCATGGCGCGCTCGAAGGCCGGATAGGACCAGCTGCCGATCCCGGTCTCCGGATCGGGGGTGATGTTAGTGCTGTACAGGGTGCCGAACGGGATGCGCATGGCCAGGCCGCCAGCGTTGCGTGCCCCGCCCGGCGCGGTATGGCAGACCGCGCAATCGCCCAGGGCCGCGAGTTGCTCACCCTTGGCGACTTGCGCATGGCTGAAGTACTGGGTGTCGTGATTGTCCAGCGGCGCGATCGCCGGCTGCCAACTGATGAACACGCCCGCGGTGACGGCCAGGCTCAAGGCGGCCAGGCTCCAGCCGACGAGGGTCTTGAGTTTGCTCATGGGTGGGCCTCCTGGCCAGGGTGGTCAGCGTCGGGGGCTTGCTGCAAGGCTTGCAACAGCCTTTCCGGGGTAAAGGGCACTTGCCGCAGGCGCACGCCGACCGCGTCGAAAATCGCGTTGGCAATGGCCGCGGCGCTGGGTACCGAGGCTGACTCGCCGGCGCCCATGGACGGTTCTTCCGGGCGGTCGAGCAGTTGCACATCCACTTCGGGCAACTCGTCGAAACGCAGGATCGGATAGCCGCCCCATTCCAGGGAGGTGCTGCCGCAAGGGTCGAAGCCGACGTATTCCTTGAGCACCCGGCTGCACGACTGGACGATATTGCCGTGCACCTGGTGGCGGACGCCGGCCGGGTTGACCATGCGCCCGCAGTCGTGGCTGACGAAGATCTTGTCCAGGCGGATCTGCCCGGTGCGCCGGTTGACGCTCAGGTCGCAGACCCACGCGGCCCAGGCGGCACCGAAGCCTGGGAACTTGCTGTGGAAATACCGGGCATAGGCAAACCCCCGGCCCTTGACCCATTCCTGCGACGGCGGCGCCGGGTGGCGGTGGGCGCTACCGTCCTGCCAGTCGGCCTGTTTTTTCAGCGCCTCGATCAGCGCCAGGGCACGCGGGTCGTCCAGGTAGCGCAGGCGGAAGGCGATCGGGTCCTGCTGGGCGATGTAGGCCAGTTCGTCGATCCAGGATTCATGGGCGAAGACATTGGGCAGCGCGGAGACCCCGCGCATCCACGAGGCGCGGACGATCGGCGCGGCGTCCTGGCAGACGATGCGCATCTGTGGGAAACGGTATTGCGGGATCGCCGTGCGGTCGCCCATCTGCTGGATGTCGGGGCGGTTGGCGACGGTGCCGGTGAGCAGCAGCGCCAGGGTCCGGGCGTTGTTCGAGGGGTAGCAGGTCTTCAATTCGTAGGCGGCCACTTCGCGTTTGCCGTCCAGGCCACCGCGGACTTGCATCAGCTGCGCGGTGCCCTTGGGTTCCCAACCGGCCTCCTGCTCGC
The DNA here is from genome assembly GCF_024610635.1 of Pseudomonas sp. T8. Taxonomy (NCBI): domain Bacteria; kingdom Pseudomonadati; phylum Pseudomonadota; class Gammaproteobacteria; order Pseudomonadales; family Pseudomonadaceae; genus Pseudomonas; species Pseudomonas sp. T8. The sequence continues at coordinate 6,633,308 of NZ_CP102374.1, forward strand.
GCATCAGTTGCACCCGTACCGGCCGCCCGACTGCCTGGGAGAGCAGGGCGGCGTCGGCGGCCACATCGTCGGCGCAGTTGCGTCCGTAACAGCCCGAGGCTTCCATGCGATTGATCTGCACCTGTTGCGGTGTGCGCCCCAGCAGCAGGGCGATGTCCTTGCGCAGGTCGTGGGGGTTCTGGCTGCCGGTCCAGACCTCGGCGCGTTCGGCGTCGATCATCGCCACCGCGCAGGACGGGCCGATGGAGGCATGCAGGTGGTAAGGCCAGACATAGTCGACATTGAGCGGGCTGTTGAGCGTGCCCAGGCTGCTGTCAATGTCGGGATCGTCGCGCAGCACGCGGTCCTGCTTGGGATGGGCCAGGAGCGTCTTGTGCAGCGCATCTTGCCGCAGGTCGGGCAGCGCATCCCAGGTTTTCCACTGGACCTTGAGCTGGCGCATGGCGTCGATGGCCTGCTCCTCGCGCTCGGCGACGATGCCGACAAAGTCACCGATCACCACCAGTTTGACGATGCCCGGCAAATGCGCGATGGACGCCACATCCACCGCGATCAGCGCATGGCCCAAGGGCGCGCTGGCATCGGCGCCGGGGTAGGGCGGGCGTACCACGCGACCGTGGAGCATGCCGTCCAGGCGCAGGTCGTGGACATAGGTCAACTGGCCGCTGACCTTGGCCGGGATGTCCACGCGCGGGGTGGACTGGCCGACATAACGACCGGCACCGACGGCCTTGAGTTTGATGCGCGGGTCCAGGGGCAGGTGCAGGTCCTGTCCGCGGGCCAGTTCGGCGTAGCTCAGGCGTCGTTTGGGGCTCGCGCTGGCGTAGATCTGCCCTCGTTCAACCCGCAACCCGGCAATCGGTTGGTCGAGGATTTCCGCTGCGCCTTCCAGCAACCACTGGCGCAGCTGGGCGGCGGCCTGGCGCAGGGGCAGGGCGCTGACCTGAAGGGTCGCGCTGGCGATGGTCGGGCCCTGGTCCGGGGTGCTGGCGGTGTCGCCGAGAATCATCCGCACCTGCTCGAAGTCGACATCCAGCTCGTCGGCGACGATCTGCGCCAGCGCCGTGCGCACCCCGGTGCCGAGGTCGACATGACCGCAGAACGCGGTGACGTGGCCGTCGGCGCCCAGGGCGATAAAACTGTCGACATGGTCCGGCGTCGGGTCCGTTGGCAACGGGGTCGTAGTACGGGTTTCGGCCATGGCCAGCAGCGGTTTGGGCAGCAGGGTGCTGATCATGATCAGGCCGCCGGCCTGGAGCAGGCGGCGACGGGTCAACGGCAGGTCGTTCATGCTCGACCCCGCTCTGCCAGCAGCTGACGGGCCCTGGCCGCGGCTTGCAGGATCTCGAAGTGCGCGCCGCAGCGGCAGAGGTTGTAGGCCAGCTCGTTCTTGATCCGTTGCTCGTCGGCCTCGGGCTCGCGCTCGAACAGCGCCACCAGGGTCATGATCATGCCGTTGCTGCAATAGCCGCATTGCGCGGCCTGCTCATCGATGAACGCCTGTTGCACCGGGTGCAGGCGCTCTTCCTGCGCCAGGCCCTCCAGGGTGGTGACCTGTTTGTCCTGCACGCTGGACAGCGGCAGGGTGCAGGAGCGGGCGGCGACACCGTCCACCAGCACCGTGCAGGCGCCGCATTGCCCCAGGCCGCAGCCGTACTTGGGGCCATTGAGGCCCAAGTCGTTGCGCAGGGCATACAGCAGAGGTGTGTCTGGCGGCAGCTGATCCAGTAAAAGGTGGCGGCCGTTGAGGATAAAAGTCATGGCAGCTTGGGTCCTGTGAGTGAGTGGCGTGGCGCGTTGAGCACGCGACAGCGGTCAGGGCAGGTGTGAGCCGGCAACGCGTCCCGTTCAGGGACTGGACAACAAGGTTGCGCTCAGGTGCTGGGCAGATTTGCGGGGGCGAAGCATGCGGGGTTTGAGGTGGTCGATAAATAAGACGATTCTGGTTTTTTGTAGGCCGAAGCCAGGGGATGATTCGGCATTATCTGATCTGGTGCCTGAGAAAGATGATGGCTAGTAGCCATAATTGTCGCTTGTGACAGCCTTGGTCACGGCGTAGGATGCGCGCCCTGATCAGCCTGGCTGAACCGTTTTACCCGAATGCGACATGGATTGTTATGACTCACTCCCCCCGTTTTTTCTCGCCATTGCTCATCCTGGCACTGGTGACGATCCCGGCTTTCGCCGATCCAGGTGCCCAGCGCGCCGAGCTGCTGCAGGTTTACCGCCAGGCCGTCGAGCATGACGCCCAGCTGTCCGCGGCGCGCCACGAGTACCAGGCCCAGCGCGAAAGCATCCCCCAGGCCCGGGCCGGGTTACTGCCCACACTCAATGCCGGCAGCACCGTGGAATCGGTGCGTCTGGAGCGGGATGAGCCGGGCCTGACCCGCACGCGCAGCACCACGGTGTTCCAGGCCAATCTCAACCAGCCGCTGTTCCGTGCCGATCGCTGGTTTCAATTGGAAGCCGCCCACGCCAGCACCGCCCAGGCCGAACTTGAATTGGGCGCGAAGGAGCAGGGGCTGGTGCTGACCACGGCCCAGGCCTATTTCGAAACCTTGCGCGCCCTGGACCTGCTCGCCGCCTCCAAGGCCGAGGAAGCGGCGCTCGAGCGTCAGCAGCAACAGGCCCAGGCCCGCCTGGAGAATGGCGCCTCGAGCATCACCGATGTGCTCGACGCCCAGGCCGCCCATGACAACGCCGGCGCCAATCGCAAACTCGCCGAGCGCAAGGTCGACGATGCCTTCGAGGCCTTGTCCCGCTTGACCCGCCAGGACTATTCGACGATCGAGGGTATTCAGCATCAACTGCCGGTGGAACTGCCGGTGCCCAACGATGCCAACGAATGGGTCAGCCGCGCGGTGCGCCAGAACCTGGCGTTGCAAGCCAGCAGCTACGCGGTGATTGCCGCCGAACAGACCAACCGCCAGCGCAAGGCCGGTTATGCGCCGACCGTCGATGCGGTGGCGTCCTGGCGCAAAGGTGAAAACGACAGCTTCGGCTACAGCAACCCCACCGACTTCGGGCGGGATGGCTATCGAGGCAATGTCACGCAAAGCAGCATCGGCCTGGAGTTGAATATTCCGCTGTACTCCGGCGGCATGACCCGTTCCCAGGTGCGTGAAGCGACCGAGCGGCTGGCCCAGAGCGAAGACGAGCGCGAGGACCGCCGCCGCGAAGTGGTGCAGAACACGCGCAATTTCTACCGCGCGGTGAATTCCGATATCGAGCAGGTCATTGCCCGCCGGCAGACGATTCGTTCCGGCCAGGCTTCGGTCAAGGCCAACCAGGTCGGGCGCGACCTGGGCTCGCGCAACACCGCGGATGTGCTCAATGCCCAGCGCCAGCTGTACAGCGCGGTGCGTGAGTACAACAACGCGCGCTACGACTACATCATCGACACCCTCAAGCTCAAGCAGGCGGCGGGAACCCTGAGCCCGAAGGACCTGAGCGACCTGGCGATGTACCTGACGAAAGACTACGACGCCGATCGGGATTTCCTGCCACCGCAGGAGCGCAAGGCGCTCTGACGGGTGATTCATACAAAAGAGTGAAATAAATCTCAATCGATGATGTCGTATTGATACTAATTGTTTCAGGTTTGATATAACATCTTGAAATATTAGGACTTTACGGCCGCAACGCGGCATGCATGGAAGCTTATGAGCGAACAAGGAAGGGGCGCCGAGTCGCCCACGCCAGACACTGGCCTGGTCTGTCTGGTGATGCTGGCCCGGTTTCATTCGGTGGCGGCATCCGCCGAGCAACTGGCCCACGAATTCGCTCCAGAGAACCAGCCGTTCACCCAGCGCGAACTGCTGCTCGCCGCCCGCAAGCTGGGGCTCAAGGCCAAGTCGGTCAGCACTTCCATCGCTCGCCTGGAGCGCACGCCATTGCCGGCGATCGCGGCCGATGGCGACGGCACATTCTTTATCATTGCCAAGCTCGACCAAGGCCAGGCGCTGATCCAGGACCCGCGTTCGGACCGCCCTGAGGTCATCTCCTTCGAGGCCCTGGCCGCGCGCTGGACCGGCGAGCTGGTGCTGCTGCGCTCCGAGGCCGGGTTGCCGGGGGAAACCTCGCGGTTCGACTTCACCTGGTTCATTCCCGCCATCGTCAAATACCGCAAGTTGCTCGGCGAAGTGCTGCTGGTGTCCTTTGCCCTGCAGCTGTTTGCCCTGGTGACGCCGTTGTTTTTCCAGGTGGTGATGGACAAGGTGCTGGTGCACCACGGGTTGACCACCCTGGATGTCATCGCCGCAGGGTTGCTGGGCATCATGCTGTTCGAATCGGCCTTGAGCGGTTTGCGCAGCTACGTGTTCGCCCATACCGCCAGCCGGATCGACGTGGAGCTGGGTTCGCGCTTGTTCCGTCATCTGATCAACCTGCCGCTGGCGTATTTCCAGGCGCGCCGGGTCGGCGATTCGGTGGCCAGGGTGCGCGAGCTGGAGAACATCCGCAGCTTCCTGACCGGCAACGCCATTACCTTGTTGCTGGACGTGCTGTTCTCGCTGGTGTTCATCCTGGTGATGTTCTACTACAGCGGCTGGCTGACCCTGGTGGTGCTGTTGTCGCTGCCGCTGTACGTGCTGGTCTCGCTGTTTGTCACCCCGCTGCTGCGCGCCCGCTTGCAGGACAGTTTCACCCGCGGCGCGGAAAACCAGGCGTTCCTGGTGGAGACGGTGAATGGCATCGACACGGTGAAATCCATGGCCGTCGAGCCCCAGGCGATCCGCAAGTGGGACAACCAGATGGCGGCTTATGTCGCGGCCGGGTTCAAGACCCAGACCTTGTCCACCATCGCCAACGAAAGCGTGTCGCTGATCGGCAAGCTGGTCACGGTGGCGACCCTCTGGCTGGGCGCGCGGCTGGTGATCGACGGGCAGCTTTCGGTGGGCGAACTGATCGCCTTCAACATGCTGGCCGGTCGGGTCAGCGGCCCGATCATGCGCCTGGCGCAGTTGTGGACCAGCTTCCAGCAGACCGGCGTTTCCGTGCAGCGCCTGGGCGATATCCTCAACACCCGCACCGAGCTGTCCCAGGCCACCCGCAGCGCCTTGCCGCCCCTCAGGGGGCAGATCGAATTCGACCAGGTGCATTTCCGTTATCGCGCCGACGGCTCGGAGATCCTGCGCGGGATCAACCTGCAGATCGCCGCCGGCGAAGTGATTGGCGTGGTGGGGCGTTCCGGCTCGGGTAAAAGCACGCTGACCCGCCTGCTCCAGCGCCTGTACGTGCCCGAGCGTGGACGGGTGCTGGTGGACGGCATGGACCTGGCGCTGGCTGACGTTTCCTCCCTGCGGCGGCAGATCGGCGTGGTGTTGCAGGACAACATGCTGTTCAACCGCAGCATCCGGGAAAACATCGCCCTGAGCGATCCGGGCGCGCCGCTGGAAACGGTGATGCATGCTGCCAGCATGGCCGGTGCCCACGAGTTCATCCTGGAACTGCCCGAAGGCTACGACACCATGGTCGGGGAGCATGGCACCTCGCTGTCCGGCGGCCAGCGGCAACGCATCGCCATCGCCCGGGCCCTGATCGGCAACCCGCGGATCCTGATTTTCGACGAGGCCACCAGTGCGCTGGACTACGAGTCCGAACGGATCATCCAGCAGAACATGCAAAGCATCTGCGCCGGGCGCACGGTGATCATCATCGCTCACCGGTTGTCGGCGGTACGCGATGCCAATCGCATCCTGGTGGTCGACCGCGGGCAGATCGTCGAGCAGGGCAACCATGCCGAACTGCTGGCGCACCAGGCCGGCCACTATTCGCGCCTGCACCGTATGCAGCAGGGCTGAGCGCCGCCCGATTCACAGGTTATTTGTTCGGCCGCCGCCCCCGCCGCAGGGGGCGGGGCTGGATGCCATCCGGATTCAAGGACCGATTGCCCATGAGCGCCACTCCTTCGTTATTGCAGCGCTACCGCGACGCCTGGCAACACGCCTGGCGCCAGCGCAAAAGCATGGACAGCGTGCAGCGCCTGCCCCATGAGGCGCAGTTCCTGCCTGCCGCCCTGGAGTTGCAGGACACCCCCGTGCACCCGGCGCCGCGGATCTTTGTCTGGAGCATCCTCGGTTTTGCCGTGCTGGCCTTGCTGTGGGCCTGTCTCGGCAAGATCGAAGTGGTGGCGGTCGCGCCGGGCAAGATAGTGCCCAATGGCAAGACCAAGCTGATTCAATCCAGCGAAACCGCGGTGGTCAGGGCGATCCATGTCAGTGACGGCCAGGCGGTGAAAGTCGGCGAGCTGCTGGTGGAACTCGACCCGACGGCGGCGGATGCCGACGTCAGGCGGATTCAGAGCGAGCTGCTGGCGGCCCGGGTCGACAGTGCCCGTGGCTCGGCGATGCTCGATGCGATCAACCAGCAACAGCCGCCGGCATCGCTGATCGGTGCGATTGCCAATGCCAACCCGGAGCAGGTGCTCAGCGCCCAGCGCTGGTTGCAGGGGCAGTATCAGGAATACCGCAGCAACCTGGAGCTGGTGGACGCGGAAATCCTCCAGCGCAGCGCCGAAATCCAGTCGGCCCAGGCCCAGGTGGCCAGCCTGCGGCAAACCGTGCCGATCGCCACGCAATTGGCCGAGGACTACCGGCGGCTGCTGGAGCAACAGTACGTGGCGCGCCATGAGTACCTGGAAAAGGAACAGGCGCGCCTCGACCTGCTGCGCCAGTTGAGCGTGCAGCAGGCCAGTGTCTTGCAGTCCACCGCGGCCCAGGCTGAGGCGCGGCGCCGACGCGAAGGCGTGGTCGCGCAGAACCGCCGGGCCATGCTCGACCTGCAACAGGAAGCCAATCAGAAAGCCGCGAGCCTGGTCCAGGAACTGGCCAAGGCCCGTTACCAGGAAACCCTGACCAGCCTCAAGGCCCCGGTGGACGGCACCGTCCAGCAACTGGCGATCCACACCGTCGGCGGCGTGGTCACCCCGGCCCAGCCGCTGATGGTCATAGTGCCCGCCGACCAACCGGTGGAAGTGGAAGCGATGCTGGAAAACAAGGACGTGGGCTTCGTCCGCGCCGGCCAGCCGGTCACGGTCAAAGTGGAAACCTTCACCTTCACCAAATACGGCACCGTCGACGGCGAAGTGCTTAGCGTCTCGAACGACGCCATCGAAGATGAAAAGCGCGGGCTGATCTACAGCAGCCGCATTCGCCTGAAGTCCGACCACCTGATGGTCAACGGCCAACGCGTGGCGCTGTCGCCGGGCATGTCGATCACCGCGGAAGTGAAGACCGACCAGCGCCGGGTGATCGACTACTTCCTGAGCCCGTTGCAACAGCATGTGGATGAGAGTTTGCGGGAGCGTTGAGTGTTGCCGGAAAGGGGGAGCATGCGAGTGATACGTTGGTTGAAGTTTGTACTGGCAGCGATCGGTTTGTTCACTGTACTGAAGCATGGCGTGATCCTGTTGATCGGCATGATCGATGATCCCGATGATCTGTATACCCAGGTCTATCCCTCACCGAGTGGACGTTACAGCGCCGCCCTTGTTTCTCGCTCGGGAGGCGGGGCGATAGCGCCGTTCTGTTCTGATGAGGTGCTTGTATTCAACAGCCTGCTGGATGTGGAAGAGGCGATTAACAGTAATAGCTACCAGGTTTATTTGGGTGAGTGCGACAGTTTTCTTGATCATGCCCCCTCACCGAAAGTGCAGTGGGTTTCCGACTCCGAGTTGCGCGTTGGTTTTGCGTTGGGGGGAGCGCGGATGTTTAGTCGTAACGTGAACTTGTGCGGGACGGATGCGTCGGGAAATGTGCAGGTCAGGTTTGCGGGTTATCGTTGAGAAGTTGGCTTTATATAAAGTTGGCCACAAAGAATAAGTTGGTAAGTTTTCGGGTTTGGCTTTGGTTAATAACGATATCGCTCAAATGTGATTTTGTTTTCTGATGGATGAGAAGGATGGGGTGAGTCATGCACGGACTGATAAGCGTCTTGCGTAACGGGATTCTAGGGGTTGTATGTTTTTTGCTGGCCGCCTGTTCCGCACCGGTATGGGTGGTCAAACCCATTGATATTTCACAGGCCGAACAAAGAGTCACAGCAGACTTTGTAGTCAGCAAGTCGGCTGACTATAGATTCGCTTTGCTGTTTGTTCAGGGAAACACCCTGGCTGAAATGAACAGCCGGGAAGAAATCTGGGGCACCAGCCACAAGGAAGGTGTCGCGATTCCTGTGCATCTGCGGGTCTTGAAAGATGGAACACCGGTGTTTGACGGGAACATAGTGACCACGGGTATCAACTGGGGTCAGACGTTTGATTACCAGGGGCGGCGAATCAACACGGCGGTGCGTTTGATCAAGACATTGGAATTGTCGCCTGGGAAATATTCGGTCGAAGTCGGCACTCTTGGGGAAGTACAGGAATTTCGCAGTATCGAGAGCTATGTAGAGTTTAGTTATTACAATCCCAAGCATTGAAGCGTTTTTGTAAGCTGGTAAAGGAAGCAACGTATGGAAAGGAAGTACAGTGTAACTTACAAGGTTGCACGGGCTGGTGCGGAATATGTCTATCAGCAGGACAAGGGCGATCATAAGACCGGTGATTCCCACTCTTCCACCGGTGGGCATATGTGGTATGCCCTGAACGATGGAACAGGCCCCGGAGAGAGTTATGGGTTCGAGTCAAAGTTTGATCAGATGCATGGTGAAGGGCAAGTCTCGAGGAACGATAATCTCGGTTATAAAGAGACGGCGTACGAAGTCAGCTTTAATCTGACAGAGGACCAATACAATAAGCTCAAGGCGTTTTCCAAAGATCCCGCGTCAGGCGGATTCGATGCTACGCGTTATAGACTGCTGACCAATAGCTGTGTGGACTTTGTATATGCTTCCTTGCAAGCCATCGGTTATAATGACAAGAAGTTTGAAGGCGCTCTTTTTCCGGCGGATAACATCGAACCGGTCAAGAGTCTTCTGCATACTTATGGTGCACAAATCATTCGTGACGACTTGACGCGTCACGGCGAATATTATGAAGCAAAAGATGGTCAGCAATGTTTATGGCTTGGCGTGGGTGATGTCTCTACTGCCCCTCAGACACCCGGCCTGATCAACATCGACATCAACCCATCCCCGCAACCCCAACAACACATCCAAGGCGAAAGCAAAGCCCAGCAGGACGTCGCCAACGGCTTCATTCAGAACTCGGCGACCAACAGCATTTTTGCCGTCGGCGGCATTCTCAGCAAAACCGATTTCACCTCCACCCAGATGTCCAGCCTGGCCTCGGGCGGTATTCGCCCCGGCGAGATGCAACTCGACCCCAACGCGCGGCCCAACACCTACCTGTCGAACTTCTACCAGGCCCCGGACAGCAGCAAGCCGGACTTCAGCCTGCGCAATGCCGTGACCCTGAACGGCCTGTCGGCCATGACCACCTTCAACACCTACGTTGACCCGTTGCTGCTGGACCTGACCGGCAACGGCGTGCACATGACCGACATCCGTGACGGCGTGTTGTTCGACACCGATCACAGCGGCACGCTCAAGCGCAGCGGCTGGGCCGATCGCAGCACCGGCATGCTGGTGATTGACGATGGCAGCGGCCAGATCAAGGACGTCAGCCAGATGTTCTCCGAGTACTACGGCGGCAAGGCCGGGGTGAACGGCGCGGCGGGCGAGACGAAATTCAAGGACGGTTTCGCGGCACTGGCCAGCGAGGACGCGAACAAGGATGGCGTGATCGATCAGCGCGATCCGATCTGGAGCAAGCTGCGGGTCTGGGTCGACGGCACCCATGACGCGAAAGTCGATGCCGGCGAACTCAAGACCCTGGCCGAGCTGGGCATCACCCAGATCAACGTGCGGGCGGCGGCGTCCACTCAAACCGAAGTGCGTGACGGCAACCGGGTACTCGCCACCGGTTCGTTCACCATCAATGGCAAGAGCCAGGAAGCGCTGGCGGTGGATTTCCTCGGTGACCCGGTCAGCAACACCCTGACTGCCCAGGGCGCGGGTACCAAGGTGACCTCGACCACCAATGGCATCACCACCACCGCCTATGCCAGCCAGAGCACCACCGGCGAAACCCTGGACGCGGCGCAGCTGGGCGTGGGCAACCTGTACGGCGGCAGCGGCAACGACACGCTGATTGCCGCGCCGGCCGGTGGCTGGCTGGTGGGTGGCGGCGGCAGCAACACCTATGTCGGTGGCAAGGGCGACGACGTCTTTGTGATCAGCGCCTCGGACGATCCGAAAAATATCCACGGCAATGGCGGCCACGACACGGCGATCATCGTTGGCGACAAAGGCGTGGTGCTGAACATGGCCCAGGCCGGCCTGACCATTGCCCAGGGCGGCAGCGGCGACGACACGATCATGAGCGGCGGCAGCGGCAGCGCCTTCATCAAGGGCGGCTCCGGCAATTCGACCCTGGTGGGCGGGGCGGGCAGCGACGTGCTGGTCGGTGGCAGCGGCCACAACACCATCATCGGCGGCAGCGGCAAGGCGGTGATCTACGCCGGGCCCCAGGGCGACGTGATTTACGCCGCCGAAGGCGGCAGCATCATTCACGCCGGTGGCGGCGCCGACCGGATTTTCGGCGGTGCCGGCAATGACGTGATCGAAGTCGGCCATGGCAACGCGACCATCGACGGTGATGTCGGGATCAACCTGGTGACGCTGCATGGCAACCATGGCGATTACCGCATCACCCGCACCGACAGTGGCTATGAAGTGGCCGACAAGGTGGCCGGGCGCGACGGCACGGTGACCCTGAAAAACATCCAGAAGCTGAATTTCTCGGATATCTCGGCGGTCGATCTGCAGACCCCCAACGCCATGCCGGTGGCCGACGTGCTGAGCCTCGACAAGGACGGCAAGGCTTTCAACCGGACCCAGGCCCACCTGATTTCCGCGCAAAGCCTGCTGGCCAACGATCAACACCTCAACAGCCAGGGCGCGCTGCGCATCGCCAATGTCGGCGACGCGGTCGGTGGCACCGTCAGCCTCACCGCCCAGGGCGACGTGCTGTTTACCCCGGATGCGCGCTACACCGGCCTGCTCAGCTTCAAGTACGGCGTGGTCGATGCCGCCGGCAACCTGTCGGCTTCGGTGGTGGACCTGAGCAGCGGGCAGACCGCGCCGATGCGCGCCGGGGTGACTTTGCTGACCCCGGAAGTGCCGCTGGACCCATTGGCGGCCCAGGAGTGGTACCTGAGCGACACCAACGTGCTGCCGGTCTGGCAGGACTACACCGGCAAGGGCGTACGCATCGGCCAGTTCGAGCCGGGCGGCCAGTTCGCCACCGCGCCCGAGATCTTCGACATCGCCCACCCGGACCTGGCCGCCAACGTCGATCAGGCCTGGCTGCAGACCCAACAGAGCAACGGCAGCTTGCCGGGCCTGGTGTCCAACCACGCCACCATGGTGGCGGGGGTGATGGTCGCCGCCAAGAATGGCGCGGGTGGGGTAGGGGTGGCCTATGGCGCGACGCTGGGCGGCTACTACCTGGCCAACAGCGGCGCCGACCTCGCGGGGCTGGGGCACATGGTCAGCTTCGACATCGCCAACAACAGCTGGGGTTTCACCAACGATTTCGCCCTCAGCAGCTTCCAGGACGGTTTCGTCAACACCGCCACGGCGCTGAGCATGAATGCCCAGTACGCCGCGAGTAACGGTCGCGGTGGCCTGGGGACGATCATTGTCGCGGCCGGCGGCAACAGCCGCGCAACCGGCGGCAATGCCCAGGGCTCCTTGACCAACAACAACCGCTTCTCGGTGGAAGTCGGCGCGATCAATGCCCAGGGCGACTTGTCGACCCTGCAGATCGGCTCCTCGCCGTTCTCCAACCCGGGCGCCAGCCTGCTGGTGTCGGCGCCGGGCAGCAACGTGGTGTCCACCAGCCATATGCTGGAAACCGATCGTGGCTCGACCTTCGGCAACGACTACACCAGCATGCAGGGCACCAGCTTCGCCGCGCCGATCGTCTCCGGCATCGTCGCGCTGATGCTCGAGGCCAACCCGAACCTGGGCTATCGCGACGTGCAGCAGATCCTTGCGCTCTCGGCGCGCCAGATCAACGACCCGTCCACGCAGTGGAGCGACAACGGCGCCCACGGCTGGAACGGCGGCGGCATGCACACCAGCAACGACTACGGTTTCGGCGAAGTCGACGCGCGGGCCGCGGTACGCCTGGCCGAAGCCTGGATGACCCAGAGCACCGGCGCTAACGAGTATGTCTACAGCGCCTCCAGTGGCGCCCTGGGCAAGAGCCTGGCGGCGGGGGGCACGCTGACTTCGTCCATTGCGATGAATGCCGGCCTCAATGTCGAACACGTCGAGATCGATTTTGATGCCCAGGTGGGCCGCCTTGGCGACCTGACGCTCAAGCTGATCTCGCCCGACGGCACCCAGAGCATCCTGCTCAACCGCCAGGGCAAGGTGCCGGACGGCATGCCCGGCGCGAGTGCCAGCGATGTCGGCAGCACGCAGTCGGGGTCGTTCAAATACAGCTTCATGACCACCCATGACTTTGGCGAGCGCTCGGCGGGCAACTGGACCTTGCAGGTGAGCGATGCGGCTTCCGGCCAGCCGGTCACGCTCAATGCCTGGTCGCTGCGTTTGTACGGCAGCAAGAGCACCCCGGACGACACCTATTTCTACACCGACGAATACCTCAAGTCGGTGGTCGGGCATGCCAACCGCGCGGTCCTGGACGATGCGGTCAATGGTGTCGCGGGCGGGCGCAATACCCTCAACGCGGCGGCCGTTTCCGGGGATAGCTCGGTCAACCTGTTGACTGGTATCGCCAGCATTGGCGGCGCGGCGTTGACGGTGAAGAACCCGGGCAGCATTCAGAACATCGTCACCGGCGACGGCAACGATGTGCTGGTGGCTGGCAAGGCCGATGCCTTGCTCGACGGCGGGCGTGGCAACAACAGCCTGACGGGCGGGGCGGGCAAGGACTTCTTCGTGGTCCATCGCCGGGAGGGTGGCAGCGATGTCATCAGCAACTTCGAGGCCGCCCGGGGCGAGATCATCGACCTGGTGGGTTTTGCCGGGAAGAAGTTCACCGACCTGGTGCTCAGCCAGCAAGGCGCGGACGTCAAGATCGACCTGGCCAAGGGCCAGAGCATCGTCCTGAAGAACCAGCTGCTGGCCGGGATCGGCGCGGCGAACTTCAAGTTCCAGGACACCTTTGTCGCCCCGACGGCCTACGTCAACAGCGACGCCTCGGCGGTCCAGCCGCAGGAAGGCCTGGGCACCGTGCTGCTCAACGGCGGCGCTAAGGGCGTGATGTACAGCAGCGATGCCCAGGGCAAGATGGTGGCTTCGTTGAGCGGCACTATCTACAGCCATGACAGCGCGACTTCGGATGTGTTCGTGGTGGCGGCCCAGTCGGGCGTCAAGGACTACAACAACGCCCTGCGCGGCTTCCGCCACGGGATCGACAAGATCGACCTGCGCCAGACCGGAGTGACCGATTTCAGCCAGCTGACCATCGAGCACAAGAATCGCGCCACCCTCAACGGCCTGACGCAGATTCATGGGGTGTACGTGACCCGTAACGGCGCCCAGGGCGCTGCCTCGAACGTCAACCTGGTGTACCTGGATGCGCTGGATGTGGCGCAGGTCAGCGCCTCGGACTTCATCTTCGCCGAGCATGCGCCGCAGGTGGTGCCGACCGTTGGCCCGGTGCCTGCGGTGACCGAGCAGCCGACGGTGACTGTGCCGGGTACGCTGACGCCGATTGTCGAGCGCCCTGGCGTGGACCAGCCTACGGTGGTGTCGCCACTGCCGCCGGTTGATCTGCACCCGACGGTCAGCGTTCCGGTGGTCGACCCGGTGTTGCGACCTACGGTCACGATCCCGGACATCACCGTGCCGGAACACAAGACGATCGAGCAGATCCTTGCCGAACGTGGTGTCGACCTGAACCCTAAGGTGCCGGAACACAAGACCGTCGACCAGATCCTGGCCGAGCGTGGCGGCAATCAGGGGCCGACGGTTCCCGAGCACAAGACCCTCGAGCAGATTCTCGCCGAGCGCGGCATCGGTTCGCTGGAGCCTTCGAAGGTGCCGGATATCGGGCCGGTCGGGCGTGAAGTGGGACGTACCCCGGTGGACGTACCGAGCCCAAGGCCGATCGTGATTCCCGATATCCCGGTGGTCGATATCGCGCACCGCGACCTGGATATTCCGAGTCGTCCGCGGGTCACTGTGCCGGATCTCCCGGTAGCGTCGGACCCACGGCTGAAGTTCGACGATCCGCTGCCAGCGGTGACCGACACCGATGATTTCTCGTTCGCGTCGATCCGCGACAGAATCCGTACGCGCCCGACACCGACCACCGTGGAGCCGGTAACGAGCTCGTCGCGCGACCCGCTCACGCTGAGCCCGTTGCCGACAGTCGATCCCGCGCCCGTGGCCAGCGATCCCAACACCATGACGGTCAAGGGCTTCTTCGCCAATGTCAGCCTGGGCGACGAGAGCAAGACCATCAACGTCGAGGCCACAGGCGCCAAGCTGCTGGCCGGCAACGGTGACAACAAGGTCAACGTGACGGGCCGCCGGGCCGAGATCACCCTGGGCAATGGCAACAACGTGATTGCCGGCGACATCAACAAGCTCACGGTCGGCCATGGCAACAACAGCATCACCGACAGCGGCTCCTTCGCCACGGTGAAGCTGGGCGATGGCAACAACAAGGTGGTGGTCAGCGGCAGCATGCCGACCGTGGAAGTCGGGCACGGGGTCAACGACCTCGAGTTCAGCGGCAGCATGGGCCAGCTGGTGTTCGGCCAGGACATCAGCCCCGAGCGCCTGTGGTTCCAGCATGAAGGGCCGGACCTGCAGATCTCGGTGATCGGCAGCCAGCAGGAGGTCACGCTGCATAACTGGTACGCCGCAACCCCCGAGCGTCCACGGGACATCATGACCGGCGACCGTCATCGGTTGCTGGGCAACGATGTGGAGAACCTGGTCCAGGCCATGGCGGCGTTCGCGCCGGCAGCACCGGCGACCATGACCTTCGGCGCTGCCGATCAACAGGCCTTGCAGCCTGTGCTGGCGGCCAACTGGACATGACCGCGCAAGCTTGATCCGGTAACAGAGCCCGCGATGCTTATCGCGGGCTTTTGCCGCTCTCGTTCGGGAGCGATCACCTGCGGCGCTCTGGCGGGCAGGTAAACAGCCATTAATCCCCAGATACAAACAGGCGCCGCTTTCAGGTTGCACAGCAAAGAACGCGACGTTGACCCTTCGCCCGTCGCTGCAAAATAAGCGACCGGGTTTGGCAGCCCGATGTTGTCACTGTGCGCAAGGCACCACCTTCAGCGAGGCGCTTTTTCGGCCTGCGCTTTTCTATGGTGGCCGTGCGTAGGGCGCATTCGTGCGCGCCGGGTTCCTAGTGCACCGGTCTACCAACCTGCGTACGGCCGCCACCCTTTCGTTTGGTAGCGATGGTGACGACTCCTGAAGGATGCACCGGGAGTCAATTTCATGAAGAAAATCGCTCCTGATCCACCCGTCATGGCAGATAGCTTCTCAAGCGCCAAAGTGGACTCTGCCAAATTCGAAAGCGCAGCCCACAAAGCCATCAACCACTACCTGTTTCCTACCGCAAACGATGCCCCTGTGCCTCGTCATCGGCCGGGAAAACTGTTCCGTGTCGATCCCAACCTCAGCACCGAAGAAGCCCTGAGCAACGCTTGCGAAATCCTTGAGTCCGCAGCAAGTGCGACCTACCAATCCACCGAAGACATGTCAGCGACCAGCCGCAAGGTGGTATTGGCAGGCGTACGCTTGATCGAGATGGCTCAGGTATTGGTGGAGGCAGTGTTGGAGAGGGAGGGGAGAAGTTGTAGGTAGTCATAAAAGGGCCCCGCGGGTGCGGGGCTCTTTAAATGGAAAGCTATAGTGTTCAAGTAGCAGTTTTTTTGGGCTGATAGTCATATATATAGTAATTCGAGTTTTTCTGCTCTTGGCCAAAAGCAGACGACCGACATAGACCGAGTCCGGCCGAAGACTGGTTAGTCATTCATGTCAATGATGTTATCCCTCCATCGGATGTTCTTTGTCGCGAGACCGAAGAAAGCCACTGACTTCTTCATCTCCAAACTCCTGACGAAGCCCCTCACGCGCTAAACCGACATGCTTAAAGTAATACCCTTCTTTCCGGTCGTGCTGAGTCGCCTCTTTAGAGTCCGAGATCATGATTTTTTTCATGTGTTTCTCCATAACTTGCGTCAACTCGTCTGCTGTATTAATCCCAAAATAATTAAGATCAATCAATAAGTCGTTATACGGTTCGTCATCCTGTCTATTACGATAGGGGAAAATTTTTGAAAGTACGGAATCTAAGATCTCAACGTTGAGAGGCTCATCTGGGTTTTCGTGCTCCAATTGATCTTTGACATATGACAATCGATCCTCCAAAAGTCGATCAAATTCGATATCTACTGTTTCCAGAAGTGCTGAAGCACGATTTATTGATCGACGCAGTGGAAGCGGAACACTTGCCTCGTGCTTATATTGGAGCTTATGGGATGCAGCAGCCCAAATATGTTGCGCCAAAGTTCTAACCTGAATCTCAACTCGTATCGCTCCAAGGTCTCCCCAAGTAGGCAGGCCAAGCCAAGGTCTTGGAACTTCAACTATATAATGCTGTGACTGATACCCAAACTGGGCGTCAGCTAATCTTAAAGAAGTGTCTTCTGAACTTCTTACAGTCAGTGCAGAGCGTAATAGTTTATCCACCGCCATAAGATCTCGACGGAATAGCAAAATCAAGCGGATCCCTACGAGATCATCTAACTCATGAATTTTGTGCAAGTTGAGTGATTTTCGGTTGATTTTTTCCTCAATTGAAAGCCATTCTTTTACCCTTGCTTCAATAGGGACGCCCAGTGTCACCCCATCTTTTGCTAGCAAGTGATCTAGTTCTGCCGAGAGGGCCGTCTTCAAGCGATTTGCACGAGATTCTATACGAGCATATTCAATTCTAAGTTTAGAGGTATCCATATGGATATATCCTTATATTCCCTGAGGCATGTTACTTGTGGCTAGCGGCCATTATGCCTGATGTGGACAGTAAATTTTTAGACGCTTGAATGGCTGCTTATGGCCAAAAAGCAATCATTATTCTCGTTTAGATTGACACCCCCTTCCTCCTCCTAAGCCAGTCATCCTCCACCCCTCCCCCCGAATCCATTGCTGCCTTTAATAAGAAGCATTACTATTCACGCCTCCCCACCCCTCAGCACACTGCAATGACCCCCAAGCCGCCTCGCCGACCAGGCTTTTTCGAGCACTACGAAGAGTTGATCGGTACCTGGACGCGTCGGTTGAAGAGTCGTTCGCAGGCGGAAGACCTGGCCCATGACACCTTTGTCCGGGTGCTGGAGTCGGATGCGGCGGCGGTGCAGCAGCCGCGGGCGTATCTGCATCAGACGGCGCGCAATATTGCGGTGGATGCTTATCGTCGCGAGGATCGGCGCGGCGCCATGGAGTTGGAGGCGGTGTATCAAGGCGCGTCGCCCAGCGGCGACCCGGAGCATTTCATGCATGCGATCCAGCTGGCTGACTCCATCGAACGGGCCCTTGGCGAGTTGCCGTTGAACTGCCGCAAGGTGTTCGTCTGGCAGAAGATCGAAGGGCTGACCCAGGCCGAGATTGCCCAGCGCCTGGGGCTGTCAAAAAACATGGTGGAAAAGTATATGATCCGCACCCTGCGGCACCTGCGCGAGCGCGTGGACGGGCCGCGGTGATGAATGCCATGACTTTTTCACCCCCAGCCCAACAGGATGTTCCATGACGCAGACTCGTGAGTGCGCGTGCGGGCAGGCGACGGTTCGCGATGAGGCGGCGCTGTGGTTTGTGCGCCTGCAAGAACCGGCGATCGATGCCGAGGAGCGGCAGCGTTTTGATGCCTGGCTGGCGGAACACGAGGCGCATCAGGATGAATTCCAACTGCTGCAAAGCCTATGGGCGGCCATCGACCTGGTGCCCAAGGCGCGTTTGCAGGCGCTGTGTGAAGCCCCGAACCCGACCATCAAGCGCCGGCCGCTGCTGCGTTACGCGGTGGCGGCCAGTGTGCTGGCGGTGGCCGTCGGGCTGGGGCTGTTCAGCGGCCTGAACCGGCCAGCCGGGTACAGCGCCGAGTTCGCCACGGCCCTGGGCGAGCGCCGCCATGTGGCCTTGCCCGATGGTTCCCAGGTGGACCTGAACAGCCGCAGTCGCTTGTTGGTGCGGTACGGACGAGGCCAACGCAGCGTCGAGCTGAGCGAAGGCGAGGCGATGTTCAGTGTCGAGCACGACAGCAGCCGGCCCTTCGTGGTGGCGGCCGGGCCCGGCAAGGTCACGGTCACCGGCACCCGTTTCGATGTGCGCCGCGATGCCAGCCAGACCCGGGTGGCGGTGGAACAGGGAAGGGTGAAAGTGCAGGGGCGGGATGCCGCGGACAGCGACTTCGTCAACCTGACGGCGGGCCTGGGCACCGCGGTCGATGCCCAGGGCAAAGTGGCCGCGGCCTATGCGGTCGATCCCCAGGCGCTGACCGCCTGGCGCAATGGCAAGCTGGTGTTCAACAACGCCAGCCTCAGCGAGGTGGCCGCCGAGGTGTCGCGTTATCGCGAGCAGCCGCTGCGGGTCGGCAACGAGGCGGTGGGCAGGCTGCGCCTGACCAGCGTGTTCAAGGCCGACGACACTGATGCGCTGCTCAAGGCCTTGCCGAGCATCCTGCCGGTGGCGGTGAAGACCCACGCCGACGGTAGCCAGGAAATAATTGCGCGATAGATTCAGGTTTTTTTCGAGTTCTTCGTCTTCTTGTCCAACTGCAACTGGTTTGCATTAACAGACGCATCTTCTTGCGATCAACAGGACTGCTCGAACTTGAAACGCCTCGACCTGAATAACAACAATCCTTGCTCGCCCTCCACCCGCTGGCTGCCGCTGGCCCTCGCCCTGGCGGTCAGTGCCGCGCTGCCCCAGGCCCATGCCGAGCAGGCGCCGAGCGCCATCCATATCCAGGCCCAGCCGTTGGGCCAGGCCCTGAGCCAGCTGGGGCTGCAAACCTCGCTGCAGGTGTTTTTCAGCCCTGAGTTGGTGGCCGGCAAGCAGGCCCCGGCGGTGGACGGCAACCTGTCGCCGGAGCAGGCGCTGCGCCAGTTGCTGCAAGGCAGCGGCCTGCAATACCAGATCGACGGCGGCTCGGTGACCCTCAGTCCGGCGCCGTCGGCGGCGGGTGACGGCCCTTTGGAACTGGGCGCCACCAGCATCAGCGTGGTGGGTGACTGGCTGGGCGACGCCAACGAAGCGGTGGTGCAGAACCACCCGGGCGCGCGTACGGTGATCCGCCGTGAAGCCATGCTCGAGCAGGGGGCGATGAACGTCGGCGACGTGCTGCGTCGGGTACCAGGCGTGCAGGTGCAGGACGCCAACGGCACCGGCGGCAGCGATATTTCCCTCAACGTTGGCGTGCGCGGCCTGACTTCGCGCCTGTCGCCACGCTCCACCGTGCTTATCGACGGCGTGCCGGCGGCCTTCGCCCCTTATGGCCAGCCACAGTTGTCGATGGCGCCGATCTCCTCGGGCAACCTCGACAGCATCGACGTGGTGCGCGGCGCCGGTTCCGTGCGCTACGGACCGCAGAACGTCGGCGGGGTGATCAACTTTGTGACCCGGGCCATCCCGGAAAAGGCCACCGGGGAAATCGGCAGCACCCTGGAAACCTCCCAGCGCGGCGGCTGGAAGCACATCGACACGGCCTTCCTTGGCGGCACCGCGGACAACGGCATCGGCGCCGCGCTGCTGTACTCCGGGGTCAACGGCAATGGCTATCGCGGCAGCAACAATGGCAACGACATCGACGACGTGATCCTCAAGACCCATTGGGCGCCCACCGACCAGGACGATTTCAGCCTCAACTTCCACTACTACGACGCCAAGGCCGACATGCCCGGAGGCCTGACCCAGAAGCAGTACGACGCCGACCCGTACCAGTCGGATCGCGACTGGGACAACTTCAGCGGCCGCCGCAAGGATGTGTCGTTCAAGTACCTGCGCCAGATCGACGACCGCACCCAGTTCGAAGTGCTGACCTACTACTCCGACAGCTTCCGTGGCAGCACCATCGCCGCCCGCGACCAGAAGACCCTGGTGTCCTATCCGCGCACCTACTACACCTTCGGCATCGAGCCGCGGGTGTCCCATGTGTTCGACCTCGGCCCGACCACCCAGGAAGCCAGCGTCGGCATGCGCTACCTGAAAGAAGGCATGCACGAACAGGCCAGCCGCCTGGCCCTGGTCAACAACCAGCCGGTGGTGCGCCCGGGCTCCGACGGCCATGTGTACCAGGACCGCACCGGCGGCACCGAGGCCACAGCCTTCTACATCGACGACAAGATCGATGTCGGCAACTGGACCATCACCCCGGGTATCCGCTTCGAGAACATCCGCACCGAATGGCACGACCGCCCGGTAGCCGGCACCAATGGCGTGCCGGTGCAGGAGAAGCGCCGCGAGATCAACAGCAACGAGCCGCTGCCGGCGCTGAGCGTGATGTACCACCTCTCCGATGCGTGGAAGCTGTTCGCCAACTACGAGACCTCGTTCGGCAGCCTGCAGTACTTCCAGCTGGGCCAGGGCGGGGTGGGCGACCAGACCGCCAACGGCCTGAACCCGGAGAAGGCCAAGACCTACGAGATCGGTACGCGCTACAACGATGAAGTGTGGGGCGGTGAGTTGACGGCGTTCTACATCGACTTCTCGGACGAGCTGCAATACATCAGCAACGATGTCGGCTGGACCAACCTCGGCGCCACCAAGCACCAGGGGATCGAGGCGTCGGTGCACTACGACCTGGCCGCGCTGGACCCGCGCCTCGACGGCCTGACCGCCAATGCCGGTTTCACCTACACCCGCGCGACCTATGAAGGCGGCAGTTCGGCGTTCAAGGGGCGCGACCTGCCGTTCTACTCGCGTCAGGTGGCGACGCTCGGCCTGCGTTACGACATCAACCGCTGGACCTACAACATCGATGCCTTCGCCCAGTCCAAGCAGCGCTCGCCGGGCAACATGGTCAACGCCGACGGCAGCTTCAACGACAACTACATCACCGAAGGCAGCGCCGACGGCCAGTACGGCGACATGCCGGGCTACGTGACCTGGAACGTGCGTGGCGGCTATGACTTCGGTTCGCAGTTGTCGAACCTCAAGCTCGGCGCCGGGGTGAAGAACCTCTTCGACAAGCAGTACTTCACCCGCTCCAGCGACAACAACTCCGGCCTCTACGTCGGCGCGCCACGGACCTTCTTCGTCCAGGCCAGCGTCGGCTTCTGATAGACCGCATTGCGCCCATCGCGGGCAAGCCTCGCTCCTACGGAGACATGGCTTGCCCGCGATTTTATGCCTGGCGCAAATCCCTGTAGCCGCTGCCGCAGGCTGCGTAAAGGCCCGCAGGGCCTTCCTGCGATCTCGAAAACACAACAGGGTGCCTGGGCGTGCAGCGTTGGCTGGACGGGCGTATCGCGGGCAATCGAGCGTCGACCGGCCGCTCCTGCAGTAGCGAGTTTGCCCGCGATTTTTTATGCCTGGCGCAAATCCCTGTAGCCGCTGCCGCAGGCTGCGAAAAGGCCCGCAGGGCCTTCCTGCGATCTCGAAAACACAACAGGGTGCCTGGGCGTGCAGCGTTGGCTGGACGAGCGTATCGCGGGCAAGCCTCGCTCCTACAAGGGACGTGTGTCTGTAGGAGTGAGGCTTGCCCGCGAAAGGGTTCAAACCTTCAACACTTTCCCGCTGGCCGCCACACCAATCAGCATCACCGCGATCAGTCCGAAGGCGATGCTCAGGCTGCTGCCGTGGGCGATAAAGCCGATCAGCGCCGGGCCGGCGAGGATGCCGGCGTAGCCCAGGGTGGTGATGGCCGGCACGGCGATGGCTTCGGGCATGACGGTCTGTTTGCCCACCGCGGTGTACAGCACCGGCACGATATTCGAGCAACCGACCCCCACCAGCGCATAGCCCACCAGCGCCGCTTCCCAGGCCGGCGCCAGGGTCGCCAGCAGCAGGCCCGCGGCGGCCACCGAACCGCCCATGACGATCACCCGCCTGGCCCCCAGCTTGTGCACGATGGCGTCGCCGGTCAGGCGGCCGACGGTCATGGTCAGGGCGAAGGCCGCGTAACCCAGGCCGGCATAGGCGGCATCCACCTGGCGTTCGGCGCTGAGGAACACCGCGCTCCAGTCCAGCACCGCGCCTTCGGCGAGGAACACCACGAAGCACAGGCAGCCAATGAACAGCACCACACCGTGGGGCACGGCAAAGGCCGGGCCCGAACTCTGGCTGCCGTACGGCAACATGTGTGGTGCCGCCTTGAGCAGGGCGACGACCAGCAAGGCTACCACCACCAGGGTCGCGCCCAGCGGCGACAGGCCCAGGCCGAGCATGGCGCTGACCCCGGCCGCGCCGACGATGCCGCCGAGGCTGAACAGACCATGGAAGCCCGACATCATCGGCCGGCCGCTGGCCCGTTCGACGATCACCGCCTGCAGGTTCACCGTGGAATCCACCGTGCCCAGCCCGGCGCCGAACATGAACAGCCCGGCGATCAGCAGCGGCACCGTGCTCACCGTGGCCAGCAGCGGCAGGGCCAGGCAGATCAGCAGGCTGCCGGCGGCCATCACCCGCCGGCAACCAAAGCGCCCGGCCAAGACCCCGGCGATCGGCATCGCCAGGATCGAGCCGACCCCCAGGCACAGCAGCAACAGGCCCAATGTGCCTTCATCGAGCCCGGCCCGGGCCTTGGCGTAGGGCACCAGCGGCGCCCAGGCGGCGATGCCGAAACCGGCGATGAAAAAGGCGATGCGGGTGGCCATCTGTTCCAGGCGGCCGGGGCTGATCTGTTGCTGCGAGGTGTGGGTGTTAAGGGCTGTCATAAAAATCCTTGGCGGTCACCCCCGGCGCCTGTCAGCCAATGGACGCTTGGCGCCATTGCTGCTGTCGCTGGAGGACCGAGTCTGCCGTTTCACCGACCAGTTGTTGATACACCGCCGGCGACGTGGCGCCTTCGGTGTGGATAAGCAGGACGCGCGAACGGGCGTCGAGGTGCGCGACTTTGCGCCGCGCGCCATCCTTGCACATCAGGCCCGGTCCCGCGAGGCCCGCGGCGCCGGATTCGCCGGCCGGCAGGGGAATGTCCCGGGCGCTGCCGCTGGCCAGCTGGCGCATGGCGCCGGCGGCGAGCGGGTCGGGGAGTGTGACCAGGCAATCGTTCGAAGGTTGCAGGAAGCGTCAGGCCGGGCCCGTCATCGTCGAGTCCAGCGTGCCACTGGCCTGGCCCCGGCTCGCAGCCCTGGAAATAATATTGCGTGGCTGGCGAATTTGTTTCGCATAATCGCCAGCCTTTGCACAATTTCATTTCATGATTGTCCGCCACCGATTGCCCACCACTGATAGCCCGCCCATGGATTGCCCGCATGACCACCAGCCTGGATGCCTACGACCTGAAACTGCTCGCCGAACTGCAACGCGATGCGCGCACCCCGCAAAGCGAGCTGGGGTTGCGGGTGAACCTGTCCACCGCGGCGGTCAACCGGCGTCTCAAGCGCCTGAGCGATGAAGGGGTGATCGAGCGCTACAGCGCGGTCATCGCCCCCGAGGCGTTGGGCTATGAGCTGAGCATCATTGTCGAGGTGGAGGTGGAGAGCGAACGCATCGATCAGCTCGATGCGCTCAAGCGCAGCTTCCAGGCCTGCCCGCAGGTGCAGCAGTGCTACTACGTGGCGGGGGAGTGCGATTTCGTGCTGATCTTCACCGTGCGCAACATGGCCCAGTACAACGAACTGACCCGCGAGCTGTTCTTCGAGAACAACAACGTCAAGCGCTTCAAGACCCTGGTGGCCATGAGCCGGGTCAAGGTCGGGCTGGATGTGCCGACCGCCCCTTGAAACACCTTGATCCCCTGTAGGAGCGAGCTTGCTCGCGATCAGCCGTGAGGCTGAAAGATTGGCGGTGTATGCAATTTTTTATCGCGAGCAAGCTCGCTCCTACAGGTGGGCAAGGGGGCTCTTGTCACGAAACAAAACGACAACGCGGCGCCCGGGGGGGCGCCGCGTGGTCGTGGGGCAGGCCGATCAACCCTGGCGACGGGCATCCAGGCTGAAGCGACCGGCGCCGTAGGCCACCACTTGCAGCAGGCCGCCGGCCATGGCGATGTTCTTGAAGAAGTGGATGAACTGGTTCTGGTCGCCCAGGTTGTTGTGGAAGGCCAGGGCGGTGGCCACGCTGAACACAGCCAGGCCCAGGGCCACCAGGCGGGTACGGTAGCCGGCGATCAGCAACAGGCCGCCACCCAGCTCCACGACGATGGCGATGCCCAGGGCCAGTTGCGGGAAGGGCAGGCCGACCGATTGGATGTAACCGACCATGGCGGCCGGCGCGGCGATTTTCGAGAAGCCGGACAGGATGAAGATGGCGCTGAGCAGGACGCGCCCGATCAGGCTGATGCTGGCGTTAGTGTTCGAGGTGGCGGACAGGCTGTTGGTCAGTGTGGACATGCTGGATTCTCTCAGTGGGTTCGGCCTCACCACCTTGGTGTGCCGCGATGGAGAGAAGTTTGCCACTGGCTTTATGAACGCAATAGCCGAATAATTTCGAGTATCATGTTCTATTTTTTAGAACACAGCCTTTGCGAGAACAGCGCCATGTCCAGCAACCCCGGCACCCCCACCCTCGATCAATTGCGCATCTTCCTGACCATCGTCGAGGTCGGTAGCTTTGCCGGCGCGGCGCGCAAGCTGCATCGCGCGACCTCGGTGATCAGCTATTCCATGGCCAACCTGGAGTTGCAGCTGGGGGTCACGCTGTTCGACCGCAAGACCACCCGCAAACCCCAGCTCACCGAGGCCGGGCGCACGGTGCTGGCCGAGGCGCGGAGCATCTACAACGGCATCGACGGCCTGCGGGCCAAGGTCAAGGGGCTGTTGCAGGGGCTGGAAGCAGAGATTCACCTGGTGATCGACGTGATGTTCCCGGCGGCGCGCATCGTCGATGCGCTGAAAAA
Organism: Pseudomonas sp. T8; assembly: GCF_024610635.1. Classification (NCBI taxonomy): domain Bacteria; kingdom Pseudomonadati; phylum Pseudomonadota; class Gammaproteobacteria; order Pseudomonadales; family Pseudomonadaceae; genus Pseudomonas; species Pseudomonas sp. T8. Next base: position 6,658,308 of record NZ_CP102374.1, read on the forward strand.
CTTCCGCCGCGAGTTCCCCACGGTGCAGTTGCACCTGCATATGGAGGCCCTGGGCGCGGTGGCCGAGATGGTGCTGGCGGGGCGCGCCGCGGTGGGCGTCTGCGGCATGGTGCACCGCGATATTCCCGGTCTTGAACGGGTGCAGGTGGGGTTTGTCCAGCTGATTCCGGTGGCCGCCCCGGAGCATCCGTTGGCGCAGGCGTCGGTCAACCTGCCGGGGGCCGGCCGCGAGCATGTGCAGCTGGTGCTGTCGGACCGTTCCGAGCTGACGCGCAACCAGGACTTCGGCGTGGTCGGCACCCGCAGCTGGCGCCTGGCGGACCTGGGCTCCAAGCACATGCTGCTGCGCGAAGGCATTGGCTGGGGCAACATGCCGGCGCCAATGGTCGAGGAAGACCTGGCCAGCGGGCGCCTGGTGCAACTCAATCTGCCGGGGAACCAGGGCCTGCCTTACGGCTTCGACGCCATCTACCGCCTCGACACGCCACCGGGGCCGGCGGCGTCCTGGCTGATCGATTGGCTGGCGGCCCAGGTTCAGTCCGCCGGCTCGGGCGCGGCCTGATCGGCCTCCTGGAGTGGGCCGAGGGCCTGGGCCAGGAAGTCGACGAAGAAGCGGATCTTCTGCGACACATGGCGGTTGCTGGCGTACACCGCGTAGATGGTCCGGCGCGGCATGGAATGACTGGGCAGGACTCGCTGCAACTGGCCGCTGTCGAGTAGCGGCTGGGCGATGAACGAGGGCAGGGCGCCAATGCCCAGCCCGGCCTGGAGCATGTCGCTGAGCATCAGGCTGTTGTCCACGGCAAAACGCACCGGCAGTTCCAGGCGACTGCTGCCTTGCGGGCCTTCCAGCTGCCAGTGGCCGGGGTGCTCGGCCAGGCGATAGGCCAGGCAGCTGTGGTCGCGTAGTTCATCGACGGTCTGCGGGCTGCCATTGGCCTGCAGGTAGGCCGGGGCGGCGCAGATCACCTGCTCGATTTCCCCCAGGCGCCGGGCGATCAGTGACGAGTCGGTCAACTGCCGGCGAATCCGCAGCGACACGTCGAAACCTTCGCTCACCACATCCAGCAGGCGGTCGTCGAGGGTCAGGTCGATGCGAAATTGCGGATAGCGCCGCATGAAGTCGGCGAGGATCGGCGACAGCACCTTGAGGCCGAACGACAGCGGCGCGTTGACCCGCAGGCGGCCGCCGGGCTCGCGGGTGCCGGCGCGGGTCGCGCATTCCAGGGCCGCCAGTTCGTCGAGCAGGTGGCAGCACTCGCTGAAGTAGGCCTGGCCGGCGTCCGACAGGCTCATGCGGCGGGTGGTGCGCAGCAGCAACAGGCTGCCCAGGTGTTCTTCCAGCTGGCGCACCTGCTTGCTGACGGCGGCGGTGGATTGCCCCAGGTCGTTGGCCGCCAGGCTGAAGCTGGCGCGCTCCACCACTCGGCGAAAGGTGCGCATGGCTGCCAGCACATCCATATTGTTTCTCCTGGGTTGAATATGTCTTAACGAAACGGCTGATTATCGCCCAATTGTTAATCCATACCATGGACACTTCATTTCACAGGAGTGTCGTCATGACTGTTTCCCGTTTGTTGCGTGTCATCCCCGGCCTGGCCGCCTTGTCATTGTTCAGTGCCCTGTTCAGTGCACAGTGCAGTGCCACGCCCCAGGCCGAGGTCGGCGTGAGTCCCTGGGGGCCGAAGGATGAAATCGGCCGCCTGAACCTGATCACCGAGCAGTCGCGGGCGGCGATCATGGCCCGGGTCAGCGGCAGCCAGGCCTACGACCTGGCGGTCGAATATTACGTCGGCATGCCCAGCTGGCAGGCGGCGGGCGATCCGCCTTACCAGATGTGGATGACCCACACCCCGCACGGCAACGTGATCGCCGACCCGATGCAGGTCGGCGAGCCGATGAACCGGCATGTCAGCTATACCGGCTCGGCGGTGTCGATGTACGCCCATATGGGCACCCATATCGATGCGCTCAACCACTTCGGCCTGGACGGCAAGATCTGGAACGGCTTTCGCGCCGACCAGCACCTGGGCGACCGTGGCTGGAACGTTACCGGTGCGGAAAAACTGCCGCCGATCGTCGCCCGTGGGGTGCTGATCGATGTCGCCGCGGCCAAGGGCGTGGACATGCTGGCGGACAATTACCGGGTGACCCGCGCCGACCTGCAACAGGCGCTGAAGGCGCAGAAGGTCAGCCTGGAAAAGGGCGACGTGGTGCTGATCCGCACCGGGCGCATGCGTGACTATGAAAAGGCCCAGGCCTATATGGCCAACCCGCCGGGCATGAGCCTGGACGCGGCGAAGTTCCTGGTGGAAGAGGGCGGCGCCATGGTGGTGGGCGCCGATAACCTGAGTTTCGAGACCTTCCCGTCGGAGGTGGAAGGCAACTACCTGCCGTTGCACACCTACCTGCTAGCGATGCAGGGCGCGCCGATCTTGGAGCTGGTCAACCTCGAAGGGCTGTCGCGGGACCGGGTGTACCAGTTCGCCTTTATCGGTGCGTCGTTGAAGTTCCGCGGCGCCGATGCCGCACCGATTCGGCCGATTGCCTTGCCGATTCGCTAGGCGTTTGCCGCGTGACCTGTAGCCGCTGCCGCAGGATTCCGGCCGGGCCCGATGTTTGTGTAGCCGCTGCCGCAGGCTGCGATCGAGCGGCACGCTCGCGGGGAGCTTGCGGGCGCTGGAGACCCTGCGGGTCTATCGCAGCCTCGCGGGGCTCGGCAGCGGCTACAGGGAACGGGGACACCCTCGATATTCCGGCCGGGCCCGATGTTTGTGTAGCCGCTGCCGCAGGCTGCGATCGAGCGGCACGCTCGTGGGGATCTTGCGGGCGTTGAGACCCTGCGGGTCTATCGCAGCCTCGCGGGGCTCGGCAGCGGCTACAGGGAACGGGGACACCCCTCGATATTCCAGCCGGGCCCGATGTTTGTGTCGCCGCTGCCGCAGGCTGCGATCGAGCGGCACGCTCGTGGGGATCTTGCGGGCGTTGAGACCCTGCGGGTCTATCGCAGCCTCGCGGGGCTCGGCAGCGGCTACAGGGAACGGGGACACCCCTCGATATTCCGGCCGGGCCCGATGTTTGTGTAGCCGCTGCCGCAGGCTGCGATCGAGCGGCACGCTCGTGGGGATCTTGTGGGCGCTGGAGACCCTGCGGGTCTATCGCAGCCTCGCGGGGCTCGGCAGCGGCTACAGGGGATGTCGGCGTTAGTGGGGGCGCTAGTCTTGCCCGCACAATGCCCGCAGGGCCGGGTCGCGTAATTGCATCAGCTCGAACAGCCCCAGGGCCTGGAGTGCGGGCAGGGCGGCCAGCAGATCTTCCTCGGCTATGCGCCGCTGCTGCGCCGAGGTGCGCGGATCGGCCCACAGCCGGGCATTGATCAGGAAGGCCCCCACCGTGCCCTTGCGCACCCGGGTGCCGTTGAAATCGCCATGGTTGAGTTGATCGGGTAACAGGTCTTCGGCGCGCATGGAGCAATCCTCGTGTGAATGAGCCTTCAGTCTGCGGCCTGGGGATTGGCTAAACTGCCTGGTTCTTGCCGTTGAATGACGTGAAACAGCCAATGTCCCTACCTTTGGTTTCCCCCTTGCTCGCTCAAGCCCAGGGCGGCCCGCTACTGTTCGCGGCGTGGCAACACAGCCCGATCGAACGACAGACCGCCGCTCACAGCCATGCCCGCGGCCAACTGCTCGGCGCCCGCCGCGGCCTGCTGTCGGTGACGGCGGCCGACAGCCAGTGGGTGGTGCCGGCGACCCATGCGGTGTGGGTGCCGCCCCGCTGCGAACACGCCTTGCGTTCCCATGGCCCGTTCGACGGCTGGAGTGTCTATATCGAGCCTGACGCCTGCCACGAACTACCGGCGCAACCACGGATCATTGCCACCTCCGGGCTGTTGCGGGAGGCGGTGATGCGCGCGGCGAGCTGGCCACAAGGCGCGCTGGACGAGCCGCAATCGCGCATCGCCCGGGTGATCCTCGATGAGCTGGGCAGCCTGCCGGTGGAACCCTTCGGCCTGCCATTGCCGGTGGAGCCGCGGTTGCGGCGAATCTGCCAGGCGCTGGCCGATGACCTGGCGGACAACCGCGGCCTGGAGGCCTGGGCCCGGTGGGCGGGGATCTCGCCGCGAACCCTGGCCCGGCGTTTTGTCGGCGAGACCGGCTTTGCCTTCAGCCAATGGCGACAGCGGGCACGCTTGCTGCGGGCCCTGGAGCGCCTGGCGGCGGGCGACGCGGTAACCCGGGTGGCGCTGGACCTGGGCTACGACAATGTCAGCGCCTTTATCGCCATGTTCCGCCGTCAGTTCGGGGTGACGCCGGGGCGTTACTTCACCGGCTTTCACCTGTAGGAGCGAGCTTGCTCGCGATCAGGTTCAGCTGATTACCCCGCCGAAAACCGCTCCCGGCTGTTGCTCAGGTGGGTCCACATCGCTGCTCGCGCGGCATCCGGGTCCTGGCGGCGGATGGCGGCGTAGATGGCTTCGTGTTCCTGGTTGGCCAGGGTTGCCAGTTGCGCCAGGTCGACATCGCCGCGCTCGGCGTCGCGCACCCGGGTCCGCGGGATCAGGGCGTTGCCCAGGGATTGCAGGATCTGCACGAAATAAGGGTTGCCGGTGGCTTCGGCGATCAGCAGGTGGAAGCGCTGGTCGGCCTCCACGCAACTGTTGTTGTTGGCCAGCAACTGCTGGTAGTCGTCCAGCGCCTGGCGCATCTGCGCCAGTTGCTCGGCGCTGCGCCGGCGGGCGGCGAGGGCCACCGCCTGGGTTTCCAGGCCCAGGCGCAGTTCGAGGATGTCGCGCACGCTCAGGGCGGTATCGACATTCAGGCGCAGGCCGTGGGTGTCCTGGCGTTCCAGCACGAAGCTGCCGACGCCGTGGTGGGTTTCCACCCAGCCGGCGGCCTGCAGCTTGGAGATGGCTTCGCGCACCACGGTACGGCTGACGCCATGGGCGCGGACGATGGTGCTTTCCGACGGCAGCTTGTCACCGGGCTTGAGAATGCCGCGCATGATCTGCCGGGTCAGGTCGCTGACCAGGTCATGGGCCAGGTTGGTGGAAGGGCGACGGCGGCCCGGGGCGATATCGGATTCGGTGCTCATGGCAAGGTCGCGCAGGGAAAGCGAAAAGCTTATCACCGAAGTGGCCGGGCAGCGCTCAACTTGTCTGACATGTATGACAAGTTGTCGGATAAGTCGCTTTCAGATTCAGTGCGGGTTCTTTGCGTGAGTGCGGCCTGAAAAATATTCCAGCTAAAAGAATTTTTATTTATCCAATTAAAATCAATTAGTTGTGATTATTTTTCAGCGCCTTTCTCGATCAAGATTGCCTTGCAGACCGGCCTCGGTAGTGAGTCTGCGCTTGTGACGCTATTTTTCTACTTGTATGATGACTGTCAACTAGGGCGCTCGCCCAGTCACCCGCACACAACAACAAACAAGTGGGAGAGGCATCGTGAATACCACCCTTGATCCATCCGGGGACGATTCCCTGCTGGCCATCGCCGTGGCGAAGGTCAAGCGTCATGTGCTGCCGCTGTTCGTCATCATGTTCATCGTCAACTACATCGACCGGGTCAACATCGGCTTCGTCCGCACCCACCTGGAACATGACCTGGGCATCGGCGCCGCGGCCTACGGTTTTGGCGCCGGGCTGTTCTTCATCGGCTACGCGCTGTTCGAGGTGCCGTCCAACATGCTGTTGCAGCGGGTCGGTGCGCGGATCTGGCTGACCCGCATCATGTTCACCTGGGGGCTGGTGGCCACGGCCATGGCCTTCGTGCAGAACGAAACCCAGTTCTATGTGCTGCGCTTCCTGCTGGGGGTGGCCGAGGCCGGGTTCTTCCCCGGGGTGATCTATTACTTCACCCGCTGGCTGCCCGGCGTGGAGCGGGGCAAGGCGATCGCCATTTTCCTAAGCGGTTCGGCCGTGGCCTCGCTGGTCTCCGGCCCGCTGTCCGGAGCGCTGTTGCAGATCGAAGGCCTGGGCTGGCACGGCTGGCAGTGGATGTTCATCGTCGAGGGCATGGCCTCGGTGCTGCTCTGCGGTTTTGTCTGGTTCTGGCTCGACTCCACGCCCCGTGACGCCAAGTGGCTGAGCCCCGCCGAACAGGAGGCGCTGGTGCAGGCGATCGACAGCGAACAGCGCGAGCGCGAAGCGGCGATGCCGGTCAAGCCGTCGCTCTGGACCCTGCTCAAGGACCGGCAGATCCTGCTGTTCTGCCTGATCTACTTCTGCATCCAGCTGACCATCTACGCCGCGACCTTCTGGCTGCCGAGCATCATCAAGAAGATGGGCGACCTCAGCGACCTGCAGGTGGGTTTCTTCAACTCCATTCCCTGGCTGATCTCGATCATCGCCATGTACGCCTTCGCCGCGGCGTCCGGCAAATGGAAGTTCCAGCAGGCCTGGGTCGCCAGCGCCTTGCTGGTGGCGGCGGCCGGGATGTTCCTGTCCACCACCGGCGGGCCGGTGTTCGCCTTCGTCGCCGTGTGCTTCGCCGCCATCGGCTTCAAGTCGGCGTCCGCGCTGTTCTGGCCGATTCCCCAGGCTTACCTGGATGCACGCATCGCCGCCGCGGTGATCGCCCTGATCAACTCCATCGGCAACCTCGGCGGCTTCGTCGCCCCGGCCACCTTCGGCCTGCTGGAGCAGCGCACCGGGTCGATCCAGGGCGGCCTGTACGGCCTGGCGGCGACCTCGATCATCGCCGCGATCATCGTGTTTTTCGCCCGCACCCGGCCCAAGGCCGTTGCTGCGCCGGCACCCTTGGGCGCTGCCCGCCCGTTGCTGGACAAATCCCACTGACTTTTGCCGACAGGAACCGACCCATGACGCTTGAATCCACCCACCATCACCCTGGCCAGACACCACTCATCACCCGACTGCAAGTGGTGCCGGTGGCCGGGCATGACAGCATGCTGCTCAACCTCAGCGGCGCCCACGGCCCGTTCTTCACCCGCAATATCGTGATCGTCAGCGACAGCGCCGGTAACACCGGGGTCGGTGAAGTGCCGGGGGGCGAGCGGATTCGCGCGACCCTCGAGGAGGCCCGCGAACTGCTGGTCGGCCAGCCCATCGGCCACTACCAGAAGCTGCTCAACCAGGTGCGCCAGCGCTTTGCCGAGCGCGATGCCGGCGGCCGCGGCCAGCAGACCTTCGACCTGCGCATCGCGATCCATGCGGTGACCGCGCTGGAAGCGGCGTTGCTCGATCTGCTCGGCCAGTTCCTCGGCGTGCCGGTGGCGGCGTTGCTCGGCGAAGGCCAGCAACGCGAATCGGTGAAGATGCTCGGCTACCTGTTCTACATCGGCGACCGGCGCCAGACCGACCTGGCCTACCGCAACGAAGCCGAGGCCGACGATGCCTGGCTGCGCCTGCGCCATGAACCGGCGCTGAACGCCGAGAGTATCGTGCGCCTGGCCGAGGCGGCCAAGGCGCGGTATGGCTTCAACGACTTCAAGCTCAAGGGCGGCGTGCTGCGCGGCGAAGAGGAAATGGAGGCGGTCACCGCCCTGGCCGAATGTTTTCCCAAGGCGCGCATCACCCTCGATCCCAACGGTGCCTGGTCGCTGAAGCAGGCGATCGCCCTGTGTCGCGACCAGCACCAGGTGCTGGCCTATGCCGAAGACCCCTGCGGCGCGGAAAACGGTTACTCCGGGCGCGAGGTGATGGCCGAATTCCGTCGTGCCACCGGGTTGCCTACGGCGACCAACATGATCGCCACCGACTGGCGGGAAATGGGCCACGCGATCCAGCTGCAAGCGGTGGACATTCCCCTGGCCGATCCGCATTTCTGGACGATGCAGGGTTCGGTGCGGGTGGCGCAGATGTGCCATGAATGGGGCCTGACCTGGGGCTCGCATTCCAACAACCACTTCGATATTTCCCTGGCCATGTTCACCCATGTGGCGGCCGCGGCGCCGGGCGAGATCACCGCCATCGACACCCACTGGATCTGGCAGGACGGCCAGCACCTGACCCGCAATCCGCTGCAGATCGTCGAGGGCTGTGTGGCAGTGCCGCAGACGCCGGGGCTGGGCGTCGAGCTGGACCTGGACGCGCTGGCCCGCGCCCACGAGCTGTACAACAGCCGCGGCCTGGGCGCCCGGGACGACAGCGTGGCCATGCAGTGCCTGATTCCGGGCTGGCGCTTCGACAACAAGCGGCCGTGCCTGGTGCGCTGAGCCAGGCGCCGACCCTGTTAGGAGGCTTGGCACAGGGCTTGGCCGGGCCGCTGCATTCACAGTAATGTCAGCGGCCCGTCTGCTTTTGGAACCTCGCAATGACCTCTTTCTACGATGCCCGCGGCAATCTTTACGGTGTGGTGGCACCTGCCACGGTACGTGAGCTGGGGATTGCCTTGCCGGCCAGCGCGGCCGAGGCGGCGCTGGCCCGGGCCAGCTGGAGCGAACAGGTTATCGAGGCCCTGTGCGGCTGGGCGCCCGGCACCCGGCCGGCTGGGGCCAAGGCCCATCGCAGCGACGGTTTGCTGGTCGGGCCGTTCCAGGACGCGCCGCCGTTCGACCTGCTGATCGTCAACACCGACGGCACCCTGGCCGAGCGCAGCGGCAATGGGCTGACCATCTTTTCCCAGGCCTTGACCGAGCAAGGGCTGCTGCCGGCCCAGGGGCCTACGGAGTTGCGGGTGCATCACGACAAACCGGATGGGGTGTCGCCGGTGGCGACCGTGGTCGAGCCGGCACAGGTCGCCGGGGTGTCCGGCTTCTGGCTGGACCTCGGGCAACCGGCGTTCGGTGCACAAGCCGTGGGCGCGCAACACGGGGTCGAGAATGACGGTTCGAGCTGCGTCGAGCTGAGTCGGGTGCGCGGGCTGGCGCGGCTGCACCCGGAATGGAGCCGCAGCCAGTTCGTGCGCATCGGCAACCCGCATTGCGTGACCCTGGTCGGCGATGCCAGCGCCTTGCCGAGCAACCGGCAGATGAATGAAGCGCCCCTGGCCGAGGCGCTGACGCGCATTGCCTACGCCATGCCCACCGGCAGCGGCGAGCCCTGCCCGGCGGGGGTGAACCTGCAATGGGCGTGGCTGGAAGGGCCGCAGCGCATCGCCGCCCGGGTGTTCGAACGCGGCGAAGGCCCCACGGCATCCTCCGGCACCAGTGCCAGTGCGGTGGCCAGCGCGGCGTGGCGGGTCGGCTGGGTCAAGGCCGGCGAAGTCGCGGTGCTGATGCCTGGCGGCACCGCGCCACTGCGCCTGGAGGAGCGGGGTGGGGAACTGGTGCGGGTGAGCCTGTTCGGTACGGCGGTGGGTATTGCTTAGATCGAGGTGTATTCAAGTACGCCATCGCGGGCAAGCCTCGCTCCTACAGAAGACCGCGATCTTGGTTTCGGAGTGAGGCTTGCTGCGATGACTTAGCCGTACAGGGATCGGGTTGGTCGCAACAGCACGACTGACGTGCGTCTGTAGGAGCGAGGCTTGCCCGCGATGACGTCAGCGGCCGTTACACAAACCCCGCATCGCCCGGCAGTTCCACTTGGGCCATTTGCCGTTTCATCAGCACCTTGCCGTCGCGGATCGAGTACAGCGGCAGGCCTTGGCTGCGGATCATTTCGTAATCGCTGTCGGCCGACAGGATCAGCAGGTTGGCCGGCCGGCCTTCCTCCAGGCCGTAACGCTCGCCCAGGGCCAGGGCCTTGGCGCTGTTGTCGGTGACCAGGTCGAGGGCGCTCTGCAGGTTGCGGTAGCCGAGCATGTGGCAGATGTGCAGGCCGGCTTCCAGCACCCGCAGGATGTTGCCGTTACCCAGGGGGTACCAGGGATCGACGATCGAGTCCTGGCCGAAACACACGTTCATCCCGGCTTCCAGCAGCTCGTTGACCCGGGTCACGCCGCGGCGTTTCGGGAAGCTGTCGAAGCGCCCCTGCAGGTGGATGCTTTCGGTGGGGCAGGAAACGAAGCTGATGCCCGAGTGACCGAGCAGGCGGAACAGCTTGGCGCAGTAGGCGTTGTCGTAGGAGCCCATGGCGGTGGTGTGGCTGGCGGTCACCCGCGAACCCATGTCGCGGCTGCGGGCTTCTTCGGCCAGCACTTCGAGAAAGCGCGAATGCGGGTCGTCGGTTTCGTCGCAATGCACGTCCACCAGGCAGCCGGTACGTTCGGCCAGGTCCATGAGGAACTTCACCGAGCTCACGCCCTGGTCGCGGGTGTACTCGAAGTGCGGAATGCCGCCCACCACATCGGCGCCGAGGCGGATTGCCTCTTCCATCAGCTCGCGGCCGTTGCGGTAGCTTTCGATGCCTTCCTGGGGAAAGGCGACGATCTGCATGTCCACCAGGTGCGCGCTTTGCTCGCGTACTTCGAGCATGGCCTTGAGCGCGGTCAGCTCCGGGTCGGTGACGTCGACATGGGTGCGCACATGCTGGATGCCGTGGGCGGCGAGGGCGCGGATGGTTTTGCGGGCGCGGGCCTTGGTGTCTTCCTGGGTGATGGTGACCTTGCGCTCGCCCCAGCATTCGATGCCTTCGAACAGGGTGCCGCTCATGTTCCAGCGCGGCTCGCCGGCGGTGAGGGTGGCGTCCAGGTGAATGTGCGGCTCGACGAAGGGCGGTACCACCAGGTTGCCGCCGGCGTCGAGGTCGTCGGGGCCCAGGGTCTGGGCTTCGGTCTGCCGGGCGATGCTGGCGATGCGACCGTTCTCCAGGTGCAGTTCGTGCAGGCCTTCGCGGTTGCGCAGGCGGGCGTTGATGATGAGCATCGGAGCGATTCCTTTTTCAATCCAGGCGGTCAGGGTACGGCGCTCGGGCCGGCGGCCGCAACGTCGCGTGGTCCGGGTTCATGCCTGGATGTCCGCCGCGGTGGTGGCGCGTGCGCCGAACAGGCTGCTCAGCAGCATGTAGCTCAGGGCGGCGGCCGCGATGCCCACCAGCGGCGCGACCCAGGGCGAGCCGAAGGCCGCCACGGTGCCGATGGCATAGGCGCCCAGGCCGGCCCAGTTGAACGCCGGCAACTTGCTGTCGGCCAGGCGCGGGTACTGGCCGCGGTAGCGATAGAAGAAGTCGGCCATGATTACTCCGCCAATCGGCGGGATCACCGTGCCCAGCAGAATCAGGTAGGGCACCAGCATGTCGTACATGCCCAGCAGCGCCAGCAGGGTGCCGATCACCGCGCCGACCAGGGTCACGGTCTTGCGTCGGCCAGTGCGCAGCAGGTTGCAGCCGGCGACGGCGAAGTTGTAGATGGTGTTGTCCTGGGTGCTCCAGATATTCAGCAGGAGCATGGCCATGGCGGCCATGGCGAACCCCTGCAACAGCAGCACTTCGACCACGTCCGGCTGCTGGTAGACGATGGCGCCGTAGGCCCCGATCAGCACCATCAGGCCGTTGCCGATAAAAAAGCCGATCAGGCTGGCCAGCACCGCGACCCTGGCCGAACGCGAAAAGCGTGTCCAGTTGGTGGCCTGGGTGGCGCCGCTGACGAAGGTGCCGAACACCAGGGTGATGGCCGTGGACAGGTCGAGGCTGGCGCTCGGTACCACGGCCAGCAACCCATCGAGGCCGCCGACCTTGACCGTAGCCACCCACATCGACAGCAACAGCAGCAGGGCCATGGCCGGCACCGCGATATAAGAGAGGATTTCCAGCCCGCGGTAACCGACGTAGGCGGTGGCGCAGAACACCATACCGAACAGCACCATCAGCCCCAGCACCGTGCCCTGGCCCAGCTCGAAATACTTGCCCAGCACCACCGCGGCGGTGGCGGTGCCCCAGGCGTACCAGCCGATCTGGGTGAAACCGAGGATCAGGTCGCTGAGCTTGCTGCCCACCTCGCCGAAACAGAAGCGCCCCATCAGCACCGAGTTCAGGCCGCTCTTGAAGGCGATATAGCCCAGGCCCGCTGCGTACAGGCCCAGCAGCAGGTTGCCGAGGACGATCACCCCGAGCATCTGGCCAAAGCTGAAGGCCACGCCGAGCTTGCCGCCGGCGAACATGGTGGCGGTGAAAAAGGTGAAGCCCAGCAGCACCATGGCCGTGGAGGCCAGGCCCTTGCGCGCGTGCATCGGGACTTCGCTGAGCGGGTAGTCGTTGCCTGGATCGTTCTGCGTCATCTGCCTTCCCCTGATTGGCCCAGGCCGGGCCTGGTGCGTAAGCGACGCAGGCCCATTGCAGTCGCCGTGCCAACGCCCTCGGCGTCAGGGGCGCCCAGCCGGCGTTGTGCAACCTGCAGGAGATTTATAGACAAGCAGCGGATTTTTGCTTTGTGGCGTGTCCGATTGGCCGGCTCAGGCGCGAAAGCGGTGCGCCGGTGAGACAAATTGGATCACTGGCCGCTCAGTCCTCGGGAGCCTCGAAAATACCCTCGATGGGCAGGCCGAAGGCCTTCGCAATCTTGAAGGCCAGGGGCAGGCTGGGGTCGTAGCGCCCGGTCTCGATGGCGTTCACCGTCTGCCGCGAAACCTCAAGGCGCGCGGCCAGTTCCGCCTGGGACCAGCCTTGCGCGGCGCGCAGTTCACGCAGGCGGTTGTTCACTGGTAACGCCTGTTGCCGAGAAGCGTGGCCACCAGCCATACCGAGCCCATGATCGGCCAGACGGCGAACATCGACAGTCGCGGCAGGCCCGCTATTTCCAGGAAGCCGTAGCTGAAGGTGATTAGCGCGGTACAGACAAAGGCGATGCCCAGGGCGTTGAGCTGGATGCGCTGGCTGAGTTCATCCAGACGCCGCAGCTGGCGGATGACCACCAGCGCCATGGCGATCATCGGGATCACGGGAATCAGCGACACCGCGATGCGCCCGGCGCTGCTGTCCATGCCCGACATCAGGTAAGTGCTGAGCACCACGGCGACAAGGTACGCCAGCAGGGCGAGGGTGAATTCCACGAGGTAGCGTTTGCCGCACATGGCCGGCTCCTGAAGTAAAGGGTGCTTTACATTAGGCAGGCGCTCCAGGGGTGTCAAGGACGCTTTACATTGGCTCAATCGAACAGGGTCAGGCGGGTTTCGCCGCGATGGAAGGCAAAGGCCGCTTCGATATCGCCTTCCACGGTGCGGCCGCGGGACAATTCGGGCAGGGCGTCGAGGGCGAAGAACCCGGCGTCGCTGACTTCCGAGCCGGCCACCGGGGCGCTGCGGTCGTTGCGCTCGCAGAGAAAATACAGCTTGTAGAAGTCCCGGGTGTCGGGGGTGAAGGGGCCCTTGGCCTTGTGCCGGACGCTGTAGAGGGCGCGAGCCGAGACGCTGAGCCCGGCTTCTTCGTGGATCTCCTTGACGATGTTTTCGGCGGCCGACAGGCCGATATCGGCATAACCGCCGGGCAAGGCCCAGCGGCCGTCGGTCCGCTCGCGGACCAGGAGGATGCGCTCGTCTTCGATCAAGGCGCCGCGCACATCCACCAGGGGTGTCGAGTAGCGTTTGGCGAAGTCCGACACCAGGCCGGCGATGCGTTCCAGGGGCACGTCGGCCAGTTGCGCGAGCATGTCGTGGGCGATATCGGCGACTTCCTGGTAACGCTCGCGGTCGAACGGGTCCTTGCAGAAATGCAGCCCGGTGGAGGCGAGGGCCTGCAAGCGTTTGGCGTGGGTGAGCCAGGTGTTTTCCATGGTGGATGTCCTCAAGTAATCGCTGGGGCTGAATCCGTCACTGTAGGAGCGAGCTTGCTCGCGATGAGGCCCCTGAGCATTGCATCGACCTTGAAGATTTATCGCGAGCAAGCTCGCTCCTACAGTGGGGGGGCCGGCCGTTGTCGTGCGAGGTAAGCGGCCAGGCGCGGTAGGGCTTCTTCGGCGCTGCGGCTATGGCCGGCCCAGGTACAGGCCAGCATCAGGTTGCGCGGCAGCTTGAAATCCTCCACCAGGAAACCTTCGGCGTCGCGGCCGTCGGCGTCATGGGGCACTTGTTCGCGCAGGGTCGCGGGTGCGTCGAACCAGGCCCACACCGGTTTGCCCAGGGCGATGGCCATGCCCACCTCGAAGGCGGTGCCGGAGTCCGGTTCCAGGCCGCGAAAGGCGTTGAGATTGGCCAGCACCGCGTCGCAGTCGCGGATCATCTGCAGGTTCTGCTGGCAGATCAGTTGGGCGGTCTGCTCCGGCGTCGGCTGGGCCGGCACCTGCTGATCGAAAGGGTAAAGGCCTTGCAGGCCCTGGGCCTGGCACAGGCGTTTGAGGTATTCGCCGCGGGCGATGGCATCGCGGCGAAATACATCGAAGCCGGCGAGGTAGATGCGTGGGCTCATGTCTCGCTCCCGGCCTGGGGTAGAAAACGCAGCAGCGCGGCGATGATGGCTTCCGGTGCGTCTTCCTGCAGCAGGTGGCCGGCGTTGGGCACGGCCTGGAACCGCGAGCCGGGGATCAGCTGGTGCAGTTGGCGACCGCGCTCGATGGGGATCCACTGATCGTCCTCGCCCCAGAGGATCTGGGTCGGGCAACGGATGCTCGGATAGAGCCCGGCCACTTCCGTGGTGTAGCGCTCGTCCATCTGCGCGATCTGCCGGTAGAAGGCGGCCTGGCCGCTGGCGCCGAGCCAGGGCTGGACGTAGGGTGCCAGCTCCTGGTCGGGGATCTCGCGCTGGATCGCCCCACGAATGTAGGCCGGCACAATGGCGCGCTGGATGTAGTCCGGCACGCCGCTGAAGGCCTGTTCGTGCTGGCGCACGTGCTGCACGAACGGCGAGCCCCAGGGCGACAGCGCCACCGGGTCGATCAGGGTCAGGCTGCGGTAGTCCTTGCCATTGAGCAGGTGGGCGCGCAGGGCGGTGGCGCCGCCGAAGTCGTGGGCCACCACGTCCGGGCGTTCCAGGCCCCAGTGCTCCAGCAGTTCGGCCAGCAGCTGGTTCTGCACGCCGAGGGACACATCCTGGCCGACGGCCTGTTCCGACTGGCCGTAGCCCAGCAGGTCGAAATAGTGCACCCGGTGGCTGGCGCGCAAGTGCGGGGTGATGCGGTGCCAGACGTAGGAAGAGAAGGGCGTGCCGTGCACCAATACCAGGGGCGGGCCCTCACCGTGAATGGCGTAGCGAACGGTGTACCCATTGAAGCTGTAGGTTCGATCCAGCGGCCAATCGCTCATGCTGTGGTCCTCTGCGGGTGATCAGTCCAGCGCCTTGCTCATGTAGGCCTGGCGCAGCCCGTGCTCCTCGGCGCGGTGGCTCTTGGTGTGACCGCGGCGCGTGTACAGGACGATGTTTTCGCTCATGGCTTCGTGGGTGTAAAGCCGGATGCAGTTATGACCAGCGGCGAGTGCCTGTCGTTCAGCGAAGTCCGGCCATTGCCGGCCTCGATCAGGCTCAGGTCGGCCACGGTGGCCGGGCGAATGGTCGAGGGCATGACGGGGCGTTCTCCGCTCAAGGCGCGAGGGCCGAGCGGGCAGGCATAGGCATAAAAAAACCACCGCGGGCGGTGGTTTTTTTCAAGCGGGCGACGGTTTATTCGCCGCGATAGATGCAGCCGCTGGTGCAGGTCTCGTGGATGCGGATCGCACTCAGCTCCGGCAGCAGGGGTTTGAGCTCGTTCCAGATCCACTTGGCCAGCACTTCGCTGGTGGGGTTTTCCAGGCCGGGAATGTCGTTCAGGTAGTTGTGGTCCAGGCGCTCGTAGAGCGGCTTGAAGATCTCCTTGATTTCGGAGAAGTCACGAATCCAGCCGGTGTGCGGATCGAGGTCGCCGCTCAGGTGGATGGCCACCTTGAACGAGTGGCCGTGCAGGCGCCCGCACTTGTGGCCAGCGGGCACGTGGGGCAGGCGGTGGGCGGATTCGAAGGTAAATTCTTTGAAGATTTCCACAGTGTCGGTCAGCTCGGTCAGGTGGCTATCGCCGCGGGCGATGTAAGGCAGGCAGCGAGTTTACCAGCTTGGTTGTGCGGGTGCGGGAAAACACTGACTAAAGGGTCAATAGCCGTTCGCCGAGACGACCACCTGCGGCCAGTTCGAGGAACTCGTCGCCCAGGCGCCGGCTTTCGTCCATCGCGCTGCGCCAGTATTTCTGGCGGCTGGCGTCGTCGCCCATGAAGCGCTTGAAGTCGTTGCGGTCTGGCAGCTTGCCGTAGGGCAGGCGCGCCAGGTATTCCTTCGACGGTGCCAGCAGCAACACGTCCTGCAGGCGGCCGGGGTTGCCGCGGCGCCAGGGCAGGGTCTTGTCGAACCAGCCGGGAATCACCCGGTCGGTGAAGTGCGGGTAGAGCACGATATCGTCGCCGCTGTAGGGCAGGTCGAGGTGGTAGTCCAGCAGGCCGCCGTCGCGGAAGGTGCCGGCCCCGGCACCGGGCAGGTCGCGCACGCCTTGCATGACCATCGGGATCGAACCCGAGGCGAGCAGGGCCTGGCGCAGGTTGCCGGTGTCCAGCGGCACGAAGCGCGAGGGGAAGTCGTCGAGAGCCTGCAGCGGTGGTGCCAGGCGCGGGTCGTGCAGCACCAGGCGTTCGAAGTGCCGCGACAGGCGCGCGCGGCCACGCAGGTTGTCGGCGATCACCGAGGACAATCCCAGGCCCAGCCGCCCGCGATGGTCGTCGGCGAGCAGGCCGTGGCTTTTCACCACCATGATGTTCAGCCGGTAGTGCGGGTTGTCGAGAATGCTCGCGTCGCGGCCATCGAGCAGCTCGTGCAGCATGCGCTGCGAACTCTGGCTGATCTGCGCCATGGTCACGCCCTTGGCGAAACTCTGGGCGTTGTACAGCTGGCCCAGGCGGCGGATGCCTTCGGCGGCGTCCGGCAGGCAGGCGCTGGCGAAGCGCCAGGAACCCACCGAGGCACCGATCAGCGAACGCTCCCGTGGCGCCGCCGGCAGCCATTCGCCGAACAGCGCCAGGTCCAGCCCCTGGATGCCCAGGGCTTTTGGCCCGCCGGCGGCGCCGGGCAGGGTGCCGACTTCGGCCGCGCTCAGGCCGTTGGCGCGGATACGGGCCAGGGCGCGTGGGCCGGCCTTGAGGGTCAGGGCGGGAAACTTGATGTGGATGGCGGTCATACCGGCCTCAATCTCGAGCGACGGGTGAGTATAAAAGCTCGGGCCGGCGGCGCCGAATGAAACCTGCACGCTGGCGATGATGGCCATTCAGTTTCAATTAAGTTCGACCCGCTATCGTGAGCCGCGTAGCAACACATAACGAGAAAACCGGAGACACCCCATGAAAACCCTGGCTGCCCTGTTCACCGCGACCCTCATCGGCATGACCGCCAGCCTGGCCCATGCTCGCGACCTGGGGCCCGACGAGGCCCTGAGACTGCGCGACGCTGGTACCATTGTGTCCTTTGAAAAACTCAATGCCACGGCATTGGCCAAGCACCCGGGCGCGACCATCACCGAAACCGAGCTGGAAGAGGAGTACGGCAAGTACATCTACCAGATCGAGATGCGCGACCCTCAAGGGGTTGAGTGGGACCTGGAATTGGACGCGGTGAGCGGCCAGGTGCTCAAGGATCATCAGGATACGTAATGAAGGTGAATCTACGCGCCGGCAGCAGGGTGGCCCTGGCGCTTCTGGCTTTTTGCTCGGTGGCGCTGGCCCGCGACCTGGACCAGGACGAAGCCCTGCGCCTGCGCCAGCAAGGGGTGATCCTGCCGCTGGAACAGTTGCTGCAACAGGCCCTGGACCGTTACCCCGGGGCCAAGCTGCTGGAAGCCGAGCTGGAAGAAAAACACGACGTCTACATCTATGAAGTCGAGCTGCTGACCGCCGAGGGCGTGGTCCGCGAGCTGGACCTCGAGGCCACCACCGGCCGCTTACTGAAAGACAAGGAAGATGACTGATGCGCCTGCTCCTGGTGGAAGACCACGTCTCCCTGGCCGACGAACTGCTGGCCGGGCTCAACCGCCAGGGCTACGCCGTGGACTGGCTGGCCGACGGCCGTGACGCGCTGTACCAGGGCGCCAGCGAGCCCTACGACCTGATCGTGCTCGACCTCGGCCTGCCGGGAGTGCCGGGCCTGGAAGTGCTGGCCAAGTGGCGCGCCGGCGGCCTGGCGACTCCGGTGCTGATCCTTACCGCCCGCGGTTCCTGGGCCGAACGCATCGAAGGCCTCAAGGCCGGTGCCGACGACTACCTGACCAAACCCTTCCACCCGGAAGAGTTGCACCTGCGCATCCAGGCGTTGTTACGCCGTTCCCACGGCCAGGCCAACCAGCCAACGCTGCAGGCCGCCGGGCTGCACCTCGACGAAGGCCGCCAGTGCGTGGTGCGCGACTGCGTGGATATCCAGCTGACCGCCGCCGAGTTCCGCCTGCTGCGCTACTTCATGCTGCACCCGGAGCAGATCCTCTCGAAAAGCCATTTGGCCGAGCACCTCTACGATGGTGAGACCGAGCGCGATTCCAACGTGCTGGAAGTCCACGTCAACCACCTGCGGCGCAAGCTCGGGCGCAGCGTGATCGAAACCCGTCGCGGCCAGGGCTACCTGTTCGGCGGGAGCGCCCAGTGAGGTCGATCCAGCGCCGCCTGAGCCTGGGCCTGATCAGTGTGATGGTGATTGTCGGCCTGGTGCTGGCGCAGACCAGCCTGTGGCTGTTCGAGATGGGCTTGCAACGCTACCTGGAAGCCGGCCTGCGCAACGACAGCGAAAGCCTGCTGGTGGCTCTGGTGCGTGGCCCGCAGGGTTTGCAGCTGGACGAGCGACGTCTGTCGCCGGCCTATCAGCGGCCGTTTTCCGGGCATTACTTCCGCATCGATTTCGATGACGTGCACTGGCGCTCCCGCTCGTTGTGGGACCAGGACCTGCCCGCACTTGCGCAGACCGGCCTGCACAGCAACCTGCAACTGGGACCGGAAGGCCAGCGCCTGCTGGTGCTGCGCACCGACTACCGGCGCCTCGGGCAGTCGATTTCCATCAGCGTCGCCCAGGATTACACCCCGGTGCGCGAGAGCTTCCTGCGCATGCAGCAGGTTGGCCTGGGCCTGGGCCTGGCCGGCCTGCTGCTGATCCTGATCCTGCAGCGGCTTACCGTGCGCCGCGCCTTGCGCCCGCTGGAACAGGCCCGCGAACAGATCGCCCAATTGCAACGCGGCCAGCGTTCGCAACTGGACGAACAGGTGCCGCTGGAACTGGAGCCGCTGGTGGCGCAGATCAACCATCTGCTGGCCCATACCGAAGACAGCCTCAAGCGTTCGCGCAATGCCCTGGGCAACCTCGGGCATGCGCTGAAGACCCCGCTGGCGGTGCTGCTGAGCCTGGCTTCCAACCCCAAGCTGCAAGCGCACCCGGAGTTGCGCCAATTACTTGAAGAACAGCTGGAGCAGGTGCAGCAGCGGCTCAATCGCGAGCTGAACCGCGCGCGCCTGGCCGGCGATGCGTTGCCCGGCGCGCTGTTCGATTGCGACGCCGAGCTGCCGGGACTGCTGGCGACCCTGAACATGATCCATGGCGAGCACCTGGACCTGAGCTATCAGGCGACTCCTGGCCTGCAACTGCCCTGGGACCGGGAAGACCTGCTGGAGTTGCTGGGCAACCTGCTGGACAACGCCTGCAAGTGGGCCGATGCCGAAGTGGCGCTGAGCGTCTGGCAGACCGCCCAGGGGTACGGCCTGGCAGTGGACGACGATGGGCCGGGGATTCCCGAGGAACAGCGCAGCCAGGTGTTCAGCCGTGGCACGCGCCTGGACGAACAGACCGATGGCCATGGCCTGGGTCTGGGCATCGTGCGTGACATCGTCGAGAGCTGGGGCGGGGTGCTGCGCTTGCTGGAAAGCCCGCAGGGCGGCCTGCGGGTGTTGATCGAGTTGCCTGGGCGCCAGTAGTGGTTGGGACCGAGCCTTGCGGTGACAGGCAGATCGCTATCGCGAGCAAGCTCGCTCCTACAGAGACGGCGCCGTCAGTGTAGGAGCGAGCTTGCTCGCGATGAGACTCTTCAGACCCGGAACTGATCCATCAGGCTCTGCTGCTGGTTGGCCAGGCTGTTCAGCGACTGGCTGACCCGCGCCGATTCGTTGGCCTGCTCCGACAGCGACTCGGTGACGTCGCGGATGGTCGCCACGTTGTTGTTGATCTCCTCGGCCACCGCGCTTTGCTCTTCGGCGGCGCTGGCGATCTGCAGGTTCATGTCGCTGATCACCGTCACCGCGTCGCCGATCTGCCGCAGGGCGGTGACCGCCTGGCCGACCTGCTCGACGCTGCCCTGGGCCTGGCGATGGCTGTTGCCCATCGAGCCGACCACTTCCTGGGTGCCGCTTTGCAGCTCCTCGATGACCTGGCGGGTTTCCTCCACCGACTCCTGGGTACGGCGGGCGAGGTTGCGCACTTCGTCGGCGACCACCGCGAAACCGCGCCCGGCCTCGCCGGCGCGGGCGGCCTCGATGGCGGCGTTGAGGGCCAGCAGGTTGGTCTGCTCGGCGATGGCGCGGATCACTTCCAGCACCGTACCGATCTTCTCGCTGTTGGCGGCCAGGCCTTCGACTTGGGTCATGGCGGTGCTCATGTCGGCCGCCAGGTGGTCGATGCTCGCGGTGGTGCGGTCGATCACGCTCAGGCCCTGGCGCGTGGCCTGGTCGGCATCGCGGGCGGCTTGCGCGGCCTGGGCCGCGCTGCGGGCGACGTCCTGGGCGGTGGCGCTCATTTCATGGGAGGCGGTGGCCACCTGATCGACTTGGCGGTACTGCTGCTCCATGCCGGCGCTGGTCTGGGTGGCGATGGCCGAGGACTGGTCGGCGGTGCCGCGGGCGTCCTGCACCGAGCGTTTCACCTCGGCGATGATCGGTTGCAGCTTGTCGAGGAAGCGGTTGAACCAGCCGGCCAGCTGGCCCAGTTCGTCCTGTTTGTCGTAGGCCAGGCGCCGGGTCAGGTCGCCTTCGCCACTGGCGATGTCTTCCAGCATGTGTGCCACGCCGAGGATCGGCCGGGTCACGCTGCGCGCCATCAGCCACACCAGCAGCAGGCCGAGCACCGCGGCCAGCAGGCCCAGGCCCAGCTCGACCAGGGTGCCGGCCTTATTGCTCTGGTCCAGCTGGTTCTTCAGCGCTTCGGCCGGGCCCACCAGGACCCGCTCCGGCACTTGCAGCAGCACGCCCCAGGGCTTGCCGCCGGGAATCGGGGTGAAGGGCGCGAGCACTTTCAGTTCGCTGTCGTCGTTCAGGCTCTGGGTCTGGGGGCTGGCCGACAGCAGGCGGATCAGTTCGCCGCCGTTGGCCTGGTCCAGCTGGTCCAGGCGCTGGCTGAGCTTGCTGGCGTCGGCGCTGTAGCCGGCGAGCAGGCCGACCGGGCTGATGATGCTGACCGTGGTCTGGCCGTCGTAGAGTTCCTTGCTCGCTTGCTGGCTGACCGATTGCAGGCTGTTGAGGTTGATGTCCACCGACAGCGAGGCGATGACTTTGCCGTTCACCAGCAGCGGGAACACGATGCTGGTCATCAGCACGTTCTGGCCGTCGATCGCATAGAAGTAGGGCTCGATCACGCAGGGCTTGAGGGTGCTGCGCGGGCAGGTGAACCAGGCGTTGGCCGGCTGGCCGCTGGGGCCGGTGGTGGTGTCGCTCATGTCGCTTTCCGGCAGCGCCATGGAGGTCAGCTTGCCCGGGGTCGGCTGTGACCAGTAGAGGGCGAAACGGCCCTTGTCGTTGCTGCCCAGTTCGCCCTGGCCGCTGAAGAGTTCGTCCTTGCCGTCCAGTGCATTGGCCTCGAACACCAGCGACAGGCCGAGCAGGTCGGGGTTGGCTTGCAGCGCCGACTTCACCTGGCGGGTCAGGTCCTCGCGCAGGTCGAAGGCATCGAGGAAGCGCTTCTCGGCCTGTTCGCGCAGGAACAGCACCTGGCGCGAGAAGCCGTGGCCGTATTGATAGGCGTCCATGAATTGCTGGCGGATGCCCAGCGCCTGGACTTCGCCCTGGGCCTCGATGCGGGCCTGGGCGGCTTCGTTGAGCATCTCCATACTCGAAGCCTTCACCAGTGCGGAGCTGTGCTCCATGCGGTACAGCGAAAGCCCTACCAGCAGGGTCACGATGCCGGCCAGGCAGAGTCCGGCGAGCAAGGTGATTTTCCACTGGATGGAAAGTTGTCTGAGCGACATGGAGACGTCCTTATTCGATATTTATTTGAGACTTTGCAACGTATCGGCCGCAGAACGGCCTTCTTTAAACGCTCGTTCGAATTTCCCCGGGGGGCTGGCTCGTTGCGGACTCGCCCCTAAGCCACCGTCTCCTGTAGCCGCTGCCGCAGGCTGCGCTCGACCACGAAGTGGGCGCTGCTTTTGAGGGCCTCGGAAGGTCCTTCGGACCTTATCGCAGGCTGCGCCAGCGGCTACAGGAAAGGCGTTGGCAGCGGACCGCCGGTTTTGACAAGCGTTGCCCGCTGCTGCAAAGTGCGCGCCCTCTAATAAGACCCTCCTTTTCCAATCCGGCGTCGGCAGCCATGCCCTCTGGCCGGACTCATTCCTTTTGCGGCGTTTTCCCGTCGCAGTGCCATGAGGTAACGATGATTAATGCAGTAATTGCCGCGGTTGGCGTCATGCTGGTCCTCAGCCTGTCCCGCGTGCATGTGGTGATCGCGCTGATCGTAGGCGCGCTGGTGGGAGGGTTGACCGGTGGCCTGGGCATCGAGGCGACCCTCAAGGCTTTCAACAACGGCCTCGGCGGCGGAGCGACTGTGGCCCTGTCCTACGCCTTGCTCGGCGCCTTTGCGGTGGCGATCGCCAAGTCCGGCCTGGCCCACGCCCTGGCGGACAAGATCCTGCTGTTGGTGGACCGCCAGGACGCCAATGGCGGCGGCAACGTCAAATGGCTGCTGATCGGCCTGTTGTGGGTGGTGGCGATCGCCTCGCAGAACATCCTGCCGATCCATATCGCCTTCATCCCGCTGCTGGTGCCGCCACTGTTGTATGTGCTGAGCAAACTGCAACTGGACCGACGGCTGATCGCCTGCGTCATCACCTTCGGCCTGATCACCCCGTACATGTTCCTGCCGGTGGGGTTCGGCAATATCTTCCTCAACGAGATCCTGCTGGCCAACGTCGCCCGCAGCGGCGTGGACATCAGCAATATCAATGTCACCCACGCCATGGGCATTCCGGCGCTGGGCATGGTCTTCGGCCTGCTGCTGGCCTTTGTCAGCTACCGCAAGAAGCGTGTGTATGACCTGCAGCTGATCGAGAAAGTCGAGCAGGTGACAGTGCAATACAACCCGCGCACGCTGCTGGTGGCGGGCCTGGCGATTGTCGCGGCCTTTGTCATCCAGCTGTTGCTGGATTCGATGATTATCGGCGCGCTATCCGGCTTCCTGATCTTCTCGGTGTCGGGCATCGTGCGCTGGCGCGAGACCGACGACCTGTTCACCGAAGGCATGAAGATGATGGCGATGATCGGCTTCATCATGATCGCCGCCGCCGGTTTCGCCGAGGTGATGAAGGCCACCGGCGAGGTGAAGAGCCTGGTGGAGTCTTCGGCCAGCTGGATTGGCCACAGCAAGGGTGTCGGCGCCTTGTTGATGTTGCTGGTGGGGCTGTTGGTGACCATGGGCATCGGCTCGTCGTTCTCCACCGTGCCGATCCTGGCGACCATCTTCGTGCCGCTGTGCGTGCAACTGGGCTTCAGCCCGCTGGCCATCGTCTGCATCGTCGGCACCGCCGGTGCCTTGGGCGACGCTGGCTCGCCGGCCTCGGACTCGACCCTGGGCCCGACCTCCGGCCTGAACATCGACGGCCAGCACCACCACATCTGGGACACCGTGGTCCCGACCTTCCTGCACTACAACCTGCCGCTGCTGGCGTTCGGCTGGGTCGCGGCGATGGTGCTCTGAGGCCGCGGGGTTTCAGCTGTACTGTGTTGTCCTTATCGCGAGCAAGCTTCGCTCCTACAGAAGCGTCGTATCTGTAGGAGCGAAGCTTGCTCGCGATAAATCTCAAGGGCGCTGCGTGGCCCCAGATTCCCTTCATCTTCCCGCGGGCTCAACTTTTGTGGTGGCGTGCCGTTAAGGCTGTATCACGCCAATAAAATCAAGAGTGAACCTCCTATGCGCTTAAGTCTGAAGGGCAAAGTCCTGTCCCTCGCGGTCCTCCCGGTGCTGTTGTTTGCGCTGGTGATCAGCCTGACCACGGTCGTCATGCTCAAGCAGCAGGCGCAGAACGAGGTGGACGAGACCCGGCAGCGCCTGCTCGGCGAGGCCAAGACCACGCTGCAAAGCTATGTGGAGGTGGCTCTGAGCACGGTCAAGCCGCTCTACGACGCGGCGGCGCCTGGCGATACCGCGGCCCGCGCCCAGGTGGTGAAGCTGCTGTCGAACATCACCTACGGCAAGGACGGTTACTTCTTCGGCTACGACTCCGAGACCGTGCGCCTGTTCAAGGGCAACAGCCCGGACGGCGTCGGCAAGAGCTTCAAGGACAACCGCGACCCCAACGGCGTGTACGTCAACCGCGAGTTGGTCAAGGTCGGCAAGGACGGCACGCACTATGTGCAGTACAGCTCGACCCAGCCGGGCAGCGACGTGCTGGTGCCGAAACTGGGTTACACCGAATACCTGCCCAAGTGGGACCTGATCGTCGGCTCCTCGGTGAACCTGGACGGCATCGACGCCCAGGTGGCCGAGGTCGAGGCCAGCGTCAACCAGCGCATGCGGGGCATGGTCCTGAGTATCATCGGTATCGCTGTGGTGGTGCTGCTGGTGATCGCCGCCATCGGCATGCTGGTGGCCAATACCATCCTGCGGCCGCTGAACCTGATGAAGCTCAACCTCGACGATATCGCCGCCGGCGAAGGCGACCTGACCCGCCGCCTGGCCATCACCAGCCAGGACGAGCTGGGCGACCTGGCCGGCTCCTTCAACCGTTTCGTCGACAAGATCCACGGCCTGGTGCGGCAGATCACCGAGATGACCGGCCAGCTCACCGGCCTGGTGACCCAGGTGTCCGAACAGGCCCAGCGTTCCGAGCAGGCCATGGAGCGCCAGCGCCACGAGACCGATCAGGTGGCCACGGCGATCAATGAAATGTCGTCGGCGGCCCAGGAAGTGGCACGCAGCGCCCAGGGCGCGGCGGTGGCGGCGCAGCAGACCGACGAGGAAGGCCAGGCGGCCAAGCGCGTAGTGGATGGCAGCATCCAGCAGATTCATGCGCTGGTCAGCGATATCCGCAGCAGCGGCACCTCCCTGGACAGCCTGCAGAAAGACGTGGCGTCGATTGTCAGTGTGCTCGACGTGATCCGTTCCATCGCCGAACAGACCAACTTGCTGGCTCTCAACGCGGCCATCGAAGCAGCGCGGGCCGGTGAGGCCGGACGTGGCTTCGCGGTGGTGGCTGACGAGGTCAGGGCGCTGGCCAGCCGTACCCAGCAGAGCACCCAGGAAATCCAGGGCATGATCGACCGCCTGCAACAGGGCACGCGCACCGCCGTGGAGGCCATGCGCCGCTCCAGCGATGCCGGCGACGGCACCTCGCACCAGGCCAACGAAGCCGGGGCTTCGCTGGATGCCATGGCGCAACTGATCGGCACCATCAACTCGATGAACGCGCAGATCGCCAGCGCCGCGGAAGAACAGACCGCGGTGGCCGAAGAGATCAACCGCAGCGTGCACCAGATCGCAGTGGCGGTGGACAGCGTCGCCGACGAAACCCAGCTCGGCGCCCAGACCTCACGCAGCCTGGCCGACCTCGGCCAGCGCCTGGGCAAACTGGTGGGGCAGTTCCGTATCTAAGCGTTCAAGCGTATCGCGGGTAGCTCGTTATCCTCTGTAGGAGCGAGCGGGCGGCGATCCGACTTGCCCGCGATGGCGTCATCAGAGACGCCACCGCAATCAGGATTACACCGCGCTGTTCGGCGTCACGTCGCGCATCAACAGGGCAAAGCGCAGATCCACCGCGTCCGGGATCGGCAGGTACACCGTATGCCCGTCCCCCGGCGCGACCTCGATCGGCTCGCCATGGATGTTCTGCAACTGATGCAGGTCGAAGTGGAAGTTGCCCTTGGGGGTCATCAGCTCCATATGGTCGCCCAGGGCAAAGCGGTTCTTCACCTTCACTTCCGCCAGCCGGTCACGGCGTTCGCCGGTGAGTTCGCCGACGAACTGCTGGCGTTCCGATACCGAGCTGCCGTTCAGGTAGTTCTGGTATTCGTCGTGCACATGGCGGCGCAGGAAACCTTCGGTGTAGCCACGCTGGGCCAGGGACTCCAGGTCGTTCATCAGGCTGCGGTCGAACTCGCGGCCGGCCACCGCGTCGTCGATGGCCCGGCGATAGACCTGGGTGGTACGGGCGCAATAGAAGTGCGACTTGGTGCGGCCCTCGATCTTCAACGAGTGCACGCCCATGCGCGTCAGGCGTTCGACGTGCTGCACCGCGCGCAGGTCCTTGGCGTTCATGATGTAGGTGCCGTGCTCGTCCTCGAAGGCCGGCATCGCTTCGTCCGGGCGATTGGCCTCGCGCAGCAGGAACACCTGCTCGGTCGGCGCGCCCAGACCCAGGGTCGGCTCCGGCTGGAACTGCTGGACGATCTCGCCGAGGGTGTTCTCCGTGGCTTCCTGGGCCTGGTATTTCCAGCGGCAGGCATTGGTGCAGGTGCCCTGGTTGGCGTCGCGCTTGTTCATGTAGCCCGACAGCAGGCAGCGCCCGGAGTAGGCCATGCACAGGGCGCCATGGACGAATACCTCGAGCTCCATGGCCGGCACCTGCTGGCGGATTTCCTCGATCTCTTCCAGGGACAGTTCGCGGGACAGGATGATCCGGCTCAGGCCCTGTTGCTGCCAGAACTCGACGCTGGCCCAGTTCACCGTATTGGCCTGCACCGACAGGTGGATCGGCATCTGCGGGAAGTGCCGGCGCACCAGCATGATCAGCCCCGGGTCGGACATGATCAGCGCGTCTGGGGCCATGGCGATCACCGGCTCCAGGTCCTTGAGGAAGGTCTTGAGCTTGGCGTTGTGCGGGGCGATGTTGACCACCACGTAGAAGCGCTTGCCCTGGGCCTGGGCCTCGCGAATGCCGAGGGCCAGGTTGGCGTGGTCGAATTCGTTGTTGCGCACCCGCAGGCTGTAGCGCGGCTGGCCGGCGTATACCGCATCGGCGCCATAGGCGAAGGCGTAGCGCATGTTTTTCAGGGTGCCGGCGGGGGCGAGCAGTTCGGGGCGGGTCAGGGGCGTCATGGCGGTTTGTCGATGGCAAAAGGTCGCGAGGGTAAGGCCTGGGCCAACAGACTTCATTGATCTGGATCTATGCTCGACGAATAAAACAGGGCACTTGGCCGAACACCGACGGACTAATGCTTTAGGGGCGCTTTGCGGCGTCCTGGGCCTTATTGACAGGAAGCGGAGATGAACCAGCACCTCATGCAACACAAAAGCCTGTTGCTTCTGCTGACCCTGGTGACCGTCGCCTTCATCTGGATCCTGCTGCCCTTTTACGGCGCGGTGTTCTGGGCGGTGATTCTCGGCATCCTGTTCGACCCGCTGCATCGGCGCCTGCAAATCAAGTTCGGTTGGCCACGCAACCTGACGGCCTTTTGCACCCTGAGCATCTGCCTGGTGAGCGCGATTCTGCCGGTGGTCATCATCAGCACCCTGCTGGTGCAGGAGGGCGCCAACCTTTACCAGAGCATCGAAAGCGGCGAACTGGACATCGCCGGTCAGCTGGACCGGTTCAAGCACAGCCTGCCGCTGTACTTCCAGCAGCTGCTGGACCGCTTCGGCCTGGGTGAGCTGGAGAGCGTGCGCGAGAAGATCGTCAAGAGCGCGCTGCAAGGCAGCCAGTTCTTCGCCACCCAGGCTTTCAGCGTCGGCCAGGGCACCTTCAAGTTCGTGGTGAGCTTTTTCGTGATGCTGTACCTGTTGTTCTTCTTTTTGCGCGATGGCGCCGAACTGGTACGCAAGGTGCGCATCGCGGTGCCGTTGGCCGAGCATCAGAAGCGCCGGTTGCAGCTCAAGTTCAGTCGGGTGGTGCGGGCCACGGTGAAGGGCAACGTGCTGGTGGCGGTCAGCCAGGGGGTGCTGGGCGGGCTGATTTTCTGGTTTCTGGAGATTCCCAGCCCGCTGCTGTGGGCGGTGCTGATGGCCTTGCTGTCGTTGTTGCCGGCGGTGGGCGCGGCGATCGTCTGGGGTCCGGTGGCCCTGTACTTCCTGCTCAGCGGGGCGATCTGGCAAGGCGTGTTGCTGGGCTTGTACGGGGTGTTCGTGATCGGCCTGGTGGACAACGTGCTGCGCCCGATCCTGGTGGGCAAGGACACCAGGATGCCGGACTACCTGATTCTGATTTCGACCCTGGGGGGCCTGGCGATCTTCGGCCTGAACGGCTTTGTCATCGGGCCGTTGATCGCCGCGCTGTTCATCTCGAGCTGGGACCTGTTCGTCGATACCCGGCCGCGGACACAGCTGCCGCTGCCTTAGGCATGCAGGACGCGCTGCTCGATCTTTTGCGACAGGGCCTGGGCGGCGGTCAGCGAAGTGAGCGGGCCGCTGACCGGCTCGCCGTCGCGCACCAGGTACCAACACGCCAGCAACCCCAGCTCCCTGAGCGAGGTGGGAACGGCGCTACCGATAACGGACATGATCTGAACCTTGGGCATAAGTACCTCCATCAATCAATGGGGCTACCTTACGGACCGAGAGGTTCGACGAAAAATCACCGCGCTCGATAGTGGACATCGATACCGGCGAAAAAAGCGCCAGCCCGATCAGTCGACGACCTGATCGAGCATGTAGACCACTTCCGGGTCGTGCAACAGGCCCTTGCGCACCAGGTGCTCGGCCAGCAAGGCCAGGAACTTGGCGCTGCGGTGGCCTTCCAGGTGCTTGAGTTCGGTCAGGGCGCTATACACCTTGCTCGCGGTACCCAGGGTGGGGGAGTGATGGGGGTTTTGTGTCGGCATGGGCGTCGTCCTTGTTGTTATGGGGCCGTTTTGTGGACAGATCCGATCTTGCGGACCTGACATGACATAAATATGACAATTGTAGGCTTCAGCGTAGGGGCTGCCTTTGGCAACACTATTGCCGGATTGAATCGCAAAAGCTGTCCCGGCAGCGACCTCTGCAAGATTTATTCAGACGTTTCAGGGTTGTTTCAAACGCAACAGGCCCCGCTGGTGAAGGCGGGGCCTGTGGGTGTGCGGTCGCCGGAATTACCAGCGGCCAGGGCCATAGTAGTAATGGCGTGGCGGGCCGTAGTAACCGCGAGGCGGGCCGTAATACACCGGGGCCGGACGGTAATAGACCGGCGGGCCTTCCACGTACACCGGCTGTGGCTGGTAGTAGACCGGTGGCGGCGCGGCATACACCGGTTGCGGCTGAACATAGACCGGTTGTTGCACGTAGACCGGGCGACTGTGGCTGGCGATCACCGAACCCACCACCGCTGCGCCGACCACTGCACCGACTACCGCCGGGTCACCCCAACCACCGCCACCGTGGGCGGACGCTTGACCGGCGACAGCAAGTGCACCAATGAGCAAGGCTATCTTGGGGATTTTACGCATCATGGCTATTCCTCGGTTCCGACCCCAGCGCTCGGTCTGCAATAGACGCGAGGACTGTCGCGGGGATACTTCTAAGACAGCTTTTTTCTGAAAAACTGCACAGCCGCCGGGTAAATTTTGTGTAAGGTCTGTACCGGCTTCTTTACCCTCGTCCGTAGGCGACAGGCCCGTCTTTCAGGCGCTGTCGATATGATCGGGCAGAACCCGATGACTGGCTAATCCCGTCTATCCGAAAGTGCGTTCCAAGGAGATCAACATGCAGATAAACCCCAACAAAGACACCCAGTTGTGTATGTCGCTGTCAGGGCGTCCGGGGAATTTCGGCCTGCGCTTTCACAATCATTTGTATGAACAGCTGGGCCTGAACTTCTACTACAAGGCGTTCAGCAGCCAGGACCTGCCAGGCGCCGTCGGTGGGATCCGCGCCCTGGGCATTCGCGGCTGTGGCGTGTCCATGCCGTTCAAGGAGGCCTGCATTGCCCTGGTGGACGAACTGGACGCCTCGGCCAGCGCGATCCAGTCGATCAACACCATCGTCAACACCAACGGCCACCTCAAGGCCTACAACACCGATTACATCGCCGTCGCCCAGTTGCTCGACAGCCACCGGATCCCCAAGGACACCCGCTTTGCCCTGCGCGGCAGCGGCGGCATGGCCAAGGCGGTGGCCAGCGCCTTGCGCGATGGTGGCTACCACGATGGCGTGATAGTTGCCCGCAATGCCCAAGCCGGGCAGGCCCTCGCCGACTCCCTGGGCTATGCCTGGCAGGCTGAGCTGGGCGAGTTGCGCCCGCAGATGCTGATCAACGTCACCCCGATCGGTATGAGCGGCGGTCCCGAGGCCGACCAGCTGGCGTTCCCGGTCGAGGCGATCCAGGCCGCGCGCACCGTGTTCGACGTGGTGGCGGTGCCGGCGGAAACCCCGCTGATCCTGCGCGCCCGGGCCGAAGGCAAACAGGTGATCACCGGCCTGGAAGTGATCGCCATCCAGGCGCTGGAGCAGTTCGTGCTGTACACCGGCGTGCGCCCCAGCGCCGAGCAGTTCCAGCAGGCGGTGGCCTTCGCCCGGGCCTGATCGGTGGGTGGAGCAGGGCTGGTCGGTGGCGCGCGAAGCCCTGCCTATACTGGTCGCCAGCAAGCCAAGACTTGCCCCTGTTCCACGCCACCGTGATCGAGGACCGTTATGCCACCTGCCATTCTCAATCTGGATCAGGCGGACCTTCAGCCGCTGCCTGAAGCCCTGAGCCCCACCGGCGACACCGCCGGCCGTTATGTCCAGCGCATCGCCCGTATCGGTCAGCAACTGGGTGCCCGGAAGCTCGGCTACCGGCTGATTGCCCTGGGCCCGGGGATGCGCGCCAGCCCCTTCCATAACCATCGCGTCAACGAAGAGATGTTCTACATAGTCGCCGGCGAGGGCGAGATCCGTCTCGGCGCCGAGCGTTTTGCCATCCGCGCCGGCGATGTGATCGCCTGCCCGCCGGGCGACATGGACACCGCGCACCAGATCATCAACACCAGCCAGGGCGAGCTGCGCTATCTGGCGGTCAGCACCCAGGAGGCGCCGGATATCTGCGAATACCCGGATTCCGGCAAGTATGTGGTGATGAAGGACTTCAAGATCGACGATGAGGGCAACGCCTCGGGATTCGTCGCGGTGGCGCGGCATGCGGACGGGGTGGATTACTGGGACGGGGAGTAGGGGCTTTTGTAGTCTTTGAGACGTTGCGCCGACTGCGGCAGCGGCTACCAGGCGCTGCCACAGAGGCGGGGGCGATCAGCCTTCGAGTTTCGCCAGGCGCTCTTCGAGGGCGGCGATGCGCGCTTCCAGCTCTTCGATGCGCTCCGCCGATACGCCGCTGCCCGAACTGCGTTCCACCGAGTTCTGCCGGGCGGCGAGGATCGCCTCGATATCCGCCGGGTCTCCCAGGGCGTGCATGTAGCGATCTTCGCGCTGGCCGGCCTGGCGCGGAATCAGCAGCGCCAGGCCGCGTGCGATCAGGCGCTCCAGTTGATGCACCACCTGTTCGCTGTCTTCGAAATCATGCATGCGCCCGCTGCGGGTCAGCAGTTCGTTGACGGTCTGCGGGCCGCGCAAGAACAGCAGGCCGGCCAGTGCCACTTGCGCCGGCACCAGTTCCAGCGCCTTGTCCAGGCGATGCTCCCAGCGGTCGGCGCGGCTGCCCATCACCAGGCGGGCGAAGCCGCGGTTTTCCAGGGCGCGCAGGCTCTGGCCGACCAGGCCCTGGGTGAGGTTCATCACCGGTTCGCGGCTGGTTTTCTGATTGCAGGCGATGACCAGGGCATTGAGGGTCAGCGGATAGGTTTCCGGGCTGGTTGCCTGCTTCTCGATCAGCGACCCGAGAATGCGCAGTTCGGTGCTGGTCAGTTGCAATTGCTCGCTGGAGGTTTCTTGCTCGATGCTCATCGCGCTTTCCCTATGCTGTCGAAGGCGACTAGCCTAATCCTTGCTGGATAAAAGACAAGCCGCCGGCGAGGCTCAGGCAGGTCTATAATCGCGCCACCTTTGTTTCCGCTTTTTTCCGTCAGCCTGTCGAGATCACCATGACCATTTCCCTGTACGCCGCCTCCGTTCCTGTCTTCAAGCAAATGCTCAACGCCCTGAGCGATGTCCTGAACAAGGCCGAAGCCCACGCCACGGCGAAGAACATCGACCCGAATGCCTTCCTGCAGGCCCGCCTGTACCCGGACATGTTCCCGCTGATCCGTCAGGTGCAGATCGCCGTCGATTTCGCCAAGGGCGTTTCGGCCCGCCTGGCCGAAGTCGAAGTGCCGAAGTACGACGACACTGAAACCACCTTTGCCGAGCTGCAGGCGCTGCTGGCCAAGGTTCTGGCCTTTATCGACGGCATCCAGCCGGCGCAGATCGATGGCAAGGAAGGCATCGAGATCGTCACCCGTCCGGGCACCCCGAAAGAGAAGCGCTTCAGCGGCCAGTCCTACCTGCTGACCTACGGTCTGCCGCAGTTCTTCTTCCACGTCACCACCACCTACGCGATCCTGCGCCACAACGGCGTGGAAATCGGCAAGCGCGACTACATGGGTGCTTTCTGAAATAGCGCCTTCTGATGTAGCCGGCTGCTAAGCCGATAAAAAAGCCCGGCAAGGTGCGAGCCTTGCCGGGCTTTTTAGTGCGCGCTGTGCATGCAGGCTCAGGCGGTCTGGCGGACCCTCTCTTCCTGGGCCATGCACGCGGCGGCGGTGAAGAGCACGTCGGTGGAGGAGTTCAGCGCGGTTTCCGCCGAGTCCTGTAGCACGCCGATGATGAAGCCGACGGCGACCACCTGCATGGCGATTTCGCTGGGGATGCCGAACAGGCTGCAGGCCAGCGGAATCAACAGCAGCGAACCGCCAGCCACGCCGGAAGCGCCACAGGCACAGATGGCGGCGACCACGCTGAGCAGCACGGCGGTGGGCAGGTCGACGGCAATGCCCAGGGTATGCACGGCGGCCAGGGTCAGCACGGTGATGGTGATGGCGGCGCCGGCCATGTTGATGGTGGCCCCCAGCGGGATCGACACCGAATAGGTGTCTTCATGCAGGCCCAGGCGCTTGCTCAGTTCCAGGTTGACCGGAATGTTGGCCGCCGAACTGCGGGTGAAGAACGCGGTGATGCCGCTTTCGCGCAGGCACATGAGCACCAGCGGGAACGGGTTGCGGCGGATCTTCCAGAACACGATCAGCGGGTTCATCACCAGCGCGACGAACAGCATGCAGCCGATCAGTACCGCCAGCAGATGCATATAACCGAGCAAGGCGCCGAAGCCCGAGGTCGCCAGGGTCGAGGCCACCAGGCCGAAGATGCCCAGCGGGGCGAAGCGGATCACCACTCGCACGATCAGGGTCACGCCATTGGAAAGGTCGTCCAGCACGGTGCGGGTGGTGTTGCCGGCATGGCGGATGGCCACGCCCATGCCGATGGCCCAGGCCAGGATGCCGATGAAGTTGGCGTTCATCAGCGCGCTGACTGGGTTGTCCACCACGCTCAGCAGCAGGCTTTGCAGGACTTCGCTGATGCCGCCGGGGGCGGAGATGGCGACGTCATGGGTGCTCAGCACCAGGGAGGAGGGGAACAGGCTGCTGGCGATCACCGCCACCACCGCCGCGGCGAAAGTGCCCAGCAGGTAGAGCCAGAGGATTGGGCGGATATGGGTTTCCTGGCCGTGCTTGTGGTTGGCGATGGAAGCCATCACCAGCACGAACACCAGGATCGGCGCGACGGCTTTCAGTGCCGAGACAAAGACCTTGCCGATAAAGGCGGTGGATTTCGCCAGTTCGGGGGCCAGCAGCGCCAGGGCGATACCGGCGATCAGGCCAATGACGATCTGCGTGACCAGGCTGGTGCGTTTGAGTTTTTCCAGGAGCGACGGGGGTGAAGCAGTCATAGCGGTATCTCTGATTTTTTTAATATGCCGTGCGTCGACGGGGGACGCCGTGCTGGTGAGTTGCTGGAGGTACGGGGTGTTGCGGCAGGGGGCGGACTTTATCACACGGGGTTCGCCCACGGATGTGACGATCTGCCACCCGAGCCTTCTAGAGTAGCCTGCGGTTTTTTCGCCGCTACCCCAGACATGCGCGGACACATTCTGTTAGGATTCGCCATCCTCTTCTCATCTCCAGTCAGCGGGCCCCCAGGCCATCGCTGATGTCGTCGTTTCCGGAGTTTTCCATGCTGTTGCCCATTCTGCTGTTGTCAGCCGCCGGTTTTACCGTGCTGACGACGGAGTTCATCATTGTCGGCCTGCTGCCTTCGATTGCCCGGGATCTTGCGGTCAGCGTGCCGCAGGCCGGCCTGCTGGTGACCTTGTTCGCCTTCACCGTGGCGGCGTTCGGGCCGTTCCTGACGGCCTATTTCGCCCGTTTCCAGCGCAAGCGCCTGTTCATCTCGGTACTGGTGATGTTCGGCCTGGCCAATACCCTGGCGGCGCTGGCGCCGAATATCTGGGTGATGGCGGTGGCGCGGCTGATCCCGGCGCTGGGCTTGCCGGTGTTCTGGGCCCTGGCCAGCGAAACCGCGGTGGACATCGTCGGCCCCGACTACGCCGGACGGGCCATCGCCAAGATCGGCTTCGGTATTGTCTGCGCCACGGTGTTCGGCATTCCGGTGGGCACGCTGATTTCCGATGCCTTCGGCTGGCGCAGTGCGTTCGGCATCCTGGCGCTGGTGGCGTTTGCCAAGGCGCTGCTGCTGTATGTCTACCTGCCGCAGACCCGCGTGCACAACGAGCAGGCCAGCCTGCGCTCGCAGTTCGGCATCCTGCGCAGCCCCTTGATGCAGGGGCATGTGCTGCTGTCGATCCTGGTGTTCAGTGGCATGTTCACCGCCTACACCTACCTGGCGGACATCCTCGAGCGCCTGGCCGGTTTCAACGGCACGCTGGTCGGCTGGTGCCTGATGGGCTTCGGCGCGGTGGGGCTGATCGGCAACTCGCTGGGCGGCCGCGCGGTGGACCGTCATCCGTTGCTGGCGTCCATGGGCTTCTGCGCCTTGATGATCGGCGGCATGGTGGCGTTGGTGCCGAGCATCCACTCGCCGCTGGGCCTGGCCGCGGCCATGGGTGTCTGGGGCGTGACCCAGGCGGCGCTGTTCCTGGTCAGCCATGTCCGTCTGATCAAGGCCGCGCCTCAGGCGCCGGCGTTTGCTGCGTCGTTGAATATCGCCGGGGCCAACCTGGGGATCGGCCTGGGCGCCATGGTCGGCGGCCGGGTCATCGATACCCTGGGGCTGGGTAGCCTGGGGTTTGCCGCCGCTGGTTTTATCCTGGTGTCGATCCTGCTGGCCCTGCTGTTGATGACCCTCAAGCCACAGGCCAGCTGCGCCTGATTCCCCTCAAGCACCCATGGCGGTGAACAGCTCGCGGCGAGCGCCTTCGGTGATCGCCACGATGCCGGGGTGCTTGACCTTGCGTTCGACCGAAATGGCGTAGAACGACTCGCTGACCGCGTCGGTCTGGCCGATCAGTTGCACGCCGTATTGGCGCCGCACTTCGTCGGCGATCACGCTGGGACTGATGAAGATCCCGCTGCCCGACTGACCGAATGCCTGCATCAAGGCGCTGTCGTCGAACTCACCGATGATCCTGGGTTGTATCTGCTGCTCGGCCAGCCAGCGCAGCAGGCGGCTGCGCACCACGGTTTCCTGCCCGGGAATCAGCAACGGAGCGCCATGCAGGCTATGGGGGAAGTTCGTTCCATAGCGCTCGGCCAGTTCTTCGGTGGCGAAAAAGCTGATGCCGCACTCGCCGAGTTTCTGGCTGTAGCCCTTGATGTCCAGGTGCGAAGGCATGGGGCTGTCGGAGATCACCAGGTCCAGGCGCTGGATGGCCAGGTCGGCCAGCAGGCGTTCGAGCTTGTCCTCGCGGCAGGTGATGCGGATCGGTTCGCTCAGCTCCATGATCGGGGCGATCAGGCGATAGACGATCGATTTGGGCACCACATCGGCCACGCCGACCCGGAACAGGATCTGCTGCTCGTTGGGCTGGGCCTGGAGCATGGCTTCCAGTTCGCCGCCCAGCTGGAACATCTGCTCGGCGTAGGGCAGGGTCTGGCGCCCAGCTTCGGTCAACTCCAGTTGCCGGCCGACCCGGCGAAACAACTCGATGCCATAGGTTTGTTCGAGCAGGGTGATCTGCCCGCTGATGGTTTGCGGGGTCAGGTTCAGTTGCTCGCAGGCCCGGACGATGCTGCCGGTCTTGGCGACGACCCAGAAGTAATGCAGTTGACGGTAATTGAGCATGGCTGGCTTTGATTCGTAAAAATCGAAGTATAGCCGTTAAAAATACGAATTTTCCTGAAGTGTTCGCTTCCATAGAATGCCTCGCTATTGACGGGCCATCGTCTCGGCCCGGTCCGTTCTAACGAGGAAAGCGCAATGACCTATAAATCCATCGCCGCATCGTTGCTGGCGTTGTCGTTGATTACCCTTGCCGGTTGCGAGCAGGCGGAAAAAAGCGCGCAGCAGCTGTTGGGCAAGGCCGCGGAAAACGCCAAGCAGGCAATCGACGACACGCACAAGGCCGCCGAACAGGCGATCAGCGAGGCGACCCAGGGTTTGATCAGCAAGCAGGAAAAGCCGGCTGACGAGGCCAAAGAAGCCACCTCGTCGTCCCAGGAAATCTGATTCCCCCATACCCCCGACTCAGGACTGAGCCATGGAATACCTTTTACAACTCGCCGCCAGCCCCACCGCCTGGGTCGCCCTGGCAACCCTGGTGGTCATGGAAATCGTGCTCGGCATCGATAACCTGATCTTCATTTCGATCCTGACCAACAAGCTGCCCGAGCAACACCGGGCCAAGGCCCGGCGGATCGGTATCGGCATGGCCCTGATCCTGCGTCTGGCGTTGCTCAGCACCATCGCCTTCATCGTGCAACTGACCGAGCCGGTGATCGATGTCTTCGGCCAGGTCTTCTCCTGGAAGGACATGATCCTGATTGCCGGCGGCCTGTTCCTGCTGTGGAAGGCCACCACGGAGATCCATCACAGCATGGACCCGGAGCCGCAGGACAGCAAAAGCGAGACCGCTGGCGTGTCCCTGGGGTTCGCCGCGGCGATCGGCCAGATCCTGATGCTGGACATGGTGTTCTCCATCGACAGCATCATCACCGCCGTCGGCATGACCGAGCACTTGCCGATCATGATCATCGCGGTGGTGGTGTCGGTACTGGTGATGCTGCTGGCGGCCGAGCCTCTGGCCAAGTTCATCAATGACAACCCGACGGTGGTCATGCTGGCCCTGGGCTTCCTGATCATGATCGGCATGACGCTGATCGCCGAAGGTTTCGGTGCCCATGTACCAAAAGGTTATGTGTACGCGGCCATGGCTTTCTCGGCGGCCATCGAGGGGCTGAACATGCTGGCCCGTCGTGCCCGGCAGAAGCGCGTGACGGCGGAGGCGGAAGTCGAAGCCTGATTCGCGGCAACAACCGACGGCGGCCTGTGTTCAAGGACACAGGCCGCCGTTTTTTATTGGGTGGGAGAAAAAGCGCCAGTCAGTGCGCGGTGGCGTGATGCCGGGCCGGTTTTGCGGTTTTCGCGGCGGGAGTCGGCAAGCGCGGATGATGGTGCCGGCGAGCGATTCGCAGGACGCCCCAGAGCATGGCAGCGGCGACGGCCAGCCAGCCGCCGATCAGCATCAGGATTGTCGTTGTCAGGCTCATACATGCCTCCTTTTTGCCCTGTCCGGGGCACACACTCGTTGCAATGGACAGTCTAGTCGCGGTTGTGTTTCAAGCCATTGACCAATAGTCGAGTGTCAT
Organism: Pseudomonas sp. T8; assembly: GCF_024610635.1. Taxonomy (NCBI): domain Bacteria; kingdom Pseudomonadati; phylum Pseudomonadota; class Gammaproteobacteria; order Pseudomonadales; family Pseudomonadaceae; genus Pseudomonas; species Pseudomonas sp. T8. The sequence goes on from NZ_CP102374.1 coordinate 6,695,889, forward strand.
CAAACGGTTTGCTCTATGAGGCGCAAATTACTGCGGCTTGACGCTATACCCTTGCCTCGTGGCGCCCTATGATCAGCGTTTCGGCCGGGGCTCCTGGCTTGGCGTCTGCACAAGAGAGTCATGATGGAACGGATGTTTCTGCGATTTCGAACACTGTTGTTGGCGGGCGCCTGCGCCCTGACGCTGGCCGGTTGCGCCAGCAGCGTGCAGCCGGAGATTCAGCGCCTGCCCGAGCGGGTGGAACTCAACGGCGTACCGTTTTTCCGCGGCGAAACCTATCAGAGCGGCCCGGGCACCCTGGCCAGCATGCTGTCCCAGCAAGGTATCGTGATCACCCCGGGCCTACTGGACAAGCCGTTGCACCTGCCAGGCGCCGAGACGAAGTTGCAGCAGAACATGCTGACCCTGGCGCGTGAGTACGGGATGGTGGTCTATCCGCTGGACGACAATTTAGCGGCGCTGCTGACCCAGGTTGCCGCGGGATACCCGGTGATGGTGCGTTACACCGAAGGCTCGGCGTTCTGGGCCGAACCTCGCTATGCCGTGCTGGCGGGCTATAACCGGCACAAGCAGACGGTGTTGCTGCGAGCGGGAATGAATCGCCGTCTGTTGATGGACTTTGTCAAGTTCGAATCGGCCTGGAGCAGTGCGGGGCACTGGGCGGTGCTGATTCAGGGGCCGACCCAGGTACCCGCCCAGGTCGATCGCCAGCGTTGGCTGAGGGCGGCCGATGAGTTGGCCCAGGCCGGGCAGGAGAACGCGGCAGCACGAGCGACCAAGGCGTTGAGCGCCAACTGAGATTGCAGAAACGCTGACGGCGCCCAGGGGCGCCGTCTTTGAAAGGGCCGCGATCGACAGATCCGCGGCCTTTTTTGGGTCCGCCAGCTTCTATTCGGCAGTCTGGGCGACGCCGCTCTGACGGCTTTTCAGGTTTTTGCCGGCTTTGTAGCTCAAGGCGGCATTCGGTACCGAGCCGCTTTTACCGGTTTCCAGCCACTGGCGGATGCGGCTGGCATCGGCGAAGTGCGTGTATTTGCCGAAGGCGTCGAGAATCACCAGGGCGACCGGGCGGTTGCTCATGCTGGTCACCAGTACCAGGCAGTGGCCTGCTTCATCGGTAAAGCCGGTCTTGGTCAGCTTGATGTCCCAGTTGGCCCTGTTGACCAGGTGATCGGTGTTGCGAAAGCCCAGGGTGTAGTTGGGTTTGCGGAACGCCACGGTCTTTTCCTTGGTGGTGCTCAGCTCGCTCAGCAGCGGGTATTTGCGCGCCGCCAGCAACAGTTTGCTCAGGTCCCGTGCGGTGGACACGTTATGGACCGACAGGCCGGTCGGCTCGACATAGTGCGTGCTGGTCATGCCCAGTGCCTTGGCCTTGGCGTTCATGGCGGCAATAAAGGCTGCATACCCGCCCGGGTAGTGGTGGGCGAGGCTGGCGGCGGCACGGTTTTCCGACGACATCAGGGCGATCAGCAGCATCTCCTTGCGCGGCAGCTCGCTCTTGAGCTTGACCCGGGAAAACACACCTTTCATTTCCGGGGTGTTGCTGATGTCCACGGAGATGTATTCATCCAGCGGTTGTTTGGCGTCGAGTACGATCAGACCGGTCATCAGCTTGGTCACCGACGCGATGGGCACGACCACGTCGGGATTGCTGGAATAAATGACCTTGTTGGTCTGCAGGTCCAGCAGCAGGGCGCTGCCGGAGGCAATATGCAGTTGGGAGGGATCGCGCGGCGCTTCGGTGGTTTCGCGAGCGACGGCGCTCTGCGTGATAAAGGTGCCTGTAAGTGCAAAAAATAGGCTCAGGATAGAAAGACGGATTTTCACGCGGGCGGACTCATGAAGTGGATATGCCGTTCTGCAACGGGCTGCTTTCAGAAAAACGTTACATTTTATGAGTATGTGCCAGGAAAGAGCTACACGCCCGTAGGTAAAGGGCTCCAGGTAAATTAAATTTCATCCTGTACCAGATTTGTACCAGTTCGATCCTCTTCTTTCTGATGAGTAGATCGTCCGCTGCAAGCGGGGGTATTCGGTCCAGGTTTTCGGCGAGCAGAAACAAAGAACCCCGCCAATGGCGGGGTTCTTTTTATCCGGGATGTTTCCCAGGGTCAGTCGTGCAGCGTTTCTGCCGCGTACAAGGTGTTTTCCAGCAGGCAGGCACGCGTCATCGGGCCGACGCCCCCCGGTACCGGGGTGATCCAGCCAGCGCGGGGCAGGGCGGTCTCGTAGACCACATCGCCCACCAGCTTGCCGTCTTCCTGGCGGTTGATGCCGACGTCGATGACGATGGCGCCTTCCTTGATCCATTCACCCTTGACCAGGCCCGGCTTGCCGGCGGCCACGACCACCAGATCGGCACGCCCGACGTGGCCGGCCAGATCCTTGGTGAAGCGGTGGGTAACAGTAACGGTGCAGCCGGCCAGCAGCAGCTCCATCGCCATCGGGCGACCGACGATGTTGGAAGCGCCGACCACGACTGCATCCATGCCGTACAGATCGGCACCGGTGCTTTCCAGCAGGGTCATGATGCCTTTCGGGGTGCATGGACGCAGCAGGGGGATGCGTTGGGCCAGGCGGCCGACGTTATAAGGATGGAAACCATCCACGTCTTTATCCGGGCGGATGCGTTCCAGCAGTTTGGAGGCATCGAGGTGTTCGGGCAGTGGCAGCTGTAGCAGGACGCCATCGATGTTCGGGTCATCGTTGAGGCGGTCGATCAGGCCGGCCAGTTCTTCTTGAGTGGTGCCTGTAGGCAAGTCATAGGCTTTTGAAAGAAAGCCGACCTCTTCGCAGTCTTTACGCTTGTGCGAGACATAAACCTGAGAGGCCGGGTCGCTGCCGACCAGGATCACCGCGAGGCCTGGAGTACGCAGGCCTTGCTGGCGACGCTCGGCGACACGTTTGGCGATCTGCTGGCGCAGGCTAGCGGCGATCGCTTTGCCGTCGATTAGTTGTGCAGTCATGACGCGTGATTAACCATCGAGAGGGAGAGAAAAAGAGAACGCATTCTCGCATGCCAGGACGTGAGGGCAAAGGCGCTTGGTCTGCAAATTCCCCTAACTCCTTTAATTAAATGAATTTTTTTCAAAAAAGAGTTGACGACCTAACGGCTCGTCTATAACATTCGTCGCACTTGTCGGGCACAGCCTAGCACTGGTTAAGAAGGTCGGGCAGAGTTGATGTTTAGCTCGTAACGACTGAAAGCACTTAGTTTGTAATCATTAAAGAATACAGATTAATAAGGCGCCCGTAGCTCAGCTGGATAGAGCATCCGCCTTCTAAGCGGATGGTCGCAGGTTCGAGTCCTGCCGGGTGCGCCATTAGGCAGCTTTGGCACAAGTAACGCAACAACGCAATATGGTGGGCGTAGCTCAGTTGGTAGAGCACAGGATTGTGACTCCTGTTGTCGTGGGTTCGATCCCCATCGTCCACCCCATATTCCGAAAGGCGCCAGATTAATAGTCTGGCGCCTTTGCTTTAAAAGCTTGATACGCGGACGTGGTGGAATTGGTAGACACACTGGATTTAGGTTCCAGCGCCGCAAGGTGTAAGAGTTCGAGTCTCTTCGTCCGCACCAATTAAGTAGCTATTTATATAGCAGATAACGGCGCAGCACCTGAAAAGGGCTGCGCCGTTTTCGTTTCAGAAGTTTGTATTTCCAGCGGGTCGCAGGTGGTGGGCCAAGGAAGCGACGAAACACTCGTCCTTTTGTCGCTGGAATGCTGAAGGTTTACCAGTCGGGCTGTGGTTTGGTCCGGCTATCGGGGAGGTGATGCGCCATTCCTTCTATATATAGAAGCGTTGGTGCAGAGGCCCTGGTTTGATTCGCTGTATTTGCTCTCAGGGCGAGGCTCAACCGTTGGTCCCCGCCTTTAAATCGCCAGCTGTTTTTTTACCCGTTTTCAGTAGGGTGACTTCTTGAGTTTGACCCACTAGAATGCATGCCCTTGATTCTGGGGTCGGAAACGGCCGGCTAACGTCTGTGCAACGAGGAATATCCATGCAAGTTTCTGTTGAAAATACTTCTGCTCTTGAGCGCCGCATGAGCATCACCGTGCCGGCTGAGCGCATCGAGACACAGGTCAACAAGCGTCTGCAGCAGACTGCCCAAAAGGCCAAGATTCCAGGCTTCCGTCCTGGCAAAGTCCCAATGAGCGTGATCCGTCAGCGTTATGAAGCTGATGCGCGTCAAGAAGCTGTGGGCGACGTGATCCAGGCTTCCTTCTACGAAGCTGTTGTCGAGCAGAAGCTGAACCCGGCTGGCGCTCCTTCGGTTGAGCCAAAGGTTCTGGAGAAGGGCAAGGATCTGGAATACGTTGCAACGTTCGAAGTGTTCCCTGAGTTCACCGTTGCCGGTTTCGAGTCCATCGCCGTTGAGCGTCTGAGCGCTGACGTGGCTGATGCCGACCTGGACAACATGCTGGAAATCCTGCGCAAGCAGAACATTCGCTTTGAAGTGGCCGACCGTGCCGCTCAAAACGAAGACCAACTGAACATCGATTTCGTCGGCAAGGTCGACGGTGAAGTGTTCGCTGGCGGTTCCGCCAAGGGTACTCAGCTGGTGCTGGGTTCCGGCCGCATGATCCCGGGCTTCGAAGAAGGCCTGGTCGGCGCCAAAGCTGGTGAAGAACGCGTTCTGAACCTGACTTTCCCTGAGAACTACCAGAACCTGGACCTGGCTAGCAAAGCTGCCGAGTTCACCGTGACCGTCAACACTGTTTCCGAGCCTAAGCTGCCAGAACTGACCGAAGAGTTCTTCGCTCAATTCGGCATCAAGGAAGCCGGTCTGGAAGGTTTCCGTGCCGAAGTTCGCAAGAACATGGAGCGTGAACTGCGTCAGGCCATCAAGTCCAAGGTCAAGAACCAGGTAATGGACGGCCTGCTGGCTGCCAACCCGATCGAAGTGCCTAAGGCTCTGTTGGACAACGAAGTGAACCGTCTGCGCGTTCAGGCCGTTCAACAGTTCGGTGGCAACATCAAGCCTGATCAACTGCCGGCCGAGCTGTTCGAAGAACAAGCCAAGCGTCGTGTCGTACTGGGTCTGATCGTGGCCGAAGTGGTCAAGCAATTCGACCTCAAGCCTGACGAAGCCCGCGTGCGTGAGCTGATCCAGGAAATGGCTTCTGCTTACCAAGAGCCGGAGCAGGTCGTGTCCTGGTACTACAAGAACGAGCAGCAACTGAACGAAGTCCGTTCGGTTGTGCTGGAAGAACAAGTTGTGGATACTGTTCTGCAGAAAGCTAGCGTGACCGACAAATCGGTCTCTTACGAAGAAGCGGTCAAGCCGGTAGAAGCACCACAAGCCGACTGATTTTTTACTCGTTCGAAAATACACACCATAAGCCAGCCTTCGTGCTGGCTTATGCGTATTCAAGACATGACTATTTGGGAGTGACTGCAGGACATGTCCCGCAATTCTTATTATCAGCAGAGCTCTGACATCCAGGCCGCAGGCGGCCTGGTCCCGATGGTTATCGAGCAGTCCGCCCGTGGCGAACGCGCCTATGACATCTACTCGCGCCTCCTCAAGGAGCGGGTGATCTTCCTGATTGGCCCGGTAGAAGACTACATGGCCAACCTGGTCGCGGCACAATTGCTCTTCCTTGAAGCGGAAAACCCGGACAAGGACATCCATCTTTACATCAACTCGCCAGGCGGTTCGGTGACTGCGGGTATGTCGATCTACGACACCATGCAATTCATCAAGCCGGACGTTTCCACCATCTGCATCGGCCAGGCCTGCAGCATGGGGGCTTTCCTGCTTGCCGGTGGCGCAGCGGGCAAACGTCACTGCCTGCCTAACTCGCGGATGATGATTCACCAGCCTTTGGGCGGTTTCCAGGGCCAGGCTTCGGATATCGACATCCATGCCAAGGAAATCCTGCACATCCGTTCGCGCCTGAACTCGCTGCTGGCTCATCACACCGGTCAGAGCCTCGAGACCATCGAGCGCGACACCGAGCGCGACAACTTCATGAGCGCAGAGCGTGCGGCTGAATACGGCCTGATCGACTCTGTGATCACCAAGCGTCAAATGCCTGCCTAAGCAACTCAAATGTAGGTGGTTGGTTTAACCGGCCACCTGCGGACTTGAAAAAGCCCGCAATTGCCTTCATCTTGTGTTGCAAGCCTATCGGATTTGGATCGATCGAATGACTGACACCCGCAACGGCGAGGACAACGGCAAACTGCTTTATTGCTCCTTCTGTGGCAAAAGCCAGCATGAAGTACGCAAATTGATTGCCGGCCCCTCGGTCTTTATCTGCGACGAGTGCGTCGACCTGTGCAATGACATCATCCGTGAGGAGGTGCAGGAAGCACAGGCCGAAAGCAGCGCGCATAAATTGCCTTCGCCTAAAGAAATCAGCGGCATCCTTGATCAGTATGTGATTGGTCAGGAACGTGCGAAAAAGGTTCTGGCGGTAGCGGTATACAACCACTACAAGCGCCTCAACCAACGTGACAAAAAGAATGACGAGGTCGAACTGGGCAAGAGCAACATCTTGCTGATCGGCCCTACAGGTTCGGGCAAGACTCTGTTGGCAGAGACCCTGGCGCGCCTGTTGAATGTACCGTTCACCATTGCCGACGCCACCACCCTGACCGAAGCCGGTTATGTGGGTGAGGACGTCGAGAACATCATTCAGAAACTGCTGCAGAAGTGCGATTACGATGTAGAGAAAGCTCAAATGGGCATCGTCTATATCGATGAAATCGACAAGATTTCCCGCAAGTCTGACAACCCTTCGATTACCCGTGACGTTTCGGGCGAAGGCGTGCAGCAGGCCCTGTTGAAACTGATCGAAGGCACTGTGGCTTCCGTTCCGCCTCAAGGTGGTCGCAAGCATCCGCAGCAAGAGTTCCTGCAGGTCGATACGCGCAACATCCTGTTCATCTGCGGTGGTGCGTTCTCGGGTCTGGAAAAAGTTATCCAGAACCGTTCGACTCGCGGCGGCATCGGCTTCAATGCTGAAGTACGCAGCAAGGAAGAGGGCAAGAAGGTCGGCGAATCCCTGCGTGAAGTCGAACCGGACGATCTGGTCAAGTTCGGCCTGATTCCGGAGTTCGTGGGTCGTCTGCCGGTTCTTGCGACCCTGGACGAGCTGGATGAGGCAGCGTTGATCCAGATCCTCACCGAGCCAAAAAACGCCTTGACCAAGCAGTATGCCAAGTTGTTCGAGATGGAAGGCGTCGATCTGGAATTCCGTACCGATGCCCTCAAGTCGGTCGCCAAGCGTGCGCTTGAGCGTAAGACTGGTGCTCGCGGATTGCGTTCGATTCTCGAAGGCGTGTTGCTCGACACTATGTACGAAATCCCCTCGCAGTCCGAGGTAAGTAAAGTAGTGATCGACGAAAGCGTTATAGAAGGTAAGTCCAAGCCACTGTATATCTATGAAAACAGTGAGCCGACTGCCAAGGCGGCCCCGGACGCCTAAGCGCCGGACTGCTGGTTTGACAGAAGGGGCCTTCGGGCCCCTTTGCTTTTACTGCCTTTAAAGTACTGTCTTTGAGCTTGTTTTTTTTCGAGGCAGCCCCCATCTTGGTTTCAAGCTTACTTCCATCTGTTTACGGCCTTATGGCCGCCGTAGAGGCGAAATCATGAAGACAACCATCGAATTGCCTCTCTTGCCATTGCGTGATGTCGTGGTTTATCCGCACATGGTTATCCCGCTGTTCGTGGGGCGCGAGAAGTCTATCGAAGCCCTCGAGGCCGCGATGACGGGCGACAAGCAGATTCTTCTGTTGGCTCAGAAAAATCCTGCTGATGATGATCCCGGTGAAGATGCACTCTATCGCGTAGGTACCATTGCCACTGTTCTGCAATTGCTCAAGTTGCCTGACGGCACCGTCAAAGTACTGGTCGAGGGCGAGCAGCGGGGTGCTGTGGAGCGTTTCAGCGAAGTGGATGGCCACTGCCGTGCCGAAGTCGCCCTGATTGACGAGGTGGACGCTCCTGAGCGTGAGTCGGAAGTCTTCGTCCGCAGTCTGTTGTCCCAGTTCGAGCAGTACGTGCAGCTGGGCAAGAAAGTCCCTGCCGAAGTGCTGTCGTCCCTCAACAGCATCGATGAGCCGAGCCGCCTGGTAGATACCATGGCTGCGCACATGGCGCTGAAAATCGAGCAGAAGCAGGAAATTCTCGAAATCATCGACCTGTCGGCGCGTGTCGAGCACGTGCTGGCGTTGCTGGATGCGGAAATCGATCTGTTGCAGGTCGAGAAGCGCATTCGCGGTCGCGTGAAGAAACAAATGGAGCGCAGCCAGCGCGAGTACTACCTGAATGAGCAGATGAAGGCCATTCAGAAAGAGCTGGGCGACGGTGACGAAGGTCATAACGAAGTCGAAGAGCTGAAAAAGCGCATCGACGCCGCCGGCTTGCCAAAGGACGCCCTGGCCAAGGCCCAGGCCGAGCTGAACAAGCTCAAGCAAATGTCGCCGATGTCGGCCGAGGCCACAGTGGTGCGTTCCTACATCGACTGGCTGGTTCAGGTGCCGTGGAAGGCGCAGAGCAAGGTTCGTCTGGACCTGGCGCGCGCCGAAGATATCCTCGATGCGGATCACTATGGCCTGGAAGAAGTCAAAGAGCGGATTCTCGAATACCTCGCCGTGCAAAAGCGCGTGAAGAAGATTCGTGGCCCGGTACTGTGCCTGGTCGGGCCTCCTGGGGTCGGTAAAACCTCCCTGGCGGAGTCGATTGCCCACGCCACCAACCGTAAATTCGTGCGCATGGCCCTCGGCGGCGTGCGTGATGAGGCGGAAATTCGTGGCCATCGTCGTACCTACATCGGTTCGATGCCAGGAAGATTGATTCAAAAGATGACGAAAGTGGGCGTTCGCAACCCGCTGTTCCTGCTCGATGAAATCGACAAGATGGGCAGCGACATGCGTGGCGATCCGGCTTCGGCATTGCTCGAAGTGCTCGACCCCGAGCAGAACCACAACTTCAACGACCACTATCTGGAAGTCGATTACGACCTCTCCGATGTGATGTTCCTCTGCACCTCCAACTCGATGAATATTCCGCCAGCGTTGCTGGACCGGATGGAGGTGATTCGTCTGCCGGGTTACACCGAGGATGAGAAGATCAACATCGCGGTCAAATACCTGTCGCCCAAGCAGATTCAGGCCAACGGCCTGAAGAAGGGCGAGCTGGAATTCGACGAAGAAGCCATTCGCGACATCATCCGTTACTACACCCGCGAAGCCGGTGTGCGTGGGCTGGAGCGCCAGATTGCCAAGGTTTGCCGCAAGGCGGTCAAGGAGCATGCGCTTGAAAAACGCTTCTCGGTGAAGGTCACTTCCGACCTGCTGGAGCATTTCCTCGGCGTGCGCAAATTCCGCTATGGCCTGGCCGAGCAGCAGGATCAGATCGGTCAGGTAACAGGCCTGGCCTGGACCCAGGTCGGTGGTGAGCTACTGACCATCGAAGCGGCCGTGGTGCCTGGCAAAGGTCAGTTGATCAAGACCGGTTCGCTGGGTGACGTGATGGTCGAGTCGATCACTGCGGCGCTGACGGTGGTGCGTAGCCGTGCGAAGAGCCTGGGGATCCCCCTGGACTTCCACGAGAAGCGCGACACCCATATCCATATGCCGGAAGGGGCGACCCCGAAAGACGGCCCTAGTGCTGGCGTAGGCATGTGCACGGCCCTGGTTTCGGCATTGACCGGCATTCCGGTACGGGCTGATGTGGCCATGACCGGGGAAATTACCCTGCGTGGCCAAGTGTTGGCGATCGGTGGTTTGAAAGAGAAACTTCTTGCAGCACATCGTGGTGGAATCAAGACTGTCATCATTCCAGAAGAAAATGTGCGCGATTTGAAGGAAATTCCTGACAATATCAAGCAGGATCTTCAAATTAAGCCAGTTAAATGGATTGACGAAGTCCTCCAAATTGCGCTGCAATACGCGCCGGAGCCCTTGCCGGATGTGGCTCCCGAGATAGTTGCAAAGGATGAAAAACGCGAGTCTGACTCTAAGGAAAGAATTAGCACGCATTAGTACGCATTAGCCTGGGGGGCTTCCTTGACAGCTTTTTAGAGCCCTTGTTATAAAGCGGCTCTTAAGTGTCTGTAGGCCATTCAGCACTGGTTTTTGCTTTCACCAAAAAACTTAGAATCATACTCAAATAGATATATAAGGGGACTTAGAGTGAACAAGTCGGAACTGATTGATGCTATCGCTGCATCTGCTGATATCCCGAAAGCTGCTGCTGGCCGTGCGCTGGATGCAGTAATCGAATCCGTCACTGGCGCTCTTAAGGCTGGCGACTCCGTTGTACTGGTTGGTTTCGGTACTTTCTCTGTTACCGATCGTCCTGCTCGCATTGGTCGTAACCCACAGACCGGTAAGACGCTGGAAATCGCTGCAGCCAAAAAACCAGGTTTCAAAGCTGGTAAAGCACTGAAAGAAGCCGTTAACTAAGCTTCCTTCAAGCCTTTGCCTACCCGGGTCGGGGTCTTTCCCGACCTGGCAGCGGAGCGGTAGGGCAGCCGGTTAGAAATCCGGTTTGTCACATCGGGGATCGAGGGTTCGAACCTCTGTCCGCTTCGCCAGTTACGAGAAAGGCGCATCCTCGGATGCGCCTTTCTTCTATCCGGACTCTACCCACGCTCCACGGTTGCTTAATTTGAAGTACAACCGTTTCTGGGGGACGCATGCTGCAGAATATCAGGGACAATTCACAAGGCTGGATTGCCAAGACCATTATCGGGGTCATCGTCGCACTGATGGCGCTGACCGGTTTCGATGCCATTTTTCAAGCCACTTCCACCAGTCAGGACGCGGCCAAGGTCAATGGTGAAGAAATCACCCAGAATGAGTTGAGCCAGGCGGTTGATATGCAACGCCGTCAGCTCATGCAACAACTGGGCAAGGATTTCGATGCTTCCTTGCTCGACGAGAAGCTGCTGCGTGAAGCGGCTCTCAAAGGTCTGATCGACCGCAAGCTGCTGCTGCAAGGCGCGGAAAACTCCAAGTTCGCCTTCTCTGACGCCGCTCTGGACCAGGTGATCCTGCAAACGCCGGAGTTCCTGGTGGACGGCAAGTTCAGCCCTGAGCGTTTCGACCAGGTGATCCGTCAGCTGGGTTATAGCCGGATGCAGTTCCGTCAGATGCTGGCTCAGGAAATGCTGATTGGCCAAGTGCGCGCCGGTCTGGCTGGCAGCGGTTTTGTCACCGATGCACAGGTGCTGGCATTCGCTCGCCTGGAAAAGCAGACCCGCGATTATGCCTCCCTGACCATCAAGGCCGACCCGGCGGCAGTCAAGCTGACCGACGACGAGGTCAAGGCTTACTACGACGAACACGCCAAGGAATTCATGTCGCCGGACCAGGTGGTCATCGACTACCTGGAGTTGAAGAAGGCTTCCTTCTTCGATCAGGTCAGCGTCAAGGACGAAGAGCTGCAGGCGCTGTATCAGAAAGAAACCGCCAACCTGTCCGAGCAACGCCGTGCCGCACACATCCTGATCGAAGTGAACGACAAGGTGAACGAAGCACAGGCCAAGGCCAAGATCGAAGAGATCCAGGCGCGCCTGGCCAAGGGCGAAAGCTTCGAGGCGCTGGCCAAGGAGTTCTCCCAGGACCCGGGTTCGGCGAACAACGGTGGTGACCTCGGTTATGCCGGCCCTGGCGTCTATGACCCGGCCTTCGAGGAAGCGTTGTACGCCTTGAACAAGGATCAGGTTTCGGCGCCGGTACGCACCGGTTTCGGTTTCCACCTGATCAAGCTGCTGGGCGTCGAAGCACCTGAAGTACCGAGCTTCGCCAGCCTGAAAGACAAGCTGACCCGCGAGCTGAAAACCCAGCAGGTCGAGCAGCGTTTTGTCGAGGCGACCAAGCAACTGGAAGACTCCTCGTTCGAAGCTTCGGATCTGGCCCAGCCGGCTCAAGAGCTGAAACTGACCGTGCACACTTCCGCTCCATTCGGGCGTGAAGGGGGCGAGGGCATCGCCGCCAATCGCGCCGTGATTCAGGCTGCTTTCAGCCCTGAAGTACTGGATGAAGGTGCCAACAGCACCGCCATCGAACTGGATCCGGAAACCGTAGTGGTCCTGCGCGCCAAAGAGCATCGCAAGCCAGAGCAACTGCCGCTGGAAAGCGTCGCCAGCAGCATCCGCACGCAATTGGCCAAGGAGCACGCCAGTGCTGCCGCCAAGGCCAAGGCCGATGCCTTGATCGCCAGCCTGCGCGAAGGCAAGACTGCGCTGAAGGCGCCTGTCGATGGCCAGAACTGGAAGGTTTCCGAAGCAGTGACCCGCGGCCAGGAAGGCGTCGAGCCGATCGTGTTGCAGGCCCTGTTCCGCATGGCCAAGCCAGCGGCCAAGGACAAGCCGACCTTCAGCAGCGTGACCCTGCCGAACGGCAGCCTGGTGGTCCTGCAGCTCAATGGTGTGAACGAAGCCGCTGCACCGAGCGACGAAGAAAAGGCTCAGTACCGCCGCTTCCTCGCCTCGCGTATGGGGCAGCAAGACTTCGCAGCGTACCGCAAGCAGTTGGAAAACCAGGCTGACATCAAGCGCTTCTGATGCCTGACTGAAGTCACAAACAGAGACCCCGGCCAACGCGCCGGGGTTTTTGTTTTCAGCCTATGGCGGGAAACCCATGGCGGCGGGCGTTCACGACCACTACCAGGCAAACCAGCAGCAGGCCGATGATCACCCAGGGAAACGACAGTACCCCGGGACCTTCCAGCAGTATGCCCCCCACCAGCCCGCCACCGGCGATGGCCAGGTTCCAGGCGGTCACCAGCATCGACTGCGCGGCGTCGGCAGAGGAACCGGAAGTCTTCGCCAGGGCTGTCTGCAGCAGGGTGCCGAGGCCACCGTACGACAAGCCCCAGAGGACCATCGAGGCGTAGACCGCGGCTGGCGCGTCGGGGCGCAGCGCCAGCAGCAGTGCACAGAGGCCGAACAGGATGCAACTGACCAGCACCAGCCGCCGCAACCAGCGATCGATCAGCAGGCCGACGACCCAGATGCTCAGCACCGCGGTCAACCCGAATACCAGCAACACCCGGTCGATCTGCCCGGTGATACCGGCCGGCTCCAGGAGCGGCGCGATATAGGTGTAGAGGATGTTGTGGCCCAGGACATAAGCGAAGGTCACGAACAGCACCGGCTTGACCCCGGGCAAGGCAAACACGCTCTTCAGCGACAGGCGCTTGTCGCTGCGCAGGCCGGGAAAGTCCGGCACCTGCCAGCGCACCCAGCCGAGTAGAACCAGAGTCAGCACCGTCATCAAGGCAAAGCTGGCCCGCCAGCCGACCAATGCACCGAGCAGTGTGCCCGCCGGCACTCCCAGGGACAGCGCCAACGGTGCGCCAAGCATGGCGACGGCGATGGCCCGGCCTTGCAGGTGCGGTGCGACCATGCGGCTGGCATATCCGGCCAGCAGGGCCCAGAGCAGCCCGGCGAATATCCCGGCAAAAAAGCGCGCGACCAGGATCAGGCTGTATTGGGTGGAGAACGCGGTGACACTGTTGACCAGCGCAAAGCCGCCTATCGCGATCATCAGCAAGGGCCGGCGGCGCCAGCCCTGGGTGAGGATCACCAGCGGGATCGCCGCCAGGAGCGAACCAATGGCGTACAGCGTAACCAGTTGGCCCACCAGCGCCGGGGACACCGCCAGGTCCTGGCTCATCTGTGGCAACAGGCCGGCTGGCATGGCTTCGGTAAGGATGGTGATGAACCCGGCGGTCGCCAGCGCCAGCAGGCCGCTCAGCGGAAGTCGGTCGTGACGTCTGGACTCGATGTCCAGCAGGTCGACGGTGGCAAGAGGTTCGGTCATGGTCTCAGGCTCGCTACAGGTTTCAGGAAGTAGGGAGGCTGAGGGTAGGGCGCTGTGATAAAGAGAAAAATAGGCTAAGGTTCCGAACTTATCGGACATCCATGTCCGCAATAGCGAGGTTGGCGATGGACTGGTTGAGCAATATCTCAGTCTTCCTGCAAGTGGCGAAAACCCGCAGTTTTACCGAGGCGGGGCGGTTGTTGGGGGTATCGTCTTCGGCTGTCGGCAAGAGCATCGCGCGGCTCGAGGAGCGCCTGGAGACCCAACTGTTTCATCGCAGTACCCGCAGCATCACCCTGACCGCCGAAGGTGCAGGTTTTCTCGAGCGCTGCCGCCGGATTGTCGCCGAGGTCGAGGCGGCCGAATTCGATCTGTGCAAGTCTTCCAATGCTCCGAGGGGCAAGCTGCGGGTCAGCCTGCCGCAGGTGCATGGCCTGGTGATGCCAGTGTTGGTGGAGTTCATGCAGCGTTATCCGGAGATCGAGCTGGATATCGTGCTGACGGACCGCATAGTGGATGTCGTGGAAGAGGGGTTCGATGCCGTGATACGTACCGGCAGCCCCGGTGACTCACGGCTGGTGGCCCGGTCCTTGGGGCAGTACCGCCTGGTGCTGGTGGGGACGCCTGAGTACTTTCGCGAGCATGGCGTTCCGCAGACGCCCGCGGACCTGGCTAACCACGGGTGCTTGCGGCATACCTTCCACAACACGGGCAAAATCGAGCACTGGCCATTGCGACGAGCGGTCGACGCCCCGGAACCGCTGCTGCCGACACGTTTTGTCAGTACCTCGATCGAAGCGCTGGACCACGCGGTACGGCGCGACCTGGGGATCGCCTGCCTGCCCGACTTCATGGTTCACGAAGCGGTCGAGCGGGGCGAGTTGCAGCGGGTGCTGGACGAGCATCTCGAACACAACGGCACCTTCTGGCTGCTCTGGCCTGCGAGCCGGCACACTGCCGCCAAGCTACGTGTGTTCATCGATCATCTGTGCGCGCGACTTTTTCCGGCAAACCGTGGTCAGTAACCTTGTATTCACCTTAAGACACTAATCCGCGCGCCCTGTGGCCTCGAACTGTTGCACAATACGCCCCGGACCGTTTTCCTCAGGATTTTCGATGCATAGATCATTTCACCTGCGTGCCGCCGGGTTGACGCTGCTGCTGGCGGCCGTCGCCGGTTGTTCGTCGCAGAAGACCGCCATTTACGAGCATGAAAACTTCGATGACTCCGGCACCTTTTCGCGCAATTACCCGGTGAGTGACACGGCGTCCTGCGAGGCCGCCCGTCGCGCACTGCTCAGCCAGGGCTACATCATCACCAGCAGCGATCCGAAACTGGTCAGTGGTCACAAGAGCTTCCAGCAGACGGGCGAAACCCACATGGAGATCAGCTTCAGCGTGGTGTGCGCCCAGGACGGCAGTACCGATCACCGCTCCACGGTGTTCGCCAACGCCCTGCAGGACCGTTATGCGCTGAAGAAGGTCAACAACTCGGCGAGCCTGGGGGTGGGCGTGCTGGGTTCGGTGTCGATGCCGATCGGCTCGACCGACGACTCGATGGTCAAGGTCGCCAGCGAGACGGTTTCCTCGGCGAAGTTCTATGAGCGTTACTTCGCCCTGGTGGAACTGTTCCTGCCGCAGGAAGCGAAAAAGGCCGCGCACATCATCGAGAAGCCGAAGACCGATCTGGGCATGCCCGAACCCAAGCCCGCCGAGCCCGCCGCAGCACCAGCCCCGGCGCCCGTGACGCCGCAACCGGCACCTGTCGTACCGCCTGCTGTACCGGCTGCCGAGCCGACTCCGGCCACTGCGCCCGTTGCGCCACCCGCATCGAACTTCTCGCAACCGCTAGCGCCACCCGCGGAAGCGGCGCCCATTGCGCCGGGCGCACCTGCCGAGCCGACACCGTCCACCGAGATCGTGACCCCGCCTCCCGCCAGCACCTTGCCGGCGCCGACAGAGCCGATTCCGGCAATGCCACAGTAAGCATCTGCGGATAGCTGCGAGATCGACCCTGGTGTCGATCCCGCGGTTGCCAGTCCTCTCTGAAGATTTCTTTGCCAGCTCGCGGGTAAATCCGTTGCCAGCTGCTACGTTCCATCTGAGGGACGGAGATTGCGCACGGTTTTTTTTCTGTCACATCGGCACTTTATGCTGACGGCTCAGTCAGTAAGAAGACGACTCAGCACGCAGGTTACCTAAGCCCCACCCACAGGCCACACACAAGGAGTCCGCGATGGACGATTACCAAGAAGAACTGCTGGAATTCCAGGCCTTTGAACTGGACCCGCTGGAACCCGCAGAAGACGCCACCGAGCTGTAACGCCGGTGGCGTTTTTTTTCAGGCGGACTGCCGGTGGCTGCGACGAAATTCACCCGGTGTCTGGCCGCTCCAGCGCTTGAAGGCGCGTTGAAAGGCCTCGGCTGAGGCAAACCCCAACAGATAGGCAATTTCCCCGAAGGCCAGTTCGGTATCGCGAATGTAGGTCATGGCCAGATCGCGGCGGGTGTCGTTGAGAATGGCGCGAAACTGCGTCCCTTCCTCGGCGAGTTTGCGGCGCAGGGTCCAGGTTGGCAGCTTCAGGCGTGCCGCCACTTCTTCCAGGTCGGGCTCCCGGCCACCATTGAGCAAAGGCCCCAGCAACTGAGTGATGCGTTCACGCAGGCTGCGGGTGCGGGTCAGTTGCTCCAGTTCCCGTTCACAGAGTTGCAGCAAATGGCGCCAGGTACTGGGGCAGTGCTCGACATTGCGCTGGGCCAGGGTGGTCTGGCTCAGGCGCAACTGATTGTGCTCGGCGCCGAACAGGATCGGGCAATCCCCCAGGCTGTTGTAGCGTTCGCGGTAATCGGTCTGGGCAAACTCGATCTCGATGCGTTCAGCCTTGACCGGCGAGCCGAGGCTGCCCAGTTGCTGCAGCCAGCCGGCCAGGATCGAATCCACCACAAAGCGGTTGTAGGCGTTGTAGGGGCTGATGGAGTAGAAGCGCAGCCAGGCGCCGTCGGCGTCTTCATGGAAGCTCGACTGGCCGCGATAGTTCGAGCCATACAAAGCTTCGAAACGGGTCAGGCAGCGCGCGGCTTCGCGTACGGTCGGCGCCTGGGCGGCGGTGACGCCCGCCAGCCCGGCCTGGCTCAGGCGGCTGAGCTGGCCCATGCGCAGCCCCAGCGCCGGATCGCCGGTCAGTTGAATCGCCGCGTGGCCCAGGCGCATGTAACGGGGAATCGACAACCGCGCCCCGGCCTCGGCCAGGCGCGCGGCGTCCAGTCCGTATTGTTCCAGCAGCGGCTGCGGGTCGAGGCCATGGCTGCGCACGGCGTCGGCCAGGCTATGGACGAAGCCCACCGACAGGTCTCCGAGGCGCATCGGCTGGGGCTTCATGGACTTACAACCAGATATTCAGCAAACGCGCGCCACGGGCATCGCCATCGGCGAAGTGCTCGCCGTTGCTGTTGATGAAGCTTTGCCCGGCGCTGCCCTGATCCCAGAACTGGCCGCGCAGGAACACGCTGACGCCGGCGCTGGCCAGGCTGCTGGGCGCGCGGCTGGTCAGGGTCAGGCGGCGCCAGGCCTCGCCTTCGCTGACTTCTTCAGGCTTGAGGCTGACCTCGCTTGGGGTCGAGAGGTTCTTGTAGCCGCGCCATGGCCTGTCCCAGGCGCCACGGCCCATGACGAAGGCCGGGACCGCCACCAGTTGCGCGCCCTGGGCGTTGAGCTTGCGGTAGTTGTCCGGGTACCAGCTGTCGCTGCCGATCAGCACGCCCAGGCGGCCGGCCGGGGTGTCGACCACCTGGACAGCCTGGTCGGCGCTGGCCTGGATAAAACCGCGCTCGTCGAAGGTCGGGTACAGCTGGCGTTGCGGCTGGCCGATCGGCAGGCCATCGCTGCCGAAGACCAGGGTGGTGTTGTACAGCGCGCCGCTGCCGATGCGCAGGTTGCTGCCTTCGATCACCGGTTCCGGCAGGACAATGGAGCCCGCCACCAGGGTGATGCCAAATTCCTTGGCCAGGCCGCCGAACAGCCGCTGGTACTGCTCGGCCATGCTCCTGGCCTTCATCCGCAGGTGCGCGTCGTTCAGGCGATTGTCACCCTTGGCGGTGATCAGGGCGCGCAGGAAGGGCAGGGGGTTGCTTACCGCCAGCCAGTTCATCGCCTCTTTCAGGCTGGCGGCCTGATACAGCTCGTTTTTCTCGCCGCTGACCATCAGCCAGGTGCCGATGTGCTCCGGCAGCACCACCACGGTCTTTTCGTTCAGCAGCCCTTGGTCCCGGGCCTGTTGCAGGTAGGCCGCGAGCTTGCGGTGCAGACGCTCGGGGCTCTGGTAATCGGTGGGGAACAGCTCGGGCTGGATGCCCAGCAGGTTGCCGTGGTCGGCAGGGGTGCCCTGGTCCACCGCGAGCTGGATACGCAGGTCGGACAGGTAATGACCGATCGGCCGCTCGCGGGTCCACAGGGTGTAGCTGGTCAGGGCGGCAATCAGGGCCAGGGTGAAGGTGAAGTAAAGAAGTTTGCGCATGGGAAGACAGTCGGCAGCCGTGTGCGGGATTCGCTGACTAGGGTAGGGCCCATGTCCGCGATTGCCAAGGGCGGGCTGCGCATTTGGATCAATAAGTTGTCAGTTACGGTCATTGAGCGCCTTGGGGGCTGCTCTTAGTCTGTCGAACATGACCGACGGGAGCCGCAGAGCTTCCGCATTTTTCCCGTGATCGTTCGATGTGGAGTTACCGATGGCCGCCGCTCACTACCCGCATTTGCTGGCCCCGCTGGACCTGGGCTTTACCACCCTGCGCAACCGTACCCTGATGGGCTCGATGCACACCGGCCTGGAAGAAAAGCCCGGTGGTTTCGAACGCATGGCCGCCTACTTCGCCGAGCGTGCCCGCGGTGGCGTCGGCCTGATGGTGACCGGCGGCATCGGCCCCAACGACGAAGGCGGCGTGTACTCCGGCGCGGCCAAGCTGACCACCGAAGAAGAGGCGCTCAAGCACCGTATCGTCACTCGCGCGGTCCACGAGGCGGGCGGCAAGATCTGCATGCAGATCCTCCATGCCGGGCGTTATGCCTACAGCCCGAAACAGGTGGCGCCGAGCGCGATCCAGGCGCCGATCAACCCGTTCAAGCCCAAGGAGCTGGACGAAGAGGGCATCGAGAAGCAGATTCGCGACTTTGTCACCTGCTCGACCCTGGCGCAGCAGGCCGAGTACGACGGCGTCGAGATCATGGGCTCCGAAGGCTACTTCATTAACCAGTTCCTCGCCGCGCACACCAACCACCGTACCGACCGCTGGGGCGGCAGCTACGAAAACCGCATGCGCCTGCCGGTGGAAATCGTCCGCCGCGTGCGCGAAGCGGTAGGCCCGAACTTCATCATCATCTTCCGCCTGTCGATGCTCGACCTGGTGGAAGGCGGCAGCACCTGGGAAGAAATCGTGCAGCTGGCCAAGGCCATCGAGCAGGCCGGCGCGACCATCATCAACACCGGTATCGGCTGGCACGAAGCGCGGATCCCGACCATCGCCACCAAGGTGCCGCGTGCCGCCTTCAGCAAGGTCACGGCCAAGCTGCGCGGTTCGGTGTCTATCCCGCTGATCACCACCAACCGCATCAATACTCCGGAAGTGGCCGAGCAGATCCTCGCCGAAGGCGACGCCGACATGGTCTCCATGGCGCGGCCGTTCCTTGCCGACCCGGAGTTCGTCAACAAGGCAGCCGCGGGGCGTGGCGATGAAATCAACACCTGCATCGGCTGCAACCAGGCCTGCCTGGACCACACCTTCGGCGGCAAGCTCACCAGTTGCCTGGTGAACCCGCGGGCCTGCTACGAGACCGAACTCAACTACCTGCCGGTGCAGCAGATCAAGAAGATCGCTGTGGTCGGCGCCGGCCCCGCCGGGCTGTCCGCCGCGACCGTGGCGGCCGAGCGCGGCCATCAGGTGACGCTGTTCGATTCGGCCAGCGAAATCGGCGGCCAGTTCAATGTCGCCAAGCGCGTGCCGGGCAAGGAGGAGTTCTTCGAAACCCTGCGCTACTTCAAGCGCAAGCTGCAGACCACCAACGTCGAGCTGTGCCTGAACCGTCGGGTCGATGTCGAGCAACTGGTGGCCGGCGGTTATGACGAAATCATCCTGGCCACCGGTATCGCCCCGCGCACGCCGGCGATCCCGGGCGTCGACCACGCCAAGGTCCTGAGCTACCTGGACGTGCTGCTGCAGCGCAAGCCAGTGGGCCAGAAAGTGGCGGTGATCGGGGCTGGTGGCATTGGCTTCGACGTCTCCGAATTCCTCGTGCATCAGGGCGTGGCCACCAGCCAGGACCGTGAAGCGTTCTGGAAGGAATGGGGCATCGACACGCACCTGGAGGCCCGTGGCGGCGTCGCCGGTATCAAGCCCGAGCGTCATGCCCCGGCGCGCCAGGTGTTCCTGCTGCAGCGCAAGACCTCCAAGGTCGGCGACGGCCTGGGCAAGACCACCGGCTGGATTCACCGCACCGGCCTGAAGAACAAGCAGGTGCAGATGCTCAACAGCGTCGAGTACCTGAAGATCGACGACGCCGGCCTGCACATCCGCATCGGCGAGAGTGGCGAGCCGCAGGTGTTGCCGGTGGACAATATCGTGATCTGCGCCGGCCAGGACCCGCTGCGCGAACTGCACGAAGGCCTGGTGGCCGCCGGGCAGAACGTGCACCTGATCGGTGGCGCCGACGTGGCCGCCGAGCTGGACGCCAAGCGTGCGATCAACCAGGGCTCGCGCCTGGCCGCGGAACTCTGATCCAGCGGTAATCATGGCCACCGGGGGGTTCTGCGAAGAGCCCCGGTGGCTTTTTTATGTCTGTTCCGACGCCATCGCGGGCAAGCCTCGCTCCTACAGAGCGAGCGGGCGGCGATCCGACTTGCCCGCGATAGCGCCCCTGAGGCTGGTAAACTTGCCGCCTTGATCATCCAGAACCCGCCCACGATGCATTGCCTTCCCTCTGCTGTTCCAGCCCGCCCATGAGCCTCGGACCTTTCCACTGGCTGCCCAGCGCGCCCCTGCAACCCCTGGCCCTCGACTGGCTGTCCCGCGTCGGGGTGGAAGTGGCGGTCCTGCGCCTGGATCGGATCGACCCGCTGATCTCCGGTAACAAGTGGTTCAAGCTCGCCCCGCATCTGGCGGCGGCTGGCGAGGCCGGTGCCCGTGGCATCATCAGCCTGGGCGGCGCTCACTCCAATCACCTGCATGCGTTGGCGGCCGCCGGCAAACGTTTCGGTTTCGCCACCGTGGGGCTGCTGCGCGGCCATCCGCAGGACACGCCCACCGTGCTCGACCTGCAAGGCTTCGGCATGCAGCTGCACTGGCTCGGTTACGGCGGCTACCGAGCGCGGCATGAACCAGGCTTCTGGCAGCCCTGGCAGGCCCAGTACCCTGAATTGTTCCCGGTGGCGGAGGGCGGTGGCGGCTTGCTCGGGGCCAGCGGCTGCATGCCGCTGGTGAACCAGGTGCGCAGCCAGTTGAATGCCTTGGACTGGGACGACTATCACGGCTGGTGGCTGGCCGCCGGCACCGGCACCACCCTGGCCGGGCTGGTGCTGGGGGAGGCCGGCGCCCACCCGGTGTATGGCGCCCTGGCAGTGCCGGACGATCACGGTGTCGCGCAACAGGTGGCGGCTATTGTGCGGGAGGCGGGCTTGCAGGACGGGGGTTATGAGCTGTTCGACAGCAGTCGCGGCGGTTTCGCCAAGGTCGATCCGCTGCTGCTGGCGTTTATCGAAGAGACTGAACGCCACAGCGGCATCCCCCTGGAGCCGCTGTACACCGGCAAGGCCTTGCTGGCCCTCAAGCAACAGGTGGAGGCCGGGCGCTTTGCCGCCGGCAGCCGCCTGGTCTTCGTCCATACCGGCGGCTTGCAGGGCCGCCGGGGGTTCGCCGAGCCGGCGCAGCCTTAGCCGCGCTTGGGCAGCATGCGTTGCAGGGTGTTGTCGCGCATAAAGTAGTGGTGGTAAAGCCCGGCCACCGCATGCAGCCCGATCAGCCAGTAGCCGACGGTGCCCAGCAGCACGTGCCAGCCTTCGACCTGTTTGGCGAACTGTTTGTCTTCAGCCACCAGCAGCGGCAGGTCGATGCCGTAGAACATCACCTGATGGCCTTCGGCGCTGGTGATCAGCCAGCCGAGGATCGGCATGGCGATCATGAACAGGTACAGGGCCCAGTGCATCAGCTTGGACAGCAGCATCTGCCAGCTTGGCGGTGTGGGCAGGATCTTCGGTGCCACCCCCAGGCTGCGGGCCAGCAGGCGCAGCCAGACCAGCACGAACACGGTCAGGCCGAGCATGAAGTGCGCTTCCTTGATCAGCGTCCGGCCACCGCTGCCCTTGGGAAAAATGCCGCGTAATTCGATGCAGGCGTAGACCGCGATCAACAACACCAGCATCAGCCAATGCAATGCAATCGACACCGTGCTGTAACGGTTGTCGGAGTTCTTCCAGGGCATAGAGCCTTCCTCGTTCATCAGGTCAGTAGCCTCCGTTCTTAACGACGGAGTGCTGTAACTGTAATCCTGTTTCCGAGGCTCTGCCCGGGGCAAATGCGCGGTTTGCGCAAGTGCCGGTAAAAAAACGGCAGCTCCATGCCGGGCTGCCGCTCGGGGGAGGCCAATGGCCGATCAGCTGCTTTGGGGCATCTCGCCGTTGGCCAGGCGCTGGTTGATGTCGGCGATCACCTGCGGTAAATCGCTGATGGTGTCGATCATGTAGTGCGGCCGCGAACCCTCGAACAGCCCGTGGATGCGCTGGCGCTCGCTGGCCAGGGTGTCGCTGCCCAGGGCGCGATAACCCTCGTAGGTCAGGCCCAGGGCGTTGCCGGAGCAGATCAGGGCCACAGTCCACATGCCGGCGCGACGGCCTTCGAGAATGCCCGGCACGGTGTCGTCGATCTTCACGCAGGCGGCGACATCGTCGGTCCCCAGGGCGATCACGTTGGCCAGGGCCTGGGCCGGCCATGGGCGGCCGTTTGGCACCTCGTCGGTGGCCACTACGTGGTCGGCGACGTAGCCATTGGCCGCCGCCAGTTCCACCACCTTGTCCATGACCTGCTTCGGGTAGCCGGAGCAGGAGCCGATCCGGATGCCTTGCTGGCGCAGGTTGGCGATGGTTTCCAGGGCGCCGGGGATCAGCGCCGAATGTTCGGCGATCTTTTCGATCTGCAGCGGCATGAAGCGCTGGTAGATGGCGGTGACATCGTCGTCGGTCGGGGTGCGGCCGAACACCTGGCGATAACGCTCGGCAACCTGCGGCAGGTCGCACAGGGTGCGGATGTGGTCCCACTTACCCATGCCCATCGGGCCACGGGCTTCTTCGATGGAGACCTGCACGTCGAACTCGGCGAAGGCCTCGACGAAGATCTGGGTCGGCGCAAAGGAGCCGAAGTCGACCACGGTGCCGGCCCAGTCGAGGATCGCGGCTTGCAGCTGCTTGGGGGTGTTGTAGTTCATTTGTTGATGCCTATGTATGTAGGAGCGAGGCTTGCCCGCGATGAACGATGACGAGGTTGACCTGATGGAACGCGGTGCCCGCAATCGCGGGCAAGGACTAGGCGTCCCCCCCTGCTCCTACAGGTTGTGTGTCGGGGTCAGATATCCAGCACTTGCATTTCCCGCAGCACATCGGCGATGGCCTGGACCGCGGCGCGCATCCCGGCCGGGTCGACGTGGCCGATGCAGCCGACGCGGAAGGTTTCGACCTGGGTCAGCTTGCCGGGGTAGAGGATGAAACCCTTGGCCTTGACCCGTTCGTAGAACTCCTTGAACTGGTAGCGCGGATCTTTCGGCGCGTGGAAGGTGACGATGATCGGCGCCTGGATCGCCGCCGGCAGGAAGCTGCGCAGGCCCAGTTGCACCATGCCGTCGAGCAGCGCCTGGCAGTTGGCGGCATAACGCTGGTGGCGCGCCGGCAGGCCGCCTTCTTCGTGGTATTGCAGCAGGGCTTCGTGCAGCGCCGCGACCACATGGGTTGGCGGCGTGAAGCGCCATTGCCCGGTCTTGAGCAGGTAGCTGTGCTGGTCGTGCAGGTCCATGGCCAGCGAGTGCGAGTTGCCGGCGGCCGCGGCCAGGGCGTCCTTGCGGGCGAAGACGAAGCCCATGCCGGGGACGCCTTCCAGGCACTTGCCGGACGCGGCGATCAGCGCGTCGAACGGCACCTGCCGGGCATCGATCGGCAGCGCGCCGAAGGAACTCATGGCGTCGATGATCAGGCGCTTGCCATGACCGGCGACCACCTGGGCGATGTCCGGCAGCGGGTTGAGGATCCCGGTGCTGGTTTCGCAGTGGATCAGCGCCACATGGCTGATGGTGGCATCGGCATGCAGCAGGCGATCGACGTCGGCGGCGGTGGTGGGCTGGTCCTCGGCGGTTTCGAAGGTGCTGAAATCGCGGCCCAGCACTTCGCAGATCCTCGCCAGGCGCTTGCCGTAGGCGCCGTTGATCAGCACCAGCACCTTGCCGTCGCGTGGCACCAGGGTGCCGATGGCGGCTTCCACGGCGAAGGTGCCGCTGCCTTGCAGGGGCACGCAGTGGTGGCTGGCGGCGCCGTTGACGATGGCCAGCAATTGTTCGCAGACGCTGGCGGTCAGCTGGTTGAAACGGTCATCCCATGAACCCCAGTCCAGCAGCATCGCCTGGCGGGTACGGGCCGAAGTGGTCAGGGGGCCGGGAGTGAGCAGGATGGGCGCGGCAGTACTCAATTCGGGTGTCCTCGCAGAAGCGTTATGGGATGCGCTTGGGATAAAAACTACGGGGCTTAAATTGCAGTTTGGCTCGTTATCAATCAAATTGTTTGTTGTTATGCCAGCCATCAGTGAGGCCGATAGATATGAACCTGTTCCAACTCCGCGCATTCGATGCCGTGGCCCGTGAAGGCAGCTTCACCCGGGCCGCCGCGCGGCTGTTCATCAGCCAGCCGGCGGTCACCGGGCATATCAAGGCGCTGGAGGAGCACTATCAGATCACCCTGCTGCGCCGCACCGCGCGCCGGGTCGAGCTGACGGAGGAGGGCACCAAGCTGGCGGCGATCACCCGCGCCCTGTTCGGCCTGGCCGAAGAGGCCCAGGCCATGCTCGAAGCCAACCGGCAGTTGCTCACCGGGCGCCTGGAAGTGGCGGCGGACGGCCCGCACTTGGTGATGCCGATGCTCGCCAGCCTGCGCGAACGCTATCCGGGGATTACCGTCAACCTGCGCCTGGGCAATGCCCAGGAAACCCTGGCAGCGCTGCTTTCGGAGCACGCCGATGTGGCGGTGCTGACCGAGGTCGAAGCGCGCAAGGGCCTGCATCTGCAGAGCCTCGGCGAGTCGCGGATCTGCGCGCTGGTGCCGCAGGGCCATCCATGGCTGGCCGAGCCCGAGGGCGTGCGGCTGGAGCGGCTGGACCAGGTGATCATGGTCCTGCGCGAACCCAGCTCGATTACCCGCCGCACCTTTGACGCGGCCTGCACCCAGGCCGGAATCAACCCCAAGGTGCTGCTGGAGCTCGACAGCCGCGAGGCAGTGACCGAGGCGGTGGCGGCGCAGTTGGGCGTGGGCGTGGTGTCGTCGCTGGAACTCAGCCCCGACCCGCGGGTGCGGGCGCTGCCGATCATCGGCGAGGGGCTGCTGAACCGGCACATGCTCGGCTGCCTGGAGCGGCGTCGGGAGTTGCGCCTGATCCAGGCCTTCCTGGCGCTGGCGCCCACGCATTGAACCTGTAGCCGCTGCCGCAGGCTGCGATAAGGCCCGCAGGGCCTTCCTGGGGCCTCAAGGGCGCGTCCCGTTCCGGGCCGAACGCAGCCTGCGGCAGCGGCTACAGGGAGCGAGCCGGGCGGTCGCGCAGCCTATCGAGAAAGGTCGTCACCTCGTGCCAACACGGCTCCTGTGCGCAGTCGATGCAACGTGCGCCTGGCCCGGCTCGCCGCCGTGGCGGGCAAGGCCGACAAGGGCTGAGGGGCGGGACAGGTGGTCGCGGATCTGACTTTTTGGTCGATTGGTGCCTTCAGGCCGTATAAACTTGCCCATCGCGTCGGCCAAATCCAACTCGACGCCACAGATCAAAGAGAGTGAGTAATGGGCGCACAGTGGAAGGTTAAACACAAAGAAGCAGCAGCCAACGCCAAGGGCAAGATCTTCGGCAAGCTGGTCAAAGAGATCACCATTGCTGCCCGCAACGGCGCTGACGTCGCCACCAACGCACACCTGCGTCTGGTGGTGGAGCAGGCGAAAAAGGCCTCGATGCCCCGCGAGACCCTGGAGCGTGCGATCAAGAAAGGTTCGGGCCAGCTCGGCGAGACCGTGCAGTACCACCGCGTGACCTACGAAGGTTTCGCGCCGCACCAGGTGCCGCTGATCGTCGAGTGCGTGACTGACAACATCAACCGCACCGTCGCGGAAATCCGCGTGGCCTTCCGCAAGGGCCAGATGGGCGCTTCGGGTTCGGTGTCCTGGGACTTCAACCATGTCGGCATGATCGAGGCCGCGCCGGACAGCCCGGACGCCGATCCGGAACTGGCAGCCATCGAAGCCGGGGCCCAGGATTTCGAGCCGGGCGAAGAGGGCGCGACCCTGTTCCTGACCGAGCCTGCGGACCTCGACGCAGTGCAGAAAGCCCTGCCCGAGCAAGGCTTCACCGTGCTCTCGGCCAAGCTGGGCTACCAGCCGAAGAACCCGGTCAGCGGCCTGTCCGACGAGCAGATGGCGGAAGTCGAAGCCTTCCTCGAAGGCCTGGACAACCATGACGACGTGCAGGACATGTTCGTCGGCCTGGCGGGTTAATCCAGCCCGGTGAATCGCGCTACCTGAGCGATTCTTGCGCCAGCCGGCAAGCTCCAGCAGGAGCGAGCTGGCTGGCGATGCTCTTCAAATCCCCCGCAACACGTCCCCGACTTCGGCAAACCCCGGCCGCGCCAGCACCTGCGGCTGACAGCAGTCGCTGACCAGCGCTTGCAGGCGTTCGTGCTGCCGCGGGCTCAGGCCCGACTCGATCCTTGCCAGCAACTCCTCCAGCAGAATGCCAAAGGCCCGTACTTCGATGCGTTGCAGCGCCCGGGTTTCCTCGGTGTCGGCCAGCGCATGGAAGGACGCCGCGCCAAAATCCCCGAGCAGGCACTCGCCCTCCGGGTTCCACAGAATGTTATGGCCGTACAGGTCGCCGTGGGTGATGCCCTGGCGGTGCAGGTGCGCGCCGACCGAAGCGATGCCGCGGGCCATGCGCAAGGCCGCGTCGGCGCTGAAACGGCTGCTCTCGTCGTAGATGTCGCGGGTGCAGGAGGCCAGGCTCGGCAAGGCCGCCAGGTTGCGGTAGCTCGGCTCGATCAACTGCATCACCAGGCCGTTCTGCCCTTGGGGATGATCGCTGATCCGGCCTTCGACCCGGATCAGGTTCGGGTGCCGGCCGGCGCTGATGCAGGCGTTCATTTCATGCAGCGGCGAGCCGTCGCTGGTCATGCTGCCCTTGTACAGCTTGACCGCCACCTCGACTGACGCTTGTCCGGGGCGCTGCCAGCGGGCCTGGTGAATCACCCCGGAGGCGCCTTCGCCCAGGCGCTGCTGCAACTCCAGCTCGGCCCAGGGAATCTGCGCCACCGATTCCATCGCCGCCGCGTCGGCCTCGGATTCCAGCGGATTGCCGGCATAGGCCAGCCAGGTCAGGCATGGCAGGCCCAGCAGGAAGGCCGGCAATGCGCTGAGGCGGTTGGCGGCGATGCGGATCAGCTCCAGCTGGTGGCATTGGCCGAGGCTCTGGGGCAGCCGGGTCAGGCGGTTACCGGAGAGCATCAGCTTTTGCAGGTGCGGGCGCTGGCCCAGCTCGTCCGGCAGTTCCTCGATGCGGTTGTCGGTGAGGATCAGCCAGCGCAACAGCGGTGGCAGGGCGGCGGCGGGCACCCGCTCGATCCGGTTGGCCTTGAAGCCGACCATGCTCAGTTGCGCGCACTGGCCGACACTGGCCGGCATTTGCGTGAAGTGGTTATCGGAGCAGAACAGCACCCGCAGGCGGGTCAGGCGGTGCAGGTCGTCCGGCAGGCTGCTCAGGGCATTGCCGCTGAGGTTGAGGACTTCCAGCGAGTCCGCCAGGTCGAAGATTTCCCGGGGGAATTCGGTCAGTCCGCAAGACAGGTCCAGACGCTTGAGCCCGGCCAATTGGCCGGCCCGCAGTTGGGCAAGGGTATCCATGAACAGGTTCGACACTCAGGCAGGAGGAGGGCACACGGCCCTGGAAATGGTCGCCATGATAGCGGCGCGGGGCGGCGAGTGGCGACCGCCGGTTCAGCTCGGCGGCGTATCCGCGCTGATTTCCTGCAGCTGGCCCAGGCGGCTGCGGGTGCGCGCCAGGTCGATGGCGTTGCCGCCCAGGCTTTCGCGCAGGGAACGTTCGCCGATCAGGGTCAGGTGCTTGTCCTGGTCGTACAGCACGTCGATCAGGTTGATAAAGCGTTGTTGCACGGCGATCGGGCATTCGCCCAGTTCGGGCAGCTCGTCGATGATCCAGTGGTCGAAACGCCGGCTCAGCTCCAGGTAGTCCATGACTGCGGTCGGCTGTTCGCACAGGTCACTGAAGGCAAAACCCACGCTGTGTTGTTCGCACAACCGCACCTGGAGCTGGCGCGCGCCGACCATCAGCGCCGAGGTCGGGCTGTTGCGTGGTGGCAGGCCCAGGCTCTGGCGCTGCTGCTCGCTGCCGGGCCACAGGTAACGGCCCTGGGTGAATACCTGCTGCGAATGGCTGCGGGGCTGGCTGCGGTAGTCGTGTGGGCCGCCGACCTCCATCACCTGCATGCGGCTGGCGATCAGGTCGATCACCGGTTTGAAGCGCGCATGGTAGAGCGGGTTGGGCAGCAAACCCTGGGGGGCGTAGTTGGAGGTCACCAGCAGCAGGATGCCGCGCTGGAACAGGGCCTTGAACAGCCGCGTGATCAGCATCGCGTCGCCGATGTCGTGGACGTGGAACTCGTCGAAGCACAGCACCCGGCAATGGCTGAGCAGTTCGTCGAGGGTGGCCTCCAGGGCGTCGGGCTGCTCACGGTGACGGAACATGCCCTGATGCAGCTGGGCGAAGAAATCGTGGAAGTGCAGGCGCTGTTTTTCCGCCAGCGGGATGGCGCGGAAGAAGCCGTCCAGCAGCCAGCTTTTGCCCCGTCCCACCGCGCCATAAAGATACAGGCTGCGGCTGGCGTGTGGCCTGGCGTCTGGCTGGAGCAGGGCGTTGGCCTGCTGGGCCATGTAGTCGATCACCCGTTGCTGGCTGTGGCTCAGGGTGTAGCCCTGGTCGTGGGCCTTGTGCCGGAAATACTCGTGAATCACTCGGCCGTGGCTGGTGCTGGCGGCGGGCCGGGCGAAGGCCTTGCCGAAGAACGCGCGCAGCCTGGGCCAGCGCGATGGGCGTAGCGAGCGGTTTGGCGGTAAAGCGGCCAATGGTGTCACCCCGATTGTTCCAGGCCCGCTCCCCCCCTGGAACCGGCGCGGTAATTTAACCAATCCCCGGCCCGGCATCCAGCGCTGTCTGAAGGCGCCGATTGGTTCTACGAAAAGCTCGGGTCGGTACAGCTTTTTGCCCGTGTCACTGTGTTCGACCACGGTGCGCCGGGCGCTCAGGGGGCTGTTTTATTGGCACGCGGCTTGCCCCCCGACGCTGGCGATTTCCCCAGCGCTGACTAACCTGAGCTGTACCTATCGTTCCTCAAAAGGATTGAGGCGTTGAATGGCAAGCTGGTTTTCGCAGTCATGAGCATGCTGCTCGGCGCGACGGCATGGGCCGCGGAGCTCCAGGTGGAGGTCCGGGTCAACGTGCAGCGTGGCTGCCAGCTGGTGGGGCAGCAGCGCGATGCCGGCATCGAGCAACTGGGCGTGCTGGATTTCGGCAGCAGCCCGCGCCTCGACAACCCCGCCGGTCCCCTCAGCGCGGCGTTGCTCGACGCCCGCCGGCCCAGGCTCGAATGCAACCCGGACACCCCTTATCAATTGCGCGTCGACGGCGGACAACACGGAGGCGTCGGCGAAGTGCGCTACCTGGCCGGCAGTGCCGAACACAGCAAACCCATTCCCTATCGCCTGTACCAGGATCCGGCCCGGCGCATTCCGCTGCCGGTGAATGTGCCGGTGAGCGGCCGGGTGCCG
This sequence comes from Pseudomonas sp. T8, assembly GCF_024610635.1. Lineage (NCBI taxonomy): Bacteria > Pseudomonadati > Pseudomonadota > Gammaproteobacteria > Pseudomonadales > Pseudomonadaceae > Pseudomonas > Pseudomonas sp. T8. The sequence continues at coordinate 6,725,783 of NZ_CP102374.1, forward strand.
GACTCGGGGTCGGTGGACCTGCCGTTGTACGGGCGGATCGAACCGTTGGCCGAGATCCCGCGGGTCAGTCGTTATTCCGACCTGCTGAAAGTGACGGTCACCTGGTAGTGACCGTGAAGGAGCCGTCCGGTGGGTCCGGGCGGTACAGGGAAGTCGCTCGCCATGAGCGGTCAAGGGAGAGTCCTGATGGATCTGGGATGGATGCGGTATGACAAGTAGACGCTGGGCGCTGGCGGCCCTGGGTTCCCTGCTACTGCTGGCTGAGCACGCGCAAGCGGCGATCAGCGGGCAGATCCATGCGCGGCTGACCATCATCGCCGGCTGTGAAGTGACCAATGGCGCCACCAGCACCCCCGAAAGCCCGCTCAGCGACTTCGGCCTGCTGGATTTCGGCCAGCACGGCCCGACCTGGGCCAATCCTCTGAATGCCAGCCTCAGCGGCGTTGGCAATGGCCGCCTGGAAGTCGCCTGCAACCCTTCGGTGACCGGGTTCACCGTGACCATCGACGGCGGCCTGAATGGCGACGGCAGCACCCGGCGCCTGAGCAATGGCCGCCAGACCATTGCCTATCGGCTGTTCCTCGATGCCTCCGGCAGCGACAGCTACAGCATCGGTCAACAACACAATTTCGCCGTTACCAGTGGAGCCCAGGTACCGATCCCGGTGTTTGGCTCGGTGGTCGCGAATAGCCGCGCGCTGCCGGCAGGGGTCTACACCGACACCCTGACGGTGACGCTGGATTGGTAAACCCCAAGAGGACGAATGTCATGCATATGTTTGTATCCCGGATGGCCCTGGCCCTGCTTGGCCTCGCGATCTTCTCCAGTGCCCAGGCCGCGACGGTCACCGGCCAGATCACGTCCAGCCTGATTCTCACCAGCAGTTGCCAGGTCAACGGCGCAGGCGGCAGCAGCGGCCTGAACTTCGGCGCCCTGAACTTCGGCACCACCGACAGCCTGTTCACCCAGGCCACGGCCCAGGTGCTCGGTGGCGGCGGCGGGGCCTTGTCGATCCTCTGCTCCAGCGGCACCAGCCCGGTGGTGAAGGTCCGCGCGGGCGCCCATGACGGTGAGTCCGCCGGTGGTACCCGGGCCCTGGCCGATGGCAGCGGCAACTTCGTGCCTTACGACTTGTACACCGACTCCGGCCACTCGCAGCTCCTGGCCATCGACGATGTCATCAACCTGGCCACCAGCACCGGTGTGGCGCAGACCGTGAATATCTACGGCAAGGCGCTCGGCAAGGCTGGCCTGCCGGCGGGCACCTACACCGATACCGTCGCCGTCGAACTGACCTTCTGACGCCATGGCCCGTCACGCGTGCACGGCGCTGGTGCTGCTCGGTGCCAGCAGCCTGCCGCTGCCCCTGGCGGCGGTGACCAGCCAGAGCTTCCAGGTCAGCGCCACGGTGGTCGCCGGGTGCCTGGTGGTGGGCGAGGTGAGCAATTACGGCAGCCTGGACTTCGGCAGCCAGTCGGCGTTGTCCACCAGCACGTTGCAGGTCGCCCTGGCGAGCAGCGTGCAGCTGCAATGCACACCGGGGGTGACCCTGAACATGAGTGTCGACGGCGGCCAGTACAACAGCAGCGGACGGCACATGCAGCTCGATGGCGGCAGTGCGCGGGTGGCTTATCAGCTGTTTCGCGACGCCGCGTTCAGCCAGAGCCTGGGCATTGGCCAGAGCGTGGCGGTGGCCTACAGCGACGCGAACGACATCAGCCTGCCGATCTACGGCCAGGTGCAATTACCGGGTAACCAGCCTGGGGGGACGTACAGCGATGTGCTGCAGGTGCAGCTGTCGTGGTGATGGGGCAAGACCATAAGGAGTAGCAGCATGTATTCGACTTCCCGGCGCTTGCAGGCCATTCGTTGTGCCGTGCTGGCCATGGCGTTGCTGGGGGCGGCCCAGGCAAGCGCCGCCAGCTCGGTGTTGATCTGGCCGATCGACCCGGTGCTGGAGGCCGACCAGCAAGCCGGCGCCTTGTGGCTGGAAAACCGCGGCACGGAAACCGCCAACCTGCAGATCCGGGTCTTTGCCTGGAGCCAGAGCGGCTTCGAGGACCAGTACCAGAACCAGCGAGAAGTGATCGGCAGCCCGCCGGTGGCGAAGATCGCACCCGGGCAGAAGCAACTGGTGCGCCTGACCCGGACCCGCGAAGTCCCGCCCGGCCAGGAGCTGGCCTACCGCATCATCATCGATGAAATCCCCTCGGCCCAGCCGCCGATTGCCGAAGGCGAGGGCAAGACGGCGGCGGCCATCCGGTTCCAGATGCGCTATTCGGTGCCGCTGTTCGCCTACGGGGCCGGGCTCTGGAGCAAGGAAGACAGCACCCGACAGCGCGACCCGAAAAGCGCCGGCGTGCCCGAGCTGAGCTGGCGCAAGGTGGCGGTGGACGGGCGCAATTACGTGGAGGTGCGCAACCAGGGCGCGGTGCATGCGCGCCTGACCGACGTGGCGTTCAAGCAGGCGGGGCAGACCCGGCCGCTGGTGGAAGGGCTGCTGGGCTACGTGCTGCCGGGGGCGATCATGCGCTGGCCGTTGCCCGCTGCGCCGACCACGGACGCGGTGCTGCAGGTGCGGGTCAATGGCGCGCCGCAGGTGCAGAGCGTTGCGCCGGCCCGCTAAAGCCGCTTGCCGCCGCGGACAGGCGGGGTTGCAGAGCTGCCGCTCGGGCTGACCGGTAACGGGAACCACGGCTGACCATGGAAGAAAGGTCTCCATCGATGGACGAAAAGCCACAATGAGCCTCGGCGCAGCTCGTCGTTTCTGGCGCCCGGGGTGGGCGGTGAGCGGGCTGTGTTGCTGGGTGTTCGCCTCCACCAGCCTGGGGGGCGAACTGCCGCCGCCGCCCAGCGGCATGGAGGCGATCAGCGATGCCCAGCTGTTCCTGGAACTGGTGGTCAATCAGATGAATACCGGGCGAGTGATCGCTGTCGAGCAACGTGCCGGACGCCTGTTCGTGCCGGCCCAGGCCCTGCGGGAAAGCGGCATGAAATTGCCCGAAGGGCTCGATGCGCAGGTCGCCCTCGACAGCCTGCGAGGGCTGCACAGCGACTACGACAGCCAGGGCCAGCGCCTGTTGCTGGAGGTGCCGCCGGACTGGCTGCCGGAGCAACGGATCGGCAGCCGCCAGGCCTATCCACGAACCCCGGCGCTGAGCAGTTTCGGCGCCTTGCTCAATTACGATCTGTACCTCAACGACACCGACGATGCCGGCACCTACCTGGCCGCCTGGAACGAGGTGCGGCTGTTCGACAGCTGGGGCACCCTGTCCAACACCGGCCAGTACCGGCGGACCTTTTCCGGCCTCGGCGAGGGCACGCTGAACAACGGCTACCGCCGCTACGACACGACCTGGCGTTACTCCGACGACGAACGCCTGCTGACCTACGAGGCCGGCGACCTGGTCAGCGGCGCCTTGCCCTGGAGCAACGCGGTGCGCCTGGGCGGCGTGCAACTGTCCCGCGACTTTGCCGTGCGCCCGGATCTGGTGACCTACCCCTTGCCGCAGTTCGCCGGGGAGGCGGCGGTGCCGTCCTCGGTGGACCTGTTTATCAACGGCTACAAGTCCAGCAGCGCCGACCTGCAGCCGGGGCCCTACACCCTGACCAATATCCCGTTCATCAACGGTGCCGGCGAAGCGGTGGTGGTGACCACCGATGCCCTGGGGCGACAGGTGTCCACCACCGTGCCGTTCTATGTCACCAGCAGCCTGCTGCAACAAGGCCTGAGCGATTTCTCGGTGGCCGCCGGGACCCTGCGCCGCGACTACACGCTAAAGGATTTCAGCTATGGCCCAGGCGTCACCTCCGGCAGCCTGCGCTACGGTCTGAGCGATAACCTGACCCTGGAAGGCCATGCCGAAGCTGCAGAGTCCCTGACCCTCGGCGGCTTCGGCGGCAACCTGCGCCTGGGCAATTTCGGCGTGCTCAACAGCGCCATCAGCCAGAGCCGCTTCGACGGCCAGGGCGGGCAGCAGATCAGCCTCGGTTATCAGTACAGCAGCCAACGCTACAGCCTCTCCTACCAGCGCATGCAGCGCCGCGACGGCTATGCCGACCTGACGCTGGTGGATAGCCCCTACGCCAGCCTCAGCCAGCGCAGCGAACAGCTGACCCTGAGCCTCAACCTCGAGCGCTACGGCAGCCTCGGCGCCGGCTATTTCGATGTGCGCGCCGCGGACGATTCGCGCACCCGCCTGCTCAACCTGACCTGGAGCAAGCCGCTGTGGCGCAGCAGCAGTTTCTACCTGTCGGCCAACCGCGAGATCGGCGACAGCAACTGGGCGGTCCAGGCCCAACTGGTGATTCCGTTCGACCTCCACGGCAGCCTCAGCCTGAGCAGCGAACGCAGCAAGGACGGGCAGAACCGGCAGCGGGTCAACTACAGCCGGGCGGTGCCCAGCGAGGGCGGCTTCGGCTTCAATCTCGGATATGCCCAGGGCGATGCGCCGGCCTACCGCCAGGCCGACCTGACCTGGCGTTTGCAGTCGGTGCAATTGCAGGCCGGGGTCTATGGTTCCAGCGAGGCGCAAACCCGCTGGGCCGATGCCAGCGGTTCGCTGGTGTGGATGGACCGCCAGGTGTTCGCCGCCAACCGCATCGATGACGCCTTCGTGGTGGTCAGCACCGACGGTTACCGGGATATTCCGGTGCGCTACGAAAACCAGCTGGTAGGAAGCACCGATAAGAACGGCCATCTGCTGGTGCCCTGGAGCAGCGCCTATTACCGCGGCAAATACGAGATCGACCCGCTGAACCTGCCGGCCAACGTGCAGAGCCCGCTGGTCGAACAGCGGGTCGCGGTGCGTCGTGGCAGCGGCTATCTGGTGGAGTTCCCCTTGACCCGCATCCTCGCCGCCAGCGTGGTCCTGGTGGACGCTCGGCACCATGAGTTGCCCCTGGGCAGCCTGGTGACCCACGAACAGAGCGGCGCCCAGACGGTGGTGGGCTGGGACGGCCTGGTGTACCTGGAAAACCTGGCGCCGAACAACAACCTGCGGGTCAGCCTCGCCGACGGCAGCAGCTGCCAGGTGAGCTTTGCCCTGGAGCCGGAACAGGAACAGGTGCCGTTGATCGGGCCGCTGGTGTGTCAGTGAGGGTTCATGAACGGAATCGGGAGTCAGTGAACATGGACAGGTTGCGTCGTTATTGGGGGCTGGCGTTGTTGCTGCTGGCGCTGCTGTTGCCAGGGGCGGCCCAGGCCCTGTGCTCGGTGGTCAGTACCTCGCCGGCGAGTTTCGGCACCCTCAGTTCGATCCTGGTGCGCACCACCTCGCAACCTGCTTCCAGCACCAACGCCGGCCTGGCCTGCACCGGCTCGTTGGCGACCCTGATGGCCAGCAACGACCATTTCTACGCCACCATCACCTCCTCGCAGAGCGGGCTGCTGGGCCCCACCGGCGATGTCATCGGCTACACGATCTACGGCGACAACAGCACCAATTACCCCATCACCCGCGGCGTGCAGTTCGACTTCGCGCGCAACTCCATCGTCGACGCCCTGGGGCTGCTGGGCAGCCCGACCGTGGCCAAGGCCATTCCGGTCTACCTGGGCAGCATCACCGGCAGCAACGTCGCCGCCGGCATCTACACCGAGACCCTGAGCATTGCCTGGAGCTGGAACTACTGCGCGGGGATCGGCGCGTTGGGCGCATGCCTGGGGCGCGATATCGGCAGCGGCGTCGCCAGCCTGACGGTCAACCTGACGGTGGCCAACGACTGCGTGATCACCGCGCCCAACATCAGCTTCGGCAGCGCGCCGGTGATCAGCGCCTTCGCCACTGTCAGCGGGCAGACCATCAACCTCGCCTGTACCAAGGGCAGTGCCTACACCGTGGGCCTGGACGATGGCCAGCAGCCCGTCAGCGTCGGCGGGCGGCGGCGGATGATCTCGGGGGGCAACTACCTGGCCTACGACATCTTCAAAAGCGCCGGCACCACCCGCTGGGGCAGCGTGGGCGCGGCGCGGCGGGCCAGTTCCGACGCCGAGGTGAACCCCGGCAACGGCCTGGGCACCGGCAGCCAGGTGTTCAACTACAACGCCCGGATCTACACCGACCAGGCCACGCCGCCGGCGGGGACCTATATCGACAACGTGGTGCTGGATGTGGGGTTTTAAGGGGGGAGTGCCCCTATTGTGCTAGTCGCAGGTGTTTGTGGTGTGGCGCAGATCCTGCGGCTGCTTCGCTGCCGATCGCAGCCTGCGGCAGCGGCTACAGGAGAAGGTGATGGCCCAGATGACGGGGTCGAGGTAGCCGCTGCCGCAGGCTGCGATAGGTCCGAAGGACCTCTGGCGGTCTCAAGGCCGGCCCACGGGGATGCGGCTGCCATGGGTCAGAACTTCTGGGTGTCCTGCAGCCGCTGCGCCACCGCCGAACCGCTGGGGCTGACCATGGCGTAGTTGTAGCCGCTGTCGGACCAGTAGTCGGCCTGCAGTTCGCCATCGCTGCGGCTGCCCCGGGGCAGCAGGTAGTTCTTCGGTCCCGGCGGGCGGATATAGAAACTGATCCTGTGCCCGCCCTGGTCCTCGTACAGCACCATCGCCGCCGGTCCTTGATCGGTGCTCAGCAAACGCCCGCTGACCGCCTGGAACCCGGCCTCGCGCAGGTCCGGCAGGCGCTCGGCCTGGGTGAAGTAGCGATCGAGCCAGGCCTGCATGGCGCCGTTGCCCCGGACCTCGAGGTCGGCCGGGAGGACGCCTTGCTGGGCGAACAGGCGATAGGCCTGCAAGGCGTCGGTCATCGGCAGCGGCAGAGCACTGGCCAGGGTCATTTCCCGCGCCTGCCAGCCACTCAGGCCGCCGACGCCGAGGGCGATCAACAGCAGCGCGGCGCTGGCCAGGTGGCGGCGCGACTGGCGCTTGAGGCGCTGGCGAATCAGCGCCGGGTCGAGGTTGGGGTTGACCGGTTGCTGCAAGGCACCGCCGAGGGCCGCACGCAGCTGCTGGGCGTCCTGCTGCCAGGCCTGGACCTGGGCGGCGAGCTGCGGGTGGCTGCTCAGGTAGGTCTCCAGCAGGCGCCGGTCGCTCTCGCTGAGCTGATGGTCGACGTAGGCGTGCAGGTCGCGTTCGCTGGGGGGCAGGCTGATCATTTGAGTATCCGCAAAGAAGGGCTGCTGATTTCGCCGTCGCTGAGCTGGCGCAGGGCCTGGCGCGCCCGGGACAGGCGGGACATCACGGTGCCGGTGGGCACGTCGAGGATAGTGGCGACTTCCTTGTAGCTCAGGCCTTCCACCGAGACCCAGAGCAGCAGCGCGCGCTGTTCGGCGGGCAGGCGGTCGAAGGCTTCCAGGGTCGATTGCGCGACCACGCTGCGTTCCACCGAAGGCTGGGCGTCGTCGCGCCCGGTGAAGAATTCCAGCATGCGCGCATAACGCCGTGAGCGGCGGTGCGCGTCGAGAAACTGGCGGTAGAGAATGGCGAACAGCCAGGCCCGCAGATCGCCCTCGGGGCGTTTTTCGCCCCAGCTCGACAGCGCCCGTTCCAGGCTCGCTTGCACCAGGTCATCGGCGCTGCTGGGCTGACGGCTCAGGGACAGGGCGAAACGCCGCAACCGGGGGATGATTTCACGCAGCTGTTCGTCGATATCGTTCATGGGTTCCTGCGGATCGTTGGCCAGTCGCTACGCTTGCAACAGCGTGCTTGCAACAGCCAGACGCCTGGTCGTGCAGGTTATTCCAGTGCTCGGAAAATAAATATCGGCGACGGGAATAAAGCTTGCCGGGGTACGTCTGACCTGTCCTTTCCACCTGTGGCCCGCGGCCCTGGAGATATTCATGGTAGATCGTCCATCACCCCCTGATCGTCCGCCCTTGAGCGCGGCCAGCCTGAGCCTGCGTCTGGGCGGGATCGCCCTGGTGGTCGCGGCCCTGGCCGGCGCCATGGCTTATGTAAACGGCACTTTCGATCCGCAGCGCCTGACCCCCAAGGCCCTGGTGGATGTGCTGGAGAAAAACAACGGCGTACATCCGGGCTTCCGTCGCAACCACGCCAAGGGTGTGTGCGTGGTCGGTTATTTCGAGAGCAGCGGCGAAGCCCGCAGCTATTCCAGCGCCCAGGTGTTCAACGAAGCGCGGACCCCGGTGGTCGGGCGTTTCGCCTTGCCCCCCGGCAACCCCTATGCACCTGACGGCAGTGTGCCGATCCGCAGCCTGGCGCTGCGTTTCACTCAGGCCAACGGCCAGCAATGGCGCACCGGGATGAACAGCATGCCGGTGTTCCCGGTGGGCACCCCCGAAGCGTTTTACCAGTTGCAGCAGGCCAGTGCGCCAGACCCGGCGACCGGCAAGCCGAACCCGGCCAGCGTGCCGGCGTTTTTCGCCGCCCACCCGGAAGCCATGCCGTTCCTGCAATGGATCAAAAGCGCCAAGCCCTCGGCCAGCTACGCCACCGAAACCTACAACGGCATCAACGCGTTTTACCTGGTGAGCGCCACCGGGCAACGCCAGGCGGTGCGCTGGGGCGTGGTGCCGCTGACCCAGGACGCGCCCGACGCGGTGGTGCCTGAGGGTAACGACTTCCTGGAAAAAGACCTGGTGCAGCGCCTGGCTGCGGGGCCGTTGCGCTGGCGCTTGAGCATCACCCTGGCCAACCCGGGCGACCCGACCGACGACGCCAGCAAGGCCTGGCCCAGCGAGCGCAAGGTGCTGAATGCCGGGACCCTGGTGCTGGAGCGCAGCCAGCCGCAGAACGAGGGCGAATGCCGCGACATCAACTACGACCCGCTGGTGCTGCCGAGCGGCATTGCCGCCTCCGACGACCCGCTGCTGGCGGCCCGTTCGGCGGCTTACGCCAGTTCCTATCTGCGCCGCACCAGTGAAGTCGATCAATTGCCCCACGCTGCCCAGGAGTCCCGCCCATGAGCGCCCAACCGAATCATTTCGCGCCACTGGCGCGCCTGCTGCACTGGCTGATGGCGCTGATGATCATCGGCATGCTGTTTATCGGCGCCGGCATGGTGGCCTCGGTGTCCGAGCGCCATGAGTGGTTGATCCACCTGCACAAGCCGCTGGGCATTGCCATTCTGCTGCTGGTGATCGTGCGCCTGGTCGTGCGCTTTTCCACCCGGCAACCGCCACTGCCGGCGGACCTGCCGGGCTGGCAGGCGTTGGCGGCCAAGGCCTCCCATGTGCTGCTGTACGCGCTGATGCTGATCCTGCCGCTGCTGGGCTGGGCGATGATTTCAGCGGCGGGTGATCCGGTGATGCTTGGCAGTTCGCTGCAGCTGCCGTCGCTCCTGCCTGCCAATGCCCCGCTGTTCGCCTGGTTGCGCAAGGCCCACGGCTTTCTCGCCTACCTGCTGTTCCTGACGGTGCTGCTGCATCTGGCGGCGGCGCTGTTCCATGGCTGGGTGCGCCGCGACGGGGTGCTGGAAAGCATGCTGCGCGGCAAGGGCTGAGAGCAGGGCGGTGCGCTCAAGAGCCCTGGCAATGTGTTTCAACCGGCACACACCGGGGCTTTGCGCGGGTTCAGGCTCCACCGCCAGTACAGCAGCGCCACGCCATTGATCGCGGCGCCCAGCAGGCATACCCCGGTCCAGCCCGCCCAGGCGTACAGGGCGGTGGCGCCGATCGAGCCGCTGGCGCTGCCGATCGAATAGAACAGCATGTAGCCCGCGGCCAGGCGGCTCTGGGCCTCGGGGCGGGTGCTGTAGATCAGGCTCTGGCTGGTGACATGCACCGCCTGCAAACCCAGGTCGAAGACGATCACCCCCAGCAGCAGGGCCCAGAGCGACGATTGGGTGTAGGCGATCGGCCACCAGGAGGCCAGCATCAGGCTCAGCGCCAGGCCGCTGGTCCATTGTCCCAGGCCACGGTCGGCCAAGCGTCCGGCACGCGAGGCGCCCAGGGCTCCGGCCGCCCCGGCGAGGCCGAACAGGCCGATCTCGGTGTGCGACAGCGACAGCGGCGGGGCGCTCAGGGGCAGCACCAGCGGGGTCCATAACACGGTGCCGGCACTGAAGATCAGCATCGCCAGCACCGCTCGATCGCGCAGGACCTTTTCTTCGCGGAACAGACCGAACAGCGAGCGAATCAGTTGGCCGTAGCTGTGCATTGCCGCCGGCTGCTCGACCTTGGGCAGCACCCGCCACAACAGCAGCGCCATCAGCAGGGTCAGCCCGGCCGACAGCAGGTACACCGAACGCCAGCCGGCCAGGTCGGCCATGGTTCCCGAGACCGTGCGCGCCAACAGGATCCCGAGCACGATGCCGCTGGTCACGCTACCCACCACCTGGCCACGTTTGCCTGGCGCGGCCAGGTTGGCGGCATAGGCCACCAGCACCTGGGTCACCACCGCGAGCAGCCCGGTCAGGGCCATGCCCAGCAACAGCCAAGTGCTGTCCGCCGCCAGCGCCACCATCAACAGGGCCACGACCGACAAGCTCGTCTGGCCGACGATCAGGCGCCGGCGGTTCAGCAGGTCGCCCAGCGGCACCAGGAACAGCAGGCCGAGACCGTAGCCGACCTGGGTCAGGGTGATGACCAGGCCGATGGTCGCTCGCGGCATGTCCAGGCTGTGGGCCATGGCATCGAGCAGGGGTTGGGCGTAATAGACATTGCCCACCGCCAGCCCGCAGGCAATGGCAAAGAGCAGCACCACCGACGCCGGAATGGTGGCGGATGGCAAAGGGGCGATTGCGGCTGTCATGCTCGGCTCCGTGAGTTCTGGTTGCTTTATGAAACCAGTTGTACGGTAGAGAGGCTGGTTTTATATTGCAACCACTTTCCTGTCGCGAGTCTGCATCATGGTCAAACGCACAAGCCTGGAGGGCGCCGAGTGCCCGGTGGCCCGTTCGCTGGACGCTATCGGTGACTGGTGGTCGCTGCTGATCATTCGTGATGCCTTTGACGGCATCCGCCGCTTCAGCGAGTTCCAGCGCAATTTGGGGATGGCCAAGAACATCCTCGCTGCCCGCCTGCGGACCCTGGTGGCCCACGGCATCTTCGAGGTGCTGCCGGCGTCCGACGGCAGTGCCTATCAGGAGTACGTGCTGACGCAGAAGGGCAACGGCCTGTTCAACCTGATCATCGGTCTGCGGCAGTGGGGCGAGGCGTATTTCTACGAGGAGGGGGAAGCGCATTCGCTGATGGTCGACCGCGAGCAGGGGCTGCCGCTGCGACCGCTGGAGCTGCGCTCGGCGGATGGGCGCTTGCTCGGGCCCGAGGATTGCCGGCGGGTGCCGGTGCAATAGGCGCCGGCCGCGGTTCGCGCCGCGGCCAGCGCAGCAGGATCAGCGCAGGATGCCGACCATGTCGGCCACGGTGCTGAGGACGTCCTTGCCCAGTTGCATCGAGCGTTTGCCCGACCAGCCGGTGAGCGGGTTGGGGTTATCGTCGTGGTCCTTGAACGGCATTTCCAGGGTCAGCGACAGGCAGTCGAACTTCTCGCCGACGCTGTTGCAGGCCAGGGTCATGTTGGCTTCGCCGGGCTTGTCCCTGGTGTAGCCGTGGGTGGTCTGGAAGTCCCGGGTCTTGTGTTTCAGGTGGCTGCGGAAGTGCTCCTCGAGCTTGGCCAGGCGCGGCGTGTAGCCCGGGTTGCCTTCGCAGCCGGCGGTGAACACATGGGGGATTTCTTCGTCGCCGTGCACGTCGAGGAACAGGTCGACGCCGTACTGCTCCATCTGCTGCTGGACGAACAGCACTTCCGGGCTGAGCTCCTGGCTGGCGCTCTGCCAGGCGCGGTTCAGGTCCTGGCCCATGGCGTTGGTGCGCAAGTGACCGTGGAAGGCGCCGTCGGGGTTCATGTTCGGCACCAGGTACAGATCGGCGCTGGCCAGCAGCCTGTTCAGCTCGGCATCGTCACGGTGCTGCAGGCGTTCGATCACGCCCTCCATGAACCATTCGGCCATGTGCTCGCCAGGGTGCTGCTGGGCGATGATCCAGACCTTGCGTCGGCCTTCGCCGCTGCTGCCTTTGCGCAGCAGCTGGATATCGCGACCCTCGACGCTTTTGCCGGTGGCCAGCAGTTCGGCGCCGGCCTTGGTCAGCGCCTGCTCGATCAGCCAGTCATGCCGGCCGCGGCTGTAGGGTTCGAAATAGGCGAACCAGGCGTGGGTCTGGGTGGCTTCAAGGCAGAAGCGCAGGGTGTCGCCTTCAAAAATCGTCGGCACGCGGAACCAGTTGACGTGGTCGTAGGACGCCACCGCCTGATAACCGCTCCAGGCCTTGTTGTACGAGGACTTGCTGGCATTGCCCAGGCGGAACCAGTGTTCCTGGCCGACACGCAGGCCGCTGGCCTTGAAGTGGAACCACTGGAAATGCGCGCTGCGAGTGTCGGGCTTGATGGCCAGCAGGACTTGCGAGGGGTTGCTGGCATCCAGTACTTCGATATTGCCGCTGTCGAAATTGGCAGAGATTTGAAACGAGCTTTGAGCCACGGTCATGGTCGATTCCTGAACAGGATTTTTTATGGCCGTTACTTTAGCAAGGCAGGGAAAATACCGGGGTAATTTCCGCGGGAGAGGGGGGGCGTCGTCCTTGACGCGAAAGCAGCTTAGAAGCTATGCGATTGATTCTCAAGCGCTGTTTTTGCATTTGCGAGCCGTTGCGGCGGGCGTCGGCTTGCAATGAGGCATTCTTTTGCTATCATCGCCGCCAATTTAGCGGGACCCAGTCTTCATTAGCCTGAAGCCAAGCCAGAAAAACTGGCAGAAAAAAAAGACCCGGCAAAAAGCCGGGTCAAAAACCGTGATTAGCCTGATGAGGAGATAATCCAGGAGTCCGACCTAAGGTCTCTTGGGTTATCGACTGATCTCGCGACCAGTTGCTTGCAATAATAATCATTATCATTTGCAAGTCAAATGTTTTTCCCCGCCGTTTAGAAAATAATTTCCTGTCCCTGTTGTCAGCCTTGTTCATCGGCCGGATCGGCCGTGGGCGAATTCTGCCGCGCCTCTCATTCCTGGCGCTGGCTGTCCAGCGAGCGATCCACCAGCGCCTTGGCCATGTCGATCATGTGCACCACGGAAAACGCCAGGTCCCGCCGGGTTCCCCGCAGGTGGTCGGCGGCCTCGTAGGCGCTGGCCGCGGCGCAGCGCAGCAGGTCGGAAGCGTGGATCATCGCTTCCTCGCTGCTGATGCTGTCTTTGACTTCGAAGAACTTCTCGTCGATCGACGCTTCTGCAATAGCCGGCTTCAAGTAGTAGTCCATGGCCCGGCGGGCGGCCTCGCTGTCCTTGAGGGCGTTGAAGCCGACATCGGTTTCCAGTTCCGGTGCATCTTTGCTGGTTGTGCTCATGAGCGGTTCCATCCTTTGACGTGGAATAAGAGGGTCTGAGGAATGGTAATACTTAATGTATTTGTGACTAGGTTTCAAATACTACAACTTGTGTGTTGAGGGCGGAAATACACAACGTATTGTTCCGGTCCATGGACAAATGGATCGAGTTGGTTAAATCCAACATGAAGGACCGCAAGGTCACACAAGAAAAGCTCGCGGAGCGCCTGGGCATGTCCCAGGGCGGCATCGGCCATTGGCTGAGCAAACGGCGCCAGCCGAAGATCGAAGACATGAACCGCGTGCTGGAAGAAATCGGCCTGGGTTTTCTCGAAGTCGCGCTGGTGATCCGCGAAAAACCACAGGTGGATGACGAGGGCCAGTTGCTGCTGGAAGGGCCGTCACTGGTGCAGAAGTACAACCCGTACTTTCGCTACCCGGTCAGCGACTGGCGGGGCGTTGGCGAGGTGCGCGAGGCCGGTGGCGCGGGCTACGCCGCCGAGCGTTACGAGCTCTCCGACTACCAGGCCGAAGGCTCGGCGTTCTGGCTGGTCGTGGTGGGCGACGCGATGATTGCCCCGAGTGGCCTGAGCATCGCCCAGGACATGTTGATCCTGGTGGATCCGGCGGTGGAAGCGGTTCCCGGCAAGCTGGTGATCGTGCAATGCCCGGGCAGTACCGAAGCGATTTTCCGCAAGCTGGTGGAAGAGGGTGGGCAACGTTATCTGGTGCCGTTGAATCCGACTTATCCGAAGACGCTTTACAGCGATGAGTGTCGGATTATTGGTGTGGTAGTGCAGGCTACCGCTAAATTCTGACGTAAAAATACGATCGTTCCCGCAAGGCTGCGGGAACGATCTTCTGCCTCAGGAGCTTATTCCAGCTCCACCAGGGCACTTCCCTCACTGACCATCTCGCCTTCCTGGCAATACAGCGCCTTGACCACCCCGGCTTGCGGTGCGCGGATGCTGTGTTCCATCTTCATCGCCTCCAGAACCACCAGTTGCGCGCCGGCTTCGACACTCTGCCCGGCCTGCACCAGGACCCGCACGATGCTGCCGTTCATGGGCGCGGTCAGGCCGCCATGATGACTGTGGCTGGCCTCCACCGCGGCAATCGGGTCATAGGCCGTGACCCGGTGCATCTCGCCCTGCCACTGCAGGTACAGGCTGTCGCCCTGGCGAATCGCCCGGTGCTGCTGGCGCAGTCCCTTGTGTTCGATCGACAGCTGTTCGCCGTGCAAGGCAATGGCCGCGTTGGTGTCCAGCTTGATCGCCCGGTCCTGGCCCTCGCAGTCGAGGTGCAGCACGGTTTCCCGCGGCAGGCCGATGCGCAGGCCATTGGCCTTGGCCCAGGGGGAATGACGGTCGTCGACGCGCAGCTGGTCCGGCTGGCTCTGGGCGAACGCCTGGGCGGCGGCTTGCCAGAACTCGTCGCTCAAGGCGGTGGCCGGTGGCAGCAACTGATCCTGATAACGCGGGATAAAGCCGGTATCCAGCTCGGCGGCGGCGAAGGCCGGGTGGGCGATGATGCGCCGCAGGAACGCCAGGTTGGTCTTCAGCCCGCCGATGGCGAACTCGTCGAGCATCCCCAGCAGGCGCAAACGCGCCTGCTCGCGGTTCTCGCCCCAGGCGATCAGCTTGCCGAGCATCGGGTCGTAGAACGGCGACACGCTGTCGCCTTCCTCGACGCCGCTGTCCACTCGCCGTCCAGGGCCCGCCGCCGATTCGCGGTACAACGCCAGGCGCCCGGTGGCCGGGAGGAAGTCGTTGCCCGGGTCCTCGGCGTACAGCCGCACTTCGATCGCATGCCCGATCAGCGGCACCTGATCCTGGGTGATCGGCAGCGCTTCGCCCTGGGCCACGCGGATTTGCCAGGCCACCAGGTCCAGCCCGGTGATGGCTTCGGTGACCGGGTGCTCCACTTGCAGGCGGGTGTTCATTTCCATGAAGAAGAATTCGCCGCGGGCGTCCAGCAGGAACTCCACGGTGCCGGCGCCGACGTAACCTATGGCCTGCGCCGCGCGTACCGCGGCTTCGCCCATGGCCTTGCGCTGTTCGGCGCTCAGGCCGGGGGCCGGGGCTTCTTCAACGACTTTCTGGTGGCGCCGCTGGATCGAGCAATCGCGCTCGTTGAGGTACAGGCAGTTGCCGTGCTGGTCGGCGAACACCTGGATCTCCACGTGGCGCGGCTTGAGCACATACTTTTCCACCAGCATCCGCGAGTCGCCGAAGGACGACTGCGCCTCCCGCTGGGCCGAGGCCAGGGCTTCGGCCAGCTGGCTGACGTCCTCCACCACTTTCATGCCCTTGCCGCCACCGCCGGCGGTGGCCTTGAGCAGCACCGGGTAGCCGATGCGTTCGGCGGCGACACGGAAGGTTTCCAGGTCCTGGGCTTCGCCGTGATAACCGGGGACCAGGGGCACGCCGGCGGTTTCCATCAGCGCCTTGGCCGCCGACTTGCTGCCCATGGCGTCGATGGCCGACGCCGGCGGGCCGAGGAAGATCAGGCCGGCGGCTTCGATGGCGCGGGCGAAGCCGGCGTTTTCCGAGAGAAAGCCGTAGCCGGGGTGAATCGCCTGGGCGCCGCTGGCCTTGGCGGCGGCGATCAGTTTGTCGATCTGCAGGTAGCTGTCGGCGGCCTTGCTGCCGCCCAGGTCGACGCGCAGGTCGGCTTCGCGGCTGTGGCGGGCGTCACGGTCGGTGGCGCTGTGCACGGCCACGGTGGTCAGGCCCAGGGCCTTGGCGGTGCGCATCACGCGGCAGGCGATCTCGCCGCGGTTGGCCACCAGCAGGGTGGTCAGGACAGGGGCGCTCATCAACGCGGCTCCTTGGTGGTCGGGGCGGGCTGCCAGCTGGGCGGGCGTTTTTGCAGGAAGGCGCGCAGGCCTTCCTGGCCTTCGGGGCTGACGCGGATGCGGGCAATGGCGTTCTCGCAGTAGCGACGCAGGGCCGGGGTCAGGGCGCCGTTGCCGACTTCGCGCAGCAGGTCTTTGCTGGCGCGCATGGCGCACGGGCTGTTGAGCAACAGGTTGTCGATCCACGACGCCACTTGTTGCTCCAGCTCGGTTGCCGGGTAGCTTTCCGACAGCAGGCCGATTTCCCGGGCCCGCTGGCCGCTGAAACGCTCGGCGGTCAGGGCGTAGCGGCGTGCCGCGCGTTCGCCGATGGCCTGCACCACGAACGGGCTGATCACTGCCGGGGCCAGGCCGATGCGGACTTCCGACAGGCAGAACTGTGCGTCGTCGGCGCCGATCGCCATGTCGCAGCAACTGATCAGGCCCAGGGCGCCACCAAAGGCCGCGCCTTGCACCACGGCCAGGGTCGGGATCTTCAGCTTGGCCAGGTTGTACATCAGCTCGGCCAGCTCGCGGGCGTCGTCGAGGTTGGTGTGGTAGTCGAGTTCGGCCGACTGCTGCATCCAGGCCAGGTCGGCGCCGGCGCTGAAGTGCTTGCCGCGGCCGCGCACCAGCAAGAAGCGCAGGGCCGGATCGCTTTGCACTTGATCCAGGGCGAGGATCAGTTCGCGGATCATTTCGGCGTTGAAAGCGTTGTTCTTTTCTTCACGGCTGAGCCACAGGGTGGCGAAACCACGCGGGTCCTTCAGCAGTTCCAGGGTGTTGAAGTCGTTCATGTCGATTGCGCTCCGGGTCACATGCGGAACACGCCGAAGCGGCTCTGTTCGATAGGGGCGTTGAGGGACGCGGACAAGGCCAGCGCCAGCACGTCGCGGGTCTGCGCCGGGTCGATGACGCCGTCGTCCCACAGCCGGGCGCTGGAGTAATACGGATGGCCCTGGTGCTCGTACTGATCGAGGATCGGCTGTTTGATCTCGGCTTCCTGGGCGGCGCTGAAAGTCTGTCCGCCACGTTCGGCCTGCTCGCGCTTGACTTGCACCAGCACCCCGGCGGCCTGCTCGGCGCCCATCACGCCGATCCGCGCGTTGGGCCACATCCACAAGAAGCGTGGGTCGTAGGCGCGGCCGCACATGCCGTAGTTACCGGCGCCGAAGCTGCCGCCGATGATCACCGTGAACTTCGGCACCTTGGCGCAGGCCACCGCGGTCACCAGCTTGGCGCCGTGCTTGGCGATGCCGCCGGCTTCGTATTTCTGCCCGACCATGAAGCCGGTGATGTTCTGCAGGAACAGCAGCGGGATGCCGCGCTGGCAGGCCAGCTCGATAAAGTGCGCGCCTTTCTGCGCGGCCTCGGCGAAGAGGATGCCGTTGTTGGCGAGGATGGCGATCGGGTAGCCGTGCAGGTGGGCGAAGCCGCACACCAGGGTGGTGCCGAACAGCGCCTTGAACTCATCGAAGACCGAACCGTCCACCAGCCGCGCGATGACTTCGCGCACATCGAAGGGTTGCTTGGCGTCCGCCGGAATCACCCCGTACAGCTCGTCGCTGGCATACAGCGGGGCGATCGGCGCGCGTTGCTGCAACTCGCCCTGCTTGCGCCAGTTGAGGTTGGCGATGCTGCGCCGGGCCAGGGCCAGGGCGTGTTCGTCGCTGTCGGCGTAGTGGTCGGCGACACCGGAGATCTTGCAGTGCACATCGGCGCCGCCGAGGTCTTCGGCGCTGACCACTTCACCGGTGGCGGCCTTCACCAGCGGCGGGCCGGCGAGGAAGATGGTGGCCTGTTCGCGGACCATGATCGCTTCGTCGGCCATGGCCGGCACGTAGGCCCCGCCGGCGGTGCAGGAACCCATGACCACGGCGATCTGCGGGATGCCCTGGGCGCTCATGTTGGCCTGGTTGAAGAAGATCCGCCCGAAGTGCTCGCGGTCGGGGAACACCTCGTCCTGGCGCGGCAGGTTGGCGCCACCGGAGTCCACCAGGTAGATGCAGGGCAGGCGGTTCTGCTGGGCGATGGCCTGGGCGCGCAGGTGTTTTTTCACGGTCAGCGGGTAGTAGGAGCCGCCTTTCACCGTGGCGTCGTTGGCCACGATCATGCATTCGACACCCTCTACCCGGCCGATGCCGGCAATCACCCCGGCGGCCGGTACGTCTTCGCCATACACCTCATACGCCGCCAGTTGGCTGATTTCGAGGAAGGGCGAGCCCGGGTCGAGCAGGCGGTTGATACGCTCGCGCGGCAGCAGCTTGCCGCGCGAGGTGTGCCGTTCCTGGGCCTTGGCGCCACCGCCTTGCTGGACCTGGGCGAGCAGGGTGTGCAGGGCATCGACCTGGGCCAGCATGCTGGCAGCGTTCTGCGCGAACTCTGGTGATTTCGGGTTGAGCTGAGACTTCAGAATCATTGGGGCTCCCAGCGCAGCTCGAAGCGACAAGCTTCAAGCTGCAAGAGTAAATCGGCGTTACGGCAGCTATGGCTTGCCGCTTGTAGCTCGCAACTTGCAGCTGCTCTTACTTCGTCTCGTTAAAGAGTTCGCGACCGATCAGCATGCGGCGGATCTCGCTGGTGCCAGCGCCGATTTCATACAGCTTGGCGTCGCGCAGCAGGCGGCCGGCGGGGAATTCGTTGATGTAGCCGTTGCCGCCGAGGATCTGGATCGCGTCCAGGGCCATCTGGGTGGCGCGTTCGGCGCTGTAGAGGATCACCCCGGCGGCGTCCTTGCGCGTGGTCTCGCCGCGTTCGCAGGCCTGGGCCACGGCATACAGGTAGGCGCGGCTGGCGTTGAGCTGGGTGTACATGTCGGCGACCTTGCCCTGGATCAGCTGGAACTCGCCGATGCTCTGGCCGAACTGCTTGCGGTCGTGGATGTAGGGCACCACCAGGTCCATGCAGGCCTGCATGATCCCGGTCGGGCCGCCGGAGAGCACCACGCGCTCGTAGTCCAGGCCGCTCATCAGTACCTTCACGCCGCCATTGAGCACGCCGAGGATGTTTTCTTCCGGCACTTGCACGTCATCGAAAAACAGCTCGCAGGTGTTCGAGCCGCGCATGCCCAGCTTGTCGAACTTGTTGCTGCGGCTGAAGCCTTTCCAGTCGCGCTCGACGATGAACGCGGTGATGCCGTGCGGACCCTTTTCCAGGTCGGTCTTGGCGTAGATCACGTAGGTGTTGGCGTCGGGGCCGTTGGTGATCCAGGTCTTGCTGCCGTTGAGCACGTAGTGGTCGCCGCGCTTGTCGGCGCGCAGCTTCATCGACACCACGTCGGAGCCGGCATTGGGTTCGCTCATGGCCAGGGCGCCGATGTGTTCGCCGCTGATCAGCTTGGGCAGGTATTGGCTTTTCTGTGCGTGGTTGCCGTTGCGGTTGATCTGGTTGACGCAGAGGTTGGAATGGGCGCCGTAGGAGAGGGCGACCGAGGCCGAGCCACGGCTGATTTCTTCCATGGCCACCACGTGGGCCAGGTAACCCAGGCCGGCACCGCCGTATTCTTCCGGCACGGTGATGCCCAAGAGGCCCATGTCGCCGAACTTGCGCCACATGTCGGCGGGGAACAGGTTGTCGATGTCGATCTGTGCCGCCCGTGGCGCCAGCTCGGCCTTGACGAAGGCCTGCACCTGGTCGCGGAGCATGTCGATGGTTTCGCCGAGGGCAAAGTTCAGGGTCGGATAGCTCATGGGGGCACCTTCAAACTTGTTTTTATGTAAGGGAGTCGGGCTGTGGAGAGCGGCTGATTCGGCTCTCACCTTTACGTTAACGTAAGCCTGCGACGGGTGGCTGTCAATCACCCTTTACGTAAACGTCAACTTGCGCGAATCTGTAGGAGCCGAGCTTGCCGGCGATGAAGGATCACGCGGTCGTATAGCGACATCGCGGCGCTCCAATCGCGGGCAAGCCTCGCTCCTACAATAAAGACAATAGGGGTCATCATGGATCAACCCGCACCCGCGCCGGGGCGCAGCTACACTCGCGGCACCCAGGACAAAGCCTTGCTGGCGCTGACCATCGGTCAGGCGTTCGATCGCACGGTGGCGTCATACCCTCGGGGCGAAGCCCTGGTGGTGCGTCATCAGCAGCTGCGCTACAGCTGGCAGCAGCTGGCCGAAACCGTCGATCTGCATGCCCGGGCGCTGCTGGCCCTGGGGCTCAGGACCGGCGACCGGCTGGGCATCTGGGCCCCCAATTGTGCCCAGTGGTGCATCAGCCAGTTCGCCAGCGCCAAGATCGGCGCGATCCTGGTGAACATCAACCCGGCTTACCGCAGTTCCGAGCTGGAATACGTGCTCAAGCAGTCCGGTTGCCAGTGGCTGGTGTGCGCCGGTGCGTTCAAGACCTCCGACTACCACGCCATGTTGCAGGGCCTGGCACCCGAGCTGGCGCAGCAGTCCATCGGCCAGCTACAGAGCGAGCGCCTGCCGGATTTGCGCGGCGTGATCAGCCTCGACGCGCAGCCGCCGTCGGGTTTTCTGCCCTGGTCGCAGCTGGCCGACCTGGGGGCCGGCGTCAGTGTCGAAGCGCTGCGCGAACGCCAGGACAGCCTGGACCCCGACCAGGCGGTGAATATCCAGTACACCTCCGGCACCACCGGTTTCCCCAAGGGCGCGACCCTCAGCCACTACAACATCCTCAACAACGGCTATATGGTCGGCGAGAGCCTGGGCCTGGGCCACGAGGACCGCCTGGTGATTCCGGTGCCGCTGTACCACTGCTTCGGCATGGTCATGGGCAATCTGGGCTGCGTGACCCACGGCACCACCATGATCTACCCCAACGATGCCTTCGATCCGCTGCTGACCCTGAGCGCCGTGGCCGAGGAAAAGGCCACCGGGCTGTATGGCGTGCCGACCATGTTCATCGCCATGCTTGACCTGCCACGGCGGGCCGAGTTCGACCTGTCGAGCCTGCGCACCGGGATCATGGCCGGGGCCACCTGTCCGATCGAGGTGATGCGCCGGGTGATCAGCGAGATGCACATGAGCGAAGTGCAGATCGCCTACGGCATGACCGAAACCAGCCCGGTGTCGTTGCAGACCGGCCCGGCGGACGACCTCGAACTGCGCGTGACCACGGTCGGCCGCACCCAGCCGCAGCTGGAAAGCAAAATCATCGACGAGGCGGGTAATATCGTGCCGCGCGGCACCATCGGCGAGCTGTGCACCCGCGGTTACAGCGTGATGCTGGGCTACTGGAACAACCCGCAGGGCACGGCTGAAGCCATCGACCAGGCCGGCTGGATGCACACTGGCGACCTGGCGACCATGAACGAGCAGGGTTACGTGTGCATCGCCGGGCGCAACAAGGACATGATCATCCGCGGCGGCGAAAACATTTATCCGCGCGAACTGGAGGAGTTTTTCTTCACCCATCCGGCGGTGGCCGACGTGCAAGTGATCGGCATCCCGTGCTCGAAATACGGCGAAGAGATTGTCGCCTGGATCAAGTTCCACCCCGGCCACACGGCCAGCGAGGAGGAGCTGCAGGCCTGGTGCAAGGAGCGTATCGCTCACTTCAAGACGCCGCGTTACTTCAAGTTCGTCGAGGAGTTCCCGATGACCGTGACCGGCAAGATCCAGAAGTTCAGGATGCGCGAGATCAGCATCGAGGAGTTGCGCGGGCATTCCTGATGTCATCGCGAGCAAGCTCGCTCTTTGTAGGAGCGAGCTTGCTCGCGATAGCGACCCCAAGGTCGCCGCCGAATCAGGGAAGAAAACAGGAATGGCAGAAAGCACAAAGGGGAGCCGAAGCTCCCCTTTAATTTTGTCGTTGCGTGCTCTTTTTTATTATTGAGGGGCGGTCTGTTGTTGTTTTTGGCAACCGTTACCCTTTACCGCTGTTTTTGGCGATCCCCATCCGGGATCAAGAGCAAACGTATTTTTTTGAGCGCTGATCTATTTTCTCGCTTGAGCGACCAACCAGTTCGGGAGCTACCTTGGGGTAGTTTTATTGTTCTCTGCCCGGTTGCGGGTGGCTCTTGTTGTTGAAGACACCCTGGAAAACACATCCTCTCCAAAAAAATCTGTTAGCTGCGTCTCTGCCGTGTTGTTTTTGTTATGTCAGAGTCGTTTCGTCTTATTTTTATTAGCTTTGCTGCTTTTTATTCTTGTTATGCCAGAGATATAGCAGAAGCCATGCCAACTTTTTAAAATCCTTTAAAATCAATGGTTTGATAAAAACGGCATTTCATCTGTACCGCTAGAAAATCGACAAACTGTTTCCGTGTTACCCGTTTCGAGCGTGCGCCAGAGCAGTCGGTAACACCCTGAAACAGGCAACCCCCTCAACCTGGGTAACGGGCCTTGGCGACGCGCGAGCCGGTGGGCCGCCCCAGCACGGAGCAGATCTGCTGGCCGGCGAGGATCAGGCGCTCCATGTCGATACCAGTTTTGATGCCCAGCCCATTGAGCAGGTACAGCACGTCCTCGCTGGCGACGTTACCGCTGGCGCCCTTGGCGTAGGGGCAGCCGCCGAGCCCGGCGATGGAGCTGTCGAACACCGCGATGCCTTCCAGCAGGCTGGCGTAGATATTGGCCAGGGCCTGGCCGTAGGTGTCGTGGAAGTGCCCGGCGAGCTTGTCCCGCGGGACATGGGCGGCCACCACCTCGAACATCCGCCGGGTAGCGCCGGCGGTGCCGGTGCCGATGGTGTCGCCCAGGGACACTTCGTAGCAGCCCATGCTGTACAGCTCGCGGGCGACCACGGCGACCTGTTCCGGCGCCACCTCGCCTTCGTAAGGGCAGCCCAGCACACAGGACACGTAACCGCGCACGGTAACGCCATGCTGTTTCGCCGCCTCCATGATCGGCACGAAGCGCTCCAGGCTCTCGCTGATGGAGCAATTGATGTTGCGCTGGGAGAAGGACTCGGAGGCGGCGGCGAACACCGCGACCTCCTTGACCCCGGCGGCCACGGCATCTTCGAAGCCGCGCAGGTTCGGGGCGAGGGCGCCGTAGGTCACTCCCGGCTTGCGCTGGATTTGCGCGAACACCTCGGCGGACCCGGCCATCTGCGGCACCCATTTGGGCGAGACGAAACTGCCGACTTCTATGTAGCCGAGCCCGGCCGCGCTCAGGGCATCTACCAGTTGCACCTTGTCGGCGACGCTGATGGGCTGGGCTTCGTTCTGCAAACCGTCGCGAGGACCGACTTCGACCAGGCGCACATGGGTGGGGAGGGACATGGGGCTTTACCTTTTATATGTAGGGCCGCTGATGTAGCCGCTGCCGCAGGCTGCGATCGTCGACGAAGTCGACGCAAAACCAGGCGCTACGGTCTGTCTGGCAGATTATCTGTGTTACTGGTGCGGCCGCTTTGCGGGCGACCGTAATCGGGGCGGTTACTGCACGGCGCTTTTCTGATTCTGGATGGTCTGCTCCAGCGCCTGGGTGCAGCGCTCTTCCGCGGTGTCCAGCTCCAGCTTCATCTGTTCGATGTCCAGCAGCTGTTGTTCCAGCTGTTCACGGCGCTCGGCGATTTTCGCCAGCATGCTGTGCAGCTGCTTCAGGTTGCCGCTGCTGGGATCGTAGAGTTCGATCAGCTCGCGGCACTCGGCCAGGGAGAAGCCGATGCGCTTGCCGCGCAGGATCAGCTTCAGGCTGACCTTGTCCCGTGGCGAGTAGATGCGTTCCTGGCCACGGCGTTCGGGGGCGAGCAGGCCTTGTTCTTCATAAAAACGGATGGCCCGGGTGGTGATGTCGAGCTCGCGGGCGAGGTCGGAAATGCTGTAGGTCTGGCTGCTCATGGGGGCACTCGAAAAAGGTCTTGGCGTTAAGCTAATTCGAGGTTGACGTATACGTCAAGCAAGATGAAACCCTATCCGTAGGAGCGAGGCTTGCCCGCGATGGGTACGTTGAGGTTTCCCTGAACCACCACGTTCTTCCTTATCGCGGGCAAGCCTCGCTCCTAGCGGTCACTTTTCGAGTTTTTTCTCGTGGGCTGTCACCTGCTGGCACAGCTCGATCATCTGCTCGCGCATCCAGCGGTTGGCCGGGTCCTGGTCGGTGCTTTCGTGCCAGTAGAGGTGGGTTTCCAGCGGCGGCACGTCGTTGACCGGCAGGTTGAACGCCTGCAGGTCATGGCGCCGGGCGAAGCGCTCGGGCACGGTCATGACCATGTCGGTCTGTTGCAACACTTGCGAGGCCATCAGGTAATGCTGGGAGCGCAGGGCGATCTTGCGCTGGATGCCCATCTTGCCCAACGCCAGGTCGACATAACCCAGGCCGCTGCGGCGACTGGAAATGTGGATATGGGTCAGCGACAGGTAGTCGTCGAGGCTGAGTTTTTCCTTGTTCGCCAGCGGGTGGCTCTTGCGCATGGCGCAGACGTAGCGGTCTTCCATCAGCTTGACGTGGCGGACCTGCGGGTCGGTGTTGAGCGGGGCATCGACGGCGAAATCCAGGCGGCCGGCGGCCAGTTCCTTGGTGGTTTCCCGGCGCTTGGACAGGAAGCTCTCGATGATCACCGTCGGGGCCAGGCGCCGCAGGCGCTGGAACAGCGGCGGCAGGATCACCGCCTCGGTCAGGTCGGTCATGCTGATGCGGTAGGTCTTGACCGCCTGCAAGGGATTGAAGATGCGGCTTTCCTGCACCGACACCCGCAGCAGCGACAGGGCGTTGCGCACCGGGCCGATGATGTTCTGCGCCATGGGCGTGGGCACCATGCCCTGGGCGGTCCGCACGAACAGCGGGTCGTTGAAGGTCTCGCGCAGGCGGGCCAGGGCGTTGGAGACAGCAGGCTGAGTGATGCCGACGATCTGCCCGGCGCGGGTCAGGTTGGCTTCGGTGTAGATCGCGTCGAAGACGATGAAAAGGTTGAGGTCGACCTTGCTCAGATTCATTGCGCTGCACTCTTATTGTTAGGGTCGGGAGGGATGGGTTGATGGCCTGCCTGATCAGTCAATCATATATCGGTGATGAATGTTAATACACGCCGAGAATAGGCTAGGTAAATTTTCGTAAGCTGTTCTAGCATCGGTTCCATGCCCTCAACCACCTTGCCAAGAAGGTAGCTGCCCATGGATTTCGCCTATTCACCCAAGGTTCAGGAACTGCGTGAGCGCGTGACCGCGTTCATGGACACTTATGTCTATCCGGCTGAAGCCGTGTTCGAGCGCCAGGTCGCCGAAGGCGATCGCTGGCAGCCGACGGCGATCATGGAAGAGCTCAAACTCAAGGCCAAGGCCGAGGGCCTGTGGAATCTGTTCTTGCCCGAGTCGAAACTCGGCGCCGGCCTGACCAACCTCGAATACGCGCCGCTGGCGGAAATCATGGGCCGTTCCCTGCTGGGGCCGGAACCCTTCAACTGCTCGGCACCGGACACCGGCAACATGGAAGTGCTGGTGCGTTACGCCAATGAAGAGCAGAAGCAACGCTGGCTGGAGCCGCTGCTGCGCGGCGAGATCCGCTCCGCCTTCGCCATGACCGAGCCGGACGTGGCATCGTCCGACGCCACCAACATGGCCGCCCGCGCCGTGCGTGATGGCGACGAATGGGTGATCAACGGCAAGAAGTGGTGGACCTCGGGGGCCTGCGACCCGCGCTGCAAGATCCTGATCTTCATGGGCCTGAGCAACCCGGACGCACCGCGCCACCAGCAGCACTCGATGATCCTGGTGCCGGTCGACACCCCCGGGGTGAAGATTGTCCGGCCGCTGCCGGTGTTCGGTTACGACGACGCCCCCCACGGCCATGCCGAAGTGCTGTTCGACAACGTGCGGGTGCCGTACGAGAACGTGCTGCTGGGCGAGGGTCGTGGCTTCGAGATCGCCCAGGGCCGCCTTGGCCCGGGCCGGATTCACCACTGCATGCGCTCGATCGGCATGGCCGAGCGCGCACTGGAGTTGATGTGCAAGCGTGCGGTGAGCCGCACCGCGTTCGGCAAGCCGCTGGCGCGCCTGGGCGGTAACGTCGACAAGATCGCCGATTCGCGGATGGAGATCGACATGGCGCGCCTGCTGACCCTGAAGGCGGCGTACATGATGGACACCGTCGGCAACAAAGTGGCGAAAAGCGAAATCGCCCAGATCAAGGTGGTGGCGCCGAACGTGGCCTTGAAGGTGATCGACCGGGCCATCCAGATTCATGGCGGGGCCGGGGTCTCCAACGATTTCCCGCTGGCCTACATGTACGCCATGCAACGCACCCTGCGCCTGGCCGACGGCCCGGACGAAGTGCACCGCGCGGCTATCGGCAAGTTCGAAATCGGCAAGTACGTGCCCAAGGAAATGCTGCGCAGCGGGCATTAAAAACGATCGTGGGCTCCGCTCCTACAGAATCTTCCGTAGGAGCGAGGCTTGCCCGCGATAATGTCCTCGATTACGCCGCCGATTTTCCCTCCCTCAATACACCCAGACCTCCACCCGCCGATTCTTGATCCGTCCCTCGTCCGCGGTATTGGCCGCGACCGGCATCTGCGCGCCAAAACCGCGGATCTCGCGCAGCACCACACCGTTTCTCACCAGTTCCCGGCGCACGGTCATCGCCCTCAGCTTGGACAGCAGCGCCGCGCGTGCCGGATCGTTCTTGGCGTCGCCGAAGCCGACCAGGGTCACGCGCTTGGCTAGTTTGTCGTGGCGCTTGAGAAAATCCAGGACCCGTGTCAGATCCTGGTGCGCCTTGTTGTCGAGGGTGGCGCTGCCTTCCTCGAAGCGAAAGTTCACGGTCAGGCGCTGCGCCTGCCGGGCGATGGCCTGGTACTCCTCGGGCATCTGCGGGGCGGGGGTGACGCTCATGGCCAGCACCGTCTGCGCGATAAAACCGTTGGCCGCGACTATCGCCTGGCCCCTGGGGCTCTGGGCGAAACGTACCAGGGCGCGGGCCCAGGGGTTTTGCTCGTCGGGTGACAGGTAGAAGTACAGGCGCCGTGACAGCGGGTAGTCCTCGGTGGCGATCAGGCTGTCGAGGGGTAACATTGGTTGCGAGCCGCCGTCGACGATCGCCACGGCCTTGGCCTGGCGCACATAAGGCAGGCCGATAAAACCGATGCCCTGGGGATCGTGGCTGACCGCGTCGGAGAGCTGCTCGCTGGACTCGAAGCGTTGCGCCGTGACGCTGAGGTTCTTGCCGCGTTGGGCCAGCACCAGCTCCTTGAAGGTGTCGTAGGTGCCGGAGCGATCATCGCGGGCGTACAGGTGAATGGCACCGCCGATGCCGCCCAGTTCTTCCCAGGTTTTCACCTCACCGCTGAAGACCCGCGCCAGTTGTTCGGTGTCCAGCCGCGTCAGCGGGTTTTGCGGGTGGAGGATGATCGCCAGGCCATCGATGGCGATCACCTGTTCGGCCTCGGGATCTTTCAGGTCGCCGAGGGCTTCCAGTTCCACCAGTTCGCTGTCCTTGATCGGTCGTGACGCGGCGGCGAGGTCGGCGCTGGCGTTCTTCAACGCGGCAAAGCCGGTACTGGAGCCATGGGCGGCGATCTCGACGAACACGCGCCGGCCCTGGGCATCCTGGCCGGTCAACCGACGCTCGTTGTCTTTGCCTGAGGCCTCGATCCGGATGTCGAGCAAACCCTGTTCCTGCATCAGGCCCTTGACCAGGGCCGGGCCCAGCGCGGCACCGATGGTGTTGGAACCCTGGATGCGCAGCACCGGCTGGTCGCCGCCAGCCAGGGGCAGGGCGGCGAACACCGACCAGGGCAGGGCGTAGCAAACGAAGCCGACCAGCAGCAGGCAGAGGGTTCGGCACCAGAGGTCCCGTTCACTGACGGTACAAACGCGTGACATGCGGCAATGGCCTTCTATGGCGGGAGCGAGTGCGGCGAGATTAAGTCAGGGAGGTGACGGAGATATGACGGTTGATGCGGGTAATCAGAGTCTTCTCGTGGCTTTTCGGAATGCTCTTAAAGACCCGGCACGGCTGGCTCAGTACAGTTGAAAACTTTGTCTGGAGGGGAATTGGCGCAAGCCGATTCTCGTCTTCACCAGGCGTCGATGCAGCCCTGGCTGCAATTTGCTTGTGTCAAAGGAGTATGAAATGAGTGGCTGGTTCGAGCTGAAGCAATATGGCAGCGGAGGTTTCAGGTTCTTGCTGAAGTCCAAGGACGCGCAGACCATGCTTCAAAGCGACCGTTACCCTTGTCGTGAGAGTGTCGAGGCAGCCATCGCGCTGTTGCGCAAGCACTGCACGTCCCCGGGTAGTTACGAAAAGAAGATCGCCCCTGGTGGCAAATCCTACTTCAATCTCAAGGCCGGCAAGGAGGTGATCCTGGTCAGCCACCTGTATGACTCGGAGCCGACCCGTGAGTCCGCCATCGAGGCCATCATGCAGGCCGGCACCAGCACCCGGGTCGAGTTGTGTTGAGACGCTGAAGCCATAAAAAAAAGCCCATCGCAGGATGGGCTTTTTTGTGCCTGGCGATCAGCTCAGTTCGAGCCAGATCGGTGCGTGGTCGGAAGGCTTTTCCATGCCGCGCAGGTCGTAGTCGACCCCGGCATCCTTGATCCGTGGCAGCAGGCCGCGGGAGGCCATGATCAGGTCGATGCGCAGGCCGCGCTTGGGCTCGTCCTCGAAACCGCGGCTGCGGTAGTCGAACCAGCTGAAGCGATCGACCACCTCGGGATTGAGGTGACGGAAACTGTCGACCAGGCCCCAGTTCTTCAGGCGGTCCATCCACTCGCGCTCTTCCGGCAGGAAGCTGCACTTGCCGGTTTTCAGCCAGCGTTTCATGTTGTCCGGGCCGATGCCGATGTCGCAGTCTTCCGGGGAAATGTTCACATCACCCATGACCACCAGCGGCTGCTCGTTGCTGAAACGGGTTTCCAGCAGGTGCTGCAGGTCGCTGTAGAAACGCTGCTTGGCCGGGAACTTGGTGGGGTGGTCGCGGCTTTCGCCCTGGGGGAAGTAGCCGTTCATGATGGTTACCTGGGTGCCGTTGGCGTCGACGAAGGTGCCCCAGATAAAACGCCGCTGGGCGTCTTCATCGTCACCGTCGAAGCCTTTGTACAGGTCCAGTGGCGCCTGGCGCGAAAGCAGGGCGACGCCGTAGTGGCCTTTCTGCCCGTGGAAATTCACGTGATAGCCCAGCGCCTGGACTTCGGCCAGGGGGAACTGGTCGTCCGATACCTTGGTTTCCTGCAGGCCGATGATGTCCGGTTGATGCTTTTCGATCAGCGCCGCCAGCTGATGGGGGCGGGCGCGCAGCCCGTTGATGTTGAACGAGACGATCTTCATGGTCGGCAGTCCTGGCAAAACTGCGATGCTAGCCGACAAGTCGCGCGGCGGCCAGCGTGGCGGCGTGGCGGCTGCGCTGCTAAGGTCCATGAGCAGCGCAGCGTAGTGGAACGATCGCGGGCCTGGAAGGCTCGTAGCTATGAAGCACATCAAGAACTGGCACATGTTCGCCGCCATTCAGCGCGGCCACTTCAAGCCGGCCCCAGGGGGAGACCCATCGCCATGCCTGAAACCTCGACTGCCATCGCCGACATTCATATGCTCGACAGCGGCTACGCGCGCGAAGCCCGTTCCCTGCTGTACCAGGCTTATCGCCACGAGCCGACCTTCGCCTATCTGTTCGAGTCCGAACGCCCGGGTTACGAGCAGCGGGTGCGGGCCACGGTGCGGGAGCTGGTCAAGCAGCACTTCATTCAGGACCTGCCGGCCATTGGCCTGCTGGTCAACGACCGGCTGATCGGCATCGCCCTGATCGCGCCACCCCAGCGTCGCCTGGGCATTACCGAGAGCTGGGCCTGGCGCTTGCGCATGGTGCTCAGTACCGGTTTCCGTTGCACCCGGCGTTACCTGGACTATCACGCGGCAGTGCTGGGTTGCCTGCCCACCGACTCGGTGCACGTCCTGCCATTGCTGGGCGTGCACCCGCAGTTCCAGGGCAGGCATTTCGGTGAGCAGTTGCTGCAGGCGGTGCACAACTGGTGCGCGGTGGACGAGCATTCCCAGGGCGTGGTGCTGGACACCGGCAACCCGCGTTACCTGGCGTTCTATGAGCGCCAGGGTTACGAAGAGATTGGCGAGATCGCTGTCGGTCCGATCCGTGAGCACGTTTTCTTTCACGCCAACCCGCAGGTTCTGCAAAGCGCGACCGGCTGAACAGAACTTTCCTCACATTTGTGCGCTCTATCGGGCTCCCAGCTCGTGATAGCATTCGCGCCTATGAAGTTTTCAGGAAGATTCACCAGCGGCTTGTTGCTGCTGTTCACAAGCTGTGCGGCACTGGCGCAAAGCGAATTGGACGTCAGGGTCAAACCCTCCAACGATGAACTCAAGGCCAATGTGGAAGGCTACATTGGCGGGGTGGGCGATCGCGACGAGGAGGCGCTGCTGCGCTTCAGTCGTGGCGCCGAGGAGCAGGCCCGCAAGGCCGCCCAGGCCCTGGGCTACTACCAGCCGCAGATCAGCAGCGAAGTCAAAGGCGGCGAAAAGCCGCGTTTGGTGCTGAATATCGATCCTGGCGAGCCGGTGCACCTGCGCAACGTCACCATCCGGGTCGACGGCCCAGCGGCCTCCCTCAAGGGCTTTCGTGTGCCCAAAAGTGATCAGCTGAAAAGCGGCGCGGTCCTCAATCACGGTCATTACGAAGACGCCAAGCGGCTGATCCAGAACCAGGCGTCGCGCTACGGCTTTTTCAGCGGGCGTTTCACCCGGCAGAAGCTGGCCGTGGACCCCCAGGCCGGGGTGGCGGATATCGAACTGGTGTACGAAAGCGGTCCGCGCTACGCCCTGGGCAAGGTCAGTTTTGCCGGCGATACGCCGTTCGACGAAGACCTGCTGCAACGCATGGTGCCGTTCAAGGCCGGCACGCCCTACGATTCCGAACTGATCGCCGAACTCAACCAGGCGCTGCAATCGAGCGGCTACTTCGAAGGCGTGCGGGTCGACGCGGCGCCGACCGCGGCCGCCGCCGAGGTGATTCCGGTGGCGGTCCAGCTGGAAACCCGCAAGCCGCGCACCATGGGCCTGGGCCTGGGGTTTTCCACCGACGTCGGGCCGCGGGCCAAGGCCAACTGGACCCGGCACTGGGTCAATGCCCAAGGCCACAGCTATGGCTGGGAGGCGGAAATCTCCGCGCCGCGGCAGAACGTCGGCCTGTTCTACGACATACCGCTGGACCCGCCGCTGACCGACAAGCTGCGTTTTGCCGGCGGCTACCAGAACGAAGAAATCTCCAATACCGACACCCTGAGCAAGCTGCTCACCCTCGGTCCCGAGTGGCACAGCAAGTTGCCCAGCGGCTGGCAGCGGGTCATCTCGCTGAAGTGGCAGCGCGAGGAATATCGGCTTGGCGACGACTCGGGCCTGAGTACCCTGTTGATGCCCGGCATCAGTTATTCCTACCTGCGCAGCGATAACCGCATCGACCCGCACAATGGCTATCGCCTGCAATTCGACAGCAAGGTGGCCAAGGAAGGGCTGGGCTCGGACACCAACCTGCTGTATGGCACCGTGCTGCTCAAGGGCCTGACCACGGTGTGGGACAACCACCGGTTTCTTGGCCGGGTGCAGTTCGGTGGCAGCGCCACCAACGGTTACAAGAAGGTCCCGCCATCGCTGCGCTTTTTCGCCGGTGGCGATCAGAGCGTGCGTGGTTACGATTACCAGAGCCTGTCGCCGGAGAACTCCGACGGCGACCGGATCGGCGGGCGCTACATGGTGGCCGGCAGCGTCGAGTACCAGTACTCCATCGCGGAAAAATGGCGCCTGGCGACCTTTGTCGACCAGGGCAACTCCTTCGACAAACTTGAACTGCCGAACCTCAAGACCGGGGTCGGTGTCGGTGTGCGCTGGATCTCCCCGGTGGGGCCGATCCGTCTCGACCTGGCCCGTGCGCTGGACGACGACGGCGGCATTCGCTTGCACTTTTCCATGGGGCCAGAGCTGTGAAGCGTGGTTTGAAGATCGCGGCGCTGGCGCTGCTTGTACTGGTGGCGGTGCTGATACTGGCGCTGGCTTCGATACTCGGCACCCAGGCCGGCAGTCGCTGGGCCCTGGGCCTGGTGCCGGGCTTGACGGTGGAGAACTTCGCCGGCCGCCTGGGCGGGCAGTGGAGCGCCGATCACCTGTTGTGGCAGCAAGACAGCAGCCGGGTCGAACTCCAGGCGCCGAAATTCGCCTGGTCGCCGGCGTGCCTGATGCGCATGACCCTGTGCATCGAGCAACTGGACGTGGAGCAGGTCAGCCTGCAATTCCCGCCGGGTGCGGAAGAAGAAAGCAGCGGCCCGATCAGCCTGCCGGATCTGCAACTGCCCCTGGCTATCGAGCTGGGTCAGGTGCGGGTCGGCAGCCTGCAGTTCAATGGCGCCGAAGAGCTCAAGGGCCTGCAACTGGCGGCGCAGTGGACGGCCAAGGGCTTGCAGATCGACTCGGTGAGTCTGCAACGCGACGACCTCAGCCTCAAACTTTCGGGCTTGTTGTCGCCCAGCGGCGACTGGCCATTGAGCGCCACCGGTACCCTGACCCTGCCGGCGCCCGGCAGCGAACCCTGGGCGCTGGCGCTGAAGGTCGACGGCGACCTGTTGAAGACCCTCAAGCTTGCGGCCGACAGCAGCGGTTATCTGCAAGGCCGGTTGAGCGGTGAGCTGCAACCGCTGGCGGAGAACCTGCCGGCCGAGGTGCGGATCACCGCCGATGGCTTCAAGGCCAGCGCCGATCTGCCCGATACCCTGATGCTCAATCAGCTGGAACTGACCGGCAAAGGTGATCTCAAGGCGGGTTACCAACTGCTGGGCAAGGCCACCTTGCCGGCCGAGCAGGGGCCGGTGGCACTGGCGCTGCAAGGCAAGGTCGACGCCAAGGGCGCGCAGATCGCCGCGCTGGACCTGACCGCCAACGACAAGCAAAACCTCAAGTTGACCGGCCAGCTGGATTGGAGCCAGGGCCTGAACGCCGAAGCCAAGCTCGACTGGCTGGATTTCCCCTGGCATCGCCTGTACCCGCTGATCGAAGAACCCGCGGTGGCGGTGCGCCGTTTCAATGCTGAAGTCGCCTACCGCGATGGCAACTACCTGGGCAACTTCAAGGGCGACCTCGATGGCCCGGCGGGGGCGTTCAGCCTCAGCAGCCCGTTCAGCGGCGACCTGACGAAAATCTTCCTGCCCCAGTTCAAGCTGGCGGCCGGCCAGGGCAAGGCCGAAGGCCACCTGAACCTGCAATTCGCCGACGGCATCGCCTGGGATACCGCGCTGGATCTGTCGGCGATCAATCCGGCGTACTGGGTCGCCGAGCTGCCGGGTACGTTAGCTGGACCGCTGCGCAGCCAGGGCGAAATGAAGAACGAGCAACTCAAGCTCAACGCCGACCTCGACCTCAAGGGCAAGTTGCGCGGCCAGCCCGTGGTGCTGCAGGCCAAGGCCAAGGCCGATGGCGCTGGCGAGCAGTGGAACCTGAGCGCCCTGGACATCCGCCTGGGCGACAACCGCATCAACGGTTCCGGCCGCCTGCAACAACGCCTGGCCGGGCAGCTCGATATCAAGCTGCCACGTCTCGGCCAGCTGTGGCCCGAGCTGCGTGGCCAGCTCAACGGCCGCCTCGATGTGGCCGGCACCCTGAAGGCGCCGCAGGGCAAGCTCGACCTGCAAGGCCAGCAGTTGGTATTCGCCGACAATCGCCTGCAGAGCCTCAAGCTCGATGCCAACCTGGACAGCGCGCAACGGGCGCGGATCGACCTCAAGGGGGCCGGCATCCAGGTCGGCGAAACCTCGCTGGGGACGCTGACGGCCAGCGGCCAGGGCGATATCAAGAGCCAGAAGTTGCAACTGGACCTGCAAGGCCCGCAGCTCAAGCTGGCGCTGGGCCTGGATGGCAAGCTGGACCAGGGCAACTGGCGCGGACGCCTGGCCAGCGGCGATATCCAGACCGGTGGCCAGGACTGGAGGCTGCAAGCCCCGGCGAAGCTCGAATACCTGGCCGACGGCAAGCTCAATTTCGGCGCCCATTGCTGGGCCAGCGGCGATGCCAGCCTGTGTGGCGAGGATCAGCGGCTGATGCCCGAGCCCAAGTTGCGCTACCGCCTCAAGCAGTTCCCGATCGACAGCCTCGCGCAGTGGCTGCCCAAGGACTTCGCCTGGAAGGGCCGGCTCAATGCCGATATCCAGCTGGACGTACCGGCCGGCGGCCCGCAGGGGCGGATCCTGCTGGACGCCAGCGGCGGCACCTTGCGGGTCAAGGAAAAGCAGCAGTGGCTGGACTTCCCGTACCAGACGCTGAAACTCGACACCACCCTCAACCCCAAGCGTATCGACACGCAGCTGGCGTTCAGTGGCGGCAAGCTCGGTGAGCTGATGCTGCAGGCGCAGATCAATCCGTTGCCGAAAAACAAGCCGCTGTCCGGCGAGTTCCGCCTTAGCGGCCTGGACCTGGCGGTGGCGCGGCCGTTCGTGCCGATGGTCGAGAAGCTTGCCGGCACCCTCAATGGCAGCGGGCGCATCTCCGGTGGACTGCTGGCGCCGCAGGTCAACGGCAGCCTGGCGCTCAGCGGTGGCGAAGTCTCCGGTCCCGAATTGCCCATCAGCCTCCAGGACCTGCAATTGCAGGCGCTGATCGCCGGTGAAAATGTGCAGTTGAGCGGTGGCTGGAAGAGCGGCAAGGCCGGGCAGGGCAGCCTGAACGGCAATATCGCCTGGGGCCAGGCGCTGGTGGTGGACCTGAGCCTGAAAGGCTCGCAGCTGCCGGTCACCGTCGAGCCCTATGCGGTGCTGGACGTGGCGCCGGACCTGAAGATCTCGATGAAGGACGACAAGCTGGCGATCGCCGGCAAGGTCCACGTGCCCAAGGGCGAAATCACCGTTCGCGAATTGCCGCCATCGACGGTCAAGGTGTCGGACGACACGGTGATCATCGGCCACCAGACCGAGGAGGGCAAAGCGCCGATGGCCATGGCGATGGACATCGACGTGGTGGTCGGCGAGGACAAGCTCAGCTTCACCGGTTTCGGCCTGACCGCCAACCTGCAAGGCCACGTGCACATCGGCGACAACATGGACACCCGTGGCGAACTGTGGCTCAACGACGGCCGCTACCGCGCCTACGGCCAGCGCCTGACCGTGCGCCGGGCGCGCCTGCTGTTCGCCGGGCCGATCGACCAGCCGTACCTGGACATCGAGGCGATCCGCCAGACCGATGACGTGATCGCCGGGATCCGCCTCAGTGGCAGCGCCGAACAGCCGACCACGCAGATCTTCTCGGAGCCGGCGATGAGCCAGGAACAGGCGCTGTCCTACCTGGTGCTCGGGCGTCCCTTGAGCACCACCGGCGAGGACAACAACATGCTGGCGCAAGCCGCCCTGGGCCTTGGCCTGATGGGCAGCTCGAACATCACCGGCGGGCTGGCCAAGAACCTGGGGATCGAAGACTTCCAGCTCGACACCCAGGGCAGTGGCAACACCACCAGCGTGGTGGCCAGCGGCAATATCTCCGAGCGCCTCAGCCTGCGGTACGGGGTGGGGGTCTTCGAACCGGCCAACACCATCGCCCTGCGCTACAAACTGAGCAAAAAGGTCTACCTGGAAGCGGCCAGCGGCGTCGCCAGCTCGCTGGACATCTTCTACAAGCGCGACTTCTGATAGCGGTCGGCAAGCCCGTCCCCTTTGGCGAGGGGACGGGCTTTCGCCACCCCTCCAAGCGGTATTCCTCCCCCCGATTTTCGACGTCAAGGCTTTCCCATTAATTAGCTTGATAGTGAGCATGCTAATTATTGTTTGGATATTGGCTGCCTAGGCAGTAACATCTCGACATACTTTCGCTGCCTAGGCAGCTAACAGGTGGTCAGATGAAGCACTTCACCCCAGACGATTTCCACAATTGCCACCTCGGGCTCTTGCTGGGCCGCGCGGCCCTGCTCAAGGACCGGATCATCGACACCCACATGGAACCCCACGGCATCACCGCCGCGCAGTTCAAGGTGCTGATCATCATGGCCCAGTTCGGCGTCGACACCCCGGCCGAGCTGTGCCGCTACCTGTCCCTCGACAGCGGTTCCATGACCCGCATGCTCGATCGCCTGGAGCAGAAGGACTTCCTCGCCCGCCAACGTTCGGAGCACGACCGCCGCCAGGTGCGCCTGGTGCTCACCGAGGAGGGCCAGAAGCTCGCCGACTGCCTGCCGCACATCGGCGCCAACGCCATGAACGAACTGGCGGGCGCCATCACCCCCGAAGAGTTGAAAACCCTGGAACAGATCCTCAAGAAAATTTTGCTGGCGGCCGGTGACCCGATCACCGTGTTGCGGGTAGGTGATAAGTAAATGAGCAGTAAAACCTTGCGTACCCGTTTCAGCCTGGTACTGCTGGCCATGAGCCTGGCCGGATGTGCCAACTACAGCGGCCTGACAACCGAAGGGGTGAGCCTCGATGCCAAATCCCTCAAGGCCGGACAATCCCTGAGTGGCGTGACCCTGTCGCCGGCGGCCTGGCCGAAGAGCGACTGGTGGAAGAGCCTGGGCGATCCACAGCTCGATGGCCTGATCCGCGAAGCCCTGCACGACAGCCCCGACATGCAGATCGCCAGCGCCCGCGCGCACCAGGCCAGCGCGGCGGCCTATGCCGCGGATGCGGCACGCATGCCGACCCTGGATGCCAGCGGCAGTGTCAGCCGCTCGCGCCTGTCTCGCTCGCAGGACCCGAGGGGGCAGGGCGACAACTACAGCACCCTGCGCAGCCTGACGGGCACCTTCAATTACACCTTCGACCTCTGGGGCGGCCAGCGCGATACCTGGGAAGCCGCCCTGGGCCAGGCGCGCGCCGCCGAGATCGATCGCCAGGCCGCGCAACTGACCCTGGCCGCCGACGTGGCCCGTGCCTACAGCGACCTGGGCCAGGCGCATATCGTCCATGACCTGGCCGATGAAGACCTCAAGCGCACCCGGCAGATGCTCGAGCTGAGCCAGAAGCGCCTGAGCTCGGGCATCGACAGCCAGTATCAGTACCAGCAGACCGAAAGCCTGGAGGCCAGCTCCGAAGCCAGCCTGATCGACGCCGAGAAAAACCTGCAGAGCGCCAAGATCGCCCTCGCGGTATTGCTCGGCAAAGGCCCCGACCGGGGCAACGACATCGCCCGGCCGAAAGTCCTCCAGGCCAGCGCGGTGGCGTTGCCATCGGTGCTGCCGGCGGAACTGCTGGGCCGCCGTCCGGACCTGGTGGCCGCGCGCTGGCGGGTCGAGGCGGCGAGCAAGAGCATCGACGCCGGCAAGACCAACTTCTACCCCAACCTCAACCTGAGCGCTGCCGCCGGCACTCAAGCGTTGCTGGGGGATGCGATGTTCGGATCGGCCAGCCGCTTCTTCAACATCGCCCCGACCGTGTCGCTGCCGATCTTCGACGGTGGCCGCCTGCGCGCCGACCTGGATGCCCGGGACGCCGACTACGACCTGGCCGTGGCGCAGTACAACAAGAGCCTGGTGAATTCCTTGGGGGATGTCAGCGACACCATTTTCCAGCTGCGTGACATCGGTCGGCAGATCGCCGCCCAGCAACACGCCACCGACATCGCCCAGGACTCCTACGACACCGTGGTCCAGCGCTACGGCTCGGGGATCGGCAATTACCTGGACGTGCTCAGCATCGAGCAGCAATTACTGCAGGCCCAGCGTCAGCTGGCGACCCTGAATGCCCAGCAGATCAACCTGTCGATCCAACTGATGCAAGCCCTGGGCGGTGGTTTCCAGACCGACAATCTGGCCGCGGCCACTCCGACCCCAGCCTCGCGCAATCAATAATTCAAGGTACTCATCATGGCCACTGTCGAAACCAACAACGCTCCTGAAAATACGCCGGACAGCGCCAACCCGCGCAAACGCAAGGTCATGCTGCTGGGCCTGGTGGCGCTGATCGTCCTGGGCGGGCTGGGGGTCTTTGCCTGGTATGAACTCTACGGACGCTGGAATGAAGGCACCGACGACGCCTATGTGAACGGCAACGTGGTGGAGATCACCCCGCTGGTCACCGGCACGGTGGTCAGCATCGGCGCCGACGATGGCGACCTGGTCCACGAAGGCCAGGTGCTGATCAACTTCGACCCCAACGATGCCGAGGTCGGCCTGCAAAGCGCCGAGGCCAACCTGGCCCGCACCGTGCGCCAGGTGCGCGGTTTGTACAGCAACGTCGACGGCATGCGCGCCCAGGTGGCGGCGCAGAAGGCCGAAGTGCAGAAAGCCCAGGACAACTTCAACCGTCGCCGGACCCTCGCCACCAGCGGGGCGATTTCCCAGGAAGAACTGTCCCACGCCCGCGATGACCTGACCTCGGCGCAGAACGCCCTGGCCAATGCCCAGCAGCAGCTCAACACCACCAACGCGCTGGTGGACGACACCGTGGTCTCCAACCATCCGGACGTGCAGTCGGCTGCCGCGCAACTGCGCCAGGCCTACCTGACCAATGCCCGCAGCACGCTGATCGCGCCGGTGACCGGTTATGTCGCCAAGCGCACCGTGCAACTGGGCCAGCGGGTACAGCCGGGCACCGCGTTGATGGCGGTGATCCCGCTCGACCAGCTGTGGATCGACGCCAACTTCAAGGAAACCCAGCTGCGTGACATGCGCATCGGCCAGCCAGTGGACATCGAGGCCGATATCTACGGCAGCGAGGTCAAGTACAGCGGCACCATCGACAGCCTGGGCGCTGGTACTGGCAGTGCCTTCGCCCTGTTGCCGGCGCAGAACGCCACCGGCAACTGGATCAAGATCGTGCAGCGGGTGCCGGTGCGCATCCACGTGAACGCCGAAGAACTGGCCAGGCACCCACTGCGGGTCGGCCTGTCGACGGTGGTCAACGTCGACCTGCACGACCAGAGCGGCCCGGTGCTGGCCCAGCAGCCGCCACAAAAGGCGTCGTTCAGTACCAACGTCTACGACCGCCAGTTGAGCGAGGCCGATGCGCTGATCGCTCGCCTGATCCACGACAACAGCGCCGCCATCGGCAAGACCGCGCAGCGTTGATTCGCCGATCCCTCTGCTGCGGCCGTTAGCGGCCGCGGCGCCAGCCTCGCTTCATAGGATTCGCGATGAGC
Organism: Pseudomonas sp. T8; assembly: GCF_024610635.1. NCBI lineage: Bacteria > Pseudomonadati > Pseudomonadota > Gammaproteobacteria > Pseudomonadales > Pseudomonadaceae > Pseudomonas > Pseudomonas sp. T8. Next base: position 6,764,790 of record NZ_CP102374.1, read on the forward strand.
AATAACGCCTCTTTCACGCCGCCCAGCCTGTTGCTCAGCACCATCGGCCTGTCGCTGGCGACCTTCATGCAGGTGCTCGACACCACCATCGCCAACGTGGCCTTGCCGACCATCTCCGGCAACCTCGGGGTGAGTTCGGAGCAGGGCACCTGGGTGATCACCTCGTTTGCCGTGAGCAACGCCATCGCCTTGCCGCTGACCGGCTGGCTGAGCCGGCGTTTCGGCGAAGTGAAGCTGTTTATCTGGGCCACCCTGCTGTTCGTGCTGGCCTCGTTCCTCTGCGGGATTTCCACTTCCATGCCCGAGCTGGTGGGCTTTCGGGTGCTGCAAGGGGTGGTGGCCGGGCCGTTGTACCCGATGACCCAGACCCTGTTGATCGCGGTCTACCCGCCAGCGAAAAGGGGCATGGCCCTGGCGCTGCTGGCGATGGTCACGGTGGTGGCGCCGATTGCCGGGCCGATTCTCGGCGGCTGGATCACCGACAGTTACAGCTGGCCGTGGATCTTCTTCATCAACGTACCGATCGGCCTGTTCGCCGCCTGGGTGGTCAAGCAACAGCTGAAGGCACGGCCGGTGGTGACCAGTCGCCAGCCGATGGACTACATCGGCCTGCTGAGCCTGATCGTCGGTGTCGGCGCCTTGCAGATCGTGCTCGACAAGGGCAACGACCTGGACTGGTTCGAATCCAATTTCATCATTATCGGTACGCTGATTTCGGTGATTGCCCTGGCGGTGTTCGTGATCTGGGAAATGACCGACCGCCATCCGGTGGTCAACCTGCGGCTGTTCGCCCACCGCAACTTCCGCATCGGCACCATCGTGCTGGTGGGCGGTTATGCCGGCTTCTTCGGCATCAACCTGATCCTGCCGCAGTGGTTGCAGACCCAGATGGGCTATACCGCGACCTGGGCCGGCCTGGCGGTGGCGCCGATCGGTATCCTGCCGGTGCTGATGTCGCCTTTCGTCGGCAAGTACGCGCACAAGTTCGACCTGCGCTTGCTGGCCGGGCTGGCGTTCCTGGCGATCGGCCTGAGCTGCTTCATGCGCGCCGGGTTCACCAACGAAGTGGACTTCCAGCACATCGCCCTGGTGCAGCTGTTCATGGGCATCGGCGTGGCGCTGTTCTTCATGCCGACCCTGAGCATCCTGATGTCGGACCTGCCACCGCACCAGATCGCCGATGGCGCCGGCCTGGCCACCTTCCTGCGGACCCTCGGTGGCAGCTTCGCCGCTTCGCTGACCACCTGGATCTGGATCCGTCGGGCGAACGAGCACCATGCCTACATGAGTGAACACATCAGCACCTTCGAGCCGGCCACCCGCGATGCCCTGGGCGCCCTGGGCGGTGCCAGCAACCAGGCCTACGCGCAGCTGGACCAGGTGCTGACCGGCCAGGCGTACATGATGTCCACCGTGGACTACTTCACGCTGCTGGGCTGGAGCTTCATGGGCCTGATTCTGCTGGTGTGGCTGGCCAAGCCGCCGTTCACGGCCAAGGCCGGGCCGGCGTCGGCGGGGCATTGATATCGCGGTGGGGCAGAGGCGTTATCGCGAGCAAGCTCGCTCCTACAAAAAGGTACGTCCCTCTGTAGGAGCGAGCTTGCTCGCGATAGAACGTGCAGCGTTCGCCTGGAAGGCCCCGGAAGACCCTCCGGGCCTTATCGCAGCCTGCGGCAGCGGCTACAGGCTCGAGCGGGGCAACGCCAACGGCGACGGGACGAAGTCGAAAGCTGCCAGCTGGAAGCCCTGTTCATCCACCTGCAAGGCCCAGCCCTGGCGGTCCCAGTCGCCCAGCACGATGCGCTTGGCGGCCTGGTCGCCGATCTGCAACTTGTGGATGGCCGGGCGGTGGGTGTGGCCGTGGACCAGGGTCCGCACTTTGAACTCCTGCATGATCCGCGGCACTTCGTCCGGGGTCACGTCGACGATGTCGTTGGCCTTCATGCGGGTTTGCGCGCGGCTTTCGTTGCGCAGCTTGCGCGCCAGCTTGTGCCGGGTGCGCAGCGGCAGGTGCCTGAGGATCCACAGCGAAACCGGGTTGCGCAGGTAACGGCGCATGCGCATATAGGCTTCGTCGCGGGTGCACAGGCTGTCGCCGTGCATCAGCAGCACCGGCTCGCCGTAGAAGTCGACCACGCTCGGGTCCTTGAGCAGGGTCGCGCCCGCGGCCTTGCAGAAGGCCTTGCCGAGCATGAAGTCGCGGTTGCCATGCATCAGGAAAACCTGCGTGCCGCTGTCGCTGAGCTCGCGCAGTGCCTGGCAAATGGAAAGCTGGTAGGGGGTCATGGCGTCGTCGCCGATCCAGACCTCGAAGAAATCTCCCAGGATGTACAGCGCTTGCGCCGAGCGGGCACGCCCGCCCAGTAAATCCAGAAACGCCCGGGTAATGTCCGGGCGTTCCTCTTCCAGATGCAAATCTGAAATCAGCAGTATCACTCAACGATCTCGGCTTTCTCGATGATCACGTCTTCTGCCGGTACGTCCTGGTGGCCGGCCTTCATGGTGGTGGCCACGCCTTTGATCTTGTCGACCACTTCGGTGCCGGCGACCACTTTGCCGAATACCGCGTAGCCCCAGCCCTGGACGGTCTTGCCGCTGTGGTTGAGGAAGCTGTTGTCGGCGACGTTGATGAAGAACTGCGCGGAAGCCGAATGCGGCTCCATGGTGCGGGCCATGGCGACGGTGTACTTGTCGTTGGAAAGACCGTTGTCGGCTTCGTTCTGGATGCTTGGACGCTTGTCTTTCTTCTCTTTCATGCCTGGCTCGAAACCGCCGCCCTGGATCATGAAGTTACCGATGACGCGGTGGAATACGGTGTTTTCGTAATGACCGGCTTTAACGTATTCGACGAAGTTGGCCACGGTGACCGGGGCTTTCTCGGCGTTCAGTTCCAGCACGATGTCGCCGTGGTTGGTGGTCAGTTTGACTTGAGTCATGATCGGTACTCTTTATAAGGAGGAGCGTTTTCAAGGAATTCCCGGGTTCCGGGAGGCGGGCCTGGGGCCCGCGGGCCGGAACCGCGCTGGCAAAAATCCGCCAAGGTGCGCAGTTTAGCGTGCCGAGCGTGAAATTCGAGGCTGTTTTTTCATTTGCGACGGATTAATCACGGCAGATTTAAAGCCCGCTCTGTCAGGGGCTTGACCGCATCGGCTATGATATCCGTTTTGATTTATCAGGCCGCACCGGCCGCGCACTTGTACGTTCAAGGATCCTATGAGCAAGCCCACTGTCGACCCTACCTCGAATTCCAAGACCGGACCGGCCGTGCCGGTCAACTTCCTGCGCCCGATCATCCAGGCGGACCTGGACTCGGGTAAGCACACACAGATCGTGACCCGCTTCCCGCCGGAGCCCAACGGCTACCTGCACATCGGTCACGCCAAGTCGATCTGCGTGAACTTCGGGCTGGCCCAGGAATTCGGTGGCGTCACCCACCTGCGCTTCGACGACACCAACCCGGCCAAGGAAGACCAGGAATACATCGATGCCATCGAAAGCGACGTCAAGTGGCTGGGCTTCGAGTGGGCCGGTGAAGTGCGCTACGCCTCGCAATACTTCGACCAGTTGCACGAATGGGCGGTGGAGCTGATCAAGGCGGGCAAGGCCTATGTCGACGACCTGACCCCCGAGCAAGCCAAGGAATACCGTGGCAGCCTGACCGAGCCGGGCAAGAACAGCCCGTTCCGTGACCGTTCGGTGGAAGAGAACCTGGACCTGTTCGCCCGCATGAAGGCGGGTGAATTCCCGGATGGCGCACGCGTGCTGCGGGCCAAGATCGACATGGCCTCGCCGAACATGAACCTGCGCGACCCGATCATGTACCGCATCCGCCATGCGCATCACCACCAGACCGGCGACAAGTGGTGCATCTACCCGAACTACGACTTCACCCACGGCCAGTCGGACGCCATCGAAGGCATTACCCACTCGATCTGCACCCTGGAGTTCGAAAGCCACCGTCCGCTGTACGAGTGGTTCCTCGAGAACCTGCCGGTGCCGGCGCAGCCGCGCCAGTACGAGTTCAGCCGCCTGAACCTGAACTACACCATCACCAGCAAGCGCAAGCTCAAGCAACTGGTGGACGAGAAGCACGTCAACGGCTGGGACGACCCGCGCATGTCGACCCTGTCGGGCTTCCGGCGTCGTGGCTACACGCCGAAATCCATCCGCAACTTCTGCGAAATGGTCGGCACCAACCGTTCCGACGGCGTGGTGGACTTCGGCATGCTCGAATTCAGCATCCGTGACGACCTCGACCACAGCGCCCCGCGCGCCATGTGCGTGCTGCGTCCGCTGAAGGTGGTGATCACCAACTACCCGGAAGGCCAGGTCGAGAACCTCGAACTGCCGCGCCACCCGAAAGAAGACATGGGGGTGCGGGTACTGCCGTTCGCCCGTGAAATCTACATCGACCGCGACGACTTCATGGAAGAGCCGCCAAAGGGCTACAAGCGCCTGGAGCCGGCCGGCGAAGTGCGCCTGCGCGGCAGCTACGTGATCCGCGCCGACGAGGCGATCAAGGATGCCGACGGCAACATCGTCGAGCTGCGTTGCTCGTACGATCCGGACACCCTGGGCAAGAACCCGGAAGGGCGCAAGGTCAAGGGCGTGATCCACTGGGTGCCGGCCGCCGCCAGCGTCGAGTGCGAAGTGCGCCTGTACGACCGTCTGTTCCGTTCGCCGAACCCGGAGAAGGCCGAAGACAGCGCAAGTTTCCTGGACAACATCAACCCTGACTCCCTGCAGGTCCTCACTGGTTGTCGTGCCGAACCCTCGCTGGGCAACGCACAGCCGGAAGACCGTTTCCAGTTCGAGCGCGAAGGTTACTTCTGCGCGGATATCAAGGACTCGAAACCGGGCGCACCGGTATTCAACCGTACCGTGACCCTGCGCGACTCCTGGGGTCAGTGATCAGTTAAGGAACTCCTTGTGCTAACGATCTACAACACGCTCACCAAGAGCAAAGAAGTCTTCAAGCCGCTCGATGGCAACAAGGTGCGCATGTACGTGTGCGGCATGACCGTGTACGACTACTGCCACCTGGGCCACGGTCGCAGCATGGTCGCCTTCGACCTGGTGACCCGCTGGCTGCGTTTCAGCGGTTACGACCTGACTTATGTGCGCAACATCACCGACATCGACGACAAGATCATCAATCGGGCCAACGAGAACGGCGAGTCGTTCGAAGCGCTGACCGAGCGCATGATCGCGGCGATGCACGAAGACGAAGCGCGCCTGAACATCAAGAAGCCGGACATGGAGCCGCGCGCCACCGACCATATCGCCGGCATGCACGCGATGATCCAGACCCTGATCGACAAGGGCTACGCCTACGCGCCGGGCAACGGCGACGTGTACTACCGCGTGGCCAAGTTCATGGGTTACGGCAAGCTGTCGCGCAAGAAGATCGAAGACCTGCGCATCGGCGCGCGCATCGAAGTCGACGAGTCGAAACAGGACCCGCTGGACTTCGTGCTGTGGAAAGCCGCCAAGCCGGGCGAGCCGAGCTGGGAATCGCCATGGGGCGCCGGGCGTCCGGGCTGGCACATTGAATGCTCGGTGATGTCGACCTGCTGCCTGGGCGAGACTTTCGACATTCATGGCGGCGGTAGCGACCTCGAGTTTCCGCACCATGAAAACGAGATCGCCCAGAGCGAGGCGGCCACCGGCAAGACCTACGCCAATGCCTGGATGCATTGCGGCATGATCCGCATCAATGGCGAGAAGATGTCCAAGTCCTTGAACAACTTCTTCACCATTCGCGACGTGCTCGACAAGTACCATCCGGAAGTGGTGCGTTACCTGCTGGTGTCGAGCCACTACCGCAGCGCGATCAACTACTCGGAAGACAACCTCAAGGACGCCAAGGGCGCCCTGGAGCGTTTCTACCATGCCCTCAAGGGCCTGCCGAGCGTGCCGGCCGCCGGTGGCGAAGCCTTCGTCGAGCGTTTCACCGAGGTGATGAACGACGACTTCGGCACCCCGGAAGCCTGTGCGGTGCTGTTCGAGATGGTGCGCGAGATCAACCGTCTGCGTGAGAGCGATCTCAATGCGGCGGCCGGTCTGGCGGCGCGCCTGCGGGAACTGGCGGATGTGCTGGGTGTGCTGCAACTGGAAGCCGACGACTTCCTGCAGGCCGGTGCCGCCGGCCGGGTCGACGCGGCGCAGGTCGAATCGCTGATCCAGGCGCGCCTGGCGGCCCGTGCCAACAAGGACTGGGCCGAGTCTGACCGCATCCGCGACCAGATCACCGCCATGGGCGTGGTGCTGGAAGACGGCAAGGGTGGGACTACTTGGCGTCTGGCTGACTGATCGCGGTACTGGCTACAAACAGAAACCCGCCTTGTGCGGGTTTTTGTTTGCTTGCCATTTGGGGATGGAGGGGGCGGGGGATCAATCCTCCTGCTGACGCAATCTTTTATAGAGGGTATTGCGACTCACCCCCAGCCGTCGCGCCAGCTGGGAAATGTTGCCGCCCACGGCCTTGAGCTGGCGGTGCAGGTCGGCGCTGTCTTCCAGGGCGATGTCGCCGGGCGGTTCGTGGCTGGCGGCTGGCTCCATGTCCAGGTCGACAAAAAAGTCGTCCGGCAGGTGCTCGGCGCGGATCGGCTGGTCTTCGGCCATGGCCAGCGCCACCTGCATCACGCTGCTGACCTGGCGCAGGTTGCCCGGCCAGGGGTGGCGCTCGAAGAGGTCCTGGACTTCGCGGCTGAGCCCGGCCCATTGGCCGGGCTCGCGGTGCTGCTCCCAGATGCGCTTGAACAGCGCCTGCTTGTCGCTGCGTTCGCGCAGGGGCGGCAACTCCAGGGTCAGGCCGCCGATGCGGTAATACAGGTCCTCGCGGAAGCGCCCGAGTTGCACCTGTTCGCGCAGGGAGCGGTTGGTCGCCGAGATGATGCGGATGTCCACCGGGAACAGTTCGCTGCTGCCCACCGGCTGCACGCAGCGCTCCTGCAGCACCCGCAACAGGCGGGCCTGGGTCGGCAGGGGCATGTCGCCGATTTCGTCGAGGAACAGCGTGCCTTTGTCAGCCTTGCGGATCAGGCCGATGCTGCCTTTCTGGTTGGCGCCGGTGAAGGCGCCTTTTTCATAGCCGAACAGCTCGGACTCCACCAGTTCGGCGGGGATCGCCGCGCAGTTGACGGCGATGAATGCCTGTTTGCTCCGCGAGCTGGCCTGGTGCAGCGCCTTGACGAAGACTTCCTTGCCGACGCCGGTTTCGCCGTGGATCAACAACGGAATGTCCTTTTCCAGCAGCCGTTCGGCCTGGCGCACGGCTTTCTCTACGCGGCTGTCGCCGAAGTGCAGGGTGTTCAGGCCGATGGCATCGGCGTTGGCGGGGGCCGGGCGGGCAGGCGCTTCGGCGAAGACCCGGGCCTGGATCGGCACCTGCCTTGGACGCTTGAGCAGGCAATGGAAGCGGTTGCGTCCGGCGGCCTGCAGGGCGAAGGGCAGGCCTTCGGGCTGGTTGAGCAGTTCCAGCAGGGACACCTTGAACAGGCTTTCGATGCCGACCCGCGACAGGCTGATGCCCAGCAGGTTGTCGGCGCGGCGGTTGGCCGAGAGCACCTGGCCGCTTTCATCGAAGATCAGCAAGCCGGCCCACTGGCTGTCGAGGTTGTTCAGGCCGGTGTTGAAGGTCAGCTGGAAATGCCGGCCTTCGAACAGGTTGAGGATCAGCCGGTTCTCCACCGTCTGGCTCATCATCTTGACCATGCCCAGGGTGTGGGAGGGCGGCAGGTAGCTGTCGCTGGAGACATCCAGCACCGCGATCACCCGGCGCTCGGCATCGAAGATCGGCGCGGCCGAGCCGGTCATGAAGCGGTTGGCCTTGAGAAAGTGTTCATCGTGCTCGATATGCACCGCCTGCTCGCAGGCCAGGGCGGTGCCGATGGCATTGGTCCCGCTGCAGTGTTCCAGCCAGCTGGCGCCGGCACTGAAACCACGGGCCAGGCTCGGCTCGATAAAACGCTGGGTGCCCCAGGAGGTCAGCACCTGGCCCTGGTTGTCGGCGAGCATGATCAGGCAATTGGAGTTGCTGAGGATGTTCTCGTAGTAGGGCAGGACTTCCTGGTGGGTGGTCTGCACCAGGGCATGCTGGCTCTCCAGTAGCTGGGCGATACGCTCGGCGGGCAGTTGATCGAAAGCGGGGGCGCTCTGGTGGCTGAGGCCAAAGGCCCGGCAGCGGCTCCAGGAGTCCTTGATGATGGTCTCGTGAGACAGCGGTGAGGCAGGTGCGCTCATGGCGGTAGGTCTCTGAAAACGCTTTTATTGTTGTTATTGGCGTATGGCCTGGCCTTTGTAGTTGCAGCCCGCGGCAGCGGCTACAAGAAGCAATCTTGCCGGCAAAAACGTCCATCCAGTGTTGTTCACTCTTGTTCATTGTCAACCGCCGGACTGTTCAGTTGTTCAGTGCGGGTTGTTCATTTCTGTTCAGCTATGAACCCGCGGATAACCTGTCTTGGAATAAATATCAGGCTTATCAGTGGCTTGGTGTGCTGCCGCGGTTCTGGCACGAAAGTCGCTCTGCTGCTCCGGTCGCTTGACTCCAATAATAAAAAAGGCCGAGCCATGTCATTAACGCTGGAACACGTCAGCCGTGTCGTCGAGGGCCAGACCTGGATCGATGACATCTCGCTGCGCTTTGAACCCGGTTCCTTCAATGTCCTGCTGGGACGTACGCTGTCCGGCAAGACCAGCCTGATGCGCTTGATCGCCGGGCTCGACAAGCCCGCCAGCGGACGCATCCTGATGAATGGCGTGGACGTCACCGGGCGCCCGGTGCGGCTGCGCAACGTGTCGATGGTCTATCAGCAGTTCATCAACTACCCGACCATGACCGTGTTCGAGAACATCGCCTCGCCGCTGCGCCAGGCCGGTGTCGCCGCGCAACTGATCGAGAGCAAGGTGCTGGAGACGGCGAAGATGCTGCGGATCGAGAAGTTCCTGCAGCGCCATCCGCTGGAGCTGTCCGGCGGCCAGCAGCAGCGCACGGCGATGGCCCGCGCGCTGGTCAAGGATGCCGAGCTGATCCTGTTCGACGAGCCGTTGGTCAACCTCGACTACAAGCTGCGTGAAGAGCTGCGCCAGGAGATGCGCGAGCTGTTCCAGGCCCGCCACACCATCGCCATCTACGCCACCACCGAGCCCAACGAGGCGCTGGCTTTGGGCGGCACTACCACCATTCTCCATGAGGGGCGCCTGGTGCAGAGCGGCAAGACCGCCGAGGTCTATCACCAGCCCCAGACGGTGCTGGCCGCCGAGCTGTTCTCCGAACCGCCGATCAACCTGATGCCGGGGCGCATCGCGGGCAATGAAGTGAGCTTCGCCAACTTCGTGCACTTTCCGCTGAACGTCGATCTGCGCCCGGTCGGCGAGGGTGAGTTCCGCTTTGGCGTGCGTCCCAGCCATATCTCCCTGGTGCCGAGCAACGACGACGACCTGGAGCTGGCGGTGACCGTCGAGGTCGCGGAAATCAGCGGCTCGGAAACCTTCCTGCATGTGCGCAACGAACAATTCCTGTTGGTGCTGCACTTGCCCGGCGTGCACGAATATGACGTCGACGCGCCGATCCGCATTTATATCCCCACCCACAAACTGTTCGTCTTCGATGCCCAGGGCCGTCTGGTCCAGGCGCCGGGGCGACGCGTCGCGAGGGTTGCCTGATGGCCGAGATCCGTTTGCACAACCTCGCCCACAGTTACACCAGCACTCCGGCTGGTCCCGAGGACTATGCGATCCGCGAGATGAACCACATCTGGGAGCAGGGCGGCGCCTATGCCTTGCTCGGGCCGTCCGGCTGCGGCAAGTCGACCTTGCTCAATATCATTTCCGGGCTGCTCAGCCCGTCCCAGGGGCAGGTGCTGTTCGACACCCGGGTGGTCAACGAGCTGACTCCCGAGAAGCGCAATATCGCCCAGGTTTTCCAGTTCCCGGTGGTCTACGACACCATGACGGTGTTCGACAACCTGGCCTTCCCGCTGCGCAACCAGGGCATGGCCGAGGCCAAGGTGCACAGCAAGGTGCAGGAGATCGCCGAGGTCCTCGACCTGCAGGCGCTGTTGAGCAAGAAGGCGCGCAACCTCAGTGCCGACGAAAAGCAGAAGGTCTCGATGGGCCGCGGCCTGGTGCGCGACGACGTGTCGGCGATCCTGTTCGACGAGCCGCTGACAGTGATCGACCCGCACCTGAAGTGGAAGCTGCGGCGCAAGCTCAAGCAGATCCACGAGCAGTTCAACATCACCATGGTCTACGTCACCCACGACCAGCTCGAAGCCTCGACCTTCGCCGACAAGATCGCGGTGATGTACGGCGGGCAGATCGTCCAGTTCGGCACCCCGCGGGAGCTGTTCGAGCGACCGAGCCACACCTTCGTCGGCTACTTCATCGGCAGCCCGGGGATGAACCTGATCGAGGTCCGGGCAGAGGCCGGCGGTGTCAGGTTCGCCGGCACCCATCTGGCACTGCCCGAGGCCTTGCAGCAGCGGATCGCCGAGAGCGATTACCAGAGCCTGAAAGTCGGTATCCGCCCGGAATTCATCCATGTCTGGGACGAGCCTTACGAGGAGGCGCTGCAGGCCGACGTGGTCCACATCGAGGACCTGGGCACCTACAAGATCATGACCCTGAACCTCGACGGCGCGGTGTTAAAAGTGCGCCTGGCCGAAGACAAGCCAGTGCCGCAGGGCAGGGCCTGCATCAGCTTCCCCGCGCAGTGGCTGATGGTCTACGCCGACGAATACCTGCTGGAGGCCCACGCCACGAACGAGGTTCAGCCATGAACAAAGTGCAGAACAACAAGGCCTGGTGGCTGGTATTGCCGGTGTTCCTGCTGGTGGCCTTCAGTGCGGTGATCCCGATGATGACCGTGGTCAACTACTCGGTGCAGGACATCTTCGACCAGTCCAGCCGCTATTTCGTCGGCGCCGACTGGTACCGCCAGGTGCTGCTCGACCCGCGCCTGCACGACTCGTTGCTGCGCCAGTTCATCTATTCGGCCTGTGTGCTGCTGATCGAGATTCCCTTGGGAATAGCCATCGCCCTGACCATGCCGAGCAAGGGGCGCTGGTCGTCGGTGGTGCTGATCATCCTCGCCATTCCGTTGCTGATCCCGTGGAACGTGGTGGGCACCATCTGGCAGATCTTCGGCCGCGCCGACATCGGCCTGATGGGCTCGGCGCTGAATGCCCTGGGCATCAATTACAACTATGCGGCCAACACCATGGATGCCTGGGTCACGGTGCTGGTGATGGACGTGTGGCACTGGACCTCGCTGGTGGCGCTGCTGTGCTACTCGGGGCTGCGGGCGATCCCGGACGTGTACTACCAGGCGGCGCGCATTGACCGGGCGTCGAACTGGGCAGTGTTCCGGCATATCCAGTTGCCGAAGATGAAAAGCGTGCTGCTGATCGCGGTGATGCTGCGCTTCATGGACAGCTTCATGATCTACACCGAGCCGTTCGTGCTCACCGGCGGCGGGCCGGGCAACGCCACCACCTTCCTCAGCCAGACCCTGACCCAGATGGCGATCGGTCAGTTCGACCTGGGCCCGGCCGCGGCGTTCTCCCTGGTGTACTTCCTGATCATCCTGCTGGTGTCCTGGCTGTTCTACACCGCCATGACCCACTCCGACGCCAATCGCTGAGGACGGCCGCCATGACCAAGCGCAAGCTGATACCGCTGCTGATCTACATCCTGTTCCTGCTGGTGCCGATCTACTGGTTGCTGAACATGTCGTTCAAGAGCAACAACGAGATCCTCGGCAGCCTGACCCTGTGGCCCCAGGACTTCACCTGGCACAACTACAAGGTGATCTTCACCGACCCCAGCTGGTACACCGGCTACCTCAACTCGCTGTATTACGTCAGCCTGAACACGGTGATTTCCCTGAGTGTGGCACTGCCGGCGGCCTATGCGTTCTCGCGCTACCGCTTCCTCGGCGACAAGCACCTGTTCTTCTGGCTGCTGACCAACCGCATGGCGCCGCCGGCGGTGTTCCTGCTGCCGTTCTTCCAGCTGTATTCGTCCATCGGCCTGTTCGATACGCACATTGCCGTGGCCCTGGCCCACTGCCTGTTCAACGTGCCGCTGGCGGTGTGGATTCTCGAAGGCTTCATGTCCGGGGTGCCGAAGGAAATCGACGAGACCGCCTACATCGACGGCTACAGCTTTCCCAAGTTCTTCGTGAAGATCTTCGTCCCGCTGATCGGCTCGGGGATCGGCGTGACGGCGTTCTTCTGCTTCATGTTTTCCTGGGTCGAGCTGCTGCTGGCGCGGACCCTGACCTCGGTGAACGCCAAGCCGATCGCCGCGGTGATGACCCGCACCGTGTCCGCCTCCGGTATCGACTGGGGTGTGCTGGCGGCGGCCGGGGTGCTGACCATCCTGCCGGGCATGCTGGTGATCTGGTTTGTTCGCAACCATGTGGCCAAGGGCTTCGCCCTGGGCCGGGTATGAGGATCCGTTGATGGAATGGATGAACTGGACCGCCCCGACGGCGGCATTCTTCGGTGTCATTGCCTTGATCCTGCTGGGCATGACCACGTGGGAATTACGTTCGCCGAGCATCCCTCGGCGCGGCTTCCTGCCGATTGCCACCACCCGTGGCGATCGCCTGTTTATCGGTCTTCTCGGCAGCGCCTACCTGCATCTGCTGGTAATCGGCGTCACCGACTGGAGCATCTGGGTGGCGTTCGTGCTGTCCCTGGTGTGGCTGTTGGCTGTGATGCGTTGGGGCTAATGCTGATACCCATTCCTGTAGGAGCGAGCTTGCTCGCGAAGAATTCCAGCGCGCCGCGTACAGGCTGGTTCTACGCGTCATCGTTAGCGACCTTCGCGAGCAAGCTCGCTCCTACAGGGAGGTATTGGTATCGGTCCTCTTTGAACTTAACCGGGAGGTCTCTATGTTCGACAAAAACAATAAGCTGCGACATAGCGTTTCATTGGCGGCCATGCTGGCTCTGAGCGGCTTGAGCGCGACGGCCTGGGCCGACGCCTATGAGGACGCCGCGAAAAAATGGATCGGCAGCGAGTTCAAGCCATCCACCCTGACTGCGGAACAACAGCTGGAAGAGCTGAAGTGGTTTATCAAGGCGTCCGAGCCGTTTCGCGGGATGAAGATCAACGTGGTCTCTGAGACCATCGCCACCCATGAATACGAGTCCAAGGTGCTGGCCAAGGCCTTCAGTGAAATCACCGGGATCAAGCTGACCCACGACCTGCTGCAGGAAGGCGACGTGGTGGAGAAGCTGCAGACCCAGATGCAGTCGGACAAGAACATCTATGACGGCTGGGTCAACGACTCCGACCTGATCGGCACGCACTTTCGTTACGGCAAGACCGAATCCATCACCGACCTGATGGCCAACGAGGGCAAGGACTACACCTCGCCAACCCTGGACATCAAGGACTTCATCGGCATCTCCTTCACCACCGCGCCGGACGGCAAGATCTATCAGCTGCCCGACCAGCAGTTCGCCAACCTGTACTGGTTCCGAGCCGACTGGTTCGAGCGTGCCGACCTGAAAGCCAAGTTCAAGGAGAAATACGGCTACGAGCTGGGTGTGCCGGTGAACTGGTCGGCCTATGAGGACATCGCCAAGTTCTTCAGCGAGGACGTCAAGGAGATCGACGGCAAGCGGGTCTACGGGCATATGGACTACGGCAAGAAGGACCCGTCCCTGGGGTGGCGCTTCACCGATGCCTGGTTCTCCATGGCCGGCGGCGGCGACAAGGGCTTGCCCAACGGTTTGCCGGTGGACGAGTGGGGGATCCGCGTCGAGGATTGCCATCCGGTGGGCTCCAGCGTGACCCGCGGCGGCGACACCAACGGCCCGGCGGCGGTGTTCGCCACCACCAAGTACGTCGACTGGATGAAAAAGTACGCGCCACCGGAAGCGGCGGGCATGACCTTCTCCGAATCCGGGCCGGTGCCGTCCCAGGGCAATATCGCCCAGCAGATCTTCTGGTACACCGCCTTCACCGCCGACATGACCAAGCCGGGCCTGCCGGTGATGAACGCCGACGGCACGCCGAAATGGCGCATGGCGCCGTCGCCCAAGGGGCCGTACTGGGAGGAGGGCATGAAGCTGGGGTATCAGGACGCCGGTTCCTGGACCTTCCTCAAGTCCACTCCGGAGAAACAGAAACTCGCGGCCTGGCTCTATGCCCAGTTCGTGACCTCGAAAACCGTGTCGCTGAAGAAAACCATCATCGGCCTGACACCGATCCGCGAGTCGGACATCAACTCCCAGGCGATGACCGACCTGGCGCCGAAACTCGGTGGCCTGGTGGAGTTCTATCGCAGTCCGGCCCGCGTGCAGTGGACGCCGACCGGCACCAACGTGCCGGACTATCCACGCCTGGCACAGCTGTGGTGGAGCCATATCGCCGAAGCGGCCAGCGGCGAGAAAACCCCGCAACAGGCACTCGATGGCCTGGCCAAGGACCAGGACGCAATCATGACCCGGCTCGAGCGCTCGAAAGCCCAGGCCACCTGCGCCCCGAAAATGAACCCCGAGCGCGACGCGCAATACTGGTTCGACCAACCGGGCGCGCCGAAACCGAAACTGGCCAACGAGAAACCCCAGGGCGAGACCGTGAGCTACAACGAACTGCTCAAGTCGTGGGAGGCGGCGCGCAAGTAAGGTTGTGGATCGGTAATGCGCAACGGCACCTTCGGGTGCCGTTCTGTTTTGGGAGCTGTAGTGCCCGGACCATTGTTATCGCGGGCAAGCCTCGCTCCTACAGAAGAAGGTGATCCGTCGGAGCGAGGCTTGCCCGCGATGACGTCCTCGAACCAGCGCAGACCTTCAGGCCAGTGCTGCCAGCCGCTCCACCGTATCGGGAAAACGCTGTACCAGGCGGATCAGGGTGGTGGCCTGAGCGTTGGGTTTTGCCCGTCCTTGCTCCCAGTTCTCCAGGGTCCGAGTATTGGTGCGCAGGTACATGGCAAATACCGATCTGGACAGGTTCAACTGCTCGCGCACGGCCAGCACTTCTTCAGCGGTGATCGGGAGCAGCGCGTTCAGCTTGACCTTGTAGGTGCGCAGCGTGAGCTTGCCTTGGCGCTCTTTGGCCAGGGCGTCGAAACCTTCGACCAGTTCGGAAAAGATGTCACGTTTCATGATGGGTTCTCGCCTCGACTTCTCTGTTCAGCAGTTGCTTGAGCAGTTTTTTCTGATGGGGTGTCAGGTCGTTCTGCTCGTTCTTTGCGTAAAGGGTGAAGAGCCAGAATTGGGCGTCTCCGGACCACCAGTAATAAATCACCCGGATCCCGCCGCGTTTGCCCTTGTGCCGTCGCTCATCGACAAAGCGGATCTTGCGCAAGCCATCGGTTCTCTCGATGAGATCTCCGGCTTCGGGGGCTTTCAGCAACTCAAGCTGCAAATTACGAAAAAGCTCGTCGTCCAGGTAGTCCTGTCGATGGCGTTGGAACGGGGGCAGCTCAATAAAAAGTGCGCCCATGATCTGTACGTGATCTGCGTATATTTTTGGTTGAATGGGTCGAGAGGTCAAGGCGTTGCGCATGGCGCTCGTCGCCTTTTAATGACCTTAGACTTGGCAATCAGGATGAGACGTAGGACGCGTCTTTAAAGCCTGAAAGGCAATTCCTTTCAGGTGGCAGGAGGAAGGGCAGGGCGGTTTTTCTTCGGAAAACAAAACGGCGCCCGAAGGCGCCGTCTTGTTTTGCTGCGGATCGTTCTTGAGCGATCAGCCCGCCAGACCGGATTGCTGGACCAGGATCAGCAGCGGTTGTGGGTAGACGCCGAGGAAGAACGCCAGGACCGCGATGGCCAGCAGCATCACGCCGCCGGCTTTCTGTTCCCAGTGCAGCTGGGCGTCGACGCGGCGCAGGTTCGGCTCGATCAGGTACAGGGTGACCATGACGCGCAGGTAGTAGAACACGCCGATGGCGCTGCCCAGGACCAGGGAACCGACCAGCCACCATTGGTGCGCTTCGACACCGGTGGCGATGATGTAGAACTTGCCAATGAAGCCCGCGGTCAGCGGGATACCGGCCAGGGACAGCATCATCACGGTCAGTACCGCGGTCAGGTACGGACGACGCCAGAACAGGCCGCGGTACTCGTACAGGGCATCCGCATCGCGACCCTTGTAAGGCGAGGACATCAGGGTGATCACGCCGAAGGCGCCGAGGCTGGTGATCACGTAGGTGACCAGGTAGACGCCGATGGCTTCCATCGCCAGGCCCTTGCTCGCCACCAGGGCGATCAGCAGGTAACCGAAGTGGGCGATGGACGAGTAACCCAGCAGACGCTTGAGGTTGCTCTGGGTCAGCGCCAGCAGGTTACCGAACAGGATCGAGGCAATCGCGATCAGGGTCAGCACGGTGTTCAGGACACCGCTGCTGGCTACCGGCGAGATCTGGAACAGACGCACCATCACCGCGAACACCGCCACCTTGCTCGCGGTGGCCAGGAAGGCCGCCACAGGCGCCGGAGCCCCTTCGTAGACGTCCGGGGTCCACAGGTGGAAGGGCACCAGCGACAGCTTGAACGCCAGGCCGATCAGCATCATGCCCAGGCCCAGTTGGGCCAGCGGGCTAGGCAGGCCGGTCGCGGCCAGGGCCTGACCGATGCCGTTGAAGCTCAGGCTGCCGGCTTCGGCGTAGAGCAGGGCCATGCCGAACAGCAGGAACGCGGAACCGGCGGCCGACAGCACCATGTACTTGATGCCGGCTTCCAGCGAACGCTTGTTGAAGAAGGCATAAGCCACCAGGCCGTAGACCGGTACCGAGAGCAGCTCCAGGCCGATGAACAAGCCGGCCAGGTGTTGCGCGCTGACCAGGACCAGGCCACCGGCGGCGGCCATCAGGATCAGCAGGTACAGCTCTTCGCGGTTGCCCGGGTAGCCGGTGCCGCCGTCGCCCAGGTAGGCGTGGGCGAGGGTGACGCAGGCCAGGGTGGCCACCAGGATCAGCGCCATGTACAGGCAGGCGAACTGGTCGATCTGCAGCAATGGAGTCACCGCCAGAGGGGTGACTTTCAGGGCCGGCAGGATCGACAGCAACGCCAGGTTCAGACCGGCGACCGACAGCAGGAAGGTTTGCGAATGGTTGCGACGCCAGGCGATAGCCAGCATCACCACAATGATGGTGAGGCTGGTGATCAACAGCGGCGCAAGCGCGATAAAGTGTTGAATCGTAAAGTCCATAGCGCTCTTACCGGGCCGAAGCGAGTTGAGTGAAGGCGGTGCCGAGCCATTGCTGCACGCCACTCATCGTGGCGGCAGAGGTATCGAGGAACGGTTGCGGGTAGATGCCGATGTAGATCAGCAGCGCCGCCAGGCCGACCACCATGATCAGTTCGCGAGCGTCCATGCCGTGCAGGACCGCGTCCGACTTGGCCGGGCCGAAGTAGGCGCGGTGAATCATGATCAGCGAATAGACCGAACCGAACACCAGGCCGGAAGTCGCGAGCACGGTGACCCATGGCGCGCTGGCGAAGGTACCGATCAGGATCAGGAATTCGCCGACGAAGTTACCGGTCGCCGGCAAGCCCAGCGAGGCTGCTGCGAAGAACAGGCTGATGGCTGGCAGGTAGGCGATCTTCGACCACAGGCCACCCATTTCACGCATGTCGCGGGTGTGGGTGCGTTCGTACAACTGGCCGCACAGGATAAAGAGTGCCGCTGCCGACAGACCGTGAGCCAGCATCTGGATCACCGCGCCCTGCAGGGCCAGCTGGCTGCCGGAGTAGATGCCGATCAGCACGAAGCCCATGTGCGAAACGCTGGAGAATGCCACCAGGCGCTTGATGTCGGTCTGGGCGAAGGCCAGGAAGGCACCGTAGAAGATCCCGATCAGACCCAGGGTCATGGCGATTGGTGCGAACTCGGCCGAGGCGTTCGGGAACAGCGGCAGGGCGAAGCGCAGCAGGCCATAGGCCGCGGTCTTCAGCAGGATCCCCGCGAGGTCCACGGAACCCGCGGTCGGTGCCTGGGCGTGGGCATCGGGCAGCCAGGAGTGGAACGGCACCACTGGCAGCTTCACCGCGAAGGCGATGAAGAAACCGAGCATCAGCACGTACTCGGTGGTGGTCGACATCTTGGTCTTCAACAGGTCGGCGTAGTTGAAGGTAATCACGCCGGTGTCGTTGAAGTTGACCAGCACCAGACCGAGGATCGCCACCAGCATGATCAGACCGGAAGCCTGAGTGAAGATGAAGAACTTGGTCGCGGCGTAGATCCGGGTTTTCTTGCCATCCGAAGAACTGTGACCCCAGAGCGCGATGAGGAAGTACATCGGCACCAGCATCATTTCCCAGAAGAAGAAGAACATGAACAGGTCGAGGGCGAGGAACACGCCGACGACACCGCCCAGGATCCACATCAGGTTCAGGTGGAAGAAGCCCACGTGACGCTGGATCTCTTTCCAGGAGCAGAGGACGGAAAGCACGCCCAGGAGGCCGGTCAGCAGGATCATCAACAGCGACAGGCCGTCGAGGGCCAGGTGCACGTTGATGCCGAAGCGCTCGATCCAGACGTGCTTGAACTCCAGGGTCCAGGTCGGATCGGCGCCAGGCGCCGGAGCGAGTGAATAGTCGCCGTGGGCCCACAGCCAGAGGCCGAGGCTGAGCAGCAGGGACATGGTGATCAGCGCAATCCAGCGGGGGAGGGTGGCGCCGAAGCGCTCACCCATCCAGCACAGCAGGCCGCCGATGAAGGGGATCAGGATTAGCCAAGGCAGAATCATGACGGGCTCAATTCCTTTCGCAAGTTCGCAAGGTTCATATCAGACCGCTACCAGCACGACGGCGCCGATAACCAGCACGGCACCAGCAGCCATCGAGGCGGCGTACCAACGCAGTTGACCGGTTTCCGTACGGCTCAGGGAGTTGTGGCCCCCTTTGGCCAGGCGCGGGATCAGACCGATGGTCTGGTCGAGCGGGTCTTTGCGCAGTACATGGCTGATCGCCAGATATGGTTTGACGAACAGTTTGTCGTAGATCCAGTCGAAGCCCCAGGCAGCGAACCACCAGGCCGAGAGGAGGCGGCCGATGCCGCTGTTGGCGATGGCGGTAACGAAGCGACGCTTGCCGAGGAACAGCAGCGCGGCCAGCAGGATACCGGCGATGGCGATGGCGCCGGACGCGAGTTCCAGGCTGTGCTTGGCTTCGCCGCCGGCATGGCCGACGCTGAGTGGCAGCACACCGTGCAGCGGTGGGGTGATCATGGCGCCGACGGCGGTCGACAGAACGATCAGCACCGACAGCGGCAGCCAGTGGCTGATGCCGTGGCCGGCGTGGGCTTCGGTCTTGGCTTCACCGTGGAAGGTGATGAAGATCAGGCGGAAGGTGTACAGCGAGGTCATGAAGGCCCCCACCAGACCGGCATACAGCAGGCCATGGTTACCGCTGGCGAAGGCTTCCCAGAGGATCTCGTCCTTGGAGTAGAAACCGGCGGTGACCAGTGGCAGGGCCGCCAGGGCCGCGCCGCCGACGATGAAGCTGGCGTAGGCCAGCGGCAGTTTCTTCCACAGGCCGCCCATCTTGAAGATGTTCTGCTCGTGGTGGCAGGCAACGATCACCGCACCGGAGGCAAGGAACAGCAGGGCCTTGAAGAAGGCGTGGGTCATCAGGTGGAAGATCGCGCCGTCCCAGGCGCCAACGCCCAGGGCCAGGAACATGTAGCCGATCTGGCTCATGGTCGAGTAGGCGAGGATCCGCTTGATGTCGGTCTGTACCAGCGCGGCGAAGCCGGCCAGCACCAGGGTCACGCCACCGACGACGCCCACCAGGTGCAGGATGTCCGGCGCCAGGGCGAACAGGCCGTGGGTACGGGCGATCAGGTAGACACCGGCGGTCACCATGGTTGCGGCGTGGATCAGTGCCGAAACCGGGGTAGGACCGGCCATCGCATCCGCCAGCCAGGTCTGCAGCGGCAGCTGGGCGGATTTACCGACCGCGCCACCCAGCAGCATCAGGGTCGCCAGGACGATCCAGAAGTCGCCGGCCTGGAACTTCGCAGGCGCCGCGACCAGCAGTTGCTGGATGTTCAGCGTACCCAGCTGCTGGAACAGGATGAACAGGCCGATGGCCATGAACACGTCGCCGATGCGGGTGACGATGAAGGCCTTGAGTGCCGCGTTACCGTTGTTGCGGTTGCTGTAGTAGAAACCGATCAGCAGGTACGAACACAGGCCCACGCCTTCCCAGCCGAAGTACAGGAACAACAGGTCGTCGCCGAGCACCAGGAACAGCATGCTGGCGATGAACAGGTTGGTGTAGGCGAAGAAGCGCGAGTAACCGTCTTCACCGCGCATGTACCAGGACGCGAACAGGTGGATCAGGAAACCCACGCCCACCACCACGCCGAGCATGGTCACGGACAGGCCGTCCAGGTACAGGGCGAAGGTTGGCTTGAAGTCGCCAACGGTCATCCACTGCCACAGCACCTGGGTGTAGTGGCCACCTTCCGGCGGAGCGACATTGAATTGCCAGATCACATAAGCCGCGACAATCGCCGACAGGCCAACGGAGCCGACACCGATCAGGGCGGCGAGGTTTTCCGAGAGGCGTCCACGGGAGAACGACAGCAGCAGAAAACCGATCAGGGGGAACAGGAAAGTCAGATAGAGAAGGTTCATCCGCGCATCTCGCTGGCAGCGTCGATATCGAGAGTGTGGAAGCGGCGATACAGCTGCAACAGGATCGCCAGGCCAATACTGGCCTCGGCGGCTGCCAGGCTGATCACCAGGATGAACATGACCTGTCCATCCGGCTGCGCCCAGCGGCTACCGGCGACGATGAAGGCCAGGGCGGAGGCGTTCATCATCACCTCCAGGCTCATCAGCACGAAGAGAATGTTGCGGCGCACCATCAGGCCGACCAGGCCGAGGCAGAACAGGATGCCGGCAACGGCCATGCCATGCTCCAGAGGGATAGTTCCGATAGTAGGCATGGTCTTACTCCTTCGCCTCGTTGCGGCCCAGGTGGAACGCCGTGACGGCTGCGGCGAGCAGCAGCATCGAGGCGAGTTCGACCACCAGCAGATAAGGACCGAACAGGCTGATGCCCACGGCCTTGGCGTCTACGGTGGTGTGGCCGATACCGGTACCGCTCTGGTGGCTGAACAGCACGTACAGCAGTTCCACCAGCAGCAGGGCGGCGAGCACCACCGGCCCGAGCCAGATCCCCGGCTTGAGCCAGATGCGTTCCTGCTGAACCGAGGCGGGGCCCAGGTTCAGCATCATCACCACGAACACGAACAGCACCATGATGGCGCCGGCATAGGCGATCACTTCCAGCACGCCGGCGAACGGTGCGCCGAGGCTGAAGAACGTCATCGCCACGGCGATCAGCGAAATGATCAGGTAGAGCAGGGCGTGCACAGGGTTGGTGTTGGTCACCACGCGTAGCGTGGAGACAACGGCGACACCTGACGCGAAATAGAAAGCGAATTCCATCTTTCTTCCTTAAGGCAGCAAGCTCTTCACGTTGATCGGCTCGGCTTCGTTTTGCGCGGAGCCTTTTGGCTTTCCGGCAATGGCCATACCTGCAACACGATAGAAGTTGTAATCAGGGTTCTTTCCGGGACCGGAGATCAGCAGATCTTCTTTCTCGTAAACCAGGTCCTGACGTTTGAACTCGGCCATCTCGAAATCCGGGGTCAGCTGGATCGCGGTGGTCGGGCAGGCTTCCTCGCAGAGGCCGCAGAAGATGCAACGCGAGAAGTTGATGCGGAAGAAGTCCGGGTACCAGCGACCGTCTTCGGTTTCAGCTTTCTGCAGCGAGATGCAACCCACCGGGCACGCCACGGCGCACAGGTTGCAGGCTACGCAACGCTCTTCGCCATCGGGGTCGCGGGTCAGTACGATGCGGCCACGGTAGCGGGGCGGCAGGTAGACCGGCTCTTCCGGGTATTGCAGGGTGTCGCGCTTGCGAAAGCCATGGCCGAAGACCATCACCAGGCTGCGCAGTTGGGTACCAGTACCCTTAACGATGTCGCCAATATATTTGAACATGGGTCAAATCCTCACTGAACCGCGCCCGCTGGCGTGTTCAACAACACAAGCGCAGCAGTCACCAGCAAATTGATCAGGGTCAGCGGCAGGCAGAATTTCCAGCTGAAGTCCATCACCTGGTCATAACGCGGACGCGGGATGGAAGCCCGCAGCAGGATGAACAGCATGATGAAGAATGCGGTCTTCAGGGCGAACCAGACGAAGGACAGTTGCGGCAGGATGCCGAACGGACCGTGCCAGCCACCGAAGAACAGGGTGACCAGCAGTGCCGAGATCAGGATGATGCCGATGTACTCGCCAACGAAGAACATGCCCCATTTCATGCCGGCGTATTCAATGTGGTAACCGTCGGCCAGTTCCTGTTCCGCTTCCGGCTGGTCGAACGGGTGACGGTGAGTCACGGCCACGCCAGCGATGAAGAAGGTACAGAAGCCGAAGAACTGCGGAATGATGAACCACAGGTTCTGCGCCTGGTAGTCGACGATGTCGCGCATGTTGAACGAACCGACCTGGGCCACGATGCCCATCAGCGCCAGGCCCATGAACACTTCATAGGACACGGTCTGGGCCGAGGCCCGCAGGCTGCCGAGCAGGGCGAACTTGTTGTTGCTCGACCAGCCGGCGAACAGCACCGCGTAGACCGACAGGCCGGCCATGGCGAAGAAGAACAGCAGGCCGATGTTCAGGTCCGCCACACCCCAGGTCGGGGTGATCGGGATGATCGCGAACGCGATCAGCAAGGCGCTCATGGCCACGACCGGCGCCAGGGTGAAGATCACCTTGTCGGCAAACGGCGGGGTCCAGTCTTCCTTGAAGAACATCTTCAGCATGTCGGCGGCGATCTGGAACATGCCGAACGGGCCAACGCGGTTCGGACCGTAACGGTCCTGCCACCAGCCCAGCAGGCGACGCTCGACAAAGCTGAGCAGGGCACCGGCGACCACCACGGCCAGCATGATGACCAGGGCTTTGACGACCGCCAGGATCACGTCGATCACTTCAGGGGTGAACCAGGTCATTGCGCTGCCTCCTGCAGACCGTCAACGGATTTGCCAAAGAACGCCGGAGGAATGCCCGCCAGGCCGGCTGGCAGGGCCACGAGGCCAGCGCCCAGCTCGTCGTTGATGCGCAGCGGCAGACGCAGGGTCTGGCCCGCCACGCTCACGGCGAGCAGCGCGCCATCGTTGACACCCAGGCGATCGGCTTCGGACTTGGCCAGGGAAACGTAGGCGGCCGGGATGCGTTCCTGGACCGGAGCGGCTTTCGAAGAGTTCTCTTCGCTGCCGAACAGGTGGTAGAACGGCACCGCCTGCCAGGTGCCCTGGGCCGGGGAGAAGGCGCGCGGCACGCTGGCGAACCAGCCGAGGCTGTCGCCCTGGCTTTCGATCAGGCGGGTGCCCGGATCACCGGCACGCAGGTGACCACCGACTTCGTCCTGGAACTTGTTCCAGGCTTGCGGCGAGTTCCAGCCCGGCGACCAGGCGAACGGCACCTGGGAGCGTGGCTCCACGGAGCCCGAGTAACCTTCCATGGAGAAGGAGAACGCGGTGTCCTGGTCCTGCGGGGTACGTGGCTCGTGCACGCTGATGTCGGCGCGCATGGCGGTACGGCCGCTGTAACGCAGCGGTTCGCGGGCCAGCTTCAGGCCCTTGATGCGGAACGACGCCGATGGCGCGGCATCGACGATGCGCGCCAGTTGCGGGTTGCTCTGGGCGCAGGCGGCGGTCACGTGGTCCAGTTGGGTCCAGTCCACCGGCTTGTTCAGCAGGGTAGAGCGCAGGGCATGCAGCCAGCGCCAGCCTTCGTGAACCAGGATGCTGGCATCCATATAGGTCGGATCGAACACCTGGAAGAAGCGCTGGGCACGGCCCTCCTGGCTGACCAGGGTGCCGTCGCCTTCGGCGAAGCTGGCCGCTGGCAGGACCAGGTGCGCGCGATCGCTGGTGGCGGTCTTCTGGTGGTCGGCGACGATCACCACTTTCGCGGCGTTCAGCGCGGCATCGACCTTGGCGGCGTCGGTGCGGGTGTACAGATCGTTTTCCAGCACGACCAGGGCGTCGGCCTTACCGTCGATCACCGCTTGCAGCGCGGCGTCCACCGATTCGCCACCGAGCATGGCCAGGCCGAGGCTGTTGGCCTCAGGCACGATCAGGCTGATGGAGCCGTTCTTCTCGCGCAGCTTCAGGGCCTTGGCGATGTTCGCCGCGGCTTCGATCAGCGCCTTGGAACCCAGGGAGGTGCCGGCGATGATCAGTGGGCGCTTGGCGGCGAGGAGGGCGTCGGCGATGCGCTTGGCCAGTTCCTGGGCTTCGGCGTCCAGGCCTTCGACGGCCGGGGCGCTGGCGTCCAGGGCATGGGCCACGGCGAAACCGATGCGCGCCAGGTCGTCGGGAGCGGCGTGTACACACTCCTCGGCAACGTCGTCGAGCTTGGTTTCAGCCAGGCTGGCGATGAACAGCGGGTTCAGCGCGTGCTGGCCGATGTTTTTCACCGCGGCGTCGAGCCATGGCTGGACGCGCATGGCGTCGGCCATTTCTTCGGCCTTGCCCTTGACCGACTGGCGCAGGGCCAGGGCCATGCGGGCGGCGGTCTGGGTCAGGTCTTCGCCGAGGACGAACACCGCGTCGTGGTCTTCGATGTCGCGCATGGTCGGCACGGGCAGCGGGCTGCTTCTCAGCACTTGCAGGACCAGGCGGATGCGCTCCAGTTCGGCGGCTTCGATACCGCTGTAGAAGTGCTCGGCACCTACCAGTTCACGCAGGGCGTAGTTGCTTTCCAGGCTGGCGCGAGGCGAACCGATACCGACGATATTGCGGCCGCGCAGCAGGTCGGCGGCCTTGTCCAGCGCCTGGTCCAGGCTCAGCTTGGTGCCGTCGTTCAGCAGCGGCTGGCGTGGACGGTCTGTGCGGTTGACGTAGCCATAGCCGAAACGGCCACGGTCGCACAGGAAGTACTGGTTCACCGAACCGTTGTAGCGGTTCTCGATGCGGCGCAGTTCGCCGTAGCGCTCGCCCGGGGAAATGTTGCAACCGCTGGAGCAGCCATGGCAGATGCTCGGCGAGAACTGCATGTCCCATTTGCGGTTGTAGCGCTCGGAGTGAGTCTTGTCGGTGAACACACCGGTCGGGCAGACCTCGGTGAGGTTGCCGGAGAACTCGCTTTCCAGGGTGCCGTCTTCAACGCGACCGAAGTACACGTTGTCGTGGGCGCCGAACACGCCGAGGTCGGTGCCGCCGGCATAGTCCTTGTAGAAACGCACGCAACGGTAGCAGGCGATGCAGCGGTTCATCTCGTGAGCGATGAACGGGCCGAGTTCCTGGTTCTGGTGGGTACGCTTGGTGAAGCGATAACGGCGCTCGTTGTGGCCGGTCATCACGGTCATGTCTTGCAGGTGGCAGTGACCGCCTTCCTCGCAGACCGGGCAGTCGTGCGGGTGGTTGGTCATCAGCCATTCGACGACACTGGCGCGGAAGGCCTTGGATTCTTCATCGTCGATGGAGATCCAGGTGTTGTCGGTGGCGGGCGTCATGCAGGACATGACGATGCGACCACGGGTGTCGTTCTCGTCGGTGTATTGCTTGACCGCGCACTGGCGACAGGCACCGACGCTACCGAGAGCGGGGTGCCAGCAGAAATAAGGGATGTCGAGGCCTAGTGACAGACATGCCTGTAACAGGTTGTCCGCCCCATCGACTTCGAGCGCTTTGCCGTCTACGTGGATAGTGGCCATGGTTCAAAGTTCTTCGTTGGCCCGGTGTCAGCGGGCGTGGCTAATGGAATCTTGGTGCTCGCCTGGCGCGTCGCGGCGTCTTCAGGCGATACGAGGGCGGCACGGACCCCCCTCGTTCGATACGTTTACGCGCCGACTACGATCGGCCGGGCCAGGGGCGGGACGACGGCAGCACTGGTGGCTGCGATGCCGGCCTCGAACTCTGGACGGAAATACTTGATGGCACTGCCCAATGGCTCCACGGCGCCCGGTGCGTGGGCACAGAAGGTCTTGCCTGGGCCGAGGAAACCGACCAGACCCAGCAGGGTCTCGATATCGCCGGCTTGCCCTTCGCCTTTCTCGAGGGCGCGCAGCAGCTTGACGCTCCACGGCAGGCCATCGCGGCAAGGGGTGCAGAAGCCGCAGGATTCACGGGCAAAGAACTCTTCCATGTTGCGCAGCAGCGACACCATGTTGATGCTGTCGTCGACCGCCATGGCCAGGCCGGTACCCATGCGGGTGCCTACCTTGGCGATGCCGCCGGCGTACATCTGTGCATCCAGGTGTTCGGGCAACAGGAAGCCGGTACCGGCGCCGCCTGGCTGCCAGCACTTGAGCTTGAAGCCGTCGCGCATGCCGCCAGCGTAGTCTTCGAACAGCTCGCGCGCGGTCACGCCGAACGGCAGTTCCCACAGGCCAGGGTTCTTCACTTTGCCGGAGAAGCCCATCAGCTTGGTGCCATGGTCTTCACTGCCTTCGCGAGCGAGGGATTTGTACCATTCCACGCCGTCGCCGATGATCGCTGGCACGTTGCACAGGGTCTCGACGTTGTTCACGCAGGTCGGCTTGCCCCACACGCCGACGGCGGCAGGGAAGGGCGGCTTGGAGCGCGGGTTGGCGCGGCGGCCTTCGAGGGAGTTGATCAGCGCGGTTTCTTCACCGCAGATGTAACGCCCGGCGCCGGTGTGGACGAACAGCTCGAAGTCGAAGCCGCTGCCCAGGATGTTCTTGCCCAGCAGGCCCGCGGCCTTGGCCTCTTCCACAGCACGGTTGAGGTGCTTGGCGGCGGTGGTGTACTCGCCCCGCAGGAAGATGTAGCCACGGTAGGTTTTCAGCGCGCGGGCGCTGATCAGCATGCCTTCGATCAGCAGATGGGGCAGTTGCTCCATCAGCATGCGGTCTTTCCAGGTGTTGGGTTCCATTTCGTCCGCGTTGCACAGCAGGTAGCGGATGTTCATGGATTCGTCTTTGGGCATCAGGCCCCACTTCACGCCAGTGGGGAAGCCTGCGCCGCCGCGGCCCTTGAGGCCGGCGTCCTTGACGGTCTGGACGATGTCGTCCTGGGACAGGTCGGCGAAAGCCTTGCGCGCAGCGGCGTAGCCGTTCTTGGCCTGGTACTCGTCGAGCCATACCGGCTCGCCGTCGTCGCGCAGGCGCCAGGTCAGCGGATGGGTTTCGGGGCTGCGCTGGATGCGGTTGGCAGGGCCGAAGGATGTCAGGGTCATACGTAGCCCTCCAACAGTTTGGCCACGCCAGCAGGCTGCACGTCGCCGAAAGTGTCGTCGTCGATCATCAGCGCCGGGGCCTTGTCGCAGTTGCCCAGGCAGCATACCGGCAGCAGGGTGAAGCGGCCGTCGGCGGTGGTCTGGCCGAGGCCGATGCCCAGCTCGCTCTGGATCTGGCTGACCACGGACTCGTGGCCGCCGATGTAGCAGACCATGCTGTCGCAGACACGGATGATGTGGCGGCCGACCGGCTGGCGGAAGATCTGGCTGTAGAACGTCGCCACGCCTTCTACGTCGCTGGCCGGGATGCCGAGGATCTCGCCGATGGCGTAGAGCGCGCCATCAGGCACCCAGCCACGTTCCTTCTGGACGATCTTCAGGGCTTCGATAGACGCCGCGCGCGGGTCTTCGTAGTGATGCAGCTCGTGCTCGATGGCCGAGCGCTCGGTTTCGCTGAGGGCGAAACGGTCTGTCTGGATAAGCGGGCTGTTCATGCTTAGCGGTCCACGTCGGCCATAACGAAGTCGATACTACCCAGGTACGCGATCAAGTCCGCGACCATGCTGCCGCGGATCACCGAAGGGATCTGCTGCAGGTGGGCGAAGCTCGGGGTGCGGATCCGGGTGCGGTAGCTCATGGTGCCGCCATCGCTCGTCAGGTAATAACTGTTGATACCCTTGGTCGCTTCGATCATCTGGAAGGACTCGTTGGCCGGCATGACCGGGCCCCACGAAACCTGCAGGAAGTGCGTGATCAGGGTCTCGATGTGCTGCAGCGTGCGCTCTTTCGGCGGCGGCGTGGTCAGCGGGTGGTCCGCCTTGTACGGGCCTTCCGGCATGTTGCGCAGGCACTGGTCGATGATCTTGATGCTCTGGCGCATCTCTTCGACGCGGACCATGCAGCGGTCGTAGGCATCGCCGTTGGCCGCCAGCGGGACTTCGAACTCGAAGTTCTCGTAGCCGGAGTAGGGGCGCGCTTTACGCAGGTCGAAATCGCAACCGGTGGAACGCAGACCGGCACCGGTGACACCCCATTCCAGGGCTTGCTTGGTGTTGTAGGCGGCGACGCCGATGGTACGACCCTTGAGGATGCTGTTCTGCAGGGCGGCCTTGGTGTATTCGTCGAGGCGCTTGGGCAGCCAGTCGACGAAGTCTTTCACCAGCTTTTCCCAGCCGCGTGGCAGGTCGTGGGCGACGCCGCCGATGCGGTACCAGGCCGGGTGCAGACGGAAGCCGGTGATGGCTTCGATCACGGTGTAGGCGCGCTGACGGTCGGTGAAGGTGAAGAACACCGGGGTCATGGCGCCGACGTCCTGGATGTAGGTACCCAGGAACAGCAAGTGGCTGGTGATCCGGAAGAACTCGGCCAGCATGATGCGGATGACGTCGACCTTCTCCGGCACCTTGATCCCGGCCAGCTTCTCGACCGAGAGCACGTACGGCAGGTTGTTCATCACGCCGCCGAGGTAGTCGATACGGTCGGTGTACGGAATGAAGCTGTGCCAGGACTGACGCTCGGCCATTTTCTCGGCGCCACGGTGGTGGTAGCCGATGTCCGGTACGCAGTCGACGATCTCTTCGCCGTCCAGCTGCAGGATGATGCGGAAGGCACCGTGAGCCGAAGGGTGGTTCGGGCCCAGGTTGAGGAACATGTAGTCCTCGTTGGCGCCGGAACGCTTCATGCCCCAGTCTTCCGGCTTGAAGCGCGCGGCTTCTTCTTCCAGTTGTTGCTTGGCCAGGGTCAGGCTGAACGGATCGAATTCGGTGGCGCGCGCCGGGAAGTCCTTGCGCAGCGGGTGACCTTCCCAGGTCGGCGGCATCATGATGCGCGACAGGTGAGGGTGGCCGGCGAAGTCGATGCCGAACATGTCCCAGACTTCACGCTCGTACCAGTTGGCGTTCGGCCAGATACCGGTCACGGTCGGCAAGCTGAGGTCGCTCTCGGACAAGGCGACCTTGATCATTACGTCACTATTACGTTCGATCGACAGCAGGTGGTAGAACACGCTGAAGTCGGCGCCTGGCAGCCCTTGGCGCTTGGTGCGCAGACGCTCGTCCACGCCGTGCAGGTCATAGAGCATGACGTACGGCTTGGGCAGGTTGCGCAGGAAGGTCAGGACTTCGACGAGTTTGGCGCGGGTAACCCACAGCACCGGCATGCCGGTGCGGGTGGCCTGGGCGGTGAACGCCTCAGGGCCAAAACGGTTATTGAGTTCGACGACCACATCCTGGTCGTCTGCCTTATAAGGCGGGATGTACAGAGCACTGCCTGTAGTCATGGTTTTTTATCGCTTTCGGTCAACGTAAAGAATGAAGCCAGTTTTTCGTTCTTTGTAAGAAGCGCTCTGGAATCAGACTTCGTCGGGGCTGCGCAGGTTGGTTACCTGAATACGCTGTTCGCGGCGCTGTTCCTTTTGCGACGGCATTTCGGCGCGATACACGCCTTGGTCACCGACGACCCAGGAAAGTGGGCGACGCTCCTGGCCAATCGACTCCTGCAAGAGCATCAGGCCTTGCAGAAAAGCTTCAGGGCGGGGCGGGCAGCCAGGCACGTAGACGTCCACGGGCAGGAACTTGTCCACCCCTTGAACGACGGAATAGATGTCGTACATGCCACCGGAGTTGGCGCACGAACCCATGGAGATGACCCACTTCGGTTCGAGCATTTGCTCGTAGAGACGCTGAATGATCGGCGCCATCTTGATGAAGCAGGTTCCGGCAATA
Source organism: Pseudomonas sp. T8 (assembly GCF_024610635.1). Taxonomy (NCBI): domain Bacteria; kingdom Pseudomonadati; phylum Pseudomonadota; class Gammaproteobacteria; order Pseudomonadales; family Pseudomonadaceae; genus Pseudomonas; species Pseudomonas sp. T8. The sequence continues at coordinate 6,794,712 of NZ_CP102374.1, forward strand.
ACCATGAAATCCGCCTGGCGCGGTGATGCCCGGATAACTTCGGCGCCGAAGCGCGCGATGTCGTGGGGCGCCGTGAAGGCGGTGGTCATTTCCACGTAGCAGCAGGACAAGCCGAAGTTGTACGGCCACAGGGAGTTCTTACGCCCCCAGTTGACCGCGCCGCTCAGCACGTCTTCCAGCTTGCCCATGAAGATGTTTTTGTGGACTTGATCTTCTAACGGATCGGAAACGGTTTCCCGTTCGCCGATCGGATACTGCTCGTTAGGAGCATCGGGGTCGATCCTGGTGAGATTGTATTGCATCGCCAAAGCCTCATTGTTTTAGCTTCGCCTGCCGCTTACGGCGACCTTCCGGAGCCCAATCAAGAGCCCCCACCCGCCAAAGGTAGACAAGACCTGCCAACAGAATTGCTATGAAAACGAGAGCTTCGACGAATCCGGTCCAGCCGCTTTCGCGGACGGACACAGACCAGGCAAAGAGAAAGAGGGCTTCGATATCGAAGATCACGAAGAGCATCGCGACCAGATAGAATTTGGCTGAGAGCCGCAAGCGGGCGCCACCGGTAGGTAGCATGCCGGACTCGAACGGTTCGTTTTTGCTGCGGCCCCAGGCTTTTGACCCGAGGAGGCTGGAGACGCCGAGCATGAAGGCGCAGAGGCCGCCTACACCCAGAAGGAAAATGGCAAAGCCCCAGTTGTGGGCCATGAGTCCTGTCGCTTCGGGCATGCTGGTAATCCTTAACAGAGAGCAAAGGTCTCTGAGCTTGATAAAGAAATAAAGCAGTGACGATATGTCGCAGTGCAATCAATCGCCGTGATTTTATGGCTAAACACCGGGCAAGTAAATTTTCATGGCGAAATTATTTAGCGGAATAAGGACATGGCTCCTCTTGCAAGCCCCGTAAGCCACGGCCTGTGGGCATTAGCGGGTGTTTTGTTAATTATGTTTTGTCCTCGCTGTAACGAATATCTTCATCTCTAAATGATAATCAATATTATTTGGTGCTGCTTTTAAACAATGATTCCCATGAAGAGCCGCTAAGTTGTCTTTTATATGCTCGTTACTGCAAGTTGCGAGCGGCCCCTTTTACCCGCTTTTTCCTCCACGCATACCGCTCTGGATCAATGTTTTGCCTGATTGGCAATAGGCTCGGGCGAGGTCATCGCGAGCTGGCTCGTTCCTCCTGGAGCTTGGGGTTGGTCGGTGACGCTGCAAAAGTCGCAGGCAAAAAAAACGCCCCGAACCAGTCGGGGCGTCAGATGTGCGGCACTGCAGTTAGCTTTTACCGGGTCTGCAATGGCCGTTTTTCAGCGTGAAGTCGAATCAGTGGAACTGTTCTTCTTCAGTGGAGCCGGTCAGTGCGGTGACCGAAGACGAGCCACCCTGGATCACGGTGGTCATGTCGTCGAAGTAGCCGGTGCCCACTTCCTGCTGGTGAGCCACGAAGGTGTAGCCCTTGGCGGCGTCAGCGAATTCCTGCTCCTGCAGCTTCACGTAGGCGGTCATGTCGTTGCGGGCGTAGTCGTGCGCCAGGTTGAACATGCTGTGCCACATGTTGTGAATGCCGGCCAGGGTGATGAACTGGTGCTTGTAGCCCATGGCGGACAGTTCGCGCTGGAACTTGGCGATGGTCGCGTCGTCCAGGTTCTTCTTCCAGTTGAAGGAAGGCGAGCAGTTGTACGACAGGATCTGGTCCGGGTATTCCTTCTTGATCGCTTCGGCGAAGCGACGGGCCTCGTCCAGGTCCGGCTTGGCGGTTTCGCACCAGATCAGGTCGGCGTACGGCGCGTAGGCCAGGCCGCGAGCGATGGCCTGGTCGAGGCCGGCGCGCACTTTATAGAAGCCTTCCTGAGTACGGGTGCCAGTCACGAACGGCTGGTCGTACGGGTCGCAGTCGGAAGTCAGCAGGTCGGCAGCGTTGGCGTCGGTACGGGCCAGGATGATGGTCGGTACGCCGGCAACGTCGGCCGCCAGACGGGCAGCGGTCAGCTTCTGTACGGCTTCCTGGGTCGGAACCAGTACCTTGCCGCCCATGTGGCCGCATTTTTTCACGGAAGCCAGCTGGTCTTCGAAGTGAACGCCGGCAGCGCCTGCTTCGATCATGCTCTTCATCAGCTCGTAGGCGTTCAGCACGCCGCCGAAACCGGCTTCGGCGTCAGCCACGATTGGCGCGAAGTAGTCGATGTAGCCTTCGTCGCCCGGGTTCTTGCCGGATTTCCACTGGATCTGGTCGGCGCGGCGGAACGAGTTGTTGATGCGCTTGACCACGGTCGGCACGGAGTCCACCGGGTACAGCGACTGGTCCGGGTACATCGATTCGGCGGAGTTGTTGTCCGCGGCAACCTGCCAGCCCGACAGGTAGATAGCCTGGATGCCGGCTTTGACTTGCTGTACTGCCTGGCCGCCGGTCAGGGCGCCCATGCAGTTGACGAAATCTTTCTCAGGGCGGAAGGACGGTTTGGCACCCTGGGTCACCAGGTTCCAGAGCTTCTCGGCGCCCATGCGTGCCAGGGTGTGCTCAGGTTGAACCGAGCCACGCAGACGGACAACGTCGGCAGCGGAATAAGTGCGAGTCACGCCTTTCCAGCGCGGGTTTTCAGCCCAGTCTTTTTCAAGGGCTGCAATTTGCTGTTCGCGTGTCAGTGCCATGGAGATAAACCTCGTCGCATAGGTCTGGGGTGGAAAATTCTTGCTCCACCAGATACGCAGGATCAAAGGTGCGTAATTGGCTGCTCGCTGACCAGAAGTCTAGGCGGTCAAGTCGGCTATGGCGCAGATGGCGACGGGTGAACGATGGGCTCAAGGGGAAAGTGAGCAGGTGAGGGCCAGCTGTCGGGCGCATTCGGGCGTCGTGGGCCTTCATACGAACCATCAGTGTGTTGCCGATCTACCTAATTAGCTTCCGTCCCTCGGGACAACCTCGTTCCAGTCGCAATCTCGTCAAACACACCTTGTGGGCGGTACAGACACGAATCGGCTCAGGTGGGTAGGTTAGAGCGGCGATCCGAAGGCCCTTGCCAGGGCCCCTGATTAGCGGGAGCGAGGCCATCATGCCTTCGGTTTTTTGCCTCGTCAAACGTTTTGTAGTGCTTTTTTTCTAACACTACATCTTTGGTCTAATACGACTAATCAGTCAGTTTTCGGTGCTTTAGTCCAGGGCGTCGACTTTCACTCGCAAGGTCATGTCATCCCGGCCCTGAGTCGAGTAGCTGCGGGTTTCAGCTTGTTTGTCGGCCTGGTTCTGGCGATTGACGCCGGCCAGGGTGATCCACTCGCCAAGACGGCCGCTGACAGTTGTGTCGGTACTTTGCACATTCACTACATCGGGACGTTCCTGGCTCATGCGGTCACGGTTGGTACTGATGCTCAGGTGAACGGTTTCGCCGGTGACGCTGGCCGTGACGTAGAAGCCCTGGGTGACATTGCGATACTGGGTCTGGTTCTGCAGGCGGCCGTAAGGATCGGTCTGGGTGGTGGTCAGCGGCACGCTCTGGCCAACCTGGATCAGGGCCGGTATGCCTTCGCTGGCCTGGATCTGCTGTATGCCGCCATCGCGGCTGACGGTGCTGCGGGTGATGATGCGGGTTTGCGGAGCACCGTTGACCGAATAACCCTGATTGTTCTGGGTGTTGTTTTCGTTGGTGTCGACCGTGATCAGCAGGCGTTTGGCGGCAGTATCCAGTTGCGCGATGAAGGCGCGCAGTTCTTCGATCTTCTCCGGTTCAGCGTTGACGATCAGCTGGTTGCCGTAGGCGCTGACCCGGCCTTCCTTGCCAAGGAAGTTCTGCGCGACGGGCAGCAGGTCGGCGCTGGTGCGGTTGTTCAGGGGCACGATCTCGGTCGCGGCCGTGACTGAAAAGCTCGCAGTCAGCAGCAGCGTCGTGAGCAGGGTGCGTAGGGACATGTCCGTTATCTCCGCTAGGGGTGGAAGCCTTGAGTTTGACAGTTTGTCGGCTCGCGGTGGGGCAAGTTGAATCGCCGATGGCAAAACGCCCCGGCCTCCAGGGAGCCAGCTTAGCTTGCTGGATCCGGGGAGGGCGGGGCGTTTTGTGACGGCTGGCAGGATATCGCCAGCAGGCTCGCTGCTGCGCAGGGCTTGCTCAGGCGTTGCCGCGGACCATGTCGACGTGAGGAATGCCAGCTTCCAGGAACTCCTCGCTGACGATGCTGAAGCCCAGGCGCTCGTAGAAGGCGGTGGCCTGAACCTGGGCGCTGAGCATCAGTTGCTTGAGGCCGCGTTTCTCGGCTTCGCCGATCACTGCTTGCATCAGTGCGTCGCCGACCTTCAGGCCGCGCCAGTCCTTGAGGACCGATACCCGGCCGACCTGTCCGTCGGGCAGCAGGCGTGCGGTGCCGATCGGAAAGTTGCCTTCGAGCGCGAGGAAATGCACCGCGCTGTCGTCGTCGGCGTCCCACTCCAGTTCGGGTGGGACGGATTGCTCGACGATGAACACCGCTTCACGAATGCGCCGGATCTCGGCGTTATCCTTTTGCCAGTCTGCGACACGTACGCGAATCTTATTCATCGGCAAATCCCAGGCTTCCTTGCTTGACCAGTTCGCACAGCAGGCCGCGCCCATCCTCGTCCGCCAGCCATGGGCCGAGGTTGTCGAGGTGCAGCGCGTCGGCGGCGCAAATCATCTTCAGCAGTTCGCGCAACTTGCCCGGCAGGTAGCGGCTCTGGCCGCTGGCGAACAGCAGCAGGTCGTCGTCGACTTCGGACCAGGCCAGGCGCGCGCTCGGGTTGCGGATCAGGATGGCGCCCTGTTCGAGGCTGCCGAGCAGGTCTTCTTCTTCCAACTCGGGGCCGACCACCAGTTCCGGGTAGCGCGGCTCGGTCATGAACTGGCCGAACCAGGTCAGCAGCATGCGCTCGTCGCTCATGTGTTCGGCCAGCAGGCCCTTGAGGCGATCGAGGGCGTCGTGCTGGATCTGGTGCGGATCGCTGACAGGTTGCACGTCGGCGTCGGTATAGCGGTCTTCGTCCGGCAGGTACTGGCTGAGGAAGTCGGTGAAGTGGGTCAGCACTTCGGCGGCGCTCGGGGCGCGGAAGCCCACCGAGTAGGTCATGCAGTCGTTCACCGCGACGCCATAGTGGGCCAGGCGCGGTGGCAGGTAGAGCATGTCGCCGGGTTCCAGGACCCAGCTCTCGGTTTCTTCGAACTCGGCGAGGATACGCAGGTCCGCGTGCTGCAGCAGTGGGCTCTCGGCGTCGCACATCTGGCCGATCTTCCAGTTGCGCTTGCCGTGGCCTTGCAGCAGGAACACATCGTAGTTATCGAAGTGCGGACCGACGTTACCGCCGGGAGCGGCGAAGCTGATCATCACGTCGTCGATGCGCCAGCTCGGCAGGAAGCGGAAATGCTCCAGCAGTTCGGCGACTTCCGGCACGAACTGGTCGACAGCCTGGACCAGCAGGGTCCAGTCACGCTCCGGCAGCTTGCTGAACTCGTCTTCGGCGAACGGGCCGCGGCGCAGTTCCCAAGGGCGTTCGCCGTGTTCGATGACCAGGCGCGACTCGACCTCTTCTTCCAGCGCCAGGCCGGCCAGTTCGTCGGCGTCGATCGGGCTTTCGAAGTCGGGCAGGGCCTGACGGATCAGCAGGGGCTTTTTCTGCCAGTAGTCACGCAGGAATTCCCGTGCGCTGATGCCGCCCAGAAGTTGAAGAGGAATATCAGGATTCATGTGTAACCTATTGAAAAAATGCACTTTTCATACGGGAATAAAAACGCCCGGCGCTGCCGGACGTCAAAGGTCTTGCCATCGATCAGATGCGTTTGGCTTGGGCCGCGGCATTACCGATGTAGCTGGCCGGGGTGAGCTTTTTCAGCTCGGCCTTGGCGGCTTCAGGCATTTCCAACGCGTCGATGAAGGTCTGCAGCGCTTCAGGGCTGATGCCCTTGCCACGAGTCAGTTCCTTGAGTTTTTCGTACGGGTTTTCGATGTTGTAGCGGCGCATCACAGTCTGGATCGGCTCGGCCAGGACTTCCCAACAGGCGTCCAGGTCTTCGGCGATCTTCTGGGCGTTGAGCTCCAGCTTGCTGATGCCTTTGAGGCTGGCTTCGTAAGCGATCACGCTGTGGGCGAAACCGACACCGAGGTTACGCAGGACGGTGGAGTCGGTCAGGTCGCGCTGCCAGCGGGAGATCGGCAGTTTGCTCGCCAGGTGCTGGAACAGCGCGTTGGCGATGCCCAGGTTGCCTTCGGAGTTCTCGAAGTCGATCGGGTTGACCTTGTGCGGCATGGTCGAGGAACCGATTTCGCCGGCGATGGTGCGCTGCTTGAAGTAGCCCAGGGAGATGTAGCCCCAGATATCGCGATCGAAGTCGATCAGGATGGTGTTGAAGCGGGCGATGGCGTCGAACAGCTCGGCGATGTAGTCGTGCGGCTCGATCTGCGTGGTGTACGGGTTGAAGCTCAGGCCCAGCTCGTCTTCGATGAAGGCGCGGGCGTTGGCTTCCCAGTCGATTTCCGGGTAGGCCGACAGGTGCGCGTTGTAGTTGCCCACGGCGCCGTTGATCTTGCCCAGCAGCGGCACGGCGGCGACCTGAGCGATCTGGCGCTCCAGGCGGTACACCACGTTCGCCAGCTCTTTGCCCAGGGTGGTCGGCGAGGCCGGCTGGCCGTGGGTGCGCGACAGCATTGGCACGTCGGCGAAGCGCAGAGCCAGTTCGCGGATAGCCCCGGCGGTCTGGCGCATCAGCGGCAGCATCACCTCGTCACGGCCTTCGCGCAGCATCAGGGCGTGGGACAGGTTGTTGATGTCCTCGCTGGTGCAGGCGAAGTGGATGAATTCGCTGACGTTGGCCAGTTCAGGCAGCTTGGCGGCCTGTTCCTTGAGCAGGTACTCGATGGCCTTGACGTCGTGGTTGGTGGTGCGTTCGATCTCTTTGACGCGCTCGGCGTGTTCCAGAGAGAAGTTTTCCGCCAGGGTGTTCAGCACGGCGTTGGCTTCGGCGGAGAACGCCGGTACTTCACTGATGGTGGAATGGGCGGCCAGGCGCTGGAGCCAGCGCACTTCGACCAGGACGCGAGCACGGATCAGGCCGTATTCGCTGAAAATGGGGCGCAGGGCCTGGGTTTTGCCGGCGTAGCGGCCGTCAACAGGGGAAACCGCAGTGAGCGAAGAGAGCTGCATGGGGTGTTCTCGGACAGTCGGGCAACGAAATGGGGCGCGTATCATACATGAAAATATCCGCCGGTCCGTTGCCAACTGACCAGCGTCTTACGCGTTACTGACTACAAAAGGTCTTGCGGGCGCAGTTCAGCTGCTGCGCATCAGCGGATAAAGCTCTTTGAGCAATTTGCGGCGGCTGATCACCAGCTGCCAGCGGTGGCCACCCAACTGGCGCCACAGGCGCGCCGAACGGATGCCGGCCAACAGCAGGGCGCGGATCTTCGAGGCGTTGCTCGGCTGCTGCAGGTTGCGCATGTCGCCATGCACCTGGATCCGCTGGCGCAGGGTGCTCAGGGTGTCCTGATACAGCGAGCCGCAGGCGGCAATCACGTTTTCGTGGGCCGGGCCGAAATGTTCGACCTGGGACTGAATCTGTGGCAGGCGCTTGCCGATGATTTCCAGCAGGTCGTCGCGCTTGGCCAGCTGGCGCTCGAGACCGAGCATCGACAGGGCATAGCGCAGCGGCTCGCGCTGCAGGGTGCTGGGGTCACGTTCCAGGGCGCCGATCAGGGCGCGATAACCCTCGCGTAGATTGATGTCGTCGCCACCGTAGACTTCCAGGGTGTCTTTCGGGTCGCGGATCAGCAGGCTGCCGAGCATGCAGCTCAAGGCCGCTTCGGTGACTTGGCCGGTCTTGGCGATCTTGTCCACCAGGACGGCGGCGAGAAACACGCCACCCAGTGCCGTCAGTTGTTCCTGGGTCGGGCTCATGCCTTGCTGCTCCAGGGCTCTGCGACTTCGATCACACCGCCGCCCAGACAGATGTCGCCGTCATAGAAGACTACGGATTGGCCAGGGGTGACCGCGCGTTGCGGGTCATCGAAGGTGGCGCGGTAGCCGTTGGCGGTCTTTTCCAGGGTGCAAGGCTGGTCGCTCTGGCGGTAGCGCACTTTCGCGGTGAGGCGGCGCGGTTGGCTCAAGTCGATCGGGTTGACCCAATAGATGTCGGAGGCGAGCAGGGCGCGGGAGAACAGCCACGGGTGATCGTTGCCCTGGCCAACGATCAGCTCGTTGTGTTCCAGGTCCTTGATCAGCACGTACCACGGCTCATCGCCGGCGTCCTTGAGGCCGCCGATGCCCAGGCCCTGGCGCTGGCCGATGGTGTGGTACATCAGGCCGTGGTGACGGCCGATCACTTCACCTTCGGTGGTCTTGATCTCGCCGGGCTGGGCCGGCAGGTATTGCTTGAGGAAGTCGCTGAAGCGTCGCTCACCAATAAAGCAGATACCGGTGGAGTCCTTCTTCTTGGCAGTGGCCAGGTCGTGTTTCTCGGCGATCGCGCGGACTTCGGGCTTTTCCAGCTCGCCGACCGGGAACAGGGTCTTGGCGATCTGCTCGCCACCGACGGCGTGCAGGAAGTAACTCTGGTCCTTGTTCGGGTCCAGGCCCTTGAGCAGTTCGGTGCGTCCGTCGATGTCGCGGCGGCGCACATAGTGGCCGGTGGCGATCAGGTCGGCGCCGAGCATCATGGCGTAGTCGAGGAACGCCTTGAACTTGATTTCACGGTTGCACAGGATGTCCGGGTTCGGCGTGCGGCCGGCCTTGTATTCGGCCAGGAAGTGCTCGAACACGTTGTCCCAGTACTCGGCGGCGAAGTTGGCGGTGTGCAGCTTGATGCCAATCTTGTCGCACACGGCCTGGGCGTCCGCGAGGTCGTCCATGGCGGTGCAGTACTCGGTTCCGTCGTCTTCCTCCCAGTTCTTCATGAACAGGCCTTCCACCTGGTAACCCTGCTCCATCAGCAGGAGGGCGGAAACGGAAGAGTCCACGCCGCCGGACATGCCGACGATGACGCGCTTCTTTTGGGTGTCAGAAGGGGCTGGATCACGCATAGGAATTCAACGGGTGTCTTGAAAAAGGACGCGATTCTAACAGGCTGAGGCCTGCAAGGCTAAAACTGCGGTTAAAGCGACGGACGGATCAGCTCGAGGCTGTGCAGTTGCCCGGCCAGATAGTCGTCGATGCAACGGATGATCAACTCGCTGCGCCATTGCGGGCGCAAGGCCAGCAGTTCGTCGCGGCTCAGCCAGCGCGGGCCGATGATGCCGTCGTCCAGTGGGTAATCGGGGTGGTGCCTGAGCGGTTTGCCGGCAAAGCAGACGCGCTGGTAGGTCACACCATTGCTGGGGGCGGTGTACAGATAGATGCCGACCACGCCGGTCAGCTCGATGTCCCAGCCGGTTTCTTCCAGGGTTTCGCGAATGGCGGCCTGGAGCAGGCTTTCGTCCGGATCCAGGTGCCCTGCGGGCTGGTTGAACACCGCCTGGTCGCCCTGGAACTCCTCGACGAACAGAAAGCGTCCCTGGTTCTCAATGATGGTGGCGACGGTGATGTGGGGTTGCCATTCCATATATAAAGCTCTGTCTTGAGTGGGTGGTCATCATAAGGCGAACGCCAGTCCTGTAGGAGCGAAGCTGGCTCGCGATGAAAGCAGCGCGTTTCGCCTGACTCACCGCAGCGCCACTATCGCGAGCAAGCTTCGCTCCTACAGGGAGGGTGTTGTCCAAAAAAGCACAAACCCCGGCACCTGGCCGGGGTTTGTATTACAGCGGTGTTGCTTAGACCAGCGCAGCGATAGCTGCGTTGAGGGTGGCGCTTGGGCGCATGGCCTTGCTCACCAGCTCAGGGTTGGCGCTGTAGTAGCCGCCGATGTCCACTGGCTTGCCTTGAACGCCGTTGAGCTCGGCGACGATGGTCGCTTCGTTCTCGGTCAGGGTCTTGGCCAGGGTGCTGAACTGCGCTTGCAGGGCGGCATCTTCGGTCTGGGCGGCCAGGGCCTGGGCCCAGTACAGCGCCAGGTAGAAGTGGCTGCCGCGGTTGTCGATGTTGCCGACTTTGCGCGATGGCGACTTGTTGTTGTCCAGGAACTGACCGGTTGCCTGGTCGAGAGTCTTGGCCAGTACCAGCGCTTTCGGGTTGTTGTAGGTGGTGCCCAGGTGCTCCAGGGAAGCGGCCAGGGCCAGGAACTCACCCAGGGAGTCCCAGCGCAGGAAGTTCTCTTCCAGCAGCTGCTGCACATGCTTAGGAGCCGAACCGCCGGCGCCGGTTTCGAACAGGCCGCCACCGTTCATCAGCGGCACGATCGACAGCATCTTGGCGCTGGTGCCCAGTTCCATGATCGGGAACAGGTCGGTCAGATAGTCGCGCAGCACGTTGCCGGTAACGGAGATGGTGTCCTTGCCTTCGCGGGTGCGGGCCAGGGTGAACTTCATGGCATCGACTGGCGACATCACACGGATGTCCAGGCCGGCGGTGTCGTGATCCTTCAGGTACGCCTGTACCTTCTCGATCATCACGCCGTCGTGGGCGCGCATCGGGTCCAGCCAGAAAATCGCTGGAGTGCTGCTTGCGCGAGCGCGGTTGACGGCCAGTTTGACCCAATCCTGGATCGGTGCGTCCTTGGTCTGGCACATGCGGAAGATATCGCCGGCTTCGACGGCCTGTTCCAGCAGCAGGTTGCCCTTGCTGTCGGTGACGCGTACGACGCCGTCAGCCTTGATCTGGAAGGTCTTGTCGTGGGAACCGTACTCTTCGGCTTTCTTCGCCATCAGGCCAACGTTTGGCACGCTGCCCATGGTGGTCGGGTCGAAGGCGCCGTTGGCCTTGCAGTCTTCGATCACCGCCTGGTAGATGGTGGCGTAGCAGCGATCCGGGATCAGCGCCTTGGTATCGTGCAACTGGCCGTCGGTGCCCCACATCTTGCCGGAGTCACGGATCATGGCCGGCATCGAGGCGTCGACGATCACGTCGCTCGGCACGTGCAGGTTGGTGATGCCTTTATCGGAGTTGACCATGGCCAGGGCAGGGCGCACGGCGTAGACGGCCTGGATGTCGGCTTCGATCGCAGCTTGCTGCTCTGCAGGCAGGGCCTTGATGCGGGCGTACAGGTCGCCAATGCCGTTGTTCAGGTTGAAGCCGATCTGGCTCAGCACGTCGGCGTGCTTGCTCAGGGCGTCCTGATAGAACTCGGCAACGATCTGGCCGAACATGATCGGGTCGGAAACCTTCATCATGGTGGCTTTCAGGTGTACCGACAGCAGTACGCCTTGTTTCTTGGCGTCTTCGATCTCGGCGGCAACGAAAGCACGCAGGGCTTTCTTGCTCAAGACTGCGCAATCGAGGATCTCGCCGGCTTGTACGGCGGTTTTTTCCTTCAGGACGGTAGCGCTACCGTCTTGAGCGATCAGCTCGATCTTTACGGTGTCCTGGGCGTCGATCAGGGCGGCTTTTTCGCTGCCGTAGAAATCGCCCTGGCTCATGTGAGCCACGTGGGACTTGGAGTCTTTGGCCCAGGCGCCCATTTTGTGCGGGTGCTTGCGCGCGTAGTTCTTGACCGACAGTGGAGCGCGGCGGTCGGAGTTGCCTTCACGCAGGACCGGGTTCACGGCGCTGCCCTTGACCTTGTCGTAGCGCGCCTTGGCGTCTTTGTCGGCGTCGCTGGTCACGGTTTCCGGGTAGTCCGGCAGGGCGTAGCCCTTGGCTTGCAGCTCTTTGATCGCGGCCTGAAGCTGCGGTGCCGAGGCACTGATGTTCGGCAGCTTGATGATGTTGGCTTCAGGGGTTACAGCCAGGTCGCCCAGCTCGGCCAGGTGGTCCGGTACGGCTTTGTCGCCCAGCAGCTCCGGGAAGCTGGCAAGAATACGCCCTGCGAGAGAGATGTCGCGGGTTTCCACGGCAATATCAGCGGAAGCGGTGAAGGCTTCGACGATAGGTAGCAGCGAGTAGGTGGCGAGGGCGGGGGCTTCGTCGGTGAAGGTATAGATGATCTTCGAGCGGGTGGGCATATTCGGATTAACTCTCTTCTTTGCTAAAGCGTGCGCAGAAACTCGAGGGGCGCCGGGTAAGCGCGTTCGTTCAAAGTCATCCATGAACCGAATATCGAGGTTTCTTCGCGGTGATGTTGGGTGCATCAGTCGAGCGTCAAGCGGGTGGGCTGCGATAACAACCCGGCTTTGGGCGGAAAGTCTCGGCTCCTTTTTTCCAGTAGCAGAGCGCTCAGCCGTCGTGACTCTGTGGTCAGCGGCGGCATTATACATAGGTAGCTGGCAAAACGCCGACGGTTCATATGCAACCGCTCTCGTCCATTGGTCTAAAGGTCGCAGGCGGGGCGGCGGCGTAGAGTCCTGCGCAGTGCTCGAGTTTGGCGCTTTTCCCTTTGCTTTCAGGCTTGTAGGCCACGAACTGCGCCGCCTTCACGGTAGATGAGTGGAACATGAGGTTCCCGTCCAGATTCAACTGGGGTACGCTCGAACGCAGCCAGATGTTCAATCCACACAACGGAGTTCAGCATGGGATACAAGAAGATTCAGGTTCCGGCAGTCGGCGACAAAATCACCGTCAACGCAGACCATTCTCTCAATGTTCCTAACAACCCGATCATCCCTTTCATCGAAGGTGATGGTATTGGCGTTGATATCAGCCCGGTCATGATCAAGGTTGTCGATGCTGCTGTTAAGAAGGCCTACGGCGGCGAGCGCAAAATCTCCTGGATGGAAGTCTATGCCGGCGAGAAAGCAACTCAAGTGTACGACCAGGACACCTGGCTCCCTCAGGAAACCCTGGACGCAGTCAAGGATTACGTGGTTTCCATCAAGGGCCCGCTGACCACTCCGGTAGGTGGCGGTATCCGTTCCCTGAACGTGGCCCTGCGTCAGCAGCTTGACCTGTATGTGTGCCTGCGCCCGGTGCGCTGGTTCGAAGGCGTGCCGAGCCCGGTGAAGAAGCCTGGCGATGTCGACATGACCATTTTCCGTGAGAACTCGGAAGACATTTACGCCGGTATCGAATGGAAGGCCGGCTCCGCCGAAGCCACCAAGGTCATCAAGTTCCTCAAAGAAGAAATGGGCGTCACCAAGATCCGTTTCGACGAAAACTGCGGTATCGGCGTCAAGCCGGTTTCCCTGCAGGGCACCAAGCGCCTGGCGCGCAAAGCGCTGCAATATGTGGTCGACAACGATCGCGATTCGCTGACCATCGTGCATAAAGGCAACATCATGAAGTTCACCGAAGGTGCCTTCAAAGAGTGGGCCTATGAAGTGGCGGCGGAAGAGTTTGGCGCGACGCTGCTCGATGGCGGCCCGTGGATGCAGTTCAAGAACCCGAAAACCGGCAAGAACGTGATCGTCAAGGACGCCATCGCCGATGCGATGCTCCAGCAGATCCTGCTGCGTCCGGCCGAATATGACGTGATCGCGACCCTCAACCTGAACGGCGATTATCTGTCCGACGCACTGGCTGCCGAAGTAGGCGGGATCGGTATCGCTCCGGGCGCCAACCTGTCCGACACCGTGGCCATGTTCGAGGCGACCCACGGTACGGCGCCAAAGTACGCGGGCAAGGACCAGGTGAACCCGGGTTCGCTGATCCTCTCCGCGGAAATGATGCTGCGTCACATGGGCTGGACCGAAGCGGCTGACCTGATCATCAAGGGCACCAACGGTGCCATTGGTGCCAAGACCGTGACCTACGACTTCGAGCGCTTGATGGAAGGCGCCACGCTGTTGTCGTCGTCGGCATTCGGCGATGCGCTGATCTCGCACATGTAAGCAGTACGCATCAAAACGAAGCGGCCGGTTCAAATGATTGAACCGGCCGTTTTTTTATGACTGTTTTTTAGGGTTGGATCTGGATACAGGTGTTTCAGCTCAGGACCGTTTCCTGCTGGGGGGAGGCTGCGGCGGAGGCATTCTGGGTCTTGATGGAGTTGATCTTCACCGCGTGCAGGCCCTTGGGCCCTTGGGTGATCTCAAAACTCACGGCCTGTCCGGCTTTCAAGGTTTTGTAGCCTTCCATCTCGATGGCCGAGTAATGGGCGAAAAGGTCGTCGCTCTTGCCCTCCTCATTAATGAAGCCATAACCCTTGGCGTTGTTGAACCACTTGACCTTGCCGCTTGCCATGCTCATATCCCTCTGCAACAGACTCCATCACTGGAGTATCATCCTGTTAATCCGTACCGAAATCCGCAATATAGGATTGACTGTACGGACCTTTATTACCCAATGTGGGCTCTATTGGTTGTAACACTGTTTTGCCGATAGTCAAGGTGACCCGGCGGTCGGAGTTGAAATCCCCCCAGAGCGCCCCCACCACTGTATTTGCTCAACTAACGAACCTTTCTTTCCATGCATGCAATCAGCCAGATTCGACTAACATTCAATCAGGATCGCCCGGATTTCCAAGACGACGATTCCGCTGGCTTGGCTGTACAGGAAGCTAAGCCGACGTTGCAGGCTCCGCCGATGTACAAGGTGGTTTTGTTCAATGATGACTACACACCGATGGATTTCGTCGTCGAAGTGCTCGAGGTGTTTTTTAACCTGAATCGCGAGCTGGCGACCAAGGTAATGCTGGCCGTTCATACAGAAGGACGGGCAGTATGTGGATTGTTTACCCGCGACATCGCCGAGACCAAGGCCATGCAGGTCAACCAGTACGCCAGGGAAAGCCAGCATCCGCTACTCTGTGAAATCGAGAAGGACGGTTAACGCCGACCACTTGGGTATGAGGTGAAGCTATGTTAAACCGCGAGCTCGAAGTCACCCTCAATCTCGCCTTCAAAGAGGCTCGTTCGAAGCGTCATGAGTTCATGACCGTCGAGCACCTCTTGTTGGCTCTTTTGGATAATGAGGCCGCCGCCACCGTTTTGCGTGCCTGCGGAGCAAACCTCGACAAACTCAAGCACGACCTGCAGGAGTTCATCGACTCCACCACACCGCTGATTCCCGTGCATGACGAGGATCGCGAAACCCAGCCAACCCTGGGCTTCCAGCGTGTACTGCAGCGTGCTGTCTTCCATGTGCAGAGCTCGGGCAAGCGCGAAGTGACTGGCGCCAATGTGCTGGTTGCGATCTTCAGTGAGCAAGAGAGTCAGGCGGTGTTCCTGCTGAAACAGCAGAGCGTTGCCCGTATCGATGTCGTCAATTACATCGCCCATGGCATCTCCAAGGTGCCCGGGCATGGCGATCATTCTGAAGGTGAACAGGATATGCAGGACGATGAAGGCGGTGAGTCTTCCTCTTCAGGTAATCCGCTGGATGCTTATGCCAGCAACCTCAATGAACTGGCGCGCCAAGGGCGTATCGACCCGTTGGTGGGGCGTGAGCAGGAAGTCGAGCGTGTGGCGCAGATTCTTGCGCGCCGGCGCAAGAACAACCCGCTGCTGGTAGGCGAGGCCGGTGTAGGTAAAACCGCGATCGCCGAAGGTCTGGCCAAACGCATCGTCGATAGCCAGGTGCCTGATCTGCTGGCCAGCAGCGTGGTGTACTCCCTGGATCTCGGGGCATTGCTGGCGGGTACCAAATACCGCGGCGATTTCGAGAAACGCTTCAAGGCGTTGCTGGGCGAGTTGAAGAAACGTCCGCAGGCGATCCTGTTCATCGACGAGATTCACACCATCATTGGCGCCGGTGCGGCGTCCGGTGGGGTGATGGACGCCTCGAACCTGCTCAAGCCGCTGCTTTCTTCGGGCGACATCCGTTGCATCGGTTCGACCACCTTCCAGGAATTTCGTGGAATTTTCGAGAAGGACCGGGCCTTGGCTCGCCGCTTCCAGAAGGTCGATGTATCCGAGCCTTCGGTAGAAGACACCATTGGTATTCTGCGTGGCCTCAAGGGGCGTTTCGAGCTGCACCACGGCATCGAGTACAGCGATGAGGCATTGCGTGCCGCCGCCGAACTGGCGTCGCGCTATATCAATGACCGGCATATGCCCGACAAAGCGATCGATGTGATCGACGAGGCGGGCGCCTATCAGCGTCTGCAGCCGTCCGACAAGCGCGTCAAGCGCATCGAGGTGGCTCAGGTCGAGGATATCGTGGCGAAAATTGCGCGAATTCCGCCGAAACACGTCACCAGTTCCGACAAGGAGCTGCTGCGTAACCTCGAGCGCGACCTGAAGCTGACAGTATTCGGCCAGGATGCAGCGATCGACTCGCTGTCGACCGCGATCAAGCTGTCCCGTGCCGGCCTGAAATCGCCAGACAAGCCTGTCGGTTCGTTCCTGTTCGCCGGGCCTACCGGTGTCGGTAAGACCGAGGCCGCGCGGCAGTTGGCCAAGGCGCTGGGCATCGAGCTGGTGCGTTTCGACATGTCCGAGTACATGGAGCGCCACACCGTATCGCGTCTGATCGGTGCGCCTCCAGGTTATGTCGGTTTCGACCAGGGCGGTTTGCTGACCGAAGCGATTACCAAGCAGCCTCACTGCGTATTGCTGCTCGATGAAATCGAAAAGGCACACCCGGAAGTCTTCAACCTGCTGCTGCAGGTGATGGACCACGGTACCTTGACCGATAACAACGGGCGCAAGGCGGATTTCCGCAACGTGATCGTGATCATGACCACTAACGCAGGCGCCGAAACGGCGGCTCGGGCTTCCATCGGGTTCACTCATCAGGATCACTCTTCCGATGCCATGGAAGTGATCAAGAAGAGCTTCACGCCGGAATTCCGTAACCGTCTGGACACCATTATCCAGTTTGGTCGCCTCAGTCATGAGGTCATCAAGAGCGTGGTGGACAAGTTCCTTACCGAGCTGCAGGCGCAGTTGGAGGACAAGCGCGTTCAGCTGGAAGTCACCGATGCGGCCCGCAGCTGGCTGGCGGCAGGTGGTTACGATGTGACCATGGGCGCTCGTCCTATGGCGCGCCTGATCCAGGACAAGATCAAGCGTCCGCTGGCGGAAGAGATACTCTTTGGCGAACTGGCCGAACATGGCGGTGTGGTGCACATCGATATCAAGGATGGCGAGCTGACCTTCGAGTTCGAGACCACCGCAGAAATGGCCTGACCGGCCACAATGAAAAAGGCGCCGCAAGGCGCCTTTTTTATATCTGTTCTGTCTTTATATCTGTTCTGTCGGCATGCAGGGCAAATCGCAGGCAAACAAAAACGCCCGGCATGAGCCGGGCGTCTTGTATTGACTTGCTTAGCGAGCGCGGTAAGTGATGCGCCCTTTGCTCAAGTCATAGGGCGTCAGTTCGACGCGCACTTTGTCACCGGTAAGAATACGAATGTAGTTCTTGCGCATCTTGCCGGAGATATGCGCGGTTACGACGTGCCCATTTTCCAACTCCACACGAAACATGGTGTTGGGCAGGGTGTCGACGACAGTGCCTTCCATTTCGAAGCTGTCTTCTTTCGACATGCAGTAAAGCCCTCGGTGTCCAGTGAATGGCCCGGTGCAACTGCGCCAGGCAAAAGCGGCGTGCATTGTGCCCGAAAAGTGGGGTTCAAGCCAAGGGCTTCTAGTTCAGGATGACCCATCTCTGGTTGATCAGCAGCTCAATGGGCCGATATTGGGTCTTGTAGTTCATCTTTTTGCAGTTCTTGATCCAGTATCCGAGGTAGACCGCGTCCAGGCCCAGGCGCAAGGCCTCGCCGATTTGCCACAGAATGGCGTAGCGACCGAGGCTGCGACGCTCTTCATCGGGTTCATAGAAGGTGTAGACCGCGGAAAGGCCATTGGGCAGCAGGTCGGTGACGGCCACGGCGAGCAGGCGCCCATCGAGGCGAAACTCGTAGAACCTGGAGAAGGGCAGGTCGCGAACCAGAAAAGTCGAGAACTGATCGCGGCTGGGCGGGTACATGTCGCCATCGGCGTGGCGTTGTTCGATATAACGCTGGTAAAGGTCGAAATACTCTTCGCTGAACCCCGGTTTGACAGGCTGGACCTTCAGGTCGGCATTGCGTTTGAGAATGCGTTTTTGCTGACGATTGGGTACAAACTGCGCGGCAGGAATGCGGGCAGGAACACAGGCATTGCAGTTCTGGCAATGCGGCCGGTACAGATGGTCGCCACTGCGACGAAAGCCCATTTCCGACAGGTCTGCGTAGACATGCACATCCATGGGCTGACTAGGATCGAGGAACAGCGTGGTCGCCTGTTCTTCGGGCAGGTAGCTGCAAGAGTGGGGTTGAGTGGCATAAAACTTCAAACGCGCCAACTCGGTCATGAATCAACCCTCGGGATTAGCTTTGAATTAAGTGTAAGCCACACCGGCAAAACCCGCCTAGGAAACCCATATGGCGCGGCTGGGCTGGTCCAGATGGCGCTGCAGATAGCCGGCGAACTCCTGGCGTGGAATGGCGCGGGCGCCCAGGCTGTGCAGGTGGTCGGTGGGCATCTGGCAGTCGATCAGGGCAAAGCCCCATGCCTGTAAATGTTGGACCAGCGTGACGAAACCGAATTTCGACGCATTGTCGGCCCGGCTGAACATCGACTCACCGAAAAACAGCTGGCCCATTGCCAGTCCATACAGTCCACCTACCAGTGCCCCCTGATCCCAGACTTCGACCGAATGGGCATGGCCGCGCCTGTGCAACTCGAGGTAGGCATTCTGCATTGATTCGGTGATCCAGGTGCCGTCGGCATAAGGGCGTGGCGCCGCGCAGGCGCTGATGACCGCGGCAAAATCCTGATCGAAGGTGACCTGATAGCGTTGCTGGCGCAGTAGTTTGCCCAGGCTGCGGGATACATGCAGTTCGTCTGGAAATAACACGGTGCGCGGGTCGGGTGACCACCAGAGGATGGGCTGGCCTTCGGAAAACCAGGGGAAACAGCCGTGGCGATAGGCCTGGATCAGCCGGTCGGCCGACAGGTCGCCGCCGGCGGCCAACAGGCCGTTGGGGTCGCGCAGGGCCTTTTCCAGTGGGGGAAAGTCGAAGCTGTTGCGTTGTAACCAGGTCAGCATGGCATTCAGACTTGCGGAAGGGGAGGGCGGTGGCGGGCCTGCAAGGCCCGCCGCAAGCGTAGGTCGGGAGGTCAGTTGTCGTCGAGGAATTTCTCCGCATCCAGGGCCGACATGCAGCCCGCGCCCGCGGAAGTGACGGCCTGGCGATACACATGGTCGGCCACATCGCCCGCGGCGAACACGCCCGGGATGCCGGTGGCCGTGGCGTCGCCTTCGCTGCCGCCCTTGACCAGCAGATAGCCGTCGCGCATTTCCAGCTGGCCCTTGAACAGGTCCGTATTGGGCTTGTGGCCGATGGCGATGAAGACGCCGGTCAGCGCCAATTCCCGGGTTTCTCCGCTGAGGCTATCGCGCAGGCGGGCGCCGGTGACGCCGCTGGCATCGCCCAACACTTCGTCGAGATTCTGGTTCCAGTGCAGGCGGATATTGCCCTTGGCGGCTTTGTCGAACAGCTTGTCCTGGAGGATTTTCTCCGCGCGCAGCTTGTCGCGCCGGTGCACCAGGTGCACCTCTTTGGCGATGTTGGAGAGGTACAGGGCTTCCTCCACGGCGGTGTTACCGCCACCGACCACGGCAACCACCTGATTGCGATAGAAAAAGCCGTCGCAGGTAGCGCAGGCCGAGACACCCTTGCCGGCGAAGGTTTCTTCGGAGGGCAGGCCCAGGTACTGGGCCGATGCGCCGGTGGCGATGATCAGTGCATCGCAGCTGTAGACGCCGCTGTCGCCCTTGAGGACAAAGGGGCGCTGCTGCAACTCCGCGGTATGGATGTGGTCGTAGACGATCTCGGTGTCGAAGCGTTCAGCGTGTTTTTGCATGCGTTCCATCAGCACCGGGCCGGTCAGGCCCTCGACATCGCCAGGCCAGTTGTCGACCTCCACGGTGGTGGTCAACTGGCCGCCTGCTTGCAGGCCGGTGATGACGGTCGGTTTGAGGTTGGCGCGGGCGGCATAAACGGCAGCGCTGTAACCGGCAGGGCCGGAGCCCAGAATGATCAGGCGTGAATGCTTCGCTTCGGTCATAAAAACACCTCATAAGCCTTTGTCACAAAAGAGAATGCGTGCTCAAATTGAATACTGCGTAAAGTGTTCCTGACTTATGCTACACCCAGTATTGAGCAGCGTGGCACGGCGCTTACAAACCCGTACAATGCGGGTTTGCACGCCTATATGGAATACATCGGCATTGCACACGCAGCAGCTCTTACAGTTTCGCAATGCGTGGGCAGAATGTTAAAAGTAGCCCCAGTTACGCTCGTCAACTTTTTTACCTGCTCGGATTGGGCAGTATTTTTTAGTCGATCAACAGTTGGACGCGCCCATGGCGCAGGAAAAGACGCGTTTTGAAGAAATCCACCGCAGCACCTAAAACAGTAGTCCCACTCTGGCGCCAGCAATTGCACTACCGCCTCAAGGAAGGTGCGTTGATCGCCATTGGGGCCTTGTGCCTGTTTCTGATGATGGCATTGCTGACATATGGCAAAGACGATCCGGGCTGGAGCCATAACAGCAAGATCGAAGATGTGCAGAACTTCGGTGGTCCTGCCGGTTCTTACAGCGCCGATATCCTGTTTATGGTGTTGGGTTACTTTGCCTATATCTTCCCGTTGTTATTGGCGATCAAGACTTATCAGATCTTCCGTCAACGCCATGAGCCGTGGCAGTGGAGCGGTTGGCTGTTTTCCTGGCGCCTGATCGGCCTGGTGTTCCTGGTGCTGTCCGGTGCCGCGTTGGCGCATATCCATTTCCATGCGGCGACTGGCCTGCCGGCCGGCGCGGGCGGGGCGCTGGGCGAAAGCCTGGGCGACCTGGCCAAGAACGCACTGAACATCCAGGGCAGTACCCTGATGTTTATTGCGTTGTTCCTGTTCGGCCTGACCGTGTTTACCGATCTTTCCTGGTTCAAGGTCATGGATGTGACCGGCAAGATCACCCTGGACCTGTTCGAACTGTTCCAGGGCGCCGCCAACCGCTGGTGGGCAGCCCGTACCGAGCGCAAGCAACTGGTCGCCCAGTTGCGTGAAGTGGATGCCCGGGTCGACGAAGTGGTCGCTCCGACCGTCACCGACAAACGTGAGCAGGCCAAGGTCAAGGAGCGCCTGATCGAGCGCGAGCAGGCCCTGAGCAAGCACATGTCCGATCGTGAGAAGCAGGTCCCGCCGGTGATCGCCCCGGCCCCGGTAAAAGCGCCCGAGCCAAGCAAGCGCGTGCAGAAAGAGAAACAGGTCCCGCTGTTCATCGACAGCGCGGTCGAAGGCACCTTGCCGCCTATCTCGATTCTCGATCCGGCGGAAAAGAAACAGCTCAACTATTCCCCCGAGTCGCTGGCCGCCGTCGGCCATTTGCTGGAAATCAAGCTCAAGGAGTTCGGGGTCGAAGTGTCGGTGGACTCCATCCACCCGGGCCCGGTGATTACCCGTTACGAAATCCAGCCGGCCGCCGGGGTGAAAGTCAGCCGTATCGCCAACCTGGCCAAGGACCTGGCGCGTTCGCTGGCGGTGACCAGCGTGCGGGTGGTGGAAGTGATTCCCGGCAAGACCACCGTGGGTATCGAGATTCCCAACGAAGACCGGCAGATCGTGCGCTTCTCCGAAGTGCTGTCGACCCCGGAATACGACAACTTCAAATCCCCGGTCACCCTGGCCCTGGGCCACGATATCGGCGGCAAGCCGATCATCACCGACCTGGCGAAGATGCCTCACCTGCTGGTGGCCGGTACCACCGGTTCCGGTAAGTCGGTGGGTGTGAACGCGATGATCCTGTCGATCCTGTTCAAGTCCGGCCCGGAAGACGCCAAGCTGATCATGATCGACCCGAAAATGCTCGAGCTGTCGATCTACGAAGGCATCCCGCACCTGCTGTGCCCGGTGGTGACCGACATGAAGGACGCCGCCAACGCCCTGCGCTGGAGCGTGGCCGAGATGGAGCGGCGCTACAAGCTGATGGCGAAGATGGGCGTGCGTAACCTGTCGGGCTTCAACGCCAAGGTTAAAGAAGCGATCGAAGCCGGTACGCCGCTGACCGACCCGCTGTACAACCGCGAAAGCATCCACGACGAAGCGCCGCTGCTGACCAAGCTGCCGACCATCGTCGTGGTGGTCGACGAATTCGCCGACATGATGATGATCGTCGGCAAGAAGGTCGAAGAACTGATTGCGCGGATCGCCCAGAAAGCCCGTGCCGCGGGGATCCACCTGATCCTGGCGACCCAGCGGCCGTCGGTAGACGTGATCACCGGCCTGATCAAGGCCAACATCCCGACCCGCATGGCGTTCCAGGTATCGAGCAAGATCGACTCGCGGACCATCATCGACCAGGGTGGTGCCGAACAGCTGCTGGGTCACGGTGACATGCTCTACATGCCGCCGGGCACCAGCCTGCCGATCCGTGTCCATGGGGCCTTCGTCTCCGACGATGAAGTGCACCGGGTGGTGGAAGCCTGGAAGTTGCGTGGCGCGCCGGAGTACAACGACGACATCCTCAACGGTGTCGAAGAGGCCGGTAGCGGCTTCGACGGTGGCGGCGGCGGTGGCGACGGTGACGACGCCGAGACCGACGCGCTGTACGACGAAGCGGTGCAGTTCGTCCTCGAGAGCCGCCGGGCGTCGATTTCCGCGGTTCAGCGCAAGCTCAAGATCGGCTACAACCGCGCGGCCCGCATGATCGAAGCCATGGAAATGGCCGGTGTGGTGACCGCCATGAATACCAACGGCTCCCGCGAAGTGATAGCGCCGGGTCCGATGCGCGACTGACAATGACCCGATACAGGCGGCGCGACCCTGCGCCGCCGGTTTTTTCCACGAATCTAATGAGGACTCCCATGCGTCTTATCCGCATGTTGCTGGTACCGGTACTGGCTTTAACGACACTGTCGGCCCATGCCGATCAGAAAGACGTGGCGCGCCTGACCCAGTTGCTCGAAAAGTCCCAGACCCTGACCGCGCGTTTCTCGCAGCTGACCCTCGACGGCAGCGGCACCCAGCTGCAGGAAACCGCTGGTGACATGGCACTCAAGCGCCCGGGCCTGTTCTACTGGCACACCGATGCACCGCAGGAGCAACTGATGGTCTCCGACGGCAAGAAGGTTTCCCTGTGGGACCCGGACCTGGAACAGGTCACCATCAAGACCCTGGACCAGCGCCTGACCCAGACTCCGGCCCTGTTGCTGTCGGGCGATGTGTCGAAAATCAGCGAAAGCTTCGATATCAGCGCCAAGGAAGCCGGTGGCGTGGTCGACTTCATCCTCAAGCCGAAAACCAAGGACACTCTGTTCGACAGCCTGCGCCTGTCGTTCCGCAACGGCCTGGTGAATGACATGCAGCTGATTGACAGCGTTGGCCAGCGCACCAATATCCTGTTCACCGGGGTCAAGGCCAACGAGCCGATCGCTGCTTCCAAGTTCAAGTTCGACATCCCCAAGGGTGCCGACGTGATTCAAGAATAAGTCGACGCCAAGAGGTTTCAATCGTCCGCCATGGATCTGTTTCGCAGTGACCCGATCGCCCAACCCCTGGCCGCGCGCCTGCGCCCGGCCAACCTGGACGAGTACGTCGGTCAGGAGCATGTGCTCGCCCGCGGCAAGCCTCTGCGTGAAGCGCTGGAGCAGGGGGCCCTGCACTCGATGATCTTCTGGGGGCCGCCGGGGGTGGGCAAGACCACCCTGGCGCGGCTCCTGGCGAAAGTCTCGGATGCGCACTTCGAAACGGTCTCGGCGGTGTTGGCCGGGGTCAAGGAGATCCGCCAGGCGGTGGAAATCGCCAAGCAGCAGGCGGCCCAGTACGGGCGCCGGACCATCCTGTTCGTCGACGAAGTGCACCGTTTCAACAAGTCCCAGCAGGATGCCTTCCTGCCTTACGTTGAAGACGGCACCCTGATTTTCATCGGCGCGACCACCGAGAATCCGTCCTTCGAGCTGAACAACGCACTGTTGTCCCGGGCCCGGGTGTATGTGCTCAAGAGCCTCGACGAAACCGCACTGCACAAGCTGGTGCAGCGGGCTCTGACTGAAGAGCGCGGGCTGGGCAAACGCCAGCTGAGCCTCAGTGACGAAGGCTTCCAGATGCTCCTGGCGGCGGCGGACGGCGATGGCCGGCGGCTGCTCAACCTGCTGGAGAACGCCTCCGATCTCGCCGAAGACGGCACGGAAATCGGTGTCGAGCTGCTGCAAAGCCTGCTGGGCGATACCCGTCGGCGTTTTGACAAGGGCGGCGAAGCCTTTTACGACCAGATTTCGGCGCTGCACAAGTCGGTCCGTGGTTCCAACCCGGACGGCGCCCTGTACTGGTTCGCGCGGATGCTCGACGGTGGTTGCGACCCGCTGTACCTGGCGCGCCGCGTGGTGCGCATGGCCAGCGAAGACATCGGCAACGCCGACCCACGGGCGCTGAGCCTGTGCCTGGCCGCCTGGGATGTGCAGGAGCGCCTGGGCAGCCCCGAAGGCGAGCTGGCGGTGGCCCAGGCCATCACCTACCTGGCCTGCGCGCCGAAAAGCAACGCCGTGTACATGGGCTTCAAGGCCGCCATGCGCAGCGCCGCCGAACATGGTTCGCTGGAAGTGCCGCTGCACCTGCGCAATGCGCCGACCAAACTGATGAAGCAGCTGGGCTACGGCGACGAATATCGTTATGCCCACGATGAGCCGGATGCCTACGCGGCCGGTGAAGACTACTTTCCCGAGGCGCTGGAGCCGCAGCCGTTCTATCAGCCCGTGCCCCGTGGCCTGGAACTGAAGATCGGCGAGAAGCTCAAGCATCTGGCGGAGCTTGACCAGGCCAGCCCCAAGCAGCGGAGAAAGCCGTGATCCCATTGATCGTTGCTGTCTCGGTGGGCGGTGTTGCCGGCACCCTGTTGCGCTTTGCCACCGGTAACTGGATCAGCGCCAATTGGCCGCGGCACTTCTATACCGCGACGCTGGCCGTTAATATCGTGGGCTGCCTGCTGATCGGCGTGCTGTACGGCCTGTTTCTGATACGCCCGGAGGTGCCCATCGAGGTGCGTGCCGGGTTGATGGTGGGCTTCCTTGGCGGCCTGACGACTTTTTCATCCTTTTCACTGGATACGGTGCGTCTGCTGGAAAGCGGACAGATACCGCTGGCCCTGGGCTATGCGGCCATCAGCGTATTCGGCGGGCTGCTCGCGACCTGGGCCGGCCTGTCCCTGACCAAACTTTGATAAACGAGAGACCGACATGCTCGATTCCAAACTGTTACGTAGCAACCTTCAGGACGTAGCGGACCGCCTGGCATCCCGTGGCTTTGCCCTGGATGTAGCACGCATCGAAGCGCTGGAAGAACAGCGCAAGACCGTCCAGACCCGCACCGAGCAACTGCAGGCCGAACGTAACGCGCGCTCCAAGTCCATCGGTCAGGCCAAGCAGCGCGGCGAAGACATCGCGCCGCTGATGGCTGATGTCGAGCGCATGGCGGGCGAGTTGGCGGCCGGCAAGGTCGAGCTGGACGCCATTCAAACCGAGCTGGATGCGATCCTGCAGGGCATCCCGAACCTGCCTCACGAATCGGTGCCGGTTGGCGACGACGAAGACGGTAACGTCGAGGTGCGCCGCTGGGGCACGCCGACGGCGTTCGACTTCCCGATCCTGGACCACGTCGCCCTGGGTGAAAAACACGGCTGGCTGGACTTCGAGACCGCGGCCAAGCTGTCGGGCGCGCGTTTTGCCCTGCTGCGCGGGCCGATCGCCCGCCTGCACCGCGCCCTGGCGCAGTTCATGATCAACCTGCACACCAGTGAGCACGGCTACGAAGAGGCCTATACCCCTTACCTGGTGCAGGCACCGGCGTTGGTGGGTACCGGCCAGTTGCCGAAGTTCGAAGAAGACCTGTTCAAGATCAGCCGTGAAAACGAAGCCGATCTGTACCTGATCCCGACCGCCGAAGTGTCGCTGACCAATATCGTGGCCGGCGAGATCCTCGATTCGAAGCAACTGCCGATCAAGTTCGTCGCCCACACCCCGTGCTTCCGCAGCGAAGCCGGTTCGTCGGGCCGCGACACCCGCGGCATGATCCGCCAGCACCAGTTCGACAAGGTCGAGATGGTCCAGATCGTCGAGCCATCGACTTCCATGGAAGCCCTGGAAGGCCTGACTGCCAACGCCGAGAAAGTCCTGCAACTGCTGGAGCTGCCTTACCGCACCCTGGCGCTGTGCACCGGCGACATGGGCTTCAGCGCGGTCAAGACCTACGACCTGGAAGTGTGGATCCCGAGCCAGGACAAGTACCGCGAGATTTCGTCGTGCTCCAACTGCGGCGACTTCCAGGCCCGTCGCATGCAGGCGCGCTTCCGCAACCCGGAAACTGGCAAGCCGGAACTGGTGCACACCCTGAACGGTTCCGGCCTGGCGGTCGGTCGTACCCTGGTGGCGGTGCTGGAGAACTACCAGCAGGCCGACGGTTCGATCCGGGTGCCTGAGGTGCTCAAACCTTACATGGGCGGCCTCGAGGTCATCGGCTAAATGGAATTTCTGCCGCTGTTTCATAACCTGCGCGGCAGTCGTGTGTTGGTGGTCGGCGGCGGGGAGATTGCCTTGCGCAAATCCCGCCTGCTGGCCGACGCCGGTGCGCTGCTGCGGGTAGTTGCACCTGAAGTGGAACCCCAATTGCGCGAGCTGGTCACGGCCAGCGGCGGCGAATGCCGGTTGCGCGGTTATCTCGAGGCGGACCTGGACGGCTGCGTGCTGATCATCGCCGCCACCGACGACGAACCGCTCAATGCCCAGGTCTCCGCCGATGCTCATCGGCGTTGTGTGCCGGTCAATGTGGTGGACGCGCCGGCCCTGTGCAGTGTGATCTTCCCGGCGATCGTCGACCGTTCGCCGCTGGTCATTGCCGTCTCCAGTGGCGGCGATGCGCCGGTGCTGGCGCGCCTGATCCGGGCCAAGCTGGAAACCTGGATTCCCTCGACCTACGGTCAACTGGCCGGCCTGGCCGCGCGTTTTCGCAATCAGGTCAAAGGCCTGTTTCCGGACGTGCAGCAGCGTCGTGCCTTCTGGGAAGACGTGTTCCAGGGACCGATCGCCGACCGGCAACTGGCCGGGCAGGGCGAGGAAGCCGAGCGCTTGCTGCAGGCCAAGATTGCTGGCGAAGCGCCCCATGCGCCGGGCGAGGTGTATCTGGTGGGGGCGGGGCCGGGCGATCCGGACCTGCTGACCTTCCGCGCCTTGCGCCTGATGCAGCAAGCCGACGTGGTGCTCTACGACCGCCTGGTAGCGCCGGCGATTCTCGAACTGTGCCGTCGCGATGCCGAGCGGGTGTATGTCGGCAAGCGCCGCGCCGATCACGCCTTGCCCCAGGAGCAGATCAACCAGCAACTGGTGGACCTGGCCAAGCAGGGCAAGCGCGTGCTGCGTCTGAAAGGGGGCGATCCGTTCATCTTCGGCCGTGGCGGCGAAGAGATCGAAGAGCTGGCGGCCCAGGGCATTCCGTTCCAGGTGGTGCCAGGGATTACCGCGGCCAGCGGCTGTGCGGCCTATGCCGGGATTCCGCTGACCCATCGTGACTATGCGCAGTCCGTGCGTTTCGTCACCGGGCACCTGAAGGATGGCACCACCGATCTGCCCTGGGCCGACCTGGTCGCGCCTGCACAGACCCTGGTGTTCTACATGGGCCTGGTGGGCTTGCCGGTGATCTGCGAACAACTGATCCAGCATGGCCGTTCGGCGGACACGCCGGCCGCCTTGATCCAGCAGGGCACGACCTCCAACCAGCGGGTGTTCACCGGCACCCTGGCGGACCTGCCGAAGCTGGTGGCGGAGCATGAAGTGCATGCGCCGACCCTGGTGATCGTCGGCGAAGTGGTGCAGCTTCGCGAGAAGCTCGCCTGGTTCGAAGGCGCGCAGTCGCAGGTCTGAACAGCATCGCGGGCAATCTCACTCCTGCACAGAACATCTCTTCTGTAGGAGCGAGGCTTGCCCGCGATAGCGATCTCAAGAACGATCGCTCTCCTGAGTTATTGCTTGTTGCCTTGCCAAACCCCACGCCCGCTCAAACGCTCGCGATCATGCGCTGCATCGAAGTCCTGCACCGGCCCTTTCGGCACGATGCCGGTCGGGTTGATGGTGCGGTGGCTGGCGTAGTAGTGCCCCTTGATATGGGTGAAGTCCACGGTTTCGGCGATCCCCGGCCACTGGTACAGCTCTCGCAGCCAGTTCGACAGGTTCGGATAGTCGGCGATCCGCCGCAGGTTGCACTTGAAGTGACCGTAATACACCGCGTCGAAGCGAATCAGCGTGGTGAACAGGCGGATGTCCGCTTCCGTCAGGTATTCGCCGGCCAGGTAGCGTTGGCCGGCCAAGCGCTGTTCCAGCCAGTCGAGTTCGGCGAACAGATCGTCGAAGGCCGCTTCGTAGGCTTGCTGCGAAGTAGCGAAGCCGGCGCGATAGACGCCGTTGTTCACCGCCGGATAGATGCGCGCGTTCAGTTCGTCGATTTCACGGCGTAGCGGTTCCGGATAGAAATCCAGGCCGTTGCCGCTCAAGTCATCGAAAGCACTGTTGAACATGCGGATGATTTCCGCCGATTCGTTGCTGACGATGCGTTTCTGCTGGGTGTCCCAGAGCACGGGCACGGTGACCCGGCCGGTGTAGTCGCGGGTATCGGCGGTGTAGCGCTGATGCAGGAAATCCAGGTGGTCCAGCTTGTCGCCGCTGGAGCCCAGGGTCCGGTCGAAAGTCCAGCCTTGTTCCAGCATCAGCCAGCTAACCACTGACACATCGATCAGGCTTTCCAGGCCCTTGAGCTTGCGCAGGATCAGCGTGCGGTGCGCCCAGGGGCAGGCCAGAGAGACATACAGATGATAACGGCCGGCTTCCGCGCGAAAGCCGCCTTCGCCACTAGGGCCGGGTTTGCCGTCGGTGGTCACCCAGTTGCGGCGTTGCGCCTGTTCGCGCTGGAAGGCGCCGTCTTTGCTGCTTTCGTACCACTGGTCGTGCCAGCGTCCTTCAATCAGCAGGCCCATGAAAAAGCTCCTCGGTCAGTGTGCATTGGCGTGCAGTTTAATCCGAGGAGTTCGAACGAATTACGCAAAAGTCGGGCGGTTATGATCGGTTAAATCGATCTGTTGCGAGCGTCCCAGTATTGCCGAGCCTGCTCGAACGCCTGCTCCCGCGGCACGCCGAGCCCGCGCAGGGCGAGGGCCATGGTGGCGGTCAGCGCCAGTTGCGGGTAGCTGTCCTGCACATCGCCGCGCCAGACGGCTTTCAGGTGCTCGGGGTCGAGGGCGGCTGGTTTGACATGGCGCTGCTCGGACAGCGCCGGCCATTCCTCATCCCAACTGACGCCGCCAGTAGTGCCGTACAGATGGCTGGCGCTGTCCGGGTTGATCTCGATTTCGCCGCCGTCGCCCTTGATCACAATGACGTTGTCCCCCAGCAGCCCGCTGGCATCGCGGTGCACGCCCTGATAGCCGGGGTGGAAGATGCTTTGCAGGCCGCAGCGCGCGCCCAGCGGGTTGAGGATGCGCGCCAGGGAGTGGATCGGCGAGCGCAGGCCCAGGGTGTTGCGCAGGTCGATCATGCGCTGCAACTGGGGCGCCCAGTCGCCCAGGGGGATAAAGGCCAGGTTGCCCTGGTCCAGCGCCTTGCCTACCGCCTGCCAGTCGCGGCACAACGGGATGTGCAATTGTTCCAGCAATTGCTCGGTGTACAGCCGGCCGGCGGTGTGGGCGCCACCACCGTGCAGCAGGATGCGCACGCCGTTCTGTGCCAGGCACTTGGCGGCCAGCAGGAACCAGGGCAGGTGGCGCTTTTTGCCGGCGTAGCTGGGCCAGTCCAGGTCGACCTTGATCGGTGGCGCCTGCAGTCGCTCGCGCAGGGCCTCGGTAAAGCCGGCCAGTTCCTCGGGGCTTTCTTCCTTGTGCCGCAACAACATCAGGAAGGCGCCGAGCTGGGTGTCCTCGACCTTGTCGTCGAGCAGCATGCCCATGGCTTCGCGGGCTTCTTCACGGGTGAGGCTACGGGCGCCGCGTTTGCCTTTGCCGAGAATGCGCACGAACTGTGCGAAAGGATGCTCGGCGGGCGTTTCGGTGGTCAGCGAGGTGAAGTCGGTCATAGGCAATTGGTCGGCTTGGGCAGGCCCGCCAGCTTGGCGGCAAGTTTGGCGGGAGTGCCTTTGAACAGTCGGTTGAGGTGCAGGCTGTTGCCCTTGTCCGGGCCCAGCTTCAAGGCGGTGTATTTGATCAGCGGGCGGGTCGCGGGCGACAGCTGGAACTCTTGATAGAAGCCGCGCAGCAGCTCGAGGATTTCCCAGTGCTCGGGCGTCAGTACGATCTGTTCCGCCGCGGCCAGGGCATCGGCCACCTCGCTGGACCAGTCGTCCAGTTCCACCAGGTAGCCGTCCTTGTCCAGGGCGATGGCGCGTTCGCCGACAGTCAGTGCATTCATAACCAGCTGTTGACCTTGTCGTAGTGGATCGACAGCGCGACGAACCCCGGGTAATCGACGCTGGTGGCCCAGGCTGGAACTTCCAGGCCTCGGGCCTGGTGGTCTTCCGCCAGGACGTAGAGCGCCAGCGCCTCCCCGCGTGCCTGCAAGGCCGCCAGCGGTGCGCTGCCAGGCTGCAGGGCGTACACCGCGTCGCCACACAGAAGAATGGCATCCTGCGCGCCAAGCAGGCGCAAGCAACTGGTCAGCCGGGAGTCGGTGAAGGGCGAGTGGGACAGCACGTGCAAGGTCGACATCAGAGGGTGATCACCTGGTCAAAACGGTCAATAAGTGCGCCGAGTTCGGCCGGGGCCAGGACCTGCACCTCGTCCAGGTTCAGCGCGGCCGGGTCGAGGCCACGTTCCGCCACGCTGGCGCCACAGGCGAACACCTGCTCCACACCAAACAACGACAGGGCCTGCAGATTGGCGCTGAGATCCTTTTGCTGCACGGCGGCGGCTTGTTGCCCGGGGGCGAGCTGAAACACGCCGTCGTCGAGAAACAGCAGGCCGATCGGCAAGTCGAAGGCGCCGCCGGCCAGCACGATATCCAGTGCCTCGCGGGCGCCGGGGCCGGACCAGGGCGCCTGGCGGCTGATAATCAACAGGGATTGCGCCATGTTTCATGGCCCTCCAAAACAGATCAGGCGGTCGGCCGCCTGTACGGCGTCGTGCAACTGGCCGAGCCCGGAAAGCTCCCAGGGCGCGCTCAGGTTGACGGCCGGGCGCTGGTAGCGTGCGGCTTCCTCCTGGTTCAACACCCCGCGGCGCAGGGCCGCGGCAATGCACACCACGCCATCGAGCTGGTGCTCGCTGACGAAGGTCCGCCATTGCGCGGGCAGGTCCAGCTCGTCCTGCGGGGTGACGATGTTGTCCGATGCGCTGTGCACGCCATCCTGATAGAAAAACAGCCGCACGATCTCGTGGCCACCGGCCAGCGCTGCCTGGGCGAATGCCAGGGCGCGGCGCGAGGAGGGCGCGTGAGCGGCGGAGAAAAGGGCAATGGCGAACTTCATGAAGAACTCTGTCTGCAAACCTGGGGCCATGATAAAGCTTTATGCCGGGCCCGGCGAAGTGGCTTTAGCGCGGCATATAGCCCAGTTGCCAGCGATGGGGGATCTTCAGCGACAACAGCCCCAGCAGCGCCGACAGCAGGCCGCTGACGAACAGGGCCGCGAGGCCGAGATGCTGTTCCAGAACGGCGCCCAGCACGGCGCCGGCGAACATGCCGCTCCAGGGCACCAGCTGCACGCGCCAGCCATTGCGCCGCTCGCCGAGCATCCAGCGGCCCAGGCCGCGGCCAAAGCGCGACAGGGCGCCGGTGACATAGGTCAGGCCCACGGGAAGCCCGTTCACTTCCTCGACGGCGGCATTGAGCATGCCCATGGAGATGATCGCGGCCAGCACGGCCGGTAGCCGTTGTTCAAACGGCCAGGCGGCTGCCGCGCACAGCAGCGTGGCAATGCACAGCAGCAGCGGCAGGGCGCGGCGCCCGCCAAAGCGGCTGACGACTATGCCCAGGGCGTTGCCGGCGATGAAGGTGGCGACCAGCAGCACCAGGTGCAGGGTCAGGGCCAGGTCGGCATCGCTGATGGCGACGGCCAGGCGCGTGGTGTTGCCGCTCATGAAGGAGACGAAATCGCCGGTGGCCATGAAGCCGATGGCGTCGGTCATGCCGGCCAGGACCGACAGGCTGGCGACCAGGCACAGGCCTATGCGGCCGCGCCATTTCTGGCGCCGCAGCAGCTCCGGGTTACTACGAAGACTGGTGGAAGAGGGCAGCATCAGCGTTGACTCATGGTGACAGTGATCCTTTATCGAAGGCCCGAGCGGCGCTCAATCGCGCGGCAGGCCATGTAGCTCGCAATACTCGCTCCAGGGCATGCCGGCCATTTCCGCCACTTCCCGGTGCACTTCGAGCCGCCGCACGGCAAATTCCTCCGCGCTCTGTGCGGTCAGTTGCAGGCTCAGTTCCCAGGCAAACAGGCCCTGACGTTCCGCCTCGGCCTCGAAGGCTTCGTGCAGTCGCTCGGCGCGGTATTGTTCCTGGGTTTCGCCCCTGGCCTGGGCGGCCAGAGGGTTGAGGTGATCGAGTGCTTCACGAAGCTCCGGGCGCGCCGCGAGAAACTTCTGCAGGGCCACTTCATGCGGGTGTTCGGGGGCGGCCATCGGTGATCCTGGATGGGGTTGGAGGAAGTCGTTTCGGCTTGGGGCTGTGCGAAAGCCCAGCGACCATAACGCCTGGCCGGTCCAGCGTCAAAATGCTCCCGGGCGGAGCTGCCGCGACGGACGGTCGAAGCCATGTCCGCGCCATGCCACTGAGCGGATTGGCTTGGCAAAAATGCGTGCTGGATAACACTTTCCACTGAATGCCTTGGTATGAGCCCCGTTCTTGTGACCTATTCTCAACAGGCACTCTCTCCAAGTGGCGTCGCCAAGGAGGAATTTCTCATGCTCTCGATGGACGAGCTTTGCCAGATCCTGGAGTCCGGTTTCCTGCCGCTTTCCTGCACCTGCACCGTCAACCCCGACGGCTCCCTGGCGATCAAGGTTTTCGAGCCGCAAAGCGGACGGATCGACCTGTTCATTACCAGGGTATCGACCGAACATCTCACCAGTGTCCGCGCGGCGGCCAATTTTGTCGGTGAGTTGCGGACTGAAATCAGGGCGGGGCGTCGGGCATTTGCCGGCGGTTTCTAGTGATTGAACACGTTGAGCATTGGGCAGGTCGAGCGCGCTTCCTTGCGCGAATGTGGCAGGTGACGTCTGAACGGTTGCGGGGAGGGGGGGCTAGTTCTTTTCAGACAGCTCTCTCCAGTTCGCCAGCGTGACGCCACTGCGCTCGGCGAATGTCTGCATGGTGCGGTAGGTCCCGCCGCAGGGGGTGTCGAGGGTAATCAGGCACCCTGAATGCAGAAAGGCAAGATACCAGGTATCGCTGTCGCTCAATCGCGCGCCCTGGTAGGTGAAGGTCCTTTGCGAACCTGCGAAACAGTAGCGGATTTCGAAAGTCTTGATGCTGTTCATCGCCGCGTCCTTTGGGCTGTATTTGGGTGTTGGCGATTCAAGATATTCCCAAAAGGACGCGTTGGCGTGCACCGCTCATCCGAACTCTATGAACAGTCGCGGTTCGTTCCTCAAATGCTTCGCCGCATTCTCCTGCACCTCACGCGCGCCTGGCTGCAACCGCCCTCAATAGGTGTCATGTTGAGCCAGGTCGTCGGTGATGCTGAACCAGGGCGCCTTGCTCCCGACAAAGATATGGCGGCTGGCGCTGACCCGAGGATCGCTGTCCAGGGTCCCCAGGGGGAACCCGGGTACGTGTGGGGCGGCATCAAAACGGGTGAACCATTTGCCTGTTCGGGACGTGATGGGGTTAACGGTTTTTTGACAGCTGTCAGGTGATGATCGCCGGGCGGGGGGACCGTTCGGCGAAAGAGGCAGGTGCTGCTAACGGTCGGCGCGGGCAAATGATACATTTCTCGATTTTTTAGGGGTGAGGAAGACATATGCGAGTTTGGCTAGGGGCGTCGTTGATGGGACTGTTGGCCGGGTGTTCGTTACCCACGGCTTTGGCACCGGGCAAGCCGAATGTCAGTGAGCTGACTGGCAAAACGCCAAAAGACTATGCGCAGTGTGTTCTGCCAGCCTGGCAGCGTGAGACGCCCAGGAGCACCCAGGCCGATATCTCCAACGGTTATCGGATCACCGCTCCTGGCAGCCTGGCATCGGATGAGGTCGTGGAAGTGGTGAAGTCGAAGAACGGCAGCCTGGTCT
Organism: Pseudomonas sp. T8; assembly: GCF_024610635.1. Lineage (NCBI taxonomy): Bacteria > Pseudomonadati > Pseudomonadota > Gammaproteobacteria > Pseudomonadales > Pseudomonadaceae > Pseudomonas > Pseudomonas sp. T8. The sequence goes on from NZ_CP102374.1 coordinate 6,828,783, forward strand.
CGCTCTACCAGGGAACACCCTGGGCCAAGTCCGCGGCGCTGAAAAAGGCCGTGCACGATTGCCTGTAAGGCCGCTTCATGCCTTGCGTGAACGACCTGTCAAAGTGACAGCCCGCTGCCGTGGAACCGCAGGATCCCACCCACAAGAAAGCCCTGACCGTTCAGGGCTTTTTTGTGCCGGGTATTCGCCGGGCCTTGTCCGGAGGGCTCACTTTGCTCGCATCAAGGCAAGTTCTTGAATCATCAAGGTGCTTTTCTGCATAAAAACAGGATAAATCTGACAGTTTTTTTGACGGCTTTATCCGTCCAGTAGACAATGGCGCGTTAGCCACCACCCATGATGGCCATTATGTCCGTTTTCAGCAGGAGGGCTGCCAGGGTTGGGGGCGATCCCTGTTGCGATACCCGTGGCCTTGCCGCTGTCAGGCGGTGATCGGGGCATTGGCAGCAGGCCGATCGTGATACCGGGTGTTGTTGACTCACTCCTTTGGTTACACCCGACTAGTCTCTCTGTGGGAATGTGGTTTTAGCGGGCGTTTCGGACCGTCGATCGATGCTGTCCGAAGGCGTCCCAACAAAAGAGTGTCACTCAAGTAGCTGAAGCCAATAGCGAATAAGAAGTCAGCGCAGGAGCGACATATAAACTGAGGTCGATAGTGTCATGTCGGCCTTGTGTGCCCACCCTTCAGTTCTTCTGAGTGCGGGAACCCATGGCGGTGCCGGGGCGACTGATGATCGAGAATGGGGGGGCGGATGGCGTTCTATCGTAGGAACTACTGTATGTTGAAAAAAGTGAACACGGCCCTGCTGGGCTTGGCGATGACGATGGGGCTCAGCTCCGCGTACGCCGCCGAGACCAAGAAAGTGGATGTGCTGCTCATCGGTGGCGGCATCATGAGTTCGACCCTGGGTGTCTGGCTCAATGAGCTGGAGCCGGGCTGGTCGATGGAAATGGTCGAGCGTCTCGACGGCGTTGCCGAAGAAAGCTCGAACGGCTGGAACAACGCCGGTACCGGTCACTCTGCCCTGGCGGAACTGAACTACACCCCGGAAAACAAGGACGGCAAGGTCGAGATCGCCAAGGCCATCGAGATCAACGAAGCGTTCCAGATTTCCCGCCAGTTCTGGTCGTGGCAGGTCAAGAACAATGTCTTGAAGGACCCGCGTTCGTTCATCAACTCCACTCCGCACATGAGCTTCGTGTGGGGCGATGACAACATCAAGTTCCTGAAGAAGCGCTACGAAGCGCTTCAGGCAAGCCCGCTGTTCGCCGGCATGCAGTACTCCGAAGACCCGGAGCAGATCAAGAAGTGGGTCCCGCTGATGATGGAAGGGCGCGATCCGAAGCAGAAGATCGCCGCCACCTGGTCGCCGCTCGGCACCGACGTGAACTTCGGCGAGATCACCCGCCAGTTCGTCGGCCACCTGAAAGCCCAGCCGAACTTCTCGCTCAAGCTGTCGAGCGAAGTGGAAGACATCAAGCGTAACGAAGATGGCTCCTGGCGCGTGGTGTACAAGAACCTGAAAGACGGTACTGAAACCCAGACCGACGCCAAGTTCGTGTTCATCGGCGCGGGCGGCGGTGCCCTGCACCTGCTGCAGAAGTCGGGCATCCCTGAAGCCCAGGAATATGCCGGTTTCCCTGTGGGCGGCTCGTTCCTGGTGACCGAGAACCCGGCGATCGCCGAGCAGCACCTGGCGAAGGCCTACGGCAAGGCGTCGGTCGGCGCTCCACCGATGTCGGTTCCGCACCTGGACACCCGCGTGCTGGACGGCAAGCGCGTGATCCTGTTTGGCCCGTTCGCGACCTTCTCCACCAAGTTCCTCAAGGAAGGTTCGTACCTCGACCTGCTGACCACTACCACCACTCACAACATCTGGCCTATGACCAAGGTCGGCATCAAGGAGTACCCGCTGGTCGAGTACCTCGCCGGCCAGCTGATGCTGTCGGATGAAGACCGCCTGAATGCCCTGAAAGAGTACTTCCCTAACGCCAAGGCTGAAGACTGGCGTCTGTGGCAGGCCGGCCAGCGTGTGCAGATCATCAAGCGCGATGAGCAACTGGGTGGCGTGCTGAAACTGGGCACCGAGATCGTCAGCGCCAAGGACGGCAGCATTGCCGGCCTGCTGGGTGCCTCGCCAGGTGCTTCGACCGCCGCGCCGATCATGCTCAGCGTGCTGGAGAAGGTTTTCAAGGACAAGGTCGCGACGCCTGCCTGGCAGGCGAAGCTGCACCAGATCGTGCCGAGCTACGGTACCCAGCTCAACGGCAGTCCTGAGCGTGTCGCTCAAGAGTGGGCCTACACCAGCGAAGTGCTGCAATTGACTCCGCCACCGGCCATCGGTCAGACCGCTGCTCCTCAGCAGCCGGCTGGCGACAAGCCGAAAGCGCAAGAGAGCAACCCGTCGGCTGACATGGCTCTGTAATACCCGGCTGCGCCCAACACTGTTGGATGCCGCCAATACCCGGAACCCGCTGTTCGTTCCAGGTTAAAAAAAACGCCGCTCCCAGGAGCGGCGTTTTTGTTTGTGCGGCGCGCTCAAGCGCCTTTGCCCTCGCGTCCTGCGACCCTGCCTTGCGCCCATGGCGCCTTGCTGACCGAAACATCCAGGTCACGCCTGCCCGGGAACTATTGCCGGGGAATCCCTTTCCATAAGCTCGACGCAATGATGCCTGGAGAAGGCGATGTTCAGAGCTGGCTCGTTAATCTCGATCGTCTCGATTCTGCTATCGATCCCGCTGGATGCCGACGCTGCGCCTGGCGCGCAGGCGAACGCGCGGTACTCCAACGATCATGCGAATTGGGAGCGTCTTCCCGTGGTCAACTACTACCAGGTGAAAACGCTGTTGCAGGCTTCGAAGCGGGACTGGAGCCCGACCGCGGCCCTGCCGGCGGACATCAGGCAGAACCTTCGCCGGGGCAGGACGTTGCCCGCGCAGCAATCGCGACGCTTGAACCCCAGGCTGGTCCGGCAGTTGCCGCGTTACGACGGTTACCAGTGGTGGCGCGCGGGTTCCGATCTGCTGCTGGTCAGGACCTCGAATCGGATGATTTTCGACGTCCTGGTCGACGCCTTCCAGTAGGCCTGGCCCCGATCAGAAGTTGATCGAGGCACTCAAGCGCGCGGTGAGGGGCGCGCCCTGGAACAGGTAGCCATCGCCCATGTATTCACCAGCATCGCGCCAGTAGCGCTTGTCGAACAGGTTGTCCACGGTCAGCCGGAACACGGTGTCGTAACCGTCGATCCGGGTGCTGTAGCGGCTGCCGATGTTGAACACGGCGTAGCTGCCGGTCTGCACTTCGCCCTCGCGGTTGGCGTATTTGCGACCGCTGTACTGCACCCCGCCAAGCAGCGCCAAACCGTCGAACCAGGGCAGGGTGTAGTCGCCATAGAGGCTGGCGCGCAGGGTCGGCACGTTGAGCGCCTGGTGACCTTCGTACTCCGGGGTGTCGCTGCCGGTGACCCGCGCGCGGATCGCCGCGACACTGGCCGAGACTTGCAGGCGTTGGGTGGCCCAGCCATTGGCCGAGAGTTCCAGCCCGGTGTTCTTCTGTTCGCCCTGCTGGGTGAAAGTGAAGGTGCCGTCGCCATTCGGCCGGGAATACTGGTAGGCCTGGCGGATCTGGAACAGCGCCGCGGCCAGGCTGATGCGCTGCCAGTCGTATTTGATGCCGGCCTCGATCTGCCGCGACACGGTGGGCGCGAGGATCTCGAAGGCATTGCTGGCGAACCACGGCGCTTCGCCGCCCAGGGACAGGCCCTTGCTGTAACGGGTGTACAGCGCCAGGTTCTGCACCGGCTTATAGATCAGCGCGGCCTGGGGCAGGAACACATAACGCTGGGTGTGGCGGGTGGTGTCGCCCTGGCTGTCGAAGGTTTCCTCGTCCAGGCGTACTTCGCGCCCGCCGAGCACGGTCTGCCAGTGTTCGTTGAAGCTGATGCGGTCGTTGAAGAACAGCCCGTACTGGCGGCTGTCCAGGCGGCGATAGGCGTCGTTGAGCGGTCCGTCGTAGCGGGCGAAATCCGCTGGTTCGCCGTTGATATTGGCGCTGCCGATCATCTGGTTGATCGGGTCGCGCTTGTCTACCACGCGGCGGAAGGCGCTGGTCCCGACGCTGAGTTCGTGGCCCAGGCCGGCGGTGTCGAAGTTGCCGCTGAGGACGGCCTGCACCTCATCGTTGCGCCGGGTATCGTCGGGGCTGCGGAAGTCGTAGATGTCGTAGTCGCCCTCGGGGCTGAAGTGATTGGGCACCGCTGTGCCGGCGCAACTGGCGGCGCCATAGCAACCCCAGGCGAACGAGCTGTAGTCGTCGATCACCACCCGGCTGCGCGAGGCGCTGAGGTTGCCTTTCCATTGATCGTTGAAGCGGTATTCGAAATTGCCATTGAGGTTCAGCGCGTCGGTGCTGACCGGCTTCGAGCCGCTCTGGTGCGCCAGGAGCTTTTTCGGCGAGGCGTGGTGCGGCAGGCTGGAGCCGCCGAGCAACTGATAACCCGGGGCCGAACGCTGTTCCTTGGTCTGGTACTCGACATCCAGTTGCAACAGGGCGTCGGGGCTGATGTTCCAGTCGAAGGCCAGGGACGCGAAGTCGCGCTGGCCATTGGTGTGTTCGACGTAGGAGTGGATGTCCTCGTGGGCCAGGTTGGCGCGCAGCCCGAACTGCTGTTCGCTGCCGAACCAGCCGCCGACGTCGGTGGCCACATAGCCGCTGCCGCGATCGTCGGTGGAGACCGTGACCGAGCGCACGTCGGTGGGGCGCTTGGTCACGTAGTTGATCAGCCCGCCGGGTTCGCTGACGCCGCTCTGCAGGCCGTTCAGCCCCTTGAGCAATTCCACCTGCTGCTTGTTTTCCAGGCCGACGTTCTGCTCGCCGGTGATGCTGCGACCATTGATCCGGTAGCTGCTGGCGGCGTTCAGGGAGAAACCGCGCACCGTGAAGTTCTCGTAGTAACCGACCGGCGCGTAGCTTTCACCGACCGAGGCGTCGTTCTTCAGCACCTCGCTGAGCAGGCGGGCCTGCTGGTCCTTGATCAAGTCTTCGTTGATCACCGCAATCGAGGCCGGCGTGTCGAGCAGGGGAGCCGCCTCGAAACCACCGACCGCGGCGCTGCTGGCCTGATAACCGGAGCGGTCTTCGCCGGTCACGGTCAGCGCCGGCAATTCGGTTTCGGCGGCCTGGGTCACGGGTGCGGCACCGGCCAGCAGCAGGCTCAGCAGATTGCGCGCGAACCGCGGGGCGGGCAGCCCCTGGCGGGAGGCCCGGTAAAGCATATCCATGAAAAGCTCCTCGACGATGGCGATCCCGGCCCCGGCGAATACCAGGCACGGAGGTCCAGGCGCGCTCGGGAAAGCATCGTGCTGTTTAAGACGGGGGAAGCGCTGTGTGCCCTGAAGGCGTCAGGCCGGATTTGCTCCGGTGGTCATTGGCAAGACGAAATCCGCGACCCATTCTTGAAGCGCGCCATCATACAAGAGATCGGGCTCGTGGCATGCACGGTCCCTGTAGGAGCGAGGCTTGCCCGCGATGGGGGTTTACCTGACCCATCGCGCTGCCTGGATCGCCAGCAAGCTTGGCTCCTACAGAAGCGGTGGCGTCATCGAGAACGCCGTTCAGCCGGCCTTTTTGCTCTGGTGCACGGGAAGCTCGACGCGGAAGGTGGTGCCGACACCGACCTCGCTGCGCACCGAGATGTCGCCGCGGTGCTTCTTGACGATGCCGTAGGACAGCGACAGCCCCAGCCCCGTGCCCTGGCCCACGGGCTTGGTGGTGAAAAACGGGTCGAAGATCTTCTGCAGGCTGTCCGGCGGGATGCCCGAGCCGTTGTCGGCCACTTCGATCCATACGTTTTCGCCCTCGACGCCATTGCGCAGGGTAATGGTGCCCCGTTCGTTGCCCATGGCCTGGGCGGCGTTGACGATCAGGTTCATCACCACCTGGTTGATCTGCGAAGGCAGGCACTCGACCTCCGGCAGCTCGGCGTACTCCTTGATCACGTCGGCCTTGTACTTGATCTCGGCGGCGACGATGTTCAGGGTCGAGTCGATGCCCTGTTGCAGGTTCGCCCATTGCCATTCCTGGGTCGAATCGACCCGGGAAAAGTCCTTGAGGTCCTTGACGATCTGGCTGACCCGGCCGATGCCGTCCTTGGACTCCTTGATCAGCAATGGAATGTCCTCGAGGAGGAAATCCAGCTCGATGTCCGTGCGCAGCTGTTTCAGCCGATCGCGCAGCTCGCTGGCGCCGATCCCGGTTTCGGCGTTGGCGTAAGCCTCGAGCATCTCCTGCAAGCGCTTGAAGTAATTGTCCAGGGCGCCGAGGTTGGAGGAAATGAAGCCGATCGGGTTGTTGATTTCATGGGCGACCCCGGCGGCCAACTGGCCCAGGGAGGCGAGCTTTTCCGATTGCACCAGCTGGCTTTCCAGCAGCTTGCGCTCGTCGATTTCCCGTTGCAGCGCGGCGCTAGCCTGCTTGAACGCCAGGGTGCGTTGCTCCACCCGTTCTTCCAGCTCGCTCATCTGCAGCTGCGCGCGCAAGGTCATTTCCCACTTGGTGGTGAGGGTGTTGGCCATCTGCTGGACTTCGATATTGTCGAAGGGCTTTTTCAGGATCAGCAGGCGGTCATGACCGTTCAGGCGATCGAGCAACTCGTCCCAGGAGTAATCGGAATAGGCGGTGCACACCACCACCTGCAGCAGTGGGTCGTGTTTCCACAACTCTTCGATGGTTTGCGCGCCATCCCAGCCATCGGGCATGCGCATGTCGACAAAGGCCAGGGCATAGGGCTGGCCCTTGCTCGCCGCCTCCAGCAGTTTGCCCAGGCCTTCCTGGCCACCGTAGGCCGAGTCCAGTTCGAACACCGTGGCGGCGGTTTTCGGCGCACTGCCGAACAGCGTGCTTTCCATTGCATCGAGGTCGGCGCTGTCGCCGGTCTTGGGGGTGAGGATCTTGCGGAAGTCGTCGTGGATCGTAGGGGTGTCGTCGATCAGCAGGACGCGCCGGTTTATCGGGTTGTTCATGACTCACCTTCGGCGGGGATCAAGGGGATCTGCAGGACGAACAGCGCGCCTTTGCCCGGACCGTCGCTGTGGGCGGTCAGGTGGCCATTCATCTCGATGGCCGCCAGTGCGCAACTGTGCAGGCCGAACCCATGGCCTTCCTTACGGGTGGTGAAGCCGTGGGCGAAGATGCGGGTCATGTTTTCCGGGGCGATGCCTTCGCCTTCGTCGCGCACGCTGATCTGCAAGGTTTCGCCGTCGACCACCGCTGCCGCCAGGGTCATGTTGCGCGTCTGGTTGGCCAGGTCGGACATGGCGTACTTGGCGTTGCTGATCAGGTTGATCAGGATCAGCAGCAGGCGGTGTTTGTCGCCCATGATCCGCGGCACATCGGCGTAATCCTTGAGCACGGTCACATGATGGCGGGTGAGGGCGCCGGAGTTCATGCGCAGCGCGTCTTCGAGCAGCTCGCTGATCGACAGGGGTTCCAGCAGGCTGCTGGCACCCGCATAGGATTGCTGGGTGGCGACGATGTCCTTGATGTGATCGACGCTTTTGCTCAGTTGCGTCAGCTCCTCGGTCATGCCTTGCTGTTCCAGGTCGATGGCCTCGACCAGCTGGTTCAGGTAGCCGGGCAGCAACTTGCCTTTTGCATCCTCGGTGAGAAAGTTGCCCAGGTCCTCTTTGTGCTCGTTGATCAGTTGCATCGCCTTGCCCAGCCCCTGGGCCTTGCTGTTGCGCAGCTTGCGGCTGACCAGGTCGGCGGAGATGTTCACGCTGTTGAGCACGTTGCCGACGTTGTGCAGGACGTTGGTGGCGATTTCCGCCATGCCGGCCTGGCGGGCGGTGTCGAGCAGCTCGCTCTGGGTGTCCTTGAGCTGGCGCGTGCGCTCTTCGACCCTTTGCTCGAGTTCGTCGTTGGCGGTCACCAGGGCCCGGTTCATCTGGTTGATCTCGGCAAAGCTGCGGATCAGGCGGATGCCCAGCCAGATCAGCAGCAGCACCAGCAGCGCGGAAAACAGCAGCAGGTAGAAATGGTACTGCTGGTCGACGGTCTCGGCCTGCTGCTGGTCGCGGTTGAGCAGGACGGTGATGTCGTCCAGGCGTTCGTCGACCGGCACCACTTCTATTTCCTCGAGCAGGCGGTTGACCTTGGGTTGCTCGCGCAGGATCAGCCCGACGTGGTTGCTGAGGGTATCGATCAGCTCATGGAAGTCCGTGGGCAAGCGCTCCTTGTTGACCGCCAGCTTGTTCAGGCCCACCAGGATGTCCGCGGCCCGGTCGGCGGAGGTGACCTGGGCGAACTCCAGGCTGCTGAGCAACAGGTCGTAGGTATCGGTGGCGATGTTCTGCAACTGCAATTTGTCCACGTCCTGCAGTTGCGCCAGCTCCTGCTGGATGTCGTCCTCGGCGGTCGGCAGGAAGGCCAGGGAGTTGCGCAGCACGGAGTTGTGCGACTTGAACTGTTCCACCAGCCGGGTCTTTTCCTTTATCGCGCTCAGGTAGCCGTCATGGGCGTTGCGCCACAGCGGCGAATCGTTGCGCTGGTTCTGCGCCTCTATCGAGTCGAATTTCTGCCACAGGCGCGTCATTTCGCCCAGGGGTGAAACCAGTGGGTCGTAGTTGTGGGTGATGGCCACCCTGGCCTTGAGTATTTCGTTCTCCCACAGCGAATCCTGCTGCTTGATCTGGCGGATCAGGTCGCGGGATTCGGTGTAGGTCACGGTCTGGTCGGACCTGGACTTGAGGTAGAGAAACAACAGGATCGAAGCCAGCAGGGCCGCCAGGGCGGACAGCAGCAGGATGCTCACGCGACGGGATACTTTCATAAGGGTTTGCCTTCCCACTCGCCGGTCAGGGTCTTGAGAAACTTGACGATCAGGCGTTTGTCTTCCTCGGACGGTGTACGCCCCAACTGGTACTTGAACATCACCGTCACGGCGCCTTCGAGGGTGGCTTGCGAACCGTCGTGGAAGTACGGCGCGGTGACCGCGACGTTACGCAGGCTCGGTACCTTGAACACATTGCGGTCTTCTTCTTCGCCCGTGACATTGAACCGTCCCAGGTCGGCCTCGGTCGGATTGCCCCGGGCCGCGAAGTAGTCGCCGAGCACGCCGAATTTCTGGAACATGTTGCCGCCGATATTCACCCCCTGGTGACAGGCGATGCAGCCGTATTCCTGGAAGCGCTGGTAGCCGTACTTTTCCTCGATGTCGAGGATCTCGGTGTTGCCCGCCAGGTACTGGTCGAAGCGCGAGTTGACACTGAGCAGGGTGCGCTCGTAGTCGGCCAGGGCGCCCTGGATATTGCTCTGGGTCACGGCGTCGGGGTAGGCGTCGGCGAAGGCGGTGCGATAGGCCGGGTCGTCGGCAATGCGTTGCACCACGACTTTCCAGTCGCTGCCCATTTCACTGGGGCTCTGCACCACGATATGCACCTGGTCTTCCAGGGTCTCGACCCGACCGTCCCAGAACTGATGGAAGTTCAGGCTGGCGTTGAACACGCTCGGGGTATTGACCACCACCGGCTTGCCATCGAAACCCAGGGAGTGCGGGACGGTGTCGGCACCACCTTGGTCGAGGCGATGGCAACTGGCGCATGACAGGCTGTTGTTCACCGACAGGCGTGGGTCGTTGAACAGTCGTCGTCCCAGTTCGACCCGTTTGCTGTCCAGCACCGGAACTGCGGGGAGGGGTTTGAGCGGTCCTTCCAGTGGCGCAGCCGCGGCGCCTGGAGCGAACAGCAAGCCAGTCGAAAGGAGTAAGACGAGTGACAACATGGAGGTTTCCTTACCAGGCACAACTTCATGGATGGGGCAGGTGAGGTTGCAGGGAGTCGACCAGGAAGCGGGCGAAGGCGTCGGGCTCCACGGCCTTGCTGAAGTAGAAGCCCTGGCCTTCCTCGCAATGGTGGCGCTTGAGGAAGTCCAGTTGCTCGAGGGTCTCGATCCCTTCGGCGATGATGCTCAGGTTGAGGCTCTTGCCCAGGTCGATGATGCTGCTGACCAGTTTCGCGTCGTTGCTGTCGGTACCCAGGTCACGCACGAACGACTGGTCGATCTTCAGCACGTCGACCGGGAACTTCTGCAGGTAACTCAAGCTCGAGTAGCCGGTGCCAAAGTCGTCGATGGCCAGGCGCACGCCCAGTTGCTTGATGGCGCGGAGCGTGGCGATGGTGGCGTCGACGTTCTGCATCAGCACGCTTTCGGTGATTTCCAGCTCCAGCAGCTTCGGGGCGAGCCCGGTCTCGGTCAGCGTGCGGGTGAGACGCTCGACGTAGTCGCGCTGGCGAAAATCGATGGCCGACACGTTCACCGACATGCAGATGGGGGGCAGGCCCTGCTTTTGCCAGGCCTGGGATTGCAGGCAGGCTTGGCGCAATACCCATTGGCTGAGGGCGACGATCAATCCGCTGTCTTCGGCCACCGGGATGAAGGCCGAGGGGAACACCCAGCCATGGCCGGGCCGGTTCCAGCGCACCAGCGCTTCGGCGCCGACCACCGTGCCCCGGGCCAGGTCCAGCTTGGGCTGGTAGTGCAGGACGAACTCTTCGCGCTGCAACGCCAGGCGCAGGCCGGTTTCCAGGGTCTGCTGCTGGCGCGCGCGCAGGTTCATGTCGTCGATGAAAAAACTGAAGTCGTTGGGGCCGCAATCCTTGACGTTGCGCATGGCGGTCTCGGCCTTCTTGATCAGCGTTACGGCATCGGAACCGTCGTCGGGGTAGATGCTGATGCCCAGGCTGGCGGTGACCGTCAGGTCGTGGCCTGCCACGGAGTGAGGGGTATTGACGGCGGCCAGGAGTTTTTCGGCCACCCCTCGGGTCTGCTGCGGATGCAGGATGTCGCCGAGAATCACCACGAACTCGTCCGAACCGTAGCGAAACACCGAGTCGGACTCGCGCACCGCCGCCGCCAGGCTCTGGGCGACGAGCTTGAGCATTTCGTCTCCCGCCGGGTGCCCGAGGGCATTGTTGATGCGTTTGAAACGGTCCAGGCCGATGAACATCACCGCCAGCTTGCGGTCATGACGGCGTGACTGTGACAGGTGCTGGGTCAGGCGGTCGCCCAGCAAGGTGCTGTTGGGCAGCCCGGTGAGCACATCGTAATGCAGCAGGTGCGACACGCTCAGCAGTTCCTGGACCCGTTCCTCGATGGTCTGTTCCAGGTTGCGCATCTTGCTCGCCACGTCCTGCGCCAGTTGCCACTTCCAGGTCAGGGCACTGGCCATCTGGCGGATCTCCAGGCTGTCGAATGGCTTTTTCAGGATCAACAGCTGGTCGCCGAACTCGATGCGCTCGGCCATGGCTTCCCAGGAGTAATCGGAGAACGCCGTGCATAAAGCGATCTGCAACTGCGGGTCGGTTTTCCAGAGACGTTCGACGGTCTGCAGGCCATCCCAGCCGGGTGGCATGCGCATGTCGATGAAAGCCAGGGCATACGGCCGGCCTTCGGCCTGGGCGCGCTTGACCAGTTCCACGGCCTCTTCGCCCTGGTAGGCGGAGTCGATCTGGAAGTGCTGGTGAGGCCTGCTGTTGACGCCGAACAGCAAGGCTTCGGTGCTGCCCAACAGCCCTTCGTCTTCGGGGCTGAGGATCTTGCGAAAATCCTGATGGATCGCCGGTGTGTCGTCGATGATCAGAATCCGCCGGTTGGGCGCCACGGATAAAGGGCTCACCTGAAATGCTCCGACGTGGGATCCGCCGACCAGGCACTGCCATCCATAGCGACAGACCTGGCCTTGAGCAGTTCGCCAGCCTGGTCGCTGTCGACTGCCGTACCAAGTGAGTGCCCCAGTGGCGTGCCGCTGGATATCAGGGTGGTGCGCTGCTCCTGGGTTTCCACCCCTTCAGCGGTGACCCCGATCCCCACCTCGCGGGCGAAGTTGAGGATGGCCCGCAGCGTCATGGCGTTGTCCGGGTCGCTGCTGGCGCTGTCGAGAAAACGCTGGGCAAGCTTGAGGTGGTTGACCCTGTAGGTCTTGAGGTAGTCGAACGAGGAATACTCGGTGCCGAAATCGTCGATGGCGATCTTCACGCCCAGATCGCACAACCTCGGCAGGATATCGTTGTGGGTCCACTTGGTCTGGGCCAGGGTACCCTCGGTGACGTCGAATCTCAGGTCCCACGGGCACAGGCCCCAGCGCGTGGTGGTGCGCAGCACGTCGTAGATCAGTTCCGATCCGGTCTTGAGCTGGACCAGGGACAAATGGATCGCAATCAACGGCGGCGCCACGTTCTGGTCGCGCCAGGCGCTCATCTGCCGGCAAGCCTGGTCCAGCAGCCAATGGCCGAGAGCGATGACGATGCCGGTCTTCTCGGCCGCGGGCATGAAATCCTCGGCCTCGAGCCAGCCGCGCCGGGGGTGGAGCCAACGGACCTGCGCTGCCATGCCGAGGATCCTGCCGGTACCGAGATCGACTTCCGGCAGGTAATGCAGGTGCAGTTCGTCGCGTTCCAGGGCCAGCTTCAACTCGTTGGCCAGGGTCACCCGCTCCGTGACTTCCCGGTTGATTTCCTCGCTGTGGAAATGGAACTGGTTGCGGCCCTGGTCCTTGGAGCGATACAGCGCCATGTCCGACTGCGCCATCAGGCTGTCGGCGCTCAGGGTCTGCGGGCTGTAGAGGCTGATGCCGATGCTCACCGAGATACGCACCTCGTTACCTTCCAGCGAGTAGGGCAGCACCAGGGTGTCGCGGATTTTCGTCGCCAGCGCGGCGCAGTGCGTGGCCTCGTCGACGTCCAGTTGCAGGATCGCGAACTCGTCGCCACCCAGGCGCGCCACCACATCGTTTTCCCGGGTACAGGCCCTGATACGTCGGGACACTTCCTGCAACAACAGGTCGCCGATGGGGTGGCCGAGGGTGTCGTTGATGCGCTTGAAGTGGTCCAGGTCCAGGTAAAACATCGCGAAGGGCGAGGATCCCCGCCGGGCCGCGGCGAATGCCTGGTGCAGGCGCTCGATCAGGGTGGCGCGGTTGGCCAGCCCGGTCAGGCTGTCGGTGCGGGCCATCAGGGCCATCTTTTCTTCGGCTAGCTTGCGTTCGGTGATGTCGAGGATGATCCCTTCCACTTCGACCAGTTGGCCCTGGTCGTTGCGCACCGGGATGTAGCGGTTTTCCACCCAGCGGAAGGCACCGTCGCCGGTGCGCATGCGGAACTCGATGGACGCTCCCGCCACATCCCGGTCGAGGACCCGGAGCATGGCGCTCTCGACCTTGGCCTGGTCATCGGGGTGGATCAGCGTCTGGGCCCAGTCGGCCGAGGCCACCAGTTGCGCCGCCACATGGCCGAACTTGGTGATGTTGTGGGAGATGTACATCAACTTGAACGACGGCTCGCCGCGCAGGCGATAGAGGATGGTGGGGCTGTTCTGCACGATGATGTTGGCATCGGCCAGCTCGCGGGTGCGTTCCTCGACCGCCTGTTCCAACTGGTCCATTTTCAGCGCGGCGTCTTCGGTCATCTGCCATTTGACGGTCAGGGCGCTGGCCATCTGGCGGATCTCGATGGCATCGAAGGGCTTTTTCAGGATCAGCAGGCGGTCGCCCAGTTGCAGGCGCTCGGCGATGTCTTCCCACGAGTAGTCGGAGTAGGCGGTGCACAGGGCGATTTGCAGCTTGGGGTCGACCTGCCACAGCCGCTCGATGGTTTCCAGGCCGTCCCAGCCAGGCGGCATGCGCATGTCGATGAAGGCCATGGCATAGGGCGCATTGCGTTCCAGCGCCGCTTGCACCATGTTCAGCGCCTCCCGGCCCTGGAACGCCGAGTCGAGGAAAAAATGCTCCAGCGCGGCACTCACGGGCGTACCGAACAGGGCGGCCTCGGCGTCGCTGAGGCCGTCTTCGGGGGCATCCGTGGCGGCGAGGATCTTGCGGAAATCCTCGTGGATCGACGCCGTGTCGTCGACGATCAGAATTCGCCGGTTGGTCCGGTCTGCCGACGCCATCATCGTCGTGCTCCAACCCAGCGCGGGGACCTTATAGATAGGCTCATCGGGCTTCCCTTCCTGCTTCCTGGACATGCAATCCATTTTCGCCTTGAGCATAGTCAGGCTCCCCTGTATGCGCTAATCGGCCGGCGTCAAATCCATGCCGAAACGCTACAAGTCATCTAGCCTGTCCCAGAAGGCAGGTCTGATCGAAGTCAAAGGGGAGGGGGAGACATGGAAGAACATACAGCGGGCGCAGCCCAGGACAGATCGACGGTACTGCTGGTCGACGATGAGGAATCGATTCTCAATAGCCTTCGCCGGCTGTTACGCAGCCAGCCTTACGACATCCTGCTGGCCGACAGCGGTACCAAGGCCCTGGAAATCCTCGAGCAGCGGCCGGTCGACGTGGTCATGAGCGACGCCCGAATGCCGGGCATGGACGGAGCGACCTTGCTGGCCCATATCCATCAGCGTTATCCATCGACGCTGCGCATCCTGCTCACCGGTTATGCCGACATGACGTTGATCGCCAAGGCCATCAACGAAGGGCAGATCCATCGCTATATCAGCAAGCCCTGGAACGACGAGGACATGCTGGTGACGCTGCGTCAGGCCCTGGCCCATCACCATTCCGAAAGCGAGCGCCTGCGTCTGGAAGCGCTGACCCGGCAGCAGAACGAGCAACTGAAGAGCCTCAACTCGACCCTGGAAAAGCGCGTTGCGGCGCGCACCGCCGAGCTGCAACAGACCGCCGACATGCTCGACCTGGCCTATGAAGAGCTCAAGCGCAGCTACGTGACCGGCACCGAGGTGTTTTCGCTGCTGGCGAACCTGCGCTTGCCCAAGGCCAAGCAGACCAACCGGCAGATCATCGAACTGATTCGCGTCTACTGCATCACCCATGGCCTGGATGAAAGCGAAAGCCGCGACATGACCATGGCCGCCGCGTTGTACAACATCGGCAAGCTGAGCTGGACCGACAGCATGATGACCGCGCCGGCGGATCTGCTGCACCACACCGAGCGCGACCTGTACCGCGCCTACCCGAAACAGAGCGAATCGCTGCTGATGACCCTGGAGCCGATGAAAGACGCGGCGCGCATCATCCTGCATCACCAGGAGCGCTGGGATGGCAGTGGTTTTCCCGATCATCTCAAGGGCGAGGCGATTCCGCTGGGCTCGCGCTGGCTCAAGCTGGCCGTGGACTTCATCGAGTTGCAGCGTGGGCTGATCCTCGAACGGCAGATGAACAGCGATGAGGCGCTGCTGTTCATTCGCAAATACGCCGGCAAACTCTACGATCCGGACCTGGTGGAGGACTTCGTTGGCGTCTGCGCGGCCTATCAGAACGATGTCACCCTGGCCGATCCGACGGTCAGGGTCCTGACCACCCGGGACCTGGCTGCCGGCATGACCCTGGCGCGCAACCTGAATGCCGACAACGGCATGCTGCTGCTCAATGCCGGCAAGGTGCTGAGCGGCCCGCTGGTGGACAAACTCATCGCTTTCGAAGCGATGGAAGGGGCCAAATACAGCATCTTCGTCAAAATACCCGAAGAGCCGGAAACGGCGGCCTTAGCCGCCGGTTGAGGGACGAACGGATTAACCGCCGCTGGCGGCGACAATGCTGGCCACCTGGCGTGGCTGGCAGTTGAGATAGGGCGAGGATTTCAGCCATTGCTGGTCGGGGTACCAGGAAAACATGAACTGACCGTCCTTGAGGCGGTCGATCACCTGGCGTGCCACCTGTGGCCGCACGGCCGGGCAACCCAGGCTGCGGCCGATGCGCCCTTGGCGTCGGCTCCACAGGGGGCTCACGTAGTCGGCCGCGTGAATCACAATGTCCCGATCGCGGGCGAGGTCGTTAAAGCCTGGTTCCAGGCCGTCCATGCGCAGCGAATAACCGTGGCTGCCTTCATAACTTTCCTGGGTACGAAACAGGCCGAGGCTGGACTGGAAGCTGCCCATGCGATTGGAAAACTGGGTGGCGAAGTTTTCCCCGGATTTCTGCCCGTGGGCGACCAGGTCGCGCAGCACCAGGGTTCTTTTATTCAAATCGAAGATCCACAGGCGGCGGGCGGTGGAAGGTTGCGAATAGTCGATGACCGCCAGGTGCCGGGCCTGCCTGGCGCCGCTGTTGACGGCGCATTGCATGGCGCTCAAGGCACTTTTCAGCACTTGGGGATTGAGTTCTGGAGCGGCGTGGGCGAGGCTGTTGTAAAGCAGCGGAGTCGTGTTGTTGGCGGCGAGCGCGGGGCTGCAGATCGCGCCTAGGGTGGTCATTGCCAGGCAGAGCCGGCGCAGAAAGGTCAGCATTCTAGAGTGTCCCCACAGTCACTTTGGCTCCCGACGTCCTATCGCTCTTCTGGCAGTTCTGGTTACAGGTGGTTGGACGATTTTTCGCAGCCACTGCCGAGGTTGACCATCACCATGATGGCCATGATTGGAGTAAAGCAGTTGTTCAAAAAACACGCATGTTACTTGAGCCTTTTCCTGCTCGCTGCGCCGTTGGTCGCGACTGCTCAGGATGTACCGGTCGATCATGAGAACCCTGTGCAACTGGTATTCACTCGATTGTCCGCTGCCTGTCCGGGGTTGGCGGCGCACCTGGACATTCCCGCCCAGAGCCTGCTACAGGCCTTTTACCAACAGCAGGGTGACCAGCCGCTCTGGTCGTCCAGCGCACGTTTGGAGGCGTTGCAGGCACAGTTGCAGCAACTGGCCGACGATGGACTGGACCCGGCCGACTACCGGTCACCGGCCAGCGCGCTCGCGGGCGACGCGCTGTGCGCCGACCTGAGCTTCAGCCAGCATTACCTGCAAGCCCTGCATGACCTGCATTACGGCCGTCTGTCGCAAGCCCGTTTCGAGCCGATGTGGCACGCCCACCCCTTGCAGCTGGATCGCCAGGCGCAGGTGCTCGCCATTGCTGGGCCCGGCCTGCAAGACATCCCGGCGGCCTTCGCGCTGGCGCGGCCGAGCCTCGAGCAATATCAGAACCTGCGCCAGCTGTATGCCCAGCAGCGCCAACTGGAGTTGCCCCATTGGCAACCGCTGCCCAGCGGGCCGCTGCTGCGTCCGCAGATGCAGGACGCGCGGGTGCCGGAGTTGGCGCAACGGCTGTTCAAGGAGGGATACCTGAGCACCCTTGGCAACGGGGGCGATACCCTTTACAGCGGCGATCTGGTGAGCGCGGTGAAAAGCTTCCAGCTCAGCCATTCGCTGCAAGCCGACGGGGTGATCGGTGCGGGGACCTTGAATGAACTGAATATCAGCCCGCAGATGCGCCGCGAACAGCTGCGCATCAACCTCGAACGCTTTCGCTGGCTGGCGCAGGACATGGAACCCGACAGCCTGCTGGTCAACCTGGCCGCGGCGCAGTTGATCGTCTATCAGGACGGCGTACCGGTGTGGCAGACCCGGACCCAGGTGGGGCGTGCCGAGCGCCAGACGCCCTTGCTGAAATCCCAGGTCACACGCCTGACCCTGAACCCGACCTGGACGGTGCCGCCGACCATTTTCCGCGAAGACAAACTGCCGGAAATTCGCCGTGACCAGTCCTTCCTCAATCGGCAGAACCTGCAGGTGCTCGATAGCGAGGGGCATCCCCTGGCGGTGGAAGATATCGACTGGGACAACCCCGGCAATATCCTCCTACGCCAGGAGGCCGGGCCGAGAAACCCGCTGGGGCAGATGGCGATCCGGTTCCCCAACCCATTCTCGGTGTACCTGCACGACACGCCCAGCCAGGCGTTGTTCAACAAGGGGCCGAGGGCCTTCAGTTCGGGCTGCGTACGGGTCGAGCATGCGTTGCAGCTGCGCGATCTGCTGGTGAGTCCGGCGGAGCGGGTGCGTACCGACGAGTTGCTGAGCACCGGGCTCACGCATGAGTTCAGGCTGTCGACGCCGGTACCCATCCTGCTCACGTACTGGACGGCGCAAGCCGACAGCCATGGCCAGCTGTCCTATGCCCCGGACATCTACGGACGGGACGCGGCCTTGCTGGTGGCGCTGAACAGCAAGCTTTGAGCGCCTGGCCATGGGCATGGGAGCGCTGTGCCTTTGGTCAGGAACTGCTGAACATCCGCCGGCGCGCGACGATCTGAATAAATAAGAGGGCCATAAAGGAGAACCAAAATGGTTCAGCGTCGCCGCCACCACATCTCGCAGCTGTCCCTTCGTATCGAAGGGCTGCGGGCCAATGTCCTGCAATTCAAGCAGGATGAGTTCCAGATCCAGCAAGCCCTGTGCGGTGCTTCGGCGACAGCGAGGGTGCGCGATCTGGAGGATGCCTTCGATGAGATCCGGGAATCGATCAACCACACCGAGGCCTTGCTGGAAGCCCTGGTCTAGGTCGCGGGAGGCGTGGGGGAAGAGGGCGCAGGAGCCTGCCAGGCCGCTGGCCGATAAAGGGGCCCGGCACAGGACCGGATTCGCGGCTCCAGCTGCAGGCACCGCTACGCGATTGATGAAAACCCGGCCATTGCGCCGGGTTTTTTATGGCGACGCGAATGGCTATCATCGCTCGGTGATTTTTCAGCGTAGGTTGCCATGGCCTTTTTCGAGTTATTCGATCAATTCATGAGAAGCATGCTGGCGGCCTGGCTCTTTGTCGGTATCTGCCAGCTGGCCCGGTTCGTCTTCTCGCAGGCCCCGTCCAGGTTGTCCGGATGGATCACCCTCGCCGGGCTGGCCTTCTTGATGGTGTACCCCTGTGGGTGGGACTGGGCTTCCGGCTTCATGGAAAACGCCTGGGTGGCGATGTGCAGGGTCTACCAGCATTCGGCCTCTCAACTGGCGCTGTTTCTGGCCGATGCGGCGGGCGCGGCATTGGGCGGCCTGGTCGCCTACCTGATGTCCCGTTATGTCATGGCCGCCCCGGCGCCACTGAAACCTGCCGGCTGAAGCGCTGACAGATACAAAAACAGCCTCGCCACTTGTGCGGGGCTTTTTATGGCCTTCGGAAAATCTGTCTCTAACTCTTGATGGGGGCCTATCGACTGGCATGAATCAATGGGCTGTGCCTTACTCGAACTTCATTTACTGAGGGATGCGGCCATGACTGAGCGCCATTTGAACCACAGTGAAACCCTTTCCAATGGGTGCAAGATCAAGGTGCGATCAGAGATCCTCAGAGATGGCTCGCTCAAGATGTTCATTGGCATCTACAAGCCGGATGGCAGCGTTATTGTCGAGGATAATGACCTGGCCCCGGATGGCCTGGATATGGAGGATGCGTTTGAGTGGGGGATCGACAGGGCCAAGAAGATTGGCAGCGAGCAGAAGGTGCAATGACAGGTCATGCCGCGCGCTAAATAAGCCGGCATGCAGAGAACCAGGTAAATTGGCCGGCCAAGGAACTGAATGGATGCTAGAGCATGTTCAAGTTGAACGCCCTGGTGCCGGAACTGATCGTTTCGGACCTGCAGCAGAGTCTGTATTTCTACTGTGACGTGTTGGGTTTCAGGGTCGAGTACGACCGACCCGAAGACAAGTTTGCCTTTCTCTCCTTTGGCAACAGCCAGATCATGCTGGAGCAGGACTGGCATGACGATTCACCCTGGCGTGTGGGCCCCCTGGAGCCTCCCTACGGACGTGGCATGAACCTCTCCATCGAGTGTCCGGATGCCTTTGCCCTGGTTTGTGCACTGGAGAAGGCTGGTTGCGCGATCAGGAGATCCGTCGAAGAGCATTGGTACCGCAGCAATGACCGGCAATTCGGGCAGAGGAATTTCCTGGTCCTGGACCCTGACGGTTATCTGCTTCGTTTTGCAGAAGATATTGGCGTGAAATAACTGCCAAACAGCACCGGAAGCTCGAACGGTTCGACAGGTATCACGCCATTTGCCGGCTATCCGTTACGGCAGGGGCTGCCCGCGATTCAGGCGTAAAATGGCGGTGCTACCTCGTCAAAAGGAGTCCCATATGATCGCCGACCAAGTAAGCAAGCAGGCGTCGGAACAAAGAGTCTGGGATCAATACTTCTGCGCTGCGTTGATTGCCGAAAGCAACCTGACGGCACCGGTCGTAGGAGTGGCCACTCACGAAGACAGGCAGAACCTGTTGATCGAAAGAGCCAAGACGCTCGCCGACAAGATGATGGAATCCAGAAAATAACCAGAGCCCGGCCATAGTGCCGGGCTTTTTGCATCCTTCTCCTTGCACATGACCAAGGTCTGCCGACCGTTATACCCATGATGACGGTGCTCTGTGGTATCGATTGAGCACTCGACCCTCAGACTTTCTCGATGCAGGTACAAGCCGGTTTTCAAGGGCAAATGTATGCCGTAGGCGCCGGCCAGGCGATTCCAGATCCAGATGGACGGCTGGGCAGGTAACTTGTTGATACAAATATGAGTACGTATCATTTAGTTTCAAATCAAGGGTGCGAGGGAGTGCATTGCCCACATAAGAATAAGGTCAAGGTAATGCTCAAAATGCTACTCGTGTATGGTCATCTGATTGCCACCTGTATTGCTCTGGGGAGGGTGTTACAGGCTGATCAAAAGCTCTGGAGCTGGCGCAAGGATGTGCTGGGCCAGGTGCAGCGTGAGTACCTCGACGAGACTCAAAAGATCGTCATGCTCGCGCTATTGGCTCTTTGGGGAAGTGGCTTGTTGCTGGTGCTCCAAGGCTACCTCTATGAGGGCAGTGCGTATCTGCTCAATCAAAAACTCTGGGCCAAGGCCAGTGTCGTCGCGCTGCTTAGCCTCAACGGCGCTTTGTTGCATCGGATCGGTTTCCCGCTGCTGCAGAAGGCTCCTTTTGCCTCGTTACCCAACTCCGCCCGTACTCGCCTTGCTCTCTTGGGCGCGCTCTCCATGAGTGGCTGGTTATTTGCCGCCTTCCTGGGGGTGGCTCGAGCGTGGAATAACACACTGCCTTACTTGCATGTGATGGGTGTCTTTGCCGTGTTCGCGTTGTTTGCCTGTGTCGTGGCGCTGATAGTCGCCAATACCGCGGGCGCTATGGATGATGAGTGGTCGCGCACTGGCAGCAAGTGAGGTTTGGATCTGTCATGCATTGTGCTGCGAGTGCCGTATAGCGTGCTGTAGAGGCTCTGGACCTTCGGCGTACCAAAATGTAACCAGCGTCAATTAGCCCGTTCATGGTCGAGTTTGCGCTTTGCATCAGAACTATCGCTGAGCGTAATGGCATCTGGGGCATCGGAGCTGAAGTAAACTCCGGCGAATTTGACCGAAGGGACGCGATCATGAATTGGCAAATCAGACAGGCCGTCTTGAGCGATATCGAATGGTTGGTGCGTGTGGATCCTATAGCGGCAAAAGACCACGGCCGTCGAGCACAAATAGAAAGGGTAGTAGGCTCGGGCGAATGCTGGGTTGCTTGTGAGCCGAACGATCCCCGTGTCCCGATCGGTTACGGCTGCTTGGACAAAAGCTTTTTCGGGGAGTGGTTCATCCCGCTTGTAGTCGTTTCAAACGCTCATAGACGTTCTGGTGCAGGTAGGCAAATCATTGCTCACTTGGAGCATTGCTCCTCTGCCAGAAAGATCTTCACTTCGACCAACACGTCCAATACACCCATGCGGCAATTGTTGGTACAGAGTGGATATCAATACAGCGGGACTGTGGAGAATCTTGACCCTGGTGATCCAGAGCTGATTTTTGTGAAATTTTTGAATTAACTCCGCACAAC
Source organism: Pseudomonas sp. T8 (assembly GCF_024610635.1). Lineage (NCBI taxonomy): Bacteria > Pseudomonadati > Pseudomonadota > Gammaproteobacteria > Pseudomonadales > Pseudomonadaceae > Pseudomonas > Pseudomonas sp. T8. The sequence continues at coordinate 6,850,369 of NZ_CP102374.1, forward strand.
AACGGCGGCAAGGTCTTCACCATCCATGTTGCGCTGTCGACGCTGGTTACCTTTGCGGCGGGACTCCCAAAAGCAGCATCGATCCTCAAACCCCAGAAACGAAAAAGCCCCGAATAATCGGGGCTTTAGCGTGACGAATATGGCGGAGGCGATGGGATTCGAACTCATGGACCTGTTACAGTCGACGGTTTTCAAGACCGATATAGCTAGGCAAGCAGGCTGCGCCTTGTAGAGGATTTCCGTTCCATTACTTACAATTTTCAGCACCTCTACAGACCGCGTTCTACAAGGGGGCGGATTTGAGTTATGGAACGGATTTTCGGGCTATTTTGATGGCTTCGCGATCGCGCCGACGCGACGATAAACGCGCTCTGTGATGTCGCCTTTTGTGTGGCCGAGCAAAAGGCTTGCCTCGCCTACGTCTGCAATCTCTGAGGCTGCTTTTGGCCGGATGTCTCGGAACTGGAAGCCGCCGATCTTTGCCGCCAGCAGCTCGTCGCCAATCTCCAGTGCCGCCGATTTCGCCTTTTCGCGGGCAGCATCCCAGCGTTTCCTCAGCATCGTGGCTGTCATCCGCTTTCCATGCCGGCTGACGATCAGGTAGCTCGACACATGCTGGGCATTGCGCGCGGCAATTTCCGCGATCAGCCGGCCCAGGCTGTTCGCTTCACCCCCAGCAGTCAGCTGAATGCGCAGCTTCTTGTGCGTCTTATTCTGCTGCACTCCTAGATATCCACCATCGATATCATCCTTGCGCATGATCAGGACGTCTGCCGGCCGCTGCCCGGTCAGGTACGCCAAATCCATAGCGTCTTTCAGCTCTTGAGCTGCCTTCCTGTACACCGCATCCCACACCAAGTCGTTCGCGTAGTAATCCCTCGGCGTTTCCTTGTTCTTGCGCACGCCCTGGCAAGGGTTTTCTTTCGTCGTCAGACCCCACTCCCGGGCGATGTTGAAAATGTGGGACAGCGTGGCAATCTCTCGGTTTGCCCGAACCTTTGCCGAACGAGCATCCCGGTAACCGGCAATCGTTGCCGGCGTGATCGAGTCAATCGGCGCACCGTCGAACATTGGTCGCAGCTGCTTGATCTCCGCCAGGTTGTCCTTCTGGGTTCGCGGCGCTTTCTTGGGCACCACCTCGCGGATATACCGGTCGAAGATACCTTTCATGGTGCGCAGGTCGAGCGGCTTTTCCTTGGCTTCGAGCTCGGCCCATTTGAGCCTGGCTTTGTCTAGGTCCTTGCCCAGTGGAATGTCTTTGCCGAGCAGGTCGCGGTAGTAATACGCGGTCCAGGTACTGCCGTTTTTTCGTTTCCGTGAACGCTTGTACATCCGAGGGGGGAGGTGCTGGTGCTCGGTCTTGCGGGGGCGCATATCAGTTCACTCGCGAATAGTCAGGTGTCCATGCCGGCGCCGCCGGCGGTGGGGCTGGATCGGCAAGGGTGGGGCTGATCATGCCCAGCTTCATGCGGGCGTACATGCGACCCACCAGCGGGCGTTTGCCGCGGCTTTCGACGTACTGCCAGTTCCGGTCATCGAGCCAGCGGCGCTGGTAGGCCCTGGCCTTGTAGCCGGTGATCTCGGCGAGTTCATCGTCCGAGAGGATTTCAGATTCCATGGTGTGCTCCATGCCGCGCGTGGCGCAGAGGTGAGGAGATAAGCGAGGGCACCGTCTATCAGTGGCGCAGAGCCTGAGCTTGATGTCAGGCGGCCCTGGACTAGAATTTTCAGTGCTGTAAGGAAGTTCAACTCATAAGGAGATGAGTCATGCTTGATGAACAAGATTCGATTGATCCGCGCGAATCCTTTACTGCTGCAGTGCAAGCAGATCTGGATGGATTCACTTTCTTAGGCAACGGTCGTTGCGAAATCAAAAACAAAGAAGGAGAGAGGGCAGGCCCCAACTTCGTTGAGTCTGCAATTCAGCAGTACAAATCCTTCAAGCTGGTTTCGGCAGCCGGGTCGGGAACCTTCATGGTTCGACTGGATTACGCCGGCGGTTCCGACAAGAACCTTCACTACGTTGAAGTGACACCCAACGCTTCCTCTGAGTCGTTCAACATCCGTTCTGTTTCGATGAACAACCTCAGAGGTCTTTTCCCAGCCGGCAAGAGTTCGACCAATCTGAACTTTGCTGTTTATGGTCGGCCTTGATTTAGCTGGATAGTAGGCCCAGAGCTCCGACTGAATCCTCAGTCGGAGTTTTCATTTGTCGTGGCTCAGATCATCCGGGCCATGGTGTAAATCTTGGTGGTGCCCAGCCCAACCAGCTTCTTGACTTCTGGCAGGCGGATTTACTCGATTACTTCTGGCTCGGTGTTGCATTCGGTATTCATGGGGATTCCTCGCCCACCAATGGCAGGCCTTCAGGTTTATTCAGAATTGTGTTCGGGACAGTTGTCGCGACAGTTTGTAGAGTTGCGCCGCTCGACCGGCCCAGCGCACTTGTAAAGGGGCGAATGTGCTGGCCGGGACGAGCGCCAATTCAGATTTCGGGCGTGGGCATTTTGGAAAGCTCTGATGGTTGCCGGCGTTGCGCAAGGCTATCGTTGAGTCGTTCGCCCAGTCCGTTGTCCTGGCTATCCGTCGACTGCAACACGGGCTGTGGCGAACTCCTCACTTCCTGTTCATGCGCTCGCACTCGGCGGCCAGCTTGAGCAGATGGCGCGTTGTTGGCCGGAAGCCTTCCGTATTGGGGAAGTGCTCATGTTCATGCCCGTCCGGGTAATCCTCGAACGGGCCGTGCCAAGGCCACGTCTGGCACCACTCAACCCACACGGTGAAAGCATCCTCGCCATCACCCTGCCAGTCGGTCCCACCACCAACGGATAGGACGTGACTCACTCGCGTGTTCTGCTCGTAGGCCAGCACAGATGGCTCACCATCATCGACCCAGGCGCTCCCGAAGTTCGATGGGTAGAGTTGAACAAGGCGCTTGCTCAGCTTCTTCTCGATGCGAGCTTTCATCGCCTCGGCCCTCGGTAGATCAGCCATGCCATGTAGAGCGGGGCGAAGATCATGGCGCCACCCTCCGACCCCAGATGCAGACAGGACCTTCCTCAGTGTCGTGAATTGACAGGATGAACCATCCAGGCTCGGTAGGGTGTCGGATATCCCATGCCGAGCAATCGACCTGGCCGTCCTCCATGTAGGCGTCGAACACATCGGCATCGACGTCGCTTTCCATGCAGGTGACCTTCGTTTCCACCTGGTGGCGCGCACACCAATCATCGAATTGCGCCCGGGTGATTTCATCGTCGAATTCCGAAAGGTAATCCGGGTGCGACCACCAGCCGTCGGCATCACGTTCAACTGGTAATGGCTGAATCAAAACGGTTTCTACAGGCATGACTTCGTCCTTGGCCGCTATAGCGGCTGACTTTGATGAGGAGTTTTACTTTTCTGGTACCTGGTCTTTACTTCACAAACCAGATCACTATGAAGAGAAGGTCGTAATGGGCGAATGGTCGGATTACTTCGAGGACTTTCCGGAAGAAGACCCCGCGAATTTTGGTAAGCGAAATCCTGACTCCTTGGAGGGCGTCATGGAGTCGACAAAAAAGCGGGTTCGTGAGCGCTCGATCGCTGAGCGGGATGAGGTTCGAAAAAAACTTAGCGAAGCTTTCTCCCGAGACAACTCAAAGAAGAACTAGTCCTGGCTTTGAATGAGCAGGGATAAGGGTTGCTGCGGTGTGAATTCGCGTGCCTCCGCCGAGGCCATGGGCATTCACGACCGTCATGCGGCCAGTTGCTGCTGTTCCTGGCGCAACGCCTGTTGAACAGCCTCGACAACACGTCGCAGGTACGTGAACTTGTGATTCTCTTCGACAGCCTTGCCATCGAGTGGGTAATGCCATTCCTCGCCGAACAGCTCGGTCAACAGCGTGCTGTGGTGCCAGCATTCGTTTGCACTCTCGATGCCGCGCAGAACATCGATGTCATGCCAAAGCTCGCGGGCTTCGCCCTTACTCAGCTCGCCTAGTTCCCAGTCGTGGCGCCCGGTCTGTTGCCGGCGGCGTTGGACGATGCACTTCTTAGCCAAAGCATGCAGGGCGTTACCGCTGAACACCGTCGAACTGATACCGCGATCCAAACAGTTCAGGATGTAATCCCAACCGCAGTCTGCGACGAACTCCGCGACGGTACGCGGCCCCATCCCGCCCCAGTAGGCGTTCCAGCTGCTGTCCCAGCAGTTGATCGTGATCTTGCCCTGGGCTGTCTCATAGTTCGGGTCGGATTCAGTCGGGCAAGCGCGCCGGCCGAAGTCTTCCAGGAACACCGTGATCGGGTCGAGACGGGGTGCACCGGTGATTACCAGCTTTGTGACTGTCGAGCGCTCAACCTGTAGCGGCTCGGCCGGTTTGTTTTCTGTGGGCATGAGAAGTCCTTGCCGCTGCTGCGGCTGGCTTGAAAGGGGGGTTAGGAATATGCGTGAGCGAAAACTTGTCAGAGGACTTAAGATGCGACACTTTTCCGCCATAGAAAGCACAGGGAGCGAGCTTGTTAGAGCCTTACATACTGATCTTTGGGGCAGCTGGATTTGGCCTGCTATATCTGTGGCTTATTTGCAGAGTCCTCACTAGCGGGCTCGGGCCGGTGAAAAAGATCGCACTAGTTCTCGTACTGATCTCCGTCTTACTTTCAGCTCTGTTCGGGTCGCTTAAGTAGTATTTTTGAGAACGTCACGAACTCACAATCGGCGCGGCTCCTAACCTGGACAAATGGCAGGCTCTGCGCTGGCGGCCGGGCAGCTGCCGCAGCAGGTGTGGGGCTTTGTGGTTAGCTTGAGTGCAGCCTCGATGCGCTGCACGGTCGCGAGCGAAAGGCCGAAGGGGTCACCGTGAAGAGCTTCGGACAGGCAATACCGCAACAACTCCTCCAGCTCATCCACCCGCTGATCCTTGGCATCCAGGTCGGCCTGCAGGGCGGAGCGCTCGGCGGCGACACGGTCGAAGTCCACAACTGTCACGAACTGCATTGTCGGGTTCTCGCTCGACTGAACGAGGCCCGCTACTGTGTAGCGCTTGATCTGGTTTTCTGTAGGCATGGGGAGTCCTTGCCGGGCCATGCCCGGGCGACTGGTAGGTTTATAGGTGCCTGTCATCCATCTCGAGTAAGGGGCTAATCCCTGAAGAGGAAGATGCATGACACAAGTTCTTGAGTGGCTGGACCTGCTTATCGCAATTCTCGAACTGATCAAACTGATCATCAGTCTGTGGCGCGGAACGCAATAAACATGAGGTGATACGATGGGCCTTCACTGAACTGGGAAGGCCCATGACAAAGCACGATATCTATGACGAGCTGGAAGGATTTCAGCTCTGGAACTACATGGAGTGCGAGAAAGACGAAGAAGGCCGGGAGACTTGGCGGATCAACGTCGAGGTGAAGCGGGGCGGTGAAGTGGTGGTGCCGGTTGTTGCTGGCGATCGCACATTCCCCGACCGCGGTCTGGCCCAGGTCGCTGGCCGGGAGCTGGGCGCTAAGTTGGTGGCCGAGCGCGGTTAGGCCGCTTTCAACAAGGCCTCTATAACTCGCTGCCCCGCCAGAGGCGGCACTGCGCTTCCAGCCATGTGCATGGTATGTCGAAATGCCATCCGTTTGCTTTAGACTCTTCTCCTAAATCGGAGAGGGTAAACATGGACGCACGCAAGATGGAAACTCTGAAGCAAGAAGCGGAGCGCATTGCTCTTGAGCGGTTCGGTGCAACCTCATCGGCTGAGATCGAGTCGATTCTTGCAGTGCTGTCGTATGAGCAAACGTTGCTCCAGAAACATGGAAAGCGACAGCCAGCTGCTTATACGTGGCGCATGCTGGAAAAGCATGGGATTGTTTCGGGCGTCGAGAGAGTGGTTACCCGTGAGGCAGAAACGCAAGGCTACAAAGCTCTAGTCAGCCTTGGTTTACAGGAGTTCGCTTTTGAAGCTGTTGTGGTTAGGCATCCGGATATTTTCTCCCCTGAGGCAGTCGAGCATTCAGCTTCACGACTACGCGACTTTGAAGATTCGTTAACCTCCCGGTATAAATTTTGGTGGGTAAACCATAAGCAGACTTTTAAGGCCGAATTTGAAGGTGGCTATATTTGGTCGCCAAAAACCAATAAAAATGGTGCTCGCAACAAAACTTACGATAATTTGACCCAAGTGGAGCCTGGCGACGTTGTGGTGTCCTACGCTGATGGACATATCAAAGCGATCGGTGTCGCAATTCATAATTGCTCAGAGGCTCCAAAGCCTGAAGAATTTGGAACGATTGGTGCCAGCTGGGCTGCCAACGGGTGGTTAGTGTCGATCGACTGGATCGCATTATCGACTTGGATTTCGCCGAAGGCTCACATCGAGAAAATCCTAAAACTTCTACCGAAAAAGAATTCACCTCTACAGCCAAATGGTAACGGTAACCAGGGCTGTTATCTGGCGGCCATTTCGATTGCATTAGGTAAAGTAATTCTTAACCTTTTAGATGACGTTGATTTGGAAGCAGTAACCGCAAAGCAGATTTTAGTTTCCGTTGACGGGGAAGAGCTGAAAGATAGTGGCCGTTTGCCTGCGGAAGAGTTACGCAAAGTTACTGCTGAATATATTTGGAAGGCAGTACAGAATCTTCTTCAAGGCGCTCAGACCAAGGATTTTGGACCTTCTATCGACTACGATTTATTGGTTGAAGCGAACGTAAGGCTAGCCCCTAAGCAGGTCTTCGGCCTGGCCGCAACGGAAGCACTGGGATTCAATGTGATGCCGAAGCACTTTACCGCGGGAAAGGGGACCGTTTGTTTCGAGCTGCTGGAGGCTGCGGGCTACCGAATCATCGCTAAAGGCGAGCAAATTGACTCCGTAGAAGTACCCATTGATGCCGAGGAACGGGAATGGGCGGAAGGCCAGCTTAAGTTGGTTATGCATCTGCGTAGGGAGCGGTCTCCAGGTCTAGCCAAAGCAAAGAGGGCGGAATTTATCAAAGCCCATGGCCGGCTTTTCTGCGAGAAGTGCGGAATAGACCCCATCGAAACCTATGGCGAGCAGGGTGAAGCCTGCATCGAGGTTCATCACGACTGTATACAGGTCGCTGATATGGGCGAGAATCACAAGACGACCCTCGATCAATTGCGATGCCTGTGCGCTAACTGTCATCGTGTATTGCACCGCAAACTGAAAGCTCAGATTGTTCACTCTGCACCAGATAACGACCAATCCGACGTTAGGTCCGCATTACTCATTTGATAATCGGCCTCAGCTATCTCGCAAAAAAAAGAGCAAGCCGGTAGCGCCTCGTTTCGGCGGGGCTCACCAGGCGGAAGGTCACGCAGAGAAAAGCGGATATTGGTCTTACGGTCGCGATGTAGGTACGAGCCTGGGCCAAGTTCATCTTGAACCTGGCACAGCACCTCAAACTGTTCCGGGAAGTCTTCACGAATTGCACGAAAATAGCCTTCACCGCCTTTCACGCAACCTATACAGTTCGCATTGTCATACCCCAAGCGATACATCAAGGGAAGCTCTATCCCAGCGCGTAAGATCATCGCCTTGCAATCCTCTTTCCCCAGGCCAGCCTCGATCAATGGCGCAATGACGGGACGATGGGGGTTCCGGTCGCGAAATCCCTCCAGGCGGTCTACTTCTTCGGCGGTGTAGCCGAACACCATTACGTCACCTGGTTGTTTCCACGCATCCATCAGGCGGCGCTTGAGGAATTTTGTGCAGGGCGCCCCCCAGCGGCTCATCATGAATCGCTCACGGAGAAACACGTGCATGATGTCTGCACCGTACTTCTCGTCCCGTAGTTGCACTATTTCCTGTCCAAACCACGTCTGGCAGTCCATCAGAAACCGCCGGTTGTCTTCGTGTTCATTGGCCAGAAAGGCGTTGATGATTTGTACGTCGTGAGTGGCGCTGTATTGCGCCAGCGCCAGCTTGGTGGCCACCGCCGAGGCAGCGCCACAGCTGAATTGGCATACGATTCGTGGTTGTTGTGCGGACATTGAGGATCCTCGCCGGCTGGCGTGATTCAAGGGAAATAGGATTTGTCTTGCTATAAATTTCAATAGAGAATGCGCATGAACTAAACTACAGCTGAATTCAAATAATGAGGGACTGACAAGTGGCTATTGGCATAAAAGAAGCGGCAAGAGTGGCGGTTTCCGTAGTTGCAGATCTGTTTGATGATCAGGCGATATCTAATGTTAAGTTTGAAGAAATAAATAGACGGGGCTTTAATTGGTTGGTCACAGTAGGATTTGATCGTGTGATCGAGAGGAATCATCAGATTTTGGGTGGTGCACTTTCCTCTATGTTTCCTACAGAGAGAACGTATAAAGTTGTTGAAGTCGATTCGGATGGGGATTTAATTTCCGTTACCGATAGAATGCTTGACAAGAAATGAAGTCGCCTACGCTGATTGATACTAATTTATTGTTGTTATTAGCGGTTGGTACTTATGATGTGCGTTACATCCAAGAGCATAAAAGAACGGATAGTTTTACTGCTGAAGATTATGAGATTTTGCTGATGTTGTTGTCCGACAGTGAGTTGGTTTTGACGGCAAATATTCTTACGGAGGCGAGTAATTTGCTTTGGAGTGGTGAGGGTGATCGCAAAAAAGAAATCAGAAAAGTATTAAAGGCCATCGCAGATAACTGTTCAGAGCTTCATGTGGAAAGTCGGGCGGTGATGTCCTGTCCAGAGTTTATGCCGCTTGGTCTTACAGATGCTGGGATTTTAGAACTTAGAGATAGAGCTGGTTTGATTCTAACTCAAGATCTTGATTTGCATCTGGCAGCTTTAGAAAGAGGGTTGCAGAGTGATAATTTCACTCATTATAGAAGCCTGATCTGAAATAGCCGCGCCACAGGCGCAGGAGTCACCGCCCTGCGCCAAAGCTTCTTCTTTATTTGGGATCAAACCCACCGAGACATAGCGAGGCGTTGGTACCGATTTTCTCCTGAAATACCGTCTTGAATTCCTGGGCAATGTCTTCGCGCTGAACTCTTTCCCTACCCACCGCAACTTCAACGCCGGCTGGCGTGATTCGTAGAAGTGGGGTATTTGTGTTGCGTTCGGTGAGTACCGGATGGTGGAGCGAGAGATGATCAGTGAGTGCTGCGCGGCAGCGATGCATGAGGTCGATGAGTCCGGTGGATCGGACAGTTTTTCGGACTTCGGCCATCACGAAGAGGGCGACCTCGTCGTGACGAGATACGTCTGCCGGACCTGTGAAACGCAATGGCTCCATGAGGCGCGCGATTGCTCAGGTACAAGCACGTGGCTCCCTGGTAGCTCTACCCGCAGCTGACTCTTCGCCAGTGGCGTAATTCAAAGGTGAAGGTGTGTATGCAGAATGGGGTTACAGCGACTCTTCGCCGGTATCGATCTTGCGGAGCTCCAGCACCTCGATGCGCTGCGTGCCGTCGGTGATCACCCAGCAAGGCAGCTCAAGGTTTCGGAAGGTGCCGTGGTAGCTGCGGTAGGCGCCGAGCGCCGCCTTCCGGAATGAGTCGGCGGCGACCCGGCCAATCGGCATCGGGCTACCCCCCCCCCAATAGGCTCAGCTCGTACACCGTGGCGTTGGCGATGCGCTTCGACGCCGCGCGGATCGTGTTCGGGGAGAGCTTGAAGTCCTGGGCGACCTCGGCAACGTGCTTGTAGGTCAGGGCGTCGTGGATCTGCTGGTCGCGGGCGCCATTACGCAGGCCCGCATAGATTACTGCTTGCATAAGTTTCCTCCGGGCAGCCTTCGGCAGTGCCTGGCTGGCATGTTGCTGGTTTGTGAACTATTGGTTGATGGCCCGGCATGGAGCCGGATCAAGGAGAGACTTAGATGCCTACAGATCGTGAAATTGCATTGGAGCAGGCGCTCGTCGCTGTAATTGCAGCCGCGGAAACAGGCGGTGCGGACGTCAGGAAGATCATCGATAAGGCTGGTGTATACATCATCGATAGCGGCTGCCCTTATCAAATTGCCGGCAACAAATATGCAGTTCAGGCGGCAAAAGAGATCAGTGATGCCCATGCGCTGGTGCTATCCAGGGCTGAGTAACAATTCAAGCCGCCTTACGCAGGCCTAACACCTGCTGTCGCGCCGCTTCAAACTCGCTGCCGAGGATCTCGGCGGCGCCTTCAATCTGCTCGACGCCATCCTCAAGCCGAATGCCTAAGCTCAGATACACCGCGCCGTCCAGCTCGAAGAACACGCCGCCGCTCAGCCACAGGGCGCCTGGGTTCAGGCCCATCGCTTCCCACGCCTCATCCTGATCGATGTTCGCCGGGCAATGCTCTTTCCACAGCGCGCTCAATCGCTCATGCTCGGCCACCTGGGCAGCGCGCTCTTCTTTGGATGTGCCCTTGGCCGGCTTGGCGCTGGAGCGTAGCGCGCGATAGCCGTATTGGTCAGGGCGGCACCAATGCACATCAAGCTCGCGGCTTGCACTGAGCTTCACGCCCCCGACATAGCTGCGACTGCCCGAGCGCATTGGCGAGGTCTCGCCGCCGAACACCTGGCCGAGCTTGGCGCGCTGAATATTCCAAGCCGAGCGCTTGGCATCCCAAGCGATGACAGCGTCAACAACTGCTGGCGCTGTCGTCTTGTACATGTAGTTGATCATGGTGTTTCTCCAGGTATGCGCCGCCCTCCGTGACCGGATGCGCAGCGGATGGTGGCAATTTGGTTTTGGCTGGGGTATTACGGGTGACCGGCATGGGGCTGGATCAAGGAGCGAAAATGTCAGCTACTGCGGAAATGCTTTTCAATCTTCAGAAATTCCAACTTCTCGCGCTCTTCACGAGCGATCGGACTGGCAGAAACATCACCTCGGCTTACGCATATGCCTGGGACAACGGTGTTTACCCGATTGGCAATGACGGTGCGCATTGGCATGAACCCTACAAAGAGCAGTTCGCGGTTAGCGAAGAGCAGATTTCTGAGTTGGCAGGTTTTCTGGACAAAAAGTGGTCAGAAAAGGAGAAAATCTCGTTTTACGAACTCGAAGATCATTACGATATTCAAGGACTCGCTAGTTCTGGATCAGAGTGGGATCGGGGAACGCTGATTGACGCCTGCCATTATTTTTATCTGCTTGGCTGGTTTGATGAGGACTTTTGGAAAGGGCTTGTCGGGCATTCAGATTGCCCGTCTGAGTCGCACTCTATCCGGCGCGAGTTCAAGCCAGAGGATGTGTATTTCCTTTAGGCGCCTGGCGTGATTATTTCATCGCCGGGGTCGGCGGCAAGTTCGGCCATGCTCTTCTCGTAAAATGCTCGCGACACCTTTTCGGGAATCTCATAAGGTGTCGTGACATTCCGTAGCATCCAGACCTGAACCTCGAAGTCGGCCCCAATCAAGTTCTTCAGCAGCCGTTGGTGAATATCCTGCTGGTTGTTGATGCCGTGGGCGGCCATGACCCGTTTGAGGTCAGGCTTGAACACCCCGGCCACCTCAACCGTAAACTTCTCGACGCCCAATGCAGCGTCCTTCGCTGCTGCCTTCTCGCGCTTCCTGCGCTGCTTGATGGCTTCCGCTGTCAGCTGCGGCTCGTCCGGCGCAAGTTCCTGTTCTTCGGCCATGGCCTACCTCTTCGATTCCGCTGGCCGGCAGTGCGAGCCAGGTCTGTCGTTTGCGTTGTTGGGGTCTTCGCTTCATCGGAACGCCGGCTTCAGTGTCGGATAGTCGATGCTGTAGTCCTTGATCAACCGGTAGAGAAGCGTCGAGCTGATGCCCAGGGACTTGCAGCACTGCTGGCGGTTGATGCCCTGTGCGATGCAGCCCTTGATCCGTATAACCATCAGGGCTTCGGTCTCTGGCGTGGCCCTGTTCGGAGCGCGTGCCTTCTTGGGTCCTGCCAAGAACTCAATGTCGTAGCGCTTGGCAATGCCCTTGAGAACGCCCAGGGATAGGCCTTCTTTCGCGCAGATCTCGCTCCGGTTCATGGTCTTGGCCAGCTTCTTGATGCGCGCTGCCCGCTGATCTGAGTTCTCTTTGACGGCTGGTCGCTGGAAGTTCGGCGTACTCTGGCGCCCGTAGGTGGATTTCTGCGGAGGGGAGGTGGAAATGTCCGCCTCCAGAATGACGCCGCCGGCGGACAAGAAGACCGCGGTGTGGTCGGCCAGGTCGGCGCGTTGCGCATCCTTCATCTTGATGGTGCTGAGCTCGGTGCTGATCATGCTGCCTTACTCCTCAGCTTGGCCTCGTACTGATCGACCAGCAGCTTGAACTGCCAGAGGTCTTCCTCGAGCTTTTCGATGTAGTCGTCGTCGCGCTTGAACTCTTGCAGCCAGAGCTGGCGGCCGACCGGCTTAAGAAGTGGGCAGTACATCCCGATGTGCCACCACTTCTTTTCAGTGATCCACATACATCCCTGCACCTGGTCTATGACGTCGCTTGCATCGTTGTCGATGTGGAAGGCGCGGAGCTTGTCCGGAGCGAGGAAGCACTTGTACTCAGCGCCGCCATCCTCGCCGATGAAACCGTCTGCGCTTGCGCCGAAAACTCCGTCGTCGGTTTTCACCAGTCCGACCTGATTCACAATGAGGCCGGTCTGAATTTCGTGCTCCATGCGCGCTTCCGGCTCCAGTTCGTGCCCACGACGCATTTGCCAGGTCTCGAACCCTCCATCCAGCGGTGCGCCGCCGATTCGCTCAACGGCCAGCTCGAAGGCATAGGTCAGTGCGGCATTGGATGGCTCTCCGACTTTTTCGCCATCCAGAGCACGCTGAACGACCTCTGCCTTCGGTGCCGCCTTATAGCCTGCCAGGTCACGAGCGCGGGACTCGCTATGGCCTGCCAGCATCGCATCCACATAGGTCCGCTGCTGGGCAGTCAGGCCATTCACCTTGGAACGAGCAGTACTGAACATGCTGGCTGTGATAACCCCGGCTCGGCCTTGCAGCCACTCGGGAGATCCTTGGGCGCAATTGAGGATGATCATTGATGACCTCCAGTTTCTGGCGATTGGTTGAGTCGCTGGCCGCGTGTGGTGACGGCAATCTTCAAGGCTTCATAGAGGTCGGTTGCCGTCTGCTTGTCGGTTGCTTTCAGGTCCTGGGAGAACTGCACTCCCGCCTGCCAGATAGCGGTAAGCGCGTCCTTCGATTCTGCTGCATAAGCCTTTGGTATCCACTCGTTCAGGAGTTCGCCAAGGCCTTGCGTTTGATCCCCATTCCCGTCGTCGTCCTCATTGGTCAGGACGACATTGAAGATCATCATCGTCAGATAGCGCCGGGCATAGCTGTATGTCGAACCACTGGCGTGGACGCCTGTCTTGTTCACGCTGCCTTTGATGCCGGCCGAGTCAATCGGAAGATCGACGTGGTACTGCTTCGTGTGGCCAGCCTCATGCATGCAGTCGCACACCGTGCGGATGTGGCCGGCCAGCGGACTGTCTCCAGTGCCGAATGACAGTGAGAAGCCGTAAGCCGTGTAGACCGGCGATATTTTCCGGTCAATCGACTCAAGCGCGGCATAAGAGCTGTTCGTCTGTGCGTTGAACTTGTCGCGGAACACTGGGCCGATCTCGGCTTGAGCCCTGACCATCGCGGCGTTGAAAGCCGCTGCAGCGGTGCGGTCCGTGTGCCGTTCGTACATCTCCATCATCTTCTGCATCTTGTCTGCGTCGAAGGCGGGATCGGTAGCAGCACGCTGAATCATGGTCAGCATTGCGGTTGACTCGCTGGTGATCCCCGGGGAGGCGATCTGCCGAGCGTCAGATTTCTCGGCGAGTGCTGTATTGCTCATGGCGACCTCAGTAGGCAATCGAAACGTTCGGGATCTGGCGCTTGGCAATCAGCGTGATGGCCTGCTTGGCGCATTCCTCAGTCATGCCGCCGGCGACAAACGCCTCAAGGGCGGAACGGTTGATGGTGCGGCGGTGCGCCTCATCGCGTTCGCGGGCCTCCTGCTGCCGCACAATCTCGGCGGCGGCTGCATCAGCCCGGCGGCGTTCATCGATGCGCGCCTGCTCGGCAGCCTGCTCAGCGCGCTGCGCTGCCGCCTGGCGCTCTTGCTCGGCACGCTGCTCAGCTGCGACCTGATCAGCTTTCGCTTGGGCCGCGGCGCGCTCGGCCTGTTCGGCCTGAAGTTTCAGCTCCAGTTCACGGCGTTCGGCGGCGGCCTTGGCTTCCTGTTCGCGGCGCAGAGTGGCTTCGCGTTCAGCCTGGGCTTTCTGCTCTGCTTCGATACGGGCGCGCTCGGCGGCTTCCCGGGCGATGCGTTCCTCGCGATCTTTCTGTTCGCGCGCTTCCGCTTCGGCCCGGAGACGTGCCAGCTCGGCTTGCTCTGCCTCTTCCTTTTGGCGTTTGACCAGAAGGCTGCGCAGCGCGATCAGCGTTTGATCCTTTGCCTGGGCCGCTTCGGGCAAGAACTCCTCCCAGGAGTCGTCGAGAGCCAGCAGCTCCAGGTCGACGATGACCTGGGAGACATGGGCAGCCGTCGGCGGCTCCTCGAACCTGGCCAGGGCCTTGATGGCCTCGATGCCGTCGTTGTGTTTGTCGACCCGGGCATCTTCTGCTGCTTGCCATTCGTTCAGCGGGCGGCGGACCTCTTCCTGCCAAGCTTCAAGGGTGTCCCGGACGCGCTTACGCTCGGCGTCGATCTTCTTCGGCACCTCCTTCAGGTCGGCCACCAGCTTCTTGCCGACGTCGTCCAGGGCGGTTTTGGATCTGGCGACTGCGTAGGCCATGGAAGCGATTGCCTCGCGACCTTTGCGGGTGCTGATGTCCGGCGTGAAGCCATCGATCTTGCTGCGGATCTGTTGAAGCCATGGCTCCAGGCCGTTCGGAGTGCTGTAAACGGCGAGGGCCGTTTCTTGCGGCGGCACGACGGCCAGTTCGGTTTGTGCGGACACGAGCGAATCCTTGCCGCGACGTGCGCAGCGCTTGAATGCTTGGGTTGTTGGGTGTTTAGAGGGTTTCGTTGTTGCAGAATTCGCCATGAAGCCTGGCGCGGCCTTTCTTCACAGCTTCCTCAGCATCTTCAAGAGACTGGAAAGTTCCGAGGTTGTAGGTCTTTCCTTTGAATCCAACTTGGGCGTACCACGCGCTATCGTTCCAGAAGCGGTGAACGCCTTTAACACCGGACTTGGCGAGCCTGTGTTTTCGGTTCATGAGGTTTTGTTGTCTATCGGCGACCCTCAAGTTTTCCCAGCGATTGTCTTCGCCGTTGCCGTTTATGTGATCAATCTCCTTCGGCGGAAAACTTCCGGTCATGTAGAGCCATGCAAGTCGATGGCAGTAATAGCGCTTACCATCCACGCACACCCCCAAATAGCGGTGACCATGTGGATGACCTACTGCCGTGCCTGGTGGCTGATTTGAAACCGTAACCTTTCTAGTAAAAATCCCGGTATCGGGGTTGTAGGTAAAAAGTTCGAGCAGTCGCTCCTGAGTGAGGGTCATGAACACTCCGTGGACTAGAAGACTGGCGCTATCCGATCGGCGAGGGCGCCGAGCAGCATCAAGAAGGTGCAGAGGAGAAGGGTGATTGCAGAGCCACGCCAATAGGCCGCGCGGCGGGCGCTTTGTAGGCGGCTCACCGCTGAGTCCCCGTCGAAAGGGCGGGGAGCTGGCAGGTTCCAGCTCTTTCCCGCGCGACGCCGTAGCTGAGCAGGGCTGCGAGATACAGGGCGGCCAAGATCCAGTAGGTGCTCTTCATGGTCGAACCCTCACCGCGACCCGTCCGTCTTTCATCGTGGGCTCAAGCTGCTTTGGCAGCATGGCAATCGGGAACTCGCGAGACGCCAGTTCATCAGGTGCGGCAACGTAGCCAATGATTTGCAGCTTGCGCTCGATGTCCTCGATCTGCTCGTCGATCAAGGTTTTTACCGGTGGAGTACTCACATTGCCTCCTTGCGCCGCTGACAGGCAGTCATCAAGCGCTTGCAGTAGTGATTGAATTCGTCACGCGTGATTGCGTCGTCGAGAAACAGGCGAGTGATCAGGCCCTGCACCAGGACGTCGATATCCGACTGGCTGCTTGGGTCGTCGACGCCTTCGAGAGCCTGGTCGATGAGGATGTGAGGGCTCATAGGTCGCCATCCACATCGTCTTCCTGTGCCTCGCGCTCGGCTGCCACCGCCTCGGCGGCGTATGGCCGGAGCATGTCGATAGCGATCTGTTCCAGGGCCTGGACAGGCCTTCCAGAGCCGAGTAAGTCGCCGGCATGGCCGTATGCCTCGCTTTGGCTGCCGACGACCGCGGCCAGCACCAGGCGCGCGAATGAATCACGCTCATCCTTGCCATCGATCTGCCGCTGATTCAGGTGGCCCTGAAGGTAGGTGGCGAACTGATCAGCCGTCACGGTAAAGGCCTTGCTGTAGCGCCGCTTCCACGACACATCAGCGCCGCACACCAGCTGTTCGGCTGCATGCTCGAGCCATTCACGCTCGGCCTCGCTGTCGTCGGGCACCTCAGGAGGCAACAAAGCGTCGAAGCGTTCCTGGTAGATGTTCAGTGCTGCGTTCATGGCTGCCTCCAGGGTGGCGGGTCAGTCGTCCGACTTGCTGCAGTCGTGGTCTTCATTGCTGAAAAGGTGGGCGTCGGTGAACTCACCGCTCTCATGCCCATCAGATCGGCGCTGTTTGCGCTCCTGGTACGCTGCATGCTGCCCGGTCCGTTGCTCTTGTCTGCTGGCTTTGCAGGATTTAGAGCAGTAGCGGGCCCATCCGCGTTTTCGGTCGGTGGCGCGGGCAATGAAAGGTTGTTTGCAGCGCAGGCATGCGTATTCGGCTGTTGCAGCCATGGCGACCTCCAGTGTTTTGGGTTAGGCGGAACGGGCTGCGAGCATGGCGTCGGCGATGACGTAGGCCTGCTTCGAGTAGCGGGCTGCGGCTGCGCCTCGCGAATCCGCATCTCCTTCCGGCAACTGGCTGAGTTCCCACTGCATAAAGGCGGTCAAGGCCCTGGCCGCGAAGTAGTCGCGCAGGCTCATGCCCTCTGTCGATTCCATGACATGGCGATTGCCGACGCCTTCGACATATTCGATCTGTCCTGAGGGGCGCTCGCCCGGGAAGGCCGGGCCGCCGTCTTGAATATCCATGCTTTGCTCCACCTGGTTGATCCAACAAAACTCGGCTGCACTCATCCATTCCGCCGGTTGCCGATGGGCGCGGAGGGGAGTGCATGCGGGTGGTGTCGGCGGAGAAGGGAGAGGTTTTATTGTCTATGCTGGTGACGTGGCCAATATCGAGCACCCGCTGTAATGAGCGACCTGATCAGCTTTGTCGCTGGTGTTATCGGCGATCTACTCTCGCGTTTTTTTCTCGGGCCCATCTTCTTTTGGATCGGCTGGCCATTTGCGAAGCTGCTTTCACTAGGACGCTATCCCAGGCACAGCTGGCAAGAGTCCTCGAGAGAGAGCGTCATGGTGTCGTGTCTTGGTGTTGTGATTTTCGCGCTACTGCTGATGTTGCTTTTCGGGCAACTCTCAACTGATTGAGCGTCGATTTGATGTGGTGCCCCGGTTAAGTTTCCGGGGTGTTCTCTTCCGCATCGGGGTGTGATCTGCGCTTGTCATCGCAAGGACGCCCATTCTGTTCCGGCTCAAGGCCTCAACTCAGCGACAAACTGAGCCCGGTATGGAGTCACCTTTCCAGATCACACTCCGATGCAGCCTGGTGCTGGGGAAGACCAGGTGATCGGGCAGTTATCGTCAGGCTGACGGGGTGTTTGTGGTTCTGGCTTGCAATTGAATTGCTAGTGGCTGGCCGCAATGACCGCCTGCTGTAGCTTCAGAAGAAGATCTGCGGGCACGCTAAGCTCTGATGCCGATGCATCCAAGCAGCCCTCAGGCAGCACGCTTACGAGTTCTTGTGCTGCAGCTCGTACAGCCTCGAGTTGCTGGCGCGGTGTCGTCGGGCCACGCATTGATCCTGCTGTCACCTTTGTCTTACCGGTGGCCTTGGCCTTTTGTAGTTCGCCACCGAGGACCTTGCCTGCTTCATCGCCATGCTGGCGGACGACTTGAACGGCCGTTGTCGCAGAGACCTGGCCTGAGGCGACCAGTTGCTGAACGTCGGTGTTGGCATTACCGAGCGTCATCACCTGCTCAACGTGCTGGCGGGTCTTGCCGACCTTTTTTGCGATCTGATCAGGCGTCCAGCCGAACGCTGTGAGCCGCTTGTACCCGTCCGCCAACTCAAGAGGGGAAAGCTTCTTTCCTTCCTGGCTAGTGATGACCCTGGCGACGCGCTCTGCGTCATTACCCTCGAAGGGGACAATCGAGATCCAGGCCTCTAAGCGCTTTGGGTCATCTTTGCTCGGCACCCTTGGAAGTCGTCCCGCCTGGTCGAGCTTCAAGTAGGCGCGACGACGGCGGTGGCCATCGACAACCCACATTCCACCCTCAGCGCGAGGTCGAACTTCCAATGCCGGGATCTGGCCGCCGGCGAAGATGAACTCAGCCAGCGCATCAATACTTTCTTCCAGCTCTTCGCCTTCGGCTCGAAGGTTGAAGCCGGGTTCTTCGTAGAGATCCTCCAGGCGCGCCTTCATCGCGTCGGCACGTTTCAGATCCCCGTCCTTGATCATTTGCTTGAAAGACTTGGCCATGCAATTTATTTCCAAGTGGTTGTCATCCCAAGCAGCCCTCGCGAGAAGGCTGCTCAGTGATGCTTTCCGCCGGGACCCGCTACTGGCGGCCGTCACCGGCTTGAATCGAATGTCTGGTATCTCACCGCGCCGCCGGTTCTCGATCGGCGTAGCTCAATCCCTCCCAACTACCGCCGGGGAAGGCGGGGCGCATTGCGTGCCGGGTTACTCGCACGGTTAAGGCGTTTCACCATCGATCAGCCGTACAGGTTTTTCCTGTCGTGGGCAGGCTTTCGGGCCTGTCTGCTCGCCGGTCACCGGTAGAGGCAATGCGGTCTGTTGTTTGTTGCGCTGGTTGTTAAAGAGCGGTCAGGCCCTTTCGAGGCCCTTCGCATGACCTTTGATCGCTGCGATGGGCTAAATTTAGCCGTAAGCTAAAATATCGTCAATAGCTCAGAGCTAAATTATTTTCGCTGGGCGATAAAAGACCAGCATTGCTGGCTTTCGAAAATTTCCGGCTGGCGCTCTTTACCTTTGATTTAGCACTGGGCTAAGCTTGGTAATAAACTGTATGGATATACAGCTATTGAGGTGGCGAGATGAAAGCAGTACTCGAAGCAGTCCCACAGGTAGTGCGCGAAGAACTAACCGGCCTGGAGCGTCTCGGGCTACGGGTATCGGCGATGATCAACTCTCCTTTCGCACAGCTTGGGAGGAGGGTATTGATCCATCGCTTGGATAGCGATAGTGATCAGGACTGGGAGACGATCATGGAGCTGCTAGCAGAGACCGATGCCCTGGACATGACTTTCTGCGATGACGGATCGGTGATCCTGCAATGGGATAAGGCGACTGATGATGACCGAATGATCGAGACGGAAGGGGAGGTAGAGCCCGTGCTGGCGGATTGGGAAGAGGAGGCACCTTTCTGACGGGCATGAAAAAGCCCGCGATGCGGGCCTTTTGCAAATGCTCTTAGCACAAAGTAATAGTTTCCCAGTCGCTATTCGGCTAGATCGGATTCTCCCGTTGTAGAGATTCCCAGAGACTTTGACCGGAAGTCTTGATGTGCTGTGGCCATTTTTAGCACTGTGTCAGAATAACGCTTCTCAATTGCCGCCTTTGCTTCTGGCGTAAGACTTCTGTTCTTCAGTGCTCTCTTTTGATATCTAAGATCATTCTCGTAAGCTGTTAGATAGTCGGTTAGCTCAGGTGGCTGCTCTACTTTTCGCTGAAGTCTTGCTACTCCAGCTGCAATAAATGGACTGATAATCCCAGCAATTACCGGAATTATCATCTTTACATCCTCTGACAGACCAGACGTAACCAAGGAACTAATGGAAACTAGAAGCCCGGTTATTGTGGCGGTCAACCCCGTACGGTTGTTAGCTGATGAGCTCTCAATTTCACTCATGGCTAGCCCTCCGCTTGGTCAGATCGATCTCCTTTAATGAACCATCCCGCTTTCTTTGTATTTTTAATTGAGAGGTTATGATTCCATTGTGTTTGTAAGTTACATATATATCTTCGATCGAGAAGTATCGATGATACAGATATCTAACAGATAGTCGTCCAATTCTAAATGCAGTTGGCGCAAGCATTATCATGAATAGATATACCATTGCCAGTGCGATATCGTGTTGAGTCCATGCAGACATAGCCGTCCCTCCGTCCATTGCTGTGCAGCTTAGTCTTGGACTTTTACTATAACACGGTCTATGGTTGCGCGCGTAGGTCTTGAGGTTGTAGTTGTTTCAATGGTTATGTTGTAGCTATCCTCCTTTTGGAAAGTCTTTTGGTTTTTATTTACTTTCTCAAGGAAGGCTTGGTCTTTTACGGTTACTGCAAACTCCGAACCGTCATGTTTTCTGATCCTCCAGCCTTTTGACGATTCAAAGTTAATCTGAGCAAATGACGCCCTGACGACCTCTGTCTCCACGGATATTTCCTCAAGTGTACCTTTCGGCAGCCTAGAGAAATCGTCAATTGCATCTTGTTTGATTGACACAACAGGAAGTTCGGCGCCACCTATTACTTTGAATTGAGCGTCTTTCTTGCCAGTTAATGGGGCTTGTATTATTTTATGTAGTGCATCCCGAATTTTGGTGCTAGTTATAAGCTTTGCAAGGTTCTTGTCGGCCTTGATTGGGCCATCGTTTGTCATTACCTCGGCTGTTGCACTATCACCTTCAATCGTGACGGATGTTATTTTTTTTCCCTTGATTTGCTGGACCAACTCAACAAGAGATCCGCCTACAAAAGCCGCAGCAGGAGTCGCGAATCCAAGTATGCTTAGTACTTTAAGCGCAGTGGCAGGATCGGCCAATAAGGCGAATACTACTTCGACCGAGCCTTCCTTCGCTGGAGTTGTAACTTTGAGCGTAACGTCTGCCGAACCATTGCTTATTATGCTTGCAGTCTCCTCAATGAGGTTGTGCATGCCTAGGATAGCTTCTCCAAGGTCTTTTGCGCTTATCTCATGATCAGAGAGCGAGCTTTCTTTCGCGTCATAGGAAATCGTGAACTTTTTCTCAGATAGATTTTCATCTTCTGCTCGCCTAACAACTTTGGCTACGGCCATCTCCCTCTCCCTAGTTTGGCCAATCCAAATGGCAGGCCTAAATAATAAGTTCTTATATTAAATTCTTTAGAGCTTGCGAGCATTCCAAACTAGGAGCACTTTTGCGTGGATAACTACATCGTCAATCCGAGCTTCAAGATCCTTATTGTTCGGGTTGTCCGAGATAAGCCACACGTGATTCTCGTCCTTTCGCTGCAAACGCTTGATCAGCAGATCTCCGTGCCAAGTCAGAACGTAAACCCCTTCGCCGGCGTAATCGTTTACACCACGGTCGACAATTACTGGATCCTTGTCATTGATCGTTCCTTCCATGCTTTGACCCCATCCAGTGATGATCGCCAAAGCCTGGGCGGAGGTGTAATTCACCCCCTTGTCGCGCAAAAGCTCTTCACTGATCACCACATTGCGGACAACTTCGCTGTATTCCGCAGGTAACTGTCCGGCACCCATGGCGGCGCGAATATCGTATTGGGGAATGGAGATATCACCAACAGCAGGAATCAAGGTGTAAGAGGGATAAGCTCCTTCGGGGGGCGTCTCAGCGGCAGCAAGCAGTCGCTGACGCGTTTCCTCAGGAATGCCCTTTCCGCTCCTGGCAAGCATCTGCTTTACCAGGTCCGCAGCGGACTTCTGGCCCGCTTCGTTAGTTGGCGGGGCTTCGTTAGCTTCGGGTTCAGTTGGGATTGAGTCGAACCAGCCGCGCGGCAGTCCCTCAATACCCTCGATTCGCCTGGCCACATCATCGCCCAGGTTCTTCGCCGTCTTATCCGAAAGAATCTGGCTCAGGTGAGCAGGAGCCATCCCCCAGCGCTCTGCGCAGGATCCCTTTCTCTGGCTGCCGATCAGCTTGACCAGGTTGTGCTTGCGAATTTCGTAGATATCCATGCCGCGAAGAATGCCAGCGTTTAGCTTTGTGCTAAATGTGCGCACAGCTAAATTATCCTTGCTTGAATATTAGCCATAAGCTAAATTTCGCTCTATGTGTAAGGAGAACTCTCATGAATGATCACCTCCGTGATTGGTTGGGCAGGGCCACGAACGAGCGTCGGCAAGAAGTTGCTGAGGCTGCGAGCACCTCTGTAGGCCACCTGTGGCAGCTCGCAGGTGGTCATCGCAAGGCATCAACCGAACTGGCTGAACGCCTCCAGGACGCCTCTGGTGGCGAAATTACCATCGCCGGCTTACGCCCAGACCTTATCCAATTTGCCCGCAAAGCGCTCAAGGGCGCCGCTTAACCATTTCTGATAACCAGGAGCACGAAGCATGTACATGGACCCCAATCAAAAGCGCGCCATTCCGGTGAAGGTTCGTTTCGAACCAGTTCTTGATCGGATTCTGCGCAGGGCTGCAACGAAGACCCGTATGCAGCACGCGACCTACCTGTACGAAATCATCGAGTGGGCAGTAGCCAACGGCGTGATCGAGGAACTGATGCAGGACAAACAAGAAGATATCGCGGGCTAAAGCCCCTTTGGAGGGCCGAATGACCGTAGAGCTCGAAAGGCTGCCGCCAAAGACGCGGCAGCGGGTAGAGGAACTGATGTGCACCAACGGCTGGAACTTCAGTCGCGCCATCAACGAAGTGATGGAAAACGCCATTGCCTGTGGCGCGCTTTCCGAAGTTGGAAGGAAGAAGGCCAAGGTCCTTCAACTGGTGGCCCCAATGAGGGCCTCTGGCAGGGACTCTTAAGGGTAATCCAGAGGGCCTCTGCCGAATTCCGGGCACAAAAAAGCCGGGATTGCGCCCCGGCTGATTCGATACCACCTGATGGGGACGATTATGCATACCCACACCGATTTAATCAACACTCAGACAAATGTCGCGACACGTTTTCGCAATCCTGAAAACGTGTCGCGTACCACCATGTCTTCTCGCGAAATTGCGAACGTCACCGGTAAGCGTCACGACAACGTGAAGCGCGACATTCTGGCGATGCTGAAAGAACTGAAGGCCGATGCCCTCAACTTTGAGGACATTTACCTGGATGGTCGCAATCGCGAGCAGGTGCAGTACCAGCTCGATCGCGAACACACCGATTGCCTGCTTACTGGTTACAGCGCGCCGATGCGCATGAAGGTGATCCGCCGGTGGCGGGAGCTGGAACAGCAGCAGGGCGCACGGGAGCAGGTCCTGCTCAATGGCACCAAGGTCGTCGGTGAGATTGCGATCATGGAGTGCTTCACGCGCCTGCTGAAGCCTGCCGCGTCCTGCCAGATGGCGATGCTCACCAAAATCGCCGAGAACAACGGGCTCGACCCGAAGTTTCTGCCAAGTTACGCCGTCGATGCAGCGCCGGACGCGACAGGTGGCTCGTCGATGCCTACCAAGTCCGCAACAGCTCTCTTGAAAGATTACGGCATCCGCTACGCGCCAGCTGCGTTCAACCGTGCACTGCAGGCCCGCGGCCTCCTCAAGCAGCTCCAGCGTCGCAACTCTAAAGGCGTGATGGTCGACTTCTGGTCAGTGACTGAAAAGGGCATGGCCTACGGCAAGAACCTCACCAGCCCGCAATCCCCACGCGAAACCCAGCCTCACTGGTACGTGGATCGCTTCCTCGAGCTAGCCGCACTGGTCGGGAAGGCCTGAAATGCAATTCACCATCACGATCAACCAGGTGAAGGCGCTCGAGTGGGGACTGAACTCTCAGCAGGCCCTGCTGTTCGCCTTCATCTACGGCTGCCCGAGCTGGACCAAGCCGGTAAAGACTGACGACGGGATCTTCTTCGCGCTGAGCAAGGCCAAGATCGTCGAGGAGCTGCCGCTTCTCACCGACAAGCCGGACACTGCCTATCGCATGCTGAAGGCCCTGGACGAGGCCGGTTTGATCGAGCTTTCCAGCACTTCCAACATCACGCTTTTCCGGCTGACCGAAAAGGCCATCGAGTGGAACCAGAAGCTCGATGGGTCGGAAAAATATCCGACCCCACCAGAAAACAAAGGTCGGAAAAAAATCCGATCTACCCCGGAAAAATCTCCGAGCAAGGTCGGAAGAAAATCCGAGCAAGGGTCGGAAAAAAATCCGACAAATCAGGATACCAATCATCAGGATACCAATCAGGGTACAAGTCAGGACTTGCAGGACGGTCCGGACAAGCCGGCGCCGTCCGGTGGCTTGGTGGCTCTGGATCGCCTCGAAGCGCCGCGGGTTGAGATCCCGGCCGACATGCCAGGCCCCAAAGACCAAGCCTGCAAGACCTTCAAGGTCTGGGCTAACTACGCGATGGCCTACCGCAAGCGCTACAACGCCTGGCCGGTATGGAACGCCAAGGTCGGTGGTCAGCTCGGCCAACTTGTCGACCGCCTCGGCGCCGATGTCGCCCACCACGTAGCCGCTCACTTCCTGAAGAACAGTGATGCCGGTGTCGTGCGCAAGTGCCACAGCCTCAACGAGCTGCTGGCCAACGCCGAGAGTTACCACACCCAGTGGGTCACCAATCGCCAGATG
Source organism: Pseudomonas sp. T8 (assembly GCF_024610635.1). Classification (NCBI taxonomy): domain Bacteria; kingdom Pseudomonadati; phylum Pseudomonadota; class Gammaproteobacteria; order Pseudomonadales; family Pseudomonadaceae; genus Pseudomonas; species Pseudomonas sp. T8. The sequence goes on from NZ_CP102374.1 coordinate 6,874,902, forward strand.
AACTCGACCACTGCCCAGCAGATCGAGCGCAAGCAGGCGAACCTGAATGCCGGCATGGAAGCGGCACAACGGATCATGCAGCGCGCAGGAGGGCAGCCCAATGAGTTCCTCTGAGCGTATGGCGCCTGACCAAATTGCCCGCCTGACCCTGGCGATCACCGCCACCGCGGAAGTTCTGGGCCAAACCATCACGTCCGAAGCCGCTGAAATGATGGCTGACGACCTGGCCGACTATCCCGCTGAGGCGGTGGCCGGCGCGCTGAAGGCCTGCCGCCGCGAGCTGACCGGCAAGCTGACCTTGGCCGCCATTCTCCAGCGGGTGCAGGCCGCCGACGGCCGCCCTGGCAAGGATGAGGCCTGGGCCATCGCCATGACCACGAACGACGAGTTCGAAACCGTGGTGCTGACCGACGAGATTCAGCTGGCCCTGGCTGCTGCAAAGCCTGTCCTCGACGCCGGCGACAAGGTTGGGGCGCGCATGGCGTTCATCAGCGCCTACGAGCGGTTCGTCGGCCAGGCCCGGGAAGACGCCAAGCCGGTCAACTGGCACGTCTCGGTGGGCTTCGACGCCAATCGCCGCATCCAGGCGGTCACCAAGGCGGTGGAGATGAAGCGTATCCCGCAGGAGCGCGGGCGGTTGTACCTGGCCGACCTGAGCGTCACGCCAGTTACCGAAGACGGCCGGGCCGTCGTAGCACTGCTCACCGGTGAGGTGGCCAGGCCATCGCCAAAGCTGCGGGCAAAGTTAGAGGCCGTGAGGAGCTCGATGCTGGAAATGCGAGCGGCATCAGCCAGAAGGAAGGACGAAATGCGGATTGAAGCAGCCAACGAGTTGGCGGATCGCCGGGCGATGCTGGTTCAGCAGGCCCAGGAATTGGAAGCGGGGAGGGCGGCGCAATGACTATCGACAAGGAAAAGCTGAAGTCTCTGCTGTGGTCCGTAGTGGCCTCATGGAAGGCTGAGGATGACGACCTGCAGCGTCACACCGCTGCGCTGGATGAACACCTGGGCGACAAGACGGTGGAGGAGGTAGCGCTTCAGCTGATCGCCGAGAACGAGCGCCTGAAGACATTGCGGAGCACGACCGAGCGTGATCTTGCGCAAGAGCTTGAGGTTTGGCGGAAAGGCCCTTCCTGCTGGAGCTGCGGCGACACCGGTGATGTGCATGACATGGCTGGCGAATGGCGTGGCAAATGCGATTGCAATGCAGCCAAGTTGATTGACGCTGCCAGCGATCGCGACCAGCTCAAGGCCGAGAACGAGGCGCTGCGCAAGGCGATCACCGACATCAATGGCGCGCTGGACCGCGATTGCTATCGCGTGGATGACACGGCAGTAACGGCGGTGCAGCCATGACCGACAAGATCAGCGTCAACTGCCCGGCCAAGCTCTCCGAGGCCATCACCAGGCTCCGCGCGATGTTCCGCGACAAGAAGTTCGTCGTGGTGTCCCTACGGCCCGGGAAGGACCGCACACTCGACCAGAACCGGCTGTGGTTCGCGATGTACAAGCGCATCTCCGAGATGACCCAGATCGGCGATGCCGCCGACGCCCGCCAGTACTGCAAGTTGCACATTGGCGTGCAGATCCTGCTGAACGAGGATGCGGGGTTCCAGGCTGAGTGGTACCGGGTGATGCGTCACCTGCCGTACGAAACGAAGCTGTCGATGATGGGCGGCTGCAAGCTGTTTGGCCCGGACGGGTTCCCAGTGACAAGCCTGTTCAATCGCGCCCAGGGCGTGGCGTACACCGACCGCATCGTCGCGCGCTTTGCTCCCCAGGGCGTGTACTTCGACGATCTGCTGAGCCAGGAGGCCGCATGACGATCGAACGCAAGCAGCCGAAACCGAAGAAATGCCGCGTCGCTACATGCAGGGCCTCATTCGTCCCTTCACGCCTGGGCCAGGCCGTATGCAGCCCGGCTTGCGCAATCATCGATGCGCCACGCAACCAGGAGAAGGCGCGCAAGTCGCTGGCCCAGGTTGAGCGCCGGGAGATCAAGGTTCGCAAGGAGCGCATCAAGACCCGCAGCGATCACTTCCGGGAAACGCAGGCGGTGTTCAACGAGTGGATCCGCCTACGCGATGCCGCGTTGCCTTGTGTCAGCTGTGGCCGCCATCACGAAGGCCAGTACCACGCCGGCCACTACCGAACTGTGGGAGCTAACCCAGAGCTTCGGTTCGAGCCGCTCAACGTCCACAAACAGTGCGCCCCCTGCAACAACCACAAGTCCGGCGACATCGTGAATTACCGCATTGAGCTGGTGAAGCGGATCGGCCAGGACCAGGTCGAGTGGCTTGAAGGCCCTCATTCGGCCCGCAAGTACACCGCCGACGAGCTCAAGGCACTGAAGGCCAAGTATCGAGAACTGATCAAAGAACTGAAGAGGGAAGCAGCATGAAGCTGATCAACGCAAGGCAAGTATGGACTGAGGCTCAGCACGAATCGAACGCGTCGATCAGCGCTGTGGCAATTGAAAGGGCAGAGGCGGCGCCGGTAAAGACCGGTGGACGCATCAGTAAGCGTGAGGTCAGGTTCCCAGCGTTGGGCAGCGAGAAGGGCGAAGAGGCGGCGCACTTCTCGGTGCCTGGACAGCGGATCAGCATCAGCGAGACTCGCCGCACGCCGATTGGTCGGTCCACCGCCCGCGCCGCGCACCTAGCCACGATCGGCAAGGTTCTGCGCGCCATCGACACGCTTCCGTTTCAGGTTCAGCAGTTCGGGCACTACCTGTACCACCCCTGCATGACCGTAGTGCACATGCTCAACGCCGAGAAGCTGATCTGGGCTGACACTGACTTTTCAGCGCTGACCGATGCCAAGGCCGCGAAGGTGCATTGCCTGGTCACCTGCGCTTTGCAGTCGTACAAGGCCGAGGCGAATGGTGGAGCTCCATGGGGGCCGGCACGGGTAGCTGAGGGGATGTTGAAGCTCTACGGAATCACCATCGAGCCCAAGCATTGGGATCGGGACTGGAAGGAAGTTTGGGAGTTTCTTCGCGCCGCCATCCAGGACGTGGATATTCAGGCTCAGCAGCCCGTTTGGCAGGTGATTCACGCGGAAAAAGAAGAAAGTGCAGCGTAATTAGTTGACATGGTGGGTTTTTATAGGTACTTTTTCTACATTGCGCAACGTGACTCCAGCGCAGAGACCTTCCCAAGCCCAGCCATCGCGCTGGGCTTTTTTGTTGTCTGGTGTTTTGTGTTTTGGCATGATTCTGCCTCCATTCCTCGCCCAATCTTCCATCCCTCTCAACTGGAGACTGGGCTGAGGAATGGCCCAAACCCAGCCACCGAGCCGGGTTTTTTATTTTGCGCACTGGTAGGATCGCGCTTTTTTAGACAAGTGAGTTTTGCTTAATGGTGATGTTCTTGCTGCTTTCTGGGCTTGGTCTAATGGTGGCCATGCAGCTGGTAATTTTTTTCGTGGCATTTAAGAACTCGCCGCCCCAAGCGTTTATTTGTTTGTTCATCCCGTTTTATGTGTATGTCTATGCGAAGAAAGATGTCCAAGCGAAGCCTTTCTTGTGGCTCTGGTATGGAGGAGTGGCGCTACTAATCGCTGGCGTGATCGCTTCGTCTTGATCAAATGAAGTAATAATTCTGAAGCCCGGCCACCGCGCCGGGTTTTTTATTGCCTGAAATTCGCCGCCATAGCTCCAGTGGTAGAGCGGTTGCCTTGTAAGCGAACGGCCCTGGGTTCGAATCCTCGTGGCGGCACCATATTGGCATGTAGCTCAGTCGGTAGAGCAGGCGGCTGTTAACCGCCCGGTCGGAGGTTCGAACCCTCCCATGCCAGCCAGCAACACCTGTAGCCAGGACAGCCCTCGGGAAGACCTGGACGTCGATAGCCGGATAGTGCGACGTACGGAATCAACACCGGCAGCCCGTGCATCCTGACCTCACATGCTTTCAGGGTGGCGCGAGGCCTGAGCGGCGAGACCGATGCAGCAGGGTGTCGGCGCGGCGATGGCTACGGCAGACGGCGGGAAAGACCGCGCACCTATTCAGGGCCCCTGCATTCGCAGGGGCTTTTTCGTTTCTGGAGCGTGAGTATGGCGACGGCAATCCTTGCCGCAGTGGCCGCAAATAATGCTGCCATTGCAGCTGCCGGTGCAGCTGGCGGCCGTGCGGACCTCGTAACTGGATGGCCAGCAGTTGTTCTTGTAGGGCTCATGGGCACCATCGTGGTCGTTGGGCTTGGCATGATCATCTACCTTGAGTGGCTTAAAAGCCGCTAACTCATGGCCTCAGCATTCGCTGGGGCTTTTTCATTTCTGGAGCACAGCATGAAGAGCGAATACCGTCAGGTGGTTGAGTCGATCATCTCGCAAGAGGCCAAGCTGGCCGAAGTTAAGAAGATGCATGACGGAGCTTTGGCTCGTGTTGCGAAGACAGCAGAATGGGTAAAGTTCAACGAGGCCAGCCTGAAGAAATATGAAGACAGGCTGGCTGAGATCGAGAGTGCTAGAAGCCTAGGCACTTTGTAAGAAGCTCAAGCTCCTCTATGTCGCCCTTCACAGCTTTTTCTTTTTTGTCTAAGTCGATCACTACCATCTGATCTTTAGATGATACGAAGTCGCTTTTGTAATACAGGTTGTCGCAAATGCTGCTGGCAGTACCGCTGGCCTGGATTGCATAGAAAGACGATGTTTCTTCCCACTTTGACGTTGCAATTTCTCCCACCTGCTTCGTGAAGGATTCATAGCGCTCTTGGTAGGTGGAGTCGTACTTGATACGGAAAGTAATGATGAAGTGTCCCATGGTTCCATCCGTTGTCGCGATTCAGGAATTACGACGATAGCACGGAGCCATAAGCCCGCCACTGAGCGGGTTTTTTCATTTTTGGGCTATGCCCGGGCCAACGCAGGCCATTTTTATTCATCAACTCCCGACCGGGAGGAAATCGAGATGCCGAACATGCCCGATAAACCAGATACCTGGCTGCTTGTCCTTGCGTGGCTGAGTCAGCACGCGCCGACGATCTATGCCGGAGCGCTGTCGTTTGTAGTTGGTGCTTTACGCATCATCTACGGCGGTGGGACTCGGCGCCAGGCGCTGCTCGAGGCCTGTCTCTGCACCTTGATCACCATCGGGCTGATACCGCTGCTCGAGTATTTCGGGTTGCCGCAGAGCTTCGCCACGCCGGCTGGAGTGTTCATCGGCTTTCTCGGTGTGAAGAAGATCGCTGAACTGGCTGATCGGTTCGCTGACTTCAAGTTGCCGAGTCGAAAGGCAGAGTAGGCCCATGGACTACATCGTCGGCGGAAACCACTACTCGGCGAGCTACCAGGAGTTGCGCGAGGAACACGCCCGATTCACCGGGATGACCGACAAGCGCTTCCTGAAGGAACTGCCCGCGGCGCTGCACTTCGCGGTGTTCGTGTGCTGGTTCAAGGAGCTGCCGTCGAGCCAGGTCCTGTCGGATGAGGGGATCGTTCACCAGCTGGCCCACTTGATCCACTTGAAGGGCGAGCCGTTGGTAATGACCAGGCTTGGTGAGATTCGCGAGCTGTTCAACAAGCAGCTTCAGCTAGCAGCGTAGGTCGCGAAACTGAAGAGAGCATGGCAACCATTATCACGCTGACGATCAAGATCGAGCAGTAGTTTTAAAGTGCCATTACGTGGTCTACGCTCTCTGAAAAATCCACATGGAAGGAAGCGGGCATGGTAATCAGGATCGTTTCAGTCTCGGTGCTTTTGAGTATATGTGCAGGTGCATTTGGTTCGGAGACTCAGACTCAGCTTGAGATTGAGACCGATGCTACATATGCCAAGCTTCCTAAGACAGTTCCCCTGCTTCTCAGGTATCCCAATGCGGTTTCGAATAATTTAGATGCTCAGCGCCAAGGCATTGCTGCGCTTCTCGACTATCAAACCGCTGCTGCGCATTGTCGAGTAATCCACAATTTCTATGAACGACGAGCGAAGAGCGCCGAAGGTGCGAAACTTGGAGTTGGCATGATTGGTGGTGTGGCCGGATTTGTGGGAGCCATGCTTGCCGCGGCAGGAACTGGAGGGGTCTGGCCAGGAGTAAGTGCTGGAATTGCGGGCGTCGCTAGTTCGACATTAGGAACTGCCGAGAAAGGCCCCCTTGCACCAAGCTCTTATTCGGCGCAGAGGGAGCTTGTGGCTAAAGCTATAACAACATCGGCTGCAAAACTGGATGGGCAAACAACTGGAGACAGTATCTATCGGAACGCGGTAGTGCTGCTCGCAGCATGCCCTGTTCCTGTCAAATGAATACGGATTAGGAGTGTGCCGCAGGTGAGTACGGCACTATTTCTTTTCAGACTTTCAGTGCGGCTTGTATCAAGTCTGTGTACTTGGAAAGTCTATCCATTTCCCAGTCGAGCTGGCCGTCAGAGCCTGGGGAGTTTGAAACCTTTTCTGCTATCAATTCTAAGGCAGCAGAAACAGCAAGTGCCTTTTGAGCTTCTGGTTTCAGGTTGTGGTATGCGCCTCCACCAAGCGTGGTTAGTGCTTTGATAGCTTCTGACATGTTGCGCTCCTTGCGTTGAGTTGAAACCCACCAACACCGGCAACCATCCACTATTTCAAGTATCAGGTGACCTATGGGCAGACCTATGCCTCCAGAGTCGCTGCTGGAGCTATCTGACCTGTCCGAGGTCGGTATTCGCCTGACTCCAGCTCCCGAGGTGTGGGACTGGCTCCACGCCGAGATCCTTGCCGACACTGGCAGCATCCACAACGAAGACCACGCTCACCTGCTGGATGCAGACATCCGGATCATGTGGGCATCGTCGAGCTTCGAGAAGCAGGAGCGCCGACTACTTGGCCAGGCCGAGCAGGTAGCGTTCCGTGCCGGTGGCTGGCAAAAGGCCCGAATGGAACAGCAGATGCGTGATTGGTTTGGCGATGTGCCGGCTTTCATCATCACCTTGGCTGCCGACTACTGCGCCCAGTGCTCCGACGCTGAGTTCTGCGCCCTCATAGAGCACGAGCTTTATCACCTGGCCCACGCCAAGGATAAGTACGGCCAACCAGCCTTCACCAAGGAAGGCGCGCCCAAGCTTGAGATGCGCGGCCATGACGTCAACGAGTTTGTAGCAATCGTTGAGCGATACGGCGTTGGCGCTCCGGACAGTGACGTCTCTCGCATGGTCGAGGCAGCAAAAACTCCTGCAAAGGTAGGTCGAGCATCCATTGCGAATGCTTGTGGTACTTGTCTACTGAGGGCTGTGTAGTGGAAGAGCAGTGGAAGACGATTCTGGATTATCCAGACTACGCGGTAAGCAATCTGGGAAGGATAAAACGTCTGACCACCAGAACCTGCGCTAAGGCTGGGATGATTCTCAAAACTCCCGGGCGCAGCAAGTCTCGGCCATATCTGAGCGTTGATCTCTGCTACCCGGGCGGGAAGCGTACTGAGCTCGTTCACCGGCTGGTCGCTGTTGCATTTCTGGGTGAGCCTCCATTTCAAGGTGCCGAGGTCAATCATATTGACGCCGACCGAGGGAATGCGGCCGCTTCAAATCTGGAATGGGTCACGTCCTCAGCGAATCAATTGCACGCCTATGCGTCCGGGCTGCAGACAGCTAAGGGCGAGTCGAACGGTCAGGCAAAGCTTACCGAGCCTGAAGTGCTGGAGATGCGTGCGCTTCATGCTACGGCGGGCGTCGACATGGAGTCTCTTGCTGACCGGTACGGCATCCATAAGCGGACAGCGCTTGATGTCGTGACTCGCCGCTCTTGGGCGCACATCTGACGCCGCCAACAATCCTGCTGAGGTGGGGAAATTGAACATATCGAGGGCCTGCGGAACCTGTCTGCTCAAGTCGGCCTGATCCTTGACAGGACCTTGACGGAATAAACCCATATGGCAGCCCTGAAAGATGAGGTGAAGCGCTTCATTGTGCAGGCGTTGGCCTGCTTTGATACGCCCACGCAGGTAGTGCAGGCGGTCAAGGAAACATTCGGGCTCGATGTAACTCGCCAGCAGTGCGAGCTGTACGACCCAACGAAGTACGCCGGTCGTGATCTTGGGGTGAAGTGGCGGACGGTCTTCGAAGATACCCGCAAGCGTTTTCGCGAGGACACGGCTGAGATCCCGATTGCCAATAGAGCATTCAGACTGCGTGGCCTTGGCAGGATGGCCGAAAAGGCCGAGAACATGCGCAACCTGGCCTTGACCGCTCAGCTTTACGAGCAGGCCGCCAAGGAGTGCGGCGATATGTACGTCAACCGAAAGATCGAACCCGATAAGCCCCTGGGCTCCCAGGCGGACCAGCAGCACGCAGTTGCTGAGTACACCCTGGAGCCAGACGAACGTGTCCCGACTACCCCGCACCTATGACCCGCCGGTAAAGCTGACGCCGAAACAGGCTAACATTTACGTGTGGGGATTCCAGCCTGAGGCGCGCTTCCGTGATGCGGTGTGTGGTCGCCGGTTCGGCAAGACATTCCTGGGCAAGGCCGAGATGCGCCGAGCTGCACGCCTGGCTGCTGAATGGGGTGTGAGCGTCGAGGATGAGATCTGGTACGGCGCGCCGACCTTCAAGCAGGCCAAGCGCGTGTTTTGGCGGCGCCTGAAGCAGGCCATCCCCGAGGCGTGGCGCGCTACCCGTCCAAACGAGACGGAATGTTCGATCACCCTGAAGTCTGGCCACGTTATGCGCGTGGTGGGGCTCGACAACTACGACAACCTGCGTGGCTCCGGTCTGTTCTTCGTCCTGGTGGATGAATGGGCGGACTGCCCGTGGGAGGCCTGGGAAGAAGTTCTGCGGCCGATGCTCTCGACCTGTCAGTACACGATTCCTGGCATAGGAGCGCGGAAGGGCGGCCATGCGCTGCGCATCGGTACACCGAAGGGTTTCAACCACTGCTACGACACGTTCCAGGACGGCCGTCCGGGTCATGAGCCTGACCACAAGAGCTGGCTATACACCTCGCTCGATGGCGGCAACGTCCCGGCTGAAGAGCTGGAAGCGGCCCGCCGCAAGATGGACCCCCGGACTTTCCGGCAGGAGTACGAAGCCAGCTTCGAGAACTACGCCGGCGTCGTGTACTACACGTTCAATCGTGATGAGTGCCGGACTTCCGAGCGGATCAAGCCAGGCGAAGCCCTACACATCGGCATGGACTTCAACGTCATGAAGATGAGCGCCGTGGTCTACGTGGTGCGGGATGACCTGCCGTTAGCTCTGGATGAGTTCCACGCTGTGCGTGATACGCCGGAGATGATCGAGAAGATCCAGGCGCGGTTCCCGGGCCATACCGTTGCGGTCTATCCGGACGCCAGCGGCCAGAACACCAGCAGCAAGAACGCTAGCGAGTCGGACCTGTCGCTACTCAAGAAGGCAGGTTTCACCGTTGTCGTCGACTCAACAAACCCAGGTGTGAAAGACCGGGTTAATGCTCTGAATGCGATGCTCCTTAACACCTATGGCGAGCGCCGCCTGAAGGTCAACATCGATCAGTGCCCCCAGCTCACCTTGTGCCTGGAACGCCAGACCTACACAGACAAGGGTGAGCCGGACAAGGATCCGAAGAAGGGGCACGACCACATGAACGACGCTGCCGGCTACTTCATCGCCAAGCGTTATCCGATCAAGGCACGCACCGCCTCTACTGCCCCTCTGAGAATCTGACCATGAGTGATGACCCAAGCAAAACACTCCCGGCAGTGGACGCTATGCGCCAGGACTGGGAAATCGTCGACGCATTGATGGGTGGAACTAAGGCTATGCGCGATGCCGGCGAGAAGTTCTTGCCGAAGTGGCCAAAGGAGGAAGACGACGCTTACAAGGCTCGCCTACAAGCCTCAACGCTTCTGCCAGCCTACAGCGAAACTGTTCAAAACATGAATGGCCGTGTCTTCGCTGAGCCGATCTCACTGGGCGACGACGTGCCGGAGGCAATCCAGGAGTTTGCGCAAGACATTGACCGGCAGGGCAACAACCTGCAGGTCTGGGCGCAATCAGTATTTGTAACCGGATTGTCTCATGGCCTATGTCACGTCCTGGCCGAGTACCCGAAGGTTGAGGGCCTGAAAACCAAGGCTGACGACAAGGCCGCGGGCGTTCGTCCGTATGCGGTGACTGTGAAACCCCATCAGGTTCTGGGTTGGAGAGTCGCAGCCAAAGCAGGCGGTCAGGTTCTGACTCAGTTTCGTTACTTAGAATGTATTGAAGAGGACGAAGGGCTCTTTGGAGTCAAAGTCACTCCTCAGATTCGCGTGCTCGAGCCGGGGCGATGGGCAACCTATCGGAAAGCGGACGATGGTAAAGGTGGGAAGTCGTGGCAGTTGTACGACGAAGGCGTGACGACGCTCGATGTCATCCCGCTGGCTACGTTCTACACCAAGCGAACTGGCTTCATGACTGCCACGCCGCCACTTCTTGAGCTCGCTCACCTGAACAAGAAGCACTGGCAGTCTCAGAGCGACCAAGACAACATCCTGCATGTTGCGCGGGTGCCGATGCTGGCGATTATCGGCATCGAGGATGATGCTTTCGAGTTGAAGGTTGGCACCAGTAGCGCTACGAAGTTGCCTAAAGAAGGCGACATGAAGTGGGTGGAGCACACTGGCTCTGCCATCGAGGCTGGTCGCACCTCGCTGCAGGACTTGGTCGACGATATGCGGATGGCGGGCGCCAAGTTACTGCTGAAGGACAAGCAATCGACCAAGACAGCAACCCAGGCTGAAGACGAAGCGGCTCAGGAGATGAGCCCGTTGCAAACCATGGCTGAAAGCTTCGAGGACTGCCTTGATCAGGTGCTGCAATACTTCGCAATGTGGACAAGACAGCCAGAAGGCGGTCACGTCCAGGTCAATGGCAACTTCGACATCGATTTCGCTCCCGAAACGACGCTGCCCCTCTTGCTGAATATGGCAGCTCAGGGCCGGCTGTCCGACGAAACCTTGTTCTCCGAATTTCAGCGCCGCGGTGTCGTTTCTGATGACCTCGACTGGGAGCTGGAAAAACAGAAGATTGCCGATCAAGGACCCGCACTCGGAGTGCTCTAAAATGACGACGGTTAACGAGACTCTCCGGGATGAGAGCATTGCGCATGCAGTGTCGCTCGATCAGTACAAGCTCGGAGTGGTGCGCCGAATCATCGCATTGCTCAACCGCTCCGATGCAAACCTGACGGCAGCTCTTGCAGAGGCACTTGAGCGCATGCCGGCAGGTTCATTCACGATTGAGCGGCTAGAAGACTTGCTCGATGAAGTCAGGTCGATAAACGAGGCTGCGTACAGCCAAGTATTGGAAGCGCTTCAGGGGGAGCTGAGAGGCTTGGCCGGGTATGAGATGCAGTGGCAGACAGACCTGTTTACGACCACGGTTCCCGAGCCTGTTCTGATTCGTTTCCCGATCATCAGCATCAGCGCTGAGCAGATTTATGCCGCGGCAATGGCTCGTCCTTTTCAAGGGCGTTTGCTGCGCAACTGGGGAAAGGAGATAGCCGCAGACCGGATGGTGAAGGTTCGTAACGCTGTTCGCACGGGATACCTTGAAGGCAAGACGACTGATCAGATCGTCCGTAGCATTCGAGGAACCAGAGCGGCGGGATATGCCGACGGCTTCCTTGAGCGCCCGCGGCGCGACTTGGCTTCGGTCGTTCGTACCGCAATCAGCCACACCGCTGCTGTAGCGCGAGAAAACTTCAATACGGCTAATGCCGACATCATCGAGTCGGAAGACTGGACCAGCACGCTGGACAATAAGACATCAGCGCCGTGCCGGATCAGGGACAAGCTGCCCTATGCAGTAGGTACACATAAGCCGATCGGGCATAAAGTGCCTTGGCTTGAGGGGCCAGGCCGGATTCACTTCAGCTGCAGATCCACTTCGACGCCACGCACGAAGTCTTGGAGAGATCTGGGTATTCCCATCGACGAGATGACCCCTGGCCAGCGGGCGAGCATGGACGGCCAGGTGCCGGCCGATACGAATTACGCTGAATGGATCAGCCGGCAGTCGTCAGAACGCCAGGAACAAGTCCTGGGCCCGGTGCGCGCCAAGATGCTTCGAGATGGCATGTCCATGGAGGAGTTCTATTCTCCGGCCGGTGCTTTCCTGACTCTGGAGCAGCTGCGTGAGCGGGACATCAAGACATTCGCTAAGATGGCAGCATGACCGATAAGCCTAAGCTTCACCTCATTCAAGGCACGCCAGCCCCGGATACTCCGGCGGAGCAGGTGCGCAAGCGTGTGCGGGCAATGCCCAAGCCAGCGACGATGGTCCAGTGCCATCGCTGCGGTGGACGCGAAGTGATCGAGGCGAAGATCGGCGTGATAATGAAGAGTGGTAAGCCTACTGGCGGCACCAAACAGCTGCTTTGTGTGGGATGTATGCTCCGAGGTGAGAGGGTGGTGGTCTAAAGGGGATTGCATTATGATGGCGTCGTTGCTGCGGCAACGAACAATCATTTACTTGGCCTGTGAGCAGGCTGGAGGTCCCCATGAAACCCGAATTCCGTATTCGTGAAGTCACCCGCTATATCATCGCTCGGCATGATGAATTAGGCAGCAAAGTTGTGGTAGAAGCAGACAACCTTGCAGCAGCTAACCACCTTCTCTCTGCGCTTCAGGAGCAATCCGAGCGGCTCTTTGCAACTGATCGTACCTCTGTAGATGTGCTCGGATTCGGAACGAGAACATACAATATTGTCTGTAGCTCCCTGGGTATACAGACAATTGGCGAGCTCAAAAAACTGACTCGCCAGCAGCTTTTGACTACCCCAAATGCGGGAGTTAAATGCTTAAGAGAAATCGAAAGTGCGATGCGCCCTTATGGCGGCATCGCTGAATAGCTCTAATCCTAAAGCAGCTCACAAAGACCTCGGCTATGCCGGGGTTTTTTTATGCCCGTAATTCCGGATGGAGGCGGGCGCACCTGGCCGGATGGCCTATCAAATGGGCGGATGCCCGGAGACAAACCGATGAAACTGAAACTCGACGACCAAGGCCATGTAGTTGTCCAGGATGGAAAGCCGGTCTACACGCATGATGATGGAAAGGACGTGGCGTTTGACGCGCCGTCGGCTGTATCTAAAATCACTGCGCTGAACGCGGAAGCCAAAGGCCACCGTGAAGCCAAAGAGGCTGCCGAGACTCGAGCCAAGGCTTTTGAGGGGATCGACGATCCTGAAAAGGCTCGCGCCGCCCTGGCGACCGTTGCGAACCTCGACGCCGGCCAGCTGGTTCAGGCTGGCAAGGTTGAAGAGATCAAGGTCGCTGCAATCGCCGCCACCGAAGAGAAGTTCAAGGCCCAGGTTACCGCACTCGCAGAGCAGGTGAAGACCGTTACTGCCGAGCGCGATACCACCACCAACATTCTCTACCAGGAGAAGATCGGCGGCGCCTTTGGACGCTCCAAGTTCGTCACCGAAAAGATCGCCGTGCCGCCTGACATGCTGCAGAACACCTTCGGCAAGGCCTTCAAGGTCGAAGACGGCAAAGTCGTTGCCTATGGTGAGGACGGAAACAAGATCTACAGCCGTGCCCGTCCGGGTGAACTGGCTGACTTCGACGAAGCCCTGGAAGCCCTCGTCGAGCGCTACCCGCACCGCGACAACATCCTGAAGAGCTCTGCCGGTAATGGCGGTGGTGCTCCGAACAATGGTGGCAAAGGCGGTGGCGGCAAAACGCTTTCCCGTACTGCATTCGATGCGCTCGACCCGGCCGGCAAGGCTGATCACGCACGCAATGGCGGCACGGTTACTGACTGACCAAAGCCGCCGGGGTTTGCCCGGCAAGTAATCAATGCCCGCCTTTGAGCGGGCTTTTTTGTGGAGAAAGCCAAAATGGCGAACACCCTTAACGGCCTCGTGCCGGACCTGTACGAAGCGCTGGATGTCATTTCGCGAGAGATGACGGGCTTCATCCCGGCGGTATCCCGCGACTCTTCCGTTGCTCGTGCGGCGATCGGCCAGGACGTTCTGGTTCCGATCACCACCGAGGCGTCGGCGGCAGATAACATCCCGGGCGTAACCGCCCCTGACTCTGGTGACACTATTGTCGACAACGTCGCGGTCGCGATCACCAAGAGCAAGCACGTTCCGGTTCGCTGGAATGGCGAGCAAACCCGCGGGCTGCAAAACGCCGGCACCTTCTCGTCCATCCAGGCTGACCGCTTCTATCAGGCGATGCGCACCCTGGTGAACGAGATCGAGAAAGACCTCTGGCTCGAGGCTTACCGTAATGCATCGCGCGCCTACGGCACCGCGGGCACCACACCGTTTGGCACTGCCGCCGATCTGTCTGATTTCGCTGGCGTGCTGGGCATCCTCGAGCAGAACGGCGCACCGACCAACGACCTGCAGTTGGTCCTGGGGCATTCGGCCATCGGCAACATGCGTGGCAAGCAATCTGGCCTGTTCAAGGTCAACGAGGCTGGCTCCAGCGACATGCTGCGCAATGGTATGACCGACCGCATCATGAACATGGCCATCCGTCACTCTCACCAGGTGGGGCGCCACGTTAAGGGCACTGGCGCTGCATACGTCACCAGCGGTGCTACTGCGGTAGGTGCGACCAACATCGCGCTGGCCACCGGTACCGGCACCGTGTTGGCCGGCGATATCGCGACCTTCGCCGCTGATGGCGACAACCAATACGTCGTTGGCACTGGCGTGGCCGCTCCGGGCACCATCACGCTGAATAAGCCAGGCTCGCAGATCCTGATCCCGACCGGCAACGCGTTGACCCTGGGTAACTCGTACACCGCAAACGTGGCGTTTGCCCGCTCGGCGATCGTTCTGGCAACCCGCGCCCCAGCAATGCCAGAAGGCGGTGACTCGGCAGACGATGTCATCACCATCACCGATCCGCTGACCGGCCTGTCGTTCGAAGTGGCGGTGTACCGCCAGTTCCTGCAAACGGCCTATCACGTCCGTCTGGCCTGGGGCTGCCGAGCCATCAAAGATGAGCACATCGGCCTGTTGATCGGCTAACTCAACTACAACGACAACCAGGGGCTTCGGCCCCTGCGTTGTTTCTGGAGAAAGACAATGGCTGGACTGACGAAAGAACAGAAAGCGGCGAAGGTTCTTCTGGCTAAGGCAATCGAACTCAGTGGCTTGAGTGCTGAGAAATTCGAGAATCTAGACGAGCAGGAGCGCGCCGACTGGAGCAAAAACGCGCAGGACGCACTTGATCTGGCTGCACAAGAGGAAAGGCGTCTTGCCGATGAAGCGGCTGCTTCCCGCGCATCGAGCAAGTCCTTGCCGGAAGATGCTGAGCCGGATTACAGCGGACTGGTACAAATGGAGCAGGGCGAGGAGGAGATTCATGTGCACCCGTCCTGCGTAGACGATCACAAGCGTCTCGGTTGGAAAGAGGTCTGATATGGCTCTGGTGATCGAGAACGGCAGCGTGGTGTCAGGCGCTGATAGCTTTGCGACGACTGCTGAGCTGGTCACCTATGCCGCGAACTTCGGCAGGGTCATTCCGGCGGATGTGGTGGCGCAAGAGGCGCTACTGCGTCGGTCGGCTCTGCAAATGACCTCTTTGCCGTGGAAGGGGCAAACAGTGAGCCGAGATCAGGCGCTGGCCTGGCCCAGGGCGAGCGTGAAGCGCCAGGGGTGGGTTCTTCCTCTCAATGAGATCCCTGCACAGGTGAAGGCTGGCCAGCTCGCCCTGGCTACGGAAATCCATGCTGATGACCTTGAGGATCCGACAACCAAAACAGGAGCGGTGGTTTCCGAATCGGTTGGCCCTATCAGCACGACTTTTGCCGTAGCCAGCGCCTCGGTGAGTAAGCCGGCAGCAACCCGGCAGTCTTATGCACAGTTCGCGGGGCTGCTGGAATCCTCAAGTCAGGTCAATCTGGTACGAAGCTGATGGCAGATATTTATGATCGGGCGAAGGCTTCAGCTGCCCGTATGTTGGCGCCGAGATCGAAAGGCGGGAAGGGGCTGGAGTTGTCTCTGCTCCAGATCGCCAATGGCGAGTATGACCCGGAGACAGGCACTGGCGGTGAAACGATCACCACCTTTGAAGGCTCTGGTTTTCGCGAAAACTACAGCCTGAAGGATATCGACGGATCATTGATCAAGCAGGGCGACGTCAAGATTCTTATCTCGCCGCTACTGCTCGATGGTGCCGATACGCCGAAGCCAACGACCCAGGACAAGCTGCTGTTCGATGGCGAGACGTATACGGTTCAGGCTGTTGACCCATGGAGTTACGCCGGCCTAGTTGTCGGCTTCAGTGTGCAGGCCAGAAAATGAGCTTCTCACTCGACATGAAAGCCTTTGTTGAAAAGACCAAGGGCAATGCTGAGCAGATAGTCCAGAAGGCTGCCATCGATATGCTGTCCAAGATCGTCGACAGGTCTCCAGTCGGCAATCCTGAGCTTTGGGCTGCCAACATTGCGCACCGTCAGGCCAACACGCGGGCGGCCGACGACTACGACTTCAAGGTCGCAGTACGCAACACGCTGATCAACCTGGACGAGAGCAATTTCACCAAGGCTGGCAAGCTGCGCCGCGGAGTGAAATATGCCAAGCCACTGACCAAGACCGAGCGCACTCAGAACTTCGATGTGAACGGCTTGGTGGCGGGCAAGGACTATGTTGGCGGGCGATTCCGGGCCAACTGGCAGGTATCGTTCGACACCGCGAAGACTGGAACCCTGGATATTGTTGATCCAGGTGGTGGGGCCACTAAGGCCGTCGGCAAACTGATGCTAGAGGGATTCAGCGGCGATGTAAGCAGCATCTGGCTCATGAACAACTTGCCATATGGACATCGCCTTGAATATGAAGGCTGGTCAAGCCAGGCGCCGGCTGGGATGGTTGGTATCACCGCCACTGAGTTCCAGGTGTCTGTGAACAAAGCTGTTGCGGAGCTTCCCTAATGAGCGATCTGATCATACGCAGCCTGTTCGAGAAGCGACTGAAGGCCTGGGCCGACGCCCGGATTCCAAAACTCCCGATTGCATTCGAAAACGTGCCATTTACGGCACCAACGGATGGCAGCGCATACCTGAAGGCCTTCCTTCTGCCTGGCGATACGGATAGCGAAGACCTTGAAGGGAGACACACTTCATATCGAGGGGTATTTCAGGTCAGCGTAGTAACGAAGGCTGGAAATGGCCGCGGCAGTGACGGCTTGATTGCGGAGGAGCTACAGGCTCTGTTCCCAAACAATCTTGAACTCAGCAAGTCGGGGTTTTCGGTATTCGTCCGGTCTCCAATGGCTACAGCTTCTGCGCTCCAAAGTGACACCACAAGCACGTTGCCGCTGAGGCTCACGTACCGCGCAGACACATTCTAATCCGCCCATTGGGCAAACCACTGAACCCGCCATTGAGCGGGTTTTGTCATTTCTGCAAAGAGGAAAAACCCATGGGCTACAAACTCCCGAACGGCGGTACCTTCCAGCACGCCGCGACCTATGCTGCTGCGCTGGCATTCACCGCGATCACCAACGCATCCGAGGCAGTGGCCACTGTCGTCGGCGCCACCTTGTCCGCCGGCGATATCGTTCTGCTCAGCTCTGGCTGGAGCAAGCTCGATAACAAGGTGGTGCGTGTGAAGGCAGCCACTGCAACTGCGATCACCCTGGAAGGGATCGACACCACCGACACCCAGATTTTCCCGGCCGGTGGTGGGGCTGGCAGCATGAAGAAAGTGTTGACCTGGGTGCAGATTCCGCAAGTAACCGACCTGGCCTTCTCCGGCGGTGATCAGAACTACCTGGACGTGGTGTTTCTGGAGAATGATCAGGGCAAACAGATCCCGACCGACAAGTCCGCCGCCAGCATGGTGCTGACTATCGCCGATGACCCGGCCCAGGCTTTCAACGCGGTGTTGCTGGCGGCTGACGCTGGCAAGCAGGTGCAGGCTGCGCGCCTCAATCTGCCGGGCAATGACTCGCTGCTCTACGGGACCTATACCTCGTTCTCCAAGCAGCCCGCGGTTTCTCGCAACAATCTGCTGACCCGCACCGTAAGCCTGGCGTTGCAGGCCGAACCGACCCGCTACCTGACAGCGGTGGTGTAACCCATGGCTAAGTTCACGCTGATCCAGAACCCGACCTTCAAGGCCGACGTGATGATCCCGCGCGTCGGCGGCGAACCGGTGAAGGTGGAGTTCGAGTTCAAGTATCTCGATCGAACCGCACTGGCGGCTCTGTACGCTGAGTGGGGCGAGCGTCACAGGGAGCTGGGGCTGAAGGTCGAGGAGATGGATCTGAAAGAGTTCACCGCTGCCAAGATCGACTTGGAAGTTGACCAGATCAAGGCCGTGGTAGCTGACTGGGACATCAAGGAAAAGTTTACCGAGCAGAACATCCGCATCCTGGTCACATCGATCGTATCGGCTTCTGGTGCGGTGCTTGCTGCGTACTCTGAAGCCTTCAACCAGTCCCGCCTGGGAAACTCCTAAGCGCCGCGCGCACCCTCTATGAGCAGGAGCCTTCCGCTAATGAGCTGAGGTCCTTTGGCTTCTTGGCGGGAGATCTGACTGGTCAGGATTGCGAGGTTTGGCCGGACAACTGGCCGGCCTTCACCGTCTTCGAGGCGATGAGCACCCAGTGGCGGGTGGGCGCGTGCGGCGCTACTGGTCTGGACTATGCCGTTCTACCTAGCGTTATTCGAATGTGTGGTGTCCCCGTCAAGGATCGGCAAATCATCTTCAGCGATATCCGGCACATGGAGGCTGAAGCCCTGCAGGTGATGGCGGAACAGAGAGATAACAAATGACCGATTTCACATCGCTTGGCATCAGGATCGATACCGCTGACGTTTCGAGGGCCAACGACGCCCTGGATGAGCTAGTCGATGCGGCCGAGGGTGCGGAGAAGGCTGTCGATGACCTGGGCAAGGCAGGCGAAGGTCTGGCTAACACCAGCAAAAAAATCAGCCAGGCCGAGACTGAGGCAGCCCAAGGCATCGATAAGGCTACTGGTGCCAAAGAGCGCCAGGTCGACGCCAGCCGTAAGGCTGGGGCAAGTGCTGCCAGTGAAATCGCGATCATCAGCCAGCTCGACAAGGCGATGTCCGGCAACATCGGCAGCATTGAGCAACTGATTCAGGCTGAAGGCCTCCTTGAGCGCGCTCGCAAGGGCGGTCTTGTCACCACTGAGCAGCAGGAGGCGTATCAGGAGCGCCTTGGCAAGGCTTACGAGAAGATCGAGAAAGCTGAGGCCAAGGAAGCAGCTCAAAAGCAGCGGCTGATCGAGGCTGAAAATCGCCAGATCGAAGCGCTGAAGCGCACGGTAAACAGCATTGATCCGGTCACCGCGAAGTTGGCCAAGCTCGAGGCCCAGGAGAAGGCGCTGGAGGCTGCGCATAAGGCGGGTGTGATCGATGCGAACCGTTACAACGAGGCGCTGGCCAAGATCGGCAAGGACCGTTCCGCACTTACGGCCACAGAGACGGCTTTCGACAAACTGAAGCTCGGTACCCGTCAGGCTCAGGAAAACGTTACCCAGCTGGGCAACGCTTTGGCCTCTGGCGACTTTGGTAGCGGCGCGCGGGCGATTGCGCAATTGGGGGTAGGGGCTGGGGCTTCGGCCAAGAGCATGGCCGCGCTGCTGCTTCCTGCGGGTGCTCTTGCCGGCGTGATCGGTGGCTTGGGCTACGCCTACTTCGATGCGATGAAGCAGGCGCGCGAGTTCAATGCTGCTATCAATGGCGGCTCGAACGATGCGGGCCAGACCATCGGCAGTCTCAAGGTCATGAGCGAGTCGGCTGGCGTGCTGACTGGCAACCTGTCAGGCGCACGGGAGGCCGTCATTGCCCTGGCATCTGGCGCGGCCACCAGCAGCACCCAAATGCAGAACTTGGCACAAGCTGCGGCAGCCATCGGCGAGGTAACAGGGAAGGGCGCTGGTGATATTGCGAAATCGCTGGCCAATGCTGGCGACACCGCTACAGAAGCCGCGTCGAAGATCAGCGACCAATATGGCCTGCTGACCTACGAGCAGTACCAGGTCATCAAAGCGATCGACGAGCAAGGAGATCATCAGCGCGCCCTGGACACCCTCAGTGAGAACCTGAACCAGTCGGCGCAGGAACGGCTGAAGGCTTACCGGGCCTCTCTATCTGATATTGAGCGTGACTGGGATGACATCAAGGTCGCGATCAAGGGGGCTTATGCCGCTGTCCGATCCGAAGTCTTTCCTGACCTGGCCAAGCAGATCGAAATCACCCAGCGGGTACTGGACACCCGGAAAGGTGGCGGCGTTGCTGGTGCGGTATCGAACGGGCTCAGCTCGCTCAACTCCTTCCTGGGGTTGAACGATGGCGAGAACGACGACTCGACGCCGGCATTGGAGGCAAAACTGGCTTCGCTCAAGGCGCGCCAGACTGCGAGTGAAGGGCTTACCGCTTCCACCGGTGAAGCAACTCATGCGAACAAGGAACTGATCGCGGTCCAGAAGGAACTGGACAAGCAGCTCGATAACTTGAACCCGCTGGCTAAGCGCCAAGAGGCCTACAAGAAGCTCGACGACCAGTTCACCAAGCTTTACCAGAATGCCGAAAAGACAGGGCAAAAGTCGGCGACCCTTGATGGTGTGCAGTTCGACGGGAAGAAGTTCTCCGGCGGTGCCTACGACAAGTTGCGCAAGGCAATCGACGACCAGAACAAAGACCCCAAGTCAGCATCTGGCGCCGTCGACATGACCAGCTTCAACGACTCGAAAAACGCGCTCACCGGCATCTTGTCCGAGTACAAAAACGCCCAGAAGGAACTGGACGCTGCGCAGAAGGCCGGCCTGATCTCCCAGGCCGACTACCTGCTCAAGCGCCAGGCCATGATCGGCAACGAGCGCGACGAGGTTACCGCGGCTTACGAGGCGGAAATCTCGGCGCTCGAAGCGACCAAGGGCAAGGCCGGAACCTCGGCGGCTCAGCGCATCCAGCTGGACCAGAAGATCGCCGATGCCCGCGCCTCCATGGTCAAGGCGCAGAAGGATGCCGACTCGGAACTGGCTGTGCTGGCCTCGAACGAGGAAGGCCGGCTCAAGAAGCAGGCCCTGGCCGTCAGCACCTATACCGGAGCCTTGCAGCAGCAAGTCGACACTCTGCGCCGGCAAGGGCAGCGTGCGGCTGCCGGCCTTGGGCAAGGTGACCGGCTGCGCGGCCTGACCGACCAGCAGAACGCCATCGACGATCGCGTCAATCAGCAGCGCCTGGACTTGGCCAACCAGTATGGCGACGGCTCCCGAGGCATGAGCCTCGACGAGTACAACCAGAAACTGGCGGCCCTGGACAAGGCGCAGCGGGACCTGCAGGAAACGGCGATTGCCAACTACGACGAGATGACCGCTGCCCAGGGTAGCTGGAGCGCCGGCGCCACATCGGCCTGGCAGAACTACCTGGAGTCGGCTCGTGACGTCGCAGGCCAAACGAAAAGCTTGTTCACCAGCGCCTACAGCTCCATGGAGGACGCGGCCGTCAACTTTGCGGTGACCGGAAAGGGTTCGTTTTCCGACTTCACCAAGTCGGTGCTGGCGGATATGGCGCGGATTGCGACCCGTCAGGCCAGTTCGGCGTTGCTGGGCAGCTTGGTGGGAGCAGCAACCAGCTATTTCACCGGTAGCGGTACCGGGGCAGCCTCTGCTGGTAGTACACAGGCTGGTTATACCGGGGTCGATTTCTCTGGATATCGAGCTGCTGGCGGTCCTGTTGCGCCCAACTCTCTGTACGAGGTCAACGAACTGGGGCCGGAGTTGTACAACGAGGGCGGCCGGTCATTCCTGATGACTGGGGCAAATGGAGGCAGCGTTACGCCCCTGAGCTCTGGAGGTGGGGCTGGAATAGCGGCTATGAGTGGTAGCGGCGGGCCAAACATCCAGATCAACGCACCGGTGAGCATCGTCACGCAGGACCGTAGCGGGGAGGGCATGCAGCTCGACCAGCAAGCTCTTCAGCAAAGCCTTCAGGCTCAGATGAAAGCGGTAGCCGAAAAGGCTGTGGCGGATTCGTGGCGCGCCGGTGGTACCAGTTTCAGGAACACAAACGGGAGGGCCTGATGGCTATCGAAACATTCATTTGGCCAACCCAGAACGGGGATGCACCCGAGATCACTTATCGGGTGCGCACCTCTCAATTCGGTGACGGCTACAAGCAGGAGGCCGGCGACGGTCCCAACAACAAAGTGGACTCCTACCCAATCACCTTCAGCGGCACGAAGGCCAGGGTGTTGGAGATCATGGCTTTCCTCGACCGGCATGCCGGCGCGAAGGCTTTCCTCTGGACAACACCGCTTGGCCAGCTCGGCCTGTTCACCTGCAAAAATCCCGTTCCCACTCCAGTGGGCGGGGGCGTTTTCAAACTCACGGCCACCTTTGACCGTGCCTTTCACCCATAAGGGGCAACCATGCCACTGATCAGCGATATCCAGTCCCTCGAGTCTGGCAGTGAGGTACTGCTCTTCGAGCTGGACGGTTCCGACTACGGGGCGGACGTGCTGCGTTTTCACGGGCACGCAATCCCGCATACACCGGAGGAACTGCTCGCAGCAGGGCCAAACGCCGACCAGCTTCCGGCCAAGGCGATCTGGTGGCAGGGCAATGAGTACGGCGCCTGGCCTATGCAAATCGACGGCATCGAAGCCAACGGAGACGGCACCGCGGTACGCCCGACGCTGTCGGTCGGCAACGTCAACGGCCGCATCACGGCCCTGTGCCTGGCCTTCGATGATCTGCTCGAGTTCAAGCTGACCATGCGGCACACGCTGGGCAGCTACCTGGATGCGCAGAACTTCCCGGGCGGTAACCCAACAGCCGATCCAACCCAGGAGACGATCGAGGTCTGGTACATAGACCAGAAGACGAACGAGGACGGGGAAACGGTAAGTTGGGAGTTGGCCAGCCCCGGCGACGTCGGCGGTGAGTCCATTGGCCGGCAGGCGACCACGCTTTGCCACTGGTGCCTCACCGGTGGTTACCGCGGGCCGAACTGCGGCTACACCGGCGGCTACGTCGACAAGGACGGTTTGCCTACGGACGATCCAGAAAAAGATGAGTGCGACGCCACCCTGGGCCGGGGCTGCATTCCACGCTTCGGTGAGGGGAATGCCTATCCGTTTGGGGGATTTCCCGCTGTCTCCATCGTTGCCCGGAGCTGACCATGCGCAAACACATCTTGAGCGCGATCCAGGCGCACGCGGCGGCCGAGTACCCGAAAGAAAGCTGCGGCCTGCTGCTGGGGATTGGGCGCAAACAGCAGTATTACCGGTGTCGCAATATTGCGTCGGAACCCAACGAGGAATTCCGGATTGACCCGGAAGACTACGCTGCAGCGGAAGACATCGGCGAAGTGATCGGCATCGTTCATTCGCATCCGGACGCCACCAGTAGGCCGTCACCGCGGGACCTCGCCATGTGCGAGGCCACCGCGCTGCCGTGGCACATCCTGAGCTGGCCCGAGGGCGACCTGCGTACCGTCATGCCTTCCGGCGAGGTGCCGCTCCTGAAGCGTCCTTTCGTGCATGGCACCTGGGACTGCTGGCAGGTCTGCGCAGATTGGTACAAGCGCGAGTGGGGGTTGGAATTCGAAGCCTTCAAGCGCGCCGAAGGCTGGTGGGAGAGCAAGGAGAACACAAGCCTGTACGAGGCGAACTACGAGGCTGCCGGCTTCTACCGAGTCGACCAGCCGCAGCGCGGCGACATGATAGTGATGGAAGTGGGGCGGACGGTTTACCCGAACCACGCCGGGATCTTCCTCGGTGCTGATCCTGGGTTGCCCGGCGAGGATGCAGCGACGTTTGGCCCCGGGCCGTTCCTGTTGCATCACCTGTACGGCAGGCCGTCTGAAGTCATTGTCTTCGGCGGGCCGTGGCTAGACCGGACACGCCTGATTCTCAGGCACAAAGACGCACAATCAGTGGAAAGTTGCTGTGGTCAGGTGGTGCGGTGATGCGTGCAGATTTGGTTCTAGGATCCAAAATATGAAACTGGTAAATGTCCCGCCGCGAGCCTAACGACATTGGTATCGTTAGGCTCGCTTTTTGCTCTTACTCAGTAAGTCTGCAGAAGCAGAGTCACCTGTGAGTCATTACTGGTAGTTTTGTATACTTTTCCTACCTGTAGGCCCGCTCTCACGTGCCCGGATTTATGTATGTTGCGCGCTTCATCTTGGATGTTGTAAATGACATCGGTTTTCGCTTGGCCATCAGATGATAGTTCCGTAACCACGCAACTCACCATGTATGCAGATGATGCATTCTGCCCCGGGCTTCGATCTTGTGAGGCAGCACCCGCGACATTGCCCGTGGTGGAGGCGCAATCACTGGTTAAGTCATCGACCTTCACTCGGAGAACAAACGGCTTGCGCTTTGGATCATTTTGATCCACGTCTGCTTCGTAGATGACCTTTCCGTTGTAGGTCATTGTTTGATGGGCCATCACTGGAATATGCGGAAATTGGTCGTTGACACTTGGTTGGGCAGCGGTGGCGGTAGACGCCAGAAGGGCGGAGATGAAGAGTGTGTTGGCAACGCGAGAATGCATGCTGAAAAATCCTTGTAGTGAAGCTTTTGTATCGTCGCCGGCACTGCATTCTTTAGCTGATGCAGGAGTGCTACATTGCTGCATTTCCACAGGAGTGACCTGCATGAAATGTAGGGCTGCTACAGTCGCTCGCTTTCAGGGCGAGAAAAACCATGCAAGCCAAGCCTGATCTGTCACTGGACTCGTTAGAAATGGATAGTCTGTCTCGCTTGAACGAAATTCTGATCGAACACAACTGCGTCGTTTCGATGAGCATCGAAATGCAGGGTTTTAAGTACAACCTAGCGTTGACGATGTCGTCTTCCGACGACGCAGAGTTAGGGGCGGTAACGGTAAATTTCCAAGACGTCAGCGCGCTGAACCTAAGTGGTTTCGGCGGCGGGCTAACTCAATTCATGGATCTCGTCGTCTCCCGAGTCGACTCTGGTCTCGACAGAATTAGGTATGAATTGAGAGATGTTGAAGACGAAAAAATATCGTTCTATTTCTTTACCTTTAGTGGACCAATTCATAAGGAGAAAGCATGCGGATTTTGATAGGAGCGTTGGCGGTAGCGCTGCTGGCTGGGTGTGCAACCTCCCCAGTTCCTTCCAGTGAAGCCGATCCGGTTCCATCGTCTAGGCTTTTTGCTTATCAAGCGCCCACTCAAGATGATTCGACGCTCATTGTCACTCGCGACAAAGGTTTTGTGGGCGGGGGCTGCAACACCGTGGTGAGCATTGACGGCCGTCGAGCAGCAGAAATAGGAGCGGGAGAAAGCGCCAAGTTTCGCGTGGCTCCTGGCGAGCACATCGTTTCGGCATCCTCCTGTGGTAGCGGGCTGAAAGAGCGGGAAACCAGCATAAAAGCCGGCAGCACCAAAAAATTCAGGATTTCCATAGACTCGGCAATGAGTATGGATTTATCACCCACGATGCAATGACAAGAAGCCGCCTCCGGGCGGTTTTTTTACGACTGGAGAAAATCCGTGGCAGCGACGCTCTGTGACAACCAGGCCATGACCACCATCCTGCTATCAGGTCCGCTCATCAAGCTTTTCGGCCGGGTCCACTATCGTGAGCTTGGCAGCAAGTCCATCGGCGAAGCGTTCAAGGCACTTAAATGCACCTTGGAAGGGTTCGAGGCTGCTATCAGGGACCTCGAGCGACGAGGGATGCGGTTTGCGATTTTCAGGAATCGGAAGAATGTTGCCGAAAAGGATTTCGCTCTAGGCGGCGCTCAAGAGATCCGCATTGTCCCGGTCGTATCCGGCAGTAAGCGAGCCGGCCTGCTCCAAACGATTATTGGTGCCATGCTGATCGTCGCCGGCTCATATTTCGGCCAGACCTGGGCGGTGCAGCTTGGCGTTGGCCTCGTCGCCGGCGGCGTTATCCAGATGCTCAGCCCGCAGGCGTCAGGACTGAAGCAGAGCGCATCCCCCGAGAACGCGCCCTCCTATGCCTTCGGCAGCGCCAAGAACACCACTGCCAGCGGTAACCCGGTACCGATCTGCATCGGCGAACGGCGGTGGGGCGGAATGATCATCTCGGCCTCGATCTACGCCGAAGACAAAACGTAAGTAGCACGCAGTAAGCAGGCCGCCCATGAGGCGGCTTTTTTTATGCTTGGAGGAAAGCATGGGCGCAGCAGCACAGATCAATATCCACGGCGAGAAGGGCGGCAGCAGCAAGCCAAAGTCGCCGACCGAGGCCAACGACAGCCTGCGCTCGACCAACCTGGCCAAGATGCTGATCGCGGTGGGCGAGGGCGAGTTCGACGGTACGCCGACTGACTACGACATTTATCTGGACAACACACCGATCAAGGACGCGAGCGGGAATATCAACTTCCCGAACGTGAAATGGGACTGGCGCTCGGGCTCCGTGGATCAGTCGTATATCCCGGGCATCCCTTCGGTCGAAAACGAGACCACGCTGAACATCGAGCTGCGCAGCGATACCCCGTGGGTGCGATCGATCACCAACACCCAGCTATCGGCTGCGCGCGTTCGGTTCGCCTGGCCGGCCCTGCAGCGCCAGGACGACGAAGGGAACGTTGGTGGCTATCGCATCGAGTACGCCATTGACGTGGCCACCGATGGCGGCGCCTATCAGCAGGTGCTGCTCGAGGCCGTGGACGGCAAGACCACCACCCGCTACGAGCGGTCCCGCCGCGTCGATCTGCCGCCTGCTACCAGTGGTTGGCTGATTCGCGTGCGCCGGCTGACACCCAACCAGAACAGCAACAAGGTCGCCGACACCATGCTGATCGCCGGCCTGACTGAGGTGATCGACGCGAAGTTGCGGTACCCAAACACCGCGCTGCTGTACATCGAGTTCGACGCCGAGCAGTTCACCAACATTCCAGCCGTCACCGTGAAGTGCAAGGCGCGCAAGTGGCAGGTACCGAGCAATTACGACCCCGTGGCCCGCACCTACACCGGGACCTGGGACGGCACCATGAAGCAGGCCTGGACCAACAACCCGGCGTGGATCACCTTCGGGGTCTGCACTGAGGATCGTTTCGGCCTTGGCAAGCGCATCAAGCCCTGGATGGTCGACAAGTGGGAGTTGTACCGGATCTCGCAATACTGCGACCAGAACGTGCCTAACGGCCTCGGTGGCCAGGAGCCGCGCTTTCTCTGCGACATGAACCTGCAGGGCAAGGCCGATGCCTGGTCGCTGCTGCGCGATATCGCCGGCATCTACCGGGGCATGACCTATTGGGCCCAGGGTCAGCTGGTGATGCAGGCCGACATGCCGCGCGCCCAGGACTACGACTACGTTTTCACCCGGGCCAACGTCATCGATGGGAAGTTCTCCTACGGCAGCGCCTCGGCCAAGACCCGGTACACCCGGGCCCTGGTCAGCTACGACAACCCGGCGAACAACTACGACACCGACGTCATTCCGTTCGCGGATCTGGAGTTGCAGCGCCGCTTCGGTGACAAGCCCACGGAACTGACGGCCATTGGCTGCACCCGCGCTTCGGAGGCACAGCGCCGCGGTAAGTGGGTGATCTTGAGCAACAACCAGGACCGGACCATCAGCTTCAAGACTGGTATGGAGGGTGTGATTCCGTTGCCTGGGCACATCATCCCGGTGGCTGACTCGCTGCTGGCCGGTCGCGCCGTTGGCGGCCGGATCTCGGCGTCTGCTGGCCGCGTGGTGACGCTCGACCGCGATACCCAGGCCAAAGCCGGCGATCGGCTGATCATCAACCTGCCAGGCGGGCGGGCCGAAGGCCGCACCGTGCAAAGCGTCGCTGGGCGCGCCGTCACGGTGACCACGGCCTATAGCGAGCAGCCTTTGCCGCAGCTCCAGTGGGCGCTCGATGCTGACGACCTGGCGATCCCGCTTTACCGGGTGCTGAGCACCAGGCGCACCACCGAGGGTGACTTCGAAATTAGCGCGCTGCAGTACGAGCCCGGCAAGTTCGCCTTCATCGACACCGGCGCCCGCCTGGAAGAGCGGCCGATCAGCGTGATCCCGATCACTGTCGTTCCGCCGCCGGCGAGCGTAACCCTGACCTCGAATTACGCGGTCGACCAGGGCATTGCCGTCAGCACCATGAACATCTCCTGGCCAGCCGTGAATGGCGCTGTGGCCTACGACGTGGAGTGGCGCAAGGACAACGGGAACTGGATCAAGCTGCAGCGCACCGGCGCGACCAGCGTGGACGTGACCGGGATCTACGCCGGCGCCTACCTGGCCCGGGTGCGGGCGGTGAGCGCTTTCGATATCTCGTCGATCTGGAAAAGCTCGAACCTGACCGATCTCAAGGGCAAGGAGGGCCTGCCGCCGTCGGTGTCGTTCCTGACGCCGACGAGCCTTGTCTACGGCATCCGCCTGGATTGGGGCTTTCCCGCGGGCGCCGAGGACACCCAGCGCACCGAGATCTGGTACAGCAAGACCACGTCACTTGCCGACGCGATCAAGCTGGGCGACTTCGCCTACCCGCAGGCCCGGCACGAAATGCAGGGCATCCTGGCGGGCGCCTCGTTCTTCTTCTGGGCGCGCCTGGTCGACCGCACCGGCAACGTCGGCCCGTGGTACCCGACCGGGATTGGTGTCAACGGCCAGGCCAGTTCTGACCAGTCAGAATACGAGGAGTACTTCGCCGGCCAGATCGGCGAGTCCGCGCTCGGCCAGCACCTGGGCGATCGAATCAACCTGATCGATGGCCCGGCTGACCTACCTGGCTCGGTCAACAACCGCATCCAGGTGGTATCGGGTGAGGTGTCGGCGATCAGCGAGAAGGTCGACGGCGTGTTTGCCCAGGTGAACCCGCCGATGGCGGGCTCCACCGAGGACCTGGCCGGATCTGAGGAAAGCTTTGTCGGCGTCTGGTCTGTGCAGTCGGCCGTGATCGAGGGCGACGTGGCCACCGGCAAGCGCGTCGACACCGTTCAGGTTGAGATGGCGCAAAACAGCGCGGTGGTCCAGCAGGTCAGCCAGGCCCAGGTAGCGCTCGACGGCAAGGCCTCGACGATGTGGTCGGTGAAGATGCAGGTCGACTCCAACGGCCGCTATGTCGCTGCCGGGATTGGCCTTGGCATTGAGAACCAGAACGGCGTCTTCCAGAGCCAGTTCATCGTCAGCGCTGATCGCTTTGCGGTAGTGAGTGGCATGGGTGGCACCTTGGGCGCGCCGTTTGTTATCCAGAACGGCCAGACGTTCATCAACTCACTGTTTGTTATGGACGGCACCATCACCAACGCAAAGATCGGGAGTTACATCAGCTCGACAAACTACGTCGCCGGGCAGTCAGGTTGGATCCTGAACAAGGATGGGACGTTCGAGATCAACAGCGCCCTGGGCCCTGGCGCTCGCCAGGTCATCAACAACAACGGCGGCAAGGTGTTCGATGAGAACGGACAACTGCGCTACCAGTGGGGGAACTTGGCCGCATGAGCTATGGCATTCGGATCTGGGGTGCGGATGGTTCGCTCCAGGTCGACGAGAACTCCTTCACCATCCGTGTGGCGCTGTCGACGCTGGTCACCTTCGCGGTGGGGGCTCCCAAGAGCAGTCAGGATTTTGCCGTGCCTGGCGTTGGGCCGAGTAACGGAACGGCCATCGTCGTTCCTATTGGCACCTACGGCGACAGCAACCTGCAGTTTGAAACCGAGGTACTGAGCGGGGTGGTTCGCGTCTACAACCACACCCGCACCTTTGCTGCCAGCACCACGTCCTCTGGGACTATGCGCTTGATCGTGATGAGGTGGAGCTGATGAGCTATGGAATGCAGTTCACGAACAACGGCGACGTGGTGGCGCTCGACTCGGAGTTCGCACGGCTGATGGTGATCTCCACGGGGCGTTATGCGCCGACGGAGGAGGGTGGGCTTGGATCAACCACAACCTTCGTTCGGCCTGTCACGTCCCAGGAGCCGCCGCTGGTGTTCATCAGGCCCGATACTGTGAATGGCGTTGCTGGCCTGTGTCGGATGCGCCTGACAGGCTCTGCGGGGAACTGGACTGGCTTCTATGTCCGGGCCTACAGCGCAGACACCGCGCAGCCGAACGGGCGCTACTTCGTTGCCGCCTTCGCGGCGCAGCCAGTGGCACAGTACGGGGCTCGCCTGTGGGACGGCACCGGGAAGTTGCTATTCGACTCGGGCACCTCCGCGGCGACCTTCACTCGCGCCTTCCAGAACTGGAGCTACGTCAAGGACGACAAGGACCCGCAGGGCCTGACGCGGATCTACTACACCGTGCCGTTCAACTTCCCGCAGGACGAGTTTTTGCTGTTGAACAACTTCGGTATGGACATGAACTCGGGAAGCGGCATGGGGCGGCAGCTCTATTGCTGGTGGGACTTTCCCAACAACACGCTGTACGCGATTACGATTGCCTCGGTAAACCCGATCGCTTTCTTCCTCCCGGCGGTCTTCGCCAAGATGAACAACTGATCAAGCCAGTCGCCTTTGAGTTTTTTCTAGCCCTCCATGCGAGGGCTTTCTTTTTGGAGTAATAAATGACTAAGCAGGTAATTCAGCTTGGGACGCCGCCGACAGGTGTAGGCGGGGACACACCGCGAAGCGCCAATATGAAAATCAATGGAAACTTTGATGAGGTGTACGCCGCGCTTGAGGGGCTTGGCCCCTTAGCAACAGCCAGATTCCAAAACTCTCCGACAGAAACAGTTTCGGGCGTTGCTTTGGCCCCGGGGGCGTTTGGATTGGGCGGCTCTATACAGGTAGAGGGGGGCGCTGTAGGTGATTTCCGGCCGAACGGGTTCTACCACATCTCTACCAACCTGACGTCTGGATCGCCAAGTGGCGAAAACGGAATACTCAAACATTGGTCGGCGCCTGGTGACCCTAATTTTCGGATTTTAGAGTACATAACTTGGTCGGGAAGGATCTTCACGCTGACCATGATCGCAGGTGCTTGGCAGGCTTCTGGCTGGCGCGAGGCATACAACACTGGGAATACTACCCGTGCCCAAGATGGCACTCTGAAGGCGATCTAATCATGTCGAGAGCAGCTATCAATATCATCGGCGCTACTGGTGAGATGCACGATCTTACATCGCTCGGCAGTACTGATGTGGACAGCTACAGAAAGTCCATTGGGGTGTACTGCGTAACTGGATCGCAGGGAATGGTCCCGTTCCCCCCAGCAGATCAAGGGTGGGGTTACTCGCTGCACCCTTCTGAAAGCGCCGCAAAGGTAGAAATCGTATTCAATGACGACCTGCTAACTGTGGCGGTGACCATGGATGGAGAGCCCTATGATCTAAAAACAATGATTACGCTTCACATCCTCGTGCCGGATCTTCCTCCGCTCGAGATGCCGCCGCTGCCGCCTCAGGTAGTTGATCAACTTAAGATTGCGCAGGCCGAGATCGTCCGGCTGAGGAATTTTGCTGATTACGCTATCGCTCCTTTGCAAGATGCTGTTGATATCGGCGATGCCTCCGAGACTGAGATCACCGAACTCAATGCCTGGAAGAAATATCGCGTTGCCTTGAGCCGCGTACCTGATCAGGTCGATTACCCGCGATCCATCGAATGGCCGGCCATGCCTGCGTAGCGCCATTGCGCCAATACCGATACCCGCCATTGCGCGGGTATTTTTTTGCCTGGAGAAAAGTATGCCGACCACAGAAACCCGCGGGGTGCGCAACCGCAACCCCGGCAACATCGATTACAACCCGGCCAACCAGTGGCGGGGCCAGCTCCCACCCAACCCAGCGCTTGAGAAGCGGTTCGCCCGGTTCGACACGCCGGAGAACGGCATCCGCGCCCTGGGCAAGCTGCTGCTAACCTACCAGCGCAAGCACGGACTCAAGACGGTGAGGGCGATTATCAGCCGCTGGGCGCCGGCGGTAGAGAACGATACCGCCGCCTACGTGCGCGCCGTCGAGGCCAACACCGGCACCCGGCCGGGGGCGGAAATCGACCTGACCCGGCCCGCCATCATGGCCGGCTTCGTCAAGGCGATCATCCATCATGAAAACGCAGGGTACGCATACCCGGACGCGGTACTGGCCGAAGGCGTGCGGCGGGCGCTGGCATGAGCTCGGTACAGAAGCTGGCCGGCCTGCTGGTGCTGGTCGTCCTGCTGCTTGCCGCCGGCGCGGGCGGGGCCTGGAAGGTGCAGGACTGGCGCTACGGCAAGCAACTGGCCGAGCAGGCGCGGCTTCACCAGGATGACCTGGCCGCCATCAGCAGCGCGACCTCTGCCCAGCAGCATGCCGAGCAGGCCAAGCGTCTGATGCTCGAGCAACGCCTGGCCATCGCCGACCAATCCCACCACCAGGAACTGACCAATGTTCAGAAAAAACAAGATCGTCTGCGTGATCGCCTTGCTACTGCCGATCTACGGCTGTCAGTCCTTGTCGACGCCGCGGATACAGCCAGTTGCAGCACAGTGCCTGCCACCGCCGCCACCGGCGGCCTGGTTCATGGAGCCCCGCGCGCCAGACTTGACCCAGCGCATGCTCAACGAATTGTCGGCATCACCGACGACGGCGACCAGGGACTGATTGCCTTGCAGGCGTGCCAGGCGTATGTGCGTGCGCTCACGCACTGATCGGCTTGATCAGCCGTTGTTCACGAACGCCCCACCGTGAATCTCGCCAATAGGGTCGATCAAGTGTGCCCCTTGGTTCTTCGTGTTGCCCGCGGCGCGGTCGACCTTGAACCATTCGAACGCCTCGGACGGTTCGCCCTGGTGCATCAGCATCAGCTCGGCCCGCTCCTTGGGTGTCGCCGGGTCAAGCCACTCCCGGGCCAGCTCAGGTGCTAGGACCACCGGCCGCCGGTCGTGAATATCGACCATGCCGCCGGCGGAGTCCGCAGTGATGATCACAAAGCCATCGTGCTCCCGAGGAGGCTCGTCAGCATGCGGCCAATGGCCAATCGACGCGCACAGGCTGGGCAAACCATCACGTCGCCGGATGTAGTAGGGCTGTTTTCCGCCTTCCTCCACAAGCCATTCAAACCATCCGTCTATTGGCGTGATCGCTCGATTTGGCCAGGCTGCCCGGTAGTAGGGGTTGTGCGCGACCTTTTCGGAGCGGGCATTGGGTTCGGCTCGATTGGTTGCCCAGTGCGGTTTCCAGGACCATCTGAGAAGGTCGGCATGTAGCGCGCCATTCTCCATGTGGAGCAGGGCGACCGGAGTTGTCGGTGGCACGTTGTACCGCCCCAGCGGCTGATCGCCGACGGAGTTGACCAGGGCCCCGGGCATGCTGAGCACGGCAACAAAGTCGTGGATGCCGTGGTACTGCGCGATACGTCCGCACATGCTCGCCTCCGAAGTGATGGTCCACTTCATTCAACGTAGACCAACGGGCGGTCCGCTCGTCAGCACCCGATTGATGGTCGGGGCACCATGGGTAATATGCTGTGTTTTTATACAGTGTTGAGGCTTGCGATGTACTTCAAGATTGTCCCGATGAGAGATCGAGGGATAGCAAGGTCCTGGGAGGCGATAGGCAAGGATAAGCCGATCCGTGGCGACGTGAATATCCGCCATGAGATGTGCAAGATCATGAATCGTGATAGCAACATAGCGAGGATTCGGCCGGTGATGCCGCTCGATCCTGAGTTGCTTCCACCACTGATTGATGCGTTTCTGTCCGGGATGGCAACCAACGCTTTCACGCTTAGTGGTATTGAGGAGATCGACGGGCGCCTGTATGCGCAGTCGTGGTACTGCAGGCCGGAGTAGGGGGGATTGTGTTCGGTCGGCAGGACGCCGGAGGAGGGTGGAAGCGGCTCTAGTTATGGAACACGTCCATAATAGTTATGGAACGGCTTTCTCATTGAGTCTTGACGCCAAAGCCCCAGAAACGAAAAAGCCCCGAATAATCGGGGCTTTAGCGTGACGAATATGGCGGAGGCGATGGGATTCGAACTCATGGACCTGTTACAGTCGACGGTTTTCAAGACCGTTGCCTTAAACCACTCGGCCACACCTCCGTTTTTGTTGCGGGCGCCATAATACCTGAATGAAACACACTGTCAAACTCTGTGCATGGCTTGTTGCAGAGCGTCTGTTATGATCTTTGCCACTGAACGTTTCAAACCAACAGGAGTGTCGCCATGCGCGAACAGGATTACGCAGTTAATAACAGCGTGCAGGCCGAGCAGCTAGAAGTTAGCCGCGTCCTGCGCAACACCTACGGCCTACTCGCTCTCACTCTCGCCTTCAGTGGCGTGATGGCTTACGTGGCCCAGCAGATGCGGGTCGGTTATCCGAACATCTTCGTGGTGCTGATCGGTTTCTACGGTCTGTTCTTCCTCACCAACAAACTCCGTGATTCGGCCTGGGGCCTGGTGTCGGCGTTTGCCCTGACCGGTTTCATGGGCTTCCTGCTCGGCCCGATCCTCAACCGTTACCTGGGCATGCAGGGCGGCGCGGAAGTGGTCAGCTCGGCCTTTGCGATGACCGCGCTGGTGTTCGGTGGCCTGTCGGCCTACGTGCTGATCTCCCGCAAGGACATGAGCTTCCTCGGTGGTTTCATCACCGCCGGTTTCTTCGTCCTGCTGGGCGCGACGCTGGCCAGCCTGTTCTTCCAGATCAGCGGCCTGCAACTGGCGATCAGCGCGGGCTTCGTGCTGTTCTCCTCGGTGTGCATCCTGTACCAGACCAGCGCCATCATCCATGGCGGCGAGCGGAACTACATCATGGCGACCATCAGCCTGTATGTATCGATCTACAACCTGTTCGTCAGCCTGTTGCAGCTGTTCGGCATCATGGGCCGCGACGACTGATCGCCAGCCTTGAAACAAAAAAAGCCCGCTTCGGCGGGCTTTTTATTGTCTGCGATCTGGTCGCCCGGCCAGGGTCAAGCCGGGTCGTGGCAGCGCACGCAGAGTTTATTGCCGTCCAGGAGCGCTACTCGGTAATGATCAGGCTGCCGTCGGTTTGTTGTTGATAGATGGTGTAGGGCAGCAGCAAGGTGTCGAGCACGCCTGAAACGGCCATGTCGAGCAGCATGCCTTGGGTCGAGGCAGGGCCGGTGGGAGTTCTTCCGTTTTCTGGCACGGGGGCGTGCATGCTGCAGAAGTCATAAGTCACGCCACTGTAGATGCGCGGGACTCCACCGCAGTACGATTTTCGCTCCTTGAGTTTCTGGCTGGCCACCGCATCCTCCCTGAAGACGGTATCGATGGTTCCACAGCCCGAGAGCATCAATGCCGCCAGCAACAGAAAACAAGTTTTCACGGTGCGAGTCCTTCGTCGATGAGGCCCTGAGTCTAGTCAGTTTTTAGGCGCCAGGGGACAAGCGCCGTGCGTGAGCTCATGCATTACGCCATCGGCGGCAATCGCCGTTTCACCGGGCTTTTCTTGACGATCGCGGTGTTGGTTTCCGCGCAGCTGTTGAGGTGGTCGAGCAGGTTGTCCAGTTGCTCCATGTCGCGCACATGCAGGCGGGCGATAAAGCAGTCTTCGCCTGTGACCTTGTCGCATTCGGTGAACTCGGGGATGGCCAGGATCTGGCGTTCGACTTCCTGGAGTTTCCCCGGCAGCGGCCGGATGCGCACGATGGCCTGCAACTGATAGCCGAAGAACCTGGGGTCGACTTCGACGGTATAGGCCTTGAGCACGCCGCGCTCTTCCAGGCGTCGCAGGCGTTCGGCGACGCTGGGTGACGACAGCCCGCTGATCTGTGCCAGCGCCTTGAGCGAACGGCGTGAGTCTTCCATCAGGGCGCTGATCAGCGCCTGGTCAGTTTCGTCGATCATGTCAGCCTCATTAGGTAAAACCTAAGAAATACCTTGATAAAAAAGGTGTAAGCCGAGTTTAGCCTGCCGTTGAGTCTTGAGCGGGGCAGGAGCCGATTGTCATACTTTTGGCTCTTGTTGAGGAGAGTGATCATGGACAAATTGTTACGCCGCGGCTCACTGGAAATGACCGCTGCCATGTTGATTTCCGGGACCATCGGCTGGTTCGTGCTGGTGTCCGGGCAGCCGGTGCTGGATGTGGTGTTCTGGCGCTGTGTGTTCGGCGCCGCGACCCTGCTGCTGATCTGCGCCGGCTTCGGTTTTCTGCGCCCCGGCATCCTGACGCGCACCACCTTTCTCCTCGCCGTGCTCAGCGGTGTCGCCATCGTCGGTAACTGGGTGCTGCTGTTCGCCTCCTATTCCCGGGCCTCGATCGCCATCGGCACCGCGGTCTACAACGTCCAGCCGTTCATGCTGGTGGGGCTGGCGGCGTTGTTTCTTGGCGAGAAAATCACCGCGCAGAAACTGTTCTGGCTGAGCATTTCCTTTGCCGGGATGCTGGCGATCGTCAGTGCTCATGGCGAGCAAGGGTCAGGGGGCAACGACTATCTGCTGGGGATCGCCCTGGCGCTGGGGGCGGCCCTGTTGTATGCCTTCGCCGCGCTGTTGATCAAGCGCCTGACCGGCACGCCGCCGCACCTGATCGCGCTGATCCAGGTCTGCACCGGGGTGTTGCTGCTGGCGCCCTGGGCCAATCTCTCCGCACTGCCCACGGCGCCGGGGGCCTGGGCCAGCCTGCTGACCCTGGGCATCGTGCACACCGGGGTGATGTACGTGCTTCTGTACGGTGCGATCCAGAAACTGCCGACCGCGCTGACCGGCGCGCTGTCGTTTATCTACCCGATTGCGGCGATCTTCGTCGACTGGTTCGCCTTCGGCCATCGCCTGGAACTGCTGCAATGGATCGGCGTGATCGCCATCCTGCTGGCGGCGGCCGGCATGCAGCAGGGCTGGAGCCTGGGCTTGCGTCGTCGGGCGGCGGCGCAGTAAGCGCCGCGGTCCACTCAGGCGCTGTGGCTGGGCGATTGTTTGCTACTCTGCGGTCCTTCTATCCCGTTCCGCCGAGTACAGAACATGCCAATATCCGACGCTAGTCCTGAACCACAATCCGTCTGCAACCCGATTACCAGCAGCGCGATCTTTATCGTCGCCACCCTGGCCCCTGGCAGGGACGCCGCCGCCAAGGTGCGGGGCTGGTGCGAGGACGTGGCGGGCCTCACCCGTTCGGTTGGCAAGCGGGTGCCGGCGGGTAACCTGTCGTGTGTCTGCGGTTTTGCTTCGGCGGCCTGGGACCGGCTGTTTGGCGGCCCGCGCCCGGCATCCCTGCACGCCTTTCGCGAGTTCGGCCTGCAAGAGCGCCGGGCCGTGGCGACCCCGGGCGACATCCTGCTGCACATTCGCGCGGACCAGATGGACCTGTGTTTCGAGCTGGCGACGCAACTGATCACGGCGCTGGGCGATGCGATCACGGTGGTCGACGAGGTGCAGGGTTTCCGCTATTTCGATATGCGCAGCATCATCGGTTTTGTCGATGGCACGGAAAACCCGGTCGGGCGCAAGGCCATCGAGTTCACCCTGGTCGGCGATGAAGATCCGGCGTTCAGCGGCGGCAGTTATGTGCTGGTGCAGAAGTACCTGCATAACATGAGCGCCTGGAACGAGCTGTCGGTCGAGGCCCAGGAACGCATTATCGGGCGCAAGAAGCTGTCCGATATCGAACTCGACGATGCCGTCAAGCCGAGCTCTTCCCACAGTGCCTTGACCACCATCACCAAGGACGGCGAAGAAGTGAAGATCCTGCGCGACAACATGCCGTTCGGCCGGCCCGGGGCGGGGGAGTTCGGCACCTATTTCATCGGCTACGCGCGCTCGCCGGAACCTATCGAGCAGATGTTGGAAAACATGTTTGTCGGCCGGCCGGCGGGCAACTATGACCGTCTGCTGGATTTCAGCACGGCGGTGACCGGCGGCCTGTTCTTCGTGCCTTCGGCCGATCTGCTGGAGGCGTTGGCCGAACGCCAGCCCTGATCCGGATGCAACGAGCCCGCGAGGCGAGGGCCTCGCGGGTTCGTTGCATCTGGCTGATTGAAACCACAAACCGGGAAAGGTGCCGGCGCCTAACAATGTGCCGAGCCTTTACCGGTGCAGCCAGCAATCAGTGACTGCTCATCCCGGCCAGCTGCATCATCAGCCGCAGCAGCCCGGCCACCGCACCCAGGGCCAGCACACTGCCAAACCAGATGCCCACCAGCCACGCCAGCCGCCGATACCAGGGGGCGGCCGGACCTTCAGTGCTCGATACCTCAGAGCGTTCCATAAGCCAACTCCATCATCAGTGCGGTGGCGGCGGCCAGCATCAGCAGCCCACCGAGGAACAGCAGACTCAGCTGCGCCACCTGCTGGTAGAAAGGCCTCGACCTGGCAGGGGTTCGAAGGGTTTCGCTATCAATGGTAACCATCGCCGATCCTCACTTTGCCGCGGAACACGTAGTAGCTCCAGCAGGTGTACATCAGGATGATCGGCAGGATGAACAGGGTGCCGATCAGGATGAACAACTGGCTGGACGGGGGCGATGCCGCCTGCCACAGGCTGATGGAAGGCGGCACGATATTCGGCCAGATGCTGAAGGCCAGGCCGATATAGCCGAGGAACACCAGCGCCAGGGTGAACACGAACGGCCAGTGCGAGTGATGCTGGCGCAAGGTGCGCAGCAGCCCGAACAGCGCCAGCAACCCGAGGACCACCAGGGCGCCGAAGACCACGATATGCGCGTGGGTGAACCAGCGGCTGGCGATTTCCGGGTGCAGCAAGGGCGTCCACACGCAGAGCACCGCGACCACTGCCATCAGCACGAATGCCAGCGGCCGGCTGTAGTGGCGCATCCGCGATTCGAGCATGCCTTCGGTCTTGACCAGCAGCCAGGTACTGCCCAGCAATGCATAGGCGACGATCAGGCCCAGGCCGCAGAACAGCGGGAACGGCGCCAGCCAGTCGAGGTTGCCGCCGGCGAACTGGCGATCGACTACCGGGATCCCGGCGATGTAACTGCCGATCACGATGCCCTGGCAGAAGGTCGCCAGCAGCGAGCCGCCAATGAACGCCATGTCCCAGATATGGCGTTTTTCCGGGCTGGCCTTGAAGCGGAACTCAAAGGCCACGCCGCGGAAGATCAAGCCGGCCAGCATGAAAATCAGCGGCAGGTACAAGGCCTCGAGAATCACCGAATAGGCCAGCGGGAAGGCCCCGTACAGCGCCGCGCCGCCGAGGATCAGCCAGGTCTCGTTACCGTCCCAGACCGGTGCCACGGTGTTCATCATCACATCGCGCTCCTGCGCGTCCGGGATCAGCGGGAAGAGGATCCCCAGTCCCAGGTCGAAGCCATCCATGATGACGTACATCATCACCCCGAAGGCGATGATCACGCCCCAGATCAACGACAGATCTATACCTTGAATGCCCATGGGCAAGCTCCTTGTTCAGTTGGCAGGGTTGCCGGACGCGAAGGTCTCGGGGACTGCGGACAGCGGCCGGCGCGGCGTGCGGTCCTGGCCGGGGCCGCCTTGTGGCGGATGATCGTGATGGGGCTGCGGGCCCTTGCGGACCAGCTTCATCATGTAGGCGATGCCCACGGTGAACACCGAGAAGTAGATCAACACGAACAGCGCCAGCGAGATGCTTAGTTGGCTGACCGAGTGGTTCGACGCCGCGTCGGCGGTGCGCTGCAAGCCGTACACCACCCACGGCTGGCGGCCGACCTCGGTGGTGATCCAGCCGGCGAGCATGGCGATCAGCCCGGTCGGGCCCATGAACAGCACCAGGCGCAGGAACAGCCGGTTGCGGTACAGCGCGCCGTTGCGGCGCAGGGCCAGGCCGAGCAGGCCGGTGAGGATCATCAACATGCCCAGCCCGGCCATGATCCGGAAGCTGAAGAAGATGATGGTCGCGTTCGGCCGGTCCTCTTTCGGGAAGCTCTTGAGCGCCGGGATCTGCTTGTCCAGGCTGTGGGTCAGGATCAGGCTGCCCAGGTAAGGCACTTCGATTGCGTAACCGGTCTTCTCGGCGTCCATGTCGGGAATGCCGAACAGCACCAGCGACGTCGGTTGGTTGCCGATGTTTTCCCAGTGGCCTTCGATGGCGGCGATTTTCGCCGGCTGATGTTCCAGGGTGTTCAGGCCATGGGCATCCCCGACCACCGCCTGGATCGGCGCGACGATCAAGGCCATCCACATCGCCATCGACAGCATCTTGCGCACCTGCGGCGTGTCGTTCTTGCGCAGCAAGTGCCAGGCCGCGGAAGAGCCGACAAAAAACGCGGTGGCGACAAACGCGGCGATCGCCATGTGCGCCAGGCGGAAGGGGAACGACGGGTTGAACACGATGGCCAGCCAGTCCATCGGCACGATCCGCCCATCGACGATGGAGAAGCCCTGTGGCGTCTGCATCCAGCTGTTGGAGGCGAGGATCCAGAAGGTCGAGATCAGCGTGCCGATCGCCACCATGACCGTGGAGAAGAAGTGCAGCCCACGGCCGACCCGGTTCCAGCCGAACAGCATCACCCCGAGGAAACCGGCCTCGAGGAAAAACGCGGTCAGCACTTCATAGGTCAGCAGGGGCCCGGTAATGCTCCCGGCGAAGTCCGAGAAACGGCTCCAGTTGGTGCCGAACTCGTAGGCCATGACCAGCCCGGAGACCACCCCCATGCCGAAGTTGACGGCGAAGATTTTCGACCAGAAGTGATACAGGTCCTTGTAGACCGGATTATTGCTTTTCAGCCACAGGCCTTCGAGCACTGCCAGGAAGCTGGCCAGCCCGATGGTGATGGCGGGAAAGATGATGTGGAACGAGACCGTGAACGCGAATTGAATTCGCGCCAGGTCGAGCGCTTCCAGGTTTGGCATGACGATACCCTCAGAGTGGCTCGATACGCGTGCACGGCACGGCCGACCGCGGTGAGCCTTGCGGCTCGCGGTCGACGGCAATGCAGGTTTCGAAAGGGCCGGGGCGACGCGCGCCGCCCCGGGCAGGTTCAATCGACGGAGGACTGGATCAGGTTGCTGGCCGGCGCCGGTTCAAGGCGGATCGCGATGAACTTCGAGGTCGGGGTGAAGGTGCGGTCGCCGTAGCTTTCCAGTGGCACCAGAGGGTTGGTTTCCGGGTAGTAGGCCGCGGCCTGGCCGGCGGGAATGTCGTAGGCGATCAGGGTGAAGCCGCTCACCCGGCGCTCGCGACCGTCGCCCCACAGCGAGATCATGTCGACCTTCTGCCCAGGCTCGTAGCCCAGCTGGCGAATGTCCTGCTCGTTGACGAACACCACGTCGCGCATGCCGTAGACCCCGCGATAACGATCGTCCAGGCCATACAGGGTGGTGTTGTACTGATCGTGGGAGCGCATGGTCTGCAGGATCAGCTCCGGCTTCACTCCCAGGTCGCGCACGCCCTTGCTTACCAGGTGTTCCGGCAACACGCTGGGGGTGAATTGGGCCTTGCCGGTGGCGGTTTTCCAGATGCGCTGGGCGGCGTCGTTGCCCAGGTGGAAACCACCGGGGTGCAGCAGCTTCTTGTTGAAGTCCTTGAAGCCGGGAATGGTGTCGGCGATCAGGTTGCGGATCCGGCTGTAGTCCTCGATCACCCATAGCCAGTCGATCGGGTGGCTGCCCAACGTGGCGTTGGCGATCCCGGCGATGATCGCCGGTTCCGAACGCATCAGCGGCGACTTGGGTTTCAGCTGGCCGTGGGAAATGTGCACCATGCTGAAGGTGTCTTCCACGGTGACGCCTTGCGGGCCCTGGGCTTGCAGGTCGATATCGGTGCGCCCCAGGCACGGCAGAATCAGCGCCTCGCGGCCGGTGACCAGGTGGCTGCGATTGAGCTTGGTGGCAATGTGCACGGTCAGCTCGCAGTTGCGCAGGGCCGCATGGGTGCGCGGGCTGTCGGGGGTGGCCTGGGCGAAGTTGCCGCCCAGGCCGATGAACACCTTGGCGCGACCTTCTTCCATGGCGGCGATCGCCATCACCGTGTTGTGCCCGTGCTTGCGCGGCGCCTTGAAGGCAAAACGCGCTTCCAGGGCATCGAGCAACTCGGCGGGGGCCAGTTCGTTGATGCCCATGGTGCGGTCGCCCTGCACGTTACTGTGGCCGCGCACCGGCGACAGCCCGGCGCCCGGCCGGCCGATATTGCCGCGCAGCAACTGCACGTTGACCACTTCCTGCACG
Organism: Pseudomonas sp. T8; assembly: GCF_024610635.1. Taxonomy (NCBI): domain Bacteria; kingdom Pseudomonadati; phylum Pseudomonadota; class Gammaproteobacteria; order Pseudomonadales; family Pseudomonadaceae; genus Pseudomonas; species Pseudomonas sp. T8. The sequence goes on from NZ_CP102374.1 coordinate 6,916,773, forward strand.
GTCAGCACCGAGTGGGTGTGCTGGGTCACGCCCATGGCCCAGCACATGATCACCCGCTTGGCCTTGCGGTACATGCGCGCAGCCAGCTCGATGTCCTCCAGGGACAGCCCGGACTGTTCGAGGATGTGCTCCCAGCTGGTGGCGTCGACCTCGGCCAGGTAGGCGTCCAGGCCCGAGGTGTGCTCGGCGATGAAGGCGCGGTCAAACACCGCTTCGCCATTGTTCGCCAGCGCTTCGCGTTCCCATTGCCAGAGGAACTTGGCGATGCCGCGCATGGCCGCCATGTCGCCGCCCAGGGCCGGGCGGAAGTAAGCGGAGGAGGTAGGCTCCGAGCCGTTGGTGAGCATCTCCAGCGGATGCTGCGGGTGCTGGAAGCGTTCCAGGCCACGCTCTTTCAGCGGGTTGAAACAGATCACCTGGGCGCCACGCTTCACTGCCTCGCGCAGCGGTTCGAGCATCCGCGGGTGGTTGGTGCCAGGGTTCTGGCCGATGACAAAAATGGCGTCGGCTTCCTCCAGGTCGTCGAAGGTCACCGTGCCTTTGCCCACGCCGACGCTGTCGTCCATGCCCAGGCCACTGGCCTCGTGGCACATGTTCGAGCAGTCGGGGAAGTTGTTGGTGCCGTAGGCACGCACGAACAGCTGGTAGAGGTAGGCGGCCTCATTGCTGGCCCGGCCCGAGGTGTAGAACTCGGCCTGGTCGGGCGACTCCAGAGCGTTCAGGTGCTTGGCGATCAGGGCGAAGGCATCGTCCCAGCTGGTTTCGACGTAGCGGTCAGTGCTGGCGTCGTAACGCATGGGGTGGGTCAGGCGGCCCTGGTATTCGAGCCAGTAGTCGCTTTGCGCCGCCAGCGCCGCCACCGTGTATTTATTGAAGAAAGCCGGGTTGACCAGGCGCCCGGTGGCTTCCCAGTTGACCGCCTTGGCGCCGTTCTCGCAGAACTTGACCATGCCGTTTTCCGGCGATTCGCCCCAGGCGCAACCCGGGCAGTCGAAACCGCCGTTCTGGTTGGTCTTGAGCATGGTGCGAATATTCTTGAAAGCGTTTTCGCTGCCCAACCAGTTTTTGGTCACGGCGATCAGCGCGCCCCAACCGGCGGCTGCTCCCTTGTAGGGTTTGTAGCGTTCAACTTCGCTCATGGTTCTTCTCCAGGACATCGCACGTAGGCTGTGCCTAATGCCAAGTCATTGTTCATGACTGTTTTGTTGTGCGGTTAAATGCGCTTTTATTTGCAGCCAGTTACAAGGCATGCGCATTTATTCACTTCACGGGTGCCGCTCAAGTACTACGGGAACAAGCCTATGTTGACCGTGAAGTGCCTGTCTAATCGCTATTAATGACCAGTTGATCGAGGTCCTCTATCATGGAAAAAATCAAAATAAATCAATGGATTATTTGTTTAAGGTGGCGTGATTTTGGATGCTTTTCTGCTTGATAGATCCTATTGATCAACCGGTTGTTAATAGCGATTAGACGGCGCTTTTAATTGAACTTAGTCTTGCCGCAACAAGGCCCCTCTATAACGGCGGCCTTCCAATAACAGCCTTCTGGTCAATGCGCCTGAAGTGTTGATGGAGGCGGTAATGTCAGATCGAATCCTGCGGGATGGTTTTTCCAGGCGAGTCGACTATCTGCGGATGTCGGTGACCGATCGCTGCGACTTTCGCTGTGTGTATTGCATGGCCGAAGACATGCAGTTCCTGCCACGGCAACGCATCCTGACCCTGGAGGAGCTCTATCAGCTGGCGCACAGCTTCGTCGCCCTGGGCACCCGGAAAATCCGCCTGACCGGGGGCGAACCCTTGATCCGCCAGGGCGTCGTCGAGCTGTGCCGGCGCATCGCCGCGCTGCCGGGGCTGCGCGAGCTGTGCATGACCACCAATGGCTCGCAGTTGGGCAAGCTGGCGGCACCCCTGTTCGATGCCGGGCTCAAGCGTCTGAACATCAGCATCGACAGCCTCGATGCCAGGCGCTTTCGCGAGCTGACCCGCACCGGCGACCTGGCCCAGGTCATCGCCGGCATCGATGCGGCGAGCGCCGCCGGTTTCCAGCACACCAAACTCAACTGCGTGGTGATGAAAGGGCGCAACGATCACGAGATCAACGACCTGGTGGGGTTCGCCATCGACCGTGGGCTGGACATCTCCTTTATCGAAGAGATGCCCCTGGGGGTGATCAGCGAACACAGCCGCGCCGATGCGTTCTTTTCCAGCGCCCAGGTGCGCGAGCGCATCGCCGAGCGCTACACCCTGATCGACTCCACCGAATCGACCCAGGGGCCGTCGCGTTACTGGCGCCTGGCCGAGGCGCCGGAGATTCGCCTGGGGTTCATCTCGCCCCACAGCCACAACTTCTGCGCCACCTGCAACCGGGTGCGGCTGACCGTCGAGGGCCGGCTCCTGCTGTGCCTGGGCAACGAGCATTCGGTCGACCTGAAGCAGGTGCTGCGCAGCCACCCGGGCGAGCCGGAGCGCCTGGAGCGGGCAATCGTCGAGGCGATGAAAATCAAGCCGTACCGCCACAACTTCGAACTCAATGACGAGGTGCAAGTGGTGCGGTTCATGAACATGACCGGCGGCTGATCCGCGCGGTTTCCCTCTCTGCAAAAAGGCTGTCTTGCGATGATCGTCAGATCCAAACCCAACCTGATCAATGTGCTGATCTCCCTCAAGGGCTCGATCGCCAAGCGCATCGCCCTGCGCAGCCTGCTGGTGACCCTGCTGGCCTCGGCGATCGTGTTTATCGAGACCCTGTACCCGGCCTATTTCTCCAGGGTCAACGCCACGCCCTTCACCCTGTTGGGCCTGTCGCTGTCGATCTTCATGAGCTTTCGCAACAACGCCTGCTACGACCGCTGGTATGAAGCGCGCAAGGCCCTGGGCACGCTGGTGACGGAGGTGCGTTCGATGATCCGCGAAACCCAGGCGATCAAGGATTCGCGACAACGCGGCAAGATCCTGCGCGACCTCTGCGGCTTCGCCCATGCCCTCAACGCCAGGCTGCGCCAGGAAGACGAGTCGAGCGCGGCGGGCACCTGGCTGAGCCGGTTGCCGCCGGCCCAGACGCCCAACGTGCCGGACAGCATCCTGCGCCACGTCGGCCAACAGTGTTCGGCCCTGGCCGAATCCGGGGCGATCAACGAATGGCGCTACACGCTGCTGGCCAATCACCTGAGCAGCCTGACCAACGCCCAGACCATCTGCGAGCGGATCAAGAGCACGCCATTGCCTTTTCCCTACACGCTGTTGCTGCACCGCACCAGCTACATCTTCTGCATCCTGCTGCCCTTTGCCATGGCCGAGCCCCTGGGCTGGTTGACGCCGATCTTCACGGCCATCGTCAGTTATACGTTCTTCGGCCTGGATGCCATTGGCGACGAGCTGGAAGACCCCTTCGGCCGAGACGAGAACGACCTGCCGACCAATGCCCTGGTGCGCACCATCGAGCGCGAGGTGCTGGATGCCCTGGGGGCGACCCAGCTGCCGCCGGTGTTGCAGCCGGTGGACTTCGTGCTGAGCTGATCGGCGCCCATGCGTTCGCCCTGGCTCCCCCGGGCGACATCAAGTACTCAACCCAGCCAGCCGGCTGCGAGGATAACCATGCACCACGATTCCACCACCTTGACTCACCTGGACGCCGAAGGCCGCGCCAACATGGTCGATGTCAGCGACAAGCAGCCCACCGACCGCGAAGCCCAGGCCCAGGCCTGGGTGCGCATGCGGCCCGCCACCTTGCAGATGATCCAGCAGAACGGCCACCCCAAGGGCGACGTGTTCGCGGTGGCGCGCATCGCGGGGATCATGGCGGCGAAGAAAACCCATGAGCTCATCCCGCTCTGCCACCCGCTGATGCTCAGCTCGATTCACCTCGAACTGAAGGCCGTCGAGCCCGACAGCGTCAGGATCGTCGCCACCTGCCGGCTGAACGGCCGCACCGGGGTCGAGCTGGAAGCCCTTACCGCGGCCAGCGTGGCCGCGCTGACTATCTACGACATGTGCAAGGCGGTCGACCGCGGCATGGTCATCGACAGCATCCAGCTGCTGAAGAAACAGGGTGGACGATCCGGCACCTTTGACGCGGGAGTCACCGCATGATTCTGATCAACTACTTTGCCCGCTATCGCGAGCAGCTCGGTATCGGCGGCGAGAAGATCGCGCTGGACGATTCGTTGCGCAGCGTCGGCGACGTGAGGACATTGCTGATGGCCAGGGGCGAGACCTGGCAGGCGGTGCTCGGCGAAAACAGCCTGATGTGCGCGCTGAACCAGGACCTGTGCAACCTCGACGCACCCATCGAGGACTTCGACGAGATCGCGTTTTTCCCACAAGTCACCGGGGGCTGAACCATGACCGTGCATGTCCAGGCCGAGGCCCTCGACCTCGATCGACTGCACCGCGAGGTGCACGGCGGGGACCCGAGCATTGGCGCGGTGGTGACCTTCGTCGGCTATGTGCGCGACCTGAACCTCGGGGAGCAGGTCGGCAGCCTGTTCCTCGAACATTACCCGGGCATGACCGAGCGCGCGTTGCAGCGCATCGTCGATGAGGCCAATCAGCGCTGGCCGCTGCAACGGGTCAGGGTCGTGCATCGGGTGGGGGTGTTGCAGGTGGCTGAGCCGATCGTGTTTGTCGGCGTCGCCAGCGCCCATCGGCAGGCGGCCTTCGAGGCCTGCGCCTTCCTGATGGACTACCTGAAAACCCGCGCGCCGTTCTGGAAGCGTGAACAGACTTCGTCCGGCGAGCGTTGGGTGGATGGCCGGGAGAGCGACCAACTGGCTGCCAGTCGCTGGTAGGGCAGGGATGCGCCCTGCGGCGCAGCACCTTTAGTCGGCCGTTGGCTCTGGTGCGGCAAACAGTTTCCTGGCTTCGGCAAAGCACTTTTCGGCGATGGCCGAGCGCGGTTCGGTCTTGCGCATCACCAGGCCCAGGGGCGCCAGCACACTGGCATCCGGCAGGTTGATGAACGCCAGGTTCTCGATCGGATTTTCCAGGCCGCTGGACAGCGGCATGATCGAGCAGCAGAAGCCTTCGTGAATCGCCTGGAACAGCTGATAGGTGGAATCGCTTTCGAGGATCGGCTGCGGGTCGAGGCCGCGGCTGCGGAAACTCAGGTCGATGGATTTGCGGTAGTGCATGCCATTGCTGATCATCCCCAGGGGCAGCTCGGCGGCTTCTTCCCAGCTCATTTCGCTGCCTTCGAAATGGAAGTGGCGGGTGTCGTACAGCAGGCCGACGCGGGTTTCGCCGATCTCGAAAAACTCGAAATAGTTCGGGTTCACGTGGTCCAGATAACACACCCCCAGGTCCAGCTGGTTGTTGCCCAGGCCTTCGATGATCTGGTCCGAACTCATGGATGAGAGGGCGAACTTGAGTTCCGGGAAACTCTTGGAAAGGCCCTGGACGTAGCCGATCGGGTTGAAGCTGCTCAGCGGCACCAGGCCCAGGCGCAGGCTGCCGACCAGTTGGCCGCGGCATGCGGCGGCTTCGGCGAACAGCCCGTCATGGGCGGCGAGCAGGGTCCGCGCCCAGGCCAGCACCCGTTCGCCGGCCTCGGTGAAACCTTCGAAACGCTGGCCACGCTTGACCAGCACCAGGTCCAGCTCGTCCTCCAGATTGCGCAAGCGCATGGACAGGGTCGGCTGGGTAATGTGGCAGCGCGCGGCGGCCTGGCCGAAGTGTCGGGTCTGGTCCAGGGCGATAAGGAATTTGAGTTGTTTGATATCCACGATGGCACCTGCTGAGGAAGGGGTTGGTAAGGTCGGTCTTCAGGATGCACGCAGCTTGGAAATCCCGAGCCGACCTTTTGGAGGAAAAGACAGTGCACCCGTTCGGTGGCACGCGGAGCTGCTAAAAAACGCTGTTAAAAAATGCCGTTAAGAAAGTAGCTCAGGGGTATTGAAGTTGCTCAGGCGCGGGTCGTCCTCGGCGCAGACCAAGGCTTGCGGCCGGTGCTTCGACAAGGCGCGTTGCAGGCTGCGTTCGCCGGCGTCCCAGTCTTGCTGCAGGCTCGCCAGCAAGGCCTTGGGGATCAGGCTGAACATGGGTTGCCAGTGGCCGGCCTGCTGCACCATCAGCACCGCGTCCGCGGCGGGGCGCGCCGCCAGCATGGCGCTGATCAGCGCGGCATCGATTTTCGGCGCGTCGCAGGCGAACACCAGCAGCCACGGATGACGCGCCACCGCCAGGCCGGCGAGGACGCCCGCCAGTGGGCCCGGGAAGCCCTTCTGCGAGTCCTCCACCAGTTGGTCGGCATAGGCCCGGTACTGCTCGGCGTTGCGGTTGCAGGAGATGATCAGATCGTCGCTGAAGGGCCGGACCGCCGCCTGCACATGGGCGATCAGCGGCTTGCCCTGCCAGGGCAGCAGGCCCTTGTCCTGTCCGCCCATGCGCGCGCCACGGCCGCCGGCCAGCAGCAGTACCGAGCAGGGGATGGACGAAGGGGAAGCGGGGCAGGTCGGGGTCATGGTTCAAGGCACGCTGGTTGGGTATCGGGACGATCTCATTGTCGCCGCCGCGAGTCCAATCGGAAGTATCGAATGTCCGATCAAAAGGCTCTATCGACCGCGGATTTCACCCGCGCCGACCCGCGTTTTCCAGGGAAAAAAGTCTTGATAGATGGGCTCGATAAAGTGGTCGGCCAGAGTGATTAGACACTGACGGTTTCAGCGCTTTAGCCTCTGGCAATGGTTTTTATGACTGCCTGCCGGAGAAAGACATGAGCGTGAAATCGGATGCATTGTTTGTCCCCCTGAATATTGCCGTGCTGACCGTCAGCGACACCCGCGAATACGCCACCGATACCTCCGGGCAACTGCTCGTCAGCCGCCTGCTGGAAGCCGGCCACACCCTGAGCGAGCGCAACCTGCTCAAGGACGACCTGTACAAGATCCGCGCCCAGGTCGCGCTGTGGATCGCCGATGAAAATATCCAGGTGGTGCTGATTACCGGCGGCACCGGCTTCACCGGACGCGACAGCACCCCCGAGGCGGTGAGCTGCCTGCTGGACAAGCAGATCGACGGTTTCGGCGAGCTGTTCCGGGCGATCTCCATCCTCGATATCGGTACTTCCACCGTGCAGAGCCGGGCCCTGGCCGGGCTGTCCAACGGCACCCTGGTGTGCTGCCTGCCGGGCTCCACCGGCGCCTGCCGGACCGCCTGGGAAGGCATCCTCGCCGAGCAGCTCGACGCCCGCCACCGGCCGTGCAATTTCGTGCCGCACCTCAAGCAGGTGCAAGCCTGCGGGACCCGCGGATGAGCCCGTCACCGCTGATGCCGGTGGAGGAGGCCATCGCCCGCTTGCTGGCCATGGCCGAGGCGCAACGCTTGCAGGACAGCGAGCCGGTGGCGCTGGGCGAGGCGCGGCAACGGGTGCTGGCCAGCGACCTGGTGGCGACCCTGGACCTGCCGCCCTGGCCGAACAGCGCCATGGACGGTTATGCCTTGAGCCTCGAGGGCTGGGACGGGCAGCCGCTGGCGGTGTCACAACGCATCTTTGCCGGCCAGCCCCCCGAGCCGTTGCTGCCGGGCACCTGCGCGCGAATCTTCACCGGTGCGCCGCTGCCCCAGGGTGCCAACAGCATCGAGATGCAGGAGAACGTCGAGCAGCTTGACGACGGTCGCGTCCGCTTCAAGCAGCCGCTGAAGGCCGGCCAGAATATCCGCGCCCAAGGCCAGGAGAACCGCGCCGGGCAAGTGCTGCTGCGTGCCGGCAAACGCCTGGGGCCGTTCGAACTGGCCATCGCCGCGGCCCAGGGCTGTACCCATCTGCCGCTGGTGCGGCGACCACGGGTGGCATTGCTGTCCACCGGCGACGAACTGGTCGAGCCGGGCACGCCCTTGCGCCCCGGCTGCATCTACAACAGCAATCGCACCCTGCTCAGCCACTGGTTGAGTGCCCTGGCCTGCGAGGTGATCGATGCCGGGATTCTCCCCGACCAGCCACAGCAGACCCGGCTGCGCCTGGAGCAGTTGCAGTGCGCGGCGGACCTGATCCTGACCACCGGCGGTGTGTCCGCCGGCGACGCCGATTGCCTCGGCCAGGTGCTGCGCGAGTGCGCCACCCCGGTGTTCTGGAAGCTTGCGATAAAACCCGGCAAGCCGCTGACTGTCGGGCGCTTCGGCAGGGTGCCGGTGATCGGCCTGCCCGGCAACCCGACCTCGGCCCTGGTGACCTTTGGCTTGCTGGCCCGGCCTTATCTGTTGCGCATCCAGGGTGTCGAGGAGGTCATGCCATTGAGCTTCCCGGTCAGCGTCGGTTTCGACTGGCCGAAAGCGGGCAGCCGTCGCGAATACCTGCGGGCCAGGCTGGAGGAGGGGCGCGCCGTGCTTTATCCGAACCAGAGTTCCGGCGTGTTGCTGGGCGCCTCCTGGGCCGATGGGCTGGTGGAGATTCCCGAGGGCAGCACCTTGCGGGCCGGGGAGCCGGCGCGCTTCATTCCGTTCAGCGAGTTGTTCTAGCAGGCGCGGTCTGGCGGCAGGCGCAGGGCCCTCAGATCTTCCAGTGCTCCGCGCTTTTCGCCAGGCGCTGGCGCATCTCGTTGAGGTTGGCCACCAGTTGCCGGGTCAGCAGGCGGTAGCCGTCCAGCACGCTGTAGACCGAGGTGTCGAGGGTCGAGGAGGACGGGCCATCCAGGGGCCGCCCCAGGCGTCTGGTGGCGCCGGATTGCAGGGCGCGGGCCATGCCCACCAGCTGTATGCGCACCTGCCGGTGCTCGTGTTTCAACACCTGTTGCAGCTGCTCGCGAGCCTGTGGGTCGCTGAGGTTCGGCCGGGTATTGCCGAGGATTTCCAGGGTGCTGAAGCACATGCGCAGGTTGCGCTGGATGGCGTCCAGTTCGGTCATGGAGATCCGCACTTCCTTGGACACCGAGGGCATCAGCGAGCGCAATTGCAGCAAGGTGCTGTTGAGGCGCCCGAGCAACTTCAAGTGTTCATCGTCGGTCACCGACTGGCCGCCGATGATGCGTCCGTAAAGGGTGGCGCAGTCGCGCAAGGCGCTGGCCAGGTTGTAGCGCCAGGAATACACCGCATACAGCGGAATGGCGAAGGAGAAGGCCAGGGCCAGGGCGATGCCGATCAGGATGTCCACCGTGCGCCACAGGCCATCGCTGACGTGGTTGTCGCCATGGCCGGCGACGATGAACACAGTGATTGCTGCCAGCAGCGCGGTGTAACCGCCCTTGCCGATGGCGTGATAGGAGAAATACCCGCACACCACCGACATCCCCAGGTAGGTCAGCCAGGACATGCCCAGATAAGCCTGCTGCACCACCAGCACCAGGCCGACGCCCGCGCCGATCAGGGTGCCGATGGCCCGTTCCGCGGCCTTCTTGCCGATATTGCCGTGGTGCTGCAAGCCGCCGATCACCACCAGCATGGTCACCGACGCCCATTCGCCGTGAGGCAGGTTGAGGCCGGTGGTCAGCGCGATGGTGGCCAGCAACCCCAGGGCCACGCGCACCGCATGGATCAGCTTGGCGTAGCGGTAGCGCCGATACGGGTCCAGTACCGGGAGCAGGAATCGGCGCAACAGCGGCGGCAGGCGAAAGGATCGCCAAGGGGTTGGCAGGCCCAGGGGAAATTCTCCGTTTCTAGAAAATGTAATCGGTGGTCAGGAAGCTCGACTCGCGGTTACGGATGATGTCGCTGATCAACTCCTTGTTGCTCTCCTGGAACTTGGTGGCCACCAGGGTGCGGATCGAGAAGGTGCGCAACGCGTCATGCACAGACAGCGTGCCTTCGGCGGAGTTCTTGCGCCCGTTGAACGGGTAGGTGTCCGGGCCGCGCTGGCACTGGGCGTTGAGGTTGATCCGCCCGACCTGGTTGGCGAAGGCGTCCACCAGCCGTCCGACTTGTGCCGGTTGGGTGCCGAAGATACTCAGCTGCTGGCCGAAGTCCGATTCCAGGACGTAGTCGATCACCGTTTCCAGGTCGCGATACGGCACGATCGGCACCACCGGCCCAAACTGCTCTTCCTGGTACACGCGCATCTGGCTGTTCACCGGGTACAGCACCGCCGGGTAGAAGAACGAGGCCCGCGCTTCGCCACCGCCGGGGTTGACCACCTTGGCGCCCTTGTCGATGGCGTCGGCCACCAGGGCGTGCAGGTAATCGACCTTGCCCGACTCCGGCAGCGGCGTCAGCGCCACCCCCGGTTCCCACGGCATGCCCGGCTTGAGGCTGAGCAGCTTGGCGTTGAATTTCTCGATGAAGGCATCGACCACGGTTTCATGGACGAAGAGGATCTTCAGCGCAGTGCAGCGCTGGCCGTTGAACGACAGCGAGCCGGTGATCGCCTCGTTGACCGCGTTATCCAGGTCCACCTCCGGCAGCACGATGCCAGGGTTTTTCGCGTCCAGGCCCAGGGCCGCGCGCAGGCGGTGCGGCTTGGGGTGCAGTTTCTTCAGGTCGCTGGCGGCCTTGTTGGTGCCGATGAAGGCGAAGATATCGATCTTGCCGCTGGCCATCAGCGCGCTGACGGTTTCCCGGCCGCTGCCGTAGATCACGTTGATCACCCCGGCCGGGAAGCTGTCGCGGAAGGCTTCCAGCAGCGGGCGGATCAGCAGCACGCCGAACTTGGCCGGCTTGAACACCACGGTGTTGCCCATGATCAGCGCCGGGATCAGGGTGGTGAAGGTCTCGTTCAGCGGGTAGTTGTACGGGCCCATGCACAGCGTCACGCCCAGCGGCACGCGGCGGATCTGGCCGAGGGTGTCCTGCTCCAGCTCGAAGCGGCTGGAGCGGCGGTCGAGTTCCTTGAGGGCGTTGATGGTGTCGACGATGTAGTCGCAGGTGCGGTCGAACTCTTTTTCCGAGTCCTTGAGGTTCTTGCCGATTTCCCACATCAGCAGCTTGACCACCGCCGAGCGCTGTTCGCGCATGCGCCCGAGGAAGGCTTCGACGTGCTGAATGCGTTCGGCCACGCGCATGGTCGGCCACGCGCCCTGGCCACGGTCGTAGGCGCGCACGGCGGCGTCGAGGGCGGTCAGCGCGGTGTCGGCGTCGAGCAGCGGGGTGCTGCCGAGAATCACTTGCTCGTCGCCATTGGCGGTGTCCAGGTACACCGGGCTGCGCACCAGGGCCAGGGGCCCGTTCCAGGTCTGCAACTGACCGTCGACCAGGTACTCGCGTTGCTCGACCTGGCCGTCCAGGCGGTACTGCTCGGGGATGTCGGCGGCGACGGGAAACAGCGTGTTCAACAGATGGGCTGTGGTCATGACTCTATTCCGTAATGGCAATGGGCAATGCACCGGCGGGCTGGATAGCGCGCCGGCGCTGACGGGCGAGACAGGTCTTCAAGGTTTGTTTCTACGGGTATACGCCTTGATGTCTCGGGTCTTTAGCAAAAAGCTGGGCCAAAATGGCGGAAAGTCGTGCAGCAGAGGTGTGATGGTGTGGTTCTTTGGGCCAAGAGTAGCCGCTTTTTCCCATGGAAAAACAGCCTTTGTTTCAACCGGCGCTGAACAATTGGCGGATCAGCTTGGGCGTGCTGCCGGTCCAGCGTTTGAATGAGCGGCGGAAATTCGCCGCGTCGTTGAAGCTCAGGTACTCGGCGACTTCCTCGTTGCTCAGGCCCTTGATCCGGTACAGGTACAGCGCCACATGCTTGCGCACCAGGTCCGCCTGCTGCTGGAAACCGCTGCCGTGCTTGTGCAGCTTGCGCTTGAGGGTGGCCGGGCTCATGCCGAAGGCCTGGGCCGTCTGTTCCAGGCTCGGCGCCTGGCGCACCTGGCCTTGCAGGTAGCGGTAGACGCAGTCGAGAAAGCTCGAGGCAAAGCCCAGTTGCTCGAGCTGGCCCAGGGCTTCCTGGCGCGCCACCTGGCCGGCGGTGGCCGAGGCGTTGGGCCAGGCCTGGGTGAGGAATTCGCGGGGGATGCGCATCAGGTCCATGGCCATCGAGGCCATCGGCTTTGTGCCCGGCACCAGCGAGCGCCTGGCCGCCAGCGAACGCGACGGCCTGTTGCTGCTCGACGCCCAGGCCGCGGCCGACAGCCGCCAGTACCTGCCCCTGAGCAAGGAGGCCCCGGACTACCCGCAACGCGCCCTGGACAAGAACATCGAAGGCGACTGCACCGTGGAATACAGCGTCAACCCGCAAGGCAAGGTGGAGAACCCCAAGGTGCTCGATGGCTGCCACCCGCTGTTTATCCGCCCCTCGCTGGCGGCGGCCAACACCTTCCGCTACCAGCCGCGCATCGTCGACGGCCGGGCGGTGTCGGTGCCCGCGGTGCGCAACACCTTCCACTAGCGCATCAAATAGCCCCGGCTGTTGTTCTTCAGCAGAAACGGCCGGCCGCTGCTCGATCGCCCGCGTAGCGGCGGTCTCCAGGACACCGCGTTATCGTTGACGGTTTTTCGCGGGCAAGCCTGCTTCTGTAGGAGCGCAGCTTGCGCGCGATAAACGATAACGCGGTCCACCGGTAGACCGCGGCGTCCCCATCGTGGGCAAGTCGGATCGACGCCCGCTCACTCCCGTATTTTTCTGTCAGCGCGAAGCGTGGTGGCCGGCGAGGAAAACAGTGCAGTAACGCCTTTGATCTGATGTGGAATTGAACAGAAACTTTCTCACTGTTTTCATTCGCTTCAGATTGAATATCCAGTAGTTTCGCTAAATGTTTTTTGAGAGGATTTGTAAGATATTTTTATATAAGGCGATTCTTAAAGTTTCATATAAGGCTTTTCTGAAAATAAGTCGGTTTTTTTATTTGGGTAATGTTTGGTGGTATAAAGCCAGCCCTCCTTTCGGCAATATGCTCTGAGTATTTCATGTCTCAATATTTTTGGAAAAATTTTCCCGGAATTTTTGCGCTTGTCTTTTCATTTTTCTGTTTGAAAGCGCAAGCAAGCTGCATTGTTGAAATGAGCGGCGTTAACGTCGGTACGCGCACCGTCACCTTGTCAGTGACACCGTCCGAATCCTTTGATCCCAGTGTTCCTGACGGCACGGTCTTGTACAGTTCCACAGCACAAGGAAAGGAGCAACCGGGGGTAGCCTATTGCTCCAGTTCCATTGGCCGTATCGAGTATAGGGGGGTAGGGGCCGTGGGAAGGTTCAACACCTATGCGACTTCGGTTTCTGGTGTAGGTATTCGTATCCAATACTATTTCAGTGGATGGTGGCCACAAGGAACTTGGGAAGGCTCCACGGATTACCCTATGTATGCTTACACCCCTTCCGTAAAAATCGAGTTGGTAAAAACCGGCCCTATTACTGCGGGGGGGCGGATGACGGGGCTTGTCGGTACCTTTACGGCTCTCGATCACGGCATGGATTTTCAGCGTTATGTAATCAGCGGCAATCTGGAGATCAAGCCGAGAGTACCTACGTGTACCGTATCGACCCCCACTATCGCCGTGGGCATGGGCAAAGTACACGTCAGCGCGGTGGCCGATAAGGGCGCTACCAACCCCGACCGTCCCCTGGAGATTCGTTTGCAATGCTCGGGCGGGGATGCGGGTGCTCACACAAGAATGTTCATGACCCTGAGCGACGCCGCCGACCCGAGCAATCAGTCCAGTACGTTGTCCCTGTCGCGTTCATCCACTGCCTCGGGGGTGGGTATCCAGATATTGCGCGGTGACGACACGCTGGTCAGCTTTGGTCCTGACTCGGCGGTAGCTGACAATCCGAATCAGTGGCAAGTCGGTGAATTCGGTAACGACCAGGTGAGCATTCCGCTCAAGGCTCGTTATATCCCGACCGGTGGCGTGGTCGGCCCCGGAACAGCCGATGCTGCTGCGACCTTCACCATGAGCTACCAGTAGCCAGGCGGACGCTCTCCATTGCGCGGCCAATCCAACACTCCCGCCCATCATGCTCAAACGCTCTTGTGTTGCTGCAGGAGCGGCCGCGTAGCGGCGGTCCCAGGACCCCGCGATGAACGATAACGCGGTCCACCGGTAGGCCGCGACGTCCCCATCGCGGGCAAGCGTCTGCACAGGCCTGGCCGCAGATGCCCCCCTCGCTGGCCCGCAATGCCCTCAGGCCGTGGCGGCGCCTGCCTTAGTGTTGGCTCTGGGTCGATCCCGACCGTCACCCGAGAGGAACACCATGCCGGTACCGACTGCCTCGCTGCGGTTTTCATCCGTCACCGTGCTGTATCGCCTGACGCGCGTCGCGCTGTGCCTGGCGCTGGGCGGGCTGCTGGTTGCCTGTGGCGACCAGCCCGCGCCGCCATCGGCGGCGGCCGTGCATCAGCTGCCCGACGATTCGGCGCTGGCGCGGATCTACGACAGCAGTTGCAAGCTCTGCCACACCAACCCGGCGTCCGGCGCGCCGTTGACCGGCGATGTTCAGGCTTGGCGCCCGCGCATCGCCCAGGGCGCCGACACCCTGCTGGACCACAGCATCAACGGTTACAACGGCATGCCGCCAATGGGCCTGTGCATGCAGTGTTCCGAGGCGCAGTTCCTCGCCCTGATCCGCTTCATGTCCGCACAAGACCTCCAATAACCCGGCACAGGGACACAGGCATGACCATGCACCTCACACGACGTCAGTTGCTGCAACGCAGCGCAGTCGTCGGGACGTTCGGCGCGCTGACCAGCAACCCGCTGCTGGCCGAGCTGGCACGGGCGCCACGGCTGATTCCCTGGCGCAACTGGTCCGGCGCGCAAAGCTGCCTGCCCCTGGCGCGGCTGGCGCCCAAGGACCTCGACGAGCTGGTGCAGGTGATTCGCCAGGTCCCGGGCAAGATCCGCCCGGTGGGCTCGGGGCATTCCTTCAGCGCCCTGGTGCCCACCGACGGCACGCTGTTGTCGCTGAGCTTCTTCAGCGGCCTGCTCAGCCACGATGCCGCCACCTTGCAGGCCGAGTTCGCCGCCGGCACGCCGATGTCGCGCATGGGCGCGCCGCTCAAGGCGATCGGCCAGGCCCTGCCGAACATGGCCGACATCGACTACCAGACCCTGGCCGGGGCCATCGCCACCTCGACCCACGGCACCGGGGTTGGCTTCAAGTCCTATTCGGCCCAGGTCTGTGGCCTGCAACTGGTGACCGCCAGCGGCGAGGTGCTGGACTGCGACGGCAGCCGCAACGCCGAGGTCTTCAGCGCCGCACGGGTGTCCCTCGGCGCGTTGGGCGTGGCCACCCGGGTGCGTCTGCAGAATCGCCCGGCCTATCGCCTGCGGGAAAAACAGTGGATCGCCAAGACCGAGGAACTGCTCGAAGACCTGGCGAAAAACACCCGCGACAACCAGCACTGGGAAATGCTGGTGGTCACCCATTCCGACTACGCGCTGTCGATTGCCCTGAATGAAACCGAAGACCCGGCGACCCCGCCGGTGGACCCGGCAGAAGAGGGCGGCAACGAGTTCGTCAGCCTGATCGAGAACCTCGACAAGTACCTCAGCGATTTTCCCGAAACCCGCCGCACCCTGCTCAACAGCCTGCGGCATTTCGCCAGTTTCGACGAGCGGGTCGGCGACTCCTACGAGGTCTACGCCAATGTGCGCAACGTGCGCTTCAACGAAATGGAGTACTCGGTGCCGGCCGAGCACGGCCCGGCGTGCCTGCGGGAAATCCTCAAGCTGATCCGCGACAAGGACCTGCGCACCTGGTTTCCCATCGAGTACCGCTACGTCCAGGCCGACGATATTCCCCTGAGCATGTTCGAGGGCCGCGACAGCTGTTCGATCTCGGTGCACCAGCACTACGGCATGGACCACCACAACTTCTTCGCCGCCGTCGAACCGATTTTCTGGAAGTACGCCGGCCGCCCGCACTGGGGCAAGTTGCACAGCCTCAACGCTCGGCAGTTGCAGGCGCTGTACCCGCGCTGGCGCGAGTTCACCCGGGTGCGCGAGGCGCTGGACCCCGGCGGCAAGTTCCTCAATGCACACCTGTCGTCCATCCTGGGCGTGGTCTGAAGGGAGATAAATAGGATGAATCGACGCAACTTCCTGCTCGGTACCGCGGGTGTCGGCGCCTTGTTGGCGGGGGTGGGGGCCTGGCTGCGGCCCGCCGACCGGGGCGGGCCCTACAGCGACTATTTCCGCGCGCTGAACCAGGAACTCAAGGCCCACGGCCCGATGCGCCCGGTGATGCTGATCGACCTCGACCGCCTGGACCACAACATCGATATGGTGCTGCAGTCGGTCAAGCGCGGCGGCAAGCAGCTGCGGCTAGTGGAGAAGTCCCTGCCATCGCCGGAGCTACTGGCCTACATCGGCCAGCGCGCCGGCACCCAGCGCCTGATGTCGTTCCACCAGCCGTTCCTCAACCACGATGCCCAGCGCTTTCCCGAGGCCGATATCCTGCTGGGCAAGCCGCTGCCGGTGCGTTCGGCGGAGCTGTTCTACCAGGGCCACAAAGGCCCGTTCGACCCGGCCCGGCAGTTGCAATGGCTGATCGACACCCCGGAACACCTGCAGCAGTACCTGGCCCTGGCCCGAGGTTTGGGCACCCGGTTGCGGATCAATATCGAACTGGACGTCGGCCTGCACCGCGGCGGGGTGAAGGACAGCCTCGAACTGGGGCCGCTGCTGACCCTGATCGCCGCCAACCCCCAGCACCTGGAGTTCGCCGGTTTCATGGGCTACGACCCCTTTGTCGGCATGGGCGTGCCGGGCATTCTCGGCTCGCCCGACGCGCTGTTCGCCAAGGTCATGCAACGCTACCAGAGCGCCGTGGACTTCACCCGGCAACGCCATCCGGTGCTCTGGCAACCGGGGCTGACCCTGAACACCGCCGGCAGCCCCAGCTACCGCATGCATGAGCAGGAACAGTTGAGCAGCGAAGTGTCGGTGGGCACGGCGATGCTCAAGCCGACCCACTACGACCTGCCGTCCCTCAGCGAGCATCGGCCGGCGGCCTACATCGCCACGCCGGTGCTGAAAAGCACCGGCCCGGTGCGCATCCCGGCGCTGGACGACAAGTCGAAGCTGTTCGCCTGGTGGGACCCGAACCAGCGCGAGACGTTCTTCATCTACGGCGGCAACTGGCTGGCCGAGTTCGAGTCGCCCTCGGGGCTGCAAAGCAACGGCTTGTTCGGCCGCAGTTCCAACCAGGAGATGGTCAACGGCTCGCCTGCCGTGGGCCTGGGGCCGGACGACCAGGTGTTCCTGCGGCCGATGCAGAGCGAGGAGGTACTGCTGCAATTCGGCGACCTGCTGGCGGTGCGCGGCGGGCGGATCGTCGAGAGCTGGCCGGTCTATAGCTAGGTTTTTGCGGTGCTGCTGAAGGCCTTATCGCGGGCAAGTCGGATTGCCGCCCGCTCGCTCCTAGAGAAGCTCACACGTTCTTCTGTAGGAGCGAGGCTTGCCCGCGATAAACGATAACGCGGTGGTTCAGACATTCTGCGTCACGGCCATCGCACGCAAGCTGTGCTCCTACAGAAGAAGATCGCGCAATCCGTAGGAGCGAGCAGGTGGCGCTCCTACATCACAAGCTGAACGGAATCGTCAGCTTGGCCCACAGCATCTCGCCCTCGGGCCGGTTCTCCACGTCGAACTCCTTGGACCAGCGGATCTCCGCGCTGGCGTACTTGAGGAAGGTCAGGTACAGCGCCGGGCCGATGGCGAACACCTGGCCGCGCACGCCGTCGTCCACGTCTTCGCCGAGAAACTGCACGGTGCGGCCGTACTGTTTGTCGTCGGTGGTCTGCTTCAGGTAGTAGCCGTTGAGCCCCAGGCTCAGGTTGTCGGTCACCTTGTAGCTGGCGGAATAGTCGAAGTGGAAAATCTGCCCGGACTTGTAGTCGGTGGCGTGGTTTTCCTCGTTGAAGCTGTAGGTGGTCTTCAGCGACAGCTCGGTGCGCGGGGTGGGCAGCCAGGTCACCGAAACCAGCGGCTTGTAGGTGTAGAAGTTGTTGCTGGTGTTGGCCAGGCGCGTCGCGTCGTACTTGCCGGTGGGAATGGTGATTTCCACGGCGGCGCCCAGGGTCAGGTTCTTGCCCATGTCCCACAGGATGATTGGCGCGATGGTGGTGTCGCCCATGCTTTCGCGCTGGTCCTTGAGGCCGAAGACTCCCACCTGCTGGCGCAGGTAAGGCTGCGCCACGTAGCCGCCGAGGCGCCCGCCGAACAGCCGCAGCGGGCTCAGGTAGTCGAGGCGGGGAATGATCGCGTCCGAGACGATCCGCACGTCCGGCACCTTGCCGCCCAGGGAACTGATATTCAGCTTCCGTGCCTCGTAGTGGTTGTAATAGAGGTTGAAGGCGAACATGTGGTCCGGCAGGCCGTTGACGTCCAGCGGCAGGATGAAAAAGCCGTCGGTGCCGGGGCCGATATTGTCGACCCCGGATTCGCTGGCCGGTGCCAGGGCGGGCAGGGCGGCGAGGCAGGCCAGGCTGGCGGCGAGGCGCCGAGGGAGACGGGTTTGGGTCGAATTCATGCTCGGGCTCTTATTATTGTCAGTGGGCGCGCAGTCGGCCGGTTTCCGGCCGCCCCATAGGAATAAGCCTTCGGCGCCCGGCCAGGCAGGGTATTGGCGGCCACTGAGGGGGACTTTCGCGGCCAGCCTGCAATGACTTGTTACATCCTTCCGTGAACGCGAGCGGAAAACGCTATGCTGAGCGAGCGCTCGCCTCGCCCTGGCAGTGATGGGAGCGGGGCGTATAACCAGAATAAGAATTGCAGCCGAACCGGCTCGGGACCCGATGCCCATGCAGACGAAAGCCGTCGATCCACAGTACCAACTGGCCCTGGTTTCACCCTTCCTGTTGCAGACCCTGGCCGAAGTCGCCGGCAGCCACGGCGTCGACCCGCACGCCCTGTGCCGCGGCCTGGGCTTTACCCTCGACGACCTGCAGGACCCCGCGCAACGCATCTCCTACCGCCAGGCCGTGGCGATGATCCAGCGCGCGCTCAAGGCCTTGCCGCAGCAGGGCCTGGGCCTGTGGGTCGGGCACCAGAACGTGCTCGGCACCCTCGGCCTGCTGGGGCATGTGCTGTCGCTGTGCAAGACCCTGCGCGATGCCTTCGACATCGGCATCCGCCACCAGCACACCTCGGGCGGCATCGTCAGCTGCAGCGTCCGGCAGCAGGGCGCCGAGTTTTTTGTCGAGGCCGAATGCCGGCTGCCTTACAGCGAGGTGCAGATCTTTGCCGTCGAAGAGTTCTTCGCCAGCCTGCCGGTCTATGGCCGCGCCCTGGTCGGTGCCGATTTCAAGGCGCTGCGGGTCGAGTTCATGCACGCCGCCCCGGCCTACCGGGACGAGTACCTGCGCCTGCTGGGGCCGGATGTGCACTTCGGCTGCCTGCACAACCGCATGGTCATCGCCGGCCACTGGCTGGACACGCGCCTGCCCAATCACCACGCCGTGGCCCTGCGCCAGGCGCTCAAGCTGCTGGAACTGGAAAGCGCCCAGGTGCACCGCAAGCTGGACCTGATCCAGGCGGTGGAGCGGGCCATTTCCCGCGACCTGACCCAGGGCAGCCATATCGACCAGGTCGCCGGCGACCTGAACATGAGCGGGCGCACCCTGCGCCGACGCCTGAGCGAGCACGACCTGACCTTCGAAGCGCTGCTGGAGCAGGTGCGCCGGGCGCGCACCCTGAGCCTGCTGGCCAACCCGCAGCTGTCCATCGAGCGCATCACCGAGGCGGTGGGCTACAGCGACGTGCGCAGTTTTCGCCGGGCATTCAAGCGCTGGACCGGCCTGAGCCCCAGCGCCTACCGGGAAGAGGGCGGCCAGTTGTAGGGCATGGCTTGCGGCGGCGTGACGATTCACCGCGCAGGTCCATGCGTGTCTAAACCCCCACAAATTGTGGTGCGCCGGGTAAACTTCGGGCTTTCTTCAAGGAGTCGCTATGAGTTACTACCAGCCGGGCATTCTTGCCACCCCCGTTCCGACCCAGGCTCGTCACCTGTTTTTCGCCCTCGAATCCATCGAGGCGCTGCCGGCGGCGATCGATCGCTTGCTGGCGCTGGTGGACGGGAAAACGGCGGTAGCGGGTTTCGGCGCGTCGCTGGTCAAGGCGCTGGGCGCCCGCGTGCAGGGGCTCAAGGCCTTCCCGGCGCTGACCGGGGTCGGCGTCGACAACCCTTCGACCCAGCACGCGCTGTGGGTCTGGCTGCATGGCGAAGACCGCGGTGAGCTGCTGCACCGCAGCAACGCCCTGGAGGCCGCCCTGGCCCCGGCGCTGCGCCTGGTGCAGATGAACGAAGCCTTCCGCCACAAGACCGGCCACGACCTGACCGGTTACGAGGACGGCACCGAGAACCCCCACGATGAAAAAGCCATCGCCGCGGCCCTGGCCGAAGGCGCCGATGGCCTGCGCGGTGGCAGCTTCGCCGCGATCCAGCAGTGGCAGCACGACTTCAAGGGTTTTGCCGCGATGCATCAGCAAGAGCGCGACAATATCATCGGCCGCCGCCTGAGCGACAACGAAGAACTGGACGACGCGCCGGAGTCGGCCCACGTCAAGCGCACTGCCCAGGAGAGCTTCACCCCCGAGGCCTTTATGGTGCGCCGTTCGATGCCATGGATCGAAGGCGACAAGGGCGGCCTGATGTTCCTCGCCTTCGGCCACAGCCTCCACGCCTTCGAAGTCCAGCTGCGGCGCATGAGCGGCCTGGAAGACGGCATAGTCGACGGCCTGTACCGCATGAGCCGGCCGATCACCGGCGGCTACTACTGGTGCCCGCCGCTGCAGGACGGCCGCCTCGACCTGCGCGCCCTGCAAGCGGTCTGACCGGCCAATGGACACAGCAGGAGAGGGCATGCGGCCCGTACGCTGGGGCATGATCGGTTGCGGCAGCGTCACCGAACGCAAGAGTGGCCCGGCCTTCTACAAGGCGCCGGGCTCGGCCCTGGTGGCGGTGATGGGCCGGCGCCTGGAAGCGGTGCGGGACTATGCGACACGCCACGGCATCGCGCGTTTCTACACCGATGCCCAGGCGCTGATCGACGACCCCGAAGTGGACGCGGTGTACATCGCCACGCCCCCCGACAGTCACCACGCCTACAGCTTGCGGGTGGCCGCCGCCGGCAAGCACTGCTGCGTGGAAAAGCCGATGGCGTTGAACGCCGGGCAAAGCCTGGAAATGCAGCAGGTTTTCCAGCAGGCCGGATTGCACCTGTTCGTGTCCTATTACCGCCGGTCCCTGCCGCGCTTCCAGCAAGTGCGGCAATGGCTGCGGGACGGGCGCATCGGTGAGGTCCGTCACCTGAGCTGGACCCTGACCAAGGCGCCGTCCGAGGCCGATCGCAATGGCGGCAGCAACTGGCGCACCGACCCACGGATCGCCGGCGGTGGCTATTTCGCCGACCTGGCGAGCCACGGCCTGGACCTGTTCCAGTACCTGCTGGGGGACATCACCGAGGTCGCCGGTTTCACCGCGCGGCAGGCCGGGCTGTACAGCGCCGAGGACGCGGTGAGCGCCAGCTGGCGTTTCGCGAGCGGCGTCCTGGGCACGGGGGCCTGGAACTTCGTCGCGGACCGCCGGGTGGACCGGGTGGAGATCATCGGCAGCCAGGGGCGTATCGGCTTCTCGGTGTTCGACGAGCAGCCGCTGCAGTTGGACGCCGATGAACAGCTGAGCCTCTTCATCGACAACCCCGAACATATCCAGTGGCACCACGTGCTGGGCATGAACGCCCATATCCGTGGCCAAGCACAGCACCCGGCCCTGGCCGCCGAGGCGCTGAAGACCGACCGGATCATGGACCTGATCCTCAAGCGCGGTTAGGCCTTACGGAACGTGCACGATCTTCTTCTGTAAACGATAACGCGGTGCGCCAGGCCAACCGCGTCGCGGCCTTCGCGAGCAAGCCGGATCGCGCCCGCTCACTCCTACGGATCGTGCGCGACCTTCTTCTGTAGGAGCACAGCTTGCGTGCGATGAACGATGGCGCGGTGGATCAGAAATTCCGCGTCGCGGCCTTCGCGGGCAAGCCTCGCTCCTACGGATCGTGCGCGACCTTCTTCTGTAGGAGCACAGCTTGCGTGCGATGAACGATGACGCGGTGGATCAGAAATTCCGCGTCGCGGCCTTCGCGGGCAAGCCTCACTCCTACGGATCGTGCGCGACCTTCTTCTGTAGGAGCACAGCTTGCGTGCGATGAACGATGACGCGGTGGATCAGAAATTCCGCGTCGCGGCCTTCGCGGGCAAGCCTCGCTCCTACGGATCGTGCGCGATCTTCTTCTGTAGGAGCACAGCTTGCGTGCGATGAACGATGACGCGGTGGATCAGAAATTCCGCGTCGCGGCCTTCGCGGGCAAGCCTCGCTCCTACGGATCGTGCGCGACCTTCTTCATGTAGGAGCACAGCTTGCGTGCGATGAACGATGACGCGGTGGATCAGAAATTCCGCGTCGCGGCCTTCGCGGGCAAGCCTCGCTCCTACGGATCGTGCGCGACCTTCTTCTGTAGGAGCACAGCTTGCGTGCGATGAACGATGACGCGGTGGATCAGAAATTCCGCGTCGCGGCCTTCGCGGGCAAGCCTCGCTCCTACGGATCGTGCGCGATCTTCTTCTGTAGGAGCACAGCTTGCGTGCGATGAACGATGACGCGATGCGCCAGGCCAACCGCGTCGTTCCCATCGCGGGCAAGTCGGATCGCCGCCCGCTCGCTCCTACAGAGGCGAGGCTGTACCGGCGGCGCTAGTGCGCCGCGGTCATGTTCGGCCGGCAGGAATGGAAGATGTCCAGCCGCGGCTGGTACAGGCTGGTCTTGACCTCGAACAGCCCGAGCACCGAGTGGAACAGGTTGTCGTGGCTCAGGTCCGGCTCGCCGCGCTTGCCTTGCAGGCAGTCGCGCTGGATGCCCAGGTCGGCCAGGGCCTGCTGGCCGAACCACATCAGCATCGGCACATGGGTCTGCGCCTGCGGCGCCAGGGCGTAGGGCGCGGCGTGCAGGTACAGGCCGTTTTCGCCGAGGGACTCGCCATGGTCGGAGACGTACAGCATCGAGGTGTCGAAGCGTTCCTGGTTGTGCTTGAGCAGCTCGATGACCCGGGCCAGGAAGTGGTCGGTGTAGAGGATGGTGTTGTCATAGACGTTCACCAGTTCCTCGCTGCTGCAACTGCCCAGCTGGTTGGTGTGGCAGATCGGGGTGAAGCGCTCCAGGTTCTTCGGATAGCGGTCGTAGTACTCCGGGCCATGGCTGCCGTCGGCGTGCAGGACGATGATCGCGTTGTCGCCGAGGCCATCGATGTACTGCTGCAGGTCCACCAGCAGGGCCTCGTCCAGGCAGTTCTTGCCGTCGCAGAAGGGGCTCGGCTGGGTCTTGGGAATGTCGCGGTTCGGCACCCGCAGGCAGGTGCCCTTGCAGTCGCTGTTGTTGTCCAGCCACAGCACCTGCACGCCGGCCCGTTGCAGCACATCCAGCAGGCCTTCGTAGGTCTTGCCCTTCTTGTCGCTGTAGTCCTCGCGGGGAAACATCGAGAACATGCACGGCACCGAGACCGCGGTCGAAGTGCCGCAGGAGTGCACCTGGGTGAAGTTGAGAATGTCCAGCCTGGCCAGCTCCGGGTTGGTGTCGCGGGCATAGCCGTTGAGGGAGAAGTGGTCGGCGCGGGCGGTTTCGCCGACCACCAGGATCATCAGCGACTTCTTCTCCCGGGCGCTGGCCTGGGCGCTCATCGCCGCGTCCTGGCCGATCGGCTGGATCACCAGGTGTTGCTTGATCCCCAGGCTCTGCTTGGCGTATTTGCCGAGGGCGTAGAGGTAGTTGGTCGGGTTGATGAAGTGGGTCAGCTTGTCTTCTTCGCGAAAGACCGGCGCGTAGGTGGAATAAAAGGTGCCGACCGAGACCGCGATCACCAGCACGCAGGCGGCAATCACCAATAGCTTGTTCAGCAGGCCGCGAAAGAACGGCCGGTAGCGCACCGGGGTACGCCAGATCAGTACCACCGGCAGCAGGCCCAGCACCAGCAGGTAGCCCAGCAGCTTGAGGTTGAACAGCGCGGCGGCTTCGCCCGGGTTGGTCTCGAACACGTTCTGCACCATCACCGTGTCGATGGTGATGCCGTACTGGTTCATGAAATACGCGGCGGCGGCCGAGGTCAGGGCCACCAGGCTCAGCGCCGGTTTCAGGGTCCAGCGGAAGGACACCAGGGTCAGCAGCAGGGTGATGGCGGCCCACAGGAACAGCCCGAAGGAGGCGAAGAATGCCAGCTTGTGCAGGCCCTGCAGGCTGATCAGGTGGCCCAGCGCGCGCCAGGTGGCGAAGTTGTAGAGCGCCACCAGGGCCAGGGAAAACAGCAGTACCAGGCGGGTCGATGTGATTGACGCGAATCGCAGTCCTTTGCCCAAGACCATTTCAGTTCGTTCCTCCGGGTAGAGATACAGGCACCAGCAGTGGCACTGCTGACTGTAGAGGGTCATTGGTCAAAAAAATGTCGAAAGGGCGCGGGCCGTTACCCGAATCACGTCGAACCGCGCCCGCCGGATTCAGAAAGTCTTCCTGGCACTGGCGACCCAGGTCGCGCCACACAGGTCGCTGAACCCGTAGTTGCTGGTGCACTGGCTTTTCGACAGGTCGGTATCGATATAGCTCAGGCCCAGCACCACGCCTGCCACCTCGCGGGTCAATCTGGCCTCCCATTCGTGGTAGGCATCCTCGCCCTGGCCCGAGGCCGAGATCAACCGTGGGTCCTTGAAGTCCATCTCGCCGTAACGCAGCTTCAGCCCCAGGCCCAGGGGCAGCTCGGTCTCGTAGCCCACGTAGCGATACAGGGTGTTTTGCTGGCTGTCGATGCCCGCGGCGTCGCTGGAGTAATAGGCGGCCAGGCTGACCCCATAGGCACTGAAAATCCCGTAGACCTCGCTCTGGTTGAATTGCCCTTCCCTGGGGTAGCTGTACTTGAGGTAGCCCAGGTCGAGGCTGATCGCGTCGCTGGCCTGCCACAGCCAGCCGGCGTAGTAGTCGACTTCCTGGCGGGTCTTCAGGCCGCCGCCGAAATCGACGTTGGAGGTCCACGCGCCCAGGTACAGGCCGCTGCTGTGCAGCAGGGTCGCGGCGGCCTGCGCGGCGGGGTCGTTCTGGGTCTGGGAAATGCCGCGGGTGCGGTAGTCGCTGGCCAGGGTCAGTTCCAGTTCCACGGCAAAGTCATCGTTCAAGGGCAGGGCCTGGCTGCCCAGGGGCAACAGGCTCAAGGCGCCGATGGCGAACAGGCTGAGGGTCTTCATGTGGGCGTCCCGTGTTGTTGTGATTGTTAGGGGCGGATTTCAGGCAAGGCTGCGCCGGCCCCACATGCGCAAGGACGTGGGGGCGGGCAGTGGAGCAGTTTTTTAGAGGGATCGATCTGGGGGGATCGGGCTAGAGAGGCCGGGCGTAGACTTCGCGGCCGGCGAACCAGGTCTGCAGCACCTGGGTTTCATGCAGGGCCTTTTCGTCGACGCGGAACACGTCGCGGTCCAGCACGATGAAGTCGGCCTGTTTGCCGGCGCTCAGCGAGCCGATCTGCTGCTCCAGGCCGATGGCGCGGGCGGCGTTGAGGGTGTAGGCGTAGAACATGGTCTCGCGGTCCAGGCGCTCGTCGGCGTTGAGCACCCCCAGCGGCCCCTTGCGGGTGATGGCCTGGGCGATGGCGTTCCACGGGTTGGGCGAGGACACCGGCCAGTCGCTGGCCCCGGCGAGGGTCGCGCCCTGCTTGAGCAGCGAGTGCGCCGGGTACTGATAACGGAAGGCCAGGGCGCTGACATACGGCTTGATCATGTCCAGGGTGTAGTCGTCCGCCGAGGCCCACAGCAGTTGCATCGAGGCGATGACCCCCAGCGGCTTGAAGCGGGTGAACTCTTTCGGGTTGACCATCTGCAGGTGGGTGATGGAGTGGGCGATGCCGCTCTGGCGGTCCTGGCGCGCCTGGGCGATGCCATTGAGGGATTCGCGCACCGCGCGGTCGCCGATGGCGTGGATGTGCACCCGCCAGCCGCGCTGGTCGATGGCGCTGACCAGTTCGCCGAAATGCTCGGGATCGATCAGCAGTTCGCCCTGTTTGCGCGAGTTGCTGTAGGGATCGATCATCGCCGCGCTCTGGGCCGGGTACTCGATCACCCCGTCGGCGAAAATCTTGACGCCGGGCAGGGTCAGGTTGGGGATGCCCTGGAATTGCTGGCGCACCTGCTCCAGCACGTCGAGGTCGGCAGGGCGGCTTTTCGGGTTGGCCACCAGTAGCGCGGCGACATGGGCGCTCATGCCGCCGCTTTCGGCGAGCGCCTTGTAGGCCGGCAGCACACCAACCGTCTGGGCCGTGGGCTTGAGGGCGAACACCGCCTCGCCGGGGGCGGCGTTGGCCGCCGGGTCCATCCAGGCGGTGATGCCCAGGCTGTTGTTGTAGCGCACCGCCGATTGCGCCGCGTTGAGCAGGGCGGCGTTGCTGGGCACCGGCATTTTCGCCGCGACCCGGTCCCAGCCGGCGTCCACCAGGAAGCCATTGGGGCGGCCGTCGGCGAGCTGGCCGATGGTGTCGCGCTCGGCCTGGGGCAGGGTCTTGAGCAGGGCGGCGTCGATGCCGGCGCGCTCCAGCATTGCGTCATTGGCCCAGGCGGTATGGTGATCGCTGCCGGTGAACACCACGGGCACCCTGGCCCACTCGCCGGCGTTGAAGCGCTGGCCCAGGGCTTCGGCCTGGGCCCAGTAGGCCGAGCTCATGCCGGCGATGCTGAGGACATCACCATGCCTGGCCTTGCCGTCGTCGCGCCAGGCGCGCAGTTTTTTCTCCAGCTGGTCGAGGCTGACCACCTTGTCCTGCATATTGGCCGAGGTCATTTCCAGGCCGCCGAAGATCGCGTGGGAATGGCTGTCGATCAGGCCGGGCATCAGGGTCTTGCCGCCCAGATCGATGACCCGGGTGCCGGTTTCGATCAGGGCCTTGATCTGCGCGTCGCTGCCCACTTGCAGCACCTTGCCGTCGGCCACCGCCAGGGCCTGGACCTTGGGCTGGGCGCGATCGGCGGTGAACACCTGGCCGTTGAACAGCACCAGGTCGGTGGCGGCCATGGCTTCCATTGAGGCAAAACTCACTGCAATCGTCAGCAGATTCGGGATGAACCTTTTCATTGAGTATTTCCTTGTTATTGCGTCTGATGGCCAGATTAGTGGCTTGCCAGAGCCGACAGAACGCCTCGCTGACGAAAAACGTTTTTGCCTGAATGGAAAAAGCATGGACAAGTTGGGTGCATTAAAGATGTTCGTGGTCACCGCGCAGCTGGGCAGTTTCAGCCGCGCCGCCGAGCAATTGGGCAAGACCCCCTCGGCCCTGACCAAGGCGGTCAATCACCTGGAAGTCGAGCTGGGCGCGCGTCTGTTCGAGCGCAGCACCCGACGGATCCTGCTGACGGAAGTGGGGCGGCTCTACCTGGAAACCGCGCGCCAGGTCCTGCAGCGGCTGGAGGAGGCCGGCGAGGAAATCGAGCAGTTGCAGCATGGCCTGCGCGGCAACCTGAAGATCACCGCGCCGCTGGCCTATGGGCAGGCCTTTCTCGACCAGGTGTGTGGCGGTTTCCTCGAGCAGTATCCGCAGATCGACCTGCAGGTGGACCTGTGCGACGAGTTCGTCAACCTGCTGGAAAGCGGCTACGACCTGGCCCTGCGCGAAGGCCATGACGACCTGCCGGGGCTGATTGCGCGGGTGGTCGGCAGCAATTGCCTGGCCTTGTGCGCCAGCCCGGCCTACCTGGCGCGCAAGGGCGTGGCGGTGACGCCGCAGACCCTGGATGAACACGAATGGCTGCTCTATCGCCATCCCTTGCTCAGCCGCGAGTTCTGGTGGGTCGAACGGGACGGGCAGCGCCTGAGCCTGCCGCAACCCCGGGCGCCGCGGCTGCGCAGCGACAATTACGACCTGTTGCTGGCCAATGCCCTGGCCGGGCGCGGGCTGTTGCACACCCCGTTGTGGAGCGCCGCGCCTTACCTGGCCGACGGTCGCCTGGTGCGGGTGATGGCCGACTACGCCATCGACCCGGACTGCTTCGGGCCGCACATCCTCGCGGTCTACCCCAGCCACCGGCGGGCCACGGCCAAGGTGCTGGCGTTCATCGATTACATCAGCGCGTTCCTGGCGAGCCGTGGCCTGGGCTGACTGGCGGTTCTTGTCAGGAAAACCCGGGAGGAGTACAAATGTACTCCATGACTACTTTATCTCCCCGCCGCAGTGCCATCCTGACCTTTATCCGCGAGCGCATCGCCGAACATGGCCAGCCCCCGAGCCTCGCTGAAATCAGCGAGGCCTTCGGCTTCGCCTCGCGCAGCGTGGCGCGCAAGCATGTCGTGGCCCTGACCGAGGCCGGCTTCATCGAGGTCAACCCCCATCAGGCCCGAGGCATCCGCCTGCTCAACCAGCCGCCGCGCCCCGAGTGGCTGGAGATCCCGGTGCTCGGCCGGGTCGCCGCCGGCCTGCCGATCGGCGCCGATGCCGAGGTGCACAACCGCTTGCTGCTCGACCCGGCGCTGTTTTCCCGTACCCCCGATTACCTGCTGCGGGTCCAGGGCGACTCGATGATCGAGGACGGCATCCTCGACGGCGACCTGGTGGCGGTGCGTCGCGACAGCGAGGTGCGCAACGGCCAGATCGTGGTGGCGCGGCTGGATGGCGAAGTCACCATCAAGCGTTTCGAACGCCTGGCCGATGGCGTGCGCCTGCTGCCGCGCAACCCGGCCTATGCCCCGATCCTGATCGGCGAGGACCGGGACCTGGCCATCGAAGGGGTGTTCTGTGGCCTGGTGAGGCAAGGCTGATGGGCGCCGTCGTGGCACTGGAGACACTGTTCAATGCCGGCCGGGTGTGGAAGGGCCGCCCGACGGCGCCCGCCGCCAGCCCGCAACCCACCGGCCACGCCATGCTGGACGCGGCCTTGCCCAGCGGCGGCTGGCCGGAAGCGGCGCTGACGGAAATCCTTATCGCCGCCCAGGGCGTCGGCGAGCTGCAACTGCTGTGGCCGACCCTGGCCCGGCTCTCGGCCGCCGGCGAGCGCATCGTGCTGGTGGCGCCGCCCCATGTGCCGTATCCCCAGGCCTGGCAGAACGCCGGGGTCGACCTGCGCCAGCTGGCGGTGATCCAGGCCGGCGAACGGGACGCCCTGTGGGCCGCCGAGCAGTGCCTGCGCTCGGGCAGTTGCGGGGCCGTGCTGTGCTGGCCGCAACAGGCCGACGACCGCGCCTTGCGGCGGTTGCAGGTGGCGGCCGAAACCGGCCAGACCCTGGCCTTTGCCTACCGTCCCCTCAAGGAAGCCATCAACCCCTCGCCGGCGGCCCTGCGCCTTGCCGTGGAGGCCCGGCCGGCGCAGCTGCGGATACTCAAGTGCCGCGGCGGCCTGGCCCATGCGGCGCCGATCGCCTTCGCCCCGGGGCACTGAGCTTGCCATGCGCTGGGTCTGTATTCTGTTCCCGCAATTGGCGCTGGACGCGGCGCTGCGCCAGCGCCCCGAGCCGGACGCCGCGCTGGCGCTGCTCAGCGGGACGCCGCAGCGCCGGGTGATCCAGGCGGTGAATGCCGCCGCCCGCGAGCTGGGGTTGCGGCCCGGGCAGTCGCTGACCGCCGCCCAGGCCCTGAGCAAGAACTTCGCCAGCGCCGAATACGACGCCGACGAAATCGCCCATTGGCAGCAGTTTCTCGCAGCCTGGGCCTACCGCTTCAGTTCCCAGGTCAGCCTTCATTACCCGCGCACCCTGGTGTTCGAGATCGAGTCGAGCCTGGGCCTGTTCGGCCCCTGGCCACAGCTGGAGGCGCGCCTGCGCCAGGAGCTGAGCGAACTGGGCTTTCGCCACCGCATCGTCAGCGCGCCGAATCCGGCGGCGGCCCGGGTGCTGGCCAATGCCTACGACGGGCTGGCGGTGACCGACCTGGAGCAATTGCGCCAGGCCCTGGGGCGCATGCCCGTGGAGCGTCTTGGCTTGCTGCCGGGCGCGGCCACGGCCCTGTCGCGCATGGGCCTGCGCACCTTCGCCCAGGTGCGCGAGCTGCCCCGGGACACCCTGGCCCGACGTTTCGACGCGGGCCTGCTCAAGCACCTGGATACTCTGTTGGGCGAGCGTTCCCTGGCGCTGGCGTTCTATCAGCCGCCAGACCGTTTCGATCTGCGCATCGAATTGAATTTCGACGTGCTGTCCCACCAGGCTCTGCTGTTTCCCCTGCGCCGCCTGACCAGCGATCTGGCGGCGTTTCTCTGTGGCCGTGACAGCGGGGTGCAGCGCTTCGACCTGCACCTGGAGCATGTCGAGCTGCCCGACAGCCTGATCAAGGTCGGCCTGCTCAGTGCCGAACGCGAGCCGGCGATGCTGTTCGAACTGGCGCGCGGGCGCTTGGAGCAGGTCCAGGTGCCGGCGCCGGTGCGTGGCGTGCGCCTGGTGGCCGAGGATTTGCCGCGCTTCGTGCCGCAGCACCGCGAGCTGTTCGACGAGCGTCCGCAGCAATCCCTGCCCTGGGAGCAGTTGCGCGAACGCCTGCGCGTCCGCCTGGGAGACGAGGCGGTGCATGGCTTGCGTTTCCACGCTGACCACCGTCCCGAATGCAGCTGGCAACCGGTCGGCGACAGCCAGGCCTGCCCGCTGCCGCCCGGGCCCCGGCGCCCGGGCTGGCTGTTGCGCGAGCCGCTGGCGTTGCAGGAGGGGGCGGCGCGGATCCTCATGGGGCCGGAGCGCATCGAGTCCGGCTGGTGGGACGGCGGCGACGTGCGCCGTGACTATTACCTGATCGAAACCCGTGGCGGCCAGCAGGGCTGGGCCTATCGCCCGGTGGGCGAGGCGGGGCCCTTGCTGTTGCAGGGCTGGTTCGCATGAAGGGCTACGCCGAACTGCACTGCCTGTCGAACTTCAGTTTCCAGCGCGGTGCCTCCAGTGCCCGCGAGCTGTTCGAGCGGGCGGCGGCCCAGGGCTACCAGGCCCTGGCGATTACCGACGAGTGCAGCCTGGCCGGCATCGTCCGGGCCTGGCAGGCCTCGAAGGACTGCAACCTGCCGCTGATCGTCGGCAGCGAAATGCGCCTCGACGACGGCCCCGGACTGGTGCTGCTGGTGGAGAACCTGGAGGGTTACCAGGGCCTGTGCCGGCTGATTACCCGCGCCCGACGCCGGGCGCAGAAGGGCCAGTACCAGCTGTTGCGGGAAGACTTCGAGCAGCCCTTGCCGGGGCTGTTGGCCCTGTGGCTGGCGGACGCTCAACCACAGGGTGAACAGCAAGAAGCGGGGTGCTGGTTGCAGCAGGTGTTCGCCGACCGGCTGTGGCTGGCCGTGGAGCTGCATTGCGGCCAGGACGACCAGCGGCGCCTGGGTGAATTGCTGACGCTGGCCCGGGAGCTGGGCATTGCCGCCGTGGCCTGCGGCGATGTGCATATGCATGTGCGCGGGCGCCGGGCCTTGCAGGACACCATGACCGCGATCCGCCATCACGTGCGGGTGGCCGAGGCCGGCCAGCGCCTGCACCCCAATGGCGAGCGGCATTTGCGCAGTCTCGAGGCGTTGCGCAGCCTTTATCCGCCGGCCCTGCTGGAAGAGTCGCTGAAGATCGCCGAGCGCTGCCATTTCGACCTCGGGCAACTGCATTACCAGTACCCCCGGGAGCTGGTACCGCAAGGGCAGACGCCCACCAGCTGGCTGCGCGAGCTGACCGAGCGCGGCATCGTCAAGCGCTGGCCCGGGGGCGCCAAGCCCAAGGTGCTCAAGCAGATCGACGCTGAGCTGGAACTGATCGCCGAGCTGGGTTACGAGAGCTATTTCCTCACGGTGCACGACATCGTCAGTTTTGCCCGCGGCCAGTCGATCCTCTGCCAGGGCCGGGGCTCGGCGGCCAACTCGGTGGTGTGTTTCGCCCTGGGCATCACCGAGATCGACCCGGACCGCTCGACCCTGTTGTTCGAGCGTTTTCTCTCCCGCGAGCGCAACGAGCCACCGGATATCGACGTGGACTTCGAGCACGAGCGCCGCGAAGAAGTCCTGCAGTACGTGTTCCAGCGTTACGGTCGCCATCGCGCCGCGCTGACCGCGGTGGTCAGCACCTACCATGGCGCCGGCGCGGTGCGCGATGTGGCCAAGGCCCTGGGCCTGCCGTCGGACCAGGTCAACGCCCTGGCCGATTGCTGCGGGCATTGGAGCGATACGCCGCCGGCCGTCGAGCGCCTGCTGGAGGCCGGTTTCGACCCGGACAGCCCGGTGCTGCGCCGGGTCCTGAGCCTGACCGGGCAACTGATCGGCTTTCCCCGGCACCTGTCCCAGCACCCCGGTGGCTTCGTGATTTCCGAACAGCCGCTGGACTCCCTGGTGCCGGTGGAAAACGCGGCCATGGCCGAGCGCACCATCATCCAGTGGGACAAGGACGACCTGGACGCGGTCGGGCTGCTCAAGGTGGATGTGCTGGCGCTGGGCATGCTCAG
Organism: Pseudomonas sp. T8; assembly: GCF_024610635.1. Taxonomy (NCBI): domain Bacteria; kingdom Pseudomonadati; phylum Pseudomonadota; class Gammaproteobacteria; order Pseudomonadales; family Pseudomonadaceae; genus Pseudomonas; species Pseudomonas sp. T8. The sequence goes on from NZ_CP102374.1 coordinate 6,949,027, forward strand.
CGCGATTCGCCGCTGTTTCGACCTGATCCATGGCTATCGGGGCCAACGGCTAAGCCTGACCAGCATTCCCGCCGAGGACCCGGCCACCTACGAGATGATCGGCCGTGCCGACACCATCGGCGTGTTCCAGATCGAATCGCGGGCGCAGATGTCGATGCTGCCCCGGCTCAAGCCAAAGGATTTCTACGACCTGGTGATCGAGGTGGCCATTGTCCGGCCGGGGCCGATCCAGGGCGGCATGGTCCATCCGTACCTGCGTCGGCGGGACAAGAAGGAGGAGGTGACCTATCCCTCCGAGGAACTGAAAGAGGTGCTGCAGCGGACCCTGGGCGTGCCGCTGTTCCAGGAACAGGTGATGCAGATCGCCATTGTCGCCGCCGACTACACCCCCGGCGAGGCCGACCAGTTGCGCCGCTCCATGGCCGCCTGGAAACGCCACGGCGGCCTGGAGCCCCACCGCCTGCGCCTGCGCGACGGCATGCGCGCCAATGGCTACAGCGACGAATTCGCCGCGCAGATCTTCGAGCAGATCAAGGGCTTCGGCAGCTACGGTTTCCCCGAATCCCACGCCGCCAGTTTCGCCTTGCTGACCTATGCCAGCTGCTGGCTCAAGTGCCATGAGCCGGCGGCCTTCGCCTGTGCCCTGATCAACAGCTGGCCCATGGGCTTCTACAGCCCCGACCAGATCCTCCAGGACGCGCGCCGGCACCATCTGGCGATTCGTCCGGTGGACGTGTGCGCCAGCGCCTGGGATTGCAGCCTGGAACCGCTGGCCGGCGCGCAGCCGGCGTTGCGCCTGGGGCTGCGGATGATCAAGGGCTTTCGCGAGGACGACGCGCGGCGCATCGAGGCAGCACGCCAGTACGCGCCCTTTGTCGATATCGCCGACCTCGGGCAACGGGCGCGCCTGGACAGCCGCGCCCAGGAACTGCTGGCCGATGCCGGCGCCCTGCGTGGGTTGGCCGGGCACCGGCATCGGGCGCGCTGGGAAGTGGCGGGCGTGCAGCAACAGCTCGGCCTGTTCGCCGGCCTGCCGCGCCAGGAGGAAACGCCCGTGGCCTTGCCGCGACCGACGGTCGGCGAAGATCTGCAGGCCGATTACCTGAGCGTCGGCACCACCCTCGGGCCCCATCCGCTGGCCTTGCTGCGGGACGAACTCAAGGCCCGGCGCTGCCGCAGTTCCCGCGAGCTGCTGGAGGTCGAGCACGGGCGCCCGGTGAGCATCGCCGGGCTGGTCACCGGACGCCAGCGGCCGGGCACCGCCAGCGGCGTGACCTTCGTCACCCTGGAAGACGAGTTCGGCAACGTCAACGTGGTGGTCTGGCGCGACCTGGCCGAACGCCAGCGCAAGGTCCTGGTCGGCGCGCAGTTGCTCAAGGTCGACGGCACCCTGGAAACCGAAGGCGAGGTCCGCCACCTGATCGCCGGCCGCCTGAGCGACCTCAGCGACCTGCTGAGCGGCATCACCATCCGCAGCCGCGATTTCCGCTGAGCCGGTCACGCTGCCGCAGGCTGCGACCGGCGTCGCAGCCATCGCGGGCAAGCCTGGAGCGTCCGGCAGTCAATCGACTGACGCCAGGATTTTTATTTCTTTTCGCAGTGATGGCACTTTGGCATAATTGCCGCCGCCGACGCCTCCTGCGTCACGTTTCAGCATGCCCTGACTGCTATTTCCGAACCCGCAGAAGCCGTGTTTCGCAAGGCTGTGGCAGGGCGCAGGCACTTTTTATGAATACTCAAAAGGAACCCAGAGTGAGACTGATCTCGAAGTTGGTGATGTCGGGCGTAGCGTTGGCCGTACTGGCGGGCATGAGCGGTTGTGCCACGGAAAGCTCCCGGGCGTTGCCGGTGGAGAAGGTCCAGAGCGCCAATCAGGTGTGGACCGGTGCTCGGGTACCGATGGCGGTGGGCAAGTTCGATAACCGCTCCAGCTACATGCGCGGGATCTTCTCCGACGGCGTCGACCGCCTCGGCGGCCAGGCCAAGACCATCCTGATTACCCACCTGCAGCAGACCAACCGCTTCAACGTGCTGGATCGCGACAACATGGGCGAGATCCAGCAGGAAGCGGCAATCAAGGGCCAGGCGCAGAAGCTCAAGGGCGCGGACTTCGTGGTGACTGGCGATGTCACCGAGTTCGGCCGCAAGGAAACCGGCGACCACCAGCTGTTCGGCATTCTCGGCCGCGGCAAGACCCAGGTGGCCTACGCCAAGGTGGCGTTGAACATCGTCAACATCAGCACTTCCGAAGTGGTGTATTCGACCCAGGGCGCCGGCGAGTACGCCCTGTCCAACCGCGAGGTGATCGGCTTCGGCGGCACCGCTTCCTACGACTCGACCCTCAACGGCAAGGTCCTCGACCTGGCCATGCGCGAGGCCGTCAACCGCATGGTCGAGGCGATTGACGCCGGCGCCTGGAAACCCAGCCGCTGATCGATACCGCTGACAGGGAGAAGAGCATGTTCAACACCAAGATGGCCCGGCCGCTGATGGCCGCCACGTTGCTGGGCAGCGTATTGCTGGCCGGTTGCAGTGGGCCGAAGACGCTTTACCAGTGGGAAACCTACCAGGCCCAGACCTACGAGTACTTCAAGGGCGAGGAGGCCAAGGAGGCCCAGGTCGAAGCGCTGGAGCGCGACCTGCAGAAGATCAAGTCCACCGGCAAGGCGGTGCCGCCGGGTTACCACGCGCACCTGGGCATGCTCTATGCCGGCCTGGGCAAGGACGACCAGATGGTGCAGCAGTTCAATACCGAGAAGGCGCTGTTCCCCGAGTCCGCGCCGTACATGGACTTTCTGCTGAAAAACGCCAAGAAGGGAGCCGGCCAATGAACCTCTGCACCTTGCGCAACCTGATGGGCCTGTTGGCCGTCAGCCTGCTGGTGGGCTGCGCCACGCCCAAGACCGTGGACTACTCGGCCTACAAGCAGGCCCGGCCGAAGTCGATCCTGGTGCTGCCGCCGCTCAACGAGTCGCCGGACGTCAAGGCCACCTACAGCATGCTGTCCCAGGTGACCTTCCCCCTGGCCGAAGCCGGTTATTACGTGATGCCGATCGCGGTGGTGGACGAAACCTTCCGCCACAACGGCCTGACCAACCCGGCGGATATCCATGGCCTGTCGCCGGCCAAGCTCAACGAGATCTTCGGCGCCGATGCCGGGCTGTATATCACCGTCAAGGAATACGGAACCAGCTACATGCTGATCAGCAGCGCCACCGTGGTCACCGCCAGTGCCACCCTGGTCGACCTGAAGACCGGCACCACGTTGTGGACCGGCACTGCCCGGGCCTCCAGCGAAGAGGGCAACAATAACAACGGCGGTGGCCTGGTGGGCATGCTGATCACCGCCGCGGTGAAGCAGATCATCAACACCTCCACCGATGCCGGTCACCCGATCGCCGGCATCACCAGCCAGCGCCTGCTGTCGGCCGGGCAACACGCGGGCCTGTTGTACGGTCCGCGCTCGCCGAAATACGGCACCGACTGAGGTCCGCAGGGCGGGCAATCCGCCCTGTGCCAGGCGACGTTTGCGAGCGTCCGCCTGGACCTTGCGCCAACGCCTATGCTGTTTGTTCAATCCTGTCCGGCGCGTGCTGGGTGCACTCGCGGGCAGGGCGACCGACCAGCGGCAGCGGTGATTCGGCCCAGGGGCTGAAAATAGTGAAACCATCCGCACGCACGGTGCTCAAAGGCTCTGGAGGCTGCCGCGTCGCAACCTCTTGAAAACCCATGCTTGTCATGTTTTTCGTAGAGTTCGTCATGCCGTTCTTATCAGATCCTCATGGTTGCCAGGGCTGGAAAGGCGAGATGGCCGCACGCATCCAGGCGTTCGACTGGTCTGTCACCGAGCTGGGGGCGCTGGACCGCTGGTCATCGAGCCTGTGCAGCGCGGTGCAGCTGTTGCTGGCCTCGCCGGTGCCGCTGGTCATGCTCTGGGGCCGTTCGGGCTACATGATCTACAACGATGCCTACGCCGAATTCGCCGGTGGCCGGCATCCGTACCTGCTCGGCTGCCAGGTGGAGCAGGGCTGGCCGGAGGTGGCGGATTTCAACCGCCATGTGCTGGACACCTGCCTGGCGGGCGGGACCCTGTCGTACCGCAACAAGGAGCTGGTGCTGCTGCGCAACGGCCAGCCGGAACATGTCTGGATGGACCTCTACTACAGTCCGGTGGCCGGTGACGACCAGGCGCCGGCCGGGGTCATGGCGATCGTGGTCGAGACCACCGCCCACGTTCTGTCCGAGCAACGCCGCCAGGAAGTCGAGAACGCCTACCGCGCGGAAAACGAGCGGGTGCAACTGGCGCTCAATGCCGGGGCGCTGCTGGGGTCCTTTGTCTGGGACATCAAGGCCGATCGGCTGTCGGGCGACGAGCGTTTTGCCCGGACCTTTTCCTACCCGCTGGAGCAGCCGCTGGACGACCTGTCGATGGCGGTCGCCGACAGCCGGGTGCACCCCGAGGACCTGGCGCGGATCAAGGAACAGGCGGCCTACAGCGTGCAAAAGGGCGTGCCCTACAACGCCGAATACCGCATCCGCCGGGCGGACGGCAGTTACCTGTGGGTCATGGGCTGCGGCCGTTGCGAGTTCGACGACGCGGGACAGGCCCTGCGTTTCCCCGGCGTGCTGATCGATATCCACGAACGCAAGATGGCCGAAGAGTCGCTGCTGCAACTGACGCGCAATCTCGAGCAGCGGGTGGCCGAGGAGGTCAACGCGCGGGTCTCGGCCGAGGAGCAGCTGCGCCAGTCGCAGAAGCTCGAGGCCATTGGCGGCATGACCGGTGGCGTGGCCCACGACTTCAACAACCTGCTGCAAGTGATCGCCGGCAACCTGCACCTGCTGGCGCGCCATGAGCCGGACAATGCCAATGTGCAGCGCCGGGTCGGCGCGGCCATTACCGCGGTCGAGCGCGGCGCCAAGCTGTCCGCGCAACTGCTCGCGTTCGCCCGGCGCCAGCCGCTGTCGCCCGAGGTCTACAACCCGTGCCGGATCCCCGACAGCCTGGGCGAGCTGCTGCAACGGGCCCTCGGCGAGACCATCGATATCGACGTGCAGTTGCCTGCGAACCCCTGGTGCATCAAGGTCGATCGCGGCCAGCTGGAAAACGCCTTGCTCAACCTGGCGATCAACGCCCGCGATGCCATGAAGGGCGAGGGCACCATCGGCATCCGTGGCGAAAATGTGGTGCTCGACCGCGGTTTCTGTGCCGGCAAGGGCATCACCGCCGGCGACTACCTGTGCCTGTCGGTGGCCGATACCGGCGATGGCATGCCGCCCGAGGTGCTCAAGCAGGCGTTCGAGCCGTTCTTCACCACCAAGCGCGATGGCCTGGGCACCGGCCTGGGGCTGAGCATGGTGTTCGGTTTCGTCAAGCAGAGCGGCGGCCATATCGAGATGCTCAGCACGCCGGGGCAGGGCACCACGGTGCGCATGTATTTTGTCCGCAGTACCGAGCAGGAACCGGGCGCGGCGCCCCGGCGTGGGCAGCGACCTTGCCATGGCCAGGAAACCATCCTGGTGGTGGAGGACAACGAGGACGTCCGCGCGGCGGCGGTCGAGCTGCTGGAGCACGCCGGCTACAAGGTGCTGGTGGCGGCCAATGGCGATGCGGCCATGCAACTGTTGCTGAACGGCGCCCATGTCGAGTTGATCTTCACCGATGTGGTGATGCCCGGCCTGATCAAAAGCACCGACCTGGCGCTCTGGGCCAAGACCCAGTCGCCGGCCGTGGCGGTGCTGTTCACCTCGGGGCATACCCGCGACATCATTTCCTGCAATCACCAGCTCAGCCCGGACACCCACCTGCTGAGCAAGCCCTACAGCCCGGACGCCCTGACCGCCATGGTCAGGTCGGTGCTGGAGGCGTGAGGCCGTAAGCCCCTCAAGCAAAAAGTCCGCTGAACCTTCGAGATCCACGGTTGCTCAAAACTCCGAGCCCATGCACCCTGCAACTCGGTCGGGTGGCTGCCTGTCGCCGGTGCTGGCGCCGAGGGGCTCTCTGACTTGAAATCTCGTCCCGACACCTCCGATACAAGGCTGGCCCATGACTTCAGCGCGCAACATGCCTTCGCCCCAGGTTTTGTCTTCCTTGCCAGCGCACAGCTCGGGTTTTGTCAGGGTGCGCGGCGCCCGTGAACACAACCTGCGCAACGTCGACGTGGATATTCCCCGCGATGCGCTGGTGGTGTTCACCGGGGTTTCCGGCTCCGGCAAATCGTCCCTGGCGTTCTCGACCCTGTACGCCGAGGCCCAGCGCCGCTATTTCGAATCGGTGGCGCCTTACGCCCGGCGCCTGATCGATCAGGTCGGGGTGCCGGATGTCGATGCCATCGAAGGCCTGCCGCCGGCGGTGGCCCTGCAACAGCAACGCGGCACGCCGAGCACCCGCTCTTCGGTGGGCAGCGTCACCACCTTGTCCAGCCTGATCCGCATGCTCTATTCCCGGGCCGGCAGCTACCCGCCGGGGCAGCCGATGCTCTACGCCGAAGACTTCTCGCCCAACACCCCGCAGGGCGCCTGTCCCAACTGCCATGGCCTGGGCCGGGTCTACGAGGTCAGCGAGGCGTTGATGGTGCCGGACCCTTCGCTGACCATCCGCCAGCGCGCGGTGGCCTCCTGGCCGCTGGCCTGGCAGGGGCAGAACCAGCGCGACATCCTTGTGACCCTGGGCTACGACGTCGATATCCCCTGGCGCGACCTGCCTAAAGAGCAGCGCGACTGGATCCTGTTCACCGAAGAAACCCCGACCGTGCCGGTGTACGCCGGGCTGACCCCGGAGCAGACCCGCGAGGCCCTCAAGCGCAAACAGGAGCCGAGCTACATGGGCACCTTCAGCGGGGCCCGGCGCTACGTGCTGCACACCTTCACCCATTCGCAAAGCGCGCTGATGAAAAAGCGCGTGTCGCAGTTCATGCTCGGCAGCCCGTGCCCGCTGTGCGAGGGCAAGCGCCTGAAGCGCGAGGCGCTGTCGGTGACCTTCGCCGGCCTCGACATCGGCGAGCTGTCGCAGATGCCCCTGCTGCAACTGGCCGAGGTGCTCAAGCCGGTGGCCGCCCAGGCTTACCTGGAACAGGCCGAGGAGGCCGGCGAGGTCTGGAGCCACGAGCAGACCCAGGCCGCGCGTCAACAACGGATCGCCCAGGGTGCGCCGGGGCATGTCGGGGGGCCGGATGTGCGGCATACGCCGAACCTGTCCCTGGAAAAACGCCTGGCCGCGCAACGCATCGCCCAGGACCTGCTGGAGCGGGTCAGCACCCTGACCGGCCTGGGCCTGGGTTACCTGGCCCTGGAACGCAGCACGCCGACCCTGTCGTCCGGCGAGTTGCAGCGTCTGCGCCTGGCGACCCAGCTGGGTTCGCAACTGTTCGGGGTGATCTACGTGCTCGACGAGCCTTCGGCGGGCCTGCACCCGGCGGACGCCGAGGCGCTGTTCGAGGCTTTGCAGCAACTCAAGGCTTCGGGCAATTCGCTGTTCGTGGTCGAGCACGACCTGCAGACCATGCGCCGCGCCGACTGGCTGATCGACGTCGGCCCGGCGGCGGGCGAGCAGGGCGGCCAGGTGCTGTACAGCGGCCCGCCAGCGGGGCTGGCCGAGGTCGCGCAGTCGCAGACCCGCGCCTACCTGTTCGCCGAGCAGGCGCCGGCCCGCCGCACCGCGCGCGAGGCCCAGGGCTGGTTGCGCCTGGAGGGCATCAGCCGCAACAACCTGAAGGACCTGAGCGCCGAATTCCCCCTCGGCTGTTTTACCGCGGTGACCGGGGTGTCGGGTTCCGGCAAGTCGAGCCTGGTCAGCCAGGCCCTGCTGGAGCTGGTGGGCGCGCACCTCGGGCGGCCGCAGGGCAATGAAGAGCCGGAAGAGCTGAACCTGGAAGACGACGCCCCGCAGGCCAGCAGCGGCGAAGTCACCGCCGGGCTGGAACGGATCAAGCGCCTGGTGCAGGTGGACCAGAAACCCATCGGCCGCACCCCGCGCTCGAACCTGGCGACCTACACCGGGCTGTTCGACCACGTGCGCAAGCTGTTCGCCGCCACCCCCGAGGCGCGGGCACTGGGTTACGACGCCGGGCAGTTCTCCTTCAACGTCGCCAAGGGCCGCTGCCCGGCCTGCGAAGGCGAAGGTTTTGTCAGCGTCGAGCTGCTGTTCATGCCCAGCGTCTATGCGCCGTGCCCGACCTGCCACGGCGCGCGCTACAACCCGCAGACCCTGGCTATCCAGTGGCAGGGCCTGAACATCGCCCAGGTCCTGCAACTGACGGTGCAGGAGGCGGTCGAGGTGTTCGCCGAGCAAGCGGGCATCCGCCGTTCCCTGGAGGTCTTGCGCGATATCGGCCTGGGTTATCTGCGCCTTGGCCAGCCGGCCACCGAGCTGTCCGGCGGCGAAGCGCAGCGGATCAAGCTGGCCACCGAACTGCAGCGCAACCCCCGCGGTGCAACCCTGTATGTGCTGGACGAACCGACCACCGGCTTGCATCCGCGGGATGTCGATCGCCTGCTGGAGCAACTGGACAACCTGGTGCGGGCCGGTCACAGCGTGGTGGTGGTCGAGCACGAAATGCGCGTGGTGGCCCAGGCTGACTGGGTGATCGATATCGGCCCGGGCGCCGGTGACCAGGGCGGCAAAGTGGTGGTCAGCGGTACCCCGCAGCAGGTGGCCAGGCACCGCAAGAGCCGCACCGCGCCGTTTCTGGCCCAGGCGCTGGGATGAATCGCGGCACCCTCAGCGGGGCTTCGGTCATGGCGGATTGCGAGGCGGGCGGTGGGTCACGGGAAATGCCGCTGAAGGCGACGAACGGTCATTGCTGTGGTCCGATTGGCGGTCGACAGACAGCGGTGGTCGAGGTCATTCTGGTAACTGGCAAGCGCCTGTAAGTGCGCTTGCTACCGATCAACAAACGGAGGTGTTTCATGCCGGTGCCCCATGACCTGTACCAGGACCTGAGCTACAGCAAAGAAGACATTCAACAGCGTCGGGCCAGTGACCCGCACCTGAATGCCTTGTTCGATAAATACTCCAGCATTGATGATCAGGTGCTCAAAGCGGAGGCCGCGGCGGCCGCTGATGAGGAGTTGAAACGGCTCAAGGAAAAGCGGCTGCTGATCAAGGATGAGATCTCCGAGAAGCTGACTGCCCGCTTCTGACCCCGACCCTGTCCTGAGCGAGATGTCCCGAGGTTTCGGGCGTCTCGCCAGGTCCTACGCAATCCAGAGCATTGGCTGCTCTTTCCGCTGTTTGCCCATTCACTCCCCTGTATCGACCTTCACGCTTGGCGAGACGCGCCCAGGAGTGGGCGCGCCTGTTTCAGCGCCTGCCTGCCTCAAGGGCACTCGCAGGTGCTCGGGCCGAATACCGGGCCTGCGCAGGGATCCTCGGACGGTCCGAACACCGGGCATGCGGCCAGCGCCGACAGGGATGAAGTGAGCAGCAGGGAAGCCAGGAGGATTTTGATTTTCATGGGTGGGTCCACTCTCAATGTGATGGGCATCAATCGGATTCGATTGTTTGTCTTTCCTTGGTGGGCGCCTGTGACGACGCCGCGCGGGACAGCTTAGATCAGATTCGATTGGCGGCCAGGCCGGTGTCCGGGCTGCGGCTCAGGACCCGATCTGGTCGGGCCCAGGCCGTTCAAGGCACCTTCGACAGCGCGACGCTCAGCGGCAGGCGCGCCATGTGCGTGGCCTTGAGCGAGCCGAAGTACAGGGCGTCGCCGTATTCGCGCACCGTGGTGATGGGCGCGTAGTTGCCGGCGCTGGCGTCCTGCAGGTTGGCGATGACCTGGCCCTGGGTATCCAGGCCGAGGACGAAGCCGCGTTTTTCCACCGGTTTGGGCAGCAGGCTCATGGCGCGCACGATCATCTTGCGCACCCGCGGATAGGGCGCGGTGCCGTCGAGCAGGACGTTGCGCGGGGCGTAGAGCGCCACCCAGAAACGCCCCTGGCCGTTGAAACTGAGGTTGTCCGGCAGCCCCGGCAGGTTGTCGATGAACAGGTCGCGGGTGCCGGCCTTGGCACCGCTGAGCCAGTAGCGGCTGATCCGGTAGGCGCCGGTTTCGTTGACCAGCACATAGGACTCCTGGGGCCCGAGGGCGATACCGTTGGCGAATTCCAGGCCATCCAGCAACTGTTCGGTCTGGCCGCTCTGGAAGTCATAACGCAGCAGGCGCCCGTCGCCGCAGTGCTCGATCACCGCCTCGCCATCCTGGCCGTAGCCCCAGCGGCTGGTGGCGTCGCTGAAGTAGGCATAACGCCCGGCGGCGTCCACCGCCACGTCGTCGGTAAAGCCGAAGGGCAGGCCGTTGGCGGAAGTAGTGAGGGTGCTCAACTGGCCCTTGGCATCCAGCGCCAGCAGGCCCTTGACCGCGTCGGCGATGATCAGCCGGCCGTCCGGATGGCGGGCCAGGCCCAGGGGGCGTCCGCCGGTATTGGCCAGTACCTGCAGGGTGCTGCCGTCCAGGGCGGTGCGGATTACCCGCCCGTCATGCAGGCCGCTGATCAGCGAGCCGTTCTCCAGCAGCAGGGCTTCCGGCCCGTCGATATCCAGCGCGCCCACCGCCTGCAGGCCCTTGAGCTTCTGGTTCTCGGCGTACAGGCCGCTCTTCAGCGAAGGCGCCGGCGGCGGGGTCCAGGCCAGTGGCTGGACCTTGGTCGGCATCAGCAACAGAAAGGCGCCGATGGCGATGACCACGACCAGCAGCAGATGGCGAATTTTGATCCGACGGGGTGCGACTGGCTTCATCGATGGCGGCTCCTGGGTGATGGGGTCAGGTCACACGCTGCGGTGCGACGCCGGCGCCCAGGGGAATTGCCCGTTGCGCCATTTCGCATAAGGCTAGCAGGGAGTCGGCGGACTCCCGTTCTATCCGCCTTCTGAATAACAGGCGATTGCCCAGGCGCATCAGCAGGCTATCGAAGCGGTATTCCAGGGTGCGGATAAACCGCGTGTGGTGGGCGTCCAGCGGCTGGCACTCGTAGGTCACCACCAGATGCAGGCCATGATCGCCCTGGGCCGTGGCACGCCAGCGAAGCCCCGGCAGGTACTCGTCGACCCGCCAGCTCAGGTGCCCGCTGCGCCCGCCGGCGTGGATGTCTTCCTCGAAGCGCGCGCCGGCAGGCAGGGCCCCGGCCGGCCCCTGGACCTTCAGCGAAGACGGGTGCCACTCCGGCCAGCGGCTGGAGGCGCTGGCGTAGTCGAGCAGGGCCACCGGATTGCGCGGAATATCGATCTGATGCTGCATGTGGGTCATGGACGAGGACCTTGTCGATAGAGAAGAGTTAGCGGGTTCCGGCTCCCAGTACAGGGTGCCGAACAGGTAATCCATCAGCGGCAGGACAATGTTGAAGTTGCGCTCCTGCATCAGCTCGCGGCGGTGATGCAGCTCATGCAGGCGGCGCATCTGGCGGATCCACGGCAGCCGCGCCAGCGGATGCCCGGCCGGCAGGTGTTCGCAGGCATGGAACACCTCGTAGGCCAGGTAGCCGATCAGGGTGCAGCTGGCGAACAGCGCCGCGACATTGGCATTCCACAACTGCAGCAGCCACCACAGCGGCAGGGCGAACAGCAGGCTGTGGACCACTATCAGCCAGGCCGGGAACAGGATCACCCGCCAGTCCCGGGGGCCGTCGTAGGTCATGTATCCGGGCACGAAGAAGCTGTGATGGTCGCCGCTGTGGCGGGCATAGAACATCCGCGCGAAGGCCTGCTTGTGGTGGCCCAGCCAGCGGTGCACGACATAGATGCACAGGTTGAAGAACAGCAGCGCCACCGGCACCGCCAGCCACTCCAGCGGCTGCACCTGGTGCAGGGTGCTCCACAGCAGGGCGATGCACGCCATGCCGTAGGCCAGCACGAAACCGCCGTGCAGCCACGGGTTGTAGCGCGGATGAACCGCGGCGCGGTAACGCTCGCGAAATGCCAGGGTGGTTTGCCTCAAGGCCGTTCTCCTGTGGGTTTTGTTGTTCTTATTGACAGAAGATTAGTCCTGCTCGAATTATCCAGCTAATGGATATTCGGAATGGGCATTATTCATGAAGCTGAACTTGCGGCACCTGGATCTCAACCTGCTCTTGGTGTTCGACGCGCTGATGCAGGAGCAGAACCTGTCCCGCGCGGCGGTGCGCCTGAACCTCAGCCAGCCGGCCGTGAGCAATGCCCTGGCGCGCCTGCGCAGCCAGCTCGACGAGCCGCTGTTCATCCGCACCGCCCGGGGCATGCAGCCCACACCCCGGGCCCATGTGCTGCACGGTTCGGTGCGCCAGGCCCTGCGCCTGTTGCAGGAAGGCCTGGACCCGAGCAGCGAGTTCGACCCGGCGGCGTCCGACCAGACCTTTAGCTTGTCGATGAACGACTACGCCCAGGCGCGCCTGTTGCCGGCGCTGTCACGCCGCTTGCAAAGCGCTGCGCCCAAGGTCCGCCTGGCGGTGCGCAGCGACGCCGCCGACTCCCTGCCAGCCTGGCTGACCACCGGGATGCTCGACCTGGCGGTGGATTACCTGTACTTCGACGATCCTGACCTCTGCTACCAGCCGCTGCTGGAAGAACAGCTGGTGGTGATCGGCCGCATCGACCACCCGGCCTTCGAGCCGCAACTGAGCCTCAAGGCCTATGAGCAGAGCCAGCACGTGGCGATTCCGGACCGGGGCGGGCGCGGCTCGCCGCTGGAGATCGTCCTCGGTTCGGCCAAGGTCCAGCGCCATGTGCAGCTGTTCGTCCCGCATTACCTGAGCATCCCGTTGATCGTCGCCCAGTCGGACTTGCTGGGCACGGTGCCGCGGCGCCTGGCGGAGCACTTCTGCGCGCTGATGCCGATCCGCATCGCCGAGCTGCCGCTGGTGGCGCCGCCGGTGCAGGTCAGCCTGATCTGGCATCGCCAGCAGGAGCGGGTTCCGGGGCATCGCTGGCTGCGCGAGGAGATCATCGCGCTGGCCGCCCGGTTCGCGGGGCAGCCGGAGCTGTCCGGGCATTGATGACAAAAAACCAACAAAAGATTAAGACGGGTCTGATTGGCATCGCGGATGTCGTCTGTATCCTTTGGGGCCCGCTTGATGAGCAGCCGTGCTGACTCAGAGGCGCCAACCCATTGGAGATTGCATGCGTCACTCGATTCTGAACATTGCCCTGGCAGCCAGCTGCCTCTTTGGCTTGGCCGGGCAGACCGCCATGGCAGCGGTGGATGCCAGCCAGTACGTGGAACTCAAGGATGCCGTGCCGCAGGTCGTGCCCGGCAAGATCGAAGTGGTGGAACTGTTTTCCTACGGCTGCGGCCACTGCTACAACCTCGAAGCCTCGATCAACCCCTGGGCGGCCCAGCTTCCCGAAGACGTGAACTTCGTCAAGCTGCCGGCCATGTTCGGCGGGATCTGGGATGTCTACGGCCAGCTGTACCTGACCCTGGCGACCCTGGACGCCAAGCCCGAAGTGCATCATGCGGTGTTCGAGGCGATCCACCGCGGCAACCGCCTGAAAACCCCCGAGGCCATGGCCGAGCTGCTCAAAGGGCAGGGCATCGATCCTGCTAAGTTCCTCGCCACCTACAACTCCTTCGCCGTGCAGGCCAAGGTGATGGACGCGAAAAAACGCACCGCGGCCTACCAGGCCACCGGCGTACCCTCGCTGGTGGTGGACGGCAAGTACCGCTTTGGCATGACCAGCGACGGCGCCAAGGGCCTGTTCGCGGTGGCGGACCAGTTGATCGCCCAGGTGCGGGCGGCGAAGTAAGCCCTTGATCCCCTGGCCGCTGGCGAGCCTTCAAGGTTCGGCGGCGGCTCCAGGGCATCGAGCGGTAGCCAAAAGGGCATCGATAGCGATGCCCCCCATAAGCATTGTCAGTCCTTGATCAGCGGCGCCTGCGGGTGCGGGCTCGGGAACGCCTGCTCATACGCCCGGCACAGGCGCAGCACCTGATCATCGGCAAACCGCGCGCCCACCACATGCAGCCCGACCGGCAAGCCGTCCTCGGCGAAGCCACACGGCACCGACGCGGCCGGCTGCTGGGTCAGGTTGAAGGGGTAGCTGAAGGGCGTCCACTCCATCCATTCGCCCAGGCCGGAACCCGGTGGCACGTTGTGCCCGGCGGCGAAGGCGGTGAGCGGCAGCATGGGCGAGACCAGCAGGTCGTAGCGACTGTGGAACTCGGCCATGTGCGCCACCAGCGCCGCACGGGCTTCCAGGGCCAGGGTGTACTGGTGGAGGCTGATGTCTTCGCCTTGCCGGGCAATGCGCAGCAGGCCCGGGTCGAGCTGCTGGCGTTGCTCCTGGCTCAGTTGCCCGGCCAAGCGCGCGGCGCCGGCGAACCACAGGGTATTGAACAGTTCCAGCGGGTCGCTGAACCCGGGGTCGACCTGCTCGACATGGGCACCCAGTTGCGCCAGGCGTTCCACCGCCCGGGCCACCACCCGCGCCACCTGTGGCTGCACCTTCACGTAACCGAAATCGGCGCTGTAGGCGATACGCAGGCCTTTGAGGTCAGTGCTCTCCGGCAGCCAGGGCGTGCTGCGCGGGGCGCCGACCAGGCCGTCGCGGGCATCCGGCCGGGCGACGGTTTGCAGCATCAATACCGCATCGTCGACGGTGCGGGTCATCGGTCCCAGGTGCGAGAGAAGGGTCATGGCGCTGGCCGGCCACTGCGGCACGTAGCCGAAGGTCGGCTTGATCCCGAAGGTGCCGGTGAAGGCGCAGGGAATGCGGATCGAACCACCGGCATCGCTGCCCTGGTGCAGCACGCCGAGGTTCAGCGACGCCGCGGCGGCCGCGCCACCGGAGGAACCGCCGGCGGTGGTGCGGGTGTCCCAGGGGTTGCGGGTGATGCCGTACAGCGGGTTGTCGGTCACGCCTTTCCAGCCGAATTCCGGGGTGGTGGTCTTGCCCAGCAGCACCGCGCCGGCGTTGCGCATAAAGGCCGGGAAGGGCGCATCGACATCCCAGGGGCCGCTGGCGGAAGTGGTTTTCGAGCCCTTGCGCGTGGGCATGCCACGGGTCAGGGTCAGGTCCTTGATCGAGGCCGGCACGCCGTCCAGCGCGCCGCAGGGCCGGCCCTTGAGCCAGCGCTGCTCGGAGGCCTTTGCCGCGTCCAGCGCGCCTTGCGGGTCGACATGGCAATAGGCGTTGACCTGCGGGTTGAAGCGCTCGATGCGCGCCAGGGCATCCTCGGTCACTTCCACCGGCGACAGGCGTTTGTCGCGGTAATGGGCGAGCAGTTCGACGCCGCTCATCTCGGCAATTTCGCTGTGTCGGGTCATGCCGCTGCTCCTGTTTGTTGCGCCGCGTTGATCATGGCCCGCAGCAACACCGCGCAACCGTCGGCCAGGTCCTGGGGCGCGGCGTTTTCGATTTCGTTGTGGCTGATGCCGCCTTCGCAGGGCACGAAGATCATCCCCGCCGGGCCCAGCTCGGCGACGAAGATCGCGTCGTGCCCGGCGCCGCTGACGATGTCCATATGGCTCAGGCCCAGCTGTTCGGCACCCTGGCGCACCGCGGCGACGCAGGCGGGGTCGAAGTCCAGCGGCGGGAAGTCGGCGGTGGCGGTCAGCTCGAAGCCCAGGCCGTGCTGCTGGCAGGTGTCTTCGATCACCTGGCGCACCTCGTCGACCATGGCCTGCAGCTGGTCGGCATGCAGGTGGCGCAGGTCGAGGGTCATCTGCACCTGGCCGGGAATCACGTTGCGCGAGCCCGGGTGCAGGCTCAGGCAACCGACGGTGCCGCAGGCGTGGGGCTGTTGTTCATGGGCGATGCGGTTGACCGCGCTGATCACCTGGGCGGCGCCCACCAGGGCATCCTTGCGCAGGTGCATCGGTGTCGGCCCGGCATGGGCCTCGACCCCGGTCAGGGTCAGGTCGAACCACTTCTGGCCGAGGCAGCCCATGACCACGCCAATGGTGGTCTGGCGGTCCTCCAGCACCGGGCCCTGTTCGATGTGCGCCTCGAAATACGCGCCCACCGGATGGCCGAGCACCGCCCGCGAGCCGGCATAACCGATGCGCTGCAACTCGCTGCCCACCGACAGCCCCTGTTCGTCCTGCTTGCGCAGGGTGTCGTCGAGGTCGAACTTACCGGCGAACACCCCCGAGCCCATCATGCACGGTGGGAAGCGTGAACCTTCTTCGTTGGTCCAGACCACCACCTCGATCGGCGCCTCGGTCTGCAGGCCGAGGTCGTTGAGGGTGCGGATCACCTCCAGGCCGGCCATCACCCCGTAGCAGCCGTCGAACTTGCCGCCGGTGGGCTGGGTGTCGATATGGCTGCCGGTCATCACCGGCGGCAGTTGCGGGTTACGCCCGGCGCGGCGGGCGAAGATATTGCCGATGCCGTCGATGCTGACGCTGCAACCGGCCTCTTCGCACCAGTGCACGAACAGGTCGCGGGCCTGGCGGTCGAGGTCGGTCAGGGCCAGGCGGCATACGCCGCCCTTGGCGGTGGCGCCCAGTTGAGCGAGGTCCATCAGCGATTGCCAGAGGCGTTCGCGGTTGACCAGCGGGGCGCTGTCTTGCAACAGGGGTACGGACACAATCGGACTGTTCATTTCAGCTCTCCCCTCAGGCGCTCAGGGCCAGGTAGCGGTTCTTGATGCTCGGGTCGGCACGGAAGTCAGCGGCGCTGCCTTGGTAGACCACGCGACCCTGTTCGAGGACGTAATGGCGGTCGGCGAGCTTGTCGCAGACCATCAGGTTCTGTTCCACCAGCAGCACCGGCAGGCCGTCGTCCTTGATCTTGCGCAGGATCTTCACCAGCTCGTCGACAATCACCGGGGCGAGGCCCTCGGTGGGTTCGTCGAGGATCAGCAGCCTGGGATCGTTGAGCAGGGCGCGGGCGATGGCGAGCATCTGCTGCTCGCCGCCGGACAGCGCATGGCCGGCGTTTTTGCGCCGCTCCTTGAGGCGCGGGAACATGCCGTAGACATCCTCCAGCTGCCAGCGGCTGCTCTTGCGCTGGGCGATGCGCAGGTTCTCCTCGACGCTGAGCAAACGGAAGATGCCGCGGTGTTCCGGCACCAGCGCCAGGCCCTGGCGGGCGATCTCGAAGATCTTCTTGCCCACCAGCTCCTGGCCGTTGAAGCGGATCTGTCCCTGGCGCGGGCAGATGATCCCGAGGATGCTGCGCAGGGTGGTGGTCTTGCCCGCGCCGTTGCGCCCCAGCAGGGTCACCAGTTCGCCGGCGTTGACCTGCAGCGAGACGCCTTCGAGGACGTGGCTCTTGTCGTAGTAGGAATGGATATTCTCGACGGTCAGCATCAGGCGGCTTCTCCCAGGTAGGCGCTGCGCACGCGCTCGTCGGCGCGGACGAATTCTGGCGTGCCTTCGACCAGGATCTGGCCGTGGCTCATGACGGTGATGCGTTGGCTGATGGACATGACGATGCTCATGTTGTGCTCGATCAGCAGCACCGTGTGGTCGCGGCCGAGGTCGCTGATCAGCTGGGTCATGATCGGGATGTCGTCGATGCCCATGCCGGAGGTCGGCTCGTCGAGCATCAGCAGCTTCGGCCTGGAGCAGATCGACATGCCGACTTCCAGCACCCGCTGCTGGCCGTGGGACAGCTCGCCGGCGAGGGTGTCGGCGCGTGCCGTCAGTTGCAGGCGTTCGAGCACCTGGTCGGCCATCTCCAGGTGTTCGCGGCGGCTGTCGAGGTGGCGCCAGAAGTTCAGCGCCGCCAGGCCATCGCGACCCTGGGCGGCCAGGCGCAGGTTTTCCCGCACGCTGAGGTTCTGGAACAGGCTGGTCAACTGGAACGAACGGGCCATGCCCAGGCCGACCCGGCCGTGGGCCGGCTTCTTGATGATGTTCTTGCCGTTGAACAGGATCGCCCCGGCGGTGGCCTGGCGTTCGCCGGTCAGGCAATGGAACAGGCTGGTCTTGCCAGCGCCGTTGGGGCCGATGATGGTGTGGATGGTGCCGGCCTCGACCTTCAGGTTGACGCCGTTGACCGCGTGGAAGGCGCCGTAGGCCAGCTCCAGGTCCTGGGTTTGCAGCAGGTACTGCGCGGGGCTGTTCATGACAGTTTCTCCTCGGTCGGCAGGGCCGCCTTGCGTGGCCTCAGGATGCGTTCGAACAGGCTCGACAAGCCGCCCCACAAACCACCGCGCATGAAGATCACCACCAGGATCAGGATGATCCCCAGCAGCATCAGCCAGCGTGGCCAGAGTTCGGAGAGGAACTCGCCGAGCAGCACGATGGAACCGGCGCCCAGCAGGGAGCCGAACAGCGAGCCGGTGCCGCCGACTATGGTCATGATCAGGATGTTTTCCGACATCGCCAGGTCGATGCTCGACAGCGGCACGAAATGCAGGAGCATGGCGTACAGCGCCCCGGCGATCCCGGTGACCGCGCCGGACAGCATGAACACCAGGATCTTGAAGTGCCGGGTGTCGTAGCCGATGGCGGCGGCGCGGGTTTCGTTCTCGCGGATCGCCATCAGCGTGCTGCCGAACGGCGAGGCGATCACCCGCCGGGCACCGATGAAGATCAGCAGGAACAGCACCGCGACAAAGGCGTAGAAGTAGCGCGCGTCGCTCAGCGACAGCAGCACCGTGTCGCCGATGCGGATCTCCGGGCGCGGCACGCTGAGCAGGCCGTTGTCGCCGCCGGTCCAGTCGCTCAGGGTGTAGGCGATGAAGTAGGCCATCTGGCTGAAGGCCAGCGTCAGCATCACGAAGTAGATGCCGGTGCGCCGGATCGCCAGGGCGCCCACCAGCAACGCCAGCAGCGCGCCCACCAGGGCCGCGCCGAACAGGGCGCTGAACAGCCCCAGTTGCAGGTGGATCATCAGCAGCGCGGCGCAGTAGGCCCCGGCGCCGAAGAAGATGCCCTGGCCGAACGACAGCAGGCCGGTGTAGCCCAGCAGCAGGTTACAGGCCAGCGCCGCGAGGGCGAAGATCAGGATCTCGCTGGCCAGGGTCGCCGATGGCAACACCAGCGGCAGGCCGATCAGTACCGCGACCACCAGCCACGGCAGGGCGCGCGACTGGGTCTTGGCGAACGGCAGGGGATTTTTCTCGCTCATGTTCATGCTCTCCCGAACAGGCCGTAGGGACGGACCAGAATCACCGCCGCCATGGCGCCGTAGATCATCAGGCTGGCGCCTTGCGGCCAGAGGGTGGTCATCAGGCTCTGCACCACCCCCACCAGCAGGCCGCCCACCAGGGCGCCGCTGAACGAACCCATGCCGCCGATCACCACCACCACGAAGGCGACCCCGAGGATTTCCGGGCCGACAAAGGGCTGGGCGCCACGCAACGGGGCGAACAGCACCCCGGCGATCCCGGCCAGGGCCACGCCGAGGGCGAAGGTCATGGAGAACAGGCGGAAGATGTTGGTGCCCAGCAGCGACACGGTCTCGGTGCTTTCGCTGCCGGCGCGCACCAGGGCGCCGAAGCGCGTGCGCTCCAGCAGCAGCCACAGCGCCAGCCCCACCAGTGCCGAGAAGCCAATGAGGAACAGGCGGTAGTAGGGGTAGACGAAGTCGCCGACGATCAGCACGCCGCGCAGCAGTTCCGGCACCGCGACGCTTTTGCCGACGGGCCCCCAGATCAGCACGCTGGCTTCCTGGATGATCAGTGCGATGCCCAGGGTCACCAGGATCTGGAAGGTGTGGGGCAGGTGGTAGATGCGCTGGATCAGCAATCGCTCGATGGCCCAGGCCAGGGCCGCGACCACCAGCGGCGCGACCAGCAGCGCCAGCCAGAAGCTGCCGGTGAGGCTGACGGCGGTGTAGCAGATGTAGGCCCCGAGCAGGAAGAACGCGCCGTGGGCGAAATTGACGAAGTTCAGCAGGCCGAAAATGATCGTCAGGCCCACCGCGATCAGGAAGTAGATCATCCCCAGGCCGAGGCCGTTGAGGATCTGGAACAGGTAAAGATTGAGCATGCGGGTACCCTCGACAGGGGGCCGGCGACTGTCGTCGTCGGGCGGCCCGCTGCCTCTAGCCAGCGATGGAAAGGTCGGTCGGGGTCAGGCCAGGTTGCAGCCGGTGGCGCCGGCATCCGGGAACGAGCGCCCGGAACTGAGCACTTCGGCCAGGTCGTCCTTGTCGCGCATGCTGGCCGTGGCCTTGCCCTGCAGCAGGTAGTAATCCTTGATCACCTGGTGGTCGCCGGCGCGGATGCTTTCCTCGCCGGTCGGCCCCTGGTACGTCAGGCCTTGCATGGCCTTGGCCACGGTCGCGCCGTCGAAGCTGCCGGTGGCGACTATGGTGTCGAGCATGATCTTGGTGCCGATGTAGTCGGCGGCCAGCGGGTAGGTAGGGTTGATGCCGTACTTGGCCTGGGTCAGCTTGACCAGCTCGCGGTTGAGCGGGGTGTCGACCTGGTGCCAGTACTGCGCGCCGAGGTAGACGCCTTCGAGCACGTCGCTGCCCAGCTCCTGGAACTGGTCGAGCCCGGCGGACCACACCAGCAGCACTTTCATGCGTTCCTTGATGCCGAAGTTCACCGCCTGGCGCAGGGCGTTGGAGGACTGGCTGCCGAAGTTGAGCAGCACCAGTACGTCGGGCTGGGCGGCGATGGCGTTGGTCAGGTAGCCGGAGAACTCCTGCTCCTGCAGCGAGTGATAGCTGTTGCCGACGTGCTCGATGCCATGCTCGGCGCACACCTGTCTGGCGCCGGCCAGCAGTGCTTCGCCGAACACGTACTGCGGGGTGATGGTGTACCAGCGCTTGGCCTCGGGCAGGCGCTTGATTAGCGGCACCATGGTTTCGCGAATGGCGCCGTAGGTCGGCACCGACCAGCGAAAGGTCGAGGCATTGCAGTCCTTGCCGGTGACTTCGTCGGCGCCCACCGGGGTCATGAACACGCCGTTGACCTTGCCCACTTCCTTGGCCACCGCCAGCGCCGAAGACGACAGGGTGCAGCCCTGGAAGAATCGCGCGCCGTCCTGGGCAATCGCCTCCTGGACCTTGCGCACCGCCTTGCCGGCGTTGCCTTCGGTGTCGATCACCTTGTAGTTCAGCGGGCGGCCGAGCAGGGTCGGGTACTGTTCCACCGCCAGGCGCGAGCCCATGTCGGCGAACTTGCCGTAGCTGGCGAAGGCGCCGGACATCGACTTGAGCCCGTAGAAGGTAAAGGGTTCGGCGGCAAAGGCGTTGCGCACCCCCAGCGGAAGGCTGAGGGCTCCGGCAACGGTCAGACTGGCTTTCAACAACGTACGACGCTGCATGGGGTAACTCCCTGGTTTAGTTATTGGCAGGAGTGGCAATGGCAAAACGGCGCAGCAGCCTGTGTTCAGGCTTTGTTATTGGCGAAGCGGCGTGTGGCGGGTGCGGCGGTTATCAGTGGTGGTGATCGAACTCCAGCAGGAAGTGTTGGGTGACCTCGCCCTCGAGGGCGCTCATATGGTGTTCGGCGTCGCACATGTGTTCGTGCATCAGCTGGCGTACCGCGGCTTCGTCCTCGGCTTTGAAGGCCAGCAACAGGCGCTTGTGGTAATCGAGGTTGGCGGCGTCGAACTGCTTGCGCTTGGGCTTGTAGGCCTTCTTCAGCACCACCAGGTCGCGCAGCAGGTCGTTGAGGAACTGCGCCATGAAACTCAGCAGCGGGTTGGGGCAGGCGCGGCCCAGCAGGTTGTGGAATTCCAGCTCGGCGATGCGCTGTTCGCGCTGGCCGGCCTCGCTGTCTTCCGGGGCGCTGCAGAAGTCGATGTTGGCCTGCAGCGCCTCGAAGTCGTCGGCGCTGAGACGGCCGATCACCGACACCGCCAGCTCCACTTCGATGACCTTGCGCAGCTGGTACACCTGCTCGCCGTCCATCTGCTGGAAGTGCAGGTAATTGCGCAGGGCGCGGCTCGCCGGCTCGGTGCCGGCCTGGTTCAGGTAGGCGCCGCCGCTGGGGCCGGTGCGGGTGTTGACCAGCCCTTCGACCTCCAGCGCCTTGAGCGCTTCGCGGGCCGAACCCTTGGAGCACTGGAAGCTTTCCATCAACTCGCGCTCGGTCGGCAAGCGGTCGCCGGGACGCAGGGCGTTGATCACGATGGAGCGTTTGACCGACTCGACAATCACGTCGGAAAGCTTCTGGCGTTTGCGGCGAACAGGTCGTTTGAGCATGTTTTCGATTTATCGTATTAATGCGGATAAATAGTACTTAATAGGGCTCGGCGCGGTGCGTCAATCATCCAGGGAACGAGGTGTCGTTTTCGATGCGCGAGGGTCGTAATCAGACCCCGGGGGGAGTGGTGGCGAGGCACTGGTCTTCGTCCTGTGCCAGGCCTTGTCCTGCCACTAAGCTGATGGCAGGTCATGCAGTCATAGAGGGGAAGAACCCATGATTTTGTGCAAACGCGCCTACGAACCGGCGAGCCCCGACGACGGGTATCGGGTGCTGGTGGACCGGCTGTGGCCGCGTAACTGTCGCAAGGAGCAGTTGCCGCTGGATGAGTGGTTGAAAGACCTGGCGCCGTCCACCGGATTGCGTCGCGCCTTCAAGTCCGGCGAGCTGGATTTCGCCAGCTTCCGCAGCCGTTACCGCCAGGAACTGACGGCCCGCCCCGAGCATTGGTGGGCGTTGCTGGAACGCGCGCAAAAGGGCCACCTGACCCTGGTGTACTCGGCCCATGATGAAGTGCATAACAATGCCCGGGTGCTGGCCGAGTGGCTGGAGGACGAGCTGGACCGGCAGGGCGAGGGGAGTTCGCCGGTGTGTTACGCGCACCTGTCACCGCCTGAATGAAGGCGCTGCGCTTCAGGGTTGCCTCAACATCATATAAGCCTCGCCGCCGCGCCGGTCGTGCATCAGCAGGAAGGTCTGCTTATCGAGGGTGATTTTCGCCGGCAGGTGCTGCGCCACCGGGGTGCTGGAGAACTGCTCGGCCAGCTTGAGAAATTGCGCGGTCAGGGTCTTGTCCCGCTGCGACGGCGTGGTCACCGCGCATTGCTTGCCTTTCTGTACCTGGACCCCAAGGCTGTGGTCCGCCCTCAGTCCCATCCGCGCATAGCCGGCATCGTCCAGCCTGGCGATGCCATAGCCCTTGGCCGCGTTGTCGGCCCCGGCGAAGGAGGGCGCGGATTTCAGGCAGATGTCCCGGAAGGCCAGCACGCCTTCGGCGATGGCCGCCGGTTCCTTGTCGATGACTTCGGGCGGGCTGGCGCAGCCGGCCAACAGGGCCAGGGCCAGGCTCAGAGGGCTCAGGATCGTGCGGTTCATCGGACCTCCCAGGCATTCGCGGGGCATGGTTATAGCCTAGCCAAGCTTCTGCCTGCGGGAGGACCTGGGCGACGGGAGCCTTATAGGCGTCGCTGAAAGAAGCGGCTCAGTTGAACCCGACCGACCATCGGTTCACCGTTTCCGGTTCATGGCGCTGGCTCGGGTCGGTTTCGTAATTGCACTGAGGGCCGCTGCAGGTGTGTTCCAGGGTGATCGGTGCCTTGAACTCCAGGTGGAACTTGCTGGGTTCCGGCTCCGCCGCCGGGGCGGCCGTTGCCTCTGTCAGGACGGGCGCCGGGTAGCTCAGGTCCAGGCCTTCGGCCAGTGCCGGCAGGGCCAATACACAGAGCACAAGGCTCGCCAGGAGGGTGTTGTCGCTGGACATCATGGGTACCGCGTTTGCACAAAAGGGTTGCCGAGTATAACGAACGCCTCCCCGGAAATTTAAGCCGAAGGCTCTATCACGGGCCTTGTGCGGCAACGGGTCGCGGTTGGCGCCTCGCACCATGAAACATTTGTCATGGGCCGCCGGCGTCGCCAGCCCCTACACTGGCTTTCACCTCCATGGCTCACGGACACCCCCATGACGGCAGCAGCGGCGGCAAGCATCCTCGAAACGATCGAAGGCCAGCGCCTCAATGGCCCGGCGGGCGAACCCTGGCGCGAGTGGGGGCCGTACCTGAGCGAGCGGCAATGGGGCACGGTGCGCGAGGACTACAGCGCCGATGGCGATGCCTGGGCCTACTTGCCCCACGACCATGCCCGCAGCCGGGCCTATCGCTGGGGCGAGGACGGGCTGGCGGGGTTCTCCGACAAGGCCCAGCACTGGTGCCTGGGGCTGGCCCTGTGGAACGAGCGCGACAGCATTCTCAAGGAGCGCCTGTTCGGCCTGAACAACGCCGAGGGCAATCACGGCGAAGACGTCAAGGAGCTGTATTTCTACCTCGATGGCGTGCCCAGCCATGCCTATATGCGCATGCTCTACAAATACCCGCAGGCGGCCTTTCCCTATGAGGACCTGTTGCAGGAGAACGCCCGGCGTGGCCTGGACGATACCGAGTACGAGATCCTCGACACCGGGGTGTTCGAAGATGATCGCTACTTCGACGTGACGGTGGAATACGCCAAGCACGCGGTCGATGACATCTTCATGCGGGTCACGGTGCACAACCGTTTTCATCAGCCGGCGCGCCTACGGGTCTTGCCCCAGGTCTGGGCACGTAATACCTGGAGCTGGGGCGGTGATTCGCGCAAACCGAGCCTGCGCCTGGAGGGCGAACAACTGCTGGCCCGGCATCCGCGCTGTTCGCCGATGCAGGTTACGGCCTGGGGGGCGGAGCGCTGCGAGTGGCTGTTCTGCAACAACGAAACCAACTTCCCGAAGCTTGATGGCCTCGCCACGCCCGGCCCGTTCAAGGACGGGATCAACGACTACCTGCTGGGAGGCGCCAGCACCGCCATTGCCCGCGACGGCGGAACCCGTGCTGCCGCCCACTTCACCCTGGAGCTGGCCGGGCTGGAGAGTAAAAGCCTGTACCTGCGTTTTGCTCCGGCCGGTTCGGCCCAGGTCAGCGCTCGGACCCTGTTCGAACAGCGGCGGGCCGAGGCCGACGAGTTCTACGCCGCGCTGCAACAGGGCATCGCCGATGCCGACGCGCGTAATGTCCAGCGCCAGGCCCTGGCCGG
This sequence comes from Pseudomonas sp. T8, assembly GCF_024610635.1. Taxonomy (NCBI): domain Bacteria; kingdom Pseudomonadati; phylum Pseudomonadota; class Gammaproteobacteria; order Pseudomonadales; family Pseudomonadaceae; genus Pseudomonas; species Pseudomonas sp. T8. The sequence continues at coordinate 6,973,833 of NZ_CP102374.1, forward strand.
GCTGCTGTGGTCCAAGCAACTCTACGATTTCGACGTCAACCGCTGGCTCGACGGCGACCCCGGCCAGCCCCCGCCACCGGCATCCCACGCCCATTTGCGCAACAGCCATTGGCGGCACCTGGCGAACTTCGACATCGTGGCCATGCCCGACACCTGGGAATACCCCTGGTATGCCTCCTGGGACCTGGGTTTCCAGGCGGTGGCCCTGGCCTTGATCGATCCGGGGTTCGCCAAGCACCAACTGTTGCTGCTGGTCAAGGACCGCTTCATGCACCCCAATGGGCAGTTGCCGGCCTACGAATGGCGCTTCGACGACGCCAACCCGCCGGTGCACGCCTGGGCCAGCTGGCGGGTGTACCAGCGGGAAAAAGCCCTGACCGGCCAGGGCGACATGGATTTTCTCGAACGGGTCTTCCACAAGCTGTTGCTGAACTTCTCCTGGTGGGTCAACCGCAAGGATGCCGAAGGGCGCAACCTGTTCCAGGGCGGTTTCCTCGGCCTCGACAATATCGGCCTGTTCGACCGCTCGGCGCCCTTGCCGCCGGGCTACACCCTGGACCAGGCCGACGGCACCGCCTGGGTCGCGGCCTATGCCCTGGACCTGATGCGCATCGCCCTGGAACTGGCCAGGCGCAACCCGGTGTACGTGGATATCGCGGTGAAGTTCTTCGAGCACTTCCTGTACATCGCCGGGGCCATCAACCGGCTGGACGACGGCGACGCAGGGCTATGGGACGATCAGGACCGGTTCTTCTACGACGTGCTGCATCGTCCCGACGGCGGCAACGAACCGCTGCGCCTGCGCTCCATCGTCGGCCTGATGCCGCTGTTCGCCGTGCAGGTGCTGGAACAGCATGAACACGAATGCCTGCCGGGGCTGCGCGAGCGCTTGCTGGGGTTCATGCACCATCGGCCGGACCTGGCCCGCCTGGTATCGCGCTGGAACGAACCGGGGCAGGGCAATCGCCTGTTGCTCGCGCTGTTGCGCGGCGAGCGCACCAAGGACCTGCTCAAGCGCATGCTCGACGAGGCCGAGTTTCTCTGTGACTTCGGCATTCGCTCACTGTCCAGAAACTTCGCCGAACAACCCTTCGCCCTGCAGGTCGACGGTCACCAACTGTGCGCCCGTTATGCGCCGGCCGATTCCGACTCACGGCTGTACGGCGGCAACTCCAACTGGCGCGGGCCGCTGTGGATGCCGATCAACTACATGCTGATCGAATCGCTGCGCGAGTTTCATCGCTACTACGCCGACAACTTCTCGGTGGAATACCCCAGCGGCTCTGGCTACCTGGCGTCCCTGGAGGAAGTCGCCGACAGCCTGAGCCAGCGCCTGAGCCGCCTGTTCCTGCGCGACGAGGACGGGCGCCGCCCATCGATGTGTGCCTACGCGCAGTTGCAGGCCGATCCCCGGGACCGGGAGTTGCTGCTGTTCCATGAGTACTTCCACGGCGACACCGGCCGCGGCCTGGGAGCCAGCCACCAGACCGGGTGGACGGCGCTGGTGGCGTTGTTGTTGCAGCCTTAGCGGCAACGGGGGGGCTGCCTGGGTTGCGGCAGCCTGTTCTTGTGCAACATCGTGGTGGCTGTTTTACGGCCGCTGCGCGCCCGATCACAGGCTGCGCCAGCGGCTACAGGGACGACGGCCGATCAGGCACTCAAGGTATCCGGCTGCGGCACGGCCCAATCCTCGATCAACCGCTGCGGGGTGCAGCAGGTCTTGCGCTTGTAGACGAAACCGGCGCATTTCTCGGCGAAGCCGTGGCGGTTCTGCACCATGTCCAGGTGCATCTGTTCCAGCTCGGCGTTGCGGCAGTGCTGCATCAGTTGCGGGTCGGCATTGGCCTTGCGCTCGCGCAGGGCCTGGTACTTCGGCTCGGTCAGTACGGCGTTGGCCCGTTGCAGCAGCCACAGGCCGAATTCGTCGGGGCAGCGCGGGCCGACTTCCTGGACCATGCCCATCTGCAGGGCCTGGAAGGCGCTGATCGGCAGGCATTCCTCGGTGAGCTTGTGGGCCATGGCGTGGCCGACGGCGCGGGGCAGGCTGTAGGTCCAGTACTCCGAGCCGTACAGGCCCATGCTCTTGTAGTGCGGGTTGTAGACGGTATTGGCCCGGGCCAGCACCACATCGGCCGCCAGCGCCAGCATCAGGCCGCCGGCCCCGGCATTGCCGGTCAGGCCGCTGACCACCAGCTGGCGGGCGCTGAGCAGTTCCTTGCAGACGTCGTCGATGGCCTGGATGTTGTTCCAGGCTTCCAGGCCCGGCACCGGCGCGGCCTGGATCACATTGAGGTGCACGCCGTTGCAGAACGCGCCACGCCCGCCCTTGAACAGCAGCACTTTGGTGTCCCGAGCCTTGGCCCATTGCAGCGCGCTGACCAGGCGCTGGCAGTGCTCGGTGCTCATGGCGCCGTTGTAGAACTCGAAGGTCAGCTCGCCGACGTGGCCCGACTCGCGGTAGCGGATCGGCTGGTAGGGCTCGTCGCTGAACGGTTCGCTGGCGACCGACCAGTCCAGATGAGGCACGCCATCCAGTTGGCCGGCCAGCACATGGCGGGCCGGCAGCTTGAAGTGTTCGGTGCCCGGCCGGGCCTTGCGCTTGAGCGAGCCGATCCACAGGCTGCGGTCGCCGCAGGCCACCAGCACCGCATCGTCGTGCACCGCCAGCAGCTCGCCAGGGATGCCGCTGCGGCTATCCAGGTGCGCGTCATACAGGTAGTACTGGCCGCCGGCGAGGCTGGCCAGGACTCCGGGCTGGCCGTCGGCGGCGTCGATGCAACGCTTGATGAAGATGGCGCTGTCGTGCCAGCTGAAGCTGCGGTCGTCCTGTTTCATGTTCGGTTGCAGGCGGCCGCGCACTTGCGGCTTGCTGTAGTCCAGGGGTACCGGGACGAAGTCGCTGCCGAATTTTTCCACCACATCGCGGATGCAGTAGATCGCCGCGTCGGCCACCGGCCCGTTGTACAGCTCGGACTTGCGCACCTGCGCCGGCATCTTGAATTCCCAGGTGGACCAGACCGGCCCGGCGTCCATTTCTTCCACCGCCTGCAGGGCGGTGACGCCCCAGCGCTCGAGGTTGTTGCTGATGGCCCAGTCCAGGGCGCTGGCGCCGCGGTCGCCGACGATGCCCGGGTGAATGATGATCACCGGACGCGTCGGGTGGCGCCACAGTTGCTCGGGCACCCGGTCCTTGAGGAAGGGACAGATCACCAGGTCGGCGTCGGCCTGTTCGATCTGCTGGCAGACTTCGTCTTCATGGGTGAACAGCACCACGCTGGGGCGATGGCCGGACTGGCGCAGGTCCAGCCAGGCGCGCTGGGTGAGACCGTTGAAGGCGGTGGACAGCAGAATGATCTTCAGCGATTGCATAGCGACTCTTCCTTGAAGGTGAAGCGGGGCCGGCCGTTCCGAAAGCCGTCCCTGGCCGATGGAGGCGCCAGAGTAGAGAGGAGCTTTGGGGGGACTGCTGACCGAGATCAATCAAGTGCGTCGTGCGGCGCGGCGAGTCGCTGGATTACATATATTCGTTAGTTAGCCTGGGTAAATTTTTAATTACTTCCAAATAGATTCAGCCCTGTTGCACAGTCGCTCCCCTAATCCTGGGTCGGCAAGGTCCCGACCCAGCCAGACGATTTCGAGAGGGGGGAGCTGTCTCGTGAGGGAGCAAGGCATGGGGGCGAATCGGAACCCGCATTACTCACTGATCGGGCAGATGTTCAAACGCGACTATCAGTGGCTGTGCGCCTCGGTGGGTCGCGTCCTGGGCTGCCATCACAGCGCCCAGGACATCGCCTCGGAAACCTTCGTGCGGGTGCTGGCCCTGCCGGACCCCACGGCCATCCGCGAGCCCCGGGCGCTGCTGACCACCATCGCCCGACGCCTGGTCTACGAAGGCTGGCGGCGCCAGGACCTGGAGCGTGCCTACCTGGAAAGCCTGGCCCTGGCGCCGACGCCGGTGCACCCGTCACCCGAGGAGCGGGCGCTGGTGATCGAAGCGCTGCTGGCCGTGGACCGCTTGCTCAACGGCCTGTCGGCCAAGGCCAAGGCGGCCTTTCTCTACCATCAGCTCGACGGCCTGACCTACGCCGAAATCGGCCAGCAGCTGGGGGTGTCCACCAGTCGCGTCCAGCAGTACATGGCCGAGGCGTTCAAGCGCTGTTATCAGGCGATGGTCGACGCATGAGCCGTCCACGCGCGAACGAGGCGCTGGTGGATGAAGCCGCGCAATGGATGGCACGCCTGCAATCGGGGCAGATGAATGCCCAGGAACATCAGGCATTCCACGACTGGCGCGCCGCCGACCCCCAGCATGAGCAGATCATCGTGCTGATGGGCGGCGGCCTGGGGGCGCTGCGCAGCCAAGCCTTGCGGAACCTGTCCCGCGACAGCCTGCTGCACAGCCTGAATGCGCCGTCGAGCCGCCGGCGTTTTATCGGCGGCAGCCTGAGTGTGATGGCCCTGGCCTTGGCCGAGACCTTGCTCGGCCGGCGCTACAACCTGTTGCCCGAGGCGGGCGCCCTGTACACCGGCACTGGCGAGCGCCGCGACTTCACCCTGGCCGACGGCAGTGCGCTGACCCTCAATGCCCGCAGCCAGGTCGTGACCTGTTTCGATGCCCGGCAGCGGCTGTTGCAACTGCGCAATGGCCAGTTGCTGGTGGACGTGGCCAAGGACCCGCAACGGCCCTTCGTGGTGGAAACCGAACACGGGCGCATGCGTGCCCTGGGCACGAAGTTCCTGGTGGAGCGCGGTGAGGACTGGACGCGCCTGGTGATGTTGCATTCGCAAGTCGAGGTGCTTACCGCCAGTGGCACGCGGCAGCTGGTAGAGGCCGGCGAAAGCCTGCGTTTCGACAGTCAGCGCCTGTTGCTGCTGGAGCGTGCCAAGGGCCATGAAAGCGCCTGGACCTCGGGGATGTTCGAGGCCCGCGACCGGCCCCTGAGCGAGGTGATCGACAGCTTGCGTAGCTACCGGCGCGGCATCATCCGCCTCAGCCCCCAGGTCGCCGACCTGCACCTGAGCGGCATCTATCCGCTGGACGACAGCGACCGCAGCCTGCAATTGCTCGAGCGTTCGCTGCCGATCCGCGTCAGCTACCACAGCCCGTACTGGGTCAGCATCGAGCCGCGCTGAAGGGCGCGGTTATAACCCCATAACCCCTTGGCCTAACCGCCGCCCTATAAAAACCCGTCAGTCGCTGCTCATTCCCTGCAACCGCATCCAACAGGGAATTGCTCATGCACTCATCGATCCTTTCCAATCCGCCACGCCGGCCATTGGCGCGCCTGTCACTGGCGTTGGCCCTGGCCCTCGGCACTTATGGCAGCGCCGCCTGGGCCCAGCAGGCAGGCGCTCAGCAGATCGAGCCCAGGCCGATCACCTTCGACATTTCCGCCGGCCCGCTGGACGAGGTGCTGCTGGATATCTCGCGGCAGAGCGGGGTGCCGATTTCCTTCAGCCAGGACCTGGTGCAGGGCAAGCGCAGCCCGGCCATCCGTGGCGCCCTGGGCGGCCAGCAGGCGGTGGACAGGGCCCTGCAAGGCACTGGCCTGGAGGCCCAGCACAGCGAGCAGGGGCTGACCATTCGCAATGCTCCGGCCAGCGCCAAGGCCAGTCCTAAAGTCAGCACCGTGGCGCCGGCTCGCGCGGCGGACCCGCAGCTGGAAAAAGTCACGGTGACCGGCTCGCGCATCGCCCGCGCCCAGTCCGACGGCGCTACTCCGGTGAACGTCATCACCCACGAGGAGATGGAGGCCCGCGGTTACCGCAACGTCTACGACGCCCTGGCGACCCAGACGCAAAACACCGGCATGACCCAGGGCGAGGACTACGGCAACACCTTCCAGCCCGCCGCCAGCGCCCTCAACCTGCGGGGGCTGGGGCCCAACCACACACTGGTGCTGATCAACGGCCGGCGGGTCGCGGACTATCCGACGGCCTATGGCGGCCAGGTCAACTTCACCAACCTGGCCAACATCCCTTCGGCGATCATCGACCGCATCGAGGTTCTCAGCAGCGGCGCCTCGGCGATCTACGGCTCCGATGCGATCGCCGGGGTGGTCAATATCATCCTCAAGGAGAAGGCCAGCGGCATCGACGTCAACCTGCGTGGCGGCACCACCGAGCGTGGCGGCGGCGACAACCAGCGCCTGCAGATCAGCGGCGGTGGCAGCTGGGGAGATTTCGATGGCCTGTTCGGCCTCGAGCTGACCCATCGCCAGCCGATCTGGGCCGACGATCGCGGTTTCATGGACCGCGGGCCGGCCTTGGACGTGGGCTACCGGCGCAACCTCGACAGCGGCAAGTACATCGGCCCCGGCTGCGGCGCTTACTCCGGAATCTTTGGCAACCACCTCAGCGGCAGCGGCGGGCGCTGCACCACCGACCAGGTCTACAACGATTACTGGACCTTGCAGACGCAGAAGGAAAACTACGACGGCTACACCCGTGGCACCTGGCATTTCAGCGACAGCGGCAAGGTCTTCGCCGACCTGATGTATGGCCTGGACCATATCCAGAACAACACCCGCGGGCCGAGCTTCACCTCGCCCGACTTCATCAACCAGAACACGGGCAACCTGGAGCGCTGGTCCCGGCGTTTCTCCGAAGAGGAAATCGGCGGCCGCACCAGCAACAACAGCAAGTGGCGCGACACCTCCTGGACCGGCACCCTGGGCCTGTCCGACCGGATCGCCGATACCGCCTGGAGCTACGAGCTGGCGGCCAACCGCTCGGAGTACCGCAGCGTGCGCACCACGCGCTATACGCCGTCGGCCACTATCCGCGATTTCTACCTGGGGCCGCAGCTGGGCGAGCAGGGCGGATATCCGCTGTTCGCCCCGGATGCCTCGCGCCTTGACCGGCCGCTGACCGAGGAGGAGTGGCGACAGTTTCGCCGCAACCTGACCCAGACCAGCAAGTCGGTGTCGCAGAGCTATAACGCCTCGCTCAACGGCGAGCTGTTCGACTTGCCGGCCGGGCCGGTGGGCTTCGCCGGCATCCTCGAGCTGGGCAAGCAGGAGTACCGCATCGACCCGGACGACGGGCTCAACGACGGCAGTTTCTACGGCACCACGCCGGCGCAGAGTTCCGGTGGCTCGCGCAAGCGCTATGCCGCTGGCGGCGAGTTCAGCGTGCCGATCAGCGACAGCCTGCTGGCGTCGCTGGCGGGACGTTGGGACCAGTACAAATTCAGCGGCCGCACCGAGCAGCAGAAGACCTACAACCTCGGCCTGGAGTGGCGCCCGTTGAACAGCCTGCTGTTGCGCGGCAGCTACGGCACCAGCTTCCGCGCGCCGGACCTGAACTACATCTACCAGGCCGACACCAACGGCTATGTGCCGGACCAGATCGACTACTACGGTTGCAGCCAGGGCGTGGAGGGCGCCTGCGATCGCGGGCGGGTGGACTACACCCAGAGCGGCACCGCCGACCTCAAGTCCGAGCGGGGCAAGTCCTGGACCTACGGTTTTGTCTGGTCGCCGTCGCGCAACTTCGATGTGTCGGTGGATTACTGGCGCGTGCAGATCGAAGACCTGCTGACCACCGTCGACCAGAACCGCCTGTTGCAGGAAGAGAATGCCTGCCGCAGTGGTGCCATGGACATCAACTCGGTCAGTTGCCAGGCGACCCTGGCGCGGATCCAGCGCAACCCGGGCACCGCCGCGGTGGACCCGAACCGCTTGCAGCGGGTGCAGATCAATGCGATCAACGCCGCCAGCGAACGGGTCAGCGGGCTCGACCTGAAAAGCAATATCCGCTGGGGCGCCGGGGAATACGGGGCCTTCAGTTCGACCCTGGGCTACACCCTGGTGCTCTCGCATTTCTACAAGGAATCGGACGACGCGCCGACCCAGGACTGGCGCGTGGACCGCAGCAATCACGACTGGCGCAGCAAGGTCAACGCCAGCCTGACCTGGGATTACCAGCACTACACTGCGACCCTGCTGGGCATCCGCTATGGCAGCGTCACCAACGGCAACTCGGACGGGCGCCTGTCGCCCTGGACCGTGTTCAACGCCAGCGCCCGCTACAAGGTCAACGACCGCGCCAGCGTCGGCCTGACCGTCAACAATCTGCTGAACCAGGTCAAGCGCGACGACTCCGGCGGCTGGCCGTACTACCCCACCGGCAACTACGACCCCTATGGCCGGCAGTGGTGGCTGGATGTGAGCTATCACTTTGGCGGTTGATCCCCTCGTCGGAGGCCTCTTCCTACGGGGGGATGATGAACTGGCATAAGCTCATCACCCAACGGTCTAGATCGGCCTCTATAAAAACCGCCCGGCCGTTGCACATCCCTGCATACACCTAATGCAGGGATGGTTGTCCATGAGTCTGTTCGTACCCCATAGATCCCCTTTGAGCCTGGCCTTGCTGGCGACGCTGAATGTGTTGCCGGCCTGGGCCGCGACCACTCCGTTCAATCTGCCCGCGGGGCCGCTGGACCAGACCTTGCTGCAGATTTCCCGGCAGACCGGCCTGCCGATTTCCTTCGAGCAGAAGCTGGTGAGCGGCCGTTATGCGCCGGCGATCCAGGGCCAGCTCGAGCAGCGCCAGGCGCTGACCCTGGCCTTGCAGGACAGCGGCCTGAAGGAGCAGCAGGACACCCAGGGCGTGACCATCACGGCGGACGCCAGCACGGCCAGCAGCGCCGCGACATTTGCCGAGCCCACCACCCAGCTGCAGCGAGTGGAAGTGACCGGCACCGCGATCCGCCGGGTCGATGCCGAGACCGCGGTACCGGTCACTGTGCTGCGGGTCGAGAAGCTGCGCGAGCAGGGCGTGACCACCACCGAAGAGCTGATCAACCGGATTTCCGCCAACCAGTCCTCGGTCGGTTCCGGGCGTTCGGTGGGCTCCAGCAGCGGCGGGGCGGCCTATGCCGACCTGCGCGGCATAGGCCCGAACAAGACCCTGGTGCTGCTCAACGGCCGGCGCCTGAGCAACAACGCGACCAATGCCATCAACGGCTCCGGGGTCGACCTCAACACCATTCCCTTCGCCGCCATCGACCGGGTCGAGGTGCTGCGCGACGGCGCGTCCGCGCTGTACGGCACCGACGCCATCGGCGGGGTGATCAACTTCATCACCAAGAAGAGCCTGACCCGCGGCCAGGTCAGCACCCGCTACGACACCCCGAGCCATTCCGGCGGTGGCCAGAGCAAGAACTTCAGCGGTAGCTGGGGCATCGGCGACCTGGAGGAAGACCGCTTCAACGTGTTCGGCGTGGTCAGCTACGACAAGCAGGAGCGCCTGGCCGCCAAGGACCGCGGCTACACCTACAACTATCAGCCGGGCCGCGGCCTGGACTACACGTCCGGCACCGCCTCGCCGGCCAACTGGAGCCAGGGCGCCAATGCCACCAACCCGCTGGCCGGTTCCGGCTGCAACGCACCGGGCTTGCTGTCGCGCAACGGCATTTGCCGCCAGAGTCTGTGGAGTTACCTGGACCTGGTGCCGGAAACCGAAAAGACCTCGGCCTTCGCCAAGGCCACCGGCAAGCTCAGCGACGATCACAACGTCAGCCTCGAATACTTCTGGGCGCGCAACGAGAACCGCACCCAGATCGGCCCCGGCACCCTGATGGGCAACCAGGTCAACCCGGGCACCGCGTTCTATCCGGGCAATGGCATCACCCCGGGGCCGAGCGGCTTTGCCCTCGACCCGACGCAACCGGTGGCGGCCAATTGGCGGGAAACCGATGTCGGCGCCCGCCGCCATGAGGACGACAACACCGGCCAGCGCCTGCTGCTGAGTTTCGACGGCAGCGCGGCGGGCTGGGACTACAACATCGGCGTCTCGTACAACCAGAACAAGGTGGTCAGCACCATTCGCAGCGGCTACGTGAACGATGTGGCGGTATCCCAGGGCATCGCCAATGGCGTGATCAACCCCTTCGGCCCGCAGACCGCGGCGGGCAGCGCGCTGTTGGCGGCCAATACGGTGGACGGCGATTACGCCACGGCGGTCGGGCGGGTCAAGGCCATCGACGGCCGGGTCAGCCGCGAGATCGGCGACTGGTTCGGCTCGGGCCCCTCGGCCCTGGCCCTGGGCGGCGAGTACCGCAAGGAGGACTTCCACCAGGATTTCGCCCAGTTCGCCGGCAATGTGCAGAGCCTGGGCATCGACCCCAACGGCAGCGTGTCGGGCGACCGCAGCGTGCAGGCGCAATATGCCGAACTCAACGTGCCGGTGCTCGACAGCCTGGAGCTGACGGCGGCGATCCGGCATGACAAATACAGCGACTTCGGCAGCACCACCAACCCCAAGTATTCGTTCCGCTTCCAGCCGTTCAAGGAGCTGGTGCTGCGCGGCGCCTACAGCGAAGGTTTCCGCGCGCCGTCGCTGTACGAACTGTACAACCCGACCTTTACCACCTTCACCAACGCCAACTACAACGACCCACGGCTGTGCCCCGGCGGTACCCCGGCCAATGGCGGGATCGGCAACCGCGACTGCGCCCAGCAGTTCAACCGCAGCACCGGCGGCAACACCGAGCTGAAGCCGGAGACCGCGCGCAACGTGACATTCGGCTTCGTCTATCAGCCGTTCGACCGGCTCAACGCCGGGCTGGATTTCTGGTGGATCAAGCTCGCCAACCAGATCGCCGAGTTTCCCGAATCGGCGCCGTTCGACAACCCCGACCTGTACGCCGACCGCCTGGTGCGCAAGGCCGACGGCTCCATCGATCATGTGGTCACCGGCATGGCCAACCTGGGCAAGCTCAAGACCAGCGGGGTCGACGTCAGCCTCGACTACCGCCTGCCGGCCACTGCCTGGGGCGAGTTCGGCCTGGGGCTGCAAGGTACCTACGTCACTCGCTACGACTACCAGCAACAGCTCAAGGGCGAGTACATCGACAAGCTGGGGGACTTTCGCGGCGGCGACTTCGCCTCGGCCGGCGCGGTGGCGCGCTGGCGCCACAGCCTGACCGCGACCTGGAACCAGGGGCCGCTGGGCGCGACCCTGACCAACCGCTACACCAGCGGCTACCACGACTCCGACCGCGACAGCCATAACCGCGTCGGCTCCTACAACGTCTGGGACCTGGCTGGCACCTACACCTGGCGCCAGGCCCTGGGCGTGACCCTCGGGGTGAAGAACCTGTTCGACCGCGAGCCGCCGTTCAGCAACCAGACCTACACCTTCCAGAGCGGCTACGACCCACGCTATTCGGACCCGTTCGGACGGACCTTGTACACCCGGCTCAGTTACAACTTCTGAGTCGACTGGCAATAAAGGGTCCGGACGCTTTTTAGTAACCAATGAGTCTAAAACCCGCTCTATAAAAATGCCCGGCCAGTTGCACAAGACAGGCAGGAGCGGGGTGTCCCGGGTGGAAGGGTTCGGGCAGGAGTCAGGGCTGAGCAGGCGATTGTGATCGCGGCAAGTCGCGCACGCTGTAGGCGCGAGGCTTGCCCGCGCTGAGGTCATCTATTCATCCCGGATCCCTGCTTCTGTTCAAAGAGGCATCATTCCATGCTGTTGCAACGCACCTTGCTGTTCTGGCTCTGCCTGCTGCCGAGCCCCGTGCTACTGGCCGCCGTGCAACCGTCGCTGACGGTCTACGGCGAAGCTCCCAAATATCCCGCCGGCTTCCAGCACTTCGACTACGTCAACCCGGACGCGCCCAAAGGCGGCAGCCTGCGCCGGTCCTCCCTGGAAAGCGGGCCTTTCGATCATCTGATTCCCTACATCGACAAAGGCACCGGCGTGGCCGATATCGACGGCTGGCTGTACGCGCCGCTGGCCTATCGCTCCAAGGATGAGCCCTACACCGTGTACGGTCTGGTGGCCGAGGGCCTGGAGCTGGCACCGGACCGTTCCTGGCTGCGCTTTTACCTCAACCCGAAGGCGCGCTTTGACGATGGCAGCCCGATCACCGCCCAGGACGTGCGCTACACCTTCGAGCTGCTGATGACCCAGGGCAGCTTCAAGTACCGCCAGCAGTTCGCCGATGTCGCCGAGGTGCAGGTGGAGTCGCCGACCCAAGTGCGTTTTGTGTTCAAGAGCAGCGAGAGCCGCACCTTGCCCCTGGACCTGGCGTCGTTGCCGGTGTTGCCCGAGCACTGGTGGCGCGGCCGCAATTTCGCCGACGGTGGCGGCTTCGAAGCGCCGCTGGGCAGCGGGCCGTACCGGGTGAGCGCGGTGGACACCGGGCGCAGCGTCGACTTCGAGCGGGTCAGGGACTGGTGGGGCCAGGACCTGCCGGTGGCCCGTGGGCGCTACAACTTCGATCGGCTGCGGGTGGAGTTCTTCGCCGACACCGATGTGTCGCGGCAGATCCTCAAGGCCGGCGGCTACGACTACAACCGCGAGTTCTCTGCCACCGGCTACACCATCGGTTATGCCGGCGCCGCCCTGGAGCAGGGGCGCCTGGTGCGCGAACACCTGGCGCCGGGTTCGGCCCTGGGCGCCCAGGGTTTCATCTTCAACCTGCAGAAACCGCAGTTCCAGGACCGCCGGGTGCGCCAGGCGATCGCCATGCTCTGGGATTTCGAGTGGAGCAACCGGCAGATGATGCGCAGCCTGTACCTGCGCCAGCAGAGCTTCTTTTCCCACAGCGAACTGGCGGCAGCGGCGCTGCCGGACGCTGACGAGTTGAAGATCCTCGAACCCTGGCGCGGGCAGGTTCCCGAGGAGGTCTTTAGCCAGGTGTTCCAGGCACCACGCACCGACGGCAGCGGGATCATCCGCCCGCAACAGTTGCAGGCCCTGAAGCTGCTGGAACAGGCGGGCTGGAAACCCCAGGGCGACCAGTTGCGCAACGCCGCCGGCGAGCCCCTGCATTTCACCTTTCTCAACGGCCAGAAAGGCCTGGAGCGTTTGCTGCTGCCGTTCAAGCGCAACCTGGCGCAGATCGGCATCGGCTTCGATATCCGCCAGGTCGACACCGCGCAATACACCAACCGCGTGCGCAGCCGCGACTACGACATGATCATCGCCGCCTACCCGGTGTCCCAGGCGCCGGGGCGCGAGCTGTTCAACTACTTCGGGTCGGTGAGCGCCGACGATCCGGGCTCGAACAACTACATGGCGCTGCGCGACCCGGCGGTGGACGGGCTGATCAGCGCCCTGGTGCAGGCCGACAGCCGTGCCAGCATGCTGGCCCACGCCCGGGCCCTGGACCGGGTGTTGCAGTGGGGCTACTACTGGATCCCCAACTACTACCCGCCGGGCATTTCCTCGGTGTGGTGGAACCGCTTTGGCCGGCCGGCCATCGCGCCGCTATACGACGCCGGGCTCGACACCTGGTGGGAGGTCAGCCCACAAGCGCTGACCCTGAGCCAGATGCGCCAACGTCGCGGGGAGGCTGTCCATGCTGGCTTATAGCGCGCGGCGTCTGCTGCTGATCGTGCCGACCCTGCTGTGCATCCTGCTGGTAAACTTCGTCATCGTCCAGGCGGCGCCCGGCGGCCCGGTGGAGCAGGCCATCGCCCGCCTGCAAGGCATTGGCGGCGCCTCGGCGGTGGGCGGCGGGCACGTGGAAACGGTGGGCGGAGAGTCCCGCGCCACCCGTGGCCTGGACCCCAAGCTGCTGGCCGATATCGAGCGCCAGTACGGCTTCGACAAACCCGCCGGCGAGCGTTTGTGGCTGATGCTCAAGCGTTATGCGCGGCTGGATTTCGGCGACAGCTTCTTTCGTGGCGCCAAGGTCACCGAGCTGATCGCGCAGAAGTTGCCGGTGACTTTGTCGCTGGGCTTGTGGGCGACGCTGATCACCTACCTGGTGTCGATCCCCCTGGGGATTCGCAAGGCCATCCATGACGGCTCGGCCTTCGATGTCTGGAGCAGCGCGGCGATCGTTATCGGTTATGCGATGCCGGGGTTCCTGTTCGCCCTGTTGCTGATCGTGGTGTTCGGCGGCGGCACTTTGCTCGACTGGTTCCCGGTACGCGGGCTGGTTTCGGAGAACTTCGCCCAGCTCTCGGCCTGGGGCAAGGTCGCCGATTACTTCTGGCATTTGGTGCTGCCGGTCAGCGCCCTGGTGATCGGCGGCTTCGCCACCTTGACCCTGCTGACCAAGAACAGCTTTCTCAACGAGATCTCCCGCCTGTATGTGGTCACCGCGCGGGCCAAGGGCCTGAGCGAGCGGCAGGTGCTGTACGGCCATGTGTTTCGCAACGCCATGCTGCTGGTGGTCGCGGGCTTGCCCCAGGCCCTGGTCAATGTGTTCTTCGGCGGCTCGCTGCTGATCGAGGTGATCTTCTCCCTCGATGGCCTGGGGCGCCTGAGCTACGACGCCGCGGTGTCGCGGGATTACCCGGTGGTATTCGGCTCGCTGTTCATCTTCACCCTGTTCGGTCTGCTGATAAAACTGCTCGGCGACCTGTGCTACACCCTGGTCGATCCGCGCATCGACTTCAGTGCAAGGAGCGCCTGATGTTGACCTTGTCTCCCATAGGCTTGCGGCGCTGGCAGCGCTTCAAGTCCCACCGGCGCGGCTGGTGGTCGTTGTGGCTGTTCATCGCGTTGTTCGCCTTGACCCTCGGCGGTGAGCTGATCGCCAACGACAAGCCCTTGCTCGTGGCTTACCAGGGCCAGTGGTATTTCCCGGTGTTCAAGCGTTACACCGAACAGCAGTTTGGCGGCGAGCTGCCGTTCCAGCCGGATTACCGCAGCGCTGCGGTGCGCCAGCTGATCGAAGGGCAGGGCGGCTGGCTGCTGTTCGCGCCCATTTCTTTCGCCTTCGACACGGTCAACTACGACCTGACGGAGCCGGCGCCCAGCCCGCCCTCGGTGCAGAACTGGCTGGGCACCGACGACCAGGCCCGGGACGTGCTGGCGCGGGTGATCTTCGGCACCCGGGTGTCGCTGCTGTTCGCCCTGGCGCTGACCGCCGCCAGTGCGCTGATCGGCATCGCCGCCGGCGCCCTGCAAGGCTATTACGGCGGCTGGATCGACCTGTTGGGGCAGCGCCTGCAGGAGGTCTGGTCGGGGCTGCCGGTGCTGTATCTGTTGATCATTCTTTCGGGGTTCGTCGAGCCGAATTTCTGGTGGCTGCTGGGGATCATGACGCTGTTTTCCTGGCTGACCCTGGTGGATGTGGTGCGCGCCGAGTTCCTGCGCAGCCGCGGCCTGGAGTACGTCAAGGCGGCGCGGGCCCTGGGCGTCGGCGATACCCAGGTGATGCTGCGGCACATCCTGCCCAACGCCATGAGCGCCACCCTGACGTACCTGCCGTTCATTCTCACTGGGGCCATCGCCACCCTGTCGGCCCTGGACTTCCTGGGCTTCGGCATGCCGGCCGGCAGTGCCTCCCTGGGCGAGTTGATCGGCCAGGGCAAAAGCAATCTGCAGGCGCCCTGGCTGGGGCTGACGGCGTTTTTTGCCCTGGCGCTGATTCTGTCGTTGCTGGTGTTTATCGGCGAAGCCTGCCGTGACGCCTTTGATCCGAGGCATTGAGATGAGTGAACGACTGATTGAACTGCGCGACCTGCGGGTGGCGTTCAAGGCCACTGAGGTGGTGCATGGCATCGACCTGGAGATCCGTCCCGGTGAGTGCCTGGCGTTGGTGGGCGAGTCCGGCTCCGGCAAGTCGGTGACGGCCCACAGCCTCCTGCAATTGCTGGATCCGGGCTGCACGCGTATCGCCGGCAGCATCCGTTATCGCGGCGAAGAGCTGCTCGGCGCCAGCCCGGCGCGTTTGCGCCAGCTGCGCGGCAACCGTATCGCGATGATCTTCCAGGAGCCCATGAGCTCGCTGAACCCGCTGCATAGCCTGGAGCGGCAACTGGGGGAAACCCTGCGCCTGCACAAGGGCATGGCCGGTACCCAGGCCCGCGAACGGATCCTGGAGCTGCTGCGCCTGGTGGGCATCCAGCAGCCGGAGCAGCGCTTGAGGGCCTACCCCCATCAGCTCTCCGGCGGCCAGCGCCAGCGGGTGATGATCGCCATGGCCCTGGCTTGCGAGCCGGAACTGCTGATCGCCGACGAGCCGACCACCGCCCTGGATGTCACGGTGCAACGCAAGATCCTGCTGCTGCTCAAGGACCTGCAACAGCGCCTGGGCATGGCCTTGCTGCTGATCAGCCACGACCTCAACCTGGTGCACAGCATCGCCCAGCGGGTGGCGGTGATGCGTGCCGGGGAGATCGTCGAAACGGCTGGCTGCGAGCAACTGTTCGCTGATCCGCAACATCCCTACAGCGTCCAGTTGTTGAATGCCGAGCCCGGCGGCCAGGCGCTGCGCTGCGGGCCCAGCGAGACCCTGCTGGCGGTGGACGGGCTGAAGGTCTGGTTCCGTCAGGGCGGTGGCTGGCTGCGTCCCAGGCGTTACCTGAAGGCGGTGAACGGCATCGACCTGCAACTGCAACGGGGCAAGACCCTGGGCATTGTCGGTGAGTCCGGCTCGGGCAAGTCGACCCTGGGCCAGGCGATCCTGCGGCTGATCGAGTCCGAAGGCAGCATCCGCTTCAAGGGCCAGGACCTGCAAAGTCTCGACGGCAAACAGCTGCGGCCATTGCGTCGGCAGTTGCAAGTGGTGTTTCAGGATCCGTTCGGCAGCCTCAGCCCGCGCCTCAGCGTGCAGCAGATCATTGCCGAAGGTTTGCTGGTGCACAGCGAGCTGAATGCGCAGCAGCGCGAGCAGGCGGTGATCAAGGCCTTGCAGGAGGTCGGCCTCGACCCGGCCAGCCGCCATCGCTACCCCCATGAATTCTCCGGCGGCCAGCGTCAGCGCATCGCCATTGCCCGCGCCCTGGTGCTCAAGCCGGAACTGATCCTGCTCGACGAACCCACTTCGGCCCTCGACCGCACGGTGCAGAAACAGGTGGTGGCGCTGCTGCGCCGCCTGCAGCAGGAACACGGCCTGACCTACCTGTTCATCAGCCACGACCTGGCCGTGGTGCGGGCGCTGGCCCATGACCTGATCGTGATGAAGGACGGCGAAGTGGTGGAGCGCGGCGAGACCGATCAGCTGTTCGCCTCGGCACGGCACCCTTATACCCGGGAGCTGTTGATGGCGTCCTCGGTCATGACGGCAGCTACCGGCTTGCCGCTGGCCGAGCCCTTTGGTGCGGGCTGAAAGCACGGGCCTGAAACGACGAATCCCGCCAGAAGGCGGGATTCGTGGGCAAACAAGGGCTTCCCTGGGGAAGCGCTGGCTTAGGCCGGGAACAGTTCGCTGAGCTTCATCGCCAGCATCATGTCGCCTTCGGCGCGCAGCTTGCCGCCCATGAAGGCCTGCATGCCGTCGGTTTCGCCGCTGACGATGCCTTGCAGGGTTTCGCCGTCCATTACCAGCGTGACCTGGGCGTCCGGGTTCTCGCCTTCCTTGAGCTCGCAGGTGCTGTCTTTGACGATCAGCGAGAAGTTCTTGGTGTCATCGATACGGAAACCGAAAACCAGGTCCAGGCCGGCAGCGGCAGCTGGGTTGAACTTGGCTTTCATGGCTTGTACGGCGTCGGCTACGGAGGTCATGGTTCGATCCTTTTATGGGTTGTTACAGCAAGGGTCACAGTGATCCGGACTCAGCGGAAAGTGATGAGTTCCGGGGCCTTCAGCAGCTGCAGGTGGGCATGGCTGTTGAAGGAAGCCAGGGCGACCTCGCGACCGCGAAACTTCAGCAGGTTGAGCGAGGTATTGACGATTTGCCAATTCAGTTCGAAGGCCTGGGCGGCAGGCATCCGGGTAATCAGGTGGAGCAGGGCAGTGATGGTGCCGCCGGAGGTGAACACGGCGATTTTCTGGGTGTTGTCGGCCTGTTCCAGAATCCGCTGCAGGCCGGCCTGCACCCGCTCGACGAATCCCAGCCAGCTTTCCAGCCCCGGTGGATCGTAGGTGCCGGCCAGCCAGCGGTCGATGATCAGGGCGAAGATTCTTTGGAATTCGGCGCGGTTCTGCGCGGCGTTGCGCAGGATGTCCAGGGCGTCGGGCTCCTCGGACAACATGGCGGGCAGCAAGGCGCGGATCACCGCGTCGGCATCGAATTCGTTGAACGCCGAATCGGTTTCCAGGATCGGCGTGGGCAGGCCCGCGGCGCTGAACTGTTGCAGGGTGGAGTTGGCGGTGTGTTGCTGGCGGCGCAGGTCGCCAGCCAGGCAGCGGTCGAAGTTCACCCCCAGTTCGACCAGGTGTTGACCGAGCACTTCGGCCTGGCGCACACCCGTGGTCGAGAGGACGTCGTAGTCGTCCGCACCGAAGGAGGCCTGGCCATGTCGAATCAGATAGATGCTGCCCACGTCCGCGTCATCCCGGTACGTTGAAAGTTTTGCGAGGTTATGAGGATGCCGGTGAGCTGTCAATGAAAAAACATACGCTTGTTTGAAATGCCCGTTAGAGCACGGTAACAGGAGGTTTCGCGACTGGCCGACGCCTGGCTGCGCCGGTATGCTGGAGCCATTCCGCCACGTGTTGGCAGTGATGCACGTCTTTAAGGAGTCCCTGTGGAGTTTCTCTCCGAGTACGCCAGTTTCCTGGCCAAAACCGTCACCCTGGTCATCGCCATCCTGGTGGTGCTGATCACCGCTGCCTCGCTGCGCAGCAAAGGCCGGCGCAAGGGCGCCGGGCAGTTGCATGTGAGCAAGCTCAACGATTTCTACAAAGGCCTGCGCGAGCGTCTGGAGCAGAGCCTGCTCGACAAGGACCAGCTCAAGGCCCTGCGCAAGTCCGAGGCCAAGGCCGAGAAAAAACACAAGAAGCAGCACGAGGAAAAGCCGCGGGTGTTCGTGCTGGATTTCAGCGGCGACATCAAGGCTTCGGCCACCGAGGGGCTGCGCCACGAAATCACCGCGCTGCTGAGCCTGGCCACGCCCAAGGACGAAGTGGTGCTGCGCCTGGAAAGCGCCGGTGGCATGGTGCACAGCTACGGCCTGGCTTCGTCGCAACTGGCGCGGATTCGCCAGGCCGGCGTGCCGTTGACGGTGTGCATCGACAAGGTCGCGGCCAGCGGCGGCTACATGATGGCGTGCATCGGCGAGAAGATCATCAGCGCGCCGTTCGCCATCCTCGGCTCGATCGGCGTGGTGGCGCAGCTGCCGAACGTCAACCGCCTGCTGAAAAAGCACGACATCGACTTTGAAGTGCTGACCGCCGGCGAATACAAACGCACCCTGACCGTGTTTGGCGAAAACACCGAAAAGGGCCGGGAGAAATTCCAGGAAGACCTGGACGTCACCCATCAGTTGTTCAAGAACTTCGTTTCCCGTTATCGGCCGCAACTGGTCATCGACGAGGTGGCCACCGGTGAAGTCTGGCTGGGTGTCGCGGCGCAGGAGAAAAAGCTGGTCGACGAGTTGAAAACCAGTGACGAATACCTGGCCGAACGCGCCAAGAGCGCTGAGCTGTTCCACCTGCACTACGCCGAGCGCAAGAGCCTGCAGGAGCGGGTCGGGCTGGCGGCCAGCGGTTCTATCGACCGTGTGCTGCTGACCTGGTGGGGCCGCCTGACCCAGCAGCGTTTCTGGTAAGGCCGTTGCGGCCTCCTGTAGGAGCGAGCTTGCTCGCGATGGAGGTTGCAGCACCACGTTTCTCTGGAGCTCGTGTTGTCTTGAGGTTTATCGCGAGCAAGCTCGCTCCTACAGGGGCGGGCAGCGCGTTAAAGATGGCAGGCACAAAAAAGCCCTGAACCGGTTTCCCGGTCCAGGGCTTTTTGTTGGCGCGGCGTTTAGCGGCGACGGAACAGCGGCAGCGGTTCGTCGGTGGCGGCCTGGTAGGTCACGGAGAAGTCCTTGAGGCTTTCCAGGGCTTCGTACGGGTCCTTGTCGGCGCGCAGGGCGTAGGCGTCGAACCCGCAGCGGCGCAGGTAGAACAGCTGGTCGCGCAAGATGTCGCCGATTGCCCGCAGCTCGCCCTTGAAGCCGTAACGGTCACGCAGCAGGCGGGCGTTGGAGTAGTTGCGGCCGTCGGTGAAGGCCGGGAAGTTCAGGGCGATGACCTGGAAGTGCTGCACGTCATCGCCGATCTCTTCGGCTTCTTCATCGCTGTCCAGCCACACGCCCAGGCCGCCGTCGCGGGCCTTGAGGGCATGAGCGTGCTCGCGCCACAGGGCCAGCGGCACGATCAGGTCGTCGCAGTTGGAAATGCCGTCGAGGGTCGCGTCCTTGGGCAGCAGGTGCCAGGTTTCGTCGATGACCTCGTTGTTCTTAATTATTCGCTGCATAGACGCGCTCCTTGAAGAGGTCGATGCCAATACGTTGGTAGGTGTCGATGAAGCGCTCGTCTTCGGTACGTTGTTCCACGTACACGTCGATCAGCTTCGAGATCACGTCGGGCATGTCGTCCTGGGCGAAGGACGGGCCGAGGATCTTGCCCAGGCTGGCGTCGCGGCTGGCGCTACCACCCAGGGAAACCTGATAGAACTCTTCACCTTTCTTGTCCACGCCGAGGATGCCGATGTGGCCCACGTGGTGGTGGCCGCAGGCGTTCATGCAGCCGGAAATGTTCAGGTCCAGCTCGCCGATGTCGAACAGATAGTCCAGGTCGTCGAAACGGCGCTGGATGGATTCGGCGATCGGGATCGACTTGGCGTTGGCCAGGGAGCAGAAATCACCGCCCGGGCAGCAGATAATGTCGGTCAGCAGGCCGATGTTCGGCGTGGCGAAACCTTGCTCGCGCAGCTCGCCCCACAGGGTGAACAGCTGGCTCTGCTCGACGTCGGCGAGAATCACGTTCTGCTCGTGGGAGGTGCGCAGCTGGCCGAAGCTGTAGCGGTCGGCCAGGTCGGCGATGCCGTCCAGCTGCTTGTCGGTGACGTCGCCCGGGGCTACGCCGGTGGGTTTCAGCGACAGGGTCACGGCGACATAACCCGGCTTCTTGTGGGCCAGGGTGTTGCGCGTGCGCCAGCGGGCGAAGCCTGGATATTGTTTGTCGAGCTCGGCCAGTTCGGCGTCCTGGTTGACCAGTGCCTTGTAGTCCGGATCGACGAAGTGCTTGGCCACCCGATGCACTTCGGCTTCGGTCAGGGTGGTCTGGCCGCCGCGCAGGAAGGTCATTTCCGCTTCGACTTTCTCGGCGAACACCTCTGGGGTCAGGGCCTTGACCAGGATCTTGATCCGCGCCTTGTACTTGTTGTCGCGCCGGCCGTAGCGGTTGTAGACCCGCAGGATGGCGTCGAGGTAGCTCAACAGGTCCTGCCACGGCAGGAACTCGTTGATGAAGGCGCCAACCACCGGGGTCCGGCCCAGGCCGCCACCGACCAGGACCCGGAAGCCCAGCTCGCCAGCGGCGTTGTGCACCGGCTCCAGGCCGATGTCGTGGACTTCGATGGCCGCGCGGTCCGAGGTCGAACCGTTGATGGCGATCTTGAACTTGCGCGGCAGGTAGGCGAACTCAGGGTGGAAGGTGGTCCACTGACGGACGATTTCACACCAGGGGCGCGGGTCGATCAGCTCATCGGCGGCGACGCCGGCGAACTGGTCGGTGGTGACGTTGCGCAGGCAGTTGCCGCTGGTCTGGATGGCGTGCATCTGCACGGTCGCCAGCTCAGCCAGGATGTCCGGGATGTCTTCCAGCGCCGGCCAGTTGAACTGCACGTTCTGCCGGGTACTGATGTGGGCGTAGCCCTTGTCGTAGTCGCGAGCGATCCTGGCCATCATCCGTGCTTGGCGCGAAGTCAGCTGGCCATAAGGCACCGCCACCCGCAGCATCGGGGCAAAACGTTGGATATAGAGGCCATTCTGCAGGCGCAGAGGGCGGAATTCTTCTTCGCTCAGCTCGCCTGCCAGATAGCGCCGGGTCTGATCACGGAACTGCTTGACGCGGTCCTCGATGATCCGCTGATCGTACTCGTCGTATACGTACATATAGATCCTGTTCTCAGGCTTATCAGGTGACGCAGAGGCGGATGTCACCCAAGAAATTCTGCGCGCACGGCCGCGCACTCCCAACGGAGCCGGGCGAAGATACCAGTTTGCAGTTATGCGCAAAAGTGATGTTTGAGTATATGCAAAGAACCAAAACGACTAACGGTATCCGGCCGGCTCAAACCCACATTTGTGGTGAGGGCAATCCTCGACTTAACTGTGCTCGAGTCTTTGTGCAGTCACCGATAAAACCGACAAGAGGCGATGCTATGAGCAATCCAACCAAGGCAAGGAAAAGCGACAGCGCTGTCGATGCTTGGGCCATTCTCTTTCTGATCATTCTGGTCGTGGGAACGGCGGTGTTCTGGGTCAGTCATCAATAGTTGCGGTCGAGCGACGAACAGAGTCCGAATTGTCTGTAGGAAATGACGATTTGCCGACATTGGCCAGTATTTTGCCAGTTATACTGCAGGGCAATATTCCGGGACTCTGGTCGCAATGTTCAAGGCGTTTGATAAGTGTCTGCTGCTGGTGCTGCTTGTACTGAGTCCAGCGTTCTGGGCCATGGCCCATGCCACCTCGGTGGTGTTTTTGAACCCGGGCCATTCCACTGAAACCTTCTGGGTCGGTTATTCACAGTTCATGCAGGCCGCGGCCAACGACCTCGGCCTGGATCTGCGCGTGCGTTATTCGCAGCGCGATTCGCAAACCACTATCCGCCAGGCCCGGGAAGCCCTGCAGGGCCCGGACCGGCCGGATTACCTGGTGGTGGTCAACGAGCAATATGTCGCACCGGAGATCCTGCGCTTGTCCCAGGGCAGCGGGGTGAAGCTGTTCGTCGTCAATAACGCGCTGACCAGCGATCAGCAACGCTTGCTGGGCGATCGCCAGAGTCGTTATCCCGACTGGATCGGCAGCATGATCGCCAACGACGAGGAAGCTGGCTACCTGATGCTCAAGGAGCTGATCCGTCGTCACGGTCCGTTAGCCCCAGGGCAGTACATCGACCTGCTGGCGTTCTCGGGAGTGAAGAACACCCCGGTGGCGCAATCCCGTGAGCAGGGTCTGCAACGAGCGCTGGCCGAGCATCCCGAGGTGCGGCTACGGCAGCTGGTGTATGGCGAGTGGAATCGCCAGCGTGCGTTTGAGCAGGCCCAGCAGTTGCTCAAGCGCTATCCGCAGACGCAATTGATCTGGTCGGCCAACGACGAGATGGCCCTGGGGGCGATGGAGGCGCTGGAACAGCAGGGGCGGCGACCGGGCAAGGAGGTGCTGTTCAGTGCCCTGAACAGCTCGCCACAGGCCTTGCAGGCGTTGATCGACGGACGCCTGACGGCGCTGATCGCCGGGCATTTCACCCTGGGGGGCTGGGCGATGGTGGTGCTCAACGATGATGCCCGGGGGCTGAACCCTGCGGCCTATGGTGGCCCGAGCTGGCAGCTGGATGTGTTCCAGCTATTGGACAAGGTCCAGGCGCAGCGCTTGCTGGATCTACAGGGTTCGCAGCAATACGGTGTGGACTTTCGCGGGTTGTCGGCCGAGGGCAAGCCGGCCGGCTACCGTTATCCCTTCTCGCTGAATCTGTTGTTGCACTGACAGGCGTTCAAAGCCCCGCCAGGTGCACGACCAGCTTGACGATACCGAACAGGGTCAAGGCAAGCACCGCAGTGAACAGAATGCCCAGGATCACGAAATGGCTGGGCTTGCCGTGGGTAAAGTCGCGCTTGCGGTTCTTGCCGCTCTGTACGCCAAAGGCGGCAGCGGCGACGCTTTGCAGCATCTGCCAAAGGGTCGGCGGCTTGTTGTTGATGGGGTCGTCCATAAATCCCTCGACACAAGTGAGTGTAGGGAAAGCATAGACAATTTTCGCGTAGCTCCTGCCCATACACCCTGTAGGAGCGAGCTTGCTCGCGATCAAAACGTCAAGACAACGCGATTCTTCAGATTCACCGCGTTATCGTTGGCGTTCATCGCGAGCAAGCTCGCTCCTACAGTGGGGGCGCGTAGCTGTTAGTTGTCGTAGCCCAGGTTCGGCGCCAGCCAGCGCTCGGTCACGGCCAGGTCCTGGCCTTTGCGCGCGCTGTAGCTGTTGACCTGGTCCTTGTCGATCTTGCCCACGGCGAAGTACTGCGCCTGCGGATGGGCGAAGTACCAGCCGCTGACCGCCGCCGCCGGGAACATGGCGAAGTGTTCGGTGAGGAAAACGCCGCTGCGCCCGGCCTTGCCTTCGGATGCCTCGGGGTCGAGCAGGGCGAACAGGGTGCTCTTCTCGGTATGGTCCGGGCAGGCCGGATAACCCGGGGCAGGGCGGATACCGCTGTACTGCTCCTTGATCAGCGCCTCGTTGTCCAGCTGTTCGTCCTTGGCGTAGCCCCAGTAGTCTTTGCGCACCTGCTGGTGCAGCCACTCGGCGCAAGCCTCGGCCAGGCGGTCGGCCAGGGCCTTGACCATGATCGAGTTGTAGTCGTCGCCCTTGTCCTGATAGGCCTTGGCCACTTCTTCGGCGCCGATGCCGGCGGTGGTGATGAAGCCACCGACGTAGTCGGTCACGCCGCTGTCCTTGGGCGCGACGAAGTCGGCCAGGGAGAAGTTCGGCTTGCCGTCGGTCTTGATGGTCTGCTGGCGCAGGTGGTGCAGCCTGGCCAAGGGCTGGCCGTCGTCGCCATAGACTTCCAGGTCGTCGTCCTGCACCTGGTTGGCCGGCCAGAAGCCGAACACCGCGCGGGCGCTGATCAGCTTCTCGTCGATCAGCTTGTCGAGCATTTCCCGGGCGTCCTTGTACAGCGCGGTGGCGGCTTCACCCACCACTTCGTCCTGGAGGATGCGCGGGAACTTGCCGGCCAGGTCCCAGGAGATGAAGAACGGCGTCCAGTCGATGTATTCGGCCAGGACCCGCAGGTCGATATTGTCCAGCACCTTGGCGCCGGTGAAGGTCGGCACGGTCGGCTGGTAGCTGCTCCAGTCGAACTGCGGCTTCTTGGCCACGGCCGCCGGGTAGCTCAGGCGCTCGGTGCGGGCGCTGCGGTTGGCGGTGCGCTCGCGGACTTCCACGTACTCTTCGCGGGTGCGTTCGACGAAACCGGCCTTGAGTTCCTTGGACAGCAGTTGGGTGGCCACGCCCACGGCGCGCGAGGCGTCGGTGACGTAGACCACCGCGTCATTGCTGTACTTGGGCTCGATCTTCACCGCCGTGTGCGCCTTGGAGGTGGTAGCGCCACCGATCATCAGCGGCAGGTGGAAGTCCTGGCGCTGCATTTCCCGGGCGACGTGGACCATCTCGTCGAGCGACGGGGTGATCAGGCCGGACAGGCCGATGATGTCGCATTTCTGTTCCTTGGCCACCTGCAGGATCTTCTCCGCCGGCACCATCACGCCGAGGTCGACGATGTCGTAGCCGTTACAGCCCAGGACCACGCCGACGATGTTCTTGCCGATGTCGTGCACGTCGCCCTTGACCGTGGCCATGAGGATCTTGCCCTTGGCTTGCGGCTTGTCGCCTTTTTCCAGCTCGATAAAGGGAATCAGGTGGGCCACCGCCTGTTTCATTACCCGGGCGGACTTCACCACCTGGGGCAGGAACATTTTGCCGGCGCCGAACAGGTCGCCGACGATGTTCATGCCGGCCATCAGCGGGCCTTCGATCACTTCGATCGGGCGGGCGAAGGACAGCCGCGACTCTTCGGTGTCTTCGACAATGTGCGTGGTGATGCCCTTGACCAGGGCGTGTTCCAGGCGCTTGTTGACGTCCCAGTTGCGCCACTCTTCGGTCTCGGCTTCCTTGACGCTGCCGTCGCCCTTGTACTTGTCGGCGATGGCGAGGAGGGCGTCGGTGCCTTCCGGGGTGCGGTTGAGGATCACGTCCTCCACGGCGTCGCGCAGCTCCTGCGGGATCTGGTCGTAGATCTCCAGCTGGCCGGCGTTGACGATACCCATGGTCAGGCCGTTGCGGATCGCATACAGCAGGAACACCGAGTGGATCGCCTCGCGCACCGGGTTGTTGCCGCGGAAGGAGAACGACACGTTGGACACCCCGCCGGAACTCAGCGCGTAGGGCAACTCGTCGCGGATGTAGGCGCAGGCGTTGATGAAGTCCACCGCGTAGTTGTTGTGCTCCTCGATGCCGGTGGCCACGGCGAAGATGTTCGGGTCGAAGATGATGTCTTCCGGCGGGAAGCCGACGTCGTTGACCAGGATGTCGTAGGAGCGTTTGCAGATTTCCTTCTTGCGCGCCTCGGTGTCGGCCTGGCCGGCTTCGTCGAAGGCCATCACCACCACGGCGGCGCCGTAGCGCTTGCACAGCTTGGCGTGATGAATGAACTGCTCGACGCCTTCCTTCATGCTGATGGAGTTGACGATGCCCTTGCCCTGGATGCACTTGAGGCCGGCTTCGATCACTTCCCACTTGGAGGAGTCGATCATGATCGGCACGCGCGAGATGTCCGGCTCGCCGGCGATCAGGTTGAGGAAGGTCACCATGGCCTTCTTCGAGTCCAGCATGCCTTCGTCCATGTTGATGTCGATCACCTGGGCGCCGGCTTCGACCTGCTGCAGGGCGACTTCCAGGGCCTCGGTGTAGTTCTCTTCACGGATCAGGCGGGCGAACTTGGCGGAACCGGTGATGTTGGTGCGCTCGCCGACGTTGACGAACAACGACTGGCGATCGATGGTGAACGGCTCCAGGCCCGACAGGCGGCAGGCCTTGGGGATGTCCGGGATCTGCCGCGGCGCATAACCAGCGACGGCCTTGGCGATGGCCTCGATATGCCCCGGGGTGGTGCCGCAGCAGCCGCCGACGATGTTCAGGAAGCCGCTCTGGGCGAATTCTTCGATGACCTTGGCGGTTTGTACCGGCAGTTCGTCGTACTCGCCGAATTCGTTGGGCAGGCCGGCGTTGGGGTGCGCGGAGACGTGGGTGCTGGCCTTATTCGACAGCTCTTCCAGGTAGGGGCGCAGTTCGCTGGCGCCGAGGGCGCAGTTCAGGCCGACGGAGATCGGCTTGGCGTGGGCCACCGAGTTCCAGAAGGCTTCGGTAGTCTGCCCGGACAGGGTGCGGCCCGAGGCATCGGTGATGGTGCCGGAGATCATGATCGGCAGTTCCAGGCCCAGCTCTTCGAACACGCCCTGCACGGCGAAGATCGCCGCCTTGGCGTTGAGAGTGTCGAAGATGGTCTCGATCAGGATCAGGTCGGCGCCGCCCTCGATCAGGCCCTTGGTGGCCTCGGTATAGTTCTCCACCAGTTCGTCGAAGGTGACGTTGCGGTAGCCGGGGTTGTTGACGTCCGGCGACAGCGAGCAGGTGCGGCTGGTCGGGCCCAGGACGCCGGCGACGAAGCGCGGCTTGTCCGGGGTTTCCAGGGTCTTGGCATCGGCGACCTTGCGCGCCAGGCGCGCGCCTTCGACGTTGAGCTCGTAGACCAGCGCTTCCATGCCGTAGTCGGCCATGGAAATCTGCGTGGCGTTGAAGGTGTTGGTTTCGAGGATGTCGGCGCCGGCATCCAGGTAGGCCTTCTCGATGCCGCCGATCACGTCCGGACGGGTCAGCACCAGCAGGTCGTTGTTGCCCTTGACGTCGCTCGGCCAGTCGGCGAAGCGTTTGCCACGGTAGTCCTGCTCCTCGAGCTTGTAGCTCTGGATCATGGTGCCCATGCCGCCGTCGAGAATCAGGATGCGCTCTTTGAGGGCTTGCTGAAGGGCTTGGAGGCGCGTGCTGCGATCGGACATGAAAGACTACCTGGAAGGGCCATTACGAAGGGCGAGGATCATAGCAAACCTGTGCGCTTTTAGAGCATGCGGCGGTTTTGCATGAATATCGCTCATGTTGGTGGCGGTGCTGGCCCGGTAGAATCGCCGGATTTTCTTATGGATTGGACCAGGGATATGTCTTACCGCGTTGTCATCGGCAGTGTGCTGCTGCTTTTAAGTTCGTTCGCCAGCGCCCAGGGTCCCGCGCCAGCGATCTCCTACACCCGCGATATCCAGCCGATCTTCACCGAGAAATGCGTGGCCTGCCATGCCTGCTACGACTCGGCCTGCCAGCTCAACCTGGGCAGCGGCGAGGGCGCGGCCCGCGGCGCCTCGAAGATCCCGGTCTACGACGGCGAACGCAGCAAGGCACAGACGCCGACCCGCTTGTTCTATGACGCTTCCGGCAAGCACGCCTGGCAGGGTATGGGCTTCTACTCGGTGCTCGATGCCCAGGGCAGCCAGGCGGCGCTGATGGCGCGCATGCTCGAGCTGGGCCACAAGACGCCGTTGCAACCCAACGCCAAGCTGCCGGAGGACATTGTCCTGGGCCTGAACCGCGAGAACATGTGCGCGCAACCGGCCGAATTCGATGGTTATGCCAAGGCCCATCCGCGCGAAGGCATGCCGCTGGCGGTGACCGGCCTGACCGATCAGCAATACCAGACCCTGCAACGCTGGCTGGCCTCCGGGGCGCCGATCGACGAACAGGGCCTGGCGCCGAGCGCCAAGGAAGCGATGCAGGTGCTGCAGTGGGAAAACCTGCTCAATGCCCCGGGCGCCCGGGAAAGCCTGGTGGCCCGCTGGCTGTTCGAGCACTGGTTCCTCGCCCATATCTATTTCGAGGGCGGCGAGCCGGGGCATTTCTTCCAGTGGGTGCGCTCGCGCACGCCGAGTGGCCAGCCGATCGACCTGATCAACACCCGCCGACCCAACGACGACCCGGGCACCCAGGTGTATTACCGCCTGTGGCCGGTGCAAGGGGTGATCGTGCACAAGACCCACATCACCTACCCGCTGAGCGCGGCGAAGATGGCGCGGGTCAAGACCCTGTTCTACAGCGGCGATTATCAGGTCAGCGCGCTGCCGGGTTATGGCCCGGGCCGCCGCGCCAACCCGTTCGAGACCTTCGAGGCGATTCCGGCCAAGGCCCGCTACCAGTTCATGCTGGATAACGCCGAGTACTTCGTGCGCACCTTTATCCGCGGCCCGGTGTGCCGCGGGCAGATCGCCACCGATGTGATCCGCGACAACTTCTGGGCGCTGTTCCAGGCCCCGGAACACGACCTCTACATCACCGACCCGGCCTACCGCGGCCAGGCCACGCCGCTGCTGGCCATGCCTGGGCAGAACGATGACGTCGGCAGCGTGCTGAGCCTGTGGCTGGCCTATCGCGACAAACGCAACGAATACGAGATCCTGCGCCGCGACTCCTACGCCAATGCCCCGGCGCCGAGCTGGTCGACCCTGTGGGCGGGCAACGACAACGCGCTGCTGAGCATCTTCCGTCACTTCGACAGCGCCTCGGTGACCAAGGGCCTGATCGGCGAGGTGCCGCAGACCATGTGGCTGTTCGACTACCCGCTGCTGGAGCGCACCTACTACCAGCTGGCGGTCAACTTCGACGTGTTCGGCAACGTCTCGCACCAGGCGCAGACCCGGCTGTACTTCGACCTGATCCGCAACGGCGCCGAGCAGAACTTCCTGCGCCTGATGCCCGCCGGCACCCGCGAGGACTTCCTCGACGATTGGTACCAGAACAGCGGCAAATTCAAGATGTGGCTGGACTACGAGTCCATCGACGACGACAAGGCCAGTGCCCTGGTCCTGGACGAGAAGGACCCGAAACGCGACTTCGCCAACCAGCTGTTGAGCCGCTACGGCGACCTCAATGCGCGGCCCGATCCGATCAACCGCTGCGACGGCGCCTACTGCTCGCGCCCGAACATCGACCCGGCGCTGCAGAATGCCGAACAGGCCCTCAGCGGCCTGGTTTCGCGGCCGGCGGCCGGCATGCGGGTCATCGACCTGTTGCCGGAGGCCACCATGCTGCGCATCCAGGCGCCGAGCGGCAAGCGGGTGTTCTACAGCATGCTGCGCAACCGTGCCCACAGTAACGTGGCGTTCCTGCTGGGCGAGTCGCTGCGCTACCAGCCGGGCCTGGACACCCTGACCATCTACCCGGGCGTGCTCAGCAGCTACCCGAACTTCATGTTCAATATTCCTGCCGAGCAAGTGCCGGCGTTCGTGGCCGAGATGGAAAACGCCAAGGACGCCCATCGTTTCGAGAAAATCGTCGAGCGCTGGGGGATCCGTCGCAGCCATCCGCAGTTCTGGCAGTACTTCCATGACCAGACCCAATACATCCTGGAAACCGATCCGAAAGAGGCGGGCGTACTGGACATGAACCGCTACGAGAACCTCTGACGGCGCCAAGCCCTTGAAATTCCGGGTCGGAGCCCTCAGGTTCCGGCCCGGCCCATCCCGGAAAAGCCTTGCAAAAAAATCCCAGGCGTTGCGTTGACCACGCAGCGCGGGCCTATCGACCAAGGTCTATCCCGACAAAAATACTAGGACTTTGTCCGGCACGCCGATTGGCGTAAACTGCGCCCACGCCTGCGAGGAATTTCCATGACCGCTATTACCATTACCGACGCCGCCCACGATTATCTGGCTGATCTGCTCTCCAAGCAGAACACCCCGGGCATTGGCATCCGCATCTTTATCACCCAGCCAGGGACTCAGTACGCCGAGACCTGCATCGCCTATTGCAAGCCGGGTGAAGAAAAACCCGAAGACAAAGCCCTGGGGCTGAAGAGCTTCACCGCCTACATCGACGCCTTCAGCGAAGGTTTCCTCGATGACGCGGTGGTCGACTACGCCACCGACCGCATGGGCGGCCAGCTGACCATCAAGGCGCCCAACGCCAAGGTACCGATGGTCAACGCCGACAGCCCGATCAACGAGCGCATCAACTACTACCTGCAAACCGAGATCAACCCGGGGCTGGCCAGCCACGGCGGCCAGGTCAGCCTGATCGATGTGGTCGAGGACGGCATCGCCGTGCTGCAGTTCGGTGGTGGTTGCCAAGGCTGCGGCCAGGCCGACGTGACCTTGAAGGAAGGCATCGAGCGCACTCTGCTCGAGCGCATTCCCGAGCTCAAGGGTGTACGTGACGTCACCGACCACACGCAGAAAGAAAACGCCTACTACTAAGGCGTTCGCTGCGAACAAAAAAACGGCGCCCCGTGAGCGCCGTTTTTTTATGCCCGGATGTATGTGGCCCCAGTTGCTCCGCGGCGCCTGGATCGCGGGCAAGCTTCGCTCCTACAGAGGAATGCGCATGCTTTTGTAGGAGCGAGCTTGCTCGCGATAAGGCCTCAAGGCCGATACAAATGCGCATGCCCAGCGCGATACAACGACGACTCGCTGAAGCTGTCCGTGGCCAGCACCCGGCCCACCAGGATCAGCGCCGTGCGCCGAAACCCCTTGGCCTGGACCTTTTCGGCAATGTCCGCCAGCGTGCCCAGCACCCAGTCCTGATCCGGCCAGGTCGCCCGGTGTACCACGGCAATCGGGCAGTCGGCGCCGTAATGGGGCAGCAGCTCGGCGACGATTTTCTGCAGATGGTTGACCCCCAGGTGTACTGCCATGGTGGTGCCGTGGGCGGCCAGGCTGGCGAATGACTCACCGGCGGGCATCGAGGTCTTGTCGGCATAGCGGGTCAGGATCACGCTCTGGGCGACGTCCGGCAGGGTCAGTTCGGCCCCCAGCAAGGCCGCGCAGGCCGCGGTGGCGGTCACGCCGGGGATGATTTCGAAGGGGATGCCCAGCTCGCGCAGGCAGCGAATCTGTTCGCCGATGGCACCGTACAGGCTCGGGTCGCCGGAATGCACCCGGGCCACGTCCTGGCCTTTGGCATGGGCGTCCTTGATCAATTCGATGATCTGTTCCAGATGCAATTCGGCGCTGTTGACCAGCTGTTCGGCACTATGACCCTGGAGCACGGCTTCGGGCACCAGGGAGCCGGCATAGATGATGACCGGGCAGCTGTGGATCAGCCGTTGGCCCTTGACGGTGATCAGTTCCGGGTCGCCGGGACCTGCGCCGATAAAAAAGACGGTCATGGCGTTCTCCTGTGAAAAAAGGGGCGAGGCAACCTCACAGATGAAGATTGCTCATGATCAGCGGCGGGGATTATCGAAGATTTACCCGGAGCAGGCCAAGGCGAGGGTCGCCTGGGCATATTTCTGCCGCGTGACCAGCAGCTTTGCCGGGCTTCGGGCCAGCTGTTCGGCCAGGGCCAGGGCGGCACTTTCGGCGACCCCGTAGCAGCCGGTGTGCTCGTAGGCGATCTCTGAACGATGGCTGAGTTGCGGCGCATAAGGCGTCAACTGGCGGCTGCTGAAACAGGTCAGGGGCAGGCCCAGTTGCGCGGCCAGGGCCAGCAGCCCGGGTTCCTCGCGTTTCAGGTCGATGCTGGCCAGCGCCTTGATCTGCCCGAGGTCGATGCGGTGGGCGCTCAGGGTCTGGTCGAGCAGGGCACGCAAGGTCTCCACCGGGCAGCCCCGCTGGCAGCCCAGGCCGACCACCAGGGTCGGCGCTGTGCTGGCAGCCGTCATGCCGAGTACTGATCGTCGCTCTTGCGGCGGAACAGCCAGGCGCTGATCAGGCCCAGGGCCAGCCAGAACGCGGCGTTGGTCAGTTGCGAAGCGATCTTGAACTGCGCTTCCAGTGCTTGCGGCGCGAGCATCGAATGCACTTCCGGCTGTGGCGCGCCGATGAGGTGCGGCACGGCGAGGATGGCCACGCCCAGCACTTTCAGCAACCAGTGGCGCGCGAAGACGACCAGGGCAATGCCGACCGCGGTGGAGGCGGCGGTGCCGACCCACCAGATCTGCCGTTGCCCCAGGTCCGCGGCGGCGGTGCCCGGCAGTTCGGGCGGCAGGCCGAGGGTCGGCGCCAGGCAGAAGGTCGCGTAACCGGCCAGGCCCCAGAGCAGGCCCTGGGAAGTACGGTTCGGCGCACGCAGGGTGTAGAGGCCGGCGAGCATCAGGGCGAAGCCCACGGCGACCACCAGGTTGCCGCCGGTGGTGGACAGCACGCGCTGCCAACCGTCTTCCGGCTCCCAGGCTTCGGCGTCATGGCTGTGGGCGGCGGTGCCGGCGGCGTGTTCATGCACGTCTTCGTGCTGGGCGGCCGGGGCCTTCTCGTAGGTTTCCGCCTCCAGGATCAGCGGCGCGACCCAAAAGCTTTGCAGCAGGGTCAGCAACAGGGCCGCCAGCAACCCGGTGAACCCCGCGGTTTGCGCGATACGCTTGATCATCTCGGCAGGTCTCAGTGGCAAGGGAAGGCGGCGCTGTGACGGGTATCGTGGGCGGCGTTGTGCACCGCTTCGATATGGGAGAAACCGGCGAAATACACAAGACACGCACCGAGGATCGAGGCGCCGATGGCGGCGACCAGGCGTTGGCTCAGGGTGGCGGTGCTGCTGGTGGAGTGGCTGGTGCTGCTGATGATCGACATGGCGCTTCCCTCTGGTGTGTCAGCGGGTGAATCGAGCGCAGCAAGACCCCGCAAGACGGGCTCGCGGGGAATTAACAGCGCCCGCCCACCGCGGGTTTGTTATGACTGTGTAGCGGGCCGGTCTCCGGGCTCGCGAGGGGCTGGGCTTGCGCCACGCCTGCAAGAATCGCCTTCCCATGCCGGACTGCTGGCACAGTGGATCTGATTCTTCGCTCGCTTACCGTTGCGGGGGCAGCACCGGACTGATCAAGGCTGTTGGCCTGTGACGCACCGGTTTCCCGTTTCACCCTGTGAAGGGCACCCGTAACAAGTTGTGTAGGAGAGCATGGGCGAGGGAGGGGCGTCAATTGGCAAGGGTTCTCGTTTTCGATCGCGATTGGCCTGTCTTCGCGCCGCATGAACATTGACCGCCCCCCAAGCTCTGCGTAGCCTTGCGCTCTCGAGGTTCTTCGGCGTCTGCCGAAGCTAGGTTCTGTACGAAAAGTCGGCGAGCGAAGGTCAGGCAAGGCAAAAACAGGCGAGGAAGCGGAGTGTAGGGGCCTACATGAGCATTCCGAGCCTGTTTTTAACGCAGCATGGCCGAGCGCAGCCACTTGTCGTACAGAACCTAAGAAGGGAACGCGGTCCAAGCCGCGGCTGCCCCCGCAACTGTAACCGGTGATGAACGATGCAAGGCCACTGCCAGGCGGCGGGAAGGCGCATCGTTCGCCAGTCCAACGACCGGCACACCGCCAGCCAGGAGACCTGCCTCGGACTCGATTTTCACTACAACCGGGCGGGGTGATCCGGTGGCGAACTCTTCCGTGCACCTGCCTGCGCGGTTCTCGTCCCGTATGCCCGCCACCTTGCCAAAGGGCATCCGATGAAAACACTGGCCAAACTTCCCGTCACCATCGTTACCGGCTTCCTCGGCTCGGGCAAAACCACTTTGCTGCGGCATATGCTGGACAACGCCCAGGGCCGCCGCATCGCGGTGATCGTCAACGAGTTCGGCGAGCTGGGCATTGACGGCGAGATCCTCAAACAGTGCGCCATCGGTTGTACCGAGGAAGAGGCCAGCGGCCGCGTCTACGAGCTGGCCAACGGCTGCCTGTGCTGCACCGTGCAGGAAGAGTTCTTCCCGGTGATGCGCGAGTTGGTGGCCCGTCGCGGCGACCTCGACCATATCCTCATCGAAACCTCCGGCCTGGCCCTGCCCAAACCTTTGGTCCAGGCTTTCCAGTGGCCGGAAATCCGCAGCGCCTGCACCGTCGACGCAGTGATCACCGTGGTCGACAGCCCGGCCGTGGCCGCCGGCACCTTCGCTGCCTTCCCGGACCAGGTGGACGCCCAGCGCAAGCTCGACCCAAACCTCGACCACGAGTCGCCGCTGCACGAGCTGTTCGCCGACCAACTGTCCAGCGCCGACCTGGTGATCCTCAACAAGGCCGACCTGATCAGCCCGGAAGACCTGGCCAAGGTGCGCCTGGAAGTCGCCGAGGAACTACCGCCGGCGGTGAAAGTCATCGAAGCCAGCAGCGGTCGCCTGCCGCTGGACGTGCTGCTGGGCCTGGGCAAGGGTTCGGAAGAACACATCGACGGCCGCCACAGCCACCACGATCACCACCATAACGGTGACGCTGCTGTTGAGGGGGAGCATGACGACCACGATCACGACGCCTTCGATTCCATCTCCATCGAGCTGCCACAGGCCGACGAAAGCCTGCTGCTGGACGCCCTGACCCAATTGGTGGTGCAGCACGGCATCCTGCGGGTCAAGGGTTTCGCGGCGATCCCCAACAAGCCGATGCGCCTGTTGATCCAGGGTGTGGGCACGCGCTTCGACAAGCACTTCGACCGCCAGTGGGGCGCCGATGAAGCCCGCACCACGCGCCTGGTGCTGATCGGCCAGGAACTGGACGCGACCCTGCTCGAAGCGCAATTGCGCGCCGCGCTCAGCGTGTAAGCCATGCACCTGCTCAGGACCCAGCCCGGCGGTTTCGTGTCGGATGACAATATTGCCGACCTGGGACAAACCCCCGCCGAGCTGGTGATCCTGTGCAGCGGCGACTCCAGCCTGGCGCTGCTGGCCGAAGCGGCGCAGCAACTGCCGGAAGACTACCCGAGCTTTCGCCTGGCCAACCCGATGCAGGTGCAGAACCATGCCTCGGTCGACCTGTATGTCGACCAGGTGCTGCGCCACGCCAAGGTGATCCTGATTTCCCTGCACGGTGGCATCGCCTATTGGCGTTATGGCATCGAGCAACTGGTGCAGCTGGCGCAACGCGGCGTGCAGTTGATCCTGGTGCCGGGCGACGATCGCCCGGACCCGGAACTGAGCGACCTGAGCACGGTGCCCGCCGCCGACCGCGAGCGCCTCTGGCACTTCCTGCGCCAGGGCGGCATGGGCAATGCGCTGAACCTGTACCGCTGCCTGGCCAGTGGCTGGTTGGGGCGCGATTATTACTGGTCCGAGCCGCAGACCCTGCCGCGCACGGCGATCTACCACCCGCACAGAAGCAGCGCCGCCCTCAGCGACTGGCAAGCCGACTGGCGGGCCGGCCAGCCGGTGGCGGCGCTGCTGTTCTACCGCTCGCATTTGCAGGCGGCCAACACCGCCTTTATCGATGAGTTCTGCCGGCGCTTGCAGGCGGCGGGCCTGAACCCGCTGCCGATCGCCCTGGCCAGCCTGAAAGAACCCGGTTGCCTGACGGTAGTCGAGGAGCTGCTGGATGAAGTGCAGGCGGCGGTGATTCTCAACACCACCGGCTTTGCCCAGTCCAGCCCGGAGGCGCCGCACCTGCGGCCGTTCCGCCGCAATATCCCGGTGATCCAGGCCATCTGCGCCCAGGACAACGAACCCGGCTGGCGCGCCAGCGAGCAGGGCCTGGGCCCGCGGGACCTGGCGATGCACATCGCCTTGCCGGAACTGGACGGGCGCATCATCAGCCGGCCCATCAGCTTCAAGGACCTGGCCTGGCGCAGCGAGCGCAGCCAGTCGGACGTGGTCTGCTACCGCTCGGCCCCCGAGCGCATGGATTTTGTCGCCGAACTGGCGCGGCGTTGGGTCGATCTGGCCCGGCTGGCCAATGGCGAAAAACGCATCGCGCTGATTCTTGCCAACTACCCGACCCGCGACGGCCGCATCGGCAACGGCGTGGGCCTGGACACGCCGGCGGCGGCGCTGAATATCCTGCGCGCCCTGCAAGCCGAGGGTTACCCGCTGCCGGCCGAGTTGCCGGACAGCGGCACGGCGCTGATCCAGCAACTGCTGGGCGGGGTCAGCAACGACCTGGACAGCCTCGACCTGCGCCCGTGCCAGCAAAGCCTGGCGCTGGACGAGTACCAGGCCATGTTCGACGCGCTGCCCGAAGCCAATCGCCGGGCGGTGCTCGAACGCTGGGGCGGGCCACAAAACGACCCGATGTTCCGCAGCGGGCGGCTGATGATTGCCGGCCTGCGTTTTGGCCTGACCTTCGTCGGCATCCAGCCAGCACGTGGCTATCAGGTCGACCCGAGCGCGGTCTATCACGACCCGGACCTGGTGCCGCCCCACGCGTACCTGGCGTTCTACTTCTGGCTGCGCCAGACCTACGGCGCCCACGGGCTGATCCATGTCGGCAAGCACGGCAACCTGGAATGGCTGCCGGGCAAGGGCGTCGGCCTGTCCGAAAGCTGCTGGCCGGATGTGCTGCTGGGGCCGCTGCCGAATATCTATCCGTTTATCGTCAACGACCCGGGCGAGGGCGCCCAGGCCAAGCGCCGGACCCAGGCGGTGATCATCGATCACCTGATGCCGCCGCTGACCCGCGCCGAAACCTACGGCCCGCTGCGCGACCTGGAACTGCTGGCCGACGAGTACTACGAAGCGCAACTGCTTGACCCGCGCCGCGCCTGCGAGCTGCAGAAGGACATTCTCAAGCTGGTGCGGGTGACCCGGCTCGACCGCGAACTGCAACTGGATGGGCAGCTCGACAGCGAGGCCGACGCGGCGCTCTGGTTGCCGCGCCTGGATACCTACCTGTGCGACCTGAAGGAGTCGCAGATCCGCGACGGCCTGCATGTGTTCGGCGAATCGCCGGTGGGCCGCCTGCGCATCGACACCTTGCTGGCCTTGCTGCGCATTCCTCGTGGCGATGGCCGGGGCGCGCAGTCGAGCCTGTTGCGGGCCCTGGCCAAGGCCTTCGAGCTGGGGTTCGATCCACTGGATTGCGCCTTGGCCGAGCCTTGGAGCGGTCGCCGGCCACAGGTCTTGCAGGACATCAGCGAGCAGCTGTGGCGCACCGCCGGCGATGCCCGCGAACGCCTGGAGCTGTTCGCCGGGCGCTTGATAGAAGCGGCCTTGGCCGGTGAGGTCGAGCAACTGAACGAGCCCGCCTGGAGCGAGGTCAAGGCGATCATCGACAGCCTGCGCGAGGTGGTGGCGCCGCGCCTGGATGCCTGCGGCCCGGCGGAGATGGGCGGCTTGCTGGATGCCCTGGGCGGGCGTTTCGTACCGGCCGGGCCCAGTGGCGCACCGAGTCGCGGGCGCCTGGATGTGCTGCCCACCGGGCGCAATTTCTATTCGGTGGACGTGCGTAACCTGCCGACCACCACCGCCTGGCGCATCGGTTTCCAGTCGGCCAACCTGATCCTCGAACGGCACCTGCAGGACCATGGCGACCACCTGCGCCAGCTCGGCCTGTCGGTGTGGGGCACGGCGACCATGCGCACCGGCGGCGACGATATCGCCCAGGCCATGGCGCTGATGGGCGTGCGTCCGGTGTGGGCCACCGGCAGCCAGCGGGTCGATGACTTCGAGATCCTGCCGTTGAGCCTGCTGGACCGCCCACGGGTGGATGTGACGTTGCGGGTGTCCGGGTTCTTCCGCGATGCCTTCGCCAACCTGATCCGCCTGTTCGACGCCGCCGTGCAGGCGGTGGCCGCGCTGGACGAGCCGGACGACCTCAACCCGCTGGCGGCCAAGGTCCGCGCCGAGCGTGAAGCGCTGCTGCAGTCTGGTCTCGATGCCGAGGCCGCGCAGCGCCAGGCCGGCTGGCGGATCTTCGGCGCCAAGCCCGGGGCCTATGGCGCGGGTGTGCAGGGGGCTATCGACGGTCGCCTGTGGCAGAGCCGCGAGGACCTGGCCGAGGTCTACCTGAACTGGGGCGGCTACGCCTATGGCGGCGCCGATGAAGGCACCGCGGCCCGTGGCCAGTTCGCCCAGCGCCTGAGCCAGGTGCAGGCGGTGCTGCAGAACCAGGACAATCGCGAACACGATCTGCTGGATTCCAACGACTACTACCAGTTCCAGGGCGGCATGCTCGCCGCCGTGGAAAGCCTCAGTGGCGCTAAGGCCGCCAGCTACCACGGTGACCACAGCCAGCCGGACCTGCCGAAAATCCGTAGCCTCAAGGAAGAGCTGAACCGGGTGATCCGCTCCCGCGCGGCCAACCCGAAATGGATCGCAGGGGTGAAGCGCCACGGCTACAAGGGCGCCTTTGAAATGGCCGCCACCCTGGATAATCTGTTCGCCTTCGACGCCACCACCCAGTTGATCGACGATCACCAGTACGCCTTGCTGGCCGACGCCTATCTGCTGGACCCGGCGACCCGCGAATTCATCCAGCAGCACAACCCCCATGCGTTACGCGATATGACCGAGCGCCTGCTCGAGGCCCAGCAGCGCGGGATGTGGCAGGAGCCCGGTGAGTACCGCGAGGCCCTGGAAAACCTGCTGCTGGATATAGAAGAAGATGGCTGACGTGCCCGAGGACCGCGTCCTCGATCGCGGGCAAGCCTCGCTCCTACAGAAGCGTGATTACCTGTAGGAGCGAGCTTGCTCGCGATAACGATCTGGCCAACGACACCCGACTCGACCCAACCGAGAACCGACATGAGCGATACCCCACATTTCCCGCTGTCCGCCGTGGTCGGCGCCGATGACCTGAAACTGGCGCTGTGCCTGACGGCCATCGACCCGAAAATCGGCGGGGTGTTGATCGAGGGGCCGCGGGGCATGGCCAAGTCGACCCTGGCCCGCGGCCTGGCGGACCTGCTGGCGAGCGGGCAGTTCGTCACCTTGCCCCTGGGCGCGACCGAGGAACGCCTGGTCGGCACCCTGGACCTGGACGCGGCCCTGGGCGAAGGCCGGGCGCAGTTTTCCCCGGGGGTGCTGGCAAAGGCCGATGGCGGGGTGCTCTATGTCGACGAGGTGAACCTGCTGCCGGACCATCTGGTGGACCTGCTGCTGGACGTGGCCGCCAGCGGCACCAACCTGATCGAGCGCGACGGTATTTCCCACCGGCATTCGGCCAGGTTCGTGCTGATCGGCACCATGAACCCGGAAGAGGGCGAACTGCGTCCACAACTGCTGGACCGCTTTGGCCTGAATGTCGCCCTGAGCGGCCAGACGCCGCCCACTGAGCGGAGCCAGATCATTCGCCGGCGGTTGGATTTCGACAGTGATCCCCAGGGCTTCTGCCAGCAGTGGGCTGCCGAGCAGGAGGCCCTGCGCCAGCGCTGCCAGCAGGCGCGGGGGTTGCTGGCGGAGATTGCCCTGGACGATCAAGCGCTGGAGCGGATCACCGAACGCTGTTTCGCCGCGGGCGTCGACGGCCTGCGCGCGGACCTGGTCTGGCTGCGTGCCGCCCGCGCCCATGCGGCCTGGCGCGGTGCCCGGGCCATCGAGGAGCAGGACATAGACGCGGTGGCCGAATTCGCCCTGCGCCACCGCCGTCGTGACAACCCGCCGAGCGCGGCCCATCAGCCGCAGCCCTCTCAAGCACCAGCCCCGGCCCAATCCAGCCCCGCCGAGGGCCAGGGCCAATGGGGCGAGCTGCCGGCCCAGGCGCTGGCCACCGGCGCTCGCCGTGAAGTGCCGAGCTGGCCAAAAAAGCCCTAGGCATTCGCCCCCGGTCCGACGCGGGGGCGAATGCCAAACCCCGCGCCGGGCGGTTGGACAAGGGCAGGCAAGGCCGCGCGCGGGCGGCCGTCCAGGGCTCGATCAACTGGCCGGGCACCTTGCTCAACGGCCGGCCCTGCCAGCGCGACGACCTGTTGTGGCACCTGCGTGGCCGTTCGCCCCATGAACTGTGGCTGGTAATCGTCGATGCATCGGCCTCGACCCGCCGCCATCAGGCGCTGAGCGATGCCAAGGGCCTGCTGGCCCAGCTGTTCGACGATGCCTACCGACAGCGCGCACGCCTGGCCTTGCTGACCGCCAGCGGCCGCGCGCCGAACTGGCAGGTGCAGGGGCTGAAGGCCTCGAAGGATTTGCGCGACTGGCTCGACGGGCTGGGCGCGGGCGGCGGCACACCGTTGCTGGCGGCCTTGGCCGAGGCGGGGCAATGGCTGGTTTCGCGGCAGAAGCGCTATCCGGCCGAACAGCAGCGGGTACTGTTGCTCACCGACGGCCGGCTCAAGACCCTGCCGCCCTTGGAGCGCCTGGGTTGCCCGACCCTGTTGATCGATATCGAACGCGGGCCGATCCGCCTCGGCCGCGCTCGCGAGCTGGCGCAGCAACTGGATGCGCAGTACCGGCATATCGATGGGGTGTGATGGGGGTGAGGGCAGTCCGGCCATGAGCCGGTCGACGACTGCCCCCGGATCAGCGTTTCAGCCGCCGAAAGGAGCGGAACGGATGGCTTCGCCTTTCCTGGCGCAGGAAGGCGGGTTGGTCATGCCCAGTGTGAGCAGGTTGCCGCCGTTGATGATGCAGTTGAACTCCTTGTTGTCGTTGGTTTTCAAGGCCACGTAGGTGTTGGTGCCTTCGGTGCGACGGCTGACGATGCTGACGTCCGAGGGCGCATAACCCAGGGCGCCGCTGGTCTGGGATTTGATCTGTTCATCGCTCAGGGTATTGGTCTTGCCGGCAATGGAGTTGCAACCGGCGAGTCCGAGGGTGAGGGCGCAAGCCAGGGCAAGGGGGACGACTCTCATGTGTTACTCCTTATTATTAGGGGGGAGGTCCGCCAAGAATCCTAGCAGCGGCGTATTTTTTTGCTGGCTGCGCTGCTGGTTTTTTGCGATCCGCTGCGCGAATTGAGCATTACCAGCCGACGGACGGATGCGTTTGCTCGGGTGCCCCGTCCTTTCACTCGAGAGCGTCCCCTCGCTTGCACCCTTGCATCGGCTATTACCAGGCCATTTCCTGTCGGTACTGGCGCGTGCGCCCGCTGCTGTTCAACTGGTCGAGCAGCAACACCTGCCAGGGGCGTACTTGAAGTTTGCGCGCCCGCCCGCGACTCAGGCGATGCATTTGCAGGCGGACGATGGTTATGGGGCCTGGTCATGGCCACCGAACGATTTCAGTGGCCATATGACGAGTCCCACCTGATTTCACTCCACGCTCAGCGTCAACGGCCGCGGCTGCGGGATGGGGTTGCGCATCAACGTACCGACCGTTACCGCCGCGAGCAGCGCCAGGAGCCCGGCGACCCAGAGCACCACGCCGAAGCCGTCGACGAAGGCCTGGCGGGCCAGGGGTTCGACCAGCCCTTTCGCGGAGTCGGGCAGCAGTGCCAGGGCCGCGGGCATGTCGCCGGCCACCACCCGTGAGGCGATGGCCTGGGCCTGGTCGAGCCATGGCGTGGCGCTCTTGCCCAGGCTGACGTGCAGGCGTTGCTGGGTATGGCTGCCGAGCAGGGCGCCGAACACGCCGATGGCCAGCATGATGGCGCTGAAGCGCATGGTGGTGCTCAGGCCCGAGGCCATGCCGGCGCGGTCGCGGGGCACACAGGCCATGATGTTTTTCTGCGTGTCGCCATTGAGCAGGCCGGCACCGGCGCCGGTCACCGCGATGGCCAGGGCAAAGCTCAGGTAGCCGCCAGCCTGCACGGCCCAGGCCGCGAGCAGGTTGCCGCAGCCGACCAGGGTCAGGCCGGCGGCCATCAGGGTCGCCGGGGCATAACGCGTCGCCAGGCGCACGCCGATGCGCGGACAGATCAGCATGGTCAGGGCAAATGGCAGCATGCCCAGCCCCGAGGCGATGGCCGAGAAGCCCAGGCCGTTCTGCAGGTAGAAGGGCAGCAGGGTCATCATCACCTGGGCGCAGCCGGCGTAGGCGAACATCCCCAGCAGGGCACCGATAAAGCGCGGATGGCGGAACAGCTGCAGGTCGACCATGGGCCGGCGCTGCACCCGTTCGATCAGCACGAACAATCCGAGCAGCGCCACGCCGGCCAACAGCCGGGTGTAGGTCAGCGGGTGGCTCCAGCCGATGCGATTGGCTTCGATCAGGCCCCAGATCAGGCACAGCAGGCTGGCGCTGAAGGCCAGGCTGCCCCAGGGATCGAGGCGCGCGGCCTGGGTATCGCGGGACTCCGGTATCGCGCGCCACACCATCAGCACCAGCAGCCCGCCCACCGGCAGGTTGAGGTAGAAAATCCAGCGCCAGCCGATGGACTCGGTGATCAGGCCACCAATGGTCGGCGCGGCGGTCATCGCCACGCCCATGCAGGCCCCCCAGAACGCCCAGGCCTTGGCCCGTTCGAGCTCGTCATGGAAGGTGTGGCCGATGGTGGCCAGGGCCGAGGTCAGCAGCAGCGCCGCGCCGACGCCCTTGATCGCCCGGGCGATGTCGAGCAACAGCACGTTGGGCGCGGCGCCACAGCCGAGCGAGGCGAGGATGAACAGCCCGAGGCCACAGAGCAGGGTGCGCTTGCGCCCGAAGCGGTCGGCCAGGCTGCCGGCCGGCAGCAGCAGGGCGGCGAAGGCCAGCATGTAGGCGCTGACCACCCACTCGATATCGGCAAAGTTGGCCCCCAGGTCGCGGGCGATGCTCGGCAGCGTCACCGCGACGATGTTGGTGTCGAGCACGATCAGCGAACACACCCCGGAGGCAGTGAGCAGGGTCAGGCGCGGGCTGGCTGGCCTCATGGCTGCACCCGTTGATCCAGCGCGGCGAGGGCGGCCTGGGCGATTTCATCGTCGTGGGCCGGGGTGTCGGCGCTGATGCCGATGGCGCCGATCACCTGGCCGTCGACGCGGATCGGCTGCGCGCCTTTCATCATCAGCAGGCCCGAAGTGATGGCCGCCTGGCGCCCGCCGTTGATGGCGTTTTCCAGGTCGCCGGAAGGGCGCTTGAACAATGCCGAAGTGCGCGCCTTGCCCTGGGCCAGCTCGATGCCGGCCACCACCGGCGCCCCGTCCATGCGCGCGCTGAGGATCGGCCAGCCGCCGTCGTCGACGATTGCCACGGCGCAGGGCCAGCCCTTGGCCGTGGCGGTTTCCTGGGCGGCGTTGAGCAGTTGCTGGGCGGTGGCGAAATTGAGGATTGCCTTCTGGGCAACGTCGGCGTTTTTCTCGGCGGCGAAAGTCGCGGGCACGCTGCAGCAAGTGATCA
Source organism: Pseudomonas sp. T8 (assembly GCF_024610635.1). NCBI lineage: Bacteria > Pseudomonadati > Pseudomonadota > Gammaproteobacteria > Pseudomonadales > Pseudomonadaceae > Pseudomonas > Pseudomonas sp. T8. The sequence continues at coordinate 7,017,150 of NZ_CP102374.1, forward strand.
GGGCCAGAAACAGAGGTTTGACGTGCATGGCTTGGGCTCTCTACTGTGAAGGTCCAGCCAGCTTATCCCGGGCTTTCGCCCACTCTGTTAGGCGCGCTGGAGCACTTCATTACCTTTGAGCTAACGCACTTATGGAAATCCGTCATTTCCGCTATTTCCTGGCGGTGGCCCGGCAACGCAATTTCACCCGCGCCGCCGAACAGCTGGGCATCGCGCCGCCGACCCTGAGCCGGCAGATCCAGGACATGGAGCAGGCCCTGGGCACCCGTTTGTTCGTGCGCCAGCAGCGCGAGGTCAGCCTGACCGAGGCTGGCGCGGCCCTGGTGCGCGAGGCCGAGGCCACGGTGCGCCAGTTCGAGTTCGCGCAACGTAACGCCCAGCGCGCCGGGCGCGGCGAGATCGGCCATATCGAGTTGGGCTACGTGGCCTCGGCGGTGTATTCGGGGCTGTTGCAAAAACAGGTGCAGCGCTTCAGCCAGGACTGCCCGGACGTCAGCCTGAGCGTGCGCGAAAGCCCGATGGCGGCGTTGCCGGCCCTGGTGGCCGAGGGACGCTTCGACATCGGCTACATCCGCTCGCCCATGACCCTGCCCGAAGGGGTCGAGGCGGTCCGCCTGGATGCCGAAGGTTTTGTCCTGGCACTGCCCGCCGAGTCCTGGCTGGGACGCTTGCCGGAGATCGCCCCGGCCCATCTGCACAACGAGACCTTCGTCCTTCCGGAGCAGATCAGTGGCACCTTGCAGGTCGCGGCCGAGGGTGGCTATGCGCCGAAACTGGGGCCGCAGCCCGGCGGCCTGGTGGCGGTGCTGGCCCTGGTCTCCCTGGGGCAGGGCGTGGCCGTGGTGCCGGAGTCGGTGGTCGGGCACGTGGGGTTGCCCAATGTGTTGTACCGGCCGATCCAGGGCAGCACGGCGTCGTCCTGGCTGTCGCTGATCCACCGCCGCTTCGAAAAGGCGCCCGCAGTGGCGCGGTATATCGAGCAGGTCAGAGGCCAATGCTCTTGAAATTTTTTGCAAAGAATTCGTCGGGGCCCGTGGGCACAAGGCTTTGAGCGCAACTGCGCAACTTCTTGCGCAATTCATCGTTGCTAGAGTGGCGGACTCAATGGAGCGACCGACAGATCGCGCTGCTTGGAGGAAGCAGGATGGTTCGATTTCAAGGACTGAGATCCTCAATTCGTCTTTATGGCTTGGTCACCGTCACAGGCATTCACGATCATCTTGCCCTGGATCCGGTGCAGATAAACTGTGTCGGCGACCCTGATGCACCCATCGTCCGAGTGTTCATTTCCCGGTTGGATGCGGAGATCTACCTGCGTTCTTCCCATCTGCGCCACTATCGTGTGGTGCCACTTCGGCTGTTCGATCCTACCCAGCTTCTCAGCCACGCCGATGGCTGGCTGAAACTCAATATCTGCCTGGGTTTCGCGGCTCAGGGCGACTGCCTCCTCAGCACCGATCAACAGGAAATGATTCCGGTCGGGCTGACTGCCTGGACCCGGCCCTTCCTGGATGACCAGGGTTACTACCTGCAATGGTCGGATACGGAATTACCCGAGTACCTGCTGAACGCCTATAAAAGTGTTGGCGTACCGGACTACAACCGGCAGCTCAACGAACTGGATGACTGGGCGCCAGCCGCCATGGAGCGGACTGTCGCTGATGCGCTTCAGATGTCGCCCCCCGTCAAGGCTCCCGGTTCGATGGCCAGCCAGCTTGCATTATTCGATGTGGAGGATGCCTGTTGGCGCTTTGGCCTCTTCCAGATCGATGGCGTAGGGACAACATGCAATACCTAACGGATGAAGGAGATTGCCAATGAGTGGAAAACCTGCGGCCCGTGTCACGGATATGACCGCTTGTCCATTGCCCGGGCACGCCAGCAACCCGATTGTCTCGGGTTCGCCTGACGTATTGTTCGATGGGCTCAGTGCAGCGCGGATGACGGACACCACGGCCTGCGGCAGTGCCCTGGTCAGCGGCGTGGTTGCCAATGTGCTGATCAATGGATTGCCGGTCGCGACCCTGGGGACGACGGGCAACCACGGGAATGTGGTGGTGAGCGGATCGGGAAGCGTGATCATCGGGCAGCAGGTCAGCGCTGCTGCGGTCGCTCCAGTGGTCAAGATTCCCGGGCTTTGTCTGCCGTGCCTGTTGGCGGCGGCACAGCGCAATGAAACCTTTGTCCCGCTGCAGAGCCTGGGGAACTGACCATGAGTGCTTCAGGCAATGGACGCCGACCTGATCCGAATGTTCTGCAATTTCGCACCCATATCCGTCATTGCCTGGAACAGCATCCTGAAACCCGGCTCTATGTGCTGGTGGATGGCGCCCGTTACATGACCCTGGAGAACCGCCTGGATGCGGCCGGGGCGGCGATCCGCGTCGAGTGGTTGCTGGCCGCTACCGAACTGGACGAAATCAGCCGTGGCGGGCCGGCACTGGTGGAGTTCGTAGGGGATAGTGCCGAGGCCACGCAACTGCTCGACTGGCTGATCGAGCGGGACCAGAAGTCGCCGCTGGTCTCGTGGCTGTGGAGCGAGCGCTCCTTTGAAGCGTTGAGCAATCATCTCAAATCCCATTTGTTCAGCCGCCTGCCGGATGGTCGGATGGCGCTGTTTCGTTATTACAACCCGACCGTCCGTCGTGGCCTGGAGAGTGTCCTGGACAGTGAGCAGCGAATGGCCCTGATGTTGCCGCTCGATCGCTGGCAGATCTGGCAGCCATTGGCCCTGGCGTACCAGACGTATTACCGGGTTGGGCAGGAGGCTCGCCATGCTTGAGTTGACGGCAGACCAGCTGAAAGCGCTGGAGCGGGTTCGGCAAAATGAGGTGATCGAGAAGATCATGCTCGAGATACGTCAGTACAATCCTCAGTGGCTAGAGCAAAAAGGGCATTGGCAGACCATCCAGTACCTCAAGGACTACCGGGAAAAAGCCTGGGCCCTGCAAATCGAAGAGCCTGATACGGTTGAGAGCTTCATGCGCTTTGGCCTGCAATTTCCCGGTTTCGAAGAAACACCCGGATTTATCCGGTGGATGAAAAGGCCGGTAAACGACACCCCGGAGCAGCGTTTTCACGATTACGAAAGCGTCATGGATTTCGTCCAGGGGCAACGGGCCTGGCGGGCCGCACTCAAGACAGGGATGCCTGAATGACAAGTTTCATTAGCGGAGCCGTAGCGCAACTGGCGCCTCCCATGACCGGTGGGTTGCGTCTGCCAATACCTCGCAGTGGACCGAGGCTGCCCTTCGATGTCCCCATACCCGCACCGCCTCGGTTGCCGATGCCGCCGCCGCGGCCGCTGCCGACTCCAATCCCGGAAACCGTCCCCAGGCCGGCTCCGCTGCCGAGCCCCAGGCCGGTGCCGCAACCTATGCCGTTACCTGGAACCAAACCTGAGGCGCTGCCCAAGGCGGGCACCAGGGACCGAACCCGAGAGGCTGAGAGCGACTGTAAAACTCAAAAGAAAGACTGTGTGAAATGCCCACCCGCAGAGGGGCATATGTACATTCCCGTTAACGGGAAGGGGCACAGCATGAGTGATTTGTCGAGCCGGTACCAAAACTGGGTCACCGGCTTTCCGTTTCCCTGGGAGTGGCTGTGGAGTAATACCGACTGGGACGGTTTTGTGGAGAGCCGCTGTACTTTGCAAGAGGCAAAGGCCAACTACAAGTTCATGCTCATATTCGGTTTCAAGCATCCGAAGTTTGCCAAGAGCGTGGAGAAGGATTTGATCGCGAAGGCGTTCACGCAGGCAGGCAAGGCCAAGCCAAGTCCGCCGGTGAGGCTGGAGTGGCATTTTCTTCAGCGGGAGGTTTACGAGTATTGCTCCGAGAGGTACGAGGAGGGCGGGCTCACCAACCTGACGGCCTATTGGAATCCGATGCCTGGAACCAAAGATCATGAGGAGTACGAGGAAGTGCGTCGCGAGGAGCAAAAGGCGCTGGACGAGTATAAAAAGCAGTACCCGGACATAATCGCCTGAGACCGTATGGAGTGCTCATGGACACATTCAAGCGTTTTAATTTCAAGTTGAGCTTTGATAAGCAGAAGATTTCCCGGGTTACCGAACAGGAACAAATCGACAGGAGCCTGGCCTTTCTCAAGGCGATAGGTGAGATCGACCCGATCCTCAAGAACTGGTTCTTGTGCGCCGAAGGCAAGGATGACGGCCTGACGCACAATGTGCTCCTCGATCCGAACAGTCTGCGGCGGGAAATAGCCTCCTGGAAAGACTCGGACTTAGACGTCAACGACATGAGTTTTGTGCTGTGGAACGGGATATCCGATCCACTCAAGGGCGGGCTTTCGATCACCTATCACGCACGAAGCGGCGGCTCGTTGCCCGCGGGTATCGAGTTTTCCGAAGCCGGGACATTGGTCCGTTGCCTGCAGGATCCTCGGCGGGGCATTGTCGAATTAATGAACACGGCGGTCGGTCTCTGGCCGGAAATTTCCTGGGGCGTGGTCGCTCCCAACGAATATTTTCGCAAGCAGCGGGTGTTCCAGGATCGGCAGACCATCGGCTGGATCGGCTATTGTCCGCACCCGCTGTCGGCGGCGGATTTTCCGGAGGTCGCTGAACTGCGTCCCATCCCATCCCGGGGAACCATCGTCGTTTCCTGTCCCGGCATCATGGACGAGAAGAACGTCCAGCATGTGCAGGTAGTGGGTGACACCGATATCAAGCTGGTGGAGCTCGGGCTTTTGCCCGGACGCTATTGAGTCAGCCCGGGCAGGCTCGCTTTTGCTGGGACGAGCCTGCTCGCGCAGGGCTTCAGATCAGGCGCGTCTCTATCGAGTCCGCCAGTTGCGTGAGGATCAGGCAGCAGGACACGGCGCCGGCATCCAGTACCCCTAGCGAGCGTTCGCCCAGGCGGCTGGCGCGGCCGATCTTCGCCACCAGGTCGCGGGTCGAATCCCGGCCTTGGGAGGCCGCGCTTTTCATCCGCTGCAGGGCCTCCTTGAACGAGGCGCCGCCGGCCTCGGCCTGTTCGAACGCCTTCACCGCGGGAATCAGCGTATCCATCAGGCACTTGTCGCCTACTCCGGCGTCGGTGATGTCCTGCAATGAGGTCAGTCCGCCGCGCAATAGCCGGGCGAAGCGGGCAGCATCAATCTGCTGGCTGCCACGCACTTCGTCGGCCATGCCGATAAACAGGCTGCCGTAAAGCGGGCCCATGGAGCCGCCGATGCCTTCCATCAGGCTCAGGGTCAATTCGTCGAGGGCGCCGGCCAGGTCCAGCTGGCGGCCGGCGATGGCCCGGCCGCAGTGGGCGAAACCCTTGGCCATGTTGATGCCGTGGTCGCCATCGCCGATGGCGCCATCCACTTCGCTGAGGTATTCACGGTTGGCGACTATCACCGTCACCAGGTCGTTGACGATGGCGCTGCCGTCGAGGCTGGAAAAATGCTGGCTCATGGTTCACTCCGCCTGGGTCATGCCGATGGAGCGGCAGGGGTGGTCGATCAGGGTTTTCAGTTCGGCGTCCAGGCCCAGCAGGGTCAGGGTCACGCCCATCATTTCCAGGGAGGTGAAGTAGTTGCCGACATAGCAACGATGGATCTTCAGGCCCCTGGCCCTGAGTTTGCGCTCGACTTCGGCGTAGAAGATATACAGCTCCATCACCGGCGTGGCGCCGAGGCCGGAGACCAGCACCACCACGCTGTCGTCGCGGCTGAAGTCGCGATCGGCGAGGATCGGCGCGAGCATGCGCTCGGCCATGGCGGCGGCGGACTCGACCGGTACAACCTGGATGCCAGGTTCGCCATGGTGGCCGATGCCCAGTTCCATCATGCCGTCGGCGATCTGGAAGTTCGGCTTGCCCACCGCGGCAATGGTGCAGGGCGTGAGACCGACCCCGATGGAACGGCACTGGTCGACGGCCTTTTGCGCGACGCCGATCACCCCGTCCAGGTCATAACCTTTGGCCGCCGCCGCGCCGCCGACTTTCCACATGAAGATCTCACCCGCCACGCCGCGGCGTTTGCCGATCTCTTCACGGGGCGCGGAGGCCACGTCATCGTTGGCCACTACGGTGCGGATCCGCATGTCCTTGCTGGCGGCCATCTTCATCGCCAGCTTGACGTTCATGTTGTCGCCGGCGTAGTTGCCGTACAGGCAGGCCACGCCCGCGCCCTGGTCGGCGGCGCGGAAGGCGTCGAAGAAGCTCTTGGCGGTGGGCGAGGAGAAGATTTCGCCGACCGCCACGGCGTCCACCAGGCCAGGGCCGACATAGCCGAGAAAGGCCGGCTCATGGCCGGAGCCGCCGCCAGTGACGATGCCCACCTGGCCGATCGGAGAGAGGCGGCGCTTGCGGATGACCCGTGGGTTGGCCTCGTATTGGGCCAGTTCGGGGTGGGCCAGGAGGATGCCTTGCAGCATGTCCTCGACCACCTGGTCCGGATCGTTGATCACTCGATTCATGACGCGGTTTCCTTGTTCCTGTTAGCTGCACGGCTGTGCAGTGAATCGCCGGCAAGCTCGCCTCCCGGGGAGGGAGTGGGAGAGTCCGCGGGTGCGGGCTTGTCGGCGAACCGGTTGGAAGGCAGTGGGGCCTCAGGGCTTGAGCACCACCTTCAATGATCGGTCGCCGCGCTCCATCACCGCGAAGGCCTGCTTGAAGTCGGCCAGGGCAAAGGTGTGGGTGACCACGTCGCGCATGTCGATCTTGCGCTTGCCGATAAAGTCGATGGCCCGTGGGTACATGTAGGGCCCCAGGTGCGAACCGAGCACGTCCAGTTCCTTGCGGTCGCCAATGATCGACCAGTCCACCGTGGCTTCGTCGTTGAACACGCTGAACTCGACGAAACGCCCGAGCTTGCGCAGCATCGCCAGGCCCTGGTTGACAGCCTTGTGGTGGCCGGTGGCTTCGATATAGATGTCGCAACCATAGCCGTCGGTGATCGCGCGTATCTTTTCCAGCACGTTCTCCTGGGCCGGGTTCCAGACTTCATCGGCACCCAGGCGCAGGGCCAGCTCGGCGCGCTCGGGCTTCATGTCGAGGACGATCAGGCGCTTGGGGTTGCGCATCCGCACCGCGCCGATGATGCCCAGCCCCAGGGTGCCGGCGCCGGCCACTACCACTATGTCGTCGAAACCGACGTCGGCGCGCTCGGCGGCGTGCAGCGAGCAGGCCAGGGGTTCGATGAGGATGGCTTCGTCCGGCGGAATCTCATCCGGCACTTTGTGCACGATGCCTTCCCTGGTGAAGATCATGTACTGCGCCATGGCGCCCTGGACATTGTTCTGGAAACCGTACAGGTCGTGCTTCTGGCACATCCAGTACTGGCCGTGGTTGCAGAAGCGGCAGCCCCAGCACGGCACTATCTGTTCGGAGATCACCCGGTCGCCGACCTGCACCCCGCGTTTTTCCGCGCCCGGCCCCAGGGCCACCACGCGGCAGACGAACTCATGGCCGGGGATCATCGGCGGCTTGACGTAGCGCGGCTGCTCGGCGTCGCCCCAGAAGGAGGGGGCGCCACGGTAGGTCTTGATGTCGCCCATGCAGATGCCGCACAGCTCGACCTTGGTCAGGATTTCGTCCGGGCCGGGTGTCGGCACCGGCACCTGTTCCAGGCGGTAGTCTTCGGGGCCGTGGCAGACCACGGCCTGCATGGTGCTGGGAATCTCGGGTGACAGGTGTTCGGCGGACAAGGTGGACATGGCGACGGGCCTCACTGCATGAATGGGAGTAACGCTCGATTACTGGATGCTGTAGCCGCCATCGATCACCACGTTCTCTCCGGTGATCATCTGCGCGGCGTCGCTGAGCAGGTACAGCACCAGCCCGGCGATTTCCTCGGGCTGGGCGAAACGGCCGACCGGGATCTGCGATTTGGCCCGCTCGCCCAGTTCGCCGGCCCAGGCCTTCTTGCCCAGGGCGGTCTCGACTATGGTCGGCGAGACGGCGTTGACGTTGATGCCGTGGGCGGCCCATTCCATGGCCAGGACCTTGGTCATGCCCACCACCGCGGCCTTGCTCGCGCAATAGGCCACGTGCCGGTCCAGGCCGATGACGGCGGCCTGGGAGGCGAGGTTGACGATGCGTCCGCTGCCTCGTTCGAGCATGTGCCGGGCGCAGGCCTGGGCAACGAAAAAGCTGGCCTTGAGGTTGATATCCAGGGTGGTGTCCCAGGTGTTTTCGTTGACTTCCAGGGCCTTGTCCAGCAGGGCGACGCCGGCGCTGTTGACCAGGAAATCCAGGCGCCCGAAGTACTCGGCGACCCGGTCCACGGCATGCTGCACCTGGTCCAGCTGGCGCAGGTCGAGGGCCAGCCCCAGGTGCCCGGCGCCGAGGCGGGCGGCGATCTCGACGACCTCCGGGTCGCGATCCAGCAGCGCTACCTTGGCGCCGCGCTCCACCAGCAGCGTGGCGCAGGCCAGGCCGATCCCGGCGGCGCCACCGGTGATCACCGCGCAGCGACCGCTGAGGTCGAAGGCCTGATCCCAGAATCCGGACATGATGTTGACTCCTGTATGGCAAACGAATGGCTGAAAATACCGCTGTCTCGTAGGAGCGAGGCTTGCCCGCGATGGCGGACTCATAGCCACGCATGCGTCGATTGCAAGGACGCTATCGCGGGCAAGCCTCGCTCCTACAGAGGGGGTTATTTGCTGCCGGCGACCTGCTGGTACAGGCTGTCGGCATTGCTGTTGGTTACCGGCACCCACGGCAGGATGTACAGCTTGTCGGTGCCGTCTTCCCATTTCACGTCCTGGGCATAACGCTCCCAGATCACCGACTGCGGCTTGTAGTCCTTGCCGGCCAGGGTGCGCAGGGCCACGTCCAGGGCGCCCTGGGACTGGGCCTGGGCGTCTTGCAGGAAGGTGGTGACTTCGCCTTTTTTCGCCGCCTGGATCGCATCCGGCATGCCGTCGATGGAGGTCACCGGCACGTCGCTCGGCGACAGGCCGCGGGACTTCACGGCCTGCAGGGCGCCGAGGGCCATGTCGTCGTTTTGCGCGATGATCCCGGAGATGCCGCCGTTGGGGTGGGCATTGAGCCAGTCCTCGGTCAGCGACAGGGCCTCGGCGCGCGACCAGTTGGCGGTCTTCATTTCGATGACCTTGATCCCGGGGTTCTTCTTCAGCACCTCCATCTCGCCTTTCTCGCGGTCGATCTGTGCCGACTGGCCGATCGGGCCCTGGATGATCACCACGTTGCCCTTGCCCTGGAGCTTGTCGACCATGGCCTGGGCCTGCAGGCGGCCGCCCTCGACATCGTCGTTGCCGACATAGGGCACGCTGGCGCTGGCAACCTTGGTATTGGAAGCGATCACCGGAATGTCGTTTTCCTGGGCGCGGGCCACGGCGCCGACGCCGGCCTTGGTGTCGATCGGCACGAAGATGATCGCGTCGTAGCGCTGGGTGACCATGGTTTCGATCTGGTTGTTCTGGGTCAGCGCGTCGTAGTTGCCGTCGAACACGGTGATCTGCACCGTGCCGTCCTTGACCGCCGGATGCTGCTTCAACTCGCGTACCCAGTTCTGCATGAACTGGCCCTTGAGGCCGTAGACCGCGGCGCCGATCTTGTAGGGCTTGCCCTCGGCCAGGGCCATGCCGCTGGCGAGCAGGGAGGACGTGGCCAGGGCGAACAGGGAGGTGCCAAAGGTGGTGGAGGAAAGCTTCATGGGGAACTCCGTTATTGTTGTAGTCGTGCCATGGAAAGGACGGGGGGGAGTCAACGTTTCTTCTTGCGCCAGACATCGATGAGCACCGCGAACACGATGATCAAGCCCTTGGCGACTTGCTGGTAATAGGAAGACACCCCGAGCAGGTTCAGGCCGTTGTTGATCACACCGATCAACAACGCGCCGAACAGGGTGCCGACAATGCTGCCGGTGCCGCCGGAGAGGCTGGTACCGCCGATCACCACCGCGGCGATGGCGTCCAGTTCATAGGAAGTGCCGGCCTGGGGCAGGGCGGAGGTGGTGCGGGCCGAGAGCACCACGCCGGCCAGGCCCGCCAGCAGCCCCGAGACCACGTACACCGAGAACATCACCCTGCGTACGCCGATCCCTGAGGTGCGGGCGCTCTTTTCGTTGCCGCCCACCGCGTACACGTAGCGGCCGTAGGTGGTGTAGCGCAGGACCATCCAGAAGATCAGCGCGACCACGGCGAAGATCACGACCGGCACGCCCACCGGGCCGATCTTGCCGATGCCCAGGGCCAGGTAGTTGTCCGGCAGGTCGGTGACCGGGCTGCCGTCGTTGAGAATGAAGGTCATGCCGCGGGCGATGCTGAGCATGCCGAGGGTGGCGACAAAGGGCGGGATCGACAGGTTGGCGACCATGAAACCGTTGACCACCCCAAGCATCGCCCCGGCGAACATCCCGGCGCTGACCGCGGCCAGCAGCCCGTAGCCCTGGGTGGCCACCAGGGCGCTGCACAGGCCGGCGAAGGCCAGGATCGAACCCACCGAGAGGTCGATGCCCTTGGTCAGGATCACGTAGGTCATGCCCACCGCGAGAATGCCGTTGATCGAGGTCTGGCGCAGGATGTCCATCCAGTTGCGCCAGGTCATGAAGTACTCGCTGGCAAAGGCCATGACCACGCACAGCAGGATGAAAACCAGCGGCAGGCCGAAGCGGTCGAGGGCCAGGCGCAGGCGGCTGCGGGGTGCCGGGCCGACGGCGGTGGCGGCGGGTGTGGAGGGTGTGGCGGCAGGGGTGACAAGGGTCTTGGCGTTCATGAGGCGAGACTCAGCAGGGCTTCCTGGGAAAGAGCGGTATCGGTGCTGATGGTGACCAGGCGGCCGCCCTTGAACACCGCGATGCGATCGCTCAGGTGGAGCAGTTCCGGGGCTTCGGACGAGACCACTATGGCCGCGCCGCCAGCCCGCACGAACTCGTCCAGCAGGTGGTAGATCTCCTGCTTGGCGCCTTCGTCGATGCCTCGGGTCGGTTCGTCGCACAGCAGGCACACCGGCTGGGTCGACAGGCACTTGGCGAGCACCACCTTCTGCTGGTTGCCGCCGCTCATGGAGGCCACCGGCAGATCCAGGGAGGAGACCTTGATCTGCAGGCGCTTGACCATGTCCCGGGCCAGCGCCTGTTCCTTGCGGGCGTTGATCAGCGACCAGCTCGACAGCTGCCGGTAGGCCGACAGGGCAATGTTGGACAGGATGCTGCTACTGAGCACCAGGCCGCTGTCCTTGCGGTCTTCGGTGACCAGCGACAGGCCGGCGCGAATGGTCGCCGCCGGTACGCCGACCGGCAGCGGCCGGCCTTGCAGGCTGACCGTGCCGGCGTCGGGTTCGGTGAGGCCATAGAGGCAGTTGAGGAATTCGCTGCGGCCCGAGCCCATCAAGCCGTAGATGCCGAGGATCTCGCCCTGGCGCAGTTGCAGGCTGATGTCCTGGAACTCGCCGTCGCGGCTCAGTCCCTGGACTTCCAGGCAATTGTGCGCCGCGCATTCGCGCCCGACCTTGTGGTCGATGCGTTGCAGTTCCTGGCCGACGATGCCGCGCACCAGGTGGGCGCGATCGATGTCGGCCATGCGCCCGCTTTCGACGAAGGCGCCGTCGCGGAAGATGCTGTAGTCGTCGGCGATCTGCGCCAGCTCGCTCAAGCGGTGCGAGACATAGACGATCCCGGCGCCGCGGGCGGTGAGGCGGCGGATGGCCTTGAACAGGGTCTCGGCTTCGCGCTCGCCGATGGCCGAGGTCGGCTCGTCCATGATCATCACCTGGCAGTCATGGCTGAAGGCCTTGGCGATTTCCACCAGTTGCACCTGGGCCACGCTCAGACGATGCATGGGGCTGTCGGGATCGACCTCGAACTCCAGGCTTTCCAGCAGTTCGCGGGTGCGCCGGTTGAGGGCCTTGCGGTCGACGATGCAGCCGGCGCGGCGCGGTTCGCGGCCGAGCCAGATGTTCTCGGCGACGCTCATGTAGGGAATCGGTTCCAGCTCCTGGGTGATCATCGCCACCCCAGCGGCCAGTGCCTCGCCGGGGCGATTGAACTGCACCGGGCGACCGTTGAGCGCAATGCTGCCGGCGTCACGCTGGGTGATGCCCATCAGGATGCTGAGGAAGGTGGATTTGCCGGCGCCGTTGCCGCCGCACAGGGCGTGCACGCTGCCGGCGCGCAGGGCGAGGCGGCCATCGCGCAGGGCGGGGATCCCGGCATAGGCCTTGGCGACATGTTCAGCCTGGAGCAGTAATGGCGTGGCCATCGGCGTGTCCTCGTGCTGTGAATTCTTATTAGGTCGCAGAGTCATGTTTCGCTGTGATCATATGTGTATCAAATGAAATTCTGATCAGTCAATCTCTTTCAGGGTAAATCTGTATCGGCGGTCATTCATGCATTCGTAACCCTTTGTGTAGGGCTTTGACTCGGCTGCCAGGTAAATCCTGCTTGACAGTCAGGGGGTGAATGCCTGAGAAATGACTGAACAAAGTTTCATATAGTGATCATATGATCAGTCTTGCTCTCACCCAGACAGCGGAGCGAAATGCCATGAACACAGCCTTTTCAGTGGCCATCGGATGTGATGAAGCGGGTTTCGAGCTCAAGGAGTTGCTCAAGCGCCATATCGAGACCCTGGGCCATCCGGTGGAGGATTTCGGCACCCATTCCCTGGAGCCGGTGCTCTACCCGGACATTGCCCTGGCGGTGGCCACGGCCATCGGCGCCGGGCATCACCGCCTGGGGGTGCTGGTCTGCGGCACGGGCATCGGCATGGCCATCTCGGCCAACAAGGTGCCGGGCATCCGCGCGGCCCAGGCCCACGACACCTATTCGGCCGAGCGCGCACGCAAGAGCAACGATGCACAGATTCTCTCCATCGGCGCGCGGGTGGTGGGGGCCGAGCTGGCCAAGAGCATCGTCAAGTCGTTCCTCGAGTCGGAGTTCGAGTCCGCGCGCTCGGGGGCCAAGGTCGAGCGGATCAACGCCATCGAGCGCGACGGCCACCGGTAGGCGCCGGCTGCCGTGGAGCCCGCTGCCCATGGGGCAGAACCGGCTGTAGACGCGACCTGCATCGACTAGAGAGAATGCGCCTTTGATGCCCATACGGAAGCCAGTCCACATGAGTGACAGTACCCCGCGCGGAGCCAGCGACATCGATCTGATGACCGAGGTGGCGATGCTCTATTACCTTGAGAACGTCACTCAGGAGGCCATCGCCAAGCGCTTCGACCTGTCCCGGGCCAAGGTCAGCCGCCTGCTCAAGCGCGCGCGGGACGAAGGCATAGTCGAGGTCCGGGTGTTGCAGCATCCGGCGATGAACAACGAGCTGGAGCAGGCGCTGGTGGAGCGCTTCCAGCTGGACCGGGCGCTGATCGCGGTCGACCACAGCGACCCCGACACCCAGCGCTCGGCGGTGGCCAGCCTGGTGGCCAACTACCTGAACAAGACCCTGAGCGACGGCATGATCGTCGCCGTCGGCATGGGCCGCAATGTCGGCGCGGTGGCCGACAACGTGTTCCTGCCGGTGACCCGCAACTGCACCTTCGTCTGCGCCATCGGCGGCTCGTTGCGCGCTGGCGAGTACATGAACCCCGACCATATCTGCCGGCGCCTGGCCCTGCGTTTCGGTGCGGAAAGCGAAACCCTGTACGCCCCGGCGCTGGTGGCCAACCCGGAACTGCGCAGCGTGCTGATCAGCAACGACACCGTGCGTTCGACCCTGGACCGCGCCCGGCGCGCCGACATCGCGCTGATCGGCATCGGCGACATGAGCGAGAACAGCAACATGGTGCGCATGGGCTGGTTCTCACCCCAGGAAATCGCCCAGGCGCGGCTGTCCGGAACCGTGGGCGACATGATGGGCTACGACTTCATCGACATTCATGGCCAGCCGGCGGTCAACGCCATCCAGGGCCGGGTGATCGGCCTGACCGTGCAGGAGCTGGTGCGCATTCCCGATGTGGTGGCCATCGCCAGTGAGAACACCAAGGCCGCCGCGACCCTCGGCGCCTTGCGTTCCGGAGTGATCAACACACTGGCGACCACCGTGACCAATGCCCATACCATCCTCGCGTTGGACGATGCGACCCGTAAGGGCTGAGGTCGCCAGAGCGCTTCACGGGCCAGCCTGCTCCTGCAAAAAGTGGCCTTTGCAGGCGTGGGCCGGTTCGCGATAACGCTGGCCCAGGCAGTGCCCGATAAGATCTTGAAATGATTTCCCGATAGGAAATCTCCCTTGAGGTTGTAGGATTTAAGTCCGTTTTTCTTCACAGGACTTGCATGAACACCCTCTCGGAGCCTCCCAGTCGTCCCTGTTCCTGGACGCCTCATTCTTTCCCCGCTCGATCCGCCTTGCGGTGCCTTTCGCCAGTCATAGGGCGCGGCCGTTACCCCGAACCTATTGTTTTTCGCTGCTCGCCGCCGGTTGTCGCAACCGTTGGGCGCTGGCCTGCGTTCGCCGCTCCAAGGCCTTTTGGCCTTGCCTTGCCGTGCCCGGCTGTCTGATTTCACTGGAGAGATAGAGTCGTTTTTATGGAATGGATAATGGACCCCACGGCCTGGCTTGGCCTGTTGACCCTGATCGTGCTGGAGCTGGTGCTGGGTATCGACAACCTGGTGTTTATCGCGATCCTCGCGGACAAGTTGCCGCCCCACCAGCGTGACCGCGCGCGGATCATCGGCCTGTCCCTGGCGCTGATCATGCGCCTGGGCCTGCTGGCGAGCATTTCCTGGTTGGTGACCCTGACCGCGCCGCTGTTCGAGGTGTTCGGCAAGAGCTTCTCCGGCCGCGACCTGATCATGCTGTTCGGTGGTGTGTTCCTGTTGTTCAAGGCCACCATGGAATTGCATGAACGCCTGGAAGGCCATGTCAGCCAGCGCACCGGCAACGCCGCTTACGCATTGTTCTGGCCGATCGTGGCGCAGATCGTGGTGCTCGACGCGGTGTTCTCCCTGGACGCGGTGATCACCGCTGTGGGCATGGTCGACGAACTGGCGGTGATGATGATCGCAGTGGTCATTTCCATCGGCCTGATGATCGTCGCCAGCAAGCCGCTGACCCGCTTCGTCAACGCCCACCCGACGGTGATCATGCTGTGCCTGGGCTTCTTGATGATGATCGGTTTTGCCCTGACCGCCGAAGGCCTGGGCTTCCATATCCCCAAAGGCTACCTGTACGCGGCCATCGGTTTCTCGATCCTGATCGAGCTGTTCAACCAGATCGCCCGTGCCCGCCGCAAGAAATCCATGCAGGGCCTGCGGCCGATGCGTGAGCGCACGGCCCATGCGGTGATGCGCCTGCTGGGCGGTCGCCAGTTGGCGGTGGAGGAGGTGGGCGAGGAGATCGTCGATCTGCTGGACAATGGCCAAGCGCCGAGCGCCGAGCTGTTCGACCGCCGCGAGCGGGTGATGATCAGTGGCGTGCTGCAACTGGCCGAACGGCCGATCCGCAGCCTGATGACCGTGCGCGCCGACGTCGACTACATCGACCTGGCCGACGATGCCGAAGCCATCCGCAACAAGCTGATGCATTCGTCCTACTCGCGCCTGCCGCTGATTCGCGATGGCGCGGTGGAGGAGCCGCTGGGCTTCGTGCACAAGAAGGAACTGCTCAAGGAATACCTGGCCGGCAACGAGCCGAACCTGGAGCACCTGGCACGCACGGCGATCAACCTGCTGGACAGTTTTTCGATCCTCAACGCCCTGGAACAGATGCGCAAGGCCTCGACCCACATCGCGTTCGTGATCAACGAATTCGGCGATTTCGTCGGCGTGCTGAGCATGACCGACATCCTCGAATCCATCGCCGGCGAGCTGCCCGACGCCAGCGAAATCGAAGGCCCGGACATTGTCGAAGAGCAGGGCGGTTTCATGGTCAGCGGTGCCTTGAACCTGGCGCAGATTCGCCAGCGCACCGGCTTCAACGCCGAAGCCACCGAGGACTACCAGACCCTGGCCGGGCTGGTGATGAGCCTGCTGGACCGCTTGCCGGTGATTGGCGACCGGTTGCAATGGCAGGACTGGACGCTGCAGGTGGTGACGGTGGAAGAGCGGCGGGTGACCCGGGTGCTGATGCACAGGCCGGACGCCACCTGAGCCATGAGCTGACAGAAAGCCGGACGCGAGTCCGGCTTTTTTTTGGTTCTTCACGGAATACCGGGAAAGACGCTCTTGATCTTCATGAAAAAGAATTCGCTATCCCGGTAACCGTACGCCATTCGTTTGATGACCTTTATGCGATTGTTTATTCCTTCCAGCTGACCGGTGTGCATCGGCCAGCGAACGCGGCTGACGATGCCCCGCCAGTAACTCTTTAGCCGTTTGGCGAACTGGATCAGTGCCGGTATTTCGCTTTCATGAGCATGGCGCAACCATTGCTTCCAGGCCGATCTCCAGCTCCAAGCGGTATTCGGCGTCCAGAGCGTTTTGAGTTCAGCCTTCATCAAGTAGACCGTCATCAACGCCTGGTTGGCCGCCAGTAAATCCTGCAAGTGAACCTGTTGTTCCGGCGTTTTCAGATTCTGTGGATTGCGTAGCAGTAGCCATCGCGCTTGCTTGATGACCTTACGAGCAGGCTTGTCGTGGCGTAGCCGATTAGCCTCGTCAACGCGGACCCGATCAATCACCTCTCGGCCATATTTGGCCACCACATGGAAGAGGTCGTAGACCACGCGCGCTTTGGGGCAGTGCCGGCGAACCTCCAGGTCAAAGGCGGTGTTCATGTCCATCGCCACCGCTTCGATTCGAGCGCAACCCTCTGGCCCCAACTCTTCGAAGAACGGCCTGACCGCCGCACGGCTGCGGCCTTCGCCGATCCACAGCACTCGTCGTGTATCCGCATCCAGCACCACACTGGCGTAACGATGGCCCTTGAACAGAGCGAACTCGTCCATCACCAGACGCCGTGGTTGCGCCTTCGGCAGATCGCTCAATGCCGTTTGCAAGGCGCGACGCTCTAGCAGCCGAACGGTGTCCCAATGCAACCCAAACAGTTGAGCCACGTGTAACGTGGGAAGGCGCTCGCAGGCTTGAATCACCGCATCGGCCAAGCGGCGCGTCATACGGGCATAGCGATCCAGCCAACTGACAGTCTCCATGCGTTTGCCGCAGTCACGACAGCCAACACGTCTGAGCAAAACGCTGAGGCGCACTGCACGGCCGAGAATGGGCAAATCACGAACGACTCGCTCGCAATACTCGTGAGTGGTTGAGCAGGGCTTTTGGCATCCACCACAGGAAGGGAATCGGGTGGTGTGGGGCGTCAGATCGATCTGTAGGGCATCGCCATCAGGCTTGATCGTGACGACAGAAAAGCCCTCCCAAAAAGGAAGGAAAGTATTAATATCGTGCATAAGAACGCCGGTTTTTTAGATGTGTTTGCTCGCACGAACATCATCAATCAAATCGGCGTTCTTGTTTCTGTGTTTCCCGGAATTCCGTGAAGAACCTTTTTTTTGCCCGGAACATGACCGGCCGCCCGAGCCCAAGGCGGCGTTGCGGTTGATTAAGTTTTGCTTAAAAGCTTTCAACCCCGTGGCTGATTATCATTCCCGGACAGCTGCCGCAGACTGGTTTCGTATCTCCATGCACCCTTGTTCTTGCCGCGAGGGTCTTGAAACGAGCGGTCTATGTCAGTCAATCCCGCAATACCTCCGCAGCCAGTCCCTGTCGAATGCCCCGCCATGGCGGAGCTCTCCGCCACGGCTGCCGTCCATTCGGCCCTGGCCTGTTGCCAACTGCTGCTGCAACTGACCCAGGAGCGTGCGCCACAGGCCGCCGACCCGGGAAACGAGCGCGACCTGCGCCGGGCGCTCAAGGACTACGCCCGGGGCGCCGGCGTCGACCTGCGCCTGGAGCGTCTGGCGCTGGCCCGGCTGAGCCCGAAGATGCTGCCCCTGGTCTGGCGCGACCGCAGCGGCGCTTTCATCCTGCTGGCCCGGCTGTCCGACGCGCAGGCTCTGGTGCAGCGACCTGCAGCCCATACCCCGGATGTGCTCGATCGCACGCAGCTGGCCGAAGAGTGGAGCGGCGAGGTGATTCGCCTGCGCCAGGGCGGTCTGCGTTTTGATCTGTCCTGGTTCGTTCCGGAGCTGCTGCGCCACCGGCGGATACTCGGCGAAGTGCTGCTGTGCTCGTTGCTGCTGCAAGTGCTGGCCCTGGCAACGCCGTTGTTCTTCCAGGCGGTGATGGACAAGGTCATGGTGCACCGGGCGCTGTCGACCCTCGACGTGCTGGTGATGACCCTGGTGGTGGTCGGCCTGTTCGAGGTGCTGCTCAAGGGCTTGCGCGAATACCTCTCGGCGCACACCGCCAATCGCATCGATATCGGCCTTGGGGTCAAGCTGTTCCGCCACCTGCTTGGCCTGCCGCTGCTGTACTTCAAGCAGCGCCAGGTGGGCGCGATCATCACCCGGGTGCAGGAACTGGACAGTATCCGCGAGTTCCTCACCGGCTCCCTGCTGACCCTCTGTGTGGATGTGGCCTTCACCCTGGTGTTTTTCGCGGTCATGGCCTGGATCTCCTGGCCGCTGACGCTGCTGGTGCTGCTGACCCTGCCGCTGTATGTGCTGCTGGCCTGGGCCAGCAGCGGGCCGCTGGAGAAACGCATCGAGCGGCAGTTCTACAGCGCCGCGCGCAACACGGCCTTTCTCAATGAAAGCGTGAGCAGCAGCGAAACCATCAAGAGTCTGGCGGTGGAGCCGCGCATGCAGCGGCGCTGGGAGGCGCAGACGGCGGAGATGGTCGAGGCCGGTTTTGCCAGCCAGACCCTGGGCAGCGCGATCAGCCAGATGGTCACGCTGTTGCAAAAAGTCACGGCGGTGGCGGTGATCTGCTGGGGGGCGAGCAAGGTCATCGACCTGCAGATGAGCATTGGCCAATTGATCGCCTTCAACATGATGCTGTCCCACGTCAGCCAGCCCCTGGCCAAACTGATCGAGGTCTGGCAGCAGTTCGTCCGGGTGCGGGTGTCGGTGGACAAGCTGGGCGACATGCTCAACCTGCCGGTGGAGCAGGCCGAGGGTGACCAGCGCCCGGCGCAGGCCCTGCGCGGCGAGGTGCGCATCGAGCAAGTGACGTTCCGCTACCGCCCGGAACTGGAACTGGTGCTGCGTGGCCTGGACCTGCATATCGTCGCCGGCCAGACCCTGGGCATCGTCGGGCCGTCGGGGTCGGGCAAGAGCACGCTGACCCGCCTGCTGCAAAAACTCTACACCCCGGATGCCGGGCGCATCCTGATTGACGGCATGCCGCTGCAACAGCTGCAACCGGCCTGGTTACGCAGCCAGATCGGCGTGGTGCTGCAGGAAAACTACCTGTTCAACCGCAGCGTGCGGCACAACATCGCCTTGCGCCATCCGACGGCCTCCCTGGAAAGCGTGATCGCCGCGGCGCGCCTGGCCGGCGCCCATGATTTCATCCTGCGCCTGCCGCTGGGCTACGACACGGTGCTGGCCGAGGCCGGCAGCTCGCTGTCCGGTGGCCAGCGGCAACGCATCGCCATTGCCCGCGCGTTGATGGGTGACCCGCGGATCCTGATTTTCGACGAGGCCACCAGCGCCCTGGACGACGAATCCCAGGCGCTGATCCAGGACAACATGGCGCGCATCGCCGAAGGCCGCACGGTGATCATCATCGCCCACCGTCTGTCCGCGGTACGCCATTGCCAACGCATCATCGCCCTGGAGCAGGGGCGTATCAGCGAGTCGGGCAGCCACCATGAACTGCTGGCCAACGGCGGCTGTTATGCGCGCTTGTGGGCGCTGCAACAGGCGCTGCGCACGGAGGCCGAATGATGCGTGGCTTATTGACCCCCTTGCGACGCGCCTGGCAGCAGCTGCGCGAGGCACCGGCGCTGCTCAAACGCAGCCGAGACGAATACGAGTTCCAGCCCGGTTACCTGGAGATCGTCGAGCGCCCGCCCGCGCCGTGGGCCCGGGGTACGGCACTGCTGTTGATCCTGTCGATCCTGTTGGCCCTGGGCTGGGCGATCCTCGGTTTCCTCGACATTCACGCCAGCGCCGCCGGGCGCCTGATGGTCTCCAGCTACACCAAGGTGATCCAGGCCCATGAGGCCGGCGAAGTGCGGGCCATCCACGTGCGTGACGGGCAGCGGGTCAAGGCTGGCGACGTGCTGGTGGCGCTGAACCCGATCGGCATCGACGCCGAGTTGAGCGAGTTGCGCGCGCAACTGGAGTTCAAGCGCCTGGAGCTGGCCCGGGCGCGCGCGCTGCTGACCCCGGACCCGCTGGGCAGCTACCAGGCGCCGGACGGCCTGGACGCGGAACAGCTCGCGGCGGCGCGGGAGCAGTTGGCGAGCACCTGGAAGGAGATCCGCGCCAACCTCGACAGCCTCAATGCCGAGATCGCCATCAACCAGGCCAGCCAGCAGGCCCGCAACAGCGAGATCGCCGCCCTGGGCAAGCTGGCCAGCAACGTCCGCCGGCGCCTCGATGCTCGGCGGGCGATGGCGGCCGAACAGTTGATGCCCCGGGTCGAATTGCTCGAACAGGAAAAGGAGCAGTTGGAGGTCGAGCGTTCCCTGGCCCAGCAACATGCCGAGCTGCAGGTGCTCAAGGCCCAGGCGCAGAACCGCCGGGAGCAGCGCGACAGCTTCCTGGCCAGGACCCAGCGCGAGCAGCACGACCTGCTCAACCGCAGCCACCAGGATGTCGCCGTGCTCGAACAGCAACTGATCCGCGGCCGCGACCGGCAGCGCCTGCAAACCCTGCTGGCGCCGGTGGACGGGGTGGTCCAGCAACTGGCGGTGCATACCCTGGGCGGCGCGGTGCAACCGGCGCAGCAACTGCTGGTGATCGTGCCCGAGGGGGCCGAGCTGGATGCCGAGGTCATGGTGTTAAACAAGGACGTCGGTTTCGTCAGGGCCGGCCAGCCGGTGGAGATCAAGGTCGACGCCTTTCCCTACACCCGCTACGGCACCTTGCGCGGCACGGTCGAGCATGTCTCCGGCGACGCCATCAAGGATGAACAGCTGGGCCTGGTGTTCCCGACGCGGATCCGCCTGGAGCGCGCCGCGATCGCCGCGGGGCAGGGGTGGATGCCCTTGCAGGCCGGGATGAGCGTGACCGGCGAGATCCGCACGGGCGAACGGCGGGTGATCAATTACCTGCTGAGCCCGATTCGCGAGTATCAGTCCGAAGCGTTGCGGGAGCGTTGAGCATGACCACCGCCTTCAATCCCGCGGCCGAACAGGCGCCGACGATCCTCGATACCGGCCTGCATGCCCTGGCCTGGGCCGCCCGGCGGTTCGACCTGAGCATCAGCGCGGCGCAACTGAACCACCGCCTGGGGCGGGTCGAGGGCCTGGCCGACAGCCTCGACCTGCGGCGCTGCGCCGGCTGGATCGGCCTGCGGGCGCGGGCGGTGCAAAGCCAGGTGCAGCGCTTGCAGCACCTGCCGTTGCCGGCCCTGCTGGAAACCAGCCAGGGCTGGGCGGTGCTGGACGCGGTGGACGGCGACCAGGTGCGGCTGTTCTGGCCGTTGCAGGGGCAGTGCCAGAGCTTGTCTCGCGAGGAGTTGGCAGCGCTATGGCAGGGCCAGGTGCTGCTGCTCGCCGAGCGGCATGTCGAGCCCAAGGCGCGCGGTTTTGGCATCGGCTGGTTCCTACCGTCGATCCTCAAGCACGGGCGGCAGTTTCGCAGCGTGCTGCTGGTGTCGCTGATGCTGCAACTGGTGGCGCTGGTCACGCCGCTGCTGTTCGAGAACATCATCGACCGGGTCCTGGTCAGCCGCGGCCTGTCCAGCCTGCAGGTGCTGGGCATCGCCATGCTGGCCCTGGCGCTGTTCGAACCGCTGTTCGGCCTGCTGCGTTCCTGGCTGTTCAGCAACGTGGCGAGCCGGATCAACGCCGAGTTGTCCGCGCGCCTGTACCAGCATCTGATCCAGCTGCCGCTGGGGTATTTCCAGGGGCGGCAGACCGGCGAGATCATCGCCCGGGTCGGCGAGATGCAGCAGATCCGCCAGTTCCTCACCGGCTCGGCCCTGACCCTGGTGCTGGACCTGGCCTTCTGCGGGCTGTTCATCGCCGTGATGTATGCCTACGCACCGCTGCTGACCTGGGTGGTGGTCGGCTCCCTGGCCTTGTACTTCCTGTTCTGGCTGTGCGTGGGGCCCTTGCTGCGCAGCCGGGCCTTGCGCGAATACGAGTTGAACGCGGCCAACACCGCCTTTCTCACCGAGGCCGTGACCGGCATCGAGACCATCAAGACCGGGGCCATCGAAGGCGGCTTCCAGCAGCAGTGGCAACGCCAGCTGGCGGCCTATGTGCGCGCGGCGTTCCACACCCGCATCGTCGGCATCTGGGCCGGGCAGGGCATTGGCGTGATCCAGAAACTCACCGCGGCGCTGTTGCTGTGGTGGGGGGTGATGCTGGTGCTGGACGGCCAGTTGAGCCCCGGCCAGCTGGTGGCCTTCAACATGCTGGCCGGCCATGTGGTGGAGCCGATCCTGCGCCTGGCCCAGGTCTGGCAGGACTTCCAGCACACCCTGATTTCCCTGCGGCGCCTGGGCGACATTCTCGACACCGAGTGCGAAAGCGGCAACGGCGGCCTGGCCTCGGTGCCGGCGCTGCAGGGCGGGGTGAGTTTCCAGGGCGTGCGCTTTCGTTATGAGGAGGACGGCCAGGAGATCCTGCGCAGCCTCGACCTGGAGATCCAGCCGGGGGAGTTCGTCGGCATCACCGGGCCTTCCGGTTCCGGCAAGTCGACCCTGACGCGCCTGTTGCAGCGCCTCTATGTGCCGCAGCACGGCCGGGTGCTGGTGGACGGCATCGACCTGGCCATCGCCGACCCGGTGGCCCTGCGCCGCAACATGAGCGTGGTGCTGCAGGAAAGCGTGCTGTTCGCCGGCAGCGTGGCCGAGAACATCCGCCTGTGCCGGCCCCAGGCCAGCGATGCCGAGGTGCAGCACGCCGCCAGCCTGGCGGGGGCGGCGACCTTTATCGAGGCCCTGGCCCAGGGCTACGAGACCCAGGTCGGCGAGCGCGGCGGCCAGCTTTCCGGCGGCCAGCGCCAGCGCATCGCCCTGGCCCGGGCCCTGCTGAGCAACCCCGGGATCCTGCTCCTGGACGAAGCCACCAGCGCCCTGGACTACGAGTCGGAAGCGGCGGTGATGGCCAACCTGCAAGGCATCGCCCAGGGCCGCACGGTGATCAGCGTGGCCCACCGGCTCAATACCCTGCGCCACGCCGACCGGATCCTGGTCATCGACCAGGGCCGGGTGCTCGAACAGGGCACCCACGAACAGCTGCTCGCCCTGGACGGGCTGTATGCCCGGCAGTGGGCCTTGCAGATGAAGGATTGAACCCACTGACAGGAGTACGCACGAACCAGGCATGCCTCCCCACCCCGGATATCTACCCCGGAGATTCATCCCGGGGACTCATCCCGATAGGCAGCCTTTCGCGGCGCGAAGGGCTTCGCTCAAAACAGACAAAGGATCACTGCAATGGCTTCCATGTCCAAGGACTTCACGCGCCTGCTCAATACCCTGATCGATCAACAGGTCAAGGCGGCAGGCCGGCAAACCGAATGGTTCAACATGAGCGCCGAGGAGCGCGCCGAGTACATCGCCCAGGTCGGCGACCGCCTGCTGGAAATGCAGCAGAGCACCCTGAGCGTGCTGGCCGCCCAGCACTATCAGATGCAGGACAACCCGGTCTCGGTCGGCAACCAGTTGCAGACGCTGCAGCAACGCCGCCAGCAGATGAACGCCATCCCCGATACCCCGGCGACCAGCGCCTACAAGCTGCAACTGGACCGCGACATCCTGCTGTACAGCCGCCAGCAGACGGCAATCGGCCACTATGACAGCACCTGGAACAAGGCCCTGGGCATGCTCAGCCCCGGTGGCGCCAAGCAGCTGGAAATCAAGGGCCTGAAGGCCGATGCCCTGGCCAAGCAGGACAAGCTCAAGGGGCGGATCGAGCGCCTGGAGCAGCAGCTGACCATTCAGGTGGCCGACTCCACCTTCAGCCAGGCCTACGTGACGCTGTTCTCCGAGTTGCAGGCCTACAAGGAAGTCAGCGCCCGCTACAACACCCTGCTCAAGGCCGCGCCCGAGCAGCAAGCCGCGAGCCTCGGCGCGCTGGCCAAGGCGCCCCGGGCCTCCGACGATCTGCCGGTGAACATTTCCCTGCTGATGATGGAAGAGCGCCCCGGCTACATCCGCATGAACGTGGCGCTGGTCAATGCCAGCACCGACGGGCGCTTCAAGGACTTCTTCCTGGAGAACGGCAGGCTGGTGGTGCCCACCGACGGGGTGCTGAACTTCTCCTTCGGCACCGCGGCCCGCTCCCTGGCCTGGCAGCAACAGTACCGGCTGAAGAACGAGCCGCCGTCCTTCCGCTCGCCGACCTACGCGCCGATCCGCTCGGTGCTGGTCAAGACGTCCTTCGTCGAGCAGTACTTCGCCAATCACCTGGTGTCGGAAAGCTCCTTGCGCGAAGGCTTCAAGGCCCAGGTGCTGGGCAACGGCCACAAGCTGCTGTTGACCAGCGTCGATCGCAAGGTGCCGAACCAGGTCGGCGTCCAGGTCTCCGGCCAGTCGCCCAGCACCACCGTCACCCGCGAAGTGCCCCTGGCCGGCGCCTTGAGCGAGCTGATCAACCAGAACGCCGATATCGCCAGCTTCCAGACCATCGGCCTCGAAGGTTTTCGCCAGAACAGCTACCACCCCGACCGTGACGGGGTCTTCGTCAATATCCACGAGCTCGAACGCTCGGTGGGCTTTGCCGAGCGCCAGTACCTGCTGGAAATGCCTCAGGGCGGCGATTACCGCGCTGCGACGCCGTTTGCGCTGATGACCGTCGACGGCGACAAGGTCAGCAGCAGCCACCTGAGCAAGGCGCAGACCGACGCCCTGTACCAATACAACGCGGCGTTTTTCGACAAGCTGGAACAACTGCGCGACGGTGGCATCAAGGCCAGCCGCCTGTTCGAAGGCAGCCGCGAGCGCGCGACCTTCGTGCAGCAACTGACCCGCTTGCTCGAGCGCAACCACATCACCCCGGCCGGGGTGCTGATGCCGGAACACAGCCGCGCCAGCCTGCGCGATATCAAGGGCAACAACCTGAACAAGGTGCTGTGGGAACAGGCCTTCGCCGCGTCGGTCTGGCAGAGCCGCGACAACGACGCGCTGCTGTTCGGCCTGGCCGACAAGCTGGTACAGAACCAGGCGCTGGCCAAGGTCCTGCAAGGCGGTTATGTGCAAAGCGACATTGCCCAGGCCAAGCTGCTGCTGGCGCCGCTGTACGAGCCATGGCGGGTGCAGGCGATCGATGCGGAAAACCAACGGGTCGCGGCGGCCAACGCGGCGCAGCATCCGGATAATCCGAAAGTGCATGTGTTTGACCAGGTGGCGGTCGAGCGCTCCCTGGACAGCAAGCTGCTGACCCTGTTGTTGCGCGGCCCCGAAGGGCTGGAGCCGGCCGATGGCAAACTGCGCCCGACGGTCGAGGCGCTGCTGTCGAGCGACCAGGGCCGCAGCCTGCGCAAGCAGGCGCTGTTCCATGCCCTGCGCCCGGTGGCCGACAGCTTTTCCAAGGCTGCGGTGCCGGTCAATGCCCATGCCGCGCTGGCGCCGCAGAGTGGCGCCGACAAGGTCATGATCAACAACCGGCTGAATCAGCCCGACCCCTACCTGATCCTCAATACCCACCCGGAGCAGGCCCAGGCCGATACCTCGTTCCTGATCGCCGACGACAAGTACCGCAGCTACAGCCAGTTCCGTCCCGACCCGAGCAATGCCGCCACCCGCTACATGAACGACCTGGACACCCCATTCGTGGGCGGTATTTCCGGGACCACCCAGACCGTCAGCAATGCCTTGCCGGAGTTGTTCGGTGGCGCCCTGAGCGTCAAGCAGTACTGGCAGTTCCAGATGGCCAACGCGGCCTTCATGATCCGCAACGGCTATCACTCGTTCTTCGAGACCCTGTACGTCGCCGCCCGTTATGAGCCCCAGGGGCCGGGCAGTATCGGCCAGGACCTGCTGCAGATGTTCGACCGCTACCGTGCCGAAGGCAGCAAGGAGGCGCTGCACGGCGAGCTGTACGACGGGGTGATGGCTCGTGTGCTGCCGATCGTCAACCAAGGCGTGCCGGCGGCCGAGGAGTTCCATCCGCCGCGCTTCACCAGCGTTGGCCCGCTGCCCGCGCTGCTGGGGCAGGCGGCGAAGGACCAGCAGCTCAAGACCGGGCTGGCCCCGCTGGGAGCCGGGTTCGAACCGCGCCAGGGCAGCGCCGACATCCGGCAGTTCGCCGCCGACCCCGTGCAGTTCGCCAAGACCCACACCCTGAGCGCCGAGGCCCTGGTCAAGTCGGGACGCTTGCCGGCCCAGGGCAACGTGCAGTTGGTCAAGGTCGCGCCGAACCTGTACGAGCTCGAATACACCGAGCACAGCGCCAATGACATTGCCGGCAGCGGCGTCGACAGCGTGCCGGCGTATTTCCTCGGCTACAACGGCCCGAACCAGGCCAATGCCGCGCCGGCCTATGTGGACATTCCCAAGCACGCGGCCGCCGGCAGCTTCCTGTTCACCGGGACCTTGTCGGGCTGCTCGCTGGTGGTGACCAGCCTGGATGCCAACACCTTCCGGGTCTACCACGACGGTCGGGTCAACAGCTCGCTGCTGTACGACAACGTGGTGATGGCGGTCGACTACAAGGACTATCAGGTCGCCGGCACCGCCGAGGGCCTGGCCGCGGCCTACATGCAGTACGTCGATGGCCAGTGGCAGCTGGTGTTCCAGCGCCAGGAGTACCAGCGCGAAGGCCAGATGGTCTGGCCGAAGCTGCGCGACGGCGTCCAGCCCCTGGCGATCCAGACCGCCGACCCGCAGGTGGTGGAACGCAACCGGGCCGAGTTCGCCGCCTACCGCGAGCAGGTGCACCAGAACCTGAAGAAAGTCGCGGCCCAGTTCGGCGTGTCGGTCGAAGGCGTGGCCGACGGCGTCTACAGCGAGGGCGCCTTTTCTCCCGAGCATCCGGCGATCGCCAGTTGGAACCAGCTGCGCGAAGCGGTCCAGGCCAAGGTCAATGCCGATATCCAACAGCTGGCCGACAAGCGCTACCAACTCCAGCAAGACCGGCGCGGGGCCAGCGACAAGGGCCTGATCGACCAGCAGATCAAGCAGCTCAACCTCACCCAGGACTACTACCGGGCGCAGTACGACCCGGTGTTGCGCGAAGCCGGCTCGGTGGAAAAGACCTGGCTCTGGCAGCAGATCAAGGCCAAGGAGGGCAGCGCCGCGGTGGTGCGCACCGACGATACGGCGATCCAGGGCGCAGGCGAGGAGCGCGCCAGCAGCGTTGGCGAGCGTTATGCGATTGCCGAAGCCTATCAGCGCGGCGCGCGCGGCACGGCGTTCAGCGATGGCTTGCGCGATTTCCGTGAGATCAAGATCCCCGGGGTAGACGACAGGATGTCGGCCCTGGAGATGAAGCGGCTGTTTCTCGAGGGTACGCTCAGCCCTCGTGAGCGGGGTGCCCTGAGCGGGCGCATCACGGAAACCGCCCAGGCCGAGTACATCGACAAGGTGCTGCGCCAGACCGCGGTGTTCAGTGAAGACTTCCACAAGGCCGGCAGTGTCTTCGGCCAGCTGGCGCCGCAGGATTTCTACCTGTCGCTGGTGGGCGACCGTTCCGGCGGCCGTTGCTACCCCCTGGTCCGGGCGATGGCCGTGGCCCTGGCCAGTGGCGGCGAGGCGGGCGTCAACAGCCTGGTGCAGAAGCTGTTCCTGGCCTCCGCCGACCCTCAGGCGGGCAGCTCGACGCTGCTCAAGAACAGCCTGATCCGCCTGCATTCCAATGTCGAAGCGGTCCAGGCTTCCAGGGAGCTGGGGCAGGTCAAGTTGTCCGAGGTGGTCTCGCGGCTGGCCGCCAGCACCGGCACCTCGATGTTTGCCCTCAACACCCAGAACCACTCGATGATGGTGGGCAGCACACAGACCGCCGAGGGCCGTCGCTACTACTTCTATGACCCGAACGTGGGGATCTTCGCCTTCGACTCCACCAAGGGCTTGGCCAAGGCCATGCAACAGCACCTGGTGACGCGCAACCTGGCCGCGCACTATGGCTCGTTCGGCACCAAGTCGCTGCCGGCCTTCAACCTGATCGAGATCGACACCGGCAAGATGGCCGAGGTGCCGGTGGGCAACGGGTTGAATGTGGCCGATCTGTCGCGTCCCGAGGAACTGGCCGGAGTCATCGGCCAGCGCCGCCAGGTGGAGCAGGCGGTGGACGCCCAGCAGCGCGTCAGCGAAGACCTGCGCCTGGGGGCGGCCTTGACCACCTTCGACGCCGAGCAGTGGGGCGCGCGTTTCGAAGTCGCCAGCACCCGGCTGGCCCGGGAACACCAGTTGGGCAGCCAATGGCTACCGATCATTGCCAACATCGAGGAGCAGAAGGAGGGCGGCTATCGGGTCCAGTTCATCAACCGTGACCAACCCGAGCAGACCCGCTGGCTGGCCACCGACGATGGCACCTTTGTCGAGTTCCGGCGTTTCGTCGATGAACACATGCGGGTGTTCAACGAGCACTTCACCCTGGAGCATGGCCAGATACGGCCCCGTGCCGGCGTTAGCGAAGCATCGCCGGTGGACGGCCTGAACGCTGGCTTTGCGGTACAGACGCTGATCCAGTGGTTTGCCGACAAGAACCGCAAGGACACGGCCCAGGGCACGGTCTCGCCGGACCTGGCCACCGCGCTGAAGATCCACAGCTACCTGGGCCTGGCGCAGATTGGCCATGGCACTTTGCAGGATGTGGTCAAGGTCACCGAACTGGTGCAGACCGCGTTGCGCGGCGAAGCCATGGCTGCCGAGACCTCGCTCAAGGACTTTGCCTCGACCCTGGGCCACACCGTCAACGAAGGCGCGGGCGTGCTGTTTGGCGGGGCCATGGTCGGCCTGGATGCCTATGAGCTGGCCCATGCCGAGAACGATGTGCAGAAGGCAGTGTTCGGCACCCAGCTGGCGTTCGATTCGGCCAGCTTCGTCACCGGCGCGGCCGGGGTCGGCGCCGGGCTGCTCGGTGCCTCGACGGCGGCCGCGGTGCTCGGCGGCGCGGGGGTGATCCTCGGCGGCCTGGCGGTGGGCTTCACCGCGCTGGCCCAGGCCTTTGGCGCGGTGGCCGAAGACGCCAAGGCGGTCGGACGCTATTTCGATACGGTCGACAAGGCCTACAAAGGCAACGGCTACCGCTACGACGCGGACAAGAAAGTGCTGGTGCCGCTGGCCGGCGCGGTGGTCAAGCGCCTGGACCTGCGCAACAACCAGATCGGTTTCGACAGCCAGTACATTTACCGCACCCACCACGGCTCCACCGGTTCCGGGGCGATCAACTACTTCTTCTGGGCCGGGGATTTCCCGCGGATGATCCACGACCGTGGCCAGGCGATCGAGGTGCGCAGCGGCATCGGCTACAAGGACGCCACGCGCACGCTCGAGCATGGCGACAGCACGGCGGTGATCCTGCCGGGCACGCCCAAGTCCTACATCAGCTACGAGTACATGATCCTGCCTGGGTCCACCACCCGGCATGACACCGGTTTCGACGTGATCCGCAGGCTCGAGGAAGACCGGCGCTTCGACTACGACTTCTACATCTTCCCGAGCGAGGAGACGATCCGGCGGATTCGCCAGGAGTATGTCGACACCCCGATCGAGGTGCTGCTCGATTCGCGCGACCGGCAACTGGTGATACCCGAACTGCCCAAGGAGCTGTACGGCTATCTGAACTACCAGATCAAGGGCGCGGGCGGGCGCTATCTGGTCGGCCTCAATGAAGGCACCCGGGTCGATCTGTCCAGCGAGGCAGGCACGCCGTCGCGCTGGATCATCGACAGCAGCCAGCTGGCGAGCGAGAGCATCAGCGTGTCGAAGGGCCAGTTGGTGGTCGGCGGCGTGGTGGTCAAGCTCGACCCGGCGAGCAACGGCCAGGTGCTGGTGGTCAACGCCAAGGGCGAGGTGCGCGAAGTCGATTTCGCCGGCATGAGCGCCCGGGTGGTGGAGGAAGACGCGAGCAAATGGCAGCTGCCTGGCCAGCGTATCGAACAGCACCTGAGCGAGCTGGCCAAGGCCCATCAGCTGCACGGTCAGTATGTGGTCGTCGATAACTACAGCCACGAGGGGCGCAATGTCGGCCGGGCGTTCTACGACGTCGCCAAGGACCGCATGCTGTTCACCGACACCCAGGTGGAACAGGCCAGGAATGCCCAGTTGGGGGCGGTCATCGGCGAGCATGCCTACTTCGTCGACGCCGAGAACGCCGCGGCATGGCGGGTCGAGATCGCCACCGGCAAGGTCGACGCGCAGTTCGCCCCGTCGTTCAACCAGAGCGCGGGCCGGATCAGCCGGTTCTGGCAAGAGGGCGATGCGGTCTACCTGGCCCGTCGTTATCAGCTCAAGGAGCGCGAGGCCGAGCTGAACTTCCGCATCATCGGTGACCGGATGGAGCTGGTCGGGGTGGTCGGCGATGACGCATTGCTGCAACTGTCGGCACGCACCGACCAGCATGGCGATGCGCTCAAGGCCCTGCTCCAGGGCTACCAGAGCCAGGCCACGCAGCGCGCCACCCCGGTGTACAGCCTGGGCGCGCCGATGATGGAGCCGAGCGCCGCGGCGCTGGTGACGGTGTTTGGTCTGGATAACGCCAAAGTGGCGCACCGCTACTGGGTGCGCACCAGCGACGGCACGGTGATCAAGCCGAACCTGGCACCCCCGGCGGGCCAGCAGCCGCCGCTGGATGCCCAGGGCAAACCCCAGAGCGCCTGGCCGATTCCGGCGGACCTGGTGTTCGCCGGCAGCATGCCGCAGCCCGCCGGCCAGGAAGTGTTTTTCTTCTACAGCCAGAAGGAGAAGGTGCTGTTCCGCCAGGAAGGGCCGGGGCAGAAAGTCCTCGACGGTAGCCAGCCGAGCGCCTTGCGCCTGGCCACGCCGACCCTGGCCAATGTGCTCGAACTCAACGGCCATCTGGTGGCCGTGACCGAGGACGGGCGTGTCGCGCGGATCGAGGCGACCGGGCGCCTGAGCTATGAAGCGGTCAACGAGCATTGGCTCAAGAAACACGGCACCTGGTGGAAGGACCTGGCCAGTGTCAACGGCAGCAACGCCACCCTGGCGGTATTCGGGGCCAAGGCCGCCGATGGCAAGAGTGCGCTGCCGGTGTGGTACCACAACGGCCAGGTGATCGTGGCGGCGTCCTCGTTGCAAGGCAAGCCGCTGCAATTTCTCGGCTTCGACAGCGCCAGCTCCAGCGCGCGGCTGTTCGAGCCCGAGAGCGGCAAGCTCTACCTCCAGGCACCGATGACGTCCGAGGCGCTGGCGACCGCGTTCGGCGGCGACGAGGTGCTTGAGGCCTCGGCGCAATTGCCCGCCGCCACGCTGCTGATGCCCCAGGTGCAGCTGCGCTCGGCGGTCCAGGTGGATGCCGGGTTGCGGTTGACGACGGTGCAGGGCGAAATCCTGCTGCGCACCAACAGCGGCGATGTGCAGCTGGTGGCGGTCGACAAGGGCTGGCAGCAGCAACACCTGGGTAATCTGCCCCAGGCGCTGGCCAAAGTGACAGGGCAGTGGGGAGCCAAAGGCGTGTTGACCTTGCAAGGCGCCGACAGCCAGGGCTGGTTCGATGTCGCCAGCGGGCAGATGTTCGCCAGCACCGGCATTCCCGCCGCGAGCGACCTGCGCTTTATCGGGGTGGCCGCCGAATCGCAGCGCTCGGCCTACGTCTACAGCCCGACGGAGCAGGCGCTGTACAAGGTCAAGCAGGGAACTGCGCAGAAGCTCGGGCACTACGGCAACGTCGAGCGTATCGGCTCCTCTCTGCTGCTGCAGGGTGGGGGTGTCGGCGGTCGTCAGGACGAACTGGCGCCGCCGTTGATCGCCGGGGTCGACAGCGTTGTGCTGCATGGCGGCGGTGCCAACGACACCTACCGCTTCAGCCCGGCGATGTGGGCGCACTACCGCACGGTGGTGATCGACAACGATGACCCGGGCCAGGCCCTCGACCGCCTGATCCTGCCGGTGGCCGATGGCAAGAACATCCTCGTCAGCCGTCAGGGCGAGAACGTGCTGCTGACCGACGCCGGCACCGGCACGGCCCTGGTGCTGCGCCAGGTGTTGGGTAGCCAGGCCGCGGCGCATCGGCATCTGCAGATCGAGCTGCAAGGCGACTCATCGGTGATCAGTGTCGATCATCTGGTGAAGGGCTTTGCCCAGGCGGGCTCGACCAGGGATGCTTTGTTCGAGCTGTCCTCGCGCGAGCGCCAGAGCGTGCCGACGGCGAACGACATCGCCTCGGTGACGCAGGCCGAGGGGCCCAGCCTGGCCAAGTTGAGCGGGGCCATGGCGGCCTTCGCCGACACCGGCGGCGCTCGTGAACAGGTGCCGCAAAACCGTCAGGCCGCCCAGGCGGTGCTGGTGCCTTCACTGACCTGACCACGCAGGAGCAAGCACAGGAGGGGCGCAAAGCCTCTCCTGTCTCCGGCCGAATCACTTCTTTATGTAGAACAGCAAACCATGATCAAATCCATGATTTCGCGGCAGCGAGCCCTTGCCGGCTGGTTGCTTGTCCCTCTGTTGCTTGCCGCATTGCCGGCCGCCTCCCTGGCGCAGGCGGCCGAATACCCGCGCCAGGCCATGCCCAGCGACCTCTGGCGGGTGTACCTGGATGCCCAGCAGAACAACAGCGAGCTGGCGGCGGCCCGTGCCGACCAGGCCGCGCGGGCCGAGGCGGTGCCCCAGGCCCGCGCCGGGCTGCTGCCCACGCTGTCGGCCAGTGCCGAGCTGAATGGCACCAGCACTTCCCTGCAACAGCCAAAGCAGGACACCCGGCGCAGTGGCACCAGCTACCAGGCGGTGCTGAACCAGCCGATCTTCCGCGCCGATCGCTGGTTCAGCCTCAAGGCCGCCGAAGCCGAGGACCAGCAGGCCCAGCTGGAGCTGGCGGCGGCCGAGCAGAAGCTGATGCTCGACAGCGCCCAGGCCTATTTCGGCCTGCTCAAGGCCCAGGACGCCCTGGCGGCGGCCAAGGCTGAAGAAGCCGCGCTCAAGCGCCAGCTGGAACTGGCCGAGAAGGGCTTGCAGCTGGGCCTGTCGGACCGTACCGATGTGCTCCAGGCCGAGGCCGGGCATGACACCGCGCGGGCCAACCGGATCGTCGCGCAGAAGCGCACCGACGATGCCTTCGAGGCCCTGGACACCCTGACGCACCAGCAATACGCCGCGATCCAGGGCGTGCGGCATGACATGCCGATAGTGTTGCCGGAACCCAACGATGCCCGGCGCTGGGTCGACACCGCGGTGCGGCAGAACCTGACCCTGCTGGCCAGCCAGCAAGCCCTGGACGCGACGCAGCAGACCCTCAGTGCGCGCAAGGCCGGGCACGCGCCGACCCTGGACGCGGTGCTGCGTTACCAGACCGGCGACAACGACAACCTGGGGTACGGCAACAGCGATATCCGCGGCAGCGGCTACGGCGGTAATGTCGAGCAGCGCTCCATCGGCCTGCAGTTGAACATTCCGCTGTTCAGCGGTGGCCAGACCTCTTCCCAGGTGCGCGAGGCCCACCAGCGGATGAATCAGCGCGAATACCTCAACGACAACCTGCGGCGCCAGGTGGTGGAGCAGACCCGCAACCTGCATCGCGGCCTTAACAGCGGGGTCGACCAGGTCAAGGCGCGGCGCCAGTCGATCATTTCCAACCAGGGCGCGGTGCTGGCCTCGCAGTTGGGCTTCCAGGTCGGCACCCGCAATATCGTCGATGTGCTGGAGGCCCAGCGCCAGCTCTACAACGCGGTGCGCCAGTACAACGACAGCCGCTATGACTACATTCTCGACACCCTGCGGCTCAAGCAGTCGGTGGGAACCTTGTCGCCCCAGGACCTCAAGGCGCTTTGTGATTACCTCAAGGCCGACTACGATCCCGACCGCGATTTCCTGCCGCCGGAGTTTCCACGCCGGCTGGCGGCGCGTTGAGGCTGTTTGTCAGGGCAGCAGGTACGGATTCATCAGGTAAAGGGGCGAGGTGTTGCACAGGTTAACGAACTTCTTCGACAGCCACAGACGGTGTTGTTACGCCCTGGGCGTGGTGATCGCGGTCGGTGCCGCGGTGGCGCTGGGCAACTACTACCGCCTGCAGGTCGAGGACGTCTACCAGGCCAGTATCGAGATGCAGACCCAGGAGTACGCGGCGGATCTGCAGCAGTGGAAGTCCGACGGTTTTGCCATTGGCGCGCTGTCGATCCTGGGGCGCCACAACCCCTCGCTGAAACGGGTGATCCTGGAGCGCGAGCCCTCCGCGCAATTGATGGAGCAGGCGGCGATCCCGTTGAAGACGCTGTCGATGGTGGTGGGCGCCAATCATGCCTTTGTCCTCAATCGCGACGGGGTGGTGGTGGCGGCCCATGATCACCAGGGCCAGGCGCCGCTGGGGCTGAACGTGGCCTTCCGGCCCTACTTCAAGGTGGCGCTCAACGGCGGCAGCAGTGTCTATGGCGCGATCAGCGTCACCACCGGCACCCGCATGTTCTACATGGCGGTCCCGGTCTACGAGTCGCGCACGCGCCAGGACAAGGTGATCGGGGTACTGGTGGCGCGTTTCGACGGCAAGATGCTCGATACCAACCTGAACAAACAGTATGGCGACGACCTGAAAATGATCCTGTCGCCCAGCGGCGTGGTGCTGGCCGCCAGCACCCCGGAGTTGCTGCTCAAGGCCGACCGCGCCTGGTCGCTGCGCGACTTCAGCGGCGGGATCCGCCGCCAGTTCGGCGACTACCCGTTCGCCCACGGCGTTCCCGAACGCTTGCCCTTCGATGCCCATCAGCCGCAGGTCAAGCTGGACGGCCGGCGCTACAGCCTGTCCCGGGCCGACTTCGACTGGAACGACCCCAGCGGTCCCTGGAGCCTGGTCACCCTGGGCGACCTGGATGCGGTGCTGCCGGCCGAGCAGGTGCTGCTGATCAAGGGCCTGAGCGCCGTGGTGTTCCTGCTGTTGCTGTGGGGCGGCCTGCGGCGCCTGGCCGATGCCCGGCGGCACAAGGCCGACGTGGCGCGGATCGAGCAAAGCGAGCGACGCCTGGACATGGCCCTGCAAAGCGGGGCGCTGGGCTTGTGGGACTGGAACGTCAGCCTGGGGATCGTCATCAACAACGATGTCTGGCTGCGGATCCTCGGCTACAGCAAGGAGGAACTGGACCAGACCTTTGGCAATGGCCTGGACCGCTGGGCCTGCCTGGTCCATCCGCAGGACCACGAGCCGGTCATGGCCAGGCTCAGGGCGCACCTGGACAACGAGGTCGAGGAGTACCGCGCCGAGTACCGAATGCGCAGCAAAAGCGGGCGCTGGTTGTGGGTGCTGGACATCGGCCGGGTCATGCAGCGCGATGCCCAGGGCGCGCCGACGCGGGTCACCGGCGTGCTGCAGGACATCACGCAGGCGGTCGAGGTGCAGCAATCGATCGTCGACAGCCAGACCAAGCTGCAGTCGATGATCGCCAACATTCCCGGGGTGGTGTTTCGCAGCCTGCCGGACGGCGCGCGGACCATGGTCTTCGTCAGCGATGCCATCGAGGGCCTGAGCGGTTTTCCGGCGGCGCATTTCCTCGCCGGGCACAGCTATCGCGACCGGGTCCACCCCGACGACCTGGAGATTTTCGCAGGCTGCCTGAGCAGCGCCAGCTACATGCTCGAATACCGGATCATCACCGCCACTCAGGAGGTGCGCTGGGTCTACGACAAGGGCCAGACCATTGTCGTGGACGGGGTGCCGCAGTACCTGGACGGGGTGATCTTCGACATCAGCGAGCGCAAGGCGGTGGAAGCGCAGATCCAGCAATCGCGGCGCGACGCCGAGCTGGCGACCCAGGCCAAGTCGGAATTTCTCGACAGCATGTCCCATGAGATCCGCACGCCGCTGAACGCGATCATCGGCATGGCCCACCTGGTGCAGGACATGCCCCTGGAACAGGCGCAGCGCGACTACATCGAGAAGATCGACCGTGCGGCGAGGAACCTGGTGGGTACGATCAATGGCGTGCTCGACCTGTCGAAGATCGAAGCCGGCAAGCTGAGCATGGAGCAGGTCTGCTTCGACCTGCGGGAGCTGGTGGACGATGTGTTGCTGCTGGTGCGCCAGCGCGCGGAAGAACAGGCGTTGCAGCTGCGCCTGGACATTCCCGCCATGTTGCCGCGCAGCTATGTCGGCGATCCGCTGCGCCTGGCTCAGGTGCTGACCAACCTGGTGGACAACTCGATCAAGTTCACCGAGGCCGGCCACGTGTGCATCGGCGT
The DNA here is from genome assembly GCF_024610635.1 of Pseudomonas sp. T8. NCBI lineage: Bacteria > Pseudomonadati > Pseudomonadota > Gammaproteobacteria > Pseudomonadales > Pseudomonadaceae > Pseudomonas > Pseudomonas sp. T8. Next base: position 7,053,372 of record NZ_CP102374.1, read on the forward strand.
GTGCCTGGTGCGCCAGTGGAACGACAAGGCGCTGCTGTGCTTCAGCGTCACCGACACCGGGGTGGGCATCAGCGAGGAGCAGCAGGCGCGGCTGTTCAATGCCTTTGTCCAGGCCGACCTGTCCATCAGCCGGCGTTACGGCGGCAGCGGCCTGGGGCTGACCATCTCGAAGAAAATCGTGCAGATGATGCAGGGCGACATCTGGGTGCACAGCAAGCCGGGGCAGGGCGCGGTGTTCAAGTTCACCGTGCAGTTGAGCCTGCCGCAGCGACGGCCACAGGAGTTTCCGACGCTGAGTTGCAGCGCGCCGGCCACGCCATCGGTGGCCGGCGCGGCGGGGTTGTGCACGGTCAACGACTACGCACGGTTGCTGGCGGGGACGCGGGTGCTGGTGGTCGAGGACAACCGGCTGAACCAGGATGTGTTGCAGGGCCTGTTGCAGCGCGCCGGGGTCCAGGTGGTGCTGGCCGCCAACGGCGCCGAGGCCTTGCAGCGGTTGCTCGGGGACGGTCGTTTCGACGGTGTGCTGATGGATTGCCAGATGCCGGTCATGGACGGCTACGGCACCACGCGCAAGATCCGCGGTTACCCGCACCTGCGCTCGCTGCCGATCATCGCGGTGACCGCCAGCAGCCAGGCCGATGTCCAGGGCCGGGTGCTGGCCGCCGGCATGAGCGACCTGATCAGCAAGCCGCTGGAAGTCACGGCGTTCTATCGGACTTTGGTGCGCTGGATCAAGCACCTGGAACTGCCCGCGGGGGCGATCGCGGCAAGCCTGCCCAACGGCGTTTCAGCACCGGCCTACCCGGGCATCGACTCGGCGCTCGGGCTGGCGGTGGTGAACCAGGACCTGGCGCTGCACCACAAACTGCTGGCGGACTTTCGCGATGAGCAGCAAGGGCTCATCGAGCGCCTGTGGCAGGCCCATGCCGCCGAGGACCTGCAGGCCATCGGCTTCCTGGCCCACAGCCTGCAGGGAGCGGCCGGCAACATCGGCGCCACGGCGGTCAGGCAGGCGGCCCGGCAACTGGAGGAGCAGTGCGCCGGGCAGGCTGATCTTGCGCCCTTGATCCGCCAGCTGGCGCAGTGCCTGGAGCCGCTGCTGGCCGGCCTGGTGTGTTTGCCTGCGGCGGGTGCCGGGCCCCTGGGCCGGGAGAGCGAGGCGCTGGGCAGTGAGCAGGTACTGAAGCTGGAGCGGCTGGCCAAGCTGCTGCGCAACCACAATGCGCAGGCCCTGGCGCTGGTCGATGAGCTGTGCGAGCAAAGCCGTTGCAGCGGTCTGCGGGCCATTCAGGAGCGGATCTACCGGCTGGAGTTCCAGCAGGCCTATGAGCTGCTGGTCGACTTGCGCGCGGCCCAGGGTTAGCGCGTCGCCCGGGTCAGCTCGAGGTAGCGCGCCATGCGGTCCGTGCAGTGCTCCACCAGGCACTGGTGCAAGGCCCGCAGCGACTCGGTGATTTGCGAACGGTGCGATACCACCAGGCTCAGCGGCGCGGCGTCGGCCTGCCAGCCGGGGAGCAGGGGCAGCAGGCGCCCGGCGAGCAGGTCTTCGACCACGTTCAACAGCGGCAGATAGACCACGCCATGGCCGGCCAGCGCCCAGCGCCGCGCGGCATCGCCATCGTCGCAGCAGAAGTGCCCCTGCACCCGCACATCCTCGATCTGGCCCGGCGCATGGAAACGCCAGCGACTCTCCGGCCGACCAATGCTGTGGCAGATGATGCATTCGTGTTCGCTCAGCTGTTCCGGCGATTCGGGCGTGCCATGTTCGGCCAGGTAGCCGGGCGCGGCGCAGGCGATGAAGTGGTGCTGCTTGAGCACCGGCAGCTCCACCAGGTCCAGCGCCAGGCTTTTGCCATAGCGCAGCGCCGCGTCGAAGCGGCCCTTGAGCAGGTCCTCTTCCTTGTCGCTCAGGGCCAGCTTGATGTACAGGCGCGGCCGTTCCTGCTTGAGCCGGGTGAGCAGGTCCAGCAGCAGGTTGCGGCCCAGGTCGGAAGACACCGTGAGCTCCAGCATGCCGTCGTCGTGGGTCAATGAGCGTTTGCCGTTGGCCAGGATCTTCAGGGCGTGCTGCGCGCTTTCCAGGTAACGCACGCCCTCGGGGGTGAGTTTCATGGTGCGGGTGGAGCGGGTGAACAGGCGCACGCCGAGACGGTTTTCCAGGCGCTTGAGCGCCAGGCTGGCGGCGGCCGGGGTGATCGACATGATGCGCGCCGCGGGCGACAGGCCCTGCAGCTCGGCAATCAGCACGAACAGTTCCAGGTCAGCGAGGTTAGGCATGGGCAAGGCTCACTGTCCGTTCAAAGGCCGAAAAAGCTCTGTGACGAACTCAGCAAGGCCGCCGAGAGCGACGCCGGGCCGCAGGCGATGCATTGCTCGAACCCCGGCTGTTGATACATCCGCGCCATGGCCTGGGCATGCCGGCCGGCAAGGTCGTCGCCGGGTTGCAGCAGGCTCAGGTGGTAGTTCAGCGCCAGGGCGAACAGACGGGCCGAGAACGGCAGATCGAGGCTTGCCGGGCTGCGGTCGCCCTGGAGCAGCGCCTCGGCATGGGTGATTTTCCAGGCGAGGTTGAGGATGCGGTCTTCCGGGTCGGCGTGGGCGAGAATCTCCTCGATCAGCACCCGGCTGTGGGCCAGGGCCTGGCCGATGCCGCTGCCGGGCTGGTTGAGGCCCATCAGGGCCAGGCAGGCGGCGCTGCGAAACGCCGCGGGGTCGCTCTGGGTCACGCCGCTGTCGAGCAGGATCGACAGGGTATCGAGCAGCGCCTCGAGGCGGATCTGCGGGTTGCCGGCCAGCTGCAAGGCCAGGGCGCCGATGAAGCCGTCGCGCATGTCGCTGCCGGCCGAGGGTTCGGCCGCCGGTTGCGGGCTGTGCAGGGGCTTGTCGCGGTAGCCCAGTTGCGTCGCCACCCGGGCCAGCACCACCGGTGGCGAGATCGGCTTGGCGATGTAGTCGGCGGCGCCGAGCAGCAGGCCCAGGCGTTCGTCTTCGACACTGCTGCGCGAGGTCAGGAAAATCACCGGGATGGCGGCGGTCGCCGGGTGGCGCTTGAGTTCGCTGAGCACCTGGAAACCGTCCATCTCGGGCATCAGGATGTCGAGGATGATCAGGTCCGGGCTGGCGCTGCGGGCCAGGGCCAGGCCGCGCTCGCTGTTCTTCGCCAGCAGCACTTCATATTCGGTGGTCAGGGTTTTCGAGAGCACGATCAACGACTGCGGGTCGTCGTCGATCGCCAGGAGGGTATAGGGCTTGGGGGCGTGCTCTGCGGGCATGACGGGGGCGCCTGATCAAGAGAGGGCGGCAGTTTATCTTATTTGCCCGGCGGGTCGCGCCGGTGCGTTGCCGCAGCCGTCACGGGTGAAAGGTGTAACGATCCTTGCCCGTGTGCTTGGACTGGTACAGCGCCTTGTCCGCCTTGACCAGCGCCTGGTTCAGGCTGTCGCTGTCCTCGACCCGGGCCAGGCCGATGCTGATGGTCACCGGGTGGCGGGCCGGCGCTTGGCGCACCACCTGGCACAGGCGTTCGGCCAGTTGCTCCACGTCGCTGCGGCGCACGCCGCACAGGTAGATGGCGAACTCCTCGCCGCCCAGGCGCGCGTAGTCGAAACCGGCCATGACCGTGCTGATGTCCGCGGCCACCTGCTTGAGCACTTCGTCGCCGCTGTCGTGGCCGTACAGGTCGTTGATTTTCTTGAAATTGTCGACGTCGATCATCGCCAGGTAGTGGTCATGCTCCCGGGGTTGCGCCGCCAGTTGTTCGCTGGCGCGGGCCATGAACGAGCGGCGGTTGGGGATGCCGGTCAGGGTGTCGTTGTAGGCCTGTTCCAGCAACAGCTTGGACATGATGTAGGTGTGCAGCTTGGCCTGGCGTAGCTTGATGAAGCTGTAGAGGGTCAGGGCGGTGAGAAACAGGGCGTAGATCAACAGCATGGCGCCCTTGAGTTCCAGCACCGAGGTCTGGGTCATGATGAACGGGTCGAGCACCACCCAGGTCAGCACGACGGTGGCGAAGAACGACCAGCGGCGCAGGGGCAGCACCGAGGCACTGTAGAGCATGCTCGAGGCGCCGATGATCAGCCAGTCGGGGCGCAGCTCCAGCGGCATGCCTTCGATCACCAGGCGGATGCCCGCGCCGATGATCAGCACGAAGACCAGGTTGAGCCACTGGAAGTGCCGGACCTTTTTGGTGAAGGCCAGCACGATCGCGTTGATCGCGAGCGCGGCCAGGAACGCCATCGAGTACAGGGTGAAGCCCTGCTTGCCGGGGAAGCTGACGATCAGGTTGAACAGCAGCCAGATGCTGATGCTGGCGACGTAGATCAGCAGGCAGAAACCGTGCAGCCGCTCGAAGTCGTACTGGGCGAACTCGGCCTTGAGGGCCGGCGGCGTGGCCTGTTTCAGCACTTGCGCTTCAATGGTCTTGAGCATTGCGGGCCTTGGGCGTGAACGGGTGGGCGGGGGCGACAAGCCTCCTGGCGAGCGCGGACTGCGCAGGGTCCCGAGGCTGAATGAAAGCAGTGGGCGTAGGACTTGTCCAATTGCGGCGGGCGCCGCTGTGGGCATCCTTCAAGGTCGTGGTGCGGCTTGTTTCAAGGTGACGTGGTGTTGGCGATCAGGTTGCGAGCTTGAGGGCGGTCGGAGTGCGCAAGCGTGGGGAGCATGCCGGCCGGCATGCGCAGCGGCGGAGGCCTCGACGAGGCCTCCGCGCCTGGGCTTCAGCCTGGCTGACGCTGTTTCAGCGCCGCATCCTGGGCATTGAAGGTACGCGCCGCGGTGGCCACTTCCTTGCGCACGATGGTCTTGCCGATCGGCGCCAGGGCGATGCCCGCCAGCTTCAGGTGCTGGATGCCGAAAGGAATGCCGATAATGGTGATAAAGCACAGCAGCGCCGACATCACATGCCCCAGCGCCAGCCAGATACCGCCGAACACGAACCAGAGCACGTTGCCGATCACCCCCAGGCCGCTGGTGCCGATATCGTCCTTGTTGTTCAGCTCGCGCCGGCTGATCGCCTCCTTGCCGAACGGAAAGAACGAGAAGGTGCCGATGACGAAACAGGCCCGGCCCCAGGGAATGCCGACGATGCTGATAAAGGCCAGGATGCCCCACAGCCACCAGCACAGGCCCATGAAAATGCCGCCGAGGATAAACCAGAGAAAATTGCCGATGGCGCTCATGTGAAGCTTCCTTGTTTGAACCGTGAAGGGTATCGAGCAGGCCCCGTTCGAGGCCCGTGCAGGTATAGACGCTTATTCCTTGCGCCGAGTCAGACCGGAGACGATCGCCACCAGCAACAGGCTGATGCCCCAGCCGATGAGGGTTTCGAGCCAGATCAGCAGACGGATGCCGTGGCCCCATTCGAGATTCTTGAGTTCATCCCAATAGCCGGGGAAGGGCGTCGGGGTGATCGGACCCCAGTCCTTTTCCTGCTGCAGATCGACCAGCGACAGCAGGATGTCCAGCGAATACGCGCCGGGGCTGAAGCCGGTGTATTCGCCGCGCAGGGCCTTGCAGGTGTACCAGTTGCCTACGGTGGAAGGCAGATCCTGCTTAGGGTGTTGCTCTTTCCAGGCATCGCCATATTCAGGGGTACAACTGGCGTAGGCCTCGTTCTGGAATACCAGTGGGTTGCTGGGGGCGAAGACCTTGTGTTCGATGGCGGCGTACCAGTAGACGCTGGTGCACACCAGCCAGGTGCCGAAGAACCAGGAGAGCAGGCGCATGGGGCGGTAGCCGAAACCGGTGAAAAGGCCGTAGAGCGAATGCAGGCCCAAGGCTGGCAGGCGGTACAGCCACCTCAGGCCGCGAGGAATGCCTGCGGGTGCCTGGCCGATCAGGCCGACTTTGCGCAAGCGTTTTTCGAACGCGATACCTACCTCGCGAGCTTCCTCCGCATGGCCCATTTCCTCGAGGACGTGCTGAAGGTGACGCCAGGGTTGCGGGCGGAATTTGCTGGCCGAACCTTTGAGCCCGTCAGCCCCGGTATTTGCAGGTATCTGCCGATCGAGCCAGTCAATGCGTTCCTGGGCTCTCAAGGGAGCCTCGGTTGTCAGGAAGTCGTAAGTGAACCCATTGAGGCCAATTTCCTTGCCCCAAGTGCTCGCGTCATCGTGCAGGGTGCCCACGTGGGAGCTGCTGAGGGTCGCGTTATCAAGAGGGAGGGCCAGATTTGTCATGATCAGGACACCCTCGACATGGGCACTTTGAGCGATTAGTGTTTTGCCGTTCTCGTCTTTGTCCTTTCTTTCAAAACGAGCCTCTTTGAGGCTGAGTTGCCCCCGGATACGGGCGCCTGAAAGTCTAACGGGCCCCTGAGAGTGAAACCCAGTGGTGAGAAAGACATTCCCTTGGACAGTGATGCCGTCGGCGCTCAGTGCCGACGCATCCGTCGCCTTGAAACTACAGTCCCGGCAATTGAGCTGTCCTTTGATTACCGCTCCGTTCAGGCAGACCTCGCCGAGCGCGATGAACTTTTCTTCGAAATGGACACTGTGAGCGACCAGACCGTCGGCGACCAAGGCATAGCCACCCTGGCCATTCAGACTAGTGCCGCGCAACAGCAAGGCCGCACCAATCTTGGATTTCTGCAGGCTCATGCTTTCCCTGGACTTTAGATGGTCCAGGCACATCGCTCCTGAAACCGTCATCAGATTGGCTTTGAGACTTTTACAGTGGCTGTAGGCAAGATTGATGGTGCCTCTTACCGATGCGCCTCTCAGGCTCAGATTCTGCAGGTCGCAATGGGTTAGCGTGATGCTCGCGTTTATCTGGGTTTCTCTGAGCTCCAGATCGCCTTCGATAAACGCTCCCTTCAACATCACCCCGAGTTCATGAACGGGGTTCAGATCGTCACCACCCAGAATCAGGAAGCGCAGGAAGCCTGCTCGAACGGTATTGCTTGGTGTGGCATCTGTGGGGCGCTGCGTCGAAATTTCGGTCATCCCTCCCAACGCTGCGTGCTTGAGAAGAAGCTGTTCAGCAGGCTTTAAAGGCAAAAAATCCGCTAACGAACGCCCATGAGGAACGGCCATTGATTTACTCCTTCACGCTGCTGAAAAAAGCGGTTGCAGGTGTCTTTAACGACCCTGAGAACAAGGGGCTGATGCTGTAACCAGCAAGGCGGGACAACGCACAAAGCGCGAGCAAGAAACGCATGAAAACTTCCATGTAAGATCGCCGACCGGCAAAAAAAGTGGCGCTATGCTATCGGCTTGCCGCCCCTGACAAAAGCACAAACCCTGGCTTTTCCCAGGAGTAACCGCTTGATGCTTCTACAGATTGGCCGCTGCCGGTCGACACAGCGCAATGCAGGTAGATGAACCTGCGGCAGATGCCCGGCTTCAAGGTGGGCGACAAGGGGCTGGCGCGGGGCAACGTGCTGGTGGGATACGCGCCGTGGAAAGGCGGTCCGAAGCACAACTGACCGCCGTCACAGGGGGCTGTAGGGGGAGCCACTCTCGCGATCCGCGAAGTTGAGGCGGTCAGGCGCAGCGCGTTTTCGTTGACGATTTATCGCGAGCAAGCTCGCTCCTACAGGGGGGGCTGTTGTTCATCAGGCTCTCAGGGATCGACCTGCGCCATCAGTTCCGGGATCGACTCAGGGCGTTTGGCGTAACGCTGGGCCAGCACCGCACAGACCATCAACTGGATCTGGTGGAACAGCATCAGCGGCAGGATCAGCACGCCCATGGTGCTGCCGGCGAACAGCACCTGGGCCATGGGCACGCCGGTGGCCAGGCTTTTCTTCGAACCGCAGAACAGGATGGTGATGCGGTCTTCCTGGTTGAAGCCAAAGAGCTTGCTCAACAGGCTGGAGGCCAGCAGCGCCAGCGCCAGCAGCACGCCGCAGGCCAGCACCAGGCCGGCCAGGTTCCACAACGGGATCTGGTGCCAGATACCTTCGTTCACCGCCTCGCTGAAGGCGCCGTAGACCACCAGCAGGATCGAACCCTGGTCGACGAATTTCAGCCAGTTCTTGTTGCGGCCCACCCAGGCGCCGATCCAGCGGCGGGCGATCTGCCCGGCGATGAAGGGCAGCAGCAACTGCACGCTGATCTTGATGATGGCATCCAGGGTCGAGCCGGCATCGCCGTGCACATTCAGCAGCAGGGTCACCAGCAACGGCGTGAGGAAAATCCCGAACAGGCTGGACGCCGCGGCGCTGCAGATCGCCGCCGGCACGTTGCCCCGCGCCAGGGAGGTGAAGGCAATCGCCGACTGCACGGTGGCGGGCAGGGCGCAGAGGTAGAGCATGCCCAGGTACAGCTCGTTGCCGATCAGCGGCGACAGCAGCGGCTTGAGCGCCAGCCCGAGGATCGGGAACAGCACGAAGGTCAGGCTGAAGATCAGCAGGTGCAGGCGCCAGTGGCCGGCCCCGGCAATGATTGCCTCGCGCGACAGCTTGGCGCCGTGGAGGAAGAACAGCAGGGCGATGGCGGCGTTGGTCAGCCAGCCGAAGCCTAGCGCCACCTGGCCGCTGGCCGGCAGGAAGCTGGCCAGCAGCACCACGCCGATCAGGGTCAGGGTGAAATTGTCGGGCAAAAGACGTGAGCGACTCATAACGGGATCATCCAGGGGTTGCCAGGGCGGTGGGCCGACTCTAACGTGATGACGGACTGCCGACTAACGCCAATGAGCCAGTAAATGCCGCCTAAAGGACATGAAAAGATCGTCCGCCGCAGTATTCCCGGTCTGCCGAGCCTGCCGCGGCCGGTGTACGGCCGCACCGAATCCCTGCCCAATCGGGCGCTGACCCGGCGCCACAGCCACCCCTGGGTGCAATTGTCCTACGCCATCCAGGGCGTGCTGGAAGTGCAGACCAGCGCCGGGCGTTTTATCGCCCCGCCGCAACGGGCGGTGTGGATTCCGGCCGGCATGCCGCACAAGGTGTTCAGCTCGCCGCGCACCGAAATGCGCAGCCTCTACCTGGATTGCCGTGTCACCGCCTGGGCCGGCGCGACCTGCCAGGTGCTGGCGGTGAGCAGCCTGCTGCGCGAATTGATCCGCGCCTTCAGCGAGCTGCCGGTGGAATACGCCGAAGACGGCGCCGACGGCCGCCTGGCCCAGGTCCTGCTGGACCAGCTGGCCGCCGCGCCGCAACTGGACCTGATGCTGCCGCTGCCCCAGGACCCTCGCCTGCGGCAGATCTACCGCAGCCTGCAAGCGCACCCGGACCAGCCGACCACCCTGGGGCAGTGGGGCGAAAAGCTGGGCGTGACGGAGAAAACCCTCAGCCGCTTGTTCCTGCAGGACACCGGCCTGACCTTCCGCGCCTGGCGCCAACGGCTGCGCCTGCTGGGCGCGCTGACACCGCTGGAGCAAGGCGAGCGGGTAACGGACGTGGCGCTGGCCTGCGGCTACGACTCGACCTCGGCCTTTATCGCGGCGTTCCGCCAGCAGTTCGATGCCACGCCTGGGGAGTTTTTCCGCCAGGCCTGATCGCTACCTGTAGGAGCGAGGCTTACCCGCGATAACGTCAGTGGCCGCCCCCTCAACCCTGGACCTTGTACCCGTCATCCAGCGCGAACGGCCACCGCGTCATGCAAAAAACTAAGCCGGCGTCAGCCGTTCAATCCTGGCCGGCGCAGCCACAACCAGCGGCGCAAAGCTATGGGGCTGGGCCATGTTCCACATGCGTGCATAGAACTCCGAACTGATCGGCCGCTGCAGCAGTTCGCCGGGTTCGAGGAACACATGGATCTGCGAGAACAGCCGCACCTCGGTGGTGGTCATGCGCCGTACCAGGTGCTTGGCCTGCAATTGCGCGGGGTGGTCGAGGCCGGCGGCGCTGAGCATTTCGCCGAGGGCGACCAGGGTGTTGCGGTGGAAGTTGTGCACCCGCTCGGCCTTGTCCGTGACCTGCAACGCCTTCTGGCGCAGCGGGTCCTGGGTGGCGACGCCGGTGGGGCATTTGTTGGTGTGGCAGCTTTGCGACTGGATGTAGCCGATGGCGAACATGAAACCGCGCGCGGCGTTGACCCAGTCGGCGCCGATGGTCAGCACGCTGGCGATGTCGAAGGCGCTGATCACCTTGCCGCTGGCGCCGAGCTTGATCTGCGAGCGCAGGCCGGCGCCGACCAGGGTGTTATGGACGAACAGCAGGCCTTCGCGCATGGGCATGCCGATGTTATCGGTGAACTCCCGGGGCGCGGCGCCGGTGCCGCCTTCCTTGCCGTCGACCACGATGAAGTCCGGCTGGATGCCGGTCTCGAGCATGGCCTTGACGATGGCCATGAACTCCCAGGGATGACCCACGCAGAACTTGAAACCCACCGGCTTGCCACCGGACAGGTTGCGCAACTTGACGATGAATTCCAGCAACTGGATGGGCGTGCTGAACTCCGAATGCCGCGCCGGCGACACGCAGTCATGGCTCATCTGCACGCCACGGGTCTGGGCGATTTCGGCGGTGACCTTGTGCTTGGGCAGGATGCCGCCATGGCCGGGTTTGGCGCCCTGGCTGAGCTTGATCTCGATCATCTTCACCTGTGGATGGCTGGCCTGCTCGGAGAAGCGCTGGGCATCGAAACGGCCGTCCAGGGTGCGGCAACCGAAGTAGCCGCTGCCGATTTCCCAGATCAGGTCGCCGGCGAACTCCTGGTGATAGGGGCTGATGCTGCCTTCCCCGGTGTCATGGGCGAAGCCGCCGAGCCGGGCGCCTTTGTTCAGGGCGCGGATGGCGTTGGCGCTCAGCGCGCCAAAGCTCATGGCCGAGATGTTGAACACCGAGGCGCTGTAGGGCTGCAGGCAGTCCGGCCCACCGACCACCACGCGGAACTGGCTGGGGTCGCAGGCATCGCCCGGGACCATGGAATGGCTGATGAATTCGAAGCCGGGCTGATAGACGTCGGCCAGGGTGCCAAAGGCTTTTTCCGCGGGCTGGTTCTTGGCGCGGGCGTAGACCATCGAACGTTGCGAGCGGGAGAAGGGCAGCTTCTCATCGTCGCCTTCCAGCAGGTACTGGCGGATCTCCGGGCGAATCGACTCGATCAGGTAGCGGATATTGCCGATGATCGGGTAGTTGCGGCGCACCGCATGGTGGCTCTGCAGCAGGTCATTGACGCCGACCAGGCTGAGCACCCCGGCCAGGATAATCAGCCCCTGGCCCCAGAGGCTGGCGGGCCAGAACAGCAGGCCGAACAAGGTCAGGGCAAGGCAGAGGGTCAGGGTCGCGTAGCGACTCAACAGCGATATTTTCATGATCGTTCCTTGGGCAAATCGCAAGACAGGGGTTCCGGCGGGCAGGCAGGGCGGGCTCAGTCCGAGTTGCGGATCTGTTGGTAGCGCTCTTGCAGCTCCTGGCGCTGTTGTTTGCGCAGCAGGCCCTGGGCGTAGCGGCGTTTTTCGATGGCGGTTTCCGGCACGAAGGCGCGCACCGGGTGCGGGCGTCCATCGGGGTCGACGGCGACCATGGTGAAGTAGCAACTGTTGGTATGGCGCACCGTGCGCTCGTGGATGTTCTCGGTCATCACCTTGACCCCGACTTCCATCGAGGTGCGCCCGGTGTAATTGACCGAGGCCAGGAAGGTCACCAGTTCGCCGACGTGGATCGGCTCCTTGAAAATCACCTGATCCACCGACAGCGTGACCACATAACGCCCGGCATAGCGCTTGGCGCAGGCGAAGGCCACCTCGTCGAGCAGCTTGAGCAGGGCGCCGCCATGCACGTTGCCGGAGAAGTTGGCTTTGTCGGGCGTCATGAGCACGCTCATGCTCAATTGATAACTGCCTGGTTCCATGGGTGACCTCATCAGGGGCGTCGGGGCTGCCCGTTGGCTCGCAATGGCCGGCCTAGGGCCTGCGGACAGCTTTTGGCTGGAGGTCGGAAGGGTAATCAGAAGTGTTGATAGTTAGCTAGCTATCATTTGAAATGAGCTGTTGCGGGGATTGCAACAATGAGTGGGGACGGGGAGATACCTGATCCACGATTTGAACGAGAGGGGCGCTACGGTAGCGACTGTTTCTTTGCATGACACCGACCTGTAGGAGCGAGATTGCTCGCGCTGCCGTTTTTTGGACGGTGTCATGGGTAGCCAAAAAAATTGAATGCAGGGTCAATAATGATAACGACGGATTGCTTGTTCAAGACGGAAATCCGTCTTCGGAGGATTGTCCACGAGCCGCGCAACAATGAAGAGCTTATCGACATCATCGATCATGTGTCGCATGTAACAGTTGACCATTCGATAGCGTTCTATGGCGAAATAGGTGTTCATGATTTTGATTTTTTCGTCCATATCACCGTCATCACCTACGGCGCCACTACCTGGACCGAAAACATTGTGGCTTTCAAACAGTAGGTAGCCACCCGGCTTTAGAAACGACACCAGGCGCTTCATGTAGTTTTCAAACCCCATATTGAGGTTGCCATCAATGGTGTGATGATTGGAAAACGACAGCACTACATCAAATTTTTTATCTGTGGCAAATACCGAAAAATCGCTTTCTATAAACTCTATATTGTCGCGCTTCAAATAACGCGCGGTATCCTTCGCCACTTTATTGAGAAAAGGGTTGAGTTCGACGGCTGTCACGGATTTCGCCAGTCGCGAACAATATACTGAGACAAAACCGCAGTTGCTGCCGATGTCCAGTACGTCAGCGCCCTTCAATTCTTCATCAATGGCGTATTGCTTGAAGCGAAAGCCCGTAGGCTTCAGGCCTGTGATTCCCAGTTCTTCCAAGCCCTGATAGAAATATCCCTGGCTGTATTGTTGCTTCTTTGGCCAGTTCTTCTGCTGCTCCTTCAAATGCCCTCGCAAACGCTTCTGGATGAAAAGCGTGCCTTTGAAGAGCCCCTTCCAGAAATCAAAAAATGAAAGTCTGATGCTGTATGGAATTTCCATTGATAACCCTGAAATAAGACGTCGATGCTGGTGGTTCTTGCATGCTATCGGCCGCAGGTGTGTTCACATTAGGCGGGCAACCTGAACAAAAGCGTGGTCATCACGACCAACCTCAGCTTCTCGGAATGATCGAGCGTATTTGGCGATGCCAAGATGATCACGGCGTTGCTGGATCGGCTGACACACAACTGCCACATCGTCGAAACGGGCAACGAGTCCGCCTGCAACACAGCAGCTTGGTCGCCCAGACAAAGATCAAATCAGGTGAACGAAAGCGCAAGGACGATGACGGTACCGAGGACGATGAGCCGTTTTGATCTGCACCGAAAATACCTGCCGCATGCCTACTTGCGGTGGGTCAGTTTTCAATCAGCGTCGACACATATCCATTCCTGCGGTCACGGCGGCTTATGGTTTCGCCCTTACGGCGGGGGACACTGCTATCTGGTTTCTGGTGCAGTTCATCAACATGGGTAACAGAACAGTTCAATCACATAGGTGACAGGTTTTAACTGATGCTTGAGGTGATCACTGCTTCTGTAGGAGCGAGGCTTGCCCGCGATGGCGGTGGTGGCTTCGCTGGTGATGTTGGACGGGGTACATATCCATTCCTGCGGTCACGGCCGCTGGCGGTTCCGCCCTTACGGCGGGTCACTTTTTTTCAAACGCCGGAATGCCGGCCCAGCAAAAAGTAACCAAAAAACGCTTGCCCCTGCGTACGGCCTTCGCTGCGCTCGGGTTCCCTCGTTACGGTGTCCATCAGGGGGCATCGACTCCGGTCGGCTTCGCTTCGACCTCCATACGATGTCCTCGACTGCGTCGAGGGGCGCTGCGCGCCAATCCCCTGATGAACACCTCCACTCGGCCTCCCGATGGGGCGGGTGGATCAAAGGCCAAAGCCAAAGCACAGCAAGAGCAAGAGCAAGAGCAAGAGCAAAGGCTAAGGCGGGTCGGTTATGGCTCTGGCAGGTCCATCGCTCGTTGTTCTGCCACGTGCAACACATCGCATCCGTCCTGCAACAACAAGGTTGCCACGCTGGAGAAGCGCATCAGGTCGAGGTCGTCGGCGTTGCGGCTGGTCATGCCGGACACGCTGTCCAGCATGTCCCGGGCAGCGCGGATGCGCAGGCCGGCGTAGGTCAGCAGGTCAAGCAAAGGGGCTTGAGGGTTGATAAAGGCGACGGGGTGGTCGGTGGTGTTGGAGGAGCTAAATGCTTGGTAGTCCATTGGGTAACACTCCATAACTTCGAGAGTTACCACCGTTCGCGGCCAAGCGAAGGAGGGTGGCAACTGTACGCGGGTTGGCCGACCGGGCCCGAAGCATCCCGGCACACCCGAAGGTGTCCCACGCACAGTCGCCATAACACGAATGTGCAGGCGCAAAAAAAGCGCTTGCCTTTCGGATGGTGAGCGCCTGTGCGCTACGGGATGCTGACGGCCAAGTCAGGTCGCTGAATTTGCAGCGACGGGGGAACTATAAGGAGGTAGGAGGCTAGGCGCAAGTAAGCTTTTGATCCAAAAGTAATTCAAAAAAATGAAGTGTTTCTTTCGGGAGTTTAAGGTGGCATTAGGGGGGGAGGAATATGGAGATAATAATGGGGCATGGTTATGCCCCATTATTATCTTGTGAGTTAGATTTTTTTTTCGGTTGTTGTGGTTTTTTTAATGGATTTTCCCCTTGGTAAGGAAGTTGTTTTTTGTTTGGCGGGATTTTTTTTATCAGCTAGGTATGATTTTGCTTTTTCTGCTAATTTAACGAAGCTTTCTAAGGTTTCTCGTAGGTCTAGAAGTTCCTTGCTAGAAGGTTCTGCATTAGGAGTGGGTTCTTGAATTACGCTGGTATCTGGTTTTAACCTGAGCTGACATACTGCTCCAGGAATAACTTCAAGTGCTAGGACTTTAGGTAGCTGCTTAGGTAAGTCAAGGAATGGGTTGTTTCCTCTGTAGGTTGTAGTTAACCATTCATACTCTGACCAAGAGAGATCTGCGTGAGAGGGCTCTATCCAGTTAAGATTTCCGCGCAATCCTTTTTCAATACCTTTTGCTGCTCTTGTCCATTCTATATCCCAGTATTTCGGTCCGGCGATACCTGCAATTAGACCAAACCAAGCATAGACTGATGGTATTTCCTTACCAATGTTACTTAGTAGGAACGCGTGAGAGGTACTTCTTCCTACTAGAAATACTGCCATCGCTAAGCTTGAGGCAAGATTAGGGTCTGTAGTCTTAGTGTCGAGTATATTTGTTAAGTCGGATGCAATTTTACGAAAGGCGATTACTCTCGATTCTATCGAATCACTGAGTAAGTCTGAGTAGTCCTGTAAATATGATAGGGGTTCTGGACTTAAAAAGAGATCGTTGTTTGCAGAAGCGGAGGCGCCTAGGGCTTTAATGATTGTAGTAATGTGTTGGTCTGTATTCCAATTCGTATTTATACGGTCCCATATTGGTTTGAGTTCCCTAATGGTTAGAGTCCTAGATATGAACCTTCGATCGGCTTCTGCGTACTCAAGGCGACTGATGCAGCTGTTAGTCCAGTATTCATTTCCGTAAAAGGTTGATGCCTTTGCAACTGCATTTGAAAACGAGGCTTGCGCTCTAGAAAGTGGAAGCAAACTGATAGATGAAACGGGCTCTCCTTGAGCT
The DNA here is from genome assembly GCF_024610635.1 of Pseudomonas sp. T8. Lineage (NCBI taxonomy): Bacteria > Pseudomonadati > Pseudomonadota > Gammaproteobacteria > Pseudomonadales > Pseudomonadaceae > Pseudomonas > Pseudomonas sp. T8. Next base: position 7,068,866 of record NZ_CP102374.1, read on the forward strand.
AGAATTTCTCCCAAAACTATTGAGGCCCATCTGTCAAGATTCTCTTTGCTTCTATTTTTAATGGGTGTGTGTTCTTTGGATGCTAAAAAATCTTTTCTGCTAATTATGCGAGCGAACTGGCTTATTGGAGATGTTTCAGGTGCATAAATTTTTAACCAGGCTAGTATTTCCGCTGGTCTGTATTCAGGTAAGATCAATATAGATGGTGGGTTATAGTCTAGTAGGTTGTTTTGTATTGGGTATCCAAAAGCTAATTCTTCAATAGCTGATTTTGGATCTGTTATCTCTTTGCCGTTTAGTTGCTCTGGGCTGCCAGTATTTAGCAATGCTTCTGGCAAAGAGTCTTTTGGGTAGAGGTACCACCTAATTCCATCCATTATTCTTCATCCGGTAAAAGATTATCCAGGCTGAACATTTGCTTTGTTGCAAAGGCATTTTCTAATTTTGTAGAGGTTTTTCCTGTTCGGTATACATTTAGCGAAGTTTTAGCTCTGGTTATACCGGTATAGCTAAGTGTCGTTCTGTTTAGAGGGAATTTTCTTAGTCCCTCTGCGCCGTATATGTGGACACATCTGAACTCTGTTCCTTTGCATCCATGCAAAGTTAAAATGTGTATAGGTTTCTGTGAAACAAACGTTGCTGTCTCATCAACGCCATGTACGGAAACTAGATCACCTATATCAGTTGCGTCGAAGCGTTCCCGTAACTCATTTCTATCTTCTTGGCGAGGGCAAAAGATTCCCAAAGGCTCGTCTCTGAATGCATCAAGCTGAATTCGAATCTTTTCAAGCATTAAGTTGAACTGTTCATCTCGGCTGGCACACTCATTCAAATCTGCAGAAGGTTCGCCGAATATGGATTGGTCGTAATTACATGTGTCTTCAAGTTTTACTCCACCAGGAGCGGGTGGCATGAGACGGTCTGCAACCTTGGCGATTGCCTGTCCCATACGGAAATGTTTGTCGAGCACGTAGGACTCCAAATTAGATACTTCTGATATTTGAATTCCATCTCGTTGGTAGATTCCTTGTCGATCATCCCCGCAAACACAAACATTGTCTGAAAGTTCAAGCAGTGCTTTTAATTCTTCGACTCTTAGGTCTTGGGCCTCATCCACAAAAATAGCACTATACATACGTTCCGATTGGCGGCGGCTATTTGCTTCGAGGATCTGTTGAAGGATTTGGTTTCGCGCATCTTCATCAAAGTCTGCTTCTTTTGAGATTATTCTCTCACCTAAATGGTTGAGTACATGCTCAAATGCCCAAGAGTGAAAAGTTTTTATTTGATGTTCTTCAATAAGTCCACGAGAAGTTGCTCCGCTGCGGATAAAGTCTGCAAGGGATCTTGTATAAGTTATGAAGAGGATGTCTCTGTCCCCTCCGCCGATGGTTACTTCGGCCCTAAGTAATAGTAGGTTCGTTTTCCCAGATCCGGGTGGTCCGGATAGAAAGTATCGTCCTTCAACAGGAAGCCCTATAAAGGCACGTTGTGTTTTATCCATCTGTTGCTTGTTGCGCCACCAGTTTGTATTCAATTCATTCGCTCCATTTTCCTGAATTACGATGCTTGCAGATCAATGCCTGTTAATTTGCTTATTTGGTTTGTGTCACCTTGGCAGAAATCTATGGCGTCTAATGCTTTTGAAGTGAGTTCTACTGTTTTTATGCAAATAGTTTGAATTGGTTCATCACGGCCTGCGTCAATATTGGCGCAACATATAGTGGTTTGAGAAAGGGTCTCATATTCGATGGGGTGGGTGTCGAATTGAATCGTTCCTGAAAGTTTGATTGTTGCTGTTCGGGAGTTTATCTCCGATTGCCAATCAAAAAGCAGGTGTATTATAATTTCAATTTTTTGTCCGTAGTCAAATATATAATCAAAGCTCTGATCGTCTGCTTGGGAGTTGCAAGATTTTAAGGGAAGGTCTGTTTTACATATGGAGATTAGATTTTCCTTAACCTTTCTTGTGAGTTCTTCTTCAAAACGGTCTCTGTCAAATTTTTCTTGCCGGAAGTGTTCAGCCTCTTCAGGTCCCGTACGCCTTTTAAGACGGTTACGAAATGTTGTTAAAATTTCGCTTTTGTTGTCTAGAAAATCATCCCAATTAATTATTTTTAATCGGGTGTTCATGTCTTTTGTTAAGCATTTCTGTGCTGTGGACTTTAATGATGCCAATCTATTAGGTGAGCCATCAATAAAGGATGGGCTTTTTGTTAGTACTGCCTTGGCGACTAACCATCTGTTTCCAGTATTGATTTCGGCCTGAAAAATAGCTTCCTTCATTATCAGGTCGTGAAGTACAGCACCTACTTGATAATAGTTGAGGGCTTTCCATAGTGATTCTGATGGCTCGTCAAGCCTGAATAAATACTCAGGGGAGCTATATTGTGCGGTAGCTAGAAAAAGTCTTAGGTTCCCATGGTCCGTTTCTGCTGCGTCCGGTCCTGGATCAAGTTCTCTTAATACACCTAGATCTAGAAGTTTTAATTTAGAGTGATCTGGTGAGATGTGAATGTTTTCTGGTTTTATATCGCGATGAACGATATTTAAAGATTCGAGGAATTTTACTGCAGAAACAAGCTGGGAAATTAATGAGCTTACGCAGTTGTCTGGAATATTTTGAAGCTCTTCTTTTAGTTGAGGCCAGTTGATGTACTCCATTTCTATAAAGGCAGTTTCCTCTGCGGTTTCTATGTTGTAGGTCTGAATTAAACTGTCACAGTTATGCCCGATGAGTCTTTCTTGCAGGGTTAAGCGGTGTTTCTCTGCCGACCCCTCATCGCTGTTGACAAATTTAGGGTCGAAGACTTTGAATGCTCTTGGGCCATCTGCTGTTTCGACTTTGTAAACTGCAGCGGATCCCCCAGCAGCGAGGAAGTATATCTCGCAATTTTGTTTTTTGGACTGTAGATAACGCTTTAAGCGATTAGTTAAATCGGAAATGGTTTCCGGTGCTAAGTCGGGCATTCCATGCTCTCCTGGATTGAAGCTTAACTATATCTGATAGTGTAAAAAGCTAATTAACTAATGGTCTTTACTTGGCCTGTCTGAGAAGAGGTGCTGTCAAGATTGCCACCATTTTGCCTTGTGATGCTAGGCCTTTCTTCTAGGCAGAAAGCACAACAAGCGGCGATAGGATTTGCATCAAAACGAAAGGAAAAGAACGGGTGCTCAGCCTCTTTTTGGGGCTTAGAGAGTGTTTTTGCGATCTTCCGTATCATGTGGTTACCAGTCTTTTTTGGATATTCAATCCATATTTGCTTCATATCTCTTTGATTTATAAATAATTATAGGAAGTTCTGTCATTTGCAATTGCTTCCATGGCACACTTCCTATTGCTATTCCGTTATTTGGGTTTTTATTCCGTCATAGCGGAATTTATGCTCCCTTGAAATGCTTGCCATACGTCGCGGAGCTTCCTTGTTTAAAACACTGTTGGACTCTGGGTAGCGTGTTCAAACACGATTTTTATTGCGGAGGTCAGCAGCACCCACGTCCCGCAGCACTTCCAAAAGCAGTTTTTTACGACCACCTTTCACCCAGGAGAACTTCTTATGAGCATCACTCGCTACGGCACCGGCAGCACCGCAGGCGGTGGCCAGCCTCGTCCTTTCGCTCGTGCCGTTGAGGCCGATGGCTGGTTGTATGTGTCCGGTCAGGTGCCGGCACTGGATGGCGAAATTATTCATGGCGGCATCGTTGAGCAGACGCATCAGACGATGCGCAATGTGGTGGCGATTCTGGAGGAGGCGGGGTACGGCCTGGAGGATGTGGTGCGGGTCGGGGTGTGGCTGGAGGATCCGCGGGATTTCTGGAGTTTCAACAAGGTGTTCGGGGAGTATTTCAAGCCGGAGCATGCGCCGGCGCGGGCTTGTGTGCAGGCCAGCATGATGGTGGATTGCAAGGTTGAGATTGATTGCGTGGCGTACAAGAAGAAGGGCTGATGTGCGGCGTTTTGTAGACGCCTGTAGCCGCTGCCGAGCCATGGCGAGGCTGCGATCGACCGCGAAGCGGGCGCGCGGTCTTGAGCAGCCTCGCTGGGGCTCGGCAGCGGCTACAGGGATAGGTGCAATGCCGGGGTTTTGGGCGCGCCGGGAATTTCGTGATTTGTAGGAAATGGCACTGATATGACCGAAGACACCATCAAGCGTCGGGCCAAGGGGCTGGACCGGGCGTTCGATATTCTCGATTTCCTCAAGGAGATCGGCCAGCCGTTGCGGCCCCACGATATCGCCAAGGGCATCGGCAGCCCCAAGTCCACGGTGTACGAGCTGGTGGCGTCCTTGCTGGAGCGGCGGATTCTGGAGCCGGTGGGCCAGGACGGGCATGTGTACCTGGGCCGTCAGCTGTACTTCCTGGGGCAGGCCCATCTGCGCCATTTCGACCTGACGCGCGAGGCCGACTCGGCCTTGCAGGAGATCGTCAGCCAGACCCGCGAGACCGCGCAGATGTGCCTGCTCAACGGGCGCAAGTACACGGTGGCGCTGATGAAGGAGGGCGAGCGGCATTTTCGCATTTCCTCGAATATCGGCGAGAACGCGCCGATTCCCTGGACCGCTTCCGGGCGGCTGTTGCTGGGGCATTTGAGCGATGAGCAGATCGTCGAGTTGATCGACGAGCGCGACTTCATTCTCCCCGACGGTGAGCGCCTGCCTGTGGCGACTTTCTTGAAGGAAATCCGTCAGGCCACGGAGGACGGTTTTTTCTCCTTCGACAGCGTGGCCGACACCTTTACCCATTGCTTCGCCGCCCCGGTGCGGGACGAGCGCGGGGTGTGCATCTGCACCCTGTGCATCGTCGCGCCACGGGCCGATGCCCAGAACAATTACGCCGACTACCGCCGGGTGCTGATCGACAGCGCGAATCGCCTGGCCCGTCGCATCAACGACTAGTGCTGGCCCCTGTGGCGGCGCTGTAAGGAGTTCGAATATGTCTTCTGTCTTGACCAACGCAGCAGTGGAAAAGGGCGCCGCCCAACCCGGCGTCAGCCTGGTGCGCGACGTCAGCCTGCCGGCCCTGGTGCTGCACCGCGCGGCGCTGGAACACAACATCCGCTGGATGCAGAAGTTCGTCAGCGACAGCGGCGCCGAACTGGCGCCCCACGGCAAGACCAGCATGACCCCGGCGCTGTTTCGCCGGCAGCTGGAGGCGGGCGCCTGGGGCATCACCCTGGCCACCGCGGTGCAGACCCGCGCGGCCTACGCCCACGGCGTGCGCCGGGTGCTGATGGCCAACCAGCTGGTGGGCACGCCGAACATGGGGCTGATCGCCGAGCTGCTGGCCGACCCGGGCTTCGACTTCTATTGCATGGTCGATCACCCGGACAACGTCGCCGACCTCGGGCAGTTCTTCGCCGCGCGCGGGGTGCGCCTGAACGTGATGATTGAGTACGGCGTGGTCGGCGGCCGTTGTGGCTGCCGCAGCGAGCAGGAAGTGCTGGCGCTGGCGCAGGCGATCCAGGCGCAGCCGGCCTTGGCCTTGTGCGGCATCGAGGGCTACGAAGGGGTGATCCATGGCGATCACGCGGTGAGTGGTATCCGGGAGTTCGCCGCGTCCCTGGTACGCCTGGCGGTGCAGTTGCAGGACGACGGGCTGTTCGCCATCGACCAGCCGATCATCACCGCCTCGGGTTCGGCCTGGTATGACCTGATCGCCGAGTCCTTCGAGGCGCAGAACGCCCAGGGGCGTTTCCTCAGTGTGCTGCGGCCCGGCAGTTACGTGGCTCACGACCACGGCATCTATAAAGAGGCGCAGTGCTGCGTGCTCGACCGTCGCAGCGACCTGCACGAAGGCCTGCGCCCGGCGCTGGAAGTCTGGGCCCATGTGCAGTCCCTGCCGGAGCCGGGGTTCGCGGTGATCGCCCTGGGCAAGCGCGATGTGGCTTATGACGCCGGGTTGCCGGTGCCGTTGCTGCGTTACAAACCGGGTGTGCTGCCGGCCAAGGGCGATGATGTCAGCGCTTGCAAGGTCACGGCGGTGATGGACCAGCATGCGTTCATGACCGTTGCGCCAGGGGTTGAGTTGCGGGTGGGGGACATTATTGCTTTTGGTACTTCGCACCCGTGCCTGACCTTTGATAAGTGGCGCACCGGTTTGCTGGTGGATGAGCGGTTGGATGTGCTGGAGAGCATGGAGACCTGTTTCTAGGTCGAGCAGCGCCGCGTTGCGGCTGATCGCGAGCAAGCTCGCTCCTACAAGGGCAACGCTGTCCCTGTAGGAGCGAGCTTGTTCGCGATAGGGCCCGCCCAGACAACACTTCCCGCAGAGACCTACCTATGAGCATTGCCAAACGCATCGCCCTGATCGGCGAATGCATGATCGAACTGCAACACCGCGCCGACGGCAGCCTGCAACAGAGCTTCGGCGGCGACACCTTGAACACTGCCGTGTACCTGGCCCGCGAACTGGGCGAGGGCGCTTGCGTCGACTATGTCACCGCCCTCGGTGACGACAGTTTCAGCGATGCGATGTGCCAGGGCTGGGCCGAGGAAGGCATCGGCCTGGGTTTGGTCCAGCGCCTGCCGGGGCGTTTGCCCGGGCTGTACTGCATCCAGACCGACGCCAAGGGCGAGCGGCGCTTTCTTTACTGGCGCAACGAAGCGGCGGTGCGCGACTGTTTCACCACCCCCGCGGCCGAGCCGATCCTGGCGGCGCTGCCGGCCTACGATGTGCTGTATTTCAGCGGCATCACCCTGGCGGTGCTGGGCGAGCAGGGGCGCAAGAAGCTGATCGAGACCTTGATCGAGGCGCGCCAGCGCGGGGCGCAGATCGTTTTCGACAATAACTATCGGCCACGGCTCTGGGCTTCGGTGGAACAGGCGCAGGCGGCTTATCGCCAGGTGTTGGCCTATGTCGATCTGGCGTTGCTGACCGAGGATGACGAGCTGGCATTGTTCGGGTATGGCGACAGTGCAGCGGTATTTGCCGCTTACCCGGATATCCCGGAAGTGGTGCTCAAGCGTGGCGCCGAAGCGTGCCTGATCCGCTATGGCGGCGAGTCGTTCGAGGTGCCGGCGCAGCGGGTGGAGCAGGTGGTGGACACCACGGCGGCGGGGGATTCGTTCAGTGCGGCGTATCTGGCGTGTCGCTTGAAGGGCGGTAGCCCGCAGCAGGCGGCGCAGGCGGGGCATCGCTTGGCGAGCCGGGTGATTCAGGTGCCGGGCGCCCTGATCCCAAGAACCTGATGCAACCTGTAGCCGCTGCCGAGCCTTGGCGAGGCTGCGATCGACGGCGCAGCCGGCGCAAGGGCGGTATCCGCGATCAGTCAGATAGACCGCGTCGCCAGGTTTTGCGGCCCCTGCGGTGCCGATCGCAGCCTGCGGCAGCGGCTACAGTGTTGCAGCCGCGACGACGTAGCGGTCACGGGTGTTGCTTCAATCGCGGTAGAACACCTGCACCAGGTGATAACCGAACCTGCTCTTGATCGGCCCGTGCACGGTGCGCAGGGGCTTTTTGAAGATCACCTGGTCGATGGCCCCGACCATCTGCCCCGGCCGTACTTCACCCAGGTCGCCGCCGCGTTTGCCGGAGGGGCAGGTGGAGTATTTCTTCGCCAGCACGTCGAAGGCTTCGCCCTTGGCGATGCGCTGCTTGAGCTGTTCGGCCTCTTCGGCGGTTTTCACCAGGATGTGGCGGGCTTGGGCTTTCATGGGGCGGTTACCTTGGAGCGGTGCGGACGGCGGCCGCGGATTATGCCTGAAATCAGCCCTGCTGGCCGATCATCTGACGAATCTTCTGGGCCAGCGCCTCGATGGAAAACGGCTTGGCGATCAGGTCCATGCCAGCGTCGAGAAAGCCCTGGCGTTCGGCGGCCTTTTCCGCATAACCGGTCATGAACAGGACCTTGAGCTGCGGCCGCTGCTGGCGGGCGATTTCCGCCAGTTGCCGGCCGTTCATGCCCGGCAGGCCGACATCGGTCACCAGCAGGTCGATGCGCCGCTCGGACTCCAGCAACGGCAGCGCGCTCTTGGCGTCCTCGGCCTCGAAGGCGGTGTAGCCCAGTTCGCCCAGCACGTTGAGCACCAGCATGCGCACCGCCGGGTCGTCTTCCACCAGCATCACCGATTCGCCGGCCACCGCGTAGGGCGCTTCGACGCTGGCCGGTGCCGGGCTGTCGGCCTGGGCTCCGCTGTGCAGGCGCGGCAGGTACAGGCGCACGCAGGTGCCCTGGCCCGGTTCGCTGCTGATGGTCAGGTGGCCGCCGGATTGCTGGGCGAAGCCGTAGATCATCGACAGCCCCAGGCCCGTGCCCTGGCCGATGGGCTTGGTGGTGAAGAACGGGTCGAAGGCCTTGGCCAGCACCCGCGGGGTCATGCCGGCGCCGTTGTCGCTGACGCCGAGCATCACGTAGTCGCCGGCCTTGACCGGTTCCAGGGTGCCCAGGTCGCTGCCGTTGAGGTAGCTGTTGGCGGTCTCGATGGTCAGGATGCCGCCGTCGGGCATGGCGTCGCGGGCGTTGATCACCAGGTTGAGCAGGGCGTTTTCCAGCTGGCTGGCGTCGCTGTTGATCGACCAGACGTTGTCGCCCAGGTTCATCTTCAGCTCGATGTGCTCGCCCTTGGTGTGGTTGAATAGGTCGTGCAGCGAGCGCACCAGCTGGTTCGGTTCCAGCGGCCGGCGGTCCAGCGACTGGCGCCGCGAAAACGCCAGCAGGCGATGGGTGAGGGCAGCCGCGCGCTTGGCCGAGGACATCGCGGCCTCGGTGAAACGGCCGATCTCGGCGCTGCGATTGTCATCGATGTAGCGCTGCATCAGCTCCAGGCTGCCGATGATGCCGGTGAGCATATTGTTGAAGTCATGGGCGATACCGCCGGTGAGCTGGCCCACGGCCTCCATCTTCTGCGCATGGCGCAGGGCGTTTTCGGCGCGCTCGCGCTCGAACATCTCGCTCTGCAGGCGCTGGTTGGCGGCGGCCAGCGCCTGGGTGCGCTCGGCCACCCGTTCTTCCAGGGTTTCGTTGAGGTGGCGCAGGGCTTCCTCGGTCTGTTTGCGCTCGGTCTCGTCGATCACGAAGATGTAGAAACCATTGATCGCGCCGTCGGCGCCGTAGCGCGGCAGGTACTTCATCAGCGCATGCCGCGCGCGCCCGTCACGATGCGGTGAGTTGGCTTCGAAGCTGCAGGGTTTGCCGGCCAGGGCGGCGGCGATCTTGTCGGCGCGGGTGGCGTAGATCTCGTCCCCCACCACTTCGCGGATGGTCCGGCCGTACAGTTCCTGCGGGGTCAGGCCGTACCAGTCGAGGTAGGCGCTGTTGTTCAGGCGAAAACGCTCTTCGTGGTCGACGTAGCCGATCAGCACCGGCATGGCGTTGATGATCAGCTGCAACTCGGTCTGGCTCTGGCGCAGTGCCTGTTCCATCTGCTTGCGGTCGGTCAGGTCCAGGGCGGCGCCGAGGAAACGCACCGGCCGGCCGTGGTGATCCTTGTAGCAGCGCCCGCGGGCGAAGACCCAGCGGACCTGGCCGTCGGGCTGTTGCAGGCGGTATTCCTCGGCGTATTCGGTGCCGTGGGTGATGCAGTGCTTGATGCTGCGCGCCACCATGCCGCGGTCTTCCGGGTGCACGCCCTTGAGGTATTCGCTGATGGGCAGTTGCCCGGCCAGGGTCGGGTCGATGCTATGCAGTTGGGCGAAGTGGGCGTCGGCGATAAAGCGGTCGTCGCCGATGTCCCAGTCCCAGGTACCGACCGCGTCGGTCGCCGCCAGCGCCAGTTGCAGGCGTTCTTCGGTTTCGTGTTGGGCCTTGAGGCTGGCCGCCGAGCGCTGCTCCAGTTCCAGGGCGATGCGCCGCCGCTCGTTGGTTTCGATGCTGGTCACCAGGATCCCGGCGACTTCGCCGCTTTCGTCGCGGATCGGGCTGTAGGTCAGGTCCAGCCAGACGTCCGACTCGCGGCCGTGGCGCTGCAGGGTGAAGGGTTTTTCGCTGAAGGTGCGTACCTGGCCTTGCAGCACGGCGTGGTAGATCGGCGTGGTGAAGTCCTGGAGTTCCGGCCAGGTCAGGTGGGTCGGCTGGCCGAAGGCGCCAGGGTGCTTGTTGCCGGCCAGCAGGGCGAAACCGTCGTTGTAGATCTGCGTCAGCTGCGTGCCCCACAACAGCAGCATCGGCATCGGCGAATGAATCACGATGTCCACCGCGGTGCGCAGGCTCTGCGGCCAGTGGTCGACCGCGCCCAGCGGCGTGGCGGCCCAGTCCAGCCGGGCAATCAGGGTTTCGGCTTCGCTGCCGGAGGTGGGGGCGTTCATGTCGGGGCTGTCCTGAGCGTGCATCACGCCGGCATTGTAACCGCTGCCGCCGGCTGCGATCGACGGCGTAGCCGGCGCAAGGGCGGTTTCCGCGATCCGGCAGGTGGATCGGGTTGTCCGGTTTTGCGGCCCCTGCGGTGCCGGGCGCAGCCTGCGGCAGCGGCTACAGGGACAATGATTTTCGCGGATGGCCCGTTTTGCGGGGAGGTGGAGTTTGTGGCGGGCAGGTCCGGCCTCTTCGCGGGCAAGCCTCGCTCCTACAGAAGCGCGTGTTGATCGCCATGGCGCAAACGACACGACTCTGTAGGAGCGAGGCTTGCCCGCGATGAGGCCCCCAAGGCCTAGCTGCGCAATTCCACCCGATCGCGAAACTGCTCCAGCGCCTCGGGGTTGGCCAGGGCGTCGGTGTTTTTTACCGGCAGGCCGTGCACCACGTTGCGCACCGCCAGTTCGACGATCTTGCCGCTGATGGTCCGGGGAATGTCGCTGACCGCGAGGATCTTCGCCGGTACGTGGCGGGGCGTGGTGTTGGCGCGGATCACCTGGCGGATTTGCTCCTGCAGGGCGTCGTCCAGTTGTACGCCGTCCTGCAGGCGGACGAACAGCACCACCCGCACGTCGTTGTCCCATTGCTGACCGATGGCCAGGCTTTCCAGGACCTGTTCGAGTTTCTCCACCTGGCGGTAGATCTCCGCGGTGCCGATGCGCACGCCGCCGGGGTTGAGCACGGCATCGGAGCGGCCGTGAATCAGCCAGCTGCCATGGGCCAGTTGCTCGGCGTAGTCGCCCTGGGCCCAGACCCCGGGGAACTGGCTGAAGTAGGAGGCGCGCAGCTTCTCGTGCCGCGCGTCATGCCACAGGCCGATGGGCATGGCCGGGAAATGCCGGGTGCAGACCAGTTCGCCCTTTTCGCCGATCACCGCCTGGCCCTGGTCGTTCCACACCTCCACGGCCATGCCCAGGCCCTTGCCCTGCATTTCGCCACGGTGCACCGGCAACAGCGGGTTGCCGATGATGAAGCAGGAAATGATATCGGTGCCGCCGGACATCGAGGCCAGGCACAGGTCCTGTTTGAACGCCCGGTACACGTAGTCGAAGCTCTGCGGCGACAGCGGCGAGCCGGTGCTGAGCAGGGTCTTGAGGCTGGCCAGGGAGTGGCTGCTGCGTGGCTCGATGCCGGCCTTTTCCAGGGCCACCAGGTACTTGGGGCTGGTGCCGAAAACACTGATGCCTTCCTGGTCGATCAGGTCGATCAAGTGTTCGGGCGCCGGGTGGAACGGCGAGCCGTCGTACAGTAGCACCGTGGCGCCCACCGCCAGGGCGGAGACCAGCCAGTTCCACATCATCCAGCCGCAGGTGGTGTAGTAGAACAGCACTTCACCTGCGTGCAGGTCGGTGTGCAGGCCGTGCTCCTTGAGGTGCTGTAACAGCACGCCGCCGGTGCTGTGGATGATGCACTTGGGCACGCCGGTGGTGCCGCTGGAATAGAGGATGTACAGCGGGTGGGTGAAGGGCACGGCAACGAACTGGGGCTCGCCGCCGGGGCGGTAGAAGTCGTCCCACAGCGCGACCCTGGCCGAGGTGCGGAAGTCTTCGGCGCGAGCTTCGGGCCGCGCGTACGGCACGATGATCAGCTGTTGCAGGGACGGCAGGCGTTCGAGGATTTCGTTGACCTTGGCCGTCTGGTCGATCTGTTTGCCGGCGTAGCGGTAGCCGGCGCAGGTGATCAGTACCTTGGGTTCGATTTGGCCGAAACGGTCGATCACCCCCTGGGTGCCGAAGTCCGGCGAGGAGCTGGACCAGACGGCGCCGAGGCTGGTGGTGGCGAGCATGCCCACCAGAGTCTGCCAGGTATTGGGCATGCAGGCGGCGACCCGGTCGCCAAGGCCGACACCGGCGGCCCGCAGGCTCTGTTGCAGGCCGGCGACATGGGCCGCCAGCTGGTTGTAGGTCAGCTGTTCGCGTTGGCCGTCCTCGTTGATCGCCACCACCGCGACACCGTCGTCACGGCGCTTGAGCAGGTGCTCGGCGAAGTTCAGGGTGGCGTCGGGGAACCACTGGGCGGCGGGCATGCTGCTGCCTTCGATCAGCACCGCGCTGGGGGGCGCATGGAACTCGACATCGAAGAAATCGACGATGGCCTGCCAGAAGGCTTCGCGCTGCTCGATGCTCCATTGGTGCAGGGCCGGGTAGTCGTCGATGTCCAGGTCGTAACGGTGATTGATCAAGCGCCGGAAGGCTTCCATGCGGGTCTTGCTGATGCGCTCGGCACTGGGTTGCCAGAGTAATTCGGACATGGGTGGCCTCTTGTTTTTCTGCTGCACACACAAAGCTGTTCCAACTCTGTAGCCGCTGCCGCAGGCTGCGATCGACCGGAACGGTCGTGGCGGTCTCAAGGTCGCGGAGGTCCTTCGGACCTATCGCAGCCTTCGGCAGCGGCTACAGGGATCGCGTTTATTGCGCCAGCCAGCCGCCGTCGATATTCCACGCCGCGCCACGCACCTGGCTGCCGGCCTCACTGCACAAGAATAGGACCAACTCGCCCAACTGCGAAGGCGTGACGAACTCCAGGGACGGCTGTTTTTCCGCCAGCAGGTCGTGCTGCGCCTGTTGCGGGTCGACACCGGCCGCGGCGCGGTCGTCGATCTGTTTCTGCACCAGCGGGGTCAGGACCCAGCCCGGGCAGATGGCGTTGCAGGTGACGTTGCTGGTGGCGGTCTCCAGGCCGACCACCTTGGTCAGGCCGATCACCCCGTGCTTGGCCGCCACATAGGCGGCCTTGCCCACCGAGCCGACCTGGCCATGCACCGAGGCGATGTTGACGATCCGTCCCCAGCCCTTGGCGCGCATGCCCGGCAGGCTCAGGCGGGTGCTGTGGAACACCGACGACAGGTTGATGGCGATGATCGAGTCCCAGCGCTCCACCGGGAATTCCTCCACCGCCGCCACATGCTGGATGCCGGCGTTGTTGACCAGGATGTCGACGCCGCCGAACTCGCGCTCGGCGTAGGCGAGCATGTCGGCGATCTGCGCCGGGTCGCTGACGTCGGCCGGGTGATGGCCGACCTTGCCGCCGCTGTCCTTATTGAGGCGCGCGACCTCGGCGATCACCGTCGAGGCATCGCCGAAGCCGTTGAGGATCAGGTGGGCCCCGGCCTTGGCCAGGCTCAGGGCGATGCCCAGACCGATGCCGCTGGTGGAGCCGGTGACGAGGGCGGTCTTGCCCGCAAGATTACTCATGAATACCTCACACAATGCCGGTGGCGTAGAAAGTGGCGATCACGACGAAAACGGCCAGGGTCTTGATCAGCGTAATGCAGAAAATGTCCTTGTAGGCTTGGCGGTGGGTCAGCCCGGTGACCGCCAGCAGGGTGATCACCGCGCCGTTGTGCGGCAGGGTGTCCATGCCACCGCTGGCCATGGCGGCCACGCGGTGCAGCACTTCCAGGGGGATGTTGGCGGCGTGGGCGGCGCTGATGAAAGTCTCCGACATGGCCGCCAGGGCGATGCTCATGCCGCCCGAGGCGGAGCCGGTGATGCCGGCCAGCAGGGTCACGGTGATGGCTTCGTTGACCAGCGGGTTGGGGATGCTTTTCAGCCAGTCCGACAGCACCAGGAAGCCCGGCAGGGAGGCGATCACCGCGCCGAAGCCGTACTCCGAAGCGGTGTTCATCGCCGCCAGCAGGGCGCCGCTGACCGCGCTCTTGCTGCCTTCGGCGAGCTTGCCGCGAATCGCCGAGAAGCCGCACACCAGGACCATGATGATGCCCACCAGCAAGGCGGCCTGGACCGCCCAGATGGCGGTGAGCTTGGCGACGTCGGTCTGCACCGGGGCGGCCATGCCGGCCAGGGCCAGGCTGTGGGTCTTGCCGTACCACAGGGGAATCCAGTGGGTGAACAGCAGGTTCATCAGACCCACCAGCAACAGCGGCGACAGGGCGATCCAGGGGTTGGGCAGCTGGATGTCGGCGGCGGTTTCCGGCTCGTTGCGCAGGTCGCTGCCATAGCCTTCACCGGCGTTGTGCGCCTTGTTGCGCTGGCGCTGCAGGAACAGCATGCCGGCGCAGAACACGAAAATGGTGCCGATCACCCCCAGCCAGGGCGCGGCCCAGGCGGTGGTATTGAAGAAAGTGCTGGGGATGATGTTCTGGATCTGCGGGGTGCCGGGCAGGGCATCCATGGTGAAGGAGAACGCGCCGAGGGCGATGGTCGCCGGGATCAGGCGCTTGGGGATATTGCTCTGGCGGAACATCTCCGCGGCGAACGGATAGACCGCGAACACCACCACGAACAGCGAGACGCCGCCGTAGGTCAGCAGGGCGCAGACCAGCACGATCACCAGCATCGCCTGGCGGGTGCCGAGCAGGCGGATGGCCGCCGCGACGATGGAACGGGAGAAGCCCGACAGCTCGATCAGCTTGCCGAACACCGCGCCGAGCAGGAACACCGGGAAGTAGAGCTTGATGAAGCCGACCATCTTTTCCATGAACACGCCGGTGAAGGCGGGCGCCACGGCGGACGGGTCGGTGAGCAGGACGGCGCCGAGGGCGGCGATGGGGGCAAAGAGGATAACGCTGTAGCCACGGTAAGCAGCCAACATCAGCAGCGCGAGGGCTGCTAGGGCAATGATCACACTCATGGTGTGTCTCTCCAGGATTGTTATTTTTGTAGGGTGTTGCGGGTGTGGGCGGGGCTATAGCGAGTTTTGTGCCAGATGGTTAAGTATTTGATAAATAAGGATATTTGTATGATTTTTGAGAGGGTGAATGATGTTGTGTCTCTGTTTTGAGATTTTTGGTGGCTGAAAGGGCGTCATCGCGGGCAAGCCTCGCTCCTACAGACGCACTTATATGCTTCTGTAGGAGCGAGGCTTGCCCGCGATCAGCGCGTAGCGCTGGCTCTTTCTCTGTATGGAGATGCATGTCTCTTTATTGAGACTCTTCAATCCCCAGCGCCGCCATCTTCTTGTACAAAGTCGAGCGCCCCAGCCCCAGGCGCGCCGCGGCTTCCACCACCTTGCCGCCACAGTGCGCCAGGGCCGTCTCGATCACCTGGCGGTCGAAGCGCTCCCGCGCGGCGGCGAAGGTTTCGTTGGGCTGCACCTCGGCGGCCTGGGCGCTGGCCGCGCGTGGCACCGGGCTGAAGGTGCCGATGGCCGCGCGCAGGTCGCCGGCATTGAGCATCAGGTCGTCGCTGAGCAGGGCGGCGCGTTCCAGGACGTTGCGCAGTTCGCGGATATTGCCGGGCCAGGCGTGTTGGCCGAGCAGGGCCAGGGCGTCGGGGGTCAGTTCGTGCTGGCTGCGCAGTTCTTCGAGGATGGCTTCGCTGAGCGCCGGTAGGTCGTCCAGGCGTTCGCGCAGCGGCGGCACCTGGATCGGCAGTACATTGAGGCGGTAGTACAGGTCGGCGCGGAATTCGCCGCGCTTGATCGCCGCTTCGAGGTCGGTGGAGGTGGCGGCGATCACCCGCACGTCGCTCTGGATCACCTCGTTGGAGCCCACTGGCTCGAACTCTTTCTCTTGCAGCACCCGCAGCAGCTTGCTTTGCAGGGGCAGGGGCATGTCGCCGATCTCGTCGAGAAACAGCGTGCCGCCCTGGGCGATCTGCAGCTTGCCGGCGCGGCCCTTGCGGTCGGCGCCGGTGAAGGCGCCGGGGGCGGTGCCGAAGAACTCGGCTTCCAGCAGGGTTTCCGGAATCGCCGCGCTGTTGATGCTGACAAAGGCCTTGTGCGCCCGTGGCGAAGCAGCGTGGATGGCCTGGGCCAGCAGCTCCTTGCCGGTGCCGGTCTCGCCTTGCAGCAGCACCGGCGACTCGGCGCTGGCGCTGCGCCGGGCGCGGCGTTTGACTTCCAGGCTGGCGGCGCTGGTGCCGATGAAGTGGGCGAAGTTGTATTTGGTCTGCCGCGCCCGCAGCAGCGACCGCGTGGAAGCAAGCTCTTCCTGCATGCTCAGGTAGCGCTTGAGCATCGGCGACAGGCTGCGCAACTCGTCGAACAGGGCAAAGCCGATGGCGCCGATCACCGCCCCGGCATCGTCGTGGATCGGCAGACGCATCACCACCAGCGGGTCCTTGGGGGTGTCCTGCATGTCCAGCAGGATCGGCCGCCCGGTGCGCACCACTTCGCGCAGCAGGCTGCCGGGGATCACGCTTTCGCAGGCCTTGCCGATGGCGAACGCCGCCGACTCCAGGCCGAAGCGCCGGGCGTAGCGCTCGTTCATCCAGACGATATTGGCGTCGCGGTCGACGATCACCGTGCCCTCGCTGGATTGCTCGATGATCTCGAACAGCGAACGGATCGCCAGTTGGCGAACCCGCTGGTAATCCTTGAGGCTTTCGGTGTCGTTCATGGGGAAGGTCCTGAAGGGAGCGCGGCGCCGATTATGCCGGGAATCTTCACGGCGACGCGACCATAGGGTTGACGCTATCCCTGTAGCCGCTGCCGCAGGCTGCGATAAGGGCCGGAGGACCTTCAGCGATCTTGAGTACGTCGCGACCGTTCCGGTCGATCGCAGCCTGCGGCAGCGGCTACAGGGTTGTGCTTCTGTAGGAGCGAGGCTTGCCCGCGATGTAGGCGCTGCGGTATTGCAGGCACACCGCGTAGAGCCTATCGCGGGCAAGCCTCGCTCCTACAGGGGAATGCGGATTCAGGCCGGGTGGGCGGCGGCCAGCAGTTCCTGGGTGTAGGGATGCTGCGGCGCTTCGAACACTTCGTGGCTGGGGCCGCGTTCGACCACCTTGCCGTCCTTGATCACGATCATGTCGTGGGCCAGGGCGCGGACCACGGCCAGGTCGTGGCTGATGAACAGGTAGGTCAGGCCATGCCGCTCCTGGAGCTGGCGCAGCAACGCCACCACCTGCTTCTGCACCGTGCGGTCGAGGGCCGAGGTGGGTTCGTCCAGCAGGATCAGCGCCGGCTTGAGCACCAGGGCGCGGGCGATGGCGATGCGCTGGCGCTGACCGCCGGAGAACTCGTGGGGGTAGCGATGGCGACTGGCCGGGTCCAGGCCGACTTCTTCCAGTGCCTGGATCACCTGCTGCTCGCATTGCTGGGCCGTGGAGTGGCTGTGCACTTCCAGCCCTTCGCTGATGATCTGTTGCACCGACATCCGTGGGCTGAGGCTGCCGAACGGGTCCTGGAACACCACCTGCATCTGCTTGCGCCACGGCCGCAGCTGCTTCTGGTTGAGACCGTCGAGGGCCTCGCCCTGGAAGCGGATGCTGCCTTCGGAATCCAGCAAACGCAGGATCGCCTGGCCCAGGGTCGACTTGCCCGATCCAGACTCGCCGACGATGCCCAGGGTCTTGCCCCGTTGCAGGCTCAGGCTGATACCGTCCACCGCCCGCAGGTATTGCTTGCGCCGGAACAGCCCGCCGCCGATCTGGAACTGCACATTGAGGTCGTCCACCTGCAGCACCACTTCGCGCTCGTCCCGGGGCAGGGCTTCGCCTTCCGGCTCGGCATTGAGCAACACGCGGCTGTAGGGATGCTGCGGTGCGCTGAACAGGGTTTCGCACGGCGCCTGTTCGACGATCTGCCCGGCCTTCATCACACAGACGCGCTGGGCGATGCTGCGCACCAGGTTGAGGTCGTGGCTGATCAGCAGTAGGGACATGCCCAGGCGCTGTTGCAGGGACTTGAGCAGCAGCAGGATCTTGCGTTGCACCGTCACGTCGAGGGCGGTGGTCGGTTCGTCGGCGATCAGCAGCTCCGGTTCGCAGGCCAGGGCCATGGCGATCATCACCCGCTGCCGTTGGCCGCCGGAGAGCTGGTGCGGATAGGCCTTGAGCCGTTCCTCGGGTTTCTGGATGCCCACCAGGTGTAGCAACTCGAGGATCCGCGCCTGGGCCGCCTTGCCGCCCAGGCCCTTGTGCAGCAGCAGGGTTTCGCCGATCTGCTTTTCGATGCTGTGCAGCGGGTTCAGCGAGGTCATCGGCTCCTGGAAAATCATGGCGATGCGGTCGCCGCGCAGCTTCTGCAAGGTCTGTGTATCGGCGCCGAGCAGCTCCTGGCCGCGGTAGCGGATGCTGCCGCTGCTCTGGGTGTCGCAGTCGGGCAGCAGTTGCAGGATCGAATGGGCGGTCACCGACTTGCCCGACCCCGACTCGCCGACCAGGGCCAGGCACTCGCCGGGGCGAATGTCCAGGCACAGGTCGCGCACCACCTTCTGCTCGCCGAAGGCGACGTTGAGGTTGCGGATTTCAATCAGGTTGTCAGTCATTTCAGTATCCGCCTGGTTCAATAACGTGGCTCAGGAACATGGCTCAAGAACGTGGATCGAAGGCATCGCGCAACGCTTCGCCGATAAACACCAGCAGCGAGAGGATCAGCGCCAGGGTGAAAAACGCCGTCAGGCCCAGCCAGGGCGCCTGCAGGTTCTGCTTGCCCTGGCCGATCAACTCGCCCAGGGACGCGCTGCCGGCCGGCATGCCGAAGCCGAGGAAATCCAGGGCGGTGAGGGTGGAAATCGCTCCGGTGAGAATGAACGGCAGGTAGCTCAGGGTGGCGTTCATCGCATTGGGCAGGATGTGCCGCACGATCACCTTGCGGTCGTTGAGGCCCAGGGCGCGGGCGGCCTTGACGTATTCCAGGTTGCGCCCGCGCAGGAATTCGGCGCGCACCACGTCCACCAGGGCCAGCCAGGAGAACAGCGCCATGATCCCCAGCAGCCACCAGAAATTCGGCTCGACGAAACCGGACAGGATAATCAGCAGGTACAGCACCGGCAGCCCCGACCAGACCTCCAGCAGGCGCTGGCCCAGCAGGTCGACCCAGCCGCCGTAATAGCCTTGCAGGGCGCCGGCGGCGATGCCGATCAGGGCGCTGATAAAGGTCAGGGCCAGGGCGAACAGGATCGACACCCGGGCGCCGTAGATCACCCGGGCCAGCACGTCCCGCGCCTGGTCGTCGGTGCCCAGCCAGTTGACCGCGGTCGGCGGGCTCGGTGCCGGGCGGCTGAGCTCGTAGTTGGGCGTGTCTTCGCTGAACGGGATCGGCGGGAACAGCAGCCAGCCGCCGTCCTGGCGGATCAGCTTTTGCACGTAGTCGCTGCGGTAGTCGGCCTGGAACGGCAGCTGGCCGCCGAACTCCTGCTCGGTGTAGCGCTTGAACACCGGGAAATACAGCGAGCCCTGGTAGCTGACCACCAAGGGTTTGTCGTTGGCGATCAGCTCGCCGCCGAGGGTGAGGAGGAACAGGCCGACAAACAGCCACAGCGACCACCAGCCACGGCGGTTTTTCTTGAAACGGTCCAAGCGCCGGCGCGCCAGCGGGGAGAGCTTGAGCATCAGGCGTTCCTCGCGGCGAAGTCGATACGCGGGTCGACCAGGGTGTAGCAGAGGTCGCCGATGAGTTTTATCAGCAGGCCGAACAGGGTGAAGATGAACAGCGAGCCGAACACCACCGGATAGTCCCGCGACACCGCGGCCTCGTAGCTCATGCGGCCGAGGCCGTCGAGGGAGAAGATCACCTCGATCAGCAGGGAGCCGGCGAAGAACACGCTGATAAACGCCTGGGGAATGCCCGAGACCACCAGCAGCATGGCGTTGCGAAACACATGGCCGTAGAGCACCCGGCGTTCGCTCAGGCCCTTGGCCCGGGCGGTGACCACGTACTGGCGGGTGATCTCGTTGAGGAACGAGTTCTTGGTGAGGATGGTCAGGGTGGCGAAGCCGCCGATCACCAGGGAGGTCACCGGCAACACCAGGTGCCAGAAGTAGTCGACGACCTTGCCCAGGGTGCTCAGTTGCTCGAAGTTCTCCGAGACCAGCCCGCGCACCGGGAACCAGTTCAGCGAAGTGCCGCCGGCGAACATCACGATCAGGAACATGGCGAACAGGAAGGCCGGCATGGCGTAGCCGATGATGATCGCGGTGCTGCTCCAGATATCGAAATGGCTGCCGTGGTGCACCGCCTTGCGGATCCCCAGGGGGATCGACACCAGGTAGGTGATCAGCGTCGCCCAGAGCCCGAGGGAGATGGTCACCGGCATTTTCTGCAGGATCAGCTCGGTGACCGTGGCGCCGCGGAAGAAGCTCTTGCCGAAGTCCAGCTGCGCGTAGCTCTTGAGCATCAGCCACAGGCGCTCGTGGGCCGGCTTGTCGAAGCCGTACTGTTTCTCGATGTCCTTGATCAGCTGCGGGTCGAGGCCACGGCTGGCCCGTGAGTTGCCGCTGACGCCGTCGCTCGAACCGCCGAGGTTGCCGCCACCGCCTATGCCTTGCAGGCGGGCGATGGCCTGTTCCACCGGACCGCCGGGGGCGGCCTGGACGATGGCGAAGTTGACCAGCAGGATGATCAGCAGGGTCGGGATGATCAGCAGCAGGCGCCGCAGGATATACGCCAGCATCAGTGCGGCCCTCCAGGCTTGCCGCGCTGGACGCGCTCGGCCGCCATTTGCTCGTTGGTCAGGGGCGTGCGGCTCATTTCCCACCAGCTTTCGATGGCTTCGTCATTGCTGGCGGGAATGGCCGGCATGCCGAAGCGGTTCCACCACACGGTGGAGGTGCCCGGCGGGTAGTAGTTGGGGATCCAGTAGTAATTCCATTGCAGCACCCGGTCCAGGGCGTGGGCGTAGCTCAGCATCTGCGGCTGGCTGGTGGCCTTGACCAGGCCGCTGATCAGGCTGTCCACCGCCGGGTTCTTCAGCACCATCAGGTTGCTCGAGCCGGGATCGTTGGCCGCCGCCGAACCGAAGTAGTTATACAGCTCCAGCCCCGGCGAGGTGGTCACCGGGTAGCCGGTGACGATCATGTCGTAGTCGCGGGCCATCAGCCGGTTGACGTACTGCGAGGCGTCGATGCGGCGGATTTCCAGGGTGATGCCGATCTGCGCCAGGTTGCGCTTGTACGGCAGCAGCAGGCGCTCGATGCCGTTCTGGCTGTTGAGGAAAGTGAAGCGCAGCGGTTCGCCGTCGGCGTTGACCAGCGTGTCGCCGTCGGGTTTCCAGCCGGCCGCTTCGAGCAGGGCCAGGGCTTGCAGTTGCTTGTCGCGGATCAGGCCGCTGCCATCGGTTTTTGGTGCCTCGAAGACCTGGGTGAAGACTTCGTCGGGGACCTGCCCGCGCAGCGGTTCGAGGATTTTCAGTTCCTCGGCATCCGGTAGCGCCCGCGCGGCCAGGGCGCTGTTGGAGAAGAAGCTCTGCTGGCGGATATACAGGTCGCGCATCATCTGCCGGTTGCTCCACTCGAAGTCCCAGAGCATGGCCAGGGCCTGGCGCACCCGGCGGTCCTGGAACATCGGTTTTTGCAGGTTGAACACGAAGCCCTGGGCCGGTTGCGGCGCCTGCTTGGCCAGGTGGGCCTTTTGCAGGCGGCCGTCGTCCAGGGCCGGGCTGTCGTAGCCGATGGAGAAGCCGGTGGCGGAGAACTCACGGTTGTAGTCGTAGGCGCCGCCGCGCAACACTTGGCGGGCGACGTCGGTGTCGCCGAAGTACTCGATGCTGAAGCGGTCGAAGTTGTACAGGCCGCGGCTGACCGGCAGGTCCTTGCCCCACCAGTCGGCATCGCGGGTGAAGGTGATGCTGTTGCCGTTGTCGACCTTGCTCACCTTGTACGGGCCGCTGCCCAGGGGCGCTTCGTAACCCCCGCCGCCGGCGAAGTCGCGGCTCTTCCACCAATGCTCGGGGAGCACCGGCAGGGTCGCGATATCCAGGGGCAGGGTGCGGTTTTCATTGCTCTTGAAGTCGAAGCGGATCACCCGCGGCGACTCGACCTCGACGTCCTTGACGTCGGCGAACTGGGTGCGATAACGCAGGCTGCCCTGGGTCATCAGCAGGTTGTAGGTGTAGCGCACGTCTTCGGCGGTGATCGGCTTGCCGTCGGCGAAGCGCGCCTTGGGGTTGAGGTAGAAGCGCAGCCACAGGCCGTCGTCGGCGCGCTCCATCTTTTCTGCCACCAGGCCATAGACGGTGTAGGGCTCGTCCAGCGAGCGCTGGGCCAGGGGCGAGTAGATGTAGCCGTCGAGTTGCGAGACGCCGATGCCTTTGTCGATGTAGGGCAACACATGGTCGAAACGGCCGATCTCGATGGCCGAGCGGCGCATGCTCCCGCCCTTGGGCGCCCGTGGGTTGGTGTAGGCGAAGTGACTGAAGCCAGCGGGGTATTTGGCCGGTTCGCCATAGACGGTCAGGGCGTGTTGCGGCGCGGCGTCGGCACTCGCGGTCCCCAGCAGCAGGGCCAGGGCGGTGAAGATCATGGAGGGGAAAAGCAGGCGCATTGTCAGCCTTAAGAGCCGGGTGATCGATGACCACGATTTGTACGCTACCGGCGCGCTGCTGACCAGCGCGGGCGGTAGCCCAAACACAACGGCCCACCAAGGGGCGGGCCGTCGTTCACGCAAATCGCGACAGGATCAGTCCTGGCGGCTGGTCACTTCCAGCAGGTGATAACCGAACTGGGTCTTCACCGGGCCTTGCACGACGTTGACCGGGGCGCTGAACACCACGGTGTCGAATTCCTTGACCATCTGGCCTGGGCCGAACGAGCCGAGGTTGCCGCCGTCACGGCTGGATGGGCAGGTGGAGTTCTTCTTGGCGACTTCGGCGAAGTCGGCGCCGGCTTCGATCTCGGCTTTCAGTTCGTTGCACTTGGCTTCGCTGGCAACGAGGATATGACGGGCGGTGGCTTTGGCCATGGGAGTTGCTCCTTTCAAGAAAGTGGTGAGCCTACCGGATTGTGTGGCCTATTTCTCGTCAAAGTTCCGTCAAGGCATTGCAGCAAAGGATGGCCGGTCGAGGTGCTTAATCTGTAGGAGCGAGGCTTGCCCGCGATGCAGGCGACGCGGTGGGCCAGTTACACCGCGTCATCGTTCATCGCGGGCAAGCCTCGCTCCTACCGGGGCGGGATCAGGCGGAAGCGGGAATGTCTTGCCGGGCGCTGCGCAGCTGCCGGGCAGCACTACGCAGCAGCTGCTCGGTGGCGTCCCAGCCCAGGCAACCGTCCGTCACCGAAACCCCGTAGCGCAGCGTCGGGCTCAGGGGCTGGCAACCCTCGAACAGATGGCTTTCCAGCATCACCCCGACCAGGGACGAATCGCCCTGCAGGCGCTGCTCCAATACCTCGTCGAACACCGCCGGTTGGCGCAACGGGTCCTTGCCGCTGTTGGCATGGCTGCAATCGACCATGATCCGCGCCGGGATTTTCAGCTTCTGCAGGTCGTGCTGGATCTGGGCCACGCTCTGGCGATCGTAGTTCGGGCCGCGATGGCCGCCGCGCAGCACCAGATGGGTGTCCGGGTTGCCCGGGGTCTGGATCACCGCCGGGTGGCCCTGGCTGTCGACGCCGAAGTGGCGGTGCGGGTGCGCCGCCGAGCGCATGGCGTCGCAGGCGATGCCGACGCCGCCGTCGGTGCCGTTCTTGAAGCCCACGGGCATGCCCAGGCCGCTGGCCATTTCCCGGTGGATCTGCGATTCGGTGGTGCGCGCGCCGATGGCGACCCAGCTCAGCAGGTCGTCGAAGTAGCCGGCGGCCATGGGTTGCAGCAATTCGGTGGCGATCGGCAGGCCCAGGCGGAGCATTTCGCGCATCAGTTCACGGGACAGGGTCAGGCCGCCGGCCATGTCGTCGCTGCCATCCAGGCGCGGGTCGTAGGCCAGGCCTTTCCAGCCGACGGTGGTGCGGGGTTTTTCGACGTAGGCGCGCATCACCAGCAGCAGCTCGTCGCTGACCTCGGCGGCCAGGCTGGCGAGGTTGCTGGCGTATTCCAGGGCGGACTGGGGATCGTGGATCGAGCAGGGGCCGACGACCACCAGCAAACGGGAGTCTTCACCGTTGAGGATGGCGCGCACCGCCTGGCGATGGGCGGCGACTTGCTGGCTGAGGGCCGGGCTGAGCGGCAGTTGCTGCTTGAGCTCCAGCGAGCTGGGCAGGCGCTGGGTCAGGGTTTCGTTGGCGCAGTTGCGGGTGGACAGCGGCAGAGCGGAGACGGACGAGTTCATATTCAAGGCTTCCTGGGCAGGCGGCGGGTGGTGTCCCGCGCGCGGCCCTACTGGGGTGTTCGACAATTGGCCGGATTGGCTGTGCAGGTGTGTTTGCCACCAGTAGGTGACCGATCGGAGGCGGCAGGCTGTCCCGAACGGAGGCTGCTAAATCGCCAGGCGCAGCAGGTGTCGTAACGGTAATAAGTGGCGTAGTTCATGGTTTGAATCCTCGGTAAGTTCGGTGTGTTGCTGAAAGTCGCGGTTAAAAATCTTTGGCCCAGAAAAACAAAACCCCCGGTCGGGAGGCCGACCGGGGGTGAGATTTTCTCTGGTAGGCGACCCGTTCAAGTGGGCGCCGTTTGGGTATCAGGCGCGCCAGTGGCTAAACCAATACCCAAAATAAAAGCTCGCTGGAGCGCAGGCGTTTTTCACCCAGGCAGCCGCACCGACGCGCGAGGCGCTGGCAGTGTGACGATGCAGGGAAAGGGTGAGGGACGACATGCTGTTTCTCCGTGAAGTGGGCCGAGCTTACTAGAGGCCGGGGGCGCGGTTCAATCAGAAATTCCTATGAGCTTGCCTGTCAGTGCCTATGAGTTAAGCGCTTTGAGGTTTTATGACACACTCGCCACGCCCTTATTTGTGCTTGTTCAGGACCCATTATGACCCCGCTGACCCTTGCCGCCGCCCAATCGATTTCCATCGCTGGCGACCTGCCGGGCAATATCGCCCGGCACCAGGCCTTTATCCGCATCGCCGCGGAGCAGGGCGTGCAATTGCTGGTGTTTCCCGAGCTGTCCCTGACCGGTTACGAACCGGCGCTGGCGGCCGAGCTGGCGCTATTGCCGCAGAGCCCGCTGTTGCAGCCGTTGCGCGACCTGGCCCGGGAGCTGGGGGTGACGGCGGTGGTGGGCATGCCCATCCGCCTGTCGGCCGAGGGCCTGCTGTTGATCGGCGCCCTGGTGCTGGCCGCCGACGGTTCGCTGGCGGTGTACAGCAAGCAGCATCTGCATGCTGGCGAGGAGCAGGTATTTAGCCCCGGCACGGGGGGCGCGAACCTCACATTCGCCGAGGACCAAGTCGCCCTGGCGGTGTGCGCCGATTTCTCCCAGGCCAGCCACGCACGTGCGGCGGCGCAGTCCGGTGCGGGAATCTATGCCGCCGGCGTGCTGATCAGCGAAAAAGGCTACGCCGCGGACACTGCCTTGTTGCAGGGCTATGCCGTGGAGCACGCGATGCTGGTGCTGATGGCCAACCACGGCGGGCCGACCGGAGGCTGGGTGTCGGCCGGGCGTAGCGCGATCTGGGGCCCGGATGGCGGGCTGATCGTGACCGCGGCGGGCACTGGAGATGAGTTGCTGATCGCCCGGCGCACCGCCGGGCGCTGGAGTGGCCAGCAACTGAGGGTCGAAGCGCCTTGAACGGTTTCCAACTGCGTCCGGCCAGCACCCTGGAGGATCTGGTTTTTGCCCGCGACCTGACCCGCAGCTGCATGCTGGGGTATTACATCCGTCACGATCTGTTGTGGCTGGACGAAGCTTTCGATGTGGCCTGGGCCGGTCGGGAGAACCTGCTGATCTGCCAGGGCGCCAGGGTGCTGGGGGTCGTCAGCCTGAGTCGCGATTCCAGGGCTTTGTATATTCGCGAGTTGCATGTGCTCGAAGCGTTTCGCGGGCAAGGTGCCGGGGCCTGGGCCATCGAACAGGTACTGGCGATGGCGCGCGGCGAACGGCGTGGGCTGCTACGGTTGACGGTGTTCAAGGACAACCCGGCGCAGGCGCTTTATGGGCGCATGGGGCTGAAGGTGGTCGGGGAAGATGAGTGTTTTCTGCGGATGGAGCGAAGCAGCGCCGCGGATGCGTAGCCGCTGGTTGCTGTGCGCGGCGCGGTCGTACCGAGCGGTGTGGCGACAGGCGAGGCTCAGGCGGGTTCCTGGTCGGGCCCCTCGGACTCGGCGAGGATGATGCCGTCTTTCATACCCAGCAATACCGCCACTTTGTGCGCCTCACCGCGTCGTCCTTTCTTGCGTCCGGCCAATACCTGGTAGGTGGTGGCTGGGTCGACCCCGTGTTCACGGGCGAACTGTTGAACCGATTTACCTTGATGTTCAAGCCAGGCCTTGGCTTGTGCGGCAGTGCGGATACCGGGCATAGTTCAAAACCGTTCAAATTTGTTCAATGCTTGAAGGGTGTAACACCCCTAGGGGTGCATAAAAAAGGATCATACATCCAAATGAGTGGAATCGGTTCGCGGTTAAGACAGGAAAGGGAACGCCTGGGGTTGTCGCAGAAGAAATTTGGTGAAGTTGGCGGCGTGGAAGCCAATGCCCAAGGCAGATATGAAAGTGGAGACCGGGTACCCAAGGCGGACTATTTGTCCCGGGTGGCGGCAAAAGGAGTCGATGTCCTTTATATAGTGACCGGCAGGCGGACCCCGACCAGGGCCGATAACCTCAGCCAGAGCGAAGAGAAAATCCTCGTCAGTTATCGGGCCTTGTACAAGGAAGATCAGGACGCGATCCGGCACCTGACCCATACCCTTGCCGAGCTTTCGGTTTCCAGCCTCATGAAAAGAAAGGCGGACGCCCGAGAGCCTTAGGGCAGGGCGTTCGCAGTGCATTAACCAGCCACCGGATACCCCTGTTGAACAGGTGCTTTTTATATGGCGCTTGTCATTAGGTCAGCACGCTGCTTTTTTGCTAAGGTGTCCGGCAACCTATAAGACCAAATCGCGAGGTGTCTGCTTGATTAGGGTGCTAGTAGTCGATGACCATGATCTCGTTCGTACAGGTATTACACGAATGCTGGCTGACATCGATGGCCTGCAAGTGGTCGGCCAGGCCGAGTCAGGGGAGGAATCCCTGCTCAAGGCCCGGGAATTGAAACCCGATGTGGTCCTCATGGACGTCAAGATGCCCGGGATCGGCGGTCTTGAAGCCACGCGCAAATTGTTGCGCAGTCACCCGGATATCAAAGTCGTGGCCGTCACTGTGTGTGAAGAAGATCCGTTCCCGACCCGCTTGCTGCAAGCGGGCGCGGCGGGGTATCTGACCAAGGGCGCGGGCCTCAATGAAATGGTGCAGGCCATCCGTCTGGTGTTTGCCGGCCAGCGTTACATCAGCCCGCAGATTGCCCAGCAACTGGTGTTCAAGTCATTCCAGCCATCCAGTGAATCGCCGTTCGACGCCTTGTCGGAGCGCGAGATCCAGATTGCGCTGATGATTGTCGGCTGCCAGAAAGTGCAGATCATCTCCGACAAGCTGTGCCTGTCTCCGAAAACCGTGAATACCTACCGTTACCGTATCTTCGAGAAGCTCTCGATCAGCAGTGATGTCGAACTGACGTTGCTGGCGGTTCGCCACGGCATGGTCGATGCCAGCGCCTGACAATGAACGACCCGTTTGATCCCAGTGCTTTTCTTTCCACCTGCAGTGGCCGTCCTGGCGTGTATCGCATGTTCGATGGCGATGCACGTCTGCTCTACGTCGGTAAAGCCAAGAACCTGAAGAGCCGCCTGGCCAGCTACTTTCGCAAGACCGGCCTGGCGCCGAAGACCGCCGCCCTGGTGGGGCGTATCGCGCAGATCGAAACCACCATCACCGCCAACGAAACCGAAGCCCTGCTGCTTGAGCAGACGCTGATCAAGGAATGGCGGCCGCCGTACAACATCCTGTTGCGCGACGATAAGTCCTATCCCTATGTGTTTCTGTCGGACGGTGAGTTCCCGCGGTTCAGCATCCACCGCGGGGCGAAAAAGCAGAAGGGCAAGTACTTCGGCCCGTACCCCAGCGCCGGGGCCATTCGCGAGAGCCTGAGCCTGCTGCAAAAGACCTTCATGGTCCGCCAGTGCGAGGACAGCTACTACAAGAACCGCACCCGGCCGTGCCTGCAGTATCAGATCAAGCGCTGCAAGGCACCGTGCGTCGGCCTGGTGGAGGCCGAGGTATACGCCGAAGATGTGCGCCACTCGGTGATGTTCCTCGAAGGACGCAGCAATGCCCTGACCGATGAGCTGTCGGCCGGCATGGAGCAGGCGGCCAGTACCCTGGACTTCGAGAAAGCCGCCGAGCTGCGCGACCAGATTTCCCTGCTGCGGCGGGTGCAGGACCAGCAGAGCATGGAAGGCGGCAGCGGCGATGTGGACGTGGTGGCGGCCTTCGTCAACCCGGGCGGCGCCTGCGTGCACCTGATCAGCGTGCGTGGCGGCCGGGTGCTGGGCAGCAAGAACTTTTTTCCCCAGGTGGGTATCGAGGAGGACGTGGCCGAGGTCATGTCGGCGTTCCTCGGCCAGTACTTTCTCAGCAGCCCGGAGCGCGACCTGCCCAGCGAGCTGATCGTCAACGTGGTCCATGAAGACTTCCCGACCCTGATCACCGCGATCCAGGCCTTGCGCGGTCGCGAGCTGAGCATCAGCCACCGGGTGCGTGGCACGCGGGCGCGCTGGCAGCAGCTGGCGGTGACCAACGCCGAGCAGGCCCTGAGCGCGCGCCTGGCCAACCGCCAGCATGTGGCGGCACGTTTCGAAGCCCTGGCCGAAGTGCTGAACCTGGACGAACCGCCGCAACGCCTGGAGTGCTACGACATCAGTCACTCCAGCGGCGAGGCGACCGTGGCGTCCTGCGTGGTGTTCGGCCCGGAAGGTCCGCTGAAGTCCGATTACCGGCGCTACAACATCGAAGGCGTCACCGCCGGCGACGACTATGCGGCGATGCACCAGGCCCTGACCCGGCGCTTCAGCAAGCTCAAGGACGGCGAGGGCAAGCTGCCGGACATCCTGCTGGTGGACGGTGGCAAGGGCCAGCTGTCCATGGCCCGCGACGTGCTCAACGAGCTGGCGGTGCCCGACCTGATCCTGCTGGGGGTGGCCAAGGGCGCGACGCGCAAGGCCGGTTTCGAGACCCTCTACCTCAACGATGCCGCCCATGAGTTCACCCTCAAGGGCGATTCACCGGCGCTGCACCTGATCCAGCAGATCCGCGACGAAGCCCACCGTTTCGCAATCACCGGCCACCGTGCGCGCCGCGGCAAGACCCGCCGCACCTCGACCCTCGAAGGCGTGGCCGGCGTCGGTCCCAAGCGCCGTCGCGACCTGCTGAAGCATTTTGGCGGATTGCAGGAGCTGTCTCGCGCAAGCATCGACGAGATCGCCAAGGCACCGGGGATCAGTAAAAAGCTCGCTGAGTTGATTTATGCGAACTTGCATAGCGAGTAGGGGAGAGTTCAGGGGCGGAAAGGGTCAGGCTGACCGGGACACTGTTTCAGGCGGGCAATAACATCAGTGCCTGTTTTAGTGGTGTCGATCTTACCGCTCCCATCAAGGTAAATGTCCATTGTCCTCCACCGCTTTGGTGTGATGTAGATACACCGGGGCGGGGTCGTGTCGGCCCACCAATCGAACATCATAAAGAAATCCCTATCGGGGAAAATATGCCCTGCATCACCGGTTGTCTCTCCCGGCATCAAGTCCCGTCGAAATATTGAATGCTGCGTATTGAAGACGTATTTGAATGCTTTTGAGCCATCGCCTGAGTAGTAAATGACGACCCTTGGTAAAGCCAAATACCAGCATGCAATAAGGAAGCAAACGAATCCTGTAATCCACCGCCCTAAGTAGAGCTTTTTCTCACTTGCAGACATGTGGTTGAACCCCTTTCGCCCAGTCGCTTATGGGGACTGCCAGCACTTTGTCCATAATGATCTTCCCTGTAAGGCCACCATTTGGGTATTCCTTGTATAGGCTCATCCCGATAATGATCGAGACCCTATCGGGTACATCATCCCATGCGCGCATACCTTCAACACCCTTGGTCCTTTGCGGGCCATCAAACCTCTTAGGGTTTTTGATGAAGCGCCAAGTGTCTGATCCGATTTGCTCTACACCAGCACCGTCCAATAAGACACTCTCAGAAAGCCCACCTGCGACACCCACATATCCGTAGTGGATGTTCGACCAGATATCGTAGAAATATTCATAGGCCCCTTGCTTATGCCAAGGGTATTCACCAAAGAGTTTTTGCAGTATTGGCTTATGGTCCCATGGCCTGTTCTGACCTACGCGCTCAGTCCAGATAGCAAAAGCTTTCGCTTTCTTCCCCAGCGCCAAGCTGTAGAAGTCTGGCTCAAGAGCGAAGCGCATGTAAAAGGGCAGTTCCGCGTATTTCCTTGTTTCTGCTGCGGGGTCAAAGCTATTCAAGTCTTTCATTTGCCGCACAGACGGGCTGTTGATGTTGCGGTTCATCTCATCGGCAATGTAATTCGCCAGTTCCTCCATGCGGTCGGGGTCGGTACAGACCTTCTCCTCTGGCTGCTCTTCAGGCGCCTTAGAGGCCCCGTTAGGATCGACCAAAGCATTCGCATCCTTAGCCTTCTCGGTCAGCTTCGGGTCAGCCAGCAAGGTCGCCATCTTTTCATCGTCCACCGAGCCATCCGGGCGAAACACGCCGAGTGCTGCGAAGTTGATGATGGCAGCCCCAGGAGCGGGCCCCATGACAAAGCCACCGAAAGTATCACCCGACCCTGTGATGATTGTCCCGCCGTGGCTGGTGGGGCTCCCTAAATGGGCCATGGGACGACCATTCAGAATGATCGAGGGAAACCCCGTGGTGATGACCGCGCCACAACCGCAAGTGTCTCCCACACGGGCTGCTCCCATGAAGTTGATGTTGATGTCACCAGAAGCGCAAGCAATAGGTGTCGTGCCGTGACCGGGAAGCGGGCAGAGGTGTTTGTCGCCCAGGCGAGCAGAAGAGAGCATTTTATCGTCCCTGCGTTGACTGATCCGCGAGGCTCTTTGTAGAGCCCCGCAAACCTAGCAAGCGGCGATGGCTAAGGCTTTAGGACGATTCTGAACTTGGATGGAGTCTGGCGAGGGCTGAGAGTCTGGCTGGAAAGTCTGCATGGCCACCGCGCTACGTCTACAGATGATGGTTCCAGCAGGCTTGCCAACTGAGTCTGGTACTGCGCGCGCAGGCCCCCGGGAAGTTGCGCTTTCGAGGGGTTCAACGTGTTGGAACAGTGTTAGACACGCTGTGCGAGAAGCCCGTAGAATGGCCGTGCCTAGCTCATCTGCTGTCTTTTTCGAGTAGATTGCCAACTCACCTCGTAGCCAGTTGTGCCGATGAATATCCCTAATCTGATCACCGTTCTACGCGTTCTGCTCATCCCGATCTTCATTTTGCTGTTTTACCTGCCTTACAACTGGAGCTACATGGCCGCCAGTTCCGTCTTCGCGTTTGCCGCGGCCACCGACTGGCTCGACGGCTACCTGGCGCGGCGTCTGGAGCAAAGCACACCGTTCGGGGCCTTCCTCGATCCGGTGGCCGACAAGTTGATGGTGGCGGTGGCCCTGGTACTGCTGGTGCAAGAGCACGGCAACCTGTGGCTGACCCTGCCGGCGGCGGTGATCATCGGACGTGAAATCGTCGTTTCCGCCCTCCGCGAGTGGATGGCCGAACTGGGCGCCCGCGCGCAAGTGGCGGTATCCAACATGGGCAAATGGAAAACCGCCGCGCAGATGCTGGCGCTGGTAATCCTGCTGGCCAACCCGCCGGCCTTCACCTTCTGGGTGCTGCTGGGTTATGCCCTGTTGCTGATCGCCGGAGGGCTAACCCTGTGGTCCATGCTGCAGTACCTGCGCGCTGCCTGGCCGCACTTGAAGACTGATGTAGAAAAGAAATAAAACTTTTTTGAATCAAGGGGTTGACGCAGTTTCGAATTTCTATAGAATGCACACCACCAAGACGCGGGAATAGCTCAGTTGGTAGAGCACGACCTTGCCAAGGTCGGGGTCGCGAGTTCGAGTCTCGTTTCCCGCTCCAAACATAGCGCTACAGAGTTCCACTTAGCTCTGCAGCGATCGAAAAAAGGACCTTCGGGTCCTTTTTTCGTTTGTGCGGTATTCCACTGACGTCGGCTGCGTTCCAGCAGTATCCAGTGGTTTTAAGTGCATTTCTCTGTCTGTTTTCCGTCATCCCTTGGTTCAAGACTCGTTTGGATGTAGCAGCCTTGGCATGACGTGACTTTTTACTAGAGCGGATTTTGAGGCAGGGCGCTTTTTCCTCGATAGCCTACGACGAACTTGCTTAGTTGTTCCGAGGCTTTTTGCTTCTTTCCCTTTTGCCGCGCTGGAGCGGACCTGACTCGCGGAAGCGGAGATCGGCGACTACCCACTTAACTATTGACCCTGATAGGAATAGGCAATGCTCAAAGACAAACCGGCATAGGTGACCGGGTTTTCCCTGGATAGCATGGCCGCCTCGTCCCTCTCTATCGGAGCTCGCCATGAACAGCATAAAAACCCTATTTATCACGGGTGTCAGCAGCGGCTTTGGCAATGCGCTGGCGCGGGAAGCGCTTGCCGCGGGGCATCGGGTTATCGGCACTGTGCGCAATGAAGCGGCCTTGCAGGCGTTTCAGGCGCTTTCCGTGGATCGTGCCCATGGGGTGATTCTGGATGTCACTGACTTCGAGCGGATCGACAGCCTGGTCGCGGCTGTCGAAGCCGCCCATGGCCCGGTCGATGTCTTGGTCAACAACGCCGGCTACGGTCATGAGGGCATCTTCGAAGAGTCGCCGCTGGAGGAGCTGCGTCGCCAGTTCGACGTCAATGTGTTCGGCGCGGTCGCGGTCACCAAGGCGTTCCTGCCATATTTTCGCAAGCGGCGTGCCGGTCACATTCTCAATATCACCTCCATGGGCGGCACCATCACCATGCCGGGTATCGCCTACTACTGCGGGAGCAAGTTTGCGCTCGAAGGTATCTCCGATACGCTGAGCAAAGAACTGCGGCCGTTCAATATCTTCGTGACCGCCGTGGCGCCAGGCTCGTTTCGCACGGACTGGGCCGGTCGTTCGATGCAGCGCACGCCACGGAGCATTGGCGACTATGACGCCAGTTTCGACCCGGTGCGCAAAGCGCGGGAAGAGAAAAGCGGCAAACAGCCCGGCGACCCGCGCAAAGCCGCGCAAGCGATGCTGCAGGTCATCGCCAGTCCGACGCCACCCGCACACCTGCTGCTGGGCAGCGATGCCTTGGGCCTGGTGCGCGGCAGGCTGGAGCAGGCGGCCAGAGAAATCGATCAATGGGAAGCGCTGAGCCGTTCGACCGATGGTTGAACGGTCAGCCAAGGGGCTGTCAATGAATCAGGCCGACTCACAGACCTCGCGCATGGTGCAGCTGATGGAAAAGCTGGCGCCGATCGAGGGCTACAACCTCAGCGCGCTGGAGGATATCCGCTTCCTGCGTTCGAACCGGCCCCTGACCCGTACCCCGGTTTTGTATGACCCGGGCATCGTCATCCTGTGCCAAGGGCGCAAGCGTGGCTACCTGGGTGATGACGTCTACGTCTATGACGCCCAGCATTACCTGGTGGTGTCGGTCCCAGTGCCGTTCACCATGGAGACCGAAGCCAGCGAGGCAGAGCCCATGCTGGCGGTCTACATGCGTCTCGACTTGCAGGTGGCCAGCGAGTTGATGCTGCAAGTGGATGAAGCCCTCGGGCCCAGCGACGCCCAGCCCAAGGGGATGTATGCCTCGCCGATGGACGATCTGCTGCGCGCCTCGACACTGCGTTTTCTCGAGGCGATGAGTACTCCAGGTGACGCGCAGATACTCGGGCCGTCGCTGGTGCGGGAAATCTATTACCGCATCCTGACGGGCGAGCAGGGCGGCTCGATGCGTGTCGCGCTCAATCGCCAGGGGCACTTCGGCAAGGTCACTCGCACGATCCGCAAGATCCACAGTTGCTACCAGGAGCGCCTGGACGTGGAGTCCCTGGCCCGGGAAGCGAGCATGAGCGTGCCCAGCTTTCACCTGCACTTTCGCAGCGTGACGAACGCTTCTCCGATGCAGTACCTGAAGTCGACGCGCTTGCACCAGGCGCGACTGCTGATGCTGCGCAACGCCATGAGCGCTTCGACGGCGGCCTTCAACGTAGGCTACGAAAGCGCCTCGCAATTCAGCCGCGAGTTCAAACGCTTCTTCGGCCGAACGCCCCAGGCGGAGATCGAATGGATGAAGGCGACCTATGCGCTGCCTGCGCCATCCACGCCATCTGTCTATGTCTCGTCGCATTAGTTTTCGCACCTGCCTGAGCAAGTCTGTGGCGCGCGTTTTGCTTTGCGCTTGAACTTCACCCCACAGGAGTTCAGCGATATGGATTCGAAGCGCTCTACGCAACAACCTTCGGATGGTGCCCCAGGCCTGGTGGCGGGCAGCGTTATTGGCGGTCGGCCTACATCACCGCCAGGTTATCGCCCGCTGCTGGAGGGCGAGGTGATTCAATCGACCGATGAGGCCGGCAACGACCCCCAGTCCTGGACGCCCGTGCCCAGCCATTGGGTCAGCCAGGTGCATTGCCTGGCGGTGTACGGTCAGATACGTCGGCCGACAACCCGCCAGGGTTGTTGCTAACCTGCCGCCAGCGGCGCTGGCCGCCGCCGGGATACCCTGCTGCGCGCTTTACCTGGATCGGGTCTCGATGAAGGGGCTCATCCATCTGCCATCCTTGTTGCCGAGCAGTCCTGCTCACGGCTTGAACTCCCCATTTCAGAGCGTTCGTGCACGCTTCCATGGCCCGGGCGGCGGGGGAGATTGCGCTGTCTTGAGGCATGGGCCTCCACCTGCGCACGATTGCGAGTCTGGAGAAAACTGACGAGTCGCACAGCTTCCTTGGCTGGTCAGACCTGTAAGACCTTGTTTTTCGATCGGTAAATGATAAATCCATGATTTTCCGCGGGAAGTGGCATGGGGGCTGCTATGCACGATGCATTCTTCAAGCGGCTTCGCTGTGGTTCGGCCACCCGATATTCAACCGGGCAGACGTCGACCTGAGTCGCTGAAGAGGGGGCAGTCCGCGGGTCGACAGCGTTGTCGACCCGCCAGGGACTCGGTTGATTCTTGACGGAGAAACATCATGAACCACGACTCAAATGCTGCGAGCGCAGTCAAACCACCGGCCAGGGCCTGGTATGGATCACTCTTTTCGCAGGTGTTGCTGGCCCTGTTGCTGGGGATTGTGCTCGGCGTACTGGTGCCTGATTTCGCGGTAAAGCTGAAAGTGCTCAGCGACGGTTTTCTCAAGCTGATTTCGATGATCGTCGCACCCATCGTCTTTTGTGTGGTGGTGCACGGGATCGCCGGTACGGGCGACCTGAAAAACGTCGGGCGGGTAGGGGGCGTGGCGCTGATCTACTTCGAGATCATGACCACCATCGCCCTGGCTCTCGGCATCCTGCTGGCGTTCGTGTTCGGGCCCGGTCATGGCATGAACATCGACACCACGACCCTGGATGCCGGGGCCATGAGCAGTTATTCGGAGAATGCCCACAAGCTCCAGGGCAGCGGCATCGGTTCGTTCATCCTGAACATCATTCCCACCACTTCAATCGATGCATTGGCCCGCAACGATGTATTGCAGGTGCTGTTCTTTGCCTTGCTGTTCGGCATCAGCCTGGCATTGGTGGGGGGTAAAAGCGCGGAGCGCGTGACCTCGTTCATCGACGATATTTCCAAGGTGCTGTTCAAGGCCATGGGCCTGATCGTGCGGCTGGCGCCCCTGGGCGTGCTAGGGGCGGTGGCCTACACCGTTGGCAAGTACGGTGTCGGTTCGATGAAGCAGCTGATTTCCCTGGTCGTGCTGTTCTACGCCTCGATCCTGATCTTCGTGTTCGTGATCCTGGGGGCGGTGTTGCGTTACGCCGGGATCAACGTGTTCAAGTTCATTGTCTACCTGCGCGAGGAGCTGACCATCGTCCTGGCCACCGCCTCCTCGGACTCGGTGCTACCGCAGATCATGCGCAAGCTGGAAGTCCTGGGCGTGAAAAAATCAGTGGTGGGGCTGGTGGTGCCCACCGGCTATTCGTTCAACCTCGATGCCTTCTCGATCTACCTGACCCTGGCGGTGGTCTTCATTGCCCAGGCCACCAATACCCCCTTGTCGATAGGTGACCTGCTGCTGGTGCTCGGGGTGTCGCTCGTGACCTCCAAGGGCGCGCACGGCGTGCCGGGCTCGGCCATCGTGATCCTGGCGGCGACCCTGAGCGCAGTCCCCAGCATTCCGGTGATCGGCCTGGTGCTGGTGTTGTCGATCGACTGGTTTATCGGCATGGCACGCGCGGCGGGCAACCTGATTGGCAATTGCGTGGCCACCGTGGTGGTGGCCGATAAGGTCGGCGACCTGGACCGCGAACAGGCTCAACGGGTATTGAACAACCGTCAGCAATACGAGTTGTCCTGAGGCCATGAGCTTGCGGCGGGGGGCTGTGCCTTGACGGCGCAGCCTCTCGCAATGGGGGTGGTTACTGCAATGCCGCGGCTATCGTGTATGACAGAAAACAAACGCAGCCGTACCCGCTGTCTGCTGGTTTCTATGTCGCTGCGCGCCGCTAAGGCCTAAAATTCCCGGCAAATACCCAAGACTGTCGACGACTTCCCAGGGGCTGCCTGCCGGGTCGCGTCCGCCGCCCCAGGTTTCGCAAGTACCTCAAGGAAGGTTCCCCATGCTACTGAGGTCCCTCGCAGCTATTGGCATTCTGTTGCTGGGTATTCTTTCACCGATATTTCCGGTTCATGCGCAAGACATCACCTTGTCCGGTCGCATGACCACAAGCAGTCACCCGTGGCTGGACGCCAAGGCGCGGCAGTGGCTGGAAGGGCGAGGGCCGCTCAGGGTCGGCGTGGTGCTTCTCGATTATCCGCCCCTGTCGGTGTTCTATGGCGATCGCTACCAGGGCATCACCGCCGACTACCTGGCCCTGATGTTCGAATGGCCGCCGCAGGTGCGCGCCTACTCGTCGCGGGCATCCGCACTGGCGGCCTTGCGCAGTGGCGAGATCGACCTGCTGGGCGCGGGCAGCGATGTCGAAGGCCGGGAAAATGGCCTGCTGCTCAGCGAGGCCTACCTGCCCGACCGGCCGGTGCTGGTGACTTCGCAGGCCCAGCCCTTCGACCCCAATCAAGCCGGTACCGTGCTGGGAATGACCGTCGGCTATCTTCAGGAACAGGCGGTACGGGAGGCCTACCCCCATAGCCAGGTGGAGTTTTTCGATTCGCCTCAACGCGCGCTCGAAGCGCTGGTGCTGGGGGACGTCGATGCGGTGTTGGGGGATGCCCTGTCCTCGCATTACCTGATGCAAACCCATTACCTGCTGGGCCTGCGCATCGACAACTTCGCTCCCGTCGACAGCCAGGGCTTTCGCTTCCTGCTGCGTCCGGGAGACGAGACGCTGAGGGGCATCATCGACCGGGCGATACCGAGGATATCCAGGCGCTATGGGGAAGACATCCTGCGCAGCTGGAGCGCCGGCCGCCGCTTGAGCATCGACGAAGCGCGCGTGAAGCTGACGCCCGCGGAACAGCGCTGGCTGGACAGCCACCCGCAGGTCCCCGTGGCCATCAATTACTCGCTCGGGGCGCTGGGCGAGCTGGGACGGGACCGCAGCGTCACCGGCATTGGCCGCGACTACCTGGAATTGATCAGCCAGCGCAGTGGCCTGAAGTTCGCCTACCTGGGCACGCCAAACACCCTCGAAACCAACAGGCTCATCGCCGAGGGGCGCGCGCTTCTGACCCCGGCCATGCCTCAGTCCGAGCTGTTCGAGACGCCACTGGATGTCTTGTCGCCGTACCTGCGCAGCTCCACCGTATTGATGACCGCGACCAGTGCTGGTCGTCACGCCGGCCGGCGTTTCACCGGGCTTGCCGATCTGAATGGGAAGACCCTGGCGACGGGTGAGGGCTACTTTTTCATCGATACGATAAGACGCGACTATCCGGCGATTCAGCTCAAGGTATACCCCACGTTCCTCGAGGCCATGCGCTCGGTCGATTCGGGGCAGAGCGAGGTGTACCTGAGCAGCGACTACACCGGTCGCTATCTGTCGGCCCAGTATTTCGACAATCGCATCCAGGTCACCGGGATCCTGCAGGACATCTCCACGCCCATCGGCATCGGGGTGGCGAAGCACCAGCCGGAGTTGCGCAGCATCCTGGAGAAGGCGCAGCTGGCAATCACGCCGGAAGAGGTCGCGGACATAGTCCAGGCCTGGGCGCCGCGCTTCGCCAGGGGCGGGAGCGACTTCTGGCGCGACCATCGCGACAAGATTCTCCAGCTGGGCGGCCTCTTCGCGACCCTGATCGCCATCTCGCTGATCTGGGCGTTCTACCTGCGACGCCAGGTCCGCAGGACCCGGGCCGCCGAGGAGCGCGCCGA
Organism: Pseudomonas sp. T8; assembly: GCF_024610635.1. Taxonomy (NCBI): domain Bacteria; kingdom Pseudomonadati; phylum Pseudomonadota; class Gammaproteobacteria; order Pseudomonadales; family Pseudomonadaceae; genus Pseudomonas; species Pseudomonas sp. T8. The sequence continues at coordinate 7,107,230 of NZ_CP102374.1, forward strand.
GGCCGCCAACCAGGCCAAGAGTGTCTTCCTGTCGACGATGAGCCATGAGATACGCACGCCGCTGAACGCAATCATCGGCATGCAGGAGCTCGCGCTGCTGCGGGCGAAACAGGGGGAGGCCGACAGTGTATCCCTGTCCGTGGCCCAGGAAGCGGCCCAGGGGCTTTTGTCGCTGCTGGGCAATGTGCTGGATATTGCTCGCATCGAGTCCGGAAAGATCGATTCGTTTCCTGAGCCGGTGCTCATCAACCAGCAGATCGAAGGCGTCGCCTCGGTTGTCACTGGCATGGCGCGACAAAAAGGCCTCACCCTGGACGTCAAGGTCGAAGGCGATCTGCAGGCATGGGTGCTGCTGGACCCGCTGCATTTCAAGCAGGTGCTGTTCAACCTGCTCGGCAACGCCATCAAGTTCACCGAGCGCGGCGGCGTCATCCTCCAGGCCCGCACCCGTCGTGAAGGGCACAGCTTGCGCCTGGACCTCGATGTCATCGACACGGGCATCGGCATTGGCGCCGAAGACATGGACAAGCTGTTCAAACCCTTCTCCCAGGTGGGCGTGCCAGGCGCGGGGCAGGCGTCCGGAAGCGGCCTGGGGCTGAACATCAGCCGCCGCCTGGTGCAATTGATGGGGGGCCAGATCAAGCCGCGTAGCGAACCTGGCAAAGGATCCTGCTTCAGCCTCGAATTGAGCCTGCCCATCTGTGACCCTCCAGCCGCTGTCGAGGGCGAAGCGGCGCAGCAGGACCCGACCGTTTCTGCCGAAGTGCCTCCGTTGTCCATCTTGCTGGCCGAAGATAATGCCTTCAATCGCGTGACCCTCAACACCCAGCTGGAAACCCTGGGGCATCGAGTGGTGGTCGCGGAAGATGGGCAGGAGGCCTTCAAGCGCTGGCTGAGCGCGGACTTCGACATCGTGCTCACGGACGGCATGATGCCGAGGATGGACGGCTTCGAACTCGCCAGGCGGATCCGCTGGGAGGAATCCCACAGCAGCCTGCCACGCTGTCGCATCATTGCCCTGACGGCCAGTATCGAGGCGAGTGCGGTGGAGCGATGCATGGCCGCCGGGATGGACCAGATTCTGTTCAAGCCCGCGACACTGGAAACGCTGCGGCAGGCTATCGCGTCCGGCCCGGCGGGCGGAACCGGCCCCGAGGAACCCCGATAAGCCGAAGCGGCCCTTTGCACGCCGGGTATCGGCCGCCCCGCAAGCGCGGCCGATTCGATAAGCCCGGGAGCAGGGTTACCGGGATCGCTCCTTATGGATGAACGGGGTAGTCGGTGTATCCACGCTGGTCGCCGCCAAAGAAGGTGCTTGGGTCGGGGGCATTCAGCGCCAGCCCGTCGCGGATCCGCCGGGGCAGGTCGGGGTTGGCCAGGAAGGGGCGACCAAAGGCAATCAGGTCGGCGCGGTTGGCGGCCAGGGCCTGCTCCGCCGATTGCGGATCGTAGCCGCCGGCGAGCATCAGCACGCCGTTCCACTCCGTGCGCAGTTGCCCGATGATCGCGTCCCAGCGCGGGTCGAAGTTCTCGTCCTTGACGGTACCGACCACGGCCGGTTCCACGAGGTGCAGATAGGCCAGGGGCCAGCGGTTCAGGGCGCGGACGATATGGCCGAAAGTGGCCTCGGGCGTTGCGTCGCCCATGCCCATGAAGCGCCCCATGGGAGTGAGGCGTACCGCCACCCGTTCGGCGCCCACCTCATCGGCGACGGCTGCCACGACTTCCAGCAACAGCCGGGCGCGATTTTCCACGCTGCCGCCGTAGGCGTCCTCGCGCTGGTTACTGTTGCTGTTGATGAACTGGTCGAGCAGGTAGCCGTTGCCCGCGTGGATTTCCACGCCGTCCATGCCGGCTTTCAGGGCGTTGCGCGCCGCGCGTCGATAGTCGTCGACGATCTGCGCGATCTCCGCCACTTGCAGGGCGCGCGGCACCGGCACATCGCCCCAGACGCCGTTGCCCTCGTCGTCGACGATAAAGGTCTTGCCTGGAACCGGCAGGGCGCTGGGCGCCACCGGCAGGGCGTTGTCGGGCTGGAAGCTCGGGTGAGAGACACGCCCCACATGCCACAGCTGCATGAAAATCAGCCCGCCGGCTTCGTGCACTTGGCTGCTCACCTGGCGCCAGGCCGCCACCTGGGCATCGCTGTAGATCCCCGGGGTCCAGGCATAGCCCTGGCCCTGGCGGGAAATCTGCGTGGCCTCGGTAACGATCAGCGCGGCACTCGCGCGTTGCCGGTAATACTCGGCGTTCATGGCGGTCGGCAGGTCGCCCGGCTGGCCGGCGCGGGAGCGGGTCAGGGGGGCCATGGCCACGCGGTGAGCCAGGGTGTAGGGGCCGACCGCAAGGGGTTGGAACAGGTGCTGGGTCATGGGTATTTCCTTATGAGGGCATCGATCGGGATGCCGTGGGTGCTCAGGCGGACGGTGCCTGGTTGAACAACAGGTGATTGCCGATTTGCGTGCCTTGCCTGCGCAGTCTCTGGCCCAGTGCCAGTTGCGCGGGCTGCCAGCTGCGCAGGGCACGCTCGAGGTCGTTGGGAAAGGTGCGCAGGGCCGCGGCCAGGGCCAGGGCATTGGTGGCGGCCTTTGAGGTGCTCGCCGCGGTGTGCGGCCGCGGTATGGCGGCGGCATCGCCGAGCAGCACTACCCGGCGCTCGACCATCTGCTCGACGGCCAGGTCGCGGATGGCCTGGACAAAAGGCGCCTGGGTCGCTTGGACTACGGCGCGAAACTGCGGCGGCAACAAGGCCTCGGCCTGCTCGATCAGGTAGTCCCGCCAGGCGGGAGCGAGCCGGCCTTCCGGCACCGAGAAGCCGCGTTCACGGCCATCGGCGTCAGTCATGATGCGCGGCAGGATGTCCAGCGGGGCGACCCGGTACCAGACCCAGTTGTAGAGCCGGTGGCCCGGGCGCAAATCGTTGTCGGTGCCCGGCACCAGATAACCGAGGATGTGTGAGCCCTGGTGGTTGGCGAAGCCGAAGGTGCCGAACAGCTCATTGCGCACCTCGGCGGGCACGGCGCGCTCGGGCACAAGACCTCGCCACGCCACATAGCCTGCGTAGCTCGGCTGGCTGTCGGGCCAGAGCAATCGACGCACCGTGGAACTGCCGCCGTCGGCGCCCAGCAACAGCTGCGCCTGTGCCTGGTGCCCGCTGTCGAAGACCGCGCTGACGCTCCCGGGCTCGCTCTGGTCGATGCCTGCCAGCGTCTGCCCCCGGTGATAGTGCTCGGGGCCGAAGGCATCGCGCAGGGTGGTGTAGAGCAGTGACCAGGACGTCTGGACCTGGGGCATGTACAGATGACTGCGGATCGAGCCATCGGGACGAAACACCGTGCGGTACTCCGAGCGCACGCCCAGTTCGCCCAGTGGCAGCTCGCGCCCGCTTTGGCGCAGCGCCTCGACCACCTCGGGCTGCAAGACGATGCCGCCACCGCGGCTGTCGAGGTCGTGGGCCGAGCGCTCGTACAGCTCGACGTCCCATTTCGCCGCGTGCAACAAATTGCCGGCGAACAGGCCGCCGAGCGAACCGCCTATGACAATGGCGCGACGTGGATGATGCGATCGGGTGGCTGGCATGGGGTGTTCCTCCTGTTGGGCACTAACCTAATCCGCCGGGCCGCGCGTGATAATCCAGCCGCCGCTCTACGCTGCATTGCGTGAAACGCAACGCCCTGAACGGCGACGGATGCATGACGCGGCGAGCGGGCAGTCGACGGCGGGCGCGGCGATTGGCCCGCTCGCTCCTCGATGCCTTGGCAGCGTGCGAAAGGACCGCCGCCGAAGCGGCGGCTGGACTCCGGGTTAGGCCGGCTGCTCGGAGCGGGTCAGCGGCAGGTTCAGCCAGCGCCGGCCGGTGGCATTGGCCACGGCATTGCCGATGGCGGCGGCCATGGGGCCCTGGACGATCTCGGCGGCGCCGAGGAATGGCTGTCCCGGCTGATCGAGCAGATGCACCTCGACCTGCCGGGGCAACTGCGCAAAGCGCAGGATCGGATAACCGCTCCAGTCGTAGCTGCGCACGCCGCCCGGGTCGTAGCCGACCTTTTCGAACAGGGTCCAGCTGGCGGACTGCACGATGCCGCCTTCCACCTGGTTGCGCAGGCCATCGGGGTTGACGATCTGGCCCACGTCCACTGCCGTGACCACTCGATCGAGCTGCACCTCGCCGGTCTGCGGATGCACCCGCAGCAGGACGGCGATGGCGCAGTAGCCCATGATGTTTTTGTAGCGGGCAAACGCAAAGCCGATGCCCGCGCCGGGCTCCTTGCCCTTGTGCGGCCAGCCGCTGGCGTCCCGCACCCGTTCGACCACCGCCCGTGCCCGCGGGTCGCTCAGGTGGGCGAGGCGCAAGGCCACCGGATCGGTGCCGGCCCGGGCGGCCAGTTCATCGATGCAGGCTTCGATGGCGAAGATATTGATGTGGGCCCCCAGCGAGCGCATGGCGGAGGTGCGAAACGGCATGCGGGTGACGAAGTTCATGTCGATGCGGGTGGACGCCAGGCTGTACAGCGGCACGGCATTGCGATCGCCATCCCCTTCGGGCTGGGCGATGGGGATCGACGGCGCGGAAACGAACGGCCGGGCCAACAGCCGCGCGGGAATCAAGCGGCCGGCATTGACGATGCGTTCGTTGTGCGGCGTGGTCCACAGCTCATAGGCCCAGTCCTGCAATCGGCCCTGGGCATCGAGGCTGGCCTGGACCTCGGTGAGCATGGCGCTGCTGTAGGGCTCCCAGAGGTTTTCCTGCTCGCGCATCCACTGCACCCGCACCGGCGTGCCGGCGAGCCGCATCGCGATCAACGCGGCATCGGCCGCCGCATCGTCCGCGCCGTTGTGGCCGTAGCACCCGGAACCCTCGGTATGGATGCAGCGCACCCGCTCCGGCGCCAGCCCGACCATCTCGGCAATCCCCGCGCGCAGCGGGTAGACCCCCTGGGTGTGGGTCCAGACCGTGAGCACGCCGTCCTTGAACCAGGCCACGGCGCAGGACGGGCCGATGGAACCGTGCATCAGGTACTGCTTGCTGAACCGCGCGCGATAGCTGGCGCGGGCGCCGGCCGCCGGGTTGCCTTCATGGCTGATCGGGTAGCGGCGCGCGGGCAGGCGGGTCAGTAGCGCGTGGATGTCCCGCGCTTCGGGGATCGCCTCTCCAGCGCTCCAGCGGGCCTGCTCATAGCCGCTGCGCATCGCCTTGATGGCTTGCCACTCATCCCGGGCGACCACCGCCAGGTAGTTGCCGTCCTGCACCACCCGCACCACGCCGGGCAGGGCCTTGATCGCCTCGGCATCGAAGGCTTCCAGGCGGCAGCCAGGGCGGGGCGGGCGGATCACCCGGGCGTGCAGCATGCCCGGCAGGCGCAGGTCCTGGACGAACGCGGCGCCGCCACTGACCTTGGCCGGGATATCCAGGCGCGGCAGCGAATGGCCGATCAGCTTGAACGCAGACGGTGGCATCGAGGGCGATTGCGCCTGCGCATAGTGGTGCAGGTCCACGCCCTTGACCGCCTCGGCATAGGCCATGCGCTGCCCGGCCGGGCCCTGGATCTGGCCCTCGTGCGTGGTCAGCAGCGCGGCGTCCACGGCCCAGCTGCGCGCGGCCGACGCCAGCAGCAATTGCCGGACCTGGGCCGCGGCGTTGAACAGGGCCGTGCCGCTGTCGAAAATGCTGTGGCTGCCGGCGGTGTAGCCTTCGTTAGGGGTCAGTGCGGTATCCGCAGTGAGCAGGGTGATCGCGTCTGGCGCGAGGTCCAGGCGTTCGGCGGCAATCTGCAACAGCGCGGTTTTCACCCCCGTCCCCAATTCGGCCTTGCCGGTGTAGACGGTGACGCCTTCGGCCGCGACGCGGATCCAGGCATCGAGGTAGGGATTGGTGCGCAGGCTGCCCGGCAGATCGGGCGCCAGTACTACCGTGCCGAGGGTATCGACTTCGCTGTCGGCCAGCGCCTGGCGCGCCGCCGGGACCAGGGTGAACGCCAGCACCAGCGCGCCACCACGCAGGAACGCGCGACGCCCCTGGTCGACTTCATGGTGCCGGGTCATGGCGCGCTCCGCTCTTGCCTGGCCACACGGCCGATGGCGTCGATGATCCGCAGGTGGGTGCCGCAGCGGCACAGGTTGCTCGCCATATGCTCGCGAATGGTGGCTTCGTCCGGATGAGGGTCGCGTTCCAGCAACGCCTGGGCGCGCATCAGCATGCCGGCGATGCAGTAGCCGCACTGGGCGGCCTGGGCCTCGATAAAGGCTTTTTGCAAAGGCCCCGGGCGCTCCGCCGTACCCAGGCTCTCCACCGTGCGGACGGCCTTGCCTTCCAGGCCGCTGCAGGGCGTCAGGCAGGAAAAGACCGGCTGGTCATCCACCAGCACGGTGCAGGCTCCGCATTGTCCCAGGCCGCAACCGTACTTGGCGCCGTTGAGCCCCAGGTGATTGCGCAGCGCATACAGCAACGGCATGTCGGGCTCCAGCTCCAGCGCATGGGACGAGCCGTTGACGTTGAGGGTCATGTGGGTCATTGCGCCTCCTGGCGTAATTCGTGAAGGGTGGAAGAAAGGTCGGCCCACGGCTGGCCCGGGCTGGCCTGTTCGCGCAGGAACGAGGCCAGCGCCGCCAACTGCTGGTTGTCCAGGCTGGCGGCGAAGGGCGGCATGACCGGGCCGGGCAACCCCGGGGTGGCGGGCACGCCTTCGAGCACGGTCTTGAGAAAGTTGCGCGCGCTTGAGGCATGCAGCGCCGATGTCCGCTCCAGGGCCGGGCGCCCATCGATCTGGCGCATCGGCGCGGCCGGGCCATGGCAACCGGCGCAGGCGCTCTGGAACAGCTGGGCGCCAGGCGCCTGCTCGACCACCTCGGTAGGGCGCGCGGTGGCTGAAGCGGGTGCGGCGGGAGCGGAGTCCTCGAGGCTCAGCAGGTAGTCGGCAATCGCCTCGGCATCGCTGGCCGGCATGTTGCCCAGGCTGAGGCTGACCGGTCGCATCGGCCCGGCGGCGGTGCCATGGCCCTCGACCACCTCAGCCCGCAGGTAGCCCGCCAGTTGCTCGCGGCTCCAGGGCTTGGCGCGGTCGGCCAGGCCCAGCAGGGACGGCGCCTGCCAGCCGTCCACCCTGCCGCCGGCAAGATGCTGGGCGGACTGCTCGGCGCCCAGCGGGTTGAGCGGAGAATGGCAGCCGGCGCAGTGGCCGGGGCCTTCGACCAGATAGCGGCCACGGTTCCAGGTTGCGGATTGCTGCGCCACGGGCGCCAAGGGCTCCGCGTGCAGGAACAGCAGGTTCCAGAACGACACCAGCGGGCGGATGTTCATCGGGAAGTTCATCCGGTTCTGCATGGCCGGCGCATGCACGGCGGGGCCGCTCATCAGATAGGCGTAGAGGTCTGCGATGTCCCCGTCCGTCATGCGCCGGTAGTAGGCGTAAGGGAAGGCCGGATACAGCAAGTGCCCGTCGCGGGCGACCCCTTCGCGCATCGCCCGCTCGAAGGCCGGCAATGACCATTGGCCAATCCCGGTCCCGGCGTCCGGGGTGATGTTGGTGCTGTAGAGCGTGCCAAAGGGCGTTACCAGCGCCAGCCCACCGGCCAGGTAGCGGCCGCCGGGGCGGGTATGGCACACCGCGCAATCGCCGGCTTCGGCGACCCGCGCGCCGCGTTGCACCTGGGCGGCCTCGAAGCGTTGTGGCGGTTCGGCCGGCGCGATCGCCGGGCGCCACATCAACAGCGCGGCGCCTATCGCGCCTGCCGTGGCGAGAACCACGGCGCCCAGCCACAACTGCCTGGCGTTCATCGGGTCACCCTTCATTGGTCCGTGGAATCCGCGCGGGCGGACAGTGATGCAGTCGAGGTCATGGAAGTCTCCTTGAGCCGCAGAGGAGAGCGGTGACGGACCGCCCCGTGGCAAGTGCCCAAGGGTAGAGAAGGGGGGTGGACGGCGGTATTGGCAAACCGCGCAAAGACCTTTTGCGCCATCGGCAACGCCGGGATCGTTGCGTGATGCGCATCGCTCAATTGCCCCGGCGGTGGATTCTCCCGATTGAGCGTCGCGCCTAGCCTTGGCGAAACTTTTCTCCACGCGAACGAGGTTTCATCATGCCTACCGGCAACTTTGCAACGACGGCCAGCACGGCGCTGAAGGGCGAACGGCCCGCCACCCTCTCTGGCGCCCTGGTGGCCTTGCTGGCCTTCTGTTGCGGCGCGGTCGTCGCCAACCTTTACTACGCCCAGCCGATCGTCGAGCTGATCGCCCCGCAGATCGGCCTGTCGAACGCCCATGCCAGCCTGATTGTCTCGCTGACCCAGCTCGGCTACGCCGCGGGCCTGCTGCTGTTGGTGCCCCTGGCCGACCTGATGGAAAACCGCCGCCTGGTGGTGGGGTTCACGCTCGCCGTGAGCCTGTGCCTGATCGCCGCGGGCTTTACTGAGTCGCCTTCGCTGTTCCTGGCGCTGTCGTTGCTCATCGGCCTGACTTCGGTGGCGGTGCAGATTCTGGTGCCGTTGGCCGCGCACATGGCGCCCGAGGAAAGTCGCGGGCGGGTGGTCGGCAACATCATGAGCGGGCTGCTGCTGGGCATTCTGTTGTCGCGCCCGCTGTCGAGCCTGCTGGCCCAGGCGTTCGGCTGGCGCGGGGTGTTCTTCAGCGCCGCGGGCCTGATGGCGGTGATCGCCTGCGTGATGGCCGTTGCCCTGCCACGGCGCATGCCGACGCATCAGTCCTCCTATGGCGAGTTGATCGGCTCGGTCTTCGCCCTTGCGCGCCGCCATGCCGGCCTGCGTGAGCGCTCCTTGTACCAGGGCTTGTTGTTTGCCAGCTTCAGCCTGTTCTGGACCATCGTGCCCATCGAGCTGATTCGCCAGCACGGCTTCAGCCAGGCGCAGGTGGCGGTGTTCGCCCTGGTGGGCGCGGTGGGGGCGATCGCGGCGCCGATCGCCGGCCGGCTGGCCGACGCCGGGCATGGCCAGCGCGGCACTCTCGTAGCCTTGTTGCTGGCACCGCTGTCCCTGCTGATAGGGGCGCTGCCGGGCAGTGGCTACCTGTGGCTGGTGGTGTGCGCGGTGCTGCTGGATTTTGCCGTGCAGCTGAACATGGTGCTTGGCCAGCGTGAGGTGTACGCCATCGACCCGCACAGCCGGGCGCGCCTGAATGCGGTGTACATGACCAGCATCTTCGTCGGCGGCGCCCTGGGTTCGCTGGTGGCCAGCCCGCTGTATGAGCAGGTGGGGTGGAGCCTGTCGGCGACCTCGATTGCCGCGGTCCCTGGCTTGGCGCTGCTGCTGTTTCTGCTCCGTCACTACCGCCAGGGCTGAGGGTCCGGGGCGAAGGTGCAAGCGCAGGCCACGGTGCTTGAGCACAACCGTACAAGACACTCGGTGCGTGCTCAGGCATAGTTCCTGGTTTCAATTTTCGCTCGCGGAATCGGCTTATGGACAAGTTGCTGGCGCTGAAGATGTTCGTTGAAACCGTGCGCTGTGGCGGCTACTCATCGGCGGCGCGCAAGCTCGGCCTGTCGACGTCGTCGGTGACGCGGCAGGTGGCGGGGCTGGAAAGCGAGCTGGGCGCCAGCCTGCTCAATCGCACCACGCGCAACACCAGTGTCACGCTCGCCGGGCAGGCCTATTTCGACAAGGCCGTGGCGATTCTCGAGGCCATCGACGAAGCCGACGCCAGCGTCGCCGACCGTGGCAGCGAGGCCCAGGGGCATCTGCGGGCCAGCGTCCCGGTGGAGTTCGGCCGGCGCATCATCGCCCCGCACCTGGGGCGCCTGCTCGAACGCCATCCGGGCCTGGAGATCAGCCTGTCGTTGAGCGACCGGGTCAGCGACCTGATCAGCGAGCGCATCGATGTCTCGGTGCGCCTCGGTTCCTCGGTGGTCAGCGATGACATCGTCAGCAAGAAGATCGGCGACTTCCAGCGTTGGGTCGTGGCCAGCCCCGACTACCTGGCACGCACCGGCCTGCCGCGCCAGCCGAGCGACCTGCTGGAGCACCAGTGCCTGCGCTTCGACTATGGCGGCGTGCACCAGGACTGGACCTTCCAGGGCGACGAAGAGCCCCAGCGCCTGGGTGTGCAGGGGCGCTTGCAGAGCAACAACGCCGACATCCTGCGCGAGGCGGCGCTGGCCGGTGGCGGTGTGGCGCTGCTGGCCGACTGGCTGGTGCGCGACGATGTCGGCCAGGGCCGCCTGACCCGCGTGCTGGAGCAGTACGAGGTCAATCCCGGCACTGCCAGCACCTGCATCAACGCGCTGTACCTGCCCAACCACCGCGGCTCCAGTCGCATCAATGTGTTTATCGAGTTCCTCGAGGAAATCCTCGCCGCCTGAGCCTCGCTCGGGTCTCGAGCAAGACAGCGTTGCGCGCCCTGTGGCTACTCGTCCGGCAGGTGCGCGCCTAGAGTCTGGCCATCATGGGTAGAAGCAAGGTGGTCGCTATGGGTAACGTCATTCATCTGGCGTACGACTTCATCAATCCCTGGTGCTGGATCGGCGAGCTGAACCTGCGCCAGGCCATGGCGGCCGCGCACCGGCCACGGCCGATCGTCTATGTGCCGAGCCGCTGCGCGTTCGACCTTCCCGCCAGCCGCATCGAGCAGGGCGAGTACGCCCGGCGCCGGTTCGGCAGCCTGGCGCGCAGCCGGTTGTTCGAAGCGCAGATCACCCGGGCCGGCCAGGCGCTGGGGCTGCATTTTGCCTTCGAGCGAATCGAGCGCCTGGTCGACAGCGACCCGGCGCACAGCCTGATGCTCGAGCGGGCTGCGCGCGGTGGCGACTGCGCCGCGCTGTTCGCGCGGATCTTCCGTGCCTATTTCTGCGAGGGCCGCGATATCGGCGATGCGCGGGTGCTCGCGGAGCTGGGCGGGGACGGCAAGCGCGAGCAGGAGCGGCTGCTCGACTACCTGCGCGGTGGTGAAGGACTGGCCGCGTTGCAGCGCCACAAATGCGATGCCGCGGACTGGTCGGGCGGGGTGCTGCCGGCCTTTCGCATCGGCGACACCCGGGTCTCGGGCGCCCAGCCCGGCGCCTTGCTGGCGCGGGTGTTGCGGGACGCGACGGTGGCAGACGCGCAGGTGGCCCATGCCTTGGGTTAGCCGTCATGTGGCTGCTGCCAACGGCGCTTCCCGGCGCATGGCCCGAGCAGGATCAGAACGGCCCGAGCTTGAGCGGGTACTGAATGACGATGTACAGCCTGTCGATGTCGTCGCCGGCCTGGGCGGCATTGGCCCGGTGGCTGACGTGGGACAGTTGCAGCGACAGGTCCTTGGCCGGGCCCGACTGCACGATGTAGTGCAGGTCCAGGTCGCGTTCCCAGTGGCGTCCGCCCCGGCCCTGTTGCGGGCTGTAGGTGCCACTGGCGCTGTCGAAGGGGTTGTAGGCGCCGCCCTGGGGCGCGTGGCTGCCGTCGATGCCACGGCCGCTCACATAGCGGGCCATGAAGCTCAGGCCGGGAATGCCCAGGGCGCCGAGGTCGAGGTCGTAGCGCGCTTGCCAGGAGCGTTCGCCGGGGCCGTTGAAGTCGGCGTACTTGATCGAGTTGGCGAGGTAGATGGAGTCGCCGCCGACGAAGTCGAAGGGCGTGTCGCCGTGGATTTTCTGATAGGCCAGGGTGAACGCCTGGGCATCGATCCGGTATTTGCCGGAGAGGCTGTAGGCCGTGGTGTCGATGGCGCCGGCCGCGGCCTGGCCCTGGTCGCGGGTGCGGTACAGGTTGCCGTCGAGGAACAGCTGGCCAAGGCTGGCATGCAGGTTGGCGTAGTACTGGCGCCAGGTGTCGCTCAGCTCCGAGGCGTAGAGGGCGCCGCCCAGCGCCTGGCCGGCGAACAGGTCGGCGCCGATGAAGTCGATGCTGGCGTGGCGGGTGGTTGCCCCGTAGCCGGAAAAGTCGCCCTTGGCGGTGGAGGCGTCCTGGTTCTTGAAGGCGTTGAAGTGACCGGCCTGCAGGTCGAGCCCCTCGAGTTCCCGGCTGGAGAGCAGCAGGCCGCTGGCGTATTCCGGTTGCAGGCGTTTGTCGGCGGTGTCGAACACCGGGGTCGCCACGGTCATTTCACCGAGCGCCAGGGTGGTCCGCGAGGCCTTGAACTTCAGCGCGCCGCCGGCGCTGGAGTAGCGGTCTTCGCTGCGCCCGTCATGATCCAGCGGCAACAGGCCCGTCCCGGAATGCCCCTTGCCACCATCCAGTTTCAAGCCCAGGAAGCCGTGGGCATCGACGCCCACGCCGATGGTGCCGGGGGTGAAGCCGGACTCGAACGAGGCGATGAAGCCCTGGGCCCATTCCTGCTTGTAGCTCTTGCCGGCCGGGGTCGGGGAGCGATAGTCGTTGTTGAGGTAGAAGTTGCGGCTGAGCACTTCAAGATTCGCCCCCTCAAGGAAGCCGGGGGTGTCTTGCGCGCCCTGCGTCGCCAGCGCCGGGGCGCCGCCGCTGAGCAAGGCGAGCAGCCACAGCGGCTTCAGGCGCAGGTGCAGCGGCCCGGGGGCGGTGAGGTGTTTCGAGGCAAGCAGCATGCTTATGTCTCGCGTCAAGGTGGGTGGCCCAGGACGCGGTTGGCCGTGGTTCCGGCAACTGCCGGCACGCCTGCGTCCGCTCGGCGTGGCCATCGGATCGAGGCGAAGCATGGTTGCCTATTACAGGGCGCGGGGATTGTACGGCTGTGCTGCATTCGGCCGTTTGTGCGGCCAGGCGGGCGGCAGGTGTCGTTCGCAGTGGGCGCTGCGGCAGTTTTTGAATTGTCCCTGTTTTGGAATCAATGATTCTCGATTTTGCTGGATTGTCCCTTTTTGTTTTGAGCCCTAAATTAACCACCAAGCCGGCAGCAAAGCCTCCCCAACGGAACCCGCGCCGAGCCCCCGAATTGTGCAACTCAACGCTTGAACCCACTTAGCTATCGACATCAAAAGGAACGCGCCATGTCTATCCGTGAACTGCTCAACCCAAGCAACTCCGCCCTGATCCTGATCGACCACCAGCCACAGATGTCCTTCGGCGTGCAGTCGATCGACCGCCAGACCCTGAAGAACAACACCGTGGGCCTGGCCAAGGCGGCGAAGATCTTCAACGTGCCGACCATCTTCACCTCGGTGGAAACCGAAAGCTTCAGCGGCTACATCTGGCCGGAACTGCTCAGCGTGTTCCCGGACCACCAGCCGATCGAGCGCACCTCGATGAACTCCTGGGAAGACAAGAAGCTGGTGGAAGCGGTAAAGGCCACCGGGCGCAAGAAACTGATCATGGCCGCGCTGTGGACCGAGGTCTGCCTGAACTTCCCGGCCCTGGAAGCCCTGGCCGAAGGTTATGAGGTGTACATCGTCACCGACGCTTCCGGCGGCACTACCCAGGAAGCCCACGACATGTCGGTGCAGCGCATGATCCAGGCCGGCGCGGTGCCGGTGACCTGGCAGCAAGTGCTGCTCGAGTTCCAGCGCGACTGGGCGCACAAGGAAACCTACGACGCGGTGATGGACCTGGTGCGCGAACACAGCGGCGCCTACGGCATGGGCGTGGACTATGCCTACACCATGGTGCACAAGGCGCCGCAGCGTCAGGTCAAGTAAGCCTGCCGCCAACGATAACCGGTCGACGCAACCCGCTTGCGTCGGCCGGTGGTCGTTGGCGATGAAAACGCCCGGACTGCACACCGTTCCCACGACTCAAGGACCGTCATGAAACAGACCCTCGATTCCTCCCGTAGCGCGGCCTCCCTTTCGCCCTGGAGCCCGCTCAAGCATGGCCTGTTTCGCGGGCTGTGGCTGGCCAGCATCGCCTCGAACATCGGCACCTGGATGCACGAGGTGGGCGCCGGCTGGTTGATGACTTCGTTGTCGGCCAGCCCGATGACGGTGGCGCTGGTGCAGGTGGCCGCCGCCGCGCCGATGTTTTTCCTCGCGCTGCCGGCGGGAGCGCTGGCCGATATCGTCGACAAGCGCCGCTATCTGCTGCTGGTGCAGGGCTGGATGGCCAGTGTCGCCATGCTCCTGGCGTTCCTGACCCTCAGTGGCCTGATGACGGTGCCTCTGTTGCTGCTGTTGACCCTGGCCATGGGCATCGGCACGGCGCTGATGATGCCGGCCTGGTCGGCCCTGACCCCGGAACTGGTGCCCGCCGGCGAATTGCCCGCGGCCATCGCCTTGAGCAGCGTCGGGACCAACGTGGCGCGTGCCGTGGGTCCAGCCATCGCCGGGGTCCTGGTGAGCCTGGCCGGGCCCTGGGCGACCTTTGCGGTGAATGCGCTGTCGTTCTTTGCGGTGATCGCCGTGCTCGCCTGCTGGCGGCGCGAGCCGAAGGTCGCGGTGCTGCCGGCGGAGCGGCTGTTCAGTGCGATCCGCGTGGGCTGGCGCTACGCCCGCAGTTCCCATCCGTTGCAACGGGTGCTGATTCGCACCCTGGCGTTCTTCTTCGGCGCCAGCGCCGGCATGTCCTTGCTGCCGTTGATCGTGCGCGGCGAGTTGCAGGGCAGCGCGACCCAGTTCGGCGTGTTGCTCGGCAGCGTCGGCCTCGGCGCGGTGCTGGGGGCGATGCTGTTGCCGCGGCTGCGCCAGCACCTGGCGGTGGATCGCCTGGTGGCGCTGGCCAGCGTGATCTACGCCCTGGTGCTGTTCGCCCTGGCCTGGCTGCGCGACTTCTATCTGTTGATCCCGGTGATGCTGATCAGCGGCGGCGCCTGGATCGCCGTACTGTCGAGTTTCCAGGTGGCGGCCCAGACCTCGGTGCCGGCCTGGGTGCGGGCGCGAGCGCTGGCGGTGTATATCCTGATGTTCTTCGGCAGCATGGCCCTGGGCGGCTTGCTCTGGGGCTGGGTGGCCAGCCTGTTGTCCATGAGCCTTGCCCTGAGCGCGGCGGCCGCGGTGCTGCTGGCCGGGGTCGGGCTGACCTGGCGGGTCGGCTTGCCCCAGCGCAGCGCCGAAGACCTGGCGCCGTCGCTGCACTGGCCGCAACCGCTGCTCAGCGCCGACCAGGACCTGGAACGCGGCCCGGTGATGATCCGCCTGGAATACGACATCGCCCCCGAACACGCCCAGGCCTTCCAGCAGGCGATGAACCCGGTGCGACGCATGCGCCAGCGCAACGGTTCGTTTTCCTGGTGCCTGTTGCAGGACAGCGAAAACCCGCGCCTGTGGTGCGAGATTTTCTTCGACGAATCCTGGGTCGGCCACCTGCGTCACCACGAGCGGGTGACCCGCGCCGAACTGAAGATCGAGGCGGCCGCCCGCCGCTTCCAGAGCGACGGGGTGAAGATCCGCATCCGCCATTTCCTCAAGGGGCAGGGCTGAAGGGCTGCTTGTCGTCAGCAGTGTTTGAAGCAGAGGCCGCATTTCGCGGCCTCTTTTTATGGCATCACTCGTGCGAGTGCCCATGTCGCCATGAACATGGCGAGGGCTGGCGCGAATACCTTGTCATTGGCACTGTCCTGCTGGACATGGTGAGCGTGTTTCGGCTGGCTGCCATGGGTTTGACCCTATCCCCCTGGGGGGATAGGATGCCGGCGTGATTCATTGAGGCCCGAGGCTCCAGTCATGAGTGAGCACGAACACCACCATCCCCATATCCACCAAAGCCATGAAGCGATCATCAAGCGCCTCAAGCGGGCGGACGGCCATCTGCGCAGCATCATCGGCATGATCGAGGAAGGTCGTGAGTGCGTGGATATCGCCCAGCAACTGCATGCGGTGGAAAAAGCGGTATGCCAGGCCAAGCGCACGTTGATCCAGGATCACATCGATCACTGCCTGGAGGACACCGTTTCATCATTGAACAATTCATCATTGAGCAATGGCGAGCGCGCACCACTGGAAGCCTTCAAGCAAATAACCAAGTATCTCTAGGCCTGGCTGAACGGCTGCAACAGGATGGTGCTCGGACCTGGCCATCCGATCTGAGCCATGCTCCGAAACTCAAGCTCAGCGATGGGGCCATCGGCGATGCTGGTCATCGATCACGTACGGATGCTCGTGATCCAGACCATTCTGGCCGTCTAGGTGAGCGTGATCGGCCGGAAGATTTTCATGGGTGTGTCTGATCGACTCCTGATCATGTACAGGGCGCCAGATCAGGATGCTGATCGCCCATGCGCTACCGGCCACCACGGCGAGCCCGGCAAACGACGCGGTGAGGCTGATATCGGCACCCAGCCACCCAGCCAATGGGTAGGTCATCAGCCAGCAGGCATGGGACAGAGCAAACTGGGCGGCAAACAGCGCCGGGCGGTCTTCGGCGTGTGCCGAGCGACGTAATAGCCTGCCGCTTGGGGTCTGTGCCAGGGAATAGCCCACGCCAAGCATCATCCACAGTGGTAGCAGGAAGTTGTAGGTGGTCAGGTTGATGCCAATGGCCAATCCTGCGACCAATATTGCTCCGCCAAACAGCATGGCTGTGCGGTCCTTGATGTCTTTCAACAAACGAGGCAACACCAGGGCTGCAATCATGGAGCCACCGCCGAACGCAGCCAGCGCCAATGCAGTAGAGCGCTGGGGCAAAGCGAAGCGCGATTGGACCAGCACCACTGTATTGACGATGACCATGGCACTGGCCGCCGCTACCGTCAGGTTCAGCGCCAACAGCCCGCGCAAGCGAGGCGTCGCCAGGAAAATGCGCAAGCCACGGGTGGTTCGCTCGTAAATACTGCGGCGTGGCGTCTGCTTCGCCTTCGGCAGCAACACTGTCGAGACCAGGGCCGCCGAAGCGAGAAAACCAATGACAGTGCCGGCGAACAGACTGTGGAAGCTGACCACGGTCAGCAACGCGGCGGCGAGCATCGGACTGGCGACGCTCTCAAGATCGTAGGCCAGGCGCGATAGAGACAACGCCTGGGTGTAATCGTCCTCATCCGGCAGGATGTCCGGAATGGTCGCCTGGAATGTTGGGGTGAACGCAGCCGAGGCCGACTGCAAGACGAAAATCAATACGTAGATTTGCCAGACCTCTGTCACGAACGGCAAAGCAAGGGCGACCAGCGCTCGCACCAGATCCAGCGAAACCAGCATCGCGCGCCGAGGGAGGCGTTCTGCAAAAGCAGCTGCAATCGGCGCAACGCCGATATAGGCAGTCATTTTGATCGCCAACGCCGTGCCCAGGACCGCACCTGCCTGGGCGCCTGCAAGGTCGAAGGCCAGCAAGCCCAAGGCGACGGTTGCAAGGCCGGTACCTACCAGCGCGATCACCTGGGCCAGGAACAGGTGACGGTAGGTTGGGTTGGCGAGGATTTTCAGCATGGGAAATCTCCCAGGGCGAGGCGTTTAATCATCTGTGCTATCAAGCGTTTCTCGAATGCAGAGAGCGATGAGTTCCTTGTATTCAGCTTTCCCATATCCCCCCGGGGAGGATGTGGGGCGTATCCTAAACCAGAGGCAGTGGCAGCTCAACAAAGAGGCGCGCAGCCTTTCGTCGAATGTCGGGAAATGGGTGAGAGAGTGGCTTGTGCGGTGAAGGCAATTGGCCATACTTTGTGGGGCGTGAGAGATCTCACGCCTATAACAACATGAGCATGGAGCAAGCCCTGATGAAACTGTCTGCCATTCTGATCGCCGCTGTACTTTCGATGACTTCCATCGCTGCCTTCGCCCATAGCGGTGGCACTGATGCAAAAGGTTGTCATCGCAACCACAAGACCAACGATTACCACTGCCACTAAAAACCAAAGCCCAGCGTCAGGCTGGGCTTCGTGACGAACTGGCCTCCTCACATTTGTGGAGGCCAGTTATGGGATTCGCCCTGGCAATCCTTGCACCAGGCGTAGAGCGCGTCGTACAGGACCAGGCCGTGGGCGAGCATTTCATGGTCATCGCTATAGCGCTGCGACAGGCCCAGTGAAATCGCGTACAGCCCCGCCGATTGCGGGGTCAGGTCCAGACGCGAGGTATCGGCCCCGCGCACGATCCTGGCCAGATGCCGCAAGGCCGGCTCGCTGAGTCGGTACTTCTTCAGGAACGCATCGAAGCTGCACAGTTCGCCCTCGTGGCTCAGTTCAACACCGGGAATGTCATAGGGCGCCGCGTCTTTCTCCGCGGCGAGCCGCAGCACATCGGCGCTGGGCACGTATAAAAACTCCGCCTGAGGATCGATGAAGCGGGTGATCAACCAGGGACAGGCGATGCGGTCGATCTTGGGTCGTTCGCGGGTAATCCACTTCATGGAACACCTCCTGCCTAACTCGGTAGGCTGGGTGAGCCGGCAGGCCCGGTGCCCGCCAGAGATCGTCAATCAGTTCATTCGCCCTAGCGCAGCAGGTGCACGGCCAGGCCCGCCAGTGCACAGGCCATCAGCACCTGGATCACGCCGCGCTTGAAGCGGAACAGGGCAACCGCCGCGGCCAGGGCGATCAGCGCCGAGGGCCAGTCGAGGGCGCCGCTGAAGCCGTTCGGCCACAGCACGTGGTAGCCGAAGAAGCACGCCAGGTTGAGGATCACCCCGACCACCGCGGCGGTGATCCCGGTGAGCGGCGCGGTGAACTTGAGCTCGTTGTGGGTCGACTCCACCAGCGGGCCGCCGGCGAGGATGAACAGGAACGAAGGCAGGAAGGTGAACCAGGTGACCAGCGTTGCCGCGACCGCCCCGGCCAGAAACACCTGGTCGGCGCCAAACACTTGCGAGACATAAGCCCCGACGAAGCCGACGAAGGCCACCACCATGATCAGCGGCCCGGGGGTGGTTTCCCCCAGGGCCAGGCCGTCGATCATCTGCGTCGGGGTCAGCCAGCCGTAGTGACCCACCGCGCCCTGATAGACATACGGCAGCACGGCATAGGCACCGCCGAAGGTCAGCAGGGCGGCCTTGGTGAAGAACCAGCCCATCTGGGTCAAGGTGCCTTGCCAGCCGAACAGCGCGGTCAGGGCGCCCATCGGCAAGGCCCACAACAGGGCGCCGATGAATGCCAGCAGCGTGAGTTTCAGCCAACTGAAGCGGGCATGCCCAGGGGCAGGGGTATCGTCATCGATCAAGGCCGGGCCGAAGGACTTTTTAGCCGCGCCATGCCCTCCGACCTTGAACTTCTCGGGTGCCAGGCGACCGCCGAGGTAACCGATCAAGGCGGCCCCCAGCACGATCAATGGAAACGGCACATTGAAGGCAAAGATCGCGGTGAATGACGCCGCGGCTATCGCCCACAGCCAAGGGTTCTTCAGGGCCCGCGAGCCGATCCGATGTGCCGCCTGTATGACTATCGCCGTCACCGCGGGCTTGATGCCATAGAACAGCCCGGCCACCACCGGGACTTCGCCGAAGGCGATGTACAGCCAGGACAAGGCGATCAGGATGAACAGCGAGGGCAATACGAACAGCGCGCCGGCAATCACGCCGCCCCAGGTCCGATGCATCAGCCAGCCAATGTAGGTCGCCAACTGCTGGGCCTCGGGCCCGGGCAGCAACATGCAGTAGTTGAGCGCGTGCAGGAAGCGTCGCTCGGAGATCCAGCGCCGGCGTTCCACCAGTTCCTGGTGCATGATCGAAATCTGCCCCGCGGGCCCGCCAAAGCTGATGAAGCCGAGCTTGAGCCAGAACCAGAAGGCTTCAAGCAAACCGACCGGCCCGGGCCTCGGCGGATCCGTTTCCAGCGCCGACTCGGAAACCTTACTCATGGGGTTGTTCCTCTTTCTCGAACTCGGCGAGCAGGCCGTCGAAGATGGCGCTGGCAGCGGCCAGCAGCTGGTCGTCATGGCTGATGGTTTCGCGCAGCCCGGCCAGTACCCGCTCGATGCCGGCAGCCTCGGCGGGCTGGATGCCGCCGATATCGAGGTAGTGCACCAGGGCCGCGAGACGATCCAGGCCGGGTTGCCGAAGGGCAAAACTGGCTTGCAGGGTTTCGAAGGTCACGCGGTTGCCGACATGGCTGAACGCTGCGTCATCGAAGTCGAAACCCAGGGCGTCGGCCGGGCAGTCCCGGGGCTGGTCCAGCCAGAGGATCCGCGCCTTGGGGTCGATGAAGCGGCGGATCAGCCAGGCACTCGCCAGGCGGTCGACCCAGGGGCGCTTGCGGGTCGCCCAGACACGGCCCTGATAGTCGCCCGGGCTGAGCAGGGTGATGGGCAGGTCGCGGCTATACGGCTCATCCGTCGACAAGGCCCGGCTGACCGCCGTCTCCAGCTCCTGCAAGGCGGCGTCGGTGTGCTGCTTCGGCTGGCCGGGGAAAAAATCGATGCTGGCCAGCTGATCGTAGGCTTTGCGCAGCTTGCGAATCTGCCGGGTGCTGGCCAGGGCATTCTGCGCCGTCAGTTGCCCCCGGCACTCCTCGATTTCGTTGCGCAGTTTGCTGTAGTCCTCGTTGCGGTCGAACAACCCGATAAAGCGTTCGCCGTTGGGCTCCACCACGGGCAGGACAAAGGCGGTGCCATTGATGGCCAGGATGTCGCGCTCAACCGCGGCCAGCGTTTCGCGGCAGGTGGCGGTGTCCGGCAACAGGTAGGCACCGTCGCGCAACACCGCGGCCCCGGAGGCTTTCAGGGCTCGCCAGGCGCGCATGCGCGCTGTTGCATTCGCGGTCGGCAATCCGAGGATCAGCGCTAGCCAGTTATTCATGTAGTGACAGATCTGAAAAATGTAGATATCGCTACATTATTCTTGCGCGAAGGCATTGGAAAGGGATTTCACAGGCTCTTCGTGAATGGCGAGGTCCGCCGGTCAAATCCGAGGGCTCAATGAGGGGCTTTGATAACGCAAGTCGCCCACCGCGGCAGCGGTGGGCGACCTGTACTAGCGCAGCCGGCGGGCGGCGAGATCCAGCGCGATGGCCAGCAGCAACGCCAGGCTGGCGATCACGAACAGCTGCTGATGATGGCCGCCGCTGGCATTGAAGATCAGCGAGTAGGCGGCCCCGGCCAACGCCTGGAAGCTGGCGAAGGCCACGGTCGCGCGGCTCCAGGCGACCTGTTGGGCATGGGCGTGTTGCTTCAGTTCGTGGACCCTGGCCAGGGCCAAAGGCACGATGCCGGGTGGGAACGAGCCGATCAGTACCGCCAGCCCGCACAGCAGCCACGGCTGGCTGGTGATGCTCAACGCGCCCACCGCCAGCGCCTGCACGATCAGCACCCAGCGGATGCTGCGGCGGGCCCCGAGGTGGTCGGCGAGCATGCCGTAGACCATCGGCCCAACGATCGCGCCGACCCCATACATCACCCACACCAGCGCCGCCACATGGGTGCCGGCATCGAGGCCGCGGGCCACGTAGTCCACCAGGAACACCATGGCCGGCACCAGCCCGGTGGCCATCAAGGCGTACTGGGCGAACAGCAGGCGCAGGCCACGGCCGGACGCCGGGTCTTCAGGGTCGGCCGGCTCGCTGGCCTTCACCGCGACAGCGGGCTCGGGCTGGCTCTGCGGCCAGCAGAACCAGCTGGCGGCGGTCAGCGCGGCGGCCACCAGCCCCAGGCCTAGCCAGGTGTCGCGCAGACCCCATTCCAGCAGGGCCGGCACCAGGGTGCCGGAGCCGGCGATGCCCAGGCCGATGCCGAGGAAGATCGCGCCGCTGGCCGCGCCTCGGCGCGCCGCCGGTACGTGGGGCAGCACAGTGGAGGCCACCAGCACCATGATGGCGCCGCCGGCGATCCCCGAGAGCAGGCGCCAGACGAAGAACCAGCTGAAGGACAGGGCCCAGGCACAGGCGAAGAACGACAAGGTGGCGACCACCAGCATCAGCCGCAGCACCCGCGGATTGCTCAGGCGCTTGCCCAGGGGATGGCCGATCAGCGCGCCGATCAGGTAACCGGCAAGGTTGGCGGCGCCGAGGTAGACCACGTCGGCCTGGACGAACCAGTGGGCCTGGATCAGCTGCGGGATCAACGGGGTATAGGCAAAGCGCGCCAGCCCGATACTGACCAGGCTGGCGCACAGGCCGGCGAAAATATGCAGCCAGACTGCATTGCGCATGGGAAGTGTCGCGGTGGTAGGCGCTGACATGGGGGCGTCCTTGATGGGTGAGCGGTGGAAAGGGATGGGCTGGGGTGGATTCTGCAAGGCGGCGCCTGTGCGGCGGAAATCATCGGCATCGATAGCGGATATGCCTCGCCGATATCGCCTCAAACGCTTGCGGGGCCCTGGCTGTTTGCCAGTCAGGCCCGGGGGCGCAAACCCCCAGGCCAGTGCCGGTCAAGGCATCTCGGGCAGTTCCTGCGCCCGCAGATCGAACACCAGCACTTCGGCATCCGCGCCGTTGCTCAAGGTCAGTGCCTGTTCCTTGCGGACCCGCACGCCATCGCCTTCCTGCAAGAGCAGGCCATTGAGCTCGACCGAGCCGCGGGCCACATGCACATAGGCGTAGCGGTCGGCGTCGAGCGTCAGGGTGGCGCTTTCCTGGCCATCGATCAGCCCGGCATAGACCCGCGCATCCTGGCGCACCTGCAGCGAACCGTCGGCGCCCTCGGGGGAGATGATCAGTTGCAAGCGACCGCGTTTTTGCTGCGGGCTGAAATGCTCTTGCTGGTAACGCGGCCTGGCGCCGCTGACATCCGGCACTATCCAGATCTGCAGGAAGTGCACAGGCTGGGTGGCCGAGTGGTTGTACTCGCTGTGCGCCACGCCGCTGCCAGCGCTCATCAGTTGCACGTCGCCAGGGCGGATCACCGAACCGGTGCCCAGGGTGTCCTTGTGTTCCAGGGCGCCTTCGAGCACATAGGAGAAAATCTCCATGTCCCGGTGCGGGTGCTGGCCGAAGCCCTTGCCGGCGGCGACCCGGTCGTCGTTGATCACCAGCAGGTCGGAAAAACCCTGCTCCCGCGGGTTGCGGTAGTTGGCGAAGGAAAAGGTGTGGAACGACTTCAACCAACCGTGGTTGGCGGCGCCGCGATCAGAGGCTTTGCGAAGGGTCAGCATGAGGGAATCTCCTGTCGGGACGGGAATTCGTCCGGTTGAGGAGAAGGCTAATGTTTACCCTGTGATGCAATAAGTAGATGGAAACTGAAAGACTGTCCCTTTCGGGTTGACAATTTTGTGCGCTGAATCACGTATTCTTGTCCGACGATCGCGCGCCGTCCGGGCATAATCTGCAGGGTCGGCGTTAGGCTTTTAACCCTTTGATATCAGTGATCTTTACCCATGAAAACCGTGGCAATGGTGCTGTTTCCAGACTTTCTCCTGCTCGACATGGCCGGGCCCATGGAGGTGTTTTCCATCGCCAATCGTTATCTGGAGCCGAAGGACCATTACCAGCTCTCGACGATCGGCACCGAGCACGGCCCGTTGCGCGCTTCCAACGGCGTCAGCGTCCAGGCCGACATGCATATCGACCAGGCGCGCGACAACTATGACCTGCTGCTGGTGCCCGGGGGGCCGGGGGCCTACAACGAAAAGCATCCACCCTTGCTCGACTGGCTGGCGGGAGCCGTGCGCCGCTCGGCCGTTTATGGCTCGATCTGCACCGGGGCCTTCATCCTCGGGCATGCCGGGTTGCTCGACGGGTTTCGGGTGACGACCCACTGGCACTACACGGAGCGCCTGATCCGGGCCTTCCCCAAGGCAACAGTGGAGACCGACCAGATCTTCGTCGAGGACCGCAACCTGATCACCTCGGGCGGGGTCACCGCCGGCATCGACCTGGCATTGGCGGTGGTCGCCCGCGACCATGGCAAGAAAGTTGCCCAGGACGTGGCCAAGGTGTTGCTGGTGGTGATGAAGCGCCAGGGCGGGCAGGCGCAGTTCAGCCCGTTGATGGCCACGGTGGCGCCGCAGGAAACGCCGGTGACCCGGGTGCAGAACCATGTGCTCGAACGCCTGGACGAAGCCTTCAGCATCGAGCGCATGGCCAGCCTGGCGAACATGAGCACGCGCCATTTCGCCCGGGTGTTCGCCCGGGAAGTGAACATGACGCCGATGGAGTTCCTGCAAAGCGCACGCATCGACCGCGCGCGGAACCTGCTGGAGACCAGCGACCTGCCGCTCAAGACCGTGGCCTACAAAAGCGGCTTCGGCAGCGTGCGCCACATGCGCTTTCTGTTCAGTGAAAAGCTCGGCCTGACCCCCACCCAGTACCGCGAACAGTTCAGCTAGTGCCGGCTTGTCCGTCTGGCGCACCGCGATGGCCGTGACGCTCCCTCCAGGGCGGTTGTACCGTCATCGCTGCCTGCCAAGATACTGGGGAATTCTTGGTAATGGAGGTGCGGGAGCCTGGCGCCAGGCCGGGTTTCCAGCACGTGGATGCGCATGAACAGCGTCAGAGATTTGAACAGTGATGCGGTGCTGCGGTTCGGCCCCTACGCCTTCCACCTGCGGCAGCGGCTGGTCCTGGACGGCGATCGGCCGTTGCGCATGGGCGGGCGTGCCCTGGATATCCTGCGGGTGCTGGTCGAGCGCGCCGGCCAGGTGGTGGGCAAGGACGAACTGATCGCCTGCGTCTGGCCGAACTCGGTGGTCGAGGACATCAACCTGCGCGTGCACATCGCCGCCCTGCGACGCGCCCTTGGCGAAGGCCCGGACGGGCAAGGCTACATCGTCAATATTCCGCAGCGCGGTTATTGCTTCATCGCCCCGGTGCTGCGCGAGGCGCAAGAAGAGCCGGTCGCGCTGGCCAGCCTGCACAAACCCCAACACAACCTGCCGGCACGGCTGACCCCGGTCACCGGCCGCGACCCGCTGGTCGGCAGCCTGGTCCGGCAGTTGCCGGTGCGCCGCTTCATGACCCTGGTCGGTCCGGCGGGGATCGGCAAGACCACGGTCGCGCTGCGGGTCGCCGAGCTGCTGTTGCAGCACTACCGCGATGGCGTGTGGTTCATCGATTTGGCGGCCATCGACGACCCGGCGCAACTGGTCGAGCACATGAGGCACAGCCTCGAGCTGGACGCCGGCCTGGAGGCGCTGGCAACCCGGCATGCCTTGCTGGTGCTGGACAATTGCGAGCACCTGCTCGAACGCTGCCGGGCCGTGGTCGAGCAGTTGCTGGCCTCGGCGCCACGGCTGTCGATCCTGGCCACCAGCCGCGAACCGCTACAGGCTGCGGGGGAGACCGTGCATGGCCTGGCGGCCCTGTCGGTGCCGCCGGCTTCGGCGTTGCACAGCGTGGCCGAGGTCATGAGCCATTCGGCGGTGCAACTGTTCGTTAGCCGCGCCCGGGCCCGCCAGCAAGACTTTGCCTTGCGGGAACAGGACCTGGCAGCGGTGCGCGAAATCTGCCGACGGCTCGATGGCTTGCCATTGGCCATCGAACTGGCGGCGGCGCAGATCGACGCGCTGGCGCTGGTGGGGCTGCAAGCGCAGCTGGACAACTGCTTTCAACTGCTGACCCAGGGCCGGCGCACCGCCGTGGCGCGGCATCAGACGCTCAAGTCCGCCCTGGACTGGAGCTATCAACGCCTGAGCCGGCTGGAGCAGACCCTGTTGCAGCGCCTGGCGGTGTTCGACACGGCCTTCACCGTGCGGGCCGCCACCGACGTCATCAGCTGTGCGGTGCTGCGGCCCGAGTGCGTGGCCGAGGTCATGGCGCAGTTGGCGCGCAAATCGCTGCTGGCGCTGGAGCAGGGCCAGGGCACGACGCATTACCGCTTTCTCAACACCACCCGCGCCTACGCGCTGGAAAAGCTCGAACACAGCGGGCAGCTGCGGGTGTTCGAACGGCGGCATGCCCACGCCATCGGCAAGACCCGCTGGCTGTCAGTCAGGAAGGTCTCGTTGCAGCTCATCGAGCAATTCACGGACGCGGGTTAGGTCCGGCGTGGCGAAACCTTCGGTGAACCGGGCGTAGAGCGGTGCGAGCAGCTCATGGGCGCGCCGGGCCTGGCCCTGGCGCTGCCAGAGCCGGGCCAGCGAGGTGGCGCTGCGCAATTCCCAGGTCAGCGCGCCCTGGGCCCTGGCCACTGCCAACGCCTGGTGCAGCACCGCTTCGGCGGTGTCAGGCGCATTGTCGGTCAGCAGCGCCTCGGCCCTGGCGCGCAGGATCTCCGCCGTGCTCCAGCCCGCCGTGCCGCTTTCGGCCCGTTGCAGCAAGGCGTTATCGATGAAAGCGCCGTCCAGGGTCACCATGATTTCGCCGATCAGCCCGACGCCGGATTGCGTCGGCGAGAACTCAGGGGCGCCTTCGATGACCTGCGCATAGTGCCGGCCCCAGGTGTAGAACAGCAGCACCGAATGCTTCTGCGCCTGCTCCAGCAGCAGGCGCAGGAGTTCGCGGGCGGTCGCGGTGTCGCCGTTGTAGTGGGCGATCAGGCAGCCGGCCAGCGCCAGGGTGTAGCAGATGGACGTGCCGTGGTTGATCTGCAAGGCGATCTCCAGGGCCTGGCGCGCGGTGCGCCAGGCTTTTTCCGGATGGCCCTGCAACCAGAGGATCCGCGCCAGGATCGTCAGGGCGGCGACGCTCTGGTCGTATTGCACGCCAAAGCCGCGGGTGAAGCGGCTCAGGTTGCCGCTCTGGGCCATCAGCTGGATGACTTGCTCGGCCTTGTCCCGGGCCTGCGGTTGGTCGCCGGCAAAGTGCAGGGCCAGCACCTGCAGGCGCTGGGTGCTGAGGGACATTGCGTTGGCGCCGGCGTCGCGCAGCGCCAGGTGGTCGAACTGCCGGCTTTGCTCCAGGGCCAGTTGGTAGTGGCCGCAACTGAGGTTGACCGCCATGTGCCCGGACACCGCCTTGAGCTGGGCGGCCACATCGTCGCTGCCTTCGGCCAGGGTCCTGGCGGCGACGAAGGCCTCGATGGCTTCGGCGCTGCTGCCCTGGGTGTGGTAACAGGCGCTGCCGAGCGCCAGCTTGAGGGCCTGGGTCAGGCGCGGGCAGGGCTGGTCTGTCGCGTGCAGCAGGGTCAGCGCCTTGCGCACATGGGCGCCATGTTCCTTGAGCAGCGACAGCTCCTGCCACAGCGGCGCGGAGACCGCGGCCAGGCGGATCGCCAGCTGTTGCGGGCCCTGGGCATTCAGGCCCCAGTCGAGCGCCGCGCGGATGTCTTCCAGGCTGCGGGCGTGCCGCTCGACCCAGAGCGTCGAGGGGGTCTGTTCCCAATCGTCCTGGGCCTGGTGCATCAGGGCCAGGCAACGTTCGGCGTGTCGCCTGCGGGTAGCCGGCAGCTCGGCGGCCTGCTCGAGTTTTTCCAGGGCATAGCTGCGGGTGGTGTCCAGCAGGCGATAGAACACTTCCTCGTCGCCGACCTCCACGTTCAGCAGGGACTTGGCCACCAGCTGGGTGATCGAGGTAAAGACCACGCGGGCTTCGATGTGCTCGCCGACGATCACCGCCGCGGCCGATTGCAGGGTGAAGCCGCCCCGGAAGATGCCCAGCCGGCGCAGGCAGGCCTGCTCGCAGGCGCTGAGCAGCTCGAAGCTCCAGTCCAGGGTGGCGCGCAGGGTCTGATGACGGCCCGGGGTGATCTGGCCGCCCTGGGGCAGCAGGCGAAAGCTGCCTTGCAACTGGCTGAGCAAGCCGGCGAGCCCCAGGTTGCCGACCTGGGCGGCGGCCAGTTCGATGGCCAGGGGAATGCCGTCCAGGCGCCGGCAGATATCGATCGCCAGGGGCAGTTCGGCGTGGCTCAGTTCGAAACTGTCGTGGCTGGCCATCGCCCGTTCGACGAACAACTGCAGGGCCGAAAAAGTCAGGGCCTGGGCGCGGTCCAGCACCGCGATGGGCGGTGGGCAATCGAGGGATTCCAGGCGTTGCACGAATTCGCCCTCGGCCCGCAGGCTCTCGCGGCTGGTGGCCAGGACATGCACCTGCGGCGCCGCGCGCAGGATGCTTTCGCAGAGCGGCGCAATGGCGTCGAGCAAGTGCTCGCAGTTGTCGATCACCAGCAGCATCTGCCGCTCGCGCAGGAAGCTCGCCAGGCCGGCCACCGGTTCGCCGTCGTGCAGCGCCAGGTCGAGGAGGGTCGCCAGGTGGCTGGTGATCATTTGCGGGTCGTTGAGCGGCGCCAGGTCCAGCAGGCGGATGCCGTCGCGGTACTGGCCGATCAGCTGTTCGGCGACCCGCAGGGCCACGGTGGTCTTGCCGATGCCGCCGGGGCCGACCAGGGTGATGAAACGCTGGCGCGCCAGTTGCCGCATCACATTGTCCACCAGCACCTGGCGGCCGATCAGGCGGGTGCGGCGCACCGGCAGGTTATGCCCGCTCGGCTCGGCGGGAGCGCCTTCAGGGCTTTGCTCGAAACGCTCGGGGGAGAACGGCTCCAGGGAGAAGGGCGCGACGAAGCTGTAGCCGCGCTGGGCCACGGTGACGATGTAGCGCTGGCCGGCCTGGCCGTCGCCCAGGGCCTTGCGCAGCGCCGCCATGTGCACCCGCAGGTTGGTGTCTTCGACCACGCTCCTGGGCCAGACCCGGGCGATCAGTTGCTGCTTGCTGACCACTTCGCCGGCGTGTTCCAGGAGGATCAGCAGGATGTCCATGGAGCGGCGGCCCAGGCGCAAGGGCCGCTCGGCTTCCAGGATCAGGCGTTGCCCGGGGTAGATCCGGTAGGGGCCGAAATGCACAGCTTGTTCGGGGGCTAGGGTCAACGGCTCACTCCTGCTGCTTTGCTTTTTTCCAGTGTTTCCCGTGGCACCTGTGCGGGAAGGGCGGACGAAGGGCACGACCTTCTATCTCGCGGTTTTCGAGCATGTTCCTCAGGTTTCCCGAACAACGCAACGCGACGCGGACGGGCGTGCATCCGGTGCGCTGACCGCAGCAATCTCCTTGCCAGCGATGGGCCCCGTATTCATTGGCCGCGGTCCTGGCGACGAGCGGGCAGGGGCGATGCCCGCGCCACTGAAAATTAACAACGTTTAACTCGCCCTGTATCCGCCCTACGCCCAAAACTCCAGGTCTTCATGTCGCCGATCGAAGGGACGATCGTGCATGCCGCGCGAAGAAAAAAGGGATGAACACGTCTGGAGGATGCCGGAATGAGCAAGGTGGTGGTGGTCTATCACAGTGGCTATGGCCATACCCGGGTCATGGCCGAAGCCGTGGCCCAGGGGGTGGAAAGCCACCTGAACAGCGCCTGCCGGCTGATCCCGGTCGAGGAGGTGCACGACCAGTGGGAGCGCCTGCACCAGGCCGACGCCATCATCTTCGGCGCGCCGACCTACATGGGCAGCGCCTCGGCGCCGTTCAAGGGCTTCATGGAAGCCACCGCGGCCTTCTACCTGGCCCAGCCCTGGCGCGACAAGCTCGCCGCCGGCTTCACCAATTCCGGTTGCCTGTGTGGCGACAAGCTCAACACCTTGTTGCAGATGGCGGTCTTCGCGGCCCAGCACTCGATGATCTGGGTCGGCCTCGACCTGCTGCCGGCGCGCTCCAGCAGCGGGGTCTTCGATGGCCAGTTGAATCGCCTTGGCAGTTCCCTGGGCGCCATGGCCCAGTCGAATGTCGAACAGTCCCCCGAACACGCACCCCCGCTCGAAGACCGCCGCACCGCCGCGCACCTGGGCCAGCGGGTGGCGCGCCTGGCCGAGCGTATGGCCCATTCATCGATTTGAGTCACCCAACCCCCTGAAGGAGCAAAACGCCATGAGTACATTCACCACGCGCGACGGTACCGAGATCTATTACAAGGACTGGGGCAGCGGCCAACCCATCGTCTTCAGCCATGGCTGGCCGCTGAATGCCGACAGCTGGGAGGCGCA
Organism: Pseudomonas sp. T8; assembly: GCF_024610635.1. Classification (NCBI taxonomy): domain Bacteria; kingdom Pseudomonadati; phylum Pseudomonadota; class Gammaproteobacteria; order Pseudomonadales; family Pseudomonadaceae; genus Pseudomonas; species Pseudomonas sp. T8. Next base: position 7,136,696 of record NZ_CP102374.1, read on the forward strand.
GATGATCTTCCTGGCGTCCAAGGGCTACCGGGTCATCGCCCATGACCGCCGCGGGCATGGCCGCTCCAGCCAACCCTGGTCGGGCAACGAGATGGACACCTACGCCGACGACCTGGCGCAGTTGATCGAACGCCTGGACCTGCAGAACGCGGTGCTGTTCGGCTTCTCCACCGGCGGTGGCGAAGTGGCGCGCTACATCGGTCGCCACGGCACGGCGCGGGTCGCCAAGGCCGGGCTGATTTCCGCGGTGCCGCCGCTGATGCTCAGGACCGCGGCCAACCCTGGCGGCCTGCCGATCGAAGTCTTCGACGGCCTGCGCGAAGCGTCGCTGGCCGACCGTTCGCAGCTGTACAAGGACGTCGCCAGCGGGCCGTTCTTCGGGTTCAACCAGCCTGGCGCCAAGCCGTCCCAGGGCATGATCGACTGGTTCTGGATGCAGGGCATGATGGCGGGCCACAAGAACACCTATGACTGCATCAAGGCCTTCTCCGAAACCGACTTCACTGAAGACCTGAAGAAGTTCGACGTGCCGACCCTGGTGGTGCACGGCGACGCCGACCAGATCGTGCCGATCGAAGCCGCCGGCATTGCCTCGGCCAAGCTGGTCAAGGACGCGAAGCTGCTGGTCTACCCAGGCGCGCCCCATGGCCTGACCGACACCCACAAGGATCAGCTCAACGCCGACCTGCTGGCGTTCATCGAGGCCTGAGTCGCTCGGCGACCTGCGCCTGATCCATAAAAAAACGCCGGGAGGTTTTTGCCTCTCGGCGTTTTTTATTGCCGGATCTCAAGCGTGTCGCGGCCTTATGCGCTTGCCTGGTTGAGGCAAGGGCGGGCGCGCAGGACCCGGCACCGCCAGGCGAACGGGTTGATGCCTTCGCTGTGGGTGAAGATGTGGCAGAAGTGCGCCTGGTCGCAGAAGCCGCATTCCAGGCTGATCTGCGTCAGGGTCAGGTCGGTGTCCTGGATCAGTTGCTTGGCCCGGGCGATGCGCTGGCAGCGGATCCATTCCTGGGGCGACAGGCCGGTGCTGCACTTGAAGGCGCGGGAGAAATGGCTGCGGGACAGGGCGCAGGCCCGGGCGAGCTCGGCGACTTCCAGGGTGCTGCTCAGGCCGTCGAGGATCATTTGCTTGACCAGGCTTTCGCGCCAGGGAGAAAGGCCGCCGGGGGTGGTTTTTCGGCTTTGTGGGGCGGGCGCCCTGACGGCGTTGTGCTGAGCGTGGGCCATGACGAAATTCCGTGTCGGTGGGCATGCGCCGACGCACCGCAGGGTGGGTCGGGCGCTTCCCGATTTAGAAAACAGGTCTGCGCAGAGGGCTTCATTCTTGGTGGCGTGGCGGGGGCTTGCGAGTTAAACGTTGTTAATTCCGTTAATCCGCAGGTGGGCAGTGGCCGCAACTGAGCACATGGCTGCAATTTTTGCGGCGCGCGGCCGGTGCATGATCGACCTTGTACGGCTGGCTCGGGAGTGGCCGTTTTTCTGACTCGATCAAAAAGGTGAAGGCATGACGCATTCTCTGCTGTGCACGCTGCGCGGAGCAGCCCTGGCATTGGCCCTGACATCGCTTGGCGCCCAGGCGCAGGCGCCGGTCCAGGGCACCCAGGTACCCGGTTACTACCGCCTGGCGGTGGGCGACTACGAAGTGACGGCGCTGTTCGATGGCTACAACGACCTGTCGCCGAAGCTGCTCCAGGGCATGACCCAGGGCCAGATCCGCGCCTTGCTGGCCCGCCGCTCGATCGAGACCCCGGGGGTACAGACCGCCTTCAACGCCTTTTTGGTCAACACCGGCAAGCAACTGATCCTGGTGGACACCGGCGCCGGCCAGTGCATCGGCGCCACCGCCGGCATGCTCACGGCGAACATGCAGGCCGCCGGTTATCGCCCGGAGCAGGTCGACGCCATCCTGCTCACCCACCTGCACCTGGACCACGTGTGCGGGCTGGTGGATGGCAAGCAACAACCGCTGTTCGCCAACGCCACGGTCTACGTCGCCCAGGCCGAAGCCGACTACTGGCTCGATCCGCAGGCGCTGGCCAAGGCGCCCGCCGGTGCCCGGGAGTTTTTCAAGATCGCCCAGGACTCCACCGCCCCGTACCGCGCCGCCGGACGCTTCAAGACCTTCGCCAGCGGCCAGTCGCCGGTGCCGGGCGTCGAGGCCCAGCTGGAAGCCGGGCATACCCCGGGCAGCACCACCTACCGCTTCACTTCCCAGGGCCAGAGCATCCTGTTCATGGGCGACCTGGTGCATAACCTGGCGGTGCAGTTCGAGCACCCGGAAGTGTCGATCCGTTTCGACGTCGACAACCAGCAGGCGATCAAGGCCCGGGCCAAGGTCTTCAGCGAGGCGGCCAGCAACAAGACCTGGGTGACCGCGGCGCACCTGCCGTTCCCGGGCGTGGGCCATATCGCCGCGGTGGATGGGCATTTCCAGTGGGTGCCGGCCGAGTACGGGCCTTACCAGCGGGCGGCCAAGGTGCCGATGATCGAGTGACGTGCGCTGGCTGAACACACAAGGGGACTGCCGCTATGAACCGTAACGATCTGCGCCGCATCGACATGAACCTGCTGGTGATTTTCGAGGCCCTGATGTTCGAAAAGAACCTGACCCGGGTCGCGGAAAAACTGTTCATGGGCCAGCCCGCGGTGAGCGCCGCGCTCGGCCGCCTGCGCGACCTGTTCGACGATCCGCTGCTGTTGCGCAACGGCCGCGGGATGGAGCCGACGGCCCGGGCGCTGGTGATCCTCAAGGAGCTGCAACCGGCGATGGATGCGATCTCGGGCGCGGTCAGCCGGGCCAAGGAGTTCGATCCGGCGACCAGCTGCGACCTGTTCCGCATCGGCCTCTCGGACGATGCCGAGTTCGGCCTGTTCCCGCCGTTGTTGAGCCAGTTGCGCGAGGAGGCCCCGGGCATAGTCGTGGTAGTGCGCCGGGCCAACTACCTGTTGATGCCGGCCTTGCTGGCCTCGGGGGAGATCTCGGTCGGGGTCAGCTACACCACCGAGTTGCCGGCCAATGCCAAGCGCAAGAAGTTGCGCGATATCGGCTGCAAGGTGCTGCGCGGTGACAACCGGCCCGAGCCCTTGACCCTCGATGAATACTGCCGGCGGCCCCACGCCATGGTGTCGTTCTCCGGCGACCTGAGCGGCAATATCGACCTCGACCTGGCCAAGGTCGGGCGTACCCGCCGCGTGGTCCTGGGCGTGCCGCAGTTCAGCGGTCTGCGGGCCTTGCTCGCCGGCACCGAGATGATCGCCACCGTGCCCGACTACGCGGCCTGTGCCCTGGTCGAAGGCTGTGCCTTGCGCGCCGAGGACCCGCCGTTCGCCATCGAGGCGGCGCAGTTGTCCATGGCCTGGAGCGGGGTGCACGACAACGATCCGGCCGAGCGCTGGTTGCGTTCGCGGATCGCCCAGTTCATGTCCGAGCCCTTGAAGATCCACAGCGCCTAGGCGCTGGCGATCGTGCCGGGCCCCGTGGCGAAGAGAGCACATGCGTTCAATTTTTCCCGCCCGCGCAGCGGCACCATGCAATCTCGGCGTTGACGCCGAGGACTTTTCAAATTGTGCGGGTGTGCCAATGAACGCTTCACTATGGGATGAACGGGCCCGGGACCTCGGGCTGCTGTTTCTGCGGGTCAGCGCCGGGCTGTTTCTGCTGTGGGTGCACGGCCTGCCGAAACTGCTCGACTACAGCGCGCAACTGCAAAGCATCGAAGACCCGTTCCAGCTGGGCGCCAACCTGACGCTGATACTGGCGATCTTCGCCGAGGTGCTGTGCCCGTTGCTGATCGTCGCCGGGGTGGCGGTGCGCCTGGCCTGCCTGCCGATCCTCGCGGTGCTGCTGGTGGCACTGCTGGTGGTGCACCCGCAATGGAGCCTGGCCGAAGGCCAGTTCGCCTGGCTGCTGTTGATCCTGTTCAGCAGCATTCTTATCGCCGGCCCGGGACGGCTGGCCCTCAATGATCGTTTCGCCGGAGCCTTGCGTTATGTCTGATTCCAATCGCCTCGAGGCCAGTGCGCGGCCGGACTCCGATGAGGTCGTGACGCTGATTGTCAAGCACCGGGTCAAGGCTGGCCTGGAAGCGCCTTATGAAGCCTGGCTGCGGCGCATTGTCGGGGTTGCCGGGCAGTACGAAGGGCACCTGGGCGTGGACGTGATTCGCGGCAAGAGCGGCGGCCTCGACCTGTTCACCTGCGTGCTGCGCTTTTGCTCCACCGAGGCGATGCAGCGCTGGCTCGACTCGCCGCAACGCCGGGCGCTGGTCGACGAAGCCGCGCCGATGCTGGCCGACGGCGACCAGACCGAAGTCCACCCGGTCCATGAATTCTGGTTTTCCACCCAGGCCGATGCCGCTTCGCCACCGCCACGGTGGAAACAGGCGCTGTTGACTATGCTGGTCATTCTGCCGCACACCCTGCTGGTGCCGCTGATCTGGGGGCCTGTGCTGCAACTGAATACCTGGCTTGGCAATTACGTGGTCGCCACTTTCCTGATCACCCTGACCATCGTGCTCTCGGTGGTCTACCTGTTCATGCCCCTGGCGACCCGGCTGTTCGCCCCCTGGTTGCAAGCCTCTGTCACCGATCGACACCTGGAGCCCGGCCATGGCCAATAACGACGACCCGACCGATCCTCTGCGCCGCCACTTGCTCGCGGCCGGATCCTTGCTCAGCGCCGCGGCGGCTTTCTGGCCGCGCCTGTCCCTTGCCTCTTCCCATTCAGAAGGACATCCGATGAACGCCGATCTGATTCTGTTCAATGGTCAATTCCACACCGTCGACCGTGAGAAACCCCGCGCCAGCGCGGTCGCCATCAGCCAGGGGCGCTTCGTCGCGGTGGGCACCGATGCCGAGGCCATGGCCTTGCGCGGCAGCGCCACCCAGGTCATCGACCTCAAGGGCCGCACGGTGATCCCCGGCCTCAACGACTCGCACCTGCACCTGATCCGTGGCGGCCTGAACTACAACCTGGAACTGCGCTGGGAAGGCGTGCCGTCGCTGGCCGACGCCCTGCGCATGCTCAAGGACCAGGCCGACCGTACGCCGACCCCGCAGTGGGTGCGGGTGGTGGGCGGCTGGAACGAATTCCAGTTCGCCGAAAAGCGCATGCCGACCCTGGAAGAACTCAACCAGGCGGCGCCGGACACCCCGGTGTTCGTCCTGCACCTGTACGACCGCGCCTTGCTCAACCGCGCGGCCCTGCGCGTTGCCGGCTACACCCGCAACACGCCGAACCCGCCGGGCGGCGAGATCGTCCGCGACAGCAACGGCGAACCTACTGGCATGCTGGTGGCGCGGCCCAATGCGATGATCCTCTATTCGACCCTGGCCAAGGGGCCGAAGCTGCCGCTGGAATACCAGGTCAACTCGACCCGCCAGTTCATGCGCGAACTCAATCGCCTGGGCCTGACCAGCGCCATCGATGCCGGCGGCGGTTTCCAGAACTATCCGGACGACTACGCGGTGATCGAGCAACTGGCCCGGGAGCAGCAGTTGACGGTGCGCATCGCCTACAACCTGTTCACCCAGAAGCCCAAGGAAGAACTCACCGACTTCAAGAACTGGACCGGCAGCGTCAAGCTGCACCAGGGCGATGACTTCCTGCGCCACAACGGCGCGGGGGAAATGCTGGTGTTCTCCGCCGCCGACTTCGAGGACTTCCTCGAACCGCGTCCGGACCTGCCGCAGACCATGGAGCAGGAACTGGAGCCGGTGGTGCGGCATCTGGTGGAACAGCGCTGGCCGTTCCGTCTGCACGCGACCTACGACGAGTCGATCTCGCGCATGCTCGACGTGTTCGAGAAGGTCAACCGCGACATCCCATTCAACGGCCTGCCGTGGTTCTTCGACCACGCCGAAACCATCACGCCGAAAAACATCGAGCGGGTTCGCGCCCTCGGTGGCGGCATCGCGATCCAGGACCGCATGGCGTTCCAGGGCGAGTACTTCGTCGACCGCTACGGCGCCAAGGCCGCCGAACAGACCCCGCCGATCAAGCGCATGCTCGCCGAAGGCGTGCCAGTAGGCGCCGGCACCGATGCCACCCGCGTCTCCAGCTACAACCCCTGGACCTCGCTGTACTGGATGGTCAGCGGCAAGACAGTGGGCGGTATGGAGCTGCACGCCGAAGGCCTGCCCCGGCAGACCGCGCTGGAACTGTTCACCCACGGCAGCGCCTGGTTCTCCTCGGAGCAGGGCAAGAAGGGCCAGATCAAGGTCGGCCAGCTGGCGGACCTGGCGGCCCTGTCCGCGGACTTCTTCAGTGTCGAGGAAGAGGCCATCAAGTGGATCGAGTCGGTGCTGACCGTGGTCGACGGCAAGGTGGTGTACGCCGCCGGCGACTTCTCCAAGCTTTCGCCGCCGATGGTGCCGGTGCTGCCGGACTGGTCGCCGGTGGTCAAGGTGCCGGGGCACTGGCGTCCGACCTCGCCGCTGGTGGCCCAGGTGCACCAGTGCAGCGGCCCGTGTGCGGTGCACTCCCACAGCCACGAGCGGGCGCGCCTGTCGAATGTGCCGGTCAGTGACTTCCAGGGCTTCTGGGGCGCCTTCGGCTGCTCGTGCTTTGCCTTCTGACGATCCACAACAGTGCCGGCCGCAGCGGCCGGCGCTCATAGCGACATCCACCCACCTAGGAGTTTCACATGAGCAACGTACCCTACAAACGTCTGGACATTAATGACGCCGTTGTCCTGCTGGTCGACCATCAGACCGGCCTGATCTCGCTGGTCCAGGATTTCTCGCCGAACGAGTTCAAGAACAACGTGCTGGCCCTGGCCGACTGCGCCAAGTTCTTCAAACTGCCGACCATCCTCACCACCAGCTTCGAATCCGGTCCGAACGGCCCGCTGGTACCCGAGCTGAAAGAGATGTTCCCGGATGCGCCCTATATCGCTCGTCCAGGCCAGATCAATGCCTGGGACAACGAAGACTTCGTCAAGGCGATCAAGGCCACCGGCCGCAAGCAACTGATCATCGCCGGCGTCGTCACCGACGTCTGCGTGGCGTTCCCGACCCTGTGCGCACTGGAAGAAGGTTTTGACGTGTTCGTCGTGACCGACGCTTCCGGCACCTTCAACGAAGTGGTGCAGCAGGCCGCCTGGGCCCGCATGACCGCCGCCGGCGCGCAACTGGTCAACTGGTTCTCCGTGGCGTGTGAGTTGCAGCGTGACTGGCGCAACGACATGGAAGGCCTGGCCAACCTGCTGTCGCAGCGTATCCCGAACTACCGCAACCTGATGAACAGCTACTCGGCATTCACTGCCAAATAAGCCTGGCGTTATCGCCGAGCTGAAAAAATGCCCGCCATTGTGCGGGCATTTTTTTGCCTCGCGGACAGCGCGATCCCTGTAGCCGCTGGCGTAGCCTGCGATCGGCGGCGTAGCCGTCGTAAAACCAGGCGATGTGGTTTTCCAGGCAGATCGCGGACTCAGGTTTTGCGGCAACTGCGTTGCCGTTCGCAGCCTCGCAAGCTCGGCAGCGGCTACACAGGCATCGCGGTCCCTGTAGCCGCTGCCGCAGGCTGCAATCGGCGGCGCAGCCGTCGTAAAACCAGGCGATGTGGTTTTCCAGGCAGATCGCGGACTCAGGTTTTGCGGCAACTGCGTTGCCGTTCGCAGCCTCGCAAGCTCGGCAGCGGCTACACAGGCATCGCGGTCCCTGTAGCCGCTGGCGCAGGCTGCGATCGGCGGCGTAGCCGGCGTAAAACCAGGCGATGTGGTTTTCCAGGCAGATCGCGGACTCAGGTTTTGCGGCAACTGCGTTGCCGTTCGCAGCCTCGCAAGCTCGGCAGCGGCTACACAGGCATCACGGTCCCTGTAGCCGCTGCCGCAGGCTGCGATCGGCGGCGTAGCCGTCGTAAAACCAGGCGATGTGGTTTTCCAGGCAGATCGCGGACTCGGGTTTTGCGGCAACTGCGTTGCCGTTCGCAGCCTCGCAAGCTCGGCAGCGGCTACACAGGCATCGCGATCCCTGTAGCCGCTGGCGTAGCCTGCGATCGGCGGCGTAGCCGTCGTAAAACCAGGCGATGTGGTTTTCCAGGCAGATCGCGGACTCGGGTTTTGCGGCAACTGCGTTGCCGTTCGCAGCCTCGCAAGCTCGGCAGCGGCTACACAGGCATCGCGGTCTCTGTAGCCGCTGCCGCAGGCTGCGATCGGCGGCGTAGCCGTCGTAAAACCAGGCGATGTGGTTTTCCAGGCAGATCGCGGACTCAGGTTTTGCGGCAACTGCGTTGCCGTTCGCAGCCTCGCAAGCTCGGCAGCGGCTACACAGGCATCGCGGTCCCTGTAGCCGCTGCCGCAGGCTGCGATCGGCGGCGTAGCCGTCGTAAAACCAGGCGATGTGGTTTTCCAGGTGGAATGAGGTGCCGGAACGCGAAAAAGCCGCTATAAAGCGTTCAGCTGTCAACCAGAGAGTGACAATGAACCCGTTCGAAGACATGCGTATTTTTTGCCAGGTCATGGACTCCGGCAGCTTCACCGCGGCGGCGGATCAGTTGGGCCTGTCCAAGCAGTTCGTCAGCCGGCGCCTGATGCAACTGGAGGAGCGCCTGGGCGTGCGCCTGCTCAATCGCTCGACCCGGCGCCTGGACGTGACACCCCTGGGGCAGAGCTATTACGAGTCGGCCCTGCGCCTGCTCAGCGAAGTCGAGCAGGTGGAGCAGGGCATCGCCGGCCAGACCGTCGAACCCCGGGGCACCATTCGCCTGAGCGCGCCGCTGTCGTTCGCCATGGCCCACTTGGGGGAACTGTTGCCGCTGTTCCTGCAGCGCTATCGCGATGTCGCGGTCGAGGTCGATCTCAGTGACCGCCCGGTGGACCTGCTCGGCGAGGGCTATGACCTGGCCTTGCGCATCGGCGTGCTGGAAGACTCGACGCTGATCGCCCGCCGCATCGCCTCGATCCAGCGGGTGTATTGCGCCAGCCCGGCGTACCTCGCCGAGCGCGGCACGCCGCGCAGGCCCGAGGAGCTGCAAGGGCACGACTGCCTGCCTTACGGCCACGGCCGCCAGGTGCAGTGGCGTTTCGAAGGGCAGGGCAACAAGCCCTTGCTGGTCAACGTCACCGGCAGGATGCGGGTCAACAACGGCGAATTGCTCAAGGACGCGGCCATCGCCGGCATGGGCATCACTTACCTGCCGACCTTCATCGTCGAGGCGGCGCTCAAGGACGGGCGACTGGTGTCGCTGCTGGACGACTTCGAGCCCGCGCCCCTGGCCCTGTCGGCGGTCTACCCGCAGCACCGCCAGGGTTCGCGACCGGTGCAGGTGTTTATCGAGTTCCTGCGTGAACAGCTGAATCGCGGCGTGGCGTCGGTCGCGCGATAAGGCGCGGGGAGCATGCGCTGGCGTTAGCGGCAGGAGCCTGGGCCATCCGGGGCGGTTGCCGGCTCAGCGCCCGAATCCCGCAGGCTCTCCCAACAATGCCTTTTGCCGCCAGGCGGGGGCGCTGGTGGGGAAAAGCACTTCGGTTGGCCGCAAGCGCGCGATGCCGCAGGCCGCGGCGATACGCTGGCGTTGCTGGCCGCGGACAAGCGCTTGCCGATAACTGCTTTCGCTCTGTCGCAGCCCCAGCACATAACCCACGCCCGCCTGGAAATCGCCTGCATGGGCTTGCCACCAGGCTGCGATCAACGGCGGTTCGGGCCAGGGCAAGTTCTCATCGGGGTCCATGACGACATTGGCATCCTCAGGGTCGTCGTTCGGGCCGGCATCGAAATCCGGCAGGTCCTGCAATTCCAGATCGAGCAGCGCCAGGTCGGCGCCAGTCATCAGGCTGAAGGCCTCGCCAGCGACGCGGGCATGCGGCAGGTCGCTCATCTGCTGGATCAGCCAGGGCACGCTGACCGGGTCGCCCAGCAGCCCGACGGCCTGGATGCCGATGCGCCGTTGCTCGGGGTTCTGCATCAACTGGCGGATCCAGGCGATGCTGCGCTCGCGCTGTTGCCAGGCCAGCAATACGCAGAGCGCGCGGTACTGGAATTCGCCCGCTTGCTCGGCGAACTGGCGCAGCGGCTCCAAAGCTTCCTCGTCGCCCATCTGCGCGGTGGCCCAGTTGGCCCAGAAGCGTGGGGCTGCATCCTGATGCTGGCGGTGGGCACGAATCGCCGGCATCAGGTCACGACGACGCAGCTCGCCCGCCATGCGCGCGGCCTGGGCGATAACGGCCGCATCGGCATGCGCCAATCCTGCAATCAACACTGCCCCCGGATCACGCCGGTGCATGCCGCAGGCGGCCAGGCCGATGCAGCGAAACAACGCTTCCGGCGAGCCGAGCAGCTTCTCCACCCAGGGTTCGACTCGGGGCCAGTCCAGCCAGCCCAGCGCGGCACCCATATAACGGGCACCGTCGGGGTGGGCGCGCAGATGTTCGGCCAACTGGGTCATTGCGCAAGTATTGGCGGCTTCGAAGGCCAGCACCGTGGCCGCGAATATCTCGCCCTCGGCGTTGGGGTTGAGCTGCTGGAGCACCAGGTCCAGGCTCTTTAGCCCGCCTATCTGCAAAGCATCCAGATGAGCTTCGATGCGCTTGTCGAGATCGAGCAGGTGCGGCAGGTCGTAGTGGGGGGCGTGCACGGCAAGGTCGCGCAGGCCGGCCAGAAAGGTGGCCTCCTCAATATGCTGGTCGATGACGATACTGAGGCTCGTCATCGATCAGTTTTCTGGGCAAACATGGCGCCGCCACGTGCTGCCGTCGAAACTGAGCACGCATTCGTCGCCTGCCACCCACAGCACATCGGGCTTGGCATCGATGGCGTAGTAGGCCTTTTTGCCCTTCAGCGGCACCTTGGTCTCGCGCAGCTGCATGCCGTCGTACTCGAGCAACTGGTCGGTTGCGGTCACGTAGAGCTTGCCGGCGAACTCAACCATGTTTTCCAGCACTTCGGCGCACAGGTCGCGATCACCGATATCTGTCCATCCCGCCTGCGCGCTGCCTCGCAGCAGGATCCCGCCGGACCCGCCGATGTACACCACACCATCGGCGGAGCAGTGCACGCAGTAAAGCGGCAGGTTGGTGGGTGCCACCGATGCCTGCCAGCCTTTGCCGTCCCAGTGCCAGATGGCGCCGCCATCGCCGACGGCATAGACGTCGTCGCGCGAGAACCCGTCAATGCCGTTCAGGCAGGCCGTGACCTCGTCCACCAACGGAACATAGAGCCCCTGGTCGATGCGTTGCCAGACGCCCTTGCTTTGCCTCAATACCTGGTTCTGTGTGCCGCAGGCATACAGTTCGCCGTCCACCTCGCAGAGGTCCATCAGGTAGACATTGTCGATGTCCAGCGTGGTGTCGGTGCTGGACTGCCCGGAGGGGTGTTCACGGAGTAGCCCGGCCCGCCCGAGGAAACAGTAGTTACCTTTCTGCTGCCCGCGCAGCGGTGCTCTCTGCAGAGCGCTGTAGACCACCTCGGGAATGTCGTAGACATGGAACCAGTCGTCCTGGTCGATCATCATCACCCGGGTTACGCTGGGCTCCGCGCCCTCCAGATAGAGATGCCCGCCGAGCAGCGCCTGCTCCGGTCCGATCGCGATAATGTTGGTGAAGTAGAGGGCGGTTTCGCTCTTTGCCATGGTTCAGATCCTATGGGCGTCCTGCGGGGGCTGGTGCGGAACGTGCGGGTGGTATGACTTTGCCCGCCGCGCCCGAGGCACGGAGGTTCAAAGTGTTGGTGCAGCCAGGTCCTTTCTTCGGCTTGGCCTTGTAGTACTGGTCGAGCTGGAAGGCAACGCACTCCTGCTCTTTTTTCGTCAGGTCGCGCGGGGGGCTCAGCGCGCCTCCTGCCGAGGCGGCCGCAGTGTTGCGTGCGGTTTCGTATTTGAACGGCTTGCCCTTGTCGAAGTGGTCCAATTCGACCGGATCGAACTTCGCATGGCAGCGCTTGTGCGAACCCTGGTGCTGGTTGCCGCGCGACACGCAGATCACCGGGGCTTTCGAGTGACTGTAGCCGGCCTTGCCGCGCATGCAGCGGCCGGGTATCAGATGGTGGCCGGTTTGCGCCGCTCCGCTCGCTGTGTTCGGACAGGCCTTGCTATAGGGCTGCAGGCGCAGGTGTCCCATGCCGGCGCACTTGCCGCCCGGCTTGAAGGCCGCCTTCATCTTCGAGGTGTGCGGCCAGGTTGCCGTGTTGCCAGGAGACGGATTGTGGTTGTGGGTGGTCAGGTCGAGATGGCGAACGACGTTCAATCCTTCGAACTTCACGTCCATCGACCAGGAGATGAAATAGACCTTCCCGGTGTTGGTACTGGTGATAATGCCTTTCTTCGGCGCTCGACCTGCCTCGTCGCCATAGCTCTTCTTGAAATGGCTCTTATTCTTGAGCATCACTTCCTTGCCGGTGATCTTGATGGTCCGACTGCCCTGCGTCGTGTCCTTCGACATGCCGGTATTCGGATAGGGGATCGGTACGCCCATGGGGGTAGGCGGTGCCTGTGGCGGGGTGAAGCAGACGTCGGGAAACGATGCTATCGATTTCCCCGAGGCCGACTTGCAGGAAAGTTCTCGACCATTGGCGTAGACCTCATTGGCCATCTAGTTCGCCCTCACACGCTGGTAGCCGAGCACCATCGCCGCCCGCTCGCCCCCATCATTGCTCGAATGACAGAGTACCTGCGCGCTGTGGCCGTAGCCTTTGCGCGAGGCAGCCAGGGCAATGCACAGCAGCGCGGGCCCGGTCATTGCCCCGCACTCGCCGATGCAGTCCGCGGGGCTCCAGAGCTCGACGCGCTCCTTGCGTACCCGCAGGGTCCGGCTCAGGGCCAGCGCGGCTTCCTTGAAGTAATACTGCTCACCCGTCAGGTCGGCGAGACGATAGTCGACATGCTCGAAACCGAAGCCGCAGTCATCGAACGCCGCTTTCACCGCCTGCGTGAGCCCGTCCGCGCGAAATGGCAGCCCCTCGCTTTCGACAGTAGCTTTTTCCCTTCCGAAACCAAGCCCAAGGCATAGCAGTTGCGGCTCTTCGCTGGCCCGCACGGCCGTCACCAGTATCGCCGCAGCTCCTTCGCCAGGAATGAAGCCGTTGTCGCAATGACTGCTGAGTAGCCGGTCTCGCTCCTGATAGGCCGCGAGCGTCGCCCCGGTGAGATAGGAATCGACACCTGCGATCAGTACCTTCGAACATCCCTGCTCGATGAGTCTACGTGCGTTGATCAATGCCACCGCAGCGCTCACCCGGCCCCGCGGGATCACGCAGGAGCGCTCGTGAAAGCGCTGGCCGAGGCGCTCCTCGATGGCCCGCAGCAAGGACTCGTCCAGGCGCTCCAGGCGTCCTGGCCGGTCGCTCTCGGCCACGCCGAGCAGCAGCGGTATGCCGTGGACGTCCTCGTCGGACAGACCGGACAGGCACTCTGCGATGGCCATGCTGGCCATTCCCACCAGTTGTGCATATCCGGAGGACGGCTCAGGCAGGATCACGGGCGCGCCGACCAACCATTCCCCTGCCTGGTCAATGAAACGGGTCTCCTGGAAGTTGTCGATAGCGCAACGGATCGCCGCGCAGCTCGCGGGGGCGCTAAGGCCAACGGCGCTGACCATGCCGGAGCCGACGATGCAGAGCGCGGTCATCAGGGCGTCTCCTCGGGCGTGCGTTTGGCTTTCACCAGGGCCGACAGCGACGGGTAGTAATCCTTGCCCAGTTCGCGGGCGCGCCACCAGCCCGTGGACATGCTACCCACCAGCACCTGAGCGATTTCGAACAGGTTGCGCTTGAGCGGGCGGCTGGTGCGCCAGGTGATCTCGACGTGCTGCATATCCGTGTCGATCAGCAGGGTGTCGATCACCGCCTGCACGGTTTCATGGCCGCCTTTTTTCAGGAAGAAGGTCACTGGCACCTGCATTTCGGGAATGCGAAAGCCCGCGCGCTCCTGGGGCGTGAGGTTGAGCAACAGCACATCCTCGCCACCGCGCAGGTAGTGGGTCTGCTGATCCTCGGGGGCCGCCTGAAAGTAGCGCTGGTCGAAATCCGCCGGCAGAAAGGGAAAGCAGTCGGCCAGCCAGGCCTCGTCGTAGGTGCCGGCGAAGCGCGCGCGTTGTGGCCAGCCACGGCCGATGGGGCCGAGGGCCATGGGGCGGAAGTCGCCAGAGGGGCTGTCGATCGGTTTGCCCAACTCTTCGGTGCTCGGCATCGGCATGCCGACGATGTCGGCACTGTCGGCGCTGCGCGGGTACCAGCCGCAACCGATCGGATTGTCCAGGTAGCAGTGGCGCAATTGAGGGTCGTTGGCGATCGGATGGCTGCCGCCAAACGCCCGGGCGTAGGAGATGTCCTGCTCGGTAAACGGCTGCGGCAAGCCGGGAGCAACGCCCAACAGCCCCGATTGCCATTGCCGTGGACCGAGGACGGAAAAAGCCTTGCTCATCCGCCCGACGCGAATGCCCGCGGTCAGCTGCGTCACGGGGCGCCCGCCTGGGGCGTAGGCCTTGCCGCGGACCAGGACATCGCAGCATGGCTTGAGCGGGGCGAAGTCCATTTCCTGCAGCGGGGCGCTGAGGCCGGGCTCGCCGAGGAAGGTGTCGGCCATCAGCAGCGGTTGCTGGGTGTCGGCGAGGGTGGCCGCGCGGCCGTCCAGCGGCAGGTTGAACGTGCCTTTGGCCACCACCACCAGGGATTCGCGGCCATCGGGCGCCAGGCCCTGGGTATAGGCCGCAAGCAGTTTGCTGGCGTTGAGCAGTTCCATAGGCCGGCTATCCGTTTAGTTGATCTGCACCGAACCGCCCTTGATGCGGTTGACCCCGCTGGAGCGGCTGGACAGGTAGGCGCCCTGGATGATCACCTTGCCCGCGCGGGTCAGGGTGATGCTGGCCTTGCCGCAACGCAGCACGATCTCGCGTTCGGCGCTCAGTTCCAGGCAATGCTCGTCCAGCCGCACGCTGGCGACTGGCTCGGGCGGGGCGTCCGCGCCGAGCAGGCGGCCGATCACCAAGGGGCAAGCCGGATCGCCGCCTTCGAACATCAGCGCAACCTGGCCGCCGATATCCGCAGGCCCCAGCAGCGCGGTGCAGCGGGCAACGACGCCGCTGGTATCCGGGCAACCCGGGTAAACGACCCTGGGCGCGCTGGCGTGCGGCAGCTCGAGCAGGGTGCCGATGACCACTGCGTCGATGCGGGCCTGTATGGGTAGCGGGTGCTGAATCGTCATATACACACCTCCACTGTGCTGGCTCTGTACGAAAAGTGGCTGCGCGCTGGGCGCCTTCGGCGCTACGCGGGCCATGCTGCGTTAAAAACAGGCCCTAGTTCTGCAGGATCTTCTGGCCTTTGACCACAACGTTCCTGTTGGCCTTGATGTTGATGGCGCCGGAGCCGTCGATGGTGATGTCCTTGCCGCGAATCATGATGGTGCCGTCCTTCTTCATGGTGATGCTGGCCGCGCCCGTGGTCAGGGTGATGGAGTCGCCGGCGGTGAGGGAGAAGTTCTTGCCGACGTCCAGGCTGTCGTTCTGCTGGATGTTGGTGGTGCGGTTCTGGTTAACGTCGCGGGATTCGTTCTGGCCGATCTGGGTACTCTGGTTGCCGTTGATCTCGATACCTTCGTTGCCCTTGACCGTTTCGTTGCGGTTGCCGGTGATGCCGATGGTCTCGTTGCCGCCCACGTCCTCGGTGCGGTTGCTGACGATGGTGATGGTTTCGTTGGCACCGACCTTTTCCCTGCGGTCCGCGCCTATGGTGATGGTCTCGTTGTTGCCAACGTCCTCGGTGCGGTTGGCGCCGATGGTGATTTTCTCGTCGCTGCCGACATCCTCGGTACGGTTCACACCGATGGAGATGGTCTCGTTATTGCCGACCTTTTCCTTGCGGTCCACGCCGATGGTGATGGTTTCGTTGTTGTCGACGGTTTCGGTGCGGTCGTGTTTGACGTGCACGGTCTCGTCGTTGTCGATGGTCTTGCTGCGGTCGTGGCCGACCCAGTGGGTCTCGTCGTTCTCGACCTCGATGTCCTGGTTTTTCTCGGCATGGATGAACAGCTGCTCCGCGCCCTTTTTGTCCTCCATGCGGATTTCATTGAAGTTGGCTGGCGAGCCTTCCTTGCTCGAGCGGCTTTTCACCCCGCTCTGGGTGGCATTGGCCGGCAGCTCGTAGGGCACGGTCTGCTCGGCGTTGTAGACGCGGCCGGTGATGATCGGGCGATCCGGGTCGCCTTCGAGGAAACTGACGATCACTTCCTGGCCGATCCGCGGGATCTGCACCGACCCCCAGTTCTTGCCGGCCCAGGCCTGCGACACGCGCATCCAGCAGGAGCTGTTTTCGTTGGATTGGTCGTGGCGATCCCAATAGAAATGCACCTTGACCCGGCCATACTGGTCGGTCCAGATCTCCTCGCCGGCGGGGCCTACCACCCTGGCGGTCTGCGGCCCGCGGACAATGGGCAGGGGCGTCAGGGGCAGGGGGCGGAAGGCCTGGCCGGCATCCATGCAGTCCAGTTCGCTGATGAACTGCTCGGCCAGGTCCAGCTGCCCGCTTTCATAAAGCTCCTGGCGGATCTGATAGCGGGCGACCACCACCAGGTATTCGCGATTCTGGTCGGCGCGGTCGTAGCCGGTCAGCTTGAACAGATGCCCGCAGCCCAGGCCGCGCGCACGACCGCGCAACTGCACGCGCTCGAACTGGCTGTGAATCGCCTGGATGCGGGTGCGTGCGTAATGCTCGCCATCCTTGCTCTGTACGTATTCGCCCGGGTAGTCGTAGAGCGGATGGTCGCCGTTGCTGTGGCTGCGCGAGACGCTGGAGCGCACTTCGAGGCTGGCGCCGGGGCGCTGGAAGTCGTAGTCGTTCAACGCCAGCGAGCCTGGCTGGACTTCCCGCGCCAGTTGCCAGTCGTAGAAGTGGTCGCGCTCGCGCATCTGCTGATCGGGCGGGAAGAAGGGCACCGAAGCGTAGTCTGCCACCGTCGAGTGGGCGCCGTAGGCGTCGGCCAGCACCAGGACATGCCGCGCTTTCTCATGGCGGAAGTAGTAGTAGATGCCTTCCTGCTCCATCAGCCGGCTGATGAAATCGAAGCTGGTTTCGCGGTATTGCACGCAGTATTCCCACTCGCGGTAACTGCCGCTCAGGTTGTCTTCGAAATCGGAGAAACCGAGGTCGCGGAACACCTGCTTGATGATGTCCGGCACCGTCTTGTTCTGGAAAATCCGGCAGTCCGAGGTGCGCGTGAGCAACCAGAACCAGGGCCGCAGGCTGACCCGATAACCGGCGAACTGGCCGTGGCCGGTCAGTTGCCGGCAGCCGCAGGCAATCCCGTGGAAATAGCGTTTGCCGCCGCCGTGCAGCTCCAGGGTCAGGCCCATCGGCTTGCCCAGCAGCTGGTCGAACTTGATCGCCCGGTCTTCGGACGTGAGGTCCAGTTCGTAATGGAACAATCGCCCCAGCTCCTCGCTGCCTTCCATGCTCTGCAACAGCAGGACCTCGCCGCCGAGGGGGCTGTCGACCTGCACCAGGCGATTGCTTTGCGTGATTGCCATAAACGGCTTCCTCTGGCTCGCGTTGGGGCGTCAGTCATGCGGGTCGAATGCGTAGTGCAGCGCATTGTCCCGCTGGCTGATGCGCACGCCCGCCAGCGGCTTGCCCTCGAGCATGCGGGTGAGAAACTCCCGGCTCATGTCCGGCAACAGGGTATTGGTCAGGATGGCGTCGATCATCCGTCCGCCGCTCTCGATCTCGGTGCAGCGCGAGACGATCAGGTCGACCACGCTGTCGTCGTAGGCGAAGGGCACCTTGTGTCCGCTTTCCACGCGCTGCTTGATCCGCTCCAGTTGCAGGCGGGTGATGGCCTTGAGCATCTCGTCGCTCAGCGGGTAGTAGGGGACGGTCACCAGGCGCCCGAGCAGGGCCGGCGGGAAGACCTGGAGCAACGGCTCGCGCAGCGCCTTGGCGATGGCATCGGGATCGGGCAGCCGTCGCGGGTCGCGGCACAGGCTGGCGATCATCTCGGTGCCGGCATTGGTGGTGAGCAGGATCAGGCAGTTCTTGAAGTCGATCAGGCGGCCTTCGCCGTCCTCCATCACGCCCTTGTCGAACACCTGGAAGAAGATTTCGTGCACGTCCGGATGGGCCTTTTCCACCTCGTCCAGCAACACCACGCTGTAGGGTTTGCGCCGCACCGCCTCGGTCAGTACGCCGCCTTCGCCGTAACCGACATAGCCGGGCGGGGCGCCTTTGAGGGTGGAGACGGTGTGCGCCTCCTGGAACTCGCTCATGTTGATGGTGATGATGTTCTGCTCGCCGCCGTACAGGGCTTCGGCCAGGGCCAGGGCGGTCTCGGTCTTGCCCACGCCCGAGGTGCCGGCGAGGAGGAACACGCCAATCGGTTTGCTTGGGTTGTCCAGCCCGGCGCGCGAGGTCTGGATGCGCTTGGCGATCATCGCCAGGGCATGGTCCTGGCCGATGATGCGTTTTTTCATGTGCTCGTCGAGCCTGAGCACGGTGTCGATTTCGTTGCGCGCCATGCGCCCGACCGGGATGCCGGTCCAGTCGGCGACCACCGCCGCCACCGCCTGGTAATCCACGGTGGGCAGAATCAACGGGCTTTCGCCCTGCAAGGTGGCGAGGCGGCTCTGCAGCTCGCCGAGCTTGTCGCGCAATGCCGTGCGTTCGGCTTCATCCAGGCGCGGCGATGGCGCAGCGGCCTCGTCGCTGGTGTCGTCCAGCGGCTCGGCGGCGGCGCGCAGGGTGGCGCGGGTCGCCAGCAGTTCATCGACCAGGGCTTTCTCTTCGCTCCAGCGACTCTCCAGGGTCGCCAGGCGTTGGCGTTCCTCGTCGAGGGCCGCCTCGACCTCCTGCTGGCGAGTACCGATGGCGATGCCGATGGCCTGCTCGCGGCCAATGATCGCCTGCTCGGTGCTCAGCGCCTCGATGCGTCGGCGGCTGTCGTCCACTTCGGCCGGCACCGCATGCAGGCTGATGGCGACCCGCGCGCAGGCGGTGTCGAGCAGGCTCACCGACTTGTCCGGCAGCTGCCGGGCCGGAATGTAACGGTGCGACAGCTTGACCGAGGCCTCCAGCGCCTCGTCGAGGATCTGCACCTTGTGGTGCTGCTCCATGGTCGAGGCGACGCCGCGCATCATCAGGATCGCCTTGGCCTCGGACGGCTCGTCGACCTGCACCACCTGGAAGCGCCGGGTCAGGGCCGGGTCCTTCTCGATGTGCTTTTTGTATTCGGCCCAGGTGGTTGCCGCCACGGTGCGCAGGGTGCCACGGGCCAAGGCCGGCTTGAGCAGGTTGGCGGCATCGCCGGTACCGGCCGCGCCGCCGGCGCCGACCAGGGTATGGGCCTCGTCGATAAACAGGATGATCGGCTTGGGCGAGGCCTGCACATCCTCGATGACCTGGCGCAGGCGTTGCTCGAACTCGCCCTTCATGCTCGCGCCGGCCTGCAACAGGCCGACGTCCAGGCTGCGCAGTTCGACGTCCTTGAGGCTCGGCGGCACGTCGCCGGCGACGATACGCAGGGCGAAGCCCTCGACCACCGCGGTCTTGCCGACCCCGGCTTCGCCGGTGAGGATGGGGTTGTTCTGCCGGCGGCGCATCAGGATGTCGACCAGTTGGCGAATCTCCTCGTCGCGCCCGACTATGGGGTCGAGCTTACCGCTGCGGGCCTGCTCGGTGAGGTCCACAGTAAAGCGCTTGAGCGCCTCCTGCTTGCCCAGCGCACTGGGCGCCATGGCGCCGCTGGCTTCGCCCGGCGTGGCGCCAGCGTTGAAACCGTCGCTGGCGGCCAGGCCGTTTTCCGGCGAGTCGCCGAGGTATTCGTCGAAACGCTCGATCAGGTGCTCGACCTTGATCTTGTCGAACTCGCGGGAGAGGGCCGCGAGTGCGTGGCGCAGGCTCGGTGTCTTGAGCATGCCGACGATCAGGTGGGCGCTGCGTACCTGGCTCTCGCCGAACAGCAGACTGCCATAGACCCAGCCGCGCTCCACGGCTTCCTCGACCTGCACGGACAGGTCGGTGATCGAGGTCGAGCCGCGCGGCAGGCGGTCCAGGGCGTCGGTGATATCCCTGGACAGGCGCGCCGGGTCGAGATTGAACTGGCGGACCAGGCGGTGCAGGTCGCAGTCCTGCAATTGCAGGAACTGGTGCAGCCAGTGCACCAGTTCCACATAGGGGTTGCCGCGCAGTTTGCAGAACACGGTGGCGGCTTCGATGGCCTTGTAGGCCGGGCTGTTCAACTTGCCGAACAGCGCGACGCGGCTGATCTCACTCATGATCGCGGCTCCTTGAGGGGGTGGTATGGCTGGCGTATTCGCGGACCAGCAGCAGGTCGTCGGCATCCGTCGGCGGGCTGCCGAGCCAGGTGTCGAAGCCCAGGCGGGTCTGGCCGTCGAGATCGATGCGCGGCACTTGCGCGCGCTGTAGCAGCAGATTGACTTCCCAATCCAGCTCCTCGCCCTGGTACTCGGCGACCCAGGCGGCCAGTTCGCCGAAGCTGTCCTGGCCGGGCAGCAGGCGTTGGTATTGCGCAAGGCTCAAAGGCCCCAGGCGGATGCGGAATTTATGCTGGCGATCCCAGACGTGGGTGCCCAGGCTCAGGTCGCTGCCGAGCGAGCACAGCGCCACGCCCAGCTGGCTGCGCTGCGGCAACTCCAGCCACTGGCCGACGTATTCCTCGATGCTCACCGGCACGCCGAAATAGTCTTCCAGGATCGCGCGCAAGCCGTCCGGGTAGCGGGTCTGTGCCGCCAGGTGGCCGGTGAAGTGGTAGCGCGCCGAGTCGGCGATCGGGCCCTGGCCGAGCAGGCTGGTCATGCCCCGTCCGGACAGTGCGGCCAGGCGCATCGACCAGTAGTCGTGGTCGGGGCGGTCGTGGCTGACGGTCGGCCGCGCCTCGGCCCAGGCGCGGTAGAACAGGCACAACAAGCGGTGATTGAACACGTCGAGAAAGCGCGTGAAGCTGGCGTCGCCGCTGTTGCGCTGGCGATCGCGGGCGTATTCGGTCAGGTGCAGCGGCAGCGGGCCGTTGGGCCCGGTCAGGCCGAAAAAGAACTGCTCGATGCGCGGCGCGGCGCCCTCGGGGTCGGCCTCGATACTGGCCAGGGTCGAGGGGGCAAAGCCGCAGTCGGGTCTCTGCCCCAGGCGCAGCGGGTCGTCGTGCAAGCGCAGGGAATGGCCGATGCGCGGCCGGTCGCTGGCCTCGCACTCGATGCGCCGCAGCGCCTGGAAGAAGTCGTAGGCCCAGGGCTCGTCGGCCATCCGATCGATGCTGTGCAGCGGTTTCAGAGGTTCGGTCGACATCCGGGGTGCGCCTGCCATCGCATGATTTCGCCGCGCTCGGTGGTGCGCAGCACGGTTTCGGTGAAGCTGTTGATCGACACGTAACGGGCCAGGAAGCGCTCGAACACCGCGCCCAGCAGGTACACGCCGGTGCCGCGGAAGGCGTTTTCGTCGAACTCCAGGCTGATCTCCAGGCCACGGCCAAACACGATCGGCCCCGGCATCGGCAACCGCCGGGTGCAGGGCGTGCTGCGCACCTGGCGCAGGCCTTCGATTTGCAACTGCAGCGCCGAATCGCCGGGGTCGCCGTACAGGCGCAGCAATTCGCGCAGCGCCGCGGCACCCTGGCCCTGTTCGCTCAGCGACAGGTAGTTCAGTGATAGCTGGCTGATCAGCCGCCAGGCGCTGGCATCGTGCGCGCGGCTGGGTCGCGGCCGGCTTGGCCCGGCCAGGCAGCGCACGGCCAGCACCGGGGCGCTGTCTTCCAGGGTGAAATCGCTTTTGCCGGTCCCCACCGGCATCAGCAGCGGCAGGTCGCGGTTGGTGCACAGGGCGCTGAGGCCGAGCTGGCGCAAGTCGTGGCGATAGGGCGCCTGGTTGACATCCACCAGCGAGACGAAGGTTTCGCTGCCGATATAGGTCGAGCGGGGCCCGCGGCGCCGTTGCTGGCTGGACAGGCGACGCGGCTCGCGGCGGACGATGTAGTAGGCCTGCTCGCGGCCATAACGCAGCGGGTCGCGGATCGCATAGAACGGCTGGAACGGCTGCTCGGGGCCGCTGCCATGGCCGGTGACCTGGGTCAGGGAATGGATCTCGAAATCCAGCGGCCGGGTGCGGTCGGCGATCACCTGGTGCTCATGCACCCGCTCGCTCAGGTGAATGCGATCGGCGCGGCGTGGAAACAGGTTCACCGCCGGGGTGCAGAAGGGCACGAACTGGGCCGCCGATACCGTGCCTTCCAGGGTGCTGTCGAGGCGATCGAACAGCACCACCAACTCCAGTTCCTGGCTGCCGCAGCGCTGCACACCGGCGCTCAGCCCGGTGAAGTCGACGAACAGGAAGCGGTTGGGCAGGGCGAAATATTCCTGCAGCAGGCGATACCCCTGGAAGGCCCGGGGCACCACCGGCAGCACCGCGTCCTGATCGTCGAAGCCGCGGGGTTTGAGGCTCTCCACAGGCAAGCGCTCGGCCCAGTCGCCGTCGACGCTCTTGATAAACACGGCACAGGCATTGCCGAGCAACTGCTCGTACAGACGAAAAGGTTGTTCGTCGGCGCCATTGAGGTAGAGCGGCAGGCTGTCCAGCGCCAGGGCGTTGAACGGCAACCCGGCACCACAGCGCAAGCGCAGGCGCAGCCCGGCCTTGGCCCTGGGTTCGCTGGCGGCCAGGCGGCCGAGGGTCGCCGCCGGGTTGCCGAAGTATTCGGCATGGCCGACCTGCAATGGCCACAGCGTCACCGCATGGGCGCTGCGGTATTCGCAGGCGGTCTGCTCGCCATGGCCCAGCTGGCCACGCAGGGCGGCCTGGCGTTCGACCCTGAAGCCGCTGGTCAGTGAGCCCTCGTTGGGGTCGGCGACCAGCTGGACCACCACCACCGAAGGCGTTGGCGCCAGGTAATGGGGGTAGGCGATTTCCAGCAGATTGTGGGTGAAGGTCGGGTATTCGGCGTCCAGCTTCAGGTGGACCCGCGCGCTCAGGTAGGCGAAGCCCTCCAGCAGACGCTCGACATAGGGATCGGCGCATTCGATGCCGGACAGGGTCAGGCGGCTGGCGATCTTGGGGAACTCCTGGGCGAACTCGGCGGCGCTCTCGCGGATATGCTGCAGCTCCTGGTTGTAATACTCGAGCATGCGCGGGTTCATTGGCGTCTCCTGGCGGGCTCGGCCGGCGTCACCTTGACGTGCCCGGTTTCCAGGTCGAGGGCGGTGCTGAGCAGCAGGCGCAGGGGCACCGGCTCGGCCCACAGATCGCCCTCGATCTCGAAGCTCAGGGCGTTGTGACTCATGTCATTGCCGTCGAGTCGCGCGCGAACCTTCAACGAGCCTTTGAGGATACGCGGCTCAAAGGTGGCGATGGTGTCGCTGAACAAGGCTTCGATGGCCTGTACATCGACACTCGAGGCGGTATGTCCGGCCAGGGGCGGCAGGCCGAAATTCAGCACCGAGTTGCCCGCCGGCATCTGCGCGGCCTGCTCCGGATCGAACAGCACGCAGGTGTTGAACAGCCAGGCCAGATCGCGCAGCACACACGCTTTGAGCTGGGTCAGCGACATGACGCGGCGCTCGGCGGCTTCTTTCGGGTTGTGCGGATCATCGTCGGTCAGGCGATCGAGCAACGAGGGTTGCAGGCGTTCTTGCAGGGTCAGCTCGGCCATTTTCAGTTATCCCTGTCGGCGCAGCCGAGGCTGCGCAGTTGATCCCGCAGGGCCCGCAAGGCGCCGCCCAACTGACCTGCACCCATCGGCTGTTCGGCGTTCATTGCCATCTCCTTGTTCGCAGGCTTCGAGCCGAGCCCTGGCGTGCGGTCAAGCGTCGGGGTCGAACAGGCCGATAAACATTTTCTCATCCCACTGGAAAGGCGGGCAGGCCGTCACCCGGCTCACCGCCGACGAGGCTTCCAGAGTCTGATCGGAGCCGCTGCGTAGCGCTTGGATCTCGGTGCGGCAATCCCGACTGGGCGAGGGCAATTGCTCGCTGCTTTCCACCAAGATCACCTGGCGTGTCCCCACCTGCTTGGTGCGCAGCGTGCCGCTGGGGTCACGGTGGAACTGGCAAGGCCATTTCAGGCTCAGGTCGATGCCGGGTTGCTGCGGGACCAGCACGCGACAGTTGCCATTGCGCTCTTCCAGCAGCAGGTCCCGGGCCAGGAAGCGCGCCTGGGTGGCGCTGTCGGCCGGGTTCTGCGCGCAGGCGGGCAAAATCAGACCCGCCAAGCCCGCGACCATAAGGCGAAACCGGCGCTGACTCATGACAGCTCCCAGAACCACACCTGGGCGGAGTGGTTGGCCGGGTCGTCGTAGGTCTTGGTGAAACCGCGGCTCCACAGGTCGATATGGTCGCCGGCCGCGCGACTCTCGCCACTGCGGGTAAAGCAATCCTTGAAAAAAATGATCCCGTTCTTCTCGTTGAGCTGCAGCTTGGCCTTGGCCGCGTCGGTAAAGATGCTCGGCCGGCCCAGATGCTGGCGCCACAGCCAGTTCGCCAGCGACTCGGCGCCGCGGGCGTGGCCGTGGCTGCAGCGCGGTTCCGAATAGGTGTGGCCATCCACGAGGATGCTTCGCTCGGCGTTGAGCGTAATGCTCATGCGGATCGCGCATTGATTTTCCCAGCCGCCATCGCAAGGCTGGCTTTCAGTCGGGTAGTTGTTCCACAGATTGATGAACGCGGGTCTGGCCATCATCGAACCTCCTGTTGCGCCGTGGCCCCTGGTACAAGCCGAGCACCCTGCGGCAGGGCTGCAGGGTGGCTGGCGTCACACCTTGACGTTTTGGCGGATATTCCAGCCGTACTTGACCGGGCCGCCGTCCTTGGAACCGTCCTGCTTCTGCGGTTGGTAGTCGACCAGCACCTGGCCGAAATTCAGCGCGATGTTTTCGGTCAGGCGATCCGCGCCGCCACTGCCGCCGGTGCCGATCGAGGACACCAGGACCTCCTTGAGGGTGATGGTCAGGTACTCGACCGGATCGTCGCCGCCGGCCTTGCGCACCGTCAGCTTGGCCTCGTCGTAATGCTTGCCGCTGGAGCAGGCCATCATCAGGTTGGGGGAGGATTTATCCACCCACTTGGTCAACGTCAGGTCGTGGATATTGACCTTGCCGGCACCGCCGCCACCGCCCACATGCATGTTGCCGGACTGGGCCATGGCCCAGCTCCAGGAAAGCACGTCGATCTCCTCCTTGTGGTTCTTGTCCTGGGACTCGCCCTTGACGTCGCCGATCTTGATAAACATATCAACAGCCATCATGCCTCCTTGAGTGGTCTACACCACTGTGCTCCAGCGATTGGCCACGCTGTGTTGCAGTGCACCCGCCACCACGGCGAGTGCCACCGGGGATGGATCAAACCGCCTTGGCGGATGGAAGCTTGGATACCAGCCGCAGCGATACCGTGAGCCCTTCGAGCTGGTAATGCGGGCGCAGGTAGAACTTCGAGCTGTAGTAACCGGGATTGCCCTCGACCTCTTCGACCACCACCTCCGCCGCGGCCAAGGGGTGCTGGGCCTTGGTGGTTTCGGTGGAGTGGGCCGGGTCGCCGTCCACGTAATTGAGAATCCAGTTCTGCAGCCAGCGCTGCATGTCGTCCTTTTCCTTGAACGAGCCGATCTTGTCGCGAACGATGCACTTCAGGTAATGGGCGAAGCGGCAGGTGGCGAACAGGTAGGGCAGGCGTGCCGCCAGGTTGGCGTTGGCGGTGGCGTCGGGGTCGTCATACTCGGCCGGCTTCTGCAGCGATTGCGCGCCGATGAAGGCGGCGAGGTCGGTGTTCTTCTTGTGCAGCAGCGGCATGAAACCGTTCTTCGCCAGCTCCGCCTCGCGCCGGTCGGCGATGGCGATTTCGGTCGGGCATTTCATGTCCACGCCACCGTCGTCGGTCGGGAAGGTGTGCGTCGGCAGGTTCGGCACCTCGCCGCCGGACTCCACGCCGCGAATCCGCGAGCACCAGCCATAGAGCTTGAACGAGCGGTTGATGTTCACCGCCATCGCATAGGCCGAGTTGGCCCAGGTGTACTTGGAGCTGTCGGCGCCGTTGGTTTCCTCCTCGAAGGCGAAGGCATCCACCGGGTCGGTCTTGGCGCCGTAGGGCAGGCGGGCGAGGAAACGCGGCATGGTCAGGCCGATGTAGCGCGAATCCTCGGAATCGCGCAGCGAACGCCAGGCAGCGTATTCCGGCGTGGTGAAGATCTTGGTCAGGTCGCGCGGGTTGGACAGCTCCTGCCAGGAGCCCATGCCCATCACCGTCGGCGAGGCCGCGCTGATGAACGGCGCATGCATCGCCGCGCAGACCTTGGCCAGCTCGCCGAGCAGCTCGACGTCCGGCGACGACTGGTCGAAGTAGTAATCGCCCACCAGGCAGCCGAACGGCTCGCCGCCGAACTGGCCGTATTCCTCTTCGTACATTTTCTTGAAGATCGGGCTCTGGTCCCAGGCGGTGCCCTTGAACTTCTTCAGGGTCTTGTGCAGGTCGCCCTTGGCGATGCTCATCACGCGGATCTTCAGCTGCTCGTCGGTTTCCGTGTTGTTGACCAGGTAGTGCAGGCCGCGCCAGGCGCTTTCCAGTTGCTGGAAGTCGGCGTGATGCATGATCAGGTTGACCTGCGCGGTGAGCTTGGCGTCGATTGCGGCGATGATCGATTCGATGGATTTGATCGCGTCGTTGGAGATCAGCTCGGTCTTGCTCAGGGCCTGTTCGGCCAGGGTGCGCACGGCGCTTTCCACCGCCTCGCGGGCGTGCTCGGTCTTGGGTTTGAACTCTTGCAGGAGCAGGGCGGCGAAGTCGCTCGGTTGTTCGATCGCGGCGTCTGCCTGGGCCTGCGGGTCTTTCATCAATTCGGCCATGGTCTGCGTCCTCTGTCAGGCTTGCGGCTCGGGTTCGGTCGGTTTCGGCGCACTGGCCAATGCCTGCAACAGCGCCGGGTCCTTGATCGCCTTCATGATCATGTCCTCGGCGCCGGTCTTGCCGTCCATGTAGGTCAGCAGATTGGCCAGCTGGGTGCGGGCTTCGAGCAGTTGGTTGAGGGCATCGACCTTGCGCGCCACCGCGGCCGGGCTGAAGTCGTCCATGCTCTCGAACGTGATGTCCAGGCTCAGGTTGCCTTCGCCGGTCAGGGCATTGGGCACGTTGAACGCCACCCGCGGTTTCATCGCCTTGAGCCGCGAGTCGAAGTTGTCGACGTCGATCTCCAGGAACTTGCGGTCGGCCACCGCCGGCAGCGGTTCGGCGGGCTTGCCGACAAGGTCGGCCATCACCCCCATGACGAAGGGCAATTGCACCTTCTTCTCCGCACCGTAAAGCTCCACGTCGTACTCGATCTGCACCCGGGGAGCACGGTTACGGGCGATGAATTTCTGGCTGCTGGTGTTAGCCATTTTTCCTCCTGCGCTGCCTAGGCGGCTGTGTTGGATGGGCGTCGGTTAAGCGTTTTCACTCGGACTGTTCACCTTCGGGCCCGCGCAATTTTTCGAACTGGGAAAAACCGTCCGGAATCAGGTTGCTCACGATGGTGGCGAAATCCGCGCTGACCAGGCTCTTGGCGCGGCTCAAGAGCACGGGCACCGGGCTTGAGGGCTCGTGCCTGACGTAGTAACCGAGGATGCGGTCGAGGCTGCGCAGCACATCGTCACGGTTGCCGATCTCGCCCGCGATGCGCGGCGCAGCGGCGCTGGGGGCCGTGGACATGGCTGCATCGGCAGGCTCGCCGGCCTGCGCGACAGCGCTGGAAGCGCCCGCTTGCGGGGCGTGCTCGGCGATGATTTGCACGGCATGCCGAAGCAGTTGCTTGATCGTGCCCAGGTCCGCGCCGTGGTTGGAGCCGACCCGTTCGTTGACCTCGCGCTCTATGGTCAACAGCGTGCCATGGGCCTCGTTCAGGGCGGCGCGGCAGGCCTCGAGCTGTTCGCCCGCGCAGTCCTGAAAGGCCGCGCCGAGCTGGTCCGGGCTGAGGCTTTCACTGGCGAAGCGCTGCAAGCCGGCGGCATTCAGCGCGGCCCGCAGGCCGACGTTGCCAAAGGCCCGCGAGCTGATCAGCGGCATGCCCCAGAGCAGGCGAATGACCGGCTCGGCGTTGAGGCCGGCGAGGGCGTTGATCCGGAAAGTGGGGTCATTGCCATCTTCTGCATCCAGCTTGGGATGCAGGTCGTCCCAATACTGCGCGAGCAACTGCTGGATCAGCTGCAACCCTTGCACCAGGCCGGGCAAGCCTTGCAGGGCAATGGCGCTTTGCAGGAAGTAGTTGGCGATGCGCAGGTCTTTGCTGCGCGTGAACAGCTCGACGCAGAGGTCGCGGACCTGGCGCCATTCCGGCGGTGTGGCGGGTAGCACGGCATCGCCCATCTGCCGTTCGGGTTGGCCTTGCGCCGCGCGTTCAAGCTCGAGAAAGGCGGCGTCGTACTCGAGGTCGCCGCCACAGGGGGAGTCAGGGGAAATGGTTTCCAACAAACGCTGTACATCCATCACGGACGTGATCTCCATATCGGCCCGGCAATCGGCGCCCGGTCAGGGCGAGCGCACGACAAAATCCCTTTCCTGCAGATGCGTGTTCTATCCAGACCCACTTTTTGGTCATTTCTGGATTCAATAATTGAACTGAAGTTTTAGCCCAGTTCAATTGTTGTCAAGAAACTCTCCGACCAATGGGGGGAACCTTGTGATGTTTGAAGATAGGTGGTGGGTGGTGGTTCTTTTAGTTTCTTTTGTTATAGGGCTTATTTGAAAAAAGCGAATATAAGCGCAGGAACTTTGAGGGCACGGAAATCTTTTAGGGGGCTATACTCGCTTTGCACTCGCTGGCATGCCCGAGCTGTTGTTATTGAGCAATACCGTACAAGGAGTTCTAATGCCGCTGCGTTTGACAATCACCAGTTATCACAAGCTGACTCCCGGCCAACGGGCGGAGTTCGAGCTTGATCGCGGTGAGCTGAAAATCGGTCGCAACCCCGAGAACGACTGGGTACTTCCAGACCCGGAGCGCCTGGTGTCCGGCCAGCACTGCGTCATTCAACTGCGTGACGGCACCTACTACCTGACCGACACCAGTACCAATGGCGTACAGCTGATGAATGCCGGCGTGCGCATGCACCGCGGCAACAGCGAACCCTTGCGCGACGGCGAACTGCTGCGCGTCGGCGAGTACGACATCCTGGTGCAGATCAACGGCGCCCCGCAGATCGTCAGCGGCGCACCCGGGACGAGCGATCCCTTTACCGGCTTCGATGCGCTGATCAAGCGCCAGGCGCCGGGCGAGATTCCCGCCGCGGCGGCGCCCCCCAGCAGAGTGCAGATCCACGCGGGCGGTTCGCCCCTGGACACCAAGCCCGACCTGTTCGATTTTCTCGCGTCCCCGGCTGTCCCCCCTCCGGCCCTGGCCGACCACGTGCCGCCCGAACGCCATGATTTCCGCCCGCCCGAGCCACAACGCGCCAGCGCCCCCCCGGCCAGCGAAACCGGCGCGGCACCGGCGATTCCGGCGGATTGGGACCCCTTCACCGAGCTGGGTGCGGGCCCGGCGCCGGTGGCGCCGCCCCCTGCGCAAGCCCAGCCGCAACCATTGCCAGCGGTATCGGAAAATATTGCCAGCAGCGCACCCGAACCGGCCGTGCAACGGGCCGCGGTTGCGCCTGCGGCGCCGGCAATCGGGGGCGATAATGAACAGGTGCTGGAAGCCTTTCTCAGGGGCGCGGGGCTCGAGCAATTGCGTATCGACAGAGGTGAAACCCGCGCGCAAATGGAGGCCATCGGCCGCAGCTACCGGCATATGGTCGAGGGGTTGATCGAGGTGCTGCGCGCCCGTGCCAGCCTCAAGGGTGAGTTCCGCATGGCCCAGACCATGATCCGCCCGGTGGAGAACAACCCCCTCAAATTCGCCCCCAATGTCGATGAGGCGCTGCTGTTATTGCTGCGTTCCGGCAACCAGGCCTTCATGCCGGCCGACCAGGCGATCAAGGAAAGCTTCGACGACCTGAAAGCGCATCAACTGGCCGTCATGGCGGGCGTACAAGCCTCGATCAAACACCTGCTCCAGCGTTTTCAGCCAGCGGTACTGGAAGCGCGTTTAAGTCAACCTTCGGCTATTGGCGCTTTGCTGCCCGGTAGGCGTCAAGCGCAATACTGGGAGTTGTTCACGGAACTCTATGCGAGCATTTCCAGGGAGGCCGAAGATGATTTCGAGGATTTGTTCGGGCGTGAATTCAGTCGAGCCTATGAAGAACAAAATACCAAGTTGCGAAAAGGCTGAGTGCCATCGGTTAGTTGGATAAAGGCTAATGGCTATTAAATAGTGAGTTGATCTTGTTTGGCTATCGGTAGTTTCGATTTGGAATAATAAATGTCAGTGAGGACGACGACATGCCAAAGTTCTTGTTGTTCGCAACAGCAGTACTGCTGGCTGCCTGTGCTTCGAGTCCGCCGCCGCCCCCTACGCCTACTGTCGTTGTCATGCATATCCAGGCTGCTGCCGATCTGAATCTTTCGGCGGGCGGCCAGGCGACGCCGGTGCGGGTGCGTTTGTACGAGTTGAAGAGCGGCGGAGCTTTCAGTCGCGCCGACTATTTCTCCCTGGTGAATGCCACCGGCGCGACCTTGTCCGCGGACCTGGTGGCGCAGGACGAATTGCTCATCCAGCCGGGTCAACGGCTGACCCTGGAGCGCACGCTCGACGAGCAGAGCCGTTTGCTCGGCCTGGTGGTGTCCTACCGTGAACTGGACAGCGCCGTGTGGCGCCAGGTGGTCAGTATCCCGAGCAATGAAACCACGCCATTGACGGTTTCCCTGAAGGCCAGGGCGATCAGCGCGGCAGCCACGAAACCTGCGAATTAGTCCTGTCGAGGAAGCCAGCCCATGTCCTGGAATAACCGTGTGGTGTGGTCCGAAGGAATGTTTCTGCGGCCGCAGCATCTCCAGCAGCATGATCGCTACATGGAAGCCCTGATCGATGGTCGTTGCCGTCCGTTGAGCGCGGGGGGCTGGGGGTTCTCCGAACTGCGCATCGACGAGTCCCTGCTCAGCCAGGGCAAGGTGGCGATTGTCAGCGCGCGCGGGGTGCTACCCGATGGCACGCCTTTCGACATTCCCGGCGACGATCTGCCGCCGCCGCCACTGAACGTGAACGACAACCTGCGCGATGCGCAGGTCTTCCTGGGCTTGCCGCTCAAGCGTGCCGGCAGTCGCGACACCGTGGGGGAGGGCGAGGCACCGGGCGGTGCGCGCTATATCAGCCAGGTGCGGGAAGTGCGCGATGACAACGCCGCCTTCGAGAGCCGCGCGTCGCTGGCGATCGGCGGCAAAGCCCTGCGCCTGCTGACCGAGCGCGACGGCCTCGGCGAATATGCCTGCCTCGGTTTGATCCGGGTCCTGGAAAAACGCGCGGACAAT
Source organism: Pseudomonas sp. T8 (assembly GCF_024610635.1). Lineage (NCBI taxonomy): Bacteria > Pseudomonadati > Pseudomonadota > Gammaproteobacteria > Pseudomonadales > Pseudomonadaceae > Pseudomonas > Pseudomonas sp. T8. Next base: position 7,167,982 of record NZ_CP102374.1, read on the forward strand.
GCCGTGCAGCTGGACGACGACTATATTGCGCCGCTGCTCGATGTGGCCGCCTCCGGCGTGCTGGCGGCCTTTCGCAGCGAGCTGCAAGGGTTGTTGCACCAGCGCGGCGAGGCCCTGGCAGGCAGGGTGGTGGCCTCGGGGGCCGGCGGTGCCTCGGAGATTGCCGACTTTCTGCTGCTGCAACTGGTCAATCGCGCCGAGCCCCTGCTCAGCCACCTGGCCCGGTTGAGCCCCTTGCACCCGCAGGACTTCTATCGCGAGGCGGTCTGCCTGGCGGGGGAGTTCGCCACCTTTTCCGCCGCCGGGCGTCGCCCCAGCGACTACCCGGCCTATGCCCACGACGACCTGGCGAGCAGTTTCGCCCCGGTGATGCACGATCTGCGGCAAGCCTTGTCGATGGTCATCGATACCCGCGCCACGCCGATTCCCATCGTCGAGAAATCCTACGGCGTGCATGTGGCGATGCTGGCCGACAAGAGCTTGCTGGAAATGGCCAGCTTCGTCCTGGTGGTGCGGGCCGAGGTACCGGCCGAAACCCTGCGCACGCATTTCCCCCAGCAGGCCAAGATCGGCTCGGTGGAGCACATCCGCGACCTGGTCAACCTGCAGTTGCCGGGCATCGCCTTGCTGTCCATGCCCGTGGCGCCGCGGCAGATTCCCTATCACGCCGGCTCAAGCTATTTCGAACTGGACCGTGGCAGCGAGCACTGGAAACAGTTGGCCAACTCAGGGGGATTCGCCTTTCACATTGCCGGCCAGTTCCCGGGCCTGAACCTGGCCTTCTGGGCCATCCGAGGATAATTCGTCATGCACCCGATCGATGATCCCTTCGGCAGCTCTGGCGTAGGCGGCACTTCAGGCGGCGCCTCGCCGGGCGGCAACGACCATACCCTGATCATGCCGCGGCCCGGCGGGCGTTCCGTCGATGCCTCTGCCCCAAGGAAGGATGGCGCCAGCGCCGCCGATCCGCACATTGCGATGCCGGGCGCGCCAGTGGCGAGCAGCCTGGCCCAGGGCCTCAACCCGCTGGAGCGGGCGGCCGGCCCGATACTGGCGCTGCTGACCCGCTTGCGCAGCACCCTCGCTCACCCGCAACCGGCCAGCCTGCGCGCCCAGTTGCTGGCCTACCTGCGCCAGTTCGAGGAGCAGGCACGCGCCGCCGGCGTCGCCCAGGATGAGGTGATGCTCAGCCGTTATGTGCTCTGCACCGCGCTGGACGAAGCGGTACTCAGCACGCCCTGGGGCAGTACCAGCGACTGGGGCAAGCAGAGCCTGCTGATCACCCTGCACAACGAAGCCTGGGGCGGCGAAAAAGTCTTCCAGCTGCTCGAGCACTGTCTGCAGAACCCCCAGCAGCGCCTGCACATTCTCGAGCTGCTGTACCTCTGTATCTGCCTGGGCTTCGAGGGCCGCTACCGGGTCATGAATGACGGCCGCAGCCAGCTGGAGGCCTTGCGCGAACGCACCAGCGCGACCATTCGCAGCGTGCGCGGCGAATTCGAGCGCGAGCTGTCGCCGCATTGGCGGGGGCTCAGCGTGGTGCGCGATCGCTTGTCGCAATTCCTGCCGCCCTGGGTTGGCGTGGCCATTTGCCTGGCCGTGCTGTTGCTGCTGCTGTTCGGCTTGCGCCTGAAGCTGGCGGCCGACGCCGAGCCGGTGTTTCGCAATATCCACGCCCTGGGCGAGATCCCGGTGCAAACCATCGACCGTCCAGCGCAGCAGCCCAGGTTGATCGAACGCCCACGCCTGGCGCGCTTCCTCGCCGACGACATCAAGGCCCAGCGCGTTGCCGTGGAGGATGCGCTGGATCGCTCGGTGGTGACCATTCGTGGCGACGAGTTGTTCGCCTCGGGCAGCGCGAGCATTTCCGAACAGTTGCAGCCCTTGCTGCTGCGGGTCGCCGATGCCCTGCGCCAGGTCAAGGGCTCGGTGCAGGTCACCGGGCACAGCGATAACCGACCGATCGCCACCTTGCGCTACCCCTCGAACTGGAAGCTGTCGCAGGATCGGGCGCAGCAAGTGATGGAGATCCTCGCCGCCCGCAGCGGGCAACCCCAGCGCTTCACCGCCGAAGGGCGCAGCGACGCGGAACCTGTTGCTTCCAATGACAGCGCCGCCGGACGCGCCAGGAACAGGCGCGTAGAGATTACCGTGCTAGCGGAGGGCAACCAGTGAAGGCCTTTATCAATTTCCTGGTGCGCTGGGTGGTGCCGCTGCTCGGCCTGCTCGCCCTGAGCCTGGTGATCTGGTTCCTCGGTCCGCTGATCATCGTCGCCACCTATGAACCCTTGGCCCCGGCGGCCGTACGCTGGGCGCTGATCGGCCTGTTGTTCCTGGCCTGGATCGGTGTGCGCGTATTGCGCATCGTCCAGGCCCGGCGCAACGCCGCCAAGGTCATGCAGGGCCTGGCGGCGGTAGCGCCGGATGCGGCCAGCGTCGCCACCGCCGAAGAGCTGGCGGCCCTCAAGCAACGCATGGACGAAGCGCTGCTATTGCTCAAGCGCAGCAAGCTCGGCGGTAACGAGCGGCGCAACCTTTACGAGCTGCCCTGGTACGTGATCATCGGCCCGCCGGGCTCGGGCAAGACCACCGCGCTGGTCAATTCCGGGATGCACTTTCCGCTGGCCGAACAGATGGGGAGCGGGGCGATCCGCGGCGTCGGCGGTACGCGCAACTGCGACTGGTGGTTCACCGACGAAGCGGTGCTGCTGGACACCGCCGGGCGCTACACCACCCAGGACAGCCATGCGGCGGTGGACAAGGCGGCCTGGCTGGGCTTTCTCGACCTGTTGAAGAACCAGCGCAAGCGTCGGCCGATCGATGGCGTCTTCGTCGCCATCAGCCTGTCCGACCTGCTATTGGGCAGCGAGGCCGAGCGCAGCGCCCATGCCCGGGCCATCCGCACGCGGGTGCAGGAGTTGTATAGCCAGCTCGGTGTGCGCTTCCCGATCTACGTGATGCTCACCAAGTTCGACCTGGTGCCGGGGTTCATGGAGTTCTTCGACGCGCTGAGCAAGGAAGAGCGCGCGCAGGTCTGGGGCGTCACCTTTGCCCTGGACGATGGCAAGAGCCCCCAAGGCCCGCTGGCCCGTTTCGACGAGGAATTCACCGCCCTCGAGGCGCGTCTTACCGAGCGTTTGGTGGAACGCCTGCAACAGGAGCGCGACCCCAACCGACGCGATCTGATCTACGGCTTCATCCAGCAGTTCGCGGCGTTGCGGCACAACCTGTCGTCCTTCCTCGAGGGGGTATTCAAGCCCAATCCCTATGAAGAACGTGCGCTGTTGCGCGGGCTTTACTTCACCAGCGGCACCCAGGAAGGCAGCCCCATCGACCGTCTGATCGGCAGCATGGCGCAAAGCATGAACCTGGATCGCCAGCACCTGGCGCGCCAGACCGGCACCGGTCGCAGTTACTTCATCACCCGCTTGTTCCGCGATGTCGCCTTTGGCGAGCGCGGCCTGGTCGGCAGCAACCCCAAGGTCGAGCGCCGGCATCGCTGGATCAATCGTGGCGTACTCGCCGCCAGTGCCGTGGTCTTGCTTGCGGTGACGGCCATCTGGGTCGCCAGCTACCGCGCCAATCAGGCCTATATCGCCGAGGTGGACGCGCGTCTGGCGCCGCTCAAGGGGCAGGTCGAATCGCTCAGCCCGGCGCAGCGCGAGGTATTGGCCGTGCTGCCGCTGCTCAACGCCGTTCGCCATGTCGCCGACAATTCGCTGTCCTGGGCCGAAGGCTACGGCCTGTTCCAGGGCGACATGCTCGGCGCCGAAGCCACCAGCGTGTACCGCAAGCTGCTGATCGCGGTGCTCGCGCCACGACTGCTGACGCGCATCGAGGAACAGTTGCGCAGCGGCGGCAACACCGAGTTTCTCTACGAAGGCCTCAAGGTCTACCTGATGCTGGCCAGCGCCGAGCACTATGACGCCGATGCCATCAAGACCTGGATCAACCTCGACTGGGACCGCAGCCTGCCGCGCGACCTGGCCCCGGAACAGCGGCTGGCCCTGGCCGAGCATCTCAATGCGCTGTTCGCCCACAAGCCACCACCGGCGAGGCTGGATGAGGAACTGCTGGCCGACCTGCGTCGGCAGTTGCAACAGATGTCCGTGGCGCAGCGGGTCTACAGCCGGGTGAAGCGCCAGAAGCTGCCCGAAGGCGTAGCGGATTTTCGCCTCAGCGAAGCGGCCGGGCGCGACGCCGCCCTGGTGTTCACGCGCAAGAGCGGCAAGCCGCTGAGCGATCCGTTATCCGGTTTCTATACCTACCGCGGCTACCGCCAGGCGTTCATGGTCGCCAGTCTCAGCCAGTCCGGCGCCCTGGCCGAGGAGCAATGGGTACTCGGCCGGCCGCTGAACGACAACCAGGATGTCGCCAGCCTGGCCCTGGAGGTGCGGGCCCTGTACTTCCAGGATTTCCTCAACCAATGGGAAACCCTGCTCGGCGATCTCGACTTCGTCTCGGTCAACAGCATCGCCCAGGCCGCCGATGTGCTGCGTGTGCTCTCCGGGCCAAACTCGCCACTGAAGAAACTGCTCGCCGCAGTGGCCAAGGAAACCAACCTGCAACAAGAGGATCGCCTGCTGGCCGAGAAGCTCAAGGCCGCCGACGGCACCGTGGACAAACTCAAGCAGCAGCTCGGCTCGCTGGTCGGCCAATCGGCCCAGGACGATTCGTCGGCAGCCTCGCAGGTCGATCCCATCACCGCGCGCTTCGCCGAGCTCAATAGCCTGCTGGCCACCAGCGGGGAGGGGCCCGCGCCGATCGACGATCTGCTGGCCCAGCTCAACGAGCTCTATGTGCAGGTCAGCGCCATGAGCGGCGCCAGCGGCGAGGCCCTGCTGGGCGAGGCGAAGAACCAGGCGGTGGCCACGGCATCGCGGGTCAAGCTCGGCGCCGAACGTCAGCCACCACTGGTGCAGAAGCTGGTCAACTCGGTGGTCAACGCCACCACCAGCAGCATGATGGGCGGCATCCGCACCCAGCTGAACGCGGCCTGGGTCAGTGAGGTGGTGAATGTCTACCGCCAGTCCCTGGCTGGCCGTTACCCCATGGTCAACTCCAGTTCGCGGGAGGCCACCCTGGAGGACTTCGGCAACTTCTTCGGCGTGGGCGGGGTGATGGACAACTACTTTCGCAAGTACCTGCAACCCTACGTCAACACCTCGACCAGCAGCTGGCGCTGGCAGCCGGGCGCAGCGGAAAAACTCGGCATAGGCCCGGGCGTGCTGCAAACCTTCCAGCGCGCCGCGGCCATTCGCGATGCCTACTTCCGCGCCGGAGGCACCCGGCCGACGGTTCGCTTCGAACTCAAGCCCGTGGCCATGGACGCCTCCATCAGCCAGTTCCTGCTCGACCTGGACGGCCAGCAGCTCAGCTACGACCATGGCCCCAGCCGGCCGATGGCGATGCAATGGCCCAGCCCCAACAGCCTGGGGGTGGTGCGCCTGTCCGTCACGCCGCCCACCAGCGCCGGTCGTTCGGGGCTGACCCTGGAAGGGCCCTGGGCCTGGTTTCGCCTGCTGGAACAGTCCGACCTGACCCAGGGCAACGCCCCGGACCGCTTCACCCTGCGCATGCGCGTCGACAGCTCCAGTATCTCCTGCGAGCTGCGCGCCAGCAGCGCGTTCAACCCATTCAAGGGCCGGCTGTTGTCCGGCTTCAGCCTGCCGGAGCGCTTGTGAGCAGCCCCGGTTTCTACGGCAAGCTGGCCGGCCGCGGGGACTTTATCCACCGCGGCCTGTCGCCGACCTTTATCGAGCGCTGGGATGCCTGGCTCTCCGCCGGCATGGCCACCAGCCAGGCGGCGCTCGGGGCGGCCTGGCTGGATGCCTACCTGGTCAGCCCGCTGTGGCGCTTTGCCGTGGCGCCGGGCCTGCTCGGCAATGAGGCGGTGGTGGGGGTGATGATGCCCAGCGTCGACCGGGTCGGGCGCTACTTCCCGCTGACCATCGCGTTGCAGCTGGAGGCCGAGACCGATCTGGGCGCGCTGGTGGCCGGCCCGGATGACTGGTTCGAGGCCGCCGAGGCCCTGTTGCTCTCGACCCTGGAGCCCGAGGCCGATGTCGAGGCCTTCGAGGCCGCGGTGCCGGCCCTCGGTAGCCCGGTCTGTAGCGTGCAGGTGCTGTGCATGCCGGCGCTGGAGGGGCAGATGCGCTTCGCCGCCACGACTGCGGCGGCGCGCGGGGCGGTGCTGCTGCAGCACGCCTGCGAGGGCGCGAGCCTCTGGTGGGGCAAGGGCTCCGGACGGGTCGCCGCTGGGCTGCTGCGTTGCCAGGGGTTGCCGGCGGCGCAGGATTTCAGCGGTTTTCTGCTGGGCGAGGGCGGCTGCGCGTCGCTTGCGCAAACCGTGCAGTTCGATTTCGGGAGCTGATTTTGGGAATTAGGGACATTTCGGGAGCCAGGGC